>NZ_LGRV01000003.1 GCF_001278945.1 Lysinibacillus contaminans | reverse complement strand
GGTGCGAAACGTTCCTGGTTCAAATGAAATGTGGTCACACAATTTCGGTAAAGGTCAGGCAGTTTTAGGTCTCCTAAAACTGAAGGGTTATATCGAGAAGTCGAATGAGGAGGTAACTCTCTGAAAGGCTTCCCCTGCGTCGAGTAGCACGCAGATTAGTAAGAAAAAGCGTGTTATAAGCTCGGCTAATAGGCGTGAGAATTTACCGTAACAGTCCGGCTGACGAAAGCCTACCCGATGGGGTGGTGTAAATCATGATGCTTGGGTTGAACAGATATGGTGAGAATGCAATGTAAATACAATAAGATACTGTATTGCTGGCGAACCTCTGAATGTACGGGTCTAGACGCGCGTTATATAGAAATGTATTTACTACCAGATGTAGGGTTAGCTGTGGATGAGTAAGAATCAACTATATAAAAATCCATCTTGTGTTACAGGCACATGCAATGCTAACAGGCTCATAGGAGGCACCTAAGTTTGTTCCATAATAGATATAATTCAACGTTGTAAGCTGATAACGTGGAGGGCTTATTCCCGATGAAGCGTTGGAAAGGAAAATAGGCGTGAGAATAGCGACTATATAACTTTCCTTCATATCAGGGAAAGTGGTGGCACAGTACCGTTGAAGCGTGTAATGAACGTGGAGGGATAGCCACTAGACTAATAAAAGATTCATTCAACCATGCAAGACAGTTCTTCAACGATTAATAAGGTTCTTGTAAGACTAATAGAGGTTCAGCTCCGAAGGAGCCACCGACTTGTTAAAACGAAAGAAACTGAGGCACAACGAGTATTATGATATGCAATATCATTTTGATTCTTTATACGCTCAAAGTGCTGATGGTCAAAATTTTTATGGATTACTCGATTTAATGCAATCCGATGAAAACATTCGATTAGCTTATCGTAATATTAAACGAAATACCGGCAGTAGAACGGCTGGATATGATGAATTAACGATTGAGGATATAAGTCAATTGTCCGTAGTGGAAGCTGTATCAACGATACAAAGGATGTTTGAACGTTATACACCCAAAGCCGTTCGTCGGGTTTTTATCCCGAAGGCAAATGGGAAAACACGTCCATTAGGGATTCCGACCATTTGGGATAGATTATTCCAACAGTGTATTCTTCAAGTGCTTGAGCCAATTTGTGAAGCAAAGTTTTACAAACACAGCTATGGTTTTAGGCCGAATCGCAGTACACATCATGCAAAAGCTAGGTTCGAGACGCTCATTAATCGGGCGTGTTTATATCACTGTGTAGACGTCGATATTAAAGGGTTCTTTGACAATGTAAATCATGCCAAACTATTAAAACAAATGTGGTCGCTTGGTATTCGTGATAAGGCACTGCTCTCTATTATCTCGCGTCTTCTAAAAGCTGAAATTATAGGGGAAGGATTCCCAACCAAAGGCACCCCCCAAGGGGGTATATTATCGCCCCTGTTATCTAACATTGTATTAAATGAATTAGATTGGTGGGTTAGTAAACAATGGGAAAGTCTAGAAACACGAAAACCATATAAATCGTATGCTGGCAGATACAATGCATTGAAAAAATCGAACTTGAAACACTGCTATATTGTAAGATACGCAGATGATTTTAAAATTCTTTGTCGCACTCGATCGCAAGCGATAAAAATGCATTATGCAGTGAAAGATTTTCTTCAAACAAGGCTTCACCTTGAAATTAGTGAGGAAAAATCAAAAGTGGTCAACTTAAAGAAAAACTCATCAGAGTTTTTAGGATTTCGTCTTAAGGCACATCGGAAGCAGACGAATAAAAGAACTCTTTACGTTGCACGATCACATATGACCAAAAAGTCACTCGATAATGCACAGATAAATCTTAAACAAGCAATAAAGGTAATTCAGAAACACCAATCACCTGAAAATGTTTGGCGATTCAATACGGTAATAATGGGAATACAGAATTATTATTCCGCAGCATCGCACATCACATTAGACTTAAATAAGCTGAGCGGTCGTCTTAATAAAGCGTTATTCAATCGTTTAAACGAAATGAGGAAAGAAGCAACGTTTCAGGAACTCACAAAAACCTTACGGAAACGGTACAAGGGTTATGAATGTAAACTTTATAAAATAAAAGGAATGGTACTTGTCCCAATCCATGCCCAACGTTGTAAGGTGAATCTTAATTTTTCTCAATCAATCTGTAACTACACTACCGTAGGTAGAAATAAAGTCCACCAAAGTTTGCGGTCGATTAATAAACAAACACTTGCTTATGTGATGAAACAATATATACCAAGTCGTTCCATCGAATACAATGATAATCGGATTAGCCGATTTATTGCGCAATACGGGAAATGTGCCATTACAGGAATTGAATTAGACCAGGGCGATTGGCACTGTCATCATAAAACACCGTTCCATCTCACACAAGACGATTCATACGGAAATCTAATGATATTGCGCCAATCTGTTCATCGTCTCATTCATATGAAAAATCAAGAGAAAATACAAGTGCTTTTAAACGTGCTTAAGTTAAATGAAAAACAACTTAAAAAGGTAAATGATTTGCGTGAGCAATGTCTGAACGAAGCTATCTGATTCTACATTTCATCTTGCATATACATAAAAATACTGAATGAATTGGATTAGTTGGAGCGCCGTATGCTGGGAAACTCGCACGTACGGTGTGAAGTGGGGGAANTGCTTAAGTTAAATGAAAAACAACTTAAAAAGGTAAATGATTTGCGTGAGCAATGTCTGAACGAAGCTATCTGATTCTACATTTCATCTTGCATATACATAAAAATACTGAATGAATTGGATTAGTTGGAGCGCCGTATGCTGGGAAACTCGCACGTACGGTGTGAAGTGGGGGAAAAGCCGGCGATAACGTCAAAAGCTTACCTATCACTATAATAAGGAGCATAAAAATAATCAAACTTTATTAAAAACGATAGCTTTTTATATGCAGTGAAATCAAAAGTTTTAGAGTGATTTATAATCAAACTTTATTCTAAATCAAAATGAGTTGGGTTAATTTTTTGTATTTATATACTTGCAATTTGCAAGTAAGTGAGGTACAACTGATTTATAATGTGTATAAAATTGGAAATGAGATGTGTGAATTTATCTTTATGAGTACACTTTAAAGCATGAGTGCATAGTTTATTATCCGTGTATCGTACATATTTGCTGATTAGATAAATGGTTAATTTTTTATTATTTTTTCTTTTTAATATTTGCAAAATACAAATAATTAGGGGGATAATATGAAAGAGACACTTGATACTATTGTAATTGGTGGGGGCCAGGCTGGGCTTGCTTCGGGTTATCACTTACAGAAGAAGGGACTGAGTTTTTTAATTTTGGAGGCAAGTGATCGGATAGGAGGATCTTGGCCAAGTTATTATGACAGTCTTAAGTTGTTTTCTCCAGCAGGCTATTCCTCAATGCCAGGCCTGAAGTTTTCTGGCAATCAGAATCGTTATCCGTAGCGAGATGAAGTCATTCGATATCTACAGGATTATAAAACAAAGTTTGAATTGCCGGTTTTAATTAATCAGAGAGTAGATTTCATTGAAAAAGATGGGAAAGGATTTGTTATTCGAACAAAGTCAGGAGAAATATTTAGGGCTCTAACTATTATTAATGCTACTGGCTCATTTAACAATCCATTCATTCCAAAAGTAGCAGGAATGGAGGCTTTTCAGGAAGATACACACCCTTCTTCAGAGTATCGAAATTCGAAACCATTTCACAACCAAAGAGTAGTCATTGTAGGCGGTGGTAATTCTGCTGTACAGATTGCAGTTGAATTGGCTGAGGTGAGTCGAACAACTTTAGCTGTGCGCCAACCGATCCAATTTGTGAAACAACGTATATGGGGGCTTGATTTACATTTTTGGCTAAAATTAATTGGTTTTGATACTTTTCCGTTCTGGCGATTCGGGAAAACTGCTCCGAGGTCAAATGCGGTGAATGATACGAATCGATACAAAGAACGAATAACTGCAGGAAATCCAAATCAACAATCAATGTTTACATCCTTTTATGAGAGAGGAGTTATTTGGCCGAACGGGAAAAAGGAACTTGTAGATACTGTAATCTACGCAACAGGCTTCAGACCTAATGCTCCATATCTACAAACGATAGGTGCGCTTGACGAAGAAGGCAGGCCTTTGCATAAGGCAGGCATTAGCAATGTTCCGGGTATTTATTTTGTGGGGTTAGAAGGGCGGCGTTCCTTTGCTTCTGCTACATTAAGGGGAGTAGGGCGGGATGCACAGTTTGTTGTGAAAAAAATAGTGAAACATTTTAAATAGTGATATTCAATCTTTGCCTAGAGTGGGTTTTATGAAACATTTTCTTGTGTGAATGTGTTCTTTAGTTGTTCAACGGTATATCTAGAAAATACGCTGTTGTTCTTGTGTAAAAGGAAAGAATAGGTTAATCGAAAAAAGGTTGCAATTTGCAAGTAATAGTATTATTATATCATTAGCAACTAATCAATGATTGTTGTTCGATTTTTAAATAATACTTGCAAATTGCAAATAAATACATTTATATACTAATTAGTGAGGTGACTATCATGGAACAAAACTTAAGAGAGATTTTTCAAATATTCAGTAGACGTTTTGGCTTTTTAAATAAAAACTGCTGCCAGGCGGGGGGCCATGAGATTTCTCTTGTCCAAAGTCATATTCTGTATGAAATAGATCGCCAACATCATCCATCAATTCAACAAGTGGCTGAAACATTGGGAACAGATATAACTACTTTTAGTAGGCAAGTTCAATCTCTCGTTAAGATAGGTCTTGTTTCGAAAACACCTGATCCTATTGATAGAAGAATCTTCATCTTATCTCTTACTGCAGAAGGAAAAGAAGTAGCAGATAATATTGATAACCAAATGAATCAATTTTTAGAATGCGTATTTTCTAACATGAGCCAAGATGAAAAAGCAACGGTTATTCATGCTATTCACTTGCTGAATAAGAACATGGAGAAAACCAATAAGTGTTGTACTACCCCATTAGGGTAATACAACTTTGATAAATACTTGCAAGTTGCAAATAAATATCAGCGATACTTGCAATTTGCAAATAAATATCGGCAATACTTGCAATTTGCAAGTAAATATCAGTAATACTTGCAAATTGCAAATAATAGAGGAGTGGAAACATGATTAAAGAAATTTTAAGCCAATTTTTTATTATCGCATTAGAACTAACAGCTCTATTTGTTGCTATCTCGTTTGCGGTTAATCTTTTACAATCGATAGTGCCATACGAGAAGATTAATAAATATCTCTCTGGGAAGAATACTTTTTTAGGAGTAGTAGCAGCTTTAGTTTTTGCTTTTGTTACACCTTTCTGTTCATGTTCAACAATACCTGTAGTTGTGAACTTGTTGAATAAAAAAGTACGTTTTGGAATTGTTATGGTGTTCTTATTCTCGTCACCTTTATTAGACCCAACGATTATTACGCTTATGGGTGCGATGCTAGGCGTGAAAGTTGCTGTGACATATACCGTTATTACAGCTATTTTCTCTGCTGTTGTGGGGCTTCTTTTAGAAAAGTTAGGCTTTGAAACAGCTGTTAAAAATGTCAAAATGAGTGGTTATCATGAAGGCGAAATGAAATTTAGTTTTAAGGATGCTGCAAAAGAAACACTCAATCTGATGAAGACGGTGTATCCATACTTACTATTTGGGGCAGCAGTTGGTTCTGTTATTCATGAAGCTGTTCCAACAGAATGGATTACGACTTATCTAGGGGGAGACAAATGGAGGTTCGTACCTATCGCAGCTGTTATTGGTATTCCGTTATATGTTCGTATTGAAACAATGATTCCATTATCAAAAATCTTAATAGCCAAGGGAATGGCATTCCCACCTGTTATGGCTCTTATGATCGGTTCGGTGGGAGCAAGCATTCCAGAGGTAGCATTATTAAATTCGATCTTCCATAAACGCTTAGTAGTTGCTTTTGTAGCTTCTGTAATAACAATGGCTACTCTTTCTGGATTCTTATTCTACATCATTTAAAGGAGGTGAACAAATTCATGTTTAACATTTTCAAGAAATCAAAGAAAGATAATGATTGTTGCAATGTGAAAATTGAAGAAGTAAAAGAAGATAAGAAGTCTTGTTGTAACGTGAAAATTGAAGAAGTAGTGGAATCAGAAGATAACAAAACTTCGAATTTGAAAGCTTCATCTAGCTGCTGTTCCACTAAAACAGAATAAACATGTAAAACCTGAGAACCTACAAAGTAATGTGTTCTCAGGTTTTTTTAAAAGTTAAATGTAGCTTTAGAATAAAGAGTGATTAAAAAAACTCTTCAACCTTTATTTAACAACAAATAGAAAAGCTCTATTTTGAAATAAGATAGATCAAAATTGAGTTTCTCTTATAATGAAGTATAAATTATTTATAAAAAGGTTTGTTATTTAAATACTAGGATGATGATCCTCTTCTTCTGCAGACACTGCATCTGCTTTGGTAGGATGAACTGTACCAAATGGATGGTTAGGAGGAGCATATATCGAGTATAGTTTAAGCGGAATACTACCTGTATTGGTTAGATTATGCCAAGTCCCAGCAGGTATCATTATTGCAGAATCATCGAAGACGTTTCTTTCAAAATTTAAACTATCTTTACTCGCGCCCATTTGAACAATCCCTTGACCTTGTTCAATACGTAAGAATTGGTCGACGTCAGGATGTATTTCTAAACCGATATCTTCGCCAACATTGAGACTCATTAAAGTAACTTGTAAATGTGTTCCTGTCCATAAAGCAGTACGATACGTATTATTTTGCTTCGTTGCTTCATTTATATCAACGACATATGGTTTTGGTCCATAATCTTTTAACATTAATTTACTATCACTATCGGAAAATCGATAAGGTTCAAACTTGCTTGCAAGAGCCACCTCATTAGGATAAGGCCAGTAAAAAGATTGCATTCCATAATTATACATAGGTACCGTAGGATAATTAGAGTGAGGGTATTGATACATATAAGGAACAAAGTACATTTTTCTAAACCCCTTTACAGTTTTTTAGATTATCCTATGCAACTTGCTAAGGGAATGTACTAATATTCAAATGGATACAATTTCAAAAGAGAGCGCTGTTAGCCTAAACATTTATTAAGTCGATTTTGCAGAAAGATTAACAAGCACTCTTAAATTAATCTGCCCCGTAAAATCATCTAAACCCAATTTGAAAATCTGGAGTAACAGAATTCAACCATCTTGCATATAATTATAAATAAGAGTATTCTTATATAAGAGAATAGTTATATAGAAGGAGCGATAATGTGAATTCAATAATTAAAATGGAAAAACAATTAAAGGCTGTTAGTGACATCAATCGTTTAAAGATTTTAGCTTGCTTAAAGCAAGGAGAAGTTTGTGTATGTGATTTTGTCGATGTTTTACAAGTTTCGCAACCGGCAGTAAGTCAACAATTACGCAAGTTGAAAGAGGCAGGAATTATTTTGGAAAGAAAGAAAGGGACTTGGAAACATTACCGATTGAATGAAGAACAAACTACATATATACAAGCTGTACTTGATGAATTAGAGCCTATTTCTTATCAGCATTGTGGACCCGATTGTTCTTCAGAAGTAGGAGTTGATTGAACATGGAGAAGTCACTTACGAAACAGCTTTCAATTTTGGATCGTTATTTAACTGTTTGGATTTTTGTCGCGATGGGTATTGGCGTTGTACTTAGTATCACTATGCCGAATATAGGTGAAGCGCTGGAATCAATGTCTATTGGAACAACATCCATCCCCATAGCTATAGGTTTAATTATCATGATGTATCCACCCCTTGCAAAAGTAAAGTATGAGGAAATGTGGCGAGTATTTAAGGACTGGAAGGTACTTTTGTTATCGTTACTTCAAAACTGGTTACTTGGACCATTCTTAATGTTCTTTTTAGCTATCATCTTTTTGCATGATTATCCCGAATATATGGCTGGGCTGATTATGATTGGTTTGGCACGCTGTATTGCAATGGTCATCGTTTGGAATGATTTAGCAAGAGGAGATCGTGAATATGTAGCAGGACTTGTTGCCTTTAATTCAATTTTTCAAATAGCAACGTATTCAATTTTTGCTTACTTTTTCTTAAATGTATTACCTGGTTGGTTTGGTTTAGAAAACTTTAATGTTTCTATTTCTATGTGGGAAATTACGAAAAGCGTACTTATTTACTTAGGGATTCCATTTGCTGCGGGATTCTTAACACGCTGGCTAGGCATCAAAATAAAAGGTAGAGAGTGGTACGAGGAAAAATTCTTACCGAAGATTTCCCCACTCACTTTAATTGCATTACTTTTCACAATTGTGATGATGTTTGCATTGAAAGGTGAACAATTAGTGGAATTACCTCTCGATGTCTTACGTATAGCGATTCCATTATTTATTTACTTTGTTGTGATGTTTGCAATTTCTTTCTTTTCTTCTCGCAAGGTAGGTGCATCTTATCCTGTCACAGCAGCTCTATCATTTACAGCTGCTAGTAACAACTTCGAGTTAGCGATTGCTGTTACTGTTGGTGTTTTTGGTCTTCACAGTGGTGTTGCTTTTGCTGCGGTTATTGGACCACTTGTCGAAGTACCTGTACTTATTGGTCTTGTATGGGTTGCGCTACGTTGGCAAAAGAAATATTTTAAAACAATTAAACTATAAGGAGCATTTTTTATGACAAATACACTTTATTTCTTATGTACAGGGAATTCATGCCGTAGTCAAATGGCGGAAGGGTGGGCAAGAAAATTGTTGCCTGCCGAATGGACAGTTAAAAGTGCTGGTATTGAAGCGCATGGTGTAAATCCAAATGCCATCAAAGCAATGGCAGAGGTAGGAATCGATATTTCTGACCAAACATCTGACTTAATCGATCTTGAGACATTAAACAATGCAACACTTGTTGTTACACTTTGTGGGGATGCAGCTGATAAATGCCCGATGACGCCACCGCACGTTCGTCGCGAGCATTGGGGATTTGAAGATCCAGCAAAAGCTTCAGGTACGGATGAAGAAAAATGGGCTGTCTTCCAAAACGTACGTGATGCTATTGGAAAACGTATTGAACAATTCGTAGCTGAGGAGCTGAAATAAATTGAAGGAAATTCATATTTACGAGCCAGCCATGTGCTGTTCAACAGGTTTATGTGGACCGACAATTGACCCTGAATTATTGCGTATGTCATTTGTGATGAACAATTTAAAGAAAATAAAAAATAGAAGCCGAACGATTTAATCTTACAAATGAACCGAATGCCTTTGTGGAAAATTAAGCTGTCAATGCATTATTAATGTCAGAAGGTATGGATGCCCTCCCTGCAACTTTTGTTGATTTTGGGCTACTTTGTAAAGGGAAGTACCCTACAAATGAACAATTTTCACACTGGTCAGGACTTTCAGAAGAAGAATTAGTACAAAAACCAAAAGTACGTTTGTCACTAAAGGGAGATCGTAACCATGGAACGCTTTACAAGAAGTCAATTTCCCGATACACCTTTTCTCTTTTTCACAGGGAAAGGGGCGTTGACTTGCAAAAAGATGGATTCCAACCGGAAGTAGTAAACTAAAGTGAAAAACGCTGTGGGATAATCTCACAGCGTTTTTATATGGAAACAGATTATTCTTTCGTAAATCATACCGAGAATTGTTGATATAAGGATAAACAGTTAGTATCTACTTTTATTTTAAGATTCAATTAATATTTGTACATATTGAGCACAATTTCGGTCAAGTGGTTGACATTCATTGGTATCAACAGGTATTCTTGGAAATGGACGTGTTAATTGAGAATGTTTTTCGTTTGAATTAAATATCTTTTCTGGAAAACATCGAGAGTTTAATGTGTTTCACCTATAATATTTTTATGTAATAAATATTTGTAATTTCATAATGAAAAATGGAGAGTGCGGCATATGAAGAAAATAATGATGTTGTTCATGCTAACTAGTATGATCGCATTGAATTTGGCTTTACCACAAGCATCCGCTCAACTTGCTGATGGTGCATATTCTGTTAAGTACCAGGTGAATAAACCAGAGAGTAATTCAGCGTCGATTGCGAATGATTACTTCGTAAAACCAGCAAAAGTAACCGTGGAAAATGGTGTATCTACTATACAAGTTACATTAAAAAATAGCGCATGGATTACTAAATTTCAACCTCCTGGTGGAGCAACAGTTGTAAACGAGGATAAAAGTGCTGATACACGTATTGTACAATTCACAGTAAAAGATTTATCAAAACCAGTTGTTACAGCTATGAAAATTGATATCAATGATATTGATTATCATCATGAATATAGTGTTTCATTAGTATTTGATGCAGCGTCTGTAGGTGGCGAGTCTACAGCTAGCATTAATACAACTTCAAATTCGATAGCTACTTCAGAAAGTCAAGTGTCTAATCCACAAACAAGCGATGCAACACCATACTTATTAATCACGGCTTTAGCTGGATCAGCATTTTTACTTTATAGAAATAAAATTCAACCAAAAACGGAGGATCAATAATGACTAAAAAACGTCAATCACGCGCAACAAAAATCGTACTAGCTTCATTACTAGCGGCATCACTATCAATCCCATCATTTGCATCTGCTGATGTAGGTGGAACAATTAATGTTAATGGGACAGAGGCAACAACTCGTGCTGTAGAAGCACAAGACGGTAAAACAGTAACATTTAAAACGTTTAAACCAGGTACAGAAGAAGCAGGCTATATGGACAAATACTTTGCAGGAACTGGCGTGCTTGTTGAAAAAGATGGTACATATACTGTGAAATTAACGATACCAGCGAACTTTAGTAAAATGATTCCTGGTTTCCAAGTGAAACAAGGAGACAAATATGTTGATGTGATAATTGAAGCACAAGCAGACGGCTCAAGTGTTGTATCATTCCCAGTGGATCCAAAAGTTAAAACAGCTGCAAAAGTACATGTAGTAGTTGCAGCAGCGAGTATGGATAAATGGTATGACTTTGACTTCCAACCTGTTGTAGCTGAAGGCCCTACTGAAGAAGTTGAAACACCTGCAGAAGAAGTAGAAGAAGCAGAAGAAGTAGAAGAAGCGGGTGTAACAGTTTACAAAGATGGCACTAAAGAAGAGTCAATCATGAAAAATTACATTGATTCAACTGTAGATGTATCTGAAAAAGATGGTAAATATGTTGTAGAGATGTTATTCCCTAAAGGTCAGTATATCCAATCATTTAAAGTAGCTGGTAAGGACGCTGTACTAAAAAGCGAAGACAAAGCAACAAACGAACGTATCTACACATTTGAAGTAGAAGATTTAACAGCATTAACAACTGCACAAATTCATATTATCGTTGATGAAGCAGGCGTAAAATATGATTCTAATCACACTGTTCAATTCAGCTTTGATGTAGAAGGTGAAGTTGAAGAAACGCCAGTACCAGAACTACCAGAAGAGAAACCAACTGTTACAAATCCATTTAGCGATATCGACAACAACGAAAACAAAGAAGCAATCTTAAATCTTCTGGCTTTAGATATCGTGAAAGCGGCAGATAAATTCAATCCAAATAACAAACTTACTCGTGCACAATTTGCTTTAATGATTGCACGTACGTTAGAGCTGAAATCGACAACTGATGCTGGCTTCGAAGATGTAAAAGGCTTAGAAGCTGAACGTGTAAACGCAATTAATGCACTTGCTGAAGTAGGAATTGTTGAAAAACGTGAAAAATTCAATCCTAACGCAACATTAACGCGTCAACAAGGTGCTTTAATGATTTATCGTGCAATCGATGCTGTTACTGAAGAAGAATTAGAGATTGAAATTTCATTACCATTCGCTGACGTAGCAACAATCGCTAACGAAGAAGCGAAAAAAGCATTCTCATTATTAAACAAAGCAGGTATTATGACTGGTTCTGTTGCGAAAGATGGTAAAACTTACATCAACGCAAACCAACCATTAACTCGTGCTCAAATGGCAAAACTATTAAATAACTCTTTAGAATTCTTTTATGAAGAAGTAGAAGAAACAACAGAAGCAGTAGAAGAAAAAGCAGTAGAAGAACAAGCAAAATAAGTACTAAAATAGCAACTTCCTCTCTCATCTAGTTGAGGGAGGGAGTTACTATTGTTTCTATAGAAATTGGAGGAAATCGCATGATGTTATTGAATAGAAAAGCCTTTCTTCGGGTGGTTGTTTGCACCATTTTTATGGTATTTACCTCACAATTTTTATGGATAAATGCACAGGCAGAAGAAGGATTCGTCATCAAAAATGGCGATTATCAAGTTGAACTAAGTTTTCCATCACTAGAAGGAGAGCAACAAGAAAGTTTTTTCAATAAAGAGGCTACACTCAGTGTGAAGAACGGGCTCTACCAGTTGTCCTTGCAAATGATTTATCCAGATATCATCACCGATATACAAATCATGCAATTAGAAAAAACATTATCTTACATGTTCGATAAGAATGAAAATTTAGTTCAATTTGATATGAATAATTTAACGCAGCCAATTACGATAAGTGGTTCAGTAATGCTTCCATTTGACGAGGAAGCGATTTCTTTTACGGAACAACTAATGCTAAATATGGATTCGCTCAAATTAATAGAAGAAATACCACCATCCATCTCGGAAGAAGAAACGCCTATAGATCAGGTTGAACGCCCTAAAAAAGAGTGGTCGTTGGACTATTTGTTGTTAGTAGATGGAAAATCGGAACCGTCAACGATGAATACATATGTAAATCCTACTGCGAAAATCATTAAACAAGACGATAAATATTATGCACAAATGACGATCTTAAAATCTGCTTGGATAACAAGTTTTACTGTAGAACAACAGGGCGAGCAGTTGGAACCTAAGTTGATTTCACTTATTGATAATGTCAGGGTCGTACAATTTGAAGTAGCGGACTTTGAAGAGCTACAACGTATATGGGTAAAAGTTGATATTCCTGAACTTGATTATCATCACCAATATTTTGTAGATTTACAATTTGATAAGGAACAAGTCGCAAAGTTTTTAGAAAAGTCATTTGAAGTGGAGAATCCCGAGCAACCAAAAGAAGAGAATACACCAAGGCCTCCAGAGCAAGTTATAGAAAAAGAAATCACAAATGATATGGCGATTGCTGTGAAAAGACCAGCTACTGTATCATCGAATATATCACCGGATTTGGTCTTTAATGGTACGCCTAAAGGTGACACATTAGCATTTGATCGTACATTAGATGAAGGTAAAGAAGAGGCTGTTGAAGAAATAGGTGGGGAAGATATTACAGCAGAAACAAATGTTGAACAGGCGATTACTGATGATACCGAGCAGCAACTTGCTCAATTAGATAAAGTGAAAATCGGTTTACTTGTTGCGATTTGTGTATTATCAGGCTTGATGCTTGTGCGACGAATAAAAAATGCAAAACAAGTGACGAATGATGAGGAATAAGTGGAGGATTATAACATGAAAAAGAAGTGGAAACTATTTTTGTTATTCACGACGCTTGCGGCATTATTTATAATTGCTGGTTGTAGTGGTAGTGATGACAAAGAAAAAGTAGATACAACAGCCGAGAAGAAAGAAACAACTGGCGAAAGCGAAAATCGGATTGTTGCTGGTACGGTCGTGATTGCTGAAGTTTTAGATCAGCTAGAATTAGATGCAATTGCCGTACCACAAACAGAAAAAGAATTATCTGCACGTTTTGATGGTCTACCAACCATTGGAAACGCAATGGAACCAGATATGGAAATCGTGAAATCTTTAAATGCAACAGATGTATTATCAGTTTCAACATTAGAATATGATTTACAAGATAAATTCGAGCAATTAAAAATTCCTGTGAACTTTTTAAATTTCCAAAGTGTAGATGCAATGCTTGAAGAAATACAAACATTAGGTGAACGCTATGACCGTAATGTCCAGGCAGAAGAATTAGTCGCAAGCTTACAAAAAAATATCGACGCTGTACAAACAGTCGCAGCCAATAAAGAAGGTCCTCGCGTGTTAATTTTACTTGGAATTCCTGGTAGTTATTTAGTAGCGACGGAAAACTCTTATGCAGGGGATCTTGTGAAACGTGCTGGCGGTATCAATGTTATGGAAGGGCAAGATGCCGAATATTTAGCTTCGAATACAGAGTATCTACATAATAGTAATCCAGATATTATTTTACGATTATCACACGGCATGCCAGATGAAGTGGTAAAAATGTTCGACGAAGAATTTAAAACAAATGATATTTGGAAACATTTCAGTGCCGTGAAAAATGGTAAAGTGTATGATTTAGAAGAAGAGTTATTTGGTACAACAGCTTCACTACAAGTACCAGAAGCTTTAGGTCAACTTATGGAAATTTTCTATCGTTAATAAAAGGGTGAAATGACGCTTGTGTAGTGGGGGGACCTTGCTATACAGCGCTTTTCTTCTATATTTAGCCTGTTGCGAATTTAATTAATAAAAGGAAGTCAAATATGACAAAAAAAATTGTGAGTTTTACGACAGTAATTGTGTTATTACTTGTGTCAATGATCTATTCAGCATCGACTGGTAGTATTAAGATGGGCTTTTTTGAATTTATAGGCGCATTATTTGACGAAGGAAATAGTCAGATGGAAGCAATACGAGATTTACGCTTCCCACGAATAATTGTGGCATTATTTGCTGGTGCTGCGCTTTCGGTTTCTGGGGTGTTATTGCAATCTGTGATGCGTAACCCACTAGCAGATGCAGGGGTCATTGGTATTTCCTCTGGTGCTGCCTTTGTACAGTTATTTATTATTTCATTTTTCCCAGCATTATTTTTTATGACGCCAGTGCTTGCATTTATGGGGGGAGCTTTTGCCTGTACACTCGTTTTTGTGTTGTCATGGAAATCAGGCTTAAGTCCGTTAAAGTTAATATTAGTAGGGATTGCCATCAATGCGATGTTTACGGGTTTAACTGAGGCATTTATTAGTTTAGGTGGATCATTAAATACATCGGCTTCTAGTGTTGTCGGTTCGAATTTAACGATGCGTACATGGAGTGACGTATTAACGATTGTGACATATGGTTCTGTGGGGCTCATTGGTGCCTTTGCCTTATTTGGTTGGTGTAATCTGCTTGTGTTACAGGATAAAACGGCAAAAAGCTTAGGATTTAATGTAGCGCGTGCAAGATTAATCATTGCCGCTGTTGCGGTATTATTATCAGCAGTTTCGGTAGTAGTAGCGGGGGTCATCTCCTTCGTTGGTTTACTTGTGCCACATATAGCACGTCGCTTTGTTGGCTATGACCATAAGGTGCTGATTCCATTTACTGCGTTAGCAGGCGCATTATTAATATTAGTGGCAGATACGATTGGACGAACAATTGTCGCACCAATAGAAATTCCAGCTTCAACAATTATGGCGATTATCGGAGGTCCATTCTTAATATTCCTACTACGAAAAGAGTGATGACATATGGAAATACAAGATATTATCGTATCGCATGATAATACTCAAAATCATTTAGATGGTGTATCGACTACGATTCAAAAGGGAAAAATTACGACCATCATTGGACCAAATGGCTGTGGGAAATCGACATTACTGAGTGTCATGTCACGTAATAATATACCCAAATCAGGCCATGTTTCCTTAGAAAATAAAGATTTAATACAATATAAGCCAAAGGAATTTGCCAAAAAATTAGCGATCGTCTATCAGCAAAATGATGTACCAAAGGATTTAACGATTGAAAAATTAGTCAGCTTTGGTCGCCTTCCGCATAATACAATGTTAAAAAAAAATCACGAAGAGGATTCAAAGGCGATTAACTGGGCACTTGCTTGTACAAATTTACTAGATAAGCGTCACAATGATTTAGAGGCATTATCAGGAGGAGAACGTCAGCGTGTGTGGATTGCGATGGCACTTGCGCAGCAATCAGAGATCCTGTGTTTAGATGAACCAACAACCTATTTAGATATTTATTATCAAATTGAGTTGTTAGAGCTTGTCAAAACGTTAAATGAAGAACATGGCTTAACAATTGTCATGGTACTACATGATATAAATCAGGCGATTCGTTATAGCGATCATATTATTATGATGAAGACAGGGCAGATTGTTGCTGAGGGGGCTCCTCGCGATGTAATTACGAAGGAAGTTATTAAAGAAGTGTACAGTGTAGATGCGATTTTCAATGAGGATAAAAAACTCGGCCTTTACATGGTGCCTCTTGGTATTTAAGAAGGTGGAAAGATGAAAAAATGGAGATCTAAGCTATTAACTTTGGTGTATTTAGCCGTATTTTTATATTCTGGACTTGCACTTGTAAAGTATTTGTATACATATTATGAGGCGTCAAAATCCTTAAAGGAAGTACAGGAAATTTATGAAACGACATTAGAAACTATTGGCGAAGAACTGGAAGTAGAACCACTTCTGACGGAAGGTTTATTATCGGAATATAAGATTCGTCCGCAATTCGAGGATTTGCAAGCAGTGAATGAACATATTGTTGGTTGGATTTCAGTGGATGGTACGAAACTCAATAATCCAATATTACAAACAGAAAATAATGATTTTTATTTAGATCATAATTTTAGAGATAACTATAGCCGTGCTGGTAGTGTCTTTATGGATTATCGCAATGATGTAACGGACATGAATCGTAATACAATTTTATATGGGCATGCGATGAAAAATGGCACAATGTTTGGTAGCTTGAAAAATTATTTGCAGCAGGAATACGTAGATACACATAACAAAATATATGTAGATACATTATATGAAGGCTATGATATTGAAGTGTTCGCTGCCTATGAAACAACAATCGATTTTTATTATATTGAAACAGAATTTACAACGGATGAAGCGTTTTTAGAATTTATAGAGGAAGTAAAAGAAAAGTCGGTTATTCAGACGGATGTTGAAATCGGATTAGACGATAAAATTGTCACACTTTCTACATGTAAGGACTCGGTTATGAGCGACGATCAACGCTTTGTTGTGCAAGGGAAATTAGTGAAGCGGTAAAAAAGAGAAACAGTCTTATCGGATTATCTTAGAATTAGCACGATTAATAGAGCAAGTTGTCGATGCAAACATTCACTAGGGATTTCTTTGTTTACGAGTAAGGAAATTATTTTTAGAAAAAACAAAATGATTACTTGACGTAATTAATTTATCAATGTATAGTAAGTTACATAAAGTAAGTATTTTTTGTAACTTAAACAGTCATCTTTGAAACTCAACTGAAGTAACTGCAGATGTTTCACTTTTTTACCGAAGGGGAACATAATTAGTGTAGTTACTTCATATTTTAACATATATCTCGAAATCGAGATAAAAAACATTTCAATTGGAGGAATTTACAATGACAAAATGGAATATCGATTTAGGACACTCAGCAATTAACTTTCAAGTAAAACATATGATGGTTTCAAAGGTAAAAGGTGTATTTGAATCTTACACAGCGGACATCGAAGCGGCGGATCTTGCAGATTTATCAACTGCAAATATTAGCTTCAATATTGACACTGCGAGCATCAATACGCGTAGTGAAGATCGTGATAACCACTTAAAATCTGGTGACTTCTTTAATGCAGATGCATACCCAACAATCACATTTACATCAACAAGTATTACGAAAAAGTCAGATGATGAATATGCAGTTACAGGTGATTTAACAATTAAAGACGTAACTAAATCAGTAACATTTGATACTGAATTTAACGGTAAAGGTACAAACCCTTGGGGCCAAGAAGTATACGGCTTTGAAGCGGAAACAAAAATTGATCGTGAAGAATTCGGTTTAACATGGAACGCAGCATTAGAAACAGGTGGCGTACTTGTTGGAAAAGATATTAAAATAACAGTTGAATTAGAAGTTAACCCTGCTTGATTAACTAAAGATTGACTAAAGGAGAGGCGACTAGGCTTCTCCTTTTTCATGCTTGTTTGCATATTTATCTCTAAATTCGCATATAAAACATCATATTGTTTTTGGGGGCGAGAGTATGAATGTTCTAGTGACAGGTGGATATGGTTTTATAGGTAGTGCAGTAGCTCGACGTTTTTATGAAGAAGGCGCTAATATTTTTATTATTGATAATTTAAGCACTGGACATTTACGGAATTTTGAATTTCCGCATAAATCGTATTTATTGAATGTGGAAGATGAAGTTTGCGAGCATTTCTTCAAGGAAGTGACGTTTGATGTGGTAGTTCATTGTGCAGCTCAAACCAGTGTACAGCTATCAATTCAAGAACCAATGAAGGATATTTTAACGAATATTGTAGGGCTTAGTCAGATGCTTTATTTATCGTCTAAATATAAGGTGAAGCATTTTGTATTTGCCTCTTCAGCTGCTGTATACGGTGATAGTCATTATCCACCGCTGGAAGAAACAGATACTAGTGAGCCTGTATCAATGTATGGATTAAATAAAAGTATTGGCGAAACATATTGTGAAAAATGGCGACAAGATTACGGTCTACAAACACTTATTTATCGATTTGCCAATGTGTATGGACCAAAGCAACCAGCAATAGGTGAGGCTGCTGTAATTCCAAGTCTGTTAAAAAGTAGTCTGGAGGAACACCCTTTTACCATTTTTGGGGATGGTCAACAAACAAGAGATTTTATTTATGTGGATGATATAGCCGATGCCATTTTTGCTGGTGTTGAGGTGGGACTCCAGGGCGTATTTAATGTTGCTACAAATGAGGCATGGTCGATTCAACAAGTCATTTTACTTTTACAACATTTAAATTATCCGTTAGAAGTTCAATATGCACCGGCTCGTGAAGGTGATATTGAACATTCTTTTTTATGCAATGATAAGCTGGCAAATGCTATTGGTTGGAAACCCCGTGTATCGTTAGTAGATGGAATTCAACGAACGATTGAGGCTATGGAAAATGAGAGAATCGTAGAGATTTAAAATACTGCAATAGGGTGTATTACAGTAAGTAATATGCCTTTTTTAGTGTGTAAATATTGTATAATATACTATTAAAGGGTGAATTCCTAGTTGAACGGAGGGTATAACATGTTAGTAGATTTTAGAGTAAAAAACTGCCTAAGCTATAAAGAAGAAACACTATTTTCGATGGTAGCTGGCAAACGTATACGAAAATTAAAAGATACACATACAATAAAAATAAAATCACTACGCCTTGTAAAAAGTGCGTTTATTTTTGGACCAAACGGCAGTGGGAAATCGAATTTATTTGCGGCGATTAAAGTGCTACGCACACTCTTGTTTAATTTTGAAAATTTAAATAGTGTGAAGCAGTTACGCCTACCCTATCAGCCGTTTAAACTCGGTGGTGTTAGTGAATCTCCTTCTGAATTTGTAATTTCTTTAATGTTAGATGGATCATTGTATGACTACGAAATACATTACAATGCTGAGAAAGTGCTATATGAGCGTTTAACGAAAATAGATGAAATGCAGGAAGAAAAACTATTTTTGCGTGCGTGGGATGCAAATACGCAAGACTATACCTACGAAACAGCACAGCTTTCGCATCAGGAACTCACAAAATATACACGTAATAATACGGCATTTTTATCGGTCTTAAATGTATTCAATGATGCCGATGCAGCGAAGATTTTCGAGTGGTTTTTACATAAAGTTTTATTCCTCGATGAGGCACATCGATTGTCCAATCATCCGCTAATTCGTAAGTTGGAGGAAGAACCATTTAAACAAGAAGTGATCAAGCTGTTAAAGATTGCAGATTTCTCCATTCAAGATGTGACTGCAAGACGAGTTGATCGCAAAGAGAAAAATATAGTTAGCTATGACTTTGATGGAGAAGATACTGTTATTCAAGAGGTCGATATCGATTTGCATTATTTATCGTTTGATAATGAGGGAACACCGCTTGGCACGGAGACGATTAACTGGACAATGGATTCAAAAGGTACAGTACGCATGCTACATTTAGCGTGTGTCATGGTAGATGCATATAGTAAGGGAAAGACCATATTCATAGATGAATTTGATACAGCTTTCCACGTTTCAATTTGTGAATTTTTAATGGCTGTCATGAACAGTAGACGAAATGAGTGTAATCAATTCATTGTCACAAGTCATGAAATTGATTTACTTGATCAGCCACTACGCTCGGACCAAATTTGGTTTGTGAATAAAAATTTTAAAAACGAATCTGAGCTGTATTCTCTATTTGATTTTGCTGAATTACAAAATAAACGTGGGGACATTTCCTATGCAAAGCGTTATTTAAAGGGAGAATTCGGTGCAACACCGGTCATTAATGAATATTTGTCGAGCGAATATTTAGGTGAAGCGGAGGTACATGAGTAGTGAGAGTTCGTAAAAGAGGGAATTTAGCATTACGTAAAACGATTTTAATTTATTGTGAGGGAGAAACAGAACGCATTTATTTTGAACAAATGAAACTATTAAAGCGCTCCAAAATGGTCAGTGTTAAAATCAAAAACGTAAAGCGCTCTGCGATCAAGTTAGCACAGCACGCGTATCGAGATTCAAGCTACCAACCTTTTGATGAAGTGTGGATTGTGTTTGATAAGGATGATCTAACGGAAAAGCAGTTAGACGAAGTAAATGCTTTTTGTGAGGAAAAAGACATTAAAATTGCGTATACGAATGAAGCGTTTGAACTTTGGCTTTTGTTACATTTTGAAGCAGTAGAAGTGTCAGAACCATATCCCCGTGCGGTGCTCAACAATAAATTGGAGAAGCATCTTGGTGTAACACGCTACTTCCGTCACAAGGGGAATGTGTCGCTCATTTCTCCAATTGCCTTACGTCATGAAGTTGCCATTAAAAACTGTATGGGAATGATGGCACTACGTACTACAGATAGCCGAGAAAACCCGTATTGTAATGTACATGAAATGATTAAATACATATTTTAGCTTTTATTTGTGTGAGCGTTCAATGACCAATGAAAAAACCTTGAAAGGCATATCGCCAATCAAGGTTTTCCTATTTTCTATTTAATGTTGCATAATTTGTGATTTAGCATTTGGTTCTTTTTTATTTAAGAAAAATACAAGAATCCAACCAATCACTGCCATACCAGTCGCGACAACGAACGTTGCTGCGTAGCCTGATATAAGGGCATCAGAGGCAATCGTGCTTTGCATTGTTGCTGGATCTAACCCACTGTACTTTTCCATATCAGGTGTAAAGTTTTTGGCAGTTTGCGACATAATCGTAATTAAAATAGCTGTACCAATCGAAGCACTCACTTGCTGCATCGTATTAGCCATGGCAGAACCATGGGCATTCAAAGTTTGTGGTAGCTGATTCAAGGCATGCGTCATAATCGGCATCATCCCTAATGATAGACCGAACATACGAATAGCGTACATCGTTGTCAGCATTGTCATTGAAGAATCAGAAGAAAGCGTCGTAAAGTAGAATGTTGTGATAATCACGATAAGCATTCCAGGTACAGCCATTTTGCGAGCGCCTAATTTATCAAATAAAATACCTGAAACAGGCGACATAATCCCCATAACAATTGCTCCAGGCAGTAGCATTAAACCAGAATCAATGGCAGATAGACCACGAGCAGTTTGCACATACATCGGTAACAATGTTTCAGCACTGATCATAGCAATGATCACGAATGCACTTATAATGACACCTAATGTGAAGTCCTTATTTTTAAACACGCGGAATTCTAATAAAGGTGTTTCGAGACGAAGCTGTCTCCAAGTAAATAACGCTAAAATAATAAAACCACCTATAATACAAGTTAGCACAAGTGTATCTGTCCATCCACGCGAAGCACCAGAGCTAAATCCGTATAATAATCCACCGAAACCAAATGAAGACATTAAAATAGATAAAACATCGACTTTTGGATTTGTTCGTTCAGTTACATTAGAAATAAAGAAAATTGATAAAATCAGTGTTAAAATCGCAATCGGTAACACTGCGTAAAACAGCATGCGCCAATTAAAATACTCTACCAAGTAACCGGATAGTGTTGGCCCAATGGCAGGTGCAAATGAAATAACGAGTCCCATCATCCCCATTGCCGCTCCGCGTTTATCGATAGGGAACATGGTTAACAGGACAGTCATCATGAGAGGCATCATGACACCAGAGCCCATTGCTTGCACGATACGAGCAATTAATAGAAGTGTGTAAGAGTCTGAAAAAGCAGCCACAGCTGTACCGAATGTAAAGACAGCAATTGCTGAAATAAAGATTTGGCGAGTTGTAAACTTCCCGATGATAAAGGCTGATATTGGGATCATTATGCCGTTTGTCAGTAAGAACGCAGTTGTCAGCCATTGTACCTGCGTTTCATCAATGGAAAAGTGGACCATGATTTCAGGTAATGCTGTTGCCAGTAGCGTTTCATTTAATAATGAAAAGAACGCACCGAACAGCATAACGACCAACATAGGCCCTTTTTTAACATGTGTAAATGGATCATTCGAAGTCATAAAATTTCTCCTTGTCTAAATCGTTGTTCATTTATTTACTAGAGTGAGTCGTTCCAATTTTTTATTTGAAGGTTATCAATATTTACTAGCTTATTAGCGTAGTTTCTATTGTCGCATGTTAAAATAACCTCCACTTTATATTGGTCGGATTTGATAAAACGTATTCTTTGTTTTTCTAGGTAGATTGTTAATATATCATCTTTATCTTCATAATTCTTAAATAAAGCATTCAATATTTTTTTATCCTCTTTTGTTAGTTCTCCATAGATCATTACTTCAGAGATACCGCTAATTTCATTATCTAGACTGTTGGGTACCATATACTTTTTCATATAATTCTTTGTTTTCTCATCATCTAATTGTTGAAGAAAGAATTGGAAAGGTACGCCTTGGAATTCAGGTAAATATAAATTACGCCAAGGCATCGTCTTTTTTAGAAGATTGAAAAACCAACGAAATTCTAATGGTTTTGGAGGAGCAACATCTATATTCTGATGAAGTAGTTTTTGGTAGGATTCATCTATGTCAGTAACTTCTAAACAAAAGCCAATTAGGCCCCTATGCCCATCAAGATACTTCGTAGTCCAATCTTTTAACCAACCTCCACCGCCTTTCGTTTTAATTCTCACAAACTCAAAATATTCATTCCCAATCCATATATTTGAAACCTTAAATCCTTTTGTGCCTTTTCCCTTTTTAGGGTTGTATGGTAAACCAATGGAATGAATTTTTTCAATGATGTCTTTATCCTCGTGAACGGATCTATCTACATTGACAACTAAATGATCAATTTTCAAAGAAGCACCTCACTTTATTAAAATGTATTTTATGTCCATATCATTAAAACAAGCATTGTTTATATTCAAAAGAAACGATTTGGTACTATAGTGAACTATTTATAAAAAAGTGGTTTTAAGAAATGGAAATATTCATCCAATTCTGCTGTGCATTGATTAATTAAAGTATTAAAGACATCAATATCATAATTGGATTCTTTTAATTGTAGGTTATAATGACTGGAAATACCGTCCAAAACCCATTTAATCGTATTCAGTGCATATTTTGTGTCTATTTCTTCTTTGAAAAGTGAATAATCAATATCGGTCAAAAGCTTGTCATAATTATATTCTTCTTTAAGAGATTGTTTTTTTTCAAGCTCAGACGTTACTTCGGGGCTTTTTTCGATGCTTACCATTTTCATAAAGTTGAAGAATGCAGGATTTTGTTGAACTATATTCATTTGCATTGAGATTATTTGCTTATAACGCTGAAAAACATCTGGTTCAGTTAAATCTAATTCAGCAAAAGTTGCTTCAGCATACTTATCCAATACATACTCAAATAAAAAGAGATATAAGTTTTTTTTGTTTCCGAAATAATGAAATAGAAGCCCTTTTGATATGCCAGCTTCCTTCACAATCGCATTTGTTGAGGCATTATCATACGAGTGCTTTGAAAATTCATTTAATGCTGCATTAATAATACTACGTTGCTTTTCTTCGTTTGCTTTTATAAATGATGGATGCAAAATAATCCTCCTCTCGTGATTATTGACCAGTGTGGTCATTTTATCAGGAATTGACTTGTGTGGTCAATGTTTTTATTTTAAAAATCTCCAAGTATGTTTCTATATTAAAAACATATATTGTGTATTGGGCATAGATGAATTGAAAATCGTTAAGTAAGGAAAGGGGATTTCGTGGACAAATCTTGGTCGAATCAGGGAAAAGATGCAAATGGTGATGCTAAGGATCAACAGCTTGAACAGTTTCGTGTAAATAATGATGGTAAAAAGATGACGACCAATCAAGGCATAAAAATTTCAAATGATGAGGATTCTTTAAAGGCGGGAGTACGTGGTCCAACATTAATGGAAGATTTTCACTTTCGGGAGAAAATCACGCACTTTGATCATGAGCGTATACCGGAACGTGTTGTCCATGCAAGAGGGTATGCAGCGCACGGAGAATTTGAGTTATATGAATCCATGCAAGAATATACAAAAGCTGGATTCTTACAAAAGGTAGGTGCAAAAACGCCTGTTTTTTTAAGGTTTTCTAATGTTGTTGGGAGTCTAGGTTCGGTGGATACAGCTCGAGATGTACGAGGATTTGCAGTGAAATTTTATACGGAAGAAGGCAATTATGATTTAGTCGGTAATAATATCCCGGTGTTTTTTATCCAAGATGCCATCAAGTTTCCTGATTTAATCCATGCGGTGAAGCCAGAACCACATAATGAGATGCCACAAGCTGCTTCTGCACACGATACATTTTGGGATTTTGTAGCCAATAATCAGGAAACTGCACATATGATTATGTGGCTTATGTCGGATCGGGCTATTCCAAAAAATTATCGAATGATTGAAGGATTTGGTGTGCATACATTCCGTTTCATAAATGAGAAGGGAAAGTCGAGATTTGTAAAGTTTCATTGGAAACCGATTTTAGGCGTTCATTCTCTTGTTTGGGATGAAGCGCAAATTATTGCTGGGAAAGATGCTGATTTTCAACGAAGAGATTTATGGGAGTCTATTGAAAATGGTGATTTTCCACAGTATGAGCTAGGTATACAAATGATTGAGCAGGAGGAAGAATTTAAATTTGATTTTGATATTCTGGATGCAACAAAAATTTGGCCTGAGGAAATAGTTCCTGTGAAAATTATTGGTAAGATGACATTGAATCGTAATGTTGACAATGTTTTTGCTGAAACAGAACAAGTCGCCTTCCACCCTGGTAATGTTGTGCCCGGCATTGATTTTACAAATGATCCGCTGTTACAAGGTCGTTTATTTTCTTATTTAGATACACAGCTAATTCGATTAGGCGGACCGAATTTTGCTGAAATTCCAATCAACCGACCGATATGCCCAATCCATAACAACCAACGTAATGGCTTTAGTCGGCAAACGATTAACGTAGGGAAAGTAAGTTATCATAAAAATTCACTCGCAAATAATACCCCTTCTTCATCTAGTGCAAGTGAAGGTGGGTTTGTTCATTATGAAGAAAAAGTGGAAGGGCGTGTTACCCGAGCACGAAGTAAATCCTTCGATGACCATTTTTCACAAGCAAGGCTTTTTTGGAACAGTATGTCACCACCGGAAAAACAACATATCATCAATGCTTTTAGTTTCGAGCTAGGGAAAGTGAAAAGTCAATCTGTTCGGCAACAGACTGTTAATATGTTTGGCCATGTAGATAAAGAAATGGCAACAATTATTGCTATCAATGTGGGGGTGAACAAACCAATCGGTGAGCAATCAAACGTTACCGCGTCATCTCCTGCGTTGAGCCAAGAAAATACCATAAAACTTCCACAAACACTTAAAGTCGGTGTGCTGATTGGTGATGGATTCGATGCTACTGAAGTAAGTAATGTGTTAAAAACGTTAACAAAGTATGGTGTTAGATATAGTTTAATTGCTGAGCGATTAGGTGCAATCAAAAGTAAGGAAGGCGTCCAATTAATGGCGACGGAAACCTATCTAACAACAGATTCGGTTTTGTTTGATTCTTTATACGTTGTCGGTGTAAGGGCTGATAATCAAGCAAAATTCAATCAAGATATCCTGATTTTCATCAATCAAGCATTTCGTCACTATAAGCCTATTGGCGTTGCAACAACGGGCTTGCCGTTCTTTAGTGCATCAAACGCGAAACTTGGCCCTGGTGTTGTGGTAGCTACTGGTAATGCTGATTTTGGGAAAAAATTTGTAGATGCGATTGCACAGCAACGTTTTTGGGATAGAAACATCTATTAGACATATAAGACAATCGGGGTGGCTTAAAGGGAATTTTGAGCTACCCTGTTTTCCATTTGTGAGAATGTGTAAAAAGATGACTTTTGCCAATTGGTTCTATGAGTTACTATTACTTTCGTATATAATTAAAGGTAAATATTCCTTGGAAAGGAAAAATAATAATGTGTTTTAGTAAAAAAATTTTTATCTTTGTTTTTCTTCTAAGTTTAATTGTAGTTGTTACTGATGATGCACTAGCTACACAGCCGACGAAATTTTACGAATCTAGTAATGCAAAAGGAATCACGGTCATTAACTACCATTCATTTGGTGACTATCAGGAAATTGCCAATATTAATATCTCTCAGAAACTGTTTCGGGAGCAGTTAATGATGCTAAAAGAAAATGGCTATACGGTGATTTCAGAGCTGCAATTAATTGCTTATTTACAGGGACATGGTCGTATCCCAGAAAAATCAGTGTTTTTGACAATAGATGATGGATACGAGAGTGTATATACCATTGCGTATCCCATTTTAAAAGAAATGGGGATGCAGGCGACATTGTTTGTTATTGTGAAAGATATGGAAACGGGTTCGAGAAAAGGTGTGCCTATGTTGAACTGGCCGCAGCTAAAAGAAATGGCTGATTCAAATGTGATTCACCTAGGAAGTCATACATATGATTTACATTGGAGAGGCAACAATGATTCTCCGAAATATGAAGCGATGATTCTCAATCAAACAAAAGATGGACAACCTTTGACGAATGAACTTCGTCAACAAATGATAGTAGAGGATATCACAAAAGCTCGTATGTTAATTGAACAATATACAGGTAAGAAAACGTCTTCCTTTGCGTATCCATATGGGGCATATGATACGTTTGCTGAGCGAGCAATTAAACAAGCAGGATACTTAATCGATTACTCTACTGAGGAAGGTTATAATACGTTTGGAAGTGGCACGGTTCATATTAAACGTATCGATTCGAGCAATCGTGTAAGTGCCGAGACATTGAAAAAAATATTGGAAAAACAGCAAATATTAGCGGAGCAACAATATAAGAATAGAGATATTCAGGTGGAGGCACATGTTTCACCGACAAATGTTGCAATCAAGGCATGGCTTAAAAGTGATATGAATACTAAAGTGCTACAAGCGAAAGAAGCCCGTTTTGAATTATACAAAACGGTAAAAGGTGAACGCCAACTACAACGGAATTTTGGGCGTTATTGTGTGTTATCTAGCGAGAGTTTACGCGTGATGACGACAGAGGAAAACATAGAAGCTTACGAGGCAGGTAGCTACTCGATCAAAACTATTATCGTAAAGAAAGATGGGAGTAAAGAGGTATATTGGGTTAATTTTAAACGTTAAGGAAACGGGGCACGTCCATGGCGTGTTCCTTTCTTCATAGATATAAGCCGGAAGTCGATAAATTGAGAATGAGTGATGATAAATGCTGAAATGTTTCCGGCAAACGGCAATTGATGGACGATAATGCTTAGAGAATTACTGTTATATATGAAAATATTCCTACCATTGCATTCAAATTTTGTAAATGATAAGGTGGTAGATGAGGTGAATTTTTTGGAAAACTTTGATTTAGCAGTTATTGGCGCTGGTCCGGGAGGATATGTAGCAGCCATACATGCGGCAAAAAATGGTATGAAAGTAGCATTAGTAGAGCGAGGGAAAGTTGGAGGCGCTTGCTATAATGTAGGCTGTATACCTTCGAAAATACTATTAGAGCATAGTAAGCTTGTGCAGGAAATCGAACGCGGCAAAAGTTGGGGTATTGAAACATCTACAGTGAATATTAATTTCCCGCGTCTGATGCAGCGAAAAGATGCTGTGATTGCCGAGTTACTAGCAAATATTGAAGGATTTATTGCCAACAATCAAATCACATTTTATCGTGGGGAAGCATCAATGACACAGGATTTAACAGTTACTGTCGGAACAGCAACATTTACAGCAAAAGATATCATTTTAGCAACAGGCAGTAAGCCATTTGTGCCACCATTTAAAGGTTTAGAAACGGCAACATATTATACAACTGATACGTTTTTTGACATGAAGGAGTTACCAAAGCAGTTAACGATTATTGGTGGCGGCGTAATCGCGGTAGAAATGGCATTTAGCTTAGCTCCACTTGGCACAAAGGTAACGATGCTTAATCATAGCCTAGATGTTTTACAAACAGAAGAGCCAGACGCGCGTCCTATTATTCGTGAAAGAATGACAAAACTAGGGATTGAGCTTGTTACGGACTTCCAGTTTGATTTTTTCAATGGTAGTGAAATTCATACGTCTAAAGGTGTTTATACATACGAAAATTTATTATTTGCGACGGGTCGCCGTCCAAATACCGAAATTGCAGAAAAACTTGGATTAGATTTTGATGGACGTTTAATTGCTGTTAACGAGCATCTTGAAACGAGCCAACCGCATATTTATGCGATTGGAGATTTGGTAGGAGGATATCAACTGGCGCATGCGGCAAGTGCAGAAGGTTTGCATGTTGTTGAACATATTTTAGGTCAGGAGCCGACAACTATTGATCAAACTTTGATTCCTCGATGTGTGTACACACATCCTGAAATAGCAACATTTGGCTTACAGGAAGACCAAATCGATGAAGCTTATATGATGATGAAAATCCCAATTCGTACGAATCCTAAAGCATTAATGGAAGGTAACGTGAACGGCTTTGTGAAGTTGTTAGCTACTAAAGGTGAGGGATGTATTTTAGGTGCTTGCGTTGTAGGAGATGGCGCAACAGAAATACTAAATACCATACTAGCAACGAAAAACGCAGGCGGTACAGCAGCTACATTGGCTCAAATGATTTTCCCACATCCGACTATATCAGAGCATATCGGCGATGTAACAAAAGCGGTATTTGGAAAGGCAATCCATATGTAAGTAAACGAAATCACAGTTCGATATAAAGAACTGTGATTTGTATTTTCTATCATTGCTTTAGTTACTCAATGATAGTGAAATGAATACAGGTTTTAGATACATACTCTAGAATTTTCTGAAAATAAGCCGATATTAATGGTGATACGAGACCATTCGGAGGGAATATTATGTCCATTTTAGATAGTTTAAAGCGCGTGAAAAAAGAGTTATTGGACCAAAAGCATCCATTTGCACTGGAGGATGTTCAATTTCGTCAAACCTATGCAATTGGTTATGCCCTACTGTTATGTGTAAAAGGCTACCCTAGCGAGATGGTAAAGGATGATTTGAAAAAGCTGGTGGCATTATTAGATTTACCTATGGAATTTAAAAAGCAGGCAATTCAAGTTGCACTTCAAGCAGAAGATGAAACTGTACATAAAGTATTGCAGGTTTTAAGTAAACCAATTTATAAATATTTCTTCATGCTAGATCTATATAGTCAAGCACAAAAAGATCATAAAATTACAGAAAAAGAACAAGAAATACTTGTGCTTTTTGAAGAGCTTTTGCAACTAAACTATGCAGAAATCCATTTTATTCGTGGCTTCCGTTTAGCGATGCTGCGTAATGATGTGGAGGTTGGCTTAAAGGTTGTACAAGCTGCATTAGAACAAAATGTGGTTGTACCTATTACATCACTTAGCTACTTCCTACCAAATTTTGTTTACCAAGATCGTATGGCACAAATGACTTTATTAACGGGTCAAAAACGAAAACTTAGTTATGCCACAGTCCTTACTGGCGACGTCATTGTTAGCAAGGGCGCTGAGCTTGATTTAAATGGTATGGAGGTAACTTTCGCAAATAATGCTTCGATTATCGTAGATGGAGGTACATTAAAAGCGGATGGTGCACGCTTTATGGCGTCAATGGACGCAAATAAAACAATGCTATCATTACGAAATATTCCTCAATTGAAAATAGAGAATGCTCAATTCTTCGGTGGCAATATTGTAAGAGCGATGGAAATGAACAATGCACATGTAGAATTGGACAGTTGTTTATTTGAGAAATGCTTCGATGAGGAGCGTGGTGGTGCTGTGTATTTTACAAATAGTGAAAGTTTTATTTTACGTAATTGTGTATTTGCATATAACTCATCACTTGGTAAAGGTGGCAGTATGTATATTGCAGGAACAGAAGCTGCACATATGAAATCACGTAATTTCTTTGGTTTTATTTCAGGTGGTAAAGTGAAAAAAGTAAAACTTATAATGGAAGGCTGTAGTTTTAAAGAGAGTCGCTCGCAAATGAGTGGTGCGTTACATATGTACGATGCTGAAATCATCTTAAAAAATACGGATTTCGAAGTATGTACATCTCAGTCAGGTGGTGCGGCCGTCGATACGCTAAACTGTAAATTTGAAGGTAGTGGCAATACATTTACAAAATGTAAAGCGGCTATCAATGAAGCAGTTGTCGTTTTAGGTAGTGCTAAGCTCGAAAATGAAACAGGCTTTGGAAAATTTGAAACATGTGAGCCCAAAAATATTTTGTATAAATAAATGCTGAAAGCGCATCTTAGGAGTCAATCCCTACGATGCGCTATTTTTAATTTAAATTAAGCGGTTCAACCTTTTTTTGCTCTTCTAGATCTGCTACCGAAAGATATAAAAAAGCCTCGTCCTGCAATAGATGTACTTTTTCTTCATTAATCCCATGAGCAAGTGCACCTGAAAAAATGGATTCCCACCAAGTTTCTGTCATCATCATAAATAATTCCCCCATTCGATTGTATTTATGTAATAGCACATTTCCCTTGAAGTAAATCGTCTAAACATGTTGAATAAAAAGACCTATAATTTTTTTTGTTTTCACCGAACCTTTCCAAAAAGAGGATTTTTAGCAACTAATGTTGTATCGTATAGACAAAGATAGTTTGTTTCGAATGCTAAGATTTATGTATGATATTTTTAAAAAAGGGGTGTTTATTTATGAATTTTACTGAACAAGATGTAGAAAACATGATTGCACAGCAACGTCAATTTTATTTTTCGCGTGCAACAAAAGATGTTAATTTCCGTAAAGAGCAATTAATTAAGTTGAAAGCGACCATTGTAAAATATGAGAAAGAGGTCTTAGATGCATTGTATTTAGATTTACGAAAAAGTGAATTTGAAGCATATGCGACAGAACTAGGTATTGTGCTCGACAGCATTTCGTATATGGTGAAGCATGTAGATGAGTGGATGAAGCCGGAAGTGGTAAAAACACCTATCCATTTACAATTAGGTAAAAGCTCTATTGTGCGTGAACCATATGGTGTAACACTAATAATCGGTCCGTTTAATTATCCATTCCAACTTGTAATGGAGCCACTTATCGGTGCAATTGTTGGTGGCAATACCGCCATTGTAAAGCCGTCGGAAACATCTGTTCATACAGCTGCGATTGTGAAAAAAATTATTGAAGAAACATTTGATGCCTCTTACGTGCGTGTTGTGGAGGGCGAAAAAGATGAAGTCACAGCGCTTATTCATGCGTCGTTTGATTATATTTTCTTTACGGGTAGTGTCGCTGTAGGAAAAGTGGTTGCACGTGCTGCTGCAGAGCGTTTAACTCCGATTGCACTTGAACTTGGTGGGAAAAGCCCAGCAATCGTTGACCAAACAGCCAACTTAGAAGTAGCGGCTAAGCGATTGGCATGGGGTAAATTCACAAATACAGGGCAAACATGTGTTGCACCTGATTATGTACTTGTACATAAAGATGTGTATGAGTCATTTACGAAGATATTAAAGAATACGATTCGATCGTTTTATGGAAGAAATGCGCTGAAGAGTCCTGATTACGGTCGTATAGTAAATGTGAGACAATTTGATCGACTACAGCAAATCTTAGTTGAAGAGCGTGACTCGATTACGTATGGTGGTCGTACTGATCGAGATGATTTGTATATCGAGCCAACCGTTATTGAGCATGCCAATTGGACAAGTCCATCTATGCAGGACGAATTGTTTGGTCCAATTTTACCGATTATGATGTATGACGATTTACGAATCGCTATTCATCAAATCCGCCAATTACCGAAGCCATTAGCAGCGTACTTCTTCTCAGAACACGAAAAGGCAATTAATTACTTTTTAGAAGAATTGCCATTTGGTGGAGGTTGTATTAATGATACAATTACACATGTTGGGAATATGCACTTGCCGTTTGGCGGTGTAGGGCCTTCAGGCGTAAAAGCTTATCATGGTAAGGCAAGCTTTGAAAATTTCACACATGCGAAATCTATTTTGAAGAAATCATCGAAGTTAGAAACTAATGTATTATTTCCACCATATAAACAAAAAGTAAAATTAGTACGTACCATTATGAAATAAGGAAAAAAGCTATCTCCACCGTAACTGGTTGGAGATAGCTTTTTTAAATGGAGGGCAATTGGATTTTGATGGTTGTACCATGTTTTTCTTTGCTATCGATTTCAATCATTCCACCATAATCTCGGATGATTTTATTGGTAATAAGCATACCAAGTCCTGTGCCTGTCGCTTTTGTGGTATAAAAAGGATCGAAAATACGTTCCAAAAGATCTTCTGACATACCAATACCATTATCAGAAATAGCAATATGAATGATATTATGTGTTGCTCGATTAATAGAAAAGTCGATTTTCCCCTCAACATTGTGCATATCAATTGCTTCCATAGCATTTTTTATAATATTAATAAATACTTGCTTTAGTTGATTTTCATTGGCGAGGACCAAATTCTGCACGCTGTTCAGGTTCAATGAGAACGTAATGCCTCGATTTAAAAATTCTAATTGAAAGAAATCACTGATGTTTTTTATCGTTTCATCGATCGAAACATTTTTTAACTGCTTTGCTTGTGGCTTTGATAGTACTAAAAATTCACCGATGATTAAATTAATGCGCTCAATTTCCGATTGAATAGTTTCAGTATAGGAATGATAAGGGGAATCATTATCGCTATTCATCATTTGGACAAAGCCAGAAATAACGGTAAGCGGATTACGAATTTCATGCGCTACGCCTGCAGCGATTTCCCCTGCTAATTTAAGTTTTTCAGATTGAAGTATAAGTTTTTCATTTTCCTTCTCATGTGTAATGTCACGAGAAATAACAGATGTCGCAACCATCTTTCCATCCAAATCATATATAGGTGACAACGAAATTGCGACATCAAAGACAGTGCCATCTTTCCGCATATCTTTTGTTTCTAGCAACTTAATGCTCTTACCTTCTAATAAATTTAGACAACGGTTTTCTGCATCGATCCTATTTTCCGGTGGAACAAAAAGGTTTATTTTGCCGACACATTCAGCGCGCTTCCAACCGTATACTTCTTCAAAAGCAGGATTGACATCAATAATACGGTTATCCAAGTCGAATACAGCTATGCAGTCATTTGCATGCTCAAAAAACAAATGCATATACGCTTTTTGTGAAAATTGTTCCTGCTCTTTTTGTAAATTCATTTGTTCGCGTTTTTGCCAACTAGGCTTTATATATTGCGTTTGAATCCACCAAATTATCGTTAGTAGTAGGATGACAAAAATAAAGGTATTTAAATACTGTGTGTTAATAATTGTTTCTTTAGAAATTTGATGTTGAAAAGAAAGGAAAATAATTTCAATTAAAGTGAAGATACTAATGATAATATTAACTTTTAGAGATTGATAAATAGAAATTAGTATTAGATAGAAAATGAAACCCATGAAATTAATCAAAGAAATATAGTGAATGTTCATATAGAGAATGGTTATATTTCCGCAAGTAATAATAATCCATTGCATGATGACGGGATTAACTTTCAGCATCATCCCAATAGTAGGTGGAATGAAAAATATGAGTAGTGCCAATAGTAGAACATAAAAACTTCCGTTTAAACTGAGCATGGCAAAAATACAATGTGTAAATATGGCTGCCATTAAAGAGAGAAAAACAATTTCATTGCGCATTCGTAACAATACAATCTGTTGCAATCGTAACACCTCAAATTACCAAAGTTACATTAATAATACAACAATAATGAGTGTCGATAAATGACGTATTTTGTTATGATAAGAAAAATATAATACTTTTCAAAAATGGTAGCGTTTACATTGAAAAATCATGTGTTGAGGCATTTCATTTATGAGTCGATAAGTAGTAAAATAAGTTCAATAGATAGTGGGGGTATTCATTATGTCAAATATTGTCGAAAAATCATTAATTAACTTTATTCAGTAAAAGGCTCCTATTTTTATAAATGGTGAGGAGAATACTGGTTTTGACTTTTATGCAGTGGACGTTCAAACGCCGACTGAATAAAGTTAAAGCCTCCGGCAGATGTCACAGATTTTGTACCGAAAGCGTAGCGGCAAGTACAAATACGCCGAGGCGTAATGGATTAAACAACAAAATTTGATAAAGTGAATGTAGAGATTGATTGGAGGACTATGAAATGTATGCAGAGGAATTGTTGAGTGCATTACCTTTGAAAAAAATTATTGGTGAATTACCAGATCAAGTGAGCGATATTGTGGTGGATTCACGTGGCGTACAGCCAAATAGCATGTTTGTTTGTATAAAGGGCTATACGGTAGATGGTCATGAGTATGCGGAGAAGGCAGTAGAGGGTGGCGCAACCATCGTTGTCACAGAGCGCAAACTACCTTTGGCTGATTCTGTTGCACAAGTTATTGTAAAAGATACAGATCGTGCAGTTGGTTTACTCGCTGCGAAGTTTTTTGATTATCCATCAAAGGATATTACGATGATTGGTGTAACAGGTACAAATGGTAAAACATCAGTTACAGGTATTATTCAAAACATCATGCAAGGCATGGGCGAAAAATCTGCGCTGACAGGCACAATTGGCTTTAATTTAAATGGTATTTTATATGAATCTTCGAATACCACAAGTGATGCACTTTCAACGCAACAAATGATATTCCGTGCAAAAATGGAAGGTTGTCGTTTAATGACAATGGAAGTTTCTTCACATGGTTTAGCATTAGGTCGATTAGCTGGTGTCGACTATGATGTAGCAATTTTTACGAATCTCTCACATGACCACCTTGATTTCCACGGTACGATGGAGGAATATGGACACGCAAAAGGTCTTTTGTTTTCTCAACTTGGACAGGATTTAGAAAAAAATAAATTTGTCGTATTAAACGCAGACGATCCTTGGTCAGAGCGGTATGCAGCGATGACACCATTCCCTGTGTGGACTTATGGTTTACAAAGCGAAACAGCTGATTTCCGTGCTGTGAATTGCCAGTATCATGACTATATGACATATTTTGATGTTGAGACAGCAGAAGGAACATACCCAGTGAAAATGCACTTACTTGGTGAGTTTAATGTATACAATGTACTAGCGGCGATGGTGTCATTTTATGGACGTGGTTACTCAATGGAAGCAATCATTGAGCAGGTTGAGCAATTACCACCAGTAAAAGGTCGAATGGAAAAAGTGCCAACTGACTTACCAGTGAAAATTTTTGTCGATTATGCCCATACACCAGATGCTATTGAGAAAGCAATTGCTGCTGCTGAACCGTATAAAAAAGGAAAGCTGATCTTTTTAGTCGGGACGGGTGGAAATCGAGATAAATCGAAACGACCAGCAATGGCGGAAAAAGCGTCTGCTGCAGATTATGTGATTTTAACGACAGATGATCCTCGCTATGAGTCGTATGACAGTATTACGAGTGATCTTGCGAAAGGCATGCTACATGAAAATTACGCTTGTATCGGGGATCGTGCGGAAGCGGTGCGTCATGCCATTTCAATAGCGGAACCAGACGATATGATTATTTTTGCAGGTAAAGGTCATGAAGATTATCAAATTATCGAGAATACAAAATATCCACATAGCGATGCAGAAATTGCTGTGGAGGCAGGTCGTTTGAAATTTGTTTAAATTTAAGTAGTGAAAGTGAATAAAATGGTACAAACTAACAAAAATGGTCTTTGTGAAGTGTTGAAAACCTTTTAGTATATGGCTAAAAGGTTTTCTTTTTGAATTATTAAGTAAAAAGGTTGTGCAGAGGGTAAGCCTTCTTTTATTATTAGTAGGTATGAAAAAAGGAGAATGTGAAAATGACTTCAAATTTAGAACAAGATATATTATCACGTCGTACGTTCGCCATCATCAGTCACCCGGATGCTGGTAAAACGACGATTACAGAAAAACTTTTGCTATTCGGTGGTGCGATTCGTGACGCTGGTACCGTAAAAGGGAAAAAATCAGGCAAATTTGCGACGTCTGACTGGATGGAGATTGAAAAACAACGTGGGATTTCAGTAACATCTTCTGTTATGCAATTTGACTACAATGGCGCTCGTGTGAATATTTTAGATACACCTGGGCACCAAGATTTCTCAGAAGATACGTATCGTACACTAATGGCGGTGGATAGTGCGGTAATGATTATCGATGCAGCGAAAGGGATTGAAGCACAAACGTTAAAGTTATTTAAAGTTTGTAAGATGCGCGGTATTCCAATCTTCACATTCATCAATAAATTAGACCGTCAAGGGAAAGAGCCACTTGAGCTAATTGAAGAATTAGAAGAAGTACTTGGCATTAACGCTTATCCAATGAACTGGCCAATCGGTATGGGGAAAGAATTCCTGGGCATTTACGACCGTTACAATAAACGTATTGAACAATTCCGTACAGATGAAGGCGAACGTTTCTTACCAATTGATGAAAATGGCGAGCTAGCAGTTGATCATCCGATGAAAGTAACTTCTTACTACACGCAAGCGATGGATGATATCATGCTACTGAACGAAGCTGGTAATGATTACTCGGAAGAAAAAATTCGTCGTGGTGAATTAACACCAGTCTTCTTCGGTTCAGCTTTAACAAACTTTGGGGTACAAACATTCCTTGAAACATATTTGAAGTTTGCACCAACACCACAGCCTCGTATTACTGAAGATGAGCAATACATTGATCCCGTGGAGTATGGTGAATTTTCTGGTTTCATTTTCAAAATTCAAGCGAATATGAACCCTGCGCATCGTGACCGTATCGCCTTTGTACGTATTGTATCAGGTAAATTTGAACGTGGTATGAACATTACATTATCTCGTACTGGAAAGTCATTCAAAGTAACGCAATCTACACAATTCCTTGCAGATGATCGTGAAACTGTTGACGAAGCAGTTGCTGGAGATATTATCGGTTTATATGATACTGGGACATATCAAATAGGAGATACAGTCGTCGGTGGTAAGAAAACCTTCCTTTTTGAAAAATTACCACAGTTTACACCGGAGCTATTCGTCCGTGTTACAGCGAAAAATGTTATGAAATCGAAGCAATTCCATAAAGGGATTTTACAATTAGTGCAAGAGGGTGCAATACAATACTATAAAACCCTGCACACTGAAGAAGTTATTCTTGGGGCAGTAGGACAATTACAATTCGAGGTATTCGAGCACCGCATGAAAAACGAATACAATGTTGACGTAAAGATGGAGCCAATCGGTTCTAAAATTGCACGTTGGATTGAAAACGAAGACGATGTCAAAGAGTCGATGTCTTCTAGCCGTTCAATGCTCGTAAAAGACCGCTTTGACAATTATGTATTCTTATTTGAAAACGAATTTGCTATGCGCTGGTTTGCTGACAAAAACGAAAACATCAAATTATATAGCCTTCTATAAAAATGAAACACGAATCGACATTTACGCGATTCGTGTTTTTTTACAAGGAAAAAGGGATAAGAATGTTGAATATATACAGTATCAGGAAATTATCTGTAGAAAATCCTCCTTTTCGGCAATGATGAAAAGAAGTGAAGAAAAAGGAGTTAAATAAATATGCGTATAAGTAATTTTTCCATCAAGAGACCTGTATTTACAATTGTGACAATGTTGCTTGTCATTATATTGGGCGGCGTTTCGCTATTGAAAATACCTGTCACACTCATTCCGGAATTAAATCCCCCGATTGGTGTTGTTGTGACGAGCTATCCTGGTGCGAGTCCGACAGAAGTCAATGAGAAGGTGACAAAGCCTTTAGAGGCAACTCTCGCTACATTGCCAGGCATAAAAAAGGTGCAATCGACGTCGCAAGAAGGTGCAAATTTAATTGTCCTTGAGTTTAATTGGTCGACTAATATTGAGGATGTACAACTTGATATTTTGCAGCGATTAGATATGACACCATTACCAAGTGATGCAGAAAACCCTAGTTTTTTGAAATTTGACCCAGCTCAATTCCCGATAATTCAGCTTTCATTACGTGCGGAAAATAATGATGTCGATGTGCGTGTTTTAGCAGAAGCTCTAGAGAAAGAGCTTCGACGTATAGAGGGCGTAGCGAGTGTAAACGTATCTGGTAAGCTTGTTGAAGAGGTACAAGTGACGCTTGATGAAGCAAAGCTTGTCGATAAGGGCTTAACACAGGCAGACGTCGTGCAAATTATTCAAACGAATAATGTTTCACTGCCAGGTGATCCAGTATCTACTGATGAAGGAAAAATGTTAACAACGCGTATTTTAAGTACATTAACGTCACCAGAGGATATCGCAGATTTAATTGTATCGGTGAATCCTTTAGACGGTAAGACGTTAACTGTTGGTGATGTTGCGATGGTAGAGCGCACAGAACAAGCATCTACCACTGAGACGCGTGCTAACGAGCATCCAGCTGTATTAATGTCAGTACTTCAAGAGTCAGGTACGAATACGGCGGAAGTGTCAGAGGCTTTCCAAAAGGCATTAGACGAGCTATTGAAAAAGGAGCAATTTAGTGGTATTGCGGCTGACATTTTAGTAGATCAAGGCGATTACGTAAATTTAGCGATAAATAATATCGGTACGTCTCTGCTGCTCGGTGGTCTATTTGCTATGATTATCTTATTTGTCTTTTTACGAGGAGTGAAAAGCCCACTTATCATTGGCATCGCGATTCCGTACTCGGTTATTGTGACATTTGTTTTAATGTTTTTTGCAGATTTCACACTCAATATTATGACTCTCGGTGCATTAGCGCTTGGTATTGGGATGCTCGTCGATAATGCAATTGTTGTTATTGAAAATATTGAACGGCAATTAGGGCTTGGCAAGGACCCAATTGAGGCTGCAAAGCTGGGAACAAAGGAAGTGGCGATGGCAATTACTGCGTCAACTATGACGACGATTGCTGTCTTTATTCCAGTCATGTTCATTGAAGGATTGATTGGACAAATATTTACTGAGTTTGCACTAACAATTTCTTTTAGTTTACTTGCTTCTTTATCGGTCGCATTAACTGTTGTGCCTATGATGGCAAGTCGATTGCTCAAAACAAAGTCTGAAAATATTAATGAAATTCGTAGAGAATCGAGGTTCTACAAGGGCTACCAGTCGTCGATTGTTTGGGTATTACACCATCGCTTCCTTGTACTGGCAACGGCTGTTGTACTCTTTGCGGTATCTCTATTTGGTTTACTGAAAATCGGAACAGAATTTTTGCCTGCAACAGATGAAGGATTTGTATCCGTAAGTGTTAATCTTGAAAATGGGGCTGCGGTGACTGAGACAGAAAAAATAGTTGCAACAATCGAAGATAGACTGAAAAAAGAGGCAGAGGTTGATGTCTATGTTAGTTTAATCGGTGGTACGCAACAGTCACAATCACGTGGACAAACAAGTGCAAACCAGGCGGAAATGTATGTGAAATTAGTACCGTTAGAGGAACGGGAACGTTCAATTTTTGAATTTGTAGAAGAGGTTGAACAGGATTTACAATCAGAGATTGGAGAAAAAGCGGAAATTGCATTCAATGTAGCGACGTCTTCAGGTTCTGCTCCGAATACACTAACGTTCCGTTTAACTGATTCGAACGAACAACGTTTACATGAATCGGTTGAAAATGTACAACAGGAGTTACTAAAAATCGACCGGGTAACAGATGTTTCAAATGATTTGGAAAATACGTTGCAGGAAATTCAAATTGAAGTCGATCGTGAAAAAGCCAAGGATTACGGTTTTGTGCCGGCGCAAATTGCTCAAACAGTCAATCAAATGACCAGAGGCCAGTTGACGACACAAATGATTGTTGAGGATGGTACTGTATTATCGGTGTACACGAGCTTCGGACAGTCGTTTAATGAAAGCATCGAGGCACTAAAAGCTATGCAGTTACGCTCGCCAGCAGGTTTATTTGTAAAGTTAAATGACATTGCAGATGTATCTGTACAAGAAGGTCCAGTATCAATAAGACGATCAGATCAAGCGGCCGCGGTTGCATTTTTCGTCGATTATGAAACGAAGGAATCGCTAGGTGGTATTTCAGATTTAGTGGATAAGGCACTTGAGAAAGCGGAACTACCACCAGAAACGCAAGTAGTTTTCAGCGGTGATCGAGAGCTTTATGATAGCGCAATAGATGATATGTTACTTGCTGTGGCACTTGCAATTGTGCTCGTTTATATCGTTATGGCTGCCCAATTTGAGTCCTTTAAATATCCGTTTGTTATTATGTTCACAGTTCCTCTAATGATTATCGGAGTAGCTATCGCACTGTTTGTGACGAATACGCTGTTAGGTGTGACATCCGTTATTGGCATATTAGTGCTCGTCGGTATTGTTGTTAATAATGGTATAGTGCTTGTTGATTATATTAATCAGCAAAAGGTGGAGGGCATATCGACATATGAGGCGATTTTACTTGCCACACAAGATCGATTACGACCAATTTTAATGACAGCATTAACAACGATTTTGGGCTTACTTCCGCTTGCATTGGGGATTGGTGAGGGGACAGAAATGAACCAACCAATGGGGATTGCAGTGATAGGAGGACTTGTCGTATCAACATTGTTGACCTTATATATTGTGCCAATTGTATATAGTTTGATCGATAAAGAAACGAGAAAATTATCGTAATTTGATGTAAGGGGGAATTGGGGATGGGTGTTCATTTTTTTACTGGTTTTCCGGGGTTTATTACGAGCCAAATCATTCGAGAGTTATTTCGGAAAAATAAAACGCAAGAAGTTATTGTGGTTGTTTTACCGGGTGAAATGCTTAAAGCAGATGCTGAAAAGAAGAGAATTTTAGGGGAGTTTCCTGCAGGTGTGATTCGCATTGTAGAAGGGGATATTACACTACCTAATATTGGTTTTGGTAATCAAATTTCACAAGAAATTATACCTCAGATAGAGGTATTATGGCATTTAGCTGCGATTTATGATTTAGCTGTACCACGAGATCTAGCATGGAAAGTTAATGTACACGGAACGGCAATGGTAAATGATTTTGTACGCTCGTTACCCAATTTGAAGCGTTATATGTATTTTAGTACTGCTTATGTAGCAGGGACACGTGAAGGCGTGTTATGTGAAGATGAACTCATTCGTCCTCATGCATTTAAAAACTACTACGAGGAAACGAAGTACGAGGCAGAGCATCGTGTAGAGGATTTAAAAGCTGAAGTGCCCTTGACAATTATTCGACCAGGCATCGTGCGTGGCCATTCTGAAACAGGTGAAACGATTAAATTTGATGGACCCTATTTCTTTTTAAATATGGTGGATCGATTAAAGTGTTTACCATTCATTCCGTATGTAGGACAGTCGAATTCTACCATTAATGTTGTGCCGGTCGATTATATTATAAATGCTGTGACGTTTTTAGCCGATGAACCGAGTGCAGAAGGAAAGACATTGCATTTAACTGATCCGAATCCACATCCCATGCAGGAGGTGTACCGGATGATGGTAAAGTTTTTAACAAATCATTATCCGAAGGGACGATTCCCATTAACACTTGCAAGAAAATCACTACAAGTACCATTTGTGCGAAAAAAATTAGGTGTAGAGCAGGAAACACTAGATTATTTAACGTGGAATGCAGAGTTTGATGCGACAGAAGCAGTGGCCATTTTGCAAAAGGGCGGTATTACTTGTCCAGACTTTTTGCAGACGATGCCAATGATGATTGAGTTTTATCTAGCACATAAAGAAGATGAAAGCTTTCAAATTCAGATTAAATAGTGAGAAGAAATTTTTGTCAATAAATAATGATAGTGATATAATAATGTTGCAAAAGAGATAGATTCCAATGGCGATTTGTCAAAGGAAAGTAATTATCAGATGAGAGCATTGCATCTGGTTTTACATATGCTATTGAGATGTAACATCAACATATTTCATGTACCAAGTGTAAAGTGACAGGTACAGAATACTTTTTGTGCTAGATGCGAAGCCGATAGCCATAATACTTTTATCAAGACTTTTGCCATTTCATAGGCTGAAGTCTTTTTTTTGTTCATTACTATGAAATAAGGTTTAGCAATGAATAAGTAAGAAGCTTCTATTTGGGGTATACAGAGTTTGAAGGAGGGAAATAATATGGAAACAATCTTATTGCAATATGGTTGGGTACTTATTGTACTTATCGTATTAGAAGGTTTACTAGCAGCTGATAATGCAGTCGTTATGGCTGTTATGGTCAAACATTTACCGATGGACCAACAGAAAAAAGCATTATTTTACGGACTTTTTGGGGCGTTAATATTCCGCTTTTCAGCCCTTTTTATCATTACGATTTTAGTGAACTATTGGCAGATTCAAGCGATTGGGGCCGCGTATTTATTGTTCATGTCCGCGAAAAATATTTATGATTTAAAGAAACATAAAAATGAACAAGAGGATGAACTTGTGCAAAAGCCAGTGAAAAAAGGTTCAGGCTTTTGGATGACGGTTATCAAAGTAGAGCTAGCAGATATTGCATTTGCCATTGACTCTATGCTTGCTGCAGTTGCGATCGCCGTCACTTTACCGCATTTAGGAAACTTTGATATTGGTGGTATTAACGGTGGGCAATTCGTTGTTATGTTAATTGGTGGCTTCATAGGAGTTATTATGATGCGTTTTGCGGCACAATGGTTTGTCAAAGTATTAAATGACTATCCTTCTCTTGAAACTGCTGCATTTTTAATTGTTGGATGGGTAGGTGTTAAATTAGTTGTATTAACACTAGCACATGAAAAAGTAGGTATTTTACCAGCAGAATTCCCCCATTCAACTGCCTGGGAATTAACCTTCTGGTGTGTACTTCTAGCCATTGCACTTGGCGGTTATCTAGTAGGTGTTCGCAAAAAAAAATAACCAAATTAGTAATTTGAGGGGCAGTTTATACTGTTCCTCTTTCTTTTTTGAAGCTTTTTTTCTATACTGATATCAAGTCTGACAACTTAAGAAGGAAGGGGATGATGAGGTGCCATGGAAAAAATCAACAAGTAGAATAGCGACACCGTTTCAATTACTCGTCTCCTATTATTTTATAGCAATTGCAATTTCATTCTTACTATTACGTATTCCAGGTGTACATAAGCCTGGAGTAGATGTATCTCTATTAGATAGTTTATTTACGGCGGTGAGTGCCGTCAGTGTAACTGGGTTAACAACGATTACTATTTCGGAAACCTACTCTACATTTGGGCTTGTCATGTTACTTTTGATTTTACAACTTGGGGCAATTGGTATTATGTCACTTGGTACATTTGTTTGGCTACTTGTCGGAAAAAAAATCGGTATGCGTGAACGCCAACTAATTATGATTGATCACAATCAATACAATTTATCCGGTGTCGTTCAACTTATTCGAGAAATCGTGAAAATATTGCTCGTTATTGAATTAGCGGGTGCATTTATTCTTACTATACATTTTATGAACTACTTCGATACATTTGATAAGGCGCTTCTTCATGGTGTGTTTGCAGCGATTTCAGCTACGACAAATGGTGGATTCGATATTACTGGTATGAGCTTGTTACCGTTCCATAACGATTATTTTGTCCAGTTTATTACGATGATATTAATTGTGCTCGGTGCAATTGGATTCCCAGTATTAATCGAAGTGAAAGCATTCTTACGCAACCGGCATGCTAATTTCCGCTTTAGCTTATTTACGAAAATCACAACGTCTACGTATGCCATTTTATTTGTCGTCGGTGCACTTGTTATATTACTGCTCGAATCATTTCAATCATTTAAGTATATGCCGTGGCATGAAGCACTTTTCTCTGCAATGTTTCAATCTGTCTCTACAAGGTCAGGTGGATTAACAACATATGATGTGACGACATTTAGTGAAGCAACTAGTATTTTTATGAGCTTTTTAATGTTCATTGGCTCTTCACCTAGTTCAGTAGGTGGGGGAATACGAACGACTACTTTTGCCATCGCAATTTTGTTCTTAATTACATTCGCACGCGGGAAAGAGCATATTCAAATATTTGGGCGTGAAATTCATTTAATTGATGTATATCGATCGTTTGTCGTAATTTTAGTAGCATGCTTTATGGTATTAATTGCTACAATGATTTTGCTTATCACAGAACCAAATGCAACGCTTACGCAAATTATTTTTGAGATTACCTCGGCGTTCGGAACCTGTGGAATGTCATTAGGGATCACTTCAGATTTATCTGTTGCGGGTAAAGTAATTATCATGATATTAATGTTCATTGGACGTGTTGGTTTAATTTCCTTCCTATATACACTCGGTGGTGGTGGGAGAGGAAAGAAAACAAATTTCCACTATCCTAAGGAACGTGTCATTATCGGCTAAACAAAATGGGCTATCTCAAAGAATTTGGGATAGTTCTTTTTTATGAAAAACATGATGAAAAGTAAAGTGATTTTTCAGGTGTGTTGATTAGAGAAATATTAGGTTGTTATTCAGCTGTAAATTGGTTATCCAACACACCTGGTGGTTTTTAATGTATTAATTAAAGATATACCGATGTATGCATAGTATAGAAAGAAAAGATTGTTGAGGATTTAAAATATTGCGAAATAAACAAAAGAAAACGCTATTCCTCCGTAACAAGAGAGATTAGCGTTTTTTACTTAAATAGAATTAAATGTTGCAAAATATGGAGACTGACCATGACGGAAATAAGTTAATAGATATCCGCTTTTTGGTGTGATTTTTCCTTTTGTGAAATCTTGATAATCCACATTATGAGGAATAACGAGCGTATGTTTGAACAATTCTTTTTCAGAAAGATTGAAGTTGGCAAATTCTTCACCAGCAATTGCAGGATTTTCTCGTAGGGCTGCGTAAATGGCCTTTTGTTGTTCTTCTGATGGTCTTTCTGTCCACCATAGCTTGCGTGGTTGGAATTGCTGAACCATTAAAAAATCAAGCTGCATTAGGCTCTGTACGACTTGTACATCGACGCCTTCGATAGTCGCTAAAAATTCAAGTAAACGTCTGAATAAATCTTCAAGTTGATGGCCAATACGTGACCACCCCTTCGTTTCCCAATACGTACCGAAGTTTTGGAAGAAATCAAAAGGTGATTCAAATACTTCTGTTACCAAGTATTCAATTGTATTGTCCATGCGGTGATCATTCCAATATTTTTCTAATACATCTTCTGCGTGTTTAATGCGTACAATATCATCGAATGTCAGTACATTATTTGAGAAAATTTCATATGGTGATACGTCAACGTACGTATAACCAAATTTCTCTGCCTCTAGACGTAGGCCTGTCCCGCGAAGCAACTTTAAGAAACCAAGTTGTAATTCTTCAGGACGCATGGCAAACACATCATTAAATGTTTGGCGGAAGCTTGCGTAATCTTCTTCGGGTAAGCCAGCGATTAAATCTAAATGCTGGTCTATCTTACCACCCTCTTTGACCATTGTTACTGTGCGTGTTAGTTTTTCAAAGTTTTGTCGACGTTGTACGAGTGTATTTGTTAAATCATTTGTTGATTGGACACCTATTTCAAAACGGAATAAACCTTTTGGTGCATTGTCATTTAAAAATTGAATAACCTCTGGACGCATGATATCTGCTGTAATCTCAAATTGGAATACAACGCCAGGCTTATGTTCATCAATTAGAAATTGGAACATTTCCATCGCATAGCTACGGCTAATATTGAATGTACGATCAACGAATTTAATCGTGCGAGCACCGTTATCCATTAAATAGCGAATGTCTTCTTTAATTTTTTCACGGTTAAAATAGCGAACGCCCACTTCAATAGAAGAAAGACAAAATTGGCAACTAAATGGGCAACCACGACTCGTTTCAATATATTGAATGCGTTTAGCTAAATGTGGTAAATCCTCTTCGTAACGGAATGGGCTAGGCAATTCACGTAAATCCACTTTTGGTGCTTGTGGATGAATTCGTATTTTGCCATCCTCTAAATAACAAATCCCAGGGACATCCTCAAGAGGGATTTCACGGTTGAAATAGCGCAGTATTTGTTTAAAGGAAACTTCACCTTCACCCATCATTAAATAGTCAATTTCGTCGATTCGACGCAGCCAATGATGAACATCATAAGAAACTTCTGGTCCACCTAATAAGATTTTGACATCAGGACAGACAATTTTTAACATTTTAATGACATTTATAGTCTCTTCTATGTTCCAAATGTAACAGCTGAATCCAACGACATCCGGTTTTTTTTGAAATAAATCTGAAACGATATTAAAAGCCGGGTCTTTAATTGTATATTCAGCGAGTGTCGGATTGAACTCGGGAAGAGCTGCCCCCTTTAGATACCGTAATGCTAAATTTGTGTGAATATATTTTGCGTTTAATGTAGCTAATATAATGTTCATGCAATAATCTCCTTTTCAACCTAATTGTATCAGTCAAATAGCTGATAAACAATATAATCCTTTTTACCTATTTTAATTATGAATGTTCTGTGAAATAATTAAAATTATTTAAATTTACAAAATTTTGTAATAAAAGATGCGCACTGTCATAAAGTAAAGTGAAGACTATAGTTAAATTTATAACTAAGTTACTCTCTTGAAAGGCTCGGTGAAAAATTTGGAACAGAATAATATAACTCAATGTTTTGATAACGTATTGAAGAACTCATTATCGCCAATATTTATTCTAAGTAGCTCAAGAAAAATTTTACAAGTAAATGACCTAGCAATTAAACAATTTAATATTAACCTAGCTTATAATGGATTTTTAGTAATGGACGAGCCATCGAATTTGAAGTGGCCACATTTCGTAAAACACTTAAAATATATAAAAGAAGCCGAAGAAACATTTTACATTCGAACGGCTACTAATGAATATAAGCTGGTGCAATTTAAATGCCACTACCATGTTAAAAATGAAGAAATCGTTGCTCATGCTACTATACTTAATCATAATGATGATAGTGCATATGATTTGTATTTTAAGCAAACGAACTATCGATTTACTTTATTTAGCGCCTACGATAAACTTCCTCACGGTATTATTTTAACCAATGCAAACGATACGATTTTTGATTTAAATAACTACGCGGAAATGTATTTGAAAAAAGAAAAAGCTCAGTTATTAGATAATGCCCATAAAAGCATTTTTGAATCATTTAGTTTGAAAAATAGTGATCTCTCTACCTATTTTAGTAATCTCACAGAAGAACAGTTTGCGACTATTCATGTAGTTGATAAATCGCAACCTAATAAGCCCTTGTATTATGAAATTTCTAGTGCTTACGATAATAAAAGAAATTTAATCGTTACAACTATACATGATGAAACGGAAAAAATAGAACTGCAACAAAAGGTAGAACATCAACAGTCCTTAAATGTTGTAGGCCAAATGGCGGCTAGTATTGCACATGAAATTCGTAATCCTTTAACATCATTAAAAGGCTTCACGGATTTATTAAAGGTAGATGCTACAGAGGAAGCGCAAATGTATTTATCGGTGATAGATAGTGAGCTTCAACGTATGGACCAAATATTATCAGAACTATTGATGCTGTCAAAACCCGCCAATAATCGTTTGGAATTATTGGAATTTGATAAGCTTGTACAGCATGTAATTGATTTTATGATGCCAGATGCACTTATGAAAAATGTGATGATACAGTTGGTTTCATCACCTATGAATGTGCTAATTGAAGGAAATGAAAATCGCCTAAAACAAGTAGTTATGAATTTAATAAAAAATGCAATTGAATCTATGTACAACGGTGGAACGGTTCTAGTAGAAATGCGTGTTAATAGTGGTTCACTTTTGGAATTATCTATTACGGATGAAGGTTCAGGGATGACTAGTGACACAATTGAAAATTTATTTCAGCCATTCTATACAACGAAGACAACTGGTACAGGATTGGGTCTACCTTTTGTGAAAAAAGTAATTGAGGAGCATGATGGTGAGATTGTAATAGAAAGTGAATTGAAAAAAGGCACTCGTTTTAGTCTGCATTTACCGATTCATACGTTTGATCCACTAGAGTCGTTGGATTCTAATATCAAGAATTCCAACTATTTAGTGACGTAATCTAATTAGTTTTAAACAGAGAGGGTCACTGGGAGATCAAATGGTTGAGTATGATGCTTTTGACAATTCTTTTCCGAAATCGCTATAATGGCAAGATAACGTAGGAATTGAAAGGACAAGGTCATGACTTCAGAGAATATTAAACAATCTTTAAAATTATATATTGTACTATCCCGTGCACATAAAGCCATTAATGAAACGACTAATCAATTTTTTCAGGAAAATGGATTAAATCCAACAGAATTTGCTGTCTTGGAGTTACTTTATCATAAGGGGCGTCAACCTTTGCAGCAGATAGGTAATAAAATCTTGCTTGCAAGTGGGTCCATTACGTATGTAGTTGATAAGTTAGAAAAAAGAGGATATTTACTTCGCGTTTCCTGCCCGGCTGATCGTCGTGTAACATATGCTGAGATTACAAAAGAGGGAGAGGCATTTATGGCAGAGGTGTTTCCAAACCACGAACAGCATCTTCATGAATTATTAAGTGTTTTAACAAGCGAAGAAAAAGATGAAGCGATTAAGCTACTAAAAAAATTAGGATTGTCCATTAAAGATTTGTCCTATTAAAAAAACCTTACGATGCGTATCGTAAGGTTTTTAATGATGTATTTGTAAGGACCTTCTCGAACTGCCTATCTGGCGTTCAGAGGAGGTTTAACGCTGTTTTTAATTATTTTTGTGTAATTGTTGCTGCCATTGCAAGCATAGCTGCTGTTAAATCTTGTGTATTGTTATCATGAATCGTTAGTTTTACTATTAATCCATCTTTTTCAATAACAACCCCAACTACTTTTTCGGTATCAAAATCAACTACATAGCCTTCAACTTTTTTCGCATCTTTGAAGACGCCTAATTCGTCCGGAGATAATGGAGTTGTATCACCCACAGCGTTCATATAATCTACTAAAGATGACTTCACATTGTCAAAACTAGTGTCAGTAGTAGATACGGATTCGATACGCATAAATACTTCGTCATCTTCATTTGAGACGATTATATCTTTACCAGGTTCTTCTTGTGAAAGTGTAAATCCTGGTAATTGGTGTAATTTATAGCCCTGATCAACACTTTGAGATTCTGTAGCTGTTGCTTTTTTATCAGCACCCTTTTGCACATAAGTTATTTCTTGTTCTTGTGTAGAAGGTGTGTTAGTAGCTGAGCCTGTTTGTTCAGGCGTTTCTTGCGTTTCGTCTACAGATTCACTGTCTGAAGGTGTTTGTTGTGACGCCGAATTTGATGGGTCATTTTGTGAAATGTCAGAATCCTCTGTCTTATCACTTGTGTTACAACCTACAACTAAAATGGCTGTAAGTAATAATGCAAGCATAGACAATAATTTTTTTTGCATGAAAAGCCCTCCCTTTCTTATAGAACGATGTAAGGTGATAAAATGTTTCCAGATTTTAACCTAACTCAGCAAATGTTTTATGTGGCGAAAGTGCAACGTCAGCCACAAATGTTTTATGTAGCGAAAGCGCAGCGTCAGCTACAAATTTTTCATGTGGCGAAAGTTTTGCGCCAGCCACAAAATTTCTCATTTACATAAGTAATAGGCTGAAGACCGTTTTCATACTTAATTTAAAGGGTGCTGAATCAGGTTAAAACATCCGTCGAATGCCACAAAGTATTAGAGGCATTAGTGGAGCAAGCTAGATTAAAATTTGGGCGTAATGTTTTCTGCGACAGACGTAATTACACCTAGCCGTAATTGAATGTTATTATGTTAATGGTAATACTAAAAATAATAATAGTACAAATACGACATGGGCTACAATAATAAGTGGCATACTTTTACGCCATTCATACAAGAAGCCCCATATGATGCTCGTCACGAATGCTGCAATCATACCAAGTATAAAGCCACTTAAAGCAATTGAAAGGGCACATAAGACGGCTGTTACAAGGACGGCAAATACCGGACGCATAAAACGCTTAAGTTGCTGTTGAACGTATCCACGCCAGAATAGTTCTTCACCAATTGCTACGATAAAAATAAGAAACACATAATGCCAAATATTTTGCGGGCCGTAATCTGATAAAAATTTCTGTACAGAGCGCACTAAGCTATCATTAATTAATGGAGCAAGCCAATAGCCAAAACGAATAAAACCATAAGTAATGGTACCGTAGCCTATACCAAAAAGTAAAAATTTCCATGTAGGTAACTGATCTTCGATTGTACCTGCAAGGATTGCGATAGCGATGCATACCAGAAGTGTAAAGGTATATAAATACCAGAATACAGCTTGATTAGCAAAAGTAAATGCGAGCATGCCATAAGTGAATAATAAAGAAAGAAGAAGTAGACTTTTTTGTTTTGAATTTAGTATCATTCATACAACCTCCAATTTCTATATTATCAAAAAAAAAGTCCCTTATCATCAATAAAGACAAATAGGGACTATTCAGACTATTAAGCTTCACTATTATTTAAAATTTTGTATCGCTTATGATTGACAACCGTTTTTTCTTCAATTTCTAGGGAATCGAAGTTTTCCATATATGTTAGATCAACGATTACCGAATTTTCATTTACTTTTTCTACAATACCTTGTAAACCATCTTTAAACTCGATAATATTTCCAACTTCAGCTATTTTCACAGACAGTCAGCTCCTTCATCGACTAATAATATACAGTTTGCAATAAAATAATGAAAACGTAAAGCTTTTTTTGAATAATTCATAATTTTTTACACAAAAATATATACAAGAGAAAGGAAGAAGAAAATGGAAAACTATGAAGAGATGCTTCAACAACTAAAAGAAGGGAAAATTGAAAACATTGAAATCGATAAAGACCAATTTTATGAATTTCGCGAGGTGTTGGTAAAACATCCTCTATTTAAACACTATAGAGGAGATGCAAAACAAAATGGAAAAGTGATTTATACGTACATGGAAGTACCTAGAAGTTAAATGTCGAACATTGTCGTAAGTTAATGGCTGTTGTAAAGTGAGAAGAAATGTATAATAATGGTATGAGTTATTTGTCTTCAGGAGGGTTGTAGAATGGTTAATCTACTCTTAAAACAAATGGAGCAAGCCCGTGAAATGATGATTCGCTCAGGTGTAGAAAAAGGATTGCAGAATGCAAATACTATACGCTTGAGTCGTCAATTAGATCAGTTAATAAATACTTATTATGAAGAACAACTTTTGACAGAGTCAGTTCCGTTAAAATGCATTAAGAGTTTGAGTGAAAATACAAATTTGGCTAGTATAGAAAGTAACGTAGGGGGACATACTTAGTTTGAACACAGTAACATTCTCATTTCCCCCTTTAGAGCAGCGATATCACGTCGTTGCTCTCTTTTTATGTTTACTCGGTATATATGCGAATATCAGTGTTTGTATTACAAAAATAAGAATAATTTGAATTTTTATAACCATTAAATTACACTTGTGACATATATAAATTAAGGAGTTGTTTACTTATGGAAAAAGAGCGTATTGCTTTCGTTGGGACTGGAGTTATGGGCGCCAGTATTGTCAAGCATCTGTTAACTAATGGACATGAAGTAACTGTCTATACACGTACAAGAGAAAAAGCAACACCACTTGTGGCATTAGGTGCTAAATGGGCAAGTTCTCCTGCAGAAGCGTTTGCAGGAAAAGATATAGCATTTACGATGGTCGGATATCCAAGTGATGTAGAAGAAGTGTATTTTGGAGAAAATGGTTTATTTCAATCAGCAAAGGCTGGAAGTGTTGTTATTGACATGACAACTTCAGAGCCGACTTTAGCAAAGAAAATTTATGCACATGGGAAATCTTTAGGAGTAACTGCTTTGGATGCACCTGTTTCTGGCGGTGATATTGGAGCACAAAATGGTACATTATCAATTATGGTTGGTGGCGATGTAGAAACATTTAATAAGGTATCACCAGTATTGCAGCACTTTGGCACGAATATCGTTTACCAAGGTGAGGCTGGTGCGGGACAACATGCAAAAATGTGTAATCAAATTGTGATTGCTTCAGGCATGATTGGTATTTGTGAATCTTTAGCATATGGTTTAAAGGCAGGGCTAGATCTAACAACTGTTCTACAATCAATTTCTTCAGGCGCTGCCGGTTCATGGGCATTGAGTAATTTGGCACCTCGTATGGTAGTCGAAGATTATGCTCCTGGTTTTTACATAAAACACATTGTGAAAGATATAAAAATTGCTTTAGATGAATCAAAAAGAATGGGGATTACTTTACCAGGCTTAGCACTAGCGTATGAAATGTATGACAAGCTCATTGAAGCGGGCTACGGAGAGGAAGGCACACAGGCTTTAATAAAATATTACAAATAATAGGTAGCGTAAAAACAACTTGTCTCATCGTTTTTTGAGACAAGTTGTTTTTAAATATAGGTCTGTAAAGTATTATTTAATTTTTCTAAAAAGGTATTTTTTCGTTAAGTCGGAATTAGTTTAGTAGTGTAGGATAAAAAAGGGGGGATTTTGTGAAACAAAGGCAAGCGGGTGAAGTGCAACATCGAAGTCAGCTAGCATTGTATTTATCTTTACCAATTTTGTCTTGGGCATTTTATGATTTTGCCAATACTATTTTTTCATCCAATATAAATACAGTATTCTTTCCGTTTTACATGGATGAGGTATTAGGCACGAATGAAGTGATGCAGCAAGTAGCAAGTACATTCATTTCTTATGCAAATGCGATTGCAAGCTTTTTCCTCGTCATTTTTTCACCGTTGTTTGGCGTATGGATTGATAATACTGGCTACAAAAAACGTTTTATCGTGTGGTTCGCATCGATTTCTATATTCTTTACATTTATGATGGGTGTGTTGGCAGATCTTCCATTGGCGACGACTATTTCAGGTGTACCTCTCAGTTTATTTTTAGTAGTGGTGAGCTTTGTTATCGCTAAATTTTTCTTTAATTCAAGTCTCGTATTTTATGATTCTATGATGGGAGATTTGGGCACAAAAGAAGAAATGCCACTTATTTCTGGATATGGTGTAGGTATTGGCTATCTAGGGACTATTTTTGGATTACTTGTTTATTTATATGTTGGCGAGTCGGATTTCCATCGAGCCTTTATTCCAACGGCGATTTTGTACTTATTATTTTCATTACCATTATTTTTTATTAATAAGGATACACCAATACCAAAGGCACAGCGTAAGACGACGAAGTTTTTTGATGGCTATAAGGAAATTATTCAGACGTTTAAAGATATGAAACAGCATAAAGCTATTTTCACCTTTATGATTGCGTATTTCTTTTTAAATGATGCAATTGCTACAACGATTGCTATGATGGCTGTCTATGCAACAACTATTGTAGGTTTTTCTTCAGGGCAATTTATCATTCTCTACTTAGTGTCTACAATATCAACCATTATTGGATCAGTTGCTTTTGGGTATATCACAAAAGCAATTGGGGCCAAACGAGCGATAACAATTGTAGCGTTATTAATGATTATTGCATTAGTTTTTGCCGTCTTTGCTACAGAACAATGGATGTTTTGGATTGCTGGTAGTATGTTTGGTATTTCGCTTGGCTCGATGTGGGTAACTTCTAGAACTTATATTATTGAGCTATCTCCAGATGAAAAACGAGGTCAATTTTTTGGCTTGTTTGCATTTTCGGGAAAAGTATCTTCAATTATCGGTCCTGCTGTATATGGAACGGTAACATTATGGATGAAAGATTACGGTACTTTAGCAAGCAGAGTCGCGTTATCGACATTAATTTTGATGACGGTAATTGGCTTGTTTGTTCACTTAAAAGTGCATGATAAAAATGGAAATATCAAGTAGGAGAAATGTATCTGCTATGATACAATTGATTTATATTTTAGAAGTTGAATAGAAAGGAGCGGGCTTGCTTTGGAACATAAAGGCATCTTATTAGAAAGTGGTACAAATGAACTAGAAATCGTTGAATTTGAAGTAGCCAACAATAAATTTGGTATAAACGTAATTAAGGTGAAAGAAATAATTCAACCAATTCAAGTAACATTTATTCCACACGCGCACCCGCATGTAGAGGGAATTATTCAATTACGAGGTGAAGTATTACCAGTAGTTGATATGCTACGAGTATTAGGTATTCAAAATGTAGAACGTAATCCGCAGCAGAAGTATATCGTTGCGGAGTTTAATAAACAACGAGTTGTATTCCATGTAGATAATGTAACGCAAATTCATCGTATTTCATGGAATCAAATCGAAAAACCTTCAGATATGTATCAAGGTGGTACGTCACAAGTAATCGGTGTTATTAAGCAAAATGAACAAATGATTCTATTACTAGACTTTGAGAAAATTATGGTGGACATTAATCCTGATTCTGGTATTAGTGTAGAGTCGGTGAAAAAATTAGGTAAACGAAATCGTTCAGAAAAACGAATTTTAATCGCGGAGGATTCGCCGTTATTACGAAAGCTATTGTTCGATACGATGAATGAAGCAGGCTATGTCAATGTTGAATTTTTCGAAAATGGTCGTGATGCTTACGAATACTTAGAATCATTAGTTAAAAATGGTGGTGATGTGAGTGAGCATATTCAATTAGTCGTTACTGATATTGAAATGCCACAAATGGATGGTCACCATTTAACACGTAAGATTAAAGAGCATCCATTACTGCAAAAACTACCAGTTATTATCTTCTCTAGTTTAATTACCGATGACCTACGTCATAAAGGTGATAAAGTAGGTGCGGAAGACCAAATTAGTAAACCAGAAATCGCAGAACTTGTATTACGTATAGATCAACTTGTTTTGTGATAAATCGTAAAATATAATTCTGTTGAGCTCGTTGAAGTAGGCTAATGTCTCCTGTGAATGTCAAAGATCAAGGCACTAGCCAATGCTCATTGGCATTCATCCGAAAACGGCAAATTAACTCGTATTAGTGAAGCCTAAGTATGATACACAATCAGGACACAATTACGCGGATGCGTAATTGATATAAGTGTACCCTCAATTTAAATAATTGGTATCCTGAAAGAATGTAAATAAGAAAAAAAACCGGATGCCTTTTAGGTTCCGGTTTTTTTGTATAAAAGCCAACGAGCATGGTAAAAGATAGTGTGAATTACTTGCATTCAAAAAAATTGCTATGATTTTCTCACGGAGGAAGTGAACTATTTGGATATTTTGAAAACGGCCATTATCGATATCGGCTCAAATACTATTCGTTTGGTTCTTTATCTTTATGATAAAGAAGAAGGGCTTCGTGAATTAGGAAATATTAAAACAGTGGCACGTCTACGAACGTATATCCTACCTACAGGAGAAATGTCTGAGGAAGGAATACAAGTGCTAACTGAAACATTATTAACGTTCAAAGCAATGCTTGATGATTTTGAAATTGTAGATGTAAAAGCCGCAGCAACCGCCGCTATACGCCAGGCGACTAATCGAGATAGTATTATAGCGCGAATGAAGGAATATACGGGTATCCAAATTGAGTTGTTATCAGGTGAGGAAGAGGCATACTACGGTTATATGGCGGTTGCTTATTCGATGGGGACACCTTCTGCCATAACAATTGATATTGGTGGAGGTAGTACTGAAATTACCTTGTATAAGGATAAGCAGCTTCTAAACACGCATAGCTTCCCTTTTGGAACAGTGTCTTTAAAACAGAACTTTGTAAAAGGAGATATTCCAAATAGTAGTGAAAGAAAGGAACTAATTGACTTTGTGAAAGAACAGTTTCTGTCACTCCCTTGGATTCAAGGTGTTCAGTTACCCATTATTGCAATTGGTGGTAGTGCGAGAAATATTGCACAAATTCATCAGCAAAGGCGTGCGTATCCAATTGCCAGTGTACATGGTTATGAAATCCCAAAGCAAGACATAGATGAACTGAGTAACTATTTAGGCAATATGTCTTTTGATGCATTAAAGCAATTGGACGGGCTTTCAACAGATCGTGCCGATATTATCGTACCTGCATTAGAGGTTTTTTGTGTTCTGATGGAGGTTGTACAGAGTGAAGTGTTTCAGCTAACGAATAAAGGATTACGAGAGGGTCTTATACTCCAGCGGATTTTAAAAAGTGATGAGCAAGCTTTCGACAAATACAAGGTGTTTGAGGGAAACGCTAGGAGGCTAGCAAGACAATATGGTCGTGCCGAGATTGAAATGGATTATTTAAGGGATTTGGTAGATCAGCTATACCGGGAGTGCTGTCATTTAAATTATTTAACTTTCAACGCCCAAGATTTACAGTTAATACGTAAAGCCGCGAAGGTATTTAATATTGGTGAATATATAGAACTAAACTCAGCCAGCCAACATACTTTTTACTTAATTGCCAATCAATCAATTGACGGATTGAATCATAAGGAACGTGTGCAATTAGCTCTTCTAGCCTCTTATAAAAATAAAGATTACTATCAACGTTTTGCCTCACCTTTTACGGGGTGGATAAGTCGAGAGGAATATCGTAAAACGCGTGATTTCGGTGCTATGTTAAAATTTGTTTATGCATTAAATGTTTCGAAACGAAATGTTGTTCATACTATTAAAATGCATAAAGATAATGACTTTGTTAGGTTAGATATTTTAGTCGAAAAAAATGTTGCCGCTGAAAGATATCAAGCGGAGCGTCATAAAAAGCATTTAGAGCGTGTATTAAAAACGGCAATCAAAATAAATTTTATTGAAGAAGGGTGGAAACAAAATGACAACTGAAGTAACGAAAAATAGTATAAATGCAGAAGAGTATTTGCAAGAGCAAATCAATTTATTAGAGGAAATCGCCAAACCACAATACTATAATAACCGTGAACTAAGTTGGCTTGCCTTCAATGAGCGTGTTTTAGAAGAAGCGGAGGATGTAAGTAATCCTCTGCTAGAACGCTTAAAGTTTTTAGCGATATTCAGTTCGAATTTAGACGAATTTTTCATGGTACGAGTAGCAGGCTTGCAAGATCAAATTCGTGCAGGTTTCCATAAAGCTGAAAATAAATCAGGTCTGACTCCGAAAGAACAATTAGCGAAAATCGCAGAGCGTACGCAAGCATTAGTACGTCGTCAAACAGAAGTATATCGTCATTTAATTTATGATTTATTACCTCAACATAATGTACATATTGCAGATATGAAGGATTTGAATAGCACTCAAAAAGCATTTATCAACGAGATGTTTGCGGAGACAATTTTCCCTGTATTAACACCAGTAGCCGTTGATGCATATCGGCCTTTCCCAACGCTAATCGGGAAAACATTGAATATATTGGTATTATTAGAGCAAGATGAAATAGAGTTAGAAAATCGTGAAAAGGTAGCGATTGTACAGGTGCCATCTGTACTTGATCGTTATATTAAAGTACCTTCTGCTGAAGGGGAGACAGTTATCGTTTTACTGGAAGATGTGATTGTTGCTCATATTGAAAAATTATTTTTGGGTTATAGTGTAAAATCTGCTCAGGCCTTCCGTTTAACACGTAATGCAGATTTAACGATTCATGAAGAAGGCGCACGAGACTTACTTGTAGAAATTGAAAAAGAGCTGAAAAAGCGCAAATGGGGCGTAGGAAGTCGCCTTGAAGTTCGTGTAGGTGAAATGAATGATGAAGTATTAGCCTATTTACTCGATGAATTCGAAATCGAAGAAGCGGATGTATTTCACATTGATGGCCCACTGGATTTAACCTTTATGTTCTCCTTTGTCAAAGGCATTTCGGTCGGCCGTGAGCATTTAGAATATGAAAGCTTTATTCCACAACCACCATTAGATTTACAGTCTGATGAAAATATTTTTGAAAAAGCGTTGCTACAAGATATTTTCTTCCATCACCCGTACGAGTCATTTGCACCGATTGTGGACTTTATTACCGAAGCCGCAGTTAATCCGAATGTACTGGCGATTAAGCAAACACTATATCGAGTAAGTGGAAACTCACCTATTATTCAAGCATTAAAGTTAGCTGCTGAAAATGGCAAGCAAGTAACTGTGTTAGTGGAGTTAAAAGCTCGTTTTGACGAGGCAAATAATGTGCATTGGGCGAAGGAACTTGAGCAAGCTGGCTGTCTTGTAATTTACGGCATGAATAATTTGAAAACCCACTCCAAGATCACACTCGTTGTTAGTCGTCGAAACGGCAAAATCGAACGCTTCGTGCATCTTGGTACAGGGAACTATAATGATGCAACAGCAAAAATATATACGGATATGGGGATTATTACATCCGATAAAGAATTTGGGATTGATGCAACAAACTTTTTCAACTTCTTAAGTGGTTATACAGAAAAGCCGAAATTTAATCATTTAGTGGTTGCTCCGTTTGATATCCGTGATGAGTTTATTCTTCTGATTGACGAAGAAATTGCTTGTCATAAACAGTATGGTAACGGATTTATTCGCGCGAAGATGAATTCATTAACCGATAAAGATTTAATGATGAAACTATATGAGGCGTCGATTGCAGGTGTTCAAGTTGAACTAATCATTCGTGGTATTTGCTGTATTCGCCCAGGAATACCGGGCATTAGCGATAATATTACGGTGACAAGTATTGTAGGTCGCTTCCTTGAGCATTCCCGTATTTATTGGTTCCATCATAATGGGGAAAATAAAGTATACCTTTCATCAGCGGATATGATGACTCGAAATATGATCAAACGTGTAGAAATTTTATTCCCAGTGTATGCAAGTGAAGCAAAAAAACGTATTATTGACATAATGAACAAACAACTAGAAGATACAGCGAAAGCACGTATTCAAGACTCGAATGGGAAATATCATTATAAAGAGTTTGACCGTGGTGAAGATCCAATTAATAGCCAAGAAATTTTCTTAAAAGATGCGCTAAAGCCTACAATAGACGAAGAGTAGCTTTCCTTTTACGTAATCGAATATTGTACAGGCTCTGCTTAATGGGGGAAAAGATGGATAAAATAAAAGATAATGTAGGGCAAGATGTATATTATCATCAACTGGCAAAGTTAAATCCATTTGATGCAATTGTCTTTTTAAGACAAAAAGATACCAGGGAATTTGAAGTTGTTTACCGTAACGATAAAGTGGCTTCTTTAATAGAGTTAAATGATGAGCATGCTATTGAAGCAACACAATTTTTTACGGAACTGTGCTGGGAAAAATTATTAACTATCTTTATGCAAGAGTCAGGTAGTATTCAAACAATTAAATTTTTAAAAGGGCAAGAAACGCAAAAACTTGATGTAAGTGTTCAACATTTAGATGGGAATGTATCTGCTATTATTTTTCGTGAAATACGAGATAATACTGTAATGGCTTATGGACAGCCATATTTACAGTTTGTTGAACAACATGTTAATCCTGTGTTAACAACCGATTTACAGGGGCATATAATTTATCAGAATGCAGCAGCAACTTCTTTATTGTTGCATCAACAAGTAAGCATTATTGGGCAAAATATTTTTTCAATATTAGAAAAAAGGTATGTGAGTGAATTTAAGTTATTATTCGAAAAAACATTAGAAGGTTCTGCATTTGGTATGCCGAAGTGTTTATTTAAGGACCAACTACTAAGCGAAGAACCTTTTTTCTTACGTACCCATCCAACATATTTTAATGGTGAAATAGTAGGTATTCATTTATTTATTAAAGAAGCGAAAGCATTTATGAATGATCATGAGACTTTTTATTATTTGGCTTTAATGGATGAGCTGACGGGTATTTGGAATCGAAAAGCGTTCAAGGAGCATTGGCTACAACATCTGAATGATAGTAAAACTAATAAACAACAGGCTGCGCTTATATTAATCGATATTGATCGTTTTAAAAAATTTAATGAGTCACTAGGTGAAAGTCAAGGTGATGAATTAATGCGCATGTTTAGTAATAGACTGAGTGAGTTAAGCCATTCAAAATGCTCAGTATATCGCTATAATAGCGATGAATTTATTTTTCTATTAAAGGATGCAACATTTGAGAAAATTGAAAAAGTAGCGAGTGAACTATTGGAGGCATTAAAACAGCCGTTTATTATAGATGGTCAGGAATATTTTATCAGTGTTTCCATAGGTATATCCCTTAGTCCGGCGGATGGTAATGATTTAGAAACGCTTGTACGTAAAGCCGACCAAGCACTATTTTCAGTAAAAGAGCATGGACGATCCCATTTTCGTTATTTCCGGGATGATATGACAACTGCGTTTCCGAATGAAGCTTTAATGGAGTCACATTTACGCCGTGCCATTGAATTTGATGAGTTAAGTATCCATTTACAACCTCAAATAGACTTAACGACGAATAGAATAGATAGTTTTGAGGCATTATTGCGCTGGAATAACAGAAAATTTGGCTTCGTTTCACCTGCACAGTTTATTCCAATTGCTGAGGCATCAGGCTTAATTATTAATATTGGCGACTGGGTTATAGAGGAAGTATGTCGTTATCAAAAAGAATGGAAAGATCTTGGATATCGGCCTGTTCGCATTGCTGTCAATATATCGCCAAAGCAGTTTAGAAGAGAAGATTTCGCACGAAAAATAAATGATGCTTTGAACAAATATGATGTAGAACCTACGTTATTGGAAGTGGAAATTACAGAGAGTTCGATGACGAATGTGAATGAAACGTTTTCGATTTTATCTGACTTAAAACACTTAGGTGTACATGTATCAGTTGATGATTTTGGCACTGGGTATTCTTCTTTAAGCTATTTAAAGAAATATCCAATCGACACAATTAAAATCGATCAGTCATTCATAGCAGATATAGCGAAAGATGAAAAAAATGAAGCGATTATTAAAGCAATTATTTCAATGTCGCATAATTTAGGGCTAGAAGTCGTGGCTGAAGGCATTGAGGAACTGTTTCAGGTTGCCTTTTTAAAACGTTATCGCTGTCAAAAAGGGCAAGGATATTTATACAATAAGCCTTTGTCGGTAGAAGCGGTAATTGAACAATATTTTGTTAATTGAAAGAAAATGTGATGCATTGTAAATGAGGCACTGAAAAGTCCATAGCGTTTCACATTGTGAGGTATTCGACGATTTAATCGTCGAATACCTCGCTTTTTTTGAGGGCATTGAAAAACGCTATAGTTAAAAAGGCTCTACACCGAAATCTGTACTTGACAGCACATTACACTCCAGACGGACGCTTTCCACGGTGGCCTTGAAATATGAATAAAGCATAGGTAAAGAGATGTTTCAATGTTAGATATCTCTGTGTATTACATAAAAAGATTAAATCAATAATAATGTAAAAACACTAATACAGTTGCATGATCAGCCGCGATAAGTGATTTATATATGAAATGTTTAAGAGTCGACTTCTATGATAATAGGGAATTGGCTTTTTTTATAGTAATAGAAAATTTAAATATATGCTATAAATATATGTTTATTGTAGATAAAATGAGACATTTCCAGTAATTTGTAGTAACATAATGAATAGCAATTCATTTTTAATTTTCGCAAAGGGGGAAATGGTATGTTACAGGGGAAAACAATCATTATTACAGGTGGATCTAGTGGAATGGGTCTTTATATGGCGAAGCAATTTGTTGCTGAGGGTGCCAATGTTGTCATTACAGGACGTAATGAAGAGCGTTTAGCAGAAGCGAAAACATTTATTTCAGAAGCAGGCAATGCAATCGAGACATTCCAAATGGATGTCCGAGTACCAGAACAAGCAGAAGCAATGGTGGCGTTTGCAGTAGAAAAGTTTGGACAAGTAGATGGGCTTGTCAATAACGCAGCGGGGAATTTTATCGTAAGAGCTGAGGAATTGTCTCCAAATGGCTGGAAATCTGTGATTGATATTGTATTAAATGGTACTTTTTACTGTTCATCAGCTGTAGGGAAGTACTGGATTGAACATAAAATTAAAGGCTCTATGATTAATATGGTTGCCACGTATGCATGGAATGCAGGTGCAGGAGTCATTCATTCAGCTGCGGCGAAAGCAGGTGTTTTATCAGTGACAAGAACACTAGCTGTTGAGTGGGGAAAACAGTATGGTATTCGAGTAAATGCGATTGCACCAGGGCCGATTGAACGTACGGGTGGAGCATCTAAGCTTTGGGAATCAGAAGCAGCTGCTGCACGTACATTAGATTCTGTACCGTTAAATCGTATTGGTACACCAGAAGAGATTGCAGATTTAGCGACATTTATGATGTCAGATAAAGCAAGTTATATGAACGGAGAATGTATCACATTGGATGGTGGACAATGGTTAAATCCATACCCGTTTTAATAGAATTTCCTGAATAGAGAGCTACGGGTTTAACGCATACTAATAGGCAAAGAAAGGAGTTTTGCCGATGGGTATGTGGTTAATACCGCTTCTGATCACGGTTACTGTTATTAGTGTCATTTCATTTGTTTCGACGTTACGGATTGCAAAAATGACGTCAGAACGACAATCAGAAATGGATACACCGATTTCTGAAACTGTTGAAGAGTATTCAACGGTGCTGAATCCGGTTGTTTGGGTATATGCACTTTTTTTTGCATTTACAGGTGTAATGATTTTTTATTATTGGAGCCAAGCAGGGTATTGAAATAGAATGTTGTAACGAAAGTATCAAATTTGCGTGAGCGAATTTGGTACTTAATTTTTGCTCGAAACGCTGAAATAATTCGTGGTTATAATAAAATTCTTCTCGGCCTTGTCACGGTCATTAAAGGAAAAATTATGATATGATAAAGGAGAAGCATCCTGTTCTGCATCGTTGGGACAGAAAAGGAGAAGAAGTTCATGATTTCAACTAACAGCAAGGATTTATTAGCAATGCCAATTAGTGATTTTATTATTTCATCCGAAAAGGTTGCACATGTTCAAGTTGGAAATAGTGCAGAGCATGCTCTATTGGTGCTAACGCGTACAGGGTATTCATCAATTCCTGTATTAGATATGAAATACCGTCTTCAAGGTTTACTAAGTATGAAGATGATTACTGAAGCGATTTTAGGACTTGAGCATATTGAATATGAAAAACTACCTGACATTAAAGTAGACACAATTATGGATAAAAATTTGGCCGTATTAAAAACAACAGATACATTCCAACGAGCCTTAGATTTAGTCATTAACCATGCATTTTTATGTGTGGTCGATGAAGAAGGTTTGTTTGCTGGCATTTTGACGAGACGTGTTATTTTAAAGCAATTAAAAAAATATATTTACCAAAAGGAAAACTAGTTTAGGAGGGGCTCAAAGAAAACATTGAGTCCCTTTTCTTATGAGTAGGAGGATACTCTTGTGACGGCAACAGAAGCAGAAATATTGAAAATTTTAGCAGAGGAACGCAATATGCGTAAGGCAGCGGAGCGATTATTTTTATCGCAGCCTGCTCTTTCACAGCGTTTACAATCAATTGAAAAAGAGTGGGGAACACAGCTGTTTATTCGTTCACAAAAAGGGCTGACAGCAACCCCGGCTGGAGAGCTGGTCATTTCTTATGCGAATGAAATGATTGCAAAAAAAGAAGAAATTTTTGAAATGATTCAGTCACTGACAACAAAAGTAAATGGTACATTGAAAATAGCGTGTGCATCGATTGTCGGACAAAACTGGCTACCAAAAGTGTTAAAGGATTTCGTAACAAGATATCCTGAGGCCAAAATTTCACTGATGACAGGCTGGAGCTCCGAAATTGTCAAGGCATTGTATGAAGGCGAGGCGCATGTTGGGATTGTAAGGGGACAAGTCGATTGGCGGGGGGAGAAAATTCACCTATTCCGAGATACGCTGTATTTAGTAGACCAGGAGCTGAAAACGATTGAGGATGTCTTAACGACTGATCGTCCATTTATTCAATTTAAAAGTGATTCGAACTATTATCAAGAAATTCAACAGTGGTGGCAGCGACATTTTGCATCTAATCCTAGTCGACAAATTTTAGTCGATCAAATTGAAACATGTAAACAAATGGCATTAAACGGAATAGGTTATGCGATTTTACCGTCGATTACATTGAATGAAGATGATGGAGTGAATAAAATTGCGCTCATGAACAATGAAAAGGAATTTGGTTTAACACGGGATACATGGTTAATCGGTTATGAATCTTCATTTGAATTGCGGCAGGTAGAAGCATTTGTAGAAGTCGTACAGGATCATGCTCGTTGTTTATTTGATTATACGAAATAAGTGGAAGGACTCTGAGGTTTTTAGAGTCTTTTTCATGTTCACCATCTTTAAATTCTTAAGAGTTTATGAATATTCATGAAGAAAAAATAAGAAATGGAACAAAATGTTTTTAAAAACGTATAATTATGTAAATGTCTTTCAGGACTAGTAGAAAAAAAGGGGTTGAGCTTTTGATAAAAACGAAAATACCAGTACTTGTACTATTATTTATGCTTGTTATGAGTTTAGTGCTACCTGTATCACAGGTGAGTGCGGCACCAAGTTTAGAGGTACAGGCGACAGCTGGTATCAATGGTAAAGCGAAATATCAATCTGTAGTGCCCATAAAAATTACAGTGAAAAATAACGGCACTGATTTTTCAGGGGATATGGCCATTAACGCTCAAAATACCCACGAAATCGGGTCAGCGTTGATATTTTCACTTGATTTAGCCGCAGGAGAAGAAAAAACATTTGAGCTCTATTTGGATGGCCTAGCTGACTATGGTTCTTCAAATGACTCGAAATTATTTGCCTTTTATGAGGGTGGCATTGAAAAGGGAAAAATCGTGTCTTATAAAGGGACGGAACAATTACAAGCAAATTTCCTTGAGCCATCTTCTACGTTTATTTATACGTTAACGGAAAAAAGTGACCGTTTGGCAGCTTACTTACGATTATCACAAGTTACATCATCAAGTAATGTAGAAATATTCAATTTAAATCAGTTAAAGGATTATACATTACCAGATGATGCACAGGGCTATGCGATGGCTAATGTTATAGCAGTCGATGAATTTGCACTGGTAGATTTATCGCAGAAACAACAGGAAGCATTGCTAAAATGGGTGCAAGAGGGAGGTAAGTTATTACTTGGGGCCTCTGATCAAGTAGAAGCAACAGCTGGTATTTTTAAAGAATTTTTACCGTTAACATTGTCACAACAAACGACAACTGTTTCAGTTGAAAGTTTAACGAAGTTGTCTGGAGGCGGTACTTTTACTAGTCCTATTTCAGTTTATACAGCAACTGAAAATTCAGGTAGTACCCGAGTATTAGCGAACGAGGCTACAATTTTGGCTGCTAAGAAAAAAGTAGGTGGTGGTGAAATTATACAGACGACGTTCTCGTTAGGTGACAATCCATTAGCATCAATGGATGGCTATGCTACTTTAACAGCTAAAATGTTAAACATCCAAAATTCAATGCAGCAAGGGGATATGAATGGCAATTCGACGATGGATAGGGTTTCTTATGAGTTGCGTTCAGTAAATGAATTATTCCCTTCTTTTGAAGTATCAGTCACTTATATGCTAGTCGTTATTATTCTATATATTTTAATTATTGGACCACTCCTTTACTTTGTATTGAAAAAAATGGACAAACGTGAGCATGCTTGGTGGATTATTCCTGCTATTTCTATTATGTTATCCGTTGCACTGTTTATTTTTGGGGCGAAGGATCGTCTTATGCAGCCACAAGTACAACAGTCCGCCTTTTATAAAGTAAATGAGGATAAGAGTGTAAGTGGATATTATGTAGAGTCGATTTTAACGAATCGTGGTGGTGATTTTGTTGTAGAGACTGATACAAATACAACAGCAGTCGCGTTCCGAAATCGGAATAATATTGATGGTAGTATGAAAAATCTACATGAATCATCGTATATAAAGGAGCATCCAAATGGCTCGACGTTAACATTACGTGATTTAAGCTATTGGTCTGTTCAATCCTTTACAGGGAAAACAGCTACACAAAATATTGGTAATATGGATATTGATATTACGCTAAAAGATGAAAAACTATCAGGAACGGTAAAAAATAATTTCCCATTCGTTTTAAAAGATGTCACGTTGATATCAGGCATTAAAGAAGTGAAGCTTGGCGATATTGAGCCAAATGAAACACTGCATGTTGATCAAGCGTTAAAAACGACAGTTCTGCAAAAACCAATGACGTATGGTAACAACAGTTATATGTATCCAGCGAAGAAAGAAGAGATAGATCCACTTCGTATTGAGAGTATGAAATCTATGGCACTATCACTCACAGAAAATGATGAATTGCCTGTGTTGACAGCTTGGGCAGATCAAGCGATTGCTGGGGTTGAACTTGATTCAAGTGCTAATATGGCGCCTATTTCTTATTTTGTTCAGCCATTTGAAGGTAAGGTAGAGCTAACAGGACCGTTTACAATGAAGCGTACGAACTTAACATATACCGTGGGTACTCAATCGGCGAATGGATACTTTGAAATGTATGACGAGCAATTGAATACTGGATATATGCAAGAGGGGTCGTATGATGTGAAGATTGCATTGCCAGAGAATTTTATGACTTCAGTCCAATCATTCGATGAGCTAACGGTTTCGAACAAAGATACGAAGCGTATGGAGTTATTTATCTGGAATAATGAAAAGAGCGCATTTGAGGCATTAACCGATACAAACCAAGTATTTACTGAAAACATTAATCACTATTTTGATCAAGAGGATGAAGTTTTACTTCAAATTAAATTTGGGCCAGACCAAACAGGTGAACCAACGACATTACCAGAACTAGAGTTGAAAGGAGTTGCGAAATAATGATAGAAATTCGTGAGTTAACAAAAAAATACGGCTCCTTTACAGCATTAGATCAATTGAATTTATCTCTTGAGGAAGGTATTGTTTTCGGTTTTGTTGGCTCAAATGGTGCTGGGAAATCGACGACGTTTTCTATTTTAGCAACATTACTTTCGCCAACGTCTGGTGATGCGCTTATTAACGGTAAAAGCGTTGTGACAGAGCCGGAAGAAGTGCGTAAGCAAATTGGTTATATGCCAGACTTCTTTGGGGTTTATGACCAATTAAAAGTCGATGAGTATTTAGATTTTTACGGAGCAAGTTATGGTATTCGTGCTGCAGAGCGTAAAGTGTTAATCCCGCAGTTATTGGAACTTGTAAATTTAACAAATAAGCGTTATGACTATGTTGATTTACTGTCACGGGGGATGAAACAGCGTTTATGTTTAGCGCGTGCGCTCATTCATGACCCGAAAGTATTGATTTTAGATGAACCTGCATCTGGGCTTGATCCACGTGCACGAGTAGAAATGCGCGATATTTTACGTGATTTAAAATCGATGGGTAAAACAATTTTAATTTCATCACATATTTTGCCGGAACTTGCGGAGATGTGTGATGAGATTGGTGTAATTGATAACGGTAAACTTATAGCGCACGGTAATGTAGCAACGATCCAAGCACAATTGCAAGGTGAAAAGCGAATTGTAGTGAAGGTAGCCGAGCGTTTACATGAAGTGCGTACATTCTTTGAAGAGGATTCGATGATTTCTGCTATTGATATCGTGGATAATCGCTCAGAAATTGCGTTTAATTACCGGGGTACTGAGGCCGATCAGGTGGCATTACTGAAAAAAGCGATGCTTGCGGATATGCCAATTTATGCGTTAAGTGAAGAAGAAAAAGATTTAGAGGATGTCTTTATGTCGATAACGAAGGGAGCGGACAGTCAATGATGGAACGATTTTATAATCCAGTACTCGTAAAAGAATTGAAGTTGCGCTTCCGTTCTTTTAAAAGCTTTTCGGGTTTAATGTTTTATTTATCCGTTATTAGTATTTTTATAGCGGGTTTTTTACTACTAACGACTGAATTTACAGGTAAAGGTTTCTTTAGTCCGGACATGAGTTTTATGATGTTTGCCGTATTGACTATTGTGCAAATGGCACTTGTCCTGTTCATTACTCCAAGTTTAACAGCGGGAGCCATTAGTAGTGAACGAGAAAAGCAAACCTTGAACATTTTACTGACAACGACACAAAGCTCAACCCAAATTATTATTGGGAAATTATTTTCGTCCGTTGCCTTTTTAGTATTAATGCTAGTGGCAGGACTACCATTGTACAGTTTGGTGTTCTTATTTGGTGGTGTATCACCATCGCAGTTAGTGTCTATCTTTTTATTTTATTTAGTGACAGTGATTGCGATTGGTAGTATTGGTGTGATGTTCTCCACGATTACGAAGAAAACAATTGTTTCAATGATTGCGACGTACGGATCGATTATTTTCTTAGGTGGGATTACGGCGTTTTTCTTCTTTTTAACAATGGCCTTTCACCAAATGGGGAGTGCAACGGGGGCAAGTTCGTCCTTTATGACTTATTTTTGGGCATCCATTAACCCTGGTGCATTAATGTTAACACTTATTTCACCATCAATAGGCGATGCGTTAATCGAGCTAACAGGGATTGAATTGCCTGTCTGGGTGACTTATTTAATTGTTTATGTACTTATTATTGTCTTTAGTTTAACGGTGGCTATAAAAAAATTACGCCCCAATATGAAAAGTAATCGATGAGCTGCAGCCTCTTTGGCCTGAAGCGAAAAATAAAGTAGAATTTCTTAATGCTCTACTTAAGAAGTTGCATTCGTCAGTGAAGGAAGAAGATATGAATGTGGCGCAGTTATTAAAGGAATGAGAAAGCGTTCATAACGAAAAATAATAAAACCGATGGCACATGTTTGAATTTGTGTACCATCGGTTTAAATTATTTTAATTAATAATCAGACCTATCGAAGATCGAATGGAGAATATACAAATAGATTTAGTATTACAATGTTGTGTTAAGTTTTTTTACAAATACAGTTTTTTGTAGACTTTTTACAATAACTACTCCTAGGATTGCACCAATCATACTAGAGGTCAAAAAAGCAGGCATGAAAAAGATGGCAGCTACCGAAGTCCCCATTAATAGGTGAGAATAGGGTACAGCTACGAGAGAAGCGAGTATACCTGTGCCAAACATTTCGCCAGCACCAGCTAACCAGATCTTTCCGCTGTATTTATAGGCTAGAGATGCAAGTAACGCGCCGATGACACTCCCAGGAATAGCTAAGAGGGAGCCTGTGCCTGTTAAAATACGAATGATGGCCGTTACAAAGGCTATCATGACAGCAGGTAAAGGTCCGAGCAAGATGGCGCTGATGACATTAATGGCATGTTGCACGGGATAGGCACGTGCAATCCCTGTTGGAATCGAGATGAACGTTGAGCCTGCCACTGCTATAGCAACTAATAATGCCATGATGGTAAGTTTTCGAATAGACAAATCTTTCACTCCTTTTGAATTCATAAAAAAAAGCCGCTTCCCCATAACGGTAGGAAGCGGCCTTGCATTTTAAATATCACAAAAAGCAAGTGTCGCCACTTTCCTACGCTAGTGTGAACTAGATCAGGTTCAAAGGGTCCGTATATGCAATACACGTCTCAGCCTTAAAAAGACTCCCCTAGTGGTCATGAAGCGATTTGATTTTTCATTAATACTGTACCATATTGCTAAAAATAGTCAATTAACTTTAAGGTTAATTAGAATCGGGCTTCATCAAATGTGGTGCTTTTTTCATTGTCCAAATAAGGGCAAGAAGGAAGCAAGTAAATAAAATGATGGCACCAAAAATGTAAGGACTGTTAATATTCCAATCGAATAATAAACCAGCTAGAGCAGGGCCAATCATATTACCTAGGCTCATATATGCATTGTTGAGCCCGGCGGCAAAGCCTTGTTCGCTGCCAGCTAATTTGGAAATCAGTGTGTTAACGGCTGGTCGAATAAGCGTTGTTGCCGTAGAGAAAATTGTTGCAACAACTAACATTAATGCAAAGCCTGATACAAATAAAATTAAGAAGATGGCTATTGATGCAACCAGTAAATTGACTAATACAACCTTCATCTCACCGAAACGTTTAAATAGAGGTGTAATGATAAACATTTGAACAACGACACCTACTGCACCACCAACTGTTAGTAAGATTGCAATATCCGTTGGTGTGTAGTTAAATTTCTGTGTGACGAATAAAGATAGAGTCGTTTGGAAATTGGCGATTCCGAACGAGAAAACAAGCATAATGAGAAGCATAACAAAGTAGGGCATTTTAACGGAATGCACCATTTGCTTAGCGAGATTATCCTGTTTTTGTGCTTTTTGTGTTGTGCTTGGTTTTGTATTTGGTAACAACACGAATGATAATATTGCCGCAAAAAATGCCGCAGCGCCAGCCATATAAAATGGGAAGTGTAGACTTACTTTAGATAAGAAGCCACCAATACCAGGTCCAATCATAAAGCCAAGAGACATAGCTGCCCCGAGCAACCCCATTCCTTTACCACGTTCTTCATATGTAGTGACATCGGCTACAAATGCCATAATTGGGGGTGCGATGAATGCTGAACCTAAACCTCCTAAAAAGCGTGCGACAAAGAGCATCCATACTTCTGTAGAAAGTCCGAAAGCAATTTGTCCAAGACCTGTAATCACAAGACCGAAAATGATTAGATTTTTACGGCCGTATTTATCTGATAGGTTTCCGGCAATTGGCGAAAATACAAATTGTGCTAATGCAAATGTTGCAATGAGCATGCCGAGCACTTGTCCTGCTGCACCAAAAATCTTCAAATACTCAGGCATGACAGGAATGATGATACCAATAGTTCCCATCGCGATGAACATATTAAACATTAAAATATATAATGCTGCTTTATTTGATGTCTGTTGGGCCATTTTTTAGCCTCCTTTTAGCTTAATCTATTCAAATATACTACAGTCTAACATAATGGGTATTAAGTTACTATTGACTTAAAGTCTGACTTAATGCTTTTAGTCTAAATTGCAAAAAGCTATCACTCCAGTGATTAACTGGGGTGACAGCTCTATTATAAAAGATAAGAAAGTATAAGTATTCATCGATGTCTAGGCATTCGCGCCGCACGCTCGAGGTCGCGGTCTGCTCCCTCGGGCGAAAGTGGTGGAGCGTTTACTTTCGCTTCGGGCTCACAAGCAGCTTGTCGCATGCGGACGGGCGCGAATGCACTTTTCTTAATTTAACGAATACTCATTTTAAATTCTAAAAACAGTTCGTTGTATTTACCTAAATAATCAGGTCCTAAGTTTTTATAGACCTCTAAAGTGTCGCGTTGTTCTTCAGTTGGGTAATAACGTTCATCAGTCACAACTTCTTCGTCCATTAACGCCATTGCTGCAATGTTTGGTGTTGAATAGCCAACAAAATCAGCATTTTGCGCACCTGAATCAGCATCTAACATGAAGTTAATGAAGGCATGTGCACCATCAATATTTTTCGAAGTTTTTGGAATGACCATATTATCAAACCATAAGTTCGAGCCTTCTTCTGGTACCGCAAAGTCTAAATCTTCATTTTCATACATCATATCGGCTGCTTGGCCTGACCAAGTAAGTGCAACTGTCGCCTCGTTATTAATCATTAACGGTGTAATTTCATCTCCAATAATGGCTTTCACGTTTGGCGCAAGCTTAATTAACTTATCCGTTGCAGAACGTAACTCATTGTTATCTAAAGAGTTTAATGAGTAACCTAGGCTGTTTAAACCCATACCGATCACCTCACGAGCACCATCTACTAAAAAGACAGTCCTTTTTAAAGAAGGATCCCATAAATCTTCCCAAGAAGAGAAGTCTAAATCACCGACTAAACTAGGATTATAGACAATCCCAACTGTACCCCAAAAATACGGAACAGAATATTTATTGTTGTCATCAAAAGGTAAATCTAAAAAGTATGGGTCAATATTTTTCATGTTCGGAATTTTTGAATGGTCAAGAGGAATCAGTAAATCTTCCTCTTTCATTTTTTCAATCATATATTCAGAAGGAATCGCAATATCGTAAGCAGTTCCACCTTGTTGAACTTTTGTCATCATAGCTTCATTCGAGTCAAATGTTTCGTAAATAACATGGATCCCTGTTTCTTTTTCAAATTGCTTTAGTAAATCAGGATCGATGTATTCGCCCCAGTTAAAAATGGTTAGCGTATCTTTGCCGCTTTTTCCGCTACCAGCACTCATTGCGTTCCCAGCATACATTAAAAGGGCGGTAACGACAATAATGGCGATTGTTGCTTGAATTAATGACTTCATTAATGTCCCCCCGTTCTTTTACTTGTACGACTTGTCACGAAGTAATAACCGATGACAATTAACACAGTGACGAAGAATACTAAACCAGAAATCGCATTAACGGTTAAGGAAATTCCAGCACGTGCCATCGAGTAAATTTCAACTGACAGCGTACTGAAGCCGTTACCCGTTACGAAAAATGTAACCGCAAAGTCATCTAAAGAATACGTTAAAGCGAGGAAGAATCCTGCGAAAATACCCGGCTTAATATACGGTAAAATGACGCGCATCATGACATCTTTTCTTGTCGCACCTAGGTCAAGTGCCGCATCAATTAAAGACTTGTTCATTTCAAGTAATTTCGGTAATACCATTAAAACAACGATTGGTACACTAAACGCAACGTGCGCTAGTAGTACAGATGCAAAGCCTAACTTAATGCCGACCATTGTGAATAAAATTAAAAAGCTAGCCCCGATAATCACGTCTGGGCTGACGATTAACACATTGTTTAACGATAATAATGTATTGCGCATTTTTGAATCTTTCACAGTCATAATACCGATCGCACCTAGTGTACCGATAATTGTTGAAATTAATGCCGATAGCAATGCTACGATAACAGTATTAATTAAAATAACAAGCAATCGAGTATCCTCGAAAACAGCTTTATAGTGGTCAAACGTGAATGATTCAAAGTTATTCATCGAGCCGCCGCTATTAAAGGAGTAAAAGATTAAGTAAAAAATGGGTGCATACAAGACGATAAAGACAATCGCTAAATACACTTTTGCCGATGTTGTAAGTTTAGTCATCGTACGCGACCTCCTTTATTCTTTTGGCCTGTTATTAACATAATGATGACCATGAATAAAATTAGGAATACAGCGATTGTCGAGCCCATACCCCAATTTTGAGTAACAAGGAACTGTTGCTCAATAGCTGTACCAAGCGTAATCACCCGGTTACCTGCGATTAAACGTGTAATCATAAATAGTGATAATGCTGGGATAAAGACAACTTGAATGCCTGCTTTTACGCCGTCCATTGTTAGTGGTAACACGACACGACGGAATGTAGTAAAGGCAGAAGCTCCTAAATCACGTGCTGCATAAACCAGTGTTGGATTTAAACGATCTAATGAGTTGAAAATCGGTAATATCATAAACGGAATGAAAATATAGACGGATACGAAAACAAAGCTAATATCAGTAAATAGCATTTGCTTCGGATCAAAGCCTAGAACCTCAATAAAAGCGTTAATAGGACCATAGAGACCGAAAATCCCGATAAATGCGTACGTTTTTAATAGTAAGTTAATCCAAGATGGAATAATTATTAGTAGTAACCAAAGTTGCTTATGCTTTGTTTTTGTTAAGAAATAAGCTGTTGGGTAAGAAATTAATAATGTGAAGAATGTAATTAAAAACGCATACCAAAACGAGCTTAATGTCATTTTTAAATAAACCGATGTAAAGAACGCTTTATAGTTTTCGAGCGTGAAATTGCCATGTAAGTCTAGTAGGGAATAGTATACAACAAGGGCAATCGGCGCGATAACGAAAAATGCAATCCATAATACGTATGGAAATAAGGCAGATTTTGAAGCCTTAGTTTGCATCTTCGTCGTCTCCATACGCTTCTAAACGTTTATCGAACTCTTCTTCTGTTTCGTTTAAGCGCATTACATGAATCGCTTCCGGATCGAAGTCTAAGCCGATTTTTGCCCCTACATCTGCTTTCTTTAGTGAATGTACCAACCACTCATTGCCGTCCTCATCATACGTAGAAATTTCGTAGTGAACACCACGGAATAATTGTGTATCAACTGTTACGATTAATTTCCCTTTATCCGCCGTTGTAATTTCTAAATCCTCTGGTCGAATGACAATGTCAATTTTCTCGTTTGCTTTCATCCCTTGGTCAACACACTCAAATACTTTACCCGTAAATTTCACCTTAAAGTCTTCAATCATTTCACCTTGTACGATGTTCGATTCACCGATAAAGTCTGCTACGAAACGGTTAATTGGTTCGTCATAAATATCTACTGGTGTTCCAGATTGTTGAATTTCACCTTCACTTAAAACGAAAATTTCATCACTCATGGCAAGCGCTTCTTCTTGGTCATGTGTAACGAAAACGAAAGTTTTGCCAAGGCGTTGTTGTAACTCACGTAATTCGTATTGCATTTCTGTACGCAGTTTTAAGTCTAGTGCAGAAAGTGGTTCATCGAGTAAAATAACTTCTGGATCATTGACAATGGCACGTGCAATCGCGACACGTTGACGTTGACCACCGGACATCTCAGAAATTTCACGGTTACCATAGCCAGCTAAATTTACAAATTTCAGAGCTTCTGTTACACGTTCTTGTACTTCTTTTTCAGGTTTCTTTTGAATACGTAAACCGAATGCAACATTTTCAAAGACATTTAAATGGGGGAATAGCGCATAGTCTTGGAATACTGTATTTACTTGGCGCTCATTGGCAGGTACTGAGTTGATTTTTTTATCATGAAAGAACACATTTCCTGTTGTTGGCTCAGTGAACCCAGCGATAATACGAAGAATTGTAGTTTTCCCACAACCTGATGGGCCAAGTAATGTATAGAACTTTCCTTTTTCTAGTTCTAAGTTAATGTTTTTTAAGACGACAGTGCCGTCACTATATGATTTTGAAACATTTTCAAAACGAATAATTGTATTCGATGTCATTGATGCGCCTCCTTAAGCTATAAATACGAATCTGTTGCGACGAGTAGAATTTTTGTCTCATCGTCATGAGCATTAACTATTTGATGATGGGCCGCCGCGTCGAAATAAACGGCATTGCCTTCACTTGCGATATATTGTTCTTTCCCTAAAATGAGACGAATGCGTCCTTTGACAACATAAATAAATGTTTCAGATAGTGAAGGTTCGAATTGTTTAAACTCTCCGCTAGCTGCCAGCGTTAAGAATATAGGTTCCATTTCTTTTTCGTTTGATGTTGGAATAAGCCATTGAATCTCATACTTTTTATCTTCGTCAGTGTAAGTCGATTGGTCTTCTTCGGTATAAACGACTTTTTGTTCAGGTGCCTCATCATCGAAAAATTCTTTAGGTGTTGAGCCTAATACTTCTAATAATGAAAAAAGCGTCTCAATAGAAGGTGAATTTAAGTCACGCTCCAATTGTGAAATATAGCCTTTACTTAAATCTGTTCGTTCGCCAAGTTCTTCTTGGGTGAGACCTTTTGTCAAACGAAGTGCTTTGATTTTACTTCCGATTTGCATCTTTTCCCTCCTCGAAGAAGTTTAGCAATTATAAACATCGTATAATAGAAGTTTACTTTAACAAAACTTTTAGTTTACAAAAACATTATTATTATACATAATCCAAAAAAAAATGCAATGGTTTTAGCGCAAAAAGCACAGTTAAAAATTCATACACAATTAGACGAAATTACCATTATTAAAAAATGTATTATTGTAGAAAATAATTGAATAAGCTAGCGAAAATTCAAACCTTATTATCAGAATAATTATATAAGTCTAAGCGTATATAACACTGTTCTTAAAAACGAGTAATACCGTGAAGTGTCGTGCGTTGAAAAAGCTACCTATCTTTGTTATGGTAGAGAATGGATTCGCAACAGTAGCGAATGGACCATTTTACATATTCGAATTTGGAGGGAATTAACATGGCAGAACGCATGGTAGGCAAACAAGCACCAGACTTCACAATGGAAGCAGTACTTGCTGACAAATCTTTCGGTAAAGTATCTTTAGAAGAAATCAAAGGGCAAGACAAATGGACTGTACTTTTCTTCTATCCGATGGACTTCACTTTTGTATGTCCAACAGAAATCACTGCAATGAGCGATCGTTACGATGAGTTCGAAGACTTAGATGCAGAAGTAATCGGTGTTTCAACTGATACAATCCACACGCACTTAGCATGGATTAACACAGACCGAACACAAAATGGTCTTGGGGAGTTAAAATACCCATTAGCAGCTGATACAAATCACAAAGTTGCAAAAGACTATGGCGTTTTAATCGAAGAAGAAGGTATCGCACTTCGCGGTCTATTCATCATCGATCCAGAAGGCGAATTAAAATATCAAACAGTGTTTGACAACAATATTGGCCGTGACGTAGATGAAACTTTACGTGTGCTTCAAGCATTACAAACTGGTGGCCTTTGCCCAGCAAACTGGCGTCCAGGTCAAGCAACACTATAATTTGATCTGTAGCGTTTTAACGCGACAGACAACCTCTGGCGGATGTCACAGATTTTGAATGGAGTTAATTGCGTAAGCGCAATACAAAATCTGGACGCATTGTTTTTCTGCGCGAAAGCGAATTGATAACAAAGCGTCAGCGGCAAATACGCCAAGGCGAATTTGACTAACAATTTGAATCCCCACGGCTTTTGTTGTGGGGATTTTTCAAACGATAAAGGAGGATTTTATTTATGAAACTTCGTGAACAAATGCCTGAACTTACAGGCGCAACAACTTGGTTAAACGGTGAAGTAACAAAAGCTGATTTAGTTGGAGAAAAACCAACACTAATTCACTTTTGGTCTGTAAGTTGCTATTTATGTAAAGAAGCAATGCCGGAGGTTAATAATTTTCGTGACCAATATAAAGATGAGCTAAACGTTATTGCTGTGCATATGCCTCGCTCTGAGGAAGATACTGATTTAGAAACAATTAAAGCAGTGGCTGCTGAGCATGACATTACGCAACCAATCTTTGTTGACAACGAATTGAAATTAACAGACGCATTCGCAAACCAATACGTACCAGCGTATTTTGTGTTCGATAAAGACGGGCAACTTCGTCATATGCAAGCTGGCGGTAGCGGCATGAAAATGCTTGAAAAACGTGTAAACCGTGTACTAGACGAAATGCGTAACGCATCAGCTGAATAAGGTTTTAGGGCGAGGATGATTTGTAAATCCTCGTCTTTTTTATCCCTACGTACGGTTAAGACATTGCTTAATGAATAGCCTACTAAAAAACACAGTATTGTCTTTTGCTTTTTGCGATACATATATCAGTGAATGCGGTACACTTGGAGCAGTAGTAGTATGCGAAGGAGTTTAATTATGATGAAAAAAGAATTTGTCGTTATTGGATTAGGACGTTTTGGGGGCAGTATTGTTCGTGAATTAATGAGTTTAGGTGCGCATGTAATGGCGATAGACAATTCATCAGAACGAGTGGACGAGTTTGCTTCCATTGCCACTCAGGCAGTTATAGCTAATTCAACAGATGAGTCAGTACTTACTTCACTAGGCATTCGTAACTTCGAGCATGTCATAGTAGCAATTGGTGAAGATATTCAGGCAAGTATTTTAACAACCATTATCTTGAAAGAACTAGGTGTAGCGCAAATTACTGTAAAGGCACAAAATGATTATCATGAAAAAGTACTGCGGAAAATTGGTGCAGATGTTGTGGTCCATCCAGAGCGTGATATGGGTATTCGTATTGCCAATAATATGATGTCGAACACTGTACTCGATTATTTAGAGCTGTCTGATGAACACTCCATTATGGAGATAAAAGCCAATGATGCAATTGCTGGTTACTCAGTAATCGATCTGGACATTCGTGCGAAATATGGCATAAACATCGTCGGCATTAAACGGGGCAATGAAATTATTGTTTCTCCGCAGGCCAGCGATAAAATTTTGCTAGGTGATATTATGCTCGTAATTGGTGCAGACGTTGATATTAACCGCTTTGTAAAAAAAGCGTTACATGGATAAGGTGAGTGTATGACAAAGCGAAGATGGCGTCTTTTACTATTTGCAGTCATTTTACTTGTAGGAGCCTTCACGATGCAGTTTCGTGAAAAAAACGAAGAAGAAGCGATTGTAAATATTTTGAATCATGCCAAAGAGCGTGATGCGTTAGAATTACTCCAGAATGGGACAAGGTTAGCACGTGTAGAAGGTGCAGACCTTGAGTCGTATATGGAAAAAAATCCACTAAGCCATGTAAGAGATATTTCAAAAAAAGAACGCAGCTTGTTTGAGGAACTGCCTACCTATCATATTGTGTATGAAGTAGATGGTGAGCCGTTGTATGAGGTCGACATTTTAAAAGTAGCGATACGTTCAGAAATGAGCGAAGAGTTACAAAATATGTTGTTCACGGTGAACGGAAATCAGTATGTAATCTATTGGGCTGATGAGAAAAAGGTACTTGAACAATCGACGAATACTCAGCGCTTACTTGAGCAATACGGCAAGTAAAAAGGGTAGTGGAACAGCACCATGCTGTCACCACTACCCTTTATTTTTTTAGGATGTCACACTTGTTTTACCTTGAAGCGCATTTTCTTGCATACTTACGTCAAATTCTTTTTCTGATTTAGAAATGACAACACATGCTACACCATTACCGATTAAATTCGTTACGGCACGAGCTTCTGACATGAAGCGATCAACCCCGATTAATAGCGCAATTCCCTCAACAGGAATCATTGGGAAGGCTGCAAGAGTAGCGGCTAGTGTGATGAAACCAGAACCTGTTACACCTGCTGCACCTTTTGATGTAATCATTAGGATCCCAAGTAATGTAATGATTTGAATCCACGTTAAGTCCATTCCGTAAGCCTGTGCAATGAATAACGCCGCCATTGATAAGTAAATGGAAGTGCCGTCAAGGTTGAAAGAGTAACCAGTTGGTACGACTAAGCCCACAACTTGTTTTGAACATCCGAAGTTCTCTAATTTACGCATCATGGAAGGTAAAGCAGATTCAGATGATGAAGTCCCGATTACCAAGAATATTTCATTTTTCAGATAGGCGATAAATTTGAAAATATTAAAACCAAAGAATTTTGCAATTGAGCCTAACACGAATACAACGAACAAGAACATTGTAAGGTACACTGATGCCATTAATAATCCTAAATTACTTAATGATTCTAAACCAAAGTTACCAATTGTATAAGCCATGGCACCGAATGCACCGATTGGCGAAATTTTCATGACCATTCCAACGATCTTGAAGAAAATTTCTGCTACTTGTTCAAAGAATGTAATAACTGGTCTTGCAGGTGCGCCGATTGAAGCAGCCGCTAAACCAAATAGTATTGCTGAGAATAATACTGGTAGTAAATCACCATTTGCTAATGCACCCACTACGTTATCTGGAATGATGTTGTAAATGAAGGCACCTAAACCTTTATCAGTTTCTTCAGCTGCTGTTGTATATTTTGAAATGTCTGCATCAGCTGCCCCTGTTGTATCTAGGCCAGTACCAGGGCTTACGATTAATGCCACTGCAATACCGATTGCGAGTGCAATTGTAGATACGATTTCGAAGTAAAGTAATGCTTTCCCTCCGATTTTACCAACCTTTTTCATATCACCCATGCTACCAATACCAATGACAACCGTTAGGAAAATGATTGGTGCAATTAACATTTTAATCAGCTTAATGAATAAGTCTGCTAAGATTTTAAGACTTGCGCCGAATTCCGGGAACATCGCACCAACGATGATACCTAATAGGATGGCTATAATAACTTGAACGGTTAAATTTTTTAGTAATTTCATTTCCGGCACCTCTTATCTAAATATTCTATTTGTTATCGCTTTCAAACTTGCTGACATTATCATAGCGAATATTATTTTAAAAAAGAGGTTTAGAAAATAAGGAACATAACGTTCATTAAGTACATCAAACAGAAAATTAACGAAAATGTAGAGGTTTCAAGTGTTCAAGCTGTTATGGTACGGAGTAAATAATGTAGAATTGTTATAATACAAAAATATTGAGGGTAGTCATTATTAGCTTTTATACTGCTTATTTGTAATATTGTTCATTAAGTTTAGTACTAGTTGTGGTTATACATTTTAGTAGTGGAATTGTAAAAATAATATTTTGACGATAGTCTATTAAGAATATTACTATATTATAGTAGTGATTTGGAAACTCGAAAAGAAAATTTCATGTAACAATCAGATAGATGACACATTGAACAGTAATAAATAAGAAAGGAGGAATTACTAAATGGTGAAAATGCCTGTAAATGGGAAAATACTTTTAGTGACGTTTTTAATTATTTCTTTTTCCTTTTTACTTGGTGGGATTTTTGTGCTTAGTAATCTACTTTCTGAACAGGAAAAGGATTTTGAACAACGTGCAATGCTTGTAGCGCATACTGTTTCGAATATGCCAGAGTTGAGTGCTCATTTGAAAAATACGGATGTTAAAGAAGCAGCTACAAATGTCAACGCGCTTGTCGAGGGAATTCGGATTATAAACAAAGCAGAGTATATTGTCGTAATGAATATGGATCGTGTGAAGCTTTCACATCCGACATCTGAGGAACTAGGTAAGCGCAGTGAATCGACGGATTTAAATGCTGCATTTAGTGAACATTACTATATTTCAAAAGCTCTAGGAGAAGCAGGCATGATGATACGTGCGTTTGTGCCTGTCATTGATGATACGAAAACGCAGGTGGGCATTGTTATCGTCGGTTATCAAGTCCCAACATTCATAAAAATGATTGAAAGTTATGGTCAGGAAATACTTATCACGGTACTGATGTCTCTGATTCTTAGTATTTGGGGCGCTTATACGCTTGGAAAACACATAAAAAAACAAATGTTTGGACTTGAACCACATGAGATTGCCAAAATGTACGTTGAACGAACTGAAACATTTAATGCAATGCATGAAGGTATCATTGCTGTTGATAAGACGATGAACATTACAATTTTTAATGAAAAAGCTGGTGATATTTTAGGTGTAGGGATGGAAACGGAGATTTACATTGGTAAGAAAATATATGATGTATTGCCAGATACACGTCTACCTGAAATTGTGGAAACCGGTACAGCAATTTATAATCAGGAACTATACATTAACTATCATAGTATTTTAAGTAACCGTGTACCGATAAGTGTGAACGGTGAGATTGTTGGTGCGGTTGCAATGTTTAAAGACTTAACTGCGGTGAAGAAGCTCGCTGAAGAGGTAACCGGGGTTAAAGCGTTCGTTCAGGCCCTGAGAGTGCAGACACATGAGCATAAAAATAAATTACATACAATTGCCGGTTTATTGCAGCTAGGCCATACGAAGCAGGCGCTTGAATATGTTACAACGGCGACGGAAAGTGAAGCATCCTTAACAAAATTTTTAAATGAACGCTTCCGTAATGAAAATATTTCAGGCTTGCTATTGAGTAAGGTCAGTTATGGGAAAGAATTAGGCATACAAGTGGAGATTGATCGACAGAGCCATTTCAAAAGTTTTCCCCCGTTATTAGACCATCATGATTTTGTTGTATTATTTGGGAATTTAATCGAAAATGCTTTCGAGGCATTAAACGTTTTATCAAAGGCAGATAAGTATGTATCGATTTCGGTTGATGAGCATGATGGCATTCTCGCTATTGCTGTTTCTGATAATGGTATTGGAATGAGTGAAGAGGTGCGGGTTCGAATGTTCGAAAATGGCTTTTCGACTAAGGGAAGTGAAAATCGAGGCATCGGCTTGCATTTAATTCAAGAAATTGTGAAAAAAGGACATGGAGAAATTGAAGTAAATAGTGAACCCATGGAAGGCACGAGTTTTTTAATAATGTTTGAGTTAGGAGAAAATAATGATGGATACAATACACGTATTACTAATTGAAGATGATCCAATGGTACGAGAGGTGAATAGGCAATTTATCGAGCGTATTGAAGGATTTAAGCTTGTTGGCTATGCAGGTAATGGGATTGAAGGACTTGAAAAAGTTAAGGATTTGAAGCCAGATTTGGTGTTTATGGATATTTTTATGCCGGAGCAGGATGGTATGGTGACGTTAGGGAAAATTCGTGAGGAGCATCTGGTTGTCGATGTTATTGCAGTGACAGCGGCTAATGATATGCCAACTATACAAAGAATTCTGCATCTTGGTGTCTATGATTACATTATGAAGCCTTTTACATTTGAGCGAATTGAGCAAACGTTAAAAAATTATCAAGCATATAAAATTAAAATGAAGGATATGCAAGATTTAACGCAGCATGATCTTGATCATTTAATGCAACAACGATTGCCAGAGCTTCAAACTTCTCCGGTAGCAAGCCAGAAGATTGAAATTGAGGAATTACCGAAAGGTTTTAATCGTGCAACATTAGATAAAGTATTGGCGTATATAGAGGAAAGTAAGAAAGCCGTATCTGCGGAAGACGTAGCGAATTATATTGGAACTGCTCGCGTAACTGCCCGTCGTTATTTAGATTTTTTAGAAAAACAATCAAAGTTAAAGGTAGATATTCAATACGGGAATGTCGGTCGCCCTATTCACCGCTATTATATTTAATACAAAAGGCCCTATAAGATAGACTTGTTCACTTGTCTATTTTATAGGGTGTATTTTTATAAAGCAGCTTGCTCTTGTTTGCATCAAGAGTTGTAGCGCGTATCAGTAGAAGATGTATTTTTAGTTTTCTTTTTATTTTTTTCATCCTTTACTTTCTCGTTTAATTCTTCGACAGGTATTGGATCTACTGTTTTCATGTCTTCATGCATATCAAAAATACTTTCTTTTTCGGTATTTAACACGTCGGGATTATTAGTTTTACGTGTTTTGGCTTGTTGTTTGTTATCCATTCAAAATCACCTCTTACTATTTAATTCACGAATTGCCTAGAACTTAAACATGTTGCTACTCAACTACTAGGTTCTTTTGGATTTGATGCTCCAGCTACTAATAATGTTTTGCTACGGAGTAAGACAAATCCTTGTATACATAATAGTAAACCAGTCCCTATTAGCAACCATTCTATTTGAATAACGTCTGCGATTGGTCCGAATATAAGCATACCTAATGGCATCATAGACGTTGAAATCATTCCTAAAACACCAAATACTCTACCTAGATAATCCCCCTCAACTTTCTCTTGAAGCAAGACTGTTGCGGGTATATTAAAGATTGGTATGGCCAAACCAACTATACCCATGAAAATTAGGTATAGCCAAAAAACAGGGATAATTCCTAGCGAAAATGTAGAACCCCCTATTAAAAGAGCCGCTAATGTCATCGTATGAACCTTGTTTTTAAAGCCTCCCCATGAAGCCATGAAGATTCCACCAATCAACATACCTAATGCAAAAGTTATTTCTATTGCTGTTAGACGCCAAACATCGTTACCGAAGCTACGTGTTACTTGTAGTGGCGTTAAAAAAGAAACGGGGGCTGCTAGGATGAAGAAGAATGCAAAGAACAGAAAAAACTTTTTCAGAAACTCATGATTTTTGATATATGTGAACCCTTGTTGCAAGTCATTAAAATAGCTCGTTGTTTGCTTTTGTAATGCTTTTGCATGTGCTGGGATGTCCAAAAATACAAGTAATGTAAGGATGGCTATAGTTGCAGTAATGACATCTATAAATAGAATAGCTTCAATCGAAGCCATTGTAAGTAGTGCGCCACTGGCCATCGGAGATACGAGCATAACAATTGCTTGAATACTACCATTTGCACTATTTATTTTTGTTAACTTTTCCTCGGGCACAATTTGAGGAAGAATGGCACCAACAGCAGGAGTTTGAATACCTGCTCCAATCGCACGCACGGCAGATATCACAAAGAGCAACCAAAGTGAATCATGGCCCATTAAAAACAAGATAGCTAAAATAAGCGTAGAAATCGCTATCAAACCATCTGACAAGATGATTAATATTTTTCGATTGTATCGATCGGCCCAGACACCCGCAATCGGGGAAAGGAAGAAAGTAGGTACGAATCCGCAAATGATGGAAATTGTCATCATAATGCCAGACTGTGTGTTTAGTGTGATATACCACATGATGGCATACTGTACTAAAGACGATCCAAAAAGCGATATTGTCTGACTTCCTAAAAAGAGAACAATATTTCTTTTCCAATTATCCATTATATGTTCATTTGTTTGTGTCATTTTTACACATCCTTTTCTTTTAATAGAAGTCCAACTAGCAAAACTCAGATTTATAACGTTATGGAAACACAAATATAAAAAGCCTATTTTCTCTAGTGTTATAAGTGAGAAATTAAGCTTTAATTATTTCAGAAAAGGGCGCCTGACTGGTGAATAACAAATTTAACTGTGGTTCAACAATATACGTTTAGAAGGATAAATCAAATCACCTTGAATTGGTTCGAGATTATCTTTAAAACGGATACAGATTGATTTTCCATTCAAATAATTTGGTGAATTCATTACTTGAAAATGCAGATGGGTTTCTGTTGAATTACCTGAGTTCCAATATAAACCAATAACAGGACCTCTGCTTACTCTTTCTCCTTCTTTAACAATGATAGAATGACATTTTAAATGAGCAACCATACTATACTCATTACTTAAGTGTTCAATGATTATACAGTTTCCTTCAGGCTGTTCTACTGGTTTAATGCTTTTTTTAATTCAGGGCTCGCTTTAAATACACCAAAAACCTTTATTGATTTTATCGTTTTACTTGCCAACTCTACATCTATATCTTCTTTTAAAACCAACATGCCTACTACTTTAATATCCAATACTTTATTGTTCTCAGCTACTTGCTCTAGTGTTTTTCGATCATAATACGTTATTCCTATTAGAAATGCTTTATCAGTTATAACTTTTTCAATAACTTTAGAGTGTGAAGTTAATTGATTACGTATCGCTGTTTTAATAAAATCAGTTCGGTTTGAATAAAAACCTTGTTCTACTAATAAATCCACTTGCCCTAGATCTACTACATTCATATTAATTGTGATTTTTTCCGTTTCTGCCATCTAAACATCATCCTTTTACTATTTAATTGATTATTAGTAATATTCTAACATATAAAAATGAGAAAAACATCCATATAACATCTATAGAGATGGTATATGGATGTTTTTTTATTGGCATATAATGTTCAAGAATATGAAAAGAGTACGTTTCTTATTCACGAAAGACGATATCATAACGTGGCACTTCGTTGTTATCAACAGAAGGGAAGGGTGCATCCCTAAAAAAAGCGAGGACAGTTCCAAAAATGGAATGTCCTCGCTTTCGTTATAATTTTAATTCTCTTTTAAATCTTTACGATTTTTCTTGAACATTTTTGATAATACCTCGTATACGATCGGTACGATGACAAGTGTTAGTAATGTAGAACTTGTTAATCCACCAATAACTGTTACAGCAAGGCCTTTTGAAATTAAGCCGCCACCAGCAGCACCGAATAACATCGGTACTAATGCGCCGATTGTTGCGATGGCAGTCATTAAGATAGGTCGTAAACGTGTTGCACCTGCTTCGAGGATTGCATCACGCATTGTCATTCCGTCGCGTTCCATGTGGATAATACGGTCAACGAGTACAATTGCATTCGTGACCACAATACCAATTAACATGAGAAGACCCATCATTACTGATACTGAAATTGTTTCGCCTGCAATAAAGAGACCTACAAATGAACCAATTACAGCGAATGGTAATGAGAATAGAATGGCAAATGGAGCAATCCCTTCACCGAATGTTACGACTAAAATGAAGTAAACAATCGCAATTGCTGCAAGCATTGCTACACCCAATTGTGTAAATGTTTCTTCCATATCAGCTGCTACGCCGGCAACACCAACTGTCACACCTTTTGGTAAATCTAATTTATCAATAGCTGCATCTACTTCAGATGTTGCTTTTGAAATATCTTTATCTAAAATTGTACCAGATACTGTTGCATAGTATTCACCAGCACTACGAGATAAAGTATTGAATGCAGTACCTTCTTCAACTGTTACTAAATCAGAAAGTGGCATTGTTGTACCTAGTGCAGTAGGAATTTGCGTTGCTAGCACGTCATCAATTGATGAGGCAGCTGCAGTTTTTTCTTTTTGTACGACAACTTCAAGTTCATTGCCGTCTGTTTGAAGCGTCGTTAACACTTCTTTTGTAGATGTTGTGTTTAATGCCATGACAATTTGGCCAGTCGTTAAGCCGTATTGCAGCACATTTGCTTGATCTACTTTAAATACATACTCTACGTATGGATCTTCCATACTTGTTGAAACATCTTCAAGGCGTTTATTATCTTTCATAACGTCTTCTACCATTTTTACAGCTTTACTTAGTTTATCTAAATTTTCACTGTAGAATGTGTAGCTAACTTCATTTGAAGACATGGACATTGCCGAGAAGTTCTGGCTCTTCCATTCGCCAGATTGGCCAATATTGAAAACATATTCTTCGATTTCTTCGCGAGCTGCTGGGAAGTCTTTCATATCCGGATCGAAAATTAGATACATTAAGGCACCGCCAGAGCCGCCACCCATCATCATTGATTGCATATCGGCACTGTCACTATCTGTAACAGATAATTGTAAAATGTCGATATCTTCATTTTTCATTAATTCTTTCTCAACGACTTCAATATTTGCTAAAGTCTCATCTTTTAACTCACCTGTAGCTGGTGTGTACGTTAAGTACATCACTTTTTCTTCTTCACTACCCATGAAGCTGAATCCAATTAGAGGTGTTAATGCTAAACTGCCGACTAATAATAAGATTGAGATCACAGATGTAATGATTTTATGGTTTAAAGCTTTTTCTAAAATGCCTTTGTACCAAAGTGCTAGTTTGCCAACTTCTTTATGGTTACTTGCAGTTTTCGTACCATATAATTTCTTCTTAAATAAGAAGTGGGATAGGGCTGGTACAATAGTAATCGCTACAAGGAGGGAAGCCCCAAGTGCGAATGTCATTGTTAATGCGAATGGCATGAATAATTCTCCGACCATACCACCAACGAAAATAAGTGGTGCGAATACCGCAACCGTAACTAACGTTGACGATGCAATCGGTTTAAACATTTCAATGGTTGCTTCTCGGATTAATGCACGACCTGTTAGTTTTTCGTTTTCAAGATGCATACGACGATAAATGTTTTCTACTACAACGATGGAGTCATCGATTACACGACCAATCGCTACCGTAATAGCACCCAAAGTCATAATATTTAATGAAATATCCATCCAGTTTAATAGCAAGAGTGCCATAAACAATGATACTGGTATAGAAATGATTGAAATAATAGTTGATTTAAAATCTCTTAGGAATAGCAGAATAATTAAAACTGCGATTAAACCACCGAATACTGCTTTTTCAATCATTGTGAAAACGGAATCTTCAATTGGTTTTCCTTGGTCAAGCGAAATATCAATGATTAATCCGTCGATATTTTTTTGTTCTTCTTTAATTAAATCTTTTACTTGGTTAACGACATCTACTGTATTGTCTGCTTGACCTTTAATAATTTGAATGGCAATTGCATCTTCGCCATTTGTACGTGATATCGATTGAACTTTACCAACTGTTTCAATTGTAGCGATATCACTCAGTTTTACAAATGGTGATGGGTTTGTTGCGCTAGGTGTGACAGGGATGAGCATTTCTTTCAACTCATCTAATGTTGTGAATTTTCCGTCAACAGCAACCGCTTGCTCGCCTTCTTTAAATTCATATAAGCCTAATGAAATAGCCATATCACTTGCTTGAATCATCTGCTTTACTGAGTCTTCAGTTAGCCCAAGCTCAGCCATTTTTTCTTCGTTATACGTAAAAGCTACTTCTTCAATATGTTGGCCTGTAATGGTAGCAGAGGCAACACCATCGATTTTTTCGATTTCTGGTAAAAGAATATCTTGAACTGTTGATGTCAGCTCAACGATGTCTTCTTTTGAGCTACTAACTGAAAGAGCGATGACTGGCATCATGTTCATACTAATTGCGGTAATCATAGGTGTTTGAGCACCCTCAGGTAAGCTCACATTATCTAATGCCGATTCAAGTTGGCGCTTTTTTTCTTCCATATCGACGCCGTAATCGTATTCCACTTGCAGACTAGCAATATTCGAACTTGAATTCGAATAAATAGCCTTAACGCCATCGAGACCCTCGATCGCTTTTTCAAACGGTATCGATACATCGTCCATTACTTTTTCTGGAGTTGCACCCGGATATACGCCCATAACCATTAAATACGGTATCGAAATATCCGGAATTGTTTCCATTTTCATACGAGTACTTGAATAGATACCCGAGACAGTGATGATAATTGTTAGTAACCATACTGCCAATTTGTTTTTCAATACGAAATTAACTAAACCTTTCACTTTCACACCTACCCTTTATTGACTTACTGGATTCAATTATTTATACTAATGACCAATTAGTCATTTGTCAACGATATGCCCTAGGAGCGATTTATAATTATGATGAAAAAACAATTAATCATGGAAAAAGCATTTGAACTTTTTTCAGAACAAGGCTTTGAAGCTACGTCAGTTCAGCAAATAACAGAACGTTGTGGGATTTCAAAAGGAGCGTTTTATTTATCATTCAAAACAAAAGATGAGCTAATTTTCTCTATGATTGACCACCATATGCAACAATTTGTTGCTGATATTGACCTTGTAGTCAGAAATGTTGTGAATAAGCAGGATTTATTGGTTGAATTTTATAAAAGTATTTTTAAGAACTTCAAAAAGCATTCTAAATCAGCTCGTATTTTTATGAAGGAGCAGGGTTTAACGGCTAATAAGGAGTTGTTTAAGAAGGTAAATTCTTATGAAATAATGATGACGCAATCGATACTTTCTATGGTTGAAGAACTCTATGGAGTAAAATTGCAGGATATCAAGTATGATCTTGTCTATTGCATAAAAGGGTTTGTGAGAAGTTATTCAGAGTTGTTTATGTTTTATGATTTGCCAATACATGTAGATGAATTAGCGTCTTCGTTGGCTGAAAAAACAAATATTTTAGCTCAAAACATGACCAATCCTTTTATTACGAAAGAATTAGCGCAAATCGTGGAAAGTCCATTTGACCAGGAAATTTCTACAGATAAGCTAAAAGAATTACTCGACCAAAATATTCAAGGTTTAGAAGAATCGATTGAACGAGAATCATTGGTGCTTTTGAAAGAACAAATTGAGCAACAAACGCTAAGTAAAACAATTATTAAAGGTCTGATTGAAAATATTCGCCATTTAACAGACTGTAAATGGACGGCTTATGTGCTCATTAAATATTTTGAATTATAGCATCGTTTTTCGTGTGCGAAGTAACAGATAGAATTGTTCACAAGTAAAGCTGAACAATTCTATTTTTTTTTGGTAATGCATGCAATGCTTCTGTAGCACTTTGTAAGGGTTCGTTGATGCATAGCAATCGCTCAAGGTAACACGTGACATCCGCTGGCAGTGAAAGTTCTTCCTGCCAGCTTTTTTCTTTATGTGAAGTCGGTTTGTAAGTCGAGTAAAGTAAAAATAATAAAAAATGCCCGACAAAGTATAAGTCGCTAATATGATTTTCAGCTCGCTTTGGATTACGAATAGAGGCGAAATTGACCTCTTTCATATAGGTAGCGAGCCCGAAGTCGATGATATGGAGATTGCCTTCTACAAGTAGGATATTAGGGATACGTAAATCTCGGTGTACGATGCCTTTGTTATGTAAGGTGATGATATGGGTTAACAACTGTTCCAGAATCGTAAGTGCTTCAGAAGTTGTAAATACTTGCCCATCCTGAAAAATTAGTTGTTCGAAAGTTTGCCCATCTAAATAGGCCATCACAAAAAACGGTATGTTTTGAATTCTACCTGTCATCTTAATAGAAGGGATGAAGGTCATTGCTAATTGTTCGAGCATTTGAATTTCCTGCATAAACTTATGCCTAGTTTTTTTATTGTGAAGGTGCTTAGGGCGTAAACATTTCAATACATACTGATCTTCGGAAGAAGTCTCTTCAATTAAGTAAGTGCGACCATATGAGCCGTAGCCAAGTAAGTTGATAAATGTGAAATCAGTATGCTTTGTAATATAGTGTTGAACTTCCTGATCGAACTTATTTTCACGTGATTTTTGCCACCACATTAGCTGCTGAAGAAGCTGTTTGAGCTAAAGAAGGTACGTGAGCTTTTACGATGGCCGCTTTTATAATGTTTGTGACCATAATGATTATGACGCTTTGAATATTTGCGTCTACTGCTTGATGAATGGCGTCGATGACTTGATGATGTACCTTTTAATAAGGATTTAATGATTTTACCTAGCATAAAGTCGCTCCTTTATTGTGTTTGTATTACTATATACGAAAAAAAAAATAAGAGGTTTCGTTATTTCTAAAATAAAATATAAAAAAGAAGCTACGCGAATTTTGCGTAGCTTCTTCGATTATAGAAGAGTTATACTTCCATAATTATTGGTAAAATCATAGGGCGACGTTTAGTTTTCTCAAATAGATAAGGTCCTAGAACGTCTGTAATTTCATTTTTCAGTTCAGTCCATTGTGGCGTTTTGCCTTGAATTGAACCGTTTAAATGACGATTTAACATTTTTTGCGCTTCGTTAATCATTGTACCTGATTCACGCATGTAGACGAATCCACGTGAAATAATGTCTGGTCCAGAAACCATTTTCTGTTGTTGCGTGTCCACGCTAACGACAACGATTACTAAACCTTCTTCAGAAAGAATGCGGCGATCGCGTAAAACGATATTGCCAATGTCTCCAATACCATTACCGTCAATATATACATCGCCAGAAGGGATGCGACCGGTAACATTTGCTTCATTAGTACTTAAGGCAAGAACGTCCCCATTTTCCATAATGAATGTATTTTCAATTGGTACATCACAATTCTCTGCTAAATGCGTATGCATTTTTAACATACGGTATTCACCATGAATAGGCATGAAAAATTTAGGTTTCATTAGACGTAACATCAGTTTTTGTTCTTCTTGAGAACCATGACCTGAAGTATGGATATTATTGAGTGCACCGTGTATAACCTCAGCGCCTGCACGGAATAATAAGTTGATAATTTTATTTACGCTTACTGTATTACCTGGTACCGGTGAAGATGAGAAGATTACAGTATCGCCAGGTTGGATTTGAATTTGACGATGTGTACCGTTTGCAATACGAGAAAGTGCTGCCATTGGCTCACCTTGAGAACCTGTACATAAAATCATTACTTCATTGGCTGGTAGGCGATTAATGCTTTGTGCATCAATGAATGTATCCTTGGGTGCATTAATATAGCCAAGTTCGCGACCGATGGTAATAGCATTATCCATTGAACGACCAAATATGGCAATTTTACGACCGTATTTTATTGCTGCGTCTGTAGCCTGTTGTAGACGATGGATATTTGACGCAAACGTTGCGAAGATGATACGACCATCCACTTTGCGGAAAATGTCATCAATGCTTTTACCAACAGTTCGTTCAGACATTGTAAAGTTAGGTTTTTCAGCGTTTGTACTATCAGATAGTAAACAAAGTACTCCGTCACGGCCGATTTCAGCCATTTTTGTTAAGTTGGCTGGTTCACCTACAGGCGTAAAGTCGAATTTAAAGTCACCTGTATGCACGATGTTTCCGGGTGGTGTTTTAACCACAACTCCGTAAGCATCTGGAATACTGTGTGTAGTTCTAAAGAAGCTGACAGATGTTTTTCGGAATTTAATAACATCTTCTTCTTTAATTTCAATTAGCTTTGTTGTACGTAGAAGGCCGTGTTCTTCTAGTTTATTACGTAGTAAACCGAGTGCTAGCTTACCACCGTATACTGGAATATTTACTTGGCGTAGTAAGTAAGGAATTCCGCCGATATGATCTTCGTGTCCGTGCGTAATAAATAGCCCTTTGATTTTATCGACATTGCGTACCAAATACGTATAATCTGGAATTACATAGTCGATACCAAGTAAATCGTCTTCTGGGAATTTAATGCCGGCATCAATTAAAATAATTTCGTCTTGAAATTGAACGCCATAAGTATTTTTGCCGATTTCGCCCAGTCCGCCGAGCGCGAAAACAGCTGCTTGGTCATTCTTAACAAACTTCATGTTTGTCAAATTTCCTCCAAGACAAAGTTCGGACTAGCTTGTTCGTAATCTAGGTAGTTACCTTCAAGCAGTTGAATGAACTCAATGTTGTAATCACGGTCTTGTAACTTTTGACGTACTTCGCGCTCTGAAGTAGCTTCAAGATATAGACTTTTAGTGTTTTCGCGAACTGGAATGTCATTTGCTTTTTCTTGATAATAAACTTTGTAAATCATGGTTTACTCTCCTTTATTTGCGTACATTATTATTGCATATTAACCTATTACCACACACGTTCTACAAGAAAAAATCGCGAATTTCTAGTATAATGTTATAGAAATGAGCGTTTGACTTTCTTGTACCTCATTACTTAAATTGTTCAATTCTCAACAATGATAAGTAACGAGACAGTGGTTGCGCATAGGCAAATAAATGCATTTCCTTTATATTATCACGCAGCTACTCTAAAATAAAGAAAAGCCCTTCAAATAATGAAGGGCAAATGTTAGGCAATTGATTTTTTACCGAGTAGGCCGCGAAGTTGCTTTAACAATTTTTGTTTAAGTTTCTTCATCATGGCACATCACTCCTTAGGACCATTATATTGAAAAAAATGTTATTTGTAAAGTAATTATCCTTCATTTTCGAAAATTCGAATGATTCAGAAAGGAATTGTCCAATGAGAAAAATATTATTTTTTGATGTAGATGGAACACTTTATAATAGTTCAAAACAATTACCTGATTCGGCGAAAGCTGCATTACTAGAAGCGCGTAACAATGGATATGAACTGGCAATTGCGACAGGACGTGCACCGTTTATGATTCAATCATTACTTGATGAACTTGACATCAATACGTATGTGACGTTTAACGGGCAGTATGTTGTTTACCAAGGTGAGGTTGTCTACGCTGGTGGCATAGAAAAAGAAATTTTGGGTCAGATTATAGCTTTTGGTGAAGCGCGTAACGAGCCAGTCGTTTTTCTTGATGACAAGCAGATGATTGCTTCTATTGGTGACAATGATAAGGTTGCTGAAAGTTTAAATACGTTAAAATATCCGTACCCTAATCTCGACTCTTCTTATTATATGCAGCATGATGTCTATCAAACACTTATATTTATGGAGGAGAAAGATGAAGAGTTGTATCGTAAAACTTTCCCAGATGTACAATTTGTGCGTTGGCATAAGTATTCTTGTGACATTTTGCCAAAAGGAGGTTCAAAGGCTGCTGGTATCGAGAAGTTACTTGCCAAGATGAACTTGACAATGGATGATGCAATTGCCTTTGGTGATGGCTTGAATGATGTCGAGATGTTAGAGGCGGTTGGTGTCAGTGTAGCTATGGGGAACGGGCACGACAAAGCGAAGGCAGTCGCTACACATATTGCAGATCACGTAGATGCGGATGGCCTTGCGAAAATAATGCGACAGTTAAAAATTATTTAATATAGTAGTTTATGTGAAGTTATATCGGTGTGGAATTTAAAACGCGTTCCTACCCATTTCTTAAATAAAATGAAAAGCCATCATGTATAGTCTGCTATACATGATGGCTTTTTTAGTCGCGATCATATGGTATGGAATTTGGTACTTCAGCATATGGATTTTTCTCGTTTATGCGATCATAGAACATTACACCGTTTAAATGGTCTAATTCATGTTGGAATGCGATAGCGGCTAGTCCTTTTAGGCGCATTTTTTTCTCTTCGCCGTCAACTGTTTTAAATTTAACTGTAATACGCGCATGTCTCGGTACATATCCGGGAACATTACGGTCAACTGAAAGGCATCCTTCACCAGCAGTGAGATATGTGCTTTCAACAGAATGGCTCACAATTTTTGGGTTAATGGCAGTAAAGCTTACTTGTTCGCCGCTATCATCTTTTAAATGTAGTGCAAACATACGGTGCAAGCTATTTACTTGGTTGGCAGCTAAGCCGATACTACCACGTAAATTATATTTTTCAATCATTTCGGGGTCTTGGCTATTTTTTACGTATTGTAGTAAATCCTCAGCTAATTGTTTAGTCTCTTCAGATAAAGGGAATTTTACTTCTACAGCTTTTGTGCGTAACGTCGGATGGCCTTCACGAATAATATCATCCATTAAAATCATTTGTAGATCTTCCTTTCGATCACTCTGTGCGTTTTTTACTAGTATACCTCACTTTTTAAAGCATTCAATGAAAAATGACTTCGATAAATTATTTTCTATTCGTGATAACTTTGGACGATTCGGGGTAATCTACAATTGTATTTTCTGTCCAGAAACGTAATGGTGTTGTGGAGAAAGTGAGTTGTTGTAATACAGATTATATTTACTTATGGTACAGAATGGAACAGTATATGATTAGTTTTTTTAAAGAAAAATGTTTGTTATCATACGTATTATTTGATTGACCGACAATATTTTATTCAGTATACTGAGTGCTAAGAAGTAGTTGTACTATTGAAAAAACGATTTATTTTAATACAGTTGAAAGGGAGATGTGACTTATGAGCAAGAAAAACAATAATATGTTTGATCCAAAACAAACGCTAGTTGAAATTGAAGAAAAATTCGAAATGTTTCAAATACTGAATGAGGACGGAGAAATTGTCAATGAACAAGCTGATCCGAAATTATCGGATGAAGAGTTAGTAGAATTAATGACTCGTATGGTTTATACACGTATCTTAGATCAACGTTCAATCTCTCTGAATCGACAAGGTCGTTTAGGTTTCTATGCACCGACAGCTGGTCAAGAAGCTTCACAATTAGCATCCCATTTTGCTTTAGAAAAAGAAGACTGGATTTTACCAGGTTATCGTGATGTTCCACAAATTGTATGGCATGGACTGCCACTTGAGAAAGCGTTTTTATTCTCACGTGGACATTTCGTTGGAAACCAAGTTCCTGAAGGTGTAAACGTTTTAGCACCACAAATTATTATTGGTGCACAATACATTCAAACAGCTGGGGTGGCACTTGGTCTTCAAAAGCGCGGTAAAAAAGCAGTAGCTGTTACGTATACAGGTGATGGTGGTTCATCACAAGGAGATTTCTACGAAGGTATTAACTTTGCAGGTGCGTTTAAATCACCAGCAATTTTCATCGTACAAAATAACCAGTTTGCGATTTCAACACCACGTGAATCGCAAACAGCAGCAAAAACGCTTGCTCAAAAAGGTGTGGCGGCCGGTATACCGAGTATTTTAGTAGACGGAATGGATGCGCTTGCAGTTTACGTAGCAACACGTGATGCGCGTGAGCGTGCAGTTAACGGTGAAGGTCCAACTTTAATTGAGACAATGTGTTACCGCTATGGCCCACATACAATGGCTGGTGATGATCCGACGCGCTACCGTACATCAGATAAAGATAGTGAATGGGCATTAAAAGACCCGTTAGTCCGCTTCCGTAAATATTTAGAAGCAAAAGGTTTATGGGATGAAGCGAAAGAAGAATCTGTGATTGAGCGTGCTAAAGAAGAGATTAAAGAAGCTATTAAAAAAGCAGATGCAACGCCAAAACAAACAGTAACGCAATTAATGGATAATATGTATAAAGGCGAAATGCCTTCGAACTTAAAAGAACAGTATGAAATCTATAAAGAGAAGGAGTCGAAATAACCTATGGCACAAATGACAATGATTCAAGCAATTACAGATGCACTTCGCGTGGAATTAAAGAACGATGAAAACGTTCTTGTATTCGGAGAAGATATAGGCGTTAATGGCGGGGTATTCCGAGCAACTGAAGGCTTACAAAAAGAATTCGGTGTGGATCGTGTATTCGATACACCGTTAGCTGAATCGGGTATTGGTGGCTTAGCAATCGGTCTTTCTCTACAAGGTTACCGCCCTGTACCTGAAATTCAATTCTTTGGCTTCGTTTATGAAGTGATGGACTCAATTAGTGGTCAATTAGCACGTATGAGCTATCGTAGCGGAGGCGTGTATAATGCACCAGTAACAATTCGTTCACCATTTGGTGGTGGGGTACACACACCAGAAATGCACTCAGATAGCTTAGAGAGCCTAATGACTGCTCAACCTGGTTTAACAGTGGTTGTGCCATCAACACCATATGATGCAAAAGGTTTATTAATTTCATCTATTCGTAATGATAATCCAGTTATTTTCTTAGAGCACTTAAAATTATACCGTTCGTTCCGAGAAGAAGTGCCGGAAGAAGCTTACACAATTCCGCTTGGTAAAGCAGATGTGAAGCGTGAAGGGAAAGACTTAACAATTATCGCGTATGGCTTAATGGTTCATGAAAGTTTAAAAGCGGCGGAAGAATTAGAAAAAGAAGGTCATTCCGTAGAAGTCATTGACTTACGTACAATTCAACCACTTGATATTGAAACAATTATCGCATCTGTCGAAAAAACAGGGCGTGCAATCGTTGTACAAGAAGCACAAAAACAAGCAGGAATTGCAGCGAATGTTGTTGCTGAAATTACAGAGCGTGCCATTTTAAGTTTAGAAGCACCAGTACTACGTGTTGCAGCACCGGATACAGTGTACCCATTCCCACAAGCTGAGGGCGTATGGTTACCGAACTTCAAAGACGTAATGGAAACAGCAAAAAAAGTTTTAACATTCTAAAGGCAAAGAGAAAGGAATGGTTTAAATGGCATTTGAATTCCGATTACCAGATATTGGGGAGGGCATTCATGAAGGAGAAATTGTGAAATGGTTCGTCAAAGCTGGAGACACAGTAAAAGAAGACGACATTCTTTGTGAAGTTCAAAACGATAAAGCAGTGGTAGAAGTTCCGTCTCCGGTAGATGGGAAAGTTGAAGAAATATTAGTAGGCGAAGGTACAGTTGCAATTGTAGGTGATGTCTTGATTCGGTTGGATGCTCCAGGTTACGAGGATTTAAAACTAAAAGGTGATGATCATGCGGCTGCGAAAGCTGAAGCGCAAGTACAAGCACCAGAAGTTGAAAAAGCACCAGTAGCAGAAGCTGCACCTGCACCTGCACCTGTAAAGGAAGAAGATAAAGATACAACTAAACGTGTAATTGCCATGCCTTCAGTTCGTAAATTTGCTCGTGAGCATGATGTCGATATTCACATGGTAGCAGGCACTGGAAAAAATGGTCGTATCTTAAAAGAAGATATCGAGAATTTCCTAAATGGTGGTGGCGTAGCGCAAGACGTTGACGCATCAACTGCAACAGGGGAAATGACGGTAGAACATGAAGCATCAACTGTAGCAGCACCGGTCGTACTTGAAGGTGAATTCCCTGAAACACGTGAGAAGATGTCTGGCATTCGAAAAGCAATTGCAAAAGCAATGGTACACTCGAAACAAACTGCTCCGCATGTTACACTAATGGATGAAGTTGATGTAACAGAACTTGTGGCACATCGCAAAAAATTCAAAGAGATTGCTGCTGAAAAAGGCGTGAAATTAACGTACTTACCATACGTAGTGAAAGCGCTTGTGTCCATGTTACGCGAATTCCCAGAATTTAACCGTTCATTAGATGATGCGACACAAGAAATTATTCAAAAGCATTACTACAATATCGGAATTGCTGCAGATACAGAAAAAGGCTTACTCGTACCAGTTATTAAACATGCAGATCGCAAATCGGTTTTTGCAGTATCTAATGAAATTAATGAACTAGCGACAAAAGCACGTGATGGCAAACTTGCACCACATGAAATGAAGGGTGCATCAATGTCTATTACAAATATCGGTTCAGCAGGAGGACAATGGTTTACACCAGTAATTAATCATCCTGAAGTAGCGATTTTAGGAATTGGCAGAATTTCTGAAAAACCTGTAATAAAAAATGGTGAAATTGTAGCTGCACCTGTGTTAGCATTATCATTGAGCTTTGACCATCGTATGATCGATGGAGCCACTGCACAAAATGCTTTAAATCACTTGAAGCGTTTGTTAAGTGAGCCAGAATTATTATTAATGGAGGCGTAACAAAATGGTAGTAGGAGATTTCCCAATCGAAACAGATACTCTTGTCATTGGTTCAGGTCCTGGAGGATACGTAGCTGCAATTCGTGCAGCTCAAACTGGCCAAAAAGTAACAATCGTCGAAAAAAATGTACTAGGTGGCGTGTGCTTAAACGTAGGTTGTATTCCATCAAAAGCATTAATTTCAGTTGGTCACCGTTTTGAACAAGCTAAACATTCAGATGACATGGGTATTATCGCTTCTGATGTAAAATTAGACTTTTCAAAAGCACAAGCATTCAAAGACAGCGTTGTCAAAAAATTAACTGGCGGTGTTGAAGGCTTACTTAAAGGCAATAAAGTTGAAATCGTACAAGGTGAAGCTTACTTCGTTGATGCTCATTCAGTACGTATCATCAATGGTGAATCTGCTCAAACTTACACGTTCAATAATGTAATTTTAGCAACTGGTTCTCGCCCTGTTGAAATTCCAACATTCAAATTCACTGATCGCGTACTAAGCTCTACAGGTGCACTTTCTTTACAAGAAGTTCCTGGTAAATTAGTCGTTATTGGAGGCGGTTACATAGGTACTGAGTTAGGTTCTGCTTATGCAAACCTAGGTGCTGAAGTAACAATTATTGAAGGCGGAAAAGATATTTTAGCAGGCTTTGAAAAACAAATGACTCAAATCGTGAAAAAAGGCCTTAAAAAGAAAGGCGTTGTAATTGAAGTAAACGCATCTGCTAAAGGCGTTGAAGAAACAGAGAATGGCGTAGTCGTAACGTATGAAGTTGGCGGAGAAGAGAAAAAAGTTGAAGCTGACTACGTATTAGTAACGGTTGGCCGTCGTCCGAATACAGACGAAATGGGCCTTGCTGAAGTTGGTATCGAATTCGGCGAGCGTGGTCTCATTAATGTCGACAAACAATGCCGCACAAATATTCCGAATATTTATGCGATTGGTGATATTGTTGCTGGACCGCAACTTGCACATAAAGCATCTTACGAAGGTAAAATTGCTGCTGAAGCAATTGCTGGCGAAAAATCGATTGTGGATTACTTAGCAATTCCTGCTGTATGCTTCACAGATCCAGAAATGGCAACTGTAGGTTACAATGAAGAACAAGCAAAAGCAGAAGGCATTGAATATACTGCAGCTAAGTTCCCATTTGCTGCAAATGGTCGTGCACTTGCACTTAACCAAACAGATGGCTTTGTGAAGCTTGTTGCACGTAAAGAGGACGGTTTATTAATCGGTGCTCAAATCGTAGGTGCTGGTGCATCCGATATGATCGCTGAAATGGGCTTAGCTATCGAAGCAGGCATGACTGCTGAAGATATCGCTCTGACAATTCACGCACACCCAACTTTAGGTGAAATTACAATGGAAGCTGCTGAAGTATTACTTGGCAACCCAATCCATATCGTAACGAAAAAATAAAAGAATACTTATGTAAGGCTACAAAGCAAAAGTGCTTTGTAGCCTTATTTTTATAGCATCTAAAATTAAAGATTCTTAGGTATTATGTCAATTTTTGAAGCTGTTTTTGGTATGGAGTTCTTCCAATCATTTTAGTAATAGAGGGTAATTGGACCTTAACCAAATTTATCTCCTCTTTTCTTTTTATATGAATGATTGTAGTAAAAATACTAGATAGCATATAAGATAGTATTATAAATATTCTAATAATTCAGTAGGGGTGAAGAGAATGGAATTGGGATTACAAGGTAAAGTAGCGATCATTACAGGTTCAAGCAAAGGGATAGGTTATTATACGGCAATGCAACTTGTGAAAGAAGGGGCGAAAGTTGTTCTTTGTGCACGTGGGGAGAAGCAGTTACAAGTTGCGGCTGCTTGCATTAAAAATGAAACTGGTGAAGATGTATTAATTGTACCAACAGATATTATGAAAGAAAAAGACTGTAAGGAACTGATTGAGCGCACAGTATCACATTTTGGACGGCTTGATATTTTAGTAAATAATGCTGGTACGGCATCAGCGAATCCATTTGAATCTGTTAGCAGTGAGTTATGGCAAGCGGATTTAGATTTGAAAGTGTTTGGTGCAATTCATTGTTCAAAATATGCCGCGCCCCATATGCGTCAAGTTGGTGGGGGTGCGATTGTCAATGTAACGGCTGTAATGGCTAAAACACCGCCAGCAAGTTCATTGCCCACAACAGTTAGTAGGGCTGCGGGACTTGCGTTAACAAAGGCGATGAGTAAAGATTTGGGGAAAGATAATATTCGTGTGAATTCTGTCTGTATCGGGCTTATTCGAAGTGATCAAATCGAGAAAAAGTGGAAATCTGAAGCGCCAGATCTAACTTGGGCAGAGTACTCGCAAAAAGTGGGGCAAAACATTCCTTTAGGGCGAGTTGGAGACACTGAGGAAGCAGCGAATGTCATTACGTTTTTAGTATCAGATGCTGCGAGCTATGTTTCGGGCACAGCTGTTAATATCGATGGTGGTTCAGGCCACGCTTTATAAATACATAAAAGAGTGAAGAGAAATCGGTTCTCTCCACTCTTTTTTATGCTTCTTCGTTGATAAGAACATTTTTACCGCGCATCTTCATGAAAATTGGCACGAGTAACCAAGATACTGCCACAATTAGAAATACCAATGATAATGGTTTAGTTACGAAAATTGAGAAATCACCATTGGAGATCGTTAGTGCACGACGCATATTATTCTCGATCATCGGTCCCAAAACAAGTGCAAGTACTAGGGGGGCTACTGGATAGTCGTTTTTAGCGAAAAGGTAACCAAGTACACCACAAGCAAGTAATAAATACAAATCAAATGTTGTATATTGCACTGCGTAAACACCGAAGAACGATATAGCTATAATAATAGGTAATAAATATTTTTTAGGCGTTTCAATAACTTTTGCAAACACACGCACAAGTGGCATGTTTAATATTAATAACATTAAGTTACCGATAAACATACTTGCGATTAAACCCCAAGCAACCTCAGGATGCTCATCAAATAATAACGGACCTGGCTGAATATTGTACATAATAAGTGCGCCCATTAAAATAGCAGTAGTACCCGAACCAGGAATACCTAATGTTAATAATGGAATCATTGCACCACCTGATGCTGCGTTGTTAGCTGATTCTGGCCCAGCTACACCAGCAATATGGCCTTGACCGAATTTCTCGGGCGTTTTACTGAATTTTTTCTCGGTAATGTAAGAAAAGAATGAAGCAAGTGTTGCTCCTGCACCAGGTAAAACACCGATAAAAAACCCTAAAAACGAGCCACGCGCAATTGGTATCGCACTATCTTTTAAATCTTGTTTTGTTGGTAAAATACGATTAATCTTCGCGATTTGACCGTCATCATCGTCTTTTTCAAGAATGGTTTTGAATACCTCACCTAAGGCAAATAAGCCGACAGCGATTGTCAAAAACTCAATTCCAGAGAACAGCATTGGTTGACCAAATGTAAAACGTTCGATACCAGATACAGCATCGATCCCAACCGTACCAAGCATTAAACCAAGAACTGTCATGATTAACGCTTTTGTAATTGAGCGTCCAGCAAGTCCACTAACTGCTGCAAGTCCTAATAACATTAAAGAAAAGTATTCGGCAGGACCGAATTTAAGTGCAATACTTGATAATGGCTTTGCTAATAGAACAAGACCAAGCAATGAGACGATCCCCGCGCAAAACGAGCCAATCGCCGCAATAGAAAGGGCACTACCAGCACGACCTTGTTTCGCCATTTGATAGCCATCTAGTGTTGTAACAACAGAAGAAGATTCACCTGGCGTGTTTAACAGAATAGAAGTTGTTGAGCCGCCGTACATAGCTCCGTAATATACACCGGCAAGTAAAATGATGGAACTTGCAGCGGCGGCTTCAGTTGGAAGTCCTGACGTCAATGTCGCAGTAACTGGAATGAGCAAAGCAACCCCACTCATGGGACCTATTCCAGGTAGTACCCCAACAGCAGTTCCGATAATAACGCCGACGAAAGCGAATAATAAATTTTGCCACTGAAAGGCAACCGCAAAGCCGTCAGCTAAAAATTGCAATGTTGACATGTTTTCACTCCTTTACATTAAAAAGTTGGGAAACTAGGCAAAGAGCCCCCTAGAATAACTGAAAATAAATAATAAATGCCAACTGAAAAAGCAACTGAAATAATGACTGAAGATATAATTTTTCCTCGTTCCATCGTTTGGAAGCCGATTAATAAAAAGATAAAAGTCGTAATCACGTAACCTACTATTTCTAGGAAGAATACATAGGCAAGTGCGCTCACAAATAATAACAAAAACTTCTTTATTTCAATGGAAGATGTCTTTGAAGGTGTTTCTGGACCTTTTGCTAATCTTGCTTTTACAGCCTGTCTCCAAGTCTCATAAAAGAGACGTAAGCTAAGTAATACCAGTACAATACCCAAAGCTAATGGAAAGGTTTTAGGCCCCACTGCAGATCCATATGCACTATCAGAAATTTGTGTTGCTTGTGCGATAAATAAAATACCAATGATGAATAATACAATACTCGTCATTTTATCGAATGTTTGGCTCAATCGTTTTGCACCTCCTATTGAGAAAAGCGACTATAAAAGTCGCTTTTTTTATTTATTTCTGCATATCTAAAGCTGTTAATAGCTCAACGATTGTTTCATTTTGTTCATCTAAATATTTTGTGAATTCTTCTGCGTTGCGGTACTCACTTTGCCAGCCATTACGCTCTACTTCAGCTTTCCACTCGTCTGTTTCTGACATTGCTTGTAATTTTTCAGACCAGTATGCTACAGCGTCCTCAGACATATTTTTCGGTCCGAAAATACCGCGCCAAATTGTAAACTCTTCATCAATACCCGCTTCTTTAAATGTTGGTACATCAGCTAGTTCACCTTCTAAACGCTCTGAAGAACTTACAGCTAGCACACGTACATCACCTGATTTTACATAAGTAGCAATTGTCGAAGCATCTGTAGCGATTACATCAGCGTTTCCACCTAGAAGTGCAGCAACAGCTTCACCACCGCCATCATAAGAAACATATTTAATCGTTTTTAAATCGATTCCTGATTTAAATGCAGGAATAATTCCTACTAAATGGTCCATAGATCCTGGTGCGGAACCACCAGCTAATGTTACATCTTGTGGTGTTGTTTTCAATGCATTCAACACGTCATCAAGAGTTTTGTAAGGAGAATCATTTTTAACAACGATTGCACCGTAGTCGCGTGTTAATTGTGCTAGAGGAGTCGTATCTTTATACCCAAATTTACTGTTTCCTTCAGCTTTTTCATTATTAATTAAGATTGGTGGTGATTTTACCATTAGCATGTAATCATTATCGGCTTCTTTTGTTGCATAAGTCGCCATAAATACTGCGCCACCGCCACCAGGTTTGTTTTCAACTTGTATTGATTTTTCAATAAGTTTTGTATCATTCATCGTTTTAGCAACTGCACGAGCTGTTAAATCCCAGCCGCCTCCAGCACCAGATGGAGCAACAATTGTTAGATTGTTTTTCGGATAGTCACTTGCTGTTTTTTCTCCCTTGTCCCCAGCATCAGAAGAATCGGATGATGAACAGCCTGCTAAACCAGCTAGTAAAAGTCCAGCTGCTGCAAACTTCGTCAATGTTTTCCACATAAGAAATCCCCCTTATTAAATAAAAATAGTAGCGCTGCATTTGCAAGCGCTACCATAAATTTACCGTATATTTAGACGATAACAATATTATGAGAATAATGTTAATTTGTTTCATTTTGTTCATAAAGTTTATTGGGTGATAAAGTATCGACGTTCTGGACGACCGACTGTTCCATATGTGAGTTCGGTGTGTGCCTGTTTTTGTGTAACGAGAAACTCCAAATATCGTCGAGCTGTTGAGCGGCTGACACCGATGTTTTTACCTAATTCTTCTGCAGTGGTCCCATTCTCGATTATATTTAAATGACTGATTACATGATTCATTGTTGTTGGATCGATGCCTTTTGGTAACAATGGTGACAATTCGATTTTTTCCTTAGATGGTGCTTTAGGCCACAGTTGTTGAATTTTATCCTGTGTGAATTTTTCATTATTTTGTAGTATAGAATGTTTCATGCGGAATTTTCCGATGCTTTCCTTTAACTGCTCGAAAGTAAAGGGTTTTAAAATATAATCCGTTACATTTTTTCGATAAGCGACTTGTACAATATGCGCTTCAGTTGCAGCTGTAATCAATATAATGTTGCTAGATGGTCGCATTTCTTGAATTTTATCAATTAAATCGATGCCGAGTATATCAGGTAAAAATACATCTAATAAAATAAGTTGCGGTGAAAAAGACATGAGCCAGTCAATGGCCTCCTCACCGGTATTTGCACAAGCAATTACATGGAATCCTTCAATTTTTTCTAAAAAGCGACGATGCACGTCAGCAACACGTACATCATCCTCGATAATTAATACTTCTATCGCCTGCATTTTCTACAAATCCCCCTTTGCTAATAGATACAATGAATAAAGCGCCACCTAAATCTCCTTCTCCAAGAGCAAGTGTTCCATTTAAATCGTGAACACTAGAAATAACTTTACGTAAACCATAGCCTCTAAATTTGGAATCTTTTGTCGAAATATTTTCTGAGAAAAGAACTTCCAGTTTTTCTTGTGCCAATCCATTACCTGTATCTTCAACCTCAATTAATATTTCTTCCCCATTATCAAAAATGAAAAGTCTGACTATGGGCGGTCGATCTTTGTTTTTTTCAACTTCTTCAAAAGCATTCGTCAATAAATTTCCCATGATGGAGATAATGAGACTTTTTTCGATGTTTTCAGGTAAAGTTTCTAAATAACTGTCTTCATCGAAAATAAGTTTAACTTTCAATTCACGTGCTCGATTGAAAAAACCAATAATGAGCCCATTTAAAAATGGATCTTTCACATGGTTCCTGATGAACTGAGTTAAAGAAGACTGACCTTGTACCTCTTTATGAATAATAGATAGTGCTTCATCTGAGGCGTTCAATTGAATCAGCCCGGATATGGTATAAAGAATATTGTTAAATTCATGTGTTTGTGCACGTAATGCCTCGGTATATTGCTTTACTTGTGATAATTCAATCGCCAGGTGGTCAATTTCAGATTGCAGTCGAAAACTAGCAACAGCACCAACAATGTTCCCCTTGACCTTCATAGGTACTCGGTTCACTATTACTTCATTCCCATTAATGATCATTGGTTTATCAAGTTGTTTTCTTCCGTCAGTAAGTACTTCAAGAAGGTGCGTGTTTGGAACATGTAGCTCAATACTTTCGCCGATAACCGAATCTTTGTCGGATAAATGTAGAATTTTTGCGGCTGCGTTGTTTAATGTTGTAATCTCACCTTTATGATTGACGGTAATAATTGCTTCTCGTACAGATTCAATCAACGCATTTTTCTCAGTGAAAAGATTTGCGATTTCATTTGGCTCGAGATTGAAAATTTGCCTCTTGATGCTACGAGATAAAAAAATGGAACCAAAAATCCCGATTATTAGTGCAACCATCATAATATAAAAAATATTGTCGAGATATTGCGAAAATAAATTGTCCATCTCACTTGTTAAGTAGCCAATTGACACGACACCGAGAATCGTGCCGTCAGTGTCGAACACGGGCGCTTTTCCTCGGATTGACTCACCTAAGGAGCCTTCCGCAATCGAAATATAAGACTCACCACCTAATAATGCTCGGTCATTGTCGTCACCTACCATTGGTTTGCCAATTCGGTCTGTAACCGGGTGGGAGTAACGAATCCCATCTTCATTACCGATTACTACATATGCCGCTTCAGTTGTGTTCATAATATTTATACTAATTTTTTGAAGTGCTTCAGATGGATTTTCTGTTTTAAATGCAGCTAAAACATCACCGCGATCAGCAGTAGTTTCTGCTAAATAGAGAGCGCGTTTTCCGAGTTGTGTTTGCAAAGCATCGGAAATTGTAAAATAAAATAATATCCCTGCAAAGGTTACAATAATTAGAATAAAAAAACTAATAGAGTAGGAAAATCGCGTTTGTAGTTTTAATGGTTTAATAATAATCTATCATCTCACTTCGTCAATATTGCGAAAATTGTTAATAGTTATTTTCATAGTAACAGTAATTAACTTACATAATCTACGGTAGTTTTAAAAAAATCTGCAATGGGGTGTAAAAGGATTCTCGCTTATAATCCAAGTCGTGGGTTATTTATTTGTTATTGTATTAGGTTGTTTATGAGCATATAGATGTTATTCAAAGAGAATAGCTTCAAAGGATTTATAGATTATGGTGGATTTATCGTTCTTTAAGTGGTGTTTTTGCTATTACTTTTCCAATATTGTAATAGACAGAAAATTTCATCAGATGTAAAATGAACGTGAGGAGGTGAAAAGTGGCAAAAAAATGAACAGGATTTTGCTGCGTTATCAATGAAAATTATTCGTATTATTGTTCAGATTGGTATATTAAATATTTTTTACTACATAGGTGTTGGGATTGTATCATTATTAAACTTACCTCTTCCAGCAAGTGTAATAGGCTTACTACTGCTTGCCATCTCCCTACAATTTAAGATTATTAAAGTAGAGTATATCCAGGATGGTGCTGGCTTTTTAATTGGTGTTTTAACATTGTTTTTCATCCCGGCTACGGTTGGAGTCATCGATTATCCTCAGCTTTGGACGACAACTGGCTTACTCGTAATGCTAGCTGTAACGGTAAGTACATTAATTACGATTTATGTTACAGGTTCAATTAGCCAAGTAATTGAGAAGAAAGAAGCTGCTAAAAAGGAAGCAACTGTAGAAAAAGCGAAAGGGGGAGTCACAGTTGAATGAAATTATCGTAGTACTTGGAACTGTTGGTTTATTTATGCTTTTAACAAAATTTTATCAACGCTTCCCACATCCGTTAACAATTCCGCTAGTAACAACAACTTTAGTAAGTGCATTAACTTTAGTCATTTTTAAAATTCCATACGAAACATATATGGAGGGAGGCGAATGGCTTCAAAAAATGCTAGGACCTGCAGTAGTGGCACTAGCCTATCCTCTATACAATCAACGAACGATTGTTATGAAATATAAGTATTCGATATTGTCAGGGATTTTTATTGCTATGGTGACAGGCTTAATGACCATTTACTTGATGTTGAAATGGATTGGTGCTGATGATAGTTGGATGTTCACAGCGTTACCTAAATCATTAACAACACCTGTTGCTATGCAAGTGAGTGAAACGATTGGTGGAATTGCGCCTTTAACAGCTGTTTTTGTTATGCTAGCAGGTTTTGTTGGTGCCATAATAGGACCTCTTGTTATTAAATATGGCAAGATTGAATCGGCTGTAAGTAGAGGTGTGTCGGTTGGGAGTGCTTCGCATGGTGTAGGGCTTGTGAAATTAAAAGATTACGGAGAACAAGAGTTATCGGTAGGTTCACTTTCGATGGGATTAACGGCTATTGTCGGTGCGTTTCTATGTCCGCTATTTGTATACATATTTATGTAGAAAAAGGAGGTGTCTCAAATGATTATTGAGACACCTCCTTTTAAATTTTCGAATGATAAACCGAATCGTGTGACCAAGAATTTTATGAAGTACTTGTTCACCGTTAAGATTAGTGATTTCAGCTTAACTGAGGCTTCGAGAGTTACTTTAAAGTGAAAATGTCCTTGTTAAATGATTGCTTTACGTTCTTTAATAACACGAATCGTCTGTAAAGTATTATCCTCGGGACCTTGTACAGGGAGCCCAGCTTCAATATTCATTTTAATATATTGAATATTTTCCTCAGTAATTATTTCCCCAGGAATAAATATAGGAATACCTGGCGGATAAACCATGATGAATTCGGCACAAATACAGTTATGCGCTTCGGCAAGTGGTACAACCTCTGTATCTGCATAAAAGGCATCACGTGGTGACATCGCTAGCGCAGGGATTTCTGGTACGGACACATGTGTTTCTTTAATCGCAGCATCCGAGTCGTGCGCCTTTGACATACGTAGTAATGCATTAACGAGTAGGTTCATTTCTTTCTTTGTGTCGCCAAGTGTAACAAGGCATAAAATATTGTATAAATCCGACAGTTCAACCTCGATATTAGCATTATGACGTAACCATTCCTCGGCTTGATGACCTGAAATACCTAAATCTTTTACACTGATAAGTAGCTTTGTCGGATCCATATCAAATGTTGCTGAAGAATGTAATTTCTCTTTACCAACACATGTTAAATGTGGAATTTGATTAATACGTTTACGTGTATCTTTGGATAAGCGGATAGCATCATCGATTAAATCATGGCCATGAATCGCTAGCTGTCGTCGTGCTGTATCTAGTGATGCTAATAATGGATACGACGTGGATGTCGTCGTCAGCATTGAGAAAACAGCTTGTACACGTTTTGCTGAAATACGTCCTTCGCGTAAGTTTAGTATAGAACTTTGTGTCATAGAGCCACCAAGTTTATGGACACTCGTTGCAGCCATATCTGCACCTGCTTGCATCGCTGATAAAGGTAAATCGTCATGGAATTTAATATGTACACCATGGGCTTCGTCTACAACTACAGGAATATTTCGGCTATGTGCAAGTTCGACAATCCGTTTTAAGTCTGCTGCAAAACCGAAGTAAGTTGGATTGATAACAAGTAATGCTTTGGCTTCAGGGTACGCATTCAGCGCTTTTTCTACAGCCTCGGCAGAAATGCCGTGCGAAATTCCGAGCTCACTATCGACTTCTGGGTGAATGAAAATGGGTATTGCGCCAGCAAAAACAATTGCTGACATAATGGATTTATGAACATTCCGTGGTACTAGAATCTTATCACCTGGACCGACGACGGTCAGAATCATCGTCATAATCGCGCCACTAGTACCTTGAACGGAAAAGAATGTATGGTCAGCACCAAAGGCTTCTGCTGCGAGTTCTTGTGCTTCTTTAATCGCACCTTTTGGTGAATGTAAATCGTCTAGTGGAGCAATGTTAATTAAATCGATTGATAAAACGTTGTCGCCGACGAATTCTCGGAAAGCTGGGTCCATTCCACGCCCTTTCTTATGGCCTGGAATATGGAACTGAATTGGATGTCTGTTCCGATGTTTCAATAATACGTCGAACAATGGAGTCTCTAATTGTGACAACGCAGGTACCACCTCACTTTTTTAATATTAAGAAAACAAATGAATTATAGCACCTAACGAGTTGTGTGAATAGACTTATAATTAAAAAATAAAGGAATTTTCTATGAATTTCGAGAAATACTTATTGTAAGAAAGGGGAGATTATATGAATTGGAATACACGAGTGACTGAGTTATTAGGGGTTAAATATCCAATTATTCAAGGAGGATTAGCATATTTAGCGTATGCAGATTTAGCGGCAGCAGTGTCGAATGCAGGAGGACTTGGCCAAATTACAGCAATGAGTTTACGCGATGCAGATTTACTGCGTGCTGAAATTCATAAGGTACGCACACTGACAGATAAGCCATTTGGCGTCAATTTTGCAATTGGTTTACATGGTACAGGCTACGAGGATATGGTGCGTGTTGCAGTAGAGGAAGAAGTGCCTGTTGTCACGATGACAGGTGGCAACCCTGCACCAATTTTCGACATAATGGCAGGGACAAATATAAAAAAATTAGTGCTTGTTGCTGCGCGTAGACAAGCACAAAAGGCTGAAGAGCTTGGTGCCGATGCGGTAATGGTCGTAGGACAAGAAGGTGGCGGTCATCTGGGACGAGATGATGTCGGTACAATGGTACTTGTGCCTCAAGTTGTCGATAGTGTGAAAATACCAGTCATTGCTTCAGGTGGTATTGGTGATGGACGTGGTTGGATGGCAGCGCATGCGTTGGGTGCAGAGGGCATTGAAATGGGTACACGCTTTATTGCAACAAAGGAATGTGTTGATGCTTCGGAGGCTTACAAGGAAGCACTTCTTAAAAGCTCTGAAGCAGACACAACGGTGATAAAACGGTCGATTGGTGCACCAGCTCGGGCAATACGTAGTGAGTTCACCGAGAAAATTTTAGAAATTGAACGTACAACACCGACTTATGAGGCTTTAAAAGATTATATTAGCGGTGAGGCGAATAAGCGGTTTATTTATAATGGAGAGAAGGATGCAGGAATCGGATGGGCAGGACAAGTGACCGGTATGATTCACGATATACCAACGGTGGAAGAGCTTTTAACGCGAATGGTTGCGGAAGCGGAAAGTATCCGGGTAAAATGGAGTCAGTAATGTAAAGGTGGTTTGTCTAAATGGAATATTCATATCCGTTTTCAATTGATTGGTCGACAGAGGAGATTGTTGACGTTATAAAGTTTTTTGAAGGTATCGAGCAAGCTTATGAAAAGGGCATTAAACGTGAAGTGATGATGGCGAAATATCGTCGTTTTAAAGATATCGTTCCCTCTCAAGCAGAAGAAAAAACAATTTTCCGTGAGTTTGAAGAAGCGAGTGGCTATGTGAGCTATCCTGTAATCAAGCAAGCAAAAGAGGCGGCAGATGGTACGACGATTAAGGTTGCTCCAAAGCAGCGTCGTTAAAAAAGTTCTAAAGTTAGTGGTGTTGAGGTTTTTTATGTTCTGTTTAATATCTAAATCTAAGGGAAATGAAAGAAAGTATATATTGAACTAAAGATTCTAGTGAGTAAGCAAGACTGTGGACATTCGAGCTCAGTCGGAACGGAAATAAACCCCAAGTTAAGGTGATGAGCCTGAATATATAATACATACTCATTTATGAGTATGTATTATAAAATTATTATTTTGAATGAGAAGTAGTGCTGTTTTCTAGCACTACTTTTTTTTGCCATTCAAAAAATTATGACAATTTTTAGTCGTATTAATTTTCTCGGATAGGTGTTGTAGGCAGTTTAACGGTCATAGTATGAAAGAAAAGGAAGTTGCATCATCAAGTGATGTGGCAACTTCCTAGGATTTATAAACAATATAAAGGCTTCATTAATTGTAGAGATAGTACCTGTTTTGAAAAATCAAAAAATATTTTTATTTTCCATGTTTGCGGGAATAAAAAAAAGTTAATTACTAAAACTACATAAATATACGCACTTAGTTATTTGTAATAGTGCTGTAAATAGGTAGCAATACATCGAATGTTTCCTCGATCAAACGATGCAAGTCATCAGCAGACAGTTTAATTGCTTGTTCCCGTGGAATATGACGACCCACTAAAAATTCGCCTTTTTTCACATCGCGTAAACGTACAAGTAATTCCTCGAGCTTTTCCTCCTTTGCTTCGCTTAGAGGGATTGCTAAAGGTGACATATGATCACCAGAAACGATGAAATAATTTGGTAATTCATTGAAAAGCGTTTTTTTCGCTAATAATCGTTCCGCAAACATATTTTTTTGAGGAGCTTCATAAATGATTGCTAAAACGATGAATAAATGTGTGCCCCAAAGACCAATCTGAAAATGTGGAAGTGCTTTATAGCCTCTTTTGTAAGGAGCAAAGGCAACCCAACTATCTTTTGGAGGATTGACGGTACGGCGCGCATGCTTTGCTACATGAGCGTGGAATTCTTCCCCTAATTTGCTAGAAAAGTAAGTGGAAAACTCCTCTCCAAGTATATTGAATTTTGGTCGTACTAAGGAAATTAGTGCATCCATTCGTTGTTCTAAGCCATTTATTTGAAAAACATCGAAGTCCTGATTAGTCCATTGTGTTTTTTGCATTTTTAATAATTCCTTTCGGTTTTTAGGTTTATTTTATTAAGTTTTTGGGGAAAAATCTTATTACAGCAACTTTATCGAAAACAATAGGGTTTTGTAAAAAAATAAATTAAAGGAAGTGATTTTTATGAAACAGATCGTAAAAATTATACGTAAAGTTGACATTGAAAAGCAATATAAACACATCTTACAATTAGAGATAGATTATGAATTGTCGTCTTTATTCTCTGCGATGAATGAGCAGAATGAGGGTGAGATTGAAAAAAGTAAAAAGCGACTTGCTGAAATTAGAGAAGAGCTTGAGGGTTTGCACGCTTATGCGTAACGGCAATTATATACCAATTTAAAAATCGCTTGCTGAATATTCCGACAGCAGGTGATTTTTGTCGTTATAAAGAGTAAAATAGAGAATATATCATAATAGATAACGTTATTAGGTATTGGTTCTATTCGAAAGGTGGGTTTTTATGGATTTACAACTTATCGATCAATTTGCGAAAAATATTATTTTTGAAGCTGGAAGACGTATTCGAACAGCATTTACTTACGATTTAGTCGTAGAAACAAAATCAAACGCTAATGACTTAGTGACAAACATTGACCGTGAGACAGAATTATTCTTGATAGAGAAAATTAAATCATTTGATTCGACGCATAAAATAATTGGAGAAGAGGGCATGGGTGAAAAAGTAGATTCATTAGAAGGTGTTGTGTGGATTATTGATCCAATTGATGGAACGATGAATTTTGTGAAGCAACATCGACATTTTATGATTTCGATTGGGATCTTTGTCGACGGTATAGGGAAGCTCGGTTACATATTTGATGTCATGCGTGAAGATTTATTCTATGCAATTGAAGGTGTAGGTGCTTGGTATAATGACTCTCCTTTGCGCAAACTGCAGCCGGTGAAAATTGAAGAGGCAGTGATTGGCATTAATGCAAGTTGGGTAGCGCCCAATCGACATATTCATCATGAAAAAGTCATTGAACTCGTAAGAAAAGTTCGTGGGACACGATCATATGGTTCAGCAGCGATGGAGATAGCTTTTGTCGTGAGTGGGAAGCTAGATGCGTATGTATCTATGCGTTTATCGCCTTGGGATATCGGCGGCGGTACGATCATTGCGAAGGAAGTGGGGGCTATTGCGACAAACCTTCGTGGAGAAGGTTTTGATTTCTTCCATCAAGATACATTTATTATTGCAAATCCGTCTATTCATCAAGAATTACTGGAGAAATATATTGTACAATACGATTAAAAAACGTACCTAGAGAAAGCTACACTTCTCTAGGTACGTTTTTCTTATTTATAAAAGTCCTTGCTCGCGGAATTTACGCTTCATTTTAAATGCTGTCATGAAAACGACACATGTAGCAACAATTCCTGCTAATATACCAAACCAACTACCTAAAGCAACAGAATAACCAATAGCACACATAGCTAAAACAGCCGCCAATGCATAGATGCCCATAACTATTTTCGCACGATTCATAGCTGTGCCCCCTAAATTATTGTTAATTTTCTACTGTAAAAATATATTTTTAGAATGATAGATATTCTATTCAGGACATTATCATCCTTCCTGTGCTATAATATCACAGTTAAACATTCGAAAAAAGAATATGGAGTGGAAAAATGACAAACTTACGTCAAGATCTTCGCAATATCGCAATAATCGCCCACGTCGACCACGGTAAAACTACTTTAGTCGATCAATTATTAAAACAATCAGGTACATTCCGTTCAAACGAACGTGTTGAAGAACGTGCAATGGACTCTAATGATATTGAACGCGAACGCGGTATTACGATTTTAGCTAAAAATACAGCAGTAAACTATGAAGGAACTCGTATCAACATCCTTGATACGCCTGGACACGCTGACTTCGGTGGTGAGGTAGAGCGTATTTTAAAAATGGTTGACGGCGTTGTACTAGTTGTCGATGCGTATGAGGGTTGTATGCCTCAAACACGTTTTGTACTGAAAAAAGCATTAGAACAACGTTTAACACCAATCGTTGTTGTTAACAAAGTAGACAAAGATTCAGCTCGTCCACTAGAAGTAGTAGATGAAGTACTTGAATTATTTATCGAGTTAGGTGCAGATGAAGATCAATTAGACTTCCCTGTTGTCTATGCTTCAGGTGTAAATGGTACAGCTTCTTTAGACGCTGACCCATCGAAACAAGAAGAAGATATGACATGTCTATTCAAAAAAATTATTGAAGCTATTCCAGCACCAATCGATAACTCAGAAGACCCATTACAATTCCAAGTGGCTCTACTTGACTATAATGACTTCGTTGGGCGTATCGGAATTGGTCGTGTATTCCGCGGAACAATTTCAGTAGGTCAACAAGTATCTCTTATGAAGTTAGACGGTACAGTGAAAAACTTCCGTGTAACGAAAATCTTTGGTTTCTTCGGTTTAAAACGTGAAGAGGTAGAGACAGCTAAAGCTGGTGATTTAATCGCCGTATCAGGTATGGAAGACATCAACGTAGGTGAAACAGTTTGCCCAGTTGAGCACCCAGAAGCACTTACTCCTTTACGTATCGATGAGCCAACTTTACAAATGACTTTCTTAGTAAACAATTCTCCATTCGCTGGTCGTGAAGGGAAATGGGTTACTTCTCGTAAAGTAGAAGAGCGTTTACGCGCTCAATTACAAACTGACGTATCTTTACGTGTTGAAGATACTGATTCTCCAGATGCTTGGACAGTTTCAGGTCGTGGAGAGCTTCACTTATCAATCCTTATCGAAAACATGCGTCGTGAAGGCTTCGAATTACAAGTGTCTAAACCACAAGTAATCGTACGTGAAATCGACGGTGTGAAATGTGAGCCATTCGAGCGCGTTCAAATCGATGTTCCTGAAGAAAATGTTGGTTCAATTATTGAATCAATCGGTACACGTAAAGGTGAAATGCTAGATATGGTGAACAATGGCAGTGGCCAAGTTCGTTTAACATTCTTAGTACCAGCGCGTGGATTAATCGGTTATACAACTGAATTCATGTCGATGACAAAAGGTTTTGGTATCATCAACCATACGTTCGATTGCTACCAACCATTAATCCCAGGTAAAATTGGTGGCCGTCACCAAGGTGTACTAGTTTCAATGGAAACTGGTAAAGCAACAACTTATGGTATGATGCAAATTGAAGACCGTGGTACACTATTCTTAGAGCCAGGTACAGAGATTTATGAAGGTATGATCGTTGGTGAAAATACACGTGACGCTGATATCACTGTAAACATCACAAAAATGAAACAAAAAACAAACATCCGTTCAGCCAATAAAGACCAAACGAATGTTATTAAAAAACCACGTATCTTGTCTCTAGAAGAAGCACTTGAATATTTAGGTGATGACGAGTATTTAGAAATCACACCAGAATCTATTCGCCTTCGTAAAAAAATTCTAGATAAAAACGAACGTGAGAAAGCAGCGAAAAGAGTACGTAGCACTGAAGTATAATTTTCCGCTGTCATGAAAGGAAGAGGAGTCTTGGATATGAAGTCCGCTTTAATGGGTGAACTGAATGTTATTCAAGTTGCTGCACCAGCAAATGCAGGAGAAACAGAATTTGTATTTAGCCGTATGGCTGGGATTACTCGTTTTTTATATGAAAACCTGCCGAGCTATAACATGGCTGGATACGCTGTTTTCATTCTTGTATTTTTACTTTCCACGCTTGTCTATAAATTAGGCTTTGCGAAGAAACTGAAAATGTCACAAAATATCGTAATTTACGTATTCCTGTTTGTGGGATGTATTATGCTGACATTTTTAGCGCTATTCCTGCCGATGGTTGAAGGACTAATCGTAGCAGCGTTAATTTTAATTCTGTACAAAACGCGTTTATGGCGTGAGAAAAGAGAAGAGCAACGAGCTGCGAATTAATGATAGTAGCTCGGCTCCTATGAAAGCAGTCTTAGCATAGTAATGTGCTAGGACTGTTTTTATTTTCATTCAACTCACCATCGCTACTGGTGGTGAGTTGAATGAAAATAAAGACTTTGGCGGATGTCACAGATTTTGCTTAAAATGCTAGCACCGAAAATGCTCCGCGTGAATAAGTTAATGTCGATAGGCAATTTCATCAATCAAGGAGGAAAAAAGAATGCGTTGGCTTAAAAAGGGCTTTTTGTTTAGTGTGATAGCTTTGTTACTTCTTTCATTGACAGCATGTAATACAGGAGAGCTTCAAAAAGTAAAAGTTGGAGAAGTAACGCGCTCGATTTTCTATGCACCACAATACGTAGCACTTGAAAAAGGCTTCTTTGAAGATGAAGGACTTTCCGTTGATTTACAAACCATTGCCGGTGGTGATAAAACGATGACAGCATTGTTATCGGATGGTATAGATATTGCTTTAGTCGGCTCAGAGACTTCTATTTATGTAACAGCTCAGGGTACGAATGACCCTATTCAAAATTTTGCACAGCTGACACAAACAGATGGTACATTTTTAGTGGCTCGTGAAAAAATGGAAAATTTCTCTTGGGAAGAATTAAAGGGTTCCGTATTCCTTGGGCAACGAAAAGGTGGTATGCCGCAAATGGCAGGAGAATTTGTCTTGAAGAAACACGGTATTGACCCTTCAAAAGATTTAACATTAATTCAAAACATTGATTTTGCAAATATTTCTACAGCATTTGCATCAGGGACGGGTGATTTTGTACAGTTATTTGAACCAACAGCGAGTGTGTTTGAAAAAGAAGGGAAAGGTTACATCGTTGCTTCGTTCGGCACAGAGTCAGGGCACTTACCTTATACATCGTATATGGCGAAAGATAGTTATTTAAAAGAACAAGATAAAACGGCTCAAAGCTTTACAAATGCCTTAAAAAGAGCGCAAGATTTTGTTCAGGAAAAAAGTGCAGCTGAAGTAGCTGAAATTATCCAGCCATATTTTGAAAATATTGATGTGGCGCTCATTGAAACAGTTGTAGAACGTTATAAATCACAAGGTTCTTATGCAACAGACCCGATACTAGATGAGGAAGAGTGGGAAAACTTGCAGGCGGTTATGGAGGAAGCCGGTGAACTTCCGCAACGCGTAGAATATGAAGAGCTTGTAAATACAACATTTGCTAAAAAGGCTGCAAAGTAATGGACTTTCTACAGCTTGAGAATATTCACCATAGTTATTTTTCAAGCAAAGAGGCAAAAGAAGTTTTATACGATATAAATTTATCCATTCGTGAAGGTGAGTTTGTGTCGTTTATCGGGCCAAGTGGTTGCGGAAAAACAACGTTATTATCTATTATTGCTGGGTTGTTTCCTGCAACGGAAGGTAAAATATTGATTGATGGGGAAGAAATAGCGGAACATAATAAATCACTCATTGGCTATATGCTTCAGCAAGATTATTTATTTCCTTGGAAAACGATCGAAGACAATGTTACCATCGGATTGAAATTAACTGATCGCCAAAATAAGACACATAAAGTAACAGCGAACGCCCTCTTACAAGAAGTCGGCTTACCCAATGTTGGACGTTATTATCCGCGGGAATTATCTGGGGGGATGCGCCAGCGTGTCGCTTTAGCGAGAACATTAGCTGTTAATCCTAAAATTTTACTATTAGATGAACCATTCTCTGCTCTGGACTATCAATCGAAACTGAAGCTTGAAGATTTAGTAGTGGAAACTTTAAAAACTTATCATAAAACAGCAGTCCTTGTTACACATGATATTGGCGAAGCGATTGCAATGAGTGAACGGGTTTTCTTATTTTCAGCAAATCCAGGTAAGTTGCATAAAGTTTTCGATATACCGAAAGAACTCCAAGGACTATCTCCATTTGATGCAAGGCAACATCCATCGTATGGAGGAGTTTTCCAATCGATTTGGAAGGAGCTTGAAAGCCTTGGATAATACATTATTTGAACGGTATCAGAAATCACTAAAAAAAGAACGGCGCTTTGTGAGACTCTATCAATTAGTTATATTGCTACTGTTTTTTGGCGGGTGGGAGTTGTTTTCGAGAAATGATTGGATTGACCGTTTAATCTTTAGCTCGCCGTCTCGTGTTTGGCTAACTTTCGTCGAAAAGGTTAGCGATGGCACATTGATGATACACGTAAGTGTTACGCTGATGGAGACGGTTGTCGGCTTTATCGTCGGAACGTTACTCGGTACATTGCTTGCAATGGTATTATGGTGGTCGCCGATGATATCGAAAGTATTAGATCCGTATTTAGTCATTTTAAATGCAATGCCGAAAGTAGCGCTTGGTCCGATTTTAATTGTTGCACTTGGACCAGGGTATATTTCGATTATGGCGATGGGTGCACTGATTTCAGTCATTATTACAACCATTGTCGTATACACCGCCTTCAAAGGGGTTGACCCGAACTATAGCAAGGTGATGCAAACATTTGGAGCGAAGAGATGGCAAATATTTAAAGAGGTTATTTTGCCCGCTTCTTTTCCAACAATTATCTCGACATTAAAAGTAAATGTAGGGTTATCATGGGTAGGAGTAATTGTAGGAGAATTTTTAGTTTCTTCAAAAGGACTTGGCTATTTAATCATTTACGGCTTCCAAGTGTTTAACTTTAATCTCGTGCTAATGTCGTTACTAATAATCGCGGTTTTTGCGACGATTATGTATCAAGTTGTTGAGTTAATTGAAAAGAAGCTTATTAAAAATCAAGATTAAATCATAAAACAGGGTGTCTCGAATAGGAGACACCCTGTTTTTAAAATTCTTTATCCATTTGTGGAGAAGAACGGTAGAAGCGAAAGTTTCCTGTTTCAATTCTTGCCGTTGTATTTTCTGCAATGCGAGTGTGACATACGTCGCACATATACGTATTAATCGGTCGATTTCGTAATTTTTTTGCTAACGGTAAATCGTCGTCTAATTGGCCAATTGTATCGCAGATGACACATTTTACGCGCATAGTATTTCCTCCCTATTCAGCACGAAAGGCTAAAACGTGCTTGATTGGATTGTCGATATTTGCTCCGTTGCCGAATATTACATGAACAGGACCATCTTCAGTGAGCGGCTTACCATCTTGGCTATATTTTAAAATAAATGTATGAGCTTCTTCAATTGTGAAGGTATACTCTTCGCCATCTTTACATTCAATGACGATTTTTGTCGCTTCAGGTTTAATCTCGGCATTTTTCAAAAAATGGTGTAATTCAATACCAAAAGTACCTGTTTCCATACCTTTACGGTCAAATTTCCGTTCTGATTTTAATGTTGGAGGGAAAGTTGCGCCTTCCATAATTTCACGTGACCAGTGTGCTCCGACTTCGCGCATATATTTTGTATCGGCATCTTCCTCTTCTTCTTTTGGGTTGAAGTGAGTCTTTAAATCTAATTTACGATCATCGAAGATCCATACTGTCGGATCTAATGTAAGTTGGTATGTAACTGCGCCTTTAATAGGAATAATTATTTCCATGTTAGAAGTCCTCCTCAAATCTTGTATATCCAAGAAATAGTATAACGCTAATTACCTGAGATAATAAAGAAATATAAATCGAATTCTCTATTTTATGGTGAAGACACTTGCAATTTTAGCAACTAAAAGATAAACTTTATTAAGATAGAATCGAAGAAATATCAGATAATGGGGGCGTCCTCATGGATACGAAATCACAAACTTCTTTTCAAGAGAAGGCTTTGGAACTTTTAGTTGCTGATGCAGATAAAATTGCTCGCCTCATTCGAGTACAAATGGATCACTTGACAATGCCACAATGCCCTTTATATGAAGAAGTATTAGATACACAAATGTTCGGCCTATCACGTGAAATTGACTTTGCTGTGAAGCTAGGACTTATTGAACGCGAAAAAGGCAAAGGAATTCTCGATTCACTCGAGAAGGAACTTTCTGTACTACATGACGCGTATACAGACAAATAAAAAGAAAAAACTCAAAACGCAATGTGCGATTTGAGTTTTTTTTCTAGAACGAGGTTCTCGCAATGAATAAATATTTAAAACGATATGCTCAAAATTTTGATTATCCATTATTTTTCACGGTATTATTGCTAAGTTTGTTTGGATTAGTAATGATTTATAGCTCTAGTATGATGGTAGCGATTGTGCTAGAAGACGAAGCGCCAGACTACTTTTATGCAAGACAAGTGAAAAATTTAATAGTAGCGTTTTTGGCGTTTGCAGTAGCAGCCTTTTTCCCGTATAAACACTATGCAAACAAAAATATTATGTTATTGCTTACAGTTGTATTAGTTGTGTTATTTACTTGGGTAAAAGTAAAAGGTATTGGCGGGGAGTTAGGTTCACAAAGCTGGATTAAAGTACCTGGATTAGGTAGTTTCCAACCTTCTGAATATGCGAAACTATTTATTATTTTATACTTTTCTGCGGCTTTTTATCGCAAGGCACAAAAATATACATTTGAAAAACTACAGCCAACTGAAATATTTTATCCGATTCTTCTATGGATTTTGGTCGTTGCTTGTGTAGCTTTTGAAACAGATTTAGGAGCCGTAATTATTTTATGTGGAATTGCGATTTCAGTTGTCGCTGCAAGTGGTATACCATTTAAGACATTTTGGAAATTCTTTGGTGTATTAGGTGCGTTTGGTGGTATTATTTTAGCCATACTCTTTACATTAAAAGGCGATATATTAACAGATAGTCGTATCGGGCGAATTAAATCCTATATTAATCCATTCGATTATGAAGATGGGTCGGGGCATCAGGTAGTCAATGGCTATTATGCGATTGGCGGAGGTGGCTTAGAGGGTAGAGGGTTAGGTCAGTCCATACAAAAATTAGGGTATTTGCCAGAACCACAAACGGATTTTATTATGGCGATTATTATGGAGGAGCTCGGTATCTGGGGTGTTCTCATCGTCTTAGGTGGTTTAGGCTTTATAATATATAGAGGTTTTTCTATCGCACTACGTACAAAAGATCCATTAGCACGCATGATTGCGGCTGGTATAGCTAGTTGGATTGGCTTCCAATCATTTATTAATCTTGGCGGTGTAACTGGGTTAATCCCGTTAACCGGTGTCACGCTACCTTTCATTAGTTATGGCGGGACATCTATAATCATGCTATCTTTAGCTATGGGGATATTAGTAAATGTTTCCATGTTTGAAAGGGTAGAAAGAAAAAAAACAATTTCATAAGGAGGATTCCAATGAGTCCAATGGGTCCAATCAACAAGATTCTTGTAGCAAATAGAGGAGAAATCGCAATTCGTATTTTCCGTGCATGTACGGAGCTTAAGATTAACACTGTCGCAATTTATTCCCGTGAGGACAGTGCTGCTTTCCATCGTTTTAAAGCAGATGAAGCATATTTAGTAGGTGCTGGTAAGAAACCGATTGATGCGTATTTAGACATCGAGGGCATCATTGCAATTGCAAAAGATGCTAATGTTGATGCGATTCATCCTGGATATGGTTTTTTATCTGAAAATGTTGATTTTGCACGCCGTTGTGAAGAGGAAGGTATTACGTTCATCGGACCAACGTCCAAACATCTAGACATGTTTGGTGATAAAGTGAAGGCTCGTGAACAAGCTGTTAATGCGGATATTCCAGTAATCCCAGGTACAGATGGACCTGTTTCTTCTGTTGAAGAGGTGCTCGCATTTGGTGATCAACATGGTTTCCCTCTTATGATTAAAGCTGCTTTAGGTGGCGGTGGTCGTGGCATGCGTGTCGTACAAACGAAAGATGATATTCAGTCGGCTTATGACCGTGCCAAATCAGAGGCAAAAGCGGCGTTTGGGTCAGATGAAGTTTATGTAGAAAAATGCATATTAAATCCGAAGCATATAGAAGTTCAAATTATTGGGGACAAGGAAGGCAATATCGTGCATTTATATGAGCGAGATTGTTCAATTCAACGTCGTCATCAGAAAGTTGTAGAAATCGCACCATCGAACTCGATTTCAGAAGATTTAAGAAATAGAATTTGTGATGCAGCTGTTAAACTAATGCAAAATGTCTCGTACATAAATGCTGGGACAGTTGAATTTTTGGTCGCGGGTGAAAATTTTTATTTCATCGAAGTAAACCCTCGTATTCAAGTAGAACATACAATCACAGAAATGATTACTGGGATAGATATTGTCCATGCACAAATTAAAGTAGCGGCTGGATATAGTCTGCATAGCGAGGAAATTCATATTCCGAAGCAGGCGGATATCCCGTTATTTGGCTTTGCGATTCAAGCGCGAGTGACTACTGAAGATCCTACAAATGGTTTTATGCCAGATACAGGAAAGCTTATGGTATATCGTTCTAGTGGTGGCTTTGGGGTACGATTAGATGCAGGAAACGGCTTCCAAGGTGCTGTTGTCACACCTTATTATGATTCATTACTTGTGAAAATTTCGACATCTGGTATGACGTTTAAAGAAGCTGCAGCGAAAATGGACCGAAATTTAAAAGAGTTCCGTATTCGTGGGGTGAAAACAAATATTCCATTTTTAAATAATGTGGTCGTGCACGAAAAGTTTTTATCGGGTGCATTTGATACAAGTTTTATCGATACAACTCCTGAATTATTTGAGTTTCCTGAACGTAAAGACCGTGGGACAAAGCTGTTAAGCTATATCGGAAATGTCACGTTAAATGGCTTCCCGGGTGTAGAGAAGAAGGCAAAGCCCATTTTTACACAGCCTATTAAGCCAATAGTAGACTTGCATGGACAGCCTTTATCAGGAACGAAACAAATTTTGGAGTCACAAGGTGCTGAAGGGCTTGCGAAATGGATTTTAGCGCAAGATGATGTTTTGTTAACGGATACTACATTCCGTGATGCCCATCAATCATTACTTGCTACACGTGTCCGTTCGCAGGATATGTACCAAATTGCAGATGAAACAGCGCGTATGATGCACAACTACTTCTCGCTAGAAATGTGGGGCGGGGCAACATTTGACGTAGCGTACCGTTTCTTAAAAGAAGATCCGTGGGAACGTTTAGCAAAATTAAGAAAACAAGTTCCGAACGTGTTGTTCCAAATGTTACTACGTGGTGCAAATGCAGTAGGATATACGAACTACCCAGATAATTTAATCCGTGAATTTATCGCAGAATCAGCAGAATCAGGTATTGATGTATTCCGTATTTTCGATAGCTTAAACTGGATTAAAGGAATGGAAGTAGCCATCGATGCAGCACGACAGTCAGGTAAAGTAGCAGAAGCTGCAATCTGTTACACTGGTGATATTTTAGACGATTCACGAGCGAAATATTCAGTACAATACTACAAAGATATGGCGAAAGAGCTAGAGGCAACAGGTGCGCATATTTTAGCAATTAAAGATATGGCCGGTTTACTGAAGCCAGAAGCGGCATACCGTTTAATTTCTGAGCTAAAAGAATCTACAAGTTTACCAATTCATTTGCATACCCATGATACAAGTGGTAACGGAATTTACTTATATGCAAAAGCAATTGAAGCAGGTGTGGATATCATTGATACAGCACTTGGTTCGATGGCAGGTTTAACATCCCAACCAAGCGCTAACTCACTCTATTATGCAATGAAGGGCAGTCAGCGTGAGGTACGTGCCGACATTGAATCTCTTGAAAAACTTTCTTATTACTGGGAAGATGTGCGTAAATACTATAAAGATTTTGAGAGCGGAATGATGAGCCCACATTCTGAAATTTATGTTCATGAAATGCCAGGCGGGCAGTACAGTAACTTACAGCAACAAGCGAAAGCAGTAGGACTAGGCGATCGTTGGGATGAAGTAAAGCATATGTATTCACGTGTGAACTTACTATTTGGTGACATCGTGAAAGTAACACCGTCATCAAAAGTGGTTGGCGATATGGCTCTATTCATGGTTCAGAATGATCTGGACGAAGATAATGTCCTGACTAAGGGACAACAGATTGACTTCCCAGACTCGGTTATAGAATTCTTCCAAGGCTATTTAGGACAAGCTCATGGTGGTTTCCCAAAAGAACTGCAGAAAGTGGTATTAAAGGATCGTGAAGCAATTACAGTACGTCCTGGTGAGCTGTTAGAGTCTGTAAATTTCGAACAATTAGAAGCCGTTTTAGAAAGTAAATTGAATCGTTCTGTGACAAAAAAAGATGTTTTAGCATATGCGCTTTATCCGAAAGTATTTGAAGAATATTCAAAAATAGTTGATTCCTTTGGCAATATTTCCGTATTAGATACACCTACATTTTTATATGGTTTGAAATTAGGTGAGGAAATTGAAGTGGAAATTGAAAAAGGAAAAACGCTTATTATTAAACTAGTATCAATTGGTGAGCCGCAGCATGATGGGACACGGGTTATGTACTTCGAGTTAAACGGTCAATCTCGTGAGCTTGTTATTCAGGATATGACGGTTGAAGTAGATGGTAGCATTGCGTTAAAGGCTGATCCAAGCAATCCAAATCAAATTGGTGCAACGATGCCAGGTACGGTATTAAAAGTAGTAGTATCTAAGGGTAGTACAGTAAAACGTGGTGACCACTTACTTATTACTGAAGCCATGAAGATGGAAACGACTGTACAAGCACCGAAAGACGGTGTTGTCAAAGAGGTTTATGCGACTGCAGGCGATGCCATTTCAACAGGTGACCTTTTAATTGAAATTGAATAATGACTAACATATAAAAGCTATTACACGGCTTAGACAGCGTGTTAATAGCTTTTTTACTTATTTTTATATTTAGAAAAATTCGATAGTCTAACACTACAAGTATTAGTGGATCAATCAGGAAATTTTGTTAAGGTGATAATCGTCTATCAAGCGACACAACCAAATATAATGTGAGATTAATTGAGATAGCTCCTACAGAACATGGACGCCATATTATAAATTAGTAGAAGAGGGTAGACAAAGCACTAATTAGAGGTGTTGTGTCATGTACTAGCGGTTGGAAAAGAAATAAGGGGTATCCCAAATGAATTCTGTATATGAATTCGTAAAGGTAATTCAAGGTGCGAGTGGCTCGGAAACTACAAAAAAAGAATAGAATTACCTAAAAAAAATCGACATACATTTCCATGTACTGTCGATTTTTTGAAATTATTTACCTTTTCTCATTATGGTTACTACGTGAAACGAGCATAATCATGTAACAAAGTAAACCAAATAAGAGTGAAATGAGTAATGAATGAACTAAAGCAATTGTTAAGTTTAATCTTGTCAGTACGACTAACATACCGGCTATAACTTGTAATACAACGATACTGAAGGCAATGATCCAGCCCCAATAAATGACGCGTTGATCTTTGTATTCTTTTACTGCATGCCACGTTATGTATGCAATCCAGATGAAAATAATAAGAACAGCGAGGCGATGTCCCATTTGTACCCACTCATACATGTTATTTGGTAATCCAAATGGTGTTTCATTGTAACAAAACGGCCAATCTGGACAGACCAAACTTGAATCTGTATGACGTACAAGAGCGCCTGTATAAACGACTAAATAAGAATAAATTGTGACAGCAATCGTGTGCCAACGTAATTTTTTTCCAATAAACACTTGGTCAGCATCAAACTTTCTATCAACTTCAAAAACTATCATAGAAAGAAGTAGAACGGCTGCGAAGGAAATAAGTGAAATTCCGAAATGAAGTGCTAAAATGAAATCTCCTTGGCCCCATAAAACTTGAGCTGCACCAATTAAAGCTTGTGCAATTAAGAAAAACATCGCTAAAGACCCTAAAAATTTTACTTCACGAATATGACCGAGTTTACGCCAAGTCCAAATTGTTAACCCGAGAATTGAAATCGATACGACACCTGTTACGACACGATGTGAAAATTCGATTAATACTTCCGGTGTAATTTCTTTTGGAATAAGAGAACCGTTACAATCCGGCCAGTTTCGACCACAGCCCAAGCCACTATCTGTTTTCGTCACGAGTGCCCCACCAATCAAAATGAAGAGCATTCCAACCGAAGCGGCAACAGCAAACCACTTCATGTATCTGTTGTGTTGCATAAAATAATTCACCTACTTTATCTGTCCACATTATACCTTCGCATAATGTTACTGCTACTAGATGATAACGAAAATAATTGGAAAAAACAACTTGTAAAGAGGTTACAATAATAGATGTTGGTTCCAATTCACAAATTGTTCATAATTTCGTGCTTTAACCTTCACAATTCAATTTAGTAAATGATTTACTATAGATATGATGATTTTAATTATTTTTCTAGACGAGAGAAATTTTGCAACTTCACCTAAATTTCACTAAACGTCTAGAAATCAATCGCAAATTTCGCTATAGTTATGGTTAGCGGAATATGCTTACAAAAATGAAAGGAGAGGTATCATGTCAAACAGTCGTACATTGGCGGCTACTAGAAATACTGAACCGGGAACAACATCCGTTGTAAAAGATTTCTTTGCACTAATAAAAATTGGAATCGTTAACTCGAATCTTGTCACAACATTTACAGGGATGTGGTTGGCCTTCCAGTTTACTGGTGGACATTTCTTGCAAGAGTTAGATGTTATCTTCTGCACGATGTTAGGTGCAGCGCTCATTATTGGTGGTTCTGGCGCGATGAATAACTTCATCGACCAAGATATTGACCCGATAATGAAAAGAACGAAGGCAAGACCGACAGTTACTGGTAGATTTAAACCGAGTTTTGTATTGACTATTGCCCTCTCATTTTTATTTGTAGGTGAAATTTTGTTATTTGCGGCATCATTTGCGGCCGGCATGTGGGGACTAGCAGGGATACTTGCTTATGTAGTTCTATACTCAATGTGGTCAAAAAGGAAGCATGTTAGTAACACGATTGTAGGAAGTATTTCAGGAGCAATTCCACCGATCATTGGTTGGGCAGCTGTTGAACCTGCTCTTAGTTCAGGAGCAATTGCTTTATTTCTCATTATGTTCGCTTGGCAGCCACCGCATTTTTATGCGCTAGCGATGAAACGAACAGAAGAATATCGTGCGGCTAATATTCCAATGCTACCCGTTGTAAAAGGGTTTAAACGAACGAAGTACTCAATGGTTTTTTGGATTCTTTTATTATTACCGTTACCGTTCCTTTTACCCGAGCTTGGAGGAGGCTTTTTACTCCTTGCAACAGCATTGAATGTAGGCTGGTTAATTCTAGCGCTTAAAGGCTTTACAGCAAAAGATGATTTAAAATGGGCAAATAAGATGTTCATATATTCTTTGAATCATATGACGATTTTGTTTGTATCTATGATTATCTTTGCAGTGTTTAGCTAACTACTGGAATTCTTTCTTTCTAAAAGAATTCACATAGACAGAACCAATGTCCTAGGAACACATGAAAATACAACAAAGAAAGAGGGGTTTAATTAAGCTATGATGAAAGGGCTTAAAAAGTGGCGTCTTTTTTCACTACTAACGGTGATGATGGTCTTCCTTTCTGGATGTGGTGAAGAATATCTTTCTACACTGAAACCATCTGGTGAAGTAGGTAAAGAACAATTAAATTTATTACTGTTGACTACTGGAATCATGACGCTAGTAGTAGTAGTAGTATCAGTTATTTATTTACTTGCATTCGTAAAGTTCCGTCGTTCTAAAGTAGGCGAAAACGTTATTCCAAAGCAAGTAGAAGGAAGTCACACTCTTGAAATAATTTGGACAGTTATTCCAATTATTTTATTATTAATTATTGCTGTACCAGTTGTTACTGCTACTTATAAATTTGCGGATGTTGCTGCAATGGACGAAGTAGACGAAAATGGCAACAAAACGGCTCTTACAGTTAATGTAACTGCAAAACTTTACTGGTGGGAGTTTGAATACCCTAACCAAGGGATCATTACTGCTCAAGAATTAGTAGTACCAACTGGTGAAAAAGTTTACTTTAACTTAAAAGCTGCTGATGTTAAGCACTCATTCTGGATTCCTGCAATAGGCGGTAAAATGGATACGAACGTAGAGAATGTAAACAAATTCTACCTAGTATTCGACAAAGAATCTGAAGGTCTTAAAGACGGCGTATTCTATGGTAAATGTGCGGAGTTATGTGGTCCTTCACACGCTCTAATGGACTTCAAAGTTAAATCATTAAGCCCGGATGCATTCGACGCATGGGTTACTTCAATGCAAGAAACAGAAGGACAAACTGCTGACAAAGAATCTTCGGATCTTGGTGAAGCAACATTTGCTAATAGCTGTTTAGGCTGTCACGCAGTGTCAGGTTCAGGTTCAGCTCCAGGAATGGGCCCTAACTTAACGACATATGGTGACCGTAACCGTCTTGCTGGTTTCTTAGATCATACAGAAGAAGATTTAAAAGCATGGATTAAGGATCCTGCAGAATTCAAACCAGGTAACTTAATGATGAATGCTGATGGTACTGCTCCAATCTACGGCAACTTATCTGACGAAGAAATTCAAGCTCTTGCAACTTATATCATGGGCTTATCTGTCGAAAAATAATTATTAGTTTATGTTACAAACTTTGAAGGAGGTAAAAGTTGTGAGCTCACATACACAGAAAAAGAGCTTCGGAGCATCTGTCTGGGATTACATTACTACTGTTGACCATAAAAAGTTAGCAGTCATGTATTTATTAGCCGGTACATTGTTCTTTGCTATCGCTGGTTTTGAAGCGTTATTAATGCGTATTCAGTTAATGAAGCCAAATAACGATTTCATTTCAGCTGGTTTTTTCAATGAATTATTAACAATGCACGGAACAACAATGCTATTCCTAGCTGCGACTCCGTTGCTATTCGCATTTATGAACATGCTTGTGCCATTACAAATTGGTGCACGTGACGTTGCATTCCCATTCCTTAACTCTTTAGGGTTTTGGTTATTCTTCCTAGGTGCGGTATTCCTTCACCTGTCATTCTTCATGGGTGGCGCTCCTGATGCGGGCTGGACTTCTTATGCATCATTATCTCTATATTCCCCAGGTCATGGTATTGACTTCTATGTACTTGGTTTGCAAATTTCTGGTTTTGGTACGTTAATCTCTGGTCTTAACTTCATTGTTACGATTATTACAATGCGTGCTCCAGGTATGACATTTATGCGTATGCCATTATTCACTTGGACTGCGCTAGTATCAAGTGCTTTAATCTTATTCGCATTCCCTCCACTTACAGTTGGTCTTGTATTAATGTTATTCGACCGTATGTTTGGTGGTAACTTCTTTGACCATACTATGGGTGGTAACACAGTTATTTGGGAACACTTATTCTGGATCTTCGGACACCCAGAGGTTTATATCTTAGTATTACCGGCATTCGGTTTATTCTCTGAGATTATTCCAACGTTCTCTCGTAAACGTTTATTCGGATACTCTTCAATGGTATTCGCAACAATCTTAATCGGTTTCCTAGGCTTCATGGTTTGGGCTCACCATATGTTCACAACTGGTCTTGGGCCAACGGCGAACGCAATTTTCGCTGTTGCAACAATGGCAATTGCCGTTCCAACAGGTATGAAAGTATTCAACTGGATCTTAACGATTTGGGGCGGATCCATTAAGGTTACAACACCAATGCTTTATGCACTTGGTTTCATCCCGTCGTTCGTAGCTGGTGGTGTTACGGGGGTCATGCAGGCATCTGCACCTCTTGACTATCAATTACACGATTCTTACTTTATCGTAGCGCATTTCCACTACGTAATCGTTGGTGGTATCGTTACAGCTTTATTCGGTTCAGCGCACTTCTACTGGCCAATTTTCTTCAACCGTATGTTAGACGAAAAATTAGGAAAATGGACTTTCTGGGTATTCTTCATTGGTTTCCATTTAACATTCTTCGTACAACATTTCCTTGGTTTAATGGGTATGCCACGTCGTGTATTCACTTACATGGAAGGTCAAGGTTGGGATCAGTTCAACTATATTTCAACAGTCGGTGCGGCAATGATGGGCGTAGGGGTTGTTATGATGGTAATCAACTGCTTATTGTCAATCAAACGTCCACCAGCGGGTCGAGATCCATGGGGCGATGGCCGTACGTTAGAATGGGCTATTCCACAGCCAATTCCATTCTATAACTTCCGTCAAACTCCACTTGTTCGTGGATTAGACCCATACTGGATTGAAAAGCAAGAAGGTAACAAAGAGGGTATGATATATGCTGAGCCACTAGGTGACATCCATATGCCAAACAACTCTGCACTTCCATTTGTCATTTCTCTTGGTTTGTTTATCGCTGCATTTGGTGCTCTTTATAGCCCACTAGGTGTTGCAGAGGATTCACGTACATGGGCAATTCCAGTACTTATAATTGGTCTATTAATTACATTTGGTGCTATGATTGTTCGTTCTGTGAAAGATGATCATGGATTCCACTTACACAAAGAAGAAATTCTTGAAATTGAAGAACAACTTTACGGCAAAGGAGGAAAAAAATAATGGATTACAACACTAAATTTACTCCTCATACTTGGCCAGATCATCCTGAACAAGCAACAATGGAAGGTAAAAATAAAGTTGTTGGTTTCTGGATTTTCCTTGCCTGTGAAGTTGTACTTTTCGCAAGTTTATTTGCAACATACTTAGCACTTAAGAACAAAGGGCCTGCGGGCATGGAGTTCTCAACGCAAGAATTATTTGAATTACCATTAGCATTTGCAATGACGATGTTACTTTTAACATCATCATTAACGTCTGTTTATGCAATTTACCATATGCGTAACTTTAACTTTAAAGCTATGCAAACTTGGTTAGCTATAACATTACTTTTAGGCTTAGGCTTCTTATGTCTAGAAATCTACGAGTTCTATCACTATGTGCACCTTGGTTTCACATTTAGCCAATCTGCATTCTCAACTGCGTTCTATACGCTAGTTGGTACGCACGGTGCCCACGTAACTTTAGGTCTAATTTGGTTTACAACATTAATGATTCGTAACGCTAAACGTGGTCTTAACTTGTATAATGCACCGAAATTCTTCGTAGCTGCTTTATACTGGCACTTTATCGATGTAGTTTGGGTATTCATCTTCACAGTAGTATACTTGATGGGAGTGATCGGATAATATGTCACACGATACACCTGTAGTTGCTAAGTCTCAAGCGCAGTACGAGTATGATCGTCATCACAATGCCGTTCATATGCGTAAACAAGTAATTAACTTTGCGATCATGATTTTCTTAACGTTCATCGCGTTCGCAGTAGTTGCAGCTGATTTTTCACCATATTTAATAGCACCTTTCGTTTTGTTATTGGCAGGTATTCAAGTAGTGCTTCAACTTTACGCATTCATGCATTTAGAAGATAAAAAAACTCACTTCGGTGGCGTTATTGCCTTCTTCATGTGGTTTGGTATTCTTCTAGCATTCACTTTCTTCCTTGCGTTCTTAACGATCGTTTGGTGGTAATTATTAAGAAAGCACGTACTCTACTTTTGTAGGGACGTGCTTTCTTTGTTTTAACAACGAAAAAATTGGGAAATTGTTCACGGTTCGTTCATTGCAGTTCACAAGCATGCGCTTTATAATAGGAGTACTGAAGTTCAAAGGAGTGCGTTTAATATGTCACTTAGTATATTTGGTTTCCAAGCATTATGGAGCCCATATTTAATAGGAGTTCTCGTTTTCATAACAGGATTGTATTTTTTAGTAACAACAAAATGGAGAAAAGACTTTAAGGTAAACGAGCCTTTGAAAAAGGAAGAGGCTATATACTTCCTATTAGCCATGGTGACAATTTATATTATTAAAGGGTCTCCTTTAGATTTAATGGCACATATTATGTTTACTGTACATATGGTGCAAATGGCTGTGTTATTGTTACTTGTACCAATCTTTATTATCAAGGGGATTCCTTGGTGGTTGTGGAAGGTTGCGATTGAAGCACCAGTTGTAAAACCATTATTTAAAGTACTTACGTTACCTGTAGTAGCTGTTTTAGTCTTTATCGGTCTATTCTCGTTTTACCACTTACCATCTGTCTTAGATTACATTAAGTTAAACGAAACATTACATGGTACATACACATTTGTATTGTTTATTTCTGCAGTTTTAATGTACTGGCCACTAATTCAAAAAATGCCAGATCGCGAGCAAATGAAGCCGCTTTATAAATTGGGCTATATTATTGCCAATGCGGTATTGATTACACCAGCTTGTGCACTTATTATTTTTGCGCCAGAGCCTATGTATGCAACATATACGAGTGGTGATGCTTGGTTGCAAGCGATGGAGCTATGTGTACCAGCGTCTACTTTATCAGGGTTATCGCTATCTGGTCCCGAGTTATTTACAGATATGAAAGCTGTAGAGGATCAACAACTTGGTGGAGTAATAATGAAAATTTTACAAGAGATTATTTTTGGCGTATTACTTGCTACTATCTTCACAAGATGGTATCGTTCTGAACAAAAAGATCCAGATAAAATTACTGCAGATGCATTAAAAGCTCACCAAGAGAAATGGGAAAGCGAACATCAACATCAACTATAAAAATAGAAAATTTATTATGTTTAAGGGGTTTTGTAAATGAGTTTAGAATTGTTACCTACTATTAGTACAACGTTCATCGTCATAAGTGCGGTGTTGGTGGCAATAGGTTGGGGCTTAATAATAAAAGGCAAAGTAGAAGCGCATAAAAAAGTGATGTTGGCTGCAGGTGCTGCTGCCCTTACTTTCTTCATTATATATGCTTCACGTACAATCTTTATCGGAAATACGGCATTTGGTGGCGGAGATCATTTAAAACCGTACTATACATTTTTCTTAATATTCCACATCACTTTAGCCACATCTGGAGCTGTTTTCGGTCTTGTCAGTATTATTTCAGGTTTAAAAACAAATTTGAAATTGCACCGTCGAATTGGACCTATAACAAGTATTATTTGGTTCTTTGTAGCAATTACAGGTGTAATGGTTTACTGTCTTCTATACGTACTATTTGAGCCAGGTGAAACAACGTCAGTTATTAAAGCAATTTTAGGTTTCTAATAATTTTATCTCCCATCTTACTCTTCAGTAGGTGGGAGATTTTTTGATGGTGGTGGGTTAACGAGTGTAATAATTATGACGATAAGCAATGGTCCGATTAATATCCCAATAAAGCCAAAGATTTTGAAGCCAATGAACATCGAAATAAGCGTAGAAAGTGACGATAATCCAATTTGATCACCAATAATTTTTGGTTCAATCATACGACGAATTAAAAATAATAGGACTGTCAAAATGATTAGAGCAATTGCAAAAAAATACTCTCCTGTAACTACGTTATAGATGGCCCATGGACCGAGTAGTATAATTGAATCTAAAAAGGGAATAACGTCGAGTATAACGAGCAGAAGTGCTAATATAAATGGGAATGGCATCTTTAATAAGAAGAATGCCAAAGATGCTACAGTGAAAATACATATTGCCACTAATATTTGCGCCTTGATAAATCCAAATAACGCCATTTTTACACGCTGTGCAATGAGTATTATCTTTTGTTGGTGATGGAATGGAACTGGTGACAATAATCGTTTATTAATAGAAGGTAGCTCTAAAAGCAGCATATATAAAACAATCCAATAAATAAATACATCAAATAGTAATGTTGGTAAATGTGTAATAAAGGCTGCCCAGTAATTCAAATTTGTCAGTGAAAAGGCGAGATTTTCCAAAGAAATGAGACCGTGGGAAATAAGCATTTGAATTTGTATTACAAGCTCAAGAGGTAAAGGATGTGTATAAACAGCGAGTTTGGATTGAATTTGAATCCATATCGCTGACAATTGGTTGGTGAATTCAGGGAAATGAATTAAAAAGGCTGAAAATTGCTTCCATGCTATATACCCCACAAGTAGACATAATAAGATACTGATTATAAAGAAAAATACAAAAAAGATGGAAACATTGGCACTTCTTTTGAAACGAAATCTTTTTCCTAATTTTTGAACAACAGGCTCCAGCAGTAGGGCAGTTAAATAGGCAAGTAGGATAGGGAGCGCTAGGGACATCAACCAAAGAATGATGATACCTATCGAAATAAGTATAATTGGATGTCGAAAAAAGGGTTTTTGGAAAAAGGATATCATTGTCATCACCTACATCATTTGAAAGATGTTGTTAGTATGAGGAGAAATATGTTTTTTACAAGAGGAAAATAAGAAAAGTGCTAAAGTACCTGCGATTTTAAAGTAACCTCGAGGATGCGGCGCATTAGCCTAGACAAAAATAAAAAAGACTGGGTATCCAGTCTTTAAAGGTAGTTATGCATGGATTTGAAATGCTTCTAAGTCTAATTTAACTTTAGTTAAAATCTCTTCACATTTTTTCACAAGGTGTGCTGGGAATACTTCACCGTCACCATATTCTACACCGTGTGGATAGTAGTATTTACCGATAACTGGTTTCATTAATGTTAGGACTGCATCATGTGCACCAACATCACCAGACTTAGCATATGCGAATACACGAAGATAGAAACGACCTTCACGAGTATCGAAACGACGGTCGAATGTCATACGTTCGTAATCCCAGCCACCATCGCATTCAAGACCGTTTTTGTTCATTACGCTTTCGATTAATTCTTGGTCAGCTGTCAAATTTTCAAGGTTAGTATTTTCAAAATACATCTAATAATCCTCCTTTAGCTTTTCGTACATATAATACGCTCATTTTTATAATAGAGCATATTCGACATTGTTGCAATGACAACATTGTGTCAACGCACTTACAATTGATATAATAAATACCAATATTGGTGATGAGAAGGAGTATCATATGAAAGCTTTATTTCGCATACTATTAGCTTGTGTAACAATTGCATTTATCGGCTATATGTTTTTTAATTCAGCTCGTGAAAATGAGCCGTTAGAAGGTCCAAATGCGAATTCGAATGTAATTCCAAAAACAGAATTAGAACAACCTGTAGAAGGTGCGATACCACGCCCGCAAAGTGGTTTGTCGACATTTATCGGCCAAAACGTAGTTGAAGTACTAGATCAATTTGGGGAGCCAGTCAGAAAAGAGCCATCAGCATTTGGTTACGATTGGTGGGTATACAAGACAAGTGCTGAAACGTTTTTTATGGTTGGTGTACAAAATGATATTGTGACGCAAGTATACATAGCGGGTGATAAGCTAGATACGACTCCTTTTAAAATTGGCCAAAAGCGAGATGAAATTTATCGTATGACGATAATTGACTTTGAAGTTGCGGCGAATGTCGATGATAATATTTTCATTTTCTCAATGAATGAGGAAGATATGCAGACGCGCTTACTTGTTAAATTCGATGACATTTTTGCGCAGTTGTATATTGATGGGGAAACAAGCGAATTGCAAGGTATACGCTTTACAGATAGTAAAACGCTAGTTATTCATCAACCATATGAAATGATTTATCAAGGTGAACTGGTTACACCAACTCCGCCATCTTCATTTTTACAGCAGGATATTAACGCAGCAAGTGCCGCGCAACTAGATGATTTAATCAATATCACACGCGTCCATCATAAGTTAGCTCCTTTAGAAATTGACAAGTCACTTAAAGAAGCCGCAAAAATGCATAGTGAGGATATGAAAGTACAAAACTTCCTTTCACATGAATCACCGACATATGGAGATTTGAAAAAGAGATTAGAAAAACATGAAATAGCCTTTAGTGATGCACATGAAAATCTGGCGACAGCCTATTTCGATGCGATTGAGGCGATGCATGGATGGCTCAATTCAGTAGAACATCGTAAGGTAATCATGAATGAGAAATACACTGTAGTTGGTTCTGGAGTATATTTAAATTATTATACCCAAATCTTCATTGAACCTTCAAAAGATAGGGTAAGTAGTGATGAGCAAGACATTAAATTACCTGTTGAAGGACAGGAAGATATCAATAAATAAATTAAAAGCGGCGTACACGTTTAGATTGTGTACGCTGCTTTTTTTCGTCACCACGTTACAATCGCCGACATATGATAGGGAAACTAAGGGAAAGGAGTTGTATGATGCAATTAGCAGAACTGTTAAAGGAATGGCCTTGTACCGTTACAGGGGGCTCAATTCGGACGATTATTTCAGGGGTAGAGGATTATGCACAGGCAGTAAAGCCAGGTGATATTTTTGTGGTACGTAAAGGTGTCAAAACAACTGGTAGTCGATTTGTAAAAGAAGCATTGGAAAGAGGTGCTGTCGCAATTGTGTCAGAAGAAACTATGACACTTCCTACAGATGATAAAAAAATACCTCTCGTATGGGTTCCTAATACAGCGTTGTTTTTATCGTATGCAAGTGCAAAATTATCGTATTTCCCAGCAGAAGCCTTAACTGTCATTGCAGTGACAGGAACAAATGGGAAAACAACAGTCAGTCACTTTATCAGTCAATTACTAAGAGCTTTACATAAAAAAGTAGCAGTAATCGGAACAGTGGGCTATTTCATTAATGGCCAAAAACAACAAACGATTTATGAACAACTAACGACATTACAGGCGAAGGAACTACATCCCATTTTAAAGGAATGTGTGTCAGCTGGCGTCACGCATGTAGTACTAGAAGCCTCTTCAATGGGCTTGCAGCAATATAGACTCGACCATTGTGATATTGATTGTGGCGTTTTCTTGAATTTATCAGAGGATCATTTAGAAGATCATGGTGGAATCGAAGCATATAAACGCGCAAAAAAAAGACTAGCAGATTTATCAAAGAAACTTGTATTAAATGGTGATGATAATTTTTGTCGTTCCGTAGGGATTTATGATAAGAAAAAGGCATGTGCATTTGGTTTTGAGAACCACAATGATTTACATGTGCAAGTAGTTGGTGAAACGTTCGGGAAAACGACATTATGTTTGCAGACTGGTGTGAGTGAGCATATTGTGGCAATTCCTTTTGTAGGCCGTTATCATGTTCAAAATACGATCGCGGCATTAATGGCTGTCTGGCGTCTTGGCTGTCCAATAGAAGATATAATTACGCATATGTGGAATTTGAAATTACCAGAAGGGCGGCTTGAAAAAATAGATAATCCATTAGGCATTGACGTATATGTCGATTATGCGCATACGGCAGAGGCATTACAGGCCGTCTTGCAAACCTTTGATGATAAAAAAACGATTTTTCTTGTGTTTAGTTGTGGTGGAAATCGAGACAAAGCAAAGCGTTTCGCAATGGGAGCTGTTGCAAGTAAATTTGCTGACGTTATCTTTTTAACGACTGATAATCCACGTGATGAGGATCCTATTGTTATCAATGAAAGTATTATAGCAGGTTTTTCCGAACAACAGTATTATGAAGTTTATTTAGATCGGCAAGTTGCAATTCATCAAGCGTTATCGAAGGCGAAAAAAGGCGATATTGTGCTTGTTGCTGGAAAAGGACATGAACGAACACAGCAAATGAAAAATCAAATGATCCCCTTTTCCGACCAACAATGCATTCAAGATTATTTTGCCAATCTTACGACGGGCGACGTTTAATAACGAAGAAGGAAGCCGTTGCGATGGCTAGCTTACGTCCAGTCTCATCCTCGATATCACATTCCATCACTAATGTTTGGCGCCCTTTATGCACAAAACGTCCACGAGCAATCAGTTCTTTATTTGTTGTGGTTGCGATATAAGAAATATTGATAGTTGTAGTAACAACGTTAAAGCCTTCAGGTACAGAACGAGAAGCGAGCCCTCCCATTGCTGCATCGGCAATCGTTGCAATAATTCCTCCGTGTGGTACTTTAATCGTATTATGAATAACAGGTGTAATGGGTATACGTACTTCACTTTCTTCTGGCTTAAACTCTCCCACCATATGAAGTGCAGCATTAATGTAACGACGATGGATACCTTGTTGTTTATCGCGAAGTCCACCTAATAAATGATGTAGTACTTCTTCGTCTTCTTCTGAACTATTTTGTAATATATCTGCTAATAGGTCTTCGATTTGTTCTTTAGATGATAAAACCAATTGTAAAAACTCCTTTGTAACTTAAATTTCAATAATTTTAAATTACCATAAAATCTGTTATGATGGGAAAGAGATTGGGGGAATTAACGATGATGATGACCTCTGAATGGGCAATCATTTTAGATATGGCCGATGAGCTTTGCGAGATGATTCTATCCTCTGAACCTGCGAATGAGCTACAGCACGCGTATAATGCCGTTTATAGCGATGCACAATTAGTAGAAGCTATTCAAGCATTCGGACGCATGAAAGAGCAATACGAAGATGTACAACGTTTTGGGAAATATCATCCTGATTATCATACAATCATGAAGTCGATTCGTCAGCAAAAGCGCGAACTCGATTTAAATGAAAAAATTTCAGCGTTAAAACTAGCTGAAAACGACTTTCAAGATTTGCTTGATGAAATTAGCTTACTTATAGGTAAAACCGTATCTGAAGCGGTGAAAGTTCCTGTAAGTAATCCGTTTTTCGCATCAAATTCTGCTTGCGGAAGTGGCTGTGGGTCAGGTGGCTCTTGCTCTTGCTCGGCATAACGATGGAAGAAGTGTAGGTACTACACTTCTTCTATTTTTTTTGTGTCAAAAAAAATGTATAGTAAAAGTGTAAGAAAAGTTCAAACAGGGGGGCTATACATATGAAAATTTACCGAATTGCAGTGATACCAGGGGATGGCATAGGAAAAGAAGTTGTCCCGGCAGCAATGGAAGTACTCGACAAGGCAGCACTACTAGATGGCAGTTTTCAATTTGAATGGACAACATTTCCGTGGGGCTGCGAATATTATTTAGAAACAGGCAAAATGATGCCAGACGATGGTATTGACCTATTAAAAGGGTATGATCAAATTTTCTTAGGCGCTGTAGGTATGCCAGACCTTGTGCCAGACCATATTTCACTTTGGGGCTTACTCATTAAAATTCGTCGTGAGATGAAACAATCTATTAATGTGCGCCCAGCAAAATTATTACAAGGTTTACCTTCGCCATTGCGTAATCCAAATGGGTTTGACTTTGTGGTCGTTCGTGAAAATTCTGAAGGAGAATATTCAGAAAGTGGGGGTCGCATCCATAGTGGTCAGGACGAGGTGGCAATTCAAAATGCGATTTTCACACGCAAAGGAACAGAACGTGCGATGCGTTATGCCTTTGAGATGGCAAAAGATCGTCGTCAGCATGTTACAAGTGCTACAAAATCAAATGGTTTAACGTACAGTATGCCGTTTTGGGATGAAGTATTTGCAGAAGTTGGAAAATATTATGGCAACATCGGGCAAACAACTAATCATATTGATGCATTAGCTGCGTTTCTAGTGATGAAGCCACAAGTGTTTGATGTGATTGTTGCTTCGAATTTATTTGGAGATATATTAACGGATTTAGGTGGGGCGATTATGGGGAGTATCGGGATTGCGCCAGCTGCCAATTTAAATATTGAACGTGAGTATCCGTCGATGTTCGAACCCGTTCATGGCTCTGCGCCGGATATCGCAGGAAAAGGTATAGCAAATCCACTTGGACAAATTTGGACAGGGAAAATGATGCTCGATTTCTTAGGCTATCCAGATGTAGGAACAAAGGTGTTAAATGCTATTGAAGAAACGTTAGCACAAGGCGTGAAAACAGGTGATTTAGGCGGAACAGCTAATTTACGTGAAGTAACAGAAGCCGTGCTCAATAACTTACAATAGCTAATAGCGAAAAGAGCGTCCCATAAGCCGAAATTCGACTTTGGATACGCTCTTTTTTATTGGTATTTTTGTAGTAAAATCATTGCTATATCAGGACGGTCGGTAATAATGCCTTTAGCGCCATTTCGAATCAACTTATTCATGGTTACTAAATCGTTGATTGTCCAATAATGAACAGGAATATTGAGATCGTTTAAAAACTGAATGAACTTTGGCGAATCGAGTGCAACAACACCAGATTTTGTAGGAATCTGAAATACATCCACTTTTGGATGATATAAATGTCCGAACTGGCTAGAAAAAGCAGTGAATGCTTTTCTTATATCTGATTCACCTGCGCCAAGTGCGACACGGTTTTGAGCATATAAATTAAAACGATCCACTTGTTCCCCGTAGAAGCTTGTCACAACAACGCGGTCCTCTACACCGAGCTCTTCAATTAAACGCCATAGTTTAGACGGCATTAAACTACCTTCATACGTATCAGGTGCATCTTTTATATCAATACTTACTAACATATTAGAATATGTTTCTAGTAATTCACGTAGTGTCACAACGTCCACTTTCTGACCGCGGAATGTAGTATTGCCTTCTAAATCTTCAAACTGGTAGCCATGGTTAAAGGCATTAATTTCTTCTAATGTCATTTCAGCTACTAGACCAAAACCATCTGTTGTACGGTCAATAGTAGCATCGTGGAATACAATAATTTCTTCATCTTTTGTTAAACGAATGTCGATTTCAAAGCCATCAACGCCTAATTGTGCAGATTTTTCGAAAGCTGGCATCGTATGCTCAGGTGCCAAATGAGTACCACCGCGATGTGCGAGTACAATTGGACGATCAAATTGTAATGCTGATTTTCCTTCGCGCTGTTGCGGTTTAGAAATAGCTTTACTTCCTGCCCAAGCAGCCGCACTAGCAGCTGCAATGGCAATTGCTATTTTTGTTTTCTTACCCATATTCGTCCTCCTTAACAATCATCTTCTTCATTAAAGGCACTAAATAAATAACTTTATTTGAAAAAAGTGAATAAAATTCTGTCAACAAATAACTCTATGCATTTCCATTATAACGGAAAAACCATCCAGTTGTCAGCTAAACTCTGTTGCTATCATTTTCCGGTGTATGGTATTCTTTTAGATAAGAAATGAGGGAATACTATATGAACGAACGACAAGGGCTTATCGTTTACGTCCATCAATTAAAACATGCTAAATCACTTCGGAAATATGGTCATGTTCATTACATTTCTCGCAAGCAAAAATATGTGGTGATTTATTGCGATCGAGAGGATATTGAAACGATGATTACAAAAATACAACGCCTTCCTTTTGTGAAAGACGTTGTGGAATCTTTTCGTCCTTTCCTTAAAACAGAGTTTGAAAATGCTAAACCTGATAAGGCAAAGGAATATGATTATAAAGCAGGTCTATAATATTAAGTTAAAGCAGGAATATAGTGATGTAGTCTCATTATTCCAATAAGGTATTGATAAAATAGTTTTGACTCCGAAAATATAGAAGAGTGCTTTATTTCTACAACTACAGCTTTTCTGCCGAGTTGTTCAATACAATCTTCGAACATCATTTGGCGTTTTGATGGCTTGTCTTCATTGAAAGGAATACCTTCACGACAAATGTAAATAGGCATGAATTTACTGTCATTCGCTGGTTTAAGGGCAACTGCTAAAGAAGAAACTGTTTTTTTATCTTTTGTTGATGTAAGAATGAAGGCTTGATGGAAGCGGTTCTGATTGGTTTTAATAATCTCAAGAAGCTCGTATACATCGCCATAGCCTTCACCTAGTTCTATAAATTGTTGTGGCATACTATTTGCACATCCTTTCCAATACACATAGTATCATGCTACGGGAGGTCTAGCATATGAAATTTGCATTGAGTTTTTTTTCCATATTAGCGTTAATTATAACAGGTACATTATTTTTTCAATATCAGGCATATTCATTTGAATTAGAAACAGGTAATGGCGAATTCCACTATTCGCAAGAAATTGAGATTGTTTATCGTGAAAATAGTTTGGATGTCAGGCAGCATTTTAAGAATTTGCCTAATCAAAAAGTGAAAATAAAATGGCCGGAAAATGCAGTGAATCCAACTTGCTTCATTGACAATAAAAACAGTTGTAACCGTTTGTCAGAAGAAATGACATATTTTAAAACAGGTGATACAAAGGCGCAATCCGTTTCGTACATAATTCCACTTGAGGGTGGCTTACAAGATAAAATGTTGATTCAAGATGTATTTGCTACATTAATAAATGGCGAAACATCTTACTCTGTTGTACATATTTCAACAGACGGTAAGACTGAAGGACAATGGGTAACAGGTTTGCCGTTAATAGGGCAACAACAGTTATCGCTTGTAAACTACATAATGTTTAGTGGAAGTGGTGCAGTGCATGATTTATATTGGCAAGCAGGGGATTTACAAATGCAAAAACAAACACCTGTATTATCGATTTATGCTAAGCAAGCGATATCCAACGAATTTTTAAAAGCACTCGAAAGCATACAATTTTTAAATGATGAGCATATTTCTATTATACAAGAGCAAAATCCAGTTACTGAGCATGATGATCGAATATTATTCTTACCAGAATTAACGACTAAGGCAGTAGAACAACAGGTTATTCTCTCGCAAATTAAGTCGGAGCTTGAGTTTAAGGATGCGCCAGAGTGGTTAATAGAAGTTGTAGCGTCGTATTTAGTAAGTGGCTCTATTGGCTCTGATAAAGCAAAAGAAATGATAGAAATATTAAAAGAGTACATGTCTGATGACCAAGAGCGTGCATGGCAAGAAGCTGTGAAAAGCTTGGGTGAAGAACCGATATCTCCGGCTAAAATGGATGAGCTTTTATCGGAAGTATTAGCAATGAAAACATCTTATTTTGAGTTAAATGTCGCAAATGAAAATAGTGTTTACCCATTATTATTTGAAGATGGACGAAGCGTGTATATAGACGAGATCATTAAAGAAGATGTAAATATTATTTTATACGAAGGACAAACTTTATACACTGCTGATACACTATTGCCGCATTTAGGTTACACTGCTGGTGAAGGGGAAAATGGTTACTATGTGAACAGTGATACACGTACATTCCGATTCCCAAAAGAACCAGGATTTTATGTATTTAATCAGCGTAGATATTCAACGATTTCTGAACCGATACTTAAAATTGCCGATCGTTATTATGTAGAAGAAGCGTGGTTACAACGTCTATTCTTTGTTGAATTGCAAAAAAGTGAAAATCGTATACAAGTGTTAACACAGTAACAATAATAGTAAGTATAAAAAGCGACACGTTTGTGTTGCTTTTTACTACTAAGTAGTAAAGGAAAGTATGGTGAAGTTGCATCTATGAGAGTAGTAGCGGGAGAACGTAAAGGCATGCCGTTAAAGGCAATTACAGGAAATACAACGAGACCGACAACAGACAAAGTAAAGGAATCGATTTTCAATATCATTGGTCCGTTTTTTGATGGGGGGACAGCGCTCGATTTATTTGCTGGTAGTGGCGGGCTTGGCATTGAGGCGCTAAGTCGAGGTGCTGAGCATGCAGTTTTTATTGAGAAGGATTTCAAGGCCTTTCAAGTACTACAAGAAAACATTCAAAAATGCCGATATGAAGAGTATTCAGAGCTTTTCCGCATTGATGCAAAGCGTGCTGTGAAGGCACTATTAAAGCGCGAAGTCAAATTTAAATTGGTGTTTTTGGATCCGCCATACCATCACAAAGAGTATTATGACTTAGTGCAGATACTTGTCGACAATGATAAAGTGCAAGAAGATGGTATCATTTTATGTGAACATGCGAAGGAAGTGGAGCTGCCACAAAACTTTAATGCCTTCACATTACAAAGACAAGAAACATACGGTGGAACGATTATTTCCGTATATCGTTGTACTGGGGAAGAGGGAGAATAAGTTGTCAGATAAAATTGCTGTTGTTCCTGGAAGTTTTGACCCTGTTACATTTGGTCATTTAGACATTATTAAACGAGCTGCGGATATTTTTGATGTTGTATATGTGGCTGTATTAAATAATTCATCGAAGCAACCATTGTTTTCGGTAGAAGAGCGCATGGAATTGATGGCGGAGGTTACAAAAACGCTACCGAATGTGCGTATTGAATCTTCATCTGGGCTACTTATCGACTATGCCAAAGATAAGAGCGCTAAAGCGATCGTACGTGGTCTACGTGCGGTATCGGACTTTGAATATGAAATGCAAATTACATCCATGAATCGTTTTCTGGATGAAACGATAGAAACATTTTTCATTATGACGAAAAATCAATATTCATTCTTAAGTTCAAGCATTGTCAAAGAAGTGGCGAAATATGGCGGCGGTGTACGTGATCTTGTACCTGATTGTGTTGAACAAGCGTTAAAAGAAAAATACGGTTTTGTAAAGTGAAAAAAGCACATGTTCCTATTCGGGCACATGTGCTTTTTCGTCTATAGAAAAAATAACGCATAAACGGTTGGTACGACGATGATACTAAGTAGTCGGAATTTAATATATGGACGAACGGAGAGCTTGGCTGATTTGGCGATAACAAAAATTTGAAGATGAATACTAACACTTTGCATCGTCAAGAGAATGACAACGAATAATGGTAAATACGGGTGTGAGGGAAAAGTTGTAATGGTCATTTTTATGCCATTTGTTACTTCTAATACGGCTGCAATCAAAAATTCTAATGATTGCGGTAGGCCAGGAACCAATTCGACTAAGCTTTTTTGAACAATCGTTTGAATAGCTGTGAAAAAAATAACTGTTGTCCCGACTAGCAGTAATGTAGGGGCTGTTTCCTTAATACTCTCTGAAAAAGGTGATGCATGTAGTGGTGTATTGTGAACCGAAATAGTGGGAGGTGCTGTTTTGCGAAATAAAAAATAGCCGCTTATTAAACAACAAATATTAAAACTATGTAATAAACATAAAAACAACCACCCAAACGTATTGTTTTGTAATAAATCAAGACTAACAAAGCCGAGTACAAAAAGTGGACTAGGCGCATGACAAACAGCTAATAAAAAGTTTGCTTCTTTTGGATGAAGCTGCCCACTGTTTTTTAAGTAAACAATTGTTGTTGCGCCTGTAGGATAGCCGCCAAGAGCGCTAATTACGTATGCTTGTACGTACAGAGAAGCTCTTTTTGTTTTGGTGCGAAGCGGTGCAGTTAAACGCAGTAGCCATTGTGTAAGTATGAGATAAGGGAGTAAATATGGGAAGAGGGCTTCCATAAATAGCTGAAGACCTAAATCTGTTCCAGTATGAGCGGTCTGTGGAAATAACAATAGTAATAGAATAAGAAGTATGCAGAGCAATATTTGGATTGTCGCAATCATCATATCATCTCGTTTCAACTTTTTGTCATTCACATAGGCAAATGCTAAAATCAATATATGTGTAAAAGGTGAGAACAATGAACAAATGATTTGATTGCGTCTAGGGGGTGCCTTTAATTATGAAGAAAAAAATTAGTTTATATGTTGTGTTTTTATTATTGATTGCTTTTTTATCGTTGTATCGAATAGACGCATATATTATGAAACCAGGAAGTGCCTACGAGGTCAGCGAATTTGTAACCGTTGCAGATGGTGATAAAGATGATGAAGGGTCGTTGAGCCTGATGACTGTTGCGATGCAACAAGCAACACCTGTGACGTATTTATGGGCAAAAACTCAAAAGTACCAAAAATTAATGGATATCAACCAAGTGAGGAATCCGTTAGAGGATAATGAAGAATATAATGTTCGCCAATTAAAGCTCATGTCAGATTCACAGTTTAATGCAAAATACGTAGCCTTCAAGAAAGCTGGGCTAGATGTTGATGTTAAATTTGAAGGAGTTTTTGTATTAAATGTTCTTGATGGTGGCTCATCAGACGGTATTTTAAAAGCTGGTGATGAAATTGTCAAAGTTGATGGACAAAAAATTGAAAATCAAGCAATGCTTGTAGAACTGTTAAAAAAGAAGCGAATTGATGATGAAGTAAAAATACAATTTGTACGCAATAAAAAACAACAGGAAGAAACGCTTACGTTAAAAGAAATTCCAGGTACTGAAGAAAAACGTGCTGGTTTAGGGATTACGTATGCAGAAAGTAAAACAATTGAAACAACACCAGAAGTGTCCATGAGAACAGAAGATATTGGTGGACCGTCAGCTGGTTTAATGTTCACACTTGAAATTTTAAATCAGTTATTACCTGAGGATTTAACTAAGGGCTATAAGATTGCGGGTACTGGTGAAATGAATATAGATGGTAAAGTTGGTCGCATCGGCGGAATTGACTATAAAGTCATTGCGGCTGACCGCGATGGCATGGAGATTTTCTTTGCCCCAGAAGACGAAATTTCGCCTGAACTAAAGGTGAAGTATCCTGAGTTAGAATCGAATTATGCAACGGCGGTTAAAACAGCCGAAGACATTGGCACGAAAATGAAAATAGTCCCTGTGAAAAACATTGATGATGCGATTAACTATTTAGAAAAATTGGAACCAAAATAAAAAAATGGCGCACTGCATGGAGTCATGTAGTGCACCATTTTTTTATTTCGGTAAAAGGGTATTGTTGGAAATATACAAAAGCTCACTTATCTAATTATTTAAAACGAATTGGTGGTGTTTGATAGTCTTTTGGGAGTTTATGTGAAGAACCACTTGACTCAACGCTAAAATTATAAATTTCCGCAACGTGAAGGTCGATAGCAAGCATTTTATCTTCGGTCGCGGCAACACGGCTAACAAGTGGTAATGTGAATTCTTTTTTATGTCTTCCCAAATAGTGCTGTCCTTGTGCTGTCATACCAAGTAAGCGAATTGTCGTTGGTGTATCAAATGAATGCAATTGCTCCTTTGTAAAACCTGTATAAATATGAGTAAGCATCCGTTGTAATCGTGTCCACGTATAGCGTTTGGATTTTATCTTTTCCATAAAAGTTTTGAATGTATCGCTTGTTTTAGCAGCTTTCAAAAGGGCGTGCTCGATACCTTCTGTCACTTCAGCGTAACGTGTTAATTCGTTTGGTGAATGACGAATAATTGTAAATTGCAGGAGTGGCCAAAAGGACTCCCAACTGGCAAATCGTGTATGCTGTTCATGCCAATTGCATAAATATTCATAAGAAGATTCTGGTAATACATTTTTAACACCTTCCAATGAACCCGTTTCAGCGAGTTCCTTACGTATACCTGTTGCACTGGCAATGGAAGCTCCCTCTTTTAAATCGTCATGATAGCCAGCTGCTACTCGTGGAATCGTTAGTGGCTGGATGGGGCTACCTATTCTGTCGGCGGCTTCTATATAATGGAAGCCTAAAATATTATTTGGTTGTGCTAAATCAATGTATGTTGCAGGATGATTTTGAGTAAGCTGTTCATAGGCGTAATGAAGACTTTTCGGAAAACTTGCTCCAGTTTGTAAGCTTGATCTAACAAGCGAGTCGTATTCGTCTCGGTGCTGTTTAATGAGATGGTATGTATTTAAAAAAGGTTGAACAGAACCATCCTCACTGCCAAAGACAAAGGAATCACAGCGAATAGCTGTAAGAAGAGAAATCGCCCCCTTTGCGAAATCAGTAGCTGATGCGGTACTATAGACATATGGTAGCTCTATGACAATATCGACACCGCTAGCGAGTGCCATTTGTGTGCGTGTCCATTTATCAACCATGGCAGGTTCACCACGCTGTAAAAATGAACCACTCATTACGGCAATGACGATATCTGCTTTTGCTGCTTGTTTTGCCTGTTCTAAATGATAAGCATGTCCATTATGAAATGGATTATATTCAACAACAATGCCGACTGCTTGCATAACTTAAACCTCCTTTAAATGTATTCACCAAATGTTTTGTGGGTAGAATCTGGACGTATTACGCTGACGTGTAATTGATAATATGTCTAATTATAAGCGGGTTTTCAAGTGGTGACAAGAAATTATCTTGACATCTATTTTCACACAATATATAATCAACAGTGTTGTCTCGAGGTGATTAAACGAATGAAATGGTCAATTCATCAATTATCTAAATACCGCCAAGACGGAATGCCAATTGATGCCTATGTACAGTTGGACGAAGTGATGGAGCGAAACCAGGATATTCGTGCGATTTCGCCCGTTCATGTAAAAGGGCTATGTACTTTTGGTGCATCGCAAATGACTTGTCAGTTGACAGTGACAGCCACGTTAACACTTCCATGTGCACGCACGTGGGAAGATGTTGAGTTTCCTATCGAAATCGAAACAGTTGAAATATTCAGCTGGGTTGATGAAGAAAAACGAGGGGAAGATGACGGTGATATTCACTATCTTGATGGTGATGTTATCGACATGAAGCCAGTTCTTGAGGAGTTAATTCTTCTTGAGGTGCCAATGCAAGTATTCAAAGAGAATACCGAAGGACAAGTGCATGGTGGCAAAAACTGGACTTACGCAACGGATGAAGACGTAGCACTTCACAAAAAAGCTGACGAACCAAAATTGGATCCAAGACTGGCTGCTTTAGCTAAGTATTTTGATCAAACAGACGAATAAACGATCTGTAAGGAGGTGCCATCAATGGCTGTACCATTTAGAAGAACTTCTAAAACTGCAAAAAGAAAGCGTCGTACGCATTTCAAACTATCTGTACCTGGTATGGTAGCTTGCCCTAACTGTGGTGAAGCTAAACTATCACACCGTGTTTGCAAAGCTTGCGGACAGTACAAAGGTAAAGAAGTAGTAAGCAAATAATTCAGTGTTTGCTCACTTAAAAGGCTAGTAGAGAGACCATGGCTCTCTACTAGCCTTTTTTTATGCTTTAATATGACGGAATTTTGCGTTAATAACGAAAAAATATATAGTGCGATAATAGTTGTATGATACAATTTACTGTATAAAACAAAGGGGGAGTAGGAATGGCTTATATAATTGACAATGAAGATGGCATCATTACGTTTACGATTAATCGAGAAGAAAAACATAATGCTGTAAACAATGAAGTAATGAATGGTTTACAAGAAGTAATTACATATATTCATGCACATAATGATGTGCGTTTTTTAGTTGTAACAGGAGCGGGTGAGAAATCATTTTGTTCAGGTGGCGATTTATCAGAATTTCATTCGCTTGAAACGGAAGATGAAGCATTCGTTATGCTTAGTAAGATGGGGAAAATTTTATATGATCTAGCTACTTTACCAGTACCAACGGTTGCACTGATAAACGGAACGGCAGTAGGTGGAGGTTGTGAGATTGCGACAGCTTGTGATTTTCGTTTGGTTGCGAGCCATGCGAAATGCGGCTTTATTCAAGGTACTCTAGCTATTACGAGTGGCTGGGGTGGCGGTACCTACTTGTTCGAAAGGGGCTTACGTCACGACCGTGCGATGAAGATGCTTGTGGATGCGAAGAGGTACCCAGCGGATTTACTATATGAAATTGGCTGGGCAATGCGTGTCTTTGAAGGTTCAAAAGAAGAAGCGTTAGATGATTTTACTGAGCATATGCGTAAAATCCATCCGTCTGTGCATAAAGCATATAAGGAAATTGAACTTCGTAAATGGCGTGAGCGTAATATGTACGAGCGTGTGATGGAAGAGGTGCGTACATGCGCAAAACTTTGGGAAAGTGAAGCGCATCATCAGGCGGTCAAAAATTTCTTAACGAAGAACAATAATAAATAATATTTTAGGTTCTTTATCGTAATTTGTACTTGATTCTAATAGGAGTATTGTTTAGAGCAGAAGAATCCCGTGGGAAGGGATTCTTCTGAAAGTGCATATTTTGGTATAGAGCCATATTTTATAGGCAATGATTATTGTAACTTACAATAATCATTGCCTTTTTTCGTAGAATGATTCTATTTTGTTCGCCAAAGCATATAGTAGTAAAAAATGCGAGGGTGATAGATTATGGAACTTAAAAAAAGAAAAGATCAATGGACGAAGGATGACGATGAAAGATTAGCGGAAATCGTGTTGCATAATGTGCAAAATGGTAAAACACAGTTAGAGGCATTTGAATTAGCTGCGGAAGAACTTGGACGAACGAAGCAGGCGTGTGGTTTTCGTTGGAATAAAACATTGCGTGGACAATATAGCCAGTCGTTATCCGCTGTGCGCAATCAACCACAACAATCGATGCGTAGTCATTTGAAGTTAGCGTTGACAAGTTTTGATGAATTAACTGAGGCCTATCAAAGTCTTGAGGTGCAGCATCGAGAATTACAAAATGAACACGAAAAGTTAGTGAAATGGTTACAACAGGGGTATTCACTAATGAAAGATTAGTGGTTTGGAAAGAAAGCAAAAAGGGACTAAGTAAGGATATCTAAAATAAGGTCGATGATATTTTTATGTAGGTCGATCTTTTGCGATTCTAGTACTGATTTCGCATATTTAGAACTGAAACAAATCCCGTTACTGTATCGAAAACATCTCGTAAATCCTGTATAATAAAAACACCTGCGAAGGTCTGCCATCTAGTTGGCAGGCCTTTTGCGCATAAGAAAGCGGGGAGATTTTTTGAATGTGGTTGTTATAGGAGCGGGTGCTGTCGGTATGCTGACGACAAGTTTTTTAGCGGAGGCTGGTATACATGTGACGGTAGCTGTTAGAAGACCAGAACAGGCACAGGAATTAAATAAAGTAGGTTTGAGACGAGTCAATTTTGATGGTACAAAGACGCGAAGTAAAGTTGTTGCGACAACTAGTTTAAGTACATTACCTCATCAAAATTTAGCCGTAATCGCTGTTAAATACGGTCAATTACATACGATTTATGAGGAACTGTCAGCGTTACCGAAGGACATCCCGTTACTATTTATGCAAAATGGTTTAGCGCATTATGAGGAGGCCCTAAAATTACAACAAGAGACGATTGCTTTTAGTTCTATTGCGTTTGGTGCGCAAGTGGAAAATAATACGACGGTCTTACATAGAGGACAAGGTATGTGCAAAATTGCAATTGCTCGCGGAGACAAGACACTTTTCTTAAGGCTTCAGCAAATGGTTAATCCTGCTTTTCCAATTACATTAGCGCAAAATGCAGAGCGAATGCTGTTTGAAAAGGCGGTGTTAAATAGTTTAATAAACCCGTTAACTTCCATTTTGCAAGTGAAAAATGGAGAGCTATTAACGAATAAGCAGACGTTTTTGTTAGTGCAGACTTTATATAAAGAGTTAATAGATGCTTTTCCGGGCCTTGAATCTACCGTGCCATTTTCTGATGTTGTTGCGTTATGTGAAAAAACGGCAGCTAATACGTCGTCAATGCTAGCAGATCGTTTAAATGGGAGAAAAAGTGAAATCGACACGATTGTAGGTGCGGTTTTACGAAAGGCTTTAAATAATGGGCACACATTACCGACTTTGCGCACATTCTATCATCAAGTACTAGCAATTGAGGAGAGTGGTGAACGGAATTGAAAGAATTTTTACATATCCTTATTAGTATAATGATTTTTTGTCCTGTGCTTATTTTTGTGCTTGTTTTTTTCATAGGGCGGAAAATAAAGATTAAAGGAACGCATGCATTCGGAGCCGCATCGGATGTGACGACATTTTTTTTATTTTTTTCAGTACCACTTGCAATCGGTGCAGTATGGCAAGTAAATGTTGGTGTATTTGTAGTAATAGTAGCAGTCTTTATGGCGATGATTTTTACATATGTAGACTGGCGAACAAAAAAAGAGATTGAAGTTAAAGCATTATTACGAAAAATTTGGCGCTTTTTATTTTTATTATTAAGTGCAGCGTATATTATTATTTGTGTAGTGGGAATAATTCAATCCCTTGTAGAATATTTACAGGACATATAAGCATTTTCTTTTCATGTTGTTGAAGAAAGCGTTAAAATAATAGAATTAATAGAGTGTAAATATCGAATTAGATGATTTAGTGAGTAGAGGAGTTTATGTTAAATGAAACAGGAGTCAATCCAAATACCTGTGCGAAATCGTGTGCTAGCAGACTATTGGTCGCCAAACACTGCCATTCATACATTTTTTGAGTACGAATATAGTGACGGGTCATTTAAAAAGCGAGCGGCATATTTAGAACAGCAGATGAAGGACCAAACTGAGTTAACGACGATTATTCGTCAATTTATGGAGCCGTTAGGTATATCGGATAAAATAAATGAGCATTTAAAACAATTAGAGCAAGGTGCACTTGTTGTTGTTGGTGGACAGCAGGCGGGAGTTTTAACAGGTCCTCTATACTCTGTAAATAAGGCGATTTCAGTTATTGCGTTAGCGAAAGAGCAAAGTGCAAAACTTCAGAGACCAGTCGTACCGATTTTTTGGATTGCAGGAGAAGATCATGATTTAGAAGAAATTAATCACACATACACAATAAGTGGAACGAGTGTTAGAAAACGTGCGTATGGTGAGCGTTCAAAACGTAAAACAATGGCCTCATCAACAGCTTTAAATCAAGAAGCGATGACTCAATTTATGAATACAGTTGTGAAAGATTTTGGGGAAACAGCTTATACTGAAGGAATCAGAAAACATTTGCGAGATGCATTGAGAGAGAGTGATACGTTTACCGATTTCTTTGCTCGTTTAATGAATCATTTGTTCAAACACGAGGGTTTACTGATGATTGATGCCGCTGATACGAAATTCCGACAATATGAAAGCCAAAACTTTACGCATATTATTCGGAATAACGAAGAAATTGCTCAGGCTGTAACAGTGCAAGAACAAGCATTCGATAAAGCAGGATATGGGACGCCGATTTTTTCTACAAGTGAAGCTGCCAATCTATTTTATGTAAAAGATGGTGAACGCCATTTACTAGAACGACGACATGATCAATTTGTGAATTTAGCAGCAAATATAAAGCTATCGAGAGAAGCGTTATTGGAAATTGCTGAAATTCATCCCGAACAGTTGAGTAATAATGTGATCACAAGGCCATTAATGCAGGAAATGACATTACCGGTACTAGCCTTTGTTGGTGGGCCAGGAGAGCTTGCCTATTGGGCAACGCTAAAAGAGGCTTTTTCTGTACTGGGCTTACAAATGCCGATTTTTGCACCACGACTTCACATAACGCTAATTACTAGACAGGTAGAACAACTACTGAAAGAATATGATTTATCAGTCGAGGATGTTTGGGATGGCAAAGCGATGCAATTAAAAGAACAGTTTATGGCTGCTGTGCAAGACGAAGAAGCGAATCGCCAAATTCAGACAATGCAACAACTAATTAGTGAAAAATTCGAGGAGCTTGAAGCGCATTTAGAATCGCAACAAATTCCGTTAGATAAAATCATCATGAAAAATAAAGAAAATCATTTAAAGCAATTTAATTATTTGCAGCAAAAAATTGAACAAACAGTACTTACGAAACATGAAGCAACCATCCGTAAGTTTATGATATTGCAAAACGAACTATATCCAAATGACTCGTTCCAAGAGCGTTCTTATAATCCATACCAGTTTATGAATGAGTTTGGACCTAGTTTAATTGCTGAAATGTTAGAAAAACCGTATGACATCGGAAATCACCACTATTTACTTTTTTTGTAATGGTAATAAAATGAGTGTAAATACCTAATTGAATCATAATGTAATATATAAATTTGATAATGGATATCGATTGTCATGATGGAAAGGGAGCTACTCTATTAAGAGTGGCTCTTTTTTTATGCCATTTATCACATATCAAATAATTTGCTAAAGGTCTATTCACACATTAATTATAAAAATGTCAAGTTTTTTTTAAAATAAGTGGAGGAAAGTGGGGGGATGTGGTACATTATTTACTAAAGTGGGGTGAGTAGTATGTTCATGGGAGAATATCAACACTCTGTTGATGCGAAAGGACGGTTGATCGTGCCGGCAAAATTTCGTGAAGCTTTAGGCGAAATGTTCGTTGTCACACGTGGTCTTGATAACTGTCTATTTGGCTATCCTATGAATGAATGGCGAAAACTCGAAGAAAAATTAAAAAGCTTACCGATGACCAAGAAAGATACACGTGCATTTGCGAGGTTTTTCTTTTCAGGGGCAACGGAAGTTGAAATAGACAAGCAAGGCCGAGTAAATATTCCTTCTACTCTTATCGCACATGCGCATCTTGAGAAAGAGTGTGTCGTGCTAGGTGTATCGAATAGAATTGAAATCTGGGCTAAAGATGCTTGGGAGATTTATTTCATTGAATCTGAACAATCTTTCAATGAAATTGCAGAAAATATGATTGGCTTTGATTTTTAGTTAAAAAGAAAGGCCTGGAGGGAGCGATTAGTATGTTCGATCATACAACCGTGCTATTGAAAGAAACTGTTGACGGGTTGAACATCGATCCTGATGGAGTATATGTGGACTGTACGCTTGGCGGAGCAGGGCACAGTGAATATTTAGTACAACAATTATCAGAAAAGGGTCGTCTCATTTGTTTTGACCAGGATACGACGGCTATTGAAAATGCAAAAGTTCGTTTAGCACCTTATATAGATCGTGTCACATTTGTGCACTCGAATTTCCGTTATTTAAAAGAAGAATTACTAGCTTTAAATATTGAAAAAGTGGACGGCATTTTATATGACCTTGGCGTATCTTCACCACAGTTGGATACTCCTGAGCGTGGGTTTAGCTATCATCATGATGCACCGCTTGATATGCGTATGGACCAGACGGCACCACTGTCAGCATTCAATGTTGTCAATGAATGGGCATATGCGGATTTAGTCCGTATTTTCTTCCGTTACGGAGAAGAGAAATTTTCAAAACAAGTAGCCCGCAAAATTGAGGAAGCACGTAAAACGGCACCAATTGAAACAACTGGACAACTTGTAGAACTTATTAAAGAAGGTATTCCTGCGGCTGCACGTCGTAAAGGCGGGCATCCAGCGAAGCGTATTTTCCAAGCGATTCGCATTGCTGTGAATGATGAGCTAGGTGCAGCAGAAGACTCACTTGTAGATGCTATTGAAATGATTGGTGTTGGAGGACGCATTAGCGTGATTACGTTCCATTCATTAGAGGATCGCTTATGTAAGACGATTTTTAAAGAAGCTTCGTCACTACCTGAATTACCACCGAATTTACCGGTGATTCCAGACTATATGAAACCGACTTTAAAGCTTATATCAAGAAAGCCGATTTTACCTTCAGAAGAGGAGTTAGCAGTTAATAATCGTGCACGATCAGCGAAGCTTAGAGTGGTGGAGAAAATTAACGACAAAGGACGTGAGTAAATGGCAGCAGTACGTGTAAGGCAACAACAGCAACAGCATGTGCAACAACCAGTAGCACCACCTAGTCCAAAACCCACCATTAAACGTCGCAAACAAACGAACCAAAAGTTTGAAAAAATGATGTTACTTATTTTAGTAGGCATTGTTGCGGTACTATCAATCGTTGTATTAAATAAACAGGCAGCTATTCAAACGACGAGTATGGAAATTCAAAAAATCGAAACACAAGTAGAAGAGATATCAAGACAGAACGTAGATTTGACGGTTCGCGTAAGTGAACTTTCTACATACGATAACATATGGAAAAAAGCAGAAGAACTCGGTTTAACTCAAAATGAGAAAAATGTAAAGGTAGTGCCGGGAGAATGAAAAAAAAGAGATTTCGATTCCAATGGGGAGCCTTTCTATTATTAATTTTTTATGGAGGGCTCTTTTTCCTATTATTCACAAGAATGGTCACACTGCAGGCTACTGGGGAAGTGGAAGGACAAGCATTAGCAGCAAAGGCTGCAGCGAAATATCAAAAAGAGAGTGCTATTACCGCTAACCGAGGGAAAATCTATGATACTAATGGCAAAGTTATAGCTGAGGATACACTTAGCTATCGACTAATTGCGGTTGTTAATGAAAGTGCAACAACTAACCCAGAAAAACCTCGTCATGTTGTCGATGCTAAGAGAACTGCAGAAATATTGGCAGAATATTTAGAGCCGGAGATGGATGAAGAGGCAATCTATAGCCGACTAACGAAACTTAAAAGCGACGGTAAAAAACCCTATCAAGTTGAATTTGGTAGTGCAGGTCGAGGGATTAGCCATGAAATCATGAACAAAATAAAAGAAGAAAATTTACCGGGTATACTGTTTGTAAGTGATTTAAAACGTTATTATCCGAATGGTGTTTTCGCGTCTCATCTCATTGGCTTTGCGCTAAAAGAGGAGAACGAAGATGGTACGGTGACAACAAAAGGTAAAATGGGTCTTGAGAAAACGTACGACGAGGTGTTAACTGGCGAAAATGGGAAAGTCGAATACCAGACCGATGCATTCCGATACTTACTGCCAAACAGTGAAAAAATGATAACGCCAGCTAAAGATGGCGATGATATTTATTTAACGTTAGATAAAACGATTCAAAGTTTTGTAGAAGATGCTATGACACGTGTAGAAAAAGAGTATAATCCTGAGTCTATGTCAGTAGTTGTGGCAGATCCGAAAACAGGGAAAATTCTTGCGATGTCACAGCGTCCAACATTCAACCCTGATACGCGCTCAAGTGAAAATATGAAGTGGTTAAACGAAGTCATTGAGGAAACGATTGAGCCGGGTTCGACGATGAAGACCTTCACACTTGCTTCTGCTATTGATACAGGGAAATGGGCGCCGAATACGAAGTTTAAGTCAGGACAATATACAATTTTAGACCGGACGATTCGAGATCATAACCAAGTCGGTTGGGGCCCAATTACTTATTTAGAGGGCTTCCAGCGTTCATCCAATACAGCGATGGCAAATTTATTAAAACTTATTGGTGATGATGTTTTTCTTGATTATTTAGGTCGTTTTGGATTTGGTCAAAAAACGGGTATTGATTTACCGAATGAAGCAACTGGGACCATCTTATCGCAATATCCGATTCAACGCGTGACAACAACATATGGCCAAGGTTCAACAGTAACACCGATACAGCTTATTCAAGCAATGACAGCTATCGCGAACGATGGGAAAATGATGCAGCCATATGTAATTGATAGAATTGTAGATTCATCTACAGGAGATGTTATAGAACAACATGAACCAATTGAAAAAGGACAACCGATATCAGCAGATACTGCGAAGCAAGTACGAGAAATACTAGCTTCTACATTAACGTCAGAATTTGGAACAGCAAAGCACTTTGTATTAGAAGAATATCACGTAGCAGGTAAAACGGGTACGGCGCAAATACCTAAAGCTAATGGGGCTTATTCATGGGGAAATGACGAGTTCCTATATTCGTTTTTAGGTATGGCACCAGTAGATGACCCACAGCTAATTATGTACGTGTCTGTTACAAAACCAAAGTTAAAAGGAAAGCAGGGCTCTATACCGGTTTCTGAAATATTTAATCCAGTAATGCAAAATAGTTTGAAACATTTAAATATTAATCCGGATGATGTCAAGGCAGTGGATCGTGTAGCTACTCAAGATTACACGGGCCGAAATGCAGAAGCGGTACAGGTAGAGCTTGCAAATGATGGCTTGCAACCAGTTATTGTAGGTGGCGGTGGTGAAATAATTGAGCAATATCCAAAAGGTGAGCATAAGCTTATGGAAAGTAGTTTTGTATTTTTGAAAACAGCAGGAAATAGTACATTACCAAACTTTACGGACTGGTCGCTACGAAATGTTCTGGTGTTTAAAATGATGTCCGGCTTAAATATTGAGGTGGTAGGAGAAGGGTTTGCTGTCAGTCAAAGTGCGTCTGCTGGTACAGTTATTTCAGATAGTGCACCAATCGTCGTTAAGCTCGAAACGCCTGCTGAAAGCTTAATACCAGATGTAGAAGCTCCTTCAGAAGGTGAAATTGAAAATATAGAGATTGAATAGATATTGAATAGAAGTCCACTTCATTTCATACGTTGTAAAAAACAAGGTGTGATGTCGAATGAAGTGGATTTCTATCCATTCAAAAAAGCGATTACGTTTGTTGTATGTATTATTTATATGTCTGACGGCGGCGGTAGTGATTCGGCTTTTCTTCTTACAGGTTTTTGACCAAAAGGAATTAACGAAAAAAGCTGAGGAAAACTGGGACCGTGAGATTCCATTTGCCAATGAAAGAGGACATATTACAGATCGGAATGGGGAAAGTATTGTAACCAATAAACTTGCACCGACGTTATATTTTATGCCGTCCCAAAGCAAGGATATTGAAGGAGCAGCAACAAAAATTGCGCAGGTACTTGAAGTGGATGAACAAACTCTTTTAGAAAAGATGCAGAAGAAGGCATATTTAGTGAAGTTGGCACCTGAAGGGAAGAATATCCCCTATGAAAAGGCTGTTGAACTGCAAGGTTTGCAGATAGAAGGCTTATATAGTGGTGTTGACTATTTACGGGATTATCCATACGGTACAATGTTATCACGTTTTCTTGGCTTTACAGGCTATGATGCGCAGGGACTGGCAGGTATTGAGTATGAATATGATAAACTTTTGCAAGGAAATGCTTCAGCCATCCGCTTATTTACAGATGCGAGAGGGAACAATTTACCGAATGTAGCAAGTGCTTGGAAGGCTGGCGATGATGGAGCCACGGTAGAGTTAACGATTGATGTGGATGTACAGCAAGTGGTAGAGCGTGAGTTGTCTCAGGCAATGGAGCGATACGAAGCGGACCAAGCAATGGCGATTGCGATGAATCCCAACACGGGTGAAATTTTAGCACTTTCCTCATATCCAACCTTTCATCCAGCCAAGTACCAGTCAGTAGAACCAGCGATTTATAATCGAAACTTACCAGTGTGGATGGCGTATGAACCTGGTTCTACCTTTAAAATCATTACATTAAGCGCAGCATTAGAGGAAAACCTAGTAGATTTAGAGAATGAAAGGTTTTATGATCCAGGCTACACGATGGTTGCAGGTTCGAGACTTCGCTGTTGGAAGCGTGCAGGACATGGGGATGAAACATTCCTTCAGGTCGTAGAAAACTCCTGTAACCCAGGCTTCATAGAGTTAGGACAACGACTAGGGAAGGATCGACTAATGCAGTACATTAAAGATTTTGGTTTTGGTGAAAAAACGGGTTCGAGTATTGCTGGTGAAGCTTCGGGGATACTATTTTCGAAAGATGCATTTGGGCCTGTCGAGCAAGCAACTACTTCATTTGGTCAAGGCGTCGCGGTAACACCAATTCAGCAGGTACAGGCAGTTGCGGCTGCGGTAAATGGCGGTAAGCTATATACACCGTATGTCGTGAAGAAAATATACAATCCCCAAAATGGCGAAGTCATTAAAGAGACAGAGCCGACTGTGAAAAGACAAGTCATTCGTGAAGAAACATCAGCAAAAGTACGTGCTGCTTTAGAGTCTGTTGTAGCAAACGGTTCTGGACGACAAGCATTTCGCGATGGTTTACGTATTGGCGGTAAAACGGGTACAGCACAAAAAGTAGAAAATAATCGCTATATTGACGGCAATTACATTGTATCTTTTATTGGTTTTGCCCCGGCAGATAATCCGCAAATTGTAGTGTATGTAGCAATCGATAATCCAAAAAAGACGACACAATTTGGTGGTGTAGTAGCAGCGCCGATTGTTGGTCAAATTATTGAGGATATTGCGCCTTTTGTAGGAATTGAAAAATCTACTGAGCAGTTAGAAAAAGCTTACCGTTGGCCAGATCCAATTACAGAAAAAATGCCAAACTTTATAGGTCAAACAAAGGATGACATAGCAAAACAACATTATCCTTTTAGAATTGAGTGGCATGGAGAAGGGACAAAAATTGGTAGTCAATTACCTGAAGTAGGAAGCGTTATCGCACAAGATGGCATAATTCATTTATATTTAGTAAAGTAACGTAACTTTGCCTTTAAAAATAGAGAAAGAACAACTATTATTATGAAGGGCAGTATTAAATATATTATGGTTTTAACTTTCTCCATAAAGGGAAGAAGTTAAACAAGATTTAAAGGAGATTTTTTAATGGAACTAGCAACAACGCTTACCATTTTAGCTATTGCTTTTATAGTAACAGTTATTTTGGCACCAATTAGTATACCCCTTCTACGTCGCTTGAAATTTGGGCAAAGTATTCGTGAAGAAGGACCACAATCCCATATGAAAAAAGCTGGTACACCGACGATGGGTGGCATGATCTTTTTATTGGCGATCATTATTACGACAGTTGGTGTCGGCAGCTATTTAGATTTATTCACAACGCATACAATTGTTTTATTAATTGTGTTAGTAGGGTTTGGTGTTATTGGCTTTTTAGATGATGGTTTAAAAGTTATTTTTAAACGTAATTTAGGTTTAACATCCATTCAAAAATTGATTGGGCAAATTATTATTTCGATACTTGTCTATTTCTTATTACATGTAGCATCATTTGACACAACGTTAGCCATTCCGTTCACAGATTGGTCAATTGACCTAGGCATTTTCTATGTGGCCTTTTTAATTTTCTGGCTCGTTGGTTTCTCGAATGCGGTTAATTTAACAGATGGATTAGATGGTCTCGTAGCAGGGACAGCTTCCATTTCATTTGCGGCATTTGGTGTTATCGCTCTATTCCAAAACCAAGCTGATATCGCAGTATTTACATTTGCAGTAACGGGTGCATTACTAGGGTTTTTACTTTTTAATGCAAATCCTGCGAAGGTGTTTATGGGTGATACAGGTTCACTTGCACTTGGTGGGGCAATTGCAATGGTCTCGGTATTAGTAAAAGAAGAGCTTTTATTATTATTAATCGGGCTTGTGTTTGTCATTGAAACATTATCCGTTATTCTACAAGTGGGAAGCTTTAAAATTCGTAAAAAACGTATTTTCAAGATGAGTCCAATTCATCACCATTTTGAATTATCTGGTTGGTCAGAATGGAAAGTTGTCCTTGTATTTTGGTCAACTGCTTTAGGAGTAGCATTGATTGCAGTCTTAACGGAGGCGTTATTATGAGAAATTACACAGATTTACAACATAAAAAAGTGCTTGTTCTAGGTTTAGCTAAAAGTGGAGTAGCAGCAGCGGAAATCTTACATGAGCTTGGTGCATTTGTAACAGTCAATGATTCAAAACCATTCGATGAAAGCCCAGATGCACAGGGACTACTTCAAAAAGGTATTACAGTCATTTGTGGTCGTCACCCAGAGGATTTACTTGATGAAGGTTTTGAAATAGTGGTGAAAAATCCAGGGATTCCTTATAGCAATAAAATTGTGGCGGATGCACTAGGTCGTGATATTCCTGTATGGACAGAGATTGAGCTCGCTTATTTAATTAGCGAGGCTCCGTTTATTGGGATTACAGGTTCGAACGGTAAAACAACAACTACGACCCTTATTTTCGAAATGCTTGAAAGTGGTGCTAAAAAGCCATTAATAGCAGGGAATATCGGAACTGTAGCTTGTGGTGTGGCTAAAGAAGCTGTTGAGGATAATATTATTGTAACAGAACTTTCTTCATTCCAATTAATGGGTACGAAAACATTTAAGCCAAAAATCGCTATTTTAACAAACCTGTATGACGCGCATTTAGATTACCACGGTACATTTGATATGTATGCAGAGGCCAAATTTAATGTGACCCGCAATCAAGATGAAAATGATTATTTTATCTACAATGCTGACCAACCTATCGTTGTTGGTTATGCGGCGCAATCTAAAGCGAAAAAAGTGCCGTTTTCTTCTAATGGACGAACAGAAGAAGGTATTAGTGCAGATGAAACAACAATCTACTGGCAAGGTGAGCCTTACATGGAACGTGCAAATATAGCTCTTCCTGGTAAGCACAACTTAGAGAATATTCTAGCTGCTGTAGCCGCTTGTATTTTAGTAAATTGTGATAAAACAAAGATGGAAGAAGTATTAGAGACATTTGCAGGCGTCCGCCATCGTACGCAATTTGTAGGTGAATGGAACGGCCGTAAAGTTTACAACGATTCAAAAGCAACAAATTGCTTGGCGACGAAGAGCGCATTAGAAGCTTTTAAAGCGCCAATTATTCTTCTTGCTGGTGGTTTAGATCGTGGACATTCATTTGAAGAACTGCGTCCATGTATGGATCATGTAAAAGGGGTTGTCGCATTTGGTGAAACAGGCTTACGCTTTGTCGAATTTGCGAAATCTTGTGGTGTACAGCAAACGGTCATCGCACAAAATGTAGAGGACGCAGTGCATTATGCAGCACCAATGTCGGATGAAGGCGATATTATTTTACTTTCACCAGCATGTGCAAGTTGGGACCAATATGATAGTTTTGAGATTCGCGGCGACGCTTTTATTGATGCTGTAATGAAGCTGTAATCAGCTTGTAATTATTTTAGAATATACTTAACTTGGAAGGATGGCATTACTGAGAGGTAAAGAAAGCTATTTATTGCTCATAACAACGTTGATGCTATCAATAATCGGCATTATTTTCGTCTATTCTGCTGGCACGTATTGGAGTGCTATTCATTATAGTGAAAAAATGCCGTTTTATATGAAGCAAAGCGTATACTTCGTTGTAGCTATTGTAGTGTTTTTCGTCACCATTCGACTAGATGCTCTTAAAACGAAGTCCTTTTGGAAAATGGCCTATGTATTTTCTTTAATTTTACTTGTACTCGTTTTGATACCGGGAATTGGCCTTGTCCGTAATGGCTCACAAAGTTGGATTGGGCTCGGGCCATTAACAATTCAACCAGCAGAACTTGTCAAAATAACCGTCATCGTATATATGAGTCACATTTTAGCAGAGCATAAAACTGGCAAACCTATTGTGAATTGGCGACATGGTGCAATTTTATTGTTACCAATTGTACTCATCATGTTGCAACCAGATTTTGGTTCTGTTTTTATCCTAGTCGTATCAGTATTTTTGTTGTTTTTTGTAGCAGGCTATCCATTAAAGCTCTATGGATTATTTATTGTGGTAGGTATTGCGGGGTTAGCGACTTTAATCGCAACAGCACCTTATCGATTGAAACGAATAGAAGCATTCCTTGATCCCTGGGTAGACCCCTTGGGCAGTGGCTTTCAAGCAGTACAGTCATTAATGGCAATCGGTCCGGCAGGTATTTTCGGACATGGTTTTGGGCAAAGTAGGCAAAAGTTTTTATATTTACCAGAGCCTCAAAACGACTTTATTTTCGCGATTATTTTGGAAGAAGTCGGTTTGGTAGGTGGGTTGGCCATTGTCGCATTATTTGTGCTTGTTTTGTATGCTGGCTATAAATTAGCGGTCCAAGCGAAGACAAGAACGGCCTTTTACGCCATCATAGGACTTGTAACAATGTTAAGTGTGCAAGCTTTTTTAAATATAGCTGTTGTAATCGGATTAGTGCCCGTAACGGGGGTAACACTGCCTTTTATTAGCTACGGAGGCACATCATTAGTAACAATGTGGTTAATAATAGGTATTATTTATCAATTAGCAAAATAAATATAAAGGAGGGAGTGCATAATATGGAGAAGGTAATTGATATTGAAGATCGTATACCTACACTAAAAAAACGTCGGAAGAAGCGAACAAATCGTAAATTTATAGTGTTGATATTACTTTTCTTTTTTGTATTATCTGTACTCCTTTATTTTCAATCCCCTTACAGTGACATAAAAAGAATACATGTCAATGGCGCATTTTTAGTCAATGAAAATTATTATGTTGAGGCAAGTAAGATTTTAGAAGGACAGTCGATGTGGGGCTTCAAAGTAAAAGATGTAGAGGAAGCAATATTGAAGGATGAATGGGTTCAAGATGTACAGGTAAAACGTAATTGGTTACGCGATGTAACGATAGAAGTGGAAGAATGGAAAAAGGTTGCTTACTTAGCGCGTGATGGTAATTACTACCCGTTACTTGAGAATGGCAAGCGCTTTGAACAAGCTGATGAAAACATACCGATAGATGCACCCGTCTTTATCGGCATTACTAGCAAAAAAAAGATTAATAAGCTTGTTGAACAATTAGCTATCTTAAAACCTGAAGTTCTTGCTTTAATTTCTCAAATTAATTCAAATGAAAGTGAAACTAATCCAAATGCCATCAAACTCTACATGAATAACGGTTATGAGGTACGTGCAGTTATTTCGAATCTAGCAGAGAAGCTCAATTATTACCCGTCGATGGTAGCGCAAATTTCACAATTAGAAAAAGGTGTTATTGATTTAGAGGTCGGCTCTTCTTTCAAACCGTACAATAGTGCATACAACCAAGTGGAGTTGGATATGGGAGAAGATGGAGAGATGACCGAGCAGGAAGTGACTGAAGATGAGCAACAAGAAGAATAGCAAGGGGAACTTCTTATCTAGAAAACAGTTTGAGTTATTAATCGTATGTATAACAACAGGGTTTATCATCGGCTATTCGTACAATCAAGCAAAAGATAACAAAATGTCTAGTCCGTTAAATTCACAGCTTTTTGCACAAGAGGATTCATATCGGGAAGAGTTAATTGAACAGCAAGAGCGCAATAAAGAGCTTGCAGAAGAATCCAACCGTTTGCAAGAAAAAATCCGCGAGTATGAAAAAAAGTTTGCTTCTAACGAAAATGAATATGAACAGCTTGTGGAAGAAGCAGAGGATTTGCGATTATTATTAGGGAACTTAACAGGAGAGGGAAAGGGCATCCGTGTGACATTACAGGATGGTGAATACGATCCGACTTCAGTTAATCCTAATGACTATATTGTGCATGAAAGTCATGTGTTTAAAGTGTTAAATGAATTGAAAATTTCGGGTGCACAAGCTATCACCATTAATGGCCAACGTTTAATGGCAAATTCCTTTATACAATGTAATGGACCTGTCATTACAGTTGATGGTAAACAACATCCAGCTCCTTTTGTCATAGAGGCAGTAGGAGATTCAGCAACGTTAAGTGCTTCGTTAAACCTAAAAGGCGGGGTAATCAATCAATTACTAAACGAAAATATCGTCGTAACGGTGGAAGAAAACCAAAAATTGATAATGTCAAAAGTAAAAGTAGAAAGTTAATACGATACATCTAGGTGGGGGCAGTTTTGAAAAGAAATATGTATACCCGAATAACGATTGTACTATTTATTATCGGCCTAATGATGGCGGTACAATATAATACCATTCGTAAACCAGCTGAGCGAGATACCCGAGATATTTGGGCTATTCGTGAGGAACTATCTGAAGAAAAGAAACAGCATTCAGCTTTATTGGCAGAAATTCGTTCACTAGATGATGTCGTGAATCGCTATGAACAATCTGAGGAAACGAATATGCAAGCTGTATTAAATGAAACCGTTGAAAGTTTAAAACAGCAAGCGGGGCTAACAGACGTTACTGGACCGGGTGTGATATTACGTATTGAACTTGCACCAGAATTAGTAGCGATGGGTTATGAAATCGAAGAAATATCTCCAGATTTACTTATTCAGTTAACAAACTCCTTATTCAAATATAGTGCGACGAACGTGGCGATTGATGGGAATCGAATTGTGCATACGACAGCTATACGGGATATCAACGGGGAAACAACTGTAAACAGTGTGCCATTAAGCTCACCGCCATTTGAAATTCACGTTGGTACAAATTCGTATAAAGATGCAAAAAAGATGTACAATTCTTTACAAGCCTCTACGTTTATCGACTCATTTTATTTAGATAACTATAATCTAATCATTGAAGAACCGACGTATGAATTAACGATTCCAGCATTTGAAAATTCGTTAACGAATGATTACTTAACAGAAGCTAAAAAAGGAGAATAGCATATGTGGCTACCATTTTTAGGTTTACTACTAGGAATTGCCTTTGGTTTATTAACGAATATTCAAATTCCAACAGTTTATGAAAATTATTTATCAATTGCAGTATTAGCTGCATTAGATACTTTATTTGGCGGTATTCGAGCTCAATTACAGCAAGTATATGACGATAAGGTATTTATGTCTGGCTTTTTCTTTAACATTATGCTCGCCGCGGGGTTAGCATTCTTAGGTGTTCATTTAGGCGTAGATTTATATTTAGCAGCGATTTTCGCTTTTGGCGTACGTTTGTTCCAAAATATAGCAATAATTAGGCGTATACTACTAACTAAGTGGGATGAAAAACGTCATAAGAAAAAAATATATCCATAAAATAAGAGAAAAATTGACTTTATTACTCGATTTGCTTAGACATTATGCCGGATTTACAATAGAATGAAAATATGAGCATTTTCAAGGAGGTGCAGCGAGTTGAATCAGCAAGAATTATATATATCTCTTGATATTGGGTCATCCTCTATCAAAGTATTAATTGGTGAAATGAGTGACGGTCAATTACATGTAATTGGTGTTGGAAATGCTAAATCAAATGGTATTCGAAAAGGGGCAATTGTTGATATAGATGCAACAGTACAATCTATTCGTAAAGCAGTAGAACAAGCAGAACGAATGACAGGCTATAAGATTGAAGAAGTAGTCCTTGGAGTTCCTGCTAACCAAACCATGTTACAGTTAGTAAAAGGTGTTGTAGCTGTCAGTAGTGAAAATAGAGAGATTACAGATGATGATTTAGACAGAGTAGTAGAGTCTGCACAAGTCATGTCTATACCTCCTGAACGTGAACTAGTGAATATAATACCAAGACAATTTATTGTAGATAACTTAGATGAAATTAAAGATCCGCGTGGCATGATTGGTATTCGTCTTGAAATGGACGCCACAATGATTACAACGTCTAAAACGCTTCTACACAATGTACTTCGGTGTGTAGAACGCGCGGGTTTAAGTATCAGAGAAATATATCTGCAACCACTCGCAGCAGGTTTCTTTTCTTTAACCGAAGACGAAAAAAATCAAGGAACGGCTTTTATTGATTTAGGAGGCGGTTCAACGACAATTGCAGTATTTGAAGATGGGCTGTTAACACATACAGGTGTTATACCTGTCGGTGGTGATCACATTACAAAAGACTTATCGATTGTATTAAAAACACCTACTGAGCAAGCAGAACAAATCAAGCAACAATTTGGACATGCCTTTTATGATGATGCTTCAGACGATGAGTTATTTGAAGTACCAGTTGTCGGTACAGATTCAAAAGATCAATACAGCCAGCGTTATATTTCAGAAATCATCGGGGCTCGTTTAGAGGAAGTATTTGAGCTTATAATTGATGAATTAGCTCGTTTAGGTGTTCGTGATTTACCGGGTGGTGTTGTTTTAACAGGTGGTGTAGCTCAACTTGAAGGGATTGCACCTTTAGCACGTCAAGTATTGCAAACTCGAGTTAGAATTTATACACCTGATTATATTGGCGTTAGAGAGCCTTCATTTACGACAGCGGTTGGACTTATCCGTTACGCCTATTTAGAAGACGATTTTTATGGGAAAAATACGATTACACACCCGATTGAATATGCAACGGTAGGAGCTCAAACTGTTAGTTCTAAAAAACAAGAATATGCACCAACAGAGCCTAGAGGCAGTGTAATTGGAAAAGCTAAAAAATTTCTTGATAAATTTTTTGATTAATGAGAATGCGTAATGGATGAAATAGAGTCGAGTTACCGTGGGAGGAAAATAGTATGTTAGAATTTGATACAAGTATCGATCAACTTGCAGTTATAAAAGTAATTGGTGTCGGTGGTGGTGGTAACAATGCTGTAAACCGAATGATTGAGCATGGTGTACAAGGTGTTGATTTCATTGCAGTAAATACCGATTCACAAGCTTTGAATCTATCAAAGGCAGAATCGAAAATACAAATTGGAACAAAGCTTACGCGTGGTCTGGGTGCAGGAGCAAATCCTGAAGTTGGGAAAAAGGCTGCTGAGGAAAGCCGCGAACAATTAGAAGAAGTACTACGTGGTGCAGATATGGTATTTGTCACTGCTGGTATGGGTGGTGGTACTGGTACAGGAGCTGCCCCTGTTATTGCTCAAGTTGCACGTGATTTAGGTGCTTTGACAGTTGGGGTCGTGACAAGACCATTCACATTTGAAGGACGTAAACGTCAAACACAAGCAATTGGCGGTATTAATGGCATGAAGGAATCGGTAGATACTTTAATCGTTATTCCAAATGATAAGCTTTTACAAATCGTTGATAAATCAACACCGATGCTTGAAGCATTCCGTGAAGCGGACAATGTACTGCGTCAAGGGGTACAAGGTATTTCAGATTTAATAGCAACACCTGGACTTATTAACTTAGACTTTGCTGACGTAAAAACAATTATGTCTAACAAAGGCTCTGCTTTAATGGGAATCGGTATTGCAACTGGTGAAAATCGTGCTGCAGAAGCTGCGAAAAAAGCAATCTCAAGTCCACTTTTGGAATCTTCAATTGATGGTGCTAAAGGCGTGTTAATGAATATTACAGGTGGCTCAAACTTAAGTTTATTTGAAGTACAAGAAGCAGCAGATATCGTTGCTTCAGCTTCTGATGAAGAAGTAAATATGATTTTCGGTTCTGTTATTAATGAGAACTTAAAAGATGAAATTATCGTAACAGTTATTGCGACTGGCTTCACAGAAGAAAATTTACAACCACGTGTTCCTGCACGTCAAACGTTGAACGCTAGTCGTCAAGCTGCGCCTCAACAACAAGTGCCTGTTCGTGAACACCGTCAAGAAGTACATGTTCCGCAAGAACAGCCACGACAAAATCACCAAAATTATGCACAAGATGATACGTTAGAAGTACCTGCGTTTTTACGAAATCGAAAAAATCGCGGTTAATTAGCATAAAAGATATATTAGTAAGGTCCGTATTTTACATTTGTAAAATACGGATTTTTTTTGTGTTTTAAAATGTAAGGAAAGCATATTTTTTGTCAAAATGTTTTTAAGATTCCCTTCTACTGTTTGACAATTTTTGTGTAAATTACGTGCTAAATTAGTAACTAGGAGGCGGCTGTTATGTATGGAGAATGGCTGGTGCTCATTAATACGCTTTATAATCTGGCGATACTCAAGTTTGCAGCAAAGGTGACAGGAGTTCATGTAAAGAATAAGAGACTATTGATGAGCTCGATTTGTAGTAGTTTGATTGCTGTTATTGGTGGACAAACGCTAATGATTACGTTGTTGAGTTTTATTGTACTAATTGGCATTGCTTTTCGTTTTAAATTACGTAGCTTTCAAAAGCAAGGGCCTATTGTATTGACAGCAACAGTCGTAGTGGGAGGGCTACTAACAGCATTACAACCGTACTTAAAAAACCTTTCTGTCATACATTTCATTCTGATTTGCTTCTTGTTAGCGGTAGGTAATTTAGTTGTTTTTTATAAACAGTGGGGTTTTGTAAAGCTTGAACGTTTGAGTGGTCAATTTGTCTATGAGACAACTTTAAAGATTTTTGGTGAAACGATTCCTCTTTCGGCTTTTGTCGACACAGGCAATCAATGTATAGAACCACTGTCTGGAAAACCAGTCCACTTTGTATCGTATACAGCTTTGCGCCCAAATATACCGGCTACTATAAAAAAAGCATTATCAGAATGGCAAGAAACAGATCCGTATAATGTGTCGATGTTTTCGCCAGATTATCAGCGGATTATAAGGTTTATTCATGTCAATACGGTGCAACAACAGTCAGTTGTACTAGGTTTTCGCTTTGATGAATTGCATATCAAAGGAAAGTCGTCGCAAGTGAAAACGAATGAATATATCGTCTTGACAAAAAAGGCGAAAAATTTTCCGCATAGTACAGCAGCGATATTACATTTTTCAGCGCTTTCAAATAAATCATAGAGGGGGAAAACTATTGCTTCTTAGGCTACTTGCTAGCTTGAAAAAATTATGGGGTAAGTTTCGTAGTAGTGAGACATACTATATAGGAGGTAATGATTCATTGCCAGTGCCATTAAGTCGAGAAGAAGAAGTGTCAGTCATTGCATCCTTTATGAACGGCGATTTACGAGCAAGAGATACACTAATTGAACGCAATTTACGTCTTGTTGTCTATATTGCGAGACGTTTTGATAATACAGGAACTCCGATAGAGGACTTAATTAGTATTGGATCGATTGGTCTTATAAAAGCGATTGAAACGTTTAATACTGATAAAAATATTAAGCTAGCTACTTATGCTTCACGTTGTATTGAAAATGAAATTTTGATGCATTTGCGTAAAACGAGCCGTATGAAAGGCGAGGTTTCACTAGATGAGCCACTAAATTCAGATGCGGATGGAAATGAGCTACTACTGTCGGATATTTTGGGGACAGAGGAGCATATTATTTTAGATAATGTTGAGAAAAAAATTGAGCGTCAGCATATGTTCCATGCGATTAATCTTCTTGGAAAGCGCGAACGTTATATTATGGAATGCCGTTTCGGCTTAAATGGAAAAATTGAAATGACGCAAAAAGAAGTAGCTGATCATTTAGGTATTTCACAGTCTTATATTTCTCGTCTTGAGAAAAAAATTATTCAAGATTTACGAGAAAATTTAAATCAACCAATTTCGTAAGTAGGAAATATTGACCTACCTAAAATTGGCTATAACTTTTGTGCATATTCTTATTTCTTCAGGACAAACTGATGTCACGGTTTAAGTCAGAGAACAACATCCGGAGGAATCGAATATGCGAACAAAAGTAGATCTTTGCGGCTTAGATACATCGACTTTGCCAATATTAAAACATGAGGAAATGAAGGCACTCTTCATTCGCTTACAAGCAGGAGAAACAGAGATTAGGGAAGAGCTTGTCATGTGTAATTTAAGATTGGTGCTTAGTATTGTTGGACGATTTGCCTATAGGGGAGAACAGGCAGATGATTTATTTCAAGTAGGAAGTATAGGACTTATGAAAGCCATTGATCATTTCGATTTGAAGCATAATGTAAGATTTTCAACATATGCTGTACCAATGATTATTGGTGAAATTCGTCGCCATTTACGCGACCATCATGCGTTACGTGTATCGCGTTCATTGCGAGATATTGCCTACAAAGCTATGCAGGCGAAGGAGCAATGGATTACAGATAATTTACGAGAACCAACAATTGAAGAAATTGCTGGAATGATTGATATGAAAAAGGAAGATGTCTTGTTTGCTTTAGATGCTATTCAAGACCCTGTATCATTGCAAGAGCCAATTTATGCAGACGGTGGTGATGCTGTCTATATGATGGATCAACTTCGTGATGATGCCATATCTGAAGATCAGTGGGTTGCTTATGTTTCGGTGAAAGAGAGCCTACAAAAGTTAGATGAACGTCAGCAAATGATATTAGCAAAACGTTTTTATTTCGGCGAAACACAAACTGAAATTGCTAAAGAACTTGGAATTTCACAAGCGCAAATCTCACGCTTGGAAAAAAATGCGATTGAAACGATGCAGAAAGATTATAAGTAAGTAGACAATGCGCACCCGAGATTTCGGTGCGCATTTTATCTTCTTTCAGAAACTTTTCATATACGAAAGCGAAGCGACAGCAACAATTTTTTTATGCGAAAGCGAAGCGACAGCAACAAGTGTAATTACGCCGAGACATAAATAATCGAGGAGGGAAACGAATGCGTTTTTCTGTTTTACAGCAAAAGGAAGTAATTGAAGCGGGGAATGGACGTTTTTTGGGCTTTGTAGTAGATGCAGAAGTGTCAAAAGAGACTGGTTATGTGACAGCATTTATGATTGCGGAACCACGTAAGTATCTTGGGTTTTTTAGAGGTGAAGAGTCTGTTAGAAAAGTTTTTATGAAGGATGTACTGGTCGTCGGAAAAGATGTCATATTAGTAAAGTCACTTTCATAGATATTTAGGCATTTGTGCCGATTGAGTGTAGATAGATGGAAAATATCCTTTTTCTAATAGGTCAGTCTATTTATTGATAAATAAAGCATTGCTTGTTACAATGAAAGAAACTAATGTTGTAAAGTTGGGAAAAATAGTGACTAAAATTTCAACAAATTTAATTAGAATTGAAGAACAAATAGTAGCTGCAAAAAAACAAGCGCACCGAGAAGAGGATAATGTACACATTATCGCTGTTACGAAAGAAGTTTCTGTTGAAAGAACACAGGAGGCAATTGGTGCAGGTCTACAGCATTTAGGAGAAAATCGTCCTGAAGGCTTGATCAATAAAATCACAGCTATTGACGAACCTGTACATTGGCATTTTATTGGTTCATTACAAACAAGAAAAGTAAAACAGGTTATTAATCAAATTGATTATTTACATTCGTTAGATCGATTGAGCCTAGCAGAAGAAATAGAAAAAAGAGCGATAGAGCCTGTGAAATGTTTTGTTCAGGTAAATGTTTCAGGTGAAGAAACAAAGCATGGCTTAAATGCAGATGAAGCTTTATCATTTATTGAATCTTTAAAAGACTTTACGAAAATTAAAGTTGTTGGATTGATGACAATGGCGCCAAATACAGAAGATGAGTCGGTAATTCGCTCTGTTTTTAAGCAATTAAAACAATGTCAACAGCAAATAGCCGATCAAGGATTAGCACACGCACCTTGTACCGAGTTATCAATGGGCATGTCGAATGACTTCCAAATTGCGGTAGAGGAAGGAGCTACATTCGTTCGAGTTGGAACGGCTCTTGTTGGAAATGAAAGAGGGGAACAGGATGAGCATGAAAAATAAAATTAAAAATTTCTTTTATCTCGAGGAAGAAATAGAAGAAGAAATCACGCAAGCTCCTATTCAACAGCAACAGCAACCAATTCAAACAATGAAGCCTAAAAAAATGATGAAGGACCGTAAAGCGCCTATTCATGAAGTAATGCAACAAAGTGACGAAACGAGCAATAATATTGTGAGTATTCAAGCTGCAATGTCCTCTAAAGGTTCTAAAGTGGTATTAGTAGAGCCTAGAATCTATGCGGAGGCACAGGATATCGCGGAAAACTTGAAAAATAAGCGTGCAACAATCGTGAACTTACAACGTATTGACCGTGAGCAAGGAGTTCGTATTATCGATTTTTTAAGTGGAACTGTATATGCACTTGGCGGCGATATTCAACGTATTGGCAAAGATATTTTTCTTTGTACACCTGATAATGTAGAAGTATCAGGTGAAATTTCTAATTTTATTATTGACGATAACTAAAGAGCGAGGATTGTAGGATATATGATTCAGATTATAAATCTAATAGCGATTGCATTTAATGTTTATTCATTCATGTTAATAGCTTATATTTTAATGTCTTGGGTACCAGCTGCCCAAAATTCATCAATTGGACGTATGCTTGAAAAAATGTGCGAGCCGTATTTAGGTATTTTTAGGAAGATTATTCCGCCGATTGGAATGATTGATATTTCTCCGATTGTAGCAATCTTCTTGTTGAATTTTATTCAAAGGGGACTTTTCATAGTTATTGCGAAAATTTACTCTATGTTTTAGTTGAAAACCCTCACTAATGGTGGGGTTTTTTTATTGGATAGGTACTTATAAAGTAAGGAGAGAGTTGAGGTGATATTAATTGGAACATTTAATACAGCATTTTAGAAAGGATGAACAGCCTTTCATTGAACAGGTCATGAGTTGGCAACGTGAAATAGAAGATCGCTATGCGCCAAAGTTAACTGATTTTTTAGATCCGCGACAGAGATTTATCGTGTCGGCCATTTTGGGACAAACGAATGAATTAAAAACGGCGAGTGCAGGGCTATTTGAAGATGCGGAACGTCAGCGTATGCTTGTTTTTCCGTCCTATTTTGAGCCACAAGAAGACGATTTTCAAATGGCTGTTTTTACAATTCATTATCCAGCTAAATTTGTTCAACTCCGTCATCCAGATGTGTTAGGTGCACTGCTATCACTTGGTTTAGATCGTAGTAAATTTGGGGATATTCGTGTGAACGAACGACAAGTACAATTTGTGGTGGCACACGAGGTGGCGGATTATGTACGATTACATTTAACGGGTATTGGTAAAGTAAAGGTGCATATAGAGTCGATAAAAGAGACAGAGCAACTAATTCAAAATGAAGATGAGTGGCTAGAAGAGTCACATACCGTTTCGTCTATGCGTTTAGATGTCATTTTAGCAACTGTATTAAATATTTCCCGTCAAAAGGCCCAGTCTTTGATTACAGGGAATAAGGTACGGGTAAACTGGACAGAGAGAGATGCTGTCGCTTTTGAATTACAAGAGGGCGATATCATATCGGTAAGAGGTAGTGGCCGAGTGAAAGTAATTATGACAGAAGGACGAACAAAAAAAGATAAAATTCGATTGCAAATCGGTCGATTGACTCAAAAAAGCTAAAAACCTTGTAAATTTCATTAATTTATACTGTTAAGTTGTTGGAACAATTGTATAATAGTGAGAACGAATGTACATGTAAAGGAGAGAAGGATTGTATGCCATTATCACCTATTGATATACATAATAAGGAGTTTACTAAATCTTTCAGAGGTTATGCAGAAGATGAAGTAAATGAATTTTTAGATCAAATCATTAAAGACTATGAAATTTTGTTGCGTGAAAAGAAAGATGTTGATAAGCAATTAGAAATGGCTTTAGAACAAACGAAATATTTTAGTTCTTTAGAAGAAACGTTACAAAAGTCGATTGTTGTAGCTCAAGAAGCTGCCGATGAAGTGCGTCGGAATTCTCAAAAAGAGGCAAAACTAATTGTCAAAGAAGCTGAAAAAAATGCGGATCGTATTGTCAATGAAGCATTAACGAAAGCTCGAAAAGTTACAATAGAGATAGATGAATTAAAAAAGCAGTCAAAAGTTTTCCGAAATCGTTTCAAAATGTTGGTAGAAGCACAGCTTGATTTATTAAATACAGATGATTGGGAACACTTACTTCAATATGATATCGGCTTGACAGAGATTCAATCGACTGTAGAAGATACTAGAGAGCAGGACGATGCTTGAGAGCCGTTATGAAGTAATTCCACTTGACGTCATCCGTTCATTTTCATATACTTTGTAACAGTAGTTATTTTAAATAGACTTCATATAGGCGAAGATGGAAACAGTATTTGTTAGGAGCAGTAATAGCGATTTGGGGATAGTGTGAGCCCGAACAAGCAACTAACAAAGAAAATCATTCCTGAGCTAAATAACTGAACTAATAGTAAGTTATTTCGTGGCGCACGACGTTAACGTGCTTTCAAGAGGTAGTATAATTGTATACTGCAACTAGGGTGGTACCGCGAGTTCAAGCTTCTCGTCCCTTTTAGGGATTGAGGGGCTTTTTTCTTTGCAAAGAAATAATAAAAAGTGGCTAACATTATTTTAGCGACAAGTTGATTGCAACCTCTCGGAATGGGGCATGAATGCCTCAATAATCATTAGAAAATTAGGCTCAACACCAAAATCTGTTCTTGAATTATTAATCGATTAAAAGCCCGTAGTAGAATGTGCGGTCAAGTACATGTTTTGAAAAAAGAGAAGAAATTGAAGGAGGAATATTAAATGGTAGAGTATAAAGAAACGTTATTAATGCCGAAAACAGATTTCCCAATGCGTGGGAATTTACCGGCTAATGAACCAAAAATGCAAGAAAAATGGAATGAGATGGACATTAACAAATTACAAATGGAGCGCACAGCAGGTCGCCCAGAATTTGTTTTACATGATGGTCCTCCATATGCAAATGGAGATATTCATATCGGGCATGCGCTAAACAAAGTCCTTAAAGATATGATTACTCGTCAACGTTCTATGACTGGCTACCACGTGAATTATATTCCAGGTTGGGATACACATGGTTTACCAATCGAGCAAGCATTAACAAACAAAGGTGTAAAACGTAAAGAAATGTCAGTTGCTGACTTCCGTCAACTTTGTGAAGAATATGCATACGAACAAATCGATCGTCAACGCACGCAGTTCCGCCGTCTAGGAGTTCGCGGTGATTGGGAAAATCCATACATCACATTAAAACCTGAATTCGAAGCGCGACAAATCGAAGTATTCGGCAGAATGGCTGAAAAAGGTTACATCTACAAAGGCTTAAAACCAGTATATTGGTCACCATCTTCAGAATCAGCACTTGCTGAAGCAGAAATCGAATACCAAGATGTAAAATCAGCATCTATTTATGTTAGCTTTGCGATTAAAGATGCAAAAGGCGTTGTGCCAGCGGATGCTAAATTCATCATCTGGACAACAACACCTTGGACATTACCAGCAAACTTAGGGATTTCAGTAAACCCGGAATTCACATACGTTGTTGTAGCGGTAGAAGATAAGAAATTCATCATTGCTAAAGACCTATTAGAATCTGTATCGACTGCACTTGAGTGGGCGTCATATGAAATCGTACAAGAAGTAAAAGGGCAAGAAATGGACCGCATCGTAGCACAGCATCCATTCTATGACCGTGAATCACTTGTTATGGTAGGTGAGCATGTAACAGCTGAAGCTGGTACTGGTTGTGTTCATACAGCTCCTGGACACGGGGAAGACGACTACAACATCGGTAAATTATATGATTTACCAGTTCTTAGCCCAGTGGATAACCGTGGCTGCTACACAGATGAAGCACCAGGCTTCGAAGGTGTTTTCTACAATGATGCCAATAAAATGGTTACAGCTAAATTAGAAGAAGTGGGTGCTTTAGAGAAATTGAGCTTCTTTACGCATTCATACCCACATGACTGGCGTACGAAAAAACCAGTAATTTACCGTGCAACACCGCAATGGTTTGCTTCAATTGATGCCTTCCGTGATGAACTACTTGCAGCAGTAAAAGCAACAACGTTTACATCTGCTTGGGGAGAAACGCGTCTTTACAACATGATTCGTGACCGAGGAGATTGGGTAATTTCTCGTCAACGTGCGTGGGGTGTACCTATCCCAATTTTCTACGCAGAAAATGGTGAGCCAATTATCACACCAGAAACGATTGCCCACATTTCTGCATTATTCCGTGAGCACGGATCGAATATTTGGTTCCAAAAGTCAGCGAAAGAGTTACTTCCTGAAGGCTTTACACATGAAGGTAGCCCGAACGGTGAATTCACAAAAGAAAATGATATTATGGACGTTTGGTTCGACTCAGGTTCTTCACACCAGGGTGTGCTAGTAGAGCGCGGCATGAAATATCCTGCTGACCTTTACCTAGAAGGCTCTGACCAGTACCGTGGTTGGTTCAACTCGTCACTAATCACAAGTGTTGCAATTAACGGCTATGCTCCTTATAAAGGCTTATTATCTCATGGCTTCGTTTTAGATGGAGACGGTCGCAAAATGAGTAAATCTTTAGGGAATGTTATCATCCCTGAAAAAGTAATGAACCAATATGGTGCAGATATCCTACGTCTTTGGGTAGCATCTGTTGATTACACTGCTGACGTGCGTATCTCAATGGATATGTTAAAACAAGTGTCTGAAGTATACCGTAAAATCCGTAATACATTCCGTTTCTTACACGGAAACGTTTCAGATTTCAACCCAGAGACGGATCGTGTAACGTACGATGATTTACGTGAAATGGACCAATATGTATACATGCGCTTACAAGATGTGCTTAAAACAGTGCGTACTGCATATGATCGTTATGATTTCGCTGCAGTATATCATGCAATCAATAACTTTGTGTCTCTTGAATTATCTTCATTCTACTTAGACATCGCAAAAGATGTTGTGTATATCGAAGGCCATGACAATAAAGACCGTCGTGCAATGCAAACAGTGATGTATGATACATTAATGACATTATTAAAAGTTATGACCCCAATCATCCCACATACAACGGATGAAATGTGGTCTTACTTAGATGTAGAAGAAGCTTCTATTCAGTTAACGGACTTCCCAGAAGTAGTTGAACAGGCAAACTTCGAAAGCCTACGTTCGAAATGGGACAACATCATCGCTGTCCGTAATGATATCTTAAAGGCGCTTGAAGAAGCTCGTAATGCAAAAACAATCGGTAAATCTTTAGAAGCAAAAATTACAGTTTATGCGAAAGAAGATATTGTGGCACTTTTAAGTGATGCAAACATTGACTTTGCACAACTTTCAATCGTGTCTGCATTTGAAGTAGCACCACTTGACGCAGCTCCTGCTGAAGCATTAGCACTTGAGCATGTTTCAATTGTTGTTGAAAAAGCAACAGGTGAGAAATGTGAACGCTGCTGGTCAATTTCTGAAACAGTTGGCTCACATGCAGAACACCCAACGGTTTGTGCGCGTTGTGCTGAAGTAGTAGAGAAATATTACGTTTAATTACTTGAATTGAAATGAGCAGCTGATGATCACATCGGCTGCTCATTTTTTATTTAAATAGAATTTCCTTTGTGTTACGGTACTCACTTGGGGAAATACCAACATGTTTTTTAAAGGTTAAACTGTAATAATTAGATGTGTTAAAGCCAGAACTTGTAGAGATTTTATCAATGGTATAATCGTATTTTCGTAAAAATGGAAGAGTTTTAAGAATGCGTGTAAACGCAACATAATCAACGAAATTACGACCTGTCTCTTTTTTAAACAAGCGGCTAAAATGTGCAGGGCTAAAGTTAATATAGTTTGCTACATCGCATAAAACAAGTTGTTCATCGTAATGCTCTTCGATATAAGCCAATGCTTTTTGTAGGTGCTCATTTTTTGTTAAATCAGCATAATAACGCACGTGAAGATTATCGACTGATGGTTTTTTTCGTGCCTTTCTCGCCTGACTGTAAGAATGATAGACTTGCATAGGTTGTTGGTAAACATCACCGATACCCATAAATAGATGGATGTTGTAATCTCTCTTTAAGACTGCGATGACCTCTAATAAACAAGCTACCCCCTCCGACCAATGCTTAAATGATGTGTAATTAGAAGGAATGCGCATAAGTAGCAATAAGTAACGTTCGAAATTTAAAAATGATATGGATGCTTTATTAGTGAAGTGTTTTCGAAAAATACTTGTAATGGTGCGATTGGCATCAATGACCTTGGGATGATTCTCGTCAATAATCATATAGCCTTGAATTAAAAATACAATATTCGGAATGTGGTCAACCGATAAGAAAGAAGCTGCTTGAATAATTTCTTGTTCATTTTCGATTTCGCCACGAATCAGTCGTCTTAAAAAGGCTTCTCGGAATGGTGATGTATGATCTTGAGGAATCTGTTGAGACAATTCTAACATTGTGAGCTTATGAGCCTGTTTTTCAGTAAGAGATGAATAAAGTTTTTTTACGATACGTAAAAATTTGCTCTTATGTAGTGGCTTAATTAAAAGTGCTTGTAAATTAAGTTCGATCGCAATGCTAGTAGAATAGGTTAAGTGTTCTGCAACAATAGGAACGATAATGTTATTAGGATAATTTTTGCGCAAACGATTTACCTTAACCCAGTCAAATAGGTGATTTATCTCATATACGAAAATTGTAGTTTCATTTATTGGAGTGTTTTCACATTCAACAAAAGTGTTCGGAAGAAACTCCTCTAACCATGCCGTCATACATTGTTTATCAACTGAATTTTCAATTTTCCACGTAATTACTAAAATGATCAACAGCCCCTTCCTTACTTAAATATATGAAAATAACTTATAGAAATATTTTAACTTAAAATAGTGTTATTTTGTACTAATACAGCAATATTTTGTAACTTTATTATTATTTTACATGAAATAGAATAGAAGTATTGAATAATAACAGTGAATTTCAATTAATTATATATATATAACAAAGAGTGGTAGGTGTTTGTCAGTATTCGGTTGTAGGGTATTAGTGCAAGTATTTCAAAGAATAAAAAGCACTTTTGCCATTTTTAGTGTACAAGAAACAATAGAAATCGTTTTTTAGATATTAGGCAAATCGTATTTTATGTTATAATTTGGTAGGATATTAGTAATTCAATTTTGGGAAATGGGTAGGTGAAACTTATGCCACATATTCAATCAGCTTTATCGACGATACGTGATACAACACAGGCATTTCGAGAAGTCAGTGTGCAGCTGCATGCGGATCCTGCGCTTATTCTCTTTTTTGCCAGTACCGTACATTCTTTTGAACAATTGACTATATTATTTCGAGAAACATATCCAAATTGCGAGGTTGTTGGTGTAACCACAACTGGTGAAATTGGACCACAAGGATTTTCGGACCAAAGTTTAAGTGTACAAAGTTTTGCGCAGGAATTTGGACAAATCGAAGCTTTACTTATTGATAATATCGAAAAATATCCTATATTTGACCGAAATAAGCTGATGCACAGTGCGGGGAAATTAGGAATCCGTGTAGAGAGCGAACAGATCAACAAGGAAGGGCTAGCGCTTATTTTTCCAACAGGCCTAGTAGCTGGTGAGGAAAAGATGCTATCCATTGTAAATTCAATTTTCCATCACGATGGTTTTCCTATTTTTGGTGGAACTGCAGGTGATGATGCTAAATTTGTGCAAACAACCGTAAGTTTAAATGGCTGGCAATCTTCTAAGGGTGGTGTAGTCGTTTTCATTAAGCCTAATCTAGATTTTTACATACAAAAAGAAAATATTTTTACAAGTACTGGAATAACACTGAAAATTACAAAGGCAGACGCTGAAAAAAGAATTGTTTATGAAATAAATCATGAGCCTGCTACGAAAGCGTATGCAAGAGCATTGGGTATAAGTGAGCAACAATTGCCACAATATTTTATGACAAACCCACTAGGACGACGCTTTAATGAAGAGTTATTAATTGCGTCCCCATTCCAAGTCGAAGCAAACGGAGCACTAGCATTCTATTGCCAAGTATTTCAGGATGCAGTAGTTGAGCTGTTAGAGCCTAAGGACCCTGTCCAAACCTTGCAAAACACACTTGTTGAATTCACATCGAAATTTGACAAACTAGAGGGCGTACTCGCGTGTAATTGTATTTTACGGAAATTGCAGTTTCAGGAGCAACGTTTATTCCCAGCGTTAAATAATCAGCTAAGCCAATTGCCGAATCTAGCTGGATTTAGTAGCTACGGAGAACAGTTAAACAAATCTTTAATTAACCAAACCTTATTATTAATTGGCTTTGGCAAACGAGGATAGGAGAACGAGCATGCTTAAACAATTATTTATGCGTACGAAAGATGAACAGAGTGAAGAGATACTAAGACAAGAAATTGAAGCCTTAACTTCTGAAGAACAGGGCATGATTTTAACGGGTATGTTTGATTTAATTACGCTGTTAACGACTGCAAATGAAAAAAATGCGAAGGGCGACAGTTTTTTTATCGAACGTATTACAGATATTAAGGAATCGCTTGCATTACAGCACCAGGATTTATATCACTCCAATGAAGGTGCGATGAGAATTGTGAGTGAAGCAGAACGTGTTCATGAAATAACCAATGCTGTAGAAGTACAGAGTAAAGATAATATCCGCTTAGTCGTTGAGGGCAATGACAATATGAACAAACTGTTTGCTCAAATGGAGAAAGTGATGGATGTGTTCAAAGGCTTTGAACATTCGATGCAGGAAGTACAAACGGAAACGAGTAATATTATGGCATTTACTAAAATGATTAGTGATATTGCCGACCAAACGAATCTTCTAGCGCTGAATGCTTCAATTGAAGCGGCACGTGCTGGTGAGCACGGTAAGGGCTTTGCTGTAGTAGCAAACGAGGTACGTAAACTAGCAGAACAAAGTAAAGATGCGCTCGTTCATATTCGCTCTAAAGTAACGGAAATTGTTGACCGAATGGAACAATTATCGACAACGATGAAGCAAGAAGCGCTGATTGTAGGCGAAACACAGGATATGACGACATATACGAAGGCCTTCTTCGAGAAAATTGAGCAATCCGAACAAGCACTTTTTTCGAATATGGCAGCTATTCAACAAGCAACGGATCAAACGATGACAGAAGTGGTTTCCTTCCATCAGCAACTTACAGCAATTATTGAAACAACAAAAGTGTCTATCGAAGGGATAAATGAGTTATACACTTTTTCTCAAGATAAGTTTTATAATGCTAATGATATTACATCGTATATTTCGCAACTGTACTATTTAGCAGAAGCACTACGTCAACAGCGCCTATAACTTCATTCAGTATTTTTTATACCAATAGCAGTGCGTTAAATTCGCAGAGGGAAATATGATTCAAGTAGGACGCCTTCAACGTCAAGTTATAGACGATGAAGGCGTCCTATTAGCGTTTTCATCATATTTTCATGTACTATTAGTTATTCTCGTATGCACTCTTATGGTAGAATAGATAAGATATCGTGCAAACGGAGGAATGGCTTGTGTATAAATACTATGGATTGGCCGCTTTTGCTATACTTTTAGATCAATGGACAAAATGGCTAATTATGAAAAATATGGATTACGGGGAAAGAATTTCAGTGTGGGACCCGTGGTTAGGTATCTTGTCTCATCGTAATAGAGGGGCTGCGTGGGGCATGTTAGAAGGTCAAATGTGGTTGTTTACGATTGTGACAGTTGGCGTGATTATTGCCATCATTTACTTCTATCATAAAGAGGCAAAGGGGAAACCGATTTTCCAAGTAGGATTAATGCTGCTATTGGGTGGTGCAATTGGGAACTTTATCGATCGATTGTTTAGAGGTGAAGTAGTCGACTTTGTGGACGTATTAATCCCGGTTATAGATTATCATTTTCCTATCTTTAATGTTGCAGATGCGGCATTAACGATTGCGGTGGTCGTATTAATGATTGGTTTAATTATTGAGGATAAAAAAGAAAAGAAACAGGTGGAACAATGACAGTAGTAACATATATAATGGAAGAACAACAACAGGGAGAGCGCATTGATAAGGCGGTCTCGAGTGTGCAAACAGAATGGTCACGTACTCAAATTGGCAACTGGACTACAGAAGGTATTGTCAAAGTGAATGGTGAAATAGTAAAAGCTAAATATAAAGTAAAAGCAGGCGATGTGGTAGAAATCACTGTGCCAGAAGCAGAACCATTAGACGTTATTGCAGAAAACTTAGACCTTGATATTGTTTATGAAGATGCAGATGTTTTAGTTGTCAACAAACCAAAAGGTATGGTTGTACATCCTGCACCGGGTCACTTGACAGGTACACTCGTAAACGGCTTAATGTACCACTGCAAAGATTTATCAGGCATTAACGGCATTTTGCGCCCAGGAATTGTCCACCGTATCGACAAAGATACATCGGGCTTATTAATGGTAGCAAAAAATGATGTGGCGCACGTATCATTAGTCGATCAACTTGTGAAAAAGACGGTAACACGCAAATATACAGCACTTGTACACGGGCATATTGCACATGATAAAGGCACTATTGAAGCGCCAATCGGTCGTGATCAAAAAGATCGTCAAAAGCAAGCTGTAGTCGATAACGGCAAGCATGCTGTGACACACTTCCAAGTCATCGAGCGTTTCGGAGATTATACGTTAGTAGAATGCCGTTTAGAAACAGGTCGTACACACCAAATTCGCGTGCATATGAAGTATATTGGCTTCCCACTTGTAGGAGATCCAAAATATGGTCCGAAAAAGACAATTGATTTTGGTGGACAAGTGTTACATGCAGGAGTTTTAGGATTTGTTCATCCTGTTTCAGGCGAGTATTTGGAGTTTGAAGCACCACTTCCTGCTGATTTTGTTCAATTAGTAGACGAATTACGAAATTAGTATTGACAGATCTAAATAGAAATTCTATAATAGCCAAAGTGAATGAACATCTAAACTAAATATTCACCTTTAATGGCAGTCCAGAGAGGCTGAGAAGGTACATGTGATAGTGTTGTGAAAATTTGTGATGCAAATTTTACAACGCCCTATTAAAACACGTATATAACCCTCTCGAGCCATGCGCTTTGAGAGGTTTTTTTTATGGCTTATATGAGCAAACTAAGATTAGAGAGGGGGAGTTAAACATGACAAAAAACGAGTTATTAGATGGACAAGCTATGACGAGAGCATTGACTCGCATTGCACATGAAATCATAGAACGTAACAAAGGAATTGACGAATGTATATTAGTTGGAATTAAGACACGCGGTGATTACTTAGCAAGGCGACTAGCAGAGCGTATCGAAAAAATCGAAGGTAAACCGATCCGTACAGGTGAGCTAGACATTACGTTATACCGCGATGATTTGTCGACGAAGCACGATAATGAACAAGCACATGTTGAACAAGTAGCTATCGACTACGTAGTCACAAATCAGAAAATTATTTTAGTAGATGATGTTTTATTTACGGGACGTACAGTCCGTGCTGCTTTAGACGCAGTAATGGATTTAGGTAGACCTTCGCAAATTCAATTAGCGGTTTTAATCGACAGAGGTCACCGTGAATTACCGATTCGTGCAGATTACGTAGGAAAGAATGTTCCAACATCGGGTACTGAACGAATCGTTGTACATCTACAAGAAGTAGACGGAGAAGATTGCGTCACAATTTACAAAGAAGATTAAACATGAGGAGAGGAAGCCAAATGTCCAAGGCAGTTTTAGACATCAATGAAAAACCAACGCCGGTCCAATGGGTAACATTGAGTTTCCAACATATGTTCGCCATGTTTGGTTCCACAATATTAGTACCACAACTTGTTGGGTTAAGCCCAGCGATAGCCCTGCTCACAAGCGGGATTGCAACAATTATTTTCTTATTAGTTACACAGTTTAAAGTACCTGCTTACCTAGGCTCATCATTTGCATTCATTGCACCTATGTTAGTTGCCTCAAACGGTTTAACAGAGGATGGTGCAAGTGTAAGTCCAGGAAATGCGATGATCGGCGCAATGGCAGTTGGCTTAGTATACGGGATTGTTTCCTTATTAATTTGGAAAACGGGTTATAAGTGGTTGATGCGCTTACTACCACCAATCGTAGTAGCGCCAGTTATTATCGTAATTGGTTTAGGTTTATCAGGCACTGCAGTAAATATGGCAATGAACGTAGATGGTGTATATAACGGCTGGCATTTCTCAGCAGCTTTAGTCACATTATTCTCAGCTATTATTTTCACAGTTTACTTTAAAAATATTTTAAGTGCGATGCCGATTCTTATGGGGCTAATCATAGGATATATTTATTCAGTTTTCATCGGAATTGTTGATTTTACACCGGTAAAGGAAGCGGCATTCTTCGCTTTACCAGACTTCTTAATTCCAGGTGTAGATTATGAAATTAATATAACAGCTAAAATCTTACTAGCGATGGTACCGATCGTTATTGTAACGATTTCAGAACATATTGGTCACCAATTAGTTCTAGGGAAAGTTGTTAATCGAAATTATATAAAAGATCCGGGTCTTCACCGCTCAATTTTAGGGGATGGCTTAGGGACAATAGTGAGTGCCTTTATCGGTGGTCCGCCAAAAACGACTTACGGTGAAAATATCGGAGTGTTAGCAATCACACGTATCTATTCAGTGTATGTCATCATGGGCGCAGCAATTATTGCGATTGTCGTGTCATTCTTCGGGAAAGCAATGGCATTAATCGCAACAATTCCAACAGCGGTTCTCGGCGGTATTTCAATCTTACTATTTGGTATCATCGCTTCTAGTGGACTACGTATGCTTGTTGAAAATAACATAGACTTCGGAAATAACCGTAACATGGTCATTGCATCTGTTATTCTAGTAGTAGGAATCGGTGGTGCGGTGCTTCGATTTACTGAATCATTTGCCATAGAAGGCATGGCGTTAGCTGCCATTATCGGTGTATTATTAAACTTAGTATTACCAGGACGTGACAAAGAAGTTGCAGATTACGATTAATTAAATAAGTAGTACCTTTTAAAGAATTGTCCAGAGAGGCAGAAAAGGGGAAGATGTAGACAAGTAGAAAGGAAGAATGAAGTTCTTTCTTCAACTTGTCACGCCTCCTTATGCCTCGTTGATGACATCAACGAGGCTTTTACTTTATTCAACTTGCTGAACAAAGTAAGCCTTTGGCGGATGCCACAGTTGTTTTTTACGCGAAAGCGTAGCGGCACTCGCAAATGCGCCAAGGCGAATTTGATTTAAGTAGGGGCGTCATACATAGGCGTTCATGACACACAATCTTATGGGGGTACATGATGAAAAACTTATTATCGATGGAACATTTAACAAACGAAGAAATTAACCACATCTTAGATCGTGCGCAGGCTTTTGAAAATGGAGAAGCATCATCATTATCTCGCACATACAACGTCGCAAACCTTTTTTTTGAACCGAGTACACGTACGAAAACGAGCTTTGAAATGGCAGAGCGCAAAGTTGGTTGTACGGTCATCCCTTTTGATGCAGGTTTCTCTAGCATGACAAAGGGTGAAACAATGTATGACACAGTAAAGACTTTAGAAATGATTGGTATGGATGCAGTAGTTATTCGAGCAAAAGAAGATGAATTTTACAACGAACTTTTAGAAGGCATAAACGTTGCTATCATTAACGCAGGAGATGGCGCTGGCCAACATCCGTCACAATCACTACTAGATCTTTACACAATCAAAAAAGAATTCGGTTCCTTTGAAGGGTTAAATGTTACAATCGCAGGAGATGTCTCGCATAGTCGAGTTGCTAAATCTAACGCAACAGCATTACAGCGTTTAGGTGCAAATGTACGATTCCTTTGCCCGGAAGATTGGGCAGGCGAGTTTGAAGCACATCACTCTTGGGATGGTTTGATTGATACGAGCGATGTCATTATGTTACTACGTGTGCAGCATGAACGTCATAAGGTGAATAAAAGCTTTTCAAAAGAAAGTTACCACGAAGAATTCGGTTTAACAATTGAACGTGAAAAGCAAATGAAGGAAACGGCAATTATTATGCATCCTGCACCAGTTAATAGGGATGTTGAAATTGCGTCAGAGTTAGTAGAGTGCGAACGTTCTAGAATTTTTGATCAAGTACGCAATGGTGTATTCGCGCGTATGGCGATTGTTGAAACGATTTTAAAGGAGAGAGACTAACATGAAAAAAGTACTTCAAAATGTTCAAGTAGTAAATGAACAGAGCGAATTAGAAACAGTAAATGTAGCCATCGAAAATGGAAAAATCACAGCAATTGGCGCAGATGTAACACTAGACGGCGCAGCAATAATTGAAGGTAATGGACACTTATTATCACCAGGTTTTGTTGATGTACATACGCATCTACGCGAGCCAGGCTTTGAGCATAAAGAAACAATTGCAACAGGTACAGCTTCGGCAGCTAAGGGCGGCTTTACAACAATTTGTGCAATGCCAAATACAAAACCAGTACCAGATTCAGTAGAAAACATGGAGCTCATCAACGGCCTTATTAAAGAAAGTGCAGTTATACGTGTGCTACCATACGGTTCACTTACAAAAGATATTTCTGGTGAGGTTCGCACAAGTATCGAGGAGTTAAAGGCGCAGGGCGCGGTTGCATTCTCGGATGACGGTGTTGGTATCCAACTTGCATCAACAATGTATGAGCAAATGAAGGAAGCAGCGAAGCATGATGTTGTTGTTGTTGCACACTGTGAAGATAATTCGCTAATTTACGACGGTGTAATGCACGAAGGGACACGAAATGTAGAGCTTGGCTTGCCGGGTATTCCGTCAATTTGTGAGTCTGTCCAAATTGCACGTGATGTACTGCTTGCAGAAGCAGCAGGTGCTCGCTATCACGTATGCCACGTATCAACGAAAGAATCTGTACGTGCAGTGCGTGACGCAAAAGCAGCGGGTATCCGTGTAACTGCAGAAGTTTGCCCACATCATCTTCTATTAGAAGAAATGGATATTCCATCAGATGATGCAAACTGGAAAATGAACCCACCATTACGCGCAAAAGATGATAAAGATTCATTACATGCGGCGCTACTTGATGGCACAATCGACTGCATCGCAACAGACCACGCACCACATACAGTTGAAGAAAAATGCTGTGGTATGGTTGGAGCACCGTTCGGTATTGTAGGATTTGAGACAGCATTTCCACTGCTTTACACGCAATTTGTGGAAACAGGTAAGTGGACATTAAAGCAATTAATCGATTGGATGTCTGTCAAAGCGGCACAAATTTTCGATTTACCATACGGAACATTGGAAGTTGGCGCATCAGCAGATATGATTCTGATTGATTTAAACAAAGAACAAACAATTAATGCAGAAGGTTTTGTATCAAAAGGCCGTAACACACCATTTAATGGCTGGGTAGCAAAAGGTTGGCCAGTAGTAACGATTTTCGAAGGCAATATCGTATACCAGGAGGCAGAATAATGAAAAAACGTTTACTTATTTTAGAGGATGGCACAGTATTTACAGGCATAGCGTTCGGTAGCGAGCGAGCTTCACAAGGTGAGGTTGTATTTACAACAGGCATGACAGGATATCAAGAAACGATTTCAGATCCATCATTTTATGGACAAATCGTCACGTTAACATATCCACTAATCGGTAACTACGGTATTAACCGTGATGACTTCGAATCTATCACACCAGCAATTCGTGGTTTCGTAGTACGTGAACTTGCAAAAACACCGTCAAACTTCCGTTGTGATTTAACGCTAGATGCATATCTTACATCAAAAGACATCCCTGGGATTGAAGGGATCGACACTCGTAAATTAACACGCATCATCCGTAACAAAGGGTCAGTAAAAGCAATCCTTACAGCAGCTGATGAAGAAGTAAACGTAGATGAAATCGTTGCTAAATTACAAGCAACTCCAGCAATTACACACCATGTACGTGAAGTATCACCAAAAGCAGCATACCCATCACCAGGACGTGGAAAACGTGTTGTGGTAATTGACTATGGTATGAAGCACGGGATTTTACGTGAATTAAATAAACGTGATTGTGACGTACTTGTTGTACCTTACAATACACCAGCAGAAGAAATTTTAGCGTGGCATCCAGATGGCGTTATGCTATCAAACGGCCCGGGTAACCCTGAGGACGTAGAAGAAGGCATTGATACAGTGCGTAATTTAATCGGAAAAGTGCCAATGTTCGGGATTTGCTTAGGTCACCAAATTTTCTCACTAGCAAGTGGTGCGCGAAGCTTTAAATTACCATTCGGTCACCGTGGAGGTAATCACCCAGTAAAAGATTTACGTACAGGTCGTACAGATATAACATCTCAAAATCACGGCTATACAATCGACATTGAGTCATTAAAAGATACAGATTTAGAACTAACACATGTCGCTCTAAATGATGGTACTTGTGAAGGGGTTCGCCATAAGAAATACCCAATCTTCACTGTGCAATATCACCCAGAAGCATCACCAGGTCCAGAAGATTCAAATCACTTGTTTGACGAGTTTATCGAAATGATGGAAGTAGAAGCAGGGAAGGGGAAACAACATGCCTAAACGTACAGATATAGAAACTATTTTAGTAATCGGGTCAGGCCCAATCGTAATCGGACAAGCAGCAGAATTTGACTACGCAGGAACACAAGCTTGTCTTTCATTAAAAGAAGAAGGCTACCGCGTTATTTTAATTAACTCAAACCCTGCAACAATTATGACAGATACAGAGATTGCCGACAAAGTATATATCGAGCCAATTACGCTTGAATTCGTATCACGTATTTTACGTAAAGAACGTCCAGATGCCATCCTACCAACACTTGGTGGACAAACAGGTCTAAACATGGCGATCGAGTTAGACGAATCAGGTATTTTAAACGAATTGAACATTGAAATTTTAGGGACAAAATTAGATGCTATCCATAAAGCGGAAGACCGTGACTTATTCCGTAACTTAATGTATGAGCTAGGTGCACCAGTTCCTGAATCAGATATTATTCATAACATGACAGAAGCTTATGCACTTGTTGCTCGTATAGGTTACCCAGTAATCGTACGCCCTGCATTCACACTTGGTGGTACAGGCGGCGGAATTTGCTATAATGACCAAGATCTAGAGGAAACTGTAACATCAGGTTTAAAATATTCTCCAGTGACACAATGTTTACTTGAAAAATCAATTGCTGGCTATAAAGAAATTGAATATGAAGTAATGCGTGATGCAGCGGATAACGCCATCGTTGTATGTAACATGGAAAACTTTGACCCAGTAGGTATTCATACAGGTGACTCAATCGTAGTTGCACCGACACAAACACTTTCAGACCGTGAAAACCAAATGCTACGTAATATCTCATTAGACATTATTCGCGCCCTTAAAATTGAAGGTGGCTGTAACGTACAGTTAGCATTAGATCCATATAGCTTTAACTACTATGTAATCGAAGTAAACCCACGTGTATCACGTTCATCAGCGTTAGCATCAAAAGCAACGGGTTACCCAATCGCGAAACTTGCTGCCAAAATTGCTGTAGGTCTTACACTGGATGAAATCAAAAACCCAGTAACAGGTTCAACATACGCTTGTTTCGAACCGGCACTTGACTACATTGTCGCTAAAATCCCACGTTGGCCATTCGATAAATTCGAATCAGCTAAACGTAACTTGGGTACACAAATGAAAGCTACTGGTGAAGTTATGGCACTTGGGCGTACGTTTGAGGAAGCAATACTTAAAGCGGTACGTTCTCTAGAAACGGGTCATGTACACATAGAGCTAAAACATGCAGAAGAAAACACGGATTCTTGGATTGAAAAACGTATCCGTAAAGCAGGAGATGAGCGCTTATTCTTCATCGGAGAAGCACTTCGTCGCGGTGTGACAGTCGAGCAAATCCATGAATGGTCGGCAATTGACTTATTCTTCTTAAATAAACTAAAAAACATCGTGGATATGGAGCAAATACTTGCGGACAATAAAAACGATAAAGATATTTTACGCACAGCAAAACGTTTAGGCTTCGCAGATAAAAAAATCGCAGAGCTATGGGAAACGACGCCAGAAGCAGTATATGCTTACCGTAAAGAGACTGGTATTATTCCAGTGTACAAAATGGTAGATACTTGTGCAGCAGAATTCGAATCAGAAACACCATACTTCTACGGCACATATGAGGAAGAAAACGAATCAATTCGTTCTGAAAAACCTTCAGTTGTCGTACTTGGATCAGGTCCAATCCGAATCGGTCAAGGGGTAGAATTCGACTATGCAACAGTACACTCTGTATGGGCAATTCAAGAAGCGGGTTACGAAGCAATCATCATCAACTCAAACCCTGAAACAGTGTCAACAGACTTCTCAATCTCAGATAAATTATACTTCGAGCCATTAACAATCGAAGACGTAATGCATATCATCGACCTTGAGCAACCAATCGGTGTTGTCGTACAGTTCGGTGGTCAAACTGCGATTAACCTGGCAGATAAGTTAGAAGCATACGGCGTGAAAATTCTAGGTACAACGCTAGAAGATATCGACCGTGCAGAAAACCGTGATAAATTCGAGCGAGCATTACACGAAATCGGTATTCCACAGCCACTTGGTAAAACTGCTATTTCTGCTGAAGAAGCGATTGTAATCGGTAAAGAAATTGGTTTCCCAGTACTTGTTCGTCCTTCTTACGTACTTGGTGGACGTGCGATGGAAATCGTTTATAACGAAGAAGAACTACAACATTATATGGAACATGCGGTAGATGCATCTCCAGATCATCCAGTACTTGTAGACCGTTACTTAACGGGTAATGAAATTGAAGTAGACGCAATTTGCGACGGCGAAAATGTGTTAATCCCAGGTATTATGGAACATATTGAACGCGCAGGGGTTCACTCTGGTGACTCAATCTCTGTCTACCCACCACAAAAGTTAACACAAGAACAAAAAGATACACTAGTTGACTATACAACTCGTCTAGCAAGAGGTCTTGGTATCGTAGGTCTAATGAACATCCAGTATGTCATTTCACAAGGTGAAGTATTCGTGATTGAAGTAAACCCACGTTCTTCACGTACAGTACCATTCTTAAGTAAAATTACGAACATCCCAATGGCTAACATTGCGACTAAAGCGATTCTAGGCACATCAATCGTAGAACAAGGCTACCCAACTGGTTTAGCGAAAGAGCAAACTGGCGTATTCGTTAAAGTCCCAGTCTTCTCATTTGCGAAATTACGTCGTGTTGACATTACACTCGGCCCTGAAATGAAATCTACAGGGGAAGTAATGGGTAAAGATTCGACGCTTGAGAAAGCCTTATACAAAGGTTTAGTAGCAGCGGGCATGGAAGTTCGCACTGAAGGAACAGTATTATTCACGGTATCTGATAAAGATAAAGAAGAAGCAATTTCATTAGCAAAACGCTTCTCAACAGTAGGCTACCGCATCGTAGCAACAGAAGGTACTGCAAAAGTATTCGAGGATGCTGGCGTACGTACAGATGTAGTGGGCAAAATCGGTGCAAAAGGGCAAACATTATTAGACTTGATCCAAAACGGTGAAGCACAGCTTGTTGTCAACACACTAACAAAAGGTAAGCAACCAGCACGTGATGGCTTCCGTATCCGCCGTGAATCAGTAGAAAACGGCGTACCTTGCTTAACTTCACTTGATACAGCTGAAGCAATGCTACGTGTTATTGAATCAATGACATTCACAGCAGAACAAATGCCAAAAGCGGAGGTAGTACACTAATATGATTCGTCAAGAGAAAATGACGGTCGTCTCTCAAAAGCAAATCGCGACAAACATTTTCGAATTGACACTTCGTGGAGAACTGGTTCAGGACATGACGCCTGGCCAGTTTGTCCATGTAAAAGTGTCGGATTCATTGGAGCCGCTTTTACGTCGACCAATCAGTATTGCTAACATAGACAAAGACAACAATGAATTTACAATGATTTATCGCGCAGAAGGTCGTGGAACAAAAGTTTTAGCGACAAACCGTGAAGGACAACTAGTGAATGTACTTGGCCCAATCGGTAACGGTTTCCCTGTGGATGCAGTGAAAGAGGGCGGAACAGCACTACTTGTTGGTGGTGGGATCGGTGTACCACCACTGCATGAATTATCAAAACAACTGAATTCGCGCGGTGTGAAAACAATCCACGTACTAGGTTTCCAAACAGAAGACGTATGCTTCTACGAGGAAGAGTTTAACAAGCTTGGTGAGACACACTATGTCACAGTAGACGGTTCAAAAGGTACAAAAGGCTTTGTCACAAATGTATTAGAAGACCGTGCACCTGAATTTGATGTGTTTTATTCTTGTGGACCACTACCCATGTTAAAAGCATTAGAAAACTATTATCCGGAAAAAGAAGGCTATTTATCGTTTGAAGAACGTATGGGTTGTGGCATTGGTGCGTGCTTTGCATGCGTATGTAAAACAACAGATCAAATTGAAAAAGACTATGTCAAAGTATGCTCTGACGGTCCAGTATTCCCGAAAGGTACGGTGGCATTATGAGTCGTTTAAATATTGTATTACCTGGTTTAGATTTGAAAAACCCGATTATGCCAGCATCTGGCTGCTTCGGCTTTGGTCGCGAATACGCACAACTTTATGATTTATCAAAACTTGGTGCGATTATGATTAAAGCAACGACGGTAGAAACTCGTCCAGGGAATCCAACACCGCGCGTAGCAGAAACAGCTGCAGGCATGTTGAATGCAATCGGCTTACAAAATCCAGGACTTGAAAAAGTAATGAATGAGGAATTACCATTCTTAGCAGCATATGATGTACCGATTATTGCAAACGTTGCAGGAACTGGTACGGAGGACTACGTTGAAGTGGCTCGCCGTATTTCAACTGCACCAAACGTCAAAGCGTTGGAACTTAATATTTCTTGCCCGAACGTAAAGTGCGGTGGGATTCAATTTGGTACAGACCCAGCTACAGCGCGTGAGCTAGTAGCAGCTGTAAAGGCAGTGTCTGCAGTACCGGTTTATGTAAAACTATCGCCTAACGTAACAAACATCGTTGATATTGCAAAAGCAGTGGAAGCTGGCGGAGCAGACGGCATTACAATGATTAATACATTAATCGGCATGCGTTTAGATGAACGTACTGGTAAACCAGTGATTGCAAATGGAACTGGCGGTTTATCAGGTCCTGCGGTTAAACCAGTTGCTATTCGTATGGTTTATGAAGTATATAAAGCCGTAAATATTCCGATTATCGGTATGGGCGGTGTGACAGAAGCACAAGATGTCATTGACTTTATGTCAGCCGGAGCAACTGCAGTTGCAGTTGGCACAGCTAACTTTGTCGACCATTTTGTATGTCCAACTATTATTGAAGAATTACCCGAGAAACTAGACGCATTAGGCGTACAACATATTTCAGAAATCATCGGAAGGAGCCACCGCTAATGAATACAAAGCCAATACTTGCACTCGATTTCCCAGGAGAAGAGGAAGTTTTCAAGTTTTTAAACCATTTTAATGAGCCTCTTTTTGTTAAAATTGGTATGGAGTTATACATGCAGGAAGGTCCAGATATCGTGCGTAAAGTAAAAGAGCAAGGCCATGATATTTTCCTAGATTTAAAGTTGCATGATATTCCAAACACAGTTGGGTCTGCGATGAAGGGCTTAGCAAAATTAGGTGTGGACTTAGTAAATGTTCACGCAGCAGGTGGACGCCCGATGATGGAAGCGGCACTAGAAGGCTTAGAAGCGGGAACACCAACAGGCCGCGAACGTGCAGCACTTATAGCAGTAACACAGTTAACTTCTACGACAGAAGAACAAATGCAAGCAGAACAAAAAATTGCGTTATCATTACAAGATTCTGTATTACATTATGCAAGCTTAACGAAACAAGCTGGTTTAAACGGTGTGGTTTGTTCGGTACATGAGGCAAAAGCAATTGCTGAATTATGTGGCGAAGATTTCTTACGTGTGACACCAGGTATTCGTTTAGCAGGCGGAGAATCACATGACCAAAAGCGAATTGCAACGCCAAATGGTGCAAAACGTGACGGTTCTTCATTGATTGTAGTAGGACGCGCTGTTACAGGTGCACAAGATCCAGTAGCAGCATATAAAATCGTAAGCGAATTATGGGAGGCATAAACATGACATTACAAAACGAAATCGCACACGCTATGTTAAAAGTAGGTGCAGTAGAATTAAATCCAACAGACCTATTTACTTGGGCATCAGGCATCAAATCACCTATCTATTGTGATACACGTTTAACAATCTCTGATCCTGTCATTCGTAAACAATTAGCAAATGGTTTAGCTTCAGTTATTAAAGAAAACTTTGCAGCAACAGAAGTCGTTGCAGGTACAGCAACAGCTGGTATCCCACACGCAGCATGGGTAAGTGATATCTTAGATTTACCAATGGTGTACGTGCGTTCAAAAGCAAAAGAACATGGCCGTGGAAACCAAATTGAAGGTAAATACGCAGCGGGCCAAAAAGTAATCGTAGTAGAAGATATTGTGTCTACAGGCGGTTCTTCAATCACAGCAGTAGAAGCATTACGCGCAGCTGGTTGTGAAGTACTAGGTGTAGTTTGTGTGTACACATATAACTTACCACGTGCAGAGCAAGCCTTTGAAGAAGCGGGCATCAAGTATGTATCATTAACAAATTTCGATTACTTAATCGAAGCGGCTAATGAATCAGGTGCGATTAAAGAAGAGGATATTCCTTTCTTGAAGGATTGGCACAAAAAGTTAAAAGCAGGCGAGTTATAAACCTTAAACATTAACCGAAAGTAAAAAGACTAAATTTAAATTTAATATGAATCAATTTCATAATTCATCTTTTTCAAAAGCTTAGACTGCTCCTAATTCAAAACTTACGTTTTTAAAATTTAAGCTGCTTGGTTTTGATCTTGTAAGATGGCATTGATTCTATCTGTTGCTAATTTGCAGGCATTATAAATAAACGTCACAAGGTCGAAATGTAGTTTTGCCTTTCTTCCTGTTCGATGACGGACATTTTTCAATTGAAAATATTGTTTTAAATAAGCGTTTACTCGCTCAACCGCTGTTCGTTCTTTGTAAAGATTTTTCCACAGTTCAGAGCCACGTGCTGGATACGTATATTTCCGAATGTCTGTATCACACTTGATTTTGAACACCTTTTGACACAAGGAATCCTTGCGTAAAGGACAGGTCGTACATTCTTTTGGGCGTGTGAATTTTAGCGTGCGATATTGCTCGTCAAAACTATCGTAACAGTAGCTATGTTCACGTACACAAGTGGGACGGAAATATTCATCGAACCCGATGTATTCACCTTCACGACGGGGATTATATGGAATCACTATACGCATATTTTGTGCAGCTGCTTGCGTATAAATCGGTTCATAATCATAACCCGCATCGAATAAAGCCGTTGTAAAATGACTTGGTATCAGGTGTTCCACCTTTTTTAGTAAGGGAATCGCTGCTTTACTATCATGTAAATTGCCAGATGTCATGAGACGACTCACGATATATTGGCTTTTTGATGAAATAGCTAAATTCCCTTTAAAGCCATACCAAAACGTATTTTTACCGTCGCTATTTTTCTTGATGCCCCATTGTGGGGCAATCGGTGCATCTGCCCAAAGTGTTTCGAGTGGTATATCTAATTGGTGCTCAATTTTCTTTTCATAAGTCGTACGATTCGCTTCAGCCTCTGCCTGTTCAGCGAGCCAAGCAGCATGTTCTTCTTTTGTTTTTCTCCCACGTTTTTTCGTTGGTGCTTCTTTCTTTTCAGAAGGTTTCGAAGCGTCACGTGATTCGAAGTGTGTTGCGTCAATCGCAAGATGTTCATCACAAAGAAAACCTTCTAGAAACGCTTGTTGAATCAGGGTATCTTGCATTTCATCAAGAATTGTCGATTGACTGATGACATTGATAATCCTCGAATAGGAAGCTTCCGAAGGGACTGGGTCTGACACAAGAAACCCACAATCAAAACGAAATAAAGGATCATTTACCAAACGTTTTACCAAATCTTTTATTGTTGGGATACGTTCAACTATTCGAATGATGAGCGATTGAATCATGGCACCATAATTTAATTCACGTGGTGCGCCACGCAAAGTCTTTTTTGTGAATAAGTGAAAAATCGGCTGTACGTCAAATGTAGAAAAAACAGCGTCAAAACGACGAGAACTTTCCAAATTCAATAATTCTTGGATGTCAAAAAGACTTATTTGTTTTACAATAGTCATAGGGCATTCACCTCTTGGTTAATTTGGTTTCGTCGCTTAAATTATACCAAAATGGGGAGGTGCCCTTTTTTTATTGTTTGAAAGCCCCTGATACCGAAGGGATCGGAATTATGAAATCAACTCATATATGTAAATTTTATAAAAACACGACCACGGCTATTTATCCGATGGTCGTGTTTTTTGATATTTTAGGGACTTTACAGAGAAAAAATATATAATTAGATAATTTTAGAGATAGAGGATGTTCGTAAATTTATGGCGAATAAATAGTTAACTATAATAGTTTACTAATGTAGTAAAAAAAGCTTTTAGTTACTAATGCTTGAATAGGTAAAACTATATATTAATAACAATAAACTTAGAAAGTGAATTACCTGAATAAAAAGAAGGCGAAGATAAAAGTTCAGTAATAACCATTTTTTCATAATGAAAGGATGTCTTTGATAGATTAGAAAAGAGGCACAATGCATTTACTTGTTATGTAAATATAATAAAAATATAACAAATTGTAAAAAGGAAACCAAAAATGAATAAGAATTCAGTTAAAGACCGTGGTAAAACTAACAGTTTTTTGTAATAGATGTATGGTTTGTTTAATATATAATATTATAATAATTACGAAAAATCACTTGATTAAATGTATTATTTCTAGATAAAATAGTATTATCATTACATGTCAGACTATTCTGAAATTTATTAGGTGTAATAATCCTAGTCACGAATGTAAAAAAGTTATTAATTTGTTTGCAAATTCTATTTTTTGAAAAGTAATAATTAATTGTGCAGTTATGTTTCTAAAATAAGTTTTAGGTTATCTGTAATTATTTTTCGCAATATTAAGTAAACTGACAAATGTATTTAAATAATAAGTGGTTAAATAATAATCCAATGATGAAAACATGTTCATTATCTATTGTTCTGTACTAAGTTGAAAAATAATATATTCAGTATCTAAATGAAAGGTTTAATTAAATTAAAAAGTTAGATTTTATGAAATTATATAAAAATTAAAGGTGTGATATTAAATATGAATTTAATGCTTGAAGTGAAAAATCTTAAAACAGGCTTTGATATAGAAGGAGAAATATATCACGCTGTAGATGATGTTTCATTCTCAGTTAAAAAGCGGCAAATAGTTGGTGTGGTTGGCGAATCCGGTTGTGGAAAAAGTGTTATGTCACTTTCAATTATGCAACTTCTTCCTAAAGGTATCGGGCAAATTACAGGTGGTGAAATAAAATTCCGAGGGGAAAATATTGAAGGTCATACTAATGATGAGATGAATAAAATTAGAGGCAAAGAAATCAGTATGATCTTCCAAGAACCTATGACATCATTAAATCCCGTTTTTACAATTGGATTTCAAATAGTAGAGATTTTGCTTAATCATAGCAACATCACAAAGCCAGAAGCTAGAAATAAAGCGATAGAGTTATTAAAAAATGTTGGTATTCCAAGACCAGAAAAAATTGTTGATGAATATCCTCATCAATTGTCAGGTGGAATGAGGCAACGGGTGATGATCGCCATTTCAATTGCTTGTCAGCCAAAGCTTTTAATCGCTGATGAACCTACTACTGCATTAGATGTGACAGTACAAGCCCAAATTCTAGAATTGCTTAAGAGTATTCAGAAAAAAAATGACATGTCCGTTTTATTGATTACACATGATTTAGGCGTAGTTGCAGAAATGTGTGATGAAGTAATCATCATGTATGCAGGTAAAATTGTAGAAAAAACAAGTGTGGACAACTTGTTCTATAATCCACAGCATCCTTATACGAAACTATTAATGGCATCAATTCCAAGGATAGATGTGGAAGTTAATGAACTAACTACAATTCAAGGTATAGTGCCATCATTAAAAAACATGCCTAAATCAGGCTGCCGATTTGTTGAAAGATGCCCATCTGCTAAGCCAGAATGCAGCACCGTAACACCTCTGCTTGCAAATGTAGGCTATGAACATGAGGTTTCGTGTTTACTTTATGAGGGGTGCTATCCTAGAGAAGGTATGAGGTAACAACATGAACGATACAACAATTAAATATGAGAAAGAAAATTTATTAGAAGTTAAAAATCTAAAAACCTATTATCCTATTAAAGGCGGATTTCTAAGAAAAACAGTTGGACATGTAAAAGCGGTTGATAATGTTTCATTTTCAATTAAAAACGGTGAAACACTGGGTTTAGTAGGGGAATCTGGCTGTGGAAAGTCCACAACAGGACGTACTATTTTAAGATTATTAGATTCTACTGAGGGACAAATATTATTTAAGGGTCAGGATATTACAAAATTACAAGGGAAATCTTTAAGAGAAATAAGAAAAGATATTCAAATGATATTCCAAGATCCATACGCGTCATTGAATCCAATGCAGATGGTTGGAAGCGTCGTATCTGAACCGATTATGAACTTCCAAAAAAAATCATTAGCATCATTGAAAAATGAAGTCATTGAATTATTGAGGAAAGTAGGATTACCTGAAGATGCATATTACAAATACGCGCATGAATTTTCTGGAGGTCAGCGTCAAAGGATAGGTATTGCTAGAGCTTTGGCCCTTAGACCAAAACTAATCGTTGCTGATGAACCAGTCTCTGCATTGGATGTTTCCGTTCAATCTCAAGTTCTAAATTTATTAAAAGAGTTGCAAGATGAATTTAACTTAACATTTTTATTTATTGCTCATGATTTAAGTGTTGTGAAACATATGAGTGATCGAATTGCCGTTATGTATTTGGGAAATATTGTTGAAATTGCTGAGAAAGAAAGTATTTATGAGGAACCAAAGCATCCTTATACACAGGCTTTGATCTCAGCAATCCCAATACCTGATCCGAGAAAGAAAAGTAATCGTATTATTTTAAAGGGAGATGTCCCAAGTCCTGCTAATCCTCCACAAGGGTGCCCATTCCATCCTAGATGTCCACAGGCAATGGCGGAGTGTTCATTGTCTAAACCATTATTAAAGGAGGTGAAATCAGGTCATAGGGTTGCTTGCCACTTATATTAAAAGCTGGCAATAAGAAAAAGTGAGGATATGAATTTCAAAATAAAAAATCACGGGGGGAAACTAATGAAAAAATCATCATTATGGGCGTTCATGCTTATGCTGGTAATGGCATTATTCCTAGCAGCATGTAATGGCGACTCAACTACAACTGAAAAAGAGGGCGAGAAAGAAAAGGATACACCAGCATCAACTACTGAGTCAAAAGAAGGCGGAATCGTTACATTTGGAACAGACCAAGCTCCTGAAGGCGTATTTGAACCTGCCTATGCAGGAAGTATTGTCGATAGTTATATACAAGAGTTTATACGGGACGAAATCTATCAAGTAAATGATGATTTAGAATATGTGCCTGAACTAGCAACATGGGAAATTAGTGATGATAAACTAACGTATACGTTTAATTTAGAAAAGGGTGTAAAATGGCATAATGGTGAGGAATTAACGGTGGACGATTGGGTATTTGCATTAGAAACGTTAGCAGACCCAGCTTATGATGGAGAGCGTTACAACTATGTTGAAAATGTTAAAGGGGCAAAGGCAAAAAAAGAGGGGAAAGCTGATTCAATTGAAGGAATAGAAGTTGTTGACCCTTATACTGTAAAAATTACTTTTGAGGCTGTGAAAATTAATAACCTAGAAAATCTTTGGTCTCATCCAATGCCGAAGAAGCATTATGAAGGCATTGCGATTAAAGACTTAGGTGAATCAAAACAAGTTCGTGAAACGCCTGTAGGCTTAGGGGCATTTAAAGTGAAGAAAGTTGTCGACGGCGAATATTCTGAATTAGAGCGTTTTGATGATTACTGGAAAGGAAAACCAACTCTTGATGGAGTAATTGTAAAGGTGATCGATCCATCATTAGCAGCTGGTGCGTTCCAAAACGGTGAGATTGACATTATGTCTATTAGACCACAATCAGTAAAAGAACTTTCGGCATTAGATAATGTGCGAATCGAAGAAACAAAGGGTGTAGGTTATTCTTATATTGGGCTTCGATTTGGTCACCGTGATAAAGCTACGCTTACAAATGTAGCTGATTTTGATAAATTTAAATCGAAAGAATTACGACAAGCATTATTATATGCGATTAACCGTCCAGCAATGATCGATGCTTTCTTAGAAGGAAAAGCTGAAGTTGCGAATACTGTTATTCCGAGTACTTTCTGGATAGCTGCTGAGGAATCTGAATTAAATCAATATGAATTTAATCAGGATAAGGCTAAAGAACTTCTAAAATCGGCAGGTTACGTAGATAAAGATGGAGATGGCTTTGTAGAAGATCCAAAAGGAAAGCCATTCAAAATTTCATTTGGTCACTATGCTGGTCCTGCTGCTTTTGAAGGCCGTTCGCAAGCAATTATTCAAGCTTGGAATGACATTGGTGTGAAAACCGAATTAGCAACGGGTACTTTAATTGAGTTCAACTTATATAACGAAATGAAAAATAATGATGATGCGGTACTAGAAGCATTCTTCGGTTCTTGGAGTACAGGTGCTGACCCTGACCCATCAGGACTTTGGGCAAATAATGCGGAGTGGAACTTTGGTCGTTGGGTAGATGCTGAAAACCAAAAACTTTTAGATGAAGGCTTAAGTGAAGCTGCATTTGACACAGACTATCGTAAAAATGTTTATGTTGAATGGCAAAAACATATCAATGAAGAACTGCCTGCAATTCCGTTATGGGAAAACTTAGATTTATATGGTATTAATAATCGTCTACAAGGTGTTCATATCAACGCTGTTGGTTTCCAAACAGATGTTTACAAATGGAGTGTTGTTGAGTAAGGGCACGATATAATTCTGTTAGCTTGTTAGTACCCGATAAGTAAGCTGTGTACAAAAAAGCTTTATAATTACTGCTGGTATCTGAGGTCCCATTTTAAATGGGGCCAGATATTAGTAAAACTTTATTGATAAGGAGATGTCACATGCTTCAATACACACTACGAAGACTACTCGGCATGATTCCATTGTTACTCCTTATTTCGCTAGTGGTGTTCTTCTTAGCAAAAATGATGCCGGGAGATCCGTTTGCGGGAGAAATTGATCCTTCAAATACGAACCCACAATACATTGAAGAAATGAGAGAAAAATTAGGCTATAATGATCCAATTATCGTGCAATATGGTAGATGGATTTCAGATTTTATACAAGGAGATTTTGGGAAATCTACTGTCTATAAAAAACCGGTCTCGGAAGTTATTGCACAACGGATTCCTAATACAATATTTTTAGCAGTAACTTCTTTATTTTTTACGTATATTTTTGCATTTATAATGGGTATGTATGCGGGGAGAAAACCTTATACACTAGGTGATAATCTAATTGCCTCGTACAATTATTTAGCATTAGCAATCCCGTCATTTGTCGCGGGAATTGTTGCAATTTACTTTTTCTCCTTTAAATTAGGTTGGTTCCCGTTCAACGGCTCAGTCGCTGTTGGATTAGACGAGGGAACATGGGCTTACTATCAAAGTAGGTTTCATCATGTGTTATTGCCTGCACTTGTATTAGGATTAATGGGAACAGCTTCTTATACGCAATTTTTACGAAATGATATTATTGATAACAGTAGAAAAGATTTTGTTAGGACAGCAAGAGCGAAGGGGACGAAAGAGTCCACAATTTATAATAAACATATTTTAAGAAATTCGATTATTCCGATAGTTACTTTTCTTGGTTTTGATATCGCTACATTAATCAGTGGTGCGGTCATAACAGAAACCATTTTTACCTATCCGGGAATAGGCGCACTCTTCTTATCCTCTGTTGGTAGTAGAGATTATGCGGTAATGATGTCGATAACTATGTTACTTTCGTTCTTAACGCTTTTTGGAAATTTAGTGGCCGATTTATTATATGGTGTAGTAGATCCGCGTATTAGACTGGATTGAGGAGGGGAAACGATTGGAAATAGTAACGAATGATAAAATATCAGCACCAATAAAAAGCCCCTCTCCATGGGTGATAGCGAGAAGAAAGTTCGTTAAAAATAAATTAGCGATGATTAGTCTTATTTTTTTAGTAATTGTCATCATTTTGTCGTTTTTAGCACCGTATATAACAACTAAAGACATTGTTCGAATAGATTTTATGAAAATTAGTAAACCGCCATCTAGTGAGCATTGGCTTGGAACGGATACAAATGGGCGCGACGTTTTTACTAGAATGCTCTATGCTGGAAGATCTTCATTAACAGTTGGATTAGGATGTATGTTTTTTATTGTTTTCATAGGGACAACTGTAGGGGCTATTTCTGGGTATTTTGGGGGCAAGATAGATAAAATTTTAATGCGTTTTACAGATTTTGTTTTAATGTTCCCGTTTTTGGTATTTGTTATTGTTTTAAATACGATTCTTTCGGGGAAAGTTTCAGGCTTATGGACATTGATCTTTGTTATTTCCGTTTTAACCTGGGGAGGAGTTGCCCGGATTGTAAGGAGTAGAGTTCTTGCTGAAAAAGAAAATGAATATATTTTAGCTGCTAAATCGATCGGTTGTAAATCATCAAAAATAATCATTAAACATTTATTGCCTAATGTTGCTTCAACTATTATTGTACAGGCTACCTTATTGGTGGCAGTGACAATAGTTGCAGAGTCTGCTTTAAGTTTCTTAGGTTTTGGGGTCCCAGCAGATACGCCAAGCTGGGGAAATATGTTAGCGGAGGCTAGGAATTCTGACGTCCTTAGGGATAAAACATGGATCTGGATGCCACCGGCAATAGCTATTACATTAGTCATTTTGTCAATAAACTTCATTGGTGAAGGACTGAAAGACGCTATGAATCCTAAATCGAAAAGGTAAACAATTTTGATGCTAGGATTGAATCATTCAATAAATATAGTGTCTCGATGTTGCGTTCAATATGATAATAAACGAGATATACGCACTTTTAAAAGTAAGGAGTAACTACTTTTAAAGGTGCTATATTATTTTCAATGAACTAACTATTAGTAAAAAACTATACACTTCGCAATATAACAGGGGGATTCTCCTATCAATGCATCTACTGCTTAATTAATGTAAATATTAGAAATGTAAAAGAAGATAGAAAAAATCCACCCAACGAAATTTCGATGGATGGATAGAATGAAAAGTTATTAGTGTTTAGCAAGCCATTTTTTCACTAAATCAGCTGTACCGTACACATAATGTTGTTCTCCAACCTCGTGATATGTTGCACTATCATCAACTTCTGTATGCTCATAAGGAATACGTTGACGACGCTTCTCTGACATAGGATCTGGGAGTGGAATAGCTGATAATAAAGATTTTGTATAAGGGTGAACAGGATGATTGTAAATATCATCAGCTTTCCCAATCTCCATAATTTTACCACGATACATAACAGCGATACGATCACTGATATATTTCACCATCGATAAGTCATGGGCGATGAAAAGATACGTGAGACCACGTTCTTTTTGCAATTGTTTTAAAAGGTTAACAACTTGTGCTTGAATGGATACGTCAAGTGCTGAGATGGGTTCATCGGCAATGATGAACTTAGGATTTAAGCTCAGTGCACGTGCGATACCAATACGTTGACGTTGACCTCCTGAAAATTCGTGGGCATAACGGTTTGCGTGTTCTTTATTTAAACCGACAGCTTCAAGAAGTTGATTTACTTTTTCACGACGCTCATTTTTGTTTTTATACAGACCGTGAATTTGAAAAGCCTCACTAATGATTTCTCCAGCAGTCATACGAGGGTTTAAAGAAGCGTACGGATCTTGGAAAATCATTTGCATTTGACTGTTAAATTTCTTTAGCTCGTCTTTTGATTTTTTACCATGTACATTTTCACCATCGAAAATAATTTCGCCGCCTGTAATATCATAAAGACGAATAATGGAGCGACCAGTTGTCGATTTCCCACAACCAGATTCACCTACAAGGCCAAGTGTTTCGCCTTCATAAACGTCGAAACTAATGCCGTCTATTGCTTTAATTGGGTTATTAGAAGGACCAAAATATTGTCTTAAGTTTTTAATCTCTAGAATTTTTTTTGCAGTATTAACCATGGAATTGGGCCTCCTTTTCTAAAAACCCTTCGATGCGTTTTGCAACAGCATCTGGTAGTGGAACTTTTGGCGCGTCGGGATGCAGTAACCAAGTTTTTGCGAAATGTGTATCACTTACTTGGAACATCGGTGGCTCTTGTTCATAATCGATGGCCATCGCAAATTCATTGCGCGCTGCAAATGCATCACCTTTTGGCGGATGAATGAGATCGGGCGGCGAACCAGGAATCGTACGTAATAGCTCGTCTGAATTATTATCTAAGTCTGGCATTGAGCCAAGTAAACCCCAAGTATATGGATGTTTAGGATTATAGAAAATATCATTAACAGTACCGTACTCGACAATTTGGCCTGCATACATAACCGCAACACGGTCTGCAACGTTTGCCACAACGCCTAAGTCATGGGTAATGAAGATAATCGATGTTTTCGACGTTTTTTGAATTTCTTTCATTAACTCTAAAATTTGTGCTTGGATTGTTACGTCAAGGGCAGTTGTCGGTTCATCGGCAATCAGTAGCTTTGGATCGGCTGCAAGGGCAATAGCAATTACAACACGCTGACGCATCCCACCTGAAAACTCGTGTGGATATTGCTTATAACGTTTTTCAGGGAATGGAATCCCAACTTGCGTTAATAATTCAATCGCACGCTTCTTTGCATCTTCTTTTGACACTTTTTTATGCTGTAGAATAACTTCAGTTATTTGACGACCGACCTTCATTGTCGGATTAAGGCTTGTCATTGGATCTTGGAAAATCATAGCAATCTCATTGCCGCGTACTTTAGACATTTCTTTGTCAGATAGAGGAATTAAATCACGACCATTAAACAAAATTTGTCCTGACTCATAAATACCAGGTGGCTGTGGAATTAATTTCATTAGTGCATTACTTGTCACACTTTTTCCAGATCCAGACTCACCAACGATTGCAAGAGTTTCTCCTTCTTTTAAATCAAAGCTTACTCCGCGTACTGCATGGACAAGCCCTGCATATGTTTTAAAATTTACTTTTAAATCTTTCACTTCTAAAATTGTTTGACTCATGTCGGCCACCTCCTTATTTACGTAGTTTTGGATCAAGTGCATCACGTAAGCCGTCACCAATAGCGTTAAATGCGAAAATTGTTAGTGAAATGAATACTGCTGGGAAAATCAAACGCCAAGGCGCATTGGCAATTGCTTTATTACCTTCAGATGCCATTGTTCCCCAACTTGCATCAGGAGCAGGAACCCCAAGACCCAGGTAGCTAAGGAATGATTCTGTGAAAATAGCAGATGGAATGGTTAACGTCATTGTGACTAAAATCGCACCAAGTGCATTTGGAATTAAATGTTTTAATATTAAGTGCCACGTGTTCGCACCTAATGTACGTGCAGCAAGTACGTATTCTTGATTTTTAATGGATAATACTTCCCCACGGACGATTCGAGCCATATTAATCCAGCCAGTAATTGAAAGGGCGATAATCATTGGAATTATACCTGGTTCCATTACCACTAAAAGTACTATAACAACTAAAAGGTAAGGGACCGCTGTTAATACATCTGCGATACGCATCATAATATTATCAACACGACCGCCAGCTAAACCAGAAATACTACCCCATAGAACGCCGATTATTAAGTCAATGATAGCTGCTGCAATCCCGATGAATAGGGAAATACGCGCGCCATCCCAAACTCGAACAAAAATATCACGACCTAAATCATCTGTTCCAAACCAGAACTGTGCAGAGGGGGGAGCATTATAGACACCAAGCTGATCACTTGCTTTGTATGGTGACAACATTGGAACAAAGGTAGCCATTAAGACAATAATAATTAACACAATAACACCGAGTATTGCCATTTTATTGTGTGTAAATCGAAGCGATACTTCCTTCCAGAAGGAAACAGATGTATCTGCGAGTTTTTCAGTAGCTTCATGGTTGCCACCGACAATTTTAAACATTTCTTTGTCTACCTGTTTTTGTAACATTATTTTTTCGCTCCCTTCAACTTAATTCGCGGATCAATAACGCTGTATAAAATATCGACAATTAATACCGCAAATAAAAGGATGATTGAGTAGAACACCGTTGTTCCCATAATTACAGTGTAGTCACGGTTTGTAATACTTTGAACAAAGTGTTTACCAAGACCTGGGATTGCGAAAATTTGTTCTACGATAAAACTCCCTGTTACCACACCCGCTGTTAGTGGACCTAAGTATGTAACAACTGGTAGTAGTGCGTTACGTAATGTATGACGGAAAACGACTGTCCATTTACCTAGACCTTTGGCACGCGCCATTTTGACGTAATCACTATTGTTTTGTTCAAGCATACTTGAACGTGTTAATTTTGCGATAAAGCCCATATGTGTGAAGGCAATAGCTGTTGCTGGCAGTATACTATATACAAATCCTTTCCACCCGCTAATCGGGAACCAACCAAGTTTATATGCTAAAAAGTACTGCATTAAGCCGGCCAAAATGAACGATGGAACAGAAATACCGAGTACCGCAAAGGACGTTGCCAAATAATCTGGGAACCTATTATGATAAAGCGCGGAAAATACGCCTATTAACACACCGAATCCAACTGCCAAAAGCATAGCTTGAATCCCTAGTGTTAAAGAAACTGGGAAACTTTCAGAAATCATATCATTTGTAGAGCGCGCTTTATACTTCATTGATTCACCGAAATTGAAAGTGGCCGTATCGATTAAATAATCTTTATATTGAATGTACCAAGGGTTATTTAATCCATACGTTTCGTTTAACTTTTCCTCAATTTGTGGCGGGAAATTACGTTCACTCGCAAAGGGGCTACCTGGAGCAAGACGCATTAAGAAAAACGTAACCGTTACGATGACGAAAAGCGCGAGAAGTATATACATCAGCCTTTTCAAAATATATTTAATCACCTAAAACTCCTCCTTCTATTTGTCAATTTTCAGACAAATATATGCCTTCGTATTTTAAAAAGAGCTGACTCGAGCCGAAGTCGACTACGAGGCAGCTCCTAGATCTAGAGCCTAAAACAAAATTTTCGAAAAATTAATTATGAAAAGAATTATTTTACATCAACATGTTTAAGCTGGATGTTACCAAGACGATCTGGATCCATGTTAGACACTTTCTCGTTTACTACTGAAAGGTTCGTGTAGTAATAGATAGGCGCAATTGGGAATTCAGTCATTGCAATTTCTTCAGCTTGTTTTAAGATGTCTAAACGTTTTGCTGAATCTGTTTCAACAAGAGATTGTTGCATTAATTTTTTGTACTCAGCATTTTCCCAACCAGTATCATTGTTACCGTTGTCAGCTGTAATGTATTGTTCTAAGAATGAGTAAGCATCGTTGTAGTCAGCAGTCCAACCCATACGACCAACTTGATAATCTAACTGGTTAAGTTTTTCTAAGTAAACTTGCCATTCAGAGTTATCAAGACCTACAGTAATTCCAAGGTTTTTACTCCAACCTTCTTGGATGAATTGAGCGATAGCAGCATGTGCTTCACTTGTATTCATAGAGATGTTTACTTTGATATCTTTTGGATCAGTAATACCAAGTTCTTTCATACCAGCTTCAAGTGCAGCCTTTGCACCCTCGATATCGTTGTCTTTAAAGTACCCACGGTCTTCTTCAAAGCTAGAAATTGCATTTGGTACCATACCTAAAGCAGGTGTTTGTTCACCTTTAGTAACATTGTCAATTAAACTTTGACGATCGATTGCTAGAGTAAGTGCTTTTCGGATGTTAGCATTTCCAGTAATTTCGTCAGTAGTATTAAATTTGTACCAGTAGATTGAAGCAAAGTCATTGATGCGTAAAGCATCATTCTTTTTAAATTCATCGATAGAGTCAAGAGCTACTGTTTGATATGGAGCCCCTAAGTAGTCGATTTCTCCACCTTTAAACATTGTTGCAGCAGTAGCTTCATTTTCAACCATACCAATGTTTACTGTTTCAAGAGCTACGTTAGCAGCATCCCAATAATCTGCGTTTTTCTTAAGAACCATTGAATCACTATGTTTCCAATCAGCTAATGTGAATGGACCGTTTGTTACGAAATTTTCACCAGCATCTGCATACCAATCTTTATTGCCGTCAACGACTTTTTGATTGATAGGTAAGAAAGTTTTGAATGCTGTTAACTCTAGGAAATATTCTGTTGGATTTGCTAGAGTAACGACTAATGTTTTGTCGTCTTCAGCTTTAATGCCAACTTCTTCTACAGAACCTTCTCCTAAGTTGTAAGCTTCAGCGCCTTTAATTGAGTAGAATACAGAAGCATACTCAGAAAGATTTTCTGGGTTTAATGCCCATTTCCAAGCATATTCAAAGTCGCCAGCTACAACTGAATCTCCGTTAGACCATTTTGCATCACGTAAATTAAACGTGTAAGTTAATTTATCATCGCTAATTTCAACAGATTCAGCCATAGCTGGTTCTGGTGTACCTTCAGCATTTAAACGGTATAAACCTTCAAACACGTTAATTAGTACTGCACTTGATGTAGAATCAGTTGCAAGTTGTGGGTGTAAAGATGGTGGTTCAGAAGGTATTACTAAATTTAACTCTTTAGATGAACCAGATTCTTTTTTATCGTCTGATGATTTTTCAGCCGAATCTCCACCAAAGCCACATGCAGCTAATACTAATGAAAGTGCTGCAAGTACTGTTAGTAATAAAAACTTTTTGTTCTTATTCATATAAATCCCCCATATACAATTTTTAAGCCCACTATGAAGCTTGTATTTAATATATCAAAAAATCTTTGTATACAAAATAAAAAAGATTCTAATTAATTTAGTATTATCTGACAATACGAAAAATAATAACTATTTATAATTTAGTATGGTAAATTATGAAAGTGAAAAAATGATAAAAAAATGATTAAATTCTATTTTTAATAACAAAAAAACAATAAAGATAAAAAAATGCTAAAATTAATAGAAAAGTCATATTTTTCAGATAATACAAGATGTTTGTCAAAAATGATTCAAAAGACCTAGTTGTAATACCTTAAGGTATTTATTGTATTTTGTAGAAAAACGTTGAAATTAATAGGGTAATAATTGGTAATTACGAAAAATGTCGATTACCATTGTTCTAAAATGTTTAATTAATGTGATTTAAAAATAATGTTTATGTGACGTGTTCTACACGTATTTAGTCCTATGTAATTGAAAATCAAAAAGAGGAAATATGAAGAGATAGAAAGAGGGGGAGTTGATTTTTATTAAACCAGCTGAAGGAAACCTCGTTTTAAGCCTTGTATAAAAATTTTACTAATATAATTTATTTAGTCATTGCGGATACAAAAAGATACATTAAAAACATAAATTGTATAATTTGGTTCTATCAATCTAATGAATTTTAACTTAGCTTAATAGCAACAGCCTATATTTGTTACATTGTTGCTGTGTTTCTTCGACAGCTGTGGAAATCATTTCAGTATTTATGGCACTTGCGGGAGCTCCATTTAATATCTCAGTAATTGATGCGTTAGCATGGACGGTCGAGCTAGGGATTGACCGCTTTTTAAGTCTGGCTAATCCATATTTAGGTGATGATTTTTAAAAGCTAAACAACTGGGTTGAACTACTAATTGATTATAAGTCGCACTATAGAAAGTGCGTTCTCTTAGGGGAACACGATCCTAATACTCTTATTTCAGCTTATAGGATATACAAAAAATATCCTTCCACCAGAAAACTCCAATGGAAGGATAGTAAAGTTATTATTTTTTGTCGCCCCAGTTTTTTACTAAATCAGCTGTACCGTATACGTAATGTTGTTCGCCAACTTCATGATACGTAGCACTGTCATCAACTTCTGCATGCTTGTACGGAATACGTTGGCGCCGTTTCTCTGACATAGGGTCTGGAAGTGGGATTGCTGAAAGTAATGATTTTGTATATGGATGAACAGGATGATTATAAATATCATCTGCCTTGCCAATTTCTACAATTTTACCACGATACATAACAGCGATACGATCGCTTATATATTTCACCATCGATAAATCATGAGCGATGAAAAGATAAGTGAGACCAAGCTCTTTTTGAAGTTGTTTTAATAGGTTAACAACCTGTGCTTGAATCGATACGTCTAGCGCTGAAATAGGTTCGTCCGCAATGATGAATTTAGGATTTAAGCTCAGTGCACGCGCGATACCAATACGTTGACGTTGACCCCCAGAGAACTCGTGGGCATAACGGTTGGCGTGTTCTTTGTTTAAACCGACTGCTTCAAGGAGTTGATTTACTTTTTCGCGTCGTTCTTTTTTGTCTTTATATAGACCATGAATTTGAAAACCTTCACTAATGATTTCCCCAGCGGTCATACGAGGGTTTAATGAAGCGTAAGGATCTTGGAAAATCATTTGCATTTGACGGTTAAAATTTTTTAACTCATCTTTAGATTTTTGCCCATGCACATTTTCGCCATCGAAAGTGATTTCTCCTTCTGTAATATCGTACAGACGAATGATAGAGCGACCTGTTGTCGATTTACCGCAACCAGATTCACCTACCAGTCCAAGTGTTTCCCCTTCATAAATGTCGAAGCTAATGCCATCTACTGCTTTTATGGGATTATTAGCTGGACCAAAATATTGTTTTAAGTTTTTAATTTCGAGAATTTTTTTCGCCGTATTAACCATTGAACTCCGCCTCCTTTGCTAAAAAGCCTTCGATACGTTTTGCAACAGCATCGGGAATTGGGATTTTTGGCGCATCGGGATGGAGTAGCCAAGATTTTGCGAAATGCGTGTCGCTCACTTGGAACATAGGTGGCTCTTTTTCATAGTCAATGGCCATTGCAAACTCATTACGCGCTGCAAATGCATCACCTTTTGGTGGGTGAATTAAATCCGGCGGTGAACCAGGTATCGTACGTAATAATTCGTTTGAGTCATTATCTAAGTATGGCATTGAGCCGAGTAAACCCCAAGTGTAAGGGTGTTTAGGATTATAGAAAATATCATTAGCAGTACCGTACTCGACGATTTGGCCCGCATACATAACGGCAACACGGTCTGCAACGTTCGCTACAACACCTAAGTCATGGGTAATGAAGATGATCGATGTTTTCGACGTTTTTTGGATTTCCTTCATTAACTCTAAAATTTGTGCTTGGATTGTTACGTCAAGAGCAGTTGTTGGTTCATCAGCGATCAGTAGCTTTGGATCGGCTGCAAGGGCAATGGCTATCACAACACGCTGACGCATACCACCTGAAAACTCGTGCGGGTATTGCTTATAACGTTTTTCAGGGAATGGAATCCCAACTTGCGTTAATAATTCAATCGCACGCTTCTTTGCATCAGTACTCGACACTTTTTTATGCTGAAGAATAACTTCAGTTATTTGACGTCCGACCTTCATAGTTGGATTAAGGCTTGTCATAGGGTCCTGAAAGATCATAGCAATATCATTGCCGCGAATTTTTGACATTTCTTTTTCGGATAACGGAATTAGATCGCGACCGTTAAACAAAATTTGTCCTGACTCATAAATACCAGGTGGCTGGGGAATTAATTTCATGAGTGCGTTACTTGTAACACTTTTACCCGAACCTGATTCACCAACGATTGCGAGTGTTTCTCCTTCTTTTAAATCGAAGGTAACGCCACGGACTGCATGAACAATACCTGCATATGTTTTGAAGTTCACTTTTAAATCTTTCACTTCCAAAATTGTTTTACTCATTTTTTGCCACCTCCTTATTTACGTAGTTTTGGATCGAGTGCATCACGTAAGCCGTCACCGACAGCATTAAATGCAAAAATAGTTAGTGAGATAAATACTGCAGGGAAAATCAATCGCCAAGGTGCATTTGCAATTGCTTTATTTCCTTCAGATGCCATTGTTCCCCAAGAAGCTTTAGGAGCAGGAACCCCCAGGCCAAGGTAGCTAAGGAATGATTCTGTGAATATAGCGGTTGGAATTGTCAATGTCATCGTTACTAAAATCGCACCCAGCGCATTTGGAATTAAATGTTTTAATATTAAATGCCATGTGTTTGCACCTAGTGTACGTGCAGCAAGTACATATTCTTGGTTTTTAATTGATAATACTTCCCCACGGACGATTCGAGCCATATTAATCCATCCGGTGATTGATAGGGCGATAATCATTGGAATGATACCGGCCTCCATCACTACTAATAAAACAATTACGACTAAGAGATAAGGTACGGCTGTTAAAACATCGGCTATACGCATCATAATATTATCAACACGACCACCAGCTAAACCAGAAATACTTCCCCAAAGAACACCAATGATTAAGTCAATGACAGCGGCAGAAATTCCAATTAATAGAGAAATACGTGCACCTGCCCAAACACGAACGAAAATATCACGACCTAAATCGTCAGTTCCAAACCAAAACTGTGCAGATGGTGGGGCATTATAAACACCTAGTTGATCACTGGCTTTATATGGAGAGAACCACGGTACGAATGTTGCCATTAAAATGATGATAACTAAAGCGATTATGCCTATAATAGCTATTTTATTATGTGTAAAGCGGATAGATACTTCTTTCCAAAACGAGACAGATTTTTCAGCTAGCTTTTCAGTTGCTTCATGATTACCACCGACGATTTTAAATCTATCTTTTTCGAGCTGTTGTAGTGTCATGATTTTTTCGCTCCCTTCAATTTAATCCGCGGATCAATAAAACTGTATAAAATATCAACAATTAATACCGCAAATAAAAGGATAATTGAATAGAACACGGTTGTTCCCATGATTACCGTATAGTCACGGTTTGTAATGCTTTGAACAAAGTGTTTACCAAGACCGGGGATTGCAAAAATATGTTCTACGATGAAACTACCTGTTACCACACCCGCTGTGAGTGGGCCTAAGTAAGTGACTACTGGTAAAAGGGCATTACGTAATGTATGGCGGTAGACAATCGTCCATTTACCAAGCCCTTTGGCACGTGCCATTTTTACGTAATCACTATTGTTTTGCTCAAGCATGCTGGAACGTGTTAATTTGGCGATAAAGCCCATATGCGTAAAGGCGATCGCTAATGCTGGTAGGACACTATAGCTGAAGCCTTTCCAACCGCTGATGGGAAATAATTTTAGTTCATACGCTAAGAAATATTGCATTAATCCTGCCAAAATGAAAGAGGGTACAGAAATACCAAGTACCGCAAAGGATGTTGCTAAATAATCTGGGAACTTATTATGGTATAGCGCTGAAAATGCGCCTATTAATACACCAAAACCCACTGCTAGTAACATAGCTTCTATTCCAAGCGTTAAGGATACAGGAAAGCTTTCCGAAATCATATCATTTGTAGAACGTGCCTTATACTTCATGGACTCACCGAAATTGAACGTAGCAGAATCCACTAAATAATCTTTATATTGAATGTACCAAGGGTTATCTAATCCGTAGGTTTTGTTTAAATTTTCCTCAATTTGAGGAGGGAAATTGCGTTCACTTGCAAAGGGACTACCGGGAGCAAGACGCATTAAGAAAAACGTAATTGTTATGATGACGAATAGTGCAAGAAGTATATACATTAGTCTTCTCAAAATGTAATTAATCACATAAACTCCTCCTTCCTCCAATCAATTTTCTGACAAATAAATGCCTTCATATTTTATTAATTACGCATTAGCGTAATATATGTTCAAATTTAAAATTAAAAAGAGCTGACTCGTGCCGAAGTCGACTACGAGTCAGCTCTTCGTTGTAGAGCTTTATAAAAAACTTAAAATTTCTGAATTATTTAACGTCAACTGATTTAAGTTGAATATCTCCGAGAGCATTAGGGAACATATTAGACACCTTTTCATTTTTAACATAAAGGTTTGTGTAGTAGTAGATAGGTGCTACTGGGAATTCCGCTACGGCGATTGATTCTGCTTTTTTCATGATTTCTAAACGTTTTGCAGGATCAGTTTCAGAAACTGATTGTTTCATTAAGGCAGTGTATTCTGCATTTTCCCAACCAGTATCATTGTTACCGTTGTCAGCTGTATTGTACATTTCTAGGAATGTATAAGCGTCGTTGTAGTCAGCGATCCAACCAAGACGACCTGCTTGGTAATCAAGAACGTTAAGTTTCTCTAGGTAAACTTGCCATTCAGCATTGTCAAGACCAACAGTAATTCCTAGGTTTTTGTTCCAACCCTCTTGGATATATTGAGCGATAGCGGCATGTGCTTCAGATGTATTGAAAGAAATAGTAATTGAAATTTCGCTTGGATCGGTAATACCAAGTTCTTTCATACCAGCTTCAAGTGCTGCTTTAGCACCTTCCATGTCATTATCTTTGAAGTAACCACGATCTTCTTCAAAACCTGCAATTGCAGTTGGGACCATACCTAAAGCAGGTTTTTGTTCACCTTTAGTAATGTTGTCTATTAAAGTTTTACGGTCGATTGCTAGCGTTAATGCTTTACGAATATTCGCGTTACCAGTGAATTTATCTGTTGTGTTTAATTTGTAGTTGTATATACCCGCATAATCGACAATTTGTAAAGAACCGTCAGCTTTGAAGCCATCGATTGCATCGAGTGCTACTGTTTGATATGGAGAACCTAAGTAGTCAATTTCTCCAGCTTTAAACATTGTTGCAGCAGTTCCTTCATTTTCAACCATACCAATGTTTACTGTTTCAAGTGCTACGCTTGCAGCATCCCAATAGTCAGTATTTTTTTTCAATACGATTGATTCGTCATGTTTCCAAGTGTCCAGATTAAATGGACCATTCGTTACGTAATTTTCGTCTGCATTTGTGTACCACTTGTCGTTACCTTCAACAACTTTTTGGTTAATAGGCAGGTAAGTTTTGAAAGCTACTAATTCCAAGAAGTAGGGTGTTGGATTTTCTAACGTAACTACTAATGTTTTTTCATCCTGAGCTTTAACACCTAATTCAGTAGCTAATTTAGCAAATTCTTCTTCAGATCCTTTTTCAGTGTCGTACAGGTTGTAAGCTTCGCCGCCTTTAATCGCATAAAGTAACGAAGAGTACTCAGATAAATTTTTAGGGTTTAGTGCCCATTTCCAAGCGTATTCGAAGTCCCCAGCCACAACTGGGTCACCGTTAGACCATTGTGCATCACGTAGTTTAAAGGTATAGGTTAATTGGTCATCACTAATTTCCCAAGATTCAGCAATAGCTGCTTCTGGTTTAGAGTCGTCGTTTAAACGAATCAAACCTTCGAACACGTTCATCAAGATTGCGCCAGATGTAGTATCTGTTGCAAGCTGTGGGTGAAGAGATGGTGGCTCAGAAGGTATTATTAGGTTAAGTTCTTTTGAAGAAGTAGTTTCTGTTGAGTCAGAATCATTACCTTCGTCTTTTGGTTTTTCAGTTGTTTCTCCACCGAAGCCACAAGCAGCTAATACAAGTGAAAAGACTGCAAGGATTGTGAGTAATAAAAACTTTTTATTCTTAGTCATGTGAATCCCCCTTATACAAAATTTAAGCCCTTTGTGAAGCTTATACTTAATATACCAAAAAAGTCATTTCGCACAAAATATAAAAGATTCAAATAAATATAGAGTTATATGGTAATTAGTGAAATAGTAATTTTATGTGATTTATCGCTCTGAATTGCAAAAGTGATATTGTATTAATAATCTGATTTAAAATGACTGAAAATATTGAAAAAACAATAAAAATAAAAATGTGTTATATTTAATAGAAAATTATTGTTTGTCGGACGATACAAAAGTGTTTTAAAAAATGATTCGTAAGTCATAGTTATTGTTATTTGAGTAAATAATCTTATTTTTGTAGAAAAAAGGTGCATTAATTAGATTTTTTTTGTAATATTTATTATGCTATTGTGGGTTTTTATAATGAAAACACAGAGTGAATCACATTAGTTTATAATATCTAAGTGACTTGGTGTGCACTTTCGTTATAAAAATGATTTACGAAGATTAAGTAGAGAAAACATGAGGATAGAGAGCTTGGGGTAGTAGGATTTTTATTAAAATAGGAACAAAAAATAACGCGAGGGTTTGGCACTATAGTTTTACTTATATAATTTAATTGGTAATACTTTAAAAGCTCGTTTATAAAAAACTGCCCATTTCTAAATATGAGAAATGGGCAGTTTTTTGCATTGATAATTTAATTACTATAGCTATTTCTATTGTAGCTGTTAAGACTGTTTTTTTAACTGTAAAATGACAGTTTCATCAGGGTCGATGAAGATTGTCTTTTGTTCAAAATAAATAACGAAGCCTGGTTTAGATCCATTCGGTTTTTTCACCTGGCGAATTTCTGTATAGTCTACAGGAACAGAAGATGAATCACGAGCTTTTGAGAAGTAAGCTGCGAGAGTTGCTGCTTCCCGTAACGTTGTATCGTCGGGCTCTGTAGTGTGAATGACTACATGAGAACCTGGGATATCTTTAGTATGCAGCCAAATATCTGAGCGTTTTGCGATTTTAAAAGTCAGCATGTCGTTTTGTTTGTTATTTTTGCCGACAGAAATGGGAATGCCAGTTGAAGAAGTGAAACGCTCTGGCTCAGGCTTTGTCGGTTTTTTCTTTTTCTTCGCATGGCGCATTTTCAAATAGCCTTGCTCTGCTAATTCCTCGCGAATTTCTTCAATATCACGTGGAGAAGCTTGTTGTACTTGTTGTGCGAGCATTTCAAGATAAGCAATTTCTTCTTCCGTTTTTTCAAGTTGCTCTTTGACCATGATTAGTGCATTCTTCGCTTTTGTATATTTTGTGTAATAGCTTTGTGCGTTTTCTATAGGTGTTTTGCGTTCGCTCACAGGGATTGTGATTTGTTCGCTAGATTCGGTGTAATAGTTTATGACTGTTACTTCCTTTACACCTTTTTCAAATGCGTAAATATTCGCCATTAGTAATTCACCATATAATTGAAACTGGTCAAGCTTTGAGGCACGGTCGTAATCTTTGCGTAGTTTTTTCGTTTTTAATTTTAGTTTGTCAACTTCATTTTGCAACCAACGTTCTAAATCACCAGCTTGTTGTTTCACGCGATCCCGTTCGGCACGTGCAAAGAAGACACGGTCTAATAATACATGAACATTGGGATATGTAGTGATTTCGCCTTGTAAATGCTTAAGTGAGATTGGTGAAAAATACGTTTTGTTATTAGCAAATATGAATGTTGGTTGCGCGCCACCATCTTTAAACTCATGTATAAATTGCTTGAAGCAAGAGACAGCATCAGTCGCATTTGCTAAACGGAACACTAATTCTTCGGCATGTAGTGGAGAGAAGCCGGAAAATTGAGCAACTATTTCTTTTGGTGTTTTGTCTTCGCTAAAAAACTCCTTTACCTGCTCATCTGAAACTGTTAAAGGGTGCCATTTATCTTGTGCGGGTGGTGCAATATACGGCTGACCAGGTAACACAGTTCTAAAGCTATTTACTGAAGGTGATAAATGTTTTAAACTATCGACAATTTTAGATTGCTCTTTGTCAATTAAAAGTAAGTTACTATGGCGTCCCATTATTTCTGCATGGAGCTGACGAACAATCGGGTCACCAATTTCATTTTTACTCTCAATTTCTAAAATAATGATGCGGTCAAAATCGTGCTGTTTAATAGAAGATATAAATCCGCCTTCTATGTGTTTACGTAGAAGCATACAAAACATAGGAGGTTCTGCTGGGTTTTCAATCGTTTGTTCAGTTAAGTGAACACGTGCATAAGAAGAATGAATTGAAAACAGTAATTTATGATTGCTACCATTGGCACGAATTTGCAGCACTACTTCCTGTGCATTAGGTTGATGTATTTTTGTAATACGGCCATTTACAAGTTGTTGTAAGTTGGCTGTCATTGAATATGTGAATAAGCCGTCGAATGCCATATGAATTCCTCTTTCAAACGATGTAAGCATCGTTGTTTTTTCTATTTAATACGTTTATCATAGCATTTTTAAGGTGAATATTAAATTATAGCTTCGATTGTGGTAGAATTACGTTTTGCTCTGTCTAATTTTTTGTGGAGAGACGCCATAAATGATAGAGCTTATGTTATAATAATTTCAGTATGCAAAGAAAGGTGTGACTAACCTTGGTGCGTAGTATGACTGGTTTTGGCAGAGGTGTCACAACAACAAGAGACTTTCAATTAACAGTAGAAATACGCTCAGTCAACCATCGATTTTTGGAAATTCATTCGAAATTCCCTAAAGAATGGCTTGAAGCGGAAATTTCCACGAAAAAGTTGATTACACAGGCGTTATCACGTGGGAAAATTGACGTGATGATTTATGTGAAGGACTTAGAAAATGTTGAGCAAACGTTTGATATTAACTGGTCATTAATCGAAGCGTATCGTAAGGCGAAAGAACAACTAGCGAGTAAAGTACCACTCGAAGAAAAATGGACGATGCAAGAACTGTTATCACTAGATCAGGCGCTTGTGCAAGAAAAGCCTCAACTATCACCACAAGATTTACTGGATGCTGTTGAAAATGCAGTGACAGAGGGGATAGGTCAGTTAATTCAAATGCGTGAGCGAGAAGGTCAAGAGTTACATGAAGTTGTCGTTCAATATAAAGAGCAATTCATGGAGCAAGTCGAGCAGATTCGCCCGTTTTCATCGTTAGCTGTTGAAAAATATCGTACACGTTTACTAAATCGGATTGCTGAAATAGCGGAGATTGCGGTTTTAGAAGATCGTTTACTTGCTGAAGTAGGGATTTTTGCAGAACGTGTAGATATTACAGAAGAGTTGGATAGACTTGAAAGTCATATCGGCCAATTCGAAGAAACTTTACAAGAAACGGTATCAATCGGTCGTAAATTAGACTTTTTAATGCAAGAGATGCACCGTGAAATTAATACGATTGGTTCCAAAAATCAATCAAAAGAGGCTTCCATTGCGGTAGTCCAAGCAAAAACGATTTTAGAAAAGATGCGTGAACAAGTTCAAAATATCGAATAAAAGTAAGCATCTGCTATTATTTAAGGGAGACTTAGAGAATAAATGATAAAAGAACGTGGATTATTAATTGTCCTATCTGGCCCGTCTGGTGTCGGTAAGGGGACAGTACGTAAAGAATTATTTTCTCAGCCAAATACGAATTATGAGTACTCCATCTCGATGACAACACGAAATCCTCGCGAAGGTGAAGTAGATGGTGTAGACTATTTCTTTAAGACACGTGATGAATTTGAAGCATTAATTGAACAAGGCGGCTTACTAGAGCATGCTGAGTTTGTAGGCAACTATTACGGTACACCGATTGCGTATGTCAATGAAACACTTGATGCAGGACGAGATGTGTTTTTAGAAATCGAAGTGCAAGGTGCAGCACAAATTCGTGAAAAAGCACCAGATGCACTATTTATTTTCTTAGCACCACCAAGTTTAACGGAATTAAAAGACCGTTTAGTTGGCCGTGGGACAGAAACAGCGGACGTTATTTCAAAACGGATCGCGACAGCAAGTGAAGAACTTGAAATGATGAGTTTGTACGATTACGTTGTAGAAAACGATGAAGTAACAAATGCTTGTGATCGCATTAATGCTATAATTAAAGCAGAACATTGTCGTAGAGAACGTGTCGAAAAAAGATATTTGTCAATGTTGAGAGGAGAATAAACCTATGTTATACCCATCAGTAGATGCTTTAAAAAAAGAAATCGATTCAAAATATTCTTTAGTGAGCTTAGCTTCTAAGCGTGCTCGTCAAATGCAAGAGGAACAAAATACTGAACGCTTACACAAATATGTTTCTCATAAATCTGTTGGTCGCGCACTTGAAGAAGTGGCAGCAGGTGTATTAACAAAAGTAACACAAGATGAGTCAGCTATTTACGAAGACGAAATTTAACATTATTTTGCAAATGTATTTTTGCTAAATAGCGTTAAAGCCTCGAGTGTTTAGTTATTGGTATCGTGCTTGCATGTTACTAAATCTTTAAGTAATTACGCAAAAGACATAATTGGTTTAAAGCCATTTATAATGAACGCTTAAAGCTCCCGAGGAAACATCCTTTGGGAGCTTATCATTTGAAAGGAAGACATTAGACATGAATAAAAACATTTTACTTTGTGTGTCGGGTGGTATTGCTGTTTATAAAGCTGTAGCACTTGTTAGTAAATTATCGCAAGCAGGTGCAACTGTAAAAGTCATCATGACAGAATCAGCAAGACAATTTGTTAATCCATTAAGCTTTCAAGTGATGTCTAAAAATGATGTTTATTTCGATACTTTCGATGAAAAAGATTCGAGCGTGATCGCACATATAGATTTGGCGGACTGGGCTGATTTAATTCTTGTTGCCCCTGCTACGGCAAATGTCATTGGTAAATTAGCAAATGGGATTGCAGATGATATGGTTACAACTACGCTTCTTGCTGCAACAGCGCCGGTGTGGATTGCCCCTGCGATGAATGTGCATATGTACGACCACCCCGCAGTAAAACGCAATTTAGCACGATTAGCAGAAGATGGCTATCGATTTATCGAGCCATCAGAGGGCTTTTTAGCATGTGGCTATATCGGCAAAGGAAGATTAGAAGAGCCGGAAAAAATTACGGCACTTGTTCTTGATTATTTTTCACCAAAAGTAAAACCGTTAGCTGGTAAGACAGTACTTGTTACAAAGGGTGCATGCAGTGTGACACTTGATGACAAGCATGTGATTAGTACCAAAGCAAATGGTGAGTTGGGTAAAGCAATCGCTACTAAAGCTAGTAGTCTTGGGGCGCATGTACAAGTAATAGGAGAAGGCATTCATGATGCCTATGCATTGGTAGAAGAAGTCGAAAGCTATAAACAGCAATATCCGAATCCAATTCTTATTCATGTAGCCAATATGCCATCAGTCGAGCATACGCCTAAAGTTTCTGTCGAACAGACCGCACTAGCAGTTACATTTGGTCAACAAATAATAGGTGAGGCATCTTTTAATGTGGAATCGACAGGCTGGATTGAGATGAGTAATGAAGCGATTATAAATGGACAAGTAGTTGATCCAAAAGATGGTGCGCAATTTGCTGAAGCACTTTGGTCATACCTTCTAGAAGGTGGAATATAATGGGTTTTTCAGTAGCTGAGGTCATTGTTGACGTAGCTACATACCATGTAGACCGTCCGTTTGACTATGCTGTTCCACAAGAGTGGCGTGAAATCATCGAAGCGGGCTGTCGCGTGAAAGTACCGTTTGGACCAAGAAATGTACTAGGCTTTATCGTGGGCTTAAAAAATGAAACTGAAGTACCTCCTAATAAAATCAAGCCTATTGCTCAAATTCTCGATATAGAGCCAGTACTAACAGAAGAAATGCTGAAAATGGCAAAATGGCTAAAGAACGAAACCATTTGCTATGAAATCGATGCTTTGCAAGTCATGTTACCATCTGCTTTACGTGCTAAATACGAAAAAATTGCCGTTTTACAAGTGGAGTTAGCCAAACTGCCACAAGAAGTACAGACACTGTTTGGAAAGAGGCAAAAGGCAAACTTCAAAGAGTTTGAAAAAGCGGAGTTATTGCCTGTATTAAAAGAACTAATAGCAAGTGGATGTGTGACAATTGAAAACATCGTCAAACAGCAAGGAAGTGTCAAGGAAGTACGCATGGTTGAAATTACTAGCGATATGCAGGTCCTTGAAAAGGCATTAGAATCAGCGTCTAGAGCAGCCAAACAACGTCAACTTATTATCTGGATGCAGGCACATTTAGGTGAGATTATTGCACCACACCATTTGTATGAAGAAACGGGTGCAACTGCGACTGTATTACAGGGAGTTATCGAAAAAGGGGCGGCTCGATTTGTGCAAGAAGAGGTATACCGTGACCCGTTTACGAAAGGTGTTACACGTACGCAATCGTTACAATTAACACAAGAGCAAAATGTTGCATTGCAGGCTATTTCAAAATCGATGGATGCAGCAGATGCTACGACCTTTTTACTCCGAGGGGTGACAGGGAGTGGCAAGACGGAAGTTTATCTACAGGCAATTCAAAAGGTGTTAGATGAAGGTAAGGAAGCAATTATGCTCGTGCCGGAAATTTCATTGACACCCCAAATGACAGAGCGCTTTCGTAGCCGCTTCGGTGAGTTGGTCGCTGTAATGCATAGTGGGCTATCGGTCGGGGAGAAGTATGATGAATGGCGTAAAATTCAACAGGGTAAAGTAAGTGTTGTTGTAGGTGCGAGGTCCGCCATTTTTGCACCGTTTACGAATATAGGACTCATTATATTAGATGAAGAGCATGAATCAACATATAAACAAGAGGACTCGCCTCGTTATCATGCGCGAGATGTAGCCATTTGGCGTAGTCAGTTTTATCAGTGTCCGGTTATTTTAGGGAGTGCGACACCAGCCCTTGAGTCTTTCGCACGTGCGAAAAAAGGTGTATATACGCTGCTGTCTTTGAAACAGCGTGCGATGAATCAAGCGATGCCAACTGTCTATGTTGCGGATATGCGAGAAGAACTTCAAAATGGAAACCGTTCGATGTTTTCAGAACAACTGATTGAAGGGATACGGTTGCGACTAGAACGCAGGGAGCAAATGGTACTGTTTTTAAATCGTCGTGGCTATTCATCATTTGTGTTATGTAGGGACTGTGGAACGGTTGTACAATGTCCAAACTGTGATATTTCACTAACCTATCACCGTACGCAAGAAAAGTTGAAATGTCACTATTGTGGGTACGAGGAGCATGTCCCGCAAATATGTCCGCAATGTCAAAGTGAACATATTCGTTATTTTGGTACAGGTACCCAAAAAGTTGAGGAAGAAATTTATAAGCTATTTCCTGAAGCAAGGGTACTTCGAATGGACGTCGATACGACAAAGCATAAGGGCGCACATGAAGAGATTTTACAAGCATTTGGTGAAGGGCGAGCGGATATTTTACTCGGTACGCAAATGATCGCAAAAGGGTTAGACTTCCCAAATATTACGCTTGTTGGTGTACTTAGTGCAGATACGTCGTTGCATTTACCCGATTATCGCGCCGCAGAACGTACTTTCCAACTACTGACGCAAGTGAGTGGTCGCGCTGGACGCCATGATAAACCCGGTGAAGTAGTTATTCAGACGTATACGCCAGAGCACTATGCAATTGAATTATCAAAAATGCAAGACTATGAACCGTTTTATGAGCGTGAAATGTTTTTACGTAGACGCTCAGGCTATCCGCCATATTACTATGTTGCACTTGTACAAGTGTCGCATGAGGATGTCATGATGGCTGCAGAATATGCAGGGCGAGCAGCTGACTGGCTTCGTGCGAATTTATCGGAGAAAGTAGCGATTATCGGGCCAACGACAGCAAGTATAAGTCGTCTCCAAAATAGATATCGCTATCAATGTTTGATAAAATATAAAATTGAGCCAAATCTGATTCCAGTGCTTCAACGGTTACTTGCAATGTACCGCGCAGACTGGATAAAACAAGGCATTTTAATGACGGTCGACTTAGACCCGTCTACTATATAAAAAAGGTTAAAGTGTCACGTGTATGCAAAACGCTTCGTTTATGCGACACCTGCTTTTTGCGTGAAAGCGAAGCGGCATAGGGATGTTCGACATTGTGGCGCTTTAGCCTAGATACGAGAAGAAATGAGGAAATAAAATGGCTATTAAAGAGGTCGTAAAACACCCAGCGAAAGTATTAACAACACCTTGTGCAGAAGTAACTGAAATTAACGAAGAAATCATCGCACTTTTAGATGATTTATATGACACAATGGTGGAACATGATGGGGTAGGAATTGCTGCACCGCAAATCAATGTACCATTACGAGTGGCAATCGTAGAACTTGGCGAAGAACGTGACATTTTAGAAATGATTAATCCTACCGTAATTACAACAGATGGTGCTGAGGTTGATGTTGAGGGATGCTTAAGTTTCCCTAATCTATATGGTGAAGTGGAACGTCCTGAATATGTAAAAATCGAAGCGTGTGACCGTGAAGGTCGTGTGTATGAACTTGAAGCAGGTGGCTTTGATGCGCGTGCTATTTTGCATGAAATCGACCATTTAGATGGTATTTTATTTGATTCAAAAATCCAACGCGTATTGACAGAGGAAGAGCTAGAAGTGATGTACGCTGAAGAGGAGGAATAAGATGACGTCTATCGTTTTTATGGGGACGCCGGATTTTTCCGCACCAATCCTACGTATGCTTTATGAAGAAGGCTATGACATTAAAGCTGTTGTTACGCAGCCAGACCGTCCAGTAGGTCGTAAGCGTGTGTTAACGCCACCTCCAGTAAAGGCTGAGGCGCTAGCGCTTGGCTTACCTGTTATTCAACCGGAAAAGCTCCGTGGTTCTGAAGAGCTACAACAAATAATTGACCTGCAACCTGACATTGTAATAACAGCAGCTTTCGGACAAATTTTACCGAAAGAATTACTAGATGCACCGCCGCTTGGTTGTATAAATGTTCATGCTTCGCTGTTACCGAAATATCGTGGAGGCGCTCCTATCCACCAAGCAATTATCGATGGTGAAAAAGAGACGGGCGTAACGATTATGTATATGGCAGTGAAGCTTGATGCCGGTGATATTATTTCACAAAAGGCCATTGCTATTGGTGAACAGGACCATACAGGTAGCATGTTTGACAAATTAAGTGTCGTTGGTCGTGAGTTATTAAAAGAAACACTTCCATCTATTATCAATGGCTCGAATACACGTACAGTGCAGGATGAGTCACAAGTAACATTTGCGAGCAATATTTCACGTGAACAGGAGCGTATTGATTGGACAAATGATGCGTCAACTTTATACAATCAAGTACGTGGCCTTCATCCGTGGCCTGTTGCGTATACAACGTTTGAAGAAGGTAACTTCAAAATTTGGTGGGCGCAAGTTGGCAAAACGAAGCACAATGTGACTCCAGGTACAGTGGTGGCAATTGAAAAAGAATACTTTGAAATTGCAACAGGTAACGGCGAATCACTTGCTATATATGATTTACAACCGGCTGGTAAAAAACGCATGACTGCAGAAGAGTATCTGCGTGGTACCGGTTCGAAATTACAGATCGGGGACCAGTTTAAATGAGTAAAAAAAGTGTAGTTATTTGGGACGGAAATGTGCGTGATGCAGCACTGTCAATCCTGTTAGCAATAGATAAAAACCAAGCATACAGTAATTTATTATTACACGAAACGATTAAACGTCATAAAATTGAGACGAAAGACCGTGCCTTACTGACAGAAATCACGTATGGTACGTTGCAATATAAAATGACGCTTGATTATTATTTAGAGCCTTTCGTTCGTGGGAAAATCGATCATTGGGTACGTTGGTTGTTACGATTATCTCTATACCAAATGCATTATTTAACACGTATTCCACCGCATGCAGCAGTAAACGAAGCGGTTGAAATTGCAAAACGTCGTGGACATCAAGGGATCGCTTCAACAGTGAATGGCATTTTACGATCAATCTTACGTCAAGGAGTGCCTTCATTAGAGGACATTAAAGATCCTATTGAACGTCTTGCGATTGAAACGAGTCATCCAAACTGGCTAGTAGAGCGCTTTGTGAACAACTATGGGGTGGATGTTGCAACAGAAATGTTGAATGAAAATAATATGCCACCTGTACAAACCGTTCGTGTCAATTCAGTAAAAGCTACAGTAGCTGAAGCTATTGCTAGTTTAGAGGCAGAAGGTTTATCGGCGAAGCAAAGTGATATGATGCCAGAATGCTTACATGTAACGAATGGTCAGCCAGCACGTACACAAGCATTTAAAGACGGATTGATTACAATTCAAGATGAAAGCTCGATGATTCCTGCAAATGTTTTAAATCCAACTCCGGGTATGCGTGTTTTAGATATGTGTGCAGCACCAGGTGGAAAAACGACACATTTAGCCGAAAAAATGAATAATGAAGGCTCGATTTTAGCAACAGACCTCCATCCACATAAATTAGACTTAATCGACCATAATACTGAGCGTCTAGGACTTGAAATTGTGCAAACAGCGCCAATTGATGGTCGTAAAGCGCCTGAGTTTTTACAAGTAGAATCTTTTGATGCAGTGCTTGTTGATGCACCTTGTAGCGGTTTAGGCGTGATACGTCGTAAGCCTGACATTAAGTACACTAAACGCGAAGAAGATTTAGAAAACCTGCAAAAAATTCAATTAGCTTTACTTGATGCTGGAGCAAAAGTATTAAAACAAGATGGCAAACTTGTTTACAGTACATGTACGGTCGATCAACAAGAAAATGAAGGCACTGTACAAGCCTTTTTAACCGAGCACCCAGAAATGGAAGCTATACAACTAGAATCTTTACCAACAAAATTAGCGGAAAAGCAAGCTAATGGCATGCTTCAAGTCTTCCCTCAAGACTTTGGTAGTGACGGTTTCTTCGTCGCAGCATTTCGTAAAAAAGGAGAATCCAACTAATGGTGGATCAAGAAAAATTCAATGAACGTATAAGTGACTTAGTCGAGGAAGTAGGAGACAAGCCTGTACGTCGTAAGAAAAAAGAAAAACCAAATTTAAAAGAATCTATTTACTCTTTACAACCTCATCACTTAGAAGAGTGGTTAAAGGAAAATGGTGAAAAACCTTTCCGTGCTTTACAAATTTTTGATTGGTTGTACAATAAGCGTGTAAAAACATTTGAAGAAATGTCGAACCTTCCAAAAGGATTGCGTGAAAAACTAGAAGAAAGCTTTGCGCTAACAACACTTTCAACAATTATTCAACAGGAATCTAAAGATGGTACGATTAAGTTTTTATTCCAACTTCAAGATGGCTATTCTATTGAAACAGTGCTAATGCGTCATGAATATGGAAACTCTGTTTGTGTAACAACACAAGTAGGTTGCCGTATTGGTTGTACATTCTGTGCATCCACGCTAGGTGGCTTAAAACGTCATTTACTAGCAGGAGAAATAGTTGAGCAAGTCGTTAAAGTACAACAAACGTTGGATGAAATCGGTGAACGTGTAAGTCATATCGTCATAATGGGTATCGGTGAACCATTCGATAACTACGATGCTATGATGAACTTCTTAAAAGTCATCAATCATGAAAAGGGTTTAAATATTGGTGCTCGACACATTACAGTATCGACATCAGGAATTGTGCCTAAAATTTATGAATTTGCGGATGAGCAATTGCAAATTAACTTTGCGGTATCGCTACACGCACCAAACCAAGAGGCACGCCAAAAGTTAATGCCAATTGCACGTGCTTATAAATTGGACGAATTGATGGAAGCTGTTCGTTACTATACAAATAAAACAGGTCGACGTGTTAGTTTTGAGTACGGTTTAATGTCTGGTGAAAATGATTCAGTTGAAATTGCAGAAGAATTATCTGCACTTATAAAAGGAATTAAATGCCACGTGAACTTAATTCCTGTAAACTATGTACCAGAACGTGATTATGTTCGTACGTCTCGTAGTCAAATTTTTGCTTTTGAAAAAACATTGAAGAAGAATGGTATTAACGTAACAATCCGCCGAGAGCAAGGTTCTGATATCGCAGCTGCGTGTGGACAATTACGTGCGCAAGAGAGATCTGAAGAGACGAGGTGACCTGTGATGAAATACACAGTCGAAAGTGATATTGGGTTAAAAAGAGCGATAAATGAAGATCGTGCTGCATTTTTCAAACGTCTAGATGGCTATGAACTCGCATTAGTTGCAGATGGCATGGGTGGTCATAACGCTGGAGATGTAGCGAGTGATATGGCAATGAAGCAGATGGAAACCGTATTTTTTCAAGCAGAAGCGCATCATTTTGAGTCGACAACATCAAAAAAAGAATGGTTATTACAAGCAGTAGAACAACTAAATACTACTATATATGACTACTCTTTATCACACGAAGACTGTAAAGGAATGGGTACAACGTTTATTGCCGTGTTAATTGAACAAAATCATTGTTTAATTTCACACGTTGGCGATAGTCGCGTGTATTATTTCTTTGACGAAGGTGCAAAACAAATAACAAAGGATCACTCTTATGTGAATGTACTTGTTGAAAATGGTGAAATTAGTGAAGAGGAAGCTTTAACGCATCCGAAGAAAAATTTTATCTTAAAAGCAGTTGGTACAGAAGAGATAATAGAGCCGGACTTTTATGAAGTTGAGTTAGCACCTCAGTCGTATTTACTTGTATGCTCAGACGGTTTAAGTAATAAACTATCAATACCTGAAATGGCATCGATTATCACATTTCCAGATTCAATAGAAGAAAAAGGACAGAAACTTGTGAAACTAGCCAATGCTAGTGGGGGCGAGGATAATATTTCCCTCGTCCTACTCACATGGCAACATGAGGAGGTGTAAGTATGCTTGTAGGAAAAAGAATTAGTGATCGCTATAAAATTATAGAGCTCATTGGTGGTGGCGGCATGTCCAATGTGTATTTGGCGCATGATGTCATTTTAAATCGTGATGTCGCAATAAAAATTTTACGCTATGATTTTACAAATGAAGATGAATTGCATCGTCGTTTCCAGCGAGAGGCGTTATCCGTAACAAGCCTTACACATCCGAATATTGTTAGTATTTATGATGTAGGTGATGATGGGGACTTACATTATATTGTGATGGAATATGTAAAAGGGAAAACGTTAAAGCAATACATACAGGAATTCGCACCGATTTCCCCTGCGCGTAGCGTGCTTATTATGAGGCAGCTCACGTCAGCTATTGCGGATGCACATGCAAATCATATTATTCACCGTGACATTAAACCCCAGAACATTTTAATGGACGGCGAAGGAAATGTGAAAATCACAGATTTCGGTATTGCGATTACATTAAGTTCAACTTCTTTTACGCAAACGAATTCAGTACTTGGGACTGTTCACTATTTATCGCCTGAGCAGGCACGTGGTGGGACAGCGACTAGTCAATCTGACATATATGCGCTCGGCATTGTCCTGTACGAATTATTAACGGGTGAATTACCGTTTTCTGGTGAGTCAGCGGTATCTATTGCATTAAAACATTTACAAACAGAAACACCCTCTATACGTGCATTTGATGCTACGATTCCTCAAAGTCTAGAGAATGTTGTATTAAAAGCAACGGCGAAAGATCCTGCTCATCGTTATGCGACTGTAGAAGCGTTGCAGGCCGACTTAGATACAGTGCTATCTCCAACGCGTATTAATGAAAAGAAGTTTGCTGTACCCATCGATAACAATGCAACAAGAGTGATGCCGATTATTAAGGAACAGCCTAGCCAAGAGGAAGAAGATTTAACTGAGACTAGGGCGATGGAACCCATTTTGCAATCAGCTCCTAATAAATCTGTTAAAAAACCTGTAAAAAAGCCTGTAAAAAAATCAGCGCCAGACAAAAAGAAGAAAAAATGGCCGAAAATTGTAGCGGGCGTTTTAGCCGCTATTGTGATTGTGTTCTTATATTTATTCTTGGCGACGGATGTATTTAGTCCGAAAAAAATTACTGTGCCGGATGTAACTGGTGAAACGATAGAAGCGGCTACAGAGAAATTAGAGGCATTAGGCTTTATTGTTGGAAAAACGATTGAACAGCATTCAGAGGAAATAGAGGAAGGGAAAGTCATCGAAACGGACCCCGAAAAAGATACAGAGCGTGTCAAAGGAACGGAAATCGATTTAATTGTCAGTCTTGGGATCGAAAAGTATAAGATGCTTAATCACAAAGGGCAACAACTTGATCAAGTGAAAGCTTTGTTAGCGGACAAGGAATTTTTAGCTATTGAAGAAGAATATGAGCATTCAGATGAACCGGCAGGCACGATTATCGGTCAAATTCCGGCGGTGGATGAGGAAATTGTGCCAAAGGAAACGACGATTGTCTTTACGGTTAGTTCAGGTAAAAATTATATTACGGTTAAGGATGTTCGGGGCTACACGGAGGCACAGGTAGTAAGCTATGTAAATTCTGTAGGCTTAAAATATGTTGTAGAACGGGAGGACCATTCTTCAACAGTTTCCGCAGGCAGTGTGATTTCGCAAACACCAACTGGGGGTAATAAGTTAGAGGCAGGTGACACAATATCGGTTGTGTTAAGTAAAGGACCTGCTAAGAAACCAGATAAGACTTATAGTATATTCGTGACTATTCCATATGAGCCGTCTGAGGAAGGTATGGAGCAATTAATACGAATTGAAGTTCGAGATAAGACTCATACGATGGCAAAACCTTATGATGAATTTAAAATTTCAAAAGATACTCCATATGAGATCTCGTTTGTTGTTGGTGAAGGTGAAGAAGCGGCTTATATAATTTATCGTGATTCGGAAATTATCGAACAAGGCACAAAACATTATGATGAGATTAAACAAGGAGGAATTTGATGGCGCAAGGCCAGATTCGTAAAGCATTAAGTGGTTATTATTATGTATATGATGGAAAACAACTGATTCAATGTCGTGGGCGTGGTGTTTTTCGTAACCGTGGTGAATCTCCACTCGTTGGTGATTTAGTTGATTATACGGTTGAAACAGCAGGTTCTGATGGTACAATTCAAAAAATACATGAACGTAAAAATGAGCTTGTCCGTCCACCGATTGCCAATATAGACCAAGGAATTTTAGTGTTTTCTGTAAAGGAACCAAATTTTAATACGATTTTATTAGACCGTTTTCTTGTTGTGTTAGAGTCATTCCGCGTGCATCCAATTATTTGTTTAACAAAGATGGATCTATTAGCGGAAGATGAACGTGAGGAATTACAGGGCTACATCGATGATTACGAAAAAATGGGTTACACTGTTTTACAAACGTATAAAGATGAGGTAGAGCTAGTAGAGCGTTTACAGCCTATTTTAAAGGGCAAAACGTCTGTATTAGCAGGGCAATCAGGTGTTGGTAAATCAACACTATTGAATACGCTCATTCCTGCTTTGAATTTAAAAACGGGTATTATTTCACAGAGTTTAGGTCGAGGAAAACATACGACACGACATGTTGAATTAATTGAAGTGTGTGATGGATTATTAGCAGATACACCTGGATTTAGCTCTTTTGATTTTGATGAAATTGAAAAAGAAGAGCTCGGAGCATGTTTCCCAGAAATGGAACGTGTTTCAGCTAATTGTAAGTTTAGAGAATGCCTACATTTGAAGGAACCGAAGTGTGCAGTTAAGGCAGCGGTAGAGAAGGGTGAAATTCGCGACTATCGCTACAAGCATTATGGACAATTTATGCAAGAAATTATGGATAGAAAGCCGAGGTATTAAGAATGATAAAAATAGCACCATCGATTTTAGCAGCAAACTTCGCAAAATTAGGCGAAGAAGTGAAAGAAGTAGAGCAAGCCGGAGCAAAGCTTATTCATATTGATGTGATGGATGGTCATTTTGTACCAAATATTTCATTTGGTGCTATCGTATTAGATGCTATTCGTCCATTAACCGATTTACCATTAGATGTTCACTTAATGATTGAAAATCCAGATCAGTATATCGAACAATTCGCAAAAGCAGGTGCAGATTATATTACGGTACATGTGGAAGCGTGCCGTCATTTACATCGTACAATTCAGTTGATTCGATCATATGGCGTGAAACCTGGTGTTGTGTTAAATCCACATACGCCAATTGAGTCAATTCAACATGTTCTAGAGGATATCGATATGGTGTTATTTATGACGGTGAACCCGGGCTTTGGCGGACAAAAATTCATCCATTCGGTTATCCCGAAAGTAGAAGCTCTATCAACGATCATTAAAGAACGTGGCTTAAATATCGATATCGAGATTGATGGTGGTATTAATGCAGAAACAATCGTGCCGTGCGCAAAAGCAGGGGCAACCATTTTTGTAGCGGGTTCAGCCATCTATAGTAAAGAAGATCGTACAGTGGCTTTACAGGAAATTTTAGCTGCTGGTGAGGCTGCAATTCAAGGATGACAACCATCGTTGTTTGTGCAGGTGGCCCACAAGCAGAACTTTGCTCTTTTATGCCTTATAAGGAGCGAGATGATGTGTTTTATATTGGGGCGGACCGTGGTGCCTTGTATTTAATCGAACAGGGTATTACACCTCATGCCATTGTAGGTGATTTTGACTCGTTATCACAAGCGGAGTATGAGCGTGTCATGGAACATGCCCATGATGCACAGCGCTTTAAAGAAGAGAAGAATGAAACAGATACGGATTTAGCATTGTTGAAGGCGCTTACGTATGCACCCAAGGAAATTGTCTTAACGGGTGTAACGGGGGGGCGCCTGGATCACTATGAGGCGGCTGTTCGATCAATTTACCGTCTGCAAAAGGAAAATCCTTTGATTACGCTGAAAATTATCAACAATGCGAATACCTTGCAATTTTTACTACCGGGTACACATATAATCGAAGCTGATCATCAGTACCGCTATTTGTCATTTTTCGCATATGAACAGCCAATTGAAGGTGTAACATTGCGTAACGTCAAGTATGAAACGACGAATGAATATATATCACTTGGTTCATCTCGTTTTACGAGCAATGAAATTATTGGAGTGTCAGGGTCTATATTTTTCTCACATGGCATATGTTTAATGATAAGAAGCATAGATTAGTGTGAGGGGGAGAGGATCCTGAAAGTATATACATTTCAATTACCGAAATTTGTGAGTAGTATTACGCGTACATGTATCCAGCTTTTCCGAAAAGATAAGAAAGAAAAAAAACCCGACAAGCTTTAGTCGGGTTTTTTTATTAGATGAATTGTAATATTAAGCGCAACACCTTTAAGACAAAATAAAAGAAGCCCATAACGACCTCGTATAAAATGTAGTTACCACACCAACATTTAGAGGAGGAATCGTTATGAGCTATACTCATCTTACCATATCTGAACGCGCTAAAATAGAAGTCTATCTTGAATTAGGTTATTCCAAACGAGAAATTGCGAAGCAGCTAAAACGCAGCCCCTCGACCATTTCAAGAGAGCTGAATCGCCATACAAATTGGTCAGCCGAAGTAGCACACAATCACTATCAAACGAATAAATCGAACTGTGGTGCGAAGCTAAAACTAACATCAGATTTAAAAGAAGCTGTTCAAGAAAAGTTGGGCGAAACGTGGTCACCTGAACAGATTGTCGGCCGCTTGTATAAAGGAAAGCTGAGCTTTAAAAGCATCTACCGCTGGATTTATAACGGCTTATTAGAAATGCCTTTATCGGTTCTTCGTCAAAAAGGAAAGCGCCAGAAACCTCGTGAAACAAGGTGGCGTTTCAACATTGGCACGCCCATTTCAAAACGTCCAAAAGAAGTCCGTAAACGGGAAACATTTGGACATTGGGAGTTAGATACAGTCGTTTCTGGACGTGGACAAGCTAAGGGTTGCGTCGCTACATTTATTGAGCGTAAAACCCGCTGGTACACAGGCATTTTGATTCAAGACCGTTCCGCAAACTCAATGGAAACAGCCGTCAAACAGTTACACCAACAATTGCCCAAAGGTGCAATTCAAACAGCGACAACCGATCGTGGAAAAGAATTTAGCTGTTACAACGTGCTTGAGAAAGAACTAAACATCCAAGTCTATTTTGCGGATGCTTATTCTTCCTGGCAACGCGGCAGTAATGAAAACGGAAACGGCTTACTGCGCGAGTTTTTCCCTTAGAAAACGAATTTCGATCACGTAACACTAGATGATATGAATCAAGCACTCCATCTCATTAACAATCGGCCAAGGAAATGCCTTGGTTGGAAAACTGCATACGAAACGTTTCGGGAAGAACTGTTGCACTTAATTTGACAAACCGTCATTATGAAATGTTGAGTGAATGGAAATATGCAAAAATGCAGATAATATTTAGTAGAAAGAAAAAAATCGATTTGCGCTGGAAGCGAAATCGATTTTTTTATAAGCGACGATTAAACGCGCTCAACTTTACCTGATTTTAATGCACGAGCAGAAACCCATACACGTTTTGGTTTACCGTCTACTAAGATACGAACTTTTTGAAGGTTAGCGCCCCAAGTACGTTTAGAAGAGTTCATAGCGTGGGAACGGTTGTTACCAGTACGAGTTTTACGACCAGTGATTACACATTGTTTTGGCATGTTGTATTCCCTCCTTACTGTTGATGCTGAAAGATTATTATTTCAGTTCGGTATTTCACATACCATAATAATTTAACATAGGTCAGCGTTCAGTGCAATAGTTTTAACATAACCTTTCAAGAAAAAAACCTTTACAGGCATTTATGCTGTATGAAACGTAAAAATAGAATACGCTTTCTTATACCATTGTGTCTAAACTAGACGAAGATGAACGTTTTCTTTTATAATCTCAGTTAGTGTAGTACAATATAAATTAGTCAAAAAGAGCCAAGGGGGCATTTCTATGTCAATTGAATTAAATAACGAATTCGGCCAAATTGATATTTCAACGGATGTACTTGCACAAATTGCTGGAGGCGCTGCTGTAGAATGTTACGGTATTGTCGGCATGGCATCTAAACATCAAATTCGCGACGGTCTAACTGATATTTTACGTAAAGAAAACTTTGCTAAAGGTGTTGTTATTCGACAACAAGCAGAAGATTTACATATTGATATGTATATAATCGTAAGTTACGGTACAAAAATTTCAGAAGTTGCGTATCAAGTGCAATCTAAAGTGAAATATACAGTGAACAAAACATTAGGTATGAGCGTGAAATCTGTCAATATTTTTGTACAGGGCGTTCGTGTAGCGAATGTGTAAGAGGAGGAACAAAATCGAATGCAGTCATTAGACGGATTAAAATTTGCTGAGATGGTGCAAATGGGTGCGCACCATTTGTACCAAAATGCAAATTATGTAGATTCATTAAATGTATTTCCAGTACCAGATGGAGATACAGGTACAAATATGAACTTATCGATGACTTCAGGTGCGAAGGAAACAGAACTTCAAGCATCAGAACATATCGGAAAAACGGCTCAAGCTTTATCAAAGGGCTTACTTATGGGGGCACGTGGAAACTCAGGCGTTATTTTATCGCAATTATTCCGCGGCTTCGGTAAATTTATTGAAAAAGAAGCAACAATTGATGCAAAGCGCTTTGCGGGTGCTTTCCAAGCAGGTGTAGATACGGCATATAAAGCGGTTATGAAGCCTGTAGAAGGAACAATTTTAACTGTAGCTCGAGAAGCGGCGAAAAAAGGCGTTGAAGTAGCTGAAACGGAAAATAACATCATTGCTGTTATGGAAGCATTTACTAAGGAAGCAAAGGCCTCACTTGATCGTACGCCAGAATTACTTCCTGTATTAAAAGAAGTTGGTGTAGTCGATAGTGGTGGTCAAGGTTTGCTATTTGTTTACGAAGGTTTCCTTGCTTCACTGAAAGGCGAACCACTACCTGAGAAAAATGATGCAACTTTAGATGATCTAATCAATGCGGAACATCACCGTGCACAAGACTTCATGAGTACAGCGGATATAGAATTCGGTTACTGTACTGAAATCATGGTACGTATTGAAGATGACAAAGAACCATTCGACGAAGAGAAATTCCGCAATGAATTAAATCCTCTGGGTGATTCTTTACTTGTTATTTCAGATGAGGAAGTTGCCAAAGTGCATATTCACTCAGAACAACCAGGTTCAGTATTAGCAATGGGTCAAAAATATGGTAGCCTAATTAAAATTAAAGTTGACAATATGCGCGAACAACATTCAGCGATTGTCGGTGAAGACCGTAAAGCATCTACTCCAGTGAAAAAAGCGGAAAAACATCCATATGCGGTAGTTACAATTGCAATGGGTGAGGGTGTAGCTGACTTACTACGCTCAATCGGTGCTTCTTACGTAATTGAAGGTGGACAAACGATGAACCCTTCTACAGAAGATATCGTTAAAGCAGTAAAAGCAATTGGTGCTGAAAAGGTATTAATTTTACCGAATAACAAAAATATTGTGATGGCGGCGGAACAAGCTGTTGAGCTTTTAGATATTGAAGCGGCAGTTGTACCGACAAAAACGATTCCTCAAGGGATGGCTGCGATTCTGTCCTTCAATCCAGAAGAAGCGGTTGAAACAAACCAAGCGAATATGACAGAAGCTTTTGCACACGTGAAAACTGGTCAAGTAACATTTGCAGTTCGTGATACATCGATTGATGGCGTTGAAATTCATAAAGATGACTTCATGGCACTTTCTGAAGGGAAAATTGTTCTTTCAACTCCAACATTAAAAGATGCAGCTGAAAAAGTAATCGTTGACCTAGTTGATGAAGATTCTGAAATCGTGACGATCATTTATGGTGAAAATACGACAGAAGAAAATGCAACTGAACTAGCAACATTTATCGAGGAGCGTTATCCAGACGTAGAAGTTGAAGTTTTTAACGGTAAACAAGGATTATATCCATATATTATTTCAGTAGAATAGTCTTTGCTACATTGTGAATAATAAGATTGAAGCAGTGCACAAATTGTGTACTGCTTTTGCTTGTTACTGAAGGAATGCTATCAATGGAAATATAAGTGGAAGTGCTAGTGAATGATATAAAAGTGTATTTATGCAGAAGACGATTTGAAAAGCAGACTATGTTTAATAGCTTTCTGAAATGACTGTATATTGAGGGCGGACAATATTTGAAACGTATTAAAAAGCAGGAAATTATAGTGGTGTAAATGTTCTGAAAATTGATGAGGTAGTGCTTTACTTTTATATCGTTTATCAAGCATGATATAACTAAAGCTCAATATTATTATTCAAATAGAATAGAGGGGATATAGTATGAAATTCACATCGGTATTTGATATTATCGGACCCGTAATGATTGGACCTTCTTCCTCTCATACGGCAGGTGCTGCACGGATTGGGCGTGTAGCGCGAGATTTATTTGGACGACAACCAAAATGGGCGAAAATTCACTTGTATGGATCCTTTGCAGAAACGTATAAAGGTCATGGTACGGATGTGGCGCTCGTTGGAGGATTATTAAATTATGATACATTTGATGAGCGTATTAAAACAGCCTTTGCAGATGCAAAAAAAGCGGGGTTAGACTATGAATTCATTCCAGAGACTGCTAATACGGAGCACCCAAACACAGCGCGTCTTGTAATTGGTGATGATGAGGGTGAAATGTCCGTTGTTGGAATTTCCATTGGTGGCGGTAAAATTGAAGTAAGTGAGGTCAATGGCTTCAAGTTACGTTTAACGGGTGGCATGCCAGCTATTCTTGTTGTGCATGATGACCGTGCAGGTTGTATTGCGAATGTAGCGAACTGTTTAGCGATGCATGAGGTCAATATCGGCCATATGGAAGTGTCTCGTATCGAACGTGGTTTAACGGCGTTAATGGTTATTGAAGTAGATCAAAATATTGAAGATAAAATACTGCAGCAAATTTCGTTAATTCCATATATTACAAAAGTGTCGAAAATTAATAATTAGGGAGGCGTGGCAATATGGATGTGTTATTTCACAATGTGCGTGAGCTCGTCGCGCGTGCAGAACAAGAAGGAAAGCAAATTTCAGAGTTAATGATTGAACAAGAAATGTTAATGAGTGGTCGCTCTCGGGAAGAAATAATGGCTCAGATGGACCATAATTTAACGATTATGGAGGCGGCAGTTGAGCGCGGTTTAAAAGGTGTACAGTCGGTTACTGGCTTAACGGGTGGCGATGCAGTATTGATTCAAAATTATATTGCGCAAGGGAAATCGCTGTCAGGTGATTTATTATTAGATGCTGTCAGTAAAGCGGTAGCTACGAATGAGGTAAATGCAGCCATGGGAACAATTTGTGCTACACCTACCGCTGGCTCGGCAGGTGTGGTGCCAGGTACTCTATTTGCAGTGAAAAATAAATTAAATCCAACACGTGAGCAAATGATCCGTTATTTATTTACGTCAGGCGCTTTTGGTTTTGTTGTAGCAAATAATGCTTCGATTTCGGGTGCAGAGGGTGGTTGTCAGGCGGAAGTTGGATCTGCAGCAGGGATGGCAGCAGCAGCCATTGTAGAAATGGCTGGCGGTACACCTCAGCAGTGTTCAGAGGCATTTGCAATAACGTTAAAAAATATGCTCGGCCTCGTTTGTGATCCTGTAGCTGGTTTAGTAGAAGTCCCTTGTGTTAAGCGTAATGCAATGGGCGCGGCAAATTCCCTTGTAGCTGCCGATATGGCACTAGCGGGTGTTACAAGTCGTATCCCTTGTGATGAAGTGATTGGTGCGATGTATCGTATTGGCTTGTCGATGAGTCCGAATCTAAAAGAAACGGCGCGTGGAGGCTTAGCTACGACACCTACAGGAAAGGCGCTAGCAGAAAAGATCTTTGGAGGAGCTGTCGTGCAAGGTGACTGAATTGAGTAGTCCAGTCTCCGAATTGAAGGGGATTGGGAAAGAAACAGCAGGACACCTGGAAGCATTGGGCATCAAATCAATTTCAGATTTATTATGGACATTTCCGCATCGGCATGAGGATTTTCGATTAAAAGATTTAACGCAAACGCCGCATAATGAACGTGTAACGGTTGAATGTAAAGTAGAACGTGAGCCAACTGTCCTATTTTTAGGACGCAATAAATCACGCCTACAAGTAACGGTTTTAGCAGGAAGACATTTAGTGAAAGTCGTTTTTTTCAATCAGAACTATTTAAAACAAAAATTAGTACCGGGATCGACCATTACAGTGACCGGCAAATGGGATCGTGGGAGACAGGTTATTAATGGGACGAGTGTGAATTTTGGTCCGAAAACCGATCAAGTAGATTTTGAGCCGGTCTACAGCTTGAAGGGTACAATTCCACAAAAACGTTTCCGCAAATATATGAGGCAGGCACTTGATGAATTTGGCGCGAATTTGCAGGACGCCATTCCAATGCATTTACAAACAGACTATAAGCTGGTATCGGTGTTAGAAGGACTAGAAGGAATTCACTTTCCCAAAGATGCCGGGCATGCCAAACAAGCGAGAAGACGTTTTGCTTATGAGGAATTATTAAACTTTCAATTACGTATTCAAGCATTGCGAAAAATACGAAAAGAGAGTGAGCAAGGGAATGTTGTGCAGTTTGACTTGGCGAAGGTCCGTGAGTTCATTGAATCGTTACCGTATGAATTAACAGGTGCGCAAAAACGTGTCGTCAACGAGATTTGTAAAGATTTAAAAGAACCGCACCGTATGAACCGCTTATTGCAAGGGGATGTAGGTTCAGGGAAAACAGTTGTTGCGGCGATTTGCTTGTATGCAGCTGTGACAGGTGGTTTCCAGGGTGCGTTAATGGCACCGACAGAAATATTGGCGGAGCAACACGCAGAAAATTTAATAGAGTGGTTTGAACCTTTTGGTGTACGCGTTGCCTTATTGTCGGGATCAACAAAAACGAAAGAACGCCGTTTATTGCTAGAAGCGTTGGGTAACGGCGACATAGATATACTAATCGGTACACATGCGCTTATTCAGCCGGATGTTGTCTTTAAGCGACTTGGTTTTGTTATTACGGATGAACAGCATCGCTTTGGAGTAGAACAGCGCCGTATTTTACGTGATAAAGGTGAAAATCCTGACGTTCTTTTTATGACAGCAACACCAATCCCGCGAACACTTGCAATTACAGCGTTCGGTGAAATGGATGTTTCTATGATTGATGAGATGCCGGCTGGGCGAAAAGAAATAGAGACTCATTGGATGAAAAAAGAACAATTAGGCTCAGTGCTATCTAAACTTGAATTAGAGTTAGCTGCAGGGCGACAAGCATATGCGATTTGTCCGCTTATTGAGGAATCGGATAAGCTTGATGTGCAAAATGCGGTAGAAATCTATGAACAGTTAGCGCTTCATTTTAATAATCGCTATAATGTAGGGTTAATGCACGGGCGACTACCGGCGAATGAAAAGGATGCCGTGATGCGTGCTTTTAGTGACGGTGAAATTCAGGTGCTTGTATCAACGACAGTAGTTGAAGTCGGGGTGAATGTTCCAAATGCGACGTTTATGGTCGTTTACGATGCAGAACGTTTTGGCTTAGCGCAACTTCATCAATTACGTGGACGTGTTGGGCGGGGTGAATATCAGTCTTACTGCGTGTTAATTGCAGATCCTAAATCGGACGAGGGAAAAGAGCGAATGCAGTCGATGACAGAAACGAATGATGGTTTCCGACTGGCAGAAAAAGATCTTGAATTACGTGGTCCAGGTGATTTCTTTGGTCGTAAGCAAAGTGGTCTGCCTGACTTTAAAGTGGCGGATTTAGTACATGATTATAGAACGCTTGATACTGCGAGAAAAGATGCGACCGCAATGATTGAAACAGAAGCTTTTTGGCATGATGAAGAATATAAAGGTTTACGAGAAATGCTTGAAGCTTCGGGTGTTTTACAAGGTGATCGTTTTGATTAATTTGATTCTAGTCAGATGTCGCCAAGCTGTAAATGATAGGAATGCAAGACTCGTTTTTTAAAACAGGTCTTGCATTCTTTTTTTAGTATCTATATACTGATGTTAGTACCAAGTGCTAATAACAACTAAAAGGGTGGCGAATGACGTTGAGACGGACGAAGAAAGAGCGACAGCGACAATTAACTGAAACGATTGCTGAAAATCCATTCGTCACAGATGAGCAGCTAGCAACTGAGTTTCAGGTAAGTGTCCAAACGATTCGCTTAGATCGCATGGAATTATCCATTCCGGAATTGCGTGAACGCATTAAAGACGTAGCTTCGAAAACATATGAAAATGAAGTAAAATCCTTACCGATTGATGAAGTTATCGGTGATATTATTGATATTGAATTAGATAAACGTGCATTATCTATTTTTGACGTAAAGGAAGAACATGTTTTTCAGCGAAACGGCATCGCACGGGGGCACCATTTATTTGCCCAGGCGAATTCATTAGCTGTAGCGGTGATTGACGATGAACTAGCCTTAACGGTTCATTCAAATATTACGTTTGTTAAACCTGTAAGGGCAGGAGATCGTGTCATTACGAAGGCGACAGTAATTGGACGTGACGATGAAAAACATCGTACAAAAGTAGAGGTGCTCTCTACAGTAAACGGTGAGACAGTCTTTGTCGGTGAATTTAGTATGTACCGTACGAAAGGTGAAGGTGAACAACAATGAAACTAGCACTCGATGGAATGGGTGGCGACAACGCACCAAAATCAGTTATTGAAGGTGCATATTTGGCACTAGACCAAATTCCAAACTTAGAGATTCAGCTATATGGACAACAAGAAAAGCTTGAACCTTTTTTAAAAACACATGATCGATTAACAGTCGTTCATTGTGAAGAAATAATTGAAGGAACAGATGACCCTGTACGAGCGGTCCGTCGAAAAAAAGACTCTTCAATGGCACGCATGTTAGAAGCAGTTACTGAAGGGAAAGCAGATGCATGTCTTTCTGCGGGTAATACCGGCGCGTTAATGGCAGGTGGGTTATTTAAAGTGGGACGTATTGAAGGTATTGCACGCCCTGCACTAGCAACAACGTTACCAACGTTAGATAGTAATGGGTTTCTAATGTTAGATTTAGGGGCGAATGCGGATGCACGTCCAGAGCATTTATTGCAATATGCGATTATGGGTGACATTTATGCGAAAAAGGTAGGCGGCCTGCAAAAACCGCGCATTGGCTTATTGAACATTGGGACAGAAGATAAAAAAGGCAATGACTTAACAAAAGCAGCTTTTGACTTATTGAAAGAGGCGGACCTAAACTTTGTCGGCAATGTAGAGGCACGAGATTTACTGAATGGGGTAGCTGACGTTGTTGTAACGGACGGTTTTACAGGGAATATGGTGCTTAAATCCATTGAAGGAACAGCGGACGCTATTTTCAAAATGCTAAAAGAGGCATTCATGTCTTCAACAAAAACGAAAATTTCAGCAGTGCTTATGAAAAATGATTTGCGGAGTTTAAAAGATAAAATGGACTATACCGAATACGGTGGTGCCGGTTTATTTGGCTTACAAGCACCCGTTATTAAAGCGCATGGTTCGTCGAATGCAAAGGCAATATTCAGTGCGATTCGCCAAGCGAACACAATGGTGGAACATGCAGTTGTATCGACGATTACTGAAACAGTACGTCACTTAGAAAACGACTAATAAAGTGATTTTTTTACACAAAGGGGATTTTAGAGAAATGACGAAAATTGCATTTATTTTTCCTGGGCAAGGTTCTCAAGTAGTTGGGATGGGGCAAGAATTTGTGAAAAATACAGCTGAGAGTAATGCATTTTACGAAAGTGCGGATAAGGCGTTAGGCTTTAAGCTATCGAAACTCATGTTAGAAGGGCCAGCGGAAGACTTAACGCTAACGTATCATGCGCAGCCTGCACTGTTAACGACAGGTGTGATGGTGGCTGAAAAATTGCGTGCTGAGGGCATTGTACCAGATTATGCAGCAGGTCATTCACTTGGAGAATACGGAGCATTAGTGATAGCAGGGGTGTTGTCATTTGAAGACGCAGTGGCGATTGTTCACAAACGTGGTTTATATATGAACGAAGCAGTACCGGCAGGACAAGGAGCAATGGCAGCGATTCTAGGGATGGAAATAGATGCATTGCGAAACGTAACAGATCAAGTAACTGCAGCAGGTGATGAAGTGCAGGTTGCCAACATAAACTGCCCTGGTCAAATTGTTATTTCTGGAACAAAGGACGGCGTAGAAAAGGCTTCTGTGGCAGCAAAAGAAGCGGGAGCTAAACGTGCAATTCCGTTAGTTGTGAGTGGACCGTTCCATTCGGAATTAATGCGCCCAACATCTGAACAATTACGCGTTGCATTAGAAGGTATTACTCTATCGATGCCGAAAATTCCAGTTATAGGTAATGTTATGGCGAATGTATTACAAGACGTGGCAGCGATAGAACAAGAATTAATAGAACAAGTATACAGTACTGTGCAGTGGGAAGCGTCTGTTCGTGAAATGATTGCACAAGGTGTAGATGTCTTTATTGAATGTGGACCAGGGAAAGTATTAAGTGGTTTAGTGAAAAAAATTGACCGTTCTGTTTCGACGTATTGTGTTTATGATGAAGCGTCACTCGAGGCGGTTGTAAAAGCGTCGAAGGGGTGGACAATAAATGCGTAAACTAGAAGGTAAAGTAGCGGTTGTGACAGGTGCGTCACGTGGAATCGGTCGTGCCATAGCGTTGAAACTTGCTGATGAAGGTGCAAAAGTGATAGTCAATTATAGTGGCTCACAAGCAAAAGCTGAGGAAGTTGTGGCTACAATCCAAGAAGCTGGTGGTGAAGCGCTTGCTGTACAGGCGAGTGTAGCGAAATCAGATGAGGTTGCTGCTTTAATGGACGCTGCTGTGAAAACATTTGGCTCGCTTGATATTTTAGTGAATAATGCCGGGATTACGCGCGATAATTTATTGATGCGTATGAAGGAAAACGAGTGGGACGAAGTGATGGACACGAATTTGAAAGGTGTATTCCTTTGTACAAAGGCTGTGACACGTCAAATGATGAAGCAACGTGCTGGACGCATCATTAATATTTCTTCAATTGTTGGTGTAGCCGGAAATGCTGGGCAAGCCAACTATGTAGCTGCAAAAGCAGGTGTCATTGGTTTAACAAAAACAACCGCAAAAGAATTAGCTTCACGCAATATTTTAGTTAATGCCATTGCGCCAGGTTTTATTGAAACAGAAATGACGGCAGAACTACCAGAAGATTTAAAACAAGGAATGCTAACGCAAATTCCGCTAGCGAAACTTGGGCAACCAGAAGACATTGCCAAAGCTGTTGCCTTTCTAGCTTCTGAAGATGCCAATTATATGACAGGGCAAACATTACATATTGATGGTGGTATGGTAATGTAATATTATTTGAATAATAATATTTGGTAGGAATGAAATCTGATTTTTTGTATAATCATTTGAGGGGAGGTGAACGATTTGACTACAGTATTAGAACGTGTAACAAAAGTAATCGTGGACCGTTTAGGTGTTGAAGAAAGTGAAGTAACATTAGAAGCTTCATTCCGTGATGATTTAGGTGCAGACTCATTAGACGTAGTTGAGCTTGTAATGGAGCTTGAAGACGAATTCGATATGGAAATTTCGGACGAGGACGCTGAAAAAATCTCTACGGTTGGAACTGCTATTTCATACATCGAAAGTAAATTAGGCTAATTTTAGTTATAGAAGGCACGGAGTGGTTCGTTATTCGGACTATGAACGTGCCTTTTTCATTTTAACCAAAGTCAGTATGCGCACATTTGTATTAGGTTAAAGTATCCGATAGTTGTGCAATTTGCAGAAAAATTACCAAAACGTCGTATTTACGCCTAAATACTTTTGCATAAACTACTTTAAAAAGGTAAACTAAGACGGTAGAAACTATTAGGAAGGCAGATTGTTCAATGGCTATGAGAAGAAAAGGAATTATGCAGAAATCAGGCGTACTTCCTGAAAAAGTACGCAATCAATTTGAATTGTTACAAGATGAATTGAACATCCAGTTTATTAACAAAAATTTATTGTATCAAGCATTTACACATTCATCTTATGTGAATGAGCATCGCCGTAAATTATTTACGGATAATGAGCGTCTAGAATTTTTAGGTGACGCTGTACTAGAACTATCTGTTTCTAAATATCTTTTTGAGAGATACCCACATATGAGCGAAGGTGAATTAACGAAGCTTCGTGCATCGATTGTTTGCGAGCCATCACTTGTTGTTTTTGCAAATGAGTTAGGTTTCGGTCGCTTTGTATTGCTTGGGAAAGGTGAAGAATTAACAGGTGGTCGGGAACGCCCAGCCCTCTTAGCGGATGTTTTTGAATCTTTTGTAGGGGCCCTTTATTTAGATCAGGATTTACAAACGGTCGTTACGTTTTTAGAACGAATCGTGTTCCCAAAAGTCGAAGTGGGTGCTTTTTCGCATGTGATGGATTTCAAAAGTCAATTGCAAGAAATGGTGCAACAAACGAACAATGGCCTTCTTCATTACGAAATTATCGATGAAAAGGGACCTGCTCATAACCGTACCTTCGTATCAAGCGTGCTGTTAAATGGGCAAGAACTTGGAGTAGGTCGTGGGAAATCGAAAAAAGAAGCCGAGCAGCAAGCTGCACAATGTGCTATGCACGCAATGCGAGTGCAAACTGCACAAGAGGAGGCTTAATTAGATGTTCCTAAAACGACTCGAAGTGATTGGTTTTAAATCTTTTGCGGAGCGCATAGGTATTGATTTTGTACCGGGCGTTACTGCTGTTGTCGGACCAAATGGTAGCGGGAAAAGTAATGTGACCGATGCTATTCGTTGGGTTCTTGGGGAGCAATCGGCAAAGTCGTTACGTGGGGCAAAGATGGAGGATATTATTTTTGCAGGGAGTGATTCCCGTAAGCCACTGAACTTTGCGGAAGTTACGTTGATTTTAGATAATACAGATGAGCGTATTGCTTTTCCATATACAGAAGTAAGTGTAACAAGACGCGTATACCGTTCAGGTGATAGTGAATATTTACTTAATAACCAGCAGTGTCGCCTGAAGGATATTACGGACTTGTTTATGGATTCGGGACTTGGGAAAGAAGCATTTTCGATTATTTCGCAAGGTCGCGTCGATGAAATTTTAAATAGCCGTCCCGATGATCGTCGTTCGATTTTTGAAGAGGCAGCGGGTGTGTTGAAATACAAACTACGCAAGAAAAAAGCGGAGCATAAACTTGTTGAAACAGATGAGAATTTATACCGCGTATTAGATATTTTACATGAGCTAGATAGTCGTTTGGAGCCGCTAGAAATGCAGGCTTCAAGCGCTAAAGATTATGTGGAAATGTCTACGGAGCTAAAGGATTTTGATATTGCGATACTTGTGCACGATTTAAATAATTGTGCACAATCTTTGCATGCACTCAAAAGTGAGTTTATGCAGTTGTCGGAAACTGGACAAAAACATGCGAACGACATGCATACTCTAGAAGCGCAAACCGAAGCGATTCGAAAGCGTTTAAAAGAACTGGATGACACATTAGATGCTGCGCAAGCTGAGCTTGTAGAAGCGACGATGGAAGTAGAACGGTGGGATGGACGTAAAGCGTTAATGACGGAGAAACGTCAAAATGCATCTAACCAATTACAGCAATTAGAAGCATCCTTACAAGAAGCTACAGAGGAAGTAACCTCTCTTGAAGCGCAGGAGATAGAGAAAAAGCAACAGTTTACAGAAAAGCAGCAAGAAGTACAGGCACTCAAGCAAATAATTAAACAATTAGAGCATTCGTTAAATCGTTCAGTTATAGAAATTGAGCATGAAATCGAAGAACAAAAAAACCGTTATATCGATGCCTTAAATGAAGAAGCAACGGTAAAAAATGAATTAAAAAATATTGAGCAACAACTTGTGCAGCAAAAGGAAATGGCAACCCGTATGACGGGGCAGTCCGATGAAATTGGGCAAGAACTTACTCGAATTGTAAGGGAGAAAGAACAGTTAGCCGTAACGTATGCTACAACTTCGGATACCCTACAAAGTAAACAGGAAAAATATGAAGTCATGCACACGCAGTTCAAAATGGCAAGTAAGTCATTTGATGACAAGCAAGCAATGCTTTTTAAAGCATATCAACATCAGCAACAATTGAAGGCTAGAAAAGAGACACTTGCCGAATTAGAGGCCGATTTCTCAGGATTCTTCCATGGCGTTAAAGAAGTATTACTAGCTCGTGATAAAGGACAGCTTCAAGGTATTGAAGGAGCTGTTGCCGAATTAATTCAAGTGAGTGGCAAGTATACACAAGCTATTGAAACGGCATTAGGTGCAGCTTCTCAGCATATTGTGACAACAAATGAACAACATGCGCAACAAGCGATTAGCTGGTTAAAGCAAAAACGAGTGGGACGTGCAACGTTTTTACCAAAAACAGTTATGAAGTCTCGTAAAATTAATCCATCGGCAATTCAACTTGCAATGGAGCACCCCGCATTTGTACAGATGGCAGATACACTTGTGACTTTCGATGAGACGAATCGTTCGATTGTAGAAAACTTACTGGGAAATGTACTGGTCGCGGCAAATTTAGAAGGGGCGAGTCAAATTGCCCGTCTTTGTGGTTTTAGATACCGTGTCGTTACACTTGAAGGGGATATTGTTAATGCGGGTGGTTCTTTAACAGGAGGAGCATCGAAGCAACAATCCTCACTATTTACAAGAAAAGCTGAGTTAGATAGCTTAACAGCGAATCTACAAGAATTAGATGCATCGATTTATGCAGCAGAACAGTCTGTAGCGGCTGAAAAAGAGAAGCTCGCGACTATGCGTGATACTTTAGAGCAATTGAAGCTTGAAAGTGAGCAACTAAGTAAAATTGAAATGCAACAAGCAAGTCGTATGCGTGAGCTAGAAGTTGCTGAGAAAAGCTTAGCCGCCCGCGTTTCATTTACTTCAAGTGAAACACAGGATGTGAAAACACGTGAGGAGACGCTACTTGCACAAAAAGAAGTGGCGACAAAGCGTTTAGTGACATTGACAACTGAACTTTCATCCATTAACGATGTAGTAGAGCAACTTGGAAAAGTGAAGCTACAAAGTGAAACGGAAAAAGATGCGCTGCGTGAGCAATCGGCAGAAAAACGCGCTCAACTAGCAGTTATGCAAGAGCAAATGTCTCAAGTGCAAATTGTGACAGCAGAAATCGCACTAAATTTAGTCAAAGCTCGCCAAAAGGTCGACAATATTTCTCAGGAAATATTGTGGCTACAAACTGATGAATCGACAAAAATGCTAAGTGATGAAGAAATTGAACAACAAATTGCATCGTGGAAAGAGAAGCGAGAAACGTTAAATACGACAATTTCACAGAAAAAAGTCGAAAAAACAACACTGCAACAACAACTCGTTACGCTAGAAGAACAGCTTAAAGAATTGCAACGTATACATAAAGGCTTCCTTGAAGCAATACGTGCAAATGAATTAAAACAAAGCCGTATCGAGTTTGAAATGAATAATTTAAATGAACAGCTTGAAGAAAATTATCAGCTAACTTATGAGGATGCTATGGAAGAAGCACTTCCTATTGATGATGAAGAGCATATGCGTCGTCGTGTAAAGCTATTGAAAAAATCAATCGAAGAGCTCGGTCCAGTCAATATAAGTGCGATTGAAGAGTATGAACGTGTGCTAGAGCGTCATTCATTCTTATCGGAGCAACGAAGTGATTTATTAGAAGCGCAGGAAACATTGCACGAAGCTATTAAAGAAATGGACGAGGAAATGACGATTCGTTTCAGTGATACGTTCTATGCGATACGCGAGCAGTTTAAACAGGTTTTCCGTGAATTATTTGGTGGTGGTCAAGCAGATTTAGTATTAATTAATCCTGAAAATATGCTTGATACAGGTATTGATATTGTGGCGCAGCCCCCAGGGAAGAAGCTTCAAAATTTAAGCTTGCTTTCAGGTGGGGAACGTGCACTTACTGCGATAGCCTTGCTATTCTCTATTTTAAATATTCGTCCTGTGCCTTTCTGTATTCTCGATGAAGTAGAGGCTGCACTAGACGAGGCAAATGTAGTGCGTTATAGTGAATATTTAAAGAAATTTAGCCGTGATACACAATTCATTGTTATTACACACCGTAAAGGGACAATGGAAGGTGCTGACGTACTATACGGCATTACGATGCAGGAATCCGGCGTATCGAAACTTGTATCAGTGAAGTTAGAAGATGAACCTGTACTTGCGGAGCAAAGGAGCGAATAAGCATGAGTTTTTTTAAACGTTTAAAAGATAAATTAATGGGAAATCCCGATGAAGAAGAAAAGGTAGTAGCTGTCAAAGGCGAAGAGTCTAGCGAGACAGTAGATGATGAAAAGCTGCAAATTGAAACAACTGTTAATGAAGAAGTAGTGGCTCAACCTCAAGTGAAAGAAGAACCCGTCATTGAAGAGCCGGTCTTTAAAGAGCCACAAGAACTAGTGGTAGAAGAAGTTGAGCAAGAAGAAGTTCGAGAAATTGCTATAGTAGAAGAACAGTCTGTAGAAGAACCTGTGGAAGAAAAGAAACCTTCTGCTTGGTCGATTACACAAAAATTTAAAGCCGGTCTCGAAAAAACACGTAACTCTTTCACATCAAAAGTGAATGACCTCGTGGCGCGTTACCGTAAAGTCGATGAAGACTTTTTCGAGGAATTAGAAGATTTACTATTACAAGCTGACGTTGGTATTGAAACAGTAATGGAACTAATGGATAAACTACGCTTTGAAGTACAACGCCAAAACATTAAAGATACACAAGGGATCCAAGCAATTATTTCAGAAAAGCTTGTGGAAATTTATGAACAAGGTGAAGAAGATTTAATCCATCTAAACATCCAGCCACAAGGTGAACTAACCGTTATTTTATTTGTCGGTGTAAACGGTGTTGGGAAAACGACAACAATTGGAAAATTAGCACATCGTCTGAAATTAGAAGGTAAAACGGTTATGTTAGCAGCAGGTGATACATTCCGTGCGGGTGCGATTGACCAATTGCAAGTGTGGGGCGACCGCGTTGGCTGTGAAGTCATTAGACAATCTGAAGGCTCAGATCCTGCAGCGGTAATGTATGATGCGATTCATGCTGCAAAAAAACGTGGTGCAGATGTCCTTATCTGTGATACGGCTGGTCGATTACAAAACAAAGTAAACTTAATGAATGAGCTTGAAAAAGTACATCGTGTTATTTCTCGTGAAGTGCCAAATGCACCGCATGAAGTGTTACTAGCACTTGATGCTACGACAGGTCAAAATGCACTTGTGCAAGCACAAACATTTAAAGAAGTAACGAATGTTACAGGGATTGTGTTAACGAAACTGGATGGTACAGCTAAAGGTGGTATTGTCCTTGCCATTCGTAACAAGCTCCATATCCCAGTGAAATTTATCGGATTAGGTGAAAAAATGGATGATTTACAACCGTTCGATGCAGAACGTTATGTTTATGGTTTATTTGCTGATGGTTTAGATAAGGAATTACAAAATAGCGAAGATTAATGATTAACAATAAGCGCTTGTCTACTCATTTAAAGGTCGACTCACAGTGTTTAAAAGGAAATTCTAGCGGAGGGTGAAAAACGCCTGTAATCAGCTAATAGAATACTTTTAGACAAGGAGATTACCTTGACAGAGGCAGGCGCTTTTCGTTATGATACAAATAACTAATGATCGGGGGAGAAATAATTTGATGCTACTTGAAAAAACAACACGCATGAATTTTCTCTTCGACTTTTATCAAGCACTATTAACAGATAAGCAAAGAAGTTATATGGAACTTTATTATTTAGACGATCACTCACTTGGGGAAATCGCTGAATCTTACGGGGTTTCACGCCAAGCTGTTTATGATAATATTCGTCGAACAGAAGCGATGCTTGAAGAATATGAAAACAAATTATGTTTATTGGGAAAATTCCAACAACGTACACAAATGCTAGCACAGCTAACTGCAGGTATTACTGAAAAAAGTATGCCAGTCGAGGAGCAACTTGCGCTTATTGAACAATTGAAAGAATGGGATTAGGAGGCGAAAGCATTGGCTTTTGAAGGATTAGCGGAACGACTCCAGGGAACAATCCAAAAGATTAAAGGCAAAGGGAAAGTATCGGAGCAAGACGTAAAGGAAATGATGCGTGAAGTCCGATTTGCTTTAATCGAGGCGGATGTTAACTTAAAAGTAGTAAAAGAATTTGTTAAAAAAGTTAGTGAACGTGCAGTTGGTGTGGACGTGATGCAAAGTTTAACGCCAGGCCAACAAGTTATTAAAATCGTTCAAGATGAGTTAACGCAATTAATGGGTGGCGAACAAAGCCCTATTAAATTCAATACAAAACCACCAACAGTTATTATGATGGTCGGCTTGCAAGGTGCTGGTAAAACAACGACTTCAGGGAAGCTTGCGAATGTTTTACGTAAAAAGTATAATCGTAAACCACTTCTAGTTGCAGCGGATGTATATAGACCTGCTGCAGTTCAGCAATTACAAACATTAGGGAAGCAATTATCGCTACCTGTTTTTGCGTTGGGCACAGATGTTTCACCTGTAGAAATTGCCCGTCAAGCACTAGAACATGCAAAAGAAGAGCATTATGATGTGGTCATTATCGATACAGCAGGTCGTCTGCATATCGATGAAACGTTAATGCAAGAATTAAAAGATATTCGCGCATTAAAAGAGCCTGATGAGGTGTTCTTAGTCGTGGATGCGATGACAGGTCAAGATGCTGTCAATGTTGCAGAAAGTTTTAATGAAGCTGTGGGCATTACAGGCGTTGTGTTGACAAAACTTGATGGCGATACACGTGGTGGTGCTGCGCTCTCTATCCGTTCTGTCACACAAAAACCGATTAAATTCGTCGGTATGGGTGAAAAATTGGATGCGCTTGAGGCGTTCCACCCAGAGCGTATGGCATCTCGTATTTTAGGGATGGGCGACGTATTATCACTGATCGAAAAAGCACAAGCAAATGTCGATGAAGCTAAGGCGAAAGAACTTGAAGAAAAATTCAAAACTCAAAGCTTTACATTCGATGATTTTGTCGAGCAATTACAACAAGTGAAAAAGATGGGTCCACTCGATGAAATTTTGAAAATGCTACCTGGTGCTAACAAAATCAAAGGCTTAGACAATGTCAAAGTAGATGATAAGCAAATGGGGCGCGTGGAAGCCATCATTTATTCAATGACACCTGCTGAAAAAACGAATCCTGAAATCATTAATGGCAGTCGTAAGAAACGCATTGCAAAAGGTTCAGGAACGTCTATTCAAGAGGTCAATCGTTTATTAAAGCAATTTGAAGAAATGAAGAAAATGATGAAACAAATGACAGGTATGGCAACTGGTAAAGGAAAGAAGAAAATGAAATTACCAGGTTTTGATTCATTATTTAAATAATATTTTTTAGGTGTTAAGAAAAAACACTTTACAAACATCACAAACATTGATAATATACTATCTTGTGTGAAACTTATTCGGAGGTGCTATTAAAATGGCAGTAAAAATTCGCTTAAAACGTATGGGAGCTAAAAAATCTCCTTTCTATCGTATCGTAGTTGCAGACGCTCGTTCACCACGTGACGGTCGTCAAATCGAAACAGTGGGTACTTACAATCCACTAACTCAACCAGCTACTGTAAACATTGATGAAGAGAAAGCTCTTAAATGGTTAGCTGACGGTGCAAAACCATCAGATACAGTGCGTAACTTGTTCTCAGAACAAGGTATTATGGAAAAATTCCATAACCAAAAATTCAATAAATAATCGGGGGAGACGTCTTTGAAGCAGCTGATTGAAGCAATCGTTTTACCGTTAGTCGATTATCCAGAAGAAGTCCGTGTTGAGACGGACGAAAATGCAAATCGAGTTGTTTATAAACTTTTTGTTCATCCAGAGGATCGAGGGAAAGTCATAGGCAAACAAGGGCGGGTTGCTAAAGCGATTCGTACAATTGTTTATTCAGCGGCAGGTAGTCACTATCAAAAAAAGACTTACGTCGATATATTGGATTGAAAAAGGAGGAGGGAGCTTGCTAGTTCCTTCCTTCCTTTTTTATATAGTCGAACATTGGATATACTATTCAATGTCTAGGCTAAAATGCCATCCCCTGAATGTTGCTTTAATCCCTCAGGCGAAAATGGAAGCGTGTCTACTTTCGTTTTGGGCTGTTTAGCACTGAACTAGGATGGACAAGCATTTTAGCACTTTTCTAACATGAGGTGATCAAAATGGAATGGTTTAATGTAGGCCGTATTGTTAATACGCACGGTGTTCGAGGTGAAGTGCGTATTTTATCCACAACAGATTTTGAAGAACAACGCTTTGTAGTGGGCAATAAGCTCGCAGCCTTTAAAAAGAACGATAAAAAACCGACCTGGGTAACGATTGAATCGGTACGCCGTCATAAAAACTTTATCTTATTAACATTTGAAGGTATGCACAATATTAACTTAGTTGAGCCTTTTAAAGAGGGTATGCTAAAAGTGACGCAAGATCAAATGGACGAAGATTTGTTAGAAGAAAACGAATACTTCTACCATGATATTATTGGTTGTTCTGTTGTTTCTGAAGAAGGCGAAACAATCGGCGAAATTAAAGATATTTTAGAAACAGGCGCAAATGATGTATGGGTAGTAAAAGGGACAAAAGGTAAAGAACATTACATTCCATACATTGAAGATGTTGTAAAAGACATTAATATAGATGAAAAAGTCATTACAATTCACGTAATGGAAGGGTTATTGTAATGAATATTCAAGTGTTGAGCCTTTTTCCGGATATGTTTACAGGTGTATTTGGGGCATCGATATTAAAAAAGGCGCAAGAAAAAGGTGCTGTGCAGCTCTCTGTCACAGACATCCGAGAGTATTCTGGCAATAAACATAAGCAAGTAGACGATTATCCGTACGGTGGTGGCGCAGGAATGGTGTTAAAGCCTGAGCCGATGTTTAGTGCGGTTGAAGCTATTACAGCTGGAAAGAAGCCGCGTATCATCCTAATGTGCCCACAAGGTGAGCGCTTCACGCAGAAGAAGGCAGAAGAGCTTGCTAAAGAGGAAGAATTAGTCTTTTTATGCGGTCATTACGAAGGCTATGATGAGCGTATTCGTGAGTATCTTGTTACGGATGAAATATCTATAGGAGATTTCGTTTTAACCGGTGGAGAACTCGGTGCGATGACTGTGATTGATAGCATTGTGCGTCTTTTACCAGGCGTTTTAGGACAAGAAGACTCACATATTCAAGATTCGTTTTCGACAGGCTTACTCGAGCATCCGCATTACACACGCCCTGCAGAATTCCGAGGCATGACAGTACCTGATGTTCTAATGTCAGGTAATCATGCGAAGATTGCCGAGTGGCGTGAGGAGCAATCGCTGAAACGAACGTTCGAGCGACGTCCAGATTTACTCGAGCATTATCCTTTAACAGATAAGCAAAAAGCGTATATTGAAAAATTAAGAAATGAACAATGAAGATGCTTGCGAGCATTGCCGATTTATGATAACATCATCTTTGTGCTTCTATAATGGAGTGCTGAATTACGATGTTCCGCTGTGGCATAAATTGCGTGCAAGAGCATCTGTCTAAGGAGAGAAAACAATGTCAAACATTATTACAGAGATTACTAAAGATCAGCTTCGTTCGGATCTACCAACTTTCCGCCCAGGTGACACAGTACGTGTACACGTGAAAGTAGTAGAGGGTACTCGTGAACGTATCCAAATGTACGAAGGTGTAGTTATCAAACGTCGTGGTGGCGGAATTAGCGAAACTTTCACAGTACGTAAAATTTCTTACGGTATTGGTGTTGAACGTACATTCCCTGTACACACACCAAAAATCGCTAACTTAGAAGTTATCCGTCGTGGTAAAGTACGTCGTGCTAAACTTTACTACCTACGTAACCTACGTGGTAAAGCTGCTCGTATTAAAGAACTTCGATAATTATGACTTAAAAGTGAGGAGCTTGTTTTGCAAGCTCCTTTTCTTTTTGCTTGTCATCTTAAATAGATTTCCTCTAAAATGAGGATAGACGAGGAGGCAATTCATATGGAGAAACAAGTAAAGGAAAAAAATGAGTTATGGGAATGGACGAAAGCACTTCTTATTGCATTTGCGATTGCGGCAGTTATTCGTTATTTTTTATTTACACCAATTGCAGTAGATGGTGAATCCATGATGCCAACCCTTGAAGATGGCGACCGTATGATTGTCAATAAAATCGGCTATAAAATTGGAGAACCAGAGCGTTTTGATATTGTCGTCTTCCACGCACCAGAACAAAAAAATTACATTAAACGTGTGATTGGATTACCTGGAGAAACGTTGGAGTATAAAGACGATCAATTGTACATTAACGGAGAACCAATTGATGAACCTTATTTAGATGCTTACAAAGCACAAATTACTGAGGGTACTTTAACGGAAGATTTCACGTTAGAGGATATTGGTGTCAACCAGAATACAATTCCTGAGGGCTATGTCTTTGTAATGGGGGATAATCGCCGCTATAGTAAAGATAGTCGACATATTGGTTTAATCGAACAAAAAGAAATAATCGGCAATACAAGCCTGATTTTCTGGCCATTTAGTGATATTAAAATTGTGAAATAGTCTTATTTAAGGGGAGCGGACAACACTCCCTTTTTCTTTTGATTAGGAGGTACATGTATGACAATCCAGTGGTTTCCGGGGCATATGGCAAAAGCTCGTCGCCAAGTAACGGAAAATCTAAAGCTAGTAGATATTATTTTTGAATTAGTTGATGCACGTTTGCCGCTATCATCACGTAATCCGATGATTGACGAGGTAATTAGTCAAAAAACACGCCTACTTATTTTAAATAAGGCGGATATGGCAGACGAGCAAGAAACGCGTAAATGGGTGCAATATTTTGCTGCTCATGGACATAAAGCGGTTGCTATTAATTCTCTTGAAGGTAAAGGTTTACAACAGGTAACAAAAGCAGCGCAGGAATTACTACAAGAAAAGTTTGATCGTATGAAATCGCGCGGCATGAAGCCACGAGCAATTCGGGCGATGATTGTTGGTATTCCGAATGTTGGGAAATCGACATTGATTAACCGTTTGGCCAAGAAAAACATTGCAAGAACGGGTAATACACCAGGTGTTACAAAAGCACAGCAATGGATTAAATTCGGTAAAGAATTAGAGTTACTCGATACACCGGGGATTTTATGGCCTAAATTTGAGGACCAAGAAGTTGGTTATAAGCTTGCGTTAACAGGTGCCATTAAAGACACGATTATGAATATGGAAGACTTAGCGGTATACGGCTTACGTTTCCTATCTGAACACTATCCAACGCGCATGGCAGAACGGTATGGCTTCCAGTCTATGCACGAGGATTTAGTTGAAACATTTGATCATATCGGTAAATTACGACGCGTATTTGGAGCGGGCGGTGAAATTGACTATGATCAGGTTTCACTACTAATTGTACGAGATATTCGCGGACAGCAATTAGGTAAATTAACGTTCGATTTTGTCAATGAACAACTCGAAAAAGAAGCTGAAAACGAGCAATGAAATATTAAGCTGCCAATGTCACGCAAGAAATTGTGACATTGGCAGTTTTTCTTTTAGAAACTAATAAATTTGCCGATAAAAAGGTAGAGTGAAATAAAGGGGTTTAGATGTTGTGAAAACTATTAAAGAAATTACTACAGCGTTAAAAGAAGCAGAAGAATGGCAGGATTGGATGCAGGATATTGTAACTGATGAACGTGCCGGTGTACAGAAAGTATGGCAAAGCTGGAAAAAGCGTCAAGAAAAGAAACAACAGTTACTACGAGAGCACCAAGCAAAAATAGACTTTGATCGAAGCTACGGAGTGGAGGGAGCACTGATTGCAGGTGTGGACGAGGCAGGTCGTGGTCCACTAGCAGGTCCCGTTGTAACGGCGGCTGTCATTTTACCAGAAAATTGCATGGAACTCGTTGGTTTAAATGACTCTAAACAGCTTTCAAAAGAAAAACGCAATGCTTTTGCGGTGCTCGTAAAAACACATGCACTCAGTTATTCAGTACATTTTCAATCGGCTGAAATCATAGATAAATTGAATATATACGAAGCGACGAAGCAATCAATGAAGTGCAGTGTTGAGGCATTATCTATTAAACCAGATTATGTGCTCGTGGACGCGATGACATTACCAATCGCAATACCCCAAGATTCAATTATTAAAGGAGATGCAAAAAGTTTAGCAATTGCCGCAGCTTCTATTTTGGCGAAAACAGCACGTGATGATTATATGGAGGAACTCGACAAAGCGTTTCCGATGTACGGCTTTGCCAAGCATGCTGGATACGGTACGAAACAGCATTTAGAGGCACTTGAAACATACGGAGCGACAATACATCATCGAAAATCGTTTGAACCAATTAAATCAATGCTTTAGAGGAAGGAGAGTATGTATGACATCTACATCTTTTAATCCGATACAAATACAGCAAACAGCCGCAATTCCATCAAATCAGCCCCTTGCCTTAAAGCAAGGGCAAGTGTTTCATGGAACAATTACAAAATTATATCCCGATCAAATGGCAGAAGTACAAGTAGGCAATCAAAAATTAATTGCCCAACTAGAGGTGCCATTAAAAGCTGGAGATGCACATTTCTTTCAAGTATCAGGTACTAGCCCTCAAACGGAGTTAAAAGTTGTCACAGGTCCGATGGCACAATCTACATCTCCTACACAGCAGATGAATCAGCTATTAGAATCGATGAACTTACCAAAAACGACTGAAATGCAGCAAGTACTATCGCATTTCATGAAGGCGCAAATACCGATTTCGAAAGAACAGCTCGTGCAAGCAGAAGCATGGATGAAGGCGTTACCAGAAGGTGTGATGAAAGCGGATGCCTTACAAGCAATGCAAAAAATGGTAGAGTTGAAAATGCCTTTTACGAATGATGTATTTCAGGCGCTTCTTAGTGGGCAAAAAACAGTAGGCATGACGTCTACAATGAATAATTTTGCACAATTGCTGATGATAGACACTACGCTACCCCAGGGAGTAAAGCAAAATTTAATGCAACAGGTGCAAGCGATTGCGAAGCCGTTTGAGGCTGAGACAGGTGGATTAGTACTCGCAAAATCAGTGCAAATTCTAAATAATAATGCAGCACCTATTAGTGATCGTTTACAAGCACTGAATATGTTAAAAGAAGCAGGTGTAGTACCACAAAATGCGACTTTGCAGAATTGGTCTTCAGTACAGCCAACAACAACGCAACCACCTCAAATGCAGCAGGCCGGACAAATTGTACAAACGATACTTGCGACAAAGCCAGAAAATGCAGCGCAGCTAATTGAACAATTAAAGGCTTGGACAACGGGCCAAAACTTACTGACAAATGAGCAAAAGCAACAATTAACACAACTAATTGAACGTTTTACTCAATTACCACCCAGTAAGCAAACGTTAGAGATTTTTGCAAAGCAAGTCCAAGAGCAACTCATTAAGGCATTTACGCAAAGTATACCTGAACGTTTGTTTACGCAAGATACAAATAGCTTATCATCAAAGGATCATTTATTATCACTATTAAAACCTGAAACGGCAACGCTTGTACAAAATGAGGCATTGATGCGTAATCTTGTGAAGGTAGGTAGTGAATCATCGCAGCCAATCATTCAACAACTAATGACGCAAGCGGATGCACAAGTGCAAAGCTCGATGGATAGTAAGGCAATGGAACACGCGTTAAAAACCGTGCTAAAGGGCTTAGGTATTAGCTATGAGGCAGCGCTAAATAATAAGTCGGCTGATTTACAGGCGATTGCCCATCAGTTAAAGCCGCAGCTGCACGCATTACTTCAAGATGCGCAAATAACACCGCAACTTAAAGAAGCGGCAGAAATGTTGATGACGCGTATGAATGGTATGCAACTTTCATCCGGAGAAAATGGACATCAACACCAGCTTATTATGCAAGTGCCACTTGAATTTTTTGGCAAAAAAATGGATGCGACGTTGCAATGGAATGGGCGTATGAAAGATAATGGTAAAATTGATGCCAACTACGCACGTGTTCTATTCTATTTGCAAATGGAGTCGATGCAGGAAACTGTGATTGACATGCAGGTGCAAAATCGAGTGGTCACGGTCACGGTATTTAACGAAAATCCAGATGTCATTCCACTAGCGGAGCCATTGAAGGCGGCACTTAAAGCGGGTTTAGCTGAAAAAGACTATCAGTTATCTGCCGTGTTTATTAAGCCATTTGAGAAGGCAGTACCAGTAAAAGAAACAATCACAACTGAACCTCAAGAAGAACATAGTGGGGTGGACTTCCGCGTATGAATGATGAAAAAAAAATTCGAAAAGAAGCGATTGCTCTTACGTATAAGCCGGGACAGTACAATAGTCCAACCGTTGTGGCAAAAGGGAAAGGAAAAATTGCAGAAAATATTTTGGCGCGTGCAACTGAACATGATGTGCCCATCCATGAAGATCCTAACTTAGTGCAATTACTTGGACAACTCGATTTAAATGAGTCAATTCCAGAAGAATTATATCAAGCGGTGGCAGAAGTGTTTGCATTTATTTATCGTTTAGATCAGCAACATGGAAAAAATAGATAACAGGAAAGCACTCTCGTATTTTTGAGGTGCTTTTTTTATATGAATAAAGTACCCAAATATGTAATAAAAGGATGTTAAAATGTAACCTAAAGGATTTCAAAAAATTTCAGCACATAAGAAAAATAAAGACATTCCACGTGCTAGTGACCAAAATATTCCGGTTTTTATTTTAATCACTTTATGATTAGGTCATGAAAGTATTTGAAATTACGCATAAATACTTGGTTGCAGATTTAAAATTTAAAGAAGCAGCTGTATATAAATTTCATGAGCCTAATGAAAAGGGAAAAGAATATCAGATGCGAAACCGGAGATATTTTTCAGTTTTGAATTCATTATAATGTGCTGAGAAAGCCGAAAAAGACATTATTTAAATGCCTTTTTAATGCTTTAAGCACATAACAAAAGTCAGCACACAATTTCGATTATGTTCTTAAACACATAATCGAAAAAACTGGCTTTTTTCTGTGAGTGAAGCTGGTACTAAAGCCAATGCTATCTGTTTAAGCTTGGCTGAAACAGCCAAGGCAAACGATATTGATTTTTATCAATATTTGGTGAAGGTGATAACAGAACTGCCTAATTTACCAATACATCAACAACCTGAGATTTTACATAAATACATGCCTTGGTCATAAAATATTTAGGCTACATGTGCAAAATAGCCAACTATCCGAAAAATATCAGATAGTTGGCCATTCATCGTGCGTACCGTAAAAGTGCGCTATTTTTTATTTCGGGCTTACAATTCAAGTATATAAAAAAGAGTAATTTTGTGCTTTTTTTGTGCATGAAATTGTATGAACACCCCAACAAATATTTTAGAGCCTTTAAAAGTGGAAAAAGAGTACGATTTTCTAATCGTACTCTCAGATTCGTTTTTAGAATTAATCTTAAACTAATCATAATTTCTAGACTACAAAAAATAACAAATTAATTAAATCTTTATAGATATTTTATTTATCTTCTACATTCATTAAATCATATGTGTCTCTAGCAATCATTACTTCTTCGTTTGTTGGAATAATTAATAATTTTACTGGAGAATGAGGATAACTAATAAATGTCTCTTCTCCACGCACATTATTTAAACTTGGGTCAAAATAAACACCCATAAATTCTAATCCAGTAGCAACACGAGCACGAACAATATCGCTATTTTCACCAATACCGGCAGTGAAAATAATAGCATCTACTCCACGCATTCTTGCAGCATAAGAACCGATGTATTTGTGGATTCTGCTTGCGAATACTTCTAATGCTAAATTAGCACGCTCGTCCCCTTTATCAGCAGCTTCTTCAATATCACGAAGATCACTAGAAATTCCTGATAGAGCTAACAATCCACTCTTTTTATTTAAAATTTCTACTACCTCATCTGCAGACTTCTCCGTTTTTTCCATAATGTATGGAATTAAAGCTGGATCAATATCTCCAGAGCGTGTACCCATTGTTAAACCTGCTAAAGGTGTAAAGCCCATTGTTGTATCGATTGACTTACCATATTCAATAGCAGCAATTGAAGAACCATTGCCTAGATGACAAGAAATTAATCGTAATTGTTCTAAAGGTTTACGTAACATAACGGCTGCGCGTTGAGCAACATATTTATGTGATGTACCATGGAAACCATATTTTCTTATACCGAAGTTTTCATAGTATTCAAATGGTAAACTATAAAGATAAGAGCTTTTTGGCATCGTTTGATGAAACGCTGTATCAAATACTGCTACGGCATGAATATTTGGTAATACTTTGAAAAATGCTTTAATTGCAGCTAAATTGGCAGGATTGTGAAGGGGAGCCAAATCTGATAAAGAGTCAATCTTCTCAATTACATCATCATTAATTATTGCAGATTCTGCAAATAATTCTCCACCGTGAGTTACACGATGACCTACTCCATGTAATTCATCTAAAGATTTTAATACTTTTGTTTCGACTAATTCTCGTAAAACAATTTCTACTGCTACATCATGATTTGGAATAGGTAATTCTTTTTTTATCTTTTCCCCGTTTACAGTTAAAACTAGTTGGGATTTCTCTTGTCCAATTCTTTCAAGTAGACCTTTTAATAATACTTCTTCTTGTGGCATGTTAAATAATTGGAATTTCAAGGATGAACTTCCTGCATTTACAGCTAATACTTTTGTCATTTACTATCTCTCCTTAACGTATTCAAAACAATTAATAATGAATTGTAGATATCTATATCACTTAGATATTCTCGATAAGTCTTATTATGTCTAGAAAATAACATTATTTAGTTGTCATGTATTATTGACGTATAACATAATAGCAAAAAAACTGATACTGTCAATAATCCGCACTTGCATTCTAACGAATGTGGAAGTGGGTGCTTATAAAAGCTCTTATTGTCTAGTCCAAGTTCTGAGAGAACTACGTCATTTTCGTTATCATACCCAAAAATCCAAAAATGATCCCCTAGTTATTGGCTCAATGCTGGCTCTGTAAACAGTCCTGATGGGTAGGGACAGTCAACCAAATGTGTAAGTCACACTTACAAGCGATCATAACATAGACGAAGGGAAACAAAATCTTAGGAGGGAATATATTTTAGTTGTATTCAGATGAAAAAAAGAAGTCTTATTTCTTGTTTTTTGAGGTGGGAGACTTCTTTCAGAAATTAGTTAAAAAGTAAAAAATGACAGGGGTAAGTAACTTGACAATCTATCGCTTAAAAAAGTTATAATATAAAAAGAAATTCTAATCACTTGTAGTAAGCATGCTTACAAATATAATCTGAAATGGAAAAAGAGGTTATAAGAAATGGCAGATATTTTAGATATTCTAAAAGATCAATTAAAAGAAAAAAAAATAAAAATTGTATTACCTGAAAGTAATGACGAAAGAATTTTTGAAGCTGCAGTTAAGTTAGCAAAGGAAAAAATAGTTGTACCTGTTTTATTAGGTAATAAAGAGAAACTAGAAATGAAGCTAACAGCTGCAAATGTAGATTTAGCTGATTGTATTGTTTATTCAATGGAGGATGCAGAAACTACTTCTAAACTTGCTACAAAGTTTGTAGAAATTAGAAAGGGCAAAGCTACAGAAGAACAAGCAGCTAACTTAATGAAACAAGTAAATTATTTCGGAACGATGTTAGTAAAAGAAGGTTTAGCAGATGGGTTAGTAAGTGGTGCGATTCACTCTACTGCTGATACCGTTAGACCAGCATTACAAATCATTAAAACAAAACCAGGCATATCTAAAACAAGTGGTGTTTTTATTATGGTACGTAAGGATGAAAAATATATTATGGCTGATTGTGCAATTAATATTGCACCTACAAGTCAAGATTTAGCAGAGATTGCTATTGAATCTGCAAAAACTGCTAAGGCATTCGGTATTGAACCAAAAGTAGCAATGTTAAGTTTCTCAACAAAAGGTTCAGCTGTTTCTGATGAAACATTAAAAGTGAGTAAAGCAGTAGAAATTGCAAACGAATTAGATCCTTCTATTGTATTAGATGGTGAGTTCCAATTTGATGCAGCATTCGTTCCAAGTGTTGCAAAACAAAAAGCTCCAAATTCAGTTATTCAAGGGGATGCAAATGTATTTATTTTCCCAAGCTTAGAAGCAGGAAACATCGGTTACAAAATTGCTCAACGTTTAGGCAATTTCCAAGCAATTGGTCCAATTTTACAAGGACTAAACTCACCTATAAATGATTTGTCACGTGGTTGTTCAAGTGATGATGTTTATAAATTATCTATTATTACAGCGGCGCAATGTTTATAATCTAAAATGGATATTTTTAGTCTGTAGACAAGCTTATTCAAGTTTAGCTACAGGCTTTTTTTAAGCATCTGATGATGTTACACTTGAATACTATCATAATCAAAAAGTATTTGAAGATAGCATTGAGTAATTAATCATTGTTTTGAAGTAAGCCCGTAATCAAATAACGCATATAAAACTCCAGGCACCTCCGGTACGATAAACGTATCAATCAAAGGAGGTGCCATTTCTATGTCCACAAATAAAGTAACCATCGTCCCAGTTAAACTTGATCCCCTTCCAACTGAATCTACCACGTTTCGTTCTTCTTATGATATAGCTTCACCGAGTTGTGTTATTAAAACAGCTGTAGCTGAAATAGCTTTCTTTAATGGCGTAGATGAACGCATCATCCAAACCATTATGAAGGAGTTGAAAAGTCGATGAACCATAATTTTACGAGCGTGCAAAATATCTATATTATTTGTGGGAAGACGGATATGCGTAAAGGCATCGATGGTCTTGCAACAATCATTCAAGATTCTTTCGAATTAGATCCGTATAGCGATTCGATATTTCTCTTCTCAGGTTGGAGTAAGGACCGTTATAAATGTTTGTATTTTGATGGAGATGGCTTCGCTATGCTATACAAGAGATTGGATAATGGCAAGCTTCAATGGCCGAAAGATGAAAATGAGGTGCGAAGTCTTTCACAACAGGAGCTGCGCCGGCTATTAGAAGGACTATCCTTACAACAGTCGAAGGCTATTGCAAAATCTGTAAAAGGCATCTTTTAACTACACTGTTTAAAGTGGTATAATTATCTATATAAAAAATTGAACGGAATATGGTGAAGCTAATGGCGGAATTACCTAATGTACCGTTTCATCAACAACCTAAAATTTTACATAATCACATGCCTTGGTCAAAAAATATTCAAGCCACATGTGCAAAATAGCCAGCTAGTCGAAAAAATTTTCAGCTAGCTGGCCATTCGTCTTGCGTACCGTAAAGGTGCGCTATTTTTTATATTTCGGGCTTACCATAGACACAGTAGACTTTGTCAGAATCTTTAGTTAGAATAGATTATGTTAGTAAAACAATTCTATGTATATGTTTGATTGGAGGATGTATTATGAATATCCATGAATATCAAGGGAAAGAAATACTTAGGAAATATGGCGTTGCAGTACCGAGTGGAAAAGTAGCTTTTTCTCCTGATGAAGCAGTAAAGGTAGCAAAGGAGCTTGGCTCTAATGTTACAGTGGTAAAGGCGCAAATTCATGCAGGTGGACGCGGAAAAGCGGGCGGTGTTAAAATCGCGAAAAACCTTGATGAGGTGCGTACGTACGCTAAAGAGATACTTGGTAAAACTTTAGTCACACATCAAACAGGTCCAGAGGGTAAAGTAGTAAAGCGACTATACATTGAAGAAGGCTCTGACATTCAAAAAGAATATTATTTAAGTCTGGTACTAGACCGCGCGACATCACGTGTTACAGTGATGGGTTCAGAAGAGGGCGGCATGGATATTGAAGAAGTAGCAGAAGCTCATCCAGAGAAAATCTTCAAAGAAATTGTAGATCCGGTTGTAGGATTAACAAGCTTCCAAGCACGTCGTTTGGCGTTTAATATGAACATTCCAGCAAACCTTGTAGGGAAAGCTGTTAAATTAATGTTAGGCTTGTATCAAGCATTTATCGATAAAGATGCTTCTATCGTAGAGATTAACCCACTTGTTGTCACTGGACAAGGTGAGGTTTTAGCGTTAGATGCAAAATTCAATTTTGATTCAAATGCCTTATATCGACACAAAGATATCGTAGAATTACGCGATTTTGATGAAGAAGACCCAAAAGAAATTGAAGCATCTAAATATGACCTAAGCTATATTTCATTGGATGGTAATATTGGCTGTATGGTAAATGGTGCGGGTTTAGCGATGGCAACAATGGATACGATTAGTTACTATGGCGGCAGTCCCGCTAACTTCCTTGACGTTGGGGGCGGCGCGACAGCTGAAAAAGTAACAGAAGCATTTAAAATTATCTTATCTGACCCACACGTAAAAGGGATTTTTGTCAACATTTTCGGTGGTATCATGAAGTGCGATATTATTGCTGAAGGTGTAGTGACAGCAGCGAAAGAAATCGGTTTAGAAGTACCACTGGTTGTGCGCTTAGAAGGTACAAATGTAGATTTAGGAAAAGAAATCTTAAATGCATCTGGCTTAAATATCGTAGCGGCAGACTCAATGGCTGATGGTGCGCAAAAAATTGTGGAATTAGTAGGCTAAGGAAGGCAGGGAGTATAATGGCTGTATTTATTAACAAAGATACAAAAGTAATTGTACAAGGAATCACGGGCGAAACTGCTCTATTCCATACAAAGCAAATGTTAGACTATGGTACACAAATTGTAGCAGGGGTAACACCAGGTAAAGGTGGTCTTGAAATTGAAGGCGTACCAGTGTTCAATACTGTAGCAGAAGCTGTAGCAGCAACAGGTGCGACTGTATCGGTTATTTACGTGCCAGCACCATTCGCAGCAGATGCAATTTTAGAAGCGGTTGATGCGGAATTAGATTTAACAATTTGTATTACTGAGCATATACCTGTCCTTGATATGGTAAAAGTAAAACGTTATATGGAAGGCAAGAAAACGCGCCTAATCGGACCAAACTGTCCAGGTGTGATTACTGCAGATGAATGTAAAATTGGTATTATGCCAGGGTACATTCATACAAAAGGACATGTAGGCGTTGTATCTCGTTCAGGGACATTAACTTACGAAGCTGTACACCAATTAACACAAGAAGGTATTGGTCAAACAACAGCAGTTGGTATTGGTGGAGATCCAGTGAATGGTACAAACTTCATCGATGTATTGGAAGCGTTTAATAATGACCCTGAAACGTATGCAGTTGTCATGATTGGTGAAATCGGCGGTACAGCTGAAGAAGAAGCAGCTGAATGGATTAAGGCGAATATGACGAAACCAGTAGTGGGCTTCATCGGTGGTCAAACAGCTCCTCCAGGAAAACGTATGGGACACGCAGGTGCCATTATTTCTGGAGGTAAAGGAACAGCCGCTGAAAAAATTAAAGCGATGAATGCTGCAGGTATCGAAGTAGCACCAACACCATCTGTTATTGGTGAAACGTTAATTAAAGTTATTAAAGAAAAAGGGCTATACGAAAAATGTAAAACCCATTAAAATGGAAGATGTAGCACATTGTGCTACATCTTTTTTCTATTGTGTTGTGATGAAATGAAAGATGCGGTCATTTAATTTCTTCTATATAAAACGAGGGGGTTTTTAAATGATTTTTTCAGTTGATACACACAGGCTATTAGCTCTACATTATGTTTATCCTTTGCCACTCCAAAAACTTCAACAGTTACTATTCCCGGTAGATGTATTAAGTCATTTTGAAAATGCAAAACCGAATGAAATTGCGCAGGCATTACAAATACCACTTCCGAAAGCTGCCCAGATTTTACAAGGATTTTTGCGAGCGTATAATATGCCACTTGAAGAAGCATATGCCAGTGCTGATATTTTCCCCATTCCATTCAATCATTCTTTTTATCCAGTGCATTTATTTGAATTACCAAGTCCACCTACTGTATTGTATATAAAAGGTCAATATTCACTGCTAGGCGGCAAACATATCGCTATTATCGGTTCTAGGAAGGCTACAGTCTACACAAAGACAGCGATGGACTTAATTGTTCCACCACTTGTTGAACATGAGTATACAATCGTGAGTGGGCTTGCAAGAGGTGCGGATACACTAGCGCATGAAGCAACGATGAAATACGGTGGTAAGACGATTGCTGTACTCGGACATGGTTTCCATCATGTATATCCAAGAGAAAACCAGCTACTAGCAGAGAAGATGGCGGAAGAGCAGTTGCTCATTACGGAGTATCCGCCGTATATGAGGCCGGAAAAATGGCATTTCCCAATGCGTAATCGTATTATTAGTGGCTTATCAAGCGCCCTAGTTGTGACAGAAGCTGCGCTAAAAAGTGGCACACTTATTACGACAGAATGTGCCCTTGAACAAGGGAAAGATGTGTTTGTTGTACCAGGACCAATCGATGCGGAGCAGTCAAAAGGAACTAATAAATTGCTCTTTGAAGGTGCGATTCCTGTATGCAATGGTTATCAAATCGTTGAAATTCTGGAACTGTTTTCTAATAAATGTTGAAAAAAAGTTGCATTATCTTAAAAACTGTTATACATTTTGCAACAGGTAACATAAAAAAATTTAGCAATGAACCTCTCTAAGGGGGAGACATAGATGGCGGATTATTTAGTGATTGTAGAATCACCAGCAAAAGCAAAAACAATTGAACGTTATTTAGGGAAAAAATACAAAGTGAAAGCGTCAGTCGGCCATGTTCGTGACCTACCACGCAGTCAAATGGGCATTGATACTGAAAATAACTACGAACCAAAATATATTACGATTCGCGGAAAAGGACCTGTTTTACAGGAATTAAAATCTGCAGCTAAAAAAGTGAAAAAAATCTATCTAGCGGCCGATCCAGATCGCGAGGGAGAGGCAATTGCCTGGCACCTTGCGACAGCGTTAAATATTGATGTTGAATCGGATTGTCGAGTTGTGTTCAATGAGATTACGAAAGATGCGATTTTAGAATCATTTAAACATCCTCGTTCTATTAATATGGATTTGGTGGATGCACAACAAGCACGTCGTATGTTAGACCGCCTAGTAGGCTATAATATTAGCCCGATTCTTTGGAAAAAAGTGAAAAAGGGCTTATCAGCAGGACGTGTACAATCAGTTGCATTACGTATGATTATTGATCGTGAAAATGAAATTAAAAATTTCCAACCTGAAGAATACTGGACGATTGAAGGTTCGTTTGAAAAAGGTAAAAAAACGTTTGACGCACTGTATTACGGTGATGGCAAAGAAAAAATCAAATTAACGAATGAAGACCAGGTAAAAGCGATATTAAAAAATGTAAAAGGTACAGAGTTTAAGGTTGTCAATGTGACAAAGAAAGAGCGTAGACGTAACGCAGCACCTGCTTTTACAACCTCTTCTCTTCAACAAGAAGCAGCACGTAAATTAAACTTCCGTGCAAAGAAAACAATGATGCTTGCACAGCAACTTTATGAAGGTATTGATATTGGTAAAAAAGAAGGTACCGTTGGATTAATTACGTATATGCGTACCGATTCTACGCGTATTTCAGAAACAGCCAAAACAGAAGCGGTTTCTTATATCGAAACAAAGTACGGTAAGGAATATATTGCAACAGAAGTAAAGCAAGCGAAAAAAGCTTCTAATTCACAAGATGCCCATGAAGCAATTCGTCCGACAAGTACAATGCGTACGCCAGACGAACTAAAAACTGTGCTTAGTCGTGACCAATTACGCCTATATCGCTTAATCTGGGAGCGATTTATTGCAAGTCAAATGGCGCCAGCTGTATTAGATACAGTTGCGGTAGATTTACAAAATAGTGATGTTTTATTCCGCGCAAACGGGTCACAGGTGAAATTCGCAGGCTTTATGAAATTATATATAGAAGGTACAGATGACCAAACAGAAGAAACAACAAAGTTACTACCTGAAATGGAAATTGGTGATAAAGTAAAATCACTTGATATCGAACCAAAGCAACATTTCACACAGCCACCCCCACGTTTTTCAGAAGCACGTTTAGTAAAAACGATGGAAGAAATCGGAATAGGGCGCCCATCAACTTACGCACCGACGTTAGATACATTACAACGACGTGGTTATGTTGTATTAGATGCCAAACGTTTTATGCCGACAGAGCTAGGTGAAATTGTGCATCAGCTCGTACTTGAATTTTTCCCAGATATTCTCAATGTTGAGTTTACTGCAAAAATGGAACAAGATTTAGATGATGTTGAAGAAGGTAGTCGTAAATGGGTAGAGGTTATTGATGACTTCTATAAAGACTTTGAAGTACATGTGAAGCATGCAGATGCAGAAATGGAAAAAGTCGTGATTAAAGACGAGCCAGCGGGTGAGGACTGCGAAAAATGTGGTTCACCAATGGTCTATAAATTAGGTCGTTACGGCAAATTTATGGCTTGTTCAAACTTCCCTGATTGCCGTAATACTAAAGCAATTATGAAACCTATTGGTGTAAAATGTCCTTCATGTGAAAATGGTGAAATTGTAGAACGTAAAAGTAAAACAAAGCGTTTATTCTACGGTTGCAATCAATATCCTGAGTGTGAATTTGTATCGTGGGATAAGCCAATAAGTAGACCATGTCCGAAATGTAATGAATTATTAGTAGAGAAAAAATTGAAAAAAGGTGTTCAAATTCAGTGCACAAAATGTGACTATGAAGAAACGCCAACTATAGTGTAGAAAGATGGTAAGAACATGACTGAACAAGTAGTAAATGTAATTGGTGCTGGCCTTGCAGGTAGTGAAGCTGCATGGCAAATAGCAAAGCGTGGCGTAAAAGTACGCTTATATGAAATGCGTCCAGTAAAGCAAACACCTGCTCACCATACAGATAAATTTGCGGAGCTAGTATGCTCTAACTCTCTTCGTGCAAATACATTAACAAATGCTGTTGGTGTCATTAAGGAAGAAATGCGTACGTTAGATTCTGTTATTTTAAAGGCAGCAGATGCATGTTCAGTGCCTGCGGGTGGTGCACTTGCAGTAGATCGACATGAGTTTGCTAGTTATGTAACTGAAGCGGTGAAAAATCATCCGCTAGTAGAAGTAATCCATGAAGAAGTAACTGAAATTCCAGAAGGTATAACAATTATTGCAACAGGTCCACTTACGTCAAAAGCATTAGCAGAAAAAATTCAAGGGTTAACAGGTCTAGATTATTTATACTTCTATGATGCAGCGGCACCTATTATCGAAAAAGATAGCATTGATATGGATAAAGTATATTTAAAATCTCGTTATGATAAAGGGGAAGCGGCATATTTAAACTGTCCGATGACAAAAGAAGAATTTAACCGTTTCCGTCAAGCGTTGATTGAAGCAGAAGTGGTACCTTTAAAAGAATTCGAAAAAGAAATTTATTTTGAAGGTTGTATGCCAATTGAAGTAATGGCAGCTCGTGGCGAAAAAACAATGCTGTTTGGCCCAATGAAGCCAGTGGGTCTAGAAGATCCGAAAACTGGTAAACGTCCGTATGCAGTTGTTCAATTACGCCAAGATGATGCAGCTGGTACACTTTATAATATCGTAGGCTTCCAAACGCATTTAAAATGGGGACCACAAAAAGAAGTATTGCAATTAATTCCTGGTTTAGAAAATGTAGAAATTGTTCGATATGGCGTAATGCATCGTAATACTTTCATAAATTCGCCGAAAGTGTTAGAAAAAACATATCAGTTACGTGAAAACAAAAATATTTTCTTTGCTGGCCAAATGACGGGTGTAGAAGGCTACGTGGAATCAGCAGGTAGTGGGTTAATCGCTGGGATTAACGCAGCACGTTTAGCTCTTGGACAAGAGCTGTTAATCTTCCCATTTGAAACGGCACTAGGAAGTATGGCGCGTTATATTACAGAAGCGCAATCGAAAAACTTCCAACCGATGAATGTAAACTTTGGTATTTTCCCTGAATTACCACCGGGGCGTCGTTCAAAACCAGAGCGAGCAGAGATGCATGCAACGCGCGCATTAGAATCAATTCAAAATTTTGTGAATTCACAGAAAATTTAATTGCAAAAAGCCCCTGAAAGTTGGTATACTTTTAGAGGCTTTTTGTTTTCTAAAGTTGCAAAGTACTTACTCACACGAAAATTACTATTTTACATGATGTTTTTTTCATAATGTAATGTTTTTTACTTGCTATATTACGTATATAGGTATAGTGTCAATATGTATGTTTTTTGGCGAGTCCTGTAGAAATTATTATGGAGAGTTTTTATGAATAACAGTCGTTATTCATGATAAAATCTTGATGCCATGTTTTACTTGAGTGAAGTTTGCGAATAATCACAATGGTGGTGAAAGTTCCATGTTAGTTTCGTCCCAACAAGCACTTGAACAGTTTATGCTATATATCCAAGTGGAGAAAAATTTCTCTGTTCATACAGTGCGAGAATATGAATCAGACTTATTAGATTTTTTAGCGTTTTTGCAAGCAGAGAATGTTAATGATTTGACTAGTGTTGAGTATATACATGCACGTCTTTATGTAACGAAGTTGTACGATGAAATGAAAGCAAGGTCTTCGGTTTCAAGGAAGATTTCATCGATTCGTTCTTTTTTTCGTTTTTTAAACAAACAGTATGGAATGGATGACGCGGCATTTCGTTCGCTCTATCATCCCAAAAAGGAATCTCGTTTACCAAGCTTTTTCTATGAAGAGGAATTAACGCAGCTTTTTGAAGCAAACATAGGGGAAGACCTGAAATCATTGCGCAATATGGCGATTTTAGAATTACTTTATGCAACAGGCATTCGTGTTAGTGAGTTAACAACAATTACAATGAATGATGTTGATTTTCATTATTCCATCGTTCGAGTAATGGGGAAAGGTCGTAAAGAGCGTATCATTCCGTTTGGGCAGTACGCCAGCGAAGCGATGTTGTATTACATAGAGCGAGCGCGACCGATGCTTACGAAAAATACGAATCATCAACAATTGTTTGTCAATATGCGCGGAGGGGAACTTACACCTCGTGGCGTGCGTTATATTTTAAATGAAATGATTGAAAAAGCTTCACTTCATACGAAGATATATCCACATATGTTGCGCCATACATTTGCAACTCATTTACTTAATAATGGTGCAGATTTACGAACGGTGCAGGAGTTACTGGGCCACGCACATTTATCTTCAACGCAAGTTTATACGCATGTTACGAAGGAACATCTTCGCCAAACATATATGAATGCTCATCCGCGAGCATAGAAATAAAGGCTAAGGAGGACAAGACGTATGGGACAAATCCACGCGACAACGATATTCGCAATTCATCATAATGGTGCTTGTGCGATGGCAGGTGATGGGCAAGTGACATTAGGAAATGCTGTTGTTATGAAGAGCACTGCTAGAAAGGTCAGACGTCTGTTTAATGGGCAGGTTTTAGCTGGCTTTGCTGGTTCAGTAGCCGATGCTTTCACACTTTTTGAAATGTTCGAAGCGAAACTTAATGAATATAACGGAAATTTACAACGCGCTGCAGTCGAGGTAGCAAAACAATGGCGAGGCGATAAAATGTTACGCCAACTTGAGGCTATGTTACTTGTGATGGATAAGAGTACGTTGTTGCTTGTATCAGGAACTGGTGAAGTCATAGAGCCCGATGATGGTATTATAGCGATTGGTTCAGGTGGGAACTATGCATTATCAGCTGGTCGTGCACTGAAAAAACATGCAGGTAATACAATGGTCGCTCGTGAAATCGCAAAAGCGGCTCTTGAGACAGCAGCTGAAATTTGTGTGTTTACGAATCATAATATTATCGTGGAGGCGCTTGACTAATGACTAAACAAAATTTAACGCCAAGACAAATTGCGGAGCATTTGGATCGTTATATTGTCGGACAAAATGAAGCGAAACGTGCTGTAGCGATTGCACTTAGAAATCGCTATCGTCGATCACTATTAAGTGACGAAATGAAAGCAGAAGTTAATCCGAAAAATATTTTAATGATTGGACCAACTGGTGTTGGGAAGACTGAGATTGCGAGAAGAATCGCGAAACTGACGAATGCGCCATTTGTAAAAGTTGAAGCAACAAAGTTTACAGAAGTAGGTTATGTTGGTCGTGATGTAGAGTCGATGGTGCGTGATTTGGTTGAGTCATCTCATCGCCTTGTGAAAGAAGAAATGATGGAATCTGTGCAAGAACAAGCTGAAGAGCTAGCGAATGCTGCAATTGTGAAACTGCTTGTACCATCTTTACGAAAAAAACAGGCGATGCAAAATCCTTTTGAGATGCTGTTTGGTGGCGGAAAAGAGCAACAATCACATGAAGATACATCTTCTGATGAAACAGAAGTGCGTTCAAAGCGAGCACAAATTGCAATCGATTTACGAAATGGTAAATTAGAAGAAGAATGGGTAACTGTCGAAGTTACCGAACAAACCCCATCAATTTTCGATGCGTTGCAAGGTACGGGTATGGATATGTCAGGAAACAGTGGCATGCAAGATATGCTATCAAACCTAATGCCGAAAAAACAAAAGAAACGCCGTGTGCAAGTTAAGGATGCGCGACGTATTTTAACCATTGAAGAAGCAAATAAATTGATTGATTCTGATGAAGTAGCACAAGAGGCAATTCATCGAGCAGAACAGTCAGGTATTATTTTTATCGATGAAATTGATAAAGTTGCAAGCAAAAATAATAACACTTCTGCAAATGTATCACGTGAAGGTGTGCAACGAGATATTTTACCGATTGTGGAAGGCTCTACTGTAACAACAAAGTATGGTGCTGTGAAAACGGATTATATGTTGTTTATCGCTGCAGGTGCATTCCATATGTCGAAACCGTCTGACTTAATCCCTGAGTTGCAAGGGCGTTTCCCGATCCGCGTCGAACTCGAAAAATTAACGAAACAAGATTTTGTGCGAATTTTACAAGAACCGGATCAATCACTTATTTTGCAGTATAAAGCTCTATTGGCAACTGAGGGTGTGGAAATTGAGTTTGCTGAAGATGCAATTGAACGCATAGCGGAAATTGCAACAGAAGTAAACCAAGAAACTGATAATATTGGTGCGCGCCGCTTGCATACAATTTTAGAACGTTTACTTGAAGAATTATCTTTTGAAGCGTCTGAAATTTCACCAGCACATATTGCGATTACGGCTGCTTATGTCGATCGGAAATTAGCTGGAATCGTTAAAAACAAAGATTTATCGCAGTTTATTTTGTAAAATAAGACTGTTTAATATCAATGAATTGTGGAAACCTTTAGAATATTAAGAAAATAATCTTTAGGCTATTTATAGGAGGAACAAATAATGAATTTATTAGAAAAAACGCGTAAAATTAACTCAATGCTCCAAGCATCTGCTGGTAAACCAGTAAATTTTAAAGAAATGGCAGATACTTTAGGTGATACGATTGATAGCAATGTTTATATTGTAAGTCGTAAAGGTAAACTTTTAGGAATTTCAATTCATCAACAAATTGAAAATGAACGCATTAAAAAAATGTTTGAAGAACGTCAATTCCCAGAAGAATACACGCAAAACTTATTTTCAATTATAGAAACATCGTCTAATCTAGACATAAATAACCCACACACTGCATTCCCAGTAGAGAATAAAGAAATTTTCCAAAATGCTGTAACAACAATTGTGCCAATTGTTGGTGGTGGCGAACGTTTAGGTACTTTAATTTTAGCGCGTTTATCTGCTCAATTTGAGGACGATGATTTAATTTTAGCTGAATACGGCGCAACTGTAGTTGGTATGGAAATTTTACGTGAAAAATCAGAAGAAATTGAAGAGGAAGCACGTAGTAAAGCGGTCGTTCAAATGGCGATTAATTCACTGTCTTATAGCGAATTAGAAGCAATTGAACATATTTTTGAAGAGCTTGATGGTAACGAAGGTTTACTTGTAGCTTCTAAAATTGCGGACCGAGTTGGAATTACGCGTTCAGTTATCGTAAACGCATTACGTAAACTAGAATCAGCAGGTGTAATTGAATCTCGTTCACTTGGTATGAAAGGTACTTACATTAAAGTACTAAATGATAAATTTTTAAATGCATTAGCAGAAATTAAAATGAAGTAAGTAATAATATAACTTGTGAAGGATAGGTTCCATTTCGATGGAACCTATTTTTTTTGGATTCGGGGCTATCGTAAGTCGGATTAGAATGAGTGTTTTAGAATATTTGTTCGTAGTGAATTGTGTCGAATTTGGTAACGGTAAAGTGTAGGGGAGTTTCCTGGGACTATTTTAGTAAACACTATATATTTGTTGTTTACCTAGAGAAAAAAGAAGAAATACAGCAAAAACAGGATTGACAATTCATGTGGATGATTTATCCCGGGTTTTTTTAGAAAAAAATAGGGCGGATAGACTATTAGAAAATGACAAAAGACAATAGACACTAGGTAGCATCTTAATTACAATTGTATTATTGGATGAATAATGTATTTCATGTTTGAAATTAAAAATGAGGTGAATGGTTTTGAATTTATTTGGAGGAACTATTAGTAGCCTGGAAAATGGACTTTCCTATGCAACACTAAATCAGAAAACAATTGCAAATAATATTGCGAATGTCGATACGCCTAATTACAAGGCGAAAAATGTAAATTTTAAGAATATGTTGGAAGAAGAGAAGCAGAGTTCGATATCTGCATATCGAACAGATAATAGACATTACGATTTTTCGATTACACAATCTACACCTGGTGTTAGCGATATCGACAATTTACGATATCGAAACAATGGTAATGCTGTCGATATGGATGAGCAACAAGCGAAAATGGCTGAAAATCAGATTTACTACAATGCTTTAATTGATCGTGTCAATGGAAAGTTGAATACATTAAATACAGTCATTAAGGGAGGTAGGTAATAAATGTCTATTTTTCACGGAATGAATACTACTGCCTCAGCATTAACGGCGCAGCGTTTACGTATGGATGTTATTTCATCAAATATGGCAAATGTTGACACTACTCGGGCTAAACAAGTGAATGGCGAGTGGGTTCCTTACCAACGTAAATCTGTGACACTTTCTGCGCAGGAAGGGCAATTTTCTAAATTTCTAAATGTCGCAATGGGCTCGAATTCAAAAAGTGCCGTAGGGAACGGTGTTAAAGTAACAGAAATAAAAGATGATACAGAAACTCCTTTCAAACTTGTATATGATCCGACACATCCAGATGCGAATGAAGACGGCTATGTCAATATGCCGAATGTAGACCCATTAAAAGAAATGGTCGACTTAATGTCTGCTACACGTTCATATGAAGCAAACGTGACAGTGTTTAATGCAAACAAAGCGATGTTAACAAAGGCTTTAGAAATCGGTAAATAATACAATTTAGAAAGGATGATACATAATGGCGATTTCGTCGGTTTCACTAATGATGCCTACTCAGGTTGTAAATGAAACAAATAAATTAAATCCAACACCTTATGAAGCGCAACAAAGTTTTGCTAATTCATTAAAAGAGGCTATTGCGAAGGTGAACGATCAGCAAATGGCTTCTGATAATGCTACTCAAAAGCTAATAACTGGTGGAGATATAGAGTTGCATGAGGTGATGATTGCATCACAAAAAGCAAGTATTACGTTAAATGCAACAATTGAAGTTCGCAATAAGGTGATTGAAGCTTACCAAGAAATAATGCGTATGAGTGTCTAACTCTATTTAGCGGCTGAGTACACTGTTACCGCGAATTATTGATTGCTAGGTTATTCACTATAACCGGAGGATTCATAATGAATGAACGACTGACGAGAATGAAAACCGACGCCAGCCAATTTTGGACAAGTCGGAGTAAAAAACAAAAGGGTGCAATGATTGGCACAGTTATCGGCGTTATAGTATTGGCTGCTGTCATTACAATTTTTGCAACCCGTACTACATATGCAACTTTATACAAAGATCTATCACCTAGTGAGATTGGACAAATAAAAGAAGCACTTGATACACAAGGCGTAAAATATGAAATTGCACCAGGTGGCACTGCGATTTCAGTGCCAGAAGAACAAGTAGATTCACTTTTAGTACAATTAGGTGCAGAAGGCTATCCACAAACTGGCGCAATTGATTACTCATTTGCGAACAGCTCAGGTTTTGGGATGACTGATAATGAATTTAACGTTTTAAAACTAGCAGCAACAGAAACGGCGATTGCAAACCTTTTTAAAAATCTTGAGGGTGTCAAAGATGCCAAGGTTATGATTACGCAGCCTAAAGAAGGCGTATTTGTAACGGATACGCAAGGTGAAGCGAGTGCTGCGATAATCCTTAATACCGAGCCAGGTTATAAATTTACAGAACAACAAATTTCTACAATGTATAACTTAGTATCAAAAAGTATTCCAGATTTAAGCACTGACAATATCGCGATCTCTAACCAATTTTCTGAGTTCTTCGACTTAAACGCTACAACAACTGATGCTACATCAACAACGACAGCAGCTGGTCAATTGCAGATGAAGAAAATGGTAGAGCGTGATTTGCAACGCCAAGTACAAACGATGCTTGGTACTTTAATGGGTCAAGACAAAGTAATGGTTTCTGTGACAACAGATATTGACTTTAAAAAAGAAAATCGTGAAGAAGATCTCGTAAGACCTGTTGACGAAGAAACTGGGGAAGGTATTGCAATTAGCTCCCAACGTATTTCCGAAACCTATTCAGGTGCAGGTGCGAATGCTGCTACCGGTACACCTGAAGCTGGGACAACAACGGATAATTTCACTACTTATGGTGAAGGTGCTGGGGGTGACGGAGAATACGAAAAAACGGAAGAGACAATTAATAACGACGTCAACCGTATTCGTAAAGATATTCAAGAAGCACCTTATAAAATTCAAGATATCGGTATTCAAGTCGTAGTAGAACCACCTACTGCTGATGATGCAGCATCATTACCAGAGGGTGTACGTGAAGATATCGAGAAAATTTTAAGTACAATCGTTCGCACGACGATTTCAAAAGATGTAACAGCAGAGTTAACACAAGAACAAATTGATGAAAAGGTAGCTGTTTCAATCCAACCGTTATATGGAAAAGCAACAGAAGTGGCTAACGAAAAATCAATTATTCCTTGGTGGGTTTGGGTAGTTGGCGGTATTTTATTAGCTGTTATATTATTGCTAGCATTCTTCATTATACGTTCACGTAAGCGTGCGAAGGAAGAAGAAGAACTTAGCATTCTTGAAGAACAAGAAGAGCTTATTGTCGATGACATTAATGATGAAATTGAAACGGAAGCTACAGTACGTCGTAAGCAGCTTGAAAAAATGGCTAAAGATAAGCCAGATGATTTTGCGAAGTTATTGCGTAGTTGGATTGCTGAAGAATAACTAGGAGGTTCGGCTGTGTCCAAGAAAGATAAGGAATTAACGGGAAAACAAAAGGCCGCTCTCTTGTTAATTTCACTAGGGCCTGAGGTTTCAGCTTCTGTCTATAAACATTTATCTGAAGAAGAAATTGAACGTTTAACGTTAGAGATTTCTGGGGTTAAAAGGGTAGAAGCGAATGTGAAAGAAGAAATTATTGAAGAATTCCATAATATTGCACTTGCGCAAGATTATATTACGCAAGGTGGTATTGGGTATGCGAAAACAGTTTTAGAAAAAGCGTTGGGGATGGAACAGGCACAAACGATTATTAATCGTTTAACGTCTTCTCTGCAAGTACGTCCTTTTGACTTTGCGAGAAGGGCAGATCCAACACAAATATTCAACTTCATTCAGAATGAACATCCGCAAACAATCGCCCTTATTCTATCTTATTTAGAAGCAGGGCAAGCAGGTGTCATCTTATCTTCTCTACCACAGGAAGTACAAGCTGATATTGCAAAACGTATTGCGATGATGGAATCGACTTCACCAGAAGTAATTAGCGAAATCGAATCTGTATTAGAACGCAAGTTATCATCTACTGTGACGCAAGATTACACAGAAACGGGCGGTATTGATGCAGTTGTTGAAGTATTAAATGGTGTTGACCGTCAAACAGAAAAAACAATTCTCGATGCACTTGAAATCCAAGATCCAGAACTTGCTGAAGAAATCAAAAAACGCATGTTTGTATTCGAAGATATCGTAACGCTTGACAATCGTTCGATTCAGCGCGTAATTCGTGATTGTGAAAATGAAGATTTACTTCTTTCTATGAAAGTTTCAAGTGAAGAAGTGAAAGATATTATTTTCCGTAATATGTCGCAACGTATGGCTGAAACATTTAGAGAAGAGATGGAAATTATGGGACCTGTACGTTTACGTGATGTAGAGGAAGCGCAATCTCGAATTGTTGCTGTTATTCGTCGTTTAGAGGACGCTGGTGAGATTATTATCGCACGCGGTGGAGGAGATGACGTTATTGTCTAGAATCATCCGTTCAATTAATACACAGTCCAGGAATGAAAAGATAAAAGAAATCCAGATTCGTGATATGTTTGAAAAACTTGAAGTAGAAAATGATGAAGTACCGGAAGTCAAGGTTACGATGGAAGATATTATGATAGAGCGTAATCGTTTACTTGCTGAGGCAAGAGCAACATTACAAGCTGAACGTGATGCATTTGAACTCGAGAAACAAGTCCATTTTCAAGAGGTTGAACAATTGAAAATTTCTTGGGAAGAGGAGCGACCTACACGAGTACAAGAAGCTTATGATGAAGGCTTCGGTCAAGGATATGAGGATGGGGCAAACAAAGTGAATGAGGCAATGGCAGAATCGCTGAAAACGGCGAATGAAGTGATTATTCATGCACAAGAAAATGCAAGAAAATATATCGAAGATCAAGAAGCGGTTGTTTTAGAATTAGGATTAACTGCTGCAGAACGTATCCTAGGCGCTTCTTTAGAGCGGAATGATCAATTATTCGTTTCAATCGTAAGAAGAGGCTTAAAAGAAGCGCGAGAGATGAAAGAAATTAAAATCTATGTATCACCAACTTATTATGGGTTGATTACAACAAATCGTGATGAACTAGCAGAGATGTTCCCGACAGATGTTCCATTTATGGTTTTTGTAAATGAAGATTTGGAAAATGATACAGATTGCTTTATCGAAACAAATCATGGCCGCATTGTTGTAAGCATTGACGAACAACTTAACGAATTGCGGTTAAAGCTAAACGAAATATTAGAAAGTAAGGAATGATCTAGATGAAAACGGCTCAATTAATCGAACAAATTCCTAATATACCAACTTTTAAAAAGTTTGGTAGAGTAACGAGAGTTGTCGGCCTGATGATTGAGTCGCAAGGTCCAGATAGTTCCATTGGTGATGTTTGTAAGATTCATGTGGATACAGTGAAAAGCGGTCGTCAAATTATTTTGGCGGAGGTAGTCGGTTTCAAGGATGAAATAGTGGTATTAATGCCATTTACATCTTTGCGCGAAATCTCAATTGGCTGTTTAGTAGAAGGTACGGGTATGCCATTGGAAGTAAAGGTAGGGCCTGAGTTAATCGGAAAAGTGCTCGATTCAATGGGCAACCCAATTGACGGAACACTTTTACCAAAGGGGTTAATGACGGTACCGACTGAGCAAGATCCACCAAATCCGTTAACACGACCACCCATTAATGAAAGGCTAGAAGTGGGCGTAAAAGCTATTGACGGGATGTTAACGGTAGGCAATGGTCAACGCGTCGGTATTTTCGCCGGTTCAGGGGTCGGAAAAAGTACGTTACTTGGCATGATTGCACGCAATACACAGGCTGATTTAAACGTCATTGCTCTTGTTGGAGAGCGTGGTCGTGAGGTGCGAGAATTCATTGAGCGAGACTTAGGGGCAGAGGGCTTGAGTCGTTCCATTGTTGTAGCAGCTACTTCTGATCAGCCAGCTTTGATGCGAATCAAAGGTGCATTTACAGCTACAGCTATTGCAGAATATTTTAGAAATCGCGGACTAAATGTCATGCTTATGATGGACTCGGTTACGCGTGTTGCAATGGCCCAACGAGAAATTGGACTTGCTACAGGGGAACCACCTGCACAAAAGGGGTATACACCATCTGTGTTTGCCATTTTACCGAAGCTTTTAGAACGTACTGGTACGAATGAAAAAGGTTCAATTACCGCGTTTTATACGGTCTTAGTAGATGGAGACGATATGAATGAGCCAATTGCGGATACTGTACGAGGAATTTTAGATGGCCATATTGTGCTCGACCGAAATCTTGCAAATAAAGGGCAGTATCCAGCTATTAATGTACTAAAAAGTGTCAGTCGTTTAATGAATCATGTAGCAGAGCCAGCACATAAACAAGCTGCTGAGCGCTTACGTGAGCTGTATTATACGTATGACAAGTCCGAAGATTTAATTAATATTGGTGCATATAAACGTGGTACATCGAAAGAAATTGATGAAGCCATATATTATGAGCCACTTATTACCGCTTATTTGAAGCAAGGGTATTTAGATAAAGTGACACTTGAGGAAAGTATGAACGAGTTGATTACATTATCGAACGGCGGTGGCAAATAGATGGTTAAATACCAATATCGTTTTGAAAAAGTACTAATCATTCGGGAGCAAGAAAAGACTGAAACAGAAATTGCATATAAAGAATCTGTCCGTTCGTTTGAAGAAGTGGCAAATAAACTTTATGAATTGCTAAAGAAAAAAGAAAAGCTAGTAGAATTTCGACAAGAGCGATTAGCTATAGGTTCTTCCATTGAAGAAATTCATCATTATGCACGCTTCATGGATAGCTTGGAAAAAACGATTGCTGATGTACAACAAAAAGTTGTTCAAGCTCGTGCAAAAATGAACTGGCATGAAGAAAAATTATTAGAAAAAAACTTGGAAGTACGTAAATTTGAAAAAATGCGTGAAAAAGATTTTAAAGCATATCAACAAGAGGAAGACCGTGTTGAGAGCATTTTTTTAGACGAAATTTCATCACTTACGTATTACAAGAAAGAAATCAGGTGATTTCATGGCGAAAAAAGAAAATCGAATTGCAACTGAATTAGTGGAACAACAACCAAAGCGTAAATCGGGTATTTTTCAAAAGTTATTTATATGGATATTAATACCGCTGATGTTTGTCGTAGCAATTTTACTTGTTGTTTCAACGCTATTAAATACGAATGTCTTCGATTTAGGACAGAAGGCTATGGAAAGCTTGCCGTTCGTAGAATCTGAAAAAGATAAGGCAATAGAAGCAGTAGCTAGCAATGATTCCAAGGTTGTGAGCTTGCGAGCTGAAATTCAAGAAAAAGAAGCAGAAATTTCGCAACTACAAAAAAAATTGGATTCCTCAACTACTGAAAAAGAAACGCTAGTAATCGAGCAAGAAAAATTACTCTTTGAAATTGAAAAATTAAAAAGAGAGCAAGATGATGTGAAACGAGATTTCGGTGATATTTTATCGACGTTCGACAAAATGTCTGCTAAAGCAGCTGCACCTATTCTCATTAAAATGAGTGATGCAGAAGCTCTTCGTATTTTGACGAATTTAAAACCAGATAAGTTAGCGGCAATTTTAGAGAAAATGGACCCGCAAGATGCGGCGAAATATACGGAAATGATGTCTAAACAGTAAAGTTTAGTAAGGGAAAGGAGGTGAGTATATGAATATCGCAATGATGCAAATGATGGCTACTAAAAGTGTGACACCTAAGCAATCTTCTGTGGCAACTTCAAACACTAATAAAAATACAAATGCTCAAATAGATACCGTAACTTCTAAAGATGGATTATCTAAATTTGGCTCTGTATTTGGACAAGTGATTTCATCAACAAACCAAGCAAATCAGACAACACAGCAAACAAGTACAGATGATGAAGCAGGTTTAGCTGAATTAGCTGCTATATTAAACGTAGAATCAATTGAAGAGTTATTAAATTTACTTGATATTCCACATGATGATGGGCTATTAATGCTTCAAGTTGGAGAAGACGGTAAGGCTGTTGCTTTGGATGAAATGTTAAATCTTGAGGATTTAATGGCTGCACTTAATATCGACGCGGAGCAATTATTGCAAGTTGTCCAACAATTATTAGGTGAGGATCAACAAGCAAGCGATGTTTGGGAATTATTAACGTTAGTAGGCGAACAAGCACCATTATTGCAATCACAAATTATTTCGGCATTACAAGGGGAAGAACAAGTAACGCCAAAAGAAGCGAATCAATTACTACAGTTGCTGAAGTTAGCAGAGTTAGTTAGTCAAAAAACGGATTTAACAGCACCACAAGAAAATTTACTTACGACTGCTAAAAACTTCCTTGCGACAATGCAAACTCAAGTAGAAACAATTTTAACTGCGCAACAAGTAACAACAAAAACAACTATGACATTACCGTTACATGGCTTTCAACAAGTAACAGCACAAGTGACGCAAACTTCGCAGCAGACAGATACAAATGCGAACGAAATGGTAACAGCTAATACTGTACAAACAAAAGCAGATACGTTCCAAGTAACATTACCAGCGGCTAAGCCAGCACAATCTGAAGCCTTACTAAAAGAAATGCAAGCAATCATTAATAGGGTACAACTCTCAAATGCACAAGGTATCACACGTTTAACATTGAAGTTATATCCTGAAAATCTTGGAACAATTCGTATCGAGCTTGTGCAAAATGATGGCGTATTAACAGCGCGCTTACTTGCTTCAACAGCACATGGCCGAGAGTTACTTGATAGTCAAGCACATCAGTTAAAACAAGCTTTTGTTCAACAAAATATTCAGGTAGATCGTCTTGATATTGCTCAATCATTACAAGATGCAGATCGTCAGCAACGTGATCAAAGCTTCTTTAATAACTTCTTTAAGCAACAACAAGAGCAAGAAGAACAAGGAAATAACCATGACGAAGAAGAAGAAACCATGTCATTTAGTGACTATTTAATAAATGAGGAGGTGTAAGTAATGGCAGATGCTACAACAAGTACAAAAGTAACGGATGATCTTTACTATTCAAACTATCAAAAGCCAACAAAACAAACTGGTAATAGTGAACTTGGTAAAGATGCATTCTTACAATTGTTAATTACACAATTGGCAAATCAAGATCCAACAAACCCAATGGATGACCGTGAATTTATTGCACAAATGGCGCAATTCTCTTCTTTAGAGCAAATGCAAAATATGACAAAAGCGATGGAGTCTTTATTAGCCTCTCAACAGCAAACTCAGCTCATGAGCTACACGTCATTTGTTGGTAAGGAAGTTAAATGGCATGAGGTGACAGAAAAACTGGATGAAGCGGGTAAGCCAATTATAAATGAAGGAACAGGCAAAATCGAATCACTGAAATTTGTAGAAGGTGATGTGGTATTCGTATTAGCTGACGGTAAGGAGATATCCCCTGGTAATATTTCAGCTATTTTAGGTGGGGCAGAAAGTAATACAGGCAATGGTTCCACTATTGATAAAGAACCACCATTAGTTCAAGCTAGCATGCTGATTGGAAAAAATGTAACTTATAAAGATGGTGAACAGGAAGTACAAGGTCGGATCGTTTCTGTTTCAAATAAAGATGGTATTATCCATTATGTACTAGAAAACGGTAATAAGTTAACGGGTAAGGACTTTACTGTAGTTAGCGAATAAAGGCGGAGGATAAAGATGGACAAATTTGCGATTCATCGTGTACCACTGCAGCCACTTATCCGTCAAACTCAATCGACACCTATTAAGTCACAACAATCGTTTTTAACGCATTTACAAGAAGCGACGAAGCAGCAAGAGCTTAAAGTGAGTAAGCATGCGAATGAACGATTAGTTGAGCGTAATATTGCTATCTCAGATCAAGAATGGCAAGTAGTATCAGACAAAGTGTTTGAAGCTCGTTCAAAGGGTGTTAACCAACCATTAGTCTTGATGGATCAAGCGGCTTTAATAGTCAGCGCTAAAAATGCGACTGTCATTACAGCAATGGATCGCACGGAAGCAAAACAACAAATATTTACAAATATTGATGGCACAATCGTGCTATAAGGCTGGACCTTCTGATGTAAGGAAGCCTACGTGTTGCTGACTGATTGAAGCACACACATTGTTAAATTCAGCACAGCTGAATTTAACAACATGCCTCCGGCAGATGTCACAGATTTTGTAAAGGTGTTAATCGTGTATGCACGATTAAAATCTGGACTCAAATATGCCAAGGCAAATTTGAAAAAGAGAAGGGAGAACGACAACTTATGTTACGTTCTATGTATTCAGGTATTTCAGGTCTAAAAAACTTCCAAACGAAGCTAGATGTTATCGGTAATAATATTGCTAATGTTAATACACATGGTTTCAAAAAAGGTCGAGTAATTTTCAAAGACTTAATGTCTCAAACTCAAGCAGGTGCTTCAGGTCCGAGTTTGACAGCGGGGGGGACGAATGCTCAACAAGTAGGTTTAGGTTCAAGTTTAGCAACTATTGATACTATTCATGGTTCTGGATCTCGCCAAAATACTGGACGAGTTTTAGATATCGCTGTTGAGGGTGAAGGCTTCTTTATGGTTGCCAAATACAATCCTAATGGAGACAGTGAAACAATCGCTGGTGAAAGCTTTGATAATGTAGCTTATACACGTGCTGGGAATTTCTATATGGACCAAGAAGGATTTTTAGTAGATGCATCAGGTAATTATGTGGTTGGTATGCAAGGTTGGGAAGGACTTGCTGAAGATGATCAAGATTTACCATTAGTAGAGGAGGATGGTACCGCATTAGAGTATGAATCTGAAGAGTGGGAAGAACTTCAAACTGAAGTAGTGGGTACACGCATAAGAATCCCAACTGATGCTAAATCAATGTCTATTGGTGCAGATGGTAAAGTTACATTTACTGATAGTGAGGGTCTTAAATTTGCTGGTCAAATTGTTATGGCTAAATTTCCTAACGCGGAAGGGTTAACGAAAATAGGGAATAACTATTATGAAGAAAGTGCTAACTCTGGAGCTGTTCAAATCGGCGTAGGTAATACGTATGGTATCGGTAAAACTGTTTCTGGTTCTCTTGAAATGTCCAACGTTGACTTATCTGAAGAATTCACAGAAATGATTGTTGCACAACGTGGTTTCCAAGCGAACACACGTATTATTACAACGTCAGATGAAATTCTACAAGAATTAGTAAACTTAAAACGATAATTTTTTTATTGTAACATAGTACATTAAATTCAATATATGAGGGAGGGTCGGGCCGGCTCTCAAGTATAGACCCGGCCCTATTTCAATGATTGAACTAACACGTCTAAATGGCAAAGCTTTCACTTTGAATGCTTTATACATAGAAACCGTAGAGTCGTTTCCGGATACAACTATCACGTTAACGACAGGAACGAAAATCATAGTATTACAGAGTGAAGATGAGGTGCGACAAAAGGTATCAGCCTTTTATAAAAATATACAAGTATTATCAAACCCGCATCTACGAGGTGATGAAGATGAAGAATAATAAACTATTAACCATTTTACTCATTGTATTAGTATTAGTACTTTTAGTTGGGATAGTAGCTTTTGTGTTGGTCACGCAATTTAACAAGCCGACAGCAACACTTGAGCCGCCTATCGATGAGATTGTAGAAGCTTCTATTGATGTTCCCGAAATTATGACAAACCTTGCTGATAAACGAGTTGTGAAAGTGGCACTAAAGATCCAAACATCAAGTAAGGATGCAGCTGAAGAGTTAGGAAAGCGTAATTTTCAAATAAATAACATTGTTATTGAAGAGCTTTCTGAAATGACGCAAGAGAATTTAGAGGGCAAGCAAGGGAAGCAAATGTTCAAAAAGGCGGTAAAAACAAAATTAAATGAATTGATGCAAGAGGGAGAAATACAGGAATTGTATATAACCTCCTACATTACTAATTAGAAACAGAAACAGCTTGAAATGGAGGTGGGCAAATGGCAGGAGATGTGTTATCCCAATCCGAGATAGATGCGCTTCTTTCCGCAATATCAACCGGAGAAATGTCAGCGGATGACATTAAAAAAGAAGATGAAGTACGTAAGGTAAAAGTGTATGACTTTAAACGAGCGCTTCGCTTCTCAAAAGATCAAATCCGAAGTTTGACCCGAATACATGAAAACTTTGCACGATTACTGACTACCTTTTTCTCAGCACAACTTAGAAGTTATGTGCAAATTACAGTAGCATCAGTAGATCAAATACCATTTGAAGAGTTTGTACGTTCGATTCCGAATATGACACTCATTAATGTATTTGAAGTGCCGCCACTTGATGGTAATATATTAATGGAAATTAACCCAAACATTGCGTACTCTATGTTAGACCGTTTAATGGGCGGTAGTGGGGCGAGTCATAGTAATGTCGATAACTTAACGGAAATCGAAACGAAAATTATGACAAACCTTTTTGAACGTTCATTCGACAACTTACGTGAGGCCTGGGAAAATATTGCTGAAATCGATCCGATTTTAGTTGAGCTTGAGGTGAATCCTCAGTTCTTACAAATGATTTCTCCAAATGAAACGGTTGTCGTTATTTCACTAAATACGATTATTGGAGAGACAAGCGGTATGATTAATATTTGTATACCACATGTTGTATTGGAGCCAATTGTACCAAACCTTTCAGTGCGTTACTGGATGCAAACGAATACTAAAGAAATGTCACCAGAACAAACGAAAATGCTGGAAACACGCGTAAAACAAGCACAATTACCTCTTTCCGTGGAACTTGGAATTACAGACATTACAATTGAAGATTTCCTTCTAATGCAAATTGGGGATGTCATTCAATTAGATCAAAAAATCGAAGACCCACTACTGTTAAGAGTAGGAACTTTACCGAAATTTACAGTACAACCCGGAAAAAAAGGTAAAAAATTAGCAATCCAGATTATCGACCCTTTGAAAGGAGGAGACGAAGATGAGTGATGAAATGCTCTCCCAAGAAGAAATTGAGGCTTTATTAAGGGGCGAGACGTTGGAAGATAGAAATGACACCAATGAAGCTTCTGCAAATGATGAAAACGATGAAATACGAGTTGAAGATTACCTTGATCTATTTGCGCAAGATGCGCTAGGAGAGGTAGGGAATATCTCTTTCGGTAGCTCAGCTACTGCACTTTCGGCGCTCTTAGGTCAGAAAGTTGATATTACAACACCTAGTATTTCGATGATTAACCGTAACAAATTAGAGGAGGAATTCCCTCATCCATATGTAGCTGTACAAGTTGAATATACAGTTGGATTAATTGGTATGAATTTACTAGTTATCAAACAATCCGATGCTGCAATTATTGCTGATTTAATGTTAGGTGGGGATGGATTAAATCCTAAACCAGATCTAGGAGAAATTCAGTTAAGTGCTGTGCAAGAAGCAATGAACCAAATGATGGGTTCAGCTGCAACATCAATGTCAACGGTATTTAATAAAAAGGTGGATATTTCTCCTCCTTCTATTGATCTAATGAACATCTCCCGCGACGAAGGTCGAGATAATATTCCGGAAGATGATTTACTTGTAAAAGTATCTTTCCGCTTAAGAATTGGTAGTTTAATTGATTCTAATTTAATGCAGTTATTACCGCTTAAATTTAGTCAAAACATTGTAAAATCGCTTTTGGGTGAACTGGAAGCTATTGAAGAACCTGTCGCGGCAACTATGCAAGCTCCACCTGTGGCGCCACCGCCACCGGTTGCTCAGCCAGCAGCACCGGTACAACCTGCTTATCAGCAACCGGCACCACCAATGCAACAGCCAGTATATCAAGAGCAACAAACAATCCAAACGTCTGCTAGAGCGGCGCAACCCGTAAATGTTCAACAAGCACAATTTGCTAGCTTTGATACAAATGTTATTACAGAATCTGAAGCCAGAAATTTGAATATGCTACTTGATATTCCATTACAGGTTACGGTAGAGTTAGGACGTACGAAACGTTCTGTAAAAGAAATTTTAGACCTTTCAAGTGGCTCGATTATTGAATTAGATAAATTGGCAGGTGAACCTGTTGATATTTTAGTCAATAGTCGCTTAATTGCTAAGGGTGAAGTTGTTGTTATTGATGAAAACTTTGGTGTACGAATTACAGATGTTTTAAGTCAAGCAGAGCGTTTAAATAATTTAAGATAGTTTCAATTGGAGGAGTTAACCATGTCTAAAAGAATTTTGATTGTAGACGATGCAGCTTTTATGCGCATGATGATTAAGGATATTTTATCAAAGAATGGATTTGAAGTCGTAGGAGAGGCTGCAGATGGGTTACAAGCAGTTGAAAAGTACAACGAGTTAAAGCCAGACTTAGTAACAATGGATATTACAATGCCTGAAATGGATGGTATTGCTGCATTAAAAGCAATCAAAGGCACTCATCCAAATGCTACTGTTATCATGTGTTCAGCTATGGGACAACAAGCTATGGTAATCGATGCAATTCAAGCTGGAGCGAAAGATTTTATTGTGAAACCATTCCAAGCAGACCGCGTAATTGAAGCAATTCAAAAAGCGCTAGGTTGATAGAATGCAAGTGTATAAATCATTTCAATTCTCGATGATTTTTGCATTTCTTGTAACATTTTTGTTTTTATACCCAATGCCGACTTCTGTTTATGCAAATTCTGATACGAATAGTATCGAGTATTGCATGAAAAACCCAGAAGCGTGTAATGATGACACCGAACCAGCTGCTGAGAAAGATACAGTCGTCTCAGCAGCTGGAGACGTGTCTGCTTGGGAGTACATAAAAATGATTTTGGCGCTTATTTTTGTTGTGGTGTTATTTTATGCATTGATGAAATTTTTAAATAAGAAAAATTTAAAATACCAGCATAATCAAATGGTACAAAACTTAGGTGGCATATCATTGGGGGCACAAAAATCAGTACAACTTCTGCAAGTAGGTAAATCGCTATATTTAGTTGGTGTCGGTGAAGATGTACAGCTATTACGTGAAATTACTGACCCGCAAGAAGTCGAACAGCTATTAGCGCTTTACAATGAACGACAAGAATATGCATCATCATCACCATATATTGCCGAATTACTGTCCAAATTCAAAAAAAACCCTCAAAATGATTCATCGAATGTTGACAATCATCAAGATACATTTGGCGAACTATTCGAGAAAAGAATTACTGAAATTAAACAAGAGCGTAGTGATGAATTAGAGAAATGGAAGAAAAAGGAGAATGATGATTAATGCAGGATATCCTCAACTCTTTTTCGGGTAGTGATCCGACCAATGTCTCTACTTCCGTTAAGCTCATGCTATTATTAACGGTTTTGTCTTTAGCACCAAGTATATTAATTTTAATGACATCGTTTGCGCGTATTGTCATCGTGTTGTCATTTGTGCGAACAGCACTTGCGACACAGCAAATGCCGCCAAACCAGGTCATTGTCGGGCTTGCATTATTTTTAACATTCTTTATTATGGCGCCTACTTTCCAAGAGGTGAATAAAGAAGCATTGCAGCCACTATTCGCTGAAGAAATCGGTCTTGAGGAAGCCTATGACCGTGCTAGTGAGCCGTTTAAAGAATTTATGAGTAAGCACACGCGACAAAAGGATTTAGATTTATTTTTAAAGTATAACCAAGCAGAAAAGCCTGCATCTGTGGAAGAAATCCCACTTACAATGCTCGTACCTGCTTTTGCGTTAAGTGAAATTAAGACAGCGTTCCAAATCGGTTTTATGATTTTCATTCCGTTTCTAGTGATCGATATGATTGTTGCAAGTACATTGATGTCGATGGGGATGATGATGTTACCGCCAGTTATGATTTCATTACCGTTTAAAATTTTACTATTTGTACTTGTAGATGGTTGGTATCTCGTGATGAAATCATTACTACAAAGTTTTTAGGGGATGAGACAATATGACAGGTGAAATGGTTATTTCAATAGCAGAGCGTGCCATAATGATTATCCTTCTAACGAGCGGACCGCTATTATTAGTGGCTTTGATTTCAGGTTTAGCGGTTAGTATTTTCCAAGCGACGACCTCAATACAAGAGCAAACATTAGCGTTCGTACCAAAAATAGTCGCTGTTTTAGTGGCTATTGTATTTTTTGGACCTTGGATGTTATCACAAGTAACGAGCTATGCGAGAGATATTTTTGAGAATTTAACGCGTTATATAGGGTGAGTACATGAATGAATTAATTCCACAAATTACGGTTTTCTTATTAGTACTTGTGCGTGTAACTGCTTTTTTTGTAACTGTACCATTTTTCTCGTACAGAACAATTCCACAGCAAGTACGAATAACTCTCGCATTCGTTTTAGCTTGGATGATGTATTACACGATTGATATTGAACCATTTATTTTAAATGGAGATTACATACTTTTAATAATAAAAGAAGCGCTTATTGGGCTTTTACTTGGACTACTTGGCTATATTATTATGTCGGCAATACAAATTGCTGGTAGTTTTATCGATTTCCAAATGGGCTTTGCAATTGCCAACATTATTGACCCTCAAACGGGGGCTCAAAGTCCATTAATTGGTCAGTTCTTTAACATGTTATCTCTATTGTTTTTACTAGCAATTGATGGCCATCATATGATTTTAGACGGTATTTATTATAGCTATCAGTTTTTACCAATCGATCAAGGGTTTCCTAATTTTGTAAATGAAGATTATATTGAATTTATTATGACCACTTTCACGGCTGTCTTTGCCATTGCATTCCAAATGGCGGCACCTGTTATAGCTACTTTATTTTTAGTGGATCTAGCTTTGGGAATTACCGCAAAGACGGTACCACAATTAAACATTTTCGTGGTCGGTTTTCCTATTAAAATAGGTGTTAGTTTTTTAATTCTATTTACGATGATGGCTGTCATGATACAAGTAATACAAAAACTTATTACCATTATGATTTATGGTATGCGCGATTTAATGGCAATTTTAGGTGGTGGATAATATGTTGCTACTACTAGATTTAGATTTACAATTTTTCGCGGGTGAAAAAACGGAAAAAGCGACGCCTAAAAAACGCCAAGATGCGCGTAAAAAAGGACAAGTCGTTAAGAGTCAGGACATTTCAAGTGCGATCGTCATGCTCATGGTATTTATCTTTTTATTATTCTTTGCAGGCTCATTAGGCGACAATTTATTGGCCTTCTTTAAACAAACGTTTATTCATAATATGCATGTTGAAACAATCACAATAGATAGTGTGATGCAATTATTTACAGAAATGCTTGTAGAGATGGCTTATATTATCGTACCGATTATGGCCATTGCCTTTGTCGGTGCTCTAGCCGCTAACTTTTTTCAATTCGGCTTTCTCTTCACGATGGAACCGATGAAATTTGATTTAAAAAAAATGGATCCGATTAAAGGATTAAAAAAAATATTTTCTGTGAAAGCCATCGTGGAGCTTTTAAAATCTACGCTAAAAATCACCTTTATAGGTGGCATAACGACCATCATTATATGGACAAACCTTCATGAAGTATTAGCTTTATCCTTTAAAAGTCCAATGGTTACACTTACAACTGTAGGGAAATTAGTGGCTATTATGGGCATTGCAGCTTCTTTAGTACTGCTTTGTGTATCACTATTAGACTGGCTATATCAAAAACATGATTATGAAAAAAATCTTAAAATGTCCAAGCAAGACATTAAAGATGAATATAAAAATAGTGAAGGTGACCCGCTCATTAAATCCAAGATCAAACAGCGTCAGCGTGAAATGGCGATGCGCCGTATGATGTCAGAGATTCCAAATGCAGATGTTGTCATTACGAACCCGACTCACTATGCAATTGCACTTAAATATGACGAAGATAGTATGGAAGCACCACGTATTGTCGCAAAAGGTACAGACTTTGTTGCACAAAAAATTAAGTTGATTGCAAAAGAGCATGATATCATTATGGTCGAAAATAGGCCATTAGCACGTGCGATGTATGACCAAGTGGATATTGGTGATCAAGTACCAGATGAATTTTTTAAAGCAGTAGCCGAAATACTCGCTTATGTGTATCGTATTAAGCGAAAAATTTAAAACCTTTAGTAGGAGGGACATAAATGAAAGTTCGCGATATAGGGGTTTTAGGTGCGGTTATTTTAATCGTAGCGATGCTCATCATTCCTCTTCCTCCGTGGATGTTAAGTTTCCTCATTGTTATCAATATTACATTAGCATTACTTGTATTGTTAACAGCAATGAGTATGAAGGAAGCATTAGATTTTTCTATTTTCCCATCAGTAATTTTGCTGTTAACACTGTTCCGACTCGGACTAAGTGTTTCGACAACTCGTGCCATTTTAGCAAAAGGTGATGCAGGTTCGGTTGTCGAAACCTTTGGTGATTTCGTAGTAGGAGGGAACATACTTGTTGGTCTCGTTGTATTCTTAATTCTTGTATTAATTCAGTTTATCGTTATTACAAAAGGGGCGGAACGTGTCGCAGAGGTAGCAGCACGTTTCACACTCGATGCGATGCCAGGTAAACAAATGAGTATCGATGCGGATTTAAATGCAGGGGTCATTTCAGAACGTGATGCGCGTGAGCGTCGTGATAAAGTGTCCGGGGAAGCGGATTTTTATGGTGCGATGGATGGTGCGACCAAGTTTGTAAAAGGGGACGCCATCGCCTCAATGGTCATGGTTATTATCAACTTATTATTTGGGATTATTATTGGGGTTGTCCAAATGGGCTTACCGTTTGCAGAAGCGGCAACACATTTCTCAAAATTAACTGTTGGAGATGGAATCGTATCACAAATACCAGCGCTTCTAATTTCAACCGCAACAGGAATTGTTGTTACACGTGCATCTTCTAAAGGTAGCCTTGGTGAAGATATTATGGGACAACTTTTTGCGCAAGCAAAGTTGCTGTATGTTGCAGGTGGTACCATTATTTTACTTGGTTTATTTACACCAATACCAAATTGGATTACGCTACCGATTGGCTTAACTCTTATTTTAGGTGCGTACAGAATGGAACATAAAAAACCAGAAGATGAAGAAGAATTACTTGAAATTGAGGAAGAAGTGGCAACTGACGGCATGAAGAGTCCTGAAAATGTTGTGAATTTATTGAATGTTGATCCAATTGAATTTGAATTTGGTTATGGTTTAATTCCTTTAGTCGATGCTGCACAAGGCGGGGATTTACTTGACCGCGTAGTCATGATTCGTCGTCAGCTAGCGCTAGAGCTAGGAATTGTCATCCCAGTTGTCCGTATTCGTGATAACATTCAGCTTCAACCAAATGAATATCGCATAAAAATTAAAGGGAATGAATTAGCAAAAGGTGAACTTTTACTAGATCACTATTTAGCGATGAGTCCAGGAGACGATGATTCCATTGATGGAATTGAAACGGTTGAACCGTCGTTTGGTTTACCGGCAAAATGGATTACAGACCAAGTAAAAGAGGACGCTGAAATGCTTGGTTATACTGTAGTAGATCCGCCAAGTGTTGTTTCAACACACTTAACCGAAATGATTCGCGCAAATGCATACGAATTATTAGGTCGTCAAGAAACAAAACAATTAATCGATCACTTACGAGAAACACATCCAATCTTAGTAGAAGAGTTAACACCAGCTCCATTATCAACGGGTGAGATTCAAAAAGTATTAGCAAAATTACTACGTGAAAGTGTGTCAGTACGTAACTTACCGATTATTTTTGAAACATTAGCAGACTATGCAAAATTAACGAGTGATACCGATATATTAACTGAGTATGTACGTCAAGCGTTGGCTCGTCAAATTACAGCACAATATAACGGAGACGGATCGTCGTTGAAAGTAATCACTGTTTCAGGTAAAGTCGAGAAAACCATTGCTGATAGTATTCAACAAACAGATCATGGAAATTATTTAGCGATGGATCCGCAAGAATCACAAATGATTTTAGAGTCGATTGCGGCTGAAGTAGAGCGAGTGTCGTTCATGGAGCAATCAGCTATCGTATTATGTTCTCCAGCTGTACGTATGTACTTACGCCAGTTGATAGAACGTTATTTCCCTCAAATACCAGTTTTATCTTATAATGAGTTAGATGCTGCTATTGAAATTCAAAGTGTTGGGGTGGTGAATGTTGATTGAAAATGAAAAAGTATAATGCATCTTCCATACCTGAAGCAATGAAGCTCGTACGTGCTGATTTAGGAGAGGACGCTGTCATTCTAAATTCCAAAGTAGTTGTAACGAAGAAATTTTTCGGACTTATTAAAAAGAAAAGTTTTGAAGTACTAGCAGGTATTGATCGCATAGAGCCGAGTTTTTCGGCTCCTGCCACAGCCCAACCTACATTTAAAATGAAGGAAAATACGAAGTTACAAGAAATCACCAATGCGATGCAAGCTCAAATTCAGCAAAATCATGTGGAGCATAAGACAGTAACTCTAGATGACACAGGGATTCCTAAAGAATTGAAAAAAGAAATTGCGGATTTAAAGTCTTTAATGCAATCGATGCATAAAAAGACTACACAAGCTCAATACCCAGATGAACTCTTACCTTTCATTGAATATTTAAGGCAACAAGAGCTAAGTGAGGAGCTCATCACAACGATTGGTGATGAGCTTTTTACGCATTTTAAAGAAGCATCTGATATAAATTTCTCACAATGCAAACTCATTACAAAAAAAATATTACGCAAAAAACTTGAATTATTGGTATTTAGTGGGTTATCGTATGAACGTAAATACATTAATGTGTTAGGACCTACTGGAGTTGGAAAAACAACAACGATTGCAAAAATGGCTGCTAGAGCCGTATTAGAAAAAAAGAAAAAAGTGGGCTTTATTACCACAGATACGTATCGTATTGCTGCTATTGAACAATTAAAAACTTATGCGGGGCTACTGCAAGCGCCTGTTGAAATCGCCTATAACGCAACAGACTATGAAAGAGCTATTCAAAAACTCTCACATTTAGATTTAGTTTTTATAGATACTGCGGGTCGAAACTATAAAGAAGTAAAATATGTAGATGATTTGCAACGTCTCATCAAGTTTGATGAAGATGCAGAATCCTTTTTAGTACTTTCCATGACAGCCAAAGAGAAAGATATGGTAACAATTATCGATCAATTTCATCAATTACCAATTGAGAAGTTCATTTTCACTAAAATAGATGAAACAAATTCTATTGGCGCAATGATTAATTTAATGATTAAATATAATAAAGGACTTGCTTACTATACAAATGGTCAAGAAGTACCAGAAGATATTGAAGAAGCTGGTTTAGAAGCAGTACTTAATATGTTTTTCCAAGGTGAAGAAAAATGAGAGACCAAGCAGAATCATTGCGCTTGAAAATGCTGAAAACCAAAGGTGATTTAGGAAGATCAATTGCAGTCGTGAGTGGTAAAGGTGGTGTCGGAAAAAGTAATTTTTCTACTAATTTTGCAACGACGTTAGCAAAAAAAGGAAAGAAGGTTGTCCTTGTTGATATGGATATCGGCATGGGGAATATTCATATTTTAATCGGAAAAAGTGTTTCGTATAGTTTAAGAGATTACTTACAAGGTGATAAGTTATTGGATGAAGTGATATTTGAAGGGCCTTCAGGTTTACAGTACATTTCTGGTGGTTCGGGTATGTCGAGCTTATTGGAATGGTCGGAGGACATGTTTAATCGCCTCATCCATGCATTTGAAGAGCTCCAAAAAAACTTCGATTATATTCTATTTGATATGGGTGCTGGTATAACAAATTGGTCGTTGGATTTACTAACGTCTGTAGATGAAATTGTTGTCATTTCGACAGCTGAACCAACGTCTATTACTGATGCCTATTCAATGATGAAATATATTCATCTAAGGGATTCAGATAAACAATTCTATATTCTATGTAATCGTACTTTTTCAAAAGAAGAAGGACTTGAAACACTGAATCGTTTGAAGCTAACGATGAAAAGTTTCCTAGGTAAAGATGTGATTGTATTAGGTTCTTTGCCAGAGGACGCAGTTGTTCGAAAAGCTGTGCGTGAACAAGTACCATTTTCAATCGCTTATCCAGACGCATTAATAACGAAGACGCTCCATTTAATTGTTGCTCGTTTTATTGAGCACCGTGTAGAAGAAGTTCATGCACATGAGCAGACATCAAATAAATTCTTATCTAAACTTAAAAGTATTTTTTCGAAAGGACGTGATTAATTGGACTTCTCAGGTAAAAGCAAACTATTAGTAGTAGATGATTCTGCTTTTATGAGAAAGCTAATTAGTGACTTTTTTGTTGGAAACTTGAAGGTTGAAGTAGTTGGTACGGCGCGAAATGGTAAGGATGCTTTGATGAAAATTAAAAAATTACAGCCAAATGTCGTAACAATGGATATTGAAATGCCTGAATTGAATGGACTGGATGCATTAAATGAAATTATGACAGTTTGTCCAGTGCCGGTAGTAATGCTTTCAAGTACGACGCAGCACGGGGCGGAGAATGCATTGACGGCAATTGAATATGGGGCGGTTGATTTTGTCACAAAACCTAGCGGAACCATTTCACTTGATTTGCATAAAATCCAAGATGAACTTGTTCGTAAAGTTGAACAGGCGGCATTAGTGCCTATCTCCAAATTAAAAAAACCTTCTAGGAAAAAGCAACAAGAACCGACACTAATACTTAATAATAAAAAAATCGAACCTTTCAATAAAGGTAGAATTACATCTTCCGCAATTTCAACTGCTGAAACCAAGAAGCAAAGAGTTGAATGGAGCCGAACAAGTAAAAAAGTAGTACTAATTGGTACATCAACTGGGGGACCTCGTGCCTTACAAGCGGTGATTACGAAAATCCCTAAAAATATTCAAGCACCTATATTAATTGTTCAACATATGCCTGCTGGTTTTACAAAATCATTAGCCACTCGTTTAGATCAATTGAGTGAAATTGTGGTAAAAGAAGCGGAGCAAGGAGATATTTTACAAAATGGTGTTGCGTATATAGCTCCAGGTGGTTACCATTTGAAGTTAAAAAAATTGGGTACCTCTTTTGGGATTGTTCTTGATAATCATGAGTCACCAAGATCAGGACATCGGCCATCCGTAGATGTGATGTTTGAAGATGCTAGCCAATTTAACGAATTTGATAAAATAGCAGTTATTATGACTGGGATGGGTTATGACGGTTCAAAAGGGTTGAAAGTACTAAAAAATTCCGGAAATGTGATGGCTATTGCAGAGTCAGCTGAAACTTGCATAGTGTATGGTATGCCGAAAGCTGCGGTGGAAACGCAACTTGTCGATGAAGTAGCTGATATAGATGATATTGCACAAATTATAATGAAATATTTGCCTTAAAAGGGGTGTCCTCTTATGGAAGTCAATCAATATTTAGAGATGTTTATCGAAGAAAGTAAAGAGCATTTGCAAGCTTGTAGCGAACATTTATTAGAGTTAGAGAAAAATCCTAATGATTTAACGATTGTAGGAGAAATTTTCCGCTCGGCCCATACACTGAAAGGCATGTCAGCGACAATGGGTTATGAAGATTTAGCAGATTTAACACATAAAATGGAGAACGTATTAGATGCGATTCGCAATGAGAAAATCCATGTTACACCTGAAATTTTAGACGTTGTGTTTGAATCTGTTGACCATTTAGAAGATATGGTAATGGGTATTGCAAATGGTGGTGACGGGAAACGTGATGTTTCTTCGACTGTTGCAAAATTGAAGCTTATTGAGTCTGGGGAGTCTGTAATAGCTGAAGTAGCTGCCACTGCAGTCGCTGTTACGCCTGTTGCAAGTGCACTTGAATATGATGGTTTTGAACAAACTGTTATTACGCAATCCTTTGAACAAGATTTCAATGCATTTGAAATTACTGTGCGCTTACGTGAAGATTGCTTATTAAAGGCCGCACGTGTGTACATGGTCTTTGAAATTTTAGAGAAGGACGGAGATGTCATTAAGTCATCGCCAACCGTTGAAAAACTAGAGGACGAACAATTTGATCAACTGTTTTATGTAGCGTTTGTGACGAAAGAGTCTGCAGAAGATATGCAGAAAAAACTTCTGAAAGTTTCAGAAGTAGAGGAAGTAATCGTTGTACCAATCACAATCGAACAATTTAAGTATTCAGAGCGTGAAGAAGAAGTTATAGTAGAGGTTGTTGAAGCTAAAACAGAACATGCTGTAGGTCCTTCAGTATCGACGCCTGCTAAAGCACCTGAGAAAGCTACTCCTGTCAAAGCTGGACCTGTTGGGAATAAAACAATCCGCGTAAATATTGAGCGACTGGATATTTTAATGAACTTATTTGAAGAGCTTGTAATTGATCGTGGTCGATTACAGTCGATTGCTACAGAAGTCAATCACAATGAGCTTAATGAAACAGTTGAACGAATGAGCCGTGTAATGGGTGATCTACAAACAATCATTTTAACGATGCGTATGGTACCAGTAGAAACGGTATTCAACCGCTTCCCGAAAATGATTCGTCAGTTGTCTCGTGATTTAAATAAAAAAATTAATCTAGAAATTATTGGTGCGGAAACAGAGCTTGATCGTACAGTAATTGATGAAATTGGTGATCCGCTTGTTCACTTAATTCGTAATTCTGTAGATCACGGTGTTGAAAATCCTGCTACGCGTTTAGCGAAAGGTAAGCCGGAAGAAGGTACAGTAGTTCTTCGTGCCTACCATAGTGGCAACTATGTCTTTATTGAAATTGAAGATGATGGTGCAGGCATTAATCGTGATAAAGTACTGGAAAAAGCGATTTCTAAAGGTGTTGTGACGCATGAACAATCACTATCCATGTCAGACAAACAAATTAACGAGTTAATTTTAGCTTCTGGCTTCTCTACAGCGGATGTGATTTCGGATGTATCAGGCCGTGGTGTTGGTTTAGACGTTGTGAAAACAACGATTGAATCATTGGGTGGTAATATCTCAATTGAATCTACACAAGATGTAGGCTCTATTTTCTCTATTCAATTACCATTAACATTATCGATTATTTCTGTCATGTTAGTAGAAATCGAAAAAGAGATTTATGCAATTCCATTATCATCGATTATTGAAACATCGATTATTCGTTCTTCAGACATTATGAATGCGCATAACCAAAAAGTGATTGACTTCCGTGGTAAAGTTGTACCGCTTGTATTCTTAGAGGAAATCTTTGAGGTACCTAGTAAAGAGGTTCAGGACGATGAATTCCGCTCAGTGGTTATCGTTCGTAAAGGTGAGAAGCTTGCTGGTTTAGTTGTTGATTCATTCATTGGCCAACAAGAAATTGTGTTGAAATCATTAGGTAACTATTTAACAAATATCTTTGCAATTTCAGGTGCGACAATTTTAGGTAATGGGAAAGTAGCATTAATCGTAGATTGCAATGCACTGATCAAATAAGGCGAATGAATAAGAGAGGTGTTAACCATGACAAACGCAATTGAACAAGAAAGTATTAAAGTGATTGTTTTCCAATTAGCAGATAAAGAATATGCGATCCCTGTGTCACATGTACAAGGAATTGAAAAGTTAATGCATATTACGAGAGTACCGAAAACGGAGAAGTATGTAAAAGGTGTAATTAACTTACGTGGTGTCGTTACACCGATTGTCGATTTACGTGAACGTTTTGAACTACCAATTTCAAAAAATGAAGAGACAACGCGTATCATCATTATTTCTTTAGAAGATATGGAAGTCGGCTTTGTTGTAGATTCAGCAAACGATGTGCTAGACATTGCAGCAAATTCCATTGAACCACAACCAGAAGTAGTCGGCTCATTAGGAGAAGAATTCATTTCCGGCGTGGCAAAATTAGATAAGCGTTTATTGATTTTATTGCATTTAGAGAAGGTATTAAATCCACTAAAGTAGGGATGACATATGGCATATAATCAGAAAATTACGTCACTACATTTAGACGTATTAAAAGAGATTGGGAATATTGGTGCTGCACATGCCGCAACTGCACTTTCCGATTTGCTTGATAAGAAAATCGATATGCGCGTCCCTAAGGTAGAAATGGTGTCATTTAATGACATGATGGAACTTGTAGGGGGATCTGAAAACGTCGTTGTCGGTATTTTCTTACGTATTGAGGGCGATGCGGAAGGTAGTATGTTCTTTATTTTACCAATTGAGCAAGCAAATCGTTTTATTCGACGTCTAATTCATGATGAATCGTTCGACTTTAAAAACCCACCAGTTTCTGAATTAGGTTTATCCGCAATGCAAGAAATGGGTAATATTTTATCAGGTTCATATTTATCAGCGTTGTCGGATTTTACAAATTTGAAAATTTACCCGACAGTGCCGGGCTTAAGTGTAGACATGTTTGGTGCAATCATTAGTATTGGCTTAATCGAATTATCGCATGTTGGTGATAATGTCATCGTAATTAACACATCCATTTTTGAAGACGGAGTTGAAGATCTCGAGACAGTAAGGGGTCATTTCTTCTTATTACCTGATCCAGATTCATTTGAAGCGATTTTTAAAGCTTTGGGAGTTTCATAGTCATATGTTAAACAGTGGACAAGTTATAAAGGTTGGAATTGCACAAATGGATGTAGCAAAATTGCCAAACACGATCAGGACGTCTGGTCTTGGGTCTTGTGTTGGCGTTATCTTATACGATGAGTCGAAAAAAATTGCAGGTTTGATACATGTCATGCTCCCAGATTCTAAACTAGGAAGATTAGAATCGATTAATGTTGCAAAATTTGCCGATACAAGTATTTCTGCAATGATCGATTTATTGAAAATAGAAGGCGTTCAAAAATTCAGACTGAAGGCAAAAATTGCTGGAGGTGCACAAATGTTTCAATTTACGTCAGATAAGGATTCAATGCGTATCGGTCCGCGAAATGTAGAGGCAGTAAAACAAGAATTGAAGCGAAATTCCATTCCTTTAATTGCTGAAGATACAGGCGGCAGCAGTGGTAGAACAATTGAGTTTGATCCTACAACATCGAAATTACATATTCGAACGGTCAACCAAGGGGTGAGTGAAATATAATGTTTGGTTCTATTTTTTATAACTTATGGGCAGCGCTTATAGCGTTTTCAATGTATTTTTTTATCACGTTTCAAAGTTCCCATTTCCCAATTCGAATTTTGATAGGCTCGTTTGTGACGGCCATTCTTGTGTTTCTTGCTATGTTTCCCGTACGTTATCTGGTGTCGTTCATCTTATACACACCTGAAAGTGATGAAAGTCTAATAGATGACGAGCATAATGAAGAAGTACAAGATGAGAGTAATCTTGTAAAAAAACAAGAAAAGCAAGTGACCAATACAACGGTAGAATTCCAAGATGAAAACACAGAAGAGATAGCACAAGTTGTTCGTACAATGATGCATCGAGAAGAAGAACAAGTGAATCTATGATAAGAATGGGTTGTCTCAATTGTATCTTGAGACATCTCTTTTTTTTTGCGGATAAGTACAATGGATTATTTGTTAATATTATGTTTGGTAAGTTATGAAATTATCATCGAATTTTGGTACAATATAGGGAAGAATAGCATCGGTTTTTAAGAGAGGTGGATTCCATGGCACAATTAATTCTAAACGATGAACAAAAAATCTGGAATAGATGGATTAATGACCGTGATCCAGATGCAGGTGATTTACTAATAAAAAAGTATACTTCCCTTGTGTCTTATCACGTGCAAAGAATTGGTGCTAGTTTACCGAAGAATGTTTCGCGAGATGATTTAATGAGCTTAGGCATGTTAGGTCTTTTTGATGCGCTCAATAAATTTGATATTAATCGGGATTTAAAATTTGATACGTATGCTTCTTTCCGAGTTAGAGGCGCTATTATTGATGGATTACGGAAGGAGGATTGGCTTCCAAGATCGGCAAGGGAAAGAGCGAAAAAACTAGATGCACAAATTGAACATTTAGAACAGAAATATATGCGTCATGTTACGCCCGAAGAACTTGCTGAACATATGGAATTACCAGTCGACGAAGTATATCAAACTGTACAAGAGCACTTTTTTTCGAATGTACTATCCATTAATGAACAACAGGACCAGGAAGAAGCTGAAGGGAAGGCATTTGTCATTCGAGATGATACAACAAAGACACCCGAACATGTTGTCGTGAAGTCTGAGTTGCTTGGTGATTTAGCAGCCAATATCCAAAAGTTAAATGATAAAGAGCAACTGGTATTAAGCTTATTTTACACCGAAGAAATGACACTAACTGAAATCGGCGAAATGTTAGAGCTTTCAACTTCACGTATTTCTCAAATACACTCCAAGGCGTTATTAAAGTTGCGCAAATTATTAGCCAATGAAATGATTAATATATAAGTATATAGAGAGAGTCAGTGCCATTGAAGGAGGGATTTCCGTGAGTTTAAAAGGTGTCGAGTTACAAATAGCTATACCAAAAACGTTTGAAGCGGGTAAAATGGCTGATCAGGCTCAGCAACAGGCTTTAGCCCATCAAGCCAATGCAAATGAGGCATTGAAAAAGGAACTAGAGCGCAAGCAAAAAATTGTGAACACCTCAGAAAGTATGGATGAAATCAGTGAAGAAGAAGAGGCCGGTGTTGAGTACATACATGGTACTCGTAAAAAGAAAAAGAATAGTGACGAAAAACCAGAGAAGCAAGCTCAGCATCCGTTTAAAGGAAATTTCGTGGACTTTAGTGGATAGGGGTATAACATGACAACCATATTAATCGTAGTGCTATTTGTATTACAGCTTCTGTCGTTTTTCACCATGATTATTCTGAATACAAAGCTTGCTAAATTCAAAGATTTAGAGAGAAAGCAAGAGCGTTTAATGCGTGAGATGGACGATACAATCAGTGTATATTTAGCGGAGATGAAAGACGAAAATAATCGTCTTATTAGCGAACTGCAGGTAGTACCAAAACCGCAATCTATTATAGTGCAACAGCCGATAGAACCAACTGGCGAAGTTGTTAAGCAGCATAGGGCACAAGAAAAACAACAAGTGAGAACTGAGGTATCTGCTAAAGAGATAAACTTGCAGGATTTTGAAGTTGAGCCACGTGTTTTAGTTCCGAAAAAAACGGCAGCAAACGCCTATAGTCGTCAACAATATGCACCTAATAATACTGTAAACCAAGAAGCCTCTGTCGCGACATTAGATGTAGTGAGTAAAGAAAAGCAAAAAGAGCGTACATTTGAAGAACAAGTCGTACAGTTGTCGAAAGAAGGAAAAACCGTAGAGGAAATCGCCAAGCAACTTCAGAAAGGGAAGACAGAAATCGAACTTTTATTGAAATTCCACAGCTAAAACAGTTGCGGATACGTATGCCCTATGGTATATTAGCAAATGGTGTTATCAATACACACGTATTTTGATGTAGTAAGTGGTGCTCTGATAATCAGAGTAGCTTGTTGCAGACGATAAATGCGGAGGAAAAAAACCAAACATTCTAGGAGGAAATTCACATGTCAGTAATTTCTATGAAACAATTACTTGAAGCTGGTGTACACTTCGGTCACCAAACTCGTCGTTGGAACCCAAAAATGAAGAAATTTATCTTCGTTGAACGTAACGGGATCTACATTATCGATTTACAAAAAACTGTTAAAAAATTAGAGGAAGCTTACGACTTCATGCGTCAAGTTGGTCAAGACGGTGGTAAAGTTCTTTTCGTTGGTACGAAAAAACAAGCACAAGAAGCGATCAAAGATGAAGCAGAACGTTCAGGCAACTACTACATCAACCAACGTTGGTTAGGTGGTACTCTTACTAACTTCGGTACTATTCAAAAACGTGTTGCACGTATGAAAGCTATCGAAAAAATGGAAGAAGAAGGAACTTTCGAAGTTCTTCCTAAAAAAGAAGTAATCCAACTTAAAAAAGAACACGAACGTCTAGTTAAATTCTTAGGCGGTATCCGTGATATGCACAATCTTCCGGACGTTATGTTCGTGGTTGACCCACGCAAAGAACGTATCGCTGTTGCTGAAGCTCGCAAATTAAACATTCCTCTAGTAGGAATTGTTGATACAAACTGTGATCCAGATGAAATTGACTACGTGATCCCTGCAAATGACGATGCTATCCGCGCTGTTAAACTTTTAACTGCTAAAATGGCTGACGCATTAATCGAGTCAAAACAAGGTGAAGAAGAAGCTCCTGCAACTGAAGCAGCTGCTGAGTAATTCACGTTTACAAAAAGGTGATAAGTGGCTCAAACCCCTTATCACCTTTTTTAGAACTTACATCTAATTAATTTTCAACCAACTAAGGAGGAAACACTAAATGGCAAACATTACTGCACAATTAGTAAAAGAATTACGCGAAAAAACTGGCGCTGGTATGATGGATTGTAAAAAAGCGTTAGTACAAACTGAAGGCGACATTGAAGCTGCAATCGACTTCTTACGTGAAAAAGGTCTTTCATCAGCTGCTAAGAAATCTGACCGCATCGCTGCTGAAGGTACAACTTACATTTTAGCTCAAGGTAACGAAGCAATTTTAATCGAAGTAAATGCTGAAACTGACTTTGTAGCTAAAAACGATAAATTCGTAGTATTAGTTGAAGAACTTGCGGCACAATTACTAGCTGCTAAACCAGAATCTGTAGAAGCGGCTCTTGAGCTTGTAAATGCAGAAGGCGTAAAAATTGCTGACCAAATCTCAACTGCTATTGCTACAATCGGTGAAAAAATCAGCCTACGTCGTTTTGAAATTAAAACAAAAACTGATGCAGATGCATTCGGTTCTTACTTACACATGGGTGGGCGTATTGGTGTATTAGTAGTTCTTGAAGGTTCTACTAATGAAGCTGCTGCAAAAGACTTAGCTATGCACATCGCTGCTATTAACCCAACTTACGTTTCTCGTGACGAAGTTTCTGCTGATGAAGTTGAAAAAGAGCGCAAAGTGTTAACTGAACAAGCTCTTAACGAAGGTAAACCAGAAAATATCGTAGCGAAAATGGTAGAAGGCCGTCTGGGTAAATATTTCGAAGACGTTTGCTTACTTGACCAAACTTTCGTTAAAAACCCAGACCAAAAAGTACGTGCTTTCGTAGATGCAACTGGTGGTACTGTAACTGGATTCGTACGTTACGCTGTTGGTGAAGGTATCGAAAAACGTGAAGATAACTTTGCTGAAGAAGTTATGAACCAAGTTAAAGGTAACTAATTAGACTAGTCTAGCCTAATCAAATAATTTCTAGACAAAAAATGGGGAACACAACATAGCGTGTTCCCTATTTTTCAGGAAAAGAATGGGGAATCGAAAGAGTTTAGGATTCGATTTGTCTATTACTAGAAATTATTGTTATATATACTATAATGAATAAAGAGAAGAAATGCTTTTAAATAAATGTCTGACGGAGGTTTACAATGAGTGTGCCACAATATAAACGAGTAGTCATTAAACTAAGTGGTGAAGCGTTGGCTGGAGAAGCTGGCTTTGGTTTATCACCAAAAATTATCAAGTCTGTTGCAGAAGAAGTGAAAGAAGTAGTAGACCTTGATGTAGAAGTTGCTGTTGTTGTAGGTGGCGGTAACATTTGGCGTGGGAAAATCGGTAGCGAGATGGGTATGGACCGCGCAGCAGCGGACTATATGGGAATGCTGGCAACAGTTATGAACTCTCTAGCATTACAAGATGCTCTTGAGAAAATAGGAATTGAAACAAGAGTTCAATCATCTATCGTGATGACGCAAGTAGCTGAACCATATATTCGCCGTAAAGCAGTTCGTCATTTAGAGAAAAAACGTGTTGTGATTTTCGCAGCGGGTACAGGTAACCCATTCTTTTCTACAGATACAACTGCGGCATTACGTGCAGCTGAAATCGATGCAGACGCTATTTTAATGGCAAAAAATAATGTGGATGGTGTCTATTCAGCAGATCCAAGAGTCGATGCGACTGCTGTGAAATACGATACACTCACGTACTTAGACGTTATTCAACAAGGTTTGCAAGTAATGGATTCAACGGCTTCAACTTTATGTATGGATAACGATATTCCGTTAATTGTCTTCTCAATCATGGAACAAGGTAATATTAAACGTGCTGTACTGGGTGAAAAAATTGGAACGGTTGTTAGGAGGAATATATAATGGCTAAACAAGTAATGGAACAAGCTAAGGATAAAATGAATAAAACAATTGCTGCTTTTTCTCGTGAATTAGCATCAATCCGTGCAGGTCGTGCAAACGCATCTTTATTAGATCGTATCACTGTAGATTATTATGGTGCTCCAACACCTATTAACCAAATTGCAGGCGTTGCTGTACCTGAAGCACGTCTTCTAGTTATTACACCTTATGACAAAACCATTTTAGGTGATATCGAAAAAGCGATTATGAAATCAGATATTGGCATTACGCCAACAAATGATGGTACCTTAATTCGTTTAATGATTCCTGCTTTAACTGAAGAGCGTCGTAAAGACCTTGTTAAACAAGTGAAAAAAGAAGCGGAAGAAGCAAAAATTGCTGTACGTAATGTACGTCGTGACGCAAATGACGATCTGAAAAAACTTGAAAAATCTGGTGAAATCACAGAAGATGATCTACGTGGTTACGGTGAAGATATTCAAAAGTTAACAGATGATTTCATCGTTAAAGTAGACCAAGTGGCGAAAGAGAAAGAAAAAGAAATTTTAGACGTGTAAGCAGACGCTCTACAATTCTATGATGGAACTTTTTGATGAGATGAAGACGTCCTATATATTACAGGACGTCTTTTCTTTTTATCTTCATTGGACGCCCGCTGAGTGTTTGTTCTAATATAGAGGATAAACGCATAGTCAATTAAAAGGGAAAAAAAAGACAAAGAGACCTTATGTTTGTTATTATTAATAAGTATACGTCCGATTAGTTGTAGTGGGGGAATTAGTATGTTTAAAAAGCTATTAGGAAAACAAATAAATATAGATACACTATCATTGGAGGAACGTATTGCTCTTTCTAAAAGCGAGCCTATTCCTGCTCATGTAGCGATTATAATGGACGGAAACGGACGTTGGGCAAAAAAACGTGCGATGCCTCGTGTTGCTGGGCATCACGAAGGTATGAAGACAGTACGTAAGGTAACGAGATTTGCATCTGACCTAGGCATTAAAGTGTTAACGGTTTATGCGTTCTCGACAGAAAATTGGAAGCGACCAAAAGCTGAGGTCGATTTTTTAATGCGATTACCGGTTGAGTTTTTGGGCTCTTTCTTGCCGGAAATGATGGAACGCAATGTGCGGGTAGAAATGATTGGTGATCCAACGTTGCTTCCAAAGCATACACAAACTGCATTATTCGAGGCGATGGAAGAAACAAAAAATAATACGGGTCTCATATTAAATTTTGCGTTAAATTATGGTAGTCGCTCCGAAATGGTCAGCGCCATGAAAAATATGATGCAAAAAGTACAGGATGGACTGCTATCGATTGATGAAATTGATGAAGCATGTATGACTTCACATTTAATGACTGCTCATTTACCTGAACCGGACTTATTAATCCGTACAAGTGGTGAAGTAAGACTAAGTAATTTTATGTTATGGCAGCTTGCTTATACTGAATTTTGGTTCACTGATACTTTATGGCCAGATTTTAGCGAGGAGACCTTATTGGAAGCGATTGAGAACTATCAAAAACGTAATCGTCGTTACGGTGGGTTGAAGGGAGAAGAAACAACTTGAAACAACGAATCATTACAGCGATTATTGCAGCGGCCTTATTTATCCCGTTTGTTATTTATGGGAAGGTGCCATTTACATTACTTGTACTAGCAATAGCTGTAGTAGGCTTTTATGAGATACTGAAAATGAAGGGTATTTCTATTTTTTCTATACCTGGTGGGATTGGATTGCTCACACTAGTGTTACTCGTAATCCCGAATAAATGGGCAAATGATGTATTAGACGTTATTGGTTATCCTACGATCTTAATGGTCGTGTATGGCTTGATGATTTTACTGCTTATATATGTCGTGCTAGTGAAGAATAAAATGACATTCGATGAAATAGGCTTTATTTTGTTAGGTGCATTTTACGTCGGTATGGGCTTCCATTACTTAATCGAAATACGTGGCAATGGTCTAGAGTGGGTTGTATACTGCTTGTTAGTCGTATGGACGACGGATTCTGGTGCTTATTTTGTCGGTCGTAAATTTGGAAAGAACAAGCTATGGCCTGAAATTTCACCGAAGAAAACTGTAGAAGGCTTTGTCGGTGGGATTGTGATTGCCGTGATTTTCGCAGTTGGTATGCAAATGATTTATCCATTAATGAATGGCTATGTCTCCCTGATTCTAATTACGATATTTGCCTCTATTATCGGACAAATGGGCGATTTAGTAGAATCGGCGATTAAACGTCATTATGGCGTGAAGGATTCCGGGAATATTTTACCAGGTCACGGTGGGATTTTGGACCGCTTTGATAGTCTATTATTCGTTGTGCCGTTACTACACTTTTTACATCTTTTCAGTAGTTAAGAATCTGCGTATTCATGCCCAAAGAGGGTGGCGTTTTAGTCAAGATACAAAAGGGGACAAATTGTTGTGAAAAAAATTAGTTTATTAGGAGCAACAGGCTCTATTGGGTGGCAAACCTACGATATATTAATACAGCAACCAGAAGCGTTTCAATTGGTTGCCTTTTCTTCAGGGAAAAATATCGAAAAAACACGTGAGATGATTGACGTATTAAAGCCGGAGCTTGTATCTGTGCAGTTTGAGGAAGATGCACGTGCTTTGCAAAAGGTTTATCCGAACACTCACTTTACTTATGGAGCGAAAGGGCTTGTAGAGGTCGCTACACATCCGGATTCAACGGTACTTGTAAATGCCGTACTTGGCAGTGTTGGCTTAGAATCGACATTAGCTGCAATTCGTATGGGTAAAACAATTGCTATTGCAAATAAAGAGACACTTGTTACAGCGGGTCATTTAGTCATGGCTGAGGCGAGAAAATATAATGTGCCCATTTTGCCGGTAGATAGTGAGCATTCAGCGATATTCCAATCAATGAATGGCGAAAATCCAAAAAATATTGAACGTTTGATCATTACAGCTTCTGGTGGTAGTTTCCGTGACAAAACGCGCGATGAATTAAAACATGTAACGGTAGCAGATGCCCTTAATCATCCAAACTGGTCAATGGGTGCGAAAATTACAATCGATTCGGCCACAATGATGAATAAAGGGTTAGAAGTCATTGAAGCGCACGTATTATTTGATATGCCGTATGATAAAATTGATGTGCTTTTGCATAGAGAAAGTATTATTCACTCACTAGTTGAGTATCATGATACAAGTGTCATTGCGCAGCTTGGGACACCAGATATGCGCGTACCGATTCAATATGCACTGAGTTATCCAGATCGTATTCCACTACATAACGGTCAACGTCTTAATTTAGCACAAATTGGTCAACTTCATTTTAAGGAAATGGACTTTGAGCGTTATCCAGCACTGCGTTTAGCTTATGAGGCTGGACGTATGGGTGGAACAATTTTAACAGCAATGAATGCAGCGAATGAAGCGGCAGTTGCGGCATTTTTACAAGGGAAAATAACGTTCCTTGAGATTGATGAAACAATTGAGCGTGTGATGCAGGCACACAGCAATATTTTAGTGCCAGATTTAGAAACGATTTTACATGTTGATAGTGAGACAAGGAAAACAGTATTGGCCATGGTAAAATAACAAAAGAAACGCGTCGTTAACTATTCGCTATTGAAGGTGGGGTATTATGCAAACAGCTATTGCATTTATTTTAATATTTGGCTTGCTCGTCTTCTTCCATGAGCTTGGCCACTTCCTGTTCGCTAAACGTGCAGGGATTATGGTGCGAGAATTTGCCATTGGTATGGGGCCGAAAATTTTCGCCATGACAAAAGGCGAAACGCTTTATACGTTACGTTTGCTACCAATTGGTGGTTATGTACGTATGGCTGGAGAAGATATGGATAGCACGGAATTACAACCAGGCTACCGAGTTGGGCTAATTGTTAATGAGGATAATATGGTTGAAAAAATTATTTTTAACCAAAGTAATAGACAATTACCAGATCTTCTATTTTTAGAAGTGGAACGTGCTGATTTAGAGCGTGATTTGTTTATTGAAGGTTATGACGAAGAAGAACAACTAGTACGCTATCACGTGTCAAGAAATTGCGTTCTTGTAGAAAATGGTAAGGAAACAATCATTGCGCCGTATGATCGTCAATTTAATTCGAAGTCGGTTGGTCAACGTTCAATGACGATCTTTGCAGGACCTTTGTTTAACTTTATTTTAGCATTTTTCATCTATTTGCTTATAGGGTTATTGAACGGGGTACCGACGTATGAGCCGATTATTACAGAAGTTGTGGAAAACGACCCTGCGGCACAGGCGGGAATGCAAGCTGGTGATAGAGTAACAGCGATTGACGGACAAGTTGTTGAAAAATGGCAGGATCTAGCTGGAATTGTGCAAGAAAGCGCAGGCGAAACGATTAATGTAACCGTTGAACGAAGTGGTCAACAGGAAAACTTAACGATGACCGTGAAAGAAATGAAAACGGAAACTGGCGATAAATACGGCCAAATTGGTGTTAAATATGAAAGCCCGCGTGAATTTAATCCGTTAAAGGCTGTTGTCCAAAGTGCACAGAATACGTACGATATGACTATTCGTATATTTGAATTACTAGGTGAGCTAGTTACAGGTCGATTAACGATTGATGCGCTATCAGGACCGGTGGGTATATATAAAACGACTGAGGAAGTTGCGAGTTACGGAATTTTCTATTTAATGAACTTTGCAGCGATGCTAAGCATTAACCTCGGTATTATGAACTTATTACCACTACCAGCACTTGATGGTGGCCGTTTACTATTCTTCGGTTATGAGGCTGTACGAGGCAAACCAATCGATCGACAAAAAGAGGGCATGGTCCATTTTGTGGGGATCGTACTACTGATGATTTTAATGGTAGTTGTAACATGGAACGATATTCAACGATTTTTCTTCTAGTGTAAAATAGCTTTGAGCGTATATGACTCCAATCATTGCGTTCAAAGCTAAATTTGATTATGCTAGAGTATGAACATATATATTGAAAAAGGTGGAACACTTAATGAAGCAAAGTAAAACATTCATCCCGACGCTACGTGAAGTACCTGCTGATGCGGATGTTAAATCACATAAGCAATTACTACGTGCAGGGTTTATCCGTCAAAATGCCAGTGGTATTTATTCATACCTACCACTCGCTAAACGCGTATTAACAAAAATCGAAAATATTATCCGTGAAGAGATGGAAGCTATTAATTCTATTGAATTACTAATGCCTGCATTACAATCGGCAGAGCTATGGCAGGAATCTGGTCGTTGGGAACAATACGGTCCAGAGCTTATGCGTTTAAAAGATCGTAACAATCGTGACTTTGCACTAGGTCCGACACATGAGGAAGTAATTACAACATTAGTACGTGATGAAATTAAATCTTATAAAAAATTACCGTTAACACTATATCAAATCCAAACAAAATTCCGCGATGAAAAACGCCCGCGCTTTGGTTTATTACGTGGCCGTGAATTTATTATGAAAGATGCGTATTCATTCCATGCAACTCGTGAAAGCTTAGACGAAACATATGATGATATGTACCGTGCATATTCAAATATCTTCTCTCGTCTAGGCTTAAACTATCGTGCAGTTATCGCTGACGCTGGTTCGATTGGTGGTAAAGGCACACATGAGTTCATGGTGCTTTCTGAGATTGGTGAAGATACAATTGCTTACTCAGATACTTCAGATTATGCAGCAAATATCGAAATGGCTGAAGTCATCACTGAATATAAAGCGCCTGAAGCTACATTAAAAGCGCTTGAAAAAGTAGCAACGCCAGACCAAAAAACAATTGATGAAGTATCTGCTTTCTTAAATGTTGATGCATCAAACGTTATTAAATCATTAGTATTTGATGTAGATGGCGAATTAGTCGTTGTACTTGCTCGTGGTGATCACGAAATCAATGATATTAAATTGAAAAATGCACTTGAAGCTAGTTCTGTAGAGCTTGCAAGTGAAGCAGCAATTCGCGATTTACTAGGATGTGGAGTAGGTTCAATTGGACCGGTAAAATTACCAGTAGACGTTAAAGTTATAGCAGATAAAGCAATTAAATCGATTAGTAACGGCGTTGCTGGTGCAAACGAAGACGGCTATCACTTTGTAAATGTTAATCCAGAACGTGACTTTGCCGTGAATGATTACTTAGATATTCGTTTCATTCAAGAAGGTGACCCTTCTCCAGATGGGCAAGGTATCATCAAATTTGCAGAAGGTATTGAGGTTGGGCATATTTTCAAACTGGGCACAACTTACTCTGCAAAAATGAATGGGACGTTTTTAGATGAACAAGGAAAAGCACAACCATTCATCATGGGTTGCTATGGTATTGGGGTTTCTCGTATTTTAGCAGCGGTTGCTGAACATTTCCAAGACGAAAATGGCTTCACGTGGCCAACGCAATTAGCACCGTACGATATTCATATTGTGCCTGTTAATACGAAGGACGAAGCACAAGTAGGCTTAGCAGAAGAATTATATGGTTTACTAAAATCTTATCGATATGATGTACTATTAGATGACCGTGTTGAACGTGTAGGGGTTAAATTTGCAGATGCAGATTTAATCGGTTTACCAGTACGTGTAACTGTTGGTAAAAAGGCATCTGAAGGCATTGTTGAAGTGAAAATCCGTCAAACAGGCGAAACATTCGAATGGAAAAAAGAAGAGATAATCGATCACTTAAACGAATTTTTCCGTAAAAACTAATACATGATGGGAGGAAGGTACACATAGAGGTACTTTCCTTTCTTTTTCAATATTGAGCTGGACGCAAAGTTTTCTGTGATGGAAGCGGAGCGACAGGAATGAATATGGATCAAATAGAAAGTAGGTGTCACCCGTTGGAACAGCAACAAGAAGCAAGGCTGAAATTTCAAATGCTCTTGCAGCAGCTAGAGTTAACAGATGATGTCTATATGTCCTTTTTTGAAGGGGGCGAATTATCTCGTTTAACTGTGCACAAAAAAAATAGACTTTGGCATTTTACCATTACACTACGTGATATTTTACCCTTTCCACTTTATCAATTATTCCGCACGCATTTAGCTGAAAAATTCGCAGCCATTGCACAAGTGAATACCACTTTTGAAACGATTGACAAAACAGTGACAGAAGAACTCATTCAAGCGTACTGGTTAACTGTAGTTGAGCAAATTGATGATATGGCACCAACATTAAAAAGTTGCCTTATATCACAAACTCCGGCTTGGAATGGGCAAAAAATAACTCTTTCTTGTATGCAAGAAATGGAGTTGATGATGCTCAAAACGAAGTATGCAGAAAAACTTTCAGCGAGTTATGGGCAATTTGGTTTTCCACCGATTGCCATGGATTTTATTCTACAAGAAGAAACAGAGGAAATGCGTGCGGCCCAAGAAGCCTTCGTTGAGCAAAAACGTATAGAGGAAATTGCACTTGCCCAACAAGCGATGGAGGATTTCCAAAAACGTGAGCAAGAGAAGAAAGAAAATCCAGCGCTTGCATCTCTTGGCGACCGACCGCTCCAGCTTGGTATGCATATTAAAGACGATGAAATTATGGAAATTAAGCGTATCGTAGAAGAAGAGCGTCGTGTTATTATTGAGGGCTTTGTCTTCGATGCGGAAATTAAAGAGCTGAAAAGTGGCCGTTCCTTATTACAAATTAAAATTACCGATTATACAGATTCAATAGTTGTGAAAATGTTCTCTCGTGATAATGATGATGCTACACTCATGCAACATTTGAAAAAAGGTATGTGGGTAAAAGTACGAGGCTCTGTACAAACGGATACGTTTATCCGTGATTTAATCGTTATGGCGAATGACATCAATGAAATTAAAAAAGAAACTCGCCAAGATTTAGCACCCGATGGCGAAAAACGTGTGGAATTGCATCTGCATACACCGATGAGTCAAATGGATGCAGTTACACCAGTTGAGCGACTAGTTGCGCAAGCGGCGAAATGGGGTCATCCAGCTGTTGCAATAACGGATCACGCTGTTGTGCAATCTTTCCCGGACGCGTATGCAGCTGGAAAAAAACATGGTATCAAAGTTATTTATGGCTTAGAAGCGTATTTAGTGAATGATGGTGTTCCAATTGCATATGCCCCGCAGCACCGATCTCTAGAAGAAACAACATATGTAGTATTTGACGTGGAAACGACAGGACTCTCAACGGCGTATGATACGATCATTGAGCTTGCAGCTGTCAAAATTCAAGGCGGGCATGTCATAGATAAATACGAAAGTTTTGCAAATCCACATCATGCCCTTTCAGCGACAACCATTGAATTGACAGGCATTACAGATGATATGGTGCGTAACGCCCCAGAAGTCGAGCAAGTTATCAAGGAATTTCACGCATTTATTGGTGATGCAATAGTAGTTGCGCATAATGCATCGTTTGATATGGGCTTCTTGTACACAGGCTATAGAAAATTTGGCTTAGAAGGTGTCGTTCATCCAGTCATTGATACGTTAGAGCTTGCGCGTTTGCTGCACCCAACGATGAAAAATCACCGTTTAAATACGCTTTGTAAAAAATTCGGTATCGAATTAACGCAACATCACCGAGCTATTTATGATACAGAGGCGACAGGTTATTTACTGCAGCACTTGTTAAAAGAAGCGGATGAAATGGGCATTAAATATCACGATGATTTTAATAAGCACATTGGTGGCGGCGAGGCTTATAAAAAGGCAAGACCGATGCACTGTACAATTCTTGCGGTAAATAACGTCGGCTTGAAAAACTTATTTAAAATTGTAACCCATGCACATACAAAGACATTTTACCGTGTGCCACGTGTTACTCGCTCTACATTGGAAATGTACCGTGAAGGACTAATCATTGGATCTGGCTGTGATAAGGGTGAATTATTTGAAACGATGATGCAAAAATCACCAGAAGAAGCTGAAAAAGTAGCGGCGTTTTATGATTATATTGAGGTACATCCAAAACCAGTATACGCACATTTAATCGAGCGTAATATTGTGCGAGATGAATGGACGATCGAGGATATTATTCGCAAGCTTGTGAAACTTGGGAAGAAACTAGATAAACCTGTTGTTGCAACGGGAAATGTCCATTATTTAGATCCGACTGATGGAATGTTTAGACAAATTTTAGTCGGTTCGCAAGGTGGTGCGAATATTTTAAATAAATCAAAGTTGCCTGAAGTGCATTTTAGAACGACAAACGAAATGCTAGCAGAGTTCGACTTTTTAGGGCCAGATATTGCGAAGGAAATTGTTGTCACAAATACGCAAAAAGTCGCAGCGATGATTGGCGATGTGAAGCCTATCAAAGATGATTTATATACACCGAAAATTGAAGGCTCTGATGATGAGGTTACGAATTTAACGTATGAAATGGCACACCGTATATATGGTGAAGAATTGCCGGAAATAGTTAAGGCACGTATTGAGAAGGAATTGAAGTCGATTTTAGGGCATGGATTCGGGGTAATTTATTTAATTTCGGCGAAACTCGTGAAAAAATCATTAGCGGATGGCTATTTAGTTGGTTCGCGTGGTTCAGTTGGTTCTTCACTTGTGGCTACCTTTATGGAAATTACTGAAGTAAATCCATTGCCACCGCATTACATTTGTCCAAACTGTAAACATGCAGAGTTCTTCGACGACGGTTCGGTTAGTTCTGGCTATGATTTACCAAATAAGGATTGTACGGAATGTGGAACACCTTATAAAAAAGATGGGCAAGATATTCCGTTCGAAACGTTTTTAGGATTTAAAGGGGATAAAGTTCCTGATATCGATTTAAACTTCTCTGGTGAATATCAACCACAAGCCCACAATTATACAAAAGTGCTGTTTGGTGAAGATTACGTATTCCGCGCTGGAACAATCGGTACGGTTGCAGAGAAAACGGCGTATGGCTACGTAAAAGGTTATGCAAATGACCATAATTTACATTTTAGGGGCGCTGAGGTAGACCGTCTAGTGCAGGGGTGTACAGGCGTTAAACGTACTTCAGGGCAGCATCCGGGTGGGATTATCGTAGTGCCGGATTATATGGATATTTTTGATTTCACACCAGTACAATTCCCGGCGGATGCACAGGATTCAGAGTGGCGTACAACACATTTTGATTTCCACTCTATTCACGACAATATCTTAAAACTAGATATTCTTGGGCACGATGATCCGACCGTGATTCGTATGTTGCAGGATTTATCCGGCATTGACCCAAAAACGATACCGACAGATGATCCGTTCGTGATGAAAATTTTTAGTTCACCTGAATCACTTGGTGTGACTGAAAAACAAATCGGCTGTAAAACAGGAACACTTGGTATCCCCGAATTCGGTACGCGCTTTGTGCGCCAAATGTTAGAAGATACGAAGCCTTCGACGTTCTCAGAGCTTGTGCAAATTTCTGGACTCTCACATGGAACCGATGTATGGCTAGGTAATGCACAAGAGCTGATTCACAATGGGACGTGTGTGTTAAAAGAAGTAATTGGCTGTCGTGATGATATTATGGTGTATTTAATTTATCAAGGACTTGAACCATCACTAGCCTTCAAAATTATGGAATCGGTGCGTAAAGGGAAAGGTTTATCAGACGAGTTTGAAGCAGAAATGTTGGCTAATAAAGTACCTGGTTGGTATATCGATTCATGTAAGAAGATAAAATACATGTTCCCGAAAGCCCATGCTGCTGCGTACGTGTTAATGGCCGTGCGTATTGCATGGTTTAAGGTGCATTTCCCGATTCTATATTACGCAGCCTACTTCACGGTCCGTGCAGATGATTTTGATCTAATCGCGATGACTCAAGGTTCACAAATGATTCGTTCTAAAATCGATGAAATCAACATGAAGGGCTTAGATGCATCAACGAAAGAAAAAAATCTACTGACAGTGATGGAACTAGCGCTCGAAATGTGTGAGCGTGGTATGAGCTTCCAAAAAGTCGATTTGTATCGTTCGCAGGCAAGTGAGTTTATTATTGATGGAAACTCATTAATTCCTCCATTTGATGCGATTCCTGGACTTGGTACGAATGTTGCGAAAGCTATTGTAGCTGCGCGTGCAGATGGAGAGTTCTTATCGAAAGAGGATTTACAGCAACGTGGACGTGTGTCAAAAACGCTAATAGAGTATATGGATCAACTTGGCTGTTTAGAGGGCATGCCAGATGCAAATCAGTTATCGCTGTTTTAAGGTGAGTTTTCTTTAATTTACAAGTGGATGAACTTCATAATTAAGGAAGTTTGCAAATTGGTGTAAACTGTGCTATTCTTATAGTAATAATTTGTTGATAGTTTTCCAGCAAAAGAGTGGGGCATTCCCGCTCTTTTCTGTTGTTATATCGTATAAAACAAATTTTTTGAGACTAACAGCTGGTAAGACCGTCAAATTTCACCAAAATAAATGGTGAAATTTGTGTTTTATTGTGCCGGAAATTGAAGAATGTCAGGAGGATACTATGAGCAAAGTACCATCTGTAATTGAAGAACTCGTTACACCAATCGTTGAAGAGTTAAACCTCGAATTAGTGAATGTCGAGTTTGTTAAAGAGGGACGTGACTGGTTTTTACGTGTTTATGTGGATACACCTGAGGGTGGAATTGACATCAGCCAATGCGCTCAAGTTAGTGAACGACTAAGTTTATTATTGGATGAAAAAGATCCAATTACACAAAATTATTATTTAGAAGTATCATCACCAGGCGCAGAGCGCCCATTAAAAAAAGATACAGACTTTGAAAAAGCAATTGGGAAGTTTATATATGTGAAAACATATGAGCCCATTAAGGACATGAAAGAGTTCCTAGGCTACTTAACATCATATGATGAACATACATTAGTAATGGATGTGCGAATTAAAACGCGCAAAATTACAGTAACAATTGAACAAAAAGAAATCGCATTGGCTCGCCTTGCCATTGATTTTTCAGCATAATGCATATTTAGGAGTGAAAATAAAATGAGTAGTGATTTGTTAGATGCGATAACTGCGCTAGAAGAACAAAAGGGAATTTCAAGAGATGTGTTAATTGAAGCTATTGAAGCTGCATTAGTAACAGCTTACAAGCGCAACTTTAACCAAGCTCAAAATGTTCGTGTAGACTTAAACTTGGACAAAGGCTCAATGCGTGTGTTCTCACGTAAAGATGTTGTTGAAGAAGTAGAAGACGACCGCTTACAAATTTCTCTTGAAGATGCTAAAGCTATCAATCCTGCATACGAACTTGAAGATATCGTGGAGCAAGAAGTAACACCTCGTAATTTCGGACGTATCGCTGCACAAACTGCTAAACAAGTCGTAACACAACGCGTACGTGAAGCGGAACGTGGTATAATTTACGAGCAATATGTAGACCGTGAAGACGATATCGTAACAGGTGTTGTAGAGCGTTTAGATGCACGCAATATCTACGTTGGGCTTGGTAAAGTGGAAGCGGCATTACCACAAAATGAACAAATTCAAGGTGAAACGTATAACCCGCACGATCGTATTAAAGTGTATATTACAAAAGTAGAGCGTACGACACGTGGTCCACAAGTAATCGTATCTCGTACACACCCAGGTTTACTTCGTCGTCTATTCGAAATGGAAGTCCCTGAAATTTACGAAGGCATCGTAGAAATTAAATCGATTGCTCGTGAAGCAGGAGACCGTTCTAAAATTTCTGTTTTCGCACATAACGAAGAAATTGATCCAGTGGGTTCATGTGTAGGTGCAAAAGGTGCACGTGTACAATCAATCGTCAACGAATTAAATGGAGAAAAAATCGACATCGTTGAATGGTCAGAAGATCCAGTTGTGTTTGTAGCAAATGCGCTAAGTCCATCTAAAGTATTAGATGTGCAAGTAAACGAAGAAGAAAATTCAACAACTGTTGTCGTGCCAGACTATCAATTATCATTAGCAATTGGTAAACGTGGACAAAATGCTCGTTTAGCGGCGAAACTTACTGGTTGGAAAATCGATATTAAAAGCGAAACAGATGCACGTGAGTTAGGTATTTATCCTTCTACTACAAGTACATTCATACCAGTTAAAGATGAAGAGAGCGACTACGAAGACGTAGCGGTTGACTTATATCAAGACGACGAAGAATAAGTAAGAAAACCAGTGTGAACAGTCTGAAATATGACTGATCCGCCTCTTACGAAGCTTCATAAGGGAAAGGTGATTCTTATGTCGATTAATAGAAAAGTGCCTCTTCGAAAATGTGTAGCAACTGGAGACATGCTACCGAAAAAAGAAATGATTCGTGTTGTTCGTTCGAAAGAGGGCGAAGTAAGCGTAGATGTTACTGGGAAAAAGCCTGGACGTGGCGCTTATGTTTCAAAGTCAGAACAAGCGGTTGACATCGCACGTAAGAAAAATGTTTTAGGGTATCAACTTGATGTGAAAATTCCTGATGAAATCTACGAAGAACTACTGACACTGATCCGTAGGGAGTCGATTTTATGACGAATCAAGCAATATTCAATTTGCTTGGCATTGCAGCGAGAGCACGCAAAGTTATTTCAGGAGAAGAGCTAGTAGTTAGAGAAATCAGGAACGGTAATGCTAAAATAGTACTGCTTGCAAATGATGCTTCTAAAAACTCTAGCAAAAAAATTCAAGATAAATGCACGTATTACAACGTTGAGTATCATGTGATTGGCGATCGTTATGATTTAGGACATGCTACAGGTAAAGAGGCCCGCGTGGCTTTGGCTATTACCGACCAAGGTTTTGCAAGCAAATTGTCTAGTCTACTCAACGAAAAATAATCGGGGGTGAGCGGATGACCAAAATTAGAGTTCATGAATATGCGAAACAAGTGAATAAATCGAGTAAAGAGGTTATTGAAGCACTAAATAAAATTAATGTGAGTGTGACGAATCATATGTCTATGCTAGAAAACGACACTGTGACAAAGTTAAACCAATCATTTAAAAGACCTGCTGAAAAACAAGAGTCTAAACAACCTACTCAAAGAGTTTCACAACAAGCTACTAAAGGGCAACAAAAACCACAGCAACCGGTGAAAAAACAAGAAGGTACTAAGCAACAACCTAATTCGTTTAAGCCTCGTGCTACCAATAACAATCAGCAACAACCGCAACAAAACCAGCAACAAAACCAAAATTCGTCTAACGAAAAATCTAAGAATGTAAAAGGTAATCAAAATAGAAATATGACACAAAATAATAATAACAACAACAATAATAATAACCGTAGAGGCGGCGGTTTCAATCAACGTCCAAAACCAGGGATTCATGGTGGTAAACGCCGTCATCCAAAAACACACCAACCTACATTACCGGTGAGACAAAAAGAATTGCCAGAAAAAATTACTTTTGTCGAATCATTATCTGTAGCAGAATTAGCAAAAAAATTATACCGTGAGCCATCTGAAATCATCAAAAAGTTATTCATGCTTGGTGTAATGGCAACAATAAACCAAGAGCTAGATAAGGATGCAATTGAGTTAATTTGTACAGACTATGGTGTAGAAGTAGAAGAAGAAATCCGTGTAGATATTACGGATTTAGAAACGCACTTCGACCAAACTGAAGAAGTAAACGAAACTGTATTAACAGAACGTCCACCAGTTGTTACGATTATGGGGCACGTTGACCATGGTAAAACAACTTTACTTGACTCTATTCGTCATACAAAAGTTACTGCTGGAGAAGCGGGCGGTATCACACAACATATCGGAGCTTATCAAGTAACAGAAGGCGACAAAAAAATTACGTTCCTAGATACACCTGGACACGCAGCATTCACAACAATGCGTGCACGTGGTGCAAGAATAACGGACTTAACAATTTTAGTTGTAGCGGCTGATGATGGTGTTATGCCACAAACGGTTGAAGCTATTAACCATGCGAAGGCAGCAGAAGTTCCAATTATCGTAGCGGTAAACAAAATGGATAAACCTTCAGCAAACCCTGACCGCGTTATGCAAGAATTAACAGAACATGGTTTAGTACCTGAAGCTTGGGGTGGCGAAACAATTTTCGTACCAATCTCAGCATTAAAAGGTGATGGTATCGATACATTATTAGAAATGGTATTACTTGTAGCTGAAGTTGGAGAGCTAAAAGCAAATCCAAACCGTTTAGCACTTGGTACAGTAATCGAAGCACAGCTTGATAAAGGTCGCGGATCAGTAGCAACACTTTTAGTACAAGATGGTACTTTGAAAGTTGGAGATCCAATCGTAGTCGGACATGCATTTGGTCGCGTACGTGCACTAGTTAATGACAAAGGCCGTCGTGTTAAAGAAGCAGGTCCATCAACGCCTGTAGAAATCACAGGTTTAAATGATGTGCCGCAAGCTGGTGACCGTTTCGTCGTATTCGAAGATGAGAAAACAGCTCGCCAGGTTGGTGAAACACGTGCGATGACAGCGATTCAAGCACAGCGTTCTGAAAAACAACGTGTAACGCTTGATAACTTATTCGAACAAATGAGCCAAGGTGAGATGAAGGAATTAAACTTAATCGTCAAAGCTGACGTACAAGGTACGGTTGAAGCGATGGCTGCTTCACTTATGAAAATCGATGTAGAGGGCGTAAACGTGAAAATTATTCACACTGGTGCTGGAGCGATTACAGAATCAGATATTTCACTTGCAGCTGCCTCTAATGCTATCGTAATCGGCTTTAACGTTCGTCCGGATGTTAATGCGAAGCGTGCAGCAGAAGAAGAAGGCGTAGACATTCGTTTACACCGTGTCATTTATAAAGTAATCGAAGAAATCGAACACGCGATGAAAGGTATGCTTGACCCAGAATTTGTAGAAAAAATTATTGGCCAAGCTGAAGTTCGTCAAACAATTAAAGTATCAAAAGTTGGTACAATTGCTGGATCTTACGTAATTGAAGGTAAAGTAACACGCGATTCTGGCGTACGTGTCATCCGTGACAACGTCGTGATTTTCGAAGGTGAACTTGATACATTAAAACGCTTCAAAGACGAAGTGAAAGAAGTTGCAAGAGGATACGAATGTGGTATTACGATTACGAACTTTAATGACATAAAAGAAGGCGACATTATTGAAGCCTACGTTATGGAAGAAGTTAAACGTGCTTAATGATTGTATACGCAGAGGTTGAATTCATTATTCAAACTGCCCATTCGTTAAAGGAAAAACGCGCTGTACTCCAGCGTATGATTACACGCACTAAGCAGAAATTTAATGTTTCTATCGCGGAAGTCGACCATCAAAATGTATGGCAACGTACGAAATTAGCGCTAGTTGCTGTTTCTTCTTCGAAAGAAGCAGCAGAGCGTGAAATCAATCACGCGCTTCAATTTTTACAGTCGAATCCGTCATGGGAACAGCTTAATGTGTGGCGAGACTATTTATAGGTAGGACGGGGTATCTGCGCTTGTCGCGCAAATATCTGGACAACGAAATTGAGGTGACTAACTATGTCTCTACGCTCAAACCGTGTTGCTGAGCAGATGAAAAAAGAGCTTGGCGAAATTATTAGCCGCAAAATTAAAGACCCGCGTGTTGGCTTTGTAACTGTTACTGGTGTTGATGTAACAGGTGATTTACAACAAGCGACTATTTATATTACGTCTTTAGGTAATGAACGTGAACGTGAGGAAACATTAAAAGCTTTAGTAAAAGCTTCAGGTTTCATCCGTTCAGAAATTGGTTCACGTATACGTTTACGTCGTACACCAGAGTTACTCTTTGAATTTGATTCATCGATTGAATATGGGAACCGAATTGATTCATTATTACGCGATTTACACAAAGAATAAGAAAAATGAAAAGTCTGCCACATGCATGTTCATGCAGGCAGACTTTTTTCTATTACTGAGGAGGAAAAACATGAACGGTATTTTACCACTTTGGAAGGAACGTGGCATGACGAGTCATGATTGCGTTTTTAAATTACGGAAAATTTTACGCACGAAAAAGGTGGGGCATACAGGAACACTTGATCCTGGTGTGGAAGGTGTATTACCTATTTGTATTGGGCAAGCGACTCGGATTGCTGAATACTTAACAGACACGGGGAAAACATATGAAGCAGTTATTTCAATTGGCCGTACGACGACGACAGAGGATGCAGAAGGTGAAACAGTCGAAGAAAACACTACGCATAAGTCATTCACGCGTGCACAGTTGCTTGAAGCACTAGCATCGTTAACAGGAGTGATTTCCCAAACGCCACCAATGTTTTCTGCAGTAAAGGTGAATGGTAAACGTTTATATGAATACGCGCGAAAAGGCGAAACGGTGGAAAGACCAACACGTCAAATAACGATTCACGCACTTGAGTTATTAGATGACGCGGACGTATATGAAGGTGAAGAAATTACGTTTCCTGTGCGCATTGCATGCAGCAAAGGTACGTATATTCGCACGTTAGCTGTTCAAATCGGGGAGGCTCTTGGCTACCCTGCACATATGGCAGAGCTTGTACGTACTGCTTCAGGTACATTTACGAAGGAGAATTGCTATACACTGGCACAAGTGGCAGAACTAATGGAAGCTGAAAACGTCGATGTTTGTATATTACCGGTTGAATACGCACTTTCAGAATATCCGTATATCGAGATTGATGAGTCAAATAAAAAAGAAATTTTAAATGGACAAGTGCTTCCTATCGATGCATTATTAAAGATACATGATAAAATTGTATTTGGGATTCAAGGGAAAGCATTCGCGGTTTATCAGGCCCATCCGACAAAGGAAGGATTCATGAAGCCACATAAAATGTTCCCGACGATAGAGTAGGAGGAATTTTGGTATGGAGGTTATTCATTTAAAATACCCACATCAATTACAACAGCGAGAAAGTATGCAGCCATACTCACTTGCACTTGGCTTTTTTGACGGTGTGCATTTGGGACATCAGGCTGTTATTGCAACAGCGAAGCAAGAGGGAGACAAGCGACAAATTCCGACGGCAGTCATGACATTTGACCCTCATCCTTCATTAGTGCTAGGTGGACGTAATGAAAAAGTTTTTTACATTACTTTATTACAACAAAAGCTTCAGCTATTTGAAGAGCAGGGCGTTGATGCGGTATTTGTTGTACATTTCACATCGGATTTTGCAAAGTTATCACCGGGTGAATTTGTTGATACATTTATTCGTGCGTTAAATATTCAGCACGTTACGGCTGGCTTTGATTTTTCATTTGGTGCGTTTGGTAAAGGTACAATGGAAGATATGCGTACACTAAGCAAGGGCGATTATGGTGTAACTGTGGTCGATAAAAAAGCGGATAATGTAGAAAAAATCAGCTCAACACGTATTCGCAAGCTTCTGCAAGAGGGCGATATGGAAGCAGCACGCATACTACTTGGCAGACCTTTTGAAATAAAAGGCATAGTTATACACGGTGATAAACGTGGTCGTACAATTGGTTTTCCAACAGCCAATGTACAAGCGCTAGAAGGTGTGTTTATTCCTGCAAGCGGTGTATATGCAGTACGTCTAAACGTGCAAAATAATTGGTATGATGGTGTTTGTAATGTAGGCTATAAACCAACATTTAAGGACCCGAATGACAAACAATTATCGATCGAAGTACATATTTTTAACTTCGAGAAAAATATATATGGCGAAGAAGTAAAAGTGGCATGGTATAAACGTATTCGCAGCGAGCAAAAATTTGATGGCATTGAAGCTTTAAAGACGCAAATTGAGCAAGATAAAGAACAAGCAATCCAATATCTCAAGGACTTATCAGCACTTTAATATGATTTAGCAAATGTTTTATGTTACGAAAGAGTAGAGGTAGGTATAAAATCATTGCGGCGAATTGGATTGCTTGCTTGGCTATTCTTTTTATGGTAACATTCATAAGTGCATAAAGTGCTTAACCTTAGCTCGGTGTATCGAGTACTCCAACGTTCACTGTGCTATTGGGGATAAACAATTATTTAGGAGGTCAATACAAATGGCTATTACAAAAGAACGTAAAAACGAATTAATCGCTGAGTACCGTACTCACGAAAGTGACACTGGTTCTCCAGAAGTACAAGTAGCAGTTTTAACAGCTGAAATCAATGCTTTAAATACTCACTTACGTACACACAAAAAAGATTTCCACTCTGAGCGTGGTCTTCTTAAAATGGTAGGTCGTCGTCGTCACTTACTTAAATATCTTCGTGAAACAGACGTACAACGTTACCGTGAATTAATCACTCGTTTAGGCTTACGTCGCTAATTGACAAACAAAAAGCGGGATTATTCCCGCTTTTTCTTTATGCAAAAAAAGATTCCTAAATAAATTGGCAAGTATAATAATCCAATGTATCATTAAATAATGAAATATTTAGCATAGAACAAGCATTTTTGGTACACTTACTATTAATACATACAGATGAGTAAGTGTTTTTTATAATAGAGAGGGGTTCATTGAATGAACGAAAAGAAAGTCTATTCATACGAATGGGCTGGCCGTCCACTAGTTATTGAAGTAGGACAGTTAGCAAAACAAGCAAACGGTGCAGCATTAGTACGTTATGGCGATACATCAGTATTAGCAACAGCGACAATGTCAAAATCACCAAAACCATTAGATTTCTTCCCATTAACAGTAAACTACGAAGAACGTTTATATGCAGCAGGTAAAATTCCTGGAGGCTTTATTAAACGTGAAGGTCGTCCTTCTGAGAATGCGATTTTAACGAGCCGTTTAATCGACCGTCCAATCCGTCCAATGTTCCCAGATGGTTTCCGTAACGAAGTACAAGCTATTTCTATGGTTATGTCAAATGATCCAGATTGTTCAGCAGAGATGGCTGCAATGATTGGTTCATCTTTAGCATTATCTATTTCAGATATTCCATTCGACGGACCAATCGCAGGTGTTCAAGTTGGTTATATCGACGGCGAATTCGTTGTGAACCCAACTGTCGAACAGTCTAAATATTCAACTGTACACTTAACAGTGGCAGGAAATAAAGATGCAATCAACATGGTTGAAGCAGGAGCTTTAGAAGTACCTGAAGAAATTATGCTTGAGGCAATTATGTTTGGTCATGAAGAAATTAAAAAAATGATCGCTTTCCAAGAGCAAATTGTAGCTGAAGTTGGTAAAGAGAAAAAAGAAATTACTTTATTCGAAATCGACGAAGCAATTCAAGCTGATATTAAAGCTGCATGTGAAACAGAAATGCATGACGCAATTCAAACAGTTGAAAAACATGCTCGTGAAGAAGCAATACAAGCTGTAAAAGAACGCATTGTTGCTTCTTATGAAGAACAAGAAGCTGATGATGTAACGATGAAACAAGTCCACACGATTTTAGATAAAATGGTGAAAGACGAAGTACGTCGTCAGATTACAGAAGATAAAATTCGTCCTGATGGTCGTAAATTAGACGAAATTCGTGCACTTTCTTCTGAAACTGGTTTACTACAACGTACACATGGTTCAGCATTATTCACACGTGGTCAAACACAAGCCCTTTCAATTTGTACATTAGGCGCACTTGGCGACGTACAAATTATCGATGGTTTAGGTGTAGAGGAATCTAAACGTTTCATGCACCACTATAACTTCCCGCAATTCTCAGTAGGGGAAACTGGCCCAATTCGTGGACCAGGCCGTCGTGAAATCGGTCACGGTGCTTTAGGCGAACGTGCATTATTAGCAGTTTTACCAGATGAAAATGCATTCCCATATACAATTCGTTGTGTATCTGAAGTGCTTGAATCAAATGGTTCAACGTCTCAAGCATCAATCTGTGCTTCTACTTTAGCAATGATGGATGCAGGTGTACCTTTAAAAGCACCAGTGGCAGGTATTGCAATGGGTCTTATTAAAAAAGGTGAGAATTATTCAATCTTAACAGATATCCAAGGTATGGAAGATCACCTTGGTGATATGGACTTTAAAGTGGCAGGTACAGCTAAAGGTGTAACGGCACTTCAAATGGACATTAAAATCGATGGTTTATCACGCAATATTCTAGAAGAAGCATTAACACAAGCAAAAATTGGTCGTATGCACATTCTAGAATCGATGCTTGCAACACTTGCAGAGCCACGTGAAAAATTATCTGCTTACGCACCAAAAATCCTTATTGTGAAAATCAATCCTGATAAAATCCGTGACGTAATTGGACCAGGTGGTAAACAAATTAACAAAATCATCGAAGAAACTGGCGTAAAAATTGATACAGAACAAGACGGTACAATTTACATTGCTTCTGCAAATGAAGAAATGAATGCTCGTGCTAAACAAATCATCGAGAATATCGTACGTGAAGCAAAAGTAGGTGAATACTACTTAGCAACTGTAAAACGTATTGAAAAATTCGGTGCATTCTGTGAAATCTTCCCTGGTAAAGATGGTTTATTACACATCTCTGAAATCCAAGAAGAGCGTACAAAAGAAGTTGAAGACGTACTAAAACTTGGCGATCAATTACTTGTGAAAGTCATTGAAATCGACAAGCAAGGTCGTGTCAATATATCACGTAAAGTAGTCGTGAAAGAAGAAAAAGAACGCGCTGAGCAAGGTGAATAATTAGCATAAACAAAAGGCTGCGCTTTATACGCAGTCTTTTTTAATGGAAAGAGGGAAGTTATTTGGTACAAGTACACACATGTCAAAATGGCGTGCGAATTGTATCTGAGCAAATTGACCATGTGCGATCAGTTACACTTGGGATTTTTGTGGATGCAGGCTCACGCTACGAATTACCAGAAGAAAATGGGATTACACATTTTATTGAGCATATGCTTTTTAAGGGAACAGCAACACGCTCAGCCCGCCAAATTGCCGAAGCATTTGACCGTATTGGTGGAGAGCTAAATGCCTTCACATCAAAGGAAAATACTTGCTATTACGCAAAAGTATTAGACCATCATGCGGAGCTGGCGGTTACGATTTTAGCAGATATGTTCTTTCACTCTACATTTGCAAAGGAAGAATTAGAGAAGGAACGCCAAGTAGTACTAGAGGAAATATTAATGAGTGAAGATGCGCCAGACGACGATGTCCACGAAAAGTTATGGGAAGTCATGTATCCAAATGATGCACTTGGCCGTCCGATTTTAGGCACACCTGAAACGTTAAAAACATTTACAGCTGATACGATTCGTACGTATATGGCGAAGCATTATGGGCCAAAATCGGTAGTTATCTCGGTAGCAGGTAATATCTCAGCAGAACTACTGGCAACAATTGAGGACTTATTTGGACAGTATGAGGCGTCACCTTTAGCGGTAGTGCCTGTGTTAACGAAGCCCGAATTCAGTCCTGGCGAAATTGTGAAACTGCGTGATACGGAGCAAGCACACCTAGCTATTTCTTACCCTGCAATCGGTGTGAAGGATCCAGATATGTATAGTTTTATTGCACTGAATAATATTATTGGTGGCAATATGAGCTCTCGTTTATTTCAAGAAGTGCGGGAGGAGCGTGGCTTAGCTTATTCAATCTTCTCTTATCAATCTTGCTATGCAGACGTAGGTGCATTTACGATTTATGGTAGCACGAGTCGTGAACAACTGCCACAGCTACAACATACGATTGATGCAACATTGCTGGATATTGTAGCTGGTGGCGTGACGGAAGAAGAGCTTGATAACGCCAAGGAACAACTAAAAGGCAGCTTTGTACTTGGTTTAGAAGGAACGGGGTCACGTATGAACCGTAACGGTACTAATGAACTTGTACATCGCAAACATCGTTCTGTGGACGAGATTTTAGATTCTATAGATGCCATTTCAATGGAATCTGTAGATCGCCTCATTTCAAAAATTTTAAAAGCAGAGCCAGCAATTTCGATTATTGGGCCGAAGCTATAACTAATAAGGGATTATTCACCGAGATCTAGGTGAATAATCCCTTTTTTAGTGAAAATATTTCTCAATTATCTATTGTCTTTCTCAATTAACTCTGATAATATAAGTGATATTGAAAATCATTATCACTTAATTGGAGGCAATTATTAATGAAAAAGTTTGCAGGGGTAGGTCTACTAGCGTTATCGTTAGCGCTTTTTGGCTGTACAGAACAAGAAGAAAAAAGTAAAGATTCAGTTGAAGTAGAATCACAGGAACAAGCAGCAAAGGATCCTGTTGTTGAGACAGATGTATTTAAAGATGGTGTTGATGAAGGGAAATTCCAAGAGGCATTAGCGACATTCCCAGAAACGGTACCAGACAAAATTGTGACAACTTCGGTTCCTTTAACAGAGATGCTTCACTTACTTGACATTGTACCTGTAGGCGTGCCGACATCTACAAATCCAATTCCAACAGACTTTGATGCAATTACTCGTATTGGTTCCCCGATGGCACCAGATTTAGAAGTAATCACAAGCTTACAAACAGAGTTAATTGTTGGTGCATCTTCATTACAAGAAACTCTTGATAAAGCATTAGTAGGAATGAATTTACAAACAGCGTATTTGCCAACGGATTCATATGAAGATTTAAAATTAAGTTTTAAAGTCCTAGGTACATATTTTGGAAAAGAAGAAAAAATGAATGAAATTCTACAAAGTATCGTAGCAAAAGAAAAAGAATTAGAAACACTAGCGCAAGGAAAAGAACTGCCGTCTGTTATGTTGGTTATGGGTACATCTGATTCGTTTATGGTCATGAACGATAAATCATATTTAGGCAGTTTAGTAGAGCGACTGGGTGCAGATAATATTGCGCAGTCCGTATTAAAAACGGAATCAACGTATTCTGCGATTAACTTAGAAGAAATTGTTGTCGCAGATCCAGATATGATTTTTGTTTTGGCATCAGCAGATCATGGAGCGAGTGAAGATAAATTCAAACAAGAAGTTGCTCAAAATAGTGCGTGGACACAATTATCAGCATACAAAAACGATAAAATCTATATGCTTGATTACAGTACTTTTGGCGTAACATCGATTGCCAATGTCGACACAGCATTAACAACAATTGCTGATTACTTCTTTAACGATAATCAGTAGATAAATTCTCCTTATATACGTGATGAGATAAATACGCTTTTATGCAGAGGTGTTTAAACGCAAACTGACTAAAGTTATGCTTCTGACGGATGTCACGGATTTTGAGAGGAGTTAATTATGCAGGCATAATTCAAAATCCGGACGCATTTACGTTAAGGCGTAACTGATATAAAATGAGGAGTTTCATATGATAAGTACAACAAGAAGTCGCACAATTGTCATCATAACGTTTGTGCTAGCGATTATTGCAGCGATTATTGCGATGGGGTTAGGCAGTGTGCACATTTCAATTCCAGATATTTTAAAAACAATTTTTAATGGTCGTGAAGAAGGCGTTTATACAACGATTATTTGGGATATTCGTCTGCCTCGTGTTCTACTAGCACTCATTATTGGTGCGAACATAGCCATATCAGGAGCCCTTTTACAAGCGGTAATGGGCAATCCACTTGCAGATCCTGGGTTAACGGGAGTTACAAGTGGTGCGGCTGCATTTGTGCTAATCATTATGTTAGCAAACCCTGAATATACACATTTAATCCCACTAGCTGCATTTGTCGGTGGGTTACTAGCAGCGGGCATTGTGTATGCCCTTGCTTGGCGTCGTTCGGGCATTTCGCCAATTACGATTATTTTATCTGGGGTGGCGGTTAATGCCTTATGTGGCGGGATTATTGGTTTTCTATCGATCTTATACAGTGACCGTTTGCCATCAGCAGTGCAATGGTTGAATGGTAGTTTAGCTGCAAAAGGGTATGCCTCTTTACAAATGATTTATGTGTATGCCATTATCGGTTGGATATTATCGATTTTTGCTATTCGCAAGGCAAACATCATTCGTTTAGGCGATCAAGTTGCAACGAACTTAGGTGAAAATGTGACACGGATACGTATCACGCTGTCTATTTTAGCCGTATTTTTAGCAGCTATTTCAGTAGCGGCTATCGGTATGATTGGTTTTGTTGGCTTAATTGTTCCGCATATGGCACGTTTACTTGTCGGCTCAGATTATAAATATATGCTGCCGATGAGTATGGCAATGGGAGCGATCATTTTATTGATTGCCGATACAGGTGGTCGTACTTTGTTTGCACCTCTTGATATTCCAGCGGGGATATTAATGGCTGTCATTGGTGGTCCTTACTTTTTATACTTAATGAGAAAGAAGGCGTTTTAATGTTAAAAATTGAACAGCTATCGATTCGTTACGAGCAAAAAGAAGTTGTCCATGATTTTTCATTTGATGTCAAAAAAGGTGAGGTATTATCGATAATCGGACCAAATGGCTCGGGTAAGTCAACTATTTTAAAAGCGGTTGCACGTATGCTTCCTTACAGCGCAGGTACTGTTACGTTTGACGGAGAAAATATGAAAAAATTGTCGTCAAAAGAAATTGCCAAGAAAATGTGTATTTTGAGTCAGCGCAATCAAGCACCTTCAGATATTACAGTTCGTAATTTAGTATCATATGGTCGTTATCCACATAAAAAGTGGTTTGAACGTTTGGATGATGAGGATTATGCAATTGTCGATTGGGCACTTGAAAAAACGCAGCTGACACATTATAGAGATCAGTCCATTGCCGCGTTATCAGGCGGAGAATCACAGCGTGCTTGGATTGCGATGGCATTAGCTCAGAAACCTCAAATATTACTATTAGATGAACCAACAACCTACTTAGATATTGCGCATCAACATGAGGTGTTAGAGCTAGTTCGTGAACTCAACCGTGATACTGGCATGACGGTGGTCATGGTACTCCATGATTTAAATCAAGCTTCAAGTTATAGTGACCGAATTGTTGTTGTAAAAGATGGATACCGCGCAGAAATTGGTACGCCTGAAGATGTCATGACAGAGCATATGATACAATCCATTTATAAAATGGAAGCGGAAATTCAGCATGTCACGTGGGATACAGCCCCGCGGATTCAATTAAAAAATACAGTTAAATGTTAGGAGTTTTCACTATGCAAAAAACAATTGATATGGAACAAATTAGAAAAGATTATGAAACATTTATTCAAGGAAGAAAAAGCTTTTTGCTTAGCTTTGTAGACAAAGAAGGGAATCCATTTAGTAGTTCGGCAGCTTTTGTGCGAGTAAATGGTAAGTTTTATGTTTATGTTAGCCGAATTGCAGAGCATCATCAGCTGCTAGATCAAGCACAAGTTGTAGATGTATTATGTGTAGCAGATCAAGCAGTGACACAGAATCATTTTGCGACAGAGCGCGCACGCTGGCAATGTACGCCTAAGAATTTAGGCAATGAAGGGCATGAGGAAGTGTTTGCAGCATTCGATGAGGTTCATAGCGCGAATATGATGAAACTGTTACGTACACTTGATTTCTCATTATTTGAGCTAACACCAGTAAAAGGACGTTATGTTGTAGGGTTTGGTAAAGCGTTTGACATTGATTTTGCAGAAGATACGTTAACACATGTAGTGATTGACAAGAAATAGAGTATACGATTAACTACATTTTTTAGCATATTTAAAATTTACGCCACGAATCCCTAGAAGTACGGGTTCGTGGCGTATGTTATTTTTAGTAAATATCCTGTTTTTTATAGTGCACAACACATTTTTGAAAGCTTAAAATAACTGGTATGATGCTAAAGCATGTCGGTATAAGAATGATGAAAGGTGGGGGGGACACTAAAGATAAGTAATAATGAATAGGAATGTTAATGGCGAGAATTATAAAAATAACACCAGATGTAGCATAAATTCTAGAATTGCTGTATTTAGGACAATAATGTACATAAAATTGCAAACTTATTAACCAAACCATACTACTAAAAAATGCGAGAAATATAGCAAAATATTCAATGGTGTTATTAGTCGAATTTTGATGTAAAAAATAACTAGGAATAATAGCACTAAAAGCAAGCAAGGACATGCCAGAGCAAAATAGAAAGTCAACGAATAGCTGTGTTTTTTTCGACAGAGGTAATACATTCACAAATACTGTCCACTTACTCTGTTTGTCCTGCTCGTACATGCTCTGAACGAGTAGTAAAAGGAGAGTAGTAGGAACTAATAATAACGAAAAGCTGTTGAAAAAGTGCGCACCAAAGAGTGTGGAGATTATGCAGAGTAGGACTAGTAGCAAAAAGAAGGGTTTTTGTGCTGTCATTCGATGCCAAAGTAAGGCTTTCATCATAAATCCCCCCTTAAAAATCTTTTCGTTTATAAATAATGACCGCTATTACATAAGAAAATATTAAAAGGATGAGCCCGATAATAAGTGCGACATAACTGAAATATTTCACCTCTATGAGCTGAAGTAAAATCCCCCCGATATAATTCTCAAAAAAATCCCCCGACAACAACGCTAAAAAGGAAAAAGTAAGCATAATATAACGTCCGAAAAATGAGCCGAATTGTATGTAAATAGGTAGCATTATTGCTAGGAAACCAAAACCAATCGTAACAACTATACGCAGTGTTAAATATACATCGGTTATAATGACAAAATCAGAAAAATGTGTAATGAAAAATGCTAAGGGCATGGTAATTGTTAAGCCGCCAAGCATGAGCGTAATGCCGAGCAAATATTTACTGCACACAATAGCATTTTTTGTAAGTGGTAACGTATTTGCAAATTGGTCCCAATTGCACTGCTCGTCATAGGTGAGTGTGGCAATGACATGTATAATTGCCATCAATGCTATAAAAGGCAAAAGTAAAGCCCCCTGCTGTATAAAGCCCACTATAAATACAATGAATAAAAATAAAATAATCTGATTTTTTAGTTTATGTTGGGCGATCATTAAATCCTTTACAAATAAGGCAGTCACGTTAAAATCCCACCTTTCACATAAAAGAGCATAACATCTTCAATAGAAGGCTTTTCAAGAATGAACGCTTCGCTCACTTCATATTTGCGAACGAGTATTTCGACTCCGAAAGCCCCGTTACGTTGGCCGACAATGGCATGCTCTGGTAATGCTGATGCCTCTTCTATCGTGCCTTTGAAAATTCCATATTCATGCAGTAATACATCCTTACTTTGACTAAATAAAATTCCCCCATTATGGATAAACGTAATATAATCCGCAATCTTTTCTAAATCACTTGTAATATGTGAAGAGAATAAGATGCTGTGAGTATTATCTTGCATAAACTCTAAAAATAGGTCAAGAATTTCATCACGAATAATTGGATCTAGCCCGCTTGTAGGTTCATCTAAAATGAGTAGCTTTGGATGATGTGAAAGCGCGAGAGCAATGGAAAGCTTCATTTTCATGCCGCGAGAAAGTTCTTTTACTTTTTTCTTTGAAGGCACTTTAAATTGGGTAAGACGTTCAAAGTAGTACGCTGAATCCCAATTTGGAAAAACCTTTGCCATAAATTTGTCGAGCTGCGTGGCATTTAACACTTCTGGTACATGCAAATCATCGAAGACGACACCGATGTCACTTTTTATCTCAAGTTCGTGCTCGATGTGGTCTTTTCCAAATAATAAGATTTCTCCGTGTTTCTTCTTTAGTAAATTGAGCACACATTTTATGGTCGTCGATTTGCCTGCGCCGTTTTCCCCAACAAAACCCATTACTGTTCCTTGCGGCAAAGAAAAGCTAACATTTTTAAGTGCAAATCCCTCGAAACTTTTATGTAAATCATGAATTTCTAAGGCGTTCATTTAGTTATCCTCCTCTAATAGTAATGATAATAACTCCTGCAATTCTTCTTTTGTAATCCCAGCTATTTTTCCTGTTTTTACGGCTTTTTGCAAATGTTCTTCAATTTGGCGTAATAATTCCTCGCGTAAAAAATCCTGATTACGCTCTGTCACAAAGCTTCCTTTTCCTGCAACGGTTTCAATAAAGCCGTCCCGCTCCAAATCGGCATATGCTCGCTTTGTTGTCATGACGCTAATTTTCAATTCTTTTGCAAGTGCACGAATTGAAGGAAGTGTATCGCCAGCTAGCAGTTTATTTGCTAAAATCGCTAATTTTATCTGTGTAGTTATTTGTTCATATATAGGTTTGTCGCTCGCGTTGCTTAAATGAATGTGCATTTTAAAGTATTCAACTCCCGCATTCCAACTGTATATGTACACTATATACAGTTTTTCCTTATTATACAACTAATTTGTCGGTCTAAAGTTGGGCACGAATTGCAAAAAGGTGGCATATATTGGGGTAACGGCATAAGGAGGGAGATGAGGCATGTTACTGTCAGAAATGGTGGATAAAGAATTAATTCAAGTAGAAGGTGGCGTACACTTCGGCATACTGGCACATACGGAATGTCTATTAGACGTGCAAACTGGAAAGATACATGGTTTTGAGATGACAAAAGAGAAAAACCTATTCCAAAAAAAGAAAGTAAAAGTTACTGAAATGATTCCATGGAATGAGATTATTTTAATAGGTGAGGATCGAATTTTATTCAATAAAACAACTACTGTTCAGTCAGAATTTTTAGATTGAGGTGAGCTTTTGGAAAACGAGAAATGGCTTGTCATAGGGGAAGACTCTAGACTCAAAGAATTAGCGACAATGCTGCGAAGTCCTTCACGCACAGTATTCTATAAAAGAACTACTGTATGGAATGAGGAATTAAATAAACTCGTGCTGGAATTCCAGCCGAATAAAATAATTTTACCGATAATCCCGTTAAAAATAGAAGTCGAGCAGTTATACGGGACATCTAGAGTGAAGTTTTATACAGGGCGCCTCACAATGCATTGGAAGCATTTGCTTGAAAAAAATGAAACAAATTGCTATTTGCAGCAAGAGACTTTTATTTGGCAAAATGCGAGGTTAACAGCGGAGGGATTTATCGCCACGTTTTACGGACTCGAGCAAAAATGTATTTACGGACAAAACTTTACAATCGCAGGCTTCGGCCGTACCGCCAAAATGCTCGCTTCTTTACTCGTGAAAATGGGTGCTAATGTGCATATTGTTGCGCGTTCGGTTGTACAGGTGAGCGAAGCAAAAGCTTATGGCTATAAAGCGACAAATTTAGATGATCGAAAATGGTCCATTCATGACAGTATCTTCATTAATACGATTCCTGCAAAATGGGTAACAGAATCGTTTCAAGAGGACGTACCGGCTGTCATGTATGATTTAGCATCAGAACCTGGCTGTTTAGATATAGACTCTGAACAGTTACAGACGTATGTCCTATTGCCGTCATTACCTGGGAAATACTTTGCGCATGATGCTGCTACAATTTTGTGCAAGGCAATAGAGGAGGAAGAAAATTGCTAACGGGGAAAAGGATTGGTTTAGGTATAACAGCTTCGCACTGTACGTATGAAGATGTCGTGCCAAAAATTCAGAATTTTATCGATGCGGGTGCGACTGTTGTACCGATTATTACGCACTCGGTGTTACATGCAGCAACACGTTTTGGGACAGGTGAGGAATGGATTGCGAAAATAGAAGAATTGACAGGTGAAAAGGTCGTTTCTTCCATTAAAGAAGCGGAGCCGTTTGGGCCATCCAATCCATTAGATGCAATGGTCATTGCACCAATGACAGGCAATAGCATTAGTAAATTTGCTAATGCAGCAACTGATAGCCCGGTATTAATGGCAGCGAAGGCGACTTTGCGCAATGGTTCACCGGTTGTGTTAGGCATATCTACAAATGATGCACTTGGTTTAAATGGTCCAAATATTATGAAGCTCATCAACGCAAAGAACATTTATTTTATCCCGTTTGGGCAAGATTCACCGCACGGTAAACCGAACTCATTAATTTCTGATTTTAATCAAATGGTAGAGACTGTACATGCAGCAATTACGCAGAAAAAACAATTACAACCTATGTTGATACAATATTTCAAATAATTCCTCTATTGAACACAATTTTCAGTATTTTTGTGATACAATAGCACACATTATGGAACTTGTATTCAGGGAGAGATGACAGATGACAAAGCAGTTAACAGTTGCGGTTGTAGGGGCAACAGGCGCAGTAGGTTCAAAAATGATGGAGCAATTAATAAAACGTAAATTTCCTATCGGAGAGATTAAGTTTTTAGCTTCTGCACGTTCAGCAGGTAAGCCAATCGAATTTAATGGCAAGACATATACAATTGAAGAAGCTACACCAGAGGCATTTGAGGGTGTAAATATCGCATTATTCTCAGCGGGTGGTTCAGTATCAGCATTACTTGCACCTGAAGCAGCAAAACGTGGAGCAGTAGTAATTGATAATACGAGCCATTTCCGTATGGATCCGACAGTACCACTTGTTGTACCTGAAGTAAACCGTGAAGATCTTGCAAAACATAAAGGAATTATTGCAAATCCTAACTGTTCAACAATCCAAATGGTTGCTGCACTTGAGCCAATCCGTGCAGCATTTGGTTTAACAAAAGTAATAGTATCCACATATCAAGCTGTTTCAGGAGCAGGTATTTCTGCGATTGAAGAATTAAAGGCACAAAGTGAAAACTGGGATGCGGGTAAAAACGTAGAAGCCAATATTCTACCTTCTGGTGGCGACAAACGTCACTATCCAATCGCTCGTAATGTCATTCCACAAATCGATAAATTTACAGACAATGGCTTTACATACGAAGAAATGAAAATGATTAATGAAACGAAAAAAATCATGCACGCACCTGAACTTTCAGTAGCAGCAACTTGTGTACGTGTACCAGTCGTTTCAGGACACTCTGAATCTGTTTATATTGAACTAGAGAACGAAGCGTCAGTGCAAGAAATCTTTGAAGTATTACGCAATGCACCTGGCATTGTATTAGAAGATGATATCTCTACACAAACATACCCAATGCCAATTTACGCTGAAGGGGAAGATGCTACTTTTGTAGGCCGTATTCGACAAGATTTAGACAATAAAAAGGGCTTCCATCTATGGATCGTATCTGACAATTTATTAAAAGGTGCCGCGTTAAATTCTATTCAAATTGCAGAAGCAATGCTTGAGGATAACTTACTATAAGAGGGGTGTTAGGATATGAATATAGGACGAATTGGAACGGCTATGATTACGCCGTTCAAAGAAGATGGTACAATTAACTATCCAGAACTTGAACGTATTATTAATCACTTAATTAATAACGGTACGGACTGTATCGTTGCTTGTGGTACAACATCTGAAAATCCAACGATGACAACAGAAGAGAAAATTGAGGTTGTTCGTTTCACAGTAGAAAAAGCGGCAGGGCGTGTACCTGTAATTGCTGGAACAGGTGATAACGAAACAGCTTATTCGATTGCCATGACACATAAAGCAGAAGAAAACGGCGCTGATGGCATTATGCTTGTAGCCCCGTATTACAATAAGCCAAACCAACGTGGGATTTATGCTCACTTTGAAAAAATTGCGAAAGAAACAAGGCTTCCTGTCATGCTGTACAATGTACCAGGACGTACGGGCATTAACGTTGCATATGAAACATCTGTTGCATTAAGTAAAATCCCAAATATCACATGGATTAAAGAAGCAAGCGGTAATTTAGATCAAATGGGCGATATTATTGAAAATGTTGACGCTGCGGATGATTTCTTGGTGTATAGTGGGGATGACGGTTTAACATTACCACTACTTGCAATTGGGGGTGCTGGTATTATTTCAGTAGCTTCACACGTTGTTGGGAATGATATGCAGTTAATGATAAAAGCGTTTAATGAAGGGAATCATGAGCTAGCAGCAAAAATTCATCGTGCGTTATTACCACTTGTGCGCGCGCTGTTTGCACAGCCTAATCCATCGCCAGTGAAATACGCGATGACAAAGCTAGGCTTTGACACTTTAAATGTACGACTTCCAATGGTAGAAATGACAGATGAAGAAAAAGCAAACTTCGACCAGGTTTGGGATACGTACCAAGAAAAAGCGAAAAACTATAGATAAAGATGAGCCGGAGTTGATAAAAATCAACTCCGATTTTTTATGTTTAGGAAATTATAGATTTTGTTGCTTTGGATATCCAAAGGCGCTGTTTTAATCTAGGACAAAGCGTAACATCCTAAAGGTCGCTGTCAGTTCTCAGGGGCGAAAGTGGTGTAACTTTTATTTTTCCGTTTCGGGCTCGCAAGTAACTGTGGATTACACGATGTGAGTTATTTTGAAAAGCCACATGGATGTGTCGTTTTTGCCAATCGGATGTGAACAAGCGGATTAGCACATTTGTTCATGAAATCTACAACAAAATAGTAACGAAAGAAATAAAATACATGTTTCTAACACGAAACCTATATTTTTAATTTGTGCAAAAGCTCTGCAAACCGTATAATGAAAAATAAGTGGTTGCTGTTCGGGATATTCAACTTTATTCAGCAGATTTTTGTATCGAAAGCAAAGCGGCAGATACATAAATCCCCTATTTGTAAGTAGAGGATGATATGCATAACAAAAAAAACTTTCTATTCAGTGGACGTAAAGGCGTCGGCTGAATAAAGTCGAGCCTCCGGCGAATGTCACAGATTTTGAAAGGTTGAAAAGGGTGTTAGCTTAAGTACGTCGCATACATGCGACAACAGCTAACTGTCCTGCATTATGCAGGCCTAGTACGATTCAAAATCCGGACTAAATTCGCCAAGGCGAATTTTATTAGGAGGAAATAAATTGACAAAAAAGAAAAATGAATTGATTCGTATCATTCCACTTGGTGGTGTGGGCGAAATCGGTAAAGCAATGTACGTAGTAGAAATTGATGAAGAGCTATTCGTTGTAGATAGTGGTTTAATGTTCCCAGAAGACGAAATGCTTGGAATTGATATCGTGATTCCTGATATTACGTATTTAGAGGAAAATAAAGAGCGTGTGAAAGGGATTTTCTTAACACACGGTCATGAAGATGCAATTGGTTCAATTGCGTATGTTTTACAAAAAATAAAAGCGCCAGTTTACGGATCTAAGTTAACAATTGCGCTTGCAAAAGAACATTTAAAAGAATTGCCTGCACCACATCAGGTGAAATTCTTTGAAGTAACAAATCGAAGCCGTATGAATTTCAACTCGACGTATGTGACATTCTTCCATACAACACATAGTATTCCCGACGCATTAGGAGTAGTGTTCCATACATCTGAAGGAGCGATTGTGCATACTGGCGAATTCAAATTCGATCAATCAGCTACAGGTAAATTTAAGCCGGATCTAGCGAAAATGGCACAATTAGGTGAAGAAGGCGTGTTTATTTTACTTTCTGAGTCATGTGAAGCAGAACGTCCAGGCTATACAACATCTGAATTTGTCATTGAAGAACAATTATCAAAAACATTCCATTCTTCTCCAGGACGTATTCTAGTTGCGGTTTATGCATCGAACTTTATACGTATTCAACAAGTGTTTACACAGGCACAAAACTCTTTCCGTAAAGTGGCGATTGTTGGGAAGCCTTTAGAAAAAGCAGTCGATTTAGGTGTGCAATTAGGCTATTTAACAGTGGGCGAAGATACGATTATTCCAATCTCAGATATGCAAAAATATCAAGATGATGAAATTATTATTATCGCAACAGGTAACAAAGGCGAACCACTTGATGCGCTAGAAAAAATCGTGCGTAAGCATCATCGTGATATTAAAGTGAAAAAAGACGATACAGTGCTGATTACATTTACACCATCGCCAGCAATGGAAGTGCAAATGGCAAATACGATGAACCAATTGGCAAAAGCAGGGGCTGAAATTTTAACTTCAAGCAAGAATGTTCACGTTTCAGGGCATGGTAGTCAAGAAGATTTAAAATTAATGTTGAACTTAATGCAACCAAAATACTTTATCCCTGTACAAGGTGAATACCGTATGCTGATTGCACATTCGAAGCTTGCTCAGCAGCTAGGTATGCAAAAGTCGCAAATTTTCATCGCAGATAAAGGTGATATTGTCGAATACAAAAACGGCAAAATGCGTATGAGTGGTCGCGTTCAAGCTGGTAACGTTCTAATCGATGGTATTGGAGTTGGCGATGTTGGTAATATCGTTCTCCGTGACCGTAAACTACTATCCCAAGATGGTATTTTCATTGTCGTTGTAACGTTAAATCGTGCACAAAAGAAAATTGCATCAGGTCCAGAAATTTTATCTCGTGGCTTTGTATATGTACGTGAATCAGAAGCGTTAATGACAGAGGCGTCTGAAATTGCAAGAACAGTTATTGAAAAGTACGTGGGTAAAGACACGTTTGAATGGACAAACATTAAACAAGAAATTCGTGATACATTAAATACGTATCTATTCCAAAAAACAAAGCGCCGCCCAATGATTATCCCTATCATTATGGAGTATTAAAATAAAAGCTCGAAGCATACACTTTAAATAAGAAGTGCAAGGAAAAAGGATTTTCTAACCGATAGTAACGGTGGGGAAATCCTTTTTTTTGAAAGGAAATGGTTCTACATGTTATTATTTCCTACATATATAAGAATGGATTGCAAAAGAAGGTGAAGAGATGGCTAATAGCAGACGAAAGAAAACAACGAAAGGGAAACCAACAAGCGATAAAAAAGAAATGCACCCGCTTATGTACGAAATTTTAGGTGTAGTTTTTATTGCCGCGGCCGTTATAATGATTTTTGAATATGGTATGATTGGGCGGATTTTGCAAACGATGGCGATGTTCCTTTTGGGGAATTTACATTTTGCTGTTCCGTTTATGTTGGTTTTTATCGCTGTATTATTGATGATTGGACGTAAAAAAGTATCATTAAAAGATCGGCTTATTATCGGAATGGTGCTGATTGTTGCAAGTTTAACGATTTTTAGCCATAGCATACTTTTTGAACAACTATCAAAATCGAGTGGACTATTATCTGATTCGGTGCTGAGAGAGTCTTGGCGAATTTTAATCGATACAGATGGTGTGGTCCATCGCAGTAATGCACTTGGTGGAGGTATGGTTGGGGCACTACTCTTTAGTGGGCTTCATGTTTTATTTGAAGCTACAGGAGCAAAGGTTGTTGCATGGGTGATTTTGTTCATCGGTTTAATTTTAGTTACTGGAAAGGCACTTGTACCAATCCTAGCTGAAAAAACACCCACTCTATTTGAGAAATGGCGAAAAAAACGACAAGAAAAGAAAAAAAGCAAGCCAAATAAACCGAAAAATAGTCGACGTACAAGAACGGAAAGCGCAGATGAGGTTGCAGCAGATGATGCACCTATTCCCACCCAACAGGAGGAAGAGTCGCGTGAGCCGATAATTTCTGCTTTTACACAAAATGTTACAAGTCAGTATGAGGACGCGTTTTCTAATCCAACAAGCGGGGAAATGGAAGAAGTAGAGTTAACGGATGATGTACACATTGAAAATACGACAACTGTCGAAAATGCCGATTACCATCTTCCTTCATTCAATCTTTTACAATTGCCACCACAGCACGATCAAAGCGGTGAGTATTCAGTTATTCAAGCTAATGCTAAAAAGCTTGAGCAAACATTGCAAAGCTTTGGTGTAAAGGCGAAGGTTACAGAAGTGCATTTAGGACCAGCTGTTACGAAATATGAAATACTTCCAGATGTCGGTGTGAAAGTAAGCAAGATTGTGAACTTACAAGATGATTTAGCATTGGCACTAGCAGCAAAGGATATTCGGATGGAAGCACCAATTCCAGGGAAATCTGCAATTGGAATTGAAGTACCCAATAGTGAAGTGGCCATTGTGACATTAAGAGAAGTCCTAGAGTCAAAAGAAAGCGGGAAGCAGGATGCATTATTGCAGGTTGCGTTAGGCCGTGATATCACAGGACAAGCAGTACTTGCTGAGCTCAATAAAATGCCACATTTACTTGTAGCAGGTTCGACAGGTAGTGGGAAAAGTGTGTGCATAAACGGCATTGTCGTATCAATACTAATGCGTACAAAGCCACATGAAGTAAAACTCATGATGATTGACCCGAAAATGGTTGAGTTAAATGTCTACAATGGTATTCCACATTTACTTGCTCCTGTTGTGACAGACGCTAGAAAGGCTTCACAAGCACTCAAAAAGGTCGTATCTGAGATGGAACGACGATATGATTTGTTTTCACATACGGGTACACGCAATATTGAAGGTTATAATGCTCATGTGAAAAAGGCTAATGAGGAAACAGCAGAGAAGCACCCGAAAATACCATATATTGTGGTTATTGTCGATGAGTTAGCGGATTTGATGATGGTTGCGTCAAATGATGTAGAAGATTCAATTACACGATTAGCGCAAATGGCTCGAGCTGCTGGAATTCATTTGATTATTGCGACGCAACGACCAAGTGTGGATGTCATTACAGGTGTCATTAAAGCAAATATTCCTTCTCGTATTGCTTTTGCGGTTTCATCTTCAATCGATTCTAGAACGATTTTAGATATGGGCGGAGCAGAGCGACTACTTGGACGTGGAGACATGTTATTTTTACCAGCAGGCGCTTCGAAACCAACACGTGTGCAAGGTGCCTTTGTATCGGATTCGGAAGTTGCAGCGATTGTTGATTTTGTTATAGAACAGCAAATAGCTCAGTATCAAGAAGAGATGATTCCAACAGAGGAGGTGGAAGTATTTGAGGAAACGGATGAATTATTTAATGATGCAGTACAATTAGTTGTGAGTATGCAAACAGCATCAGTGTCGATGCTTCAAAGACGTTTCCGTATCGGATACTCTCGTGCTGCTCGCATTGTCGATCAAATGGAACAGCGCGGAATTGTAGGCCCGCCAGAAGGTAGTAAGCCTCGACAAGTATTAGTGCACGAGTATGATCATTAAAAAGTTGTTTATTAAAAGTAATAATTTTTTGACGTAATGTTCAATATTTGCTAAGAAAAATGCTATTATACAACAGAATTTTGCAAAGCTATTTATTTCACTTTGTAATAATGGTATATTAATGAACGATTAGTAGGAATGTTGTACATCAGATGTCTGATCTCTGATTTTGGTGGTGATTATAAGTGACTATTAAAGCAGATCATCGTCATTTATATCTTCAAGTGATTGATCGTTTGAAATCTGACATTGAAACGGGTGTTTTCACAGAAAATGAAAAATTGCCTTCAGAATTTGAATTATCAAAATTACTTGGAGTCAGTCGAGCGACGCTAAGAGAGGCGCTCCGATTGTTGGAAGAGGAAAATGTCATTGTGCGTCGTCATGGTGTGGGGACTTTTGTTAATCCCAAACCACTATTTACATCGGGCATTGAACATTTATCGAGCATTTCTTCTATGATTGAAACAGCAGGTATGGAACCAGGCTCACGCTTTTTAAAGGCAACTGAAGAAATACCTTCTGAAGAAGATTTAAAACGCTTCCAATGTGATGAAGAAGATAAAATACTCACGATTGAACGTGTTAGAACAGCAGATGGTGAACCGGTAGTGTATTGTATCGATAAACTACCAGCGAGCTCCCTGCCTACTGACTTTGTAAACAATAAAGAAGTTTCACTTTTTTCTGCACTTGAACAATCGGGCAAGATTCATGTTGCATACGCTGTGACCTATATAGATCCAGTAGGGTATCATGAAGTAGCATCACCGATTTTAAATTGTGGTCGTGAGACGGCACTTTTAGTATTAAAGCAACTGCATTACGATGATCACGATCAAGTAGTGCTCTATTCAAAAAATTATTTCCGAGCTGATAAATTCAGCTTCCATGTAGTACGAAAACGGGTGTAGAACATTTCTAGAAATTTCCTGCTAATTACAATATCTTTGGGGGGTACCAAAAATGAGAAAACGTAAATTTGGTTTAGTATTATCATCAGTATTAGCTGCAGGTGCGATTTTAGGTGCTTGTGGTGCGAAAGACGAAGAGCCTGAAAAAGAAAAAGATGACGTTTCAAAAGGCGATACGCCAACAGAAGAAGCATTCTCAATTGCAATGGTAACAGACGTTGGTGGGATAGATGACAAATCATTCAACCAATCTGCCTGGGAAGGTGTTCAAGCTTACGGTAAAGAACATAACCTAACAGAAGGCGACGGCGGTTTTGCCTATTTACAATCAAAAGACCATTCTGATTATGATCCAAACTTAAACGCATTATTACGTCGTGACTTCAACCTAGTTTTTGGTGTTGGCTTTATGATGGCTGATGCTATCGAAGCTATAGCTTTAGATAACCCAGAAGCTAAATTTGCATTAATTGATGCTGAAGCAAAAGCAGATAACGTTGTTTCTGTACTGTTTAAAGAGCAAGAGGGTGCTTTCTTAGCAGGTGTTGCTGCTGCGAAAATGTCTCAATCAGGTAAAATCGGCTTCGTAGGTGGCGTTGATATTCCAGTTATTAACCGTTTCCATGCTGGTTTTGTTGAGGGGGCAAAAGCTGTAAATCCAGATATCGAAATCCAAGTAAAATACACAGGTGCTTTTGATAAAGCAGACCTTGGGAAAATTACTGCAAACAGCATGTACTCTTCAGGTGTAGATGTAATCTTCCATGCTGCTGGTGGAACTGGTAATGGCGTATTCTCTGAAGCAAAAGAACGTAAGAAAAAAGACCCTAACGCAAATGTATGGGTAATCGGTGTTGACGCTGACCAATACGAGGAAGGGAAAATAGATGATACTACAAACATTACTTTAACGTCAATGTTAAAAGGTGTTAATGCAGCAGTAGTTGATATCTCTAATAAAGCTAAAAATGGCGAATTCCCTGGTGGAACAACGATTACTTATGGTTTAGCTGAAGATGGTGTGAAACTTGCTGATTCTCGTGGTGCCATTCCAGAAGATGTACAAGCAGTAATTGATGAATATAAAACGAAAATTGTTAGTGGTGAAATCGTAGTTCCAGAAAAAGTGGAAAAATAGTTCATCTCTGAATCATCATAAGGGCCTTTTGAAGACCCTTATGGTGATTTTTCTAATCTATCGTTATTGTTAGAAAATTTCTAATTCTCTGCATGTATTTAATGGTTGTTTCTATATTACCTATTACATATAAAGCGAGTTTTATATGAGAGTATCGTAAGTTTTAGATAGAGAAAGTAGTAAGTTAGTAGATGAAAGGTTTCAAACGATGACTTTTCATGTATTAATTTTTAATTACAAATAGAGCCTAAGGGAGTGAATATATTGGAATATGTGATTGAGATGCTTGGAATCCGTAAAGAATTCGGTGGTTTCGTAGCAAATAATAATATCACCCTCCAACTGAAAAAAGGCGAAATCCATGCACTGCTTGGTGAAAATGGTGCTGGAAAATCGACTTTAATGAACGTTCTTTTTGGTTTATATCAACCAGAGGGTGGCGAAATTCTTGTTCGTGGGAAAGCTGTAAAAATTACGGACCCGAATGTTGCCAATGATTTAGGAATTGGCATGGTGCATCAACACTTTATGCTCGTGGAAAATTTCACAGTTACAGAAAACATCATTTTAGGTGCAGAGCCTACTAAAATGGGAGTCATCAATATTAAAGATGCGGCGAAGAAAGTAGCAGAGATATCTGAAAAGTATGGTCTTGACGTTGATCCAAATGCAAAAATTGAGGATATAACAGTTGGAATGCAGCAACGTGTAGAAATTTTGAAAACGCTTTATCGTGGTGCAGAGATTTTAATCTTTGACGAGCCGACTTCTTCATTAACGCCACAAGAAATTACGGAACTAATCCAAATTATGAAGCGCCTTATCGCTGAAGGAAAGTCGATTATTTTAATTACGCATAAATTAAAAGAAATCATGGAAGTATCTGACCGTGTGACAATCATCCGTAAAGGAGAAGGTATTGGCACAGTTGTAACGGCTGAAACAAATCCTAATCAATTAGCTGAATTAATGGTTGGACGTCAAGTGGAGTTCAAAACCGTTAAAACGGAAGCGCATCCAACAGAGGAAGTACTGTCAGTCGAAAATTTAGTTGTTACGGATTACCGTAACATTAATAAAGTAAAAGGTTTGAACTTAAACGTTCGTAAAGGCGAAATTGTTGGGATTGCAGGTATCGATGGCAATGGTCAATCAGAATTAATCGAGGCTATTACAGGTCTTCGAAAAGTGAAAAGTGGTACTGTGAAGCTTAATGGCAAGGATATAACGAACATGAAGCCACGTAAGATTACAGAAGAAGGTGTTGGGCATATTCCACAAGACCGTCACAAGCATGGTTTAGTACTGGATTTCCCAATTGGTCACAATATAGCTCTTCAAACGTATTACCAATCACCTATCGCAAAAGGCTTTGTTATGGATTACAAAAAAGTATCTGAAAAAGCACAACAAATCATGAAAGAATTTGATGTGCGTACTGGTAATGGTGAAATGACACCAGCTCGTGCACTTTCGGGTGGTAACCAACAAAAGGCAATCATCGGTCGTGAAATTGACCGTAACCCAGATTTATTAATTGCGGCTCTTCCTACACGGGGTCTTGACGTAGGGGCGATTGAATTTATTCACTCGAGATTAATCGAACAACGAGATAATGGGAAAGCGGTACTCTTAATTTCATTTGAATTAGATGAAGTGATGAATGTCTCTGACCGTATTGCCGTTATTTACGACGGTCAAATTGTAGACGAGTTAAATCCAAAAGAAACGACAGAGCAAGAGCTTGGTTTATTAATGGCTGGGCAAAGTAAAAATAGTAACGCGAAAGTAGCGAAGGAAGGGAACGAATAACATGTCGAATCGTGTCATTAATATACTCGTTCCTATCGTCTCCATCATTATCGGTCTAATTGTAGGAGCTATCGTCATGTTAGTCAGTGGCTATGACCCTGTGCAAGGTTATCTAGCATTATGGACAGGTATTTTTGGAGATTCATATTCAATCGGGAACACAATCCGTCAAATTACACCGTATATATTGGCAGGTCTTGCAGTAGCATTCGCCTTCCGAACAGGATTATTTAACATCGGGGTTGAAGGTCAGCTGATTATAGGTTGGCTAGCAGCCGCATGGGTAGGGTATGCATTTGAACTACCAAAAATTATTCATTTACCATTAGCATTACTTGCTGCGGCAGTAGCAGGTGCATTCTGGGCCTTTATTGCAGGTTTCTTAAAAGCGAAATTTAAAGTTCATGAAGTAATCGCGACAATTATGTTAAACTACACAGCGCTTTATATTGCGAATGCTGTGATTAAATCTTTGTCAGACGGTGGCTTTAAAACAGAACGTATCCAGGAAACAGCTTCTTTACGTTCTCCGTTTTTAAGAGAGCTTACAGACAATTCAAGTCTTCACTACGGGATCATTGTTGCACTTATTATGGTAGCTGTTATGTGGTTCATTTTAGAAAAAACACCACGTGGTTATGAATTAAAAGCAGTTGGCTTTAACCAACATGCCGCTGAATATGCAGGGATGAGTGTTAATAAAAACATCATTTTAGCAATGACAATCTCAGGTATGTTCGCTGGTCTTGCTGGTGCGATGGAAGCACTTGGAACATTCCAAAATGCAGCGATACAAGCAGGCTTCACAGGTATCGGGTTTGACGGAATCGCTGTGGCCTTACTTGGTGCGAACACGCCACTTGGGGTCATTTTCGGCGCTACATTATTTGGTTCACTAAAATACGGCGCACTAAACATGCCTAACGCTGCAGGCATCCCAGAAGAAATTGTGTCCATTATTATCGCATTAATTATCTTCTTCGTAGCATCAGGCTATATTATTCGCGTAGGTTTACAAAAGTTAAGTAAGAAAAAGGAGGGACAATAACATGACCTTTTTAGAAATGTTATATTTCATTATTCCCTCTGCTATTTTTTATGCAACCCCTTTAATTTTCACAGCAATCGGTGGCGTATTCTCTGAGCGTTCGGGTGTTGTAAACATCGGGTTAGAAGGTTTAATGATTGTTGGTGCTTTTGTCGGCATTTATGTGAACTTAGAGTACGCTGCTACATTCGGTGCTGCAACCATTTGGGTAGCCATGCTTGCAGCAGTAATCGGTGGTGGGATTTTCTCACTTCTACATGCCGTGGCGTCAATCTCATTCCGTGCCGATCAAACAGTATCGGGGGTAGCAATTAACTTATTAGGGTTAGCCGTACCGTTATTTTTAGTTAAACTGATATATGATAAAGGTCAAACGGATATGATTACCCAAACGATTAGTCGTTTCAACATTCCTTATTTAGAGGATATCCCGTTCTTCGGACCATTATTATTCCAAAACGTTTATAGTACATCGATTTTGGCATTTGCAGTAGCATTCGGTGCTTGGTTTATTATTTATAAAACACCTTTTGGCCTACGTCTTCGTGCAGTTGGAGAACACCCAATGGCAGCTGATACAATGGGTGTAAACGTAAATAAAATGCGTTATATCGCAGTTGTTATTTCTGGGGCACTTGGTGGTCTTGGGGGTGCGGTTTATGCACAATCAATTACGAATGATTTCTCGCATGCTACGATTGCTGGTCAAGGTTTCATGGCGCTTGCGGCGATGATTTTTGGGAAATGGCATCCAATTGGAGCTCTTGGTGCGGCGTTATTCTTTGGTTTAGCGCAAACATTAAGTATTACCGGGGATCAAATTCCGTACGTACAAGACATTCCATCTGTATTCCTACAAATCCTTCCTTATGTCTTAACAATTTTTGCATTAGCAGGATTTATCGGAAAAGCAAATGCACCAAAAGCAAGTGGGCAACCATATATTAAAGGCAAACGATAAAATTAAAGACTGAGCAAACGAGCTCAGTCTTTTTCGTACATACTACGTAAATCTTTTTGCAATTGTAGACAATAGACATGTATAGTATCTGTAGAACATTGTTATATTAAGAAAGATAGGAGGGTTCCATATGTTTAAAACAATACCTTTTGCAAAAGGTGTCAATCTGCATATACGACAGACAACCCAATTTAAAACCGTTAATTTTTCATTTAAATGGAGAAGCCCATTAACAGCTGAAAGCGCATCCGAGCGTACCGTATTAACCAATGTATTGCAGCACAGCAATGCAAAATATACGACAACAGCTGCATATCGTAGTTTTTTAGACGATTTATTTGGCACAGTGCTTTATTTTGATACATCAAAGCGTGGCAATGAACATACTGTGCTCATGAACGTGGAAACAGTAAATGATCAATATTTAGCGAATAGTAATGTGCTGAATGAAGTATTGGATTTATTACACATAGCTATATTTGAACCGAATTTAGAAAATGGTGTATTCAAAGAGTCGATAGTATCTCGTGAGAAGCAGATGGTCATACAGCGTATCGAGTCCATTTTTGACGATAAATCACGCTTTGCACAACAGCGCCTCCAACAAATTCTACGTCCTAACGAACCGGCATCTATTTCTGCAAATGGTACGGTGGAGGAAATCGGGAAAATCACACCAACATCCCTATTTGCTGCATATGAATCGATGCTTACAAACGATAAAATTGATATTTATGTAGCTGGTGATGTCAATGAAGATGAAATAGTGGCAAAATTAAAACAAGTATTACCATTCAAAGATCGTACACCAGAAGAAATACCAGCTGTTTTACCGCAACAACATCCGAAAGATGATTATGTGCGTGAACAACACGAAACGAAGCAAGGGAAGCTACACATAGGTTTTAGTACACCAGTACGTTTTGGTGATGCTGACTTCGCAAAAATGCAGATTTTCAACGGTGTATTCGGTGGTTATCCACATGCTAAATTATTTATGAATGTCCGTGAAAAAGAAAGCTTAGCCTATTATGCATCGAGCTCTTACGCATCGCATTACGGCTTAATATTTGTTGTATCAGGTATAGAAGCTAAAAATGAAGAAAAAGCGCTTTCACTTATTAAAGAACAGTTAGCTGTTATCCAAGCTGGCGACATATCGGATTTAGAATTAGAACAAACGAAAGCGATGCTCACGAATCAGTTAAAAGAGGCGCTCGATTCTGCACGCGGTCAAATTGAAATTTACGACCAATATAAAGATTTGCCGGAAGAATTCACCGTTGAAGCTTGGGTAAATAAATGGAAAGCTGTAACGAAGGAAGATGTCATTGAAATGGCGAAACAAGTTCAGCTAGAAGCGGTCTATTTCTTAAGTGGGAAGGAGCAAGCCGCACAATGAAAACAATTGAATTTAAACAACTAGATGAAACACTTTACTACGAAAAATTGGAAAATGGTTTAGATGTCTATATTTTGCCCAAAAAAGGTTTTTCAAAAACATTTGTTACGTTTACAACCAAGTATGGTTCGGTCGATCGTACATTTGTGCCAATTGGTGCTACAGAAGAAATCACTGTACCAGACGGCATTGCACACTTTTTAGAGCATAAAATGTTTGAAAAAGAAGATGGTGACGTGTTCCAAAAGTTTAGTGAGTACGGTGCATCAGCAAATGCCTTCACGTCATTTACACGTACAGCGTATTTATTTTCTGCAACTGACCATATTTATAAAAGTACAGAGACTTTATTGAACTTTGTGCAGGAGCCATATTTCACTGAGGCTACAGTTAATAAAGAAAAAGGTATTATTGGTCAAGAAATTACAATGTATGATGATCAGTCAGACTGGCGTTTATATTTCGGAACGATTTCAAATATGTATCATAATCACCCGGTGAAAATTGATATTGCCGGTACAATTGAATCGATTGATGGCATTACGGCTGAGCATTTATACACTTGTTATAACACTTTCTACCACCCATCAAATATGCTTCTTTTTGCAATTGGTGCAGTAGACCCAGAAGAAATGATGACGTATATTCGTGAAAATCAAGCGAAAAAACAGTTTGAAGCGCCAACACCAATCCAACGATTTTTTGAAGATGAGCCGACAGAAGTGGCAGTCAAAGAAGGTTCATTGCATATGGATGTTCAAAAGCCAAAGATATATGTAGGCCTAAAAGCGAAGGAAACGAATCTTTCGGGGCGTGAAATGTTAAAACATGAGCTGTCAGTACAAATTGGATTAGAGCTTATTTTCGGTCGTACATCTGATTTTTACACGCATGTGTATGATGAGGGCCTAATCGATGAAACATATGCTTTCGATTTTACGTTGGAAAAAGGCTTTGGCTTTGCAATGATTGGTTCAGATACGACGGAACCAGATGTTCTTGAAAAGGCTATTAAAGCGGAACTTGCAAAATATGAAGGGAAATCATCATTTGTTAGTTCTGATTTAGAACGGATTAAACGTAAAAAAATTGGATTCTTCTTACGTGCATTAAACTCCATTGAATTTATTGCGAACCAGTTTACACGTTATTCATTTAATGACATGAATTTGTTTGATGTTGTACCGGTATTAGAAGAGTTAACGACTGAAGATATAGTAGAAGCATTTAAATCAATTCAAGGCGAATCACAGCAAACGGTTTTCAAAATTTTGCCGACTGAGAAGAATGCATAATGAAAAAGTTTGCACTCGTGCTCGGAGCATCAGGAGAGATTGGTCGTTCTATTTGCCATAGCTTGGCTGATGATGGTTGGTCACTCTATTTGCACTATACGCACAACAAGGAAGCGACAAAAGCTTTATATAAGTCGCTTTCTTCTGATTTTCCTACACAGGAATTTATGATTGTACAGGCTGATTTTACGGATAATATGGCAGCAGATGAACTCGCGTCGCAAATTTTTAGTTTGCAGGCGCTTGTTTTTGCGAGTGGCCAAGCACATTACGCACTCCTCGAAGATATACCAGTAGAAGACATGGAAGCGTTATGGCGTGTTCATGTACAAAATCCAATGCGTCTAACTGCGTTACTATCCTCGAAGTTACGTGTACATACTGTTAGTTATGTGCTCTTTATAGGCTCTATTTGGGGTGAGGCTGGCTCTGCTGGCGAATCTCTGTATGCAACGGTTAAAGGGGCTCAACACGCGTTTGTAAAGTCCTATGCTAAAGAAGCTGCATTATCCCGTATTCGAGTGAATGCTATTGCACCAGGCTTTATTAATACCTCGATGAACGGTCATTTAAATGATGAGGAATTGGGATATATTTTAGAAGAGATTCCACTTGGAACAGTCGGTGAAACGACAGATGTAGCGGAAATGGTACGCTTCTATCTGTCGGGGAAAGCGGATTATGTGACAGGGCAAATTATTAGATTGAACGGTGGCTGGTACATATAATTTCTCTTTTGACACATACTACGTGTGTAAAGGAGGAGGAGTTATGAGTATATTAGAAAACTGGCAAAAATGGACTTCTTTTTTAGGGCAAAATGTGACACAAGCAGAGTCAAGTGGGATGCCGAAAAAAATGATTCAGGAGGCCGCTGTTCAAATTGGTGAATATTTGGCGACAAATGTCGATCCTAAAAATGAACAAGAGCGTGTACTTTCTGACTTATGGGGTGTTGCTTCTGATGATGAGAAGCACGCACTTGCCAATTGTGTTGTGAAGCTTGTCCAAAATAAGAATGTGCATTAAAATCGGAGCGGCCGCTCGAGGAGTCAAAGTGACTTTTCGTACGGCTGCTTTTCAAATGCGAAAAGTAAATAAATCCTTTATTAGAATAATAAAGGATTTTGTGCAAGCTTATGAATGATACTTTGAAAAAAAGAGAAGAATTTTATAAATAACGCTAGAAATCGTTGTATTCGAACTTTCCATTACATAAAAAATCCGCTATGATGGAACTTATAAAGGATTTTTTACGTTATCTAAGTAAGAAGGGATCGATTACATTTGAGCGATTGGTACTTTGAATATGAAATTCAGGTGAATCGTCCTGGATTATTGGGAGATATTGCTTCACTCTTAGGGATGCTTCGTGTCAATATTATATCAATCAATGGTGTCGATGAAGGACGTCGTGGTATGTTAGTGCATACAGACAATGATGAGGCAATTGAGCGATTTCGCATGATTGTTTCGACAATGGAACATATCCATGTCACGAAATTTCGACAACCTAAACTCCGTGACCGTTTAGCAATTAGACATGGTCATTATATTCCTCGAGATGCTGATGAAAAAAATACATTTCGCTTTGTACGAGACGAGCTAGGTATTTTAGTTGACTTTATGGCGGAATTATTCAAAAAGGACGGGCATAAGTTAATTGGAATACGTGGAATGCCACGTGTCGGTAAAACAGAATCAATTGTAGCTGCAAGTGTATGTGCAAATAAGAAATGGATTTTTTTATCATCTACAATGATAAAGCAAACAGTAAGAAATAAACTTGCTGGCGATGAATTCAGTGACAATAATATATTTATTTTAGATGGCATTGTTACACGACGTTCGACAGATGAGCGTCACTTGCAACTTGTCCGTGAGATGATGAGTATGTCTTCTATTAAGGTAGTAGAGCACCCAGACATGTTTGTACAGCATTCAGAGTATAAGATTGAGGATTTCGATACCATTATTGAATTGCGAAATGACCCAGATGAAGAAATTACTTATGAGATAATGGAAAAAAATCAAATGATGTCCGAATCCAATGAATTTGGTGGATTTAATTTTTAATTTTATTCAATGGGAGTCTCCTGCCACGTTGGATAGAGAATTAGTGCAGTTGTTGTAAACTTTTCAGTGTGCGTAATAAACGTTAACTGAATAAAATTAAAACCTCTGGCAGATGCCACAAATTTAAAAAGGAGAGAATCGTGCAAGCACGATTCAAAATTTGTGCAGCGAATACGCCAAGGCGAAATTGATATTAAAGTAGGTGTTAATTGTGACTGAATTAGGTACTCGACTGAAAGAGGCGAGACTGTCCAAAGGCTATAGTTTGGATGATTTACAAGAAATAACGAAAATTCAAAAACGTTATTTAATGGGTATTGAAGAAGGCAACTATTCAATGATGCCAGGTTCATTTTATGTGCGCGCATTTATAAAACAATATGCGGAAGCTGTTGGTTTAAACGCTGAAGAGTTATTAGAAACATATAAAGGTGATGTACCGGGGGCTCAGAATGAGCAGGTGTCACAATCGATGTCACAGAGCCCGAGTAGACGTAAACTTAAGGGCCCTTCTAATAAAATGATGGAAGCGATGCCGAAAATAATTGCAGCTTTATTTATTGTCGTGATTATTGTAGCAATGTGGGTATTATGGCAATCTAAAAGTAATGCAGGTACACCAAAAGAGGAAGAAATATCACCAGAAGTGCAATACGATGAAAACCCTAAACCAATTGATAGTGAAAAAGAAAAACAAGAGAAAGAACAAGAAAATGCTACAAATAAAGCTGACGACGATAAACCTGAGGAAGAGGTAGTAGAAGTTAAACAAGCTATTTCAACGGGTACAATCGAAGCAGACGGAGAAACGACTTCATATACATTAACTGGTACAGATGTGTTTAATATTCGTATTGAAGTTTCAGGCCCTACATTTGTTGGTGTTCGTGACCAAAACCAAACGGAGTTGTTAGCTGATACACGCGTATATAATGCAGGAGAGGTTGTTACACTAGATGCAACTGCTCAAACATATGCACGTATTCGTCTTGGGGATTCAACACAAGCAAAGGTTTATATTAATGACGAGCTTTTAACGTATGCACAACAAAAAGTAACGCAAAACATCGTCATCAATTTCAATAAAGAACAGTAGTCACCACATGGTGACTACTTTCTTTCATCATGAAAGGTGTTAGAGAAATGAATATTCCAAATAAAATTACCATCTCTCGTATTATACTTATTCCGTTTTTTGTCATTGTTATGATGTTTGACTTCGGATGGGGAACAATGTCGTTATTTGGCGCAGAGATGCCTATCCATCATTTTATTGGCGCTCTTATTTTTATTATTGCTTCTACGACAGACTGGGTAGATGGGTATTATGCGCGTAAATACAATCTTGTGACGACACTCGGCAAGTTTCTAGATCCACTTGCCGATAAATTACTTGTATCTGCAGCGTTTATTTTAATGGTAGAGCTTGGCATGGCGCCAGCTTGGATCATTATTATCATTATTAGCAGAGAGTTTGCAGTGACAGGGTTACGTTTAATTTTAGCAGGTGAGGGTGAAGTCGTAGCGGCTAATCAACTTGGTAAAATTAAAACGTGGGCACAAATTGTTGCGATTGCCGCAGCTCTTTTACACAATACAATTTTCACATTAATTGGGATTCCGTTTGATACAATCATGCTATACATTGCGTTGTTCTTTACGCTTTGGTCTGGATGGGATTATTTCTATATAAATCGTCGTGTTTTACTCGAGTCTAAATAAGAGGGGTCTTGTTAATCATGAATGCTGAAATCATAGCGGTTGGTTCAGAGCTACTGTTGGGGCAAATTACAAATACCAATGCAAAATTTATTTCCAGTCAACTGTCTGAACTTGGCATTAACGTGTTTTATCATACAGTTGTAGGTGATAATTCGAAGCGTCTAGATGAGGCTATTACGGTAGCTGAATCAAGAGCAGATTGTCTTATTTTCTCGGGTGGGCTCGGACCAACTAAAGATGATTTAACGAAGGAAACGATTGCCCGTCATCTTGGTGTAGATTTAGCATTTGATGAAGTAGCATTGACCTATATTAAAGAGTTTTTTGCAAGACGTGGTCGTGCAATGACAGACAATAATCGGAAGCAGGCGCTTGTATTAGAGGGTAGTGATGTGCTAGCAAACCATCATGGAATGGCTCCTGGGATGATTTTGACGAAGAATGGGCGTACGTATATTTTGCTTCCAGGACCACCAAAAGAGTTGGAGCCAATGTTCCAATTTGAAGCAAAACCAAAGCTCGTAGCTTTGTTAAATACTGATGGGGTCATTTCATCTCATGTAATGCGGTTCTATGGGATTGGTGAAGCAGAGTTAGAAGATCGCGTGCAAGATATTTTAGATGCGCAAACAAATCCAACTGTTGCACCACTAGCGTCTGACGGAGAAGTAACATTACGTGTGACGGCCAAGGCAGAAACAGAAAGCGAAGCACAGCGACTGATTGCGGCGAAAGTGGCTGAAATTCAAGCAATTGTTGGCGACTATCAATATGGTATGGATGATGATTCACTTGCCTCTAAAACAGTGGAAATGCTGTTAGATAATGAGCTTACGATTTCTGCAGCGGAAAGCTTAACTGCAGGTTTGTTTCAATCAGAACTTGCTGAAATTCCAGGTGTAGGTGGCTCGCTCATTGGTGGGGTAGTCACATATACAGAAGGCTCAAAGGTGAAGCAACTTGGCATTTCTCAAGAATTATTAGATACGCATGGGATTGTCAGTAGTGAATGTGCATCAGCGATGGCTAGTGCAGTACGCACAAAATTCAATACAAATATTGGTATAGGTCTTACAGGTGCAGCAGGGCCCACAGCGCATGATCATCAGCCAGTAGGGACTGTTTGGATTGGTATCGCCATCAATGATGAAGAGCCCATTACGTATTTGTTACATTTATCAGGCATGCGCAATACGAATCGTTTACGTGCCGTGAAATTCACATGTCATTACTTAATGCAACTGCTTGTGGAACGAGGCTTTTCAAAACGATAACGAAATAGTAGAAAATAAAAATTTGGATAGGGAAAACTTATCCAAATTTTTATTTTGAAGAAAAATCGAATAAACGTTCGCTTTTTTCTTGCGTGTTTTCTCAAAAACAAGTATAGTAGAGATAGACAAAAACAGTGAACAGTTTCAAAGGAGGAAATACATTGAGCGATCGTAAAGCAGCCTTAGAACAGGCGTTAAAACAAATTGAAAAGAATTTCGGTAAAGGGTCAATTATGAAACTTGGCGAAAGAACAGATTTAGAAATCGCAACGTCTTCAAGTGGTTCATTAGCACTTGACGCAGCATTAGGTATAGGTGGTTATCCACGTGGGCGTATTATCGAAGTATACGGTCCAGAATCTTCAGGTAAAACAACAGTAGCACTACACGCGATTGCTGAAGTACAAAAAAATGGTGGTCAAGCCGCATTTATCGATGCTGAGCATGCCCTAGATCCGATTTATGCTCGAAACTTAGGTGTCAACATTGACGAATTACTATTGTCTCAACCGGATACAGGGGAGCAAGCGCTTGAAATTGCTGAAGCATTAGTACGTAGTGGTGCCGTCGATATCATCGTTATTGACTCCGTAGCAGCTCTTGTCCCTAAAGCTGAAATCGAAGGCGATATGGGTGACTCTCACATGGGGTTGCAGGCACGTTTAATGTCTCAAGCACTTCGTAAGCTTTCTGGTGCTATTAATAAATCCAAAACAATTGCCATTTTCATTAACCAAGTTCGTGAAAAAATCGGTGTAATGTTTGGTAATCCGGAAACAACTCCTGGTGGACGTGCCCTTAAATTCTATAGTTCAGTACGATTAGAAGTTCGTCGTGCAGAAGCGATTAAACAAGGCAATGACATAATGGGTAACCGTACAAAAATTAAAGTCGTGAAGAACAAAGTAGCCCCGCCTTTCCGTACAGCTGAAGTCGATATTATGTACGGTGTAGGAATTTCAAAAGAGGGTGAAATTGTCGATTTAGGTGTGGAATTAGATATTGTACAAAAAAGTGGTTCTTGGTTTGCATATGCCGATGAACGCTTAGGGCAAGGCCGTGAAAATGCCAAACAATATTTAAAAGAAAATCCTGCTGTATTAGAAGAAATCGTCGGTAAAATCCGTGCTTCTTATGGCATTGCCGCTGCAGCTTACACAATTGCAGCACATGATGAAGAAGACGAAGATGAAGAATTACTACTTTTATTAGAGAACGAAAAAAAATAATCATCAAAACACTCATCATGATGATGGGTGCTCAGGTTGCAAGTAAACTCGATCAGAATCGAATTTACTTGCATTTTTTTTGTTTTAGAAGGGAATAAATATGTTTATGCAGGTGTGTTGATTAACCTATTTTATCCAATACTAATAATAGAAAAGGTTGATATCCGCTACGGGCTTCTCGCTTTCCAGCGGGCGAGCGTCGAGCCGCTTCCTCCGCGTTGCTCCCTGCAGGGTCTCGCCTGTCTCGCTTTCCCGCGGAACGTGAATGTCAGATTATCTAATAATGGAAATTGCATTTTTGTTAGAATGTTTTTGGGGAAAATACTTTTTCAATAACTTCGATTTTTGTAGATAACCCTTTTCTTGATAGCATTTTAGTTCTTCATCTTTTAAACATCTCTTCATTTACATGAGAAGTTCATATGTATTCCGCAAATCATTTCGTTACATAATGACAAAAAGCGAATCAGCCTCATACTGATTCGCTTAACAATATTATTGTTTTTCATTTGCATTCTTTGGGGAGTGAACTTATTCTGATAATTCGTTTTCATCTTCCGGAATAGGTCCGCTTACATAATAATAGTAGAGAGCCATGAAGACTATTCCACCAATCATATTCCCTAGCGTTACAGGGATGATGTTGTAAATAGCTTTACCAATTGATATTGTATCAGGGTGATCTACTACAAGTGCTACCGCAAATGTACTCATATTCGCTATACAATGCTCATAGCCAGAGATAAAGAAGCAGAATACTAATAACACCATTGTGAATAGCTTAGGACCGTCGCCTTTTAATGTCATTGGTATATAGAAAGCTAAACAAATAAGCCAGTTACATAGAATAGCTCGGAAGAAAAGTTGTAACACTGGTGCATTCATTTTCGTTTCGGCTACACTCATCAAGAAGCTGTTCACATCTTGTGAAGCGAATAATCCTGATAAGGATATGAACCCAGCAAATATAAGCGCGCCGATTAAGTTCCCGCTGTATGTAGCAATCCACATTTGGACGACTTTTGTCCATGACATCTTGCCACGGAGAGCGGCGTAAGTGAAATAAAAGGTATTTCCTGTGAATAAGTCAGCACCAGCATAAGCAATGAGAATAATTGCGACACCGAATGTTATAGCAGCCATTGGATAGGCCATTGGTGAGTGTTCTAAATAGAATAAGTTCCCTGCTTTAAATGCGACGATTACACCGAATCCAATAAATCCGGTTGCAAGGATGGCACGTAGCAGATATTTAATAATGCTTTGATCGAATATTTTTTGTTTTTTGAGAGCCAATTTCTCGACTTCTCGAAGAGCTGTCTGTTCCATAATACCTCCTATTAGCTTGCGCTACTAGTAGTGTAACCAAAGTTAAATCGCACTATGTAGCGTTTAATTAAATACAGTTAAGCTAAAATTACATAATTAGATTACATCTATGAATTTGAAGAAGATGGACAAATGGGCTTAGCAAAAGGGAAAGGTGAAATAATAAAAATGCAGGGAAAATCGAAAATACCCAAAAAATATAATAGAATTTTACGATGATGTCAACCGAAAAAACTTGTGTAAACACTGATAATGCTTCACAAGGATGAATGTTTTTTGTCCCAAAAATGTTTCGACAGGTTCTAAATAGACGGGAGAACTCGTACAAGCGTAGTGTATTCAGCCAACCGACAAAAAGAAACTATATCGTGAACGAACAATTTCATAAGGGAATATTTAAACTAGAGAATTTCATTTTTTATTCAGCTCGGAAGTGAGGTTACAAACTAGTAATCCCTATCATATTTCTTTTAGCAGTAGTAGATTTTATTCCTTAAGCAACATTGTTGTCATACAAATTAATATTTTCTTGAGTTTTTCGAAAACAATTCTATGTTCACTCTATTTTGGTAGTTTATAGTTCTAGAATGTGACTATTTACGTAGTTAGATAAACGTAGTAAAAGTATGAAATATAAATTATATTATTGGATGATATTAACTTTTTATACAATGAAGGCGAACATGTGCCCGTCAATCCTTGACAGAGCTAATTGGTAGATATACAATTAAATATGTATAATTTCTGAATTATGACTTTGAAAATAGGCAGTACATTTTTGATGTATGCGCCGACTGAAAACGTATTACTCAAATAGCAATTGGAGGTGTTCATATGGATGGAATTACTATCATCTCCGCTTTGCTTGGACTCATCGTTGGTGCTGCTGTTAGCTATATCTACATGAAAAAAGTGAATGACTCCAAAATCACTGGTGCAAAAAATGTTGCCGAAACAATCGTTGACGAAGGAAAACGAGAAGCGGAAGCATTAAAAAAAGAAGCACTACTTGAAGCCAAAGATGAAACTCACAAATTTCGAACTGAAGCGGAAAATGACATTCGTGACCGTCGTTTAGAACTTCAGAAACAAGAGAACCGTTTATTGCAAAGAGAAGAAAATCTTGATCGCAAGGATGATGCTCTGAATAAGAGAGAAGCAGGCCTGGAGCGTAAGGAAGAAGCTCTTACCGAGAGACAACAGCATATTGAACAGATGGAGAGCAAAGTGGACGAGCTTGTTGCAACACAAAAATCCGAGCTAGAACGAATTTCTTCGTTAACAAGAGATCAGGCGAAGGCCGTTATCTTAGGCGAAGTAGAAAAAGAGCTAGCAACAGATATTGCTGTTATGACGAAGGAATCTGAAACACGTATAAAAGAGGAATCTGATAAAAAGGCACGTGAAATTTTATCACTGGCACTGCAACGTTTTGCAGCTGACCACGTGGCTGAAACAACTGTCTCTGTCGTTAACTTACCAAATGACGAGATGAAAGGTCGTATTATCGGTCGTGAAGGTCGAAATATACGTACACTTGAAACATTAACAGGTATTGATTTAATTATTGATGATACACCAGAAGCAGTTATTTTATCTGGCTTCGATCCAATCCGTCGAGAAACGGCTCGACTTGCACTGGAAAAATTAGTGCAAGATGGCCGTATTCACCCGGCACGTATCGAGGAAATGGTAGAAAAATCTCGCCGTGAAGTGGATGAACAAATCCGCGAAACAGGGGAACAAACGACATTTGAAATGGGCATTCATAATCTACATCCAGATTTAATGAAAATTTTAGGTCGTATGAAGTATCGTACAAGTTACGGACAAAACGTTTTAAAACATTCAATAGAAGTAGCACATTTAGCAGGTTTACTTGCTGCTGAGTTGGGCGAAGATGTAGCATTAGCTCGTCGTGCAGGTCTATTACACGATATAGGTAAAGCTATCGATCATGAAGTAGAAGGTAGCCACGTAGAAATAGGTGTAGAACTTGCTACGAAATATAAAGAACATCCAGTAGTCATTAACAGTATTGCTTCTCACCATGGTGATACAGAAGCAACATCAGTTATTGCGGTATTAGTTGCTGCAGCGGATGCTTTATCAGCCGCACGCCCAGGAGCTCGTAGTGAGACTCTTGAAAACTATATCCGTCGACTTGAAAAACTAGAAGAGATTTCTGAAAGTTACGACGGCGTAGAAAAATCATTTGCTATTCAAGCAGGTCGTGAAATTCGCATTATCGTCCAACCAGAAAAAATTGACGATTTAGCTTCACACCGCTTAGCTCGTGATATTCGTAAGCGTATCGAAGACGAACTCGACTATCCAGGACATATTAAAGTGACGGTTATTCGTGAAACACGTGCCGTTGAATATGCGAAATAAAAAATAATAATAGAAGTTCTGTGAGACTTAGGTCTTGCAGAGCTTTTTTTGTGTCAAAAAATATATTGAAGGAATTATAGGGGGATTCAATGAGCTTATCATTTTTTTGAAAATCATATCATAAGAATAGATATGGGATAGCTTTGTAAAAAGGTAAGCATTATGACAGTTGTGAATCATTTAGATATTGATAAGTATTGAAATAAAAATAATAGAAAGCTGTGATACGTTTGATTGATATACACACGCATATTTTATTCGATGTAGATGATGGTCCAGGAACAGAACAAGAATCATTACAAATGCTGAAACAAGCAGTACAGGAGGGAATTACGGAGATGATTTCAACTTCGCATGCCCTCAATCCTCATTATGATGTTGCCTATTCAACAGTAGAATCAAAATTAATGCATTTACGTAAATTAATTGAACAAAATGAACTACCCCTTACGCTACATAGCGGGCATGAGATTCGCTTAAACGATCAATTAGTGAATTTACTAGATCAAAAACAAGTACATGTTTTAGCAAATACAAATTATGTGCTTATAGAGTTGCCTTCGAGTATGATTCCAGCTTACACAAAAGATATGATTATCGCACTTAAATCGTCGGGCTATACACCAATCATTGCGCATCCTGAACGAAATAGAGCAATTGCGGAACAACCTATGAAATTAGAGTTGCTAATTCGAGAAGGTGCATTTGCGCAAATTACTGCGGGGAGTCTTACTGGACATTTTGGGAAGGCTGTTCAAAAACTATCATTAGAACTTGTACGAGCAAATTATGTTCATACGTATGGTTCAGATGCACACAATTTAACAACAAGGCCATATCATTTTCAAGAGGGCCTTTCCTATTTGGAAAAGAAAAAGGAATTAGATGCCGTTGATATCTTCCTAGAAAATAATTATAGGGTTATTAGCAATCAGCCAATTATTATGTTAGAACCAGCAGAAATCACAAGTAAAAAATGGTGGCAAATCTAATGAAAAAGGATGGTCGTAGTAGGGATATGTGATCATATTTCTAGAAAATGTTGATTTAAGAAAAATATAGAAATTATTTATTTTATTTAAAGAAATGAAAATATGCCCATGATAGATTAGCATGCAATTGATACTATTTTTAATTAGCAAAGGATGTGCCATCAGTTGTCTAAAATAATTTCATGGGTAGCGGTTTTAGTTTGGATGACCATCATTTTTTATTTGTCACATCAACCAGTCACAATATCAAATGGGCTGAGCGTAGGACTTACAGAGGTAATTGTTCAGAAAGTGGAAGGTATTGCATCGGATTATGAGTTTAACATGGATAGCGCCAATCACATTATGAGAAAGAATGCTCATTTTTTTATGTATTTTGTGCTGGGTCTATTTGTCATAAGTGCCTTGTGGAAAAGTGGAGTGGCTCGTTATCGTGGATTTAGGCTGGCTTTACTTATTTGTGGGTTGTATGCGATTTCCGATGAAGTGCATCAGTATTTTATAGAGGGCAGGGGTCCACAGTTGAATGATGTGCTGATAGATAGTGCTGGAGCATTTGTAGGCATTAGTTTGTTTTGTTTTACTAAATTGATGTTGAGTCGTCGACGTTTCCACTAAGTGTTTGTTGCTTAGTGGTTTTCTACTATATAGGTATCAAATACTGAAATGTTCATCGAAATTATTTCAGATGATTTTTCTTTCGATGCTAGTAAGGTCCTACAGAATGTTCTTTCGTGTGCAGTGCCTTATGTAGGGGCAGTAGAGGGGGAGTCATTACAAGCGAGGAGGCTTGCAACTTGTCCGCGTAAAGGGAGTGGGATTCGTCTGCAAGTACCTATTTTGGTATAGAACCTATATTATTTGAAGAGAATGGTTTTCCGTATAAAGCGGAAGGGCCGTTTTTTTATGCATATTACTACTGTACTTTGAATATAAACCTAAATAAGTCCCGAGTCATTTTACTAGAAGTTGGTTGAAGTGAATCTACTAACAGAAAAGTGGTGGGCTCAAAATTATGAAGGGGAAGTCTTATAATAATTGCCCCAGTTATGAATAATTTGAGGAGGTCAATAATATAATCAAAAGTGAAGAGAAGGACAAAAATCTCCTTGGACGATCCTATAAAACATAATTGAATGCTAACTTTTTGAAATAACAAGAGCACTGTAGCAACATATTTGATTGAAAATATACTAGAAGATGTTCTGATAAGGGGTGAAGGTCATTGGAGACTACAATCAATTTACAAGATTTACTGACAACCATTCGAAAACGGTGGTTTCTTATTTTAAGCTTTACAGTTTTTGCAGGAGTTACAGCTACAATCATTAGCTACTACGTATTAACACCAATCTATCAATCAGAAACGCAAATATTAATTAATCAAAAAAGTACTAATATCGAACAATATCAATGGGTACAAAATAATGAAGCAGATTTACGATTAATAAATACCTATAATATCATCATTACAAGTCCAATTATATTATCGAAAGTCATAGAAAAACTTGATTTAGATCAGACACCAAATAGCTTAGCGGAACAAATTACAGTGACGAGTGCAAATAATTCACAAGTTGTCAATCTTGTAGTTATCGATAACGAGGCATCTATGGCTGTAAAGATTTCGAATACGTTGGCTGAAGTATTTCAAAATGAAATCCCCCTATTAATGAATGTTGATAATATAAAAATTTTATCAGAAGCTAAACTAGTCGATAACCCTACACCAATAAAACCAAATAAGCTCCTGAATATTACGATTGCCGCTGTAATTGGTTTAATGTTAGGTACTATTTTAGCGTTTTTACTAGATTTTCTGGATACAAGGTTTAAATCGGAACAAGAAGTTGAAGAAATTTTAGGATTGCCAATAATAGGGTTAGTTGGTGCTATTGGTTTAGAAAAAGAAACGAAAAAGTCTAAGAAATCAGATAGAGTGAGGGGGAGCTAATTATATTGGGCTTGAAGAAAAACAAAAAATTAAAATCGTCGTTGATGGCACGTAAACTGGTGACAGTGACAGATTCAAAATCACTCATATCTGAGCAATTCCGAACGATGCGTACAAATATTCGATTTTCTATGCCTGATCAAGATATAAAATCGTTACTCGTCACTTCATCTATAGCGGGGGAAGGTAAATCTACAAACGCTGCAAATCTCGGTGTAGTTTTTGCTCAAGAAGGTAAACGGGTCCTCATCATAGATGCGGATATGCGTAAACCAACTTTGCATCATACATTTAGAACTTTAAATAGCAGTGGCTTATCCGATGTGTTAACGAGGCAGCAGATTTACTTTAATGTGATCCAAAAAACATCAGTGGAAGGATTAAGTGTTATTCCAAGTGGTCCTCTTCCACCGAATCCAGTCGAATTACTATCTTCGAAGACAATGGATATACTTATGCAAGATCTAAGAAAAGATTATGACATCGTAATTTTGGATGCACCTCCGTTATTATCAGTATCAGATGCACAGATTTTATCTAATAAATGTGATGGTACTTTATTAATTGTGAATATGGATGTAGCGCAAAAAGTAGATGTTTTAAAAGCAAAGGCTACACTTTCTTCTTCAAAAGCGAAAATTTTGGGCGTTGTACTAAATAATATTAAAATACCAAAGAATCATTATTATTATCAGACGTATGGTTCATAAAAAGAAGCGGTTGCTGCTGAGATTGAGTACTTTATCTAACATCAACTTGATAGATCATACGAAATGAGGTCATACGGTGAGTAAGCAACTTTTGCATACGAACATATTAAATTACGATTTAACTACTCTTGATTGGTCATCATATACAAAAATTGTCGAAAAAATCCACCATTATTTAGAAGGGGCAGAGGATCTTCCGACTGGATGGCTTCATGCACCGCTTGAAAATCAGGATGCATTATTTGTTCATATTGAGGAGACAGCGCTTGAGATTCGTAATTTTGCGGATGTACTTATTGTCATAGGAGTGGGTGGTTCTTTTCTTGGTGCCCGTGCGGTGCAAGATGCATTGACGCCTTATTTTGGTGCACATCATGATGGAATTGAAGTAATCTATGTGGGCCAAAATATGAGTGGAGCTTATATTAAACAATTACTAGAAAATGTTGAGAATAAGAGTGTATACGTGAATGTTGTGTCTAAGTCCGGTGGAACGATGGAACCAGCACTGGCTTTTCGAGTTGTACGTCAGTATATGGAATTACAGTATGGGGAAAAAGCGGCAGAACGTATTATCGTGACAACAGATTCCACAAGTGGAATTTTGAAGAAAATAGCAGATTCTTCAGGCTATCGACAATTTGTTATTCCTTCTAATATAGGTGGTCGGTTTTCGGTATTAACTGCTGCGGGTCTTTTACCTATGGCCGTTGCAGGGGTTGATATTTATAACTTAATGTTAGGTGCGAAGGTTGCAGCACTAGAGTTTCAAGAGTCACAACTAGAGCATAATGAAGCGTACCGATATGCGGTGTTACGTCATGCTTTATATGAACAAGGATACAAAATTGAATTACTAGCTTCATTTGAACCTGCCTTAAATAAGTTTCACGAATGGTGGAAGCAGTTGTTTGGTGAAAGTGAAGGTAAAGAGAAAAAAGGGCTTTATCCCTCAACTGTTAATTTTTCGACAGATTTACATGCGATTGGTCAATTTATTCAAGATGGGAGCCCGATTTTGTTTGAAACATTACTTCACTTCCATGAAATTGATGATGATTTGGCAGTACCTTATGATATTCGCGATGAGGACGGACTAAACTATTTAGCGAATCGAACATTTAATGAAATTAACGCCATATCAAAAGAAGGCACAGCACTAGCCCATTCGGAAGGGAATGTACCGGTTATACAGCTTGAATTACAAAAGCTTGATGCTTATCATGTAGGCTTTCTAATTTATTTTTTTATGAAGGCATGTACTATGAGTGCTTATTTACTAGGGGTCAACCCATTTGATCAGCCAGGAGTAGAAACATATAAACTTAAAATGATGGAACTGTTACAAGAAAGTAAAGTGTCCAAATAAAGTGATGATTTGATTAAACAAATTTTCAAATTACGAAGAAGCCCTAAAAGTATTTTATGACTTTTAGGGCTTCTTTAAAAGTAAGAGTCGTAATCTTGCTGCTTGCAGAAACAGTACTAGTCTCTGTTTGTGAATTTTTAGGTTCGCCACCAAAGTTTGGGGACGACATCTGTTTAAAGGGCATGTAAATGACAAAATGCTTGTTGATTGGAATAGAGGTTGGACGTCCCTTAGAAAGTGCCCGGCTGGAACAGGAATCAATCACAAGTATTGGTGATGAACCATTATCACTAGAATTTACAGCAAATGGGAATATAGTTATGTGGTTTTAGCATATATATTCAATTATAACTATTTGCGATATTAATAATATTTGATTAGACAGCGTTTAAGTGTGTGGAATCTTCACTACATCAAGGGAAAAGATATCGATTGTATTTAACTGGACCTTGCAATAAGTACTAAACTCACTCAGATATATGGATAAATGAATTATTTGCGCTAAAAGTAGGGAGAGAATATTTTGATGAATGAGAAAAAAATATTGTTTTTGTGCCAGTATTTTTATCCTGAATATATCTCTTCTGCCACACTCCCTTTTGACACTGCAGTGGCTCTTAGGAAGGCTGGTTTTACTGTCAGTGCATTGACTGGATATCCGAAAGAGTACAACTTAACCAAAAAAGTCCCCATTAAAGAAACCTATGAAAATATTGAAATAAGTAGATTGAAATATATCCAACTTAAACGTAGCAATTTCATCGGCCGAATAATTAATTATTTTTCTTTTACATTTTCTGTAGCCTTACGTTTTAGACAATTGAAAAAGTATGAGGCAATCATCGTTTACTCAAACCCACCCATATTACCGTTAATTGCAGCGATGGCTAATAAATTTTTCAACACAAAAGTCGTTTTTGTAAGCTACGATGTGTACCCAGAGATCGCTTATTTTACAAATACTATTTCCAAAGATAGTGTAATGAGCAAAATGATGCGGAGAGTTAATAAAAGCGTTTTTAAACATGTAAATAAAGTAGTTGCTCTATCAAATGAGATGAAAGCCTATCTACTAAAACATAGAGCAGCGTTATCAGAACATCAAATTGAAGTAATTCCTAATTGGTATGAGGATAAAGGATTTTCTAATGCCACTAAAATACCTGAAAATAAACGATTAGATTCTATAAAGACAGATGAAAATCTGATTGTATCGTACTTTGGCAATATGGGAATATGTCAAGAATTGGATCCGATAATTGAGGCGATTCGCCAATTGAAAGAGGATAGGAATGTTCAATTTCTTTTTGCGGGACATGGAATTAAAATGGATCACTTAAAGAGTGTCGTAGAAACAGAGAATCTGAAAAATGTACGTGTTTTTGATTTTTTACATGGACAAGATTTTCAAGACGCTCTAAGTATAAGTGATTGCTTCATTGTAAGTTTATCAGATGAGTTGACTGGCCTAGCTGTCCCAAGTAAAACCTATAGTTACATGATGGCTGGTAAACCTGTAATTGCGATTATAGGGGCGGATTCTGATATAGCTAGAGATTTAATAGAGCATCATGCAGGTTACGCGATGCAAGTAAAAGATAGCTCGAAACTAGTAAATGTTATCAAAGAACTCCTTCATGATCGAGTGCAACGTGAATATATGGGAGAGAATTGTAGGAAGCTTTACCTTGAAAAATACACGACGGAAAAATGTACTGAAAAATATGTGAATCTTATGCAGAAATTATTGGGGGAATAAGTATATGTTTAAAGACAAGATATTACTAATAACGGGCGGCACAGGTTCTTTTGGAAATGCAGTGATGAAGAGATTTTTAAATACCGATATTAAAGAAATTCGTATCTTTTCAAGAGATGAGAAAAAACAAGATGATATGCGGAAAATTTATAAAAATGACAAATTGAAATTTTATATAGGCGATGTTAGAGATTTAGCAAGCTTGAAAAATGCTATGCACAATGTAGATTACATCTTTCATGCTGCTGCGCTAAAGCAAGTTCCATCTTGTGAATTCTTTCCTTTAGAAGCGGTGAAAACAAATGTGCTTGGAACAGATAATGTTTTGACTGGTGCAATTGAAAGTGGTGTCAAAAAGGTAATTTGTTTGTCTACAGATAAAGCAGCCTATCCTATTAATGCAATGGGCATTTCAAAAGCAATGATGGAAAAGGTAATTGTCGCAAAAGCTAAAACAGTTGATCCCGAGAGAACATTAATATGTGGTACTCGCTACGGAAATGTGATGGCTTCACGTGGTTCGGTCATCCCACTATTTATAGATCAAATTAAAAAAGGTCAATCACTAACAATCACAGATCCTCAAATGACGAGATTTTTAATGAGCCTCGAAGAAGCAGTTGAGTTAGTATTATTCGCATTTGAACATGCGGAGGCTGGGGATATTATGGTGCAGAAATCGCCTGCATCAACGATTTGGGATTTAGCCCAAGCCATCAAGGAGCTATTCAATGCAGATAGTAAAATTGACATTATTGGTACTCGTCATGGTGAAAAACTTTATGAAACTTTACTTACTAGGGAAGAACATGTGGTTGCACAAGATTTAGGAGAATTTTACCGAGTGCCTGCTGATAAAAGGGATCTAAATTACGATAAATACTTCGTAGATGGTGATCAAAAACTGTCCATACAAGAGGAGTACAACTCTCACAACACAGAAATGCTAAATATTCAGCAAATTAAAGAAAAGTTATTAAGGCTTGATTTTATTCAGGAAGAGTTGAAAGGTTGGGTCTATGATGAAAATATTAGTGACAGGTTCAAAGGGGTTTATCGGTAAGAATCTCATAGCAAAGCTTAAAAATCATAATTATACTGATATTCTTGAATTTAGTAGAGAAACAAACATAGCATTATTAGATGAATATTGTAAAGAAGCGGATTTTGTTTTCCATCTTGCTGGCGTAAATCGGCCGAAAGACCAATCAGAATTCATGGATGTGAACTATGGTTTTACATCGATTCTTCTTGATACATTAAAGAAATACCAAAATACTTGTCCTGTAATGATCGCTTCATCTACTCAAGCAGAACAAAATAACCTTTATGGAATTAGTAAAAAAGCAGGAGAGGATTTGCTTTTCGAATACAGTAAAAAAACAGGTGCAAAAGTTCTTGTCTATCGATTGCAAAATGTATTTGGGAAATGGAGTAGACCGAATTATAACAGTGCTGTAGCAACATTTTGTCACAATGTTGCAAATGATTTACCTATAAAAGTAAATGATCCAATTCTTGAAATGAAGCTAGTTTATATTGATGATGTTGTGGAAGAATTACTTCAAGCATTGAATGGCAATGAGAATTTAGTTCAAGGCTATTGCGAAGTGCCAATTGTTCACACGATCACGCTAGCGGAGATTGTTGATTTGATTTATTCATTCAAAAAAAGTAGAGAAGAACGTTCCATTCCAAATATGTCCCATGCGTTTACCAAAAAACTATATAGTACGTTTTTGAGTTTTTTACAAGAAAATCAGTTTAGCTATGATCTTAAGATGAATGTAGATCAAAGAGGGTCATTCACTGAATTTATTAAGACACCAGACAGAGGCCAAGTATCTGTAAATATTTCAAAACCAGGTGTAACAAAGGGTAACCACTGGCATCATACAAAAAACGAAAAATTTTTAGTTGTAAGTGGTCATGGTGTAATTCGATTCAGAAATATTGATTCGAATGAAGTCGTTGAGTACTTTGTCAGTGGAGATAAATTGAGAGTGGTTGATATTCCGGTTGGATACACTCATAACATTGAAAATTTAGGTGACACAGAGATGGTAACAATCATGTGGGTAAATGAACTATTTGATCCTGAGAAACCAGATACAATCTTCTTGGAGGTATAAGGTGAAAAAGCTAAAAGTGATGACAGTTGTAGGGACACGTCCAGAAATTATTAGGCTCTCTGCTGTCATAAATAAATTAGAAAAATCAAATTCCATAGAACATGTATTAGTCCATACGGGTCAAAATTACGATTATGAGTTAAATGAAGTTTTTTTTAACGAATTCAATTTAAAGAAACCGGATTACTTCTTAAATGCGGCAACTGGAACTTCAATTGAAACAATCGGAAATATTCTAGTTAAGATTGATCCTATTTTAGAGAAAATCCAACCAGATGCCTTCTTAGTATTAGGTGATACAAACAGCTGTTTATGTGCTATTGCAGCAAAGAAAAGACATATTCCGATATTTCATATGGAAGCGGGTAATAGATGCTTCGATCAAAGAGTACCAGAAGAAACAAATCGAAAAATTGTAGACCATATTTCAGATATCAACTTAACGTATAGTGATATTGCAAGAGAGTATTTACTAAGGGAAGGGCTACCAGCAGATCGAATTATAAAGACAGGGAGTCCAATGTTAGAAGTACTTAATTCAAGAAAAGTAGACATTGAGAAATCAGATGTATTAGAGAGATTGGATCTTGAAGAAATGCAATATTTTGTAGTCTCTACCCATAGAGAAGAAAATATCAATTCAGAAACCAATTTTTTAGATTTAATGGATAGCTTAAATGCGATTGCAGAAAAATATCATCTGCCTGTCATTGTCAGTACACACCCTAGAACGCAAAAAATGATTCATGCGAAGGGGATCGAGTTTAATTCTTTAGTGAGAACAATGAAACCTTTAGGATTTAATGATTATGTAAAGCTTCAACTGAAAGCCAAAGCCGTATTAAGTGATAGTGGAACGATTAGTGAAGAGTCTTCTATTCTTGGATTTAGAGCACTTAATATTCGGCAAGCACATGAAAGGCCCGAAGCAATGGAAGAGGCTGCGGTCATGATGGTAGGGCTGAAGAAGGAGAGGATCTTACAAGGGTTAGAAATTTTAAAGGCACAAGAGAATGACGATTTAAGAAGAGTTGTAGATTATAGTATGCCAAATGTGTCAGATAAAGTGCTTAAAATTATTTTGTCTTATACGGATTATGTGAATCGTGTGGTTTGGGGAGAGAATTAATGAAAGTATTACAAATTAATACAGTTTGTGGAGTAGGAAGTACGGGAAGAATAGCAACGGATATCAATCAAATTTTAATAGAGCAAGGGCATGAAAGTTACATTGCCTACGGTAGAGATTTTCCAAAGAATTGTGATACAGCAATTAGAATTGGAACAAAAATGGATAACTATGCACATGTTGCTTTAACAAGAATCTATGACAAACATGGATTCGGCTCTAAAAAAGCTACTGAAGAATTTATAACTAAGATTGAAAAATTGGATCCTGATGTGATTCATCTGCATAACATTCATGGGTATTATATCAATATTGAATTGTTATTCGATTATATAAAAAGAGCTAACAAACGTGTCATATGGACTTTGCATGATTGTTGGGCTTTTACGGGACATTGTACTCATTTTGATTATGTTGGTTGTACAAAATGGAAAAAAGGTTGTTTTAATTGTCCTGAAAAAGCTTCATATCCAGCTAGTGAATTTTTGGATAATTCAGAGTCTAATTATTTAAGAAAAAAGGAAATTTTCACTGGTGTAAAGGATTTAACAATAGTAACCCCATCAAAATGGCTAACAGGCTTAGTAAAAGAATCGTTTTTAAGGGATTACCCTGTTGTTGTAATTAATAATGGAATTAATATAAATGTTTTTAAACCTACAGCAAGTACATTTAGAGAGATGCATCATCTAAATGATAAATTCATAATATTGGGAGTCGCGAGTAATTGGGGTAGAAAAAAGGGCTTCGATTACTTTATAGAACTGTCCAGTTTTCTAGACGAAGATGAAGTAATAGTATTAGTAGGGGTATCAGAAAAGCAAAAGAAAGAACTATCTAAAAAGATTATTGGCATCATAAGAACGGATAGTGCTAAAGAGTTAGTTGGAATATATTCTGCAGCTGATGTTTTTATTAATCCAACTTTAGAAGATAATTTTCCAACAACGAATTTAGAAGCATTAGCCAGTGGAACACCTGTTATTACGTTTGATTCAGGAGGAAGTACTGAAAGTCTTGATGAAACATGTGGACTAATTATTGAGAAAAAAGAAACTATTGAAATAAAGAATTATATAAAGAGATATCGTGAAGAGAACTTTATTAAATCTAAAAGTTGTATAGAAAGATCGAAAATGTATAATGTGGAGAATCAATATAGAGAATATATGAAATTATACTTAGGGGAGGATAGTAAGGTAATACAAAAAGAGGATTTAGTAAAATCATTTTTATAAATCCTATATTAGTACTATTTAAAACATCTTTAATAAGAATCTAAGTTAATATATATGTTTTGAGGAGAGAAATAATGAAGAGGATTTTAGTTGTTATAGATAATCTTAATAGAGGAGGTATAGCATCTGTTGTATTAAATATCTCTGAAGTAATGGATAAAGAAAAGTTTAAATTCGATTATATTACTTATCAAGAACCAGATATTGATATATCGAATAGACTTGAAAAGTTCAATAGTAAGTACTTTGTAGTTAGGAGATTGAGTGAAACTTCTCCTTTAAAATATGTTAATCAGATTAGACAAGTAATAAAAAAAAACGGGCCATATGATGTGATCCATGCACACACCTCTAGTTTTATATGGTTAGCCTGCTTAGCAGCTAAAATCGAAAAAATACCTATAAGAATTGGGCATGCTCATGGGTCAAAAAACGCGAAAAAATTTTTATTTAGTAATGTTTTTTATTTTATTTTAAGATATTTTAATCGTAAATTCTGCACAGAAATGATTACCTGTGCAGAATCTTCAGGAGTTTATGTATTTGGAAAGAATTATAAATTTTTACCAAACTTCATAGATCATACACAGTATGGAAGTATGAATATTGAAGAAAAGTTTGATTTCATGGATAAATATAATATTCCCCAAAATACAATTATCTTTTGCTTTATTGGCTATTTAGGGGGAGAAAAAAACCCAATGTTTGCGCTGGAATTATTTAAGGAAATTTTAAGTGGAAATACAGCTTATTATCTCCTAATTGCTGGGGATGGACCTGCAAATAATGAAATAAAAGAATTTATAAAAGATAACCACATGACGAAAAATGTGATTATGTTTGGAAATACAAATGAAGTGAAAGAAATTCTTCAAATATCGAATATTATGCTAATGCCTTCTATTACTGAAGGAATGTCAATAGCTGCTATAGAGGCTCAAATATCAGGTGTTAATTGTATTATTTCTAGTGGCGTACCAAAGACAAATGATATAAAAGCTGGTTTATTTCATCAATGCGAAACATTAGTTGTGAATGATTGGATATATATGGTGAGTGAAGTTCTGAAGAAAGAGCATACCAAAAGTCACAATGAGGTAATACAAGCATTGATAAATATTGGATATGATAAAGAAAGTGTAAAAAGAAGGTTAGAAAGTATATATTAAAAAAGATTTTAATTATTGTTCATTACCAAAAGTCGAGGATAATATTTTATTAAAGATTGTATCAATTCCAATGTATAGTGAAGAGTCTTAATTATTGAAAAATATGTATTATTGAATTTTTTTCTTTTAAATATTAGAAAAATTAATTATTGAAGTAGGAGCTAAAATTATTAAGTATTTCAAACCTTAGGAGAATTATATGAGTGAAATAATAAAAAATAATCTTATTTTAACTGAAAAGCAAAGAATTATGGGGAAATATTTATTGATATTACTGAATATATTAATTAATTCAGTTATTTTATTTATAGCATTTTTAATAATAGATTATACATTTCAGAAATGGTTATTACCTTTCGCTGTATTATCCGTAACTCAGTTATTACTTAATATTATTACAATTAAGAAATTAGAAGGAATGTTTTTCTCATTAACTACATTATTCTTAATATTTTCTTTTATCACTCATCTAGGGATTGTAGTAATTTTTGGTTTCAACATTCAAATAGATTTGCCTTGGAACCCATTGTTAACTATTTCAGAGAATGTGTTTAGGGATGCATGTTATTTTTCTCTTTGTAGCCACTTTTTTTTAACGTTGGGAATGGCTATAGTACTATCTAAAAAGAAGAGCCATAAAACGCTTTTACTTGAGCCCGATGATAATAAAGGTTTAAGAAATCAGTTATATTACACAAAAAATATTGGTATGATTCTCTTTTTAATTGGAATTATCCCTATGTTATATATTGATATTTCTAAGATTAATCTATTTCTAAATGGAAATTATTTGGATACTTTTCAGGTTGGGGCACCTGGTTTTGTCTATATAATCGCTAGTTTTACTGATGTTGGAATAATGATGTTGTTGCTGGGGAATAAAGATAATAAAAAAAAGGCTACGCTAATATTCGGTATCGTAATCATTTATAAAGGCATCTTAATGTTTACTGGAGGTAGAGGAGAACCAATATTATTTTTACTTTCATTATTTTTTATTTATTTTAGATTTATAAGAATAAAAAAAATAAAACCTAAACAGTTTATTTTCAATTTAATTTTAGTATATATATGTGGATTTGTATTAACTTTCATAAGTCAAATACGTATGATGTCAATTAATAATATTGAAACTATGATGCAGCTTATGAAAAAATCTTTTATTGATTTTTCGCCTTTTTCAGTCATCGCAGAGTTTGGTGGTACGATAATTACTCTGGGTATTTCTATGGATTTCTTTTCATCTACAGGGGATTTTCAATATGGTTCAAACTATCTAGTCTCTTTATTGAATATATTTCCTAATTTAGGTGGTGTATTAGATTTTACTATTCCAAAAACTATTTATGTAAATAATTTCCCTCCTTTTTTAAGAACCTTTTTAGGTGGATCCTATTTAGGTGAAATTTACTATAGTTTCGGAATATTAGCTCCTTTTTTTGTAACTATTATCGGAATGGTTGTTGGATATGTTTCTCTAAAAATACAAGATCTTTTTAACCAAAATCGGTTTATACTAATGTCAATTTTATTAATACTATTTCCAAATTTATTATGGTGGACAAGAGCGTATTTTGTAGATATGATCAGAGAATTTGTCTGGACATCTGTTTTTATCATGATTTTTTTTATGTTATTCGAAAATAAATATAAGTTGAAAACAAAAATAGAAATGAATCCTCTTAAAAAGTTAAATATATAAGTTGAACTTATGAAACCGGCATGCAGTTGCCGCTGTGCTTTCGTCGCAAATAAACATTAGCCAGGCGCGAATGTCCACAATATTGCTTACTTGCTCGGATTTTTGGTAGTTTTACATTTTTATTGGTCTTAATATTCAAAACAGATGCCCATCGTGTGATGCTTGATCAACTATCGTTGATGAACATACAAGTGGGCTTTCGTTTTTACCCTAAAAAAATTGTTTGACAGAATAAATATACCGTAATAAAAACTGGAAATCCCTCATAATGTTTAAGTGAAATGAATAAAATAGATGGGGGACCTAATTACTTGTGTTGGTACTAGCTTGAATAATTTTGGTTTTAATTTATTAATCTGTTAATTGTCTATACTAGATGATAACGATTTAGAATGAAAAAACTAGTAGAAAGCTTGCTTAAATCAAGTGAATTAATGGATAAAACAGATTCGGACTACTTCTATGCTAGCCCTATAGTCCACCAGTTGGAGAGTGATTTTATTGCAAAATATTTTAGTTAGTATTAACTGTATAACCTATAATCATGAAGAATTTATAGCGGAAGCAATTGAAAGCTTTTTAATGCAAAAAACAAATTTTAATTATGAAATATTGATCCATGATGATGCATCTACTGATAGTACAGCAGAAATAATAAGAGAGTATGAGAAAAAATATCCGGATTTGATAAAGCCAATATATCAAAAGGAAAATCAATATTCAAAAGGAAATCCAGTAGATAGGATTAATATGAGGAGAGCAAAAGGAAAATATATTGCGATATGTGAAGGTGATGATTATTGGTTAGATCCATATAAATTGCAAAAACAGACAGATTATATGGAAAAACATCCTGAATGTAGTTTGTGTGTTCATGGTGGCGAAGTAGTGAATGCATCTGAAAAAAAAACTATTTCATATAATAGTGCTAATAAAGGAAATAAAGATTTTCGGGTTGAAGAAGTGATTGAAGGTGGTGGCGCTCTTTTCATTACTAATTCTATGTTCTATCCATTTAAATTTCATTCTGAAAGACCCAAATTTCTCGATTTAACATCTGTTGGGGATTACCCTTTAGCTATTAACTTATCTCTTTTAGGGACAGTACATTATTTGGATGAATTTATGTCAGCATACCGAGAAGGAGTTAGTGGGTCTTGGACAGATAGAAACATGTCGTCCTTAAAAAGGAAGACGGAGCATTATGATGAAATCGCAAATATGCTTGATGAAGTAAATCAATATACAAACTATCAATATGAAAATTCCATTAATAAGAGAAAATATACGGATCAGTTATTCCTTTTATTGGAACAGGGGAAGTTTAGGGAAGCAAAAACAGGTAAATACAAGGATATATATTTAGAATTAGGTTATAAAAAAAAAATTTTCATATTCATGGATCAATATTGTTCAAGTATCTCAAAAGTTTTAAGAGTAGCTAAAAGGAGATTAATTAGATGAGCTATGAAATAACAAAATCTAGAATATTTTCATCGCTACTGTGGAAACTCATGGAACGCGGAGGGACACAAGGTATTCAATTTATCGTAATGATAGTAATAGCTCGTTTTTTGCTCCCAGAAGATTTCGGATTGTTAGTATTAGTAGCAGTTTTTATTACAATCGCGGGGGTATTAGTTCAAAGTGGATTTAATATAGCTTTAATTCAAAAAAAAAATGCTGATGAGGTAGATTTTTCTTCAGTTTTTTACTTGAATTTATGTATAGCTTTCATATTATATGGGGTTCTTTTTTTGAGTGCACCAATTATCGCTAGGTTCTTTGAATATCCGCTACTAATAATCGTTTTAAGAATTCTATCCTTAACTTTGTTTTTAGGTGCCATCAATTCAATTCAAAATGCTGTGATTGCGCGGAATCTGCAATTCAAAAAACTATTCTTTAGCAGTTTAGGTGCAGTTATTGTATCAGGAATTATCGGTATTATATTAGCATATGCTCATTTTGGTGTATGGGCATTGGTGTGGCAGCAATTAATAAATCAGCTTTTGGTTACAGTTATTTTGTGGTTTACAGTTAAATGGAGACCGAAATTGCTCTTTTCTATTGAAAGGTTAATAGAGTTATTTTCATTTGGCTGGAAATTATTGGTGTCATCATTGATAGATACTTTATATAACAATTTAGGAAGTATCCTAATAGGTAAAATGTTTAGTCCAGTATTATTAGGCTTTTATAGTAGAGGAGAACAGTTTCCTAGTCTCATTGTAAGTAATATAAACGGATCCATACAGGCAGTCATGCTTCCTGCGTTGTCATCTTATCAAGAAGATAGGCAAAGAGTAAAAGAAATGGTGAGAAGATCAATTGTTACGAGCTCATTTATTGTATTTCCAATGATGGTAGGACTAGCTATTATCGCTGAACCGTTAGTAAAGATTCTATTAACAGATAAGTGGCTGCCTGCTGTTCCATTTTTACAAATATTTTGTGCTGTTTATGCCCTATGGCCTATACATACAGCGAACTTACAGGCTATAAATGCCTTAGGGCGAAGTGATGTTTTTTTGAAGCTAGAAATCGGAAAAAAAATATTAGGTCTCTCTATCCTCGCAATAACTATACCTTTTGGTGTTCACGCAATGGCTTTAGGTGTATTTATTAGTGGGGTTTTGTGCACTTTTATTAATGCTTATCCTAATCTGAAATTACTTAATTACAGTATTCAAGAGCAGTGGAAGGATATAATACCATCTTTACTTTTATCACTAGTAATGGGATTTGTAGTATTTTGTGTAAAACTATACATGATGCCAGCTTTGTTAACAATTATAATTCAAATATTTGTAGGAACTATTCTATATGTTGCATTAGCAAAATTGTTTAAACTAGAATGTTTTACTTATCTATTATTGGCCTTGAAAGATATGCTAGAAAATAAAAAGAAAACAAAATTAATAATAAATAATGAGGTGCGATAGAATGAAAAAACTTTTAATGCTTGGTGGTGCACATTCACAAATACCAGCTATCAAACGAGCAAAAGAAATGGGCTATTATGTTATTACTTGTGATTACTTTGAAGAAAATCCTGGTCATCAATTTGCAGACGAGTACTATAATGTAAACACAACAGACAAAGATGCTGTTTTATCTTTAGCGAAGTCATTAAAAATAGATGGAATTGTATGTTATGCGACAGATACAGCATTACTTACAGCGACTTATGTAGCTGGAAAATTAGGCTTACCTTCTCACCCTTATGAATCTGTAGAGATCCTAACAAATAAGGATAGGTTTAGAGAGTTTTTGAAGGAAAATAATTTTAAAGTCCCTAGATTTAAAGGATATAACTCATTTGAAGAAGCTAAGGATGATGTTCATAATTTCAAAATACCATGGATGGTAAAGCCGATTGATTCGTCAGGCAGCAGAGGAGTTTCAAGAATAGATTCAATAGATCAACTACAAGAAAAAGTAGAGAATGCTTTATATTTTTCGAAAGCAAAACGATTTGTAATAGAAGAGTATATCGAAAAAAATGGTTTTCAAATTTCGGGAGATTGCTTTTCAGTAAATGGGAAAATAGTATTTCGTAGTTTTGCAAATACTCATTTCGCATTATCGAATCTAAATCCATTTGTACCAATAGCTGCTAGTTGGCCGTATATTATGCCTGAACATATTCATAATAAGATTCATGATGAAATTCAAAGAGTATTGGATTTATTGCAAATGAAAACAGGGACTTTTGATTTTGATATTGTAATTGATGATAGAGAAAATGTTTACTTAATAGAGATTGCTGCAAGAAACGGGGGTCAATGGATATCTCAAGCTACAAAATGTGCAACTGGTATTGATTTGATTGAATATACAATTAGGGCGGCATTAGGTGAAGATTGTAACGATTTAACTATGGTAGAGACAAAAGGGTTCTGGGGTATGTACATTATCAATAGTCAGAATTGTGGTTTATTTAAAGGTGTTGAAATTAATGAAGATATTAAAAAAAATAACATTGTTGAATTTGAATTATTAGTAAAACCGGGTGATCAAATTTATGCCCTTACAGGAGCCCATGAGACTGTAGGATTATTGATACTGAAATTTTCATGTTTAAATGAAATGATAGAAAAGATGGAGAATATGACAAATTTGGTGAAGGTAATTATAGAAGATTCATTAATAAAAAGTAGGTGAATTAAAATACGCAATACTTAGAAAATTATATTGAACATTAATATAAATTGAACTGAAAATTCGAGAGAGTAGGTAGCACTATATACTTTCCCGCCTAGCAAATTTTTCTGTGACGAAAGTGCAATGACAGAAGCATGCCTCCTGAACGTGAAGAATGAGTCCGCACTGCCAGCGCGAATGTATAGGAAATGGTATATAGGGTCCTTAAGTTCAACTTATTTATTTTATAGTGTATATCAAAAAAAATCCAATGAGCGCATCAACCTTTTTTGTAATTCAGTCTTGGTTTTTTTGTATGAATATTAACAGTAAATTTTTTCGCTTTAATAAGCTGAATATTCAGTTTGAGGAGGGGGTGGGACTTATGGTACATGAAACAAATATAAAAGTAATATTAATTACTATGGAAATTTCAAAGGTAATTAATTCGTTAATTGAATCAGGAATTAATATTATTGGAGTTATTGAATCTAAACGAAAAAATACTAATAAGCAAACAAAGGAAATGGAAAATTTTTGTTTGGAAAATGGACTGCCTTATTATTTTATGAATGAGGGATGTAATAACAGATTAGAGAATTGGGTTAGAAAGTTAGAACCTGATTTAGTAGTTATAAATAGGATGTCTGAATTATTAAAAAAGAATATTTTGGAAATCCCTAAAAAGGGGTGCATTAATCTTCATCCAACCTTACTTCCTAAATACAGAGGGGGATTTCCTCTATTTTGGACTTACTATAACTATGATTTAAATCAAGGAGTAACCGTCCATTATATTGATGAAGGAGAAGATACTGGAGATATCATATATCAAAAAAATTATCGTATGACTTTAGGAACTACTGAGGAAGAATTATTAGAAGACTTAGTATACAAAATAGGAACTGAAGTATTAATAAAATCAATTTTAGATATTGAGAATAATTGTGCTCCGAGGATAAAACAAGCTAAAACAAGTCCAACAGTACGCGCTAGACAGATTAAGACATGTGAATATAAGAAAATCATTGATTGGGAAGAATGGGGAATTGAGAGGATTTGGCATTTGTTAAGAGGAACCCAAAATTGGCTTAATGTTTTTGATTTTACTGAGATTCAAGGTGAAGTGTTAAAATGGAAAATATTGAAATATGTAAAAGGAGATGTTAAACCACAACAAAAACTAGGGAAAGTCTATAAAGAAGAAGATGCTTATTTTGTATATTGTAGACATGGGAAAATTTTCATGGAACTAAGTATAGAAGTGTAATACGCAGTTAATTGCTAAGTTATTTTGCCTATATTCAATGGTGTTTAGAAATAAGAAAGCGGAAGATATACATGAAATATGTGGATTGCGAAACTATGTTTTGTTACGAAAGCGAAGCGGATTAATACTTGCCCGCGAAAAGCAAGCATCCCATAGCTGAAATCATCCTGTGAATTCAGAGGTAATGATGAAAAATTAATAAAATCTTACACGAAATGTATTATATAGAGAAATACGTAAAGGTAAATGAAGCTGTTACTTGTGAGAGTGTACAAATACACATCGAAGTATTGAACCACTGAACCACTGAACCAAACTTAATACTACAAATGAGGTGTATAAAAATGAAAAAACTTTTACTACTTGGTGGGGACTATTATCAGATCCCAGCTATTAAAAAAGCAAGAGAATTGGGTCATTGTGTTATAACTTGTGATTATACAGAAGAAAACCCTGGTCATCAATATGCTAATGAATACTACAATGTCAGTTATACCGATAAAGAAGCGATTCTAGGTTTAGCCAAATCATTAAAAATAGATGGTATCTTTTGTTTTTCTACAGATGGCGCAGCACCAACAGCAGCCTATGTGGCTGAGAAGTTAGGTTTGGCAACAAATCCATATAAGTCAGTAGAAATAGTGTCTAATAAAGATAAGTTTAGGGCGTTTCTAAAAGAAAATAATTTTAATGTTCCTAGGGCTAAAGGGTATCATTCATATGAAGAAGCAAAAGCCGATTTTCATAACTATAAAATGCCAGTCATGATTAAACCAGTGGATTCGTCAGCAAGCAGAGGTGTTTCAAAAATTAACTCTTTGGACCTTCTTCAAGAAAAAGTGGAGATTGCTCTAAAATTTTCTCAAGGTAAACGTTTCATTATAGAAGAATTCGTTGAGAATTATGGTTATCAGGTCGAGGGAGATGGTTTTTCTGTTGATGGTCAGCTTGTATTTCGATGTTTTGCTAATGGACATTTTTTATCAAAATCGATAAACCCTGTAAATCCGTTTGCTCCAACAGGTCCGAGTTGGCCCTCCAATATGCCTGAACATATACAAAAAAAAATTCATGATGAAATTCAAAGATTATTAACACTATTAAATATGAAAACGGGTGCCTATAATTTTGATATTCAAATCGATGATCAAGAAAATATTTATCTTTTGGATATGGGGGCAAGAAATGGAGGTCATTTAATTCCGCTTGTAACAAAATATGCAACAGGTGTGGATATGATCGAATATACGATTAAAGCAGCATTAGGTGAAGATTGTCGTGATCTAAAAATGGTTGAACCACATGGCTATTGGTCTTCTTATTTGTTAAATAGTCAGAATAGCGGAACTTTTAAGGGGATTGAAATTGATGATGAATTTAAGAAAAATAATATTGTTGAATATGATTTAACAGTAAAAATAGGTGACAAGATTTCCGCTTATACAGGGTCCCACACTAAGCTGGGAACAATGGTACTGAAATTTAATTCAATGGAAGAAATGTTAGAGAAGATGGACAATATGGCAAGTTGGGTAAAGATTATTGTTGAAGATTCATTAGTAAAAAATAGCTGAGATTGAAAAGGGGAAACTATGAGACCAATTCAAGTAACTCAATCATCAATGCCAAATTTTGAAGAGTTTTCTGAGGAAATTAGAGGTCTATGGGAGAGTCGTTGGCTGACAAATATGGGGATAAAACATACTCAATTAGAGTCTGAGTTGGAACATTATTTAAAAACGACTCATGTAACGCTTTTTTCCAACGGCCACCTTGCTTTGGAATACGCAATTGAAGCATTGAATTTAACGGGCGAAGTGATTACGACTCCTTTTACATTTGCTTCCACAACACATGCAATCGTAAGAAATGGGTTGACACCGATTTTTTGTGATATCAACCCAAATGACTACACGATTCAAGTGGACATGCTAGAGCGTTTGATAACAGATAAAACATCGGCTATTATCCCAGTTCATGTTTACGGTAATATTTGCAATGTTCGTGAAATTGATAGAATAGCAAAAAAATATAAACTTAAGGTCATATATGATGCCGCGCATGCTTTCGGAGTTACAGTCGATGGTGAAGGAGTAGCTAACTTTGGTGATGCCTCTATGTTCAGTTTCCATGCTACAAAAGTCTTCAATACAATAGAAGGCGGAGCGTTAACTTTCAAGGATTCTAATTTGAGAAATGTCATAAATGCGTTTAAAAACTTCGGCATTACTGGAGAAGAAACAGTAGAGAGCGTTGGTGGGAATGCTAAGATGAATGAATTCCAGGCGGCTATGGGCCTATGTAACCTCCGAAATGTAGATCAGGAGATTATTAAGAGGAAGGCGGTATTTGAGCGTTATATGGAAAACCTTCGTGATATTAAAGGGATTAAACTATCTCAGGCTCAGAATGGTGTGAAAAGTAATTACGCATACTTTCCTGTTGTATTTGATGGGTTTCAACTTTCCCGAGATGAAGTTCATGCTGCATTAAAAAATGAAAATATTTTTTCTCGCAAGTATTTTTACCCTTTAACAAATAGTTTGGAATGCTATCAAGAAAGGTTTTCACCTGATGAAACACCTGTTGCTAAATATATAGCAGAAAGAGTGTTAACACTTCCTCTTTACGCAGATTTAAAGCTAGAAGAAATTGATAGAATCTGCGGAATTATAAAAGCAAAAGTTACTAGTATTCATTAAATTCTTGGAAGGAATGTTAAGAATGAAAGTAGCGCTTATGCAACCTTATTTTTTCCCGTATCTAGGTTATTACCAACTCATCAATTCAGTAGATGAATTTGTTGTTTTTGATAATGCTCAATATGTTAGAAGAAGCTGGATGAATAGAAATAGAATATTAAATGAACACAAAGAAAGTTCTTTTATGACTGTCCCTGTAAGTAAAGCTCCTAGAGAAACCAAAATTAAAGATATCATCATCAATAATCATACTAATTGGCAAGAGAAAATTTTTCACCAATTATTATATTATAAAAACGCTCCGTATTATAATAATGTTTTAGATTTCTTGAATGAATGTTTTATAAAAAGCAACAGTAATTTAAGTGAATTTAATACAATACTCCTAAAAAAAACATGCACATTTTTAAGTGTAAAAACAGATATAACAATATTGTCTGAAAAATTTCCTACTATTGAATCTGCGAATATGGCAGATGAGTGGGGTATTAAAGTGTCTAAAGCATTAAATGCTACCACCTATATTAACGCTATTGGTGGTAAAGATCTTTATAGTCAGCAAAAATATCAAGATAATGGCTTAGGTATAAAATTTATTAAGCCAAGCTTATCCTCATACAAACAATTTGATAAACATTTTGTTCCTGGCCTCTCAATTATTGATGTCATGATGTTTAATGATTTAAATGCAATTAAGGATATGCTAGAAATGCAAGAATTAATTCGATAGTTGTTGTTATATATATTATAAACGACCTTAGTAATAATGGAGTTGAACTTAAGTGTCTATTACCAATTTGAAAGTCATTTTAATTACTATGGGCGTTTCTAAGGTAATTAATACGTTACTTGACTCTGAGATTAATATTATCGGGGTCATTGAATCGAAAAAAAGAAACGTGAATATGCAACACGAGGAATTGAAAAATTTTTGTTTAGAAATTGGGTTGCCTTATTATTTTATGAACGAGGGATGCAATGATCGTTTAGAGAAATGGGTTAAGGAACTTGAACCAGATTTGATCGTTATCTCCGGAATGTCTGAATTATTAAAAGGGAATATCTTGAATATCCCTAAAAAAGGGTGTATTAATCTACACTTAGCGTTACTGCCTAAATACAGAGGGTCGCATCCGATTTTTTGGACGTATTATAACCATGATTTAAATCCTGGTGCAACGGTTCATTATATTGACGAGGGAGAAGATACAGGAAATATTATCTGTCAAGAAAGTTATGATTTGCCTATAGGATCGACAGAGGAAGAAATGATACGTTTAAGCTCCAACCTTGGTTGCAAGTTACTTATAAAATCGATTCTTGAAATTGAGAATAATTGTGCACCGAGTATTAAGCAACCTATCGAAAGCCCAACAGTTAGAGCTAGGCAAATTCATCCTGATGAATATAAAGAAATTGTCAATTGGAAGGAATGGGAAATAGAGAGAATTTGGCACTTGTTAAGAGGGACACAAAATTGGTTCAATGTTTTTGATTTTTCCGAGATTCAAGGAAACGTTTCTAAGTGGCGTATATTGAATTATTCTAAAAAAGATGTTAGATCTCGCTTGGATTTAGGGAAAGTATATAAAAGGGATGATCTCTATTTTGTCTTGTGTGGACTCGGTTATATTTACATGGAAATAAGTTTTGAAGGAGAAGTATTGCTTCTATTTTTGGGTTTATTTAAAAATGTTTTTACCTTTTAACAAGATGCAAAGGAAATATTATATCAAAGTAACAAATGAGGAAGGTAAAATAATGAGAGTAGCTATTATGCAACCGTATTTTTTCCCTTATATCGGTTATTTTTCTTTGTTACAGGCGGCAGATATGTTTGTTATTCTTGATACTGTGCAATTTCAAAGAAAAAGCTGGATGACGAGAAATAAAATTATTTCTTTAAAAGGTGATAGCACGTATATAAAATTACCAGTGAAAAAGGCTCCTTTAGATACTTTAATCAATCAAATTGATATTAATAATGAAGTAGATTGGAAAACTACATTGTTTAATCAATTATTAGTCTATAAAAAAGCGCCCTTTTATACGGAAACAATGGACATAGTGAAAAATATTATAAATGCAGATACTAATAAATTGGTAGATATCAACAAAAATATATTGCTTGAAATCATTAATTATCTTAAGTTGGATTGTAAAATTGTAGTGTTTTCTGAGATGGGACTTAAAGTGGAGGAAGTAAATAACGCTGATGAATGGGCATTGAATATTACAAAAGCATTAAATGCTGAGGAATACATTAACCCACCAGGTGGAGTCACTTTTTTCAATAAGCAAAAGTATAAAGACAGTGATATTGATTTGAAATTTATTAAAAACAATTTAAAGCAATATAAGCAATATCATTTAGATTTTGTACCCGGATTATCAATCATTGATGTCATGATGTTCAACAGCATAGAAGAGATTCATAAGATGCTAGCTGATTACGAGGAGATTCAATGATTTTCAAAGCCCTAGAAAAAGAGGTGTATATCGGATGAAAGGAATTATTTTAGCTGGAGGTTCAGGTACTCGACTTTATCCTCTGACGAAATCTATTTCTAAACAAATGTTACCCATTTACGATAAACCGATGATTTATTATCCGCTCTCTGTATTGATGCTTGCAGGTATCAAAGAAATTCTAATCATTTCTACTTCTAGAGATATTGAAGGATTTAAAGAGCTTTTAGGAGATGGTAGTAAGTTAGGGATAAACTTTGAATATGCTGTGCAGGAAAATCCTAATGGCCTTGCAGAAGCCTTTATTATTGGCGAGCAGTTTATCGACAATTCTCCAGTTGCGTTAGTTTTAGGTGATAATATTTTCTATGGTTCTAATTTAAGCGAACGTTTAAAAGAAGCGGCTGCTTTATCTACAGGGAGCATTATATTTGGTTGCTATGTAAATGATCCAAGGGCCTATGGTGTCGTAGAGGTAGATGAGCAGAAAAAGGCCATTTCAATAGAAGAAAAGCCGGAATTCCCGAAATCTTCATACGCAGTTCCAGGTTTATATTTTTTTGATAATAAAGTTGTGGATATCGCAAAAAACGTAAAGCCTTCAGCACGAGGAGAAGTGGAGATTACTTCTATTATAGATGTCTATCTGCAAAGAGGTGAGTTAATGGTTGAGCTGACAGGCCGAGGCTTGGCTTGGTTAGATACAGGCACGCATGAATCATTACTAGAGGCTTCTAACTTTGTAGAGGCTATACAAAAAAGGCAGGGGCTATATATTGCGTGCATTGAAGAAATAGCATACAGAAGAGGGTATATAACAAAGAAACAGTTGGTAGATCTTGCTGAACCTCTTATGAAGACAGAATACGGTAAATATTTGGTGGAAGTTTCACATTCATTACACAACTCTCATGTAACAATGTAGAGTTTTTTTATTGCGATCGAACATGTTCAAAAGAGGTGAGATAGATGACAAAGAAAAAAATTCTGGTTACGGGTGGAGCAGGGTTTATTGGTGGAAATTTTGTTCAATATATGGTTGGAGAGTACCCAGAGTATGCAATATATAATTTAGACGTATTAACATATGCAGGTGACTTAACAAAACACCGTGATATAGAAAAGAACGAGAATTATCATTTTGTTAAAGCAGATATTGTAGACTATGATGTGATTATTGCTCTTTTTGAGAAAGAAAAGTTTGATGTTGTGGTACATTTTGCTGCAGAAAGTCATGTAGATCGATCCATCACAAATCCAGGGGTTTTTGTTTCGACGAATGTACTTGGAACACAGGCGTTATTGGATGCTGCACGGCAAGTAGGAGTGACAAAATTTGTGCATGTCTCTACAGATGAAGTATACGGTGAATTGGATTTTGACCCGACCACTTTTTTCACTGAAGATACACCGTTACAACCAAATAGTCCATATAGTGCAAGTAAAGCATCTTCTGATTTTTTAGTTCAAGCGTATCATCATACTTACGGGGTGCCTATTAATATTACACGTTGTTCTAACAATTATGGCCCGTATCACTTCCCAGAAAAGCTTATTCCTTTAACGATTTCGCGTGTATTAAATGAAGAAAAGGTTCCGATATATGGTGATGGTCAAAACATTCGGGACTGGTTACATGTCTTTGATCATTGTGCGGCCATTGATTTAGTATTGCATGAAGGTGTAAATGGAGAAGTATATAATGTTGGTGGACATAATGAACGTACTAATTTAGAAGTAGTCAATACAATCATTAATACATTAGGGAAGTCAGAAGAATTGATAACGTTTGTTGCAGACCGTTTAGGGCATGATCGGCGATATGCAATTGATGCAACGAAATTAGAAAAATTAGGATGGAAACCGATATATAATTTTGAAACAGGAATTGCCCAAACGATTCAATGGTACTTGGAAAACAAGGAATGGTGGGAGCAAATTATTAGTGGGGAATACCGAAATTATTTGGAAGTGAAATCAACCTATCTCCTTAATAGCAATGGATAAAATCGGTTAATCACCACACCTGAAAAAATAATAAAGTCATTTAATCACTAAGAAGGCACATAAGATGAAAGAATTCATCCTATTCAAAACGCAAACTCAGTTAGGTTTGCGTTTTATTTTGCGATTGACGCAGGAAAAATGGTAAACTTAGATTGTTATATATAGAAAGTGTGGTCTTGTAAAATGAAAGTACTATTTATTGGTGATATCGTCGGTTCGATTGGCCGCGATGCAGTGGAAAAATATTTACCACGTTTAAAGAGAAAATATAGTCCAGATGTTGTTATTGCGAATGGTGAGAATGCAGCAGCTGGTCGTGGCATAACGCGTAATATTTATAATGATTTATTGCAAATGGGTGTGGACGTTATTACAATGGGTAACCACACATGGGACAATAAAGACATTTTTGATTTTATTGATGATGCGGATTATTTAATTCGTCCTGCAAACTTTTCAAGTGAAGCGCCTGGTAAAGGCATGGTACAAATTTCGAAAAATGGCGTTACATTGTCGGTGATTAACTTGCATGGTCGTGTATTTTTACCGCCACATGAAGATCCATTTGCGATGGCAGAGGAATTGGTCGAAGAAGCACGTAAAACGTCACCACTAGTATTCGTGGATTTCCACGCCGAAGCAACAAGTGAAAAAATTGCGCTTGGCTGGCATTTAGACGGGAAGGCTTCAGCGGTTGTTGGAACACATACACATGTGCAAACAGCCGATGCACGTATTTACCCGAAAGGTACAGCGTATATTACAGATGTTGGTATGACTGGCCCGTATGATGAAATTTTAGGGATGACAAAGGAAAGCGTACTTTACAAATTCCAGACAAATATGCCTTCACGTTTTGAAGTTCCGAAAAATGGGCGAGATGTGTTAAGTGGTTTCTTTGTTGAGATTGACGATAAAACAGGGAAAGCAGTACGCTGCGAACGTGTATACATTAATGAAGATTATCCGTTCCGAGGGTAATGAGACGAGCTACCTTACAATATATATTGTAAGGTAGTTTTTTCTTTTGTTAGGAAGTGTACAAGTTTGATTCATGACCAAAAGCTGGTGATGAACCAGAAATTTATTTATATGGATAATTTTAGAAAAGTGATGTAAAATTTTACTGCGTGGGGGTTTGTTGTTAATCATAATTTTAGAGGTGCGCTGATGCCTGTATAATAAGTGATTTGCAATGTGATTCAGGGTGTTTAATGTGATGGAGGAGCAATACCGCATCTCCATGTTGTTTGAGTGTGTTAATAGTTTATAGAAAGTTTTTAACCTTTCATTCTATTTCCAACATGCAAAGCATAAAATGACCTACGGACAATAACTTGACGTCCAATTAAGGCTCATACAGATATTGAGCGTAAAACACTATTCGCGAAACGGGGAGGAATAATTGTGGATTCATTAAAAGTATCATCACGCTCTAATCCAAATTCAGTTGCAGGTGCATTAGTCGCGGTAATAAGAGAAAAAGGGCATGCAGAAATGCAGGCAGTCGGGGCAGGTGCACTTAACCAAGCCGTGAAAGCAGTGGCCATCGCACGCGGATTTGTAGCGCCAAGTGGCACAGATTTAATTTGTGCTCCGGCGTTTGCAGATATTACGATTGCTGGCGAGGAACGCACAGCTATTAAGCTGCTGGTGGAAAAACGAGTTCGTTTATAAAATTTAAAATGAAGTTAAATGCCTTGCACTTGTTGCAAGGCATTTTTTAGTTGTCGAGGTATGAAAGTTCAGACTAGTGGCGTTATTGCTCGGGTAGCAAGGGAATTACTCTAGTCAGACCGATTAGCGCTCAATCTCCTAATAGAATAGTTGATTCGATTAAAAGAAAACAACAAAAATTATTCCTTGAATCCAGTAAGTTATGTTTTTTATACGTAATTGATCTGAAAATTACAATATTTCGAACGTGATTTTCAGTCAAAGGTCTGAATTTCGATAAAATCGTGGAATAACGATAGTCCAGACTGTTTCTTCGTGTTAAACTGATGAAGGAAAAAACAATAGTACACATTGGATTTAAGGAGTTGTTGACATGTTACATCAGCTTTCATGGAAAGTCGGTGGGCAACAGGGTGAAGGGATTGAGAGTACAGGTGAAATCTTCTCAATGGCAATGAATCGTTTAGGGTATTTCCTATACGGTTATCGTCACTTCTCTTCTCGAATTAAGGGTGGCCATACGAATAATAAAATTACAGTTCGTCCAACAGAGGTACGTTCAATTGCGGATGATTTAGATATTTTAGTAGCGTTCGACCAAGAAACAATCGACGTTAACTATAAAGAACTAACAGAAAACGGCATTATTTTAGCAGATGCAAAATTTGAACCAGTTAAACCAGAAGACTCTAAAGCGCCTTTGTTTGCAGTACCATTTACTGAAGTGGCTGCAGAGCTTGGCACTACTTTAATGAAGAACATGGTAGCGATTGGTGCAACAGCTGCGCTACTTAACTTAGAAAACACAGTGTTCCAAAATGTTGTCGATGAAATCTTTGGCCGTAAAGGCGAAGCAGTTGTTGAGAAAAACATGGAAGCTATCGCACGTGGACGAGAAATGATGACTGAACTTATAGGCGACCGTGCAGGTGAGTGGGAATTAGCGCCTGCAGACGGTAAACGTCGAATGTTCATGATTGGTAACGATGCGATCGCGATGGGTGCTCTAGCAGCGGGTGTACGCTTTATGGCGGCATATCCAATTACGCCAGCTTCTGAAATTATGGAATACCTCATTAAAAAATTACCGAAATTCGGTGGTGCGGTTATCCAAACAGAAGATGAAATTGCAGCAGCTACAATGGCGATTGGTGCTAACTTTGGTGGTGTTCGATCATTTACAGCATCAGCTGGTCCTGGTCTATCCCTAATGATGGAAGCAATCGGCCTTTCAGGTATGACTGAGCAACCACTTGTCGTGATCGATACACAACGTGGTGGCCCATCAACAGGTCTTCCGACGAAGCAAGAGCAATCCGATTTAATGGCGATGCTTTATGGTACACACGGTGAAATTCCAAAAGTCGTTATTGCACCTTCTACAATGGAAGAAGCGTTTTTTGATACGATTCAAGCGTTTAATATTGCAGAAGAATTACAATTACCTGTTATCTTAATTACAGACTTACAATTATCACTTGGTAAACAAACGGTTGAGGCATTTGATTATAGTAAAATTGATATTCGTCGTGGGAAAATTGTGATGGAAGATATCGAGGAAGCGGCAGATAAAGCTTACTTCAAACGTTTTGAAAATACAGAAGACGGTGTATCACCACGTGTATTACCTGGTCAGTTAAATGGTATTCACCACGTAACAGGTGTTGAGCATGACGAAACTGGGAAGCCATCTGAAGCAACAGGTAACCGTCGCACGCAAATGGACAAACGTTTCCGCAAGCTTGCAGCACTTAAATTTGATACACCTGTTTACAAAAATACACCACACGAAGAAGCAGACGTGTTACTTGTCGGATTTAACTCGACACGTGGGGCACTAGAAGAAGTTCAAGAGCGATTAAATGAGCAAGGCGTGAAAGTAAACCATGCGCATATGCGTTTAATCCACCCATTCCCATCTGCGGAAATGGCACCACTTGTCGCTTCAGCGAAAAAAGTAATTGTAGTGGAAAACAATTTCACAGGTCAATTAGCGAATATCATGAAAATGAATATTGGTGGCCACGACAAAATCGAGACAATCACGAAGTATGACGGTACGCCGTTCTTACCAGGTGAATTAGAAAATAAAGTGAAGGAGCTGCTTTCATAATGGCAACATTTAAGGATTTTCGTAACTCAGTGAAACCGAACTGGTGCCCAGGTTGTGGCGACTTCTCTGTACAAGCCGCTATTCAACGTGCAGCAGCAAACGTTGGCATCGAGCCAAATGAGCTAGCTGTAGTGTCGGGGATCGGCTGTTCGGGCCGTATTTCAGGCTATATCAATTCATATGGTTTCCACGGGATTCATGGCCGTGCTTTACCAATTGCACAAGGTTTGAAAATGGCCAACCGTGATTTAAACGTTATCGCTTCAGGTGGTGATGGTGACGGCTTTGCGATCGGTATGGGACATACAATACATGCCATCCGTCGTAACATCGATATCACATATGTAGTAATGGATAACCAAATTTATGGTTTAACTAAAGGGCAAACTTCACCACGTTCTGCTGCTGGGTTTATTACAAAATCAACGCCAGGTGGTGCGATTGAGCCATCACTAAAACCGTTAGAAGTGGCACTTACAAGTGGTGCTACATTTGTGGCACAAGGCTTCTCAACGGATATTAAAGAATTAACAGCAATCATCGAAGCAGGCATTAAGCATAAAGGCTTCTCGTTCATTAACGTATTCTCACCATGCGTGACTTACAATAAAGTGAACACATATGATTGGTTCAAAGAGAACTTAACGAAACTTGCAGATATTGAAGGCTATGACAATTCAGATCGTGGTATGGCCATGCGTACTGTAATGGAAAACGAAGGGTTAGTTACAGGTATTATTTATCAAGATACAGAAACGACTTCTTATCAAGAAAAAGTACCGGGTTACTCTGAACTACCGTTAACGGATATTGATATTAAGATGAGTGAAAATGAGTTTAATGATTTAGTAAAAGAATTTATGTAATAAGTAACAAAGTAAGCGACTATCTTTTAGTAGATAGTCGTTTTTCTTTTTGTGTGAATTAGGAATATTATAGAAAAATGGTGACAAGTGTAATGACAGTTGTTAACATTAAACTAATCTGAAAGGGGTGGTTCTGTTTGAAACGTTTTTTTAGAGAATGGACGTTATTTGAAAAGATTTGGTTAATTACGTTTGCAGCTATTAATATTTGGTTGTTCTTTGCATGGGATGATACGACACTGGGGCTGATTAGTTCAATGACTGGGATGCTTTGTGTAATCCTGGTGGCGAAAGGGAAAATTTCAAACTTCTTCTTCGGGATGGTGCAAACGTCTACGTATGCGTATATTTCGTATACATATGGCCTATACGGGGAAGCAATGCTAAACGGCTTGTTCTATTTCCCGATGCAGTTTATTGGCTTGTATATGTGGAATAAAAACAAAGCGTTACAAAAGGTCAAAGACGAGGACATTGTGATTAAACGGCTGACGAAAAAAGGCTGGGGCATTTTGGGGGTATCTGTCATTGTCGGGGCATTCATTTATATGGAGCTATTATTCTATTTAAATGCACAACAAGTACGCATTGATTCATTTGCCGTTGTGATGAGCGTAGCGGCGCAAATTTTAATGACATTGCGTTTTGCTGAGCAGTGGATCATGTGGGTGCTCGTGAATGTGTTGTCGATTGTCTTGTGGATTGTAACACTTACACAAAGTGGCGGTAATGACTACACAATGCTTGTCATGTGGACGGCGTTTTTAGTGAACTCAGTTTATGGTTGGTACAATTGGGAGAAGCTTGCCAAACAATCACAGACACTGGAGAAAGAGTAAGAGTGCTTTAGTTGAGGCCACTGAAAAAATTATTTCATTCGTATATTCAATATTTTCCTTATCAGAAAATGTTGCTTCTCCAATAACTGTTTTAATTGTCTTTCCATGCTTGTTTGCTTTTTCAATTAATACTTGAAGGTGTATTAGTCCTTTTATTATAAATGAAAGAGGATGTAAAATAATAATGTGATAGATTGCGTTGTTTGGAGAAGCATCACTCGACTCTTGTGGAAAAGCGAATGCCAAAGCGCAAAATCCTAAAGGTGAAATTTTAATAGAAATTTTCAGGAGTCTTGATTACGGAAATGTTAGATTCTTATTTTTGTGGTTAATTGGAAATTTTTAATTTCGGTACTAGCGTAGATTACTACATTTTTAGTTGATTGTGCGGAGGGTGCTCGAGTGCTCCTGCCGCTTCGCTTTCGTCGCAGAGCAAAGCTTCCAGCGGGAAATAGAAGAGGGCACTGAAAAACTCTAAACTAGAATTTGTTTATAGCATTTTTTTGCTTAGCATTATTTTACTATGCAAGGATTTAGCGCGGCGGCGAATGTCTTCCCGCGCGAAAGCAAAGCGACAGCAGCGTGAGACTCCTGCAGGAACAGCACAAGACGTAAGACGCAACAAACCGCGCGTAGCGAGGGTTGCGGCTTACGCTGTGCCTGCGGAAAGCGAACGCCAGAGCGCTATATCCTAATGATAGATTTTAATTAGAGTTTTATTGTGAGAACCACTTTTTTAGTGCCCTCAAATACAAGCGAACCAAGACCCTGCACGGAGCGTAGCGAGAGGTGCGCGGCTCGGTGCTTGCCCGCGGAAAGCGAGCATCCCGTAGCGGAAATCAACCGACCAATTTAATAGTAGTGGTGAAAATTGGATAATCAATACGCTGAGGGATTTTATGAGTAATCTACTTTTTCAGTTCCTTCCTCCAGTTAGCAGTCTTTTTTTGTGTGGAGAATTGAACAGAGTGCTACAATAGAAAGAAAAAAGAAGAGGCGATGCACGTGGATAACGTCATTGATTTTATTGCGAAAAAGAAGGAACGAGAGGCGCTTAAACGTGAGAGAGAGTTAGAGCAATACGTAGCGTTACATTGTACACTTGATCATCCGGAAAATATCGATGCACTTGTTGTTGCTAAAGATCTGGAAATGAAGGACCATACATTATTTTTAGGGTTTTTATCGATTTTAAAGGATGAGGAAATTGAGCCAATCAATATTTTTCAAGATGTCTTTACGTTAGAACCGATGCATTTTGAAAATACCTACAATATGAAGTGGTGGTCGGTTGTACAATTGGCCTTTACGTTTTTATCGATTTTAAAGGATAATGAGCCACATACATATGACGAATTTTTAGGGTTATAGCTCATTCAATATGTCGAATAACGTACATTTCACGTTCTTTAGTTGTTCTTCTACATTGTCATTCGTTATAATAGTAAAATGGGAATTCGAATGCACGGATTTCGTTTGAAAGGAGTTACTTGATTGCAATGAATGAAGAACAACGATTAGCCAGTCAACAAGTCAATCAACCAAAAACTAAAAACGAGCCTGAAAAGGATTATAGTAAATATTTTGAGAAGGTGTTTACAGCGCCTTCATTAAAAGATGCGAAAAAACGTGGGAAAGAAGAAATCAAGTACCATAAAGATTTTGACATTGCTGAAGAATTTGCAGGAATGGGCGTAGGACGCACTTTTTACATTCGTACATATGGCTGCCAAATGAACGAACATGATACAGAAGTGATGGCTGGAATTTTCATGCAGCTTGGCTACACGGCAACTGATATCATTGAAGAAGCAGACATTGTGCTATTAAATACTTGTGCGATTCGTGAAAATGCGGAAAACAAAGTATTTGGTGAGCTTGGCTTCTTGTTGAAATATAAACGTAAAAATCCAGAAATGCTGATTGGCGTTTGTGGTTGTATGTCACAAGAAGAATCTGTTGTGAACAAGATTTTAAAAACATATCCACACGTCGATATGGTGTTTGGTACGCATAATATTCACCGCCTGCCAAACATATTAAAAGAAGCTTATATGTCGAAGGAAATGGTTATTGAAGTTTGGTCGAAAGAAGGGGACGTGATTGAAAACTTACCGAAATCACGTAACGGCTCGATTAAAGCTTGGGTAAACATTATGTATGGCTGCGATAAGTTCTGCACGTACTGTATCGTACCGTATACGCGCGGAAAAGAGCGTAGTCGACGTCCAGAAGAAATTATTCAGGAAGTACGCGAGCTGGCAGCAGCAGGCTATAAAGAAATTATGTTGCTAGGGCAAAATGTAAATGCTTACGGGAAAGATTTTGAAGACATTAATTACCGCCTAGGTGATTTAATGGATGAATTACGTAAAATTGATATTCCGCGTATTCGCTTTACAACAAGTCATCCACGCGACTTCGACGATCAATTAATCGAAGTGCTCGCAAAAGGTGGCAACCTTGTTGAACATATTCACCTGCCAGTACAGTCCGGTTCAAATGAAGTGTTAAAAATTATGGCGCGTAAATATACACGTGAGCATTTCTTAGGGCTTGTCGATAAAATAAAAGCAGCTATTCCTGGTGTGACATTGACAACGGATATTATCGTCGGCTATCCGAATGAAACGGAAGAACAGTTTGAAGAAACGCTTTCTTTGTATCGTGAAGTGGGCTTTGAAATGGCATTCACTTATATCTATTCACCTCGTGAAGGTACACCGGCTGCAAAAATGGTCGATAATGTTCCAGAAGATGTGAAAAAAGAACGCCTACATCGTTTAAATGCGGTTGTTCAAGAATATTCTAGAAAAGCTTTAGCGGACCTAGAGGGCGAAATTGTAGAAGTGTTAGTTGAAGGGACAAGTAAACGCCGTGAGGATGTGCTTGCTGGCTACACTCGCAAAAATCGTCTTGTGAACTTCTCTGCACCAAAAGAGCTGATTGGTCAGTTAGTGAAAGTAAAAGTAGTAGAGGCCACTTCGTATTCATTACGTGGTGAATTTATTGAAGTAGTAAAAAATGAAAAGGTGGATGCCAAATGACACAAGTATTATACACAAAAGACGATTTAATCAAGAAATCACATGAAATTGCGAACATGATTGCCAATACACCAGAAGTTGAGTTTTTCAAAAAAGCAGAAGCTCAAATTAACGAAAATCAACTTGTGCGCGAACGTATTGCAAGTTTGAAGAGCTTACAAAAACAAGCAGTAAACTTCCAACACTTAGGTAAAGAAAAAGCCCTTAAAATGATTGAAAGTAAAATTGAGAAGATCGAAGAAGAAATCAATGAAATTCCAGTTGTTCAACAATTTAAAGAATCTCAAGTGGATGTAAACGATTTATTACAATTAGTGTCAAACACAATTGCTAATAACGTCACTAATGAGATCGTACGCTCAACTGGTGGCGATTTATTACGTGGTGAAACAGGCTCTCAAGTAGCTAATTCACAACCAGGAAGCTGCTCATAATTGTCAAACTGCTCGCACATTTGTGTTGAGCAGTTTTTTTGCGGATCCGTGAAAACCTTTATGCAACAGGATCTTAAAGGAATCTTTTACTAAAACTAAATACGTTCACCCAATGGGCGCTACTTGCATATGATGGAATGAGACAAAGCGAAGGAGGAATTGCGCTGAAACGTTTACGACAAATCGTGACGAAAGCTGTAGTTGCCAAAGGGAAAAAACGGACAGAGGAATCGGTAACAATATGTCCAACAAATAAACCGACGAGTATTCTGGGATGCTGGGTGATCAATCATACTTGTTCGGCAAAAAAAGTTGGGAAGTTTGTAGAAGTGTCAGGGAAATTTGATGTAAATGTATGGTATGCCTATAGTAATCATTCGAAAACAGCTGTATTTTCGGAGACTGTACACTATAAAGACAAAGTGAAATTACATTTTAGAGATGGTGAAGTCAGTGTAGGCGATGATGTGCATGTGCGTGTGTTACAAGAGCCAAACTGTATGGAAGCGGTCATTTCAAAATGTGGTACGAAATTTGAAATTGTAGTAGAACGTGAAGTTATTGTAGAAGTAATGGGTGAAACGACAATATGCATTAGCGTACATCCATTAGATTTTGAAGAGGAATGGAATTTCCAAGATGAAAGTTCATCATCTTCAAGCTCATCATCATCATCATCGTCGAGTTCAAGTTCAAGTTCATCTAGCTCGGGCGGTGACGGGAAATTCTTCTTAGAGTCTTCGTCATTTCCTGAGGAACGACCAAGATAGTAAACAGCATATGATTTTTTGATACATGCGGAATGCTTGCATCTTTACAAAGATGAAATAGGCGTTTCGCATGTATCTTTTGTTATAATAAAAGTAACTAAGGCAAGAGTGAGGGAAATTTGAATGACAACCTATACACCAATGATGCAACAATATTTACAAGTAAAAGAAGATTACAAGGACGCCTTTTTATTTTTTAGACTAGGTGACTTTTATGAGATGTTTTTTGAGGATGCAGTTAATGCCTCGCAAATTTTAGAAATTACGTTAACAAGCCGTGATGCAGGATCAAAAGATCGTATTCCAATGTGTGGGGTACCGCATCATTCAGCGAAGAATTATATTGAAACACTTGTGCAAAAGGGCTACAAGGTCGCAATTTGTGAGCAAACGGAAGATCCGAAGCAAGCAAAAGGCGTAGTGAGACGAGAAGTGGTGCAGCTGATTACACCAGGTACGATTATGGAGGGCAAGGCACTTGATGGGAAAACAAATCACTTTATCGGTGCCGCGGAACAGCTAGACAGTAAATCGTATGGCTATGCCTATCTAGATTTGTCTACTGGTGAGGCGGTCGCTTCGTCGATTGAAGGGGACGAAAAGGCGTTACTGATGCAAATGCAGGCGTACGGTATTCGAGAGCTCGTTGTAGCGGAAGAATTACAGACGTTATTTGCAGAGCATGCGATGAATTTAGGCATTGTTTTGTCTATAGAAGCAGATGAGATGGCAATGGACAAGGCAGCGGCGTATGTTGAAGCTGTGCCGACGAACATACAACATGCATGTCGCCGATTATTAGCGTATATCGACCAAACGCAAATGCGTTCACTATCGCATATTCAGGCATTTACGTTCAATGAAATGAAAAATTATTTACGTATTGATTCAAGCTCAAAACGAAATTTAGAACTCATTCAATCGATTCGTGGTGGCGATCAAAAAGGAACGCTATTGTGGTTACTAGATGACACAGTTACTGCAATGGGTGGACGTAAATTAAAGCAGTGGCTTCATCAACCGCTTGCATCACGTACGGCGATTGAAGCAAGACTTGAGGTTGTAACAGATTTACTTGAGGAATATTTTGTTCGTACAGAATTACAAGCTTCCCTTAAACAAGTATATGATTTAGAACGCTTAGCGGGTCGTGTGGCATTTGGTAATGTTGGTGGGCGAGATTTAGCTCAGCTTCGTGATTCACTGCGCCAAGTGCCAATGATTCAACATCAATTAGTGAATGCAAGTAAGGAAACGTTGCAAAAACTAGGGGCTATGCTTGATATTTGTGCAGATGTAGAGGCGCTTTTAGCCCATGCAATTACGGACAATCCGCCCATTACTATTAAAGAGGGCAACGTCATTCGCGATGGCTACAATGATCGTTTGGACGAGCTTCGTTATGCGTCTCGAAACGGCAAGGACTGGATTGCACAGCTTGAGCAGGAAGAACGTGTGAAAACGGGCATTAAAAACTTGAAAATCGGTTATAATCGTATTTTTGGATATTATATCGAAATTACAAAATCCAATATTCATTTGGCGGATTTAACGCGTTATGAACGCAAGCAAACATTGGCTAATGCTGAGCGTTATATTACGCAGGAATTAAAAGAAAAAGAAGCGCTTATTTTGAACGCTGAGGAAGAGAGCTTAACGTTAGAGTATGATTTGTTTGTGGAGATTCGTGAAGAGTTAAAGGCGTTTATCCCACGTGTACAGGCACTGGCAGCAAGTATAAGTGAACTGGATGTATTACTCAGCTTTGCGAGTGTATCAGAAAAATATCGTTTCACTAAACCAGAATTCCATACAGGTCGTGCATTGAAAATCATTGAGGGTCGTCACCCAGTTGTTGAAAAAATGCTCAATAAGCAAATGTACGTGCCAAATGATTGTGTCCTTGAAGAGAATCAGAATATGATGCTCATTACCGGGCCGAACATGTCTGGTAAGAGTACGTATATGCGTCAAGTCGCTCTCATTGTTGTGATGGCGCAAATGGGCTGCTACGTACCCGCTGAAAAAGCAGTACTTCCAATTACGGACCAAATTTTCACTCGTATTGGCGCTGCAGATGATTTAGCGGCTGGACAATCGACATTTATGGTAGAAATGTTGGAATCGCAACATGCCATTACCCATGCGACGCAAAATAGTTTACTTTTGTTCGATGAAATTGGACGAGGGACTTCTACGTATGACGGGATGAGCCTTGCCCAAGCGATGATGGAATACATTCACGATAAGATTGGTGCAAACACACTGTTTTCAACGCATTATCATGAATTAACAGCACTTGAACATGAACTAACACGCCTACAAAATGTCCATGTCTCTGCGACAGAAAAAAATGGTGCGGTCGTCTTTTTACACAAAGTTAAAAAAGGAGCAGCCGATAAATCGTACGGGATTCACGTGGCACAGCTTGCACAATTACCGGAAGAAATTTTAGCCCGTGCACGCGTACTGCTAGAAAATTTCGAATCAGGAAAAGAAGAGTCGGTTGTAGCGCCTGCACCTCAAGTGGTAGAAGAACAACCAATACAAATGAGCCTATTTGTAGAAGAAGAGCAGGTGCCAACAGTATCTCCTGCTGAACAAGACGTATTAAACAGCTTGGAGAAAGTTAATATTATGGGCACATCACCCATGCAGGCGATGAATATTTTATATGAGTTACAGCAGCAATTATTAAACACGAAAAAATAAAGGAGTGAAGCGCCATGGGGAAAATTCAAATTATGGACGAATGGCTGTCCAATAAAATTGCGGCAGGGGAAGTGGTTGAAAGACCAGCTTCTGTTGTCAAAGAGCTTGTCGAAAATGCCGTTGATGCAGGCAGTACGTCCATTGATGTTTTTCTGCTAGAAGCGGGGCTCACTTCGATACAAGTGATTGATAACGGAAGTGGAATGGATGAGGAGGATGCACTCATTTCCTTCTCACGTCATGCCACAAGTAAAATTCATCAGGAACATGATTTATTCCGTATTCGTACCCTTGGTTTCCGCGGGGAGGCATTAGCGTCGATTGCGTCTGTATCCAAAATGACGCTCATTACTTCAAATGGGGAGTCGGGTACGTATGTAGAGCTTGAAGGTGGGCATGTGGTATCACAAAAGCCAGGCCCTCTGCGTAAAGGTACGGATATAACAGTGGCTCAATTATTTTTCAACACACCAGCCCGTTTAAAATATATGAAAACGATTCAAACAGAGCTTGGTCATACGATTGATTTGATGAATCGTCTTGCGCTGGGCAATCCCAAAATTGCATTTAGATTGCTTCATAATGGACAGCAGTTATTGCATACGAACGGACGAGGCGATGTCCAACAGGTGTTAGCGGCGATTTACGGAGTACACAATGCGAAAAAGATGGTGCCGTTTTCGGGAGAATCGCATGATTACAAGGTATCGGGCTATATGTCGTTACCAGAAGTGACGCGTGCTTCGAAAAACTATATGTCGCTGTTCGTTAATGGCCGCTGGGTAAAGCATTACTTGGTGCAAAAGGCGATAGTCGATGCATATCATACGTATTTACCGATTGAACGCTTCCCGGTTGTGGCGCTTTATATTGAAGGAGACCCCTATTTAACGGATGTCAATGTCCATCCAGCAAAGCATCAAATTCGTCTGAGTAAAGAGCCGGAGTTATTGAAGCTTGTGGAAGAAACGATTCGGGAAACGATTCGTGGTGTCATACGTGTGCCGCAAATGGAGAAGAAGGAAAAGGTTGTAAAAGCCGAAACCGAGCAACTGAATATTTGGAAGCCTGCACCTAAGCTTGATGTTGGCAAAATGAATGCCATCGTAGAAAAATTATATGATGTGCAAACGGTGCAGGAGTCGAAATCGCTACAAGTCGAAGTACCTGAGGCTACAGCAATTGAGGAAAATTGGCATGCGGTGCCAGAAGAATCGACTATTAGAATAGAAGAATCTCCTGAAAAAAAGGGAGATTTACCGCAAGAAGAACTACAAGAAGAGCCAAAAGAAGAACCGAAAAAAGAGCCGTTTCCTGCACTTGAGGTAGTTGGGCAAATACACGGCACATACATTGTGGCACAAATGGAGGACGGTTTTTATTTAATCGACCAGCACGCCGCACAAGAGCGCATTAAATATGAATTTTTCCGTGAAAAAGTTGGGCAGGTAGATCCAAATGAACGCCAAGCATTACTGTTACCATTAACGTTTCACTATGCTGCAGACGAAGCACTCGTTTTGCGAGAAAATAGGCATGAACTTGAAGCAGTGGGCGTTTTCTTAGAGGAGTTCGGGCAGTCATCGTTTGTAGTTCGAGAGCATCCGAGCTGGTTCCCTAAGGGTGAGGAACAAGAAATTATTGAAGATTTAATCGAGCAAGTACTGACAACGAAAAAAGCAGATGTGAAAAAATTACGTGAAGATGCGGCCATTATGATGAGCTGTAAAAAATCCATTAAGGCCAATCACTACTTAACGAAAGAACAGATGGATGTGCTATTAAGTGATTTACGTAAGGCGGATAATCCATTTACCTGCCCGCATGGACGTCCAGTGTTAATACACTTTACGACGTATGAAGTGGAGAAAATGTTTAAACGAGTTATGTAAATATAGAAGCGGATTCGTGGCCGTGGGATAGGGGCGACCTTGAGCGCGGCACGAATGCCTAGATATCAATGATAAAGGGGGAAACTGAATGGGTGAATTCATACTAGCACTCGATCAGGGAACGACGAGTTCACGTGCGATTTTGTTCAATAAAAAAGGTGAGATTGTTCACGAAGCACAAAAGGAATTTCAACAGTTTTTCCCGAAAGCTGGATGGGTAGAACATGATGCCACAGAAATTTGGGGCTCAATTCTTGCGGTAATCGCTACGGTAATGACTGAAAGCGAACATGAAGCGAGCGAGGTACATGCAATTGGTATTACCAATCAGCGTGAAACGACGGTTGTATGGGATAAAAACACCGGGCAACCTATCTACAATGCGATTGTTTGGCAGTCTCGTCAAACGCAGGATATTGTCAATGATTTAAAGGAACGAGGACTTGAGAAAACGTTCCAGCAAAAAACGGGCCTGCGTCTCGATGCCTATTTCTCGGCAACAAAAATCAAATGGATTTTAGACAATGTAGAAGGTGCTCGTGAAAAAGCCGAAAACGGTGAATTATTATTTGGCACGATTGATTCGTGGATAGTGTGGCGATTATCTAAAGGGAAGGCCCATATTACGGATTATTCAAATGCTTCACGGACACTTATTTATAATATTCATGACTTGAAGTGGGACGATGAGCTTTGTGCAATTTTAGATATTCCGATGGCGATGTTGCCAGAGGTAAAAAACTCGTCGGAGATTTATACGACGACGGCGAAAAGTATTTTCTTTGGCGAGGAAATACCAATTGCTGGTATTGCAGGTGATCAACAAGCAGCGCTATTCGGTCAAACATGCTTTCAAAAAGGCATGGCCAAAAATACGTATGGCACAGGGTGCTTCATGCTTCTTAACACAGGTGAAGAGGCGGTTCGGTCGGAAAATGGACTCCTTACAACGATTGCGTGGGGACTTGATGGCAAGGTAACGTATGCATTAGAAGGTAGCGTTTTTGTGGCTGGTTCAGCGATACAGTGGTTACGTGACGGGCTTCGTATGATCCGTAGTGCCGCTGACTCTGAAACTTACGCGGAAAGAGTAGAAGATACAGACGGTGTTTACGTCGTGCCGGCATTTGTTGGGTTAGGCACCCCGTATTGGGATACAGACGCGAGAGGGGCTATTTTCGGCTTAACGCGTGGTACGTCAAAGGAACATTTTATCCGTGCGACACTCGAATCATTAGCGTATCAAACGAAAGATGTACTTCATGCGATGGAAGAAGCCGCTGGTTCACCAATACATGCATTACGTGTGGATGGTGGAGCTGTTGCCAACAGCCTTTTAATGCAGTTTCAAAGTGATGTATTGCAATTGGAAGTAGAGCTTGCCAAGATGAACGAGTCCACCGCGCTTGGTGCAGCATATTTAGCAGGAATAGCAACTGGATTTTGGCAAGATGAAGATGAACTTTCAGGACTTTGGGAGAGTGGCAAAACCTATATGCCGAAAATGGATAAAAGCCGAGCGCAGGCACTTTATTTAGGATGGCAAAAGGCAGTGGAGGCAACACGCATCTTTTAACTTTATTCAGTCAGCTGTAGAACTTAGACTGAATAAAGTTAAAGCCTCCGGCGGATGTCACAGATTTTGAATTGTGCCAGCACAATTCAAAATCTGGACGCATTGTTTTTCTGTGCGAAAGCGAAGCGTCAGCAACAATTACGCCGAGGCGTAATTGATAATATAACCGATGGGGGAAAATCATATGTTTTCATTTAAGCATCGTCCTAAAATTAAGCATTATCTTGAACAATATAGCTTTGATGTGCTAGTTATCGGAGGGGGTATTACGGGTGTAGGTATTGCACTTGATGCTGCTGCACGTGGTCTTTCGGTTGCGCTTGTTGAAATGCAGGATTTTGCTGCCGGTACTTCTAGTCGTTCCACAAAGCTAATACATGGTGGATTGCGTTATTTAAAGCAGTTTGAAGTTGGTGTTGTGGCAGAGGTAGGTCGCGAAAGAGAAATTGTGTATGATAATGCCGTGCATGTGACAACACCTGAAAGAATGCTGTTGCCGCTGTATAAACAAGGCTCACTAAGTCCTTTCACCACATCGATCGCATTAAAAGTATATGACCGTTTGGCAGGTGTGAAAAAACAGGAACGTCGTACGATGCTGAACGCACAGGAAACAATGGAACTTGAGCCACTGTTAAAGCAAGATGGGCTTGTAGGTGGCGGCTATTACGTCGAATATCGTACAGATGATGCACGATTAACGATAGAGGTGCTCAAAAAGGCAGTAGAAAACGGTGCTCTTTGTTTAAACTATGCCAAAGTAACAGAATTTCTATACGACAAGAAAAAAGTAGTGGGCGCAAAAGTTGTAGACGCGATCACTGGTCAATCGATGGATGTACATGCCGCGCAAATTGTGAATGCAACAGGGCCTTGGGTAGATGAAGTGCGTAATAAAGATAAAGAGTCGAATAAGAAGCAACTCCGCCTAACAAAAGGTGTGCATATTGTACTCGACCAAAAACATTTCCCATTACAGCAGTCAGTGTATTTTGATATTCCAGATGGTCGGATGGCATTTGCTATTCCACGAGATGGTAAAGCCTATATTGGTACAACTGATACAGTGTATGAAGGTGATCCAAAGCATCCCGTTGCAACGAAGGAAGATGTGGATTATTTAATCGCAGCGGCAAAATCAATTTTTCCGACAGCAACTATTACGACCGAGACGATTGAGTCTTCTTGGGCAGGGATACGCCCGCTCATTTATGAAAAAGGGAAAGATCCATCTGAAATTTCACGTAAAGATGAAGTGTGGACTGCACCGAGCGGACTGATGACGGTTGCAGGTGGTAAATTAACCGGCTATCGTCAAATGGCAGAAACGGTTGTCGATAAAATTGTGGCAGCGCATAAATTTAAACATGCGGATAAATGTTCGACACGTGAAATGTCATTGTCAGGTGCAAGGGGCATAAATGCCATCAATTTCTCAGACTATATAAGCTACAAAGCGAGAGAAGGCGTACAGTACGGATTGACATATGATGAAGCCAAGCAACTTGTGCAAAAATACGGTACAAATGTAGATGCATTATTCAATCAAGTGAAATTTTTGCATGAGCATGGAAGTACGATGCCGCTAGCTTTACATGCGATGTTGTTATACGGCATGGAGGCGGAGATGGTGAATACGCCAAGTGATTTTTTCATTCGCCGTACAGGATTATTATATTTTGATATTGAAGCGGTGAAACGTTATAAACAACAGGTGATGCATGTGATGCAACAGCATCTGGGGTATACAGAAAAGCAACGAGTAGAATACTTAGCACAGCTAGATGAAGCCATCGAAGAAGCAACGAATTTTGCAAACTAGAGGGGGAAATCTGATGGAACAACTGATGCAAATGTCGGATGGACATGTGGTGTTTACGAATAAGTTTGAACCTGTAGGAATTTGTATCGGCCATATTCATATTTTGCATGGTATGGCGGAGCATAGTGGACGCTATGAGAAATTTGCTCGTGAACTGTGTGCGTTTGGATATGTCGTAACGATGCATGATCACAGAGGGCACGGTAAAACTGCAATGCGTAATGGACAGCTTGGTTTTTTTGCAGAAGAGGACGGCTTTGCGCGTGTTGTTGAAGATGTCCATGAAATTGTAAGCGTGATGCATGCACCATATACGGATGTACCGTTTATATTATTTGGGCATAGCATGGGGTCCTTTATTGCGAGACGATACATTCAGTTGTATGGTGAGTCGGTGGATCGTGTGATTTTATGTGGTGCTGGTGCTGTCTCGACTTTACATAAAGTGGGGCATTATGTGGCGCTTGCCTTAGCTAAACAGTTCGGAAAAGATGTAGAGAGCCCGTTATTAAACGACTTAAGCTTTGGTAGCTTCAATAAGCAATTCCCTTCTACTAAAACAGCGTATGATTGGTTGTGTTCCGTGGAGCAAGAGGTGCAAAAATATATCGATGATCCTTATTGTGGCTTTATCCCGACCAATCAGTTTTTCGCGGATTTGACAAAAGGCTTTATGGAACTGAATCGAAAAAAAGAGATTGAAAAAATAAAGAAAAACTTACCGATTTTATTGATTAGTGGAAGCAAGGACCCTGTTGGAGAGCAAGGGGCCGGTGTGTACCGTGTGGCAGAGCAATATCGTTCTGCAGGTCTAGAAGATGTGACTGTTTATTTGTTTGAAGACAAGAGACATGAAATTCTAAACGAAGACAATCAACAAGCGGTTTATCAAGTTTTATTACGGTGGTTAAATAAATATGATACATGACAAAATAACAAAAGCAGAAGTCGTAGCGATTGTTGGTCCTACTGCTTCCGGCAAAACAGCACTTAGCATTGAGCTAGCCAAACAATATAATGGTGAAATTATTAATGGCGATTCGATGCAGGTTTACAAAGGTTTAGATATTGGTACAGCCAAAATTACCGACGAAGAGATGGAAGGTGTCCCACATCATTTGCTCAGTTTCCTGGAGCCGACAGATTCCTTTTCCGTTGCCGACTATCAAAAATTAGTGCGAGCGAAAATTTCTGAGATTCAAGCACGAGGAAAGCTACCGATTATCGTTGGTGGCTCAGGACTTTATGTACAAGCTGTGTTATTTGATTTTCAGTTTACGGATGAACAAGTAGATGAGGAAGCACGTAAAGCTTATTATGCTGAGCTTGAGAAATTGGGCCCTGAGGCAATGCATGCAAAACTCGCAGCACTAGATCCAAAAACAGCAGAGACGATACACCCAAATAATACGCGTCGTGTCATTCGTGCTTTAGAGATGATCGAATTAAGTGGTGTTTCCAAGGCGTCAGAAGCCCAAAATCGTGGAGAGATTCCACTTTACAATCATTTGATAATCGGGCTTGGACAAAATATGGATCGTGAAGAATTATATGATCGCATAAATCGCCGCGTGGATATCATGATGGAAAAAGGCCTATTGGAAGAAGTAAAGGGCTTATGGCAGCAAAATATTCGAGGCGTCCAGTCAATTCAAGCAATTGGTTACAAAGAATTATATGATTATCTGGATGGTAAATGCTCACTTGAAGAAGCGATAGAAAGCCTCAAGCAAAACTCACGTCGTTATGCCAAGCGTCAGCTAACGTATTTCCGAAATAAAATGGATATACACTTTTTGTGAAAAAATTATTGCTAATTTGGAAATTTATGCTAGTATAAGGTGGGTATATAGAAAGAGAGATAGAGGAGGCGCTTTCGATGAAAACGACTAATTTGCAAGATGCATTCTTAAATCAGTTACGTAAAAATAGTGTTTTTGTTACAGTATTTCTGTTGAATGGGTTCCAACTAAAAGGAACGGTGAAATCTTATGATAACTTCACGATTTTACTTATTGATGGTGATGGCAAACAACATCTTATTTACAAACACGCTATATCTACTTTCGCCCCACTAAAGCAAGTGGACCTAACAGAATAAGAGAAATCAAAGCTTTAAATTTTATCGGTTAGTGTCATTGCACTAGCCGTTTTTTTTTGTTCGCGCTATAATAAAGGCGAGATCGATATATTGGAGGAAAATAACACATGAAATCAATGGAAACACCAGCATTATTAGAGTTACTAGATGCAAACGAAGATTTATACATTATTGACGTACGCGAAGACGATGAAGTCGCACAAGGCATGATCCCAGGCGCTAAGCACATCGCACTTGGCACAATCCCTGATCGCTTAGACGAATTAGATGCTTCAAAGCCATACATAGTAGTATGTAAAGCTGGCGGACGCTCTGCCAATGCATGTGCTTTCTTAGAAGCGCAAGGCTTTGACGTAACAAACCTTGAAGGTGGCATGCTTGCCTATGACGGCGAGTTAGAATTTAAATAAGTTTTTGTTTTGAAGCCCTCGCATTGTGCGGGGGCTTTTAGTTTGTCGAAAAGGTGTGGAAATTTGAATTTTGCTAGGGGGTGTGCTTGATAGAGGTGAGTTTTTGCACGATAGAATCCGTTTGGTGCATGATTGGCTAATAGTTTTGCACGATAGGAAGTAAACAATGCACGATTGATTGTGGGCTACTAAATCTTTTATAATATATTTGAGAAAGGTGGTGAAATATTGCGAATAATGGAGAGGAAAAAGCCGCATAAGCTGTTAATGTTGGAAGCTATTTTACGACGACTCAAAAAAACATCCCCAAACTACTCTTATTTTCTGGAATACCATCGTAAAATGAATGCTGGCTTTGCTGGTGAACGCTATGTCGATCGTATTTGGCAGGAAATGAATCTACCTTCCCCATTTCAATTATTCCATGATTATTGTTTTGTCAATGATGCAGGTTTTACCCATCAAGTAGATACCGTATTTGTAACGCCCCATTTTTTATGCTTAATCGAAATAAAAAATATTGCAGGTCGGCTCGACTTTGATGATGTGAAAAGGCAATGCATTCGTACAATGGCTAACGGCAAAGTAGACAGCATTGCATATCCCGTTGACCAACTGCTTCGTCATGAGAGGTATTTTCAAAACGTGTTAACGCAATTACAGCTGAAACTTCCGATTGTAAAAGTAATTCTCATGGCACAATCATCTACAATGATTGGCCAGGTGAGTGTGGAATGTCCCATTATGCATAGCATTGGCTTGCCTCACTTTTTACAGAAACAGTGGCAACGATTCAGTCAGCGTGCATTAACTAATAGAGAGTTCGATCAATTACTCGAACAATTGGCAACGATGCGTCAAGACAAGCTATGGGTACAGGAAATTGCGCATGAGGAGTTGAAATCAGGTGTGCTCTGCCCAAATTGTGCATATGAGCAGAAAATGTATTATGTGCAGGGTTCGTGGTTTTGCCGAAGTTGTGGTATGGAAAACAACGAGGCGTTTGATGAGGCCTTGCAAGATTATCGGCTTTTGCGAGAAAGTACTATTACAAATGCAATACTATGTAAGGAATTTAACATTCCCAGCAAGTATATTGCCTACCGTATTTTGCAAGCATTGAAGTTTGAAAAAGTAGGCAATAATCGCTACAGTCAGTATAAAATTCCGGAGAGCTAGGCGATAGAATGAATAGGATGCACGATAGCATTCGATTTCTGCACGATAGAACGCCAAAGTTGCACGATGATAGCGGTCTTCATCGTTGCAAATGATTCAGTAGCCATTTTTGAGTGTGAAAACAGCGTTAAGCCTGGTTTAATTTTCGCAATGGCAAACGCCATTTTCGTGTATAAGAAAGAATACGTAACGCTGTAATGGCAGCAAACAATACATATAAAAAGATATCCCCTGATAAAACTTCAAGTCCTATGATAAGTCCTGCAATAGCTGCCCAGACGCCGTAGATTTCATCGCGTAGTACGAGTGGTTTGCGCCTAGCTAACAAATCGCGCACAATCCCACCACCAGAGCCAGTTAATACGGCTGCCACAATGACTGCACTAATGGGCATATCGAGCTTTACGGCATATAGTGCCCCTTGAATGGCGAATGCTGATAAACCAATAGCATCGGTGAAATTGCCCCAACGATGCCAGTGTTGAATGAGCCGATGTGGAAATAAGAAAAACAACGTAATGGCTGCAATCGCGATTTGAAACATCATATCCTGGCCCCATAATGTTGTTACAGGAAGGCCAATGAGTAGATTACGAATGGCCCCTCCACCGAAAGCGGTGACAATTCCTAGTATGTAAACACCGAATAGATCGTATTCTTCCTCCATCGCAATTATTGCCCCGGAAATTGCAAAGGCAATGGTGCCAACGATGCTAAAAACTTCCCAAGCCATACTTTTCACTCCTACTATAATAATTAGCCCCTAGCTTAGCGCATCTAGCAAACAGAAACAATAGCAATTTTTGCAGGCTTGCGTACAAATTGATAAGATAGGGAAGAACTAATTGAAACGGAGACGAAACAAATGACTTTTACAAGCAATTTAACAGAAGAAACATTGGCTCTAGCCACACAAATAGAAGAGAAGGTACGCCCTTTCCATGTGAAAGTGGAGGAGATGGCATTTTTTAATCAGCAAAAGGTACTATCGGCATTTAGAAAGCATCAGGTGAGTGATTATCATATGCATCCATCGAATGGTTATGGCTACGATGATGAGGGCCGTGATAATTTAGAGCGTGTTTATGCGACAGTATTTGGGGCGGAAGCGGCAATTGTACGTCCGCAAATTATTTCTGGCACGCATGCGATTACGCTAAGTCTTTTTGGTGTTTTACGCCCAGGGGATGAGCTGCTGTACATTACAGGGAAGCCCTATGATACGCTGCAGTCCATTGTCGATGGTGGTGACAAGGATACAGGTTCCTTAAAAGATTATAAAATTGGTTATAGTCATGTCGATTTAATTGATAACCAGGAGATTGACTGGGACGGGGTAGCGGCTGCGATTACGCAGAATACAAAAATGATTGCGATTCAACGCTCAAAGGGGTATGCATCGCGCCCATCATTCACAATTGAGCAAATTGCTGATATGTGTGCGAAGGTACGTGAACTTGCACCTGAGGCGATTATTTTTGTCGATAACTGCTATGGTGAATTTGTTGAGACGCAGGAACCAACTGAAGTCGGTGCGGATTTAATGGCAGGCTCGTTGATTAAAAATCCAGGTGGTGGCTTAGCGAAAATTGGTGGCTATATTGCAGGTCGCGCTGAATTAGTAGAAAAATGTGCGTACCGTATGACATCACCGGGCATTGGTGCAGAAGCTGGTGCAACTTTAAATACATTGGCCGATTTCTACCAAGGTTTCTTCTTAGCACCGCATGTGGTGTCTCAAGCGTTAAAAGGTGCCATTTTTACATCCGCGATGCTAGAGGAAATCGGAATGACTACGTCGCCAAGCTATGCCGCGCACCGAACAGATTTAATTCAATCGGTATCATTCCAAACAGCGGATCAGATGATAGCCTTTTGTCGTGAAATACAAGCGAATTCACCGATTAATGCGCACTATGCACCGGAACCGGCGTACATGCCGGGCTACGAGGATGATGTAATTATGGCAGCTGGCACGTTTATTCAGGGTTCTAGCATTGAGTTAACAGCAGATGGCCCAATTCGTCCGCCATATACTGCGTTTATTCAAGGTGGATTAACGTACGAGCACGTGAAATTTGCCATTTGTAGCGCGGTACAAAAAATCCGAAAATAAATATGTAAAAACTGTTCAAAGACTTAATTTGAACAGTTTTTTTACATTTCTTCGTCTAGTGAAAAATTTCTGAAAAAACCATGTAAGAAAACCTTACATCTCCATTGACAGTAAAAATTTTTCATTGTATGATAATCGGGTATTGGAGGGGACTTAAATGAGTCGTGAAATTAGACGAACTATGCCGTTATTATCTATGAGTATCGTGATGCAATTGACCGAGCTTTCTGCGCGACAAATTCGTTATTATGAAGAACACCATTTAATTGAGCCGCACCGAACAGAAGGCAATCGCCGTATGTTTTCTTTAAATGACGTCGATATTCTTCTTGAAATAAAAGATTACTTGGAACAGGGTATGAATATAGCGAAAATTAAAAAGATTTTCACGAAAAAACAAGATCCTGCCGTAGCTGAAGAAACAAATTTAAGCGACACTGAACTACGTCGCGTGATGCGCGAAGAAATGCGTCAAGCACAGCGCATGCAAAAATCGTCCATCCGACAAGGTGATTTATCTCGATTCTATTAATTAGATTCGGGTAATGATATAAGCTAGACAATTTATAGGAGTGTGGAAAACTGTGGGTAAATACACAAAAGAGGACATTAAGCGTCTAATTGAAGAAAAACATGTAAGCTTTATTCGACTACAATTTACGGATATTCTGGGTACGATTAAAAACGTTGAAATTCCTGTAAGCCAACTAGACAAAGCACTAGACAACAAAATGATGTTTGACGGCTCATCAATTGAAGGTTTCGTTCGTATCGAAGAATCAGATATGTATCTATTTCCAGATTTAGATTCTTTCGTAGTGTTCCCTTGGACTTCTGATAAAGGGAAAGTAGCACGTTTCATCTGTGACGTCTACACTGCAAAAGGCGAACCATTCGCAGGTGACCCACGTAATAACTTAAAGCGTATTCTAAAGAAAATGGAAGATATGGGCTTCACAAGCTTCAACTTAGGGCCTGAGCCAGAATTCTTCTTATTCAAATTAGATGAAAAAGGCGAACCAACTTTAGAAGTAAACGACCACGGTGGTTACTTCGATTTAGCACCAACTGACCTTGGTGAAAATTGCCGCCGCGATATCGTGTTAGAGCTAGAGGAAATGGGCTTTGAAATCGAAGCATCTCACCATGAAGTAGCACCTGGCCAACACGAAATCGATTTCAAGTATGCTGATGCGATCACGGCTTGTGATAATATCCAAACATTCAAATTAGTTGTTAAAACAATTGCACGCAAACATGGCTTACATGCAACGTTCATGCCAAAACCATTGTACGGCGAAGCAGGTTCTGGTATGCATTTCAACGTATCATTATTCAATGGTAAAGAAAATGCATTTTATGATGAATCAACAGAACTAGGTCTTTCTGAAACAGCTATGCAATTCATGGCGGGTGTTCTTAAACACGTACAAGGTTTCACGGCAGTAACAAACCCAACAGTTAACTCTTATAAACGCTTAGTGCCTGGTTACGAAGCGCCATGTTACGTAGCATGGTCTGCTCAAAACCGTTCACCACTGATCCGTATCCCATCTGCACGTGGTCTTTCTACTCGTGTTGAAGTTCGTTCAGTGGACCCAGCAGCAAACCCATACTTAGCGATGGCTGTTATTTTAGAAGCGGGCCTTGAAGGGATCCGTCAAAGACTAACACCACCAGCTGCAATTAACCGCAACATCTATGTAATGTCTGAAGAAGAGCGCCAAGCAAACGGTATTGATAATCTACCACCAGCACTTGACGATGCTTTAGCATTACTTGCAAAAGACAAAGTGGCGCAAGAAGCTCTAGGTGAGCACATTTACGCGAACTTTAAAGAAGCAAAAGAGATCGAGTTCGATATGTATCGAACAACAGTACACCAATGGGAACGCGACCAATATCTAAAAATGTATTAATCAAAAAGGGTTGTCCAGAAAGTCAGTTTTCCTGACTTTCTGCGACAACCCTTTTTGTATTACCTGTTCACAATGCGATTATAAGACGTAATAGTTAATACGTAATAAATCAGATAGATGACGCCATAGGCAGCGACCGCATAGAGGAAATAAAGTACATTTTCGATTAAGTCCATATCATATTGTACCACTATGGATAGAAGTAACATGCCTCCATTCAATATGCCAATCAGTAAAGGCAAGATAAATACAAATAGCGTTTGTTTGGTTATTGTTGACCTTACTTCCTTTTTATTTACACCTATTTTTCGTAAAATCTCATAACGGTTTTGATCCGCATATGCTTCTGAGATTTGTTTGAAATAAATAATACTTCCCGTTGCGGCTAAGAGGACTAATGCTAACGAGCTGACAATAAACGTTTTCATGCCTGTGAATGCTTTTATTGATGTATATTTGTCATAATACGTCAGCAATTGCATGTTTTCATCGGATAGTTTTTGTAAAGTCTCAGATGTTTCTTTTGTTGTTTTTTCATTTTCTACTTCATACGCTTTATACGTGATGGGCGGGAAATTTTCAGCCATTTCACTAAACAATTTGTCATCAACGACAAGATATAAAAACTCCTCACCATCTGTTAGTCGTACTGATTTTTTTTCGAGCTTTTCAAGTGTCAATGTCTGCTTGCCTTGAGGTAATGGAATTTCAATGTCATGTCCCTCAAAATCAGCAGCCGATTGATGTATGAAATAATATTTAAAAGCGATAGCTTGTTCGCCAGATAATGGTGGTATATCCCCTAAATCCATTGTTTTTTTCACTTGGTGAAAGGTTTGTTCAGCCATCAAGTTAATGGACAGATCATGATTGTCTTGAAATGGTGCTGCGGTAGTTCCTTTCACTGAAATAATCGGGATATCGAGTTGCTCGGTAATTGGATGGTTTTTATCATTTGTAATGATACGATTGATTTGCTGATCAATCGCTTCATCCTTTGAAAGATAAATATAACTATACGGAGCTGTGCTACGAGCCTCTTTTTTAGTCATACCATATTCAGAAAAAGCTGCTTGAATGTATGGTAGTGCGCCTGTAATGAGTAAAGCGATGATCGTCAGCATCAGTGCATTTCCTCTAACTCGGTACAATAAGTGAGTAGTACCGATGATGTTGATGCCGTGATAGTACTTGGCCTTCTTCTTTTGTGCACGTTTTAACAGATAGACTGTCAAAGAGCGGAATAATAAATAAGTACCAATGACCACAATTGGTATCGCAAGCATCGCCATGCCATTAAACATCAACCAATAACTACTTGTTAGTAATACAAACGCAAGGCTAGCAGAAAAGAAAGAGGCTTTTGGGACTTTCTCGCCTTTTTTCTCTGCATGGAATAATTCAATCAATCGGAATCGGTAAATTAAGAGATACGACTGAACCGATGTGAAAATAGTAATCATTGTAAAGACAAGTGTCGTTGTTAAAATAGCTTCCAATGGAATACTAAAACTTACTTCAATCGGGGCACCCAAAAGCTTGAGCAGCAACATAGCAGACAATCTGGATAAAATGATACCTAGTACGAGCCCTGTTAATAACGTCATTGCGCCAATGATGATATTCTCAAAAAATAACATACGTCCTATTGTTTTTTTCTTTACACCAAGTAGGGAGTACAAGCCGACTTCTTTCTTCCTTTTTTTTGTGAAAAAAGCATTCGAATAGCCAATAAAGACGATGATGAACCCTATTAAAATGAAAGAGGTTTGTGACATAGTACTATCCAAAAATGGGTCGACATTTTGAATTTCTGGAATGTATAACAGAGAATTAAACGTATAAAAGATGATGATACAAACAACCATAGAGAAAAAGTAAAGCAAATAGTTGTTTATATTGCCTTTAATATTTTTTCTGGCTAGGTTAAATAAGTTCACTTGCACCACCCCCAAGAACAGATAATACATCTAATATTTTTTTGAAGAATTCTTTGCGCGTTGTATTGCCTTTTGCAAGCTCCGTGAATATGTTACCGTCTTTAATAAAGAGCACGCGTTGGCAATAGCTCGCTGCAAAGGCATCATGTGTAACCATTAATATGGTTGCTTTCTCTTCATTACTTAAACCTTGCAAACTCTCCAATAAGTCTGTCGCCGATTTAGAGTCCAATGCACCTGTTGGCTCATCTGCTAAAATCAAGCTAGGATTCGATATGATCGCACGAGAAGCAGCTGTACGCTGTTTTTGCCCACCTGAAATTTCATATGGATATTTCTCTAAGATGGAGAGAATCCCAAAGCGATCTGCTATTTCATAGACTCTTCGATCGATTTCCATTACATCCATTTTCGCTAATGCTAATGGCAAAATAATATTATCTCTTACTGTTAATGTATCTAACAAATTATAATCTTGAAAAATAAAACCAAGTTTGTCACGACGGAATGCAGATAGTTGATCTTCACTCATGTTTAATATGCTAGTTCCATCAATCAATATTTCACCTGATGTGGGTTTATCAATGGTAGCCAAAATATTCAAAAGTGTCGATTTACCAGCCCCCGAAGGTCCCATAATACCAACAAATTCTCCTTCACGAACGGTGAAATCTATATTGTCCAATGCGGTAAATGTCTGTCCTCTATCTCCGTATACTTTTTTGATGTTTGTAGTTTCTACAATTGTTTTCATCTATATTTCCTCCAATTTCGAAGTTGTGTTCTCTTTACATGCTCTATTCTATACCACGCAACACTTCCGTAACCTTTCAGTTTAAGCGTTAACCTTACAGTTCTGTCATTTTGACTACAGAAATTCATTTTTCCACTATAATGATGGGGAGAAGTGCTGTGAGAACTGCATAACTATGCTACCTCAAGCACAAATTAACCTTACTCTATACATTCAGGAGAAAAATGATGAAAATTATGATTGTAGAAGATGAAAAAACAATTCGAGATATGATAGGAGAAACAATCGAAAAATGGGGATTGGAGCTTGTAAAAGTAGATGATTTCGACCAAGTGCTACAAATCTTTCTACAGGAAAATCCTCACCTTGTGCTAATGGATATTAACTTGCCATCCTTTGACGGGTTTTACTGGTGTCAAAAAATAAGAGAATTTTCAAAAGTACCGATACTCTTTATTTCCTCTCGTAATACACCAATGGATATGGTGATGGCAATGAATATGGGAGGCGATGACTTCATCAATAAACCTTTCCATCTGGATGTTTTAATGGCTAAAATCAATGCACTTCTACGACGTACGTACGCGTATACAGAGGATCTTGAGCTAACGGTCATTGAGCATGATGGTGTGGTACTTAACTTGAAAAACTATGAAGTCACTTATGAAAATCAAAAAGTGGTGTTAAGTAAAAACGAAACAATTATTTTGCATCTTCTCATGAAGAATAGAGGAAGTGTCGTAAGTCGGAGTAAAATTATGCGTAGCCTTTGGGCGGATGAAAGATTTGTAGATGAAAATACGTTAACCGTAAATATTGCACGTATACGCAAGAAAATTGCGGAACTTGGCAAAGAACAGTTCATCACCACGAAGAAGGGAAGCGGGTATATGATTGAATGAGTTTTATTCAATATTTAAAAGATAAGCGATTTTTTCTCACTCTCTATGTGATTTTGATGCTTTTTGTTTCATTAATTATGATCGTCAATGATGATTGGGAGTTGGCTTCTCAAAACCTTCTTTATACGCATATTTTTTGTTTCTTTTTTGCAAGTTTGTATGTGATTATCGGCTATTATTATCGACGTTCCTTCTACCTTAAGTTGCAGAATTTAATCGACAGTAAACAGGAGGATTTTCACATAGCAATGCCTGAGCCCCAAAGCTATGAGCAAGCTTTATACATCCAGCTAATCCAAAAAGTACATGCCCATCATGCGGAACAGCTACAAAAACTAGTACTAGAAAAACGTGATCATCAAGACTTCATCATGTCCTGGATTCATGAAGTAAAGCTGCCAATCGCTGCAAGTCATTTATTGATGGAAAACAGTACAGGCAAGACAACGGACTTCCTTGTCGATAAATTGGAAGATGAGCTGAGCAAGATTGATAATTATGTGGAACAAGCGTTATATTATTCTCGCATTGATTCTTTTTCTAAAGATTATTTCATTACGGACGTCTCGGTACAAAACATCGTCAAAAATAGTGTGAAAAAGTATGCGAAGTACTTTATCACCAAAAGAATTCGTTTTCAAATGGATGAAGGGGAGAACTTTGTACAAAGTGATAGTAAATGGCTTGCTTTTATCATCAATCAAATCATCACTAACGCGTTAAAGTATACAATTGAAGGCGGAGGTATCTCTGTTTTGATAGAAGAAGACAGTAAAGAAAAACGATTAGTCATACGAGATACTGGCATTGGCATCAAGCAAGAAGACCTTTATCGTGTATTTGAAAGAGGCTTCACAGGTACAAATGGGAGAAGTCATTCGAAATCCACAGGTATGGGACTATATTTGGCAAAACAAATGGCCTTGAAATTAGGGCATGATATTTCTATGCAATCCCAAGAAGGAAAGTACACAAGCGTCACTATTCATTTTCCGAAAATGAGAAATTACTATCACTTCAATTGAATTAGAAAAAACAGAACCTGACTGTCGTTTATTTTAAAAAAGTCATGTTTGTAAGTTGAATCTATAATAAACCAGTACTATTGATGTAATGTGAAATATTTAAATTGAAAATTTTTAAGCTGAACTAACCTGAATAATTAGTTCAGCTTTTATTTATAGTATTTAATATAAAGCCAGAGTAATTGTATTTTTTTGTATAATGAAGGCGGGTGAATATGTATGATGTTTATTCGGCTAATTGTATAGGGGAGTTTAACAAACAATTTTAATTTATAGATTGAGCCAATTGTATGAAAAGGTATAAAAATAAAGAACAAGTGCCCTTTATAATAGAGGACACTTGTTTTATTAAACCAACTTTTAATTACTATTCAATCCAAGTGTTTGTTTCATTTTAGAAACTGCTTGATTCAATTCCTCATCTTGCACAATAGTTATATCAGTGTCCCACTGCTCTCCTTTAGGTAAGTTGAATTGGAAATTCTCGGCATATGGTGCTGGACGGCCTAATACATACTCAACAATTTCCTTTGCGATAAACGTTCTTGCTTCTTCGGGAGTACGTTTACCTGTAACGATTTCATGCATCATATTTAGAGAGAGAGTATTTGCACCCTCATTATCGCAGTGGACAGAAACCTCACCTTTTGTACGATCAATAACGATACTACCTTCTAGTTGGGCAACTAATCCTACTTTATCTGCTGGCACATGATAATCAATGAATTGTTCAAGTACATCAGTATGAGGCTCAGGGAAATCATGGGGTACCTCATCGCGAAAGGCAATAGTTCGTTTCCAAGGTCCATTGTTATACCAGATTAGACGGCTTGGAGTTGCTTCATTTGGTGGTCCATAAAAATTAATTGTATTTTCAGCCGCCATTTTAGAAGTAGCAGGCCATTCTTCAACAATTTTTTTTGCATCTTCCAAATTAATTAAACCTGTCGAGCCTTTATCTCCACCATTCCCAGTTCTGTGTAGATTCAGATTACTGACCATTGCAGTGGTCGCTATTTTTAACCGAGCTTCAGCGGGAGTACTACTTGCCGCTGTTTTTTGTGAATTATTATCCATCTGAGAATCTCCTCCTATTGATATTGATCTATAATTTAACTTCCCATTTAAAATAGAACTAAACTTCGATTTTACGATAGGAGGAAGGTTCAAAGTGAGATTGTGAAAGATTCTACCTACGAACACAGCGCTACATCAGTGGGAGTAGTCAAATATAGACGAATTAAAAATACGATTATATCTGATGTTTATGAACAGGGGTCAAAGGGGAATAAAAGTTGTAGTGATTGAGGTAAGTGCATTTTTTTTTAGAAAAACTATCTTTTGACGATAGAGGATTCAAACATACAGTTAATGATGCAATTAGTTTTGGTATCAAATGAACTTCGGAAAAACTGAATTTGATAAATACAAGAAAAAACTTAAATCCAACTATATTCAATCTCAATTGAAGAAGATATAAAACTAATACAAGGGAGAAAGATATATGAGTTCGGCAATGAAACTAACTATCCAGGATGCAAGAAAAATTAATAGAATCAAGGACAGTAAAAAAAATCTAAGGATGACAACTATTGAAAAGGTAAGAACTGAGTATAAAAGAATGATTCGTAAAAAATCTATATCTTTGTTAACAAAAGTAGAATTAAAAGCTTGGTTAACTCACTCGGAAAGGCGTCACAAAAATGGGCATCAACCTTTTATATTCGAAAAATACACAAGACACATGACGATTCAACTATATATTGACCAAGTGACATCAAATGTACTGGATGTAAGTGAGTTTGGAGAGAAAGAAACCGTATTAGATTTTTTAGAAAATAAAGCAGTATCAGCGTATTTAGAAAAAAAGTGTAGTCCTCGTAATTATTGTGAAATTCTTTTACCGATGTAATTAATAAAATGCGAAAAGAATTTACTTTTAATCTTGAGTAAAGATTTTAAAGCTATTGAGTAACCACTTCATATCAGCTTTTACGGAAAATATCGGAGGCACTGACAGATAGTTTAAGTATCTGTCAGTGCCTCTTTGTAGATTTACCATATTGTATCATTATAAAAGAGATGCCACCACAGACCTAGATGCTTGATGATAAAAAAGCGCTGAAGTTAGGCAGAATCTCTGCAAACTGTCAGCACTTCTTTTTCTATATTGGCACTTAAATAGCGGGTGGTTTCATCCTAAAAAAGTGCAATGATTTTATCAAGTATGCCTGTAATATCAAGGAATACGATGATGATGACAAAAGGAATAATATACTTCATAATAAAGAACCATATATTAAATGCGGTTGCCCCTAAGCGAGAATGCTGTAAAAGTTCCTCTCGCAAAGTGCTTTTCTTAATTTTCAGTGGTACGAAAATCGAGATTAAAAACACACCAAGTGGCATTAAAATATTACTAACTAAATAATCAGCTGAGTCAAAAATATTCTTCGAGAAGATTAAAATATCCGCAAATACACTATACGATAATGCAGAAGGTACGCCGACTACGAAAATTAAAGCACCAATCATATAGGCATATTTTGTTCGCTGCTCTTCCTTACCTTTTACTAGAGAGGCTACAATGATCTCTAACATTGAAAAGGCAGAAGTTAATGTAGCGAATAAAAATAAAGCTAAAAATCCTAATAAGAAAGCTTCACCAAAAATAATTTGATCAAAGACAGCAGGTAGTACAACAAATAACAAACCAGGTCCTTGAGCAGGTTCTAAACCTAGAGAAAACACGGCCGGGAAGATCGCTAATCCTGCCAATAAAGCGATGAATAAATTCATGGAAACGATTGAAATAGCTGGCTGAATTAAGCTTTCTTTTTTCGAAAGATATGAACTATACGTCACCATTACGGATACGCCGACACTTAGGGAGAAGAAAGCTTGCCCCATCGCAAACAAGATACTTTGAGAGTTAATGCTCGAGAAATCAGGTGCTAAAAAGAATTTCACACCTTCCATTGCATTATCAAGTGTCAGTGAGCGAATGATTAGAACAAAAAATAGGATAAATAAGGCAGGCATCAAAATCTTACTTACTTTTTCAATCCCATTTTGAATCCCTTTTGCAACAACTAGAATTGTGAAAGCTAAAAACGCAAATTGAGCGCCCATAACCAAGAGTGGATTTCCGATCGTTGCGTCAAATACAGAAGCATAATCTGCACCTTCACTAATAATTCCACCAAACAATCCTTTGGCAAAATAAATAACAATCCAACCACCAATTACACTATAGAAGGATAATAATAGGAAGCAGGTAAATACCCCTAACTTTCCGATCCAATGCCAATTTGTATTAGGTGCTAAACTACGGTAAGCACTAACTGCTTCTTTTTGAGTACTTCTCCCAATAATAAACTCTGCTAATAATAACGGAAAACCTATAAACAAAGAAAATAAAATAAATAGAAGAAAGAATGCGCCTCCTCCACTTACGCCAGTTACATAAGGGAGCTTCCATATTGCGCCTACTCCTATGGCTGATCCAGCAGCAGATAATATAAAACCAATCTTCGATGACCATTGCTCTGATGTTTGAATGCTAATCAATCCTATCTATTTTTATTACGTCCTAACTTCTGTAAAACAAAGTAAAAGACAAAAAAGCCACGTCTCTATCTGTAACGATAGGGACGTGGCTGTTCACGCGGTACCACCCTAATTGGAAACAAACCATGTCTCCCACTTGGTAAAATAACGGTTTAATCCGTTTTTATACCACTTGTTCTAACATGTAGTATAAAAAAAGCTCGAAGAATGAAATTCACACAGATCTTTGTATCAGTTTCCACCAACCACTGATTCTCTGCCAACAGGGAGATCTGGCTTAATATGTTCTTGTCATCGCTCATTCGATATTTAGAATAATAATCGAAATTATAGTATGATAACATCTAAAGGTCAAGTTCTTTTTTCAGAATTTAATATTATTTGACACCATTATTTCACTCAGTGTCAAAAAAATATCATATTTTGAGCCATTTCAAACATCTATACATATTAGGTTATTTTTTCACCTTATAATGCAGCTGTACAAACTGTCCAAAACGTTTTGTATCAACCAATACTAAATCTATTTGCGGATTATTTTCTTTAAATAATGGAATACCAGAACCTAATATATGGGGCGTGAGAGTAATAATGTACTCGTCAATTAAATTCTCTTTGATAAAGGCATCAAGTATGTCTGAACCACCAACCATCCATATTTTAGCGCCTGGCTGTTCTTTTAACTGTGTTGTAAATGCTACGACATCTTCATTTACAAAAACCACGTATTCAGTGGAACCTTGCTCAGAAGTGCTAAAGACATAGTTTTTCTTGTCCGGGTAAGGAAAAGCTTCGGCATGTTCCATGACATAGTCATAAGTTCTTTTTCCCATAATCGTAGTATCGATCGAGTCATACATCTCTGAATAGCCATTGTCACCCTCACCCTCTGTTTCCTCCAACCACTTCAGGTCATCATTTTCTTTCGCAATAAATCCATCTAAACTAGCGCCAATATATAAAATAACTTCACGTGACATTATTTTGTCCCCTTTAACTTTAGAATAGCCCTTATTAATAAAATTATAATGTATACACTATTTTAACCGAAAAAAATGGTTTGGTTCGAATGAAGTGCAAAATTCCATTTGATTGTATGCTTACTTAACAAAAAAGGCGTACGTCAGTGTAAAAGTGTTCCTGACTTTGAGAGGCATATCGTCACAAGCGAGGATGGAACGGGATATATTAATTCAATCATTTTGAAGAAGCCTCAAAATAAAAAGGCCTATATCTCTTTTGAGATATAGGCAAAAAAATCGACATCAATCTGTTCTTAAGCGCGAATACATATTGATGTCGATTAACTTCCCTTTAGATTTTTCATATTGTCTAAGTGTTCCTTCAAATGTGAAATTTAATTTAGTTAGAACCTTGATTGAATTAACATTTTCTGGTTCGACTTTTGCTTCAATTCGATTTAGCTCCAATGTTTGGAAAGTGTAATTTACCAGGGCATTGATACCTTCAGATGCATACCCCATGCCCCAATAGGCTTTTGCGATACTAACACCAATTTCGGCTTTAGAATTTTCAAAGTCGATTGAATTGAATCCACATGTACCAATGATTTCGTTTGATTCACGTTCAATTATAGTGAAGTTACTAGCTATATTATCCCGAGCTAATTCACCAAGAAGTGCAAAGATTTCTGTTGATTGCTCCTCGTACGTAAAGCTTGAGATGTTCAAGAACTTTGTAACATCAGGGTCAGACCAAATCTTAAACAAGCTATGTGAATCGGACGCTTTCATTGTTCTTAAATGTAATCTTTCGGTGTGTAGTTCCGTTTTCACTTCTTTTACCTCCAATTTTTGTCGATTGGCTAAGAGATATTGCTATTTGTGCATAGTTCAATCCCTTCAAGTGTATGTATCGATGGGGTGCTGTCATGTTAGGCGAAAAAATTAAAGCTGTTACATCTCAAACGTTGCGTGAATTGAACGTGTGAAGGATGTGTAACTTGTTAAGGGTTTTATTGAAAAAGACAAAAAAAGCCAGGCAATAGCCTGGCGTATCAATGTGTGTTTCACGAAAAAGAAGGTAGTTGTGAAACGAACGTGTTAGATACTTACCATCTTGGTTGTGGGCCACAGTGATGGTTGTATGGTGTGCCACACATTGTATTCTTTTCACAGCATTCATTTACAACGGATTCTGTTACTGGGAAATGGTGCTGGTGATCGATGATGTGTTTGTTAACTGTTGTGATATGTGATGGATGAACATGTGGAACGACTGTGTGCATGATATTCGTGCGAACAAACTGCTGTGTTGGATCGAACTGTGCTGGATCAAACTGTGTTGGCATCATATGCGGCGGACAGCAATGTGGATTATTTCCTTTGCAACCACGTGAGTGGCGACGATTACGTTTAAACATGTTAATGACCTCCTGTTTTGATAAGATATGATTCTTAGTTAATATATGAGGTGTATGACTAATTGGACTATTTGTATGCCTATTCATAGCTAGGTAAATCTCTCAGCTGCTGTTTTTTAAAAAAGGGACGCATGAAAAAAGTGGATTTATAAAGATGGCAAACTGGGGAATCTTTTTTGGGAAAAGGATGATGAAACTTTGCAGGACGCGGGGGGGATGTTGTTACCAAAAAAGTTAATGTAGCGCGATGAGCTGTATAATTAAACGGAGATCTTAATCCAGATTTTTTTAAAAAACTGGCAGATGAAATATATATCATGGTATGTAATGTATGAAATTTTTGGTTTGCGAAAAAATACTTTTTTAAACGAATCTTTGGGAAGGACAAAGACACAAATAGTAAGTTTAATTGGTCGAGTAATAAAAAAGGTATGCATGTTATAGCCAGGGAATAAGTTAACCTATTGGAGGGGATTACATGAAAAAATGGGGAGTATTTATGGTTTTAGCTTTGTTTGTAGTAGTTGGCATCTTGTATTATTCTTTTGCCAAATCGCAATTTGAATTGGCAGAGGAACTGTATGACTTTCCAGTTCCTAAAGGGGCCATGCTCATACAAACAGAAGTAACAGATAATCGAAAAAGCTTCGATTGGTCAGCTGCGTCTGGTGACAATGGTATACCACTTAGTTATAAATTGATACTTAAGAAAAATGGATGGGATCAAGGGCAAATAGACGGAACCAACGTTGTATATACGAAAGGTCAGCAGCAAATTAATCTTAGTACAGCTACAGATTATTTAAGTATTGCAAAGGTAGAGTAGGTGGAAATGACAGAACAAAAAATTCAATGGTCATCGTTACTTTTTTTTGAAGCATCTATATGGAGATTTTAATCAAATAGTAGATAGACGGATGTAGGGCATTCAACCTTTTTGATCACTTCATTTTTCACGGTCAAATACTGAACAACAAATTTTATTTAGAATATTTTTCAAACGTTAAAAAGTTCATTTGTCAAAATTGATATACGACTTAAATATAAATATGTGACAAACAGAGGAGAAAGACCTAAAATGGCGCTTATTAAAAAATATGTCGTATATCGAAATCGAAAGTTTGAATAAATCCACATTTGTTTAAGTCACTTTTAGAATTTACTGTGATAAAACGAAAATGAACTTAATTAATTTTCGAAGCAAAAATGTGGCTCAAGGAAAGATCAACAAAGAACGTTTGCTAATTCCAATTTGGCTAAACCATTTTTGGCTGCTCTAATTTTTCAAAAGGATGCAGAGGAGATTCTTCGGATCGAAGCCTTGATATACAGACATTACAGTGTATTTCCAACACACTTCTTTTGTCTTTTTCGGTAGCATTATTTCATTGATAGACAGATGGATGTTCCTCGCTGGTTACTCTAAATAAAAGGAGTACTTGGCGGTGTTTTTAAGAAAGTAGATGACAAGTCAATCATGAAATGGGAACAATATGATAAGGTCCAGATGCTTTTTTTATAATCCATTTGAAAGAAAAAATGAATATAAAATGTATTTTCTGATTGAATGCAGCATTTTATAGCTTGTTTTATCAGAAAAAACATAAGTCTATTGTCCTGTATGTATTATTTTGTAGCTTGATCAGCGGAGAGGAAATAGCTCTATTTTGTGTTGTTTTTGTATTTTTCAGGTGTTTTCGTTTGTATTTGAAAGTGCGAATGCAATGTTTTTTGACGAATACCTAAGAATGAAGATATTTTAGTAGAATGCCAAAAGGAGCATCTTGATTGTTAAAAGAGTGTAAGTACATGTTTTGGAGTTGAGTCCGATTTTTTGAAATAAGAAAGTTATTTAATTTTGAAGTAGAATCGTTAATCGTGAGCTATGACAACCTTCTCACACTTACTCAATCTTTTCCGCACCAAGTAACTTCATAAATAAAAGTAGTGTTGTAAACCCGAAAAATACCAACGTAATGAAAATTGTAAATGGATTGCGGGTACAAAGTTTAACAACCACAGCCCACCGAATATCGCCACCAAAAAAACAGTCCATCTGGTTTGCTTACCCACGTTATTTAAATGAAATAGCAAAATAATTTGTGCAACCGGGGCACAAATGAAGGCAAAAAATGTTGACCATCCACGCTTTAAATACCATGGCAGATTTGACTCTCGTTCCTCAATTGTTAGGTTCTCTCCCATACCGATTCTCCTCAAGTACCTTACTTCAATTTATTCACTAAACAAATATTTCCATGTTCTTAGTTTTGATTATACAGAGAAAAAAATAGGGTATTAAAATTCATTATTAGTGGAGAATGAATGATTGCAAACGTCCTAGGATTGCATATTGGGACTTACCTAGTTACACGATACGTCTTTTGGATTGTAAGAGTAATATTGAAAAATCTGTTGGAATTAACGAATGGTGTTCGAGTGATTGTTGTAACTAATTGTTGAATTTGACGATGTGTAGGTGGACAAATTTTAGATTTAAAAGGTATTTTGGAATATTTATGGAATATCTTATCTGAGGTTTTAAAATGTTTGTAAGCTGTTCGTTTTGCAAGGAGGAATATTCTAAAATGGGAGGCAACTATTATGACAAATGATTTCCTTACTCGAGAACAGATTGAAAAATTACTAGCTGTGAAAAAAACAGCAATCCGTGAAACCACAATGGAAGATATACAGCTAATTAGACAGAACATAGATAGTTTGATTGAGCATCATCGTAAACATGGTTTGGAGGAAGCAGTAAAAGAGAGCTTATTCCTGCGAGAGCGTTTAGATGAAACAATAATTACCGTTACAAATGAAACGGAACAACAAATTTCTTACTCATTCAAATACCCTGAAATGTATAAAGAGAATTATGTATTACAAGATTCAGGCTTTATGAGTGTCAATAAAAATTAGTAAGCAGAAGTAGTCTTCAATAAAAGGGGATGGCACATGAAAACAAGTTTTCTCAAATTTGATCGACAAGTCTGTCTTAAGATGAATATATTGACCACTTCGGTATTTGCAATTTCTGTATATTTTAATATCGAACTCATTTGTATGAGAGACCTAGGAGGTATTTGATGTACAAACTATTGCTATTTACACTGTTAGTATTGATGACACTAGCTGGCTGTTCAAACAGTGGCGCATATGACTCGACAGAAGCAATTAAAAGAGGAGATATTACCTTTTCTCCAAAAGGAGTACATAGTCTAGACAGGTTTGAGCAATTTTTAAATAACGTATCTACCAATAAAGAAGATGCTGTTCGAGTGACGTCGTATACAATTGAAGGTGACCCAATATTTGAGGATTTACAATATGACGGTGAAAAGATTCAATATTCTTATGATAATTCAAATGATGCATTTGGCGGAAATGATAAAGGGATAGATTCCGATGTTTGTACGGAGATCATTAGTAAAGTTAATGAACAAGGCAAAGAGGAATACTATATTACTGGTTGTTCGCAAAATACAGACTATGTTCTTCTTGAAATTCCAGAGGCAAAAAAGTAAATGGCATCGAATTGGAGGGATAGAAGCATTGAAAAAAATATTTTGGTGTATTTTAATGGGAATCTTATTAGTGGCTTGCCAAAATGAAGACATAACAAAAACGAAGGGCAATACAATTATGAATGCACAATTAACAAAACGAGAAGAAAATTTATTGAAAGCTGCTGCTGGCGAAATAATTTTTACATACGATGTTACAGTAGATGAGCGAGGAGGGCAGCTAGATGTATGGCTTGAAAAGTATGAATACGGACAGTTGTCAGATGATTCCAAAGGCGGAGTTGGGACGGAGATTTTTGAAGACCGACAAATACTCGTTTCGGTTCGGAAAGTTCCGGAAAGTAGAAATGCTATTGTCCGAACATCCGTTATAGGTGAGTCTTACATTGGTACAGGGGAGAATCTCATTGAATTGCCAGACAGTGGAGCATCCGGACATAGCTCACTTTTACCAGCTGTTACTACACTAACGGAAGATATGGCGATTGGCCAAATTATTTACGCAGAAGATACACTCAGCTTTCAAACAAGCTGGGGGGATTTAAACAACAATCCAGCGGCATTAGTAAGCGAATTAAAGGATTACCCTGTTGTGTATTTGGTGCGCTGCTCATTTAAAGAAGCAATATCCGCTGAATCAAGCGAGCATTAGTTCAAGATTACAATCCGGTTGTAGTAAATATTAAAGGGGGATTATTTGATATATAAAGCCACTTCGCAAAAGCAGTTGTTCGTGTATCTCCTTGGGTTTGATTTAATATTTTTCCTCTTTAGCTTGGGAACCTAATTTTTATGACATTGGTAGTACTACTAGCTCTTTTCTGTGTGCTTTTGTTATTTGTGAAGTATGAATTTGAAATAGATGAACAAACGTTACGATATCGAATCAAATTTCTCAACTTTTTAATGTATGAAAAACAAGTCAACGCGCAGGATGTACAGGCAATCCATTTCAAATGTGCAGGTTGGACTACGCAACTAGCCATTGTGAAATTACATAAGGGCTGGAATATACGTATAATGTTATTTAGCCCGCTTGAAGTTTTTTACCAATTGAAGATGTACGCCAAAAGAAATAACATTGAAATGAGCAGAACAAAGGATTATAAGACTCTAGAAAAAATGGCTCTGTAATAATCAAGTATTTATCTTTCAAAAATAAGGAGGTGTTTTTATGGGGAATTTAAATTTATTTGGTGCAGCAAACTGGGTGAGCATTCTTTCAATAATTTTTATATTACTTTGCCTTTACTCTGTATTAACTTTCTTTCAACATCTGAAAAACAACGATGAGCGATTGATCAAACAATCTAAATTAGCTGCAGTATTTTGTCTAGCAGTTGCGCTACTTGTGCCGGCTTTTTATAACCTATACATATACAGTGAAATGATGAGATAAAACTACTGTCACTAAAAGCTATAACTTGAAAGGGGTATAAACGTTGGAAAAAACGACTATGGTGGATGTTGCTAGTAATGATAGTAACGGTTTGCAATCAAGAAGACATAGAAAAAATTTATGAAAATACTATTAAAGATGCACGTGAAGAAAATTTTGAAGAGTATCCTTTAAAGTTAGGGGTAGAAATTTGTCCATATTACTAAATGCCATTATTCCAATTATTATAGGGTTTGGAGTTAGCGGAATTGTTTCGTTTTTTTTTAGGAACAAAGAAAAAGTAGATAATGGATTTGAGTTTATTTACTACAGATTAAGTTATCGTAAGAAAATGATGCGTACTTTATGGAATCTTCCTTTAATTTTTCTTGCGCTTATTTCGATAAACATATTCGCTGATTTGCAAATTTACGAAAATCTTATAATTTTTATTTTGTTTTTATCAGGCTTCTTCTTACAACTGTTTTATAATTTTTATAGGTGGAAGAAAGAAGAAATCTAATGTGAATAAAGAACGCTCGAATCAGCGAAGGCGCTGTGAGTTATATTTTCGTGGAAAAATACTTTTTTCGGGCAATAGGGGGATCAATAATGCCTAATAAAAGTAAGCTGATATTAAGTGGTTATTTGTTAGTGATTATTGCATTTTTGTATTTCGGTTTAAATGGAATTATCTATTCGACATCCGAAGAAGCATTTCCAAATGTGAAATTTGTAGCAACGTTATTTTTATTGTTCGTCGTTGCTTGGAGCATCGGGCTTGGTGTACGTAAATTCATTCAAATTACCATGAGGGATAATGAGCGGCAAGCAAAAAAGACAAAAGAATTATTCCTGAAGGCGACAGTAGTTTCGTGGATAGTCGTATTAATATTATTTTGGAAAGATTAAACTGAATGTAAGGGGAGAGTTTATGAAGATTTTTGACGCACACTTTCATATCATTGATTTTGATTTTCCGATTTCTGAGAATCAAGGATACATACCACCGAGTTATGTGGTGGAAGATTATTTACGTGAAACAGCTAACTTCAATGTAGCGGGTGGAGCAATTGTTTCGGGTTCGTTTCAAGGCTTTGATCAGGGGTATTTAGTAAAAGCACTTGCGCTAATGGGCCCGACTTTTTATGGAGTAACGCAATTGCCTTACACTGTTACAGATGAAGAAATTTTGGGGCTGCATGACAAGGGTGTGAGGGCGTTACGTTTCAATATCAAACGTGGTGGTTCGATGGATATTTCGAAGCTTGATTATTTTGCGAGACGCGTGTTTGATTTGGTCGGTTGGCATAGTGAGCTGTATATCGATGCGCAGGAATTACCGGAAATTGCACCAATTCTTCAGCAGTTACCGGCGATTTCAATTGATCATTTAGGTTTATCGGAGGCGGGTTTACCGCATTTAGTACAGCTTGTGGAGCAGGGGGTTCGTGTGAAAGCAACTGGCTTTGGGCGAGTCGAGGTCAATGTCGTACAGGCCATGGAGGAAATATATAAGGCGAATCCCGATGCCTTAATGTTTGGCACGGATTTGCCATCCACACGTGCAAAGCGTCCCTTCCATGTAACGGACATTGACCTGATTCAACAGACATTTGATGCAAAAGCAGCTGAGAAAATCCTATTTTCCAATGCTGATACTTGGTATGCAAGATCGAATAACTAGATAGAAATAAGTTAGAAACGGCTAGAAGAGCCTCTCCAAAGGCTAATCTATGCGTGAGCGAATAATATCTAGATTCTAATGTTCAACCTATAAAATTAAAAGTGCCAAGTGCAATAGTGAGTAGCCTTGGCATTGTTTGCTATTCACGATGTTATATTTGCACTTGAAAATGCACTTTTTTCTTCACACGTCTCCAAAGGAAAATCGTATATACAAATAGAACAAAAATAATGATAGATGCGGACATCATAGAACTCTCTTCATTGCCCATAAAATTGAAAAAGTTGTTAAAGCCATGGAATAGAATAGTCATAATAATTGAATGACCATCCATGATGAGTAAAGAAAGAACAAGCCCTACTAGCAGCGCATAAACAATTTGTATGACTGTATCTTCAACCGATTGGCCACCAAGAAGCTGTAAAGAATGTGTCACGCCAAAAAGTATGCTAGAAATCCAAATTGCTGTAAACGTACCTTTCGCTAACAGCATCCGAAGCATGATTCCTCTAAAAACAGTTTCCTCAATAAATGCAACGACGAACATCTGCATGATGAACATGAATAGTAAATCAGTAATTGATTCAAAATTTAAGCCTTTAGAGCTTATTAAAACAATACATAAAACAAGAAGAAGTGGTGAGACTATTAAAATACTTTCTTTATCGATCTTTCTAAAGAAGTAATGGTCCCACTTCTTTTTGGAAGCAATGTACATAAAGAGCCCTATTGCTAGTGGTATCAGCATGACAAACTGTAAAAATGGGCTAGAAGGTTGTGTAATTGATACATAGGCTCCATTTAAAACATAGAAAAACATCAAAAGAAATTCTAATCCAACGATTGTAAAACCAATCTTTTTATTCACTAGGTCGATTCCCTTCATGGAAAATTTTCTTATAACCTTATATCTTATGGCCAGGATTCAATTCTTAGATGTTTTTTCTGCATATTTTGTATAGGGTGAAACGTTATGCAGGAATCGCCGAAGCTTTTCGTAATGCGCCTGTAATCACACTGTAGATCAAGAAGGTCATGAGTAGCAAACTGCTTAGTATTGAGAAAACCGAAGCTTTTGACAGTACCTCAAAAAGTGGTGTATACCATTCGAAAATGACCATAACAATCGGAATTAAAGCAAGAATCCCAATAAAACTGTAGCCCCCGATTGTCCCTAAACGATAAAAGACCACATTTAGTAACAACCCAGAAATTAGGCAGAACAAAAGTAATACAAAGTCTAAAGCAACAATAAGCATAAATGGTTGGGTAGTATCAAAGAGTAAAACGGGATGAATGATGATGATATCTTTCACGTCTAACAGTTCAGAAAAGAATGTGATGATTTCATGCGTACAAGCAATAATGAAAGCGCCGGCAATACTCCAAGCAAGAAAAAATAGGCCTAAATGTAATACATATTGTATACGACTCAAACCAAGTTTTAAAAAATACGGCATTGTTCTATTTAAAATCTTCGAAGCCATGGTGCTGTAAAAAATATAAACAGGAATGGAAATCGTGATGGCAAAAGAAATATACTTACCAAAAAATGAATCTAAAAAAAACGATAGAAAGACAATGGAAAACAAAATGCACCAGAAAATGATATTTTGCTTTTTATAGCTTTGAAAAAAGACGTAAAAGCTTCCTTTTAACACATTCATCTAGTTGACCCCACCTTCTTTTTTTTACTTAAATACACCAACATGTCTTGCAGTGACACACTTCCGATCGTAATGTTTTCAGCCTCAATTTCTTTGCCATTTGTAAAAAGTACTGCTGTCATTTCATGCATGAAGGACTGCTTGTAAATAACCTCAAAGCCTTCAATTGCCTGTTCAACGTGGTTGGGGGAACCTTTTACTGCAACGACATGCTGAGGCCATTCATCGGCATCTTTTTGCAACAATAATTTGCCTTCATGGAGAATAAGAATTTCCTCAAATAACGCACTCGCCTCATCAATTAAATGCGTCGATAACAAAAACAATCTTGGGTTTTCAGCCTGCTGTTCAATTAATAAATCGTAAAAGGTATTTCTTCCTGCCGCGTCTAGCCCGATATACGGCTCATCAAAAATCGTAATGGCTGCATGACTTGCAAAGCCTGTAATAATACCAAGTGCAGACACCATCCCTTTTGATAGGCTTTTCACTTTGTCTTTTGGGTTGAGGGCAAATACTTGCAACAATTCTTTTGCAAAATCCTCATCCCATTTTGGATAAAAGAAGCTATTTGCCTTTAAGCTTTGTGCAACAGTCATTTCGTCTTGAAAATTTCCACTTTCAGCAACAAAGCAAATTTCACTTAAAACGTGTGGGGCATTGAAGACATTTTCACCGTTGACACAAATTTCTCCTTCAGTTGCAGAAAAGAGGCCAGCTAACATATTTAAAAATGTCGTTTTCCCCGCACCGTTATGTCCTAAAAATCCAATGATTTTTGGTCCTTCAATTGTGAAGTTTATATTTTCTAGCGCCTGCTTGTGCGTATACGATTTACTAACATTTCTCGCTTCGATGATCATACGTTATCCCCTTTGTAACATATTTTGTAATTCTTCATCTGAAATGCCTAATCTAGTTGCTTCTTTTTTCAATGGCTCAATGTGCTGCGTAAAAAAGCTATCCTTTCGTTCCAGGGTTAATATCGTTCGCGCTTGTGGACTGACAAACATACCAATTCCACGTTGTTTATAGATAACCCCTTTATCCACTAGTTCGTTCACGCCCTTTCCAGCGGTAGCTGGATTGATTTGATATTCCTTCGCAAATTCATTTGTCGATGGAATGCGATCTTCTGGCTGTAAGTGTCCATCGAGAATAGCGTCCTCAATGCGTTCGCGAATTTGTTGGAAGATAGGTTTTTCATTGTTTAAAGAATGCGTCACAATCCACCTCCTGGTTACATGGTTAATTAGTTATGTAACTAACCATACAACGCATTGAATTTTCTGTCAATTTATTTCTGAATGGAATTAATTTTTTGTATAGGACAAATAAAGTTGGAATCTGGGGATAAGTTTCTAATCCAACTTATTTCACTATTGGATGGCGGTAATTAAAGATCTTGCATAGCTTTTAATAACTGTTCTTTCACACAAAAGACAAGTAAATGGATTAGTGATACGCGGTCAAAACATTGGCAATTGATTTTTATAATAGTTGCGCAAAAATTGAAACACAAAAAGTTCTGAGATATAACACAAAATGGTCTAAACTAGAAAAGTATTTTTAGTATAATTTTATTGAAGTAAATAGGCGTCAAATCAGGGTTCTTATATTAAAATGTTGATTGTTTAAATTGGACGGTTAATTACAGATGAACTTATATTAATGGTTCATTACCAATGTACTTGACTTATAATAACCCCCACTATATGCAAGCGCATGGAACGGAAGGCGGCGACTCCTAGGGGATTAGCGAGCAACTTGAGACCCTGCAGGAGCGTAGCGACGAAGCGGCTCAAGGCTCGCCCCCTGGAAAGCGTCCGCCTATAGTGGAATGTGCTGTCAAGTACAGATTTTGGTGTAGAGCCATATTAATATTTATATTTTTTAGCTTGCATGACACTGCTAAAAGATAGGTTTTAAGCAAGTTTTATAGAAATAATGAGGTGAGTATATATGGATTGGAAACCTGATAGAAAAGCAAAAAAAGCTATATATAAACAACTCGCAGAATATATTGAAAAAGGAATTGCAGATGGTACATTTCCACCTGATAAACCTTTACCATCTGAGAGATACTTAGCTAATGTTTTGGATTTAAACAGAAGTACTGTGGTTAATGCATATGATGAACTAGAATCGATTGGGCTAATTGAAAGAAATAGAGGCAGTGGGACTACCATTAGTAAAGATATATGGGGTATAACAAAGAAACGTATTCCTAGCTGGAATAGGTATATTGAGGCGGGTTCTTTTTTACCTAATTTACCTGTAACACAAAAAATAAGAAAAGAAGCTATAGACCATAAATTAATTAATTTAGCTTCTGGAGAATTGTCAGAAGATCTTTTCCCAAAAAGCTTTTTAAGAGAAATAACTTCAACACGTTCTTTTATTGGGAGTCTAGGATACGATCATCCACAGGGGAGTGAAATACTTAGAACTACCCTTACAAAACACATAAAAAAAAGTCGGGGAATCGAAACCAAACCTTCTTCAATACTTATAACATCAGGCGCACAACAAGCATTACATTTAATTGTACAATGTTTGTTAAAGCCTGGAGATGCAATAGCAATAGAAGATCCTTCTTACAATTATACTCTTCCAATTTTGAAATCAGCAGGTATACAAATACATTATCTACCTGTCGATAGGGATGGAATAAACCCAGAAGATTTGCAGTCATTATATAAAAAACACCGTATTAAAATGATTTTTTTAAATCCAGATTTTCAAAATCCAACGGGTTCCTTAATGAGTGTAAAGAAAAGAGAAGCTATTTTAGATATATCCTCAAAGCTTGGGATTCCAGTAGTAGAAGACGATCCTTATAGTTTAACAGCTTTTTCAGGAAATAAAATACCAACCCTTAAATCAATAGATAAGAACGGAAACGTATTATACATTAGTTCTTTGTCCAAAATTGTTGCCTCAGGGTTAAGAATAGGGTGGATTATTGGCCCAACATCGGTGATTGAAAGATTATCCGATGCAAAGCAGCAAATCGACTTTGGACATTCTAGCTATACACAATGGATAGCAAATGATTTTTTAGAATCAGAAAATTTCAATTTTCATATAAAACGTTTAATTAAGGAATTAGAAAAAAGAAGAGATAAAATTATAAAAAGCCTTGATGTTTATTTAAAAGACCAGGTAGAATATTCTATTCCTCAAGGTGGCATTCATATATGGTGTAAAATACTAAAAAATTATAATGAAATCCAATTACTTGAAGAATCAATTAAAAGAGGAGTCATTTATGTTCCTGGTTCTACAATGGGATCTAAAAATGGATTTGTCCGTTTTACTTTCGCAAGAGAAGATGAAGATTCGATTGATGAAGGAATAAAAAGGTTTGCAGAAGCTCTTAATTGTTTATAAACATTTACTTCTGAAAAAGTATCTTTTATATTCAAAGATTCATAATTTGTTAACTAAGATTATTTTGTTAATTATATACAATTGGATGGCTAAAAAAGTGTTAGAGTGGATGGTTTAAAATATGTTTAAAATATTTATGATAGTGACATGGATAAGAAACATCCATATAGGCTAATTCATAATTATTTGTGGCTAAGTGTGTGGATTGATTTACAATTTATCATTTTTTTATCTGTTTAAAGTTAGCACAAGTAGATGCTGAAAAGCTAAGACTACATTTGCTGAATGAATATGGAGTAGGTACAATAGCGATCAACTCAACCGACCTAAGAATTGCCTTTTCTTGTGTGGAAGAAGAAGATTTAGAAGAGCTTTTTGAATTAATTTATCGTGGTATTAATGATTTATTAGCAAAGGAAGTATGAAGTTATGTCTAATATTTAAGAAATACTGTAAGGATGATTCTGCTTTAATGATATTCGTAAAAATACGTTTTATTGTGAGGGAGTCCAAAATATGATAAATGAAAATAAAAGTGTTAGAGTTGCTGTAATTCAGGCTGCATCAATATTTATGGATCGTGATGCAACCATAGAAAAAGCCATTAACTTAATAAAACAAGCCGGAGAAAAGGGCGCCAAAATCGTTGTTTTTCCGGAGGCATTTATCCCGGCCTATCCTAGAGGATTATCCTTTGGCACAATTATTGGAAGCCGTACGGACGATGGAAGAAAGGATTGGTATCGATATTGGGAGAACTCGATTCCTGTTCCTGGTGAAGCTACGGAACTACTTGGTGATGCGGCACGTGAAGCAGGTGTATACCTTGTCATGGGTGTCATTGAGAGAGATAGTGAATTTAGTGGCGGTACCCTTTACTGCTCTGTGTTATTTTTCGGTCCAGATGGCGTATTGTTAGGAAAACATCGCAAATTAAAACCAACTGCAGCAGAGCGGATTGTATGGGGAGAAGGAGATGGCAGTACATTGCCTGTATTTGATACCCCATATGGAAAAATAGGAGCATTAATTTGCTGGGAAAACTATATGCCTCTCGCTAGGGCAGCCATGTACGCACAAGGAGTTCAACTTTATATTGCGCCAACTGCTGATACAAGGGAATCATGGCAGTCCACCATTCGACACATTGCAATGGAAGGAAGATGCTTTGTTTTGTCCTGTAATCAATATGTAACGAAGGATATGTATCCTGAGGATCTAGCTTGTTATGATGACATTAAATCTAGTCCAGAAGTGATGAGTGATGGGGGAAGTGCAATTGTTGGACCTTTGGGTGAGTATGTTGCTGGACCTGTTTGGGGAAAAGAAGAAATTATCATAGCAGACCTTGATTTGAAACAAATAGCCTACAGTCAATTTGACTTTGATCCTGTTGGACACTATTCAAGACCGGATGTTTTTAAATTATTTGTAAACAAAGAAAAGCAAGATAACAAAATTTGAAAGAAATAACATAGTTACTACCTTAAAATTTAGACTGGGTGGATATCGTTTAGAATGGAAAAGAAACTAAAATTGAGACAGCAATTAAGACTTCAAAGAGTAAGTGAGCTTGAGCTTCCCTAAAAACCTTGGAATGTAATTCAAGCTTCAGGGCCATCGTTTAACATCAAAGAAAAACAGCGTAACTGATGTTGCCTCACATGAATAAAATGAGGATTTAGTTAATTACGTTCTAAAAGAGTTTTTGGGATAACATATTAATGTTATTAAAATGAGCACCTATAGGTATATTAGTTACCAGTTATAATTAATGAAAGAGTTGATATGATATGACATGGATTTGGGTTATTTCGGTAGTATTTTTTATTCTTAAATTGTTAATGAGTCCTCCAAGTGCACTTGTGGCATGGGTTTTAAGAAAATTTGAACTTCATCCAGAACTTGATTCAAAAGATGTTACTGTAACGTTTAATGGAAAGCATTTAGAAGAGGAAGAAAAGATTAGATTTACTGACTATTTTAATGAAGCTAACTTTTTAAAAAAACATTATATTTTTCCAGGAAATGAAAAATTATTTCTAAATCCAGAGACTAATATTACTCCATTTGTCATCAACGTAAAAAGAGGGAAAAAAGATGTTAATTTCTTTGTTTATAGTTCCGATAATCACGTGGATGTAGTCAAGCAGTACAAGGAGAAAGTTGTTTCTTATAGTCTTAATTCTGATGATCTTATAAATTTCACCATGTAAACTGAGAGACAATATTAGCATAAATGTAATAAAAAAGGCCAAATTTACAACCAGACTGGCCCCCGTATATGAGACGGAGGTCAAAAAAAAGCATTTATTCAACCAGTTATCGGTATTGTACCGGCAACTGGTTGTTTAGTCTCGCTTCGCTTGTATTTAGATACAGTACTAATACTTTATAAAGCCTTAGACAGTTTGTTCTACGCACTCCTCAAACTGTCTAAGTAGAACGTACCAGACTTTAATGCAGAATGAAACGATTCGATAAGGGCATTATCAGCGAGCGTTCCTTTACGGGACATGTTCATGGTAATGCCTTTTCCTTTAACAGCTTGTTGATATCGATAAGATGTGTACACTGAACCTTGATTCCTATGCAGCGTACATCCTTTGGGAAATATATTGATGGACTTGCAACCATCATAAAGGAAGAATTCGAATTGAATCCTTTTTCTTTCGGTTTGTTTGTCTTCTGTAATCGCTTCCGTGGTGCTATAAAACAGAACATAAAATAAAGATGTTTTATAATACAGTTCGATTTTTTTTATAATACAGATTTTCCTTTTTTAGAAAAAAACCTAAAAGGTAAACTTATAATACAATGGGTCATATTAACATGCCATCACATAAAATGCTCATATTAACGCAATTCCCATACTAAAAACAACCATTTCAGGCGTTTTGTGTACATCCGTTCATAAAGTTTTCAAAAATTTTTATTGAGAATACTTTATCCTAATTCATTGTGAATGTATAATCTGTTACATAAGAGGTTGATCTTCTGTATTATATATAAATGACTATGAAAGGCGGAAAACAGCATGGAACAATGGAAGGGCTTTCAATCAGGTAATTGGAATAAAGAAATCAATGTACGTGATTTTATTATTAACAATATTACAGTGTACGATAAAGACGATTCATTCTTAGTAGGACCTACAGAAGCTACTACTAAGCTTTGGGCTCAAGTTATGGATTTAAATAAACAAGAACGTGAAGCTGGCGGCGTTTTAGATTTAGATTCTAAAGTCGTTTCTACTATTACTTCTCACGGTCCTGGATACTTGAACAAAGATTTAGAAAAAGTTGTAGGTTTCCAAACTGACGCTCCATTCAAACGTTCATTACAACCATTCGGTGGGATTCGTATGGCTGAACAAGCTGCCGCATCGTATGGTTTCCATGTAGATGAAGAAGTAAAAGAGATCTTCACTAAATATCGCAAAACTCACAACCAAGGTGTATTTGATGCCTACACTGAAGAAATGATGTTAGCTCGTAAAGCTGGTATCATTACTGGTCTTCCAGATGCTTATGGTCGTGGTCGTATTATCGGCGACTACCGTAGAGTAGCTCTATATGGTGTAGACTTCTTAATCAACGAAAAGAAAAAAGACCTTAAAAATACAGGTAAAGTCATGTCAGAAGAAACAATTCGTCTTCGCGAAGAGCTTGCTGAACAAATTCGTTCTTTAGGCGAATTAAAAGAAATGGCTGCTGCTCATGGATTTGATATCTCAGCTCCAGCTGCTAACGCTCGTGAAGCATTCCAATGGTTGTACTTCGGATACCTTGCCGCTATTAAAGAACAAAATGGTGCAGCAATGAGCTTAGGTCGTACATCTACTTTCTTAGATATCTACATCGAAAGAGATTTACAAAACGGCACATTAACAGAAGTAGAAGCACAAGAATTAGTTGACCACTTCGTCATGAAACTACGTCTTGTTAAATTCGCTCGTACACCTGATTACAACGATTTATTCAGTGGAGATCCAACATGGGTAACTGAATCAATCGGTGGTGTTTCAGTAGACGGAACACCTTTAGTAACGAAAAACTCATTCCGTTTCTTACACACATTATCAAACCTTGGACCAGCTCCAGAGCCAAACTTAACAGTTCTTTGGTCTACAAAGCTTCCACAAGGTTTCAAAAACTTCTGTGCGAAAATGTCTATCAAAACGAGTGCGATTCAGTATGAAAACGATGACATCATGCGTTTAGAATACGGAGATGACTACGCAATTGCTTGCTGTGTATCTGCAATGCGTGTAGGTAAACAAATGCAATTCTTCGGTGCTCGTGCTAACTTAGCAAAAACTCTATTATATGCAATCAACGGCGGAATGGATGAAAAACTTAAAATTCAAGTTGCTCCACGTTTCGCTCCAATTACTTCTGATATTTTAGATTACGAAGAAGTAATGGATCGTTTCGATGCAATGATGGACTGGCTTGCTGAATTATATATCAATACATTAAATGTAATTCACTACATGCACGATAAGTATGCTTATGAGAGAATCGAAATGGCACTTCACGATACAAAGATTATTCGTACAATGGCAACTGGTATCGCTGGACTAAGTGTTGTTGCTGACTCTTTAAGTGCCATTAAATATGGTCAAGTTAAAGTAATCCGTGACGAAAATGGTGTAGCCGTTGACTTCGAAACAACTGGTGACTACCCTAAATACGGTAACAACGATGATCGTGTAGACCAAATTGCAGTAAACTTAGTTGAAACATTCATGACTAAGCTTCGCAAACATGCAACTTACCGTGATTCTGTAACAACTACGTCCATCTTAACAATCACTTCTAACGTAGTTTATGGTAAGAAAACAGGTAATACTCCTGATGGACGTCGTACTGGTGAACCATTTGCTCCAGGTGCAAACCCAATGCACGGAAGAGATACTAAAGGGGCATTAGCTTCATTAGCATCTGTAGCTAAACTTCCATATACACATGCTTTAGATGGTATCTCTAACACATTCTCAATGGTACCAAAAGCACTAGGTAAAGATGAAGCTAGCCAAGTAGCTAACTTAGCTGCAATTCTTGATGGATATGCATCTAAAGAAGGTCATCACTTAAATATCAACGTATTTAACCGTGATACTTTATTAGACGCTATGGAGCATCCAGAAGAGTATCCACAATTAACAATTCGTGTATCTGGTTACGCAGTTAACTTCATTAAATTAACGCGTGAACAACAAATCGATGTAATCAACCGTACATTCCACGGAAGTATGTAATAAATAAAGCGACTTATACAGCCTTTTGTCTAAAAGTTATTTCGAAATGAGAAACAAGCTTTAGGCGCTGTAGTTATACAAAGACCAAATTCGAATGACACGCTCATAACAGTTGTTATTCATTTTGGTCTTTTATTTTACTAGACCTTGCTTTTTCATAATTATATGGGTAGAAGCTAGGAGGCGAATTTTAATATGCAAGGAAATATTCATTCCATTGAAACATGCGGTACAGTTGATGGACCAGGAATTAGATATATCGTATTTACACAAGGCTGCTTGCTTCGCTGCCAATATTGTCATAACGCAGATACTTGGGAAATTGGCACAGGTAAAATAATGACGGTGGATGAAATCGTTCAAGATCTTGAAAGTTATCGACCTTTTATGGAAGCATCAGGTGGAGGTATTACGGTTAGTGGTGGAGAACCCTTATTACAAATGCCATTTTTAACAGAGTTGTTCAAGGCATGTAAAGCGAAAGGGATTCATACAACAATTGATTCTTCAGGTGGAAATTTCTCTGAACGTCCGGAATATTTAAGCCAATTAGATGAATTGCTACAGTATACAGATCTTATTTTAGTTGATTTAAAGCATATTAATCGTGACCAGCATAAACGACTAACTGGAAAATACAATGATCATATTCTTAAATTTGCACAGTATCTATCAGATAAAAACATGCCAATTTGGGTTCGTCACGTACTGGTACCTAACATTACAGATTTTGATGAATATCTAGATGAACTAGGTGAATTTATTGGCACTTTAAACAATGTAGAGAAAGTAGAAGTGTTACCTTACCATAAACTAGGCGTATATAAATGGGAAGCACTTAATTTGAAATATCCTCTAGAAGATACAGAGCCGCCAACAGAAGATCGTGTGGAAAATGCATATGAAAGACTAACTCGTCATTTGAAATAAATTGTCGAGTCTCGCTGAACAATATAATATATTGTCCGGGAAATATTTTGAAAAACACGAAATAAAGAAGGAACAGTGCATACTGAACTGAACCCCGAATAGTGGATACTCTAAAAAAGTAGACCTATTCGGGGTTTTTCTATATTCAATTAGCTTAAATCCCGTTATACAAATTATTGCGATTGACGAGAAAATTGTTTAGATAATGCCCCAATGGAATCATTCTTTGGACAATAAAAAAGATAACTCCGGCAGCATTCCGAAGTTATCTAATTGCTACATAGTACGGCATCTTTTTTTATTAAACTGTCTACTTTATAGGGCGCAGTTCAAAGTTATAGGTTCAATTGTTTTATAAGTTTAGATGTTTACTTAGTTTGGAGAAGCAAGAACCTTTTAGAAAGCAGCCTTAATCAAAAAAAGTAATACGAATATATGTAGAGATTGAAATAAAGGAGCTAATTTTCATTTAGCTCTTTTATTTTTTTGCAAATTATAAATCAGAATAAAAGGTACACAACGTTATTGGTTCCAACTTTATTAGTTCTATACAATTCTTGACCAATGGGGGCAGATTAATATAATACCTAATACGAAAGAAGTTCATAGCGCATCCACTTTTAAAAAATATGGGTGACGCCACTTACGTCCTGGAAAATGAGGATACTGGTTTTTATTATAAAAATCCATAGGATGGTACTGATAAAATTCATCGATATGTTAAATTGCTGAATTTATTTTTGAGAGTACTAGAAATTTTATGTGCAGGCTGTCGTTAATAAATGACCAAACACCAAAATAAATTAATTTATTATCCTTTTTTTAACCTAAATTTAACATTCGTCTAGTAGAGTGAATGACAACAAGGGAAGAATTTTAGAGAGGTCGTGAGGAAGAAATAGAAGTTAGTCAAAAAAAGAACATCTTTTGAGTCATGCAAAAAAGTTATTAAACGTAAAAGTAGTCATTGAATGTTGATCTTTTAAATTGCTGACGTACTACCGGTTTATGAACTATGTAGAAAAGGAGCCTTTATCGATGACGCTATTTAAAAAAAAGCCCACGTCACTTGTTCCTAACGCTTTGCAACACTTAGGAATCTCTTTTCATAGCTTTGAGTTAAACCGCTGTGACAAGAAAACATTTTATATTACTGTCGAGCTTTACTTCAATGGACAGAAAGTATTATGCGATTTAATTTATATTGTCGATCAACCTGAAATGTGCGGAGCTATTTCCATCAATACACACTATCATCCAGTCCAACGTTTTATCAAGCAACACTTCAATCATCACTTAATGTATTCTGATGAAATGAAGCTTGCAAAAAACTTTTCTCAAACGTCTTTTTTTAAACAGAGCATGAAGCAATTTGCAGAAAAATACCCAGAGTTCGCAAAAAACTCCTTGACGTATGCATAATAAAATAGGCGAATTTAATATAATAGTTTTTACAGTCAGTCTCATTCCATGAGACTGACTGTTTTAGTGCTGTCCAATAGAAATTAATATTGTTACTAAAACTCCATTTCTGCATATGCTCCATTTTCGCTGCTACATATAATGTTTTAAGGAAGGATGGGAGGTGAGTTTTAATGAGAATTAACTGGGGAATACGTTTCAAGCATAAGCCGTTTTTATTGGCACTATTTTCTTTAGTGTTGTTATTGGCACAGCAGATTGGGGCTTTTTGTGGCTATGAAATGATGAGTGGGATGAGCGAGCAGCTAACATTCATCTTAAATACAGTTTTATCGATTCTCGTGTTAATGGGGGTTATTGTTGATCCAACAACGAGGGGCATGAGTGATAGCGAGCGCGCTCGGATGTATAGAAGACCAAGATAATTTTCGCAGACCTTTTTAAAAAAGGGCATTTAGTAAAATTATAACTATCGGGACGACCTTTCTTTTAGGTAAAATAAGGTATAATTGCAAATGAATAAAAAGTGTAATTTTACAATTTAAGTAAATGTGTTACGATGAAAGAATTGAAAAGTAGGGAGGGTGGTCGAATGTCAACGGAGATGGAGCAACGTATCGCGAAGTTAGAGCAAGAGGTTGTGGATTTGCGGCAGGAAGTAGACGCATTGAAGCGACACAAGCAAAAAGAGCAGAGTCCTAAAAGTTTTGTGAGTAAGCCTATTATCATAGGCCCGCCAGTAGAACCAAAGCCAAAACCAGTGCTTGAATCAGCAATTGAAAATGTCGAGGAACCAAAGCACACGTTAGAGGAACGTATCATGTGGGCGTTACCAAAAGTGTTCATGGTCATTTTGGTGTTAGGGGTATTATGGGGACTCAAATTAGTGAGCGATTACGGCTATTTATCCAACGGGGTGAAAATCATCCTCGCTTACGTACTGTCGGTGGCACTAACGGTGACAGCTTATAAGGTTGAGATCAAGAAGATCGGCTCACAAGCCATTACGATTTCGTTATATGGTGGAGCATTCATCATCGGGATTTTAACGACAGCTGCAGGTGCAATTTTGTATGAAATATTGGGATTGTATGTGGCACTTATGATAGCGCTACTATATATCGGATACGGTATAGCCATAAGCTATTTCAAGAAAAACGAAGTTCTCACAACATTTGTAGCCTTTACTTCACTTCTGTTACCATATTTACTCGAATATATGGATTTTAGTCCTGTCATTATTTTAGGCTTTATTGTGGTGCTATTTGGCGCACTACAACCTGTTATTATTTTGCATCAGCAAAAAATCGCTCTATATGTCGCGACCTTTTTCTCAGTAATTTCTATTAGCATTTTATCATCTGTAAATAGTGACAATAAGACTGTTTTTGCTCTTAGCTTGCTTGGTATATTGGTCATGTTCTTCATGAGCTGGTGCCGTATGAATATTGGAGAGCCAAAATGGAAGCAGTTACATGCAGGTTTGCTATTTACTTTAAGCAGTTTTAGTTTACTATTGCTGAATTTAATGGTTAGTAATCTGGAATATAGTGAATTACTGCTACTTATTATGCTTGGACTTTTTGTAGGGCTAGCATTTTATGGGCATCGACACAAAATGCAAGAAGCGTTTGATGTTGCTGGGACGCTTGCAATTGTAACGCTGCTCAATATACTTATTGTAATGAATTTGCCTAGTGATGTTGAACGTTTACTGTTACCGTTTAGTGCGTTTGTTGGTGTAATGATTGCCATGCGCTTAAGAGCAAGTGTCATGAAGGCAATCAATTCATTTATATTTATGATTACAGTCATTTTAAGTTATGTCATACATGAACCAACGCCATTTTTAAGTATTGACCATGTAAGTTTAGTGTTACCGTTAGTGTATCTAGTTGTGATTTATCTTTATTTGAAACGACCGAAAGAGGAGCTAACTAGCTTTGAGACGGTGATGAAGGAATTGTATGTGGTTGATGTGTTAGCCGTCATCACGAGTGTTTACTTTTTGTCCTATATCGCCAAGATAGATACAGCGTATTTTGCAAGTGTTAATGGCATACCACACTTAATGTATATTGCACTCGCTGTCCTTTTTGCGGCATCGCTGATCGTGCCAGAAAAGTATATAGGGCGGGTGTTGTCACCAGTACTTGGTGGGCTTTTCTTGTTAACAATGCTGTTGCTTACATTGATGCCCTACAATATGGAGGGGATAGAATGGCTCAATATCGTAACAAGGGTTGTGTATATCGCGGTAATTGTGGCTATTTTGGTGGATGTTTATGTGAATGGTACCATTGCACAAAAATACAAGAAGTTGACGGAGAAATATACAGATCATGTTTTGAGTACAGGAATTGTGCTTGTGATGATTACTGTATGGGGACTGCTGTACCAGTTAACGTACAATCAGTTACTGGATGGGACGTTACGTATTGCCTTGACGACGATAACGCTCTTTATGACCGCGAGTATTTCGCTATGGCTTAGCATAATTCGAAGCTTCCGAATTCTAAGGTTAACAGGCTTTGCGATTTTAGCTTTTGCCATCGTAAAGCTCGTATTCATTGATTTATCGTCTCTCGACTTATTTGTACGTGCAGTGCTATTTATGACAATAGGTGGGCTAGGATTATTCTTATCGAATCGCCTATTAAAAAAATAATTGTGTAGAGATTCCAGCGTATGCTTTGGAATCTCTTTTTTTCGCGGAAAAATAATTTTTTTAATACAAAAAACAATGTTTTTCTACAAAAGAAGATTTTTTTCGCTATAAATTAGATATTGTTACAAGTTATTTAGAATGTTAACATCAGTTGTATAGTGAAAATTCTGAAAATTAAAGGGGTGTTTAGATGATCACGTTTTTAGTTTGTATCGTATTATTGATTGTAGGTTATTTCACTTATGGAAAGTATGTAGAGAAGGTATTTGGTGAGAAAGAGGAACGACCAACACCAGCGTATGTGAACGCTGACGGGGTTGACTATGTTCCAATGTCAACGCCGAAGAACTCACTTATCCAATTGTTAAACATTGCCGGGGTTGGGCCAGTGTTTGGGCCTATTGCAGGGGCGCTTTACGGTCCAGTGGCATTTGTCTGGATTGTTGTTGGTTGTATTTTTGCCGGTGCAGTCCACGACTATTTAACTGGTATGATTTCGATTCGGAACCGTGGTGCCCATTTACCAGAACTCGCTTCTAAGTTTTTAGGTAAATACATGCGCCATATTGTAAACGTTTTCGCGCTATTATTGTTAGTACTTGTAGGGACTGTATTTGTATCGTCACCAGCAATGTTGCTTTTTAATTTAATGGAAGCAAAAATTAGTATCGCCATTATCACATTTGTCATATTTGCTTATTATATTTTAGCGACAGTATTGCCGGTAGATAAAATTATCGGTCGTTTTTATCCGTTTTTCGGTGCACTATTAGTGATTTCAGCGTTAGGTGTAGGGATTGGCCTTGTTGTGACAGGCTCTCCAATTCCTGAATTAACACTAAAAAATATGCACCCAGCAGCACTACCGATTTTCCCACTGATTTTCTTTACGATTACATGTGGGGCACTATCGGGCTTCCATGCAACACAATCGCCAATCATTTCGCGTACGACGAAAAATGAAAGAGAAGGCCGTAAAATCTTCTACGGTATGATGATTACAGAAGGTATTATTGCTATGATTTGGGCAGCTGCCGCAATGAGTTTATTTAATGGTTACGGTGGGTTAAGTGAAATGATCGCTGCAGGTGGTCCAGCGGCAGTTGTAAGTGAGGCTTCACTTCTGATGCTTGGTTCAATTGGTGGTACATTGGCAATTCTAGGCGTTATCATTTTACCTATAACATCAGGTGATACGGCGTTTCGTGCAGCACGTATGATTATCGCTGATTACTTCAAATTTGCACAAGGCAAGATGCTTAGTCGAATTTGGATTGCGGTTCCACTATTCGTTATTTCTTATGCCTTAACGAAAATGGACTTCAATATTTTATGGCGTTACTTCTCTTGGGCAAACCAAGTGACAGCGGTTATTGCGTTATGGGTAGGGGCTATGTATCTATTCCTATCATTCAAGAATCACTGGATCGCGACCGTACCAGCCATTTTCATGACAAGCATGGTATTTGTCTACATTCTATTTGAACCAACGATGGGCTTCGGCTTGCCGTTAACAGCTTCCTATGTTGGTGGTGCAGTAGGGGCGATGGCGATTACAGCATTATTCTTTACTCATGCTAATAAACAACGAGGGACTGGGTTTGTGTTGGATGAGGATGTTTCGGGTTATAAGATTAATGGTTAAACAGTAGGCTATTGATGATTAAATATAGTTGGAAATGCATTTTCTAAATAATTAAAAGCCTACAATTTTGTTAAGCAGAATTGTAGGCTTTTTTTGATTTTGTTACCATGGTTGACTTCTTAGAGGAGGAAGAGCTCTTTCGAAATTTTATGTTCTAAGAGCTTAGAAGGATAATCTAAGAGCGAATGCGACGTGTCTAAGAGAAGAGGGTAGACATTATTATAAGTCGAAGGGCATGACCAAGTCAGCTATAACATACATAAATTAGTGGAACCCTTTGTAAGATAGGCAATCTAAATTAGTTAGTTTAGTCACAATGAGCAATTTCAATTAACGGACGTTAATGTGTTTCGCTTTGTTGGAAATCGGAAACTACTAGAAACTTGGCATCAAAATAAATTAGACCTATGGAATGATGTGTTGTTAAAATAGCTATTTGCTACCAAGGAAACGTGGTCGACGTAATAAAAAAGTGTTGGAGAACATCTACTGTGAATTGGAGGGAATTGCAAAGAAGGATGAAAAAATATTACAGTCATTTCGTTCATGGCAAGATTTGAGTTCGAAAGAAGAACAAATCTCTCTAATTAAAAGTCGATTAAAATATTTAATGAATAAGGAAGCAACTATCTAAGAAGCTTAATTACGAGAACAATAAGCATTAGAAAAAGGAAAAGAAGATAGCAAAGCGGGAAATTGTTCGCAACTTGTTAGTCCAAAATGCAGCGATAGATCTTATCCGAAATACACAGGATTCACAATCGAGCAGATTGAAGAAGTTATAGTGAAGATGGATTTGCGGTAGATAGTTGGCTATGTATAAAGTAATCAGAATAAAACCGCCTATCATCGACTTTTTATCAATGAAGGACGGTTATTTACATAGTAATTATTATAGGTAATGGACAGTTAAATCTCCTTTTGTGGTTCAGGGTCTATTAAACCACCTTCTGTTGAGTAGGTAGGTCCTGATGTTGGTGCGAATATATCTGTATTCAATTTATTTTTATCATATATATGTTTTGTATTGGCTCCAATAGTGTCAACTTTATTGCCAATAATTGTTCCGAATATTGTAGAACTACCGCCGAATTTTATTGAAGAATTAGGGGCTAGAATCACAATATGGTGATCTTCATTTCCGAATTTTGTATCGCCAGAATTATTAAGTACACCTCCTACAATTAGATTTCCAGAGATATGTGCACTACTTAGCGATACAGAACTATATTTTGTATACAAGTTACTCTCAACTTTCTTGGAAAATGATAAAGGACTAGCTCCTTCATAATAAATCGTTGTATCAAAAGGGGTTCTTTCATTGCTGGCAAGGAAATCAACAATGGATAATTTATTTCTAACGAGAATATTTAGTTTCCCTGTCCCCTTAATTCGAATATTTCCACCGCTAGATGTTAAGTCGTCAATAACGAGTGTTCGATCTTGGTCACCTACATCGATTGTTAGAGTCGCGTTACTACGAATAGAGATATTTGGAATATAGCTATCATTCAATAGTGATATTGAATTGTTAGCCCCCGTAGAGATGCTAGATAACTCTGTCAAAAGAGAATCATCAACAATGTTTAAAAATTTTGGTGCTGATGGAATTTGAGCATTTGCAAATGATTGGCTACTACAATCATCAGTATTCCCTGAAGTATCCTGTGTGCCTCTTAGTTTATTTAATTTTTCATGGTAATAGTTTAAATTTATATTTTCATTACTTAAAAACTGATTGAACTCTGCTTCATCTTTAGCGCGTATATTGGTAGTATTATTTCCTTTCTTGTAAACGATTTCCCCTATGGAATATCTTTTGCTCCCCAATGCACTGGCTGAGTCGGTTAGTGATTGAATGCTTTCTTTTCCAAAAATAACCCCTTTAATAGTTGGGTATGTGTTTGTTTGGTTGATAATATTTTTATTTGAATACATAAAAGTGTTTGAAACAGTATTGATATTTTTTCCAATTAAAATATCATTTAAAGCAAAAAAGTTGCCTGTAGAAGTGAAGTATCCGTTCTGTGTTTTAAAGTAAATATCTTCGTTCGAAATAATATCTTTTTTATAGGTTCCGCCACTTTCAAAAGTAATATCTGATAATGCGACTAGGTCCCCGTAAACGGTAGGTGTATTCGTTAATGTTATTGATCCTTTAGAATAAATATTGTAATATTCCCCGCCGTTTTTAATTTTCAAGTCATTTAATGCAAAAATATCTGCATTTGTATAATAAGTATTGGTTGCTTCAAATGAATTAACAAGTACGCCAAAGCAGAAATTATAGTTAGTTGGTGTTTCGTCGCCTGGTTCAGTTAGTATATCGGGTAGTTTAATTGAAAAAGTTTGTGATATTGTTCTTGTAATGCCATCTATGTCTGCTGTAGATTCTAAAGTGTAGGAATTAGATTCTGGACCTTCCTTTAGTATTACTTGTGAAGCTGGTTCATGACCGTTTTGATGTTTGTAACTTTTTACTTCTGCATATTTATATTCTTTTTTATTTGTTGTAGGATCAAAAATGAGTTTTTTATTTAAATGAGAGACCGCAGCAGAAAGATAATCTCCGTTAATTTTGTCAAGATCCAGTTCTTTGTCTTTATAACCATCTAAAATAGATTGAAAAACACCTTCTAATTCCGAGTTGATGTCTGCTCGTTTGATGTTTAAGTCAGCTTCCGCAATATAAAAAACTGATTGGTCTGTTCGTTCGTGTTTGGTTATTTTTAATGTGTTACTCGTCATAGTTATTAAAGCGAAACTAATAACAGAAATCAAAACGATGAGTAAGAGCGTAATAATAAAAACAGAGCCTCGTTCGTTTACGAATACAGTATTTTTTCTCAATATGGACTCCCCTTTCTTAAATATAATTCAGTAGAGTATGTTCTTCCTTGTAAATTTGTGATTTGTATAGAAATTAAGTTAAAGTTTGGCGAACTAGTATTATTTTGAGTTTTAGCTAACTCTTCTAATGTGAAGTTACTAACTAGGAAATTGTCAATACCTGTAGATAAAATCTTGCCATTTTGATTAATTGTTTTTTGTTCTTTGTTAAAGACAAAATGGATTTCTGGTTCAGTACCAGGTTTTATCTTCAACTCAGTATCAGAAGGTAGAGTTACATTTTCAGGATGTTTCCTTATATCTTTTGTAATTACCTTGAGTGCATAGGCTGCATTGTTAATTTCTTTATTGGCCATAGTTTGTTTTTGATGGGTATTCGAACTTTGGCTAATAATAGAATAAAGAAATAGTAAGACAATACTTGCAATAATTGTAACTGCTAATGTTTCAATGAGTGTTAAACCAGATTCTTTATTCAATTTCATTACCTTGCCCTCCATTCAAAGATGTTTTCCATTTGTGCTTCTGGAGTTGTTCGTTCGGTATCGCCTTTGTCATATACTAGAATCACAAAACGGGTTAAATTTTTCTTATAATCATAGAAGCTAAATTTAAGCTCATAATAAAAATCGTTATTTGGATCCACTGTTGTATCGCCTTCTTTTAAAAATACAGTAGGGTTATTTACATCTTTTTCATAATTTTTTTCAGTCGAAATAGCTATGATAGCATCTTCAACAATTTTAATTTTTGTACGGTCATCTGCCTTTTTTGGAACCACGATATTTTGAGAAAGGCTATAGAGTTTCTCCATTTCTTGTTGTGCATAATACGTTGCGTCGAGAATGTCATTGGATGTTTTTGTTGTTCTTGCTGTGCTTATAAAGAGTGAAAAGAAACTTATAAGAATAATCGAAATAATGACAATTGATGCGACAACTTCTATTAACGATATTCCTGATTCGTTAAGTCGGAGTTTTAAAGTAGGTATTTTCATTTAGAATCGCCTTCTTTCTAAGGAGGAATAAGTATGGGGATTTTTGTTTTATAATAAAATCAGTGGAACTGTCTATAAAAAACAACATAAAACAAATTTACAAGAATCCAGAAAAACAGCTTATTTATTTTAATGTTGTATGTCGTTTTGGAGAATTGTCGTTTTGATTAAATGAAAAGAAGTATACCTCTTAATAAACGGTAAATATACATAAGATTCGAATGTTCGAAAATGTAAAAAACTACGGTATGTAAAGTATAATCTAATAGTGGTAAAGGCAATTTCATATTAAGTATGTAGTTAGTTAACTATTGTGAACAACTTTCACTTTTTGAATCTTTGTTTAATTTAGGTGGAACGTCATTTAACCAAACCGCTGAAATATCCTCTCCACTTCTACTTAAATAGCAAGCCCTTTCAGATAAAACACAAATTCTCATCCGACTTTACATCCCCATGAATTTCTACTCTACCATGAAGATATAAATTCCCACCATAATACGTAGAAACGGTATATCACAACTAGTCGGGAATTGCATCTGTGCGGATTTGAGAATTATCAAGAATATCCTCCGTTTACAGATAATAATACCTTTTAAGTAGGGATATATGTACCATAATACGGTAATTTCACATTTTTGTCGGTTTTTTTAGAGTTAATATATGGTTTAATTATAATTAATAGGGATTTATTCCCTCTTGGAATAGATCTTATGCTCTTTACATAACTTTTTTTGTGTTGAATGACATAGTCTTTTATTTTTTAACTATTAGAAATTCAATGATTAGGTAAATAGTGGTGTTCAAACCATACTTTTGTATAGTATTCTGTTTATATGAGTTTATTAATTTAAATATAGTGAAAATTAAATAAAAAGTGTTAAGTGGGAAGGGGATGTGAGCATGAGAATAGGCTTAAAAATAATGACGTTACTAACTTTAATCGCCATACTAATGGCGATGTCGATACCAAATATTGTGTTAAATCCTACAACATATGCGAAGGAAGTGTCGAAAGCTTCTAGCATTGGTGGTGTGGAGGTAGCCGATTTGAAGGGAAAGGAAATCGAAGCGGCGGTACAAGTGGCAGTGACGGAATGGCTGGCTACCCCAGTAAAAGTTACAGGTGGTGGTGTGACATCGACAATCGATCCAAGTCAATTTGTTTTTGATGTAGCATCTTCTGTTGCGGACTACGAGCGTATGACAGATAAGTCTTGGTACGCATTTTGGGAAAGCGATCAAACTGTACATATCCCTTTACATGTAGTGCTTAATGATGAAGTTCAAGCACAGCTACAAGCAGTCGGCGTTTGGGATGTAGAGAATACATTAAATTCTGTTGTGGGACAAGCTTCTTATTTAAAAGGACATGAAGTAGAAGCAGCTGTCTTGGATACGACTTCACTTGAAGCAGAAAGATTAGCATTAGCAATTGAAGAGATTCCTGTAAATACATTAGGTGTTGTAGAGGTAGGAAGTATTTTAAACGATTTTGTTATTGCGCCAGGCGAAAATATTTCCCTATTAACTTTATTGGGTGATAATACGGAGCTTGCAAATCTTGAGGGTTTAGATTTCATTGCATCTATGCTTTATAATGCAGTGCTACAAACAGATTATGAGATTTTAGAGCGTCACGCGCAAAATGAAATTCCATCTTACCTTCAGCAAGGTACAGAGGCGTCCATCAATAAAGCGTTAGAAAAAGACCTGCAGTTCGTTAATCTTACTGAACAGCCAGGGAAGGTTAAAGTTACAACAGAAGGTAACTCTATTAAATTAGAAATATTCTCACAGACAAAAGAAAAGGAAATAAAAATACGAGTAGAAAAGGATCGTATTGTGGATCCACGAATCATTTATCGATATTCAGATGAAATAGCGATTGGACAAGAAAAGACAGTACAAGAGGGGAAAGAAGGCATTCGTGTTGAAGTGTATCGTTCGATTACTGAAAATGGCGTTTCTTCTGAAGTATTAGTAAGTCGTGATTTTTATGCACCAATTAATCGAATCGTCGTTCGCTCTACAAAACAGCCTGTTACTACAGCAGGTGGTAGTGAATCGGATACGTCTTCAACTAACCCGAATGATCCTGATTTACAGCTAGATTTAGATGGCAATGGTTTACCGGATACACCAAGTAAACCAGGTGAATCATCTGTAAATAATGGTGATAAACAACAATCAAATGATCCGGATATTGTATACGGCTACTACGATAAGGGTGGGAATTTTGTACAGACAAGCCCTTGATGAAAGGAGTGTACTGGAATGGCTATAAATACTGGACGTAAACGTTTAGGAGACTTGCTTGTCAGTGCAGGCGTAATGCAGCAGGAACAATTAGAATATGCACTTAAGACAAAATCGCGGGATGAAAAACTCGGAGATTTTCTTATTAAAGAAAATATTTTAACAGAGCAACAATTAATTGAAGTGTTAGAATTCCAACTGGGTATTCCACATATTCATTTAAACCAATATTCGATTAGTCCTGAGTTGCTTCAACTAATTCCAGTAGAATTGGCAAAACGAGCAAATATTATGCCGATTCGAAAAGAAAAAAATAAGCTTTTCATCGCTATGGCTGATCCAATGGACTACTTTGCGATTGAAGAGGTTCGTATGGCAACTGGTTGCCAAATTGAAACAAGTATTGCCGCGAAGGACGATTTATATCGAACAATTACAAAGTATTACGATTTACAAGAGTCGATGGAAGCGGCACTGTCGGATTTAGGTGCATCGGGCAGCGAGACGCTAGAAGAAATTGAAAAAGAAGATTCGCCAATCATGCGTTTGGTGAATCAAATTATAGCTAATGGTGTCGCCCAAAGAGCGAGTGATATCCATTTTGATCCACAAGAAACAGAATTACGCGTACGCTACCGTGTAGATGGTGTATTACGAACAGAGCGTTCATTGCCGAAGCATATGCAAAATATTGTAATAGCTCGTATTAAAATTATGGGGAATTTAAATATTACGGAAAACCGTATTCCACAGGACGGTCGTATTAAAGCGAATGTGAACTTTAAACCTGTTGATATTCGTTTATCGACGTTACCAACTGTTTACGGTGAAAAAGTCGTAATGCGTATTTTGGATTTAAGTACTGCTGCAAACGATATTGACAAGCTCGGCTTTAGTGAAAAAAACGAGGCGATCTTCCGCAAAATGATTGCGCAACCAAATGGCATCATGCTTATTACAGGACCTACTGGTTCGGGTAAATCATCTACTTTATATGCGGCACTTAGTAATCTAAATGAAGAGGGCGTCAATATTATTACGGTAGAAGATCCAGTTGAGTATCAGCTCGATGGCATTAACCAGATTCAAGTAAAGGAAGAGGTTGGCCTTACATTTGCAGCTGGTTTACGTTCTATTTTACGTCAAGACCCGGATATTGTAATGATCGGGGAAATTCGTGACTTAGAAACAGCGCAAATTGCAGTGCGGGCGTCTTTAACCGGACATTTGGTATTAAGTACACTACACACAAATAGTGCGGTGGAATCGATCTCACGCTTGCAGGATATGGGCATCGAACCCTTCTTATTATCCTCCTCATTAGTGGGTATTATGGCACAGCGTTTAGTGCGTCGCATCTGTCGAGACTGTACTGAGGAGTATGCATTTACAAATCGGGAACTAGAAATTCTGCAAGCAAACGGCATTGAAGGAGCGACATACGGTAAACGTGGCCGTGGTTGCCCATCTTGCAATCAGACTGGCTATCGTGGTCGTCTAGCGATACATGAGATTTTGCCGATCAATCGTAAAATAAAAGATTATATATTAAGTCGCAGTGGAGATAATGTCATTCGCGATTACATGAAGCAAGAGGGCTACAATACTTTAGTAGTGGACGGTTTACTAAAAGTAATAGATGGGCAAACAACAACGTCTGAAGTACTTCGCGTAGCCAACGCAGATTAGGATGTGATGACTGTGGGATCAACAATATCAATTATCGATTTACTAGAAAGAGCCTATACAGAAAAAAACTCAGATTTACATTTAACAGTAGGTATTCCACCGGTATATCGTGTGCACGGGCAGCTCGAGCAATACGGTGATTTTACGTTAACTTCTGAAGATTTAAAAACAATGGTTCTTGAGATTTTGCCAGACTACAAAGTGAAAGAATTTGAGGAGAAGGGTGAAACCGACTTTAATTATTCATTAGCAGGGAAATGTCGTTTTCGTGTAAATGCGTATCATCAGCGCAATGAAGTAACGATTGCAGCCCGTTTAATTGATGCAAAGATTCCATCTATTGAATCACTTAACATGCCAGAAGTACTGTATAAGCTTGCGGAAAAACCACAAGGGCTTATTTTAGTAACAGGTCCAACAGGTTCTGGTAAATCAACAACACTTGCCGCAATGATTGACTATATTAATACGAATAAAGCGAAGCATATTATTACACTTGAAGATCCAATTGAATATTTACACACACATAAAAAATCAGTGATTAATCAGCGTGAGGTCGGAGTCGATACGATGAGCTTTGCAAATGGATTACGTGCGGCGCTCCGTCAAGACCCAGACATTATTCTTGTGGGGGAAATGCGTGACCTCGAAACGATTTCTACAGCGGTAACAGCTGCAGAAACAGGTCACTTAGTCATGGCGACATTACATACAAGTAGTGCTGCCACTACGATTGACCGTATTATTGATATCTTCCCACCACATCAGCAAAGCCAAATTCGAGTACAGCTAGCAAATGTACTAGTCGGAATTGTGTCACAGCGCTTGTTCATTCGAAAGGATGCAAAGGGGCGTATCGCGGCAACGGAAATTTTAGTACAAGCCCCATCCATTTCAAACCTTATTCGTAACGAAAAGATTCACCAGATTCCAAGTGTCATGCAAACGAGTAGGGCGCTTGGGATGCACACATTAGAATCATCTATGCAGCAGCTCATTTCGTCGGGGAAGATCTCCATTGAGGATGCAAGACCGTTTATGAATGCGGGTGATTACAGTTGACCGTTTTTCGTTATAGTGGGCGCTCAAAAACTGGTGTTTTAAAAAAGGGAATTATTGATGCGACGAATAAAAAAGTAGCCATCGAGAAATTACGTGAACAGGGCATTAACGCACGGGAGCTAGAAGAATCAAAAAGCATATTGCACAAAGACTTAGTGGTGGGTGGCAAAGTCAAACACCAAGATTTCGTCATTTATTGTCGACAATATGCAACCCTCATTCGAGCAGGTGTCTCAATTGTTGAGTCGACGCGTATTTTAGGGACCCAATCAAAAAGTAAACCGCTGAAAAAGGCACTTGGACAGGTGGAGGAAGACATTCGAGGAGGGCTGTCATTTTCTGACGCTGCTGCAAAGCATCCAAAAGTATTCCCACCATTGTTCATCAATATGATGCGCTCTGGTGAAGTTACCGGCAATATCGACAATACATTAGAGCGTTTAGCGATGACGTTTGAAAAGTCCTATAACATTAAGAAAAAGGTACAGTCAACGATGACCTACCCAGCAGTATTAATGGTTATTACCATTGCCGTTACATTTTTCTTGATGATTTTCATCGTACCGACATTTGTTGGAATGTTTGATGACCTTGGCGGTGAAATGCCTGCCCTGACATTATTCATCTTAAAGATTAGTGATTTCTTAATAGCATATTGGTGGCTAATATTAGCTGTCCTCATCGCTGCTGTTGTTGGATTTAGAATGGCATACAAAGGAAACAAACAGTTTAACTATTCTGTAAACCTATTGTTACTGCGTATACCTGTATTTGGACCGTTATTACAGAAGAATGTTATTGCCCGGATGACACGGACATTATCTTCATTATTTAGTAGCGCTGTTCCGATTTTACAGGCATTGACGATTGTCGAAAAAGTTGTGGGGAATCCGGTAGTTGGTAAGGTTGTGCTAGAAGCGAGAGAGAGTTTAGAATCTGGTAGCACATTATCGGCACCACTTGAAAAAAGTTGGATTTTCCCGCCGCTTGTCACGCAAATGACAGCAATCGGAGAGCAAACTGGTTCACTCGATTATATGCTTGAAAAAATAGCAGACTTTTATGAGGATGAAGTTGATCGTACGGTAGATACGCTGAAATCACTCATTGAGCCGTTAATGATTGTCTTTCTAGCAGCTATAGTTGGGACAATCGTCATGGCCATCATGATGCCAATGTTCTCGATGTATGAAAATATGTAATGTTCTTTCTATATTATTGAAAGGGGTGATGCAAAAAAGATTTACGGAAAATTAGGGTGTTCGTGTTTTGCACTAATATATAATACTAAGGAGGAACAAACATGTTAAAAAAATTACTGAACAAAAAAATGTTAAAAAATGAAAAAGGTTTAACGCTTATCGAGTTACTAGCTGTTATCGTAATTTTAGCGATTGTAGCCGCAATTGCTGTTCCAGCGATTGGGAATATTATCGAAAACTCAAAGTATAATGCTGCAAAAGCTGATGCTATAAATGTTCTTAATGCGGCTAATATTTATTTTACTGATGAAGGCACAGCAGATGGAGGGACAGTTGATGTTGCAGCATTAAAAGCTGCTAAATATTTAGATAATGCTGGCTTATTTGAAACTGCTACAACGGATGAAGTTACTAAAGCCGCTGGTGGAAATAAATTAACTGGAGCAGTAAAATATTCAGGAGCTAAGACAGCTACTTTTACAGCTGCAACTATTGCTGGTATTAATAAAGATGATCAAAAAGGTAGCGGAACACCTGAAGCAATTAAAGAATAATATTTGGCTCTTTTTAGAACATCCAATAATCTGTTGGATGTTCAAATAAAGAACTAAGTACTAATAAAGAAAAATGATATTGTTTTATGGGAAAGGGGGGGTTTCATGTTCAACAAAAAAAAGAAGTCACATATTTCAATAGAAATAAAAGATTATGTATTGCGTGCGATTGTAGCAAAGGGGCCTGACACATCGCTTTGGAAAGGCTATGAGCTTCCTTTAGAGCGTGGTATCGTAGAGGGTGCTGTTATTTCAGATGAGATGGCGTTGTATGAAATTATTAAAGAGCATGTCACAAAATGGGCGGGCAAGAAGCAAAATGTGCGAATGTTCGTGCCGGATACTTCGGTACTTTTAAAAAACTTTGATCATCCAAGTGATGTTGAGCCACATCAGTTAAAAGGATATGTCGAGATGGAGCTTGGCCAGTCGATTCATTTACCGTTCCATGAACCTTTAATTGATGTTTATGATCCAAAACCAGGTGACGGACAAGCTATGTTGTATGCGGCACCTTCTGAAGAAGTCAATAAGATGATGGGGATGTTTTTAGATGCCTCCTTAGAGCCTCAAGCTGCCGATATTCGGGGCTTATGCAATATTCGATTACTAGAACATATGCAGTTTCTAGATGCGCATAAGACCTATTTAATAGCCGATTGGTCGATTAATGAACTGTCAATTAGTATTTTCTCACAAGGTAACGTGGAGTTTCTGCGCTACCAATCGATTGAAACGAATTTAGCCGATTGGAAGGCGGAACCAGTTGGTGAAAATAGCTATTCATTTGAGCATATAGGTGGAGAAGAAGAGTATCGCATGGTCGTGACGGATCAGGTGCTCGAAATCGATCGTATGATGAACTTCTTTAAATTCTCTTTACATAAAGGTGAAAAATCAGTCGATGAAATTATTATTTTAGGAGATAATCCAATATTACAGACCATTGCTGATTTATTAAGTAATAATTTTGATACGCCATTAAAAGTATTAAACGATTCGATCATTCAAAAGCAGTTCCCAGAATTTACGGAGCCATTTGCCACTTTACTTGGACTTGCGCTAAAGGAGGTTAACTGATGGTACCAGAAATAAACCTCTTGCCTAATTTAGAAAAGAAGAAGGCTGCTCCAACGTTACTATATGCCTTGTTAATAGGGATTACAGCGATTGTCCTAGCCTATATGATTTTCTTATATTTTGGAGCGAAAAGTGATATCACTACTTTATCTAAGCAGGAGCAAGAGTTAACAACGCAACGTGAGGAGCTTCAAAAAGAGCTCGATGCAAAGAATAATATTAACGCAGGATCACTTGCGCAATCTGTGAAATTTGTAGAAAACGTATCCTATCCCGTCACACCATTAATAGCTGAAACACTAGTGCTTTTACCTGAGCATACTTATGTACGTGGGTATACTTTTGATGAAGAAAGTGTAACTGTGACGATTGATTTTGAGACGATGAATGATATTTCAAGATATGTAGAAAAACTTGGAACAAGCGATTATTTTAGAGATACTCAAGTAGACACAATAGAAAATTTTGAAGTAGCACTTGGGGAACAAACGGAAGACAAGAGGTTGGAAGATAAATTCAAAGAAATACCACGTTATACAGTGACCGTTAAGTTGTTTATCGACTATGCTTATTTAGCTAAAGGAGGAAAAGGATGAATTCTATAACAAGTAATAAAAATTCAGCCATCCTCCTTTTGACCGCTCTAATTGCCGCCGTTTTGTTTGCGGTGTATTACTATGTGTTAACACCAAAACTGGATGATGTGAAGGCAAAGGAAAGTACGGTCAGCACTTTAAATCAAGAGATAACGAGTTTACAAGAGCAAATAGCTATAGTAGAGGAAACGCAACAATCTTCTGCGACAAATAATGTAACACTCCGTAAAAAAGTACCTCAAACGCGCGCAATTGAAAAAGTGCTTCTGGATATAGCGGAAATTGAAGCTGTAACGGGTACGTTGGTGGAATCGATTAGCTTTAATAACTATGATTCACTTGTGTTAGATTCAACGATTACGGATCCGAACGCACCGGTAGTAGATGAGGATGCACCTGTGACAGACGGAGATACAACTGATACTCAGCCAACAGAAGAAGATCCAGAGGCCACAACTGATGAGCTACCTGTTTCGACTATCGCGAAAGAATCTTTGCCGGCCGCATTAAAGCTTGTTACGTTTAGTATGGACATTGCTGCACTTGATATGAAATCATTAAATAGTTACTTACAAGAAATTGAAAAAATTGAACGTATCATGAAAATTGATGCGTTAGATATTTCTTTACCTGGGGAAGAAGATAAGTTCCAAGAGGATGCAGATCCAACAGTGACCGCAACCATCCAGGTGACGACGTTCTATTATGAAGGGGAAAAATAGTAAGTAGGCGCGCATACGTAAATAGTATGGGCGTCTATTAGTTTAGGAGGATTTACATTATGGAAATCGCTTATACAATAATGGTTTTTGTGTTTGGGCTTGTCTTTGGCTCGTTTTTTAACGTGGTTGGGTTACGTGTGCCAATGAAGGAGTCGATTGTGTCGCCACCTTCGCATTGTACGACGTGTCAACGTCAATTGACGGTGCTAGATTTAATACCGGTGCTTTCATTTTTATTTTTAGGTGGGAAGTGTCGAGGTTGCGGGCAAAAGATTTCGTGGATTTATCCGTTCATGGAACTTGTAACAGGTGTGTTGTTTGCTTTTGCTTATTGGCAGCTTGGATTTAGTGCAGAGTTTGCAGTGGCGATTTTATTTATTTCTTTATTAGTGATCATTGTCGTGTCGGATTTCGCTTATATGTTGATACCAGATAAGGTGTTGCTTTTCTTTTTACCCCTGCTAGTCATAGGGCGAATTCTTTCACCGTTAACGCCGTGGTGGGATAGTTTACTAGGTGCAGTTGTAGGGTTTGGCATATTATATAGTATTGCTGTTTTGTCACGGGGTGGCATGGGCGGTGGCGATATTAAGTTATTCTTTTTAATCGGGCTCGTGCTCGGCACAATAGGATCGTTACTGACGCTGTTTTTAGCGGCAGTAATAGGAATGATAGTCGGCATCGTAATTTTACGTGCACGAGGACAGGGGAGAAAAACACCTGTGCCATTTGGACCATCGATTGCATTAGCTGCTATCATTGTCTTTTTTTATGGTGATGCCATTACTAATTGGTATTTAGGGCTATGGTAGAAAGTAAACTATATGGGGGGTTGTTGTTTGAAACCGATCATTGCAATCACTGCTTGTGCTGAGGATGATCTATCTTCGCGTTTAAATGCGGCATATAGTAAGAGTATACTAGAAGCGGGTGGAGTTCCGATAATTCTACCGCTTGGAGTAGAGGCGGATGTGGCGCAGATTTTGTCTATATCAGACGGGTTATTACTATCTGGTGGTGATGATGTGCATCCATTTCATTTTGGCGCAGAGCCATCGCCTAAATTAGGGCAGATTCATCCTGAACGAGATACGGTTGAGCTCGCCCTGATACACGCTGCGATTACAAAACAAATGCCTATTTTCGGGATTTGCCGTGGTATTCAAGTGCTTAATGTTGCACTAGGTGGCACGCTTTATCAGGATATTGATTCGGAATATCACAGTAGTAAACGATTAAAGCATACCCAGCAAGCAGCTCGCGGTGTTGCGACGCATTATGTAAATATTGAGCAAGATAATGTCTTGATGAAAATCATCGATCAAGAGAAAATTGCGGTCAATTCCATTCATCATCAGGCGATTCATGCGTTAGGTGACACATTGAAGGTTGCAGCAAAATCGAATGATGGGATCATCGAAGCCGTCTACCATGAATCATTACCATTTTGTTTAGGCGTGCAGTGGCATCCGGAAGAACAAGCGCTTGCTGGAGATAATGAAGCAAAAAAACTATTTAAAGCCTTCGTAGCCGCTAGTTTGAAATATAAGAAAAAAGCCTAAAGACAAAAAAAGCTGTCCGATACAGTCAGTTTCTGACTAATGGGACAGCTTTGTCATTTACTAGTGTACGCGACGATATAGGCCAACTACTTGTCCTAAAATCGATACTTGGTTCACAATAATTGGTTCCATTGTAGCGTTTTCAGGTTGTAGGCGGAAATGCGTTTTTTCTTTGTAGAAACGTTTAACTGTTGCTTCGTCTTCTTCTGTCATCGCTACAACAATGTCCCCGTTATTTGCTGTTGATTTTTGCTTTACAATAACTAAATCACCGTCTAAGATGCCTGCGTCAATCATTGATTCACCCATAATTTCTAGCATGAATAATTGATCTTCACTCGTACCGTATGTGTCTGGTAACGGGAAATATTCCTCAATGTTTTCAATCGCTGTAATCGGTGAACCGGCTGTAACTTTACCAACTAAAGGGACGTGAATGACACTTTGCTTTTGAATAGTATCCTCAGGTTCTAAGATTTCGATAGCGCGTGGTTTTGTTGGGTCACGGCGAATTAAACCTTTTTGTTCTAAACGTGCTAAATGTCCGTGCACAGTCGAGCTAGAAGCAAGGCCTACAGCTTCTCCAATCTCACGTACAGATGGTGGATAGCCCTTAGCGCGAACCTCTTCTTTAATGAATGCCAAAATGTCCTCTTGCCTTTTCGAAACTTTTTTCATAATGCTCACCTCTTTAACTTTATGTACTCGTTTTACTTATAAAGTAGTATAGCAGAATGCGAACACGTATGCAAACATAGGTTCGAAAAGTGTTTGACAAAAACGTTTGTTCGTTTTATTATGAGAACATACATTCCGAACAAGTATTCGAAAAAAGGGGACATGGTTGATGAATTGGATGAAAAAAAACGTACATATTTCTATTTTACTGGGAGCTTGCGTGTTATTTGCAGGATATCTCTTAATAACCGATCCTGGTGATATTACATATACAGAAATTCATATTAAACATGGCGATAGCTTATGGTCGTTAGGAGAACAACATCGTGGTAAAATGGCTACAGATGAGTGGATACAAATCGTTAAACTAAAAAATGAATTAACAGATGTGAAAATCGTGGCAGGAAAGTCATTAATCATTCCAGTCGTTGGCGATCATGCCAAGCCCATCAATACAATTGAAATTGCGAGAAATACACAATGATGAATGAACAACGATCGGCTGTCGTCTATTGCCGTGTCAGTACCGAAAAAGAAACGCAAAGCTCCTCACTGGAGCGACAAGAAGAAGAACTTGTAAGCTATGCAAAACAGCAGGATTACAAGGTGAAAGGTGTCTTTAAAGACAAGCATAGTGGTTATGATGTAGAGCGTGAAGGGCTCCTTGAAATGTTAGATTTTATTAAGGAAGAAGGCGTAAGTGCGCTGTTTGTGCAAGATGAAACACGTTTAGGCCGAGGCAATGCGCGTATGGCTGTTCTACATTTACTGCAAAAAACGGAAACGGATGTCTTTTCGATGCAAGATGCAGGGACAGTTCAGTTAAATGAAATGGACACCATGTTGCTAGAGATTTTAGCAATTGTAGAAGAGTATCAGCGCAAGATTCATAATGCGAAAATTCGCCGAGGCATGCGCCGTGCTGTCGAAAATGGCTATCGTCCTGAAAAGAATCTATCTAACCGCGGAAACCCACTAGGCCAAGAGCGAAAAGAAGTACCGATTGAAGAAATTATTCAGCTACGCAACAAAGGCTTCACTTTTCAAGAAATCGCCACAACTCTCAGAGGCTTAGGTTTTAACGTAAGTAAAGCTACTGTGCACCGTAGATATCAAGAATACCAAGAGAGATTAGAGGGCAAATAATTTGCACTTCTAATCTTTTTTGCATATTTTTGTAGTAGTATAAGTACGAAAGAGGTGTGGAATAATGTTATCGAAAGAAAAAATTAATCGAATCAATGAATTATCAGCTAAAGCAAAAGCGGGAAACCTAACAGAAGTAGAAGCGAAGGAACGAACAGCCCTTCGCCAAGAATACTTAGCCACCTTCCGTGCGACAATGCGTGATACAATTGAAAATGTAAAAGTAGTCGATGAAGCCGGTAATGATGTAACTCCGGAAAAGGTAAGAAAAGCTAAAAAAAATAAATTTTTAAATTAATGTGACACATTTTTTATTTAGTATGTCACAAATCCTAATTAGTATAACAAAAGCATTGTTTTCTAATGCAATCTTGACTAAACTGTAAAAGAACAATATATAGGACGAGAAAGGATGTCACAATATTATGACTCAACATGCAGATCAACTAGCGATAAATGCTATCCGAACATTGTCAATCGATGCAATTGAAAAAGCAAACTCAGGCCACCCAGGCTTACCAATGGGGGCAGCGCCAATGGCTTATACGCTTTGGACGAAACAACTTCGTCACAACCCTGCTAATCCTAAATGGGCTAACCGTGACCGTTTCGTACTTTCAGCAGGTCATGGTTCAATGCTTTTATATAGCTTACTTCACCTTGGTGGTTACGGCTTACCAATGGAGGAAATTAAGAACTTCCGTCAATGGGACTCATTAACTCCAGGTCATCCTGAATACGGTCATACGGTTGGAGTAGAAGCTACTACTGGTCCTCTTGGTCAAGGGATTGCTATGTCAGTTGGTATGGCAATGGCTGAGCGTCATTTAGCGGCAACTTACAACAAACCAGGTCATGAAATCGTTGACCACTACACATACGCACTTTGCGGAGATGGTGACTTAATGGAAGGTGTAGCTGCTGAGGCAATTTCTTTAGCAGGTCACTTGAAATTAGAAAAACTAATTGTACTTTACGATTCAAATGATATTTCTTTAGATGGTGATTTAGAAAAATCATTCTCTGAAAACATTGAAAAACGCTTTGAATCATACGGTTGGAACTATATCCATGTAGCTGATGGTACCGATATTAAAGCTATTAATAAAGCAATCGAAAAAGCAAAAAAATCAAAAGGTAAACCAACAATCATCGAAGTAAAAACAGTCATTGGTTTCGGTTCACCAAATAAATCAGGTAAATCAGATTCACACGGTGCACCACTTGGTTCAGACGAAGTACTATTAACAAAAGCGGCTTATGAGTGGCCACATGAGCCATTCCAAATTCCTGCTGAAGTGTATGACACATATAAAGCAGCAGCTGAAGAGCAAGGTGCTCAACCTGAAGCGGCTTGGAATAAAAAATTCGAAGCGTATAAAGCTGAATTCCCTGAATTAGCTGCACAATTCGAAAATGCGATGAACGGTAAATTACCTGAAGACTTCGCATCAGAATTACCTGTATATGAAGTAGGTAAATCTGTTGCAACTCGTTCTTCTTCAGGTGATGCAATCAATGCAATCGCGAAGAAAACACCTTCATTCTTCGGTGGTAGTGCGGACCTTGCTGGTTCAAACAAAACGACTATGAAGGGTGCAGGCGACTTCTCAGCAGACGACTACGCAGGCCGTAATATTTGGTTTGGTGTACGTGAATTTGCAATGGGAGCAGCTATGAACGGTATGGCACTTCACGGTGGTGTAAATGTCTTCGGTGGTACGTTCTTCGTATTCTCTGACTATGTTCGACCAGCTATCCGTCTTTCAGCTTTAATGGGTCTACCTGTTACTTATGTGTTCACACATGACTCAATTGCTGTTGGGGAAGATGGCCCTACACACGAACCAGTTGAACATTTAGCATCACTACGCGCGATGCCAAATCTTTCTGTGATTCGTCCAGCTGATGCAAACGAATCTGCAGTTGCTTGGGAACTTGCTGTATCTGCTGAAAAAACACCGACTGTTTTAGTTTTATCTCGTCAAAACTTACCAGTACTTAACGCTTCAATCGACACAGTTCGTGAAGGCGTTAAAAAAGGTGCATACACAGTATCACCAGCATCTAAAGAAGTGGCAGATGCACTAATCATTGCAACAGGCTCTGAAGTTTCACTAGCTGTAGAGGCACAAAAAGCATTAAAAGCTGAAGGTATCGATGTAGCAGTTGTGTCAATGCCTTCAATGGATCGCTTCGAAAAACAAGACGCAGCATACAAAGAATCAGTTCTTCCAAAAGCTGTAACAAAACGTCTTGCAATCGAAATGGGCTCATCATTCGGCTGGCATAAATACACTGGTTTCGAAGGTGACGTACTTGCAATCGACAAGTTCGGCGCATCTGCACCAGGCGAATTAGTAATGGAAAAATACGGCTTCACAGTTGAAAATGTTGTAGCAAAAGTGAAAGCACTTTAATTTACTCTCAATTGCGCCTCGGCGTAATTGTGTCTGGATTTTGAATTGTGCTTGCACAATTAACTCCTTTCAAAATCCATGACATCTGCCAGAGGCTTTAACTGTATTCAGTCGGTGTTTGAGCACTTAATGAATAAAGGTTGAAATCATTATTCATTGCCCAACCTATTTAGGTAAAAGACTTAGACTGAATACAGTTAAAAATACCGCAATGCTCTAATAAGAGCGTTGCGGTATTTTTTTATTTTTGGATGTTTTCGAAAAGGCAATATAAACAACTATTATTTTGTATAAAGACTGTGCCTATAAATAAGTAAAAGTCCTTTTCATTCTAAATTTTTTTGTTGATTTTAGCGGAATATGCTTGCCTGCGGAAAGTGAGCATCCTAGCGGAAATCAACTTCCCATTTTAATAGTGGTGGTTAAAATTGATTAATCAATACGCCTGATATTATTCATCTATAAAATGGAAGGAGGGGAGATAGTACTCCCTCCTTTCGTTTTAATCATTTTTCATTACGAAGCGGGGATCATCCCATACAAATTGACGCTTTAAGAGCCCTAGTTAATCATTTTTATAAAAGGATTAACTTATAAAAAGGAACTATTGTTGGGGAATTGCGTTATAGTATATAAAAATGGATTTTTTTGGAGAGATAATAATGGATAAAAAAATAACACGAACTACGAAGAGAAAAAGAATGCGAATGAAAAAACTGATTTTATTTGGTTCCTTATTTGTTGTATTCATCGGCATAGCATGGGCTAGTACAAATTATTACTCTTTTAAAAAGGCATTGGTGAAGATGAATGGGTCAGAAGAAATAAAGGGAGCATCTAATATGGCAACATCAGATCAAACACCTCATTCAGAGCCGTTTTCTGTATTACTTCTAGGGATTGATGAACGGAAAAGTGATAGTGGGAGAACGGATACAATGATCGTCGCTACAGTAAATCCGGAAATAGGTACAATTAAAATGCTTAGCATTCCAAGGGATTCACGTGTTGACATAATTGGCAATAACACGACAGAAAAAATCAATCATGCCTATGCGCGTGGCGGTATTTCCATGACAATCAATACAGTTGAGCATCTATTATCGATTCCTATTCATTACTATGTTGCGGTTAATATGGAAGGCTTTTTATCGATAATTGACGTAGTGGATGGCATTGAAATAAATAATGATATGGATTTAGCTCACGGTAAATATAGTTTTCCTAAAGGTAAAATCACACTAAATGGAGATGAAGCACTCGTGTTTTCAAGAATTCGATATGAAGATCCTCGAGGTGATTTTGGCAGACAGGTAAGACAAAAGCAATTGCTTGAAGCCTTGCTATCTGAAGCGAAAAACCCCAAAATATTACTGCAACTAAACGATATATTTAAGGTGCTCGGTGATAATGTCAAAATGAATTTTACCGCTTCTCAATTGATGGACTTGCAAAAATTGTATGGTAAGTTAGATGGTAAAATCGAACAATTGCAATTCGAGAATGGCGTTGGACAAACAATTGATAAGTATTGGTACTACATATTAGATGAGGAAGAAGTAAATCAGGTTAGTGAAGAATTAAGCGAACATTTAGGAGTTTAGCAAAAAGAGGACTGTATTCTTCTAGAATATGCAGTCCTCTTTTAGCTGATAGAATGATAAATATCGCCGATAACAAAGTCAGAATCGCCGATAAACTCCCCATAATCGCTGATAGAACATCAAAAATAGCCGGTAGACCTCACAATATAGCCGATAAGCTTCCAGTTATTTCGCTAAACCATTTTGAAACGCATAAACCACCGCTTGTGTACGATCTTGTACTTCAAGTTTCGCCAAAATATTACTAACATGTGTTTTCACGGTTTTCAATGCAATGAATAAGTTATCCGCAATTTCCTGGTTGGCCTTTCCTTTTGCCATCAACAATAGTACTTCCATTTCTCGTTCTGTAAGCTGTTCAAATAATGGTGTGCTTGAACCGTAACGCATGCGGTGCATCATTTTGGAAGTTACTTCGGGCTCTAATACGGTTTCACCGCCCATTGTTTTACGAATGGCATCGGCAATTTGCTTGGCATTGGAAGTTTTTAAAATATAACTGACAGCGCCTGCCTCTAAAGCAGGATATACTTTGTCATCATCTAAAAAGCTAGTGACCATCATAATTTTCGCTTCGGGCCAGGCTGCTAATATTTCCACAGTGGCTTCAGGACCTGTCATAACGGGCATGACATTATCCATTAAAATAATATCTGGGCGAAGAGCAAGTGCACGCTCCACCGCTTGTTTGCCGTTTTCAGCTTCACCGACGACAGTTATATCAGGTTGCGCTGACAAATAGGCAGAAACGCCAATGCGCACCATTTCGTGGTCATCCACGATCAGAACTTGAATCATCTGGCTCGACCTCCTTTTGCAATGGGACTTTTACTTCTACAATCGTACCTACGTCGGGTACAGAAACAATTTTATACGTACAGCCGATTTCAACGGCACGTTCGGCAATATTTTTCAAACCATAAGATGTGGACTTATCGTCTTCAATGTTAAAGCCGAGGCCGTTATCTTGAATACGTAAGATCGCTAAGCCATTACGTGCGACAAGGAGTAACTCTACTTCACTCGCTTTTGCGTGACGCAATGTATTCGATAGTGCTTCTTGTGCGATTCGGAATAAATGATCTTCCTCCGCTTTTGTTAAGGCCATTTCCTCGAGTTCGTATTCTATATGAAAATAAACTTTTTGTTGTAGCTCAATAATAAGTTCTTCTAAACCTTGTGCGAGTGTTTTATTGTGCAGCGCGACAGGACGTAAATGTAGCAGTAGCGCACGCATTTCAAGCTGAGCCTGTTGTACAACTTTTTCCACTTGTTTTAATCCTGTTGGGTTTTCGTTACTTTCTGTTAAGGCCGATAAAAGCATGGAAGCGGCGAATAATTGCTGAGAAACGGAGTCATGCAGTTCACGAGCTAGACGCTGACGTTCTGCAATAATCTGCTCTTGAATCACTTTATCATTTGCTTCAGCTCGTTCATTGGTAAGACGTTGTAAACTTTTACGTTGTGTGTCGATTAGTTCACTTGTTTGTGTTAGTGCTTTTTTCAGTGGTTTTGGTAGTGGTTGTTTCTTTGGTATCACAAAGTCAGGCTCGACTAATTGTTTTACAAAGCGTGTTGCCTGAGCTTCTCTTGTTCTAGCTGTTGAGCTAATCCACCCTGCAATCACTAGACTTAATACAAAGAGACTGATGACAATCACGCCACCTAGTGGAATAGCATCATAGGTTTGTTGCCATAACGGTTGCCATACTTTTTCGTTCGGCTTCCCCCATATTAAAAATAGTAAACCAAAAGCTGCACCTACAAATAGAAAGAACAAGGTAAACACTCTTGAAATGAAAGCAATCATTTACGAGTCACCTCCAAATCGCCAAGCCATGTCGCAACGTGAATGATGAGTTTGCGCTTTGCATCTTCAGGCTCGCCGTCTGTAAACGTCACACTTTCATTGAGTAAACGTTGGGGACCGAAATCTAAGCATTTGATGTCACCAAACAGTGTCGTATATTGGACGCGGAACGGAATTTCGTAAGGTACATGGATTTGTACTTTACCGATCCCTTGGCGAATCGAAATTAGGCTAGTTCCAGCAGGTAAAATGGTTTGTGTCGTATCAATAGTAATATCACCAGCAAGGCGCTGAATTTGGACGTCTTGCCATTTAAATGCCTCAATGGGAGCTGGTGTCGTACCAAACAGTTCATTTTTTGTCGCAGGTAGTTTGTCAAAAAGCGCATGACCGACAATTTTCGGCTCGTTTTCTTTTTGTAAGTAGTTATAAAGCATATATAAGAACAGGAATACGATAAATAAGCGCAAACTCCACATCGTAAAGAGCGCTATGGCAATAAAGAAAATACCGAGCCATTTAAAAAATTTACTGTTTTTTGAATAACTAAAATAGAGTAGGCCAGCCCCAATTAATAGCGAAAAAGCACCGCCATTATTGAAAATCGTCAACTCAATAAAGAGAAGTAAAAAGAAGCATATTACCCAAAAAGAGAGTTTATTCGTGTTAAAGTTTTGCAAAGGGATGCACCTTCTTTCTACAAAAATATGTGAGAGAAGACGAGATGCTTCCCTCGAAAAACGTTTTATCATTCAAGCAGATGTATTTCAATTTTCTTTAACTACCATCTCTTTGATAGTGCGAATGATAATCTCAGAATCAAGGGTATTAGGGTAATGAGCGGAATTTTCTAATGTTATAAATTCCTTGCCATTTGGTGCGTCTAATAACTCATAGTACTGTTTCGCTAAATCATAGTTAGTCTGTTTATCATATTTCCCTTGAATAAAATAGATAGGTACATCTATTTTTTTTATTGTATGAAAAAAATCTGTAAGGATAATTTCTTCTTTTAGTTCTTTACTTTCAATAAGACTGAGCTTAGGCCCCGTAATGAAAGAATGATATATATCAGGTAGAGAGTAGTCAGGGGAAATGAAAGCCCCTTTTACTAAATTAAAAAGATTAACTTTTTCTACATCTTCATCATAATAATTCATCCCTCTATACTGATCAATAAGTCCACTAAAGATATCCTCTTTTTCATCTAGATAAGGACCTTCACCTAAGTCTTGTAGGGTTTGAAGTGTTTTTTTATCGTCCTTCTCAGTAGCTTCATTTTCCAACCAAGTATACCCGATTTCTTGGCCTTTAACGGTACTTGTTAATTGTGAAATCCCTAAATATGCATGGAACTTTTCAGGGTATTTAGATACTAATAGCGTTCCTGTCACTGTTCCGAACGATTGCCCAAGTAGATATATTTTTTCTTGTTTATAGTGCTTTCTTATATAATCTACTATAACATTAGCATCTGCGATAAATTGATCAATGTTCATCGTTTTTATATTTAACTCTTTGTTAAAACTTTTCCCTGATCCTCTTTGATCATAATATACTGCCACACAACTCTCCGTTATTTCGGGATATAATGACCGAGCACTTACTCCGTATGGAAATGGAGATCCTGGACCACCGTGTAGAAATAGACAAAATGGTTTTGTCTTATCTTTTCCATCCACTAAAATAAATTGTTTGTCCCCGTTTACAAGAATTTCTTTTAATTCACTAATTCCACCATTCTTTATTTGTGCAGCACTTGCATTTTTTATTTTTTCTTGAGCGAAAAAACGATAGCCAAATAAACTAACGATTAATACGAGAATGATTACTAAAAAGGAAAATAACCCCGTTTTAATCATTCAACTAAATCGCCTTTTATCTTGCTTTCTACACATGTTTCCATATAAACACTCCTTATCTTTAAGGTAGATTGCTCTAAAAAGTCAATTAGGGATTTAAGTTAATGGGCAACATTTTATATTTTTATCACAGAAATGAGGATGCTTCAAAATTATTTTGGAAGCATCCCTAGTATAATTATAACATTTTATTTATTTTCAATTAGCAGTGGTGGATTTTCATTTGTAGCATTTTTTTCTAGCTCGGCAAGACGTGCTTCGAAAGTTGTAACTTCATGATCTTTATCGATTTGGTTAGCTAATTTATCGATATATGATTCTAAGTCCTCGAAATTTGTTTGATTATTTTTGGCAAGCATGCCATCCATTTGGTGGTGTGCACGTGTGACATTTTCTTTGCCCATAAGCTGTAACTGACGAACTTTCATGTCTTTAATTTTATGCTTCATCGTTTCAAACTTACGTTCAAGTTCGAAAAATTCGCGTGTGCTTGCTTCGATACTTGCTTGCAATGTGTTTTTGCGTGCAGTATAAGCTGCGACTTCATCCATTGCAAAGTCAATTAGATCTTGCTCGCCGCTCGCAGTTGCAAGTGTTAGCTGTGCTTCTCGTTTTGCTAGTAACTCCGTGTTTTCTTTGAATTCTACTTCCAGTTTTTCTTTTAACTGGCCTTGGCGTTCTAACAGTTTACCTGTTTGCTCCGTTTGTTTTTCTGCTTCGCGGATGTATTGATTGAGCATCGAGATTGGGTTTTTCTTCTCTTTTTTATCTAATACTTGATGTAAATCGGCTTCTAACGTGTATTTAAAACGTTGTAATAGATTCATTTTGTTTCGCTCCTTTTATTTTTTTCTGGACAAAAGCGCCAAACCTTCGATGGCGCTTTTGCCCTTTTATTTTGTTAAGTTTGACCATTCTTTTTCGAAGTTTGTAAATGGGTCTTCTTCTTTTGCTTCAATTGTAGGGATTTTTACGCTTTCGCCATTCCATTTTTTATAGATGACATAAAGGATGGCGATGGCTGCTAAACCAACCATTGCTGGAACGTTTGATATGGCTGATAGCACACCAATTAAACCTACTGTGATCCAAATGATTTTAGTGAATGTTGATTGACTTGAGATGTAGAAGTGCATACCAAGTGCTACGAGGACACCTGAAAAAAGAAGTCCTGCTAAAGGTCCAACTAAGGCAAGTGCCACAATGGCTGCGATGATGCCTCCTGAAAATAATAGAAATTTTCTCATGTTTGTTTGCTCCTTTCGTTTGTACCTTAATAGTACCTGGTAGAACGTTTTGCTAAAACGGACTAGGAAATGATTTTCATCTAGGTCTTGAGGCTGAGACTAGTCAGGAAGGAAGGAATATAGAAACTTTTCGACAAAAATAGATGATTAACGCTTCCTTGGTTTGACAAATAATCGAAAAAGAATTCGCTATACTTACGGAAATGAAACTGATTGAAAGGGGATTTCTTATGAGAACCTACTCCATTTATAAAATAAAAGAAGAACATTTAACGTTTATTTTTGGTAGAGAGCGAAAGTTACTTGAAATGATGCAAGGTTGTGAAGATGCAAATGAGAAATCCTTGAAAGAATTATCGTACATTTGCGAATCCGTTCGTTTTGAAGAGATTGCAGATGTACTAGAAGCTCAACTGGATTCGAAATATACGCATTTAGAAAGAACACGAAATGCGCTATTTTTGGAACATCCGATTAAAGGGAAAATGGCAATTTATTTAGTGGAGCGCAAAATTTGCATCTATTGTGAGGGATCACGCATGCTAGACTTAGATTTGTTTCAAATGCTAGCCAAAATGAGTGATCGTTTCATTGCCTTCAATAAACAAGAGAATGAGTGTGGCTGGCTGAAGCCTATGAAGTATCACATGCATTAGGAAAATTCACTGCTATATATAGTAACACGCTCCTATTTCGTGTATAATCGAGCGTGGAGAGTTTATCTCGGTATATTGTAGTGGAGGAGGTTGGCAAGATGGCAACTTGGATTTGGATTATTATCGTAATTATTGCGTTAGCGGCAGGTACTGCGCTAGGTTTTTATTTCGCACGTCAAGCTATGATGAAACATTTAAAAGAAAACCCACCAATCAACGAACAAATGATTCGTATGATGATGGCTCAAATGGGTCGTACTCCGTCTGAAAAGCAAGTACGTCAAATGATGGCACAAATGAATAAAGTCCAAAAATAATTGGATTTTTTTAAGAGCAACTCGTCCAAACATTGGGCTAGTTGCTTTTTTGTTAGCTAAAATTTGCATATAATGAAATCATTTAAATTGGAGAGAAGAGAATGTGCAAATATAGATTTGTTGTGTTCAATTTCGTTTTATTATTTGGTATAGGCATATATTTAGCTGTTTATAGTCTTAAGTTAAATAATATTGAAAGCTCATTGCTTCCTGCTATATCGGGTACTTTATTAGGATTTTCAATCTATTCATCCTCAATCTATTACAAACTTTTAAAACAACCGAAACACGACTAATTGAAATGTAAATTTGTTGCAACATTCTTCAAAAAAACAAAGGTGGTGTTAGATTATTCTTAAAACTCTAACTTTTCATGTAGATTCTCGTTATAATAGAGGGAGATAGTCTAAAGGAGTTGTTCATGATGGAAAAGGAAAAAACAAATGTAGAAAGTTTTGATTTAGATCATACGAAAGTAAAAGCACCTTATGTTCGTTTAGCGGGTGTGAAAACTGGTAAAAATGGCGATGAAGTATACAAATACGATATTCGCTTTAAACAACCAAACAAAGAGCATATGGACATGCCTGCACTTCATTCATTAGAGCATTTATCGGCAGACATTATTCGCAATTACTCAGACAATATCGTGGATTTTAGTCCAATGGGATGTCAAACAGGTTTTTATGTATCCCTCATTAACCACAATGATTACGAGGACTTACTCAATATTTTAGAAAAAACATTTACAGATGTTACAAAAGCAACAGCCGTGCCAGCGTGCAATGAAGTGCAATGTGGATGGGCAGCAAGCCATAGCTTAGAAGGTGCACAAGCTTTGGCGAAAGAATTTTTAGCAAAACGCGATGAATGGCATACTGTTTTTGCAGAATAGTAAAGAGACCTTGCACAGTTTTTCTGTACAAGGTTTTTTCTATTTAAGTTTTATTTAGAAGCAAATGGAATGACATTTGATGAAGACGGTTCATTCGGTATTTTTTTGTAAATAAAGGATTCTAAAAATTCATGTATAAGATCCTCGTATTCAGCCATATTTTCATTAAAGGACTGAGCATGTGCACCTTTTTCAAAAAGTTTTAACTTCTTCGGACCGCTTTTTTTATTGTATAATTCCAATGACATCGTAGCGGGTATGAACGTGTCAGGCAGGCTATGAACAAACAGCACAGGCTTTTCAATATGTGTAACTGCCTCGGCTGGGGTCACACTTTTGAATGAGTAACCATCACGTAGACGAATGAAAAAGTCCGCGAAGCGAATAGGTATAATCGAACCATATTTTAATTCGGTCTTTGCCAATCTCTTCAGGAGTATTGAAAAATCAGTAAACGCACAATCGGAAATATAAAAATCAGCACCATCATTGACTGTACCTGCATATAGGAGCATGGCCGCAGCGCCCATTGATTCACCGTGAATGCCAAGAATTGCATCATCCCCAATCATGGCCTTCACCGTTTTGACAACTGCATCCAAATCATATTTTTCGTAATGTCCATAACTGGTTGTTTTGCCACCCGAATCACCGTGACGTCGGTGGTCAAAAATAACTGAATTATAGCCAAGACGTTCAAATAGTCGAGCATATCTTACTGAATTAATTTTATTTTCGGTTACACCATGGCAAATAATAATCGTATTATTTGTTTGCAGTGGCTGGAACAGTATACCGCGAATCGTGTAACCGTTAGGAGATTCAATATTTAATTCGCATTTGAAATGTTGATTGTACCAAACTTCATCGAAACGTTTTGCTGTTGTCTCACGTTCTCGAACAAAATCAGGATCCTTTTGCTGAATGTACATCAACTTATTAGATAGCGCGAAACCGAAAAAACCGGTTGCAGCAGCGGCAAGGGTCGTTGTAATAGTAGAAAATAAAAGCATTTTCTTCTTCAAGTTGAACACCTCCTCAAAACTGTTTCTTTACATTGTAATGTTCCCATCTGAGATTGAATAAACCACGACAACATTTTACAGAAATATAAGAACAAAATCTGACATATTCTTTATCGAAAAATGTCGAAATATTTGTTAAAATATAGATATCTGCTAGTAGCATATGCAGGTGACATCGATTTTTGAACGGGGAAAAGGGGAAATGGTTTTGACAAATGAGGTTGTGATTGTAAGTGCTGTGCGTACAGCAATTGGTTCATTTCAAGGGACATTAAAGGATGTACCTGCGACAACGCTTGGCAGCATCGTGATCAAAGAAGCGCTATTACGTGCTGGTATTACCGGGGAGCAAGTGGATGAAGTTATTATGGGAAATGTTTTAGCTGCAGGGCTAGGACAAAACCCCGCACGTCAAGCTTCTATTGGGGCAGGTTTACCGCATGCTGTACCAGCGTTAACGATTAATAAAGTATGTGGATCAGGCTTAAAGGCAGTACATATAGCAACACAAGCAATCTTAGCAGGCGATGCGGATATTATTATTGCTGGCGGTTTTGAAAATATGAGCCAAGCACCGTATGTATTAAAAAACGCGCGTGAAGGTTTACGCATGGGTGATCAAAAGCTTGTCGATACAATGATTCACGATGGCTTATGGTGTGCATTTAATGATTATCACATGGGTGTTACAGCTGAAAATTTATGTGATGCGTATGGGATTTCACGTGAGGAGCAGGATGCCTTTTCAGCACGTTCACAACAGCGTGCTGAAACTGCAATGGCAACAGGTAAGTTTGACAATGAAATCGTCCCGGTTGAAATTCCACAGCGTAAAGGAGAGCCAATCATTTTTGCTAAAGATGAATTCCCTCGTGCCGAGGTAACAGTGGAATCATTATCGAAACTGCGCCCAGCATTTAAAAGGGATGGCTCTGTGACAGCAGCGAATGCATCGGGCATTAATGATGGTGCAGCTGCAGTTGTGGTCATGTCAAAAGAAAAAGCACTTGAGTTAGGCCTAAAACCGATAGCGCAAATTACAGCTAACGCGAGCTCAGGTGTAGATCCATCGATTATGGGAACTGGCCCTGTAATAGCTGTGAAAAAAGTGCTGGCAAAAGCGAATGTATCACTAGAAGATATTGATTTAATCGAAGCAAATGAGGCGTTTGCAGCACAATCGATTGCTGTCGATCGCGAACTTGGCTTCAATCATGATAAACTAAATGTAAATGGGGGAGCGATTGCCCTTGGTCACCCAATTGGTGCTAGTGGTGCACGTATTTTAGTGACACTTTTACACGAGATGGAAAAGCGTGACGTAAAAACAGGTCTCGCAACACTTTGTATCGGCGGTGGACAAGGCGTAGCGACAATTGTACAACGCCCTTAAAGTTAATGAGAAGGTGAAATGAATGGGAAAGAAACGAAAACAACAACAACAACAGCGTGTAGATAATAACGCAACAGCCGGCCTACCGAAGCAAGAAGCAATGACACTTGCTGATCAGCTAGGTGGCGACGTGTTAGCGAAATTAAAAGCAGCTAAGCAAGATCTAACAGCTAAAGAACAAGCAGCAGCGGAAGAACGTCATGCACAGGCAGCCTTTGAGCGTAAGCAACGCGAGAAAAACAAATCGTTCGAAGAATTGCTAAATGAATATGGCGACAAAGGCACGAAGTTTTAAAGTAAAACAGTGAACCCGAATTTGGGTTCACTGTTTTTTCATGATAGCTGATAGAAAAGCGAATATCGCTGATAGAATTGTGAATATAGCTGATAAAGGTTCTGATATCGCTGATAAAGGTTCTGATATCGCTGATAAAAACGTGAATATCGCTGATAAAATTGCAAATATAGCTGATAGACACCGCTTACCTCTTTTCATATGTGGCTATTATTTCTTTTTGTCGAATTGTTGATCTGTAGGATGGTTGGTTATATTGTTTTTACTCTAAATAAGAGCATATGAACTTTATTAAGCTTGTCGTATTTTCCTAACCAACACAACAACCCCAACAAAAACAATTGCCCCAGTTGTATCTACTAACACATCCTGTCCATTCATCATTCGTCCGGGTGTAAAGCTTTGCCGAAACTCATCTAGCAATGCAATAAGCGCTGTCCCGATGATTGCTACGCTAGCTGCATAACGCCGCTTTCTCCATGCGAAGTAAATGCCAAGTGCAATGCAGCCAAACCCTACAAAATGCGTAAGTTTACGAATTAAAAACTCAATAAATTCAAAGTAGCCTCGCTCTTCAATTGAGACAACTGTATCCCAGTAAGGAATTTGTAACACTGATAACTGCTTTTCAAAAGGTTTACTCGCGAGTATGTCCTCAAGTGCTGGGATAATGGTCTGTTGTTCATACGTCATGCTAGAGGAAATTGCCAGCACCACTAAAAATAAGAGTAAAACAATCCATTTTTTCATCGATGGTCTACATATTTTTTATTTTTTGTTAATTCTCTAGCTACTTGAAAATTAGTAATGCACGTAGCTTTTTCATAAGCGACAAGCGTTTCTTCAAGTTGCTGACGTGAACTAGCGCCAATTACGGTAGAGGCGATGGCTGGTTCTTTCAAATTGAATGCCAGAGCAAGTGCATGTAAATCGCCATAATGTGCGGCTAATTTTGCTAAAGTCTTATGTAATTCCTCAGCTGTATATGCGTTATACCCGTTTGCACGACGTAAGCGTTCGTCCCACTCATTTGTTAGTAAGCCTTTTGCAACAGTGCCGCGTGTCACGACAGAAGCGCCTTCGCTAGCGACAAAATCAAACCATTCTTCTGGGCGACGGTCGAGTGCACTATACTGCATCATGACACTTTTCGCCGAACTTGCTGGTAAAAAACGTTTCAACACATTTGGTCGAATCGAGGAAATCCCATATTCTCGAATCAATCCATCCTTTTTCAAACTTTCAAATGTGTCGATAATCCCATCCCAATCATCCTCAATTGTCCCACCATGCAGTTGATAGACATCAATATAGTCGGTCCCAAGGCGTTTTAAACTTGCACGAGCAGCCTCTTTTATATAAGAAGGAGAAGCATCCCAACACCAACCATCGACACCTTCTGTCCAACGATTTCCGACTTTTGTCGCAAGCACAATATCCTGACGGCGTTTGCCTAAAATTGAGCCAATGATCTCCTCGTTAACTCCAAAATCATATAAATCGGCCGTGTCGATTGTATTAATACCTGCATCAAGTGCCATATCGACAATACTAGCCGCTTTTTCCTTGTCTGTCGAAAGAGACATGCCTCCTAAACTAATTTCTGATATAAACAAATCACTAGAGCCGAGTTGTCTTTTTTTCATCCTATTGTCCTCCTTCGAATTCGCTACTTGTAATGGTACAATGAACATATCTGAAGAACAAGTGAGGTCTTTTGCATATGAAAAAATTTGAAGAGAAAACAACGCACACAACGCCTATTTTCGATGGGAAAATCGTAAAATTACAAGTCGATGATGTCATTTTACCGAATGGCAAGGCTGCAAAACGTGAAATCATTAAGCATCCGGGCGCAGTAGCGGTCATTGCCATCACAAATGAAGGAAAACTAGTTTTAGTGGAGCAGTACCGAAAAGCTTTAGAACGTTCGATTATTGAAATTCCTGCTGGCAAGCTTGAGCAAGGAGAAGAGCCTATCGTCACAGCTCGCCGCGAATTAGAAGAAGAAACAGGCTATGGAGCGCATGAATTTACGTTTTTACAAGCCTTTGCAACATCACCAGGCTTTGCGGATGAGATTATTCATATTTTTGTAGCAAAAGATTTATATCAAATTGAAGAAAAAGCAGATTTAGATGAAGATGAATTTGTCGAATTACTAGAAGTTTCGTTGGAAGAGGCACAAGAGATGGTCGCAAATGAGCGTATTTATGACGCGAAAACAGCGTTTGCAATCATTTGGTTTGCCATGCAACAGGCAAAATAATCATAAGGACAACCTTGCATAATAGTAGATGACGAGCATAAGCTGTAACAACCTTTACAAGAAAAGGAGAATGCTTATGTCTCGTACGGTTTCTATTTTTTATCACGCGTCTATCGTGGCAGTGAGCTTTGTTTGTGGCGTCATCTGCTTTCATATTATTGGTAGTGCGAATGCGGAGTCTTTCATTTTGTACATTGAACCGCGTCTAGCGGGGGACAAGCAGTCCATTTTTCGATTAGTACTGCCTGTGGTTGTTTCCATTGCTACTATACTTTTACTAGCAACACATAGCTTTTTGAAAATATTTATCCGTGTAACGGTAGCGATGCGTGCAACTTTTTTTGGCTTTAGTTCAGTGTTTCTTTTGCAAAAACTAGAGGCATTTTGGCTTTATACGATTTGGTGGTTCCCATTTCAACTTATCTATTGTATATTGTTGCTAGTTCTATGTAATTTACTCGTGCCAGCTTGGACGAAGAGAAAGATTGGAAAAAAAGTACCTGGACAATCAATTATGTTGAATTTTATTGCTTTTTTTATCATAATGGTTGTAGAATTTATTTTACTAACGTACGTTTTATCTTAATTCAGTTTTACTGAAAAGATATACCTTAGGCGAAAGTCATAGATTTTGCTTGCACAATTCAAAATTTAGACGTATTTACGCTGACGGTAATTGAAATTATATCGCTATCTTGTAATAGGATTAACTCCTTTGGTATAATGGAATGAGTTTAGGGGGGCGTCACATGGAGGGCCGTATTGATCGTATTAAAAAACAGTTGCATAGTGCTAGTTACAAGCTGACGCCGCAGCGAGAGGCAACAGTTGCTGTATTGCTTGAGCATGAAGAAGACCATTTAAGCGCAGAGGATGTATATCTTTTAGTAAAAGATAAAGCACCTGAAATCGGTCTGGCTACTGTCTATCGAACATTAGAGTTATTAACAGAGCTAAAAATTGTCGACAAAATTAACTTTGGCGATGGCGTATCACGCTTTGATTTACGCCAAGAAGGCGCCGCACATTTCCACCATCACCTCGTTTGTATAGAATGTGGAGCTGTCGATGAAATCCAAGAAGATTTACTCGAAGATGTGGAAGCCGTTGTTGAAAAGCGTTGGAACTTTATCATTAAAGATCACCGACTAACTTTCCATGGTATTTGCTGGCGTTGCCATGATAAGAACGACGAAAATAATGGAGAATAATAACGAGAAACTGTCCAATGAAATCTTCACTATAGATTTCATTGGGCAGTTTTTTGTTTTGCCCATAGTGACCGTGCTAGAATAGAGAATAATTGACAGTAAGGGGGCGGCTTTTCGATGAACGAATTCCAATTTGCAATAGAAGATTATATTCATTTTATCCAGGTAGAGCGGCAGTTATCCGCGAATACACTCGCATCCTATCGCCGAGATTTAGAGAATTACGTACAATTTTTGCAGGAAATTGAAGGAATGATAGATTTCAAACGAGTGGAAAGAACAACTATTTTACGCCATTTAGAGCAACTACGTATACAAGGGAAAACGAGTCGCACAGTCGCACGACATATTTCTTCGATTCGAAGTTTTCATCAATTTCTATTACGCGAAAAGCGTGCGGAAACAGATCCTACTGTGCATTTAGAAATGCCGACAATTGAACAAAAATTACCCAATGTCTTATCAATTGAGGAAATTGAGGCAATACTGTTAGCACCTAATCGTAGTAAGCCGCAGGGTATCCGTGATGTAGCAATGTTGGAATTACTTTACGGTTCAGGTATGCGCATTAGCGAGCTGATTGCACTTGATTTAGCAGATATTCATCTCACAATGGGCTTTGTACGTGTATTCGGCAAGGGTGGTAAGGAACGCATTATCCCACTAGGTAAAAGTTCGTTGGCCGCTTTGAGTGCCTATTTGGACGGTGCGCGAGGACAACTTCAGGGGAAATATCCAAAAACAGAGGCGTTTTTTATAAACCAGAGAGGGAAACGTTTAACAAGGCAAGGTTGTTGGAAATTAATGAAAGAGCATGCTTTAAAAGCAGGAATAAAACACGAATTAACTCCACATACTTTACGTCATTCGTTTGCAACTCATTTAGTCGAAAATGGCGCTGATTTACGTGCAGTTCAGGAGATGCTGGGCCATGCGGATATTTCCACAACGCAAATTTATACGCATATTAGTAAAACAAGACTATCAGAAGTATATAAGCAATTCCACCCGCGTGCATAAAATTTCATATAATTGTCAGATGTCTGACCTTTATTTTTTGATTTTTTTTGGGTAGAATGAAGAAGTTGAATGAAATAGGAGGGTACATCTATGAATAAACAATTTAAAAAAATACATGTAGTTGTCTTAGACTCAGTTGGTATCGGTGAAGCGCCAGACGCAGAAAAATTTGGAGATGTTGGTGCGCATACATTAGGCCATATTGCTGAAAAAATGAATGGGCTTACAATGCCACATTTAGAGTCTTTCGGTTTAGCAAACATTGAGCCACTAAAAGGATTAAAAGCTGTAGATAAACCAAAAGCATACTACGGTAAAATGCAAGAAGCCTCTGTAGGAAAAGATACAATGACAGGACACTGGGAGATCATGGGTTTAAATATTGATAAACCATTTAAAGTATACCCAGAAGGATTCCCTGCTGAATTGATTGCAGAGTTGGAAGCGCGTACAGGGCGTAAAGTACTTTGCAATAAACCTGCGAGTGGTACTCAAGTAATTGATGATTTTGGACCAGAACAAATGGAAACAGGGGCTTTGATCGTTTACACATCTGCTGACCCAGTACTACAAATTGCTGCACACGAAGAAATCATTCCACTTGAGGAATTATATAAAATTTGTGAAATTGCACGTGAGTTAACGTTACAGCCTGAGTATTTAGTTGGCCGTGTCATTGCACGTCCTTACATTGGTACACCTGGTAATTTCACACGTACTTCTAATCGTCATGACTATGCGTTAACGCCATTTGGACGTACAACAATGAATACAATGAAGGATGCAGGACTAGATGTAATTGCTATCGGTAAAATTTCTGACATTTTCAACGGTTCAGGTGTGACAGATGCAGTACGTACGAAAAACAATATGGATGGTATGGACAAATTTGCAGAAGTTGTTCGTCGTGATTTCCACGGTATGAGCTTCTTAAACTTAGTTGATTTTGATGCAAACTTTGGTCATCGTCGTGATCCAATCGGTTATGGACATGCACTACAAGAGTTTGACGCTCGTTTGCCAGAAATCTTGGAAGCGATAACAGAAGATGATCTACTAATTATTACAGCTGACCATGGTAATGACCCAACCTTTCCAGGTACAGATCATACACGTGAATTTGTACCACTTTTCGTGTATTCACCACGTTTCAAAGAATGTGGCGAGATAGCTCTTCGCGAGACATTTGCTGATATTGGAGCAACGGTTGCTGAAAACTTCGGCGTAGAAGCACCACCTTTCGGAAAAAGTTTCTTAAACGACCTAAAATAAGGGGGATCTTATCATGAATATGGCGCAGCTATTTGAAAAGAAAAAGCACGGCAAGGAACTTTCACAAGAAGAAATAAAATACTTTGTAGAAGGTTACACTAACGATTCAATTCCGGATTACCAAGCGAGTTCTCTACTTATGGCCATTCGTTTAATGGGCATGACGGACGAGGAAACATTTTATTTAACAAAAGCGATGATTGAATCCGGTGATGTGATAGATTTAACTTCGATCAAAGGCTTTAAAATCGACAAGCATTCAACGGGTGGTGTTGGCGATAAAGTAACATTAATAGTGACACCTATTATCGCAGCTTTAGGTATTCCTGTTGCTAAGTTCAGTGGTAAGGGCCTTGGTATTACAGGCGGTACAATTGACAAAATGGAATCAATTCGCGGGATGAGAACGGAACTCTCTTCACAAGAATTTATCGATAATGTCAATAAACATAAAATTGCAGTGGCTGGTCAAACGGGTAATCTTGTACCAGCCGATAAAAAGATATATGCGCTTCGTGATGTGACAGGAACAGTCGATTCCATTCCGTTAATTGCAGCGTCAATTATGAGTAAAAAAATTGCTAGTGGTGCTGATGGCATCGTGCTTGACGTGAAATGTGGTTCTGGGGCATTCATGAAAACACAAGAAGAAGCAAAAAAACTTGCTGATGCTATGACAGCAATCGGTGAAAAACTTGGTCGTAAAGTAGTTGCACATATTAGTGATATGGACAATCCACTGGGTAGAATGATTGGTAACAAGCTTGAAGTCGTAGAAGCCCATGCACTATTAAGCGGGCGTATGGAAGAAACACATGCTGATTTACTAGAAGAGTGTGTCATTATTTCTTCATTAATGTATCAAGTTGCGGCTGGTGCAGATGAACAAACGGCAACGGCGGCTGTTAAACGCGTACTTGAGGACGGTTCAGCTTTAGCGAAGTTTGAAGAATTCATAGTAGCACAGGGCGGTGACGTAGCAGATATCGTGCAAAATGACACAGCACATAAAGTGGCGGTGACAGCACAACAAGGTGGTATTGTTGATACGATTAATGCGTTATTAGTCGGTGAAGCAAGTGTCGCTTTAGGTGCGGGCCGATTAACGAAGGAATCGGCACTCGACTATGATGCAGGTATCCAACTTGTCGCTAAAAAAGGTGATAAAGTAGCAGCTGGCGACACGATTGCCTACCTATATTCTAATAGTGAAATTACGCAAGATACGATTAATAAAGTACAATCAGCATATAAAATGGCATAAAAATTAAGTACATTACCAGAAGTCGCAGATGATATTTGATTAAAGAGCGTAATGATCAGAGAATGCTCGTTGATTGGAGTGGAGGCTGGGCGACTCCTGGGGGATTAGCGTCATAGATGAGACCCTGGAGCGAGCTTGCGAGTGAAGCGGCTCATCAGACGCCCCCCGGAAAACGCCCAGCCAGAACGGAAATCAACCACAAAATATGGTAATGAATATAAAAATAGTTAAAACAGCGAGCTATCTCTAAATGGAGATGGCTCGCTGTTTTTTTCTTTCCACTTATAATGTCATATGCCAAGGTTTAAAACCTCATATTTTATCCTATACTGAAGCCATAAGTATGTCGAATTGACACTATTTCGGAAAAATATGAACTAGTTTTGTCAGTCACAAGGAATCACCACGATGGATGTGGAATTGCACGGGAGGAGGCGATGTTCATGCAATTTCAAATGGAAATGGTTTCAAGAGATACAGTTGTTGTTCGTTTATATGGTGAGTTAGATCACCATGCGGTTGAACAAATTCGATCGAAAATTTCTGCAGCGATATTCCAAGGTGCAGTTTCGACGGTCATTTGGAATTTAGGCGGGCTTTCTTTTATGGATAGCTCAGGCGTTGGTTTAGTACTTGGTCGTATGCGTGAACTTGAGGCTGTGGCTGGCCGAACAATACTATTAAATCCGTCGCCAACGATGCGTAAAGTGTTCCAGTTTTCAGGGTTAGGTCCTTGGATGCTAGATGCGACAGAAGAAGAAGCGATTGAACGCGTAAGGGGGATTGTAAATGGATAACGAAATGACATTAACGTTTTTAGCAATTAGTGAAAATGAAGGCTTGGCACGCATTGCTGTGACAGGTTTTATCGCCCAATTAGATCCGACGATTGATGAATTATCTGAATTTAAAACGGTGGTATCAGAGGCCGTATCGAATGCTATTATACACGGTTATGAAGAAGATGGACGAGGTGTCATTACGGTCCGTGCACAACGTGTTGACGATGTTGTAACCGTATCTGTCATGGATAAGGGAGTAGGCATTGAAGATGTCAGTCAGGCAATGGAGCCGTTATTTACAACGAAGAGTGAGATGGAACGTTCAGGAATGGGCTTTACAATTATGGATAGTTTTTCAGATCAGCTAACAGTGATGTCTAAGTGGCGGGAAGGGACGACTGTCACATTTTCCAAAAAGTTTTATTCGGTTCGCACGGCGGTCATGTGAGGGTGCTATCGTGAAGCCGCTAGAACAGTCGTCCGAAAAGCTATTGTCACAGGCAGAAATGCGTGAGTTAATCGCGCTTTCACAACAGGGCGATCAGGAAGCACGTAAGCGAATGATTGAGGGCAATACGCGGCTTGTGTGGTCCATCGTCCAGCGTTTTACAACACGTGGAGTTGAGCTAGAAGATTTATTTCAAATTGGCTGCATTGGACTGATGAAGTCAGTCGATAAATTTGATTTATCGTATGAAGTGAAGTTTTCGACGTATGCTGTGCCGATGATTATCGGAGAAATTCAGCGCTTCCTTAGGGATGACGGTATGGTGAAGGTCAGTCGTTCAATTCGAGAGCTGAACTTTAAAATTCGCCATGCGACGGATGAATATATCAAACAAAATGAGCATCCGCCTACGATTCATGAGTTAGCGCTAACACTCGATGTCACGGCAGAAGAAATTGTCACCGCGTCGGATGCATTAAGGGATCCTGCTTCATTGCATGAGCAATTATTTGAAAGTGAAGGGGATTCAATCACTTTAATGGATCAAATGAAGGATGAAAAATCCGAGCAACCTTTTGAATATATTCCACTTAAAGAATTGTTAACACGTCTTGAACCGAGAGAGCAGTCGATTATTTATTTGCGCTATTTTTCAGATTGCACACAATCGGAAATTGCAAATAGGCTAGGTATATCTCAAGTGCAAGTGTCGCGTTTAGAGAAGAAGATACTAGCGCAATTAAAAAGCTGGATGGCAACTAGTACGAAGGTAGAGCAGGAAGTAAAAAAAGACATCTAAGAAAATGGTGACAGCATGACAAATAAGATATTTAACAGCCTAGAAGAAGCGGAAAGTTTTTTAAAAGAACAATTCGGCGATGGTGAATCCTTCGACGTTTGTGTAAAGCATATGTTTATCAAGGATTTACCCGTGCTTTGTGCGTATATTAGTGGACTTGTGGATGGGAGCATATTAACGACAATTTCGTCTAATTTATTACCAGATGAAGACATCGATATTGAAGACGAAAAGGAATACTTTGAGGCTTACTTTAATTTTTATGGTCGTTCAGAGGAGACAGAGCGGAAGGCATACTTGCTTGCTATTTTAAGTGGTCAAGTAACATTTGTGACAAAAAGTGGATTCTGCTATGTAGCTGAGCTTCGTAATTATCCTGGGCGTACGCCAGAGGAACCGGACAATGAAAAAGTTATTCGTGGTTCAAGGGACGGATTTACGGAAGGCATTATGTTCAATACGGCACTTGTTCGTCGCCGTATTCGTAATAGTAATTTAAGATTTGAGCTGCATAAAGTGTCTAAGGATGGCCAAACGGATGTGGCATTCGCTTATATGAAAGGTATTGTGAATGAAGAAATGCTCGATAAATTACGGCAACGACTTTCACAAATTAATCATGACGGACTAACAATGGCGGATAAATCGCTGGAAGAATGGCTATTCAAGCAAAAGTTCCATCCTGTGCCATTTGTGCGGTATACAGAACGTCCTGATATTGCAGCAGCGCATATTCTCGAAGGACATATTGCCATAATTGTGGATACGTCACCATCAGTTATTTTAGTGCCTATTACAGTCTTTCATTTGCTGCAACATGCTGAAGAATACAGGCAGGCACCTGCAGTTGGGACATTTATTAAATTTATGCGTTATTTTGGCACGGTGATGGGCTTAGTACTATTACCGATTTGGTATGTATTTGTGACGCAGGAATCTTTATTACCTGAGGGACTGTCATTTTTAGGTTCTGAGGAAAAATCGAATGTTCCATTATTACTGCAAATCATTATTGCCGATCTCGGCATTGAATTTTTACGGATGGCCGCCATTCATACCCCGACCCCATTATCCACTGCGATGGGCTTAGTTGCTGGGGTTATTATTGGACAGATTGCGATTGATGTCGGACTATTCTCATCAGAGGTTGTATTGTATACAGCAGTAGCCGCCATTTTCTTATTTGTAGTTCCTTCGTATGAATTGAGTATTTCTATTAAGCTGTTTAGATTTGCGCTCTTACTGATGACGGGTTTATGGGGCGTAAACGGTCTGTTCATAGGATTGTTTTTACTGTTCACGTATTTATGTTCATTACGTCCTATGCAAGTACCGTATTTATGGCCACTTGTACCATTCTTTCCAAAGGCAATGCTTCGTGTGTTAATAAGGTTCCCGATGACAGATGACGCACCTCGACCTTTTATAGTTGCTTCCAAGCACCGAAAAAGGTCATAGATGGCATTGCGCTCATATTTTGCATGTGCTAAAGTTCACATATAGTATTTTGTGATTTTTGAAAAAATTTTCACGAGATGGAACTGATGTGAAAAAGGGAGAGATGCACATGCATTTATATGGGACACAAGCAATTTCTGAAGACGGTCATCTAACAATTGGAAAAGTAGACACGCTAGAGCTTGCAAAACAATATGGTACACCACTTTTTGTTTACGATACAGCACTGATTCGTAAGCGCGCTCGTGGGTTTATCGACACATTTAAAAAACTAGGTGTAAAAGCAGAAGTAGCATACGCTTCAAAAGCATTTGCCTGTGTAGCGGTGTACCAATTAGCTGAGGAAGAAAACTTATCATTGGATGTTGTGTCGGGTGGAGAACTTTTTACAGCATTAAAAGCTGGATTCCCGACAGAACGTATTCATTTCCATGGGAACAACAAAAGTATTGCAGAATTAGAGCAAGCTTTTGACGCTAAAATTGGCTGTATTGTCGTGGATAATTTCTATGAAATCGAACTTTTAAAAGAAATTTCAGAGCGTCGCCAGCAACCAATGCGTATTTTATTACGTGTCACTCCAGGTGTGGAAGCACATACACATGATTTCATTACAACTGGACAGGCGGATTCTAAATTTGGCTTTGATTTACATAATGGTCAAGCCGATGAAGCGTTTAAGCAAACTTTCAACCATGAATATTTAGAGCTACTAGGATTACATTGCCATATTGGCTCTCAAATTTTCGATACTGCTGGCTTCGGGTTAGCGGGGGAAAAATTAATCGACAAAATTTCGGCATGGAATAAGGCTCACGATTTTACATGCACTGTGTTAAACTTGGGTGGGGGCTTCGGTATTCGTTACACAGAAGAAGATGCGCCACTTGAGCCACAAGTATATGTAGAAGATATGATTACAGTTGTGAAAAATAAAGCAACTGTGCTAGGCCTTACAATGCCAGAAATTTGGATTGAACCAGGCCGTTCGCTTGTGGGTGATGCAGGAACTTCACTTTATACAATAGGTTCACAAAAAACAGTACCCAATGTACGAAAATATATTGCTGTTGATGGTGGGATGAGTGACAATATTCGCCCTGCATTATACGACGCAAAATATGATGCGGTCATTGCAAGTAAAGCAAATGCACCGAAAGAAGAAACGTACACAGTTGCTGGTAAACTTTGTGAGTCAGGTGATAAATTGATTATTGATGCAAAACTTCAAGAAGCAGCTTCTGGTGATGTATTAGCTATCTTCTGTACAGGTGCTTATGGTTACTCAATGGCGAGCAATTATAACCGTGTACCGCGTCCGGCAGTTGTGTTCGTAGAAAATGGCGAACATCAATTAGCCATAAAACGTGAAAGTTATGAAGATCTTGTACAAAACGACCTCCCTCTAACGCTAAAAAAGGGTGAGTCAATTTGAGAAAAAACAAATGGGTATTATTAGCATCCATGACGACGTTTATTTTGTTATGGGGCGTTGTCTACTGGGTATTAGCTTCTAAAGGAATTCTTGGTCCTGGTTCGTAAGGTAGTCACTCTACTTGCGGTCAAAGTACAAATCGTGTAGGATAGTCAAAGATTATGTACAGCTAGAAAAAGAGGGAATATAGCCTATGTTAATTCGATATAAAAAAGCTTTCGAGAAAATAGCCATGGGGCTACTCTCGTTTATGCCTAACGAAAAAGACATAAAAAAGCTCACAGAGACAATCCAATCCTATGAAAATGATGAAAATTGGATTTTATATTTATTAAAAAAGAACGATGAATATGTTGGGATTGTCGGCCTTGTGCTAGACGATAAAACAGCAACTATTCAGCATGTTTCCGTTATCCCTTCGTATAGAGGTGAGGGTTTTGCCAAAGAAATGCTGCAGGAAGTAGCAGCACTTGGTTTATATGAAAACGTGCGCGCTACCGATGAAACAAGAGGGATTGTTGAAAAGTGTATTGATTGTACAGAAGAGAACGAAGATGGACCAAAGGATCTTTGAGCCAACTATGTACAATGCATAAATGAAGAAAAAGCAGACGATATTTAACGTCTGCTTTTTCTTTGTTTGCTTTCTAGTCGCTCAGCAAGAATATGTGAGCGATCACGTAGCATATGTTTATGAAGAAGATATTCGCTACTGTTAGTAGGTAGGCTGTTTATACGTGCTGTAACTAGTGGCTGGATCTCACAGACAATGGGCAATGTAAAGGCATGAAAAGTATCGCCAGCCTGAGTGCGCTTGATGGCTATTTTTGTGTGAGTGAGTAATGACTCGTAATCGATGGCCTCATAAAACTCACTATTCTTATTGAGCTCGAAATTTTTTAGTGCCTTTTGCAAGATACGTGTGGCACCAGCTTGATTTCCGCGTCGCCAATGATAAAGGCCAGTTGCCAATTGTACTAAACCGACTAGTGGATGGTTTTTATCGCCGGGTGCAATATCTTTCCAATATTCCTCGAGCACTTCATGACATTCAAAGAAATCTTCATTGCCATTAAAGTATGCGCAGTAATCGATAAACAAAGTGTGGTGCTGTGGATGCATTTTGAGCTCCTTTCCTCTATACTAAAACATGAACTTAACTTTATGTAGTAAGCATTGAAAGCTTGCTACATAAAGTTAGAGCCTCCGGTGTATGTCATAGATTTTGCACCATTCAAAATCTGGTCGTAATCATATAGAGGCGTAATTGATAGATGTCAGGGTGGGTACAACATGTCTTACGAAGTGAAATTAGAAGCCTTTTCCGGGCCTCTCGATTTATTATTGCATTTAATTCACAGATTGGAAATCGATATATATGATATTCCGATGGCTGAAATTACACAACAATATATCGACCATATACATGCCATGCAGGTGCTTGAGTTAAACGAGGCAAGTGAGTACTTAGTGATGGCGGCTACATTGCTTGCCATTAAAAGCCGCATGCTATTGCCTATCCATGAGGGAGAATTAGATGAGACTGAATTTGAAGTCGATGGTCCTGACCCTCGTGAAGAACTTGTACAACGTTTAGTAGAGTATAAAAAGTATAAAGAAGCAGCAAGTAATTTACAAGAACTTGAAGCGGAACGTGCACAGGTATTTACGCGACCGCCCACAGATTTATCAGCATTAGCACCAGAAGAACAGTTGGCATTATTTGATACAAATATCAATATTTACGACATGTTAGGGGCATTCCAAAAGCTAATGCGCCGCAAAAAATTGAAGAAACCTTTGAAAACAACCATTACAAGGCAGGAGCGTTCAGTGAAAGATCAAATGCGCTCAGTTGTCGACTCCTTACGACTAACAGGTGGACGTGCATCATTTTTCGAACTGTTTCCCTATGAGGATAAGGCAACGCTTATTCTAACGTTTTTATCGCTACTTGAGCTTATGAAGCGCCAAGTAGTCGTAGTGGAGCAGGGCGGGAACTTTGAAGAACTTACCGTCACATTACAGAAGGAGGATTGGAATGATGACGAAACCATTGAATTTGTACAGTAGAATTGAAGCATTATTATTTGTCGTTGGTGATGATGGCTTAACGATTCAGCAATTAGCAAATCTCCTGGACGAACAAGATGAACTTGTAGCAGAAGCTATCAAAGAGCTTAGTACGACGTACGAGGAAGATTTAACGAAAGGCATCATGCTCAAAGAAATTGCTGGTGTTTATCAGCTTACAACAAAGCCTAAGCTAGCAGAGACGATTCAAAAATTAGTAGAAAATCCAACAGCGCAGTCATTATCGCAAGCATCACTCGAGGTACTGGCAATCGTTGCATACAAACAGCCAATTACACGTCTAGCCATTGAAGATTTACGTGGTGTGAAGTGTGAACGTCCATTACAAACGCTAGCCTCTCGTGGTCTTGTTAAAGAAGTTGGGCGTTCTGAAGGTACAGGCCGTGCGATTTTATATGGCACAACAAAAGAGTTCTTAAACTATTTTGGATTAAATAGTATAGAAGAGATGCCACTTTTACCAGAGAGTGAGCAAGGTGAGGCAGAGCCAGAAACAGATTTATTTTTAACGAAATTCCAAGAAACTTTTAGCGAGGCAAAGTGAGTTAATTTCATAAATAGTTTTTCTAGGGAAAATCACGAACATTTCAGTGGAGCGGAAAGCGTCCGCCTGTAGCGTAAAGATGCGAACGAACATATTTTTTTCTTTGCAATGTACGTAATTCTTGATGAAAATACGAATTTTGAAATTGATTCAAGTAACTTAAATTTTACGTAAATAAGGAGTGGCTTGTTGCAACGGCAATTTAAGTGGGTGTTGTGTAGTGTACTGTTCATGTGTTTGGCGTTCCCGAGTAGTAGCTTTGCAAGAGGTGGGAGCGGACATGTTGTGATTGACGGAGAAACTGGTCGAATACTATTGGGTGTTAATGAGGATAGTAGACTGCCAATTGCGAGCTTAACGAAAATCTGGACAGCACTTATAGCAATTGAAAATAGTGCGCTAGACGAAAAAGTTGTGATTTCAGCGAAGGCTGCTACAGCGGAAGGCTCGTCGATTTATTTGCAAGCAGGTGAGACAGTGACGGTAGAAACATTATTATATGGCTTAATGCTACGTTCAGGTAATGATGCGGCAACAGCTTTAGCCGAGCATGTCGGTGGCTCTGTAGACGGTTTCGTTCGTTTAATGAATGAGCGAGCTGCTGTTGCGGGACTTAGAAATACGGTCTTTATGAATCCGTCAGGCCTGCATCATGAAGAACATTTATCATCTGCGAAAGAAACAGCGGAAATGCTGCGAATAGCCCTGCAAAACAAAAAATTCGAAAAAATTGCTTCCACCGTATTGTTCCGTGCCGATACGACGAATGGGATGCTATGGGAAAACAAACACCGTTTAGTGCGGGAACAATCAGGTCCTGTAAGTGATTCGAAAGATGAGGAAGAACAACCGGTCACATCGCTGAAAAGATCGACAGGCTCAGCATATGCTGGCAAAACTGGCTATACGAAAGTAGCAGGTCGTACGCTTGCGACGGCTTTTCAAAAGGACGGGCAGACGTGTATTGTCGTGACATTAAACGAGTCAGATGATTGGCAAGTGCACCGTAGTCTGGCAAACTCGATCTGGCAAAACTATAGTCTTGAGACCGTTGTGAAAAAAGGGAAATACAAAGTGAATGACAAGGTTTCCATACGTTTAGAGAAGCCTATCCGGTTACAGCTAAACAAGGAAGAGAAGTCAAAGGTTCGACAAGTGCTGCATATTTCTAGAAAACGCCAGGAAGCAGTATTATCCATTTTCATTGGAGAAAAGCGTATTTACGCAACGAGTGTAAATGTAGAATCAGTGGATCGTAAGTAGCGATCCACTGATTTTTTTGTTTTTTTATTGAATAAAAAATTTAGAATACTCACGCTACTTGGATGTAATTAGTTTCCCTTTAATAATGTGCGAAAGTATGACATAATTTTCACAGACTAACGGGATATATAACTTTATTCAGAAGGCAACCAAATGCCCGTTAAATAGAGTTAAAGCCTCTGGCAAAAGCCAAGGCAAATTTGAACTAGAGGTGATAGTTATGGAAAGATTACAAAAGGTCATTGCGTACGCTGGAGTAGCATCAAGACGTAAAGCAGAGCAATTGATAGTAGAAGGTAAAGTAAAAGTGAACGGTGTTGTCGTGAAGGAGCTTGGTACGAAGGTTTCAAACTCAGACGCAATTGAAGTAGAAGGTGTAAAACTCGAAAAAGAAAATAAAGTTTACTTCTTATTATATAAACCGCGTGCCACAATTTCTGCGGTAACGGACGATAAAGGACGCAAAACTGTCACAGATTTATTTAAGCATATTCCGGAACGTATTTTCCCAGTAGGACGTCTTGATTATGATACATCCGGTTTATTACTTATGACAAATGATGGCGAGTTTTCTTATATGCTGACACATCCGAAATTTAAAATCGATAAAACGTATATTGCTCGTGTAAAAGGTGTGCCAACAGTAGAAGGCTTAAAAAAATTACAGCGCGGTATTAAGCTAGAAGATGGCAAAACAGCACCAGCAAAAGTAAGCATGACGTCTTATGACGAGGAAGCGGGTAAGGCGATTTGTGAAATTACGATTCACGAAGGCCGTAACCGTCAAGTACGTCGTATGTTCGAAGCAATTGGTACACCTGTTGTTAAACTGAAACGTGAACGCTTTGCTTTCTTAGATTTATATGGACTAACACCGGGTGAATACCGTCCATTATCGAAGCATGAAGTTAAGCAGCTTCGCGTACTTGCAGAAACAGGACAAATCGGTAATTAAGTAGGATATGCAAAGAAAGTGGACAACTCACTATACGTATAGTGTTGTTTTCACTTTCTTTGTGATGAAAACGTTCATAAATCATTCATAATTAATAACTAAGCTAAATTGTATCATTTTGCTATAATAGGATAGAATAGCACACCTTAGTAAAGGAGGGTTTATTAACTTGGATAAAAAGAAGAAGCGTCTCGTATCACGTACAATTATTTTAGCCATTTTAGCACTAGCGATTGGCTATACTGTATATGGCACAGCGACAAAGGATAAAGTAGAGTTAGTGAAAGTAGGCTCTGAAGCACCAGATTTCACGTTAGTAGATTTAGATGGAGAGAAGCATAAGCTTTCTGATTATAAAGGCCAAGGGGTATTTTTAAACTTCTGGGGTACTTGGTGTAAGCCTTGTGAAAAAGAAATGCCAGCAATGGACAGACAATACCAAGTCTTTAAAGACCAAGGTGTACAAACGCTAGCGGTAAACATTGCACAAACTGATTTTGAAGTACAGAACTTTGTCGATAAATACGAATTGTCATTCCCGGTAGTAATCGACAAAACAAAGGACGTTATGACTACTTATAATGTTGGGAACTTACCTGCTACGGTGATGATTGACCCTGACGGTAAAGTGGCGAAAATTATTACAGGTGAAATGACAGAGGCAGATATCGCTTCGTATATGGAGTTAGTAAAGCCTGAATAAGGAGATAATGACGATGGAGAATATCACTTGTGCTTGTGGTCATAGTAACCCATACGGCACGAAGCTATGTGAAAAATGTGGTCGTCCCTTAACGGAAGAAGAAAAACAAAATAAAGTTGTCGACATGCGCTATGACGGTACAGCAATTCGTTCAAAAACGTACAACAAATCAATTATCGACAAAATTTGGAACTTCTTCTCAAGCGTTAAAGTAGGGATTTCCCTTATTATTATTACGCTAGTCACAGCATCTTTAGGAACACTACTGCCTCAAGAAATGTATGTAAATGCTCCCGATGCCGTTAAACCAGCCTATTATGAAAAAGTGTATGGTTGGTTTGGAAAATTTTATAACAATTTAGGACTATCTGATTTGTATAGCTCTTGGTGGTTCCAAATTATAGTTGGGATGCTTGGTGTTTCTATTATTATCGCTAGTCTTGACCGTGGAATACCTCTCTATAAGTCATTAAAAAACCAACGTGTCAAACGTCATGAAAGTTTCATGAAACGTCAACGCATCGTTGCAGAAGGACAAGTTACTGCAAGTCCAGATGAAGTACTCGATAAAGTCGAAAAGAAGATGAAAGAGATGAAATATAACGTACGTCGTGATGGTAGCGCGCTGCTAGCAGAACGTGGTCGTTTCTCTCGTTTCGGTCCATACATAAACCACGTTGGTCTTATACTCTTTTTAGCGGGGGTCATGTTACGTCTAGTACCAGGCTTTTACGTTGATGAATCAATTGTAGTGCGTGAAGGTGAAACGCGTGCAATTACCGGCATGGATGGATATTTCATTGAAAACCGTGATTTTATATTAGAAACACATAATAATACGCCACAGGGTGAACAGTTAAAGCAGGGTGTCAACGTCGTTGCGAAAAACTTCCAAACAGACATCACTTTATACAAACAGCCTGAAGGTGCAATTGCAGGGGACACATCAAATCTTGAAAAAGTAAAAGATTATTCAATCCGTGTAAACCATCCATTAAAAGAAAAAGGTTTTGCCCTTTATCAAATGGGTTATCGTCTAGATGAATTGAAGCAAATGAATTTTGCTTTGAAAAATAAAGAAACTGGACAATCACTAGGTGAGGTTGGAATCGATTTAACGAACCCTGAAAAAGAATATGATTTAGGAAATGGTATATCTATAAAGCTACTTGTTTACACACCAGATTTCTCAGGTTTCGATAATGGTGCGCCACAAACGGCATCTTCAGCACCAAACAATCCTGCATTCTTATTTAAAATGATTACACCACAAACGCCTGAAGGTGAAACAAGTTTTGTAGAAATTCAAAATACAATTGAGCCACTTGGTTACAATCAGTATGAAATGAAATTTGCTGGAATAGAGACACGTGATTCGACTACCATTACAATTCGTAAAGACCGTACGATTCCAATTTTATTTGTCGGTGGTATTATCTTCATGATCGGTGTAGCAATAGGTTCTTATTGGAATCACCGACGTCTATGGTTGCAAGTAGAACCAGATGGTCGTGTTGTCATGGCTGCTCACGTTAATAAAAATATGTTTAGTATGAAAAAAGACTTAGATGCAGTCACAGAATATGCTGGTCTACCGCAATATACAGATCAACTTGATACTATTGCAGAAGACGAAGAGAATGCAAGTAATGGCAATAAAGAAGAGAAAGGTGACAACACGTTATGAGTTTAATTGATTTAAGTGGGAATTTGCTATATGTGGCATTCGTAGCCTATTTGGTCGCGACATTGCTTTTCGGTGGTGCGATTAAACAATCAAATGCAACAGGCAAAAACACAGAAAAATGGGGTAAGCTTGCCATTACTGTAACCTTAATCGGTTTCTTTTCACAATTAGGTTACTTCATTACACGTTGGATTCATACAGGACACGCACCTGTTAGTAATATGTTCGAATTCACGACTGCTTTTGGGATGTTTATCGTGGCATCGTTCATATTAATTTACTTTATTTACCGAATGACAGCTCTTGGTTTGGTGGCATTGCCTGTTGCATTGTTAATTATTGCGTATGCAGCCATGTTCCCGAATGAAGTAAGCCCATTAGTTCCATCACTACAAAGTCACTGGTTAACAATTCACGTTATTACAGCGGCGCTTGGTCAATCGATTTTAGCGATTAGTGCGGTAGCCGGGTTAATTTACTTATTAAAAGTTGTCGACGTAACGAAGAAATCGAAGCAACGTTTCTGGTTAGAAGCGGTTATGTATTGCTTAGTAGTTGTAATCGGTTTCGTAGTCATCTCATCAACATTCAGTGCAATGGATTATGAATCAAAATATACGTATGTTGATAAAGAAGGCGCAACACGTCAAATTGTTTACAATATGCCACCGATCTTCGGTATGAATGAATTTGAGGCAGTAGAAGAACATGGAATGTCTCCATTAGTAGAAATGCCAGGCATAATCAATGCGAAAAAATTAACGACAGTGGCTTGGTCACTATTAGTAGGGACAATCCTATACTGGGCGATTCGCTTAATTGCACGTCGCCGTATTAGTGCGATATTCCAACCACTCGTAAAAAAGGTTAACTTACAATTGCTTGATGAAATTGGCTATCGTTCTGTGCTTATCGGTTTCCCAGTATTCACATTAGGAGCGTTAATCTTTGCAATGATTTGGGCGCAAATTGCGTGGAGTCGTTTCTGGGGTTGGGATCCAAAAGAAGTATGGGCACTTATTACGTGGTTGTTTTATGCGGCATTCCTTCACCTACGTCTATCGAAAGGGTGGGAAGGTGAGCGTTCAGCTTGGTTAGCATTAATTGGTTTCGGTATTATCTTATTCAACCTTATTGCTGTTAACTTAATTCTTGCTGGGTTACACTCATACGCATAAACGTATATTGTTCACAGTAGAAATTTCATCCAATTTGTACATCAAGCATGTCTCTCGGAATGTTGTGATGTGAACGGACAAAGAAAAGCCTTCTTGCTGTGGCAAGAGGGCTTTTCTTTCTTTTCAATACGCCCTATACAATGTACAATAGAAGGTAGAGATAGATTGGAAAAGAGGGATCGCGAAAGTGTCAGAAAATATTTCAGTATTAGTAGTAGATGACGAGGATCGTATTCGCCGCTTATTAAAAATGTACCTTGAACGTGAAGGGTATCAAGTTGACGAAGCAGAGAATGGTAATGAAGCGATCGAGATGTCATTGGAAAAAGAATATCACTGTATTTTGCTTGATATTATGATGCCTGAAAAAGATGGGCTTGAAGTATGTGGAGAAATCCGCGAACGATCAGCAACGCCAATTATTTTACTAACTGCAAAAGGCGAGGAAGCAAACCGTGTACAAGGGTTTGAGCTAGGCGCAGATGATTATATTGTAAAGCCATTTAGTCCACGTGAGGTTGTGCTACGTGTGAAGGCGATTTTACGTCGCTCACAGGCATTTTCACCAACGCCAAATGCATCTTCTTCAAAAGATTTAGTTGTGTTCCAACACTTAATGATTGATCACGATGCGCACCGTGTAACGGCAGAAGGCATCGAAGTGAACTTAACACCAAAAGAGTATGAATTACTCTATTTCCTAGCGAAATCTCCAGACAAAGTATTTGACCGTGAACAATTACTAAAAGAAGTTTGGCATTATGATTTCTTTGGGGACCTTCGTACAGTGGATACACATGTAAAACGTTTGCGTGAAAAGTTAAATCGTGTATCTGAAAATGCCGCGAAAATGATTGTCACTGTTTGGGGCGTTGGTTACAAGTTTGAGGTCGTTAATGAATAGAATATGGAATAGTATTGTCGGGAAGCTATGGGTAACCATATTGCTTCTCGTTTCATTTGTATTGTTTGTTTTCACGGTATTAATGCTTGAATTCCTTCAAAATTATCATATGCAACAGGCAGAAAGCTCACTGCGTCAAACCGCTGCAACGGTTGCAAGTATTATAGATGACAACGAAACTGCAGAAGCCACTTCGGAGTTATTAACAGATATTTTACCTGACAGCACGAATGCACTGATTGCGTTAAATAATTACGAAGTATCGTTTGGGATGCAAGAGGGCGTTAATAAACAAGAAATACAAGATATGATACTAGCAAATAAGGCATTTCATAAGGTTTTTAAATCTGATGAACCGATTATTCAAGAAATGATGATGCCGTCCTCGACAGTTGAAGGAAAAATGGAATCGTATGTCGTCCTTGGTTTTCCATTAAATGTGGAGAATGAAGTACATGGTGCGGTGTTTATTTATCAGAGCCCAGATGCACTTCATAAAACATCAAAAGAAACAACGAAAATTGTATTTTTAGCGGCAGTCATTGCTTTTATCTTAACAACTTTCTTTGCATTCTTCTTGTCTTCACGTATTACCTCCCCTCTGCGTAAAATGAGAGAACTAGCCTTTGAAATTGCCAAAGGGAACTTCGAGGCAAAAATGCCAACGACACAAAATGACGAAATTGGGCAACTTGCTGTCGCATTTAACCAAATGGGTCGTCAACTAAAGCACAACCTAGAGGTCATTAATCAGGAAAATGAGCAACTGTCGAATATTTTAACGTCCATGACAGATGCGGTTATTACGTTTAACCGTGATCGTACTATTTTACTGAGCAACCCGCCAGCAGAACGTTTAATGCAAAAATGGTTTGTCAATAAAGGCTCGCAAAGTGCGAAACCAATTCCACCAGAGTTGTATCATATGCTCGATCACGTGTTGATGTTTGAAGATAAGCTAGAAGAGGAAATTGAAATGGACGGTAGCTATTATACATTTACGATAAGCCCGCTTTATAGTGGAGAGATGATTCGAGGTGCTGTTGCGGTTATCCGTGATATGACGGAGCAACATCGCTTAGAGAAGCTTCGTTCAGACTTTATAGCAAACGTATCACATGAACTTCGTACACCGATTGCCATGCTTCAAGGCTATTCTGAGGCTCTTATGGATGACTTTATTCAAGATCAAGAGGAACGAAATGAAATTACGAAAATTATTTATGATGAATCCAAACGGATGGGCCGTCTAGTGACAGATTTACTGGATCTTGCACGCATGGAGGCAGGTCATATGTCGCTGTATAAAGACGAATTGCCGATTAACTCGACATTTGAACGCATTACACATAAATTCGCACAAGTAGCCAAAGAGAAAGGTGTACAACTCATATTTAACAGTGAGTTTAGCGAGGATGCAGTTATAAGTATTGATGTGGATCGCATTGAACAAGTGTTAACAAATTTAGTAGATAATGCACTGCGTCATACAGATGAGGGCTCTGTCATAGTAAAAGTCGAGCAAGAGCCGACATTCGCGAAAATTTCAGTAAAAGATACTGGGCATGGTATTCCACAAGAAGATTTACCGTATGTCTTTGAACGTTTTTACAAGGCAGATAAAGCACGCACCCGTTCAAAAGGCGGCACAGGTCTTGGTCTTGCGATAGCTCGAAATATCGTTAAGGCACACTCAGGTAATATTATGGTAGATAGTGTGGTTCAGGAAGGCACAACCTTTACATTTTATTTACCATTTGAATAACATTTTCAGCAGAAGTCTCTCATCTCTAAAGGGGTGAGAGAAATACATAGTTTAACTATTGTTCAGTGGGTTTATAAACGGAAAAAGAATGGTAGAACTCTGGCAAAGAACGCTGGGTCCAGTAGATATCACATATTTTTTTGCGCGAAGTCGAAGCCTACTTAATTAGATGTAACTTTAATGAATGTCAAACGACAAATACAATGAGAACGGAGGTGGAGTGCTTTGAATGACTCCGTGTTCCATCGTTTATACGATGCTTACCACCAAGATGTATTCCAGTTCCTAATTTATTTAGTGAAAAATCGCATGCTTGCCGAGGATTTATCGCATGAAGTTTACGTTCGTGTACTTCGCTCATACGATCAGTTTACGGGGAAGAGTAGTGAAAAAACATGGCTTTTTGCCATCGCGAAAAACGTAGCGATTGACCATTTCAGAAAGCAAACAGTACGGCAAAAACATTCACTCGATTATTTCGACTGGGAAACAGAACAGTTACGTTCATCCACTCCATCACCTGAAGAATCCTTATTATTAAGTGATGAATTCCTGCAATTAGAGGCAGCACTTGAAAACTGTACAGGAGATCAAAAAATGGTCATTGTGATGCGCTTCTTCCAAGAATTATCGATCATGGAAACGGCGCAAATACTTGACTGGACCGAGGCAAAAGTGAAAACGACTCAATATCGTGCAATCAAAGTTTTACGAGAACGGCTACAAAATGAAATACGAGAGGAGGCGAAGTGGCAATGACTCATAAAAAATTCGATGATGACCAACTAGAAAATTTATTGAACAACGCCCCTAAGCTTTCCGATCACCGTTCTAAAGAAGATGTGCTGAAACGCTTGCTGGCAGACGCTCGCTTGCAGGGGAATCCGCATTTACAAGCAGCTACAAACGAATCAATAGTTAGCGTTGAAACTTTTCATGAGCAACGTCAAGGGACGGCTTCCATAGAAGAGGAAAGAACTACACTGGCGACAAGAAAGCGTAAAAATAGTAAGATATCTATTTTGGTAAGTATTGCTTCCGTTTTCGTGCTCACAATATTAGCTGGCGCGATGATATTCAATCATAATACAGCAGAAGATCAAGCGATTTTTGATTCGGAAAATTCTTCAACAATGCAAGCTGATGAAGCTGAAAACATCGACAATGCAAATGCTGTGATGGAAACTAGTGTTATGGCGGATCGTACACGTATGATGTCACTACGAACATCTGTTTACGAGGAAGATATTGCGGATGCGACGGTCTTCCGCATTGGTTTAGCGGGTAGTGCAGCAGAAAGCATACCGATGACCTATGTTATTCCTAATGAGCGTGTCGTCGCTGATTTTGGTGCTGAAAATCCGACCACACTACAACTATATGAAAAATATGCACCGCAAATTGACGAAGAGGCAATGGGTTTTTCTGAGTATCATCCTTATAAAGGTGAGCTGAAAGAGCAAGGAGAGACGCTTGTCCATGTGTTACCCGCGGAAAATGAATATGACGGTGCATCAGCAACTGTCAGTATGTACACTGGTTCACTAAAAGACACATTCTCAGATTATCAAGAGATTGCTTTGAAAAATGCTGATGGTACAGCATATGAGTTTTCACAGGTTGGCGAGCCAAGTAAGCCGATGCAAATGACAGGGACAGTGAATCACCATAATTATTATTTGTTCAAAGAAACGAACGGTGCAGAATATTTATCGCCAAATTTCCATCAAACGTTTGAAACCGTGACAGAAGCGTTTACGGCGATGCGGCATAAAAACAATGATATTTATGTACCAGTTATACCAGAAGGTGTGACGTATGCTGTAACGGAGGTAGAAGACGGTGTTGTCGTGACGTTTAATGTCCCGCTCGATTTAACAACACTCGACGCAGTCCCTGCGACGCAGCTTGTGGAAGCGATGATGCTGACAGCCGCAAGCTTTGATAAAAAAGTACTTCTTGAAAATGTTGTGCAAGACAGCTGGGAAGGCTTTGATCTGACAAATTATTTGCCAATGCCCATAGGAGCCAATAAGCAATATATGCAGTAGTATAGGAACAGCTATCCATTTTGGGTAGCTGTTTTAACATAGCTAGAATAAAATTGTTTAATGCATACAAAACAAATAGGAATAATTTTTAAGCGGAACTATTTACTTTTGCATCATAATTCATTATAGTAGAGTTGTAAGATAAAATAATATTGATTCATCTTCGGGGCAGGGTGAAATTCCCTACCGGCGGTAATAGAGTCGTAAATTGTTTGTGTATTTTAAAATTACACAAACTCGAAAATTTACAATACTACTCTTCAGCCCGCGACCTGTGCAATTTTTTTGCATGGCTGACTTGGTGTGATTCCAAGGCCGACAGTTACAGTCTGGATGGGAGAAGATGGAGGTACGATCGTCATTCGTTGTTACGAATTGTAGCTATGTGCGAACGTTTTTTTGTGTATCTTTTTTACACAGTTTGCGCAAAAAAAATAGCTATAAATGGCGTTTTTTAATCATGCCTATTCTCCCTTATGCTTTCGTGCATAGGGGTTTTTTCGTGGACAGGAATCGATAGCATCGTGGCCTCTCTTCTTGTGAGATCGAATCAGCAAAGAGGAGAGAGTTTTACAATGAAGAAAAATCTTAAACTACAATCATTTATTACGATTGGTATGCTCAGCAGTATTTCATTTTTACTAATGCTTTTCAATTTCCCAATTCCACCATTTCCAGCGTTTTTAGAAGTGGATTTCAGTGACATGCCTGCACTTATCGCAGCAATCACAATGGGACCGGTAGCGGGTATTTTAGTAGAATTATTTAAGAATGTGCTAGATTGGGTCTTCTCGGGCACACCAACAGGGGTACCTGTTGGCCATATTGCAAACTTTGCAACAGGAATTTTATTTATTTTACCAGTAACATTTATTTTTAATCGCTTTAAAACAATGTCTGGTCTTGTAAGTGGTTTAGTTGTGGGAACAGTAACGATGGCCGTTGGTATGAGCTTCTTAAACTACGCTGTGTTTTTACCAATGTACACATACTTCTTAGGTATGGAGCCGGTTGTTGGAAATTCATTATATACAATGATCGTAGCGGGTATTTTACCATTTAACCTTGTGAAAGGTGTTTTAATAACGTTAATAATGGCGCTATTGTATACAACGATGCGTAAATGGGTTGACCAACAACGTGCGATGTATTTAACAAAATAACATGATAACCCTTGGGCGCAATCGTGCTCGGGGGTTTTTTAGTTGTGCTTTTTCATGTAAAATGAGAATGAGTATAGAGAGTTGAGGAGTTTGATGAGATGAGTGAGAAAAACGGACAGTGGTCCAGTAAATTAGGATTTATTTTAGCATCGGCGGGTGCGGCGATTGGGCTTGGTGCGATTTGGAAGTTGCCGTACGTAACAGGACAAAGTGGAGGCGGGGCATTTTTCCTGATTTTCGTGTTGTTTACGTTATTAATTGGCTTGCCGATGTTGTTATCTGAATATATTTTAGGGCGTGGGACGCAGTCAGAAGCAGTGACGGCATATAAAAAGATTGTACCTAATAAACCAACGTGGGCTTGGATTGGTCGTATGGGTGTAATTGGTTGCTTCTTGCTACTGACTTTTTATAGTGTTGTAGGTGGTTGGATTTTTATCTATAGTGGTCTTGGTGTGGCTGGAGCCATTATTGATCCTGCTGTTAACCCAGCTGAGTTATTTGATAAAATTACTGGCACACCGTCGATTACATTAGTCGGTTTAGCGATATTTACGCTTGCGAATGTTTTTGTTATTTCGCTGGGTGTACAAAATGGTATTGAAAAAGCGAGTAAGTGGATGATGCCATTATTATTTGCGATTTTTATCGTGTTAGTTATACGTGCGCTAACATTAGATGGTGCGATGGCGGGCGTGAAATTCTTTTTATGGCCAGACTTCATACATATTACCGGTCGAGCGGTACTAGAAGCATTAGGGCAGTCGTTCTTCGGTTTAGCGGTCGGGTTCTCCTGTCTAGTGACGTATAGTTCATACTTGAAAAAAGATGTGAGTTTGCCGAATTCAGCGGGTTCTGTTGTGCTACTTACAGTACTTGTGTCGTTTTTAGCAGGGCTAGCAATTTTTCCGGTTGTGTTTGCTTTTGATTTAGAACCAGCCTCTGGACCAGGCCTGCTATTTATGGTGTTACCGGCTGCGTTTGGGCAAATGCCGTTTGGTGAAGTGTTCTTGGCTTTATTTTTACTCCTGTTTTTATTTGCTACACTAACATCGTCGTTTAGCCTTTATGAAATTATCGTGGCAGCATTTATCGAAAAGTGGAACATTTCACGTGTGAAGTTAACGATGCTAATAGGTGTTGTAGTATTCTTAGCTGCAATTCCGGCGGCATTATCATCTAGTGTGCTAGCTGATGTATCTATTTTCGGAAAATCGATATTTGATGCAACAGACTTTTTAGTATCGAATTTAATGCTACCAGTAGGTAATTTGCTAATTTCGATTTTCATCATTCATGTGGTGAATAAAGAGTTTGTGAAAACAGAATTATTGGCGGGTAGTAAAATGGGACAAGGTTATTATTCAACTTATCGTGTACTCATGACATTTATCGTGCCGGTTGTAATTACTGTAGTGCTGTTGAATATGCTATTACAATATTAAAAAGAAGCAGAGAGTATTAGCTTACTAATACTCTCTGCTTTTCTATAGGTGTCCATGCTTAAAGGTCTTCTCTGTTGAATTTAAGACCGATACAATAGCCTACAATCAATACTCACTTAATGATAATTCTCCGGACCACTCACCCTTTATGAGCAGTCTTGCATCTTCTTCTTTTGTCACAATGGGAAATACTTTGTCACATTGCGAAATGGCGAATAAATTTCGAATGAAATCATCAACAACGATAATGACAATCTTTTTCCCTTTAACCGACACTTTCTTTGCGAAATTGACAATCATGCCAAATCCGGTACTATCAACATTCGTTACTTTTTGCATGTCGATAATATAACCGTGCTCTGTTTCAAAACTTAGACCTTGTAGTTCTTTTTTTACATCTTCAATTATTCCGTATTCTAAATCACCTGTAAATGCTATTGAAATATAGTCTGCTTTTGTATCAATTTTAACCGTGATTTTTTTATGATCCATCTTATATTGTCCCCCCATTTTTTCTCTTAATATAATAGATTCGATCACTTACTATTTAGAACTGGAATTTATTCACTTCGTTGCGTAAATTGTCGGCAATCACCGCTAATTCATCAGAACTTTGTGTAATTTCAGCAACTGTTGCATATTGTTCTTCAGAAGTTGCGGCAATTTCTTCTGTAGCGGCTGCTGAATCTTCAATAATTCGCGATATGTCGTGAATCGCCTGTTGCACATTCAAAGAATTCACATTTACATTAGTGAATGCGGATCTCATTTGTTCAACACCTTCTTCTGTTTCAACTACTTTTGCTACAATTTCTTTTAATGCGGTGCCGCCTTTATTGATGATCGTAACCTGTTCTTCTACTGCATGTAAGTTACTTTCCATTGTTCGAACAGTCACAGACGTTTCTGCTTGGATGTCATTGATTAAATTTGTAATTTGTCCAGAAGCTAGGCTAGATTGCTCTGCAAGCTGGCGAACCTCTGATGCTACGACTGCAAAACCTTTTCCTTGCTCGCCTGCTCTAGCGGCTTCAATTGCCGCATTTAAGGCAAGTAAATTAGTTTGGTCGGCAATACCGGTAATGACCGTAATAATTCCGCCGATTTCTTCTGAACGCTTTCCTAACTTTTGAATAGAGTCGGTAGCATAGGAGACCGTTTGCGTTACGGTGCTTAAATGCTTGATGGCTTCATTAATTGCTTCTTCGCCTTTGCGAGCTATATGTGTCGAGTCTACTGCGTTTTTCAAAGTTTCTTCTGCGTTTTTTAAACTGTGCGTTACTTCTTCAATCGTTTGTTGCATCATCGATACAATTCGTTCAGATTGATCAGATTGAGTCGTTGTGCCAACTGCAACTTCATTCATCGTCAATGCAATTTGATTGGCCGATTCACTTGTTTGGTGAGATGACTCTGCTAATAATTGTGAGGAATTCGCAATTTGATTGGAGCTGCTAGCTACCGTTGTAATCGTCTCTGTCAAACGGTCTTTCATGTCTCTAAAAGCATGGGCTAAATCAGCAATTTCGTCATTGCCTTTCGCATTTAATAACTTTACATTCAAGTTGAGATTAGCTAGTTCTTTCGCATTTGAATTTAAGATATTAATAGGTGTGATTATTTGTCGTTTCAAGAAGATGCTTATGCAAGCGATAATTAAAATGGCAATCCCTATAGAAATAGCGATATTTTTTATGGCGGATTTGGTAGCAATCGTTATATAAGGTACTGTTGGAACGGCTGTAGCCCAAACGCCGATTACCTCGCCTTTACTATCTAAAATTGGATCATATGCTCCTTGATACAGTTCACCTAAAACATTTGCTGAACCAATGAATCGCTTTTTTTGTTCCAAAACAACAGTGGCTACCTCGTCAGATACTTTTGTAAGCATCGCTCGTTTACCATTATCTACAACATTTGTACTGATTCTTGTGTCGTTTTGAAAGATTGACACCACATTCCCGTTTGTTAGCTCGCCGACCTTATCTACGATGTCGAAATTCTCGACCATATTGACATCGCCTTTATACAATTTGTCATCAATGATTTTCCACTCACCGGGGATTTTTGCATCGAGATACTGATAACTTAATTGTATATCCGATAATAGTTTAGTATCTGCACTTTCCAAAAGATTGTTTTTGGAAACATAAAAATTAATCCCAGCAAGAAGGGATGTCAGAAGTAAAATACAATTAAATACAAGAAAGTTCATCTTTCTGTGGACATTCCATTTCATCATAATTCCTCCAATTGTCATATACATTACGCACCAATTTTTTTTGAAATACCCACTAAAAATTTTGTATCTGATACGTTTTCAAACCAAATTTCATCGACCATATTTTTTACAAAAAATAGACCTCGGCCACGGTCTGAATAAGTAGGGTCTTCTAAATCGAATTGAAGAAACTTTTCCCAATCTTTCTCAGGTATCCCTTTTGCTTGATCGATCACAGTAACTTTGACTAATTCTTCGTCCTGTGAAACGTGTACTTGAATTTTTTCTACTTCATTTAAATTCGCATGATTCATCGCTTCTACGGCATTAATGACTAACTCATGAACAACAAAACATAATTCCTTCTTACTAGGGATATTATATAAGTTGGTATAGCTAGTCATCGTCTCGTCAACAAAATAGATAGCTTGCTGATTAGGGACTAAATTGAGCGTAAAATCCATAGGGTGCACCTACCTTATAATGTAATTGTAATGGAAACTACTGTTATATCATCGGTGTAGTTATTTTCAAATAAATCGTACTTTTGAGAAAATTTTTGCAATGCATAGGCATTGTCTTGAGATGCATATGAATGAAAATAGTTGAGATCAACGGTTTGGTTTTCAGTCAATGCGAGCATTCCGTCGGTATAAAGGATGATACGATGCCAACCTGATAGTTGTATTGATTTTTTGTTTATTTGAATAGTAGGGAATAATCCTAAAATAGGTGTATTTGGTTGGAGTAACACCGTTTCCCCATATTTTCCGAACAAAAGACCGGGTGGATGTGATGCATTGATATAATGTAAAGTACCATTTTTTGTATCAATCAATATATAGATGGCTGTTACTAAAAAACTGTCCATGTCCTCATCCGAAAACAATTCATAAATTCGGCGATTAAGTTCAGTGATTACGCAAACGGGATCGATTAATCTCGTAATTAAGCCGCGTAGTAAGGAACGAATTGACATAGTGACAAGTGAAGCTGCTATCCCATGACCCATCACATCGTATAACAAAACCGCTGTCAAATCGTCATTAATTTTAAACCAGCAATACATATCGCCACCTAATGTATTAGAAGTAACGTACAACCCGTCAAATTCGATATGCTCAAGCTTTAGCGAAGGGGTAAATGCATTCTTTTGTACTTTTTTTGCGATAGCTAAATCCTTTAGCTGACTACTTTCTTGCTGTTTCCGCAACTTTGCTTCTTCTCGATATTTTAAGGCTACATGAACCCGTGCCTTAAATTGCGTAAAGTCAAACGGCTTGAGGATAAAATCAAATATTCCAGCATCAAAGACTCTGTCGATTATAATTGTTTTTTCGTAAGAGGTGGAAAGAAGGATAGGAACTTGAATCCAGTTATTTAATATTTCGATTTGCTGACAGATTTCCTCGCAATTTGTGAGTGTCAATTTAACATCAAAAATGATTAAATCAATGTCTTCTTTATAAACATCCGATATGTAATTCATCACAGCGTCAACTGTCGAAAAGCTATGAACATTAATAATGCCTATACGATTAAAATACTTTTTTGTTCGCAACACATCATTACTTACGTTCCCAATGATTAATACTGACATTCTTGTTAAACCACCGCCTTATTTGCAACATAACAGAAGCTTATAAACTTTGAGTACAGGATGACCGATTGGTAGTTTTTAATCATCTGTTTACTATCATTTTTAGCTACATTATATATTCAACTATTATGTCGCACTAACTAATACTATTATATTGTAATTCGACATAAATTTACCACTAAATCTTTTCTTAAACAAGACTATTGTATGATGTGAGTGATCTTAAATCGTAATGCTGCAGAAAATTTAGGGGAAATGCACTCTCAAAAGGCATGAATCTAAAAATGTGACTCGTTTAATTAGCTTTTCATCCGTAGTGTTTGCCTACACGGGAGGACTAGAAAATTATTTACGTACTATCGACATATTTTTACTGGATTTATGTAATAAAAAAATTAGTCCTAACCAAATGGGGTTAAATAATACAGATAATGAAAGGCTGATTTGATGTCATCTTCAACAGTCCCGGTGTTGTTAGAGTAAAATAGGTTGTGTTAATTGTGATTTTTCGCTGTATTTGCTCGTATAGTCATTTGAAACTGGAGCATTGGATGCAGCCTAAGTTACATACATCTTAAAACAAGATAAAACCATTCGAAAAAAAGAATGTTAGAAAACATAACATAGACATTGCTTTTTTATTTAATTTTGTGTATTTTTTGATTAATACATCATATCATGTAAGTAAAAATGACACATCGGAGTGGTGAAGAATGAAACATTATACAAAAGAAGATATTATCCGTCTGGTAGGGAAAGAGAATGTGAAATTTATTCGCCTTCAATTTACAGATATATTGGGAACGATTAAAAACGTGGAAGTGCCGGTTAGCCAATTGGAAAAGGCTTTAGATAATAAGGTGATGTTTGATGGTTCGTCTATTGAAGGGTTTGTAAGAATTGAAGAATCTGATATGTATTTACGTCCAGATATAGATACGTTCGTTATTTTCCCTTGGACAGCAGAGAAGGGGAAGGTTGCTCGTTTTATTTGTGATATCGCAAGACCAGATGGTACACCATTTGAAGGCGATCCACGTTCGAATTTAAAGCGTGCATTAAAGGAAATGGAGGAGATGGGTTTTACCTCGTTTAACCTAGGACCAGAGCCGGAATTTTTCTTATTCAAGCTCGATGATAAAGGTCAACCGACGCTGGAGCTAAATGATAGTGCTGGCTATTTCGATTTAGCGCCAACGGATTTAGGAGAAAACTGCCGCCGCGATATCGTACTAGAGCTAGAGGAAATGGGCTTTGAAATCGAAGCGTCACACCATGAGGTTGCACCTGGTCAGCACGAAATAGATTTTAAATACGCAAATGCTATTGAAGCTTGTGATAACATCCAAACGTTCAAGCTTGTTGTGAAAACAGTGGCAGCCAAACATGGCCTGCATGCAACCTTCATGCCAAAACCATTATTTGGCGTTAACGGCTCAGGGATGCACTTTAACTTATCATTATTCGAAGGTGACAAAAATGCCTTCTTCGATGAAAACGCGGATTTACAATTAAGTCATACAGCGCGTAGCTTTATGGCAGGTGTCATAAAACACGTACATGGTTTTACAGCAGTGACAAACCCGCTAGTAAACTCATTCAAACGTTTAGTGCCAGGATACGAGGCACCATGCTATGTCGCATGGTCTGCGCAAAACCGATCGCCACTGATTCGAATTCCAGCAGCTCGTGGCCTCTCCACACGGATTGAGTTACGATCTGTAGATCCAGCAGCAAACCCATATTTAGCGATGGCTGTTATTTTAGCAGCTGGACTTGATGGCATTCGAAAAGATTTAACACCACCAGATGCGGTGGATCGCAATATTTATAAAATGACACGCGCTGAACGTGAAGTAAGTGGTATTGATAGCCTTCCAGCATCTCTAGAATACGCATTAATCGAGTTAGAAATGGATAGCATTGTGCGAGAGGCACTAGGTGAGCATATTTTCGAGAAGTTTACTGAAGCGAAGGAAATTGAATGGGATAAATACAGAACACGCGTACATGACTGGGAACGAGATGAATATATGAAGATGTACTAGACAGGAAGTGTTAGGGGTTGAAGGCCTCCAACACTTCTTTATTTTTTTGTCCAAATGCCATTTTCATTGGTTTCTTAAATTGAAATCATCGGGAGTGGAACCTGCATTTAGTTACTTTTTTTAAAATGAAAAGCAAGGTTTTCAATGATTAAAACGGCGAATATCTCGCTAAGTGAATCAAAATGGACATTCTAAGTGCCATCCGAAAATACACCTGTATTTTCTAGATTTACAGTACATATTTGATATGTTAGTATATCAATATCTAATGAGAATTATTAAATTTAAATGATTTTTCTGAATATTTTACTTTTTAATAATGATAATTTATCTAAAATAATTCCATTGTAATAAGAATGGTTTATGTATTTTTTCTTTAGGAGATGAATGATAATGAATGCCAAAGATTTTTCGAATTCATTAAAGCCTGCTGAAATAGTAGCGCAAACAGTCGGAATATATGAAGAAGCTGTGAGATTAAGAAGAATGATCCATGAAAATCCTGAGCTTGGGTTTGAAGAGCATAAAACGGCTGAAATTATCGCGAATTATTTACAAAAACTTGGCATTGAAGTAACTACAGGAGTTGCAAAGACGGGTGTTGTTGGTATTCTTCGTGGAGAGAAAAAAGGACCTGTTCTAGCTTTACGAGCAGATATTGATGCTTTACCTATTCAGGAGAAGACAGATGTAAGTTACAAATCTAAAAATCCAGGGATTATGCATGCTTGCGGACATGATATGCATACCGCAATGCTACTTTCTGCTGCTAAAGTTTTATCTCAAAATAAACAACATATTTCGGGTACGATTAAATTTATTTTTCAGCCTGCTGAAGAGATGAAGGGCGGGGGCATTATGATGGTTGAAGAAGGTGTTCTAAGTAACCCTACTGTTGACCATGTTTTTGCTTTTCATGTTTGGCCTGAGTTAGCAACTGGAAAGTACGGCTTTAGAAATGGTGCGATTATGGCAAGTATGGATACTTTTGATGTTGTGTTAAAAGGTAAAAAAGGTCATGGGGCAGCACCTCATCAAGGAGTTGATGCAATTGTGGGTGCAGCTCACGTTGTAACAGCTCTCCAAACAATTGTAAGCAGAGAAACTGATCCAATTGACTCTGTCGTACTTACAATCGGCACAATTGAAGCAGGGGATGGCTATAATATCATTCCTGAAAAAGCTAGTTTTAAAGGAACTGTACGAACACTAGATGCCAACACTCGTAAGGAAGTAGCTGCAAGTATTCAACGAATTATTGAAGGAGTGGCTTCGGCTCTTAAATTAGAAGTTGAAATAAACTTTAACTCTACAGTAGGGTATCCTGTTACAATGAATGATCCAAAATTTAATGACCATGCTGCTGCTATTGCTATTGATTTATTCGGAGAAAATGCAGTGCAATGGTTGAATAAACCAAGTATGGCAAGTGAAGATTTTGCTTTCTATTTAGAACAAGTCCCTGGCACATTTGTCTTCTTAGGCGTTGGAGAAAATCCAGACGATCCTATGAAACTACATAGTGACGTATTTTTACCAGATGAAAAAGCAATGATTCAAGGGATTTCCCTGATCGTTGGCCTAGCTTTAAATACAACAGAAAAAATTCAATAGGTTACAAAATGGTCTAACACTAAAATCTGTTCCTGAATAATTATCTATTGATACAAAGCTCATGTTTAGAAAAAGCGCCAAAAAATTATAGGAATAATCATGCTGATTTCCTTTTTGGATTCAGCATGATTTATAGAATAGGAGTACAAAAAGTGCAAGAAAAATCTTTTCGTAGTTGGAAAATTCATTTATTCGTGTTGATATTAGTCTGTTTCACAGAATTTATCGGCATAAAAACATTCAACATAGGAATTGGAGCAATTGCATTATTTCCAATGTTGTATGCATTAATTATCGGAGCCATTATTAGTTTACCGTCATTAAAAATTTTGAAAATGAAAGAAATGAATGTAGCAGCCAATATTTTGGGGATTTCATTCATGCTATTTGTAGCCAAATTAGCTATGTTAATGGGTCCTTCTTTACCGCAAATCTTTGAGGCAGGACTTTCTTTAGGCTTACAAGAAGTAGGGCATTTCGCAGGAACAATTGTATTAGGTTTACCAGTTGCATTGTTACTTGGGATGAAAAGAGAAGCAATTGGCGCGACTTTTTCCATTGATAGAGAACCTAACTTAGCTATTATTGCTGAAAAATATGGCTCTGATTCACCTGAAGGACGAGGAGCACTGGGCGTATATGTTTGTGGTACGTTGTTTGGGGCTTTATATCTCTCAGTGTTAGCGAGTTTTATGGCCCAAACTGGTTGGTTCCACCCAATTTCACTAGCCATGGGTGCTGGTGTAGGTTCGGGTAGTATGATGGCGGCTATGGTTGGTGCATTATCAGTTATATTCCCGGATTCTGCAACGGATATTGCAGTTTTTGCGGGTGCCGCTAACTTAATTACAACCATTTTAGGAACGTATATTTGTGTCTTCTTTTCTTTACCGGTTACAAATTACTTATACAACAAATTTGAACCTATTTTAGGGAGAAGATCAAAAAAAGACCAAGCGAAAAATATTGGGGCATAGGATATAAAGAGGAGATTTTAAATGAAAGATAAAATATTAACGTTTGCAATTATTGGAATAATAGCCCTTATGGGAAACTGGATTGGATACGATGTTTCAGCTATTGATGCCTTACCAGGTATGATGATCATTGTTGCTGTTACGGTATTAGGGTTCCTTTTCGCTAAAATCGTTCCTATTAAACTTCCAGTGGTTATTTGGATATCTATGTTAGCATTAGTGATTACAACGCCAATATTCCCTGGAAATGAAACTGTTATTAAATTAACGGAAAAAGTGAACTTTATGGCTCTAGCAACACCTATTTTGGCGTATGCAGGTCTCTCTTTCGGGAAAGATTTGCAAGAGTTTAAAAAATTGGGTTGGCGCATTGTTGTTATCTCACTCGTTGTATATACAGGAACATTTGTATTATCATCGCTAGTAGCGGAAATTGGTTTTAGATTAACGGGTAAATTCCATTGATTTTTTGTGAACATATTACTCTATTACATCTAGACTACTAGAACCACAATCATATGTAGCAAAAAACTTTACCCGTATGAATTAAAAACTATCCACTTTGATTTAGCGTCCTTGCGCAATCGCCACCACTTTAAACAAGATATTTTGATCCATACGGTGGAAAAGGCATAATAAACAAAAATCCCTGACAGGTTGAATGTTGACTCTGTCAGGGTTTTTCTTTATAAAAATGCTAGTCATTCCAACCCTTACATACATCTATCCATTCCTTGTAAGGTGTATAGGCTTCAAACTCGTCGATCCTTAGCTCGATTGCAGAGTTGCTACTACCACACGCAGGGAAAACAGTTGTAAAGCGTTTGAGCGATACATCTAAGTAGATCGCCACGCCTTTGTTCACACCAAATGGGCAAACGCCACCAACATCATGGCCTATGAGCTCATTTACGTCTTCTTTTGCAATCATTTTAGCCTTTGTGCCAAAAATAGCTTTGTATTTAGCATTGTCGATTTTAGCATCACCTGCTGCAACGATTAAAATCGCTCCATCGTTTACTAAAAAAGATAGTGTTTTAGCGATACGTTCAGGCTCGCAACCGAGTGCTTGTGCAGCCATTTCAACGGTTGCAGAGCTTTCACTAAGCTCTTGTATTCTATGTTGTAAATCCCATTGCGCAAAATGTTCGCGTACTTTTTCAATTGCCATATGTAATGCCTCCTTAATTTTCTACTAATATTTTAGCATAATTTTCAGAAAATGAAGTTGCGTTTTTCTGGGGAATCGATTAAAGTAGAATAAATAGTGTAAAATTACACTTTTGTGTAAGGGGGAAAAGGTGATGAAAGTTATTCAGTCAATTGCTGTATTTGTTGGCTTGTTATTTTTGACAGGGGTTATAGGGTTCTTTGTATTACTCATGGGTGGGATGCATTATATAAGTCTGCTCGTTGCTATACCAATTTGCTTGTTTTTACTTTATATCTGTCTGGAATTTGGTTGGATTAAGACGAAAAAGCGGAAAGGGTGGTTTGCAGGATTAGCCGGGGTAGCGCTCATAATCGCTTCGATTGCACCAATTCAGTATCATTATAAAATGAGTATTCCAACTGTTGATGCGGAGGTTGCAATTTATGAATATGAGCCATTTACTGAAAATAATAAGGTCGTAAAGTCTGAAACAGTGGCATCCTTACAATTGCAGGAACCATTGCCACGGTTGGATGGTGCTACAGCTATGTATCCGTTGTATTCGGCATTTGTGCAAGCTACGTATCCGAAAAAAATATATAATTCCTATGATAGCGAGGTTATGGTAAACACAACGCCAGAAGCCTATCATAATTTAATTTATGGAAAAGTCGATCTGATTTTTGCGGCAGCTCCGTCTGTATCACAGGAAAGAGTCGCGGAGATGGAGGGCTTAACATTTAATATGACGCCTATTGGACGCGAAGCATTTGTATTTTTCGTAAATCATAAAAATAGTGTAGACAATTTAACACTTGAGCAAGTGAAGCAAATCTATGCGGGCGATCTGACGAATTGGAATCAGTTGGGTGGCAATAATGAAAAGATTCGTGCATTCCAACGCCCAGCAGATAGTGGAAGTCAGTCGATGTTAGAGAAAATTATGGGGAATACGCCGATTATGGAGGCCCCTGCAGAGGATATAGCATCAGGCATGGGCGGTATTATTCATGAAGTATCGCAGTATCGTAATTATAAAAATGCGATTGGCTATACGTTCCGATACTATTCGACTGAAATGGTAGGCAATGAGGATATAAAATTACTGTCCATTGACGGAGTCGCACCTACAAAAGAAAATATTCGCAACGGTACATATCCATTAGCATCGGAATTTTATGCAGTAACGGCTGGAACAGAAAATCCAAACGCGCAAGCATTCATCGACTGGATTGTTTCGCCTGAAGGGCAGGCTTTAGTTGAAAAAGTCGGCTATGTACCGGTGGAAAATAACTGAGTTGTTTGCTATACTAAAATTACAATTAGATATAAAAGTTTTCTAGGGTTCCGTAGCTACTGCTAGTCTGGACCGAGAGAAAACCACAAATTCATCTTCATTTTTTGTGACACGGAAGGATAAAAGCCTGGGAGATACTGTTTTTACAGTGTTTCTTCTGGCTTTTTTGTTTGGTTTTATGGAGAGGGGGCCTCTGTGTGGCAAGGAAATGATTATCATCAGCAATAAGGACATCCAAAATCAAGTTATTTAGGAGGAAATATAAATGAATAAACAATGGTTGAGTATTTTTATTGCTGCCTTTTTTGAGGTCGGCTGGGTAATTGGTTTAAAGCATGCAAATAGTGTTGTGGAATGGATTGGAACAGCAATTGCGATTTTTATTAGCTTCTATTTATTAATTAAAGCTGGTGAAAGTTTGCCTGTTGGGACGGTGTATGCAGTGTTCGTTGGTTTAGGGACTGCGGGAACAGTTTTGGCTGACAGTTTATTGTTTGGCGAGCCGTGGAAGCTAGCTAAAATTGCGAGTATTGCTGTGTTATTAGCAGGAGTTATCGGGTTGAAACTTGTCACAGGCGAACCTAGAGATAAAGGGGTGAAGGAATAATGGCATGGGTAGCATTAGTGGTTGCTGGGCTTTGTGAAATGATGGGTGTTTTTATGATTAGTAAATATAATAACAAGAAAAGTGTCCAAAATTTAATGCTATTGATTGTAGCATTCACTTTAAGCTTTGCGGGGTTAGCCTACGCGATGGTTTCCTTACCAATGGGCACAGCGTATGCTATTTGGACAGGTATCGGTGCGGCAGGTGGCGCATTACTTGGCATGTTATTTTTTAATGAATCGAAGGACTGGCGCCGTATTGTATGTATCGCACTTGTTCTTGGCTCGGCAGTTTGTTTAAAATTAATATCGTAATAAAGAGCATTTACTTCTAAACTAGAGGTAAATGCTTTTTTTGTAAATTCTTGTAGATAACGAAGTGTAATTTGTCTGTATTTAACGATAATTACAAAAGCTATAGAAATATCGATTACGCAGTTACTCGAACAAGCACCTTATATTAAGCTAGCGACTGACGAAGTACAGGTAAATTTTAAAGGCATATTTGCGGTTATTGATAACTATCGCTAGAGGCTTGGAGATAGCGGAAACGCATTAACCTCATATATCAAATTATGAGAAAACTTTTTAATCTGAATTTTTCGAGCAGTACAGTAGTGTTTCAAATGTAATGTTTAGTTCATCTCCAGTTCATATAGGTGATTTATGCTTAGCTTATCAAAAGATTGGAGGAGTTAGTTATGAACCTTGCCTTGAAAGAAATTAAGAAAAATAAAGTAAGATTTTTAATATTAGGTTCTATTGTGTTTCTTGTTAGTTTACTAACTTTTATCATTTCTGGTTTGGCGAATGGATTATCACAAGACAATGCCGCCCTCATTAAAGATTTACCAGAAGGACAATTTTATATGAATGAAGATGCAGATGAAAAATATAATCTGTCAAGAATAGATAGCGAGCTCCAAAATGAACTATTGCACAAAGAAAAGAATGCTGTAGCGTTTTCAATTCAAATGGGCTTTTTAAATGATGAGGCGGATAAGCAACAAAGCGTGGCCTTTGTGACATCTACCGATTCAAAGCTATTTGAAAATGTGAAGCCCGGGGAAATTATATTAGATAGCTCATTGAAGAAAGCAGGTATAAAAGTAGGTGATACCTTAACGAACAATCAATTTAGTGGTGAGTTTGTTGTAAAGGGCTTTGTGGATCAAAAGAAATACAGTCATGCGCCTGTTGCTTTTATCAACATGGTGAATTATCAAGAAATTTATCGAGTTATGGAAATGCAAATGGTTTTCGTACCAGATGCGGATTCTTCACATGAAATCGCTGGATTACAATCATTTTCAAATAAAGAATTTCTAGGTACAATTTCTAGTTATAGCGCAGAGCAGATGTCTTTAAATATGATTATTTGGTTTTTAGTAGTCATTAGTGGCATGTTGTTTGCGATCTTCTTCTACATGATGAATGTTCAAAAAATCGGGTTATACGGAATTTTAAAAGCAATTGGTATAAAAACAAGTAAGTTATTCAAAATGATTTGGACACAAATGTTTGTAATTACAGTCATTTCACTTATTTTGTCTATTACACTTAGTCAAGTTTTCAATATGATTGCACCAGAAGGAATGCCGTTTAGTTTAACTTTTGAAACTACTATGCAATTGTCTTTAGTATTCTTAGTTATCGGATTTATTGGGGCTACACTCTCTGGACTACAAATTAAAAAAATCGAACCATTACAAGCGATTCAGCAAGGAGAGGCTTAATATGACGTTATTTGAAATTGATAATGTTAGAAAAACGTTTACGAATGGGGAAGTAAAAGAAGAAATACTAAAAGGAATCAATCTTTCCCTAAGAGAAGGCGAGATAACAGCATTAGTAGGCGCATCAGGCTCTGGTAAAAGTACACTTCTTACAATAGCTGCGGGACTTCAACCCACAACTGAGGGTCAAGTACTATTCGAAGGGAAAAATATGACGAATATGAGTGCAGAGCAAGTTCGACAAGTGCGAGCAAGTAAATTCGGTTTTGTTTTTCAATTTGCGCACCTGGTTCCTTTCCTTACAGTAGAAGAACAACTAATGCTAATGTTAGATGTTTCTGAAACGAAATTAAAGAAACATGAGCAAACAGAAGAAGTGAATCGGATACTAAAATTAGTTGGAATGGACCACCGAAAAAATGCGTATCCTTCTTCGCTGTCAGGTGGGGAGAAACAACGTGTTGCCATTGCTCGTGCAATCATTCATAAGCCTAAAGTTCTCTTCGCAGATGAACCAACGGCAAGTTTAGATTCAAAAAGATCTAAAGAAGTTATGTTGTTAATTAGAGATTTAACGAAAACATTAAACATTACGACATTAATGGTTACACATGACGAAGAAATGCTTGCTTATGCTGATCATATAGTTAAAATGAGCGATGGTCTAATTTTGCAAAATACAAATTAAATCTTTAAATAAAAAAACACAGCCTTTTGGGTTTGTGTTTTTTTGTTCTATGTATATGTAATTGAAAGATAAGATCGTTATTAAGCAATTGGAGTAGGTACAATAAAAATAATGGCCCCTTCGTTTTCACTTAACGAGGGGACCATATTTAATGTTTATTTCTTAATATCTTTTGTCCATTCAGCAACTGTTGCTTCATTGTTTTTAATCCAATTTTTCGCCGCTTCTTTCGGGTCAGTACCGTCCATAATTTCAAGCATGACTTCTTCTAAATCATCTGAAGTCCAGTGGAAGTTGTCAAGAACTGAATATACATCTGGATTTTCTTCTTTTAATCCTTTACGAACAAATGTGTTAATCGTTTCTTCACCGCCGTAAACACCCTTTGGATCCTCTAAGTATTTTAAATCATAAGAAGCGAATTTCCAGTGTGGCGACCATCCAGTGACAATAATGTCTTCTTTATTGTCAATTGCTTGAGAAAGCGCTGTTGTCATGGCACCAGAAGAAGAGGTTACTAGATTCCAATCTGCTAAATTATCATATTCTTCTTGTGCTTTTTCAGTCGCAGCAGTAATACCAGCACCAGGTTCAATTCCTGTAATCGTATGATCGGCTTCATTTGTTAAATCTTCGATAGAGTTCACTTTCATATAGCTTGGAACGACTAATCCAATTTTAGCTCCAGAAAGATTTTCGCCGAGCTCATCTAGATCATCCTTATATTTTTCATATTGAGAAGCGTGTGTATGTGGTAGCCATGCTGCAACCATACCGTCCGCTTCACCTTTGGAAAGTGCCTCCCACATGATGCCGTTATCTAGCGGCGTCAATGATACATCATAACCTAAGTCTTCTAGTACCTGTCCAACGACATTTGTCGAAGCAATTTCAGTATCCCACTCAACATAAGCAAGATTTACTTCTTTTGCATCGCTACCTTTACTAGAATCCTCGTCACTACTACATGCAGCAAGTAAGAATCCAAGTCCTAAAGCCATACCTAATTTTGATAATGTTTTAAATTTCATCGAATCTTCCTTTCTTATTGCACTTTCTTTTTGTTAAAGCTTTGAGTCAAGCGATCGATAATAATCGCGAAAATCACGAGTCCTAAGCCAGCGACGAAGCCATTACCGACCTGTGTACGTTGAAGTGCTGTTAAAACCTCACGACCAAGTCCTGGTGCTCCAATCATGGATGCAATTACGACCATTGAAAGTGATAACATAACAGTTTGGTTTATGCCTGCCATAATGGTTGATTTGGCCAACGGAATTTCAACTTTGAATAGTTTTTGACTGGCTGTACTGCCGTATGAATCAGCAGCTTCGACCAACTCTTTTGGTACTTGACGAATACCTAAATTTGTCATACGTACCGTAGGGGGCAGTGCGAATATTACAGATGCGAATACCCCTGGGACAATCCCAATGCCAAAAAAGGCAACGGCAGGAATTAAGTAAACGAAGCCAGGCATCGTTTGCATGAAATCTAGAAGCGGTTTTATGATACTTTCAGCGATACTAGATTTTGACATCAATATGCCAAGTGGAATACCTATAACAATGGAAATTATACTCGAAAATAATACGAGGGTTGTTGTTTCCATGAGTTGAGTCCATAAGCCTTGATTATAAATAAATAATAAGCCTAAGAGTGAGAACGTAGCTAATCCAAATTTTTTGCCAGTTGCGAAAAAAGCTAAAATGACAATTAGTAAGATTAAAATAATGGCGGGAATGCCAATTAATAAATCAGTGACCTGACTCATGAGTAGTTTTCCGGATTTTTGAATTGTGCCGAAAAAGGCTGAAAAATTACTCGTCAACCAGTCCATAGCTGATTCTACCCAAGGGGCAAGTGGTAAAGTTGGTAGATTATCTAAAAAATTATTCATGTGATTCAGCCTCCTCGCTGTATGTTGAGAGCGCTTCGATGACAACGCCTCTGATGAGTACGCCTAGTAGACGTTCATCTTTTACGACAGCAATTGGAGTAGGTGAGTTATGAATCATTCCTAAAATATCTTGTAAGAGCATATCAGGGGGGACTGTTAAAATTTCTGGTTGAACAATCGAATGGACTGTCTGTTCATGTTTTTTTGCTGCAAGAAGTGCATCATCCGCAGTAATAAAACCTTTTAGGCGACGATTTTTATCGACAGCCATAAGTAAACTAACGGTTTCTTCGCGCATTCTTTTTAGCGCTACGGTAGGGCCATCAAGATCAACATTGACGTATACCGGTCGAACCATTGCATTTTCAGCTGTTAAAACTTTGGAGCGATCTACGTCTTCTACGAATGTTCTGACATAGTCGTTAGCGGGATTCGTTAAAATTTCTTCACCTGTACCGATTTGTATGATAGTGCCGTCTTTCATAATAGCAATGCGATCGCCAATTCGAAGCGCCTCATTCAAATCATGTGTAATGAAAATAATTGTTTTTTTCAATGTTTGCTGTAAATCTAGTAATTCATCTTGCATTTCTTTACGAATAAGAGGATCGAGTGCAGAAAATGCCTCATCCATTAGTAGAATTTCAGGGTCATTTGCAAGTGCCCTCGCCAAACCGACACGTTGTTGCATCCCACCGGATAATTGGTTTGGATATTGATCTTTATATGCAAGTAATCCAGCATTTTCAAGTGCTTGTTCTGCTTTTGCTTTACGCTCTTCTTTTGAGACACCTCTAATTTCAAGACCGTATTCGGTGTTTTGAAGAAGTGTTCGATGAGGGAATAAACCGAAGTTTTGGAATACCATACTCATTTTGTTACGTCGAACAGTTTTTAAAGCATCCTTGCTCATTTTAGAAATGTTCTCACCATCGATTAGAATATTGCCGCTTGTTGGCTCAATTAGGCGATTTAGAAGTCTGATAAGTGTCGATTTACCACTGCCGGATAAGCCCATGATGACGAAGATTTCTCCTTCATTAACAGAAAAGCTAGCGTTATAAACACCAACTGTTGCACCTGTCTTTTTTAAGATATCCGTTTTGCTTTTTTGCTGTTTGACTAGTTCTAGTGCTTGAGGGATTTGCTTCCCGAAAACCTTGGAAACATGCTCCACTTTTATTTTTTCCATAGAACCACTCCTTTCGTTGATTGATGCTATTTTTAGGATTGTTATATCCAAAAATGAACAAGTAACAACTTAACGATAACAAAGAGTTGTTACTTTTGTCAAATTAACAAATTACAAAAAAAACGGTTAAACGCTGAAATAACAGCGTTTAACCGGATTTTAATTTGGGTATAAGAAATTTTGGACACGCGCTAAACTTTCATCATTACCAATGAAATAAATAATATCGCCATCCTCAAGCGATGCATACGGGCCGGGGGATAGTAATAATTCGTTGCTACGGCGAATACCAACGATTGTTCCAGAGGTATTTTGCCAAAAATTTAAGGCTTGTAGTGTTTGCTGAATACATGGGCTTTCCATCGTCATTTCAATCTGATAGGGTATGAAGGGATTTACGGAGCGGAAATGTTCAGTTCGGCTAATGAGCTGCTTTGTTTTTTCTTGCAAATTCAACAATTCATTTTGTTGGTTACGAATACTTACTAGTAACTCATTTTGTAGCTCATGCACTGACTGAACATCATGGAATTGTCGGACAAATTGAGCTGCTTTTTCATATGATTTAATGAATACACCACTCCCTTTTGAAGCTTCAACAATTTCTAAATCCTGTAAAACAGCAATGGCTCTTCTTGCAGTTTCAGCAGATACATTATATTGGCTTGCGAGTGAGGATCGTGCATATATTTTATCGCCTACTTGATATTTTTTTTCTACTATTTTCGAGGCGAGGTCTACCGCAATTTGCTGATATTTTGGCTGCTTCACCTGAACATTTTTTTCTAAGTTCATTCATAACTTCCTTTCATCTTAAAGAGCTATCTTTGCCTATTATAGACCAGCCTGTCCTGAAAAAATAGCACATCTATATATAATAAAAAAGGTGCATAATATTGTACTAAAATAAGAGTTGGTATTTGACACAAGTTGGTTATTATAATAAACTTAGTTACGTTATGTAAGTGATGTGTGAATATAAGCACGCAGTTAGGCAACTGCCCTAGCTGTTCACGATAGAAAGTTGGAGAAAATGATGACAATTACTACGAAAATAATGGATTTAGTTAAAGATAAGATGAGTATTATAAAGCAATCTGAAACAGAAAATATATGTATCGTTGGTCCCATAGAATTACCCGTAAAACAAGGAGATTTTTCAGCGACATTCCAATGGTATAACTGGCTAAAGGTGAAGGTGAATCTTTCAAAAGAAGAAATTATTGATTCACTTGCGACAGCAAATTTAGCCTTTCAACAACAATCATCTGTCCTTGTTTACGGTGATTTTGCTAATGCAGATAATGCAATGATACGCATGCATAGCATTTGTCATACTGGCGATATTTTTGGTAGCCAGCGATGTGATTGTGGCTATCAACTGCATGAATCTATGAAAATGATTGTTGAACATGGGTGTGGTGCTATTTTCTATTTAGCGGATCATGAAGGCCGTGGCATCGGTTTATTTTCAAAATCAATAGCCTATTTATTACAAGAAGAAGGCCTAGACACAGTTGAAGCAAACCATGCACTTGGTTTCCCTGATGATACACGTTCTTACGAGGAAGCCATGACTGTACTAGAAGCACTTCGCACAAAACCAGTGACACTGATTACCAATAATCCGAAAAAGCTAGCCGCATTAGAATCACACGGTTTAGCAGCAGAAGGACATGTACCATTATGGGGCGGCGTGACAGAAACAAATCAACTCTACTTGAATACAAAGGTTGAAAAATCTGGACATATGCGTGAAATGAAGTAAGTGGGGGGACATTAGTGATGACGACGGATGAAAAATATATGCAATTAGCACTTGATTTAGCAGCGAGTGCAAAGGGACATACGAACCCGAATCCATTAGTAGGTGCAGTCATTGTGAAAGACGGCGTCATTGTGGGTACAGGGTTACATCGAAAAGCTGGTGAGCCACATGCTGAAGTCCATGCTTTTCGTATGGCAGGGGAGCATGCAAAAGGTGCGACATTATATGTGACACTCGAACCATGTTCACATTACGGGAAAACACCTCCTTGCGCGAACTTGGTGAAGGAATCTGAAGTAAGTCGTGTTGTTGTAGCGATGCAAGACCCTAATCCCGATGTGGCAGGTCGTGGCATTCAACTACTTCGTGATGCAGGGATTGAAGTAGAAGTGGGTGTATTAGAAGCGCAGTCTCGTCGTTTAAACGAACGCTTCATTCACAATATGCGTACAAGTCGCCCCTTTGTAATTTCAAAATATGCGATGACATTAGATGGGAAGATTGCCGCACATACTGGACATTCAAAATGGGTGACAGGCGAAGCAGCACGCGAAGATGTCCATCATATTCGCCATGAAGTAGATGGTATTTTAGTAGGCGTTGGTACGGTGATTGCTGATAATCCTTCATTGACTACACGATTGAATGGAGTCAAAGGTAAAAATCCTGTACGTATTATTATGGACAGTTCGCTCCGAACACGGGAAAACGCGAATGTGCTTAATGTCGAAGAAGCAAAAACGATCATTGTTTGTAGTGAAGATGTAGACCAAGAGAAAATTGCTGCCTTTGAAAAAAATGGTGTAATAATGCTACCGGTTCGCAGTGAACATAAGAGACTTGATATTGATGAAATGCTTGAAAAACTCTATCAGCTAGGTATTACGGATATTTTAGTTGAGGGTGGTAGCACAGTGAATGCGTCCTTTTTACAAAGTGGTGCCATTAATAAGTACATTATATATGTAGCACCGAAAGTGTTAGGCGGTCGTTTGTCGTTAACACCAATTGCTGGTCATAGCGCCACATCGATGGACGAAGCATTTGACGTTGAATTTGATTCGTTTGAAAAAGTTGGTCATGATTTACGCATTATCGCTTACCCAAAGAATGGTGACGAAAAGTGAGTTATGAAGCGGATGTTTGCATTGTAGGAGCTGGTCCTGGTGGTGCTCTTCTTGGTTATTTACTTGCGAAAAAAGGACTATCAGTGATACTACTTGAACAAAACGCAGAGCTTGGGAAAGCATTTCGCGGCGAGCATTTAAATGAAGAGGGTGAGGCTGTTTTAAAGAGTCATAATTTATTTGAAGCAATCGAAGCCCATGGTTTATTACGGATGGAAAAACTTGAATATTTCAATAATGGGCAATTGTTTAAAACTATCGTTGCGGATCCAACAGTGGGTCACCTAGGTATACATGTGCCGCAAGCGCATTTGCTAAAAGTCATTTTAGACAAAACGCATCAATTCCCACACTTTACTTGTATGTTAAACACGAAAGTTACACAACTTGCGACAGATGAGTCAGGGCGCTATGTTGGGGTGGTCGCTTCTAAAGATGGTATATCGATTGAGATTGCCAGTCAGCTTATTATTGGGGCGGATGGTCGTTATTCCACGATTCGTAAGCAGTCGCACATTGATATGGCTAAACGTAAGCATGGCTTTGATTTACTGTGGGCAAAAATTCCTGCCCCGAAAGGATGGGAGCCTGCTATAAAAATGGCACTCATAGGTGATAAGCAATTGTCATTATTTGCACAGACAAATGGGTTTATTCAAATTGGTTGGAATATTGAACAAGGTAGTTTTTCAGAACTTCGAAAGCAAGCATTTACACCATTCATTCAACAGCTAACAAAAGCTTTTCCAGATTTAACTGAGATAGTGGTACAACATATTCAATCTTGGCGAGATTTCGTATTACTAGATGTATTTAGTAGCCATTGTGACAGTTGGGGAACAGAGGGACTCGTACTTTTAGGAGATGCGGTCCATACAATGACGCCAACTGGGGCCTTTGGTTTGAATAGTGCGCTTAAGGATGCGGATTGTCTTGCATCATTATTATCGAAAGAAACGATTGCACAATTCGACGTACAGGTTTTCCAGCAAATGCGCGAGCCTGACATTAATGAAGTACTGACGAAGCAAATCGAAAAAGAACAAACCTTTGCCGCAAACTTCTTAGAAACTGCTTCTTGAAAGGAACAAAAAAAGATGAAATTTGGTTTTGATATTGATGACACACTAATCGATTTACGCGCTCATGCTTTTGATCTTTATAATAAAAAACTAGGTAAAAATGTAGGAATTGAAGCCTTTCATGCACTGCAAAGAGTTGAAATTCACGAGCCATTTGGATTAAGTGATGCAGAAGGTTCTGTTATGTGGAATAGCTCTTTAGAGGATATTTATTTTACGGATTGTCCAATTTTTGAAGGTGCGCTGGAAACATTACAAGCATTGCAGCAAGAGGGACATGACATTTACTATATAACGTCACGTCCAAAACAATATTGTGAGAAAACACGTGAATGGATGATTGCGCAAGGCTTCCCTGTCACAGAAGGGCACTTCTTTTGTGGGATGCAAGATCATGAAAAAGTTGCGACTATTAAATCATTAGCACTGGATGTTTACGTAGATGATAAACCAGCAGTACTTGAAACGCTACAAGATGTAGAGACAGAAGTTATCTTAAAAAATCAATCGTACAATCAACATGTACCACTAGCACGACTTTATCATTGGCATGGATTTTTAGATATGATTAACGAATGAAAAGGATTGGCGCAACGAAATATTCGTTGTGCCAATCCTTTTTCTTTAGTTTGAGTGCCGGGTACTCAAACAATTCTAACTGTTTTAGCCAATCTACCGTTATTCTGCACACTTTCTTCAAATTTATAGATTATACTATAAATTATCAGCGTTTTACGACGTAGAAAGAAATATACAAGAGGTGGATACAAAATGAAATTAAAAATCTTTGCTGCAACTTTGTTTGCTACTGTTGTGTTAGGTGCTTGTAATGGAGAAAGTGCTAATGTAGATAACCCTACAAAAGAAATTGAAACGCAAGATATCAAGGAATTGGTGAATAATTATAGCGGGAGTAAAATTGAAGGTGAATCTGCTTCAATCACATCTAAGCAACTGATTGTGACTGATAAAGAAGACAAAGAGTCAACATATGGTTTGCCAGAAGACGAATTTTTTGTTTCGATTGCTCCATACATAAATGAAACTCATCCTTGCACAAACCATAGTTTGACTGGATGCCAAGGTGAGATGGTGAATAAAGAGATTGATGTTTTCATTGAAGATTCGAAAGGTAATGTGATAGTGGATGAAACAATGACAACTCCAGCGAATGGATTTATTGATTTATGGCTACCTCGTGATCAAACGTATAACATAAAGATGAAGCACGAAGGCAAAATGGTAGAGTCAAAGTTCTCTACTTCTGAAAAGGATGGTACTTGCATTACAACGATGCAATTAAAATAAAACAAAGTGAGGTTGTCACAGAAAACGGACTTTCTGCGGCAACCTCTATTTTTTTGAATGTTTAAGTTAGGTGGGCGTCTATCGTGCGAGATTTGTATTCAATCGTGCATAATATTGATTCTATCGTGCACAAACTCAAATTAATCGAGCATAATTCCACTGCTATCATGCATACCCCCTAGCAAATTTCAAATTCCGCTATGTTATGGAGAGGTTTGCAAGTTCACGATGGCGTGAAAGAAATTGTCGCAAGGCTTTATGCCATGGCTTATTGCAGTATAAGGTTTTGAAGGGCTTGGATATATCATTACAGGCACTTTTTTAGTAGTTATCATTCACAATATTCCATCGTTTGAAGCGTATTATTAACTTCGTTTTATTTTAATTAACAACATATTGTTAATTTGGATAAATCATATATCCCATCATCATAGCTATAAAGCAGGGCTTATTTTCGCCTCGTGATCATGGTATTCGGTAGATGGAAAACGGCCAAGTGGCAGGCTGAAATAGAAAAATGGAATAGCACGCGAAGCACGAGCTCCACCATAGTTAATGGGGCGTGGATACAGAATAATACGTTCAAGGGCAGCGGCTTTAATAGCTGTCCTTTTTATGTAATAGAAATAAGTTTATAAATGGAAAATCATTCCGATGTAAAGATAAATCTCATTGTAAAAGGTTTAACAATAATTAATGAGCAAAGGAGTGTTTACTAGATGAAAATTCAATCCAGTACAAGTTATCTTGGATCTATCAAGGAGAATGAATTAAAATGTCTGCCTTCGGATTTATTTTTAGATGAAGCGAAAAAGAAAAAAGGTAAAGCGAAATTTGAAATTAGAAGTGAAAATGGCTACATCCGCCATTATATTATTAAAGCGAATGGCGAAAAAATTCTTGTTAAAGAAGTGAAACAGCAACAAGAAACGCTTAGTGCAACGGGTACAGGAGAACTTTCTGCCTCACTTGATAAAATGTTAATGGAGCAACTCACTTCTAAACAACCGACGAATCAGCAAAATAATGTCGTAAATGAAGATAGTAATGAACAAAAAGAAGCTCGCATTAATAAATATAAAGCGAGTATATAATCTCATTCCGGCAGCATGACTAAGAGGAAATAATATACTTGTTATTTTGATATATGTATTAATGGAAAAATTCGTATGTTTGTAAAAGTGAAGAATAAGGTAACTGTATATTATGCATTTAAAATAACAATAGGAGGGGACAAAATGCAAGATTTACTTTTGATTTTATTGTTACAACTTTTATATGTTCCTTTACTAACATTGCGTACAATCTTTTTAGTGAAAAATATAACGACTTTAGCTGCTATTATAGGCGTTTTAGAAATGCTTATTTATGTATTTGGACTATCTTTAGTTTTTAATGGAGATCAAAGTGTTTTAGCAATGTGTATTTATGCAGGTGGCTTTGGTATAGGGATATTTGCGGGAACAGCCATTGAAAAGAAATTAGCAATTGGATATGTATATACAATGGTTAATACAAAGGAAAAAAATTCCGAAATGGTCGATTTCCTTCGTGTAGAAGGGTTCGCAGTAACAACTTATGTTGGTGAAGGACGAGATAGTAATCGCTATAAATATGAAATTTTGACAAAACGTAATCGGGAAGCGGAGTTGTTTTATCTAATTGAAAAATTTGAGCCAAATGCATTCATTATTTCATATGAACCAAAATCTTTTAAAGGTGGATTTTTACTAAATCGCATTCGTGCAAAAGAAAAAAAGTAGGATGAATTTAGTATGATTATACGGATACTCGCTTTCTGTGGGCAAGCATCGAGCCGCTTCCTTTGTAGCTGGCACTTCGCTCTCGCAACAAAACACAGCTTCACTCCGTTCCATGTGGGGTCTTTTTCTTGCTTGCATTTACCTAATCAACAAGATTAGCTTTTTTGCGAGAGTATATTTTGATATAGAGCTAAAAAGGTTAATAAAATAGGCAACTTCCTGTTCGAATTTGAACAAGAAGTTGCCTGTTTTTATTTGAAGGACATATGCAAAATTAAAAAAGTAAGCTTTAATGACTTCTAGAATTTGGATGTAACACTGTTTTTATTGAATATTAGATGGTACGTAGATATCTTGGGGTACGAGGTCTAGCTTATTACCACTACTATCTTTTATTGCATTTGTTGTTGATTTTTGAATCTTCACAATACTACCTGCTCTTAGCCATTTACCGCTCTGTGTAATGGTAATCAGTGCTGTCTTAGAATCTGTGCCATACGTTGCTGTTGCAACAGTGGCTCCATCTATCATTACTTCAAAATCCGTTGGGAAAATAGTTGAAACATCTTCAGTAAAGACTAGCGTAATTGTTGAGTTATTTGTTACATAGGCTGACGCCACTTTAGGTGCAATGTTTTCTTTTAAGCTAATAGTTGTTTTTAGCTCTGCTAACATTTCTGTTGAATTTGTAGCTTTTAAGCCTTTAATCGTAATATTACGTTCACCTGTGAATGTGTTTGAATCTTGTTTTAGTGTCAGTTTTATACCATTTAAATTTGTTGCCTCAATGACAGCACTTTCTACTTGTGCACCGTCAATTACATAGTTTTCAACATTTTTCGCGAGCGCTGGATCTACGGGATAATTGAAATGTAGGTAAATAACATTAGTATCTGTCAATGACAGATCATTAGCCGTTGTACGAATGCCTACTAGTGCTAACTTATTAATATTTACATTCAAGTCACCTGCACGTGTAAACTTCACATTTGGTATTTGTTTTAAGTTCACACCATATGTACTAGCGACACCAGAAAATGTTAATGTACCATCATAGTTAGCACCTTTTATATCATATTGATTTAATAAAGAAGATAGTTTTAAGCGAACCTTTGTTGGCGAATCCTTCACAGCTAACACTTCACTGCCTGGTACATTTGCCATATTATATAAAATATTTTGGTGAATATAGCTACCAGTAAACGTTGCAATTGGATAGCCACTTAATTTTATTGCTTTATCAAATGTTAATTGTAAATACTCAACGTTTTGATCATAAACTACTTCAGAATTAACGAGAGTCGGTGCTTTATCATCCTTCACGAAATTATAATCTGTAGAGAAAGTTGCTACTTCTCCAGAAAGGTCTGTTACAACACGTTGATAACCTGTTGCTATAGTTGCGACGCCAAGTAATGACACGTTCGCATCCACCGTCACATTAAATAAACGACCATTTGTTGCATCCTTTTCTATTTTCGTCACTGCTACTGGTCTCGAACCCAGTGTTACGGCTAAATCTATTGGTGCAATAGCTAGTAATTCCTCAGAGAAAAGTAGTTGGAATGTATTTGGTCCAGTTTGGTGTACACTTGTTAATGTAGGTGCAATGCCGTCCTTATCGCCTTTTTTCACCGTCACCATTGATGGGTTTGGCGAAATTAAATTACCCGCTACATCACGTGCTGCAATAAAAGTCAATTGTACCTCAGCTCCAGGAGACAATTGTTGTCCATTTGCTGTTGCGCTAGATAAATCAAATGTTGCTTCTGATGCATGGGCAGCTAATGCACCTTTAATTCCGACAACTCTCACACCATTAGGTAAAGCCGCCTGGATTTGCTCATTAGCAAAGGCTAACATTGGCTCCGAGAATTGGACAGTGACCGTTGATGCATTGCCTTGTTTTGTATCTTTAATGAACGGCGCCGTTGTATCCTCTGCAATCATCATCGTGTTGTCAATTTTACTTACAATCATACCCTTTGCTGATTTCACATTTTGTAATACATAACGATGTGTACCTTTTAACGTTTCTTTAAATATAAACGTGATTGCTTTCTTATCTTCGCTTATTTCAATTTTGAAAACAGGTAGTGCCTTTAAAGTATCTAGGTTAGAGAAAGCAAACACATTGTCAGCTATTGTACTATCTGCTTTTAGCACCGACGATGGATCGATTGCTTGGTTAAAAGCCACTTTGACCTGTGTACCATTTATCGCATCAATAGATTTTACTTTTAGCTCCGCTACTTCATATGTTACGACAGCTTCATATTGCTTTTCATTTATAACAAAATCCACTTTTGTTTCTTCATTTTCTGGTAATGGCGTTGGTAACGTCACCGTATGTTGAGTTCCATCTGTTAATGTAACTTGCAGCGTTGTTTCATTTGTAACAGTCACTGTTTGAATGAGCAAAGGTACTTCTGGTTGAATTGGTGGTTCTGGTGCCTGTGCATCTGTTATTGTACGATGTAAGAATGATGCGAACTGTCCGCGCGTTAATGTATTTTTTGGATTGAATTTTTTCACGTTCGTGATTTTTGCATATTCTAATGCAATAATTGCTTCTCGGTTTTCATCAGTAGACGCTTTATCTAAATCTGTTATCACAGTTTCATATGTTTTTTCTTTATATTGCGCTACTAAATCCAAATCATAAACTGTTTTAATGGCACGAACTAACACAACAGCCATTTGTTCACGTGACATATTATCCGTTTGCATTAATTTATTATTAGCACCTTTAAATACACCCTCGTCCTTTACAAGTGCTGCATATTGTAATAATTCCTTATCTTTTGAAGTCGTTGGCAAATCTGTGAAACGTGCTTGCTTATCAAAATCTTTAGGAATCTCATAGCCGTTAGCTTCTAGCCACTTCCCTAAAAACTTCGTTACACCTCCACGTGTCACCACAGCATTTGGTTTAAATGTACCATCTGGATAGCCACCTACGATACCTGCCTCTGCTAATGCTAGAATCGCAATTTGATGGTCATTATCACTAATATCTGAAAAGCTTGCTGCACTTGCTACGGGCACTACTGCCGAAGCTACTAATGCCGCTGATGCTGCACTTACAACCCATTTACTATGTCTATTCTTCAAGTTAAATTCCTCCTCTAAATGGTAGTCTAGTTTCTATTATAAAAGAAATCGGTATACTTTACCAAAAAACCATGGAAAATAGTTGAATAAAAGAAAAGTGAAGTTCCTATAAAGGGTTTCGCTTGTGCAGTGCCTCTCATTCATGAGAATTGAAAGGTTAATTGTAGGATTAAGGAGGAGTATTTAACAGGAAGAAAACTTTGTTTCAATTACAGCAGGTGCCAAAGAATTAAAGATGATCATGCCTATAATGTTAGCAACTTGAGGTAAGAGTATTGCAATAGATGAGAATGGACAAGCAAAAATAATAAAAGAAAATGGAATATCGTTGAGAGAAGTAAAATTTAAATCATTTACAGTGAACAATGAAAAACCCTGAATAGGAACGCTCTTATTTAGAGTGTCTTATTCGGGGATTATTTTATATATTGTTAGGATGCCTGTTTCCTATACATATTCAGCAATGTATCTAATTCTTGGCTACAAATAACAACCTTTGGATGCGTATATCCTAAATCCTTTGCCTTTTTATACATAACTTGTCTTTTGAATTCAATGACTAGTTTCAAAATTTTTATATTCAATAAACGTTTCACAAAATATCTCCAATCAATTTATTTAATTTTTATTATGTCCTGTAATTTAGTTTAAGACTATACTATTATTGTATAATATTTGAAATGAAAAATGTAAAATTTTTAATCAAATATGAAAATTTAATTAAATTGTAATATATAGGGGCGGAAGAGCGGGAATTACAAGCTTATTTTTATCGATGAGAGAAATAAAAAGATTTTACGTTGTATAGAGTGTAGAGGCTTTTACGACAAAAGGTAAGAAAGGGAACTGGTGCCATGAAGTCAAATGATAGAAATTTTATAAAGCGTTTGAAAAGACAAGAAGAGGATGCACTAGAATATGTCGTCGATCATTATTTACCGCTTGTGAAAGGTGTTGTTTATAAAGTATTGACGCCACTGCAACAAGAAAGTTTATTGGAAGAATGTATGAATGACGTATTTTTAAGTATTTGGGAAAACATAGATCAATTTAAAGGGGATGCCATTGATTTTAGAAAATGGGTCTGTGTAATAGCTAAATACAAGGCAATCGATTATTACAGGAAGGCAGGAAAGAGCATGGAAGTTTCCTCTGAACATACAGGTTTACTTGTTGAAGATTCTGTTGAGGAAGCGTTGATTCAAATCGAAAATCATGAAGAATTGCTACAGCTAATCAATCGACTTGACGCAATGGATCGTGAAATTTTCATGATGAAGTTTTTCCTAGGGGTGAAAACTGAGGATATTGCTGCTCGATTTGGTTTAACACGCGCGGCCATCGATAATCGTATTTATCGGGGGAAAAAGAAACTTCAGCAGCAAGCCATGGATATGAAGTTAGGAGGTAGCCTTGTATGAAAGACATTTATAAATTATTAAATGATGTGCAATTGGATGAAAATGAATTTGTGGAACTTGAAGTTAGTGATATTGAAAAAGCACAAATGAAAAAACAATTAAAGCAAAGAATAACGAAAAAGAAAAAACGAGGTAACTGGTGGGGTCAATTTGCTGTAGCCTCTCTTCTTATAGGATTATCAGGCACTATATTAGGCTTTACCTTCCCAGCACAGGCTGGAAGTATTCCAATTGTTAGAGATATTTTCAAGTTTATAGACGGGGACCGGGCTGCTTTTTATGAAAATTATAAAGAATTTTCGACAGCGATTGGATTATCTGATGAGAGTAAAGGGATTGAAATTACTATGAATGATGCCATTTATGATGGTGAAACGATGACTGTCACAATGGCCATTAAAAGCAAAAAAACTTTAGGAGATCAACCGATATTTCGTCATACGGCTTCTTTTAAAGATGTTGATGGGGGGACGTTTGGTTTACAAATAAAAAAAGTGGATGATTTCAATTATGTGGGAATATTGACGGCAGGAAGTTTTGGTCAAGCTTCAAAGGATATGGTTAATTTCATATGGAAAGTAGATAAAATATTTATCGAAGAAACAAATAAAGTTATTAATGGTAACTGGCGTTTTGCTTTTTCCATTGATGCGACAGAACAACATACTCAAGTAGTCAATCAATCCATAGAGCAAGATGGTGTCAAGGTGACAGTTAAGCAAATCACGAAAACACCAATGTCGGTGATTGTTTACGTAAAGGAGCAAATAGAACAACAAGTTTCAGAAGAATGGGATTCTATAAGTCTTCAGTATTCAATGAAGGATGATGTAGGGAATGTCTATGAAGGGGAGAGCCTAGGGGGATATGGAGAACCAGACGACCCAGGTGTGATGAATACGGGGAAAACGTTTGAGAAATTAGATGAACGGGCAACAACGTTAACGATTGTTCCTCAGCTCCGCATGTTGAAGGCTTCAGCGAATCCGAGTGAGAAAACTGAAAGCGTCAATGCACTTGGTGAATCTGTAATAAGTAATGCTACAACAGAAGTTGCTGATTATAAGGAAATGACGCTTGAGCCGATTGTAATTGAGTTAGAGAAGTGAATTCAATGAAGAGGGGGGTAGCGAATAATGCGAGTGCTGAAAAAAAAACGAAGCGAACGCTGAAACCTTGCTATGAGTGCTGAAAAAAACGAAGCGAACGCTGAAAAACAGCTATAAATATTGAAAAAACTAAGCCGAACGTATAAAAAATCGATGAGAAGACGTTCTCTTTATTTATTTTGTAGTTTCTTCTTCACAGCTGAATTGTTTTCGTTTTTCGGACGAGTAGTTTGCTGAAAAGCGAAGACACAGCTAAATAATTGTATAAATTTTCTTTCAATTCAAAAAGTATGTGTTACAATAAAAGAAACCAATCGGTATCTTTTTGGGGGTAGACATGAAAAAAGGCGAGGAAACTAGGCGGAATATTATTCAGAAATCTGCCGCGATTTTTAATCAAAAAGGTTATATCACGACAACAATGAATGACATTATTCAAGAAACAAAGATTCAAAAGGGAGGGATTTACAGGCACTTCAAGGATAAAGAGCAGCTGATGCATGAGGCTTTTCAATTTTCTGCAGAAACGATGCGTCATTATCTTATGGCGAGTGTATCACAGCACGAAAAAGCAGAAGAGAAATTAATCGCTTTTGTAGAGACCTTTTTACAATTGAGTGAAGGGAAGCCAATGGTTGGAGGATGTCCGATTTTTAATGCAGCAGTTGAAATGGATGATTTAGAGGGAAGTACATTGCTTCCAATGATCGACGAAGCAATGGGGTTGTTGATTCATTGGGTAGAAGAAATAATTGAAGAAGGTATTGGGCAGCAAGAGTTAAAACAATCGGTTCAGCCATATGATACGGCGGTATACATCGTCTCGACGCTTGAAGGCGGACTTGTGTTAGGTAAACTGAAGCCAGATGGGCAAGTAAATAACATCATTAAAAATCAGTTGATACATTATATTTCAATGATGAATGAGCGGCAATAGAGCCGTCTTTTTTTACAACAAAAAGAGACCAATGGGTATCTTTTTAGGAGGGGTAGAATGAAATATTTCTTAATAATTGTTTTGATTATGGGTGTTTTATTTGTTAGGCACTATATGGTGTACTCCATTTTCACTCCGAAAAAGAGAGCAACTAAAAAATTGCCTTCATTGCTATATGAAAATATTGAAATACAGTGTACAAAGGGAATGATTCGAGGTTGGTTAATGAAAAGTGAGAAGGCTGATGGCTGCTTTATATTGGTACATGGGTGGGGGTCGAATCGATCTACTATGTTAAGGTATGCAGATTCTCTGGTAGTGAAAGGGTATGACGTTCTGTTAATAGACGTTTTGGGTCATGGAGAGAGTGATTCAGTACAAAAGCAGGTGAGTATTGAAACTTTTGTGATAAGCATTCAAGCGGCAATTGATTTTGTGGAGGCACGATCAAATATTAATAGTCATGCAATTTATGTTTTAGGTCATTCGATGGGAGGGCTAGCTGCTAGTATTGTGAATGCAACGGACCTAAGGCTAAATGGGTTGATTACAGATTCCATGCCGACCTCATTAGAAAGTATTAGTAATTCGATGGCTGGCAAAGTAACACTTCCATATAGACCTTTTGGATGGCTCATTGTTAGTTGGTTTTTAGTGAGGGGAGGCGTATTTTTCAAAACTAGAGGCGAATGGCGTTTAGATAGGGTTTTTAATCAGCAACTAGCCCCAGCATTTAGTATTCACTCCTGCTTCGATCAAAAAGTGCCGGTTTCATGTGTTGATGTGTTGATGCACACTAGCAATTTTAAAGAAGTCATCAAAGTAAATACAAAAGGTCATCATAACTGCGTGCAAGACGAGCATTTTTGGCGTTATGTTTTTCAATTTATAGAAAGTACGAAGGGGGAGAAGGGCTATGAAACAACTTGAAACACTTGTAATTGGAGCAGGTCCAGGAGGTTATATTGCGGCAATTCGCGCGGCACAACTTGGTCAAAATGTGACGATCGTGGAGCGAGAGTATATAGGAGGGGTTTGTTCAAATGTTGGTTGTATTCCATCAAAAGCATTAATCTCAGTCGGTCATCGTTTTATGGAGGTAAAGCATGCGGAACCGATGGGTGTTACCACTGCCAATGTGACACTAAATTTTTCGAAAGTACAGTCGTTTAAAGATGGTATTGTGAAGAAGCTAACGAATGGTGTAGAAGGTTTGTTAAAGGCGAACGATGTAGAAATTATAAAGGGGGCAGCATACTTCGTTGATGCGAACACAGTGCGTGTTCAAAATGGAGATCAAACTCAACACTATACATTCAAAAATGTAATTCTTGCCACAGGTTCTCGTCCAGTTGAAATCCCAAGATTTAAATTCACTAAGCGAGTACTAAATTCAACGGGTGCACTTAACTTAAATGAGCTGCCAAAAAAATTGGTTGTTATTGGCGGAGGATACATCGGTACTGAGTTAGGGAGTGCTTATGCTAACTTGGGTTCTGAAGTAACCATCATCGAGGGCGGAAAAGACATTTTAGCTGGTTTTGAGAAACAAATGACTCAAATCGTGAAAAAAGGTCTGAAGAAAAAGGGTGTAGACATTGCAATAAATGCTTTTGCTAAAGGTGTTGAAGAAAACGAGTCAGGCGTTCGTGTTACTTATGAAGTAGACGGAGAGGAGAAAAAGATTGAAGCTGACTATGTATTTGTCACTGTTGGTCGCCGTCCAAATACAGATGAAATGGGACTTGAGGAAATCGGCATTGCATTCTCTGAACGCGGATTAATTAATGTAGATAAGCAAAGCCGTACGAACATCCCAAATATTTATGCAATTGGTGATATCGTCGCTGGTCCACAACTTGCACATAAGGCATCTTACGAAGGGAAAGTAGCGGCAGAGGCCATTACGGGCAAAGAATCCATAGTAGACTATCTAGTGATTCCAGCAGTATGCTTCACGGATCCAGAATTAGCAACAGTTGGTCTTTCTGAAGAGCAAGCAATAGCGGGAGGACTTGAAGTAAAAGTAGCGAAGTTTCCATTCGCAGTGAACGGTCGAGCATTAGCTTTAAATGAATCAGAAGGCTTTGTGAAGCTCATTACACGCAAAGAGGACGGCTTATTACTAGGAGCAGGGATTGTTGGCGTTGGCGCATCCAATCTGATTACTGAATTGGCCCTTGCAATCGAAGCGGGGATGACAGCAGAAGATATCGCGTTAACAATTCACGCTCACCCAACATTGGGGGAAATTGTTATGGATGCAGCAGAAGCCGTGTTAGGGAGAGCTATCCATGTTGTAGGGGTGTGAGTAGATGATTGTTTTTCAATACTATACGAAATGATATATACACATTTTTAATCGAGAAATAGTAATAAATGAATAGAGTACTTGCCATCTTTTTCTCTCCGTGGTTTCTCTATGAGACGTTAATCAATCATTCATGATTGAAATATAATAAGGTATTTGAATCTATATGGCTTGCTGTAGCGCGGCAATTAACAACTGTAATTGTTCTGAACGAGAGAATGTATAATAAAACGCTATCCTTCAATGTGTGTCACTGAAAGAATAGCGTTTTACTTGTTTCTAGGGCTAACCTGATGGATAGGGGTCATCATTCATTTTGTATTATTCAACAATCAAAATACGAGGGGAAGTTTTTGCAATAACTTTTGTTGATAGCCAACAGCCAATGCAAGAAACGACGATACTTAAGCAAGCTATGGCTATACTCATAGGCCAGTTCACGACTAGTGGTAATTCAATTAATCCATATTCTAATAGGATGATCTTTAGGGAAAAAGGAATTAATTTTATGCCAACAAAAATGCCGAATATTGAGCCAAGTGTTGAAAGTATACATATTCCAGAAGTAATGGACCATCTAATATTTGCTGAAGTCATACCAATAGATTTATAAATCCCATAGGTACTGCTTTCTTTTCGAACATTAATACGAGAAACACTAAAAATAATAATACATGTAACGGTTAAGAATAAAATGCCCATGACAGAAAGTGGGATGATAAATACGGCAATAACCACTTTGAACACAGAGTCTAATAATGTTTGCTGCGTTTCAGGGGTGATAGAGTGCTTGAATTTTTCATTTAACTCAGTTACTACTTGGTCTGCTTGCGTCTCATCGTGTAAGTTAATCAAACTGATTTTAGATGCTGAGTAGTCGGAATGATGAACCTTGACAACTTCAGCTGTGATTCGCGCAGAGGTAGACTTATTCGCGATAGCTTGATAAATGCCAGTAATGAGAAGACTATGTGGCTTTCCTTCTATATAGACGTCGATCACATCGCCTAAGTTTTTGTTTAATGCGCTTGCAACATTCACACCAATGGCAATTTCATTTTTAAGGGAAGGGTTACGACCTATAATAGTTTCGTAGCCTACATCATCGAAGCTTCCTTCTACAATATCTATATTTATATGCAACGGTTGCTGTGCTTTGTTTGGAAGGATTCCAGTAAATACATCTAGCCAAGCGTAATTTTTAATTCTACTATCAGAAAGCAATTGCTGTTCAAAGCGCTCTTTTGAAAACGTAGCATCATTATCTACAGTTACTGCGATATGAGATGAATCATAGCCCCATGAAGGTGCAGTTTCTTTAATAGAAGCAATGCTGTTAAGAAAAACAACACCAAATACTAAAATGCCAGAAGTGATTGTAGTCAGTATAATAATAAGAATTGAACTTTTCATATTCTTTGTTATATTTTTCATGCCGAGTTGCAGATGAATTGGTAAATCTACAAAATGTAGAATTCGATTTGATTGATTGAGACGTCTATTCATTTTGCTGTTGGCTAGTTCAGACATACCGTATTTGATGGCTTGAACAGGTTCGATATATCGAGCTTTGTTCGAATAGAAAAAAGCGGTAATGCTAACAATAAAAAATATTAGCAATCCGATAAGTAAATTAGTCGTAACATCTTGAATAATCGTTAAATGATCTCCTGTTTTTAAATAAGACAAAGAGCTTTCAATGATGATGCGAGAGAGGACATTACTTACTATAAGACCTGGAACAATGGCAACAATCGATAACAAGCTATATTGCAGTACATACGTTGCAATTATCCCTTTAGATGAAAGACCAAGGGACTTGATAACACCAATGGTTTTGTAGTTGGATAAAATCGCATCTGAAATGCTTAATCCAATGATAAATAATGAAATAAATAGCATTGCTATGGCTAATACCACCATGATAAAGCTTATTATTTTATTGATGATTGAATAAAATGAGAAGAGTTGCTCATACTCCATTTTGGATTCAAGATATGGGCTTTTTAAATATTGTTCGAAGTTCGTCCAATAGTCTGTATGTTGATGATAGTCTTCATATCGAAGGGCCATCATATATTGATCTATCCCTTTCATCATGCCTAAGTGTGCATTGTAATCCAGTTCGTTCATCCAAATTCGAGCATTTGTTGTAAAGGGTCCGCCGTAAGGTAAATCTACGACAATTGCAGCAACGCTTAGTTTAAAACTATTTTCACCTGTCTGGAATTCCACGAAATCACCAATGGTAATACCAGAAGTAGTAGCCATAGATGTGGGAATCCAAATGGTTCCTTTGTCTGGATAAGACTGTTCTTTTCCTTCTGCAAGTAGTAGTTGATCAATTCGAGATGGTGTTTTCGGTGTATTCATCATAAGCGGGTATAGATTTGGCGGTTCAATGCCATTGAATTTTATCCCCGATAGTTGTCTAAATGGTATTAGTTCGGAAGCTGTTACACCTTTTTGATTTTGCCACCAGTTGTTTACGATGTGCGGATTATGGATTTCTTCGCCCATTGTCAAAATTTGATGGGCACCATTTGATTCACGATGTGCTTTTTCAAACATATTATCTGTATTGATGATAATAGTAATTGAAGTGGCTAAAAGTAAAGTGGACAACAAAATGAGTATGGCAATAAGTCCATTTTGAATTTTTCTTTTTCTTATCTGTGCGAGACATAGAGTAGTGATTGCGTACATAGTCTACTCCTTCCTCGAAACATAAGAAAATATTATATTCTCGCGCTCTTGCATGTCCAGATTCTCGAATGGCTCAAAGTTTATAATCCCATCTATTTTTCCATCTTGAATTAGTATGAGACGATTCGCACGACAAGCTGCTTTTATATCGTGTGTAATCATGACAACGGACTGACCATTTCTGTTTAAATTCGTTAAAATATCTAATACCGCAATGCCTTGGTCATAATTTAAGCTACCAGTTGGTTCATCGGCAAATATCACTTCTGGGTCATTGACTAATGCTCTTGCTATTGCAGCTCTTTGTTGCTGACCTCCAGAAGTTTGGGAAGGGAGTCGGTTGCGCTGTTCATCAAGCGACATTGCTTGAAGAAGAGACTCCACTTTTTTTAGCACTTGTTTTTTAGCTGTTTTTGCAATATATCCTGGTAGTGCGATATTTTCAAGTAAGGTCAAATCAGGCACGAGATTACTACTTTGATAGATGTAACCTATCTTTTTTGAACGAAAAAAAGCTAACTCTTTTTCTGGAAATGTATCCAACCTTTCTCCATGAAAATAGACCTCTCCAGCAGTTATTGTATCCAGTCCACTAAGTAGATAGAGAAGTGTGGATTTGCCAGATCCAGAATTCCCCATAATAACAGTGAAATCACCTTTGTAAATTTCTACATCAATATTTTTTATGGCATGGTAGTGTTCACTACCTGTAGTATAAGTCTTACACAAATTTGTAGCATGAATAAGAACCTCTTTTTCCAATCAAAATCACCCCTAAATGCTGTATTTACTTAAGTGTAATGGATATATATTACAAGGTCCTTATCGAAATATTAATAAAGTATTAACAAATAGGGAGCAGTAGCGTAAAGGTTGTTCCTTCATTTTGTTTACTTTTGAATGATATGGAACCATTATGAGCCTCCATAATATGCTTGCAAATGGATAATCCGAGGCCAGCACCTTCATTTTTAATGATTGTTTCATCTGTAGGATGAGCACCTCTAAAATAACGTTCAAAAATAAAAGGCATATCTTGTGGAAGCATACCTTTCCCTGTATCCGACACAATAATTTTTAGTGTTTGCTGTTCAACAGTGATGGAGATTGTTATGGAGTCTCCATAAGATGTATGTTTAAGCGAATTTGTAATGAGATTCGCAATAACTTGTTCTAAGCGATGTTCATCAACTTGGATTAGGACATTCGGAATTTCTGTCGGCGCTATGAAGTGAATGCCGGTCGTTTGGACGTAATGACTAATCGGATGGATGATATTCGTAAGTACTTTTTTACTGTACTGTTCTTTTAAGGTGACAGGAATATGGCCAAGTTCTTTTAACGAATGGATCAATAAATCATCGAGGAGTCTCGACATTTTTTCGGTATTGGTTTGCATCACATTAATATAGGCCATTAGAGATTCCATATCAGGACAAATCCCTTCAGCAATCGCATCTAAATAGGCCTTTACTGTTGTCAGAGGGGTTTTAATATCATGTGAAATGCTAGAAACAAGTTTCTTTTGATTTTGATCCTGTTCAAGACGTTGCTTGTCTAGATTCATAATTTCGATGCGCATTTGTTCAAACACTGCGTATAATTCACCAATTTCATCGTTTTTCACAAAGTCATTTTTTTGTCCATAGTTGCCCTTTAAAATTTCTTCTGTACTCGTTTTTAGATTGCTAATAGGTATTAGCACGTCTTTTTTTGATTTATTTACAATAATACAGAAAAGGATTATTAGAATAATCGACAGGAGACTAATAACCAACATTATTAAATTGTTATTCGAGGTATCTGGCTTTTCTGGTAAAATCATATCTTTATGTAGAGTAAAGATAGCGTTACCTATTTGATTCTGTGTTTTTTCGTCTATAATAGGGAATGAGATTTTGTAAAATTCCGGTTCCACTTTTGAAGCTGATACATCATAATGAAGGTCATTTTTAATCTGAATATACGATGGACTATCTACATTTGTAGAATTAAAAATTACTCTACCGTCTAATTGAACAACTAATACACCTATTTTTTGGTCATTGCTCATTGTCTGAAGAGAATTTTGTAGATGCAAGTCCTGTTCCAAACTTTTATAGTGTTTCTCTATGTACAATTGTAAGTCGTTTACTTGTAGTCGAGTTTGATTGATAGCGTAGGGAGTTTTGGATTCAGCGTCGCTATCCAAACTATTAAAGAATAAATAACTGATACATCCAAGCATCAGCAATAAACAGACGATTGCTGCCAATAACCATTTTCTCAGCCAGTCTTTCACATACATAGTGTTCTCCTATTTAGTCGTTTTTGTATTAAACTTATAGCCAATTCCCCAAACAGTTTGTATATAAACAGGGGTAGATGGATTTTTTTCTATTTTTTCACGCAGCCTTCTAATGTAAACTGTTATCGTATTTTCATCGCCAAATGAATCGTATCCCCAAACAGCATCCAGTATCTGACTTTTTGAGAAGACTTGATTCTGATTTTTGATTAAAAAATATAATAATTCGAATTCCTTTGCGGATAGTTGAATTGGTTTTTGGTCTCGTATAAATGTATGTTCTATTTTATTTATCTCCATATTTTCAACCTGAATTATTTCTTTACTGTTAATTTGGCCTTGTAATAATCTATTTTGTTTACGTAAATGTGCATTAACTCTTGCTACAAGTTCGCTTAAAGAGAATGGTTTTGTCATATAATCATCCGCACCGAATCCTAATCCGAGTACTTTATCGGTATCACTGCCACGTGCACTTAATATAAGAATCGCAACATTGCTGTTCCCGCGAATTTGGCGACACAACTCGATGCCATCACAATCTGGGAGCGTCAAATCAAGGATAATAAAATCAGGATTATTATTCTCAATAGTATAAATAGCTTCCTTACCTGTTTCGGCAAGTAGTACTTCAAAATGATGCACACTTAAATAATCTCGAATAATAAATGCAATATCCTTTTCATCTTCAATAATTAAAACCTTGGAATTCTTCATTAAGAGCATCTAACTCCTTCATTACTAAATTTTAATTAATCAATCCCCATTACAAGTTTCATTTGCGCTTAGTGAATAAAAAGAAAATACCTATAACGAGGATGCTATACATAAAAATCCAAGTAAATTGCCAATAAAATAATCCAGGCATAGAAAGATTTTCATCTCCTGAATCCATCATTTCTAACGAAAGATAGACAGGTGGTAACAGCCAGATAAGACCTTTTATTTGTAGAATTACACTTTTTAAAGTGGTAATAGCTAGAGAGATAATTAGGGTGCTTAGTACACCCCACCAAGTATTCTGCTTGTTTTTAACAATGTCTCTTGTGAAAATAGCAGACAGTGCGATAGCTAAAAAGGAAAGACTAAAGTGAGATAGGAACCCCATCATAATATGTAATGGTTTTGGCTTTAAACCAAACGCATCAATAAGTATAGGGTAAGTGACTGACAAACAACTTAGGCACAAACCGGTAAGTACACAAAACATAAAAAGTACTAAATTGTACTCTTTTCTATTTTTTATGTGGAGTAAAGTTATAATCTTTTGATCCTCGTCTTCTGAGTGGAAAATCGTGATTGTAAACCAGCCCATAATAAAGAAAAGCACTATTGATGAAAAGGAGTAACTATCTAATATGGGGTTTGGCGTAAAAGTATAATTCACCACAAGGAATATGATAAAAATCGAAAATGGTGGAACATATCTATAGGTTCGTAGATAATTAATAAATTGATAGCGTAGTAAACCGCTCATTTTCATACCTCACTTATTTAGAATTGGTTGTAGAAATCCTCTTTTGCATGATTAATGGGCTGTAACTGTTTAATTGATGCATTTTTATGGAGGAGTTCTAATAAGATTTTGTCTGTATCCTCCAGTTTAATAATTACCTTTACTACATTAACTCTCTGATTTAATTGACTTGTTTGTACTATTTCAAAATAGGGATGTAGATCTTCAAAAGATTCTTGGATAGAGATTTCAAAAGTAAGTCTATTTCTATGTTGAGTGGTATTAAGTAATAAGTTATTTTGATTAACTTGATGATTGTTTATGAAAAAGATTTTATCTGCAATATTTTCAAGTAATTTAGTTTCGTGGCAAGATAAGATGATACTTAATCCTTTATCTTTCAATAACAAAAGGGTATCTTCTAAATTACTTTGTGCCTTAGGGTCCAGTCCAGATAAAGGCTCGTCCAGTATTAGAAGATTTGTTTCTTCAAGCAAGGCCTGCATAATCATGACTTTCTGTTTCATGCCCTTCGAAAAATCAGAAATCCTTGTTTTGCGAGAACCTTGCAAATTAAAAATATCAAGTAAGTAGTCTATTCTTGGTTGAAGTTGATTTTTAACCATACCTCTAATACATCCCATGTGAAATAGATACTCTTCAGGAGTAAACATTATAGTAGAAGGTGTTACTTCTGGTACGTAGCCAATTGTGAAAGGATGGATATGTTTATAGATTGTACCGCTGTCAGGATTAACTAAACCCCCAATTATTTTGAGGAGAGTACTCTTCCCAGAACCATTTTTCCCTACTAATGCTACAACCTGATGAGCAAATAACGAAAATGAAATATCTTCGAGAATGGTCTTGCCTTTATACTGTTTAGTAATGTTCTTTATATCCACTATTGTTTTCATGTATGCCTATCCTTTATTAAGTATTTGTAAGCTCGGCGAAATGAATTGTAAAAAAGGAAAACTTATTTATCAATGCAAAAATTGATGATAGCTAATCATATGTTATCCTTAAAAGTATTATAAAGTAATTTTAATTCTATCGCTTTCAATATATGGTTTATTTTTCTATTTAATTGTAACAAAAAAGTCCCGCTAAGTAATTTTTAGCAGGACCTTCAATTCTATAGATTTAAACGATTACAACGATCGATATTTTTTTAAGCTTATAATATTTAAGGTAATAAATACGAGCGCGAAGGAGGCTAGTATACCTAAATTTGTTGCAATGTCACTAAATGTATATCCCTTGTACATTACGCCATTGAGAGCATCTGCTGCGTAAAACATAGGCATAATCCGACCAATATTTTGTAACCAATCGACCATATTATCAAGTGGGAAAATACCTGAAAAGAATGCTTGTGGCACGATGACCAGAGGGATGAACTGCATCATTTGAAACTCTGATGCGGCGAAACTTGATAATAAGGCCCCTAATGATAAAGAAACAAGTGCCACTAACATATTCGTGAGTAATACGAGCCAGATGGAACCGACATGTACAATATCTAGCACATAGATACCAAACACTACAATAATAATCGTTTGAATAATCGCAAATAGCCCATAACCAATCATATAGCCAGCGACAATTTCGTAACGTTTAATAGGTGTAGCTAGTAAGCGTTCTAATGTGCCAGAAGTTCGTTCTTTTAATAGGGCAATGCCAGAAATTAAAAAGACGAAAAAGAATACAAAAAAGCAAATGAGCATTGGGCTAAACGTATCGAAAAGTGCTGTATTTTCATCACCATACACATAAGAAGTTGAGAATTTCATTGTTGTTGCGTTATCCGGTTGCATCGCTTGTGAAAGTTTCATCTTTACGGCTTTAGCTGTGGAAGGACTGTCGTTAAGTAACGTAAGCTCGAATTGATTTTGTTGAATATCTAACCAACCATCATATTCATTAGCCATCAAATCTTCTTTTGAAAAATTTTCTTTTTCAATTACATGAAAATCTACAGCTTGAAGTTTATCAATAAGTTGACTGTTACCATTTGATACAACAAGCGACAACTCAGACTCATCACTATTAAAAATAAAATACATCAAAGAAAGTATAACTAACGGTGCTATAAAAAGTAGTGCAAGCGTACGTTTATCACGTCTCATTTGCTGCATGATTCTTGTTATTAGTGCGACGACTCTCAAATGATATCCCCCCCAGCCTTTAAAAATACCTCATCAAAGTCTTTTGCGCCATAACATGTTTTTAGCTCTTGGGGTGTTCCTTGCGCAATGATTTGACCGCCCCTAAGCATTGCTAATTGATCGCAACGTTCTGCTTCATCCATTGCATGTGTAGTTACCAAAATAGTTTTATGTTCTTGATCTTTCAAGCGAATGAGTTCCTGCCAAATCTCTTTTTTTAGTACTGGATCAATACCTACTGTAGGTTCATCTAAAATAAGAAGTTTAGGATTTTGAATTAATGCAATGGCTAGTGACAATCTTCGTTTCATACCTCCAGAGTAATTCATCACCTTTTCATTTAAATCCCCTGTTAAATGAACAAGGTTGGCAGCGTATTGAACGCGATTTATTCTTTCCGTTTTGGATAACCCATATAGTTTTGCAAACAAATTGATATTTTCCGCCCCTGTTAAATCTGTATAAAGGGCGTCAGACTGTGCCATATAGCCAATATCCATTAGTAGTTGTTTATGAGGGACAGTGTAGTTGAAGACGTGAATGCTTCCTTGGTCGGGCTTTAACATGCCCATAATCATTTTAATTAATGTTGTTTTCCCACAACCTGAAGGACCAAGTAAGCCAATCAGCTGACCTGTTGGTACTTCTAAGGAAAGCGGGGCAATGACTTGTTTATGTTTAAATCGTTTTTCAACTGCAGATAAAGTAATTGCTATATCTTCCACAATTTATCTCTCCTTTACTGAACAACGTGTTGAGTATACTGAAATTTTACGTTAGGATAAATGCAAATACAATCAACAAATTGATAATGAGTGTTAAGTGAAAAGGAGGGTATTGATGTCGGTTCATGAAAAGATGAATTATGAAACGAAGCAAGCCATCAAAAAAGCACTACTTACTCAAATTGAAGAAGTAGGCTTTCAACGGGTAACAGTGAAAAATTTAGCCCTTACAGCAAAGATTAACCGTGGAACATTTTATCTGCACTATGCTGATAAGTTTGAGGTGATGGAAGATTTACAACAGGAGTTATTAAATGCGTTACAGAGTTATATTGAAAAGGTGCAACCTGTAGAAGCATTTCATACTTTGCAAACGGGGCAACTTTACCATCCCTTTATTGTTGTCATTCAGTTTATTAAAGAGCATGCAAAAGCCTTTCGAATCATTTTATCCGAGCAGGGTAGTCCAACCTTTAGTAAAAAAATGAAAGATGTTTTCAGTAATCATATATTGAAAAATCTTACTTTAAGTCAGACAGAAGTGCTAGATCCTATTTTTGAAAAATATTTACAAGCATTTATTACTTCAGCGATTTTAGGCGTTATTCAAGAATGGCTAGAGGGGGAAGATGCTGATTTAAGCGTAGAAGAGATGGCGACTATCCATCTTCGAATAGTGCGTTTCATAAGTAATTTGAGCGATTTGTAAGAATGGTGGAGATTCCGAAAAAAATAAGACTGTTTTCTCAAAGATTGTTGCTTCTCGTTTGGCTATCTTCTTTAACAAAAAAAACACCATTTATACAATAAGTTTAATAAAATAAGACCATCAAAAATGATGGTCCTACTTCACAACTATCACACAGTCATAAAAAAAACAAAGGTCATTGTAGCTAACAAAATCCTTCATCTTTAATGTTATTGTTCCATAACATTTCTAACAAACAATTGCTTATTTTTATGAGCAATTGTACTTACTATCGCAAGTAATAGCCCCGAAATAACGAATACAATTCTGATTCCTAACAAATCTGCCAATACTCCCATAACAAGAGAGCCCACGCCAAAAATCCCAGTTCCGATAGCACCTAATGAGGTATAAACAGTTGACAACTGTTCTTTTGAAACACTAGTTTGTATAACCGCTTGTTGAGGAATGTATTTTATTTGTCCAAAAAGTCCTACACAAAGCGATAAAAATAAGGAAATTATTGGAATGCTGTTTAGACTAAATAATAATGTGAATAAGAAACTTGCGAATGAACCGACAAAAATAAAGGTTCCTAATTTCTTTTCAACAAAAGTAGAAAATTTAATACAATAAACACTTCCTAAAATCAGACCTAAAAAGAAAGCTCCATTGATAAATCCCCACCATTTTTCATCAACGTTCAAAGCATCGTTGACAAACACATATAAAATAGCAGCTATCCAAACCGTTCCTGCAATTGTTTCCAAAAATTCTATCCAAGCAATCCTTCTTAATACCGGAGTGTTAGAAAGAGTTCTCCATCCCTCTTTAATCTTTTCTAGTTTTCCTTTTAGCTCGGTTGTTTTATGATTTACACTTTCTAAAAGACAAAGTAAGATGCTTGCAATTACAAATAAACATCCAACTAACCAAACAAGTTGTTGAGAACTCATAATAATTAGTAATGAACTTCCTACGAACCACATACCTGCTTGTATAACCTGCGTAATAGTTTCTGCAATTCCATTAGCTTGAATCAGATGGTCAGGTTTTACATAGTATGGAATCAATGTCTGTCTTAATGGATTTGCACAACCGTCAAAAAAAGCAATCAATCCTATTATTAAAAAGATAAAATAATAATTAGATGCTGTTATACCAATTAACATAAACCCTAGAATAAGGAGTAAAATCGTTTTTCCAATTTGTGACCCAACAATTAACCATTTAAGATTTACTTTCTCAACCAAAAGAGGTGTCAGCAGACTGGATATAAACATAGAAGAAGCGATCGTAAATGGCACAAACGATGCTGCAATTGCAGAACCTGTTAATACAAAAATTGTACTTATAACACTGACTATATATAATACATCGCCTATATTAGCGAGTGACTGACCTATTAGTAATAAAGAAAAATTTCTATTCAATTTCATTATATATCCCCCGATATTTCATTTGAATTTTGGCTTAATAGGGGAATATTAGATTGGACTATTCATTAAAATTTAACTCCTATCATTTATCGGACAAATCTGGGGGATTTAGATTTATCACAAGTTTTGTATCATCATAATATTTATATAAATTATAGTATTATTCTAACACCTAAAATGATTCTTAGCTTTTTTTTCAAAATATTACATTCCCTTAGTAAGTGAAAAATATCAAAGGGAAATGAGTATCCATAAATTATTTTCCTTACGATTCTTTTATTTAGTATCGTTAGTTGAAGAGCAACAATCTTTACGAAAACAGCCGAAAATAAAACCAGCAATGCTCCAAACCATTCGATTGAGAGGTTGCTGGTTACTTATTTATTCGTAATACTCAATTAATGCTACTTCTAAGCGATTTGTTAGATGCTTCGATATATAGTCTTCAACAAATTGTTCTTTCTCTAGTTCAATTTGTGAAGAACGGAAGTATTTGGCGAAAAAGCCCGATTTTTTTTGAGTAGAAAATTGCTGTAACGCTTCTGTTCTTAAAGCAGAAGCAATTTCATTTTCAATAAAACGTTCACGGACTTTTATAACAACATCCTTCGCATTAACCTCTTTTAACTCGGTGATTTGCTTTTGCAGTCTTTCATTTTCATATTTTAATTTATTTGTTTCTTTTTGAATTTCTATGATTTGGTTGTTTGATTCAGAGGCTTGTACTAGCATATTTTGCGTGAGGAAATCTTTGTTCAAAGCAATTTGCAAAGTGCCACTCTCATCTTCCTGTTCCAAGTTAAATAGCCCAGTCTGCATCATTTGCTGTAACACATTACCTAACATATCTACTTTATTTGCTAACTCATTTGAAGGTGCAATATCTGTTGTAGCAGCTAGTTGTTGGTCGATAAAACGGCCATATTCGTCCATGCCAAGAAGCAGTTTAAGCCCATTCACACGGTGCTCATCTTTGAGTAATAAAATCATACGAAGTTTTAAAATAGCTGGTAAATTTAAGCGAATAGCAGTGGTAGTTTTTGAATTAACTTTTGTGTCATCAAAAATATAAAGTTCGAATGGTTTAATGTAATAACGTAATTTCCTCTCAGTAATATCAAACCAACTTGAAACCTCTGCTGTTGAGTAATACTTTTTTTCGGAAATGTCGCTTAAATAAGGATCACGGTAAAGTACTTCCTCAAGAGGGGTGTCTCGTATAACAGCAAATAATGGGTCATGCTGGATTATTCCGAATATCATTTCTTTTGCATCATGTGTTTCAATCATATCCTTCACACTCCGTTTTAAATTATTTTAGTTCACGCGAATTTTCGGAATACTTCTCTATTAGATTCCTATTCATTTTTTAGCAATTGTATGCGTATTTTTATGAAGTAAATAATTTTAGGAGCGGTAAATTTTAATAGAATTGAAAAATATAGAATTTTTCTCTAGTTGTAATCGGAAGCACATTTCCATGACCACTGTTACATATTGTAATAGGAGTGGAATTATGTTATGAATAAAAGCGATGAGATCTGCCTTTTTCTAGTACAGTAAAAAACTGAGTGTATAGGAAATGTTGAGTGTGACCGAAGAAATTCTTCAGCATACTAATGGTACTTCGATCGTCAATAGGGTGACTTTTAGGAATAATAGAAAGCTTACCTCAACAGGGCAATCGGCGTATTATGTAAAAATTGAAGGAGTGTTGCACATGAATCAACTAGTAGTCGAATATTATGAAAATATTTTCAAAAACGAAATTATGCTAAAGCAATTAGATGGTGCCACCAAAACATTAAAAGAGCTAGTAGCAGAATTTGTTCAACGAGATGAAGCCCATCTTTCTGATATTCATACAGCATATTCGAATGTCAAAAAAGAAATAATCGGATAAAAATAAATAAAAACGAGCAATCCTCAAAAAAAGGATTGCTCGTTTTTATTTGCCCATCGCTAAAATGCAAGTGTGACAAAGTACAAAGCCTATTGTAACAGTGAATGGCGTAAATAGCGAGTAATAGTTAATACTTGTTCACCCATTGTGAAAGGTAGTTATTTCGAAAAATTTAAAGGCGGTCATCAATCGTGGATAAGATGAAGCTTTAAAATTTTTTAGTGAATATCTCGTTTTTTGAAGCTACCGCCACGTACTTCTGATACGTCGGAAATAACGACAAAAGCACCAGGATCTATATCTTTAATAATGGAGACTAGCTTATTTTCCTCCATTCGGTTAATAACGCAGTCTAAAATTTCTGTGGATTCGTTAGAAAAACCACCTCGGCCTTGTGAGTACGTAACACCACGACCTAAACGTGATTGAATGGCGTCTCCAATTTCTTCTGATTTACGACTGACAACACGAACAGACTTCGATTTTTCTAAACCGACTTGAATAATATCAATGACATTTTTCGCAATGTAGTAGGTTAAAGCGGAGTATAATGCACTTTCGAGACCGAAGATAAAGCTTGCGCCGATAAAAATAAAGGCATTAATAAATAAAATAATATCGCCGACTGAAAATGGTATTTTACGCGAAAGTAAGACCGCTAAAACTTCAGAGCCATCCAAAGCTCCACCGTTACGTAATACGATCCCGATACCAACACCTAACAGAAGACCACCAGCTAATACGACTAATAAAGGATCTTCAGGTCCTAAAATTGTCTCAACATTGTGTAAAAGTACTGTCGAAATCGATAAAGCTGCAATCCCTACAATACTCATAATCGCAAATGTTTTTCCGACTTGTTTGTAGCCTAAATAAACAAACGGAATATTTAACACAAACAGGAATACACCTAATGGAATACCAAATAAATGTGCTCCCATAATACTAATCCCTGTAACGCCACCGTCAATAACGGCGTTTGGAATTAACACAGCTTCTAGTCCGTAAGCTGTGATGACTGCACCAATGATAATCATTATAGCTCTTATAATTTTTTCTAATAATTTTTGATTCTTCATTCATCTTCTCCATTTCTTTTTAAAACATTAAATAGTTCTGTTTTTAAACTAATCGGTTATCCGTGCTCTTATAAATTTAACATGATTTATGTGTATATGTCTTTTTAGAGCCTCTACAATTTATGATCTTGGAATAATGTTTATAGCAAAAGTTTTCGTTTCAGTTTCTTCATTTTGGTTGCCCATTTTATAAAATTTAGTCACTAAATTGTTTAACTCATTTTGAAATTGTATGAATTGTTCGTTGGATAAAGACAACTCTACTAATGAAAAAGTTGCGGTATCTTCGGTAGACTCCTTTTCCTCAAGTGAAGTTAAATAGTTTTGATATTGGGATAATAACATTAATTGATAATAGGAAATATAGTTTAGCTTTTGCTCCTTGGATAGACGCTGCCAATCCTCCTGGTCTAATAGTGACGCATCCCCATTTAACGAATAAAATTTCTCAGTAACAGAGCGTACTTTTCGTTCCTTTACTATTTTTATGACATTTGTATCCATTAAAATTTGAATATGCCGATATAATGTGGCTTGAGGGACATCCTTAATAATCGAAATCAACTCTAATGTGCTTAAGCCATCTTCTTTCTGTGGAATAAGTGCCTGTATAATTTTCATTCTCACAGGATGCATTAAAACCTCTGCTTTATTGCGCATAATTAGTTCCTCCAATATGTTTTTTTGTTGAGTCATCAATGATAAACATAAATTGTTATTTAAAATGAGAACATTATCAAAAAATATAATATAAATTTAAACAGATGTATAGTGAAAAAAAGAGGTGAAATAATTTTCCATATCTGTTATCGTTATCGATAATGATAACGAAAGAGGGTAACTAGTTATGAAATTGCATTATGGTTTTGATGAAATCAGTCAAATAAATTGGGGGAGCATACTACCAATAATTGTCCCTTTTCTACTCGTTGGATTTTTACTAATACTGATTGCTTTAGTGGATTTATATCGTCATCGCGCAACAAGAGAAAACGTACTTCTCTGGACGATTGTTATTGTATTTTTTAATACACTTGGACCAATCTTATACTTTGTGATTGGTAGAAAGGATGTCAACAAACATGCGATTAGAAATCAATAATGTTACCAAAAAGTTTAAGCATAAAACAGCAGTGGATCGTTTTTCAATGGTAATTGAGGTGAATGATTGTGTTGGTTTAATCGGGCCAAATGGTGCAGGGAAATCCACGTTAATTCAGATTATTGCAGATATTCTTAGTGCAGATGAAGGTTATATTCTTCTAGATGGACAAAAAATTTCCACTAAGAAAGATCAAATCGGTTATTTGCCTCAATATCCGAATTTTTACTCGTGGATGACAGCATTTGAGACCTTATTGTTCATGGGAAAACTCTCAGGAATCTCTAAGTCTCATTTACATAAAGATATTCCTCTTATCTTAGAAAAGGTAGGGTTGGAGAAAGAAGCACAGGCCAAGGTCGGAACATTTTCAGGGGGCATGAAGCAGCGATTGGGTATTGCACAAGCCTTACTACACAAACCAACTTTAATCATCATGGATGAACCTGTATCAGCACTAGATCCAATTGGGCGTAGGGAGGTATTGAATCTACTAAAAGAAATTAAAAAAGAAACGACGATTTTAATATCTACTCATATATTGGGCGATGCGGAAGAAATCTGTGAGCGTTTCGTTGTCATTAAAGACGGTCAGAAAATTGAAGACGCAACAAAAACGCAGCTACTTAATCGTAGTCAAGAATCCGCTATTTACTTAACGATTCGAAAAGAAGATTATGAATGGCTAAACCAAGTAGAAAATTTGCCGTATGTGAAGGGAATTGAAAACTTTGGAGATGGATTTAAAATAAGTGTGCAACAAATGGAAGACGATGCATATCGATTACTCCAACATGGTATGGATCGGAAAATCGGATTTAAAAAGTTCGAGATAGGGGTTAGGGAAAGTCTTGAAGAGATATTCTTAGCATTGGTGGTGAAGGTATGAATAATTTTGCGGTATTAAGTAAAAAAGAATTTGATCAAATGATTCGTGAGTTGAAAATAATATGGCTTCCGGTTGTTTTTATGCTGTTAGGACTTATGCAACCAATCTCGATGTATTATTTACCCGTTATTTTAGAGAAGCTTGGGGGCGTAGAAGGAATACTTATTGATCCGACGATGGCGAGACCTGATGGGAGTGAAGTACTAGCATCAACGTTGGGCTCACAGTTTGATCAGTTAGGTATTATCATCCTTGTTGTTGCTGCCATGAGTGTCATTCAAGCTGAAAAAGTAAATGGGATGTTGGCATTTATTTTAACGAGACCCGTGTCTATTTCTTCTTATATCGGAAGTAAGATTATGACTCATTATTTTTTGGCGATTTTTTCTATAGCGATTGGTTATGCCGTGTCATATGGTTATACAGCGTATTTATTTACATCCGTACCAATTCCACAAGCTATATTAGCATTTGTCTTGTACTGTATTTGGTTGTTATTCCTAATTACTTTAGTAACCATGTTGAGTACGTTTTTTAATAGCCCTGCGTTTATTGCGTTAGTAGGGATTGTGGTGCTTTTACTATGCCGGATGACTGCTGGTTTACATCCGTTAATAGGCGCCTTAAATCCTGCAGGTGTTAGTCTACGTGCCACAAGTGTTTTAGCCACAGGTAGTATGGGGGATTGGTGGGAAGTCAATATTATAGCGACACTTCTTATAATATTAGGAATGGCACTTATAATACATTATTGGATTGCAAAAAAGAAATTTTAAATGAAAAATACGAGGGGATGGGTGAATTAAATTGAAAATATCTCTAAATATGAATAGCCAAATTCCCCTTTATCAGCAACTAGTTCAGCAAATTATTTTAGAAATCGCTATAGGGAATTTACGATGTGGCGACCAATTGCCTTCTATTCGTGATATGGCTAAGCAAACAAAAATACATTTACATACGGTTCATAAAAGCTACAAGGAACTTCAAAAAAAGGGCCTTATAACAATGAAACCTAACAGTAGAGCCTTTATTTTGGCAAAAAAATCAGGATCTATAGACGATATTGAACTACAACAAATTTCGTGTAATCTGGAGCAATTGCTAGTAGAGGCATATGTGAAGGGAATCAGCGAGGAACAACTACGACAGATACTTAATCAGATTTCAAAAAAACATTTCTTATAAAGTAATGTAATTTAACAGGTGTGTTGATTAACCGAATTTAACCATTTCTGTTAAAATGGGAAGTTGATTTCCGCTACGGGTAGCTCGCTTTCCGCGGGCAAGCACCGAGCCGCTTCCTTCGCTATGCTCAGTCCAGGGTCTCGGTTAGCTTGTATTTCCCGCAGGAGTCGAGCACCCTTCGCTACAATCAAGAAAAAATTTAGTATTGAGTATAAAAACAACCAATTTACAGGTGAATAACAACCTAATATTTCCCTAATCAACACATCTGGTAATTTAAAGTAGATGACTCCAGATTGGAAGTCATCTCTTTGCTATTTTCCTTTTATGATTTTCAACATTGAATTTGCATGTTTCTGAAATTCATTCGATACTTTAATTTCTTGCACAGTACAGCCAATATCAGCTAGAAAACATATTAATTTATCTAAATGTTTGTATCGTTTGCCTTCCAAATCAACTAAAGGAAAAATTTGGATTTCTTCGTTAGTCACCCGTAATAATTCTTTTATTGTTTCAACATGAAAATTATAATCCAATCGATCAGCGTAGGAAAATAGGAAATGTGCTGAAAGAATAATGTCAAATTCTCCATCCTCAAATGGAAAGGAAGGAAGTGTCACTGGCACATAACGACCATTCGACCTTGCCATATCCGTTGTACAATTTTCTAGAGCACTTTGACGGTGTTTTCGTAAATCCTTTACATCATTATAATAATCCCATACAAAAATATTCTTCGCTTTTTCCATATGCTTCATCGTATATGTAATGTCTTGAAGTCCTTTAATTTTCAAATCTTCCGCAGCATGATAGTAGGCAATGTCACATGCCGTAATATCAAAGCCGAATGTGTTGCCAACAGCTGTAAAAGAACAAGCCCCGGCTGGACAATCAAGAATTTTCTTGCCCTCCAAATCTTCTTGCGAGAGGAGAAACATATCTAGATACTCCTCAAAAGTTCTCCCGATAAATACAATTCTTTCTAAATCTAATTTTGTGCTCTGCTCTACTTTGCTCAACTAAGCTCACCTCATAACATAAGAATTACATATATCTTAACATCGATTTGGTAATATTAACCTTTTAATTTGGCTGAGGTAAGAGAATTGCAATTTTTACTGGTTTTGCAAAAGTTCCAACATGAATAAGGAAGTAAAAATTTAAAATAATATGAGTGGAAAACGACTTGTACTACTAGACAAGTTGTTTTTTGTTGCTTTAAATTTTTATAAAAGTAATATATATGTGACAATAGTAATTTATATGTTACAATTAAAACGAACGTTGGGTGAGCAATTACAACAAAAGGTTAATTAAAATGGTCGAAATAACTGAAGTATTTAAAATGCATGAGAGAGGAGCATTTTTATTGAAGGATGTTCAAGTAAAAAACTGTGTCAAGTTAATAAGAATTGAACAAGGGAACATGACGCAAGGTGAGTTAGCAAAAATGATTGGTGTGACGAGACAGACGATGAATTTAATCGAAGCTCAGAAATATAATCCAACGATCAAAGTGTGTTTATTAATCGCAGCAGCACTACACACATCAATTGACAAATTATTTTGGATGGAGGATGAGGAATGAATAAGATTTTTACGTATATACCAATTGGGTTACTAGTGCTTGTTTCATTTGGCTTAGAAAGCTCTTGGCTGAAGTGGCTATTACTAGGTATAGCGTCAATCGCCATAGTATTTGCTAAATATTATCGGGTTCACATGCAAGATGAAGATATTGAGTTTGATGAAAGAGTAAATGCAAATATATCAAAATGGTCCTTACGTACAATGATACTCTTGAATGCAGTGTTAATACTTGTTTTATTGATAAATAATAAAGGGCTATTGCCGGTGGATTTAGATTTACAAATGCTATTAATCTACCTACTACTAACTTTGTTTATTCCGTTTTATATAGTACCGACAATTATCAAAAAACTTTAAGGGGATGGATATTATGGATGCGAGCTTACTAATCATTGGAGTGATTTTACTAGCTTTAGGTTATTTAATCGGCGTAAAAAAACAAACTTGGCTACTATCTGGTTTTAATGAAAAAAGAGTAAAGGATAAAGTAAAGTTAGCTCATTTAGTTGGTGGCGCAAACGTGTTGCTAGGTAGTATTTTAATTATTGGCGCTGTAGTGGATGTAAAGTCAGTTGAATATTTAGTAATGCTAGTAGTTGGGGTAATGGTGAGTCTGGTGATTTTTGTGAATGTCAAAATGGTTGAATAATTTATCTATGTTTAATAGTAAACGTAAAACCCAGCGTATGTAAATTATTCTTACATACGCTGTTTTTTTATATATGGGTTATATTAAAAATACCGCAACGATGGTTGTGGCAATGAGCCCAATGAGTACGGGCAGTAAGTTACGGCGTGCGAGCTCAAATGGACTAACGTTACAAATTGCGGCAGCAGGAATTAGTGCCCAAGGAATTAACGTCCCCCCTCCAACCCAAATTGCTGTAATTTGTCCGAGTGCTGTTAATGTAGCGGTGCCCTCACCTATGGCATTACCGAACAAACTACCGACAGAACCTGCTAAAGATATGCCGGAAAATCCAGAACCATCTAATCCTGTAATGGCACCAACGATGGCTAAAGTAATAACCGCAATTTCTTTTGTTAAAGGAACAATCGCTGCTAAACCAACACCGAGGTCATTGACAATACCATGTGAAGCTTTTGGTAAAAAGTCACCAATGATTTGATTGAAACCTGAATCCCCTAAGTAAAAGAAAGCGGCAATTGGAATGACTGGTCCAAATACTTTAAAGCCAAATTGAAAACCTTGGATTAAATAACTTGTTGTCTTTTCAAGCCCTTCTTTTTTATGTGCAACTAGGGAAAGGATTAGTAAAATAAAGACTGCCGTTCCACCAATTAATGCGGTTGCATCCCCACCTTGTAATTTTAAAATGGACATCGCAACGACATCTGCTAAAAATGCAATAGGAATAAGTATGGCAAAAAAACGTTTTTGTCCTTTTGTGAGCAAATTCTCGACAGTCTCTTGCTCTTTTTCTTCATCGTTAGTACCGATCAATTCAAGAGTCCCACGCTTCATATCACGTCTTAGTAAAATATAGGCAACAATCGTCGTGACGAGCCCCATTGTAATAACAAGTGGTATACTTGCGCTAACAACATCTCCAACTGGAATCCCAGCTGCATCTGCCGTTAATTTTGGAGCCCCTTGAATGACAAAGTCACTCGATAAGGCAATACCGTGACCAAATAGGTTCATCGCCATCGCCACACCTAGAGCGGGTAAGCCGGCACGAATAGCTACGGGTAATAGAACTGCTCCTAAAAGTGCGACTGCTGGTGATGGCCAGAAGAACCAAGAGATGACCATCATTAAAATGCCAATCGTCCAATAGGCAAGTGTCGGTGTTTTAATGATTTTCGTAAAAGGTGCAACCATGACCTCATTAATACCTGATTTCATGAGCACCCGGCTCATCGCAACAATAATGGATATGATTAAGATGGTTGATAACAGCTCTGTAATGGCATAAATAAAGCTATTAAAAACACCACTAATCGAAGAAGTAATATCGCCCGTAGCGACAATAGCTATCATGAAAATACCGATAATACAAATGAGGGTAGTATCTCGACGTCTAACCATAAACCCAATAATCAATACAATAAATACAACATAAATCCAATGGAGAGCTGTTAATTCAATCCCCATAATTTTCCCCCTCAAAGTAGGTCTGATTATAGAATATGAGGGGAATTTTAGATGGTGATTAGTTTCAGAAATAAAAGTCGTTCCAGACGTGATGTAAATACAAAGGAGCTTTTCATAGTAAGTTAAAACGAATCAAGAGGAATAGCTTTACCAAATAAACTTGTTAATATCTTTAAGGAAGAAACATATTCGTCTATGGCCACACTATTAAACCGCGCCAAATAATTTCAAAATATTAATAATGAGGATACCTACAATACCGAAGTCTGAATCGCCGAATGTTGTGCCTTCGTAACCAATATCACCCATGAATATAAGTAGGATCGCTGGCAGGAAGCTGATGATTATTCCATTCGCGAATGAACCAGCCATAGAGCCAATTCGTCCGCCAGTCGCATTCCCGAATACACCTGCAGCTGCACCTGTGAAGAAATGGGGAACTAGACCGGGTACAATAACCTTTAAACCTAGGAGAGGGAGGGCAAACATTGACAGTATTCCTGCTAGGAAGCTAAATAAGAAACCGATAATCACTGCATTGGGTGCGAAAGGAAAAATAGTTGGGCAATCTAATGCAGGTTTTGAATTGGGTACGACCTTATCTGCGATGCCTTTAAATGCGGGAATAATTTCTGCAATGAGCATGCGCACACCTGCTAAAATGATGTAAACACCCGCCGCAAATGTGATAGCTTGAATAATAGCAAAAACGATGAAGTTAGAACCGCCAGATAATTCTGCTTCAATATAAGATTGACCTGCAAATAAAGCTACTATGATAAAGAATAAAGTCATGGTTAAGGAAATAGCTACGGACGTATCTCTTAAAAATCCAAGAGATTTAGGTACTTTGATATCTTCCGTTGATTTTCCTTTGTTTCCAAAAATTTTGCCGATTTGAGCAGATACGTAATAACCCACACTCCCGAAATGGCCGACAGCAAAATCATCGCTACCTGTAATTTGACGTACAAATGGTTGTAACATAGCGGGAAATACAACCATACAAATGCCTAGTAAAATAGATCCGATAATTATGAGCGGAGCACCACTCATGCCACCAACTGAAAGTGAAGCAGCGATTAAACAAGCCATAAATAATGTATGATGACCAGTTAAAAAAATGTATTTTAAAGGCGTAAATCGCGCTAACAATAAGTTCATGACCATACCAAATACCATAATCATAGCCGTAGCTGTACCAAATTCCGTTTGAGCTGCTGCTACAATAGCTTCATTGTTCGGGATAACCCCTTGCACATTAAACGCATGATCGAACATTTTACTAAAATGATCTAATGATCCAATCAGAACTGCTGCCCCTGCACCCAATATGACAAAGCCCATTATTGTTTTTAACGTACCTGAAAGAACTGTTGAAGCTGACTTCTTTTGGATTAGTAAACCAACCAATGCGAATAGGCCAACTAGTATTGCTGGTGTTCCTAAAATGTCATTTACAATAACATCTAACATACCAACACCTCATCCTATCCAATTATTTTTAAAACAATGGTTCAAGCTTCGATCTAATCTCTGAAATACTCATCATATTAACTATGCTCACTATTTTCCCTTTACGTTCATCTAATTGCTCGACAATATCTCCTGCACCAATATAAATATCAGCCTTTTCAGCTTTTGCTGATGCTAAATCCGTGTGAGTTACCTCTGCCGTTTTTCCGAGTTCAGTGAGCGCTTTTTTTACATTCAATTCCATAATGAAGCTACTGCCTAATCCATTTCCACACACCACTAAAATTTTCACGATTTCCTCTCCTCTGTAGAATATTGTTTTAAATTTTTTAGAATATCATCTGAATGCTGGCACGCAATAATGTTATCGATTTGAGTGGGTTCATATAAAACTTGTGTTAAATCTATTAATGCCTGTAAATGGGATTCACTATCCGTCGCAGCTAAGACAAAGATTAAGAAAACAGGTTTATCTGGTCCGAATAGTACAGGCTTTTGTAAGCTTAATAAGCTCATGGATAATGCTTTAACACCTTCAGTTGGCCTTGCATGTGGAATAGCGACTTTTGGTGTAAGTACAACATAGGGCCCATGTTCTTCGATGGAATGAATCATTGCTTGTATATAGCGGTTTTCTATTTTATTTTGCTGCAACAGAGGTGCGGAAGCTAAGCGAATAGCATCTTGCCAGTTATCTACTTCGTTGGCAATTTGAATCGTATCCTTATTTAGTAACTCAGTTAGCAAAAAGTAATACCTCCTTTCTATAGAATTCTAGAACCCTTCTATTCATATTATTAATGCGAGGTAAGCATTTATGTCAGTAATAATCATATTTTTAGATAAATTGTTGAATGATGGGTTTGGCATCAAAAGTTGGAGTTGATCCTAAATTTTTTTTGATATCGACGGTTCTAAAAATGTTTTGTGAAGGAGATAGTGCCCCTAAGTGAAAGTAGTATTTAGTAAGATGAAAAAACATGGACAAAACTGTTCTAACTTTTTCGATTTGGCTTAAACTTACTATAGGACGAACTATGCAAGGGAGGAAATAACATAGCAAAAAAGTGGGGAATTGTAGCGCTGTTGTTATTTGGACTGTATGTAATTTTCATGTATATGTATATTTTTCATATTGGAGGGGGCTCAATACCACAAGCTTTGAAAGGGACAGCTGCGGATCCCGCAATGTTTATGTCTGAGCGAGAATTAAATCTTAGTGGAGAGTATTCACAAATACGAAATTTTCTTTTCTTTGTCGTGACGCCGTTAGAATGGCTTGTTTATCTATTTGTTTTGCTGATGGGGCTTTCACGGTGGTTTGAAAAAGTAGCGACGTCACAAACAAAATGGACACTATTACAAAATGCGGCTTATTTATTTTTGTTATCACTGTTTTTGTATCTGGTGTTATTCCCTATAGATTACTACCGCTATGCCTTAAGTAAAAAGTATGGGATTAGTACACAAGACTTTTCTTCTTGGATGAGAGATGGTGTCATTGATTTTTGGGTAAACTTTGGCATGATGGTTATCATTGTGTCGGTGCTCTATTGGCTCATCAAAAAGAGTACAAAAAGATGGTGGCTATATGCTTGGCTATTAACAATTCCTTTTTCTATTTTCGTGATGTTTATACAACCTGTAGTCATTGACCCTCTGTATAATGACTTTTATCCACTGAAAAATAAAGAATTAGAGGAGAAAATTCTAACACTCGCTGAACAAGCAAATATTCCATCTGAGCATGTCTATGAAGTGAATATGGCGGAAAAGACCAATGCATTAAATGCCTATGTGACAGGTGTAGGGAGCAATTCTAGAATTGTACTGTGGGATACAACCTTAAATCGCTTGACCGATAATGAAATTTTATTTATCATGGCACATGAAATGGGACATTATGTTGAGAAGCACATTTATTTTGGCATGGCTGGCTATCTATTAATGACGTTGGTTGGGCTTTGGATAACCGCAAAGCTAATGACGTGGATGATTGCACGTTATGGGCGGGTATTAAATATTAAAAAGATAAACGATATACGTTCATTGCCACTGTTTTTACTCATTACTTCTGTTTTACTATTCGCATCTAGTCCTATCTCCAATTATTATTCGAGATACCAGGAAACTAGGGCTGATGAGTATGCAATTGCATTGACTGGTCAAAATGAGGCAGCTGTGACGGCATTTCAGAAGCTGACGAAAGCTGGGTTAAGTGAAGTGAACCCACCTCTTCTTGTGAAATTGTTCCGCTATTCACATCCAACGATGCTCGAAAGAATTGATAAAGTAGCTGAAAAAGAAGGACAGAAAAAATAAGTGTGACTGTCATTTTGAAAAGATCGAATTGATTGAAATAGATTTACGTTTTTTGTATGCAAAAGTTGGGTATTCTAATTAGAAAATACATCAGAATTTTTTTCGCTTAAGAATGGTAGGGGAGTCGTTATGCGCAATATTGTAATTGTTACGTTTGGATCCATTTTGATTGGCTTTGCTTATAACTTTTTATTAATTCCTCATGAAATTCTTAGTAGTGGATTAAGTGGGATTGCCATCATGTTGGGTTTAGTGACGCCAGTGAATACCGGTGTTTTAAATTTTTTATTAAATCTACCGTTGCTTATTTTAGGGGTAATGAAATTAGGAAAGAGATTTATTGGTTATACAATTCTCTCGGTCGTAGTTGTCTCGGTTAGCTTATATATCATTCCCGTTTATAAAATGACGAATGAGCCATTATTAGCATCTATATTTGGTGGAGTTATTGCCGGCGTTGGGGTTGGAATTATTTTTCGTGCCTCAGGATCATCTGGTGGCTTTGACATCGTAGCAATGCTTTTAAATAAGAAAAGAGATTTACCTTTAGGTGCACTCATTTCTGGAATGAATGCAGTAGTTGTCTTGATTTCAGGTTTCATATTTAGCTGGGATGCAGCATTATATACACTGGTATCGATTTACGCGACAGGTAAGGTAATTGATACGATTCATACAAGTCATATTAAACTCACGCTGATGATTGTTACGAGTAAAGGAGAGGAAGTAAAGAAGAAGCTTCTGGGGAGCCTTTATCGTGGTGTGACGATTATGGATGCAGAGGGAGCGTACACAGGAGAAAAAAGAAAGGTGCTTTTCACGGTTATCACGCGCTATCAACTGGGGGAAGTGAAAGACATGATTAAAGAAGTCGATTCGACAGCATTTGTAAACATAACGCAGACAACAGAAGTTATTGGCATGTTCGACCGAGGGTGAAACAGGGATTTACTTACTTGAAAAAATAAACTCGATTCTACGTTGAGAGAATCGAGTTTATTTTTATTTTATGATGTAATACAAGGAATAGAAAAGCGTTAAGAAATGTATGTACATTCCTCATTTTTTTGAATTATAGCCTTTTTCGTCAAAAGGCTGTAAAGTGTCTAACCACTTTTCTTCTAGCTTTTCTAACTCTTTTTTTGCATCGAAATAGCCATCTTCTTTTTTCTTTAAATATTCCACCACTTCAATATCAAACGCATCGGCACCAAATGTATTGTAGTCAGCTTGCAAAGCCTTATTCGTATGTGTGTTCGTTTTTAGCATAAACTGAAAGCCGTTTAATCGTTTTAAATTGTTGAAACTTCCGACAACCACTTTACCATTTTGTTTGTTAGTCATCGTAAATACGCCAGCTTCAATCGGTGTATCTTTATATAACTCTTTCAACTGTTTTTTGTGATCCATAATCAGTCCTACTTTCTTATTTTTTTAGCCAATAAGTACTACCATCATCTTGGCGGTCCATAAAGCCGTATTCAATTAAATAACGACGAATTTGTACATAGTCTTCATAAATTGGTTGAATAATTTCGTTTAACTCTTTTTCTGTATACTGTTTGGAGTCGTCTAGTAATTTTGAAATAGCCCGAAGCACGACAATTTTATGTTTTTCACGTTTTGGAAAGCGAACGAGTTGCTGTCCAATGCCATTTGGAAAATACTTTTCAAGTAGCTCTTGCTCTTCAGAAAGCGTGACATCATAACGCTCATCGACCATTGTAGCGGTTTTATGAATCGGTACATGGCTATCTTCTTTTTGATCTTGTTCTTTTAATAATTCCATCATCGCAAGAAATGTTTTTGCCTGACGCTCCTTTTCTTTTAGAGCGAAGCGGTGATGACGAATTGTCGTTGCACTACCAATTTCTAATTCCTCTTTAATCTCTTGATCGGTTTTCCCCTCATAAAATAATCGTAAAATGTTATTTTGATGGTCTGTTAAGCCCGTCATTTTTTTATTTAAGCTAATTAAATAATGGAAAACTGACTTATGCTCAGTTGTAATATGGTGTTGCATATATTTTTCAGCCTCATATAAAAGGCCGTCTTGCGGATAAATGATGCCTTTTTCAATGCCTTTTCCGCACAGTAGGCAAGTAAATTGCGATGATTCATCCGTATAGCCTTGTTTAATATCATCCAATGTCGCTTGCCAGAATAGTTGATCTAAATCCATTGTGTAACCACCTTTTGCAAACGAATATTAAATTCGTTTGCTTATTTATATACATAATAACGAATCGTTTGTTAAAAATCAATAAAAAACACATCGCCTTTCGTTAGCGATGTGTAAAGAAGCCTATTTGTTTTTCTTTTTAAAGATCATAATCGATAAAACAGAAAGAACGACAATTGTAACAAGAATGATGATGATGCTCATAGAAGAACTTAGTAAATGGCCATTTATATCGTAGACAACCCCGTAATTTAATTTATAAGCTTCCACGTCAGCTGCTGGAACGCTGTCAAAAACAGTAGCAAAGGAGTTTTGCATAAAGGCTTCTCGTAAAAGCACAGTAGTATGGCTAATTGGAAAGTACATGACCAAATTTTGCGCAAAGCCAGGTAGCACGCCAACTGGCACGTAAACACCACATAAGAATCCAAGGACAGTTCCGACAAGTGTGCCAAGTGTTGAAAAAGAATTTTGTGTACGAACAAACAATACAAGGAAAAGATTGAAAACACTCGCTAGAGAAACCGATAATAGTAAGATTGCAAACACTTTGGCGAACTCAGCAAAGCCAAGTAAGTTGCCGCCTGTTGCGACGATGAAAATTTCACAGCCAATAAGGGCAGTAAAGGAGAAGACAAGCCCAATTAGAAAAGCATTCGCGACATAACTAAATTGAATGGTTGATCGGGATACAGGGGCGGTTAAAAAGTCCGCTGTTGCCTTTGTTTCGATATCCTTTACAGCAATACCGAAGGCGGCAAGTGTTGATGTCACAGCAATCATTGACAATAGTCCGGCGACGAGCCATTCATTGACCATTGTCACCATTTCAGGTGTTGCCATTGCTATCTGTTCAAGCCGATCAATTTGCATTTTTTGTAGAAAGATTGCGTAGAGGGCAACTACAATGATAACGGATAATAGTGAGAAAAAGACTTGTGTTTTATCTCGGCGAAATACTTTGTTATTACGATTAACTAAGCTGAGAAATGCGTTCATTAGGCAGCCCCTCCGTCTTCCATAATGTGAATAAAGACATCATCCATCGTTCCTTTAATGACCTCAAAGGATACCAATAGTGGTTCAGCCTTTTTCAGTAATGTCAGTGCATGTAGTGTTGAATCCACTTTGATGGTGTAAATTCCTTGTTTCTCAGTGTAAGTAAGCTCGTTTTCAAGAAGCCATTTTTCGCCGTCTTTCTCGTTTTGAAATACTAAAGTCATCTGGTCATACGCATATGTCGTTTTGAGTGCATCTGGTGTGCCTTGTGCAACGATTTGACCCTTTTTTAAGACGATGACGTGGTGAGCAACAGCTGCTTCTTCCATATAATGTGTCGTTAAAAAGATCGTCATATTGGTTTCTTGTTGTAATTTTTTGATGGCCTGCCACACGAACTGACGTGTTTGTGGATCTAGTCCTGTTGTAGGTTCATCTAAAAATAAAATTTGTGGCTTATGGATCAAGGCACGCGCGATATCTGCCCGCCGTTTTTGCCCACCAGATAGCGTACCGTACTTTTTCTTTTCAATATCTTCTAGATGGAGGTACGTAGAGACGAACTGATAGTTTGCAGTAAGTTCAGTTTTTGTTAATCCATAGGTCTTTCCGCGGTGCATAATATTTTCATAAACTGTGAGACGCTCATCGAGTAAGCTTTGTTGAAAGACGACACCGATGGACTTTCGAATATCGGCATTATCATTTTTGGCATCGAGTGTGAAGCCGTTAATGTTAACGGTACCACTTGTTTTTTTGAGTAAAGTACATAAAATTTCAATTGTCGTGGATTTTCCTGCACCGTTTGCCCCTAAAAAGGCAAGAAGTTCCCCTTTTTTGACCTCAAAGGAGATCCCCTTGACTGCCTCATGCTCACCATATTGCTTTCGTAAATTTTTAACTTGAATAGCAATTGTCATCGAAGGGTTCCTCTTCTCTTTTGAATAGATTTGTTTATTTCCTGAATATCTCGCTTTAATAACACACGTATAATACACCAAGTGATTATATAAATAATGACCACAGAAAAAAGGACACCCACAATTGTGGAAATATCTGAAATGTCATACCACTGGCCGAAGTAACCAGCTATTAACACACAAATGATAATTGCGATAAAGTGAATGCATAACAAAACCGTAAACGGTAAGCGCTCTGACTCTAAAATAAGTGAAATCAAACCAATAACTATGCCCATTACCGCAGCAATCGCTATTTGTTCTAATAGTTCTGCTCCAGACATCACTGCGTTCGGTTTAGAAAACACACTTAGTGACATTAACACATAGGAAGAACTTAGTGAGATGAGTAAACCGATGATCATCATACGTAAAGCATGCATATTAAAATTCCCTCCCAATGCCTAATTGACGTTTTAAGTCTTTTAAATACTTACGGCTGACGTGAATAGAGACATCGTTATCGAGTAATAATTCCGTCGAGCCGATTTTGCCCATTTGTATAGAGGCAATTTTATTGATGTTGACGAGTGAGGATTTACTAACTCTTGCGAAGTCTTTAGCAAATTGCATTTCCAACTCATATAATTTGCGCTTCGATTCGAATTCCTGTTCTTCAGTTTGCAAAAACACCTTCGCACCCTCCGCATAAATTGAGTAAATATCACTAATTTTCAACATGTAAATTTCCTGTTGTATATAGCCGTCAATCATCGTGGATTGTGTTGCTTGTAATTGCTTCATCAGTTTTTCAATTTGTTCGTTATACTCTTTTGCATGGATGTGAATCTCAGTTTCTTGAAGCTCACTATTAATCGTTAAATGAATTTTCATTAGAGGCCCCCTCCGTTAATGTAACTTTAACATAGAAGATTTTGGAAATGATATGTTGGTTGATAAGAGGTTGTAAATGATCTGTAACAGGTTATTTTTAGCACATATAATGCGTGGTACATATGTTGCTAGAAAAATATTTACGTTCCCTGCATAATAGAACTATACGAACGTAAGGGGTTGGTGTAGGTGAATAAGGATTATAAAACTATGCTCATTACGTTATTAGTTGGCTATTTTGGTGTATTACTGTTTCGTTTTTTACATATTCCGATGCCTTGGCTACTCGGAGCGATTACAGCGGTACTTTGTGTGCAGCTATTTACGACGGTGCAGTTGAAATGGCATAAATTTTTTCGTGATTTTGGTTTAGTCGTTGCAGGTTACTCAATAGGGTATGCGTTTACGCCAGAAGCACTTCAGGATATTCAGCGGTATCTTGGTAGCATGATTGTGCTGAATATCCTCTTTATCTTGTTATTTATCGGCGTTAGTTTTTTAGTTGCTAAGCGAACGGATTTAGATTTGGCGACGGCACTGACATGCTGTGTGCCGGGCGGTATGACACAGATTGTGGCGTATGCTGATGAACAGGGAGGCATGGATATTGCGGTAATTACCTTTTATCAAGTGCTGCGTGTGCTACTCATTGTTAGCTTTGTACCGTTATTGGTGGCTGGTTCAAGTGTAGGTGGCATTACTGAGGATGGGTATTATGCATGGGGCCTTATCGGTTTGCTTATTGTTTGTGGTCTAGCTGGGTGGCTTGCACAAAAGGCGAGGATACCGACAGGCTATATGCTTGGTCCAGTATTTTTAATGATGGGCTTGAATCTAGCGGGGGTTGATGTACCAAAGTTGCCACTTTCCTTACTGCATGTTGCACAGCTTGCTATTGGCATTTATATTGGACTCTTACTGAAAAAAGAAGATTTGCATTTATCGAAGCAACATATTTTTTATGCTTTCGTATCAGCGGGAATTTTTATTGGCGCAACGTATGGTTTTACATTCGGGATGGAGGCATTATACGGGCTTGATTTTGGGACGGGCTTTTTAAGCATTGTGCCAGGAGGACTTGACCAAATGGGCATTATCGCAGCCTCCGTTCATGCAAATGTCACGATTGTTACAGCGTTTCAGCTCTTCCGTGTGCTTGTGGTGTCAATTTTGATTGTACCAATGGTAAAGTTTTTTGTGCAGAAATTAAGATCATAGTTTGGCTATGTGTAAACAAAATGCGCCTTCTCCATTTAACAGTGGGAAGGCGCATTTTTTAGATGGCATAATGATGATCCATGCGAGTACCTGTACGAATTAAATAGATAATAAACCAGAACATGATGCTAAACGCATACATAGCCATGGCAACGGTTAAAAGATTTTGTACTTACAAAGGTGTGTGTATTAAAGTGGCTATGCCGATACAAAAAAAAATTCAGAGGAAGCCCTATGTGGCAGAATTTCCAAATACAAAGCGGGATGGCAATAAGACTAACTCGTTTAGCAGATGGCTAGTTTGCTTTTTCTAAAGCAGCAATGATAAGAATCTAGCCAACAAAATCAGGAAGGATATCAAATGGAATGTTAGTACTTAGCCAAATAAATAGAAAGGATAGATTCGCTTTGTGGAATGGGAATCGGTGTTGGATGGTATTACTGTAGTATATAAATATACTACTACAAACAATCGTCGTCGCTAAAAGTAGGAGTGCGATAAAACGTTTACTCAATAAGATTCATCTCTGATACTACATATTTATTTAATTATTACATGTATAAAATGGTGAATAATTAGGAAAAGGTTGCTCATCATCATATTTACTGATGATTGACAACCTTTTTAATTAATATTTAAACTGAAGAATTAATGTTTGGAGAGTCTCGGCGTTCTTCGCTAACCGATTTGCGGCTCCGTTAATGTCTTCCATTGAATGCAGATTAGATTCGGCAATTTGAGTAACGCTATTTGCCTGCTGACCAGCACCACTTGCGATTTCTGCCATCATTTGTGTAGAGGCATTAGCTTGTTCGATACGAGCATAAAGCTCTTCGGCAATGCTTGACACCTCTTGGATTTTATTGGTTACGAGTGTTACTTTTGTTGTAATTTCAGCAAATGCGACGCTTGTTGTGTGCACGATATCAGCACTTGCTAATGCTTCCTGCTCACTTTGTTGCATATGCTCACTTGCATCCTTTGATAGCTGTTGCATCGTATGAACCGTATTGGTAATTTGTGCAGCTGAGGTTTTTGATTGCTCAGCTAGCTTGCGTACCTCCTCGGCAACAACGGCAAAGCCTTTCCCATGTTCACCTGCACGTGCGGCTTCAATAGATGCATTGAGTGCCAGTAAATTTGTTTGATCGGCTATGGCATGAATGACTTCAACAATTTTTCCGATGTCATCAGCATGTGTGTTAAGCGTAGTTATCGAGCTTGTACTGTCATGCACGGCGTTTGTCATTGTCATCATCTGCGCTTGCATTGCTTGGACGGTTTCTTCGCCGTGCTTTGCTGTGTCAAATGCATCAGATACATATGTTGAAACTTCTGCATTGGCTTCTGTGACAAGATGAATGCCACTTGCAATGTCCTCCATTGCTTCTGCATTTTCATTGGCACCATGTCTTTGCGTATCCGCACCGCTCGCTAGTTGCTGCATACTTGCAGTCATTTTTTCAGTTGTCGCAGTAGAGGAAGCTGCCGTTGCAGAAAGCTCTGCTGAAGAAGCGGATACTTGTGTTGCTGTGTCATTTACGTCTCGCATCATCGCACCAAGTGTGGCTAGCATTGCATTAAACGCAGTAGCAACTGCGCCAATTTCATCTTTAGAGGAAACTTCAAGCTGCTGAGTTAAATCGCCTTTCCCAGCAGATATCGTTTCAAGCTGCACGATTAAACGTTTCAGTGGCTTCACGATGCCCCGGACAAATAAAATGCCAGCAATTACGGCAATAATCCCGGCAATTAGTGCGAGGGCAGCCATTTTTAGAAGCATTTTCTGTGCTATTGCATCAATTTCAGAAGAGGGAACACCGGCAAACAACATACCGATTGTTTTACCATCAGCACTCTTAATCGGTTTATATTGTGTTAAATAAGGTTCACCGGCAACTTGGGCTGTGCCGTTATAGTTATTGCCTTGCTGCAGCACGACCTCTGTGACAGTTGAATCCGCTGTTGTTCCAATCAAACGCTCGCCATTCACTTGAATATTCGTATTTATACGTGTATCGCCTGAGAAAATAGTAATGGCTGCATCAGACAATTCTCCTAACTTGTCAATTAATGCTGTTTGATCGGCAATTTTTGCATTACCTTTAAATAGCTCACTATTTTCTAAGTGCCAGTCTCCTGGTAATGTCCTATCTAAATTGTATTGGCTCAAAGCAAAAATTTGTCCAAGACGTGCATTGTATTCCTCTACTAATGTGCTTTTCATTTGGCTTGTATTGACTATGCCTACAGTAATTAATACGAATAGAAGGATAGCAATAATCAGCGAGCTCAATTTGTTTTGCATACTTAAATTTTTCATCAAAGTTCCTCCAGGTTTTTGGCACATGAATTAGGCAGTAAGTATAAAAATAAAACTCACTGCCTGCTTATGATTCATTTAACTATAAAGAAAATAAAGGAAAAATATTTCTGTTTTTAGTATATAACTACTTTTTTTGTTTGTATATTTATTTAGTTTAAAAAACTGAATTTTTAAAAAATAAATAACTTTCTATTTTCTCGTTCCTGTGTCTTGTGCTACAATGATTATAAATATTTTGAACGGAGGTGAAGAGGAATGAATCGAAACGCTACTGGAACAGGTGTGAAAGTTGATAAAGCTATGTATTTTGCACGTGTACTTATTTTCGATTTTGCGACTGACGGGACAGGTCTGTTCATTTTTAGCAAAATTAAATAGTAAACGTAGCGGATTAACCATTCTTTTTCACAATTAGGATTTCTGAAAAAGGCTGCTTGTTAATGAAGCAGCCTTTTTTGTGTTGAAAAATGCTCTTTTCGCTCGTTTTATGGAGGGAAAAACGATGCAAATTAAGGCAGAAAACATACAAAAAATATTGGGTGGCAATATAATATTCGAGGGACTTCAATTTGAGGTAAATCATAGTGAACATGTGGCCGTAGTTGGAGCAAATGGCTGTGGTAAAACGACACTCTTACAACTTTTATCGGGGATTGATCTACCTGATGGGGGGCGTATTATTAAAAGTAAAGAGGCGACGATTGGTTATCTCCATCAAATACCGAGTTATCCATCGTTTACAGCAAAGGAAGTTTTAGAAGAGGCATTTATTGAGATTTTTGCGTTGAAAGCAAAGATGAAACAGTTAGAGCATGAAATGCAGAAGGATAAAATTGACGATAAAATATTGCATCAATACGGTCATGTGCAGGAGCAATTTGTACAGCGAGGTGGCTATGAAACTGACGCCCAGCTTGCGGCTATTGTAAATGGCATTGGCATTGCTCATTTACTTGAACAATCATTCGCAAATTTGAGTGGTGGGGAAAAGACAAAGATAATGCTTGGACAAATTTTGTTGAATAATTCTTCTATCTTATTATTAGATGAACCGACGAATCATTTAGATATGAAGGCGATTGAATGGCTCGAAAACTATGTGCAAAATTTTGTCGGTATTGTGATTGTCGTATCGCATGATCGTCAGTTTATGAATAGAATGGCACAAAAGATCATTGAAATTGAGGATGGGGCTGCCTGCACATATTTAGGAAACTATGATGCATTTGTAGCACAGAAAGAAGCGAAGATTGAACAACAATTCGCTGAATTTGAGGAACAGCAGAAGAAAGTCAAAAAAATGCAGGAAGCAATTAAACGCTTAAAGCATTGGGCTAATGAAGCAAATCCACCAAGTGAGTCTTTGCATCGCCGGGCGAAAAGTATGGAAAAAGCGTTAGCGCGCATTGAGCGAGTAAAAAAGCCAACGACCACAAAGAAAATGAATTTAGCGTTAACAATGGCTGAGCGGAGTGGCAAGGAAGTCGTTCAATTGAAGGATATCTGTCATGCATTTGAAAAAACTTTATTTAAGAAAAGTCATTTATCGGTTTATTTTGGAGACCGAGTAGCGATTATTGGTGATAATGGCAGTGGCAAATCAACCCTACTTAAAATGATTTTACAAGAAATTGAGCCAGATAGCGGTATATGTAAAATTGGTAGTAACGTAAAAATTGGCTATCTCTCACAACAATTTGAGCATAAAAATCCAACTATTCGTTTGATTGATGCTTTTCGTGAGTACGTCTATGTATCTGAAGCAGAAGCCCGTCATATTCTCGCACAGTTTTTATTTTACGGCTATGATGTATTCAAGAAAGTAAAAGATTTAAGTGGCGGCGAAAAAATGCGACTGCGTTTAGCACAGCTAATGCACGAAGATATCAATTTATTGTTACTAGATGAGCCGACGAATCATTTAGATATTGAGTCTAGGGAAGTGCTAGAGGATACATTAGAATCCTTTGAAGGAACGATTATTGGAGTGTCCCATGATCGGTATTTTTTACAAAAAATCTTCAAGAAAATTGCTTGGATTGAGCATGAAGAAATTACGATGTTCGATGGCGATTATGAATGGGCGAAAATGAAGCGACAAGCGCAAGAACATAGTCAATCGGCGGACAACAAGCCAATGAAAAAAAGAGGACCTGCAAAAGGAAGTCCATTAGAAGAGCAAATTGAGAAACTCGAAAATAAGCTTAAAGAATCGTTACTTGCTAAAGAGCAGCGACAAAAGTTAGAGCAAAGACTTGAGGCTTTATACGTAAAATGGATAGATGGGGGAGAAGAACATGCTTCAAGTTGAAGAGATTATGCAGTTAGACAGTGATTATATTAAGAGCTTTAGTCATGTTGAAAATTGGGAAGAGGGAATGTTATTTTACAATCAGGAGATGCCAACTTATTATGACGCTAATCATGCACATATTTGGAGAGAAATAAAGGATGCTCATTCATTTTTAACAGATATAAAGCAATTTTATGGAACAAAGGGTCTTGTGCCAAGAATGTATTTGTACAATATTGAGGAAAATCAACATTGTGTAGAAACTTTACAAGAGTATGGTTTTCAATATGAAACATTCACAGATGAAATTCAGCGCTGGAATGGTAATTTTGTAAATTTGTCACCTGCACCTGAAATAAAAATCGAACATGTTACAGATGCAAATTTAAGTGAAGCTTTAGCCATTGAAATGAGTATCTCAACTTTTGGAGAACCAGCGTTAATAAAGGAAGCATTTTTACGAACATATCATTCGCCTCATTTTACGTATTATTTACTAAGAGTGGACGGCGTAGCGTGTTGCACTGCGAATGTTTTTACGACAAAAAAACAGGGGAGAATAGAGAGTGTAGCAACATTAGAAAGCTACAGAGGTAGAGGATTAATTGGCTATTTATTGCAACATATTCAGAAAGAATCTGTTAAGAAAGAGTTAGAGCATCTATGGATACTACCAATTAGTGAACAGGTCGCGAAGGTATATGCCAAGGCTAATTTTGAATCAGTCCTTACAATGACCTCTATCCATGCCTTTATCGAGGGGAAAAGTATTCAAGAAATTCGACAGGGGAAATAATACTTTTGATAGAAGTTTTAAAATAGTATTCAACAATATCCATCGTAAAATTCGTCTAGTCTAGACTAATAAACCTGAACAAGGTAATTGTGAATAAATATAGGAGCAATGAAATGAAGTATTTTAGAGAATTAGAGGTATGGTACTTGAAAATTTTTGGATTTAGATTTATGTTCATTATAGATACTCTATAATTATATTCAGTCAGTGTCTAAACCAGAGGCTGAATATGATTAAAGCTCCGGTGGGTGTCACAGATGTTGAATTATGCTTACATAATATACATCTGGACGCAATGGTTACTACGCTTTAGCGTAGTGACAGCAGCAAATTCTCTGGGGCGAATTTGATTTGAACTTGGAGGATGTAAAATGCATGGAATTATTATACGTTATAATGTATCTGAAGAACTGACTGTAGATCAGTGGCCTAAAAAAATGGATGCATTTGCTTATGTTCAACGTAGCAAACCGCATACAGATGAAAAAACACTTTCATTGGATGAATTAAGAGACCATGCTATTCGCTATATTAAAAGTTTAAAAGAAAACGCAAGTGAACACCTGGTGGAACATCGTAACGGTGAAATTGAACATTTTGATCGCCGCTATACAGAGTCATTAAAATCAAAAGAAAATATGGAAGCACAACTCATAAATCTAGAAGAAATTCTTCTATTATTAAAATCGATGAGTGCGCTAAATTTATCACATGCATTTGTAGAAAATTCGGGGAAATTATTGCGCCAACTTAGCCCGTATGCCAATGATGCAGGGCATCCAACATTTCAAACAACTCGTGTAGAGCGCCATTTTTATACTGAATTGATAGAGCATATTGAGGTGGTACATGCGCGTATATTACGTATGCATAATCCATCCACTATAGAGATGCAGCATAACGAAAAACTGTGGACCTCCGTATGTGAGCAACTGATTGAAAAGGTAGAAGCTCGAATCGAACGTTTTTTGTCAGTGAAATTGAAGCATGAGGAAAAATTACTTGAGCTTCATCAATTAAAGCAACAAAATGTCGAGGCAAAAGAGCGTTTGGATCATGCTGTAAATGAGTTAGAGCAAATTTTAGAAGCGCTGGAATCATAAAAAAGCATGCCACTAGCAGTACTCTTAAAATGAGAGTCTTCTAGCTTGGCATGCTTTTATTGCTGTTCGGCTCTTTTACGCTTCGATTGGCGATATATCCTTAGTAAATCGATAGTGAACAATGGCCCTAGAATATAAAAAAATGGATCATTAAAGGATTGGATTGTTTGAGATTCACCACCAAGTAATGTGAGAACAATCCATAAGCCAACAAAATACATTATCAAATAGAGATATTCCTTTAGGGAGAGACTACCCTCTCTCCCTTTTGTTATCATAAGTTGCAAAATAATAAGGAAAATAACAATGATTAAAATTGTCTTTTTAGAAAATACCTCAGCTAATGCCGTGGAAGGGAAAAAGTCATTAACAATTAGCAGAGTGAAAAAAACGAGAACAGTAAAATTGATATTCCTTGAAAGCTTCATACAATTTCTCCATCCCCTTTATACCTCAGATAAAAAACACAAAGGTGATGTCGTCCTTTGCGAAGTTAGATTTTTCGTTGCTTCCCATTTTGATAAGCATGTTGAGCAGTTGCCCATAATAGTTGTGATGACTGATGTGGTGTTTTTTTCGAGCTTGTTCTCCTTTTTTTCGTATGATCAAATTCCGTTGCTGGTTTTTCTTTATATTCTTCAGTTTTTTGATATTCTTTGACTGAATCTTGTAAGTGGCTTGCCCGAACTTTTGCTTCTTCTGGATTTGTGCTTGATTTCTTGATGATGTTGATAGCTAGAAGTGGGACTTGCATAGTATCAGCCTTGGTGCGAGACATGCGCATCATCATTTCAGTTTGCTCGCGCTCAGCAGTAATGCGTAAAATACGGTCCACACTGGCAGGAGCGTTTTTAATTAGGTAACCAAGTTCCTCGGGCGTCAACTTCTTTCCGCCGTTAAATTTAGTTAAAATACGCTCCGCCTTTGAATCACCCTCACCTGTTTTCATCTTCGCTTCTTGCATTTCAGTTAATTGCTGCTGTACGGATTCTTTTAGGATGACAGCAGGATCTTTTACTTTGTTTTCTTCTTCTATGATGACTTCAGTTGTTTTTGTAGCAGTTGTCTGTGAGGTTTTTTTCGGTAAAAAAGTATTCATAGATGGATGAATTTTCATTACGTAGCCCCCTCTTATATTAGTAACTATATCGGAGCAATGTAAAAAATATTAATGGGAACTTCGGTATGGATCTTTGCATTTAGGAGCGAAGTGAAAGTGGTTGCTTTTAATGCGCGTATGAACAGATTTGTGTGTTGCATCTAAAAAAACCGCTCTAATTATTTGAAAATATGAAAAAATTCGAAACTTTGCACCTGGTTAATCCGTAGAGTAGGTAACGCGATGAAAAAGGGGTGAAACAATTTGACACTATTTGGCTATTCGCTAGAGCAAATATATTTAGTTGTTCTAATTTTCGTCGGTCTAGCAACGATCTTGTACATGTTTTTTGGGGATGTTGCTGAGGGCATTGGGGAAGGCATACCAATATTAAATCCGAGCGTGATTTTATCGTTCATCACCATGATGGCTGCAACTGGCCATGTTTTAGAAAAGCTTGCATGGTTTTCTAGTGGTATTAATCTCGTCGTTGCTTTTATAATCGGTGCCATTTTAAGCGCTCTTTTCTATCTATTTATATTAGTACCGCTAAAATCAGCGGATGTCTCCCTAGCTTATACCGAAGAATCGCTTGGCGGCCAATTAGGGAAAGTCATTGTGCCGATTCCGGTAGACGGTTTTGGTGAGGTCGTGATTGAATCAGCAAGTGGCATGATTTCAAAACGTGCAACAGGCTTTGACAATGAGGCCATCGATTATGATACAACGGTTCTCATTGTGGAAGTGAAGGAAGGGACTTTATTTGTTAGAGAGTATGAAAAGAAATTTATATAAAGAGGAGAGATTTAGATGACAGGGTTAGCAGGGATGACTGGAATTTTAATTGTTGTAGGAATTGTTGCTTTTGTATTACTCGCAATCGTGGCATTGTATGTCACAAAATACCGTACGGCAGGTCCAGATGAGGCATTAATTGTTACGGGTAGTTATCTTGGCTCAAAAAATGTACATACGGATGAGTCAGGAAATCGCATTAAAATTATTCGTGGGGGCGGTACATTCGTCTTACCGGTATTCCAACAGGCTCAACCACTTAGTTTATTATCAAGTAAATTAGAAGTTACTACACCAGAAGTGTACACAGAACAGGGAGTTCCTGTAATGGCAGATGGTACAGCAATTATTAAAATTGGCGGCTCAATTACTGAAATCGCTACTGCTGCTGAACAGTTTTTAGGGAAGCAAAAATCAGAACGTGAAAGTGAAGCTCGTGAGGTTTTAGAAGGACATTTACGTTCAATATTAGGGTCAATGACTGTAGAGGAAATTTACAAAAATCGCGATAAATTCTCGCAGGAAGTACAACGTGTGGCATCACAGGACTTAGCGAAGATGGGGTTAATTATCGTATCTTTCACGATTAAAGATGTACGTGATAAGAATGGCTACTTAGACTCACTTGGGAAGCCACGAATTGCGCAGGTGAAGCGTGATGCTGATATTGCTACAGCAGAAGCAGAGAAAGAAACGCGCATAAAGCGTGCAGAAGCGTCTAAGGAAGCTCAAAAGGCCGAGATAGAGCGTGCAACAGAAATAGCAGAAGCAGAAAAAGAAAACCAGTTAAAAGTTGCAGAATTCCGCCGAGAGCAAGACATCGCCAAAGCACGTGCTGACCAAGCGTATGAACTTGAAACAGCCCGTGCAAAACAAGAAGTAACAGAGCAAGAAATGCAAATTCAAATTATTGAACGTCAAAAGCAAATTGAGTTAGAGGAAAAAGAGATTCTACGTCGTGAGAAGCAATATGATTCGGAAGTAAAGAAAAAAGCAGATGCAGATCGTTATGCAGTGGAGCAAAATGCGGCAGCACAAAAAAGTCGTGAACTCGCGCAAGCAGATGCAGAGAAATACCGTATTGAGTCGTTAGCAAAAGCCGATGCAGAAAAGATTCGATTAGACGGTCTTGCGAAGGCAGATGCCCAACGTGCACAAGGGGAAACAGATGCTGATATTATTCGTTTGCGAGGTCTTGCAGAAGCCGAGGCCAAACGTAAAATTGCGGAAGCCTTTGAATACTACGGTCAAGCAGCTGTACTCGACATGGTTGTCCGTATGATGCCGGAATATGCAAAAGAACTTGCAAGTCCACTAGGTAATATCGATAAAATTACTGTTGTCGATACAGGTGGTGGAGAAGGCGGAGGCGGTGCCAATAAAATAACGTCTTACGCAACGAATCTCATGTCCACACTGCAAGAAACGTTGAAAGAGACATCAGGAATTGATATGAAAGAGCTGATCGAAAGTTATGCAGGCAAACATACACTGCGCCCAGAGCTTGCTCAAATTGTCACAGGATTAGAGAAGAAACAAACGACAGATGTGACAGAGAACGAACCACAAACAGTTGAATAATAAAAGAAATAGCTACCTAACACTTTTCTGTTAGGTAGCTATTTTCTTAAAGTAAAAAAGGGATTTGCATATAAGTATAAAAAATGCCACATTTACTATGAAGTTTTTGTCCATTCATTTGCCAGCATGCCATATACAACATGATCGACAAAGTGGTCGTATAGCCATTCTGCTGAGCGAATTGTTCCTTCTTTTACAAAGCCTAGACGCTCAGGAATTGCACGACTCTTTGTATTTCCTACCGCCGCACGTATTTCAACTTTATTGAATTGAAGCTCTTCGAATGCATATTGACATAAAGCATGCACGACCTTTGTCATGATGCCGTGACCTTGTGCACCTTTACTTAACCAGTAGCCGATATATACGGTTTCATTGGCATGATTTATGTTGTTGAAGCCAGCGATACCTACAATTTTTCCGTGAAATAAAATGACAGCTGAAAGGCATTTTCTCTCCTTGTAACCTGCGATATTACTTTCTATGTAAGCTCGTGTATGCTGCACTTCTGTCGTCATATCGAGCCACGGTAGCCACTCACGTAACGTACTTCTAGATGCGTCCGTTATAGCAAAAACTCTTTCCGTATCTTCCACTGTTACTGCGCGCAGGGATAATGTATGGTCGACAATAATTTCCATTAAATCTACTCCTTTTCATAAAAGTATCTTATTGATTGAAAAATTTATAATGGTTATTATGGGCCATTGCCAAAACATGTACTTGACTAAAAATAATTTCCGCTTTATGTAAGCTTGTGGTGGGATGTGCTGTCAAGTACAGACTTTGATGTAGAGCCGTTATTATTAAACTATATTTCTTTTTTGGAAAAAGAGAATATAAAATGTCAAAATTGTTTCTTATAGGGGAAACTGCCTTTTTTGAAAGTATATAGATAATCTTCTTAAGTGTATAGAGCTATTAATTGTAATCATTAAGTATGAATAGAAAGAGTGGGAAAGAAATGCGTAGGCAAATGGTTATCTAAAGTAATTACTGAAATTTGTCTATTTTTCGACAATTTGAGCTGTAATTCACATAAAGTTGTATTAGAATAATAGTATAAGTGTTAGATTTTTCAAACAGCAGTAGGAAAAATAAATATACCAGGTTGAAGGAGGTAGGATATTTTAGGGGTGAAAGTATTTTAGAAAATTTAATGACGGCTGAAATTTTGGGGAGAAAAAATTATGGATTATATAAAAAAGGGCACCAAAGAGTTTAATAAAGCAAATTGGGCATTGTTTTTAGCTGGGTTTATTACTTTTGCGAATTTGTATGTGTCGCAACCGTTATTGCCGACATTTGCTGAGGAGTTTAACGTATCGCCAGCAGTCGCCAGTTTATCTTTATCAGTAACAACATTTGCATTAGCGGTAAGTATGATTATAGTCGGCTCATTATCGGAATCTTGGGGAAGAAAACCATTAATGACCATTTCGATTTTTGCAGCATCTGTTATTACGTTAGCACTCGCATTTTCACCAAACTTCGAAACGATTTTGGTGTTACGTGTGATTCAAGGAGTCGTATTTGCTGGTTTACCTGCAATTGCCATGGCGTATTTAGGTGAAGAAATCGATCCACCAAGCTTAGGCGTTGCAATGGGTTTATACATAAGTGGTAACTCAGTTGGCGGACTGAGTGGTCGTGTTATAATCGGTACATTCACAGATTTGTATAGCTGGAAAGTGGGCATGATTGTTCTAGGGATTTTAAGTATCATTATTAGTATAATGTTTGTCATGATGCTTCCAAAGTCTACACATTTCACACCACGACCTTTGCAAATAAAAGCATTAACAAAATCGCTCATTCAACACTTAAAAGATCCATCCATGCTATGTCTATTTGGCATTAGCTTTGTATTAATGGGCAGTTTTGTCACACTCTATAACTACATAGGTTTTAAATTAATGGCACCACCGTACAATTTAAGCGCAACGATTGTCGGCTGGATTTTCGTGATCTATCTAGTTGGCACGTTTAGCTCGGCTTGGTTTGGTAGTTTGGCCGATAAATACGGTCGCCAAAAAATGTTATTAACTGCTATTACAATTATGCTAGCGGGTGCAATAGTAACGTTAAATGGCTTACTAATTATGAAAATCATTGGTATTACTGTATTTACATTTGGCTTTTTTGCGGCACATTCAATTGCGAGTGGCTGGGTAAGTAGGCGCGCTACACATGATAAAGCACAGGCCTCGTCACTTTATTTGTTCTTTTATTATTTTGGTTCGAGTGTTGGGGGAACAGTAGGGGGCGTGTTCTGGATGCAGTACGGCTGGATGGGTGTCATCACAATGATTATGGTCCTGTTACTAATAGCATGCATTCTGACATATGTATTAAAGGGGATTATTGCGAAACAACGAATAGCTACATATCATTAGAGTAATCAAGATATTTAAAATTTTATGTGGTGAGGTGCTAATTTGATAGAACTCATATTATTCTTTTTAATCATCTTGTTAGCATCCGTTCTGCAAACAAGTTCGGGATTTGGCTTTTCAATTATGGCTACACCATTTCTACTCATGTTATTTTCACCACAGGAAGCAATGCAGATAAATATTGTATTGTCTCTCGTAATTTCTTTATCCCTTATTTGGACGATCAGACACGATGTAGATTTTAGTTTGATAAAGAGAATTTTTATAGGCAGTATATTCGGTGCCCCATTAGGTAGTGTACTATTTGCTACTGTGGATTTAGTCACATTTAAGTTGATAGTAGGAGTCATACTAATAGGGGTAACCTTATTATTAATGAAAAATTTTTCAATTCAGCCAACTAGAAATAGAGATTATGCTGTGGGTTTCTTGTCTGGATTATTAACAACAAGTATTGGTATGGCTGGACCTCCATTATTGCTTTACTTTGCAGGAACGCAGAAAAATAAAGAAAATATGAGAGCTACATCAATAGTTTTCTACATCTTTATCTATCTAATTAGCTTAATGAGCCAATTGGTAATTGAGGGTACAAATAAAACGGTTTGGGTCAATAGTTTGTACGCATTGCCAATTGTCATGGTTGGTTTATTCTTTGGTCAACTTCTGTTTAAAAAGATTAATCAGCAACTATTCAGAAGGATGATTTATATACTACTGCTAGTTGCCGGAGTATTTTTGTTGTCGCAAAGTATTTTAACTATGTAGCGTTCTAATATAATAAAGAAGCAGATGAGATTGTACTCACCTGCTTCTTTTCATTTATCCCATAATATTATAGCCAGCATCGATGTAAATCGTTTCACCTGTGACACCACGCGATAGGTGAGAGAGCATCACGATTGTCATATCTGCTACTTCATCTTGTTGGACATTTCGTTTTAACGGTGCTGTTTCCTCGATTTTGTGTAAAATCGTATTGAATGAAGGCACACCTTTTGCAGCAAGTGTACGAATGGCACCAGCTGAAATGGCATTAACACGAATATTATCCTTACCGATATCTGCTGCAAGATAACGCATTGAAGCTTCTAAAGCTGCTTTTGCGACACCCATTACGTTGTAGCCTTCAAGGACACGCTCTGCCCCTAAGTAACTCATTGTCACAATCGAGCCGCCTTCTGTCATGTATGGATGCGCGGCTTTTGCTGTTGAAATAAGGGAGTATGCACTTGTATCTTGTGCAAATGCATAGCCGTCACGTGTTGTTTCTAAAAAGCGGTTGTGTAAATCCTCTGCATTGGCAAAGGCTACAGAGTGAACGATTCCGTGAATGACACCAAATTTTGCCCCGATTTCATCGAATGCTGCTTTTGTACTTTCATCACTATTCACATCACACTGCACGATGAAAGTATCTTGTTGTCCGTAGTTTTCAAGTTGCTTTTGTAGTTTTTTTAGAGAGCGTTCTTGACGATAAGTGAAAATCACATTTGCGCCGACATCAAATAGACGTTTAGCAATCCCCCAAGCAATACTTCTATCATTTGCAACGCCCATTACGACGATATTTTTGTCTTTTAACTGTAGTAAATTATCCATCATTTATAAAAACCCCTTTGTGAAATGATATCTGTTATTAGTACCAACTACTAAAATCTTATCATATATAAATTATGGATGCAATAACAACATTAAAAAGACGATACACAAGTGGCTCGCCTTTTTGGGAATTTTAATTATGAGGATGAACTTGCAGACATCGTTGAAGAAATACGTCAAGTCGCTCAACCCAGTTGAAATTGTTTAAATTGCTCTATTTGTTCGTGACGAATAATATATAAGCTGTGATCCGTTTCTAATTGTTTAAACGTCAGGCCCCGCTTATACAATTCTATATTTCCGGAATAGCAAGAATATAAACGTTGATGAAATATGTATCGCTAATAAAAAAGTAACAAGGCATCCTTTTTAAAAGGATGCCTTGTCGCATATACGTATAACTGCATAAAAATTATTCGAACTTTAATGAGTCGCCATCAAACGTTTCATCTGCTACTTTGATAGAATCAGTTGGGCAACCTTCAAAAGCGTCTTGCATGTCTTCTAATAGATCTTCTGGAACTTCAGTAGTCCCCATGTTATCATCTAAAATAACGAAGGCAATTCCTTCATCATCATAATCATAAATGTCTGGTGCAGCTGCTCCGCATGCGCCACACGCGATACATGTATCTTTATCGACAATTGTGTATTTAGCCATTTCTTTCTCTCCTTTTAAGATGTTCCTACGAAAGCTTCATACTCATTCTAAAGATGTTTAACTTACTTTTCAACATAATACTATTAAATTGGAGGAATTTGCGTCAATGTTTCAGCAAATCTTATTGCAAATTTTTCAAAAACTGAATAATGAACGAACCGTTTCTGCTGCGTATCATTTACTACGTGGGAAGCGTTCAGGTCAGACGATACAAGATGTCGGGCTGTTTCAATTGCACGCTTACTTTGGTTTATTACCTAAAATGACGCGAGCAACTTTTGACGCTGAAGTCCATACGTTTATGCAATATAGTTGGTTAGAAATTCAAGAATCTGGTCACTATTACCTGAAAAAGCTGGGTTTACAGAGGGCAGAACAGACACCTGACTTTTTATTTGATGGGTGGCATTACCGTGGAAATGAGCATGTGTTCTTTGCAAGACTATCATTAATTATACAGAGCTTATCCTATCAACGAGCTGGCATTCGTTCCTTTTCTCCAATTAGTAAAGACCCACAGGTTCAGGCATGGGTACGTGCGTTTTTACTTGACCATTCTTTCCAATCAGGACAGTTACAGCAACAATTATTTGATGAGTGCGAGAAAGTATTGGCAACTATTCAATTGTCTAATGCCAATAAACAACTTGTATTATACCGATTAAGTGGACATGGCATACCAGGTTGGACGTGGCAACAGCTTGCAAGTGAGCGAAAGGAAACAGTGCTCGATAGTCAATTAGCATTTATCGAAGTGTTACATACATTATTAAATGAAGTGTATACCACAAATACCTACCCGCTACTCGGTAAAATTGCTGAGGGTTTACGTGTTAAAGCACTGCTCACAGATTCAGCGCAGCAAACTGCACATTTATATGAACAAGGCTATTCGCTAGCGCAAATCGTACAAATGAGACGTTTAAAACAAAGTACAATTGAAGACCATTTAGTTGAAATGGCGATGAATGAACCGAACTTTTCCATCGGAGCATTCGTCTCCTATACAGATGCAGAAAAAGTTTGGCAAGCATCAAAGCAATTACAAACAAAAAAATTAAAAGCGTTACATGAAGCCGTTGAAGGCATGAGTTACTTCCAACTGCGATTAATTCTTGCTAAAGGGGAGGTATAGCGCATGCAGTTAGAACAAACTTTAGCAAAGTATTTTGGCTACACTTCGTTTCGTCCGGGACAAAAAGAAGTAATTGAAGCTGTTGTAGAAGGAAAAGATGTGATTGCATTATTGCCAACGAGTATGGGGAAATCACTTTGTTATCAGTTACCGGGTTATCTTTTTTCAAAGCCTGTGCTAATTGTTTCGCCGTTACTGTCTTTAATGCAGGATCAGGTTGAACAACTAAAACGTTTAGGTGAAAAAAGAGTAGTCGCATTAAACTCTTTTCTATCGGCAGAAGAAAAACGTTATGCTCTCCATTATTTAGAGCAGTATCGTTTTATTTTCACATCCCCTGAAATGCTGTTACAGCAACAGGTACAAGAGAAACTTTCACGAATGGAGCTCAGTTTAATTGTGGTTGATGAAGCGCATTGTATTTCTCAATGGGGCTTTGATTTCAGACCAGATTATTTACGAATTGGTGAATGGTTTATGCAATCGCAACGCCCGCCAGTATTGGCCTTATCAGCGACTGCGACAGACAAAGTATTAACTGACATACGCTCAACACTTTCTTTACAGGCACCGTTTGAATTTATTTATGATGTGGACCGTCCAAATATTCACCTAGGGCGTGTTTTATTTGAAGATAAGGCAGACAAGGCGAGTTGGATTTTGCATCATATACAAAAAACGGCGGGACCGGGCATTTTGTATATGTCTTCAAGAAAACGTGCAGAGCAGTATAGTGAGACATTTAAGCAAGCAGGTATTCGAGCGGCGGCTTATCACGCAGGGTTTGGCGCAGAGGATCGTCAGTTTATTCAACAACAATTTATAGACGGGGAGCTCGACTGGATTGTAGCGACGAATGCATTTGGTATGGGCATCAATAAAGCCGATATTCGCCAGGTCATTCATGAATCGTTACCGTCAACAGTAGCGAATTATATGCAGGAAATTGGGCGAGCAGGGCGTGATGGTAAACCGGCACTGGCAATATTGCTTTATAGCGATGGAGATGAGGAACTGGCTAAATTTGTAACTACCGGTGATTTGCCTGCGACTATTCATGTTGACCGATATCAAGAGCTGATGATGCAAAATGTACTTCCATCACAGATGCTAAAAAACGGAGAGCTTAGTGAGACTGCTTTTCGAGTTCTTGATTATTGGATGAAAGAGGAGCCTGTGGAGCAGGTGAAAATTCGTTTAAATAACTTAGCGCTCGAAAAATATCAATCAATCTATGAAATGCAAAAAATTGCACAAACAAAAGATTGTATGCGTAGACTACTAGTAGGCTATTTCGGCCAAAATTTACGAGAAAATCCAGAAAATTGTTGTGAGAATTGTGGCATTCTATATGATGCAATTATTAAAGGACGAACAGAAGTAAATCTGAAAATAGAAATGGTCTCTTGGGAGAATCGATTAAAACAATTATTAGTCGGTTTGTAGACAAATAGCGGCAGTCATTTACTTTTTTCGCAAACTTCGTCATAATAATATGAAAGAATGGAAGTAAAGTTGGAGGTACGGCGAATGAGTAAAGAAGACTATCGTGATAAAATTGAAGAACATCGTCAGTCATTTGAAGAGGAGAAAGAACTGGAAACGTTATCGAGAGCGTCACGTGTGAAGCGAAATGGCGGCAATAATAAACAAAAGAATACGCAACGTAAAATACCGTTAAATACGATTCTGTTTATTATTTTTATCCTAATTCCATCAACGATACTAATATATATCTGGGTGTTTTATGAGCCTGGAAAGACGATTGAGGAAGCAGAGAAGGATTCGTCTGGTTCTATTGTGGAAATGGCTAAACCTGGTGACAAATCCGATATTAAAGTTACAGAAGATAAAGATGATGAAGATACTAAAGCTAACGAACAAGCAGAAAATCAAGCGCAAAAAGATGCTGAAATGCTAGCCGCGAAAGAAAAAGCGGAATTAGAAGCAAAGAAGGCAGAAGAAGCTAAAAAGGCAGAGGCAGAGAAGGCGGCTGAAGACGCGAAGAAAGCTGAAGAAGCTCGAAAAGCACAAGAAGCTGCTGCAGCCAAAGTAAAAACACATACAGTAAAAGAGAAAGAAAATTTATACCGTATTGCCCTTAATTACTATGGTAATGGAAGTGAAGCAACATTAGCAAAAATCCGTGCGGCAAATGGTATGACTTCAGATACAGTTTGGGTTGGGCAAGTGATTAAATTACCATAGGTAATACGCGTGTTATTGATTTGCAATGAAGTTTTTCTAGTATAAAATAATCGACATACGTTAACTTCAAGAGCTATTGAATCGTATGTCAAATTTGGCAAAGAGACGATACTTCATGGAAGTGTATCGTCTTTTTGCTTTCGGTAAGGAGGAGTGCAGGGATGATTTATATTGGTCTAATACTAGTAATTGCAATAGCATTCCTACTCTATATGTGGAAAGTAGCAAATGAAAACAATGTGCTAAATCACCAAATGCAGTTGAACGGCGAACAGGAAAAAATCCGACTATTTTTTATTTCTGATACGCATTTACGTAAAATTAATCGCAACATGATTAAGGAGATAGAGGGTTCATTTGATGCAGTGATTATTGGTGGTGATTTTGCTGATAGAAGAACGCCTATTGAGCGTATTCATGAAAACTTAACCTTATTAACACTACTAGGTCCTACTTATTTTGTATGGGGTAATAATGATCGTGAAGTTGGAGAGGATCGTCTTCGAGGGATTTTGGTTGAGCATGGGGTGCATATACTAGCAAACGATGCAGTGCTATTACCTGAGAAGAAAAATCGTTTTTGGCTAAGTGCCATCGAAGATACATCGACAAGAAAGTACAGCTTTGAAGCAGCTTTTGAAAAAATCGAGGAAGAAGATCTAGTCGTCTTTATTTCACATAATCCGGGTGTTTTTGCCCGTGTACGCGCTAAGTTTAGAGCTGATTTGATGATTGGTGGGCATTTACATGGCGGGCAAATTCGTATCGGTCCATATGGCGTACATCCAAACGGCTCTTATAAAGAACGTGAAGGCGTTATGACGCTTGTTAGTAACGGCTATGGTACAACATTGTTGCCTCTGCGCTTAGGTGCGAAGCCACAATGTCATATTATTGACATCAATATTTCGGGTAAATAAACAACCAAAGCTGACTAAAGGGCGTATAATGGAAGTTATAGTGGTTTTTTAGATTCTAAAGGAGTGTCAAAAATGCAACAAGTAGATGCAATTATTGTAGGCGGAGGCCCATGTGGGTTAGCGGCAGCAATATCTTTGCAAAACATTGGCTTAAACCCAGTTGTTATTGAAAAAGGGAATATTGTAAATGCGATTTTTCATTATCCAACACATCAAACATTTTTTAGTACAAGTGAACGTTTAGCAATTGGTGATGTGCCGTTTATCATTGAGGAACGTAAGCCAAAACGTAATCAGGCACTTGTCTATTATCGTGAAGTAGTACGTCTGAAAAATATCCAAGTAAATCGTTTTGAAGAAGTAAGTACTGTCGTGAAAAGTGGAGAAGTCTTTACAGTAACGACCGATAAAGATGTCTATGAAACACCATATGTCGTGATTGCGACTGGCTATTATGATCATCCGAACTATATGAACTTACCAGGCGAAGAACTGCCAAAAGTGCATCATTACTTTAAAGAAGCGCATGAATTTTTTGATACGGATGTATTGGTGATCGGTGGGAAAAATTCTGCAATCGATGCGGCGCTTGAGCTAAATAAAGCAGGAGCACGTGTGACTGTAGTCTATCGTGGTAGTGAATATTCACCAAGCATTAAACCGTGGGTATTACCGGAATTTGAAGGTGTAGTCCGTAACGGTGAAGTGACGATGCATTTCAACACAAATGTCAAAGAAATTCGTGAACATGAAGTCGTTCTTGATATAGATGGCCATGAAAAAGTACTGAAAAATGATTTCGTTTTTGCAATGACTGGCTATCATCCAGATCATGCGTTTATCCGGTCGATGGGTGTTGCCATTGATGAGGAAACAGGTCGTCCGTTTTATGAGGCAGAAACAATGGAAACGAATGTGAAAGGTTTATTCATTGCTGGTGTGATTGCGGCTGGAAATAATGCCAATGAGATTTTCATTGAAAATGGTCGCTTCCACGGAGACTGTATTGCGAAAGCAATTGAAGAAAGAAAATAAGAATACTGGCTGTATGAGCACAAGATGCTGATACAGCTTTTTTTATAGGAGATGTCAGATTTAGAGGGATAAAAACGTAAATTTGATGGATAAGCAAGCATCGTGCACATGAAGGAGGAATGAAGGATGATTTGGCTGTACTGGTTATTGAGCTATGGTGTTGGAAACTTTATGACGGCATATTTCGTTGGAAAAGTATATAAAGTTAATTTACAAGAAGAACGTAGCAAAAACTTAGGGGCTAGAAATGCAGGAAGTGTCATTGGCAAGGCTGCATTTACATGGACGTTATTAGGGGATTTAGTAAAAGGTGTATTTATTGTTGTGTTAGGACGTTTATTGCATCTTGAGGAGTGGGTAATTGTTGGGGGAGCGTGCTTTGTCATCCTTGGGCATTTATATCCTATCTGGCTTAAATTTAACGGTGGGAAAGGGGTAGCGACATTTATTGGTGTGGGGCTCGTGCTGTCACCGGAATTATTTTTAATGATGATTCTTGGGACTACCTTAACAGCTATAGTAACTAGAAGCTTAACGCTCGGTATGCTTGGTGGCTTTGTATTTTATGTAAGCGCTATTATCATCTCAGGACAATTGCAGACATATATACTTTTAATATTCGCTATTGTATTGATGCTTATCAAACATAGGTCAAATGTACAGGAATCTTTAGGGAGAAAGAAGTGATTGCATGTATTGGTGTAAAATTGCACAAACACAAGCAGAATTTGCTGCCATAGAAAAGTTAAATTACGCTATATTTGTAGATGAAATACCACAACATGAACCAAATGAGTCGAAACGGAAAATGGACCGTTTTCATGCTGAGAATACATATTTAATTGTTTACAAAGAGAAGGAAATAGTCGGTATGCTAGCGTTTCGCGATCAACGTCCCTTTTCAATTGATGAGAAAATTGGAGTCGTCGAGAACTATTTGGAAAAGGGACTTTGCGAAAAATTATGTGAAATACGTCTTCTTGCAGTAAAAAAGGAATATCGAACAGGGCGAGTGTTGCTAAGATTAGCGCGAGCTTTATATAGCTTTGCATATGAAAAGGGATATTCTGCAGCGGTCATTTCCGGCACAACTCGTGAGGAAAAACTGTATAAACAAATGGGTTTTACACAATTTGCACCAGCAGTTGGGACGGAGGAAGCCAAATTTTTGCCAATGGTACTGACGCGGCAACAATTTGAACAGAATTTACTGCAACGCTTAGCGAATGATAATTATACGTTTTATCCAGGTCCGGTAAAACAACTTGGGGGTATCACGTATTCTGATATTTCGCATCGTACCCTTACGTTTCAGGCGCTATTTCAGCAAATGAGACAAAAGCTTTTACAACTATCACAAACAAATTACGTAGCCACTTTAGTTGGTTCAGGAACACTAGCTAATGATGTTCTACTTGGGCAGTTAAAACCACTAGGGCGTGGGCTGATCCTATCAAATGGTGAATTTGGTGAACGTTTAATAGAGCAAGCGAGGCATTGGGCTTTAGCCTTTGATACGGTGCAAAATGCATGGAGTGATCCGTTTGACGAGAAAATAATTGAAGCACACTTACAAATGGGTACTTACAATTGGTTATTATTCGTTCATGGTGAAACATCAACTGGTACTTTCAATGATATGGAGATGCTTGCAAAGCTTACGCAACGATATGATGTGTTGCTATGTGCAGACTGTATCAGCTCATTTGGTGCGATGCCGTTTTCATTAGAAAACTGTTATCTAGCAACCGCTGTCAGTGGTAAGGCAATTGGTGCAATGAGTGGTCTATCATTTGTCTTTTCACAGGACTTAGCGAAGCCTTCAACATTACCAGTCTATGTAAACTTAGCAAATTATCATGGAGAGCATGTGCCATTTACTGTGCCGGCAGCACTTGTGGCAAATGTAGAAGCGGCTTTACAAGAATATCCGGCAAGATTTAATCTTTTACAGGAACGTTTTCAAGCACTACAAAAACTATCTATTGTGCAAAAATTTCAATTACAAACGTCTTCGTATCCAATGATTCTAACCTTAAAGTTACCGAAAGAATACAGCGGTTTATGTATAGATTTAAAGCTTAATGGACTGTATTTACATGGAGATAGCCTTTACTTGCGTCAGAAAAATTTTGTGCAATTAGCTGTTATTCAGCCTGATTTTGATGTGGCATTCAAGCAACTTAGAGAAATTCTGACCTATTACGAGCAAGTAGTGGAAATGTAAAAAGCACTTCAAAATAGTAATGTATTTTAGAAGTGCTCATTTGAAGTTAAGAAAAGTATTCTTTTAAATCAATTGTGTGATCAATCTGATTGAGACCTATTAATAATTTTAAACGAGCTTTTTGGCCGTTAATGCCTGTGGCAAAGAGAACACCTAAATCTTCAAGCATTTTACCACCACCTTCGTAGCCGTATACACCTTCTGCGATACCATTAAAGCAGCGAGATACGAGCACCACGGGGATGTTGCGATCAAGCAAGGTTTTGATGCCTTTGACAACAGCTGGTGGCACATTGCCCTGTCCGAGTCCTTCTAATACAACACCATCATAGTGACAGGTAAGAACAACATCCAGTAAATCTTCTTCCATGCCAGCATATATTTTGAGCATGGCCACACGTTTCGTTAAATCTTGCAACTGGACATATTTGCGTCGCAGTGGGCCATGGTGGAATAAAATGCGTGATTTTGTAATGAGTCCAATCGGTCCATACTGTGGTGATTGGAAAGTATTGACTGAGCTAGTGCTCGTTTTTGTTGTGTTGACAGCGAGATGCACCTCATCATTCATCACAACAAGTACACCTTTTCCGCATGCTTCGTCATCAACAGCGACACGTACAGCTTCGACCAAGTTGTAGACACCATCTGCACCTAATTCATTGGAAGAACGCATCGCACCGGTTAACACAATTGGTATATGTAAATTCGTTGTAAGCTCTAAAAAATACGCGGTTTCTTCCAGTGTATCCGTACCATGTGTGATGACAATACCGTCAATGTGCTGAGCCGAAACTTTATCTACAATTATATTACGAAGTGTCAGCATTTCGTTCGGCGTAATATGCGGTGAAGGAAGGTTAAAAGCCTCCATTTCGATAATTTGGGCAATCGAATCAAGCTTATTACTTTCTTTCATAAGAGGATTTTCTTTATTGGGCAAAACTGCACCTTCATCGCTCATTGCCATAGAGATCGTCCCACCTGTATGAATCAATAAAATGGTTTTTTTCATAAAATAAAAACTCCTTTTCAATTTTTATGTCCTAACATGATATAATATTTGCAGTCTATTGTTGAAAGGGGCCGGCAACATGATCATCCTTTTATCAGCTGCCATTGCTCCCGGTCTAGCGCTTTTTAGTTATTTCTATTTGCGCAATCAAATGGCAACGGAGCCAAGAAGAACATTAGTCCATACGTTTTTATATGGTGCATTTTTAACATTCCCTATTATGTTCTTGCAGTATGTGCTGACAGAAGAAGGGGTTTTTCCAAATGCTTTTTTACAAAATGTCCTCTTTACGAGTACTATTGAAGAGTTTTTTAAATGGTTTGTCTTATTAATTGCTATTTACAACCATATGGAGTTCGATGATCCTTATGATGGCCTTTTATATGGTGCTAGTATTTCGCTTGGTTTTGCAACGGTTGAAAACGTGTTATATTTACTTTCTTTCGGTCTTGATACAGCATTTCTGCGTGCGCTATTGCCAGTATCTAGCCATGCCTTATTTGGTGTCGTGATGGGCTATTATTTCGGTAAGGCAAAGTTTTCAAAGCACACAAAATTGAAAGAAATGATTGCGATGGCACTGTGCGCCCCAGTGATTTTGCATATTCTATATAATACAATATTATCGTTTAAAGGGCATTGGGTATATTTAATGGTACCTTTTATGCTGTTCTTATGGTGGTTTGGTTTGCGAAAAGTAAAGCTGGCACATTATCATCTCGTACAGCATTTGCATATGCATAAGAAAATATAAAGCGTAGAAATCAAAAAATGATTTCTGCGTTTTTTTGTATAGAAAGAGATAGCTCAAGATTAATTGAGGTATCTCTTTTTCTTATGTAAAAAAACGTATAAATTTCAGCAATTGTTTCAAGCTATAAAAAAAGGAGTGATTGTTGTGCGCTTGTTAAGCATAATTTTTAGTTTAATTTTTGCGATTAGTATCGTCTCAATTCCTCAAAATGATGCCATTGCTTTTACCGAGCAGCAAATTGCGCGTGGTGCATATGGGGATGATGTTATTGAGTTACAGTCTAGACTACAATACTTAGGTTTTTACACAAGTAAAATCGATGGGAAATTTGGCTATAACACGTATTGGGCATTACGAAATTTCCAAGAAAAATTTGGTCTTCCAGTTGACGGCATAGCTGGTCCCCAAACAAAGAAAACGTTAGCGGGTCACTCAGACTATGACGAGAAATGGGTAAAAGCGCAGCTTAAAGCGGGCAATCAATTTACCTACTACGGTGGAAAGCCACTAGATCAACAGGTAGTGAAGAACCCAAATGGAGGAAATAATAGTGCTGGTGGCAATGGTGGTGGCGGCGGTACGAATACACAACTTCCACCGAAATATACGGATCGTGATTTACAGCTTATGGCCAATGCCGTATATGGTGAAGCGAGGGGAGAGCCATATGAAGGGCAGGTTGCGGTCGCAGCGGTTATTTTAAATCGTATAGAGCATCCAGATTTCCCAAATACAGTTTCAGGCGTTATTTTCCAACCTCGTGCTTTTACAGCTGTAGCTGACGGGCAAATTTGGTTAGAACCGAATCAACGTGCAAAAGAAGCTGTAATAGATGCAATGAATGGTTGGGATCCTTCAGAAAATGCGATTTACTATTTTAACCCCAAAACAGCGACAAGCGATTGGATTTGGTCACGACCTCAAATAAAACAAATTGGCGAGCATATTTTCTGCTCATAGATAGGAGGGATTTAGATGAGAACAATGCTCGTTATTTTGACAGTAGCGGTCATCGGTTTAGGTGCTTATAGTATTGATTTGCACAGAGATAAGGAAAATCTACAGCGTACCGTGCATGCACAGTACACTGAAAAATTAACGGATGCCTCTGAAAAATTATCATATTTACAAAGAGCTGTATCACAGTCATTATTGTTTCAAGATGAGGCAGCAGTTCATAACGAACTGGATACAATTTGGCGATTAAGTTCGGATGTACGGTCGTCAATTTCTAATCTTCCAATTGATCAGGAAATGTCGAATGATTGGTTAAGTTACTTAGGTAGACTCGGTGATGAAGCGAAAAAAACGGCTAAGTCAGGAGATTTTGATGCATGGCGAGAAAAAATGCCGGAAATCTCTACAAACCTACAATCACTGTCAGAGGAGTGGCAGGTCGCAACAACAGATTTTTATAGGCAAGATGGAAAATTAGATGTATGGATGAAGGAAGTAGACAGCAAAGAACCAAATACCACATTTGATAATGTCAAAAAGAATCTAAAGGATTATGGAGAAAGTGATTTCCCGTTGACTTTAAGTGAATCTGATTGGCAGAAAAAAGTAGGACTAGAAGCGCTACAAGATTCACTTATTACAGAAAAAGAAGCGCTGGAAAAAGTAAAGACTTTATTCCCAATGATCAAAGATGCTACGTTCACTGTGACGAAAAGTAGTGAAAATGCAACGTATCCGTTTTATCATGTTCAATTCCACCAAGGTGTGCGTCTTGGCTACGCTGATTTAACAGAAAAAGGTGGTCATTTATTATCTTATTTAGTTGAGCGACCGGTTGATGAGGCGAAACTTTCACAAGAAGAAGTTTTGAAAAAAGCAGAGGAGCATTTGAAGAAACTTGGAATGAACGATGTTGCGTTTGTTGAGAGTCGTGAAAATCATTTAGCATGGCATGTCACATTTGCACGTGTCAATCCGAGCGATAATGCTTTGATTTATGCGGATGGTGTTCAGCTGAAAATCGCGAAAGACAATGGTGAGTTACTTGGCGCAAATGCGATGGAATATATTCAGTCGGAAACGATTAAACCGCAAACAGCAAAACCAATCGATTGGAATACATTTTTCCAAGACGATGTTCGTGTAGAAGAGGTGAAAAAGATTTATACGGATAATGGACAATTTGATCAGCGTCTATGTTATCAGGTTATTGCGGTTCGAGGTGGGAAATCATCTGAGACTTTCCGAGTTGTCATTGATGCCGAAAACCATAATGTATTAAAAGTTGAGTATTTATCTTAATGGCAAGGAAAATCTTCCAGATAATATAGCAAAAATTTGTATCTCATGCGATAATGAAATTATATATTTCGTTCGAGGAGATGCGCATGGATATAAAAATTGGTACATTATTGCAATTGGAACCGACTCATAGTACGCGAATAGAAAAATTTCGCTGTAAAGTTGTTGAACAAACAGAAAATATCATCTATATCGATTATCCAACAAATGTTTCAACGAAGAAAACAGCCTTCTTAATAGACGGAACTGAATTTAGAGCAACCTTTCATACGGAGGATAGACAATCATTTGCTTTTAATACGCAAGTAATGGGGCGTAAAAGTGGTAATATTCCAATGATTAAGCTGTCATGCCCTGCAGAAACGGATTTTATTAAAATTCAACGTCGTGAGTATGTGCGTGTGGAAACACCTGTAGATGTCGCGCTACAATTGGGTAATTACAGATATCAACTTGTAGCAGAAGATATAAGTGCAGGTGGGTTGGCAATTGATTTGAAGGGGCCAGTTGCTTTCAAAGATGGTGATGATGTAGTGCTAACAATTGTTTTACCTTTCTCAAATGGAGAAATGCATTATGTTGTTACAGATGCAATTGTCGTAAGAATTTTTGAAAGAGATAATACAAAAATTGCATCTATTCGGTTAACAGATACAGATGAAATTGATCAACAACATATTGTGCGTTTTTGCTTTGAACGCCAACTATTGATTCGTAGAAAAGAATTGAATGAAACTGTCTAATTTAAATTAAGAAAAGGAGCTGTCCAAATGACTCTTAGGACAGCTCCTTTTTTATTTCTGTGATACAATATTGTGTGATAGAAAGTGAGGAATCGTATGAAAAAGAACATTCAAATTGCAATCGATGGTCCAGCAGGTGCTGGCAAAAGTACAATTGCAAAAATTGTCGCAGAAACATTGGGTTTCACTTATATTGATACAGGTGCAATGTATCGTGCAGTTACGTATAAAGCGTTGAAACAAAACATACATTTAGATGATGAAACAAAATTAGCTGAAATGTTAACAGTAAGTACGATTGACTTGAAGCCATCTCAGCAAGGACAACTTGTCTTTCTAGATGGAGAGAATGTGTCTGCAGAAATTCGTTCAAATGAAGTAACATCATCTGTTTCGCAAGTAGCAGCACATGCAAGGGTACGTGAGCTACTAGTAGCCCAACAGCAAAAGTTAGCTGCAAATGGCGGCGTAGTCATGGATGGTCGTGATATTGCCACGCATGTGTTAAAAGATGCAGAATTAAAAATTTTCATGTCTGCTACGGTAGAAGAACGTGCAAGACGTCGCTTTATCGACAATGAAAAACGTGGCATTGAGTCTTCTATAGAGAAATTACAAGAAGAAATTGCGCTACGTGACAAAATGGATAGTGAACGTGAGGCATCGCCACTCATTCAAGCAGAAGATGCGTTATTCTTAGACACAACTGATTTATCAATCGACGAAGCAGCGCAGGCCATTTTGAAATTAGCTAAAGAAAAAATGGCATAAATTCTAAATTTGTAGACAATTTTTAGAATTTAAGGATTAATTTTTGTTTTTGTCATCAATATCGAATAAAATAGTAATTGAAGATGCGAAGGAGGGTTACATATGACTGAAGAAATGAACTATACGGAAAACAAAACGTTTCAAGAAGGTGATATCGTAAAAGGTATTGCTGAGAAAGTGGATGAAAAAGCAGTAACTGTTTCAATTCCGGGTGCACCATTTGATGGAATTGTACCAATTAGTGAATTATCGAGCCTACACATTGAAAAAGCGTCTGATGCAATCTCCGTTGGGGATGAATTAGAGTTGATGATTACAAAAGTTGAAGAAGAAAACTATGTATTATCAAAACGTAAAGTAGATGCCTTAAAAGCATGGGATGCACTTGAACAACAATTTGCTGCGGAAGAAGTATTTGAAGCAGAAGTAAAGGATATTGTAAAAGGTGGTCTCGTAGTCGATTTAGGAGTACGTGGCTTTGTTCCAGCATCCTTAGTAGAAGATTATTTTGTAGATGATTTTGAAGACTATAAAGGTCAAACATTAAAATTTAAAATTGTCGAGCTAGATAAAGAAAAAAATCGCTTAATCTTATCTCATCGTGCAGTTGTTGAAGAGGAAAAAGCTTCTCACAAGAAGAATGTGATTAACCAGATTCATGCTGGTGATGTATTAGATGGGAAAGTACAGCGTATCGCAGTATTTGGTGCGTTTATTGATCTTGGTGGCATTGATGGCCTTGTGCATATTTCCCAAGTTTCACATGAGCATGTTAGTGATGTAAGCGAGGTTTTATCAGTAGGACAAGACGTAAAGGTAAAAGTTCTTTCTGTTGATCCTTCAAATGAGCGTATCTCACTATCCATTAAAGATACACTTCCTGGGCCGTGGTCGAATATCGAAGAGCGCGCAAAAAAAGGTACTGTTCTTGACGGTAGAGTGAAGCGTTTAACGTCATTTGGCGCATTTGTGGAAGTATTCCCTGGTGTGGAAGGCTTAGTGCATATTTCGCAAATAGCGCATAAGCACATTAATACGCCACATGAGGTGCTGAAAGAAGGCCAAGAGGTACAAGTGAAGGTGCTTGAAGTAAATGTTGATGAGGGCCGCTTAGCACTTAGTATTAAAGAGTTACTTGAAAATCCTAATGCTGAGGAAATCATTGATTATGAACTTCCTGTAGAAACAACTGGCTTTTCATTTAGCGACGTGATTGGCGATCAATTGAAAAACTTTAATAAATAATGAAATATAGAAAGGCGAGGATGCATAATGTATCCTCGCCTTTTTTGACGGTATAAGACTAGGACAAATAGAAATAGGGTCAATGGATAATCGATGACTCATCACCATGAAGTGGGGGTGATTTCCGTTCCAACTGGGCGCTTTCAGGGAGTCGCTCAGCCTCCACTTCAATCAATGAACTTACTAAAATTCTTTTTAACCAAATGTCACCCCAAACTTTTCATGATGGACCTAATTGATCAAGTTTAGCCTCGTTTTTGGCGGAAATTCATGTCTAATATTTGTGCAAACTGTTAATTCAGGAGGCACGGGTGCTATTTCTTATGATATAATGTCATTTTTCGTGTATAATAGCGAAAGACGAGAAGTTGGAAGGATGAAGTACAGATGACGAAACCAGTAGTAGCCATCGTAGGTCGTCCGAACGTAGGTAAGTCGACGATTTTTAATCGTATCGTAGGTGAACGTGTATCGATCGTGGAAGATATTCCAGGCGTAACACGTGACCGTATTTATAGTTCGGCAGAGTGGCTAACACATGACTTTAATATTATTGATACAGGCGGTATTGAGATTGGAGACGAGCCGTTTTTAGAACAGATTCGTCAACAAGCTGAGATCGCTATTGAAGAAGCTGATGTAATTATTTTCATGACAAATGGTCGTGAAGGTGTTACATCTGCAGATGAGCAAGTTGCAAAAATTTTATACAAAACAAAAAAGCCGGTCGTATTAGCGGTAAATAAAGTCGATAATCCAGATATGCGCGAAATGATTTATGATTTCTACGCACTTGGCTTTGGTGAGCCTTGGCCGATTTCGGGTTCTCACGGCTTAGGTTTAGGGGATTTATTGGACGAATGCGCGAAACATTTCCCACAAGTAGATGAAGTACAATATGGTGATGAGGTCATTAAATTCTCACTAATTGGCCGACCAAATGTTGGGAAATCTTCATTAGTAAACGCCTTTATAGGGCAAGATCGTGTTATTGTAAGTGATATTGCTGGAACAACACGTGATGCCATTGATACACCTTATGTATACGATGATCAAGAATATGTGATTATCGATACAGCGGGTATGCGTAAAAAAGGGAAAGTGTACGAAACGACTGAGAAATACTCGGTGTTACGTGCCTTACGTGCTATTGAACGCTCAGACGTTGTACTAGTTGTTTTGAATGCGGAAGAAGGTATTCAAGAACAAGATAAAAAAATTGCAGGTTATGCACATGAAGCGGGTAAAGCTATTGTTATCGTTGTCAATAAGTGGGATACTATTGAAAAAGACGATAAAACAATGAATGCCTTTACAACTCAAATTCGTGAGCATTTCTTATTCTTAGATTATGCGCCAATTATTTTCGTATCTGCGAATACAAAACAACGTGTACATCAAATTTTACCGATTATCCAACGTGTAAGTGAAAACCACGCAATGCGTATTCAATCATCTATATTAAACGAAGTGATTGAAGATGCAGTAGCGCGTAACCCGGCTCCGACAGATAAGGGTCGTCGTTTGCGCCTATACTATGCAACTCAAGTGGCAATCAAGCCGCCAACATTTGTTGTATTTGTCAATGAAAAAGAGCTTATGCACTTCTCTTACGAACGTTTCTTAGAAAATCGTATTCGTGACATATTTGACTTTGAAGGTACGCCAATTCGTTTAATTACTCGTGCTCGTGATTAATAAATAGAATAGTTATAAAAAAAGTACGTCAACCCGATACCAAAGGGGTGACGTACTTTTAAGCAAAATTTCGAAAAAATCTAAAATAAGTTACTCGTTTTAAAAGCGAAGTTAATCCACAAAGGGGGATTTTTGATGGAACGAGTTTGTGTGTTAGGGGCAGGCTCATGGGGCACTGCTTTAGCGATGGTACTTGCTGAAAATGGCCATGATACCCTTGTATGGACACATCGTGCCGAGCAGGCAGATGAAATCAATCAACATCATACAAATACAAAATATTTGCCCGAAACAGTGCTACCATCAAATTTACGTGCTACAAGTGATATTGCAAAGGCCGTTGCACATTCGGACACGATTATTGTGGCTGTACCGACAAAGGCAATCCGTGAAGTATGTGAGAAAATGACGTCCATACTTGATAAGAAAGTGCTGTTTGTTCATGTATCAAAAGGAATTGAGCCAGATTCATTAAAACGTATTTCAGAGATTTTAGCGGAGAGCTTACCGGCTGAGTTTGTGGAAGAAATTGTTGTATTATCAGGACCAAGCCATGCAGAAGAGGTTGTGCAACATCATCCAACAACGATTACAGCTGCTTGCGGGAATATTGTGGCTGCTGAAAAAGTTCAAGATTTATTTATGAATCAATATTTCCGAGTGTATACCAATGAGGATGTTGTTGGTGTTGAAATCGGTGGAGCATTAAAAAATGTTATAGCTCTTGCTGCGGGAATTACAGATGGCTTAAATTACGGTGATAATGCTAAGGCGGCGCTTATAACGCGTGGTCTCGCTGAAATTACGCGTCTTGGCGTGAAAATGGGTGGTAATCCATTTACGTTTTCAGGCCTAACTGGCATGGGTGATTTGATCGTGACATGTACAAGTGTGCATTCTCGTAACTGGCGTGCTGGTAATATGCTTGGAAAAGGCATGAAGCAACAGGAAGTGCTTGAACAAATGGGCATGGTGGTCGAAGGTGTTCGTACAACGAAGGCTGCTTATCAACTAGCTGAGAAGTTCGATGTGGCGATGCCAATATCAACAGCGTTATATGGTGTTTTATTTAATGATGTAGCTCCAAAAGAGGCTGTTGATGCATTAATGATGCGCGGAAAAAAACGTGAAATTGATGAGATGATGCCATAATATTGTTTAGCTTCTGGGGAAATTTATACCAACAAATTTGATTATTTCGTCGTAAAATGGACACAAACAGAAGACTCTAAAAAGGGTACTTCTGTTCTTTTTTATGTCGTACATAGTATAATATACGTTGATTGCATAAAGCTCTAGCGAATGTCATATCTGTAAAATTGTGTTTGAAAAAATTTTGTATGTGAATTATAGAGAAAGGTGGTTGTCCATTATGGGTCCTTTATCGCATATGCATGCACTGGATATTATGTGGGTTTCTTTTTATTGTATAGGTTTTATGATTATTTCTGTCGGGCTCATTTTTTTAAGCCGACATAAAATTGCTAATGGTTTTCTTCGTACCATAGTGAATTTAATTGCATACATATTGTTTGGACTTGGTACATTTTTAATGGTGCTCGTTGTTGCCACATGGCCGGCTTAAACATGAAGGGGAGTAAGTAATATGAAAAAATTAAGCGCTTTACTTTTGATGGCTGTCGTAACGGTATTAATGGCTGGATGTGTGGGAAGTGCATACCCAGAAGATGAAAAAATGGCTAAACAAATACCAGATATTGATCAACTGGCAGCTATGCAACGTGCTGTAAATGAATACCGCGAGGCAACGGGTGGACTTGTGCCTATTAAAACGACCGATATGGATACAGATATTTATATTAAATATTTGATTGACTTTGAAAAGCTAGTACCGCAATATATTGCTAAAATTCCGGGGAACGCTTATGAAAAGGGTGGTATTTACCAGTATATTATTTGGGATCCTGAAAATACTGCTGAAGTAAAACTAGTGGATTTAAATGCAGCTGAACGTATGCGCGAGATTAATATTCGTAAAATGGGTATGAAGTATTTACCAACGACAGGTGCAATTTCTGATAATGTCTACAAAATTAACTTTGAAAAACTAGGCTATAAATCAGATTTAACTATGAAAAGTCCCTATTCAGGCATAGAATTACCAATAATTATGACGGGTGATGGCGAACTTCACGTAGACTATTCGATTGATTTAAATCAACTGTTAATAGAAGATCAGCCTGATGTAAAACCAGGTGAAGATATTCGTCACTTGCTTGTCGATAAATATCCAGTAGTACCGGCATACTCAGTCCCTTATACAGTGGATGAAAACGGCGAACCAACATATATGATGGATGTATATATGGCAGAAGTAGAGAAGAAAAAGGAAAAAGCTAAAAAAGCAGCACAAGAAGCAGCACAAGATGCTGAAACTGAAACAAAATAATAGAAAGCTCCTCACATTTGTGAGGAGCTTTTTCATATCTGCAATTCGATTCGCATATAGTGAAAAAGCGTAGATAAAGGAGGCAAAAACCTTGAGTGAAGCAGTATTTAGAGAGATTGCAGAGCGCACAAATGGCGATGTTTATATTGGTGTAGTCGGTCCAGTACGAGTAGGGAAATCAACATTCGTAAAAAAAGTAATGGAGTCTGTTGTGATACCGAATATTGTGGATGATACGGAAAGAATGCGTGCACAGGACGAGCTGCCACAAAGCTCACCAGGTCCAGTTATTATGACAGCTGAGCCGAAGTTTGTGCCTGCCCAAGCAACTCGAATTGCAGTTGGGGAAGACGAGATGTCGTTCCAAATTCGACTAGCAGATTGCGTCGGCTATGTCATTGAAGGTACGAAAGGCTATGAGGATGAGAATGGTCCGAAATTGGTGCATACACCGTGGCACACAGAGCCAATTCCTTTCCAAGAAGCGGCGAAAATTGGCACTGATAAAGTCATCCGTGATCATGCCAATATCGGCATTGTAATAACAACGGACGGTACAGTGAATGGAATTCAGCGAAGAGCGGCAGAAAGAGCTGAAGAAGAAATTGTGGCACAATTAAAGGAAATAGGAAAACCGTTTGTCATTGTTTTAAATTGCCAAATGCCAGCGAGAGAAGAAACGGTACAGCTACGCAACGAGTTGATTGAGCGTTATAATGTCCCAGTAATTCCCATTTCGGTTGATCAAATGCGTGTACCGGATATTCAGTATATTTTACAAGAAGCATTGTTTGAATTTCCAATCCGAACAATTGAAGTAGAGAAGCCGGATTGGTTAGATGTGCTTGAAGCCTCTCATCCGTTAAATGTAGCGCTGGTTGATTCGATGGAAGAGGTACTTTCTTCAGTCATGAAAATTCGTGATGTACAACAAGCATCAGATGCATTTAAGGAAATTGATTTCATAGCATCTAGTGAAGTCGTGAATGTGGATGCTGGAATTGGTACAGCGGTTATTCGTGTGGCCCTTCAAGGCGACCTTTATAAGGCAGTGTGTAATGAATGGCTAGAGGAGCCGATTGAAACGAAGCGAGACTGGCTTTTATTCATAAAAGAGGCTGCAGAGGCAAAAGAGGCGCAAAAACGCTTTAGAGAGGCCATTAACGATGCTAGAGAAGATGGCTATGGTGTGACGCTGCCGATGATGCAGGAGTTTGAGCCGACAGCGCCGGAGCTTATTAAGCAAAATAATTTTTATGGGGTGCGTATGAAGGCAAGTGCACCGTCTTATCATATTATCCGTATTGATATGGAATCGGAATTTGCACCGCTCATTGGTTCTGAATTCCATAGCCAGCAATTATTAAAAGATTTAAATCATGCGTATTTACACGATCGTGAGGCATTATGGCAAACTCAACTTTTTGGTACGCCGTTACATGAAGTGCTAAAGCAAGGGATTCGTTATAAAATGGATGCTGTCCCTAAAACTGCAAAAAAACGGATGCGCCAAACTATAGAAAGAATGGTAAATGAGGGTGAAAGAGGTTTAGTAACCTTTATTTTGTAAAGAAATTAATCTAATTTAATTTATGAAAAAACAGTGCAGGACTCCACATTTCTATGTGAAAAGTCCTGTTATTTCTGTTTTTAGGGGGAAAATAGATTTTTTGGGTAAAATCTTGAATGAATACAGTTGCGTAGCGGTTTTCTATATGTTACTCTTTTTACAGATTGATTCATGACCCTTTGAGAGGAGGTGAATGGTGTGAATAAAACAGAATTAGTAAACTCTGTTGCTGAAGCTGCAGGTCTTTCTAAAAAAGACGCTTCTAAAGCAGTTGAAGCTGTATTTGATACAATTCAAGATGCTCTTGCGAAGGGTGACAAAGTACAATTAATCGGTTTTGGTAACTTTGAAGTTCGTGAACGTGCTGCTCGTAAAGGCCGCAACCCACAAACTGGTATGGAAATCGAAATTGCTGCGAGCAAAGTACCTGCTTTTAAACCAGGTAAAGCGCTTAAAGACGCTGTAAAATAATAAGCGTCTAGTAGTTACATAGAGCAGTCTTCATGTAAACTAACATGGAGACTGCTCTTTTTGATGGTATGGTGCGTATATACATAAAAAATGAACTAGAAATTACGTGAGATATGTTGAGTTTTGTATTGATAAGGTTAGCTGTTTTGCGCTTGCATAGTGGATATGCTACGATGCAAAGAGAAAATGTGTAATGCTTTGATACGCAGGAGGGTTTTTTAGGATGTCGAATGTTGATATAAAGAAAATAGAAGACGCAGTAAAAATGATATTAGAAGCAGTTGGTGAGGATATAAACCGCGAAGGCTTACTGGATACACCAAAGCGAGTGGCAAAAATGTACGCTGAAATGTTCAGTGGTTTACATGAGGATGCAAAGGATTATTTTAAAACGGTATTCCATGAGGATCACGAAGAATTAGTGCTTGTGAAAGATATTCCGTTTTATTCTATGTGTGAGCATCATCTTGTACCATTTTACGGGAAAGCTCATGTGGCATACATACCAGAAGGTGGAGTTGTTGCAGGACTAAGTAAATTAGGACGTGCTGTTGAAACAATTGCACGCCGACCACAATTACAAGAGCGTATTACTTCTTCTGTGGCTGATACAATCATGGAAATGCTTTCACCTAAAGGTGTTTATGTAGTGATTGAGGCAGAGCATATGTGTATGACGATGCGCGGACTTAAAAAACCTGGCGCCAAAACGGTTACATCTGTTGCACGTGGCGTATACGCAGAAGATGAAGTGAAACGTCGCGAAGTGTTGTCATTTATTCAAATGTCTTAATTTGCGTGTCTAATTATGTTACAATAAACGAAGAATTTGGTTGATTTAAGGAGCGTAAAACTATGGCGCAAGATTATATTGTTATTCAAGCTGAGGAAGATGGCGTGCATGTGATTGGCTTAACACGCGGTACAGATACGAAATTCCATCACTCAGAAAAATTAGATGCTGGCGAAGTAATGATTGCACAATTTACAGAGCATACATCTGCAATGAAGATTCGAGGTAAGGCGCAAATCCATACAGGTCATGGTGTTATCCATAGCGAAGCGAAAAAGTAAAACTGATAAAAAGAGAAAACTTTTTTATTCCAAATCGTTGCTTATGCTATAATTACACAGTAAGCGAGCGTTGGGTCATGCGAATGATAGACGTATTTGAAAGTGAAATGGAGAAAGGTCTATGGATGCAACATACATTCAAAATTCAATTCTACAACTTAAAACAGATATTTTCATGGATGTTCGACATAAAACTTTGCAAAAGTACACAGGAGATCCTGTGCTCGATGAAAATCAATTGTTTTACTTGTTAGTTCCTTTTTTTAATGGGGAAGAGTGGGAACATGAGCAAAAAGAAGCTGCAATTACAGTAGGTATAGTGTACGCAGCACTTGCGGCACATGATCATATAAAAGAATTAGATGCCACTTCGAAAGAACAACAGTTAACAGTGTTAGCGGGTGACTTTTACAGTGGCCGTTACTATGAGATTCTAGCTGCGTCAGGAAATGTCGCACTGATTAGAAGTTTGTCACAGGGCATTGTGGCACGCTGTGAACATCAAATAAAAGTGTATGAACAAGAAGAACGTACGGTCGAACAATGGTTTGCTGCAGTAGAAAATATTGAAGCAGGTTTAATAGCGCAGTTTTTCGAACTTTATGCATTTGAACAATATGTAGCGTTGGTAGAAAAAGGTTTATTATACTTCCGTTTGGAACGAGAGTTGGCAGCTCATCAGTGCGGACAAACGTCATTGTTTAATACGTGTATTGAAAAGAGTGCTATACATGAAGGCACGACGTATGAACGTGTTATGCAAAACAAAATAGTGCAATTAAAAGCAGAAATTCTGCAAGACATTAAACAAGCTTCATTTTTGCAGGATGATATAAAGTGGGCTTTGGAGGCACGTGTAGAGGCAAATGTAGTTTCTACTAACGGATAAGAGAGGTTTGACAAAATGGCTAAATCGAAAGAAGAACACGTACACGAAGTATTTGAACATATTTCGGAAAGCTATGACAAGATGAATGGTGTTATCAGCTTCCAAATGCATGTCGGTTGGCGCAATGATACGATGAAGCGTATGGCTGTGAAACCTGGCTCTAAAGCTTTGGATGTTTGTTGTGGTACGGCAGATTGGACAATTGCATTAGCAGAGGCAGTTGGGGAAACAGGGGAAGTTAAGGGCCTTGATTTCAGTAGAAACATGTTAAAAGTTGGCGAGGAAAAGGTAAAGCCATATCCACAAATCGAGCTTTTACATGGCAATGCAATGGAATTACCGTTTCCTGATAATACCTTTGATTATGTCACTATTGGCTTTGGACTCCGTAATGTACCAGATTATTTACAAGTGTTAAAGGAAATGCAACGAGTTGTAAAACCAGGTGGGATGGTTGTTTGTTTAGAAACATCACAATCTGAAATCCCGGGCTATCGACAATTATTCCGATTTTACTTCAAATATATTATGCCGATATTTGGAAGAATCTTTGCGAAAAGCTTTAAAGAGTATTCTTGGTTACAACAATCTGCAAATGATTTCCCAGGCATGAAAAAATTAGCGACAATGTTTGGACAAGCAGGTTTAGAAAAAGTAACGTATAAAGCTTACAGCGGTGGTGCTGCAGCAATGCATATGGGCTTTAAAAAAGTACGTTAACGGGGGAAGGTATTCACGCGTGGAAAAGATGAAGTTAAAACTACTCTATTCTGATTTGAAATCAGATATAGAGATCATCGAAAAAGAACTAGAAACAGCGGTGAACTCGTCATCACATTTGATTAATGATGCTTCTCTCCATTTATTACAAGCTGGTGGAAAACGGATACGTCCAATTTTCGTGTTACTTGGCGCGAAATTTGGTGACTACCAAATTGATAAAATAAAGGATGTCGCTGTTCCGTTAGAGCTTATTCATATGGCATCCCTTGTGCATGATGATGTGATAGACGATTCGGATATGCGAAGAGGCCGTCCAACCGTAAAATCACAATGGAATAACCGAGTAGCGATGTACACGGGTGACTTTATCTTTGCGCGTGCACTTGAATATATTACAAAGCTTGAAGACCCACATGTTCATCAAATTTTAGCACGAACAATGGTGGAAATTTGTAACGGTGAAGTCATTCAAATTGAAGATAAATACAGACTTAATCAAGGCTTAAAAGATTACTTCAGACGTATTAAACGAAAAACTGCTTTATTGATTTCGTCTAGTTGTGAACTGGGTGCAGTTGCAGCAGGTGTAGATAAAAAAACAGTCAACCATTTAAAACGTTTCGGCTATTTTGTGGGCATGAGCTTCCAAATTATAGACGATATTTTAGATATTATGGCAACCGATAAAGAGCTTGGGAAGCCTGCGGGTAGTGATTTGTTGCAAGGGAATATTACTTTACCCATATTGCTATTAAAGGATGACCCGCATATGCAACCGTATTTAACAAAGGTGTTTGCAGGCACATTAACTGAGCCTGAACGTCAAGAAATGTTGAAGTACGTGCGTAAATCAGAGGCTATAAAGCAAGCAAATAAAATGAGCGATCAGTATTTGAAAAAAGCATTGAAAGAGATCGATGCGTTACCAAAGCATCCTGTAAAGAAAAAGCTGAGAGACCTTGCTTTAGTAATGGGAAAACGTAAATTTTAGCTTTTTGTTGTACAATGGCTCATTGTTTGTTAATATTTATCGGTAGGTGAAAAACCTGTTAGACGAATTTAAGGAGTGTTTTTAAACATGGCAATCGAAAAAACTTTTTTAATGGTGAAACCAGATGGCGTAGAACGTCAAGTAATCGGAGATATCGTAGACCGTTTTGAACGTCGCGGTTTTGTATTGAAAGGCGCTAAATTAATGGTAATTCCAACTGAATTAGCACAAAACCACTATGCTGAGCATGCTGAACGTCCATTCTTCGGTGAATTAGTTGATTTCATCACTTCTGGTCCAGTATTCGCTATGGTATGGGAAGGCGAAAACGTAATTAAACTTGCTCGTACGATGATGGGCGCAACTAAACCTGAAGAATCTAACCCAGGTACAATCCGTGGAGACTACGCTACAACAGTTTCTCACAACATCATCCACGGTTCTGATTCTTTAGCTTCTGCTGAACGTGAAATCGGTCTATTCTTCGGTGAAGATTTAGTTTAATCTAAATCTACTTTAATAGTATAGATAAAAAATAAACAACTATCGTTTTTTATAGCGATAGTTGTTTTTTTATTTCAAAATATAGAATGTTCTTAGAAAACATTTCTATTTTTAGAATTGTTAGAAAATTTAATTTATAGTACAATTAATTTCGTAACTAACTAATTTCTTAAAGGTGGGATTTCATGGATTTAACAGTACCGTTAATGATACATGCACATCGAACGCCAAAAAAGGTTTGTTTAGTTTATCAGGAAAAAGAGTACACATATCAATCTTTAAATGAAGAAGTCAATCGCTATGCCCATGGGTTATTGGACCATGGAATTAAAAAGGGTGACAAAATTGCAGTTTTTATGAAAAACTCGGATGATTTTATTATCGCAGCTTACGCAATTTGGAAAGTCGGGGGGGTTCTTGTACCGATTAATTTCCGATTAACAGCAAATGAACTGAGTTATATTTTAAATCAATCAGATAGCGTACTTATGCTTGCTGATGCAGAGCTAGAAGATGTTTGTAAAGAAGTGATTGTTCAACTGCCCGTATCAATACCAGTGGCGATTACGCCGACAGCTAGAACTGAAGGATTTTTATCATTCCATGCGTTGCGAACAGACACTATTGCTGAAACTGGTGTTGAACTTTCGCCAATGGATGATGCGGAAATTTTGTATACTTCAGGGACAACTGGAAAACCAAAAGGAGCTTTATTTGATCATCATACCGTTTTAAATGTGAATGTAGCCTACAATCATATTGCGAGATTAAATGAAGAGGATTGTTATCTTTTAGTTGCGCCAATTTTCCATTCAGCTGCATTGAATTTAGTGTTTTTAACAACGATGTTTAGTGGGGGCACGCTAGTTGTGCATCGTGATTTCCATCCAGTCGAGGCATTGAAGGCGATTGAAAGGCATAAAGTGACAACTTTCTTTGGAGTTGCAGCTATGTATAATGCGTTTTTACAAGTGCCACCTAAGTCATTTAACTTATCCTCTATTCGCTTTTGTGCATATGGTGCTGCGCCGATGTCACCAGCACTAATAGAAAAGTCGATGGCGTATTTCGGAACTGATCAGTTTTACAATTACTGTGGTCTTACAGAGGGTGGTCCGGGTGGGATTTACCTTTCACCAGAACAGCATAAAACAAACCTTGGTGCTGGTGGGAAACCTATGCCATTTACGAATGCACGTGTTGTTAATGAGCAAATGGAAGATGTGTCACCTGGAGTAGTGGGTGAATTCATTCTCCGTGGTGCTACTATGATGAAAGAATATTATAAAAAGCCTGAGGAATCACGTAAAACTATTGTAGACGGTTGGTTATTAACAGGTGATTTAGCAACAATTGATGAGGAAGGATTTATTACAATTGTTGATCGTAAAAAGGACATGATAATTTCAGGTGGTGAAAATGTTTACTCAGTTGAAGTAGAGCAGGTGTTGGACGGGCATTCAAAAATACAAGAAGTAACGGTGATTGGTGTGCCAGATGAACATTGGGGAGAAAGTGTTGCAGCTGTTATCGTATTAAAGCCGGACGAAGTAATTGATGAGCAAGAGTTGAAGGACTATTGCAGAAAACACTTGGCAGGCTATAAAATTCCACGTCAATTTTTTTATGTAGATCAATTACCAAGAAATGCATCGGGTAAAATATTGAAATATAATTTGCGTGAAAGTTTTGGTACGAAAGTGATTAATAGATGAATAGTTTATGAGGATAACGCATATTGTACTCAGTATGCAAAAAAGCTATGTTAAATGAGACAGTAAGGGAGAAGTTTAAAAATGAGAGAAGCAGTGATTGTAGCAGCGGTTCGTACAGCAGTCGGGCGTAGCAAAGGCGCATTAAAGGATGTACGTGCCGATGATTTAGCGGCCGATGTATTACAGGAAGCGGTTAGTCGTGCAGGTATTGAAAAAGGTCAGGTTGAGGATGTTATTTTCGGCTGTGTCACGCAAACAGGGGAGCAGGGCGCCAATATTGCACGTACAGCGTTGCTGATGGCCGGTTTCCCAGAGACAGTGCCAGGCGTAACGATTGATCGGCAATGCGGCTCTAGTCAACAGGCAGTACACTTTGCGGCACAGGCCATTTTAGCTGGTGATATGGATATTGTCATTGCGGGTGGCGTAGAGAGCATGACCAGAGTGCCGATGTTTTCGAATATGAAAGACGCACATAAAGGAAAGCGCTTACAAGAAAACCAGACAATTATTCATCAAGGGTTATCTGCTGAAAAAATGGCGGAGAAATGGCATTTTTCAAAAGACAAGTTAAATGAATATGCGCTTACAAGTCATAGACGAGCACTTGCAGCGATAGAGGCTGGTCATTTTGAACAGGAGATTATTCCGGTGATGGTGCCTCAAGAAAATGGTGAACTCGATGCTTTTGCGGTTGATGAAGGTCCACGAGCAGAAACAACTCTCGACATATTAAATAGTTTGAAAACTGTCTTTCAGGAGGACGGGGTGATAACAGCAGGGAATGCTAGTCAAATGAGTGATGGTGCATCAGCTGTTGTTGTGATGTCACTTGATAAAGCGAAAGAACTCGGCATTAAGCCACTTGCAAAAATTGTGACAAGGGTTGTCGTAGGCTCGGATCCTACCCTTATGCTGACAGGGCCAATTGAAGCAACGAAGCGCGCACTTGAACGGGCTGGCCTTACAATCGATGAGATCGATACGTATGAGGTAAACGAAGCCTTTGCGCCTGTGCCACTCGCTTGGCTTCATGAAATTGGAGCAGATCCAACAAAGCTCAATCCAGATGGTGGGGCAATTGCACTTGGACATCCACTCGGTGCAACTGGCACAAAGCTGTTAACGACCATGCTATATCGTATGGAACGTGAAAATTTACGTTATGGCTTACTTGCGATTTGTGAAGGCATGGGGATGGCGAATGCCACAATTATCGAAAAACTGTAAAAGGGGTTGTTTTTGATGAAATGTCATGAAGTAGTAGCGATTGTAACAGGTGGTGCGTCAGGTTTAGGGGAGGCAACTGTGCGCAAAATTGTAGGAGAAGGCGGCAAGGCTGTTATATTTGATGTCAATGACGAACGAGCAACTGCCCTTGTACAGGAGCTAGGTGAAAATGTGCAATATGCACGCGTAGATGTGACGAAAGAGGTGGATGTTGCAGCAGGCTTGGAACAGGCTCTAGCAGCATTTGGATTGGTGAATGTGGCTGTGAACTGTGCGGGGATTGCAATTGGAAGCAAAGTACTGTCAAAGCGAGGAGTACATGCACTCGATTCTTTCGAAAAGGTAATATCTGCAAATTTAATCGGGACGTTCAATGTAATTCGCCTCTCTGCTGAAAAAATGCAGCATAATGAGCCGGATGAAGATGGTCAACGTGGTGTCATTATTAATACAGCGTCTGTGGCTGCTTTTGATGGGCAAATTGGACAAGCAGCCTATAGTGCTTCAAAAGGTGGCGTGGCAGCGATGACATTGCCAATTGCTCGCGAACTGGCGGATATAGGTGTACGTGTCATGACGATTGCACCGGGATTAATTGATACACCAATGTTTGCGACGCTTCCAGAGCCGGCAAGAGAAGCGCTAGGGGCTATGACACCGTTTCCGAAGCGACTAGGTAAACCGTCTGAATATGCATTGCTTGTTGAAAGTATTATTCACAATGGGTTGTTAAATGGAGAGGTGATTCGCCTAGACGGTGCCATCCGAATGCAGCCAAAGTAAGGGGGAGCGCTTATGCGGTATAGTTTTGAGACAGAAGAGCATGATGTTTTCCGAAAAACAGTGCGGAAATTTTTGCAAAAGCATGCGGAGCCGTATATTGATACGTGGGAAAAGGAGAAGCGTGTTCCACTAGCATTTTGGCATACACTTGGCGAGATGGGTTACCTTTGTCCGCAGGTAGCAGAAACATATGGCGGTCTTGGTCTTGATTTTAGCTATAATGTCGTCATTGCTGAAGAGCTAGAGCGTATTGCGTCTAGTTTAATCGGAATTGGTCTTCATAACGATATAGTCGTGCCTTATATTGAGTCCTTTGGTACAGAAGCACAAAAGGAGCGGTGGCTACCGAAGTGTGTGACGGGTGAAATCATCACTGCAATCGCTATGACGGAGCCTGGGACTGGATCGGATTTAGCTGCTATTCAAACAGTTGCTAAAAAAGAGGGTGAATACTACATTGTTAATGGTCAAAAAACCTTTATTACCAATGGGATTCACAGTAATGTTGTGATCGTTGTTGTTAAAACAGATGTAAATGCGGGACATAAGGGAATTAGTTTATTAGTTGTGGAAGAAGGTATGGAAGGCTTTACACGAGGGAGACAGCTAGAGAAAGTTGGACTCCATGCACAGGATACTGCAGAGCTATATTTTGAAGATTGTAGGGTACCCGTTGGTAATTTACTGGGTGAAGAGGGGAAAGGTTTTTATTATTTAATGAATAAGCTTCAGCAGGAGCGTTTAGTTGCAGCACTTGGCGCACAAATAGCCGCAGAGGATATGTATGATACAACACTTGAATATGTAAAAACACGAACAGCATTCGGTAGACCAATCGGTACTTTCCAAAATACACAATTTAAAATGGCAGAAATGGCAACACAGATTGAAATCGGAAAAACCTTTTTAGAAAGTTTATTAGTAGCACATATGGCTGGTAAGGATATCGTGACGAAGGTTTCGATGGCGAAATATTGGATTACAGAAAATGCGCGTCAAATGGCTGCTCAATGTATGCAGCTACATGGTGGCTACGGTTATATGGAAGAGTATAAGATTGCTAGAAGATACCGAGATATTCCAGTAGCTTCGATTTATGCCGGAACAAATGAAATTATGAAAACGATTATTGCCAAAAATATCGGTTTATAGCAGCAATCAGCCTTGGATGTTTATTAAATTGAGAATGAAGGGGAGAGATTTTATGCATATGATGGACACACCTTTATTATTAACGAGTTTTTTAAACAGAGCAGAGCGTTTTTTCCATGCTAAGAAAATAGTTTCTCGTACAAGCCCTACAACGATTCAGGAATTTACGTATAAAGAATATGTAAGTCGTACACGTAAGCTAGGGGATGCATTAACGAAGCTTGGAATGACAAGAGGTATGAAAGTTGGTTCGTTTGCCTGGAACCACCATCGACATTTAGAAGCCTATTTTGCAGTTCCATGTGCAGGAGCTGTACTCCATATGATCAACATTCGATTAGCATCGGAACATATTCTCTATGTCATTAACCATGCAGAGGATGAAATTTTACTGATTGATGATAATTTAGTGCCGCTCATCGCGCCATTTGCTGCGCAGTTAAAAACAGTGAAGCATTTTATCGTTATGGGGGATGCGGTGTCGTTAGATAATTGTCCATTGCCGAATGCTCACTCATATGAGGAATTACTAGCAGCTGCAAGCGATGATTTTGTTTTCCCAGAAGATTTAGATGAAAATACTCCGGCTGGTATGTGCTATACAAGTGCGACAACAGGTATGCCAAAAGGTGTCGTGTATACGCATCGTAGTCTTGTGCTTCATAGTATTTCGTTGGGCTTGTCAGATAATACTGGCCTTTGTGAGAACGACGTAGCACTTCCAGTCGTTCCAATGTTCCATGCAAATGCTTGGGGTTTACCGTTTGCGAGTGTATTATTTGGGACTACTCAAGTACTGCCTGGGCCGATGTTTTCACCACAAATACTGCTCGATTTGATAGAGCAGTACAAGGTGACGTTGACAGCAGGTGTGCCAACGATTTGGTTAGGTGTTTTACAGGAGCAACGCCAAAACCCACGCGATTTATCGTCGCTTCGTCTCATTCTTAGTGGTGGTTCAGCATCTCCGGTCGGTTTAATTCGTGGCTTTGAAGAGGAGCAGGGAATTCCGTTTTACACGGGCTATGGCATGACGGAAACATCGCCACTTGTAAGTATAGCGACTTATTTAACGCATATGCATAATTATACGCAAGATGAAAAAATGCAGATTCGTGCGTTGCAAGGACTCACGACGCCACTCATTGAGACGCGAATTGTCAATGAAGAAGGTGAAGTACCATGGGATGGTACAACGATGGGTGAGCTTACGATACGTGGACCTTGGATTGCAGCAGAATATTACAACGATGAGCGCACAGCCGAAGCCTTTAAGGATGGGTGGCTCTATACGGGTGACATTGCTGTTATGACGCCAGATGGTTACATTAAAATTACGGATCGTACGAAGGATTTGATTAAGAGTGGAGGAGAATGGATTTCCTCAGTCGACCTTGAGAATGCACTTATGACACACAGTAAAGTATTTGAAGCGGCGGTCATTGCTATGCCACATGAAAAATGGCAAGAGCGTCCATTAGCGTGCGTTGTACCAAAGCCTGAGTTTAAAGATACGATTACAAAAGAAGAGTTATTAGAGAGCCTTCGTGGTCAATTCCACAAAACATGGATTCCCGATGATGTACTATTCATAGACGAAGTACCGAAATCTTCTGTCGGTAAATTTTTAAAGGCAAAACTAAGAGAAGATTTAAAAGATTATCGTATAGAGGTTTAATCACGAAGGAGCTGACCGAAATCTGGAAAGCTCCTTTAATATTATTTAATAAATGAAACTATAGGTTAACACCAAAATTGGTTCTTGAATCGCACTATATTGATATAAAGCATTTGGATCGGAGAGCGGCGACTCCCTTAGTGGAATGTACGTTTAAGTAAATGTTTTGAAAAGGCTGTTTTCTAAATGATTATTGTTTTTCAATGAAGCAGATTAGTATTATAAACTATTTATAATGAAAAAAATCTGTTAATCTAAGATGGAAAATAGGTATTAGAATCAAAATCATTGGAGGATCTGCATTTGAAACAAATAATATATTTACTTAGACATGGAGAAACTGAATTTAATGTAAAAGGCAAATATCAGGGAGAACTTGATTCACCGCTAACTCCAGAAGGAATCGAACAAGTGGAGAATAATGGTAGATTATTGAAATTGTTTATAGACAATCCGAAAGAATGGGATTTCATTTCTAGTCCATTAGGTAGGGCTAAACGGAGTACTGATATAATATGTGAAGTTATAGGATACGACAAAAATAAAGTTACAATGGACAATAGATTAAGAGAGGTTTCAGTCGGTAAATGGGCTGGTTTAACTACAAAAGAAATAGAAAAATCTTGGCCAGATCTTATAGAAAATACTAATAGCTATAATTGGTATTTTAATTCTCCGAACGGGGAAAGCTATGATTCTGTTGTAGAAAGAGTATCAGATTGGCTTCGTTCCATTCGGGATAAAGAAAAAGTTATAGTAATGTCACATGGACTTACAGGAAGAATAATAAGAGGTGTATATAAAAATCTAGAAAAAGATCAAGCACTAATCTTAGAAGTGTCTCAGAATACTTTCTTCAAACTGGCAGATAAGCAGATAGCAAGATTTTGTTCAGAGTATGAAGAGTTTTAGTAAATAGGATACCACTTTTTATTTATGTGAATATACGAATTGGAATTTTCATTAAAAAACAACTGTATTAATGGCAAAATGAAGGGTCGCTCATTCATATGTCATTTTGAGGAGATGTCCCTGCAATAGAATAAAGATGATCATAGTTTATGAAAAAAACTTAAACTATCGGTTAGATTTTGTTGAATATTTGATTCGCGAAATACTCAAATCAAAATAACGATGACCCCTCAAGTTTTTGTGAAATCATAGCTGTTTTTTATCATAAGACAGATAAAGTAACAATCAATAAGAAAACAGTTTTTGAAAAAGAGTCGAAACTATATTTCTGTTTTATCGTATAATTTAGTTAAAGGAAGGATGTGGATGTATGAGCATTGCAATAGTTGCGATAATTGGTGGAGTGGTCATTGCATTAGCCGGTATTTTTACAGAAGCACGTACAAGGGGACAAAAGATTAAAATGAAGACTGTTCAACAAGAAATAGAATTGGAAAAGCTAAGACTCGAATCGTATACAATGGAAACTGAAAAAATGAGACTGGAACTGGAACATTCGAAAGTTCAGTTACTAGAAACGAAACAAAGTTCACTCAATAAACCGTGATCCCCCTTGAAAGCCTATTTCAGTAATGCTATTTTTCCGTTATAATGGAAATAAGACGCAAGAGGGGAAGATGACCATATGTCTGATTATGTTCAATTTATAGAAGGTATTAAACGTAAAACAGGTATTGATTTAGCTTTATACAAAGAAGCGCAAATGAAGAGACGTTTAACTTCTCTCTATGAGAAAAAAGGTTATCGTGATTTTGTTGATTTTTTAAGAGCGCTAGAGCAAGATCGAGATTTAATGAACGAATTTTTAGATCGTATGACGATTAATGTGTCAGAATTTTATCGCAACGGTAAACGTTGGGAAGTATTAGAAAAGAAAATTCTCCCGAAATTATTGCAAACAAATAAACGTTTGAAAATTTGGAGTGCTGCATGTTCAACTGGAGAAGAGCCATACTCATTAGTGATGGTATTGTCTCAGTTAGTGCCACTATCACAAATTCAAGTAATTGCCACTGATTTAGATGAAAATGTTATTCAAAAGGCAAAGTTAGGACTTTATCCGGAGCGCTCGTTAGCCGAAGTACCAAAGGATATTCAAGCAAAGTACTTTGAAAAAGAAGGTAACTTCTTTAAAGTGAAAGACGAAATTAAGCGTTGTGTCACATTTAAAAAACATAATCTTTTAAAGGACAATTATGAATCTAATTTTGATTTAATCGTTTGCCGTAATGTCATGATTTATTTTACTGAAGAAGCGAAAGATCAAATTTATGCGAATTTCAGTAAGTCACTTCGCAAGGATGGTATCTTATTTGTTGGCTCAACAGAGCAAATCTTTAATCCATCACGTTATAATTTTGAAGTAGAGGATACGTTCTTTTATCGCAAAAATAGTTAATTGTATATGGAAACATACGTACAGAGGACAAGCCTTTATTCACGTACATATAATACAAGCATTAGATCTGGATGAAATTGCGCTTTTCGCTTGTTAGTGAAAAAGCGTATTTTTATTTTAGGCAATTATGAATGGCTGAATTTTGCATAAATCGTTCAGAATATTCGCATATAATATTGTGGCGTTTGAAAAGGCACTGTTTTTTTCGAGAAAATATGTTATAGTGAAAAATACATACTTTAGCGAGTTGAAGGGAGAAAGCGTTTATGCGTTACTTAACAGCAGGAGAGTCACACGGACCTCAATTGACGACAATTATTGAGGGGTTACCATCATTATTACCAATTACAGCAGCAACGATAAATCATGATTTAAAACGACGTCAAGGAGGTCATGGTCGTGGTCGTCGTATGCAAATCGAGACGGATACAGTAGAAATCGTTGGTGGCGTGCGTCATGGCCAAACACTAGGTTCACCTGTCGCACTTGTTGTAACGAATGATGACTGGAAGCATTGGACTAAAATCATGGGTGCAGAACCACTAGCAGATGATGTGAATCCAGAAGATATTAAACGTCAAATTTCACGTCCGCGCCCAGGGCATGCCGATTTAGTAGGAGGCATGAAATACGGACACCGTGATTTGCGAAATATATTAGAGCGATCTTCAGCGCGTGAAACGACTGTCCGCGTGGCAGTAGGTGCTGTAGCAAAAGCATTATTAAAAGAACTTGGTATTTCAATTGTGTCACACGTAACCGAAATCGTTGGCATTAAAGCAGATACTTCAGTTATAGAAGGAAAGACAGCAGACGAAATCCGTGAAATTATTGAAGCGGACCCTTGTTACTGCGTAGATCCGGTCGCATCAGCCAAAATGGTAGAAGCAATTGATGAAGCGAAAAAAGCAGGAGACACTATCGGTGGTGTTGTAGAAGTTATTGTAGAAGGTATGCCAGCAGGTGTCGGTTCTTACGTGCACTATGATCGTAAACTAGATGCGAAACTAGCAGCAGCCATGCTCTCTATTAATGCATTCAAAGGTGTCGAGTTTGGTATTGGCTTTGAAATGGCTCGTCGTAAAGGCTCTGAAGTACATGATGAAATTATTTGGTCAGAAGAAGAAGGCTACACACGTGCTACAAATCGTCTTGGCGGTTTAGAAGGCGGTATGTCTACAGGCATGCCAATTGTCGTTCGTGGTGTGATGAAGCCAATTCCAACATTATATAAACCACTGCAAAGTGTTGATATCGAAACAAAAGAACCATTTAAAGCGAGCGTTGAGCGTTCAGATAGCTGTGCAGTACCGGCAGCTTCAGTTGTAGCCGAGCATGTTATTGCCTGGGAAATTGCAAGTGCCATTATGGATCAATTCCACGGCGATCAATTACCACAATTAAAAGCTCAAATCGACGAACAGCGCCGTTACGCAAAGGAGTTTTGATGTATGCGCGTACCAGTAGCGACAAAATCTCACCATTATGATGTTGTGCTTGGGCATAATTTTTTAGCCGAAGCAGTCAAATCATTTGATGATAAATTGCAAAAAGCAGATAAACTCATTGTTTTTACAGACGCCAACGTATGGGCAGCTCAGGGTGACTATTTTAAAGCTAATTTCCCATATGAATTTGAAGTCTTTGTGCTTCCAGGTGGAGAAGCTTGTAAAACATTCGAACAATATAATGCGGCACAAACCTTTTTACTTGAGCAAAAATGCTCACGTAAATCCTTCGTTTTCGCTTTCGGTGGTGGTGCAGTTGGGGATCTAACAGGCTTCGTAGCAGCGACCTATATGCGCGGTGTGCCGTTTATTCAAATTCCGACGACGATTTTAGCGCATGACTCAGCAGTTGGTGGGAAAACAGCCATCAATCATCCACTTGGCAAAAATATGATCGGTGCCTTTTATCAGCCTGAAGGTGTGGTTTACGACACGATCTTTATTGAGAGCTTACCAGAGCGTGAAGTGCGTTCGGGTACAGCCGAAGTCATTAAGCATGCGATGATTTCAAATGCAACGTGGCTAAAAGAGCTGATGGCTGCGGATTCGGTTATTCACTTTACTACAGAGGAATTAGCGAAACAGCTAAAGGCCGGTATTGAAGTAAAGGCAAAAATCGTATCAGAAGACGAGACAGAGCAATCTGTACGCAAATATTTAAACTTAGGGCATACGTATGGGCATGCCATTGAGGCAGCTGCTGGTTATGGTAAAGTTGCACACGGCGAGGCGGTAATGATTGGCTTAGTGTATTGCTTATTACTAAGTGAACGCTACGGAGAATTAGACCGTACTTTCACGAAAGAATTTTTACAGTTTGCGCTAAAAAATGGCTATCCATTTGAAGCGGTGAATCACTATTCATTTGAAGAGTTAATGGAGTATTTACTAAAAGATAAAAAAGCGGAATACGGCGTGTTGCAATTTGTTTTGCTCGAAAGAATTGGGGAGCCTTTTGTGCGACCAATTGAACTAGCAGAGTGCAAAGAAGTAGATGCCGAATTTAGACAGCTATTAGCGGAGGTGCTTGTATGATTCGTGGACTTAGAGGAGCAATAACAATTGAATCGGACCAGCCAGAGCTTGTATGGGATGAGACTGCAAGGTTAGTACGAGAGGTTGTAGCGGCAAACAACGTCGATGTTGATGATATTGCTTCTATTATTATTTCTACAACGCCAGATATTACATCAGCGTTCCCAGCTCGTTCTGTACGTTTAATGGACGGCTGGCAGTTTGTACCGGTTATGTGTATGCATGAGATGGATGTCCCAAACGCCCTGCCACTATGTATTCGCGTACTGATTCATGCGAATGTTGAAGTAGCACAAAAAGATGTACAACATTTGTATTTAAACGAAGCAATAAAATTAAGACCAGATTTAGCTCAAGCTTAATAATAGAGGAGACGGTAGAGATGAAATGGAAACAACAAATTCACGGCATGAAAGCCTATCAACCTGGTAAACCAATTGCAGAAGTACAACGCGAATTTGGTTTAAAAGAAGTTATTAAACTAGCATCCAACGAAAATCCGTTTGGTTGCTCACCAAAAGTAACAGCCTATTTAAAAGACGATGCGACGAATCATGCAATCTATCCAGATGGCTACGCACAAAACTTACGTACAGCTGTGGCAGACCACTTAGGTGTGAAAGAAACACAACTTCTTTTCGGGAATGGCTCAGATGATATTATTACGATGATTACTCGTGCCTTGTTGTATCCGGGTGTGAACACAATTATGGCAGACCCTTCATTCTCGCAATACTGGCACAATGCTGAAATCGAAGGTGCAGAAATACGTAAAATCCCGTGCATCGAAGGCGCACATGATTTAGACGCAATGGCAGCTGCAATTGATGACAAAACTTCCGTTGTTTGGGTATGTAGTCCGAATAACCCAACCGGAGTTGTCATTCCAGATGCAGACCTACGAGCATTCCTAAATAAAGTACCGAGTGACGTACTCGTTATTTTAGATGAAGCTTATCTCGAATACGTAACACACCCAGGACATAAAGAGACGCTACCATTAATTAATGAATATCCAAACGTGTTATTAATGCGTACATTCTCAAAAGCTTATGGTCTTGCATCATTCCGCGTTGGTTATGCAATTGGTCAACCCGAAATAATTGCAAAGCTTGATCCAGTACGTGCACCATTTAATAATACAATTTTAAGTCAGTCGGTAGCCGCAATCGCGCTGAGTGACCAGGATTATATTAAAGCATGCAGAGAAGCAAATGAAAAAGGCAAAAAACAATACGTTGAATTTTGTGAAAAACATAATTTAAACTATTACCCATCTGATACAAACTTTATTTTCTTTAACACAAGAGCAGATAGTGATGTTGTTTTCAATGAGCTCATGAAACGTGGATTTATTATCCGTAGTGGAAATGCTTTAGGTGCACCAGGTTTTATCCGAATCACAATCGGCACTGAAGCTCAAAATGCAGCGCTGTTAAGTCATCTTGAAGAAGTGTTAAAAGAGCAAGGAGTTTTTGCATGACACGGAAAGTGCTAGTTATTGGGCTAGGCTTAATCGGCGGCTCAATTGCCCTGGCTTTACAGAAAGCGCCTGAAACGAAAATTTTCGGCTATGATATGGACGAAAAAACACGCGAACATGCAGCGACACTACAAATCGTGCATGAGGTGGTAACAGATCCTAAAGAAGCCGCTGAAGAAGTGGATGTAATTATTTTTGGAACACCAGTCAACGCAACATTAGACTGGATGGAACAATTAAAATCTTGGCCACTTAAAAATAAAGTGATTATTACAGATACAGGTAGTACGAAAAAAATGATTATGCAAAAAGCAGGGGAATTACGTGCACAAGGCATTACATTTATCGGTGGTCACCCAATGGCGGGCTCACATAAAAGTGGTGTGTTAGCTGCAAAGCCTCATCTTTTTGAAAATGCTTATTATATGCTAACGCCACTGGCTGGTGAGGAAATCACCAATATGGCGCAACTTGAGAGCTTATTGAAATTTACACATGCAAAAGTTGTGAGTGTATCTGCACGTGAACATGACCATATGACAGCAGTTGTTAGTCATTTCCCACATGTCATTGCCGCTTCTTTAGTTCATCAGCTGGGCGATGAAAAAAGCGAATACCCAATGACACGCTCGCTTGCCGCTGGAGGCTTCCGTGACGTGACACGTATTGCGTCATCTAATCCAATTTTATGGCGTGACATTACGCTACAAAACCGTGATGAGCTTATTGTACAATTAGAAGGCTGGCAGTCAGAGATGGACCGTGTGAAGAAACTTTTACTTGAAGGAAATTCGGACGACATTGAAAGCTATTTTGCTGTAGCAAAAGAATTGCGTGATGAATTACCAATTAGTGCAGGTGCGATGTTTACATCATTCGATTTATATGTCGATGTACCTGACTATCCGGGTGTAATCTCTGAAGTAACAGGTTTACTCGCAGATGAAGCGATTAGTATTACCAACCTACGTATCATAGAATCTCGTGAGGATGTATTTGGGGTACTTGTAATAAGCCTTCAAAATGAAAATGACCGAGAACGTGCCGCAACGTGTATTCAAAAGCGTGCGAATTTTGAAACGTATATTTCTTAAAGAGGAAAGCGTCGAACAATCGGCGCTTTCTATCTTCATTCAGAGGACGTATAACGCCCGCTGAATGAAGATAAAGCCTCCGGCGGATGTCACAGATTTTGAAGGCCTAGGAGGATGTCAGCCCAAGTACGTCGCATCCATGCGACAATAGCTGACTGACCTGCGTCATGCAGGCCTGAGCACAATTCAAAATCTGGACGCAATTACGCCAAGGCGTAATTGAACTTCATATAGAGGGGAGAAATAATAATGAGTGAAAAAGAATTACAATATAGTAAACCTTCCCTACAAGGGACGATAACAATTCCAGGAGATAAGTCGGTCTCTCATCGTTCGGTCATGTTCGGCTCGATTGCGACAGGTAGAACGACAGTGAGTGGCTTTTTACTTGGAGAAGATTGCTTAAGTACAATTGACTGCTTCCGAAAACTTGGTGTGGAAATCGAGGTAGATGGCACAAATGTGACTATTAACAGTGCCGGTATCGATGCATGGCAAGAACCGACAGAGGTGCTATACACAGGGAACTCGGGTACGACAACTCGTCTAATGCTTGGTATTTTAGCGGGCTCTTCTGTGCATACAGTCATGACAGGGGATGCATCTATCGGTAAGCGTCCGATGCGCCGTGTCATTGATCCACTACGCCAAATGGGAGCTCATATCACTGGACGTGCAGATGGACAATATACACCGCTTGCCATTCAAGGAACAACACTGCAAGCGATTGATTATCAAATGCCTGTTGCCAGTGCACAAGTAAAATCAGCTATTTTGCTTGCAGGCTTGCGTGCTGAAGGGACTACAATTGTCCGCGAAACAGAGGTCTCTCGTGACCATACAGAGCGTATGCTTCGCCAATTTGGTGCGCAAGTAGACGTAGCAGATGGCGTAGTGTCGTTTAAAGGCGGACAAACTCTAACAGGGACGCATGTATCAGTACCGGGGGATATTTCATCGGCTGCCTTTTTCTTAGCGGCAGGCGCGATTTGTCGTGATAGTGACATCGTGCTAGAAAATGTAGGCGTGAACCCTACACGTGACGGGATGATTGAAGTGCTACAAAATATGAACGCGGCAATGACAATGGAGCGAGAGAATGACGGTGGTGCTGAGCCAACTGCTACGATACGAATTCAGACTTCGACATTGAAAGGAACAACAATCGAGGGAGCGATCATTCCACGTTTAATCGATGAAATTCCGATTATAGCGCTTCTAGCAACACAGGCAAACGGCAAAACAATCATTAAAGATGCCGAAGAGTTAAAGGTAAAAGAAACAGACCGTATTACAGCAGTTGTAGATGAATTAAAGAAATTAGGTGCCAACATTGAAGCAACAGATGATGGCATGATTATTGAAGGTCCTACGCCATTACATGGTGCAAATTTAAAAACATATGGCGACCATCGTATTGGTATGATGGGGGCTGTGGCGGCTTTAATTACTGATGGTGCGGTGACTTTAGATGATGCAGACTGTATTGCTGTATCATACCCGGAATTTTTCGAACATATTGAAGTTGTGAAAAAATAATGAAAACAAGACTCTCCAGTACTTTTGGGGAGTTTTTTCTTGTTTAGATAGATAATGTCTTGTAGCATAAAGATATTAATGAAAGAATAGGTGAATATCCATGAACAATCCGATGAATGAACTCGTGCAAGCCCTTGAACAAGGTGACTTAGCGTTAATAGACCAATTACTTGAACCTTTTTTAACAAATGCGATGCCAGAAGAGCAATATTCAATCGCTGAATTATTTATGCAATACGGCTACATGAAAGAAGCTGACCGAGTACTCGAACATTTACAATTTTTATTCCCTGAAGAAGCACAGCTGAAAATTGACCGAGCAAATGTATTAATGGAGCTTGGAGACGAAGATGGAGCGCTGGATTTACTGCTAGAAGTGGAAGAAACAGCTCCTGAATATCCACAGGCACTTCTTGCATTAGCTGACTACTACCAAATGCAAGGGTTGTTTGAGGTGGCTGAAACGCGTATTAACGAGGCGTTAGCTATTTTGCCAGATGAGCCTTTATTACAATTTGCTAAAGCTGAATTATTGTTTGAAACAGGTCGATTTTTAGAGGCGGCACGACTTTATGAAGAATTACACGAAATGCAAGAAGAATTTGCTGGGGTAAGTCTGATTGAACGTCTTGCAGAGATTTACCGTGCAGGTGCTGCGTATGAAACAGCGTTAGATTATTATTTAAAGGCACTTGAAGATGAAGTTAAACCAGACATTTTATTTGGAGCTGCTTATTCAGCTTTCCAATCAAAAAAATATGAAATGGCAATTAAGCAGTTAGAGGAGCTAAAAGAATTAGATCCTGACTACTTCTCTGCGTATTTATTACTAGCTGAAGCCTATGCAATGATAGAAGATAATAAAAATGCCTATTTAGCAATTAAAGAAGGTTTAAAACGTGATGAATACGACAAATCACTATTTTTATTTGCCGGCAAGATGGCACTGAAAAACGGCCTCCCAGAGGAAGCTGTGGGTTATTTACGTGAGGCTGTTGCGTTGGATCCTGAGTATATGGAAGCGGTGCTTGCGTTGATGTCAGTGTTGGCAAAACAAGAACGTCATGAGGACGTTATAGAACTATTTGAAACGCTACAAAAAAATGATTTTGAATGGGATGCGCTATATCCGCTTACTGCAGAAGCTTATGCGAATTTAGAGCAGTATGACCGTGCATACGAATTTTACCGTTTGGCATATACTGAGTTTAAGGAAGACGCAACATTTTTAGAAAAATATGTTTATTTCTTATTGGATGACGGAAAACGTTCGGAAGCAAGGGAGATTGTTGAACAATTAATTGCATTGGAGCCTGGGGAACCACAATGGCAAGAAATGTTGGAGAGCTTAGAATTCGAATAAAGGGGGGAGTGGGTATGACTGCTTCTGTATCAGTTGTCGATAAAAAGACATTTGTGAGATGGTTTTTAAAAAATTATCAGTTGAAACGTCGGGAATGTGTATGGATTTTAAACTACTTATTAAGTAATGATGAATTGCTTAAACATATACGATTTGTAGAAGAAGCACATTATTGTCCAAGAGGAATGGTTATGTCAACGGTTGAGTCAACAGGTGTACCATTTCGTTTTTACAAAGGGAACGTCATGACAGCAGATGCTGAAAAATCTTTTCATGATTTACGCTTAAACGAGAAGGAAGATATGTATTTGCAGTTGAATTTTCCAAATATACCACCAAGTACGCAATACTTAGCTGTTCTTGAAGAAAACCCTTATATGCCAGAGACACTACTAGTCAGTGAAAAAGACCGTTTGCTAGCAGAAGAAATGTTATCGAGTAGTTTACTTGTGTTCCAACAAGAGAAACTATTAGCGCAAATTGATGAGGCATTGGATAAAGGCGACGAGATTCGTTTTTATGAGTTGTCAAATTTATTACAAGCGTTGAAGCAAACAGCAGAACGAAACTAAAGATTTACCAATTAGGAAAAATGAGTGCCCTTTATGCATTTCTATATGGTACGATTACGAGGTGAAGTATAGATTTCACTTCGTAATCGTTTGCCTAATAGAAGTGGAAGAGGGTACTTTTTTATTTTAGCAATACAGGGAGGATTTTCTGATGTATTTTAATGCAAAAGATATAACAGAGTTCATGGCACAGAAGGAATTTATTGACACAGCGATTGTGCCACTAGTATCAGTTGATTTATCAAACGAAAAAATGAAGCAAAGTGGTGCAGAAGCAGATTTTTTAATTGCATTAACGGCCTTTATTGAACAGCAATTTAAAGGGCGTCTACTTGTCATGCCGCTATTTTCATATAGCACTGTCATGAAAAATGAAGAGATGCCTAAGCAACTGGAAATACAATTACATAATGCTGGTTTTAAACATGTATTTTTCATAACTTGTGACCGTTTTTGGACAAATATTGAAGAATTGATAAATGTTATATGGTTACCTGCAATACCGCTAGAATCAATGGATAAAGGCGTGAAAAACTCTATTCTTGAAGATCAATTAAGACAAGTTATTCCAATTTTTTCGACTAAATGGTCACAAAACTAACAATTTGTTTCAATATTTGTTCACATTCTTAGAGTTTCCACAGAATGCTATATTGACCAAGCTATGGTCTTGATATATCATAGATATGTCCTAGTATTACTATTTGTAGAAGCATGTCCGTTGGACTGACCTTTAAAGGTAGAGGGGGGAAAAGGATGAGTAATAATAGAGTTTCACGACGCCAGTTTCTTAGCTACACATTAACAGGTGTAGGTGGTTTCATGGCAGCAGGTATGTTAATGCCTATGGTACGTTTTGCGTTAGACCCTGTACTTCAAAAGCATGAAGGTGGGGATTTCGTACTAACAGAGCAAAAAATCGCTGACATCACGGAGGCCCCTATCAAAGTTGACTTTACATTTGAGCAAGTTGACGCATGGTACAAAGCAGATGTTACAAATACTGCGTGGGTTTATAAAGATGGCGATGTAATCGTCGCACTATCACCAGTATGTAAGCATTTAGGTTGTATGGTGGACTGGGAACATAAAGACGGAAATAAAAATGAGTTCTTCTGTCCTTGTCACGCTGGGCGTTACACGAAAAACGGAGGCAATATTGCAGGTACACCACCTCTAGGTCCGTTGGATGAATTCGAAGTACAAGAAAAAGATGGTTATTTAATGATTGGTCCATCAAAACCAAATACGCTAGTTTAATCTGTTAGGGGGTACGAAATCAGTGCTAAACAAAATTTATGATTGGGTCGATGAACGACTAGATATTACACCGATTTGGCGTGATATTGCCGACCACGAAGTGCCAGAGCACGTTAACCCTGCACACCATTTCTCAGCATTCGTTTACTGCTTCGGTGGATTAACATTCTTCATCACAGTAATTCAAATTCTTTCTGGTATGTTCTTAACAATGTACTATGTACCGGATGTAGAGAATGCTTGGAAATCAGTTTATTACTTACAAAACGAAGTAGCATTCGGCGAAATCGTTCGTGGTATGCATCACTGGGGGGCTTCATTAGTTATCGTAATGATGTTCTTACATACGCTTCGTGTATTCTTCACAGGTTCATATAAAAAACCTCGTGAATTAAACTGGATGGTTGGTGTAGGTATCTTTGGTGTAATGATTGGTCTAGGTTTCACAGGCTATTTATTACCATGGGATATGAAAGCATTATTCGCTACTAAAGTAGGTATCGAAATTGCTGCATCTGTACCGTTTATCGGTCAAATGATTAAAGTATTATTAGCGGGGGATGCAACGATTATCGGTGCACAAACGTTAACACGATTCTTTGCGATTCATGTATTCTTCTTGCCTGCAGTATTGTTTGGGTTACTAGCAGCTCACTTTATCATGATTCGACGTCAAGGAGTTTCAGGACCGTTGTGATTTAAGCTTGACGGTTCGATGATTTTTTAAAGGAGGGGACACTATGCATCGCGGAAAAGGAATGAAATTCGTCGGCGATTCACGTATTAAAGCGAATCATCGTATGCCGAACGTTCCAAAAGATTATTCCGAGTATCCAGGGAAAACAGAAGCTTTCTGGCCAAACTTCTTATTAAAAGAATGGATGGTTGGTGCTGTATTCTTAATTGGTTATTTATTATTAACTGTCGCTCACCCTTCACCACTTGAGGGGCCAGCAGATCCAACAAAACCATATACTCCATTACCGGACTGGTATTTCTTATTTATTTATCAATTATTAAAGTACACATATGCGTCTGGTCCATATAATGTAATCGGAGCAATCGTAATGCCGGGTATTGCGTTTATGGCACTATTATTAATGCCATTCTTAGATACAACTCCAGAACGTAAGCCATCTAAACGCCCATTACCAACTGCATTCATGATGCTAACTTTGGCTTCAATGTTCTACTTAACTTGGGAGTCAGTAGTAAATCATGACTGGGTAGCTGGTAAAGCGCAAGGTGCTATCGTGCACGAAGTAGAATTTGATAAAGAATCAGAAGGTTACCAAGCCTATTCTGCTTCATCATGTATTGGTTGTCATGGTGGAGATTTGACTGGTGGCGCAGGTCCTGGGTTAACGAACACAGGTTTAACTGCTGATGAGATAAAGAACATTGCAATCAATGGTTCTGAATCTGGTGCAATGCCAGCTGGTCTGTGGCAAGGTACTGATGAAGATTTACAAAAAGTTGCAGAATTTATCGAAAGTTTAAAATCTGAATAATTTTAAAAAAGAGTCGGGTAACTGGCTCTTTTTTTCATCATTTTTATACATACTAGCAGTAATGTAGAATAAGGCAAACATAAAGGAGTTTTAAACATGCAACTAACACGCGCAAATATTTGGTATTTATTAACGCACCGTTCATTTTTGATTGTGTTACTTATTGTGAATTTTTTAGGGACGTTATATGGGTACTACTGGTATGGGTGGCAACTAGCCATAACAGAGCCGATTTTTTATATTTTCGTGCCAGATAGTCCGACAGCTAGCTTGTTTTTTTGTTTTGTGTTAGTGGCGTGGATCTTAGGTAAAAGCTGGCCTTTAATGGAGGTTTTAGCGCTTGTGACGCTTGTGAAATATGGGTTATGGGCAGATGTCATGAATATTTTGACATTAATAGAAACAGGCTCGATTGGCTGGCAGGGCTGGATGCTAGTCGGCTCACACTTTGCAATGGCTGCACAGGCTGTCATCTATTTATCAAAATATACATTTAAATTATGGCATGTAGGTGTTGCGGCCGTTTGGACATTGCATAATGATGTCATCGATTATGTGTTTGGGCAAATGCCGATGTATCGTGTTCTTGCGGATTACACAAACTATATTGGGTACTTTACATTTTGGTTGTCCATTATTTGTATCAGTTTAGCGATTTTTTCTATTAAATGGCGTAATCATTTGCCGAAATAATAAAAACTAGCTAGAATTAAATCATAAAGCTAGAAAGGGGATAAAAAATTGTCAACAAGTATGTATATTGTCTATTTTGCAATAATTATGCTGCTACCACTTTATGCACAGCTTAAAGTAAAAGGCACATATAAGAAATTTGCAAAAGTACGTACAGCGAAAGGACAAACTGGTGCTGAAGTTGCCCGTGCAATTTTGGATGCAAACGGTTTGTATGATGTACGTGTTGTGCCGACACAAGGTGTGTTATCAGACCACTATAATCCGGCGACTAAAACAGTTGCTTTATCTGAAAGTAACTTCTATGAATCGAGTATTGCTGGTGCTGCGGTTGCTGCCCATGAGGTAGGACATGCAATTCAACATAAAGAAGCGTATTCAATGCTTACTTTACGTAGTAAACTTGTACCAGTTGCAAATATTTCATCAAATGCATCATGGATTTTCGTAATGATTGGTATTTTTGCAAGTAGCACGAATTTTTTACTGCTTGGTATTGTCTTATTAGCTGCAGGTGTCGTGTTCCAATTAGTAACATTGCCAGTAGAGTTTGATGCGTCTAAGCGTGCGCTTGTGCAAATGAATTCAATGGGTATTATTACGAATGAAGAAGAACGTCCAGCACGTAAAGTGTTAAGTGCCGCTGCATTAACATACGTAGCAGCAGCAGCAGTAGCTGTGCTTGAATTATTACGTTTAATTTTAATTTTTACGAATATGCGTAGTGATGACTAATTAAAAGACTCGTTGTAGTGCATTTATTGTGCTATGGCGAGTTTTTCTTTTGCGTTGAATGCACTTTTTAATCAAATTAATTAGAAAACGCCAGACAATTTGTCTAGGGCACTGAAAAACGCTAATGTTGAAATTTTTATAGTAATTATTTGCAGGAGCATTACATTTTTTATAAGGATTTAGCGCGGAGGTGTGAGATTTCTGCGGGAAAGCGAACGCCAGAGCGCTAAATCCTAAGAAGTGATTTTTATTAGAGTTTTATTGCGAGAACCGCTTTCTCTGTGCCTACCAATTTGTCCAGCGTCAATTTTAGTGTAACGGTTGTTTTTGATCGTCGAGGGTAAAACCTTCACCGGCGACATCGTGCACTTCAAAAATTGATACGAATGCATGTGGATCTACTTCGTGAATAATTGATTTTAAGCGAACCAGTTCATTACGACCTACAACGCAGTATAATACTTCCTTATCTTCTTTAGTGAAGTGACCCTGACCTTGTAAAGTCGTTACTCCTCGTTCCATCCGCAGCGAAATCATATCGGCAATGGCACTAGGATTTTCTGAAATAATGAGTGCACCACGCGCTGCATAAGCCCCGTCTTGTACAAAGTCAATCACACGAGCCCCGACGAATACCGCAACGAGTGTATACATCATTGAACGCGCATCTAAAAACGTCAGCCACGATAATAAAATAACTATCGCATCAAACATAAACATCGATTTTCCCATGCTCCAGCCCAAATATTTGTGAGCTAGGCGTGCTAAAATATCGACACCACCCGTTGTACCACCAAAGCGGAAGACAATACCAAGCCCAAGTCCGACAAATACCCCTGCAAAGAGTGAGACAAGGAATAAATCATCTTGTAAATGAATATCGAACTGATAAACTTGGAAGATTTTTAAGAAAATAGAAACGGAAACCGTGCCAATAACGGTATAGATAAAAGCTTTTTTTCCGAGTAAACGCCAGCCAATGAAAAACATTGGGATGTTTAATAGCAAATTTAGCAATGCAGGGTCCCAACCTAGTGTAAAATAGAAAACAAGGGTAATACCACTGAAGCCGCCTTCCCCAAGCTGGTGTTGCATATTAAAATGTACTAAACCAAAGCTATATATCGCTGCGCCGAGCATTATTGCCAGGACGTTGCGTATTTTAATTTGTTTGAGCATAATACCTCCCGTGAATTTTCTGACAAATGAAGTAGTGCATTCTATTATCTGATATTTTATTGTTTTTGACAACAATGGTGTAAAATATATACGATATAGTGTAGGAGTGTGAAAATAAATGAAAGATCAAATGAGCATGCAGGCTTTGCAAAAGCGTGTAGACGATTATATCGGACAATTTAAAGAAGGTTATTTTCCACCGTTTGAGCTGTTAGCACGTTTAACAGAAGAACTTGGTGAATTGTCACGTGAAGTGCAGGACGTCTACGGACAAAAAAAGAAAAAGAGCACAGAAGCTACGAATAGTATTGAAGAAGAATTAGGCGACTTTTTCTTCGTATTAGTATGTTTTGCAAATGCTCAAGGAATTAAACTAGATGAGGCACTACTTGGCGTCATAAATAAATTTGAAACGCGAGATAAAGATCGATGGACTAGGAAGGATGAAGAATAATGACTATTCGTGTAGCAATAGCAGGACCAAGAGGAAAAATGGGAGCAGAAGCTGTACATACCATCATGAAAAATGGCAAAATGGAATTAGTTGCTGTACTTGATTATAAGGAGGTTGGGGTGACTTTAGCAGATTTAGACATGTTCCCTTCCAACTATACAGCACCGATTTTCACGGACATGAAAGAGCTTGTAGCAGCGACTGATCCGGATGTATTGGTTGATTTAACAAATCCACATGCCGTCTATAAGCATACCAAAGAAGCATTAGCATTAAATGTAAGACCTGTTATCGGTACAACAGGCTTTACAGATGCTCAACTAGAGGAATTAACAGCACTGGCGAGAGAAAAGGATCTGGGTTGCATTATCGCGCCAAACTTTGCCATTGGTGCTATTTTAATGATGAAATTCGCCAAAGAAGCAGCTAAATATTTACCAGATGTTGAAATTATTGAAATGCATCATGACCAAAAGTTAGATGCTCCGTCTGGTACTGGTGTGAAGACAGCGCAAATGATTCAAGAAGTGCGCGCACAGAAAATACAAGGGCACTTAGAAGAAAAAGAAACAATTGAAGGCGCGAGAGGTGCTGATTTTGATGGCATGCGTATTCACTCAGTACGGTTACCTGGTTTAGTAGCACATCAACAAGTATTATTTGGTGGGGACGGACAGCTTTTAACGATTCGTCATGACTCATTAAATCGCGCTTCATTTATGTCAGGCGTTGCATTTTGCGTCGAAGAAGTGATGAAAATGGACCAGCTTGTATATGGTTTAGAAAATATTATTTAACATGAATGAATGGAGAGATTTCCTCTATTGATTCGAAAACTGAACATACATTGCCACAAGGTAAATTTGAGTAGAATAGGATGATTGCTATGAAGATTGCATTAATTGCGCATGACCGTAAAAAAGATGATTTAGTACAATTTGCTATTGCTTATCGTGATATTTTAAGTGAGCATACGCTCTTTGCAACAGGTACAACAGGACTGCGAGTGATAGATGCAACAGGTCTAGAGGTAACACGTTTTCGCTCAGGTCCATTAGGTGGAGACCAACAAATTGGTGCGATGATTGCCAATAATGATATGGACATGATTATATTTTTCCGTGATCCACTAACAGCACAACCACATGAGCCCGATGTTTCTGCCCTTATTCGTCTTTGTGATGTTTATCAAATTCCACTAGCTACGAATATGGGGACTGCAGAAATATTACTAAAAGGCCTGCAAAAAGGATTTGTGGATTGGCGATTGATTCAAGAGCGACGTGGTTAATCAAACCTGTAGTGTATGTATTATTACACACGGAATTAAGTTATGCCCTAGCTGGATGTCTCAGAAATATTTTGCGCGAAATTGTAGCAACAGTAGCCCAGATTTTGTAAGGAATCAAGGGAGTTAGCTTAAGTTAGTCACATCCGTGTGACAGCGGCAAGCCAACCTAATTCACACAGGCCTTAGAACGATTCGTATTATGGGTACAATTTTTCAGGGCTAAAAAGAAAAGTGCAACGCAAAGACAGCTACAAATACGTTCTGGCGTATTTGATTAGGAGAGGATGATAATCGAATGAGAAAGCTAAAAATCGGCATTACTTGTTACCCAACAGTTGGGGGCTCTGGTGTAATTGCAACAGAATTAGGGAAAATGCTTGCAGAGAGAGGGCACGAAATTCATTTCATCACCTCAAGCGTACCATTTCGATTAAATAAAATTTATCCGACCGTCTTTTTCCATGAAGTAGAAGTGAGCAATTATTCAGTATTTCAATATTCGCCATATGATATTGCACTTGCGAGTAAAATGGCGGACGTGATTAAAGATGAAGGGCTAGACGTGTTGCACGTACATTATGCGATTCCACATGCTGTATGTGCTGTATTAGCTCGTGAAATGAGTGGGCAGGATGTTGGCATTGTGACGACGTTACATGGTACAGATATTACCGTACTTGGTCAAGATTCAACACTTGTGCAAGCGATAAAATATGGCATTAATAAATCTGACGTTGTAACAACGGTTTCAGATGCATTAAAAGAACAAACATATGAACTAATCGATACAGTGAAGCCAATCGAAACGATTTATAATTTCGTTGATGAACGTGAATATCGTCCATTAGATCCAGGCGATTTGAAAGAACAGTTCGGTATTCATGAAGATGAAAAAGTCATTATTCATGTATCTAACTTCCGTAAAATTAAAAACTTACCGCATATCGTTGACGCGTTTATGAAAATTCGTGAACATACAAAAGCAAAGCTATTACTTGTAGGAGATGGTCCGGAAAAACATCGTATCATGGATCAGGTAAAAGAAAGTGCTTATGCAAGAGATGTCCTATTTTTAGGTAAGCAGGAAAACCTAGCTGAACTATATGCGATAAGTGATTTGAAATTATTACTGTCACATCAAGAGTCATTTGGACTTGTATTACTAGAAGCAATGGCTTGTGGTGTACCGTGTATCGGTTCAGCTGTAGGCGGTATTCCAGAGGTCATTGAACACGGTGTTGATGGCTATTTAGTAGAAGAAGGCGATACAGATGCAGTTGCTATGTATGCAATCGATTTGTTGAATGATGAAGCGAAATTACAGAAATTCCGTGAGGCGGCAATCCGTGCTGTGAGTGAAAAATTCCACTCATCGAAAATTGTCGAGCAATATGAAAAAATGTACGAGAAGGTTGCTGAAAAAAAGCATGCAAAACAATAAAGAATGGCAGGCGGCATTTACTGTCATTAAACAACTAGAAAATGCAGGCTATGAGGCAGTTGTCGTTGGGGGCGCTGTGAGAGACGCTTTACTTGGCCGTGCTGTACATGATGTGGATGTAGCAACGAGTGCGATGCCATCAGAAGTGAAGGAGATTTTCGCACATACAGTCGACATCGGTATACAGCATGGTACGGTACTTGTGATTGTGCCTGAATCCCCAGTGGAAGTAACAACATACCGTACAGACGGAGAATATACCGATCATCGTCGCCCGGAGGTCGTGCAGTTTGTGCGCTCATTAGCAGAGGATTTACGTCGCCGTGATTTTACGATGAATGCCATTGCGATGCGTCGTGACGGTTCTTTGGTTGATTATTATGGTGGACGAGAAGATATTGAGGCTTGTGTGATCCGTGCGGTAGGGGAAGCGCAGGCCCGTTTTGCTGAGGATGCTCTTCGTATGCTAAGGGCAGCGCGCTTTGCTGCACAGCTTAGTTTTACAATTGAACCAGCTACCAAGCAGGCGATGCATGAGCAAGCAGCTGATATCGAGTGGATTGCTATAGAACGTGTCAAAGCAGAGCTCGATAAGTTATGGGTAGGCAAAGCTGTCTATAATGGGCTGTTAACACTTGTGGAAAGTGGCTTAGCGACATATTTACCAGGTAAATTTGAAGCGGAACAATGGCAAGGGTTTAGTACGAAGGATGCCCAAATTGGCTGGGCTTATTTTGCATGGTTACAAGGCGAAAATTGGCCAGAAGTATTACGTAGTTACCGATTATCGAATAAGGAAACTTCTTTTATTAAGGCTGTTTTAGCAGCTTTTGAAGCGTTACAGATGGGCTGGACAAAGATGGATTATTTCACGTATTCGGAGGCAGCACTTGTTACGGCGCTTGATTTTTCCAAATTACAAAAGCTTCAAGTTGAGGTGACACAGGACGGTATTCGGGAAGCACAGGCGAGATTGCCAATTCGAACGCGGAATGAACTGGTTGTAAACGGGCTTGATTTACAAAATTGGTCTGGACAAAAACGTGGACCGTGGCTAAAAGAGGCACTACAAGAAATGCTAGAAGCAGTTGTAGCTGGTGAAGTAGAAAATGAGCGACAACACATAAAGGATTGGTTTGAGCTGCAGATTTTCCATAAAGGATGAAAATTGGCCCAAAAGTGACTAAGTAAAAAACTAGTTACTTTTGGGTCATTTGCGTTTATTTTAGGGAGTGACTGACACTCGAGCTCACTGTCAAAAAAAAGACACATCCAAAGTTTTTTTCTGTACATATCATTTTAAATTTAATTTATGTGGTGCTATTATATTTGTTGTAAGGGTTTTCATGAAGAGTGATTAGATGATTTTCTTTTTGAAATTTTAGAGGTCTGACGTCAGAAGTGTATTATTGGGTGCGAAATGTGAGTTAATAATATACGTTCATAAATTAAAGTCATGAATCACTCATAAATTTTAATGTTTTAGGGGAAATTAACTATAAAGTAGAAAGAGGGCGAAGGAAATGAGTCAAAAACACCCTGATTTAATTCCAGAAAACGAAAGAGTTGGACAACCTAAGCAATTATTTTGGATATGGTTTTCATTGAATATCGGTATAATGGGATTGGTTTATGGAGGGATTATCGTAAGTTATGGTCTTAACTTTATTCAATCAGTCGTAGCTGCATTCTTAGGGGCTGCATCGTTTGCCCTTATCGGATATCTTAGCTTACCAGGTAAGCTAGGAAAAGCACCGACCTTTGTTTTATCTCGAGCACCTTTTGGAAATAAAGGAAACTTGATTCCAGCTGTACTGGCATGGATTTGTTTAATTGGTTGGCTGAGTGTCGGTAATGTTCCTACTGGTATTTTCTCAATAAATGCAATTGTCACTGCAATGGGATTAGAAGTAACAACAACAACACAGATAATTGGACTAATCGGTCTTGCTATTGCAATTATGGCATTATCTCTTGTAAATCAAGAAACACTTGTTAAAGCTCAAACTATTTTCACCTACATTTTTGGTGCTCTAACAGTAGTTGTATTGATTATTTTAGTACCTCAAACAGACTGGTCAGCACTTATGAATATGCCAAATGGAGACTGGGTTGGCGGAGTACTACCTGCGATTTCCATCATTATTGCAGGTTCTGCACTTAGCTGGGCAATGTGTGCGAGTGATTACTCTTGTTATCAAAGTCCTCAATCTTCGAATAAATCGATTTTCTGGACAACTACATTCGCATCAGCTACACCACTATTTGTCATCATGTTCTTAGGGATTTTAATGAATGCAACGAATCCTGAACTAGTTAATTCAGCGGATCCTATTGCTGCATTAGCGTTACAAATGCCTAAATGGATGGTTATTCCATACTTTATTACAGCACTTGGCGGAATCATTCCACCAGCAGTTATTTCACTTCGTTCCGGACGTAATGCTTTAGAAGCTACAAATATAAAAATTTCAGATCGAGCATCTATTATTTTACATGGTGCAATCATGGTATTGCTTCCGACGTATGTGTTATTCATCAATGGTGACTTCTTAGGTTCATTCCAAATGTTCTTAGGGGTTGTCGGTATTGGCTTGGCAGCATGGACTGCTGTATTCGTAGCGGATTACGTTATCCTACGCAAAAAGCAAGGCTATGACCCTGATATCATTTCAGGCGATAAAAATATTGATGTAAATAAAGGAAATGTAATTATATGGTTTGTGAGTGTTATCGTTGGACTTCTGTTCACTGAAAACCCAATAATTCCTGCTATATTTGCTAAGGGAATCTTTGAAGGTAACAGCCTGGGCGTCTTACTAACATTTGCGGTTGGTTTAGTCTTAAGCTGGATTTATTCATCAGCACAATTGAAGAAGCAAACAGAAGATAGAGAAGCGAAAACAATCTAACATATCAATTATTTGGAGGTAAGAAAAATTATGAGTATCCATTTAAATGCAAAAGAAGGTCAAATATCTGAGAAAGTATTGATGCCAGGAGATCCACTTCGTGCTAAATATATTGCAGATACTTTTTTAGAGGATGTTGAGTGTCATAATACAGTTCGCGGAATGTATGGTTATACGGGAACGTATAAAGGGCAGAAAATTTCTATTCAATCTTCTGGAATGGGTGCTCCTTCCATGAGTATTTATGCCACTGAACTCATTAAAGATTATGGTGTGAAAAATATTATTCGCATTGGTACAATCGGAGCTATGAAGCGTGAAGTGAAAATCCGTGACATTATCATGGCAATGGCGGCTACAAATGATTCGAAAATGCAAAACATCATTTTCCCACAAATAAATTATGCACCAAACGCAAGCTTTAAGCTTCTTGAGAGAGCATATCGTTTATCTAAACAAAATGCTGATTTGAAAGTTCATGTAGGTAATGTGTTCACTGGCGATTCATTCTATGAAGACGATGATTCCATGATTCATAAGCTGGCTGATTTCGGTGTGCTAGGTGTAGATATGGAGACATCAGCACTTTATACACTTGGAGCTAAATACAACATCGACGTCTTAAGTATTATGACAGTGAGTGACCATGTTATTACAGGTGAAGAAACAACAGCGGAAGAACGTCAAACAACTTTTAATGACATGATTACTGTAGCGTTAGAAACGCTTATTAATGAATAGTTTTCGGTGATTGGAAAAAGCCTTACTTATATTTTAAGTAAGGCTTTTTTACATTGTTGAAATACAATTACGTCAACAAATTATTTGGCGAGCGTTAATGAGAGTTTGTTCAAGGAACCGTTGATTTCCGTTACAGGCGGGCGCTTTCCAGGGGGCGAGCCTTGATCCGCTTCGTCGCGGTGCTCCTGCAGGGTCTCAAGATGCTCGCTTATCCCCTAGGAGTCGCCGCCTTCCACTCTAATCAACTTGATATTTAATTAGAAATATTTTTTTCTTTATGAGTAGGTGGTTGTAAGCGGCGGACATTATTCGGAAATTTCAGAAATAACATCTTTGCTGTTTACGTATTCATGAGTCTAGTCTTTTTACAATTGTTGAAGAGTACATAGCTAAAAGATATCGCCATATGTAACATAATTAAACATCTGTTACACTGTTCACTTAACTACTAAATATTACGAAAGTTTGAAACTTTTTATGCCGTATTCTCGTAAAGACCTATTAAGAGATTACATATGAGAAGGGGATAGTTATTTTGAAAACGAATAATAGTAAAGTAATGTTTTATCTTTTGTTGGTAGTTGGAATTTTCGTAGTTATTACTGTAGGTAAGTTTTTCTTTTATGACACGATTGGTAGTGTTATTGAAAACTTTATAAAGGATATATTCTAAAAAGAATACGCTAAAATATCAGGCGTGTTGATAAATAATTTTCACCATTACTATTAAAGTGGAGGTTGATTTCCGCTATGGGAGCTCGCTTTCCGCGGGCAAGCACCGAGCCGCTTCCTTCGCAATGCTCAGTCCAGGGTCTCGTTTCGCTTGCATTTCCCGCAGGAGTCGAGCACCCTCCGCTACAATCAACAAAAAATGTAGGTGCAAATACTAGTATTGAATATGAAAACAAGCAATGATTAAGTAAATGACAACCTGATATTTACCTAATCAACACACCATTTAAAATATCTTACTTTAGGGTTTGAGCGTATGAATACAAGTCATTTGTGTATGTCCTTTGTTATGTTATGATCTGCTACAACCTCACAAAATGGCTTAAGGAAGCTGTTGTACTTACAATATTTAGGGTTGAATACATAAAGGGAGAAGAACACTATGTGATGGTAATCTATCTTGTGAAATAAATGACTAAAAGCGATTTTTAGTAACAGTCGGTGGTCAATTGTTATATTTTACAGTATCATAAAAACTAATAACTATAGTATTTGTGATCTAAAGTAAATAAGTGATTGTACACTTAACTAAAGGGTTGGTTTGAGGATGAGTATTTCCATGAAGGATGAGATTCTAAGAAGGTTATTAGCGGCTAATGGAGAAGCAGTTTCTGGCCAAGAACTAGCAGATACATTGAATGTGTCACGCACAGCTATTTGGAAGCATATGCAGGGATTGCAAGAAGAAGGCTATACGTTTGAAACAGTGAAGAAAAAAGGCTATATACTGACAGGCGTGCCGAATAGCTTAAGTCCAATGCAAATTGAACTATTTTTAAATACGGAGCGCTTTGGTCGTACTATTCATCATTTTGATGTGGTGGATTCAACACAAACGATTGCACATAAGCTTGCACAAGAGGGTGCACCGGATGGCACAATTGTCATTGGGGAAGAGCAAACAGCTGGTCGCGGTCGTATGGCAAGACCGTGGGAATCTGCACATGGAACAGGTATTTGGATGACCATTATTGTGCGACCAGATGTGACGCCGCAACAGGCTTCTTCTTATACCCTTGTCGTAGCGGTCGCTGTATCAAAGGCGATTAAAGCACTGTATAAAAACGTAGAGCCAGCAATTAAGTGGCCAAATGATTTACTGATTAATGGCAAAAAATGCACAGGTATTTTAACGGAAATGCAAGCAGAGGCTGACTGTGTACAAGCGTTACTTGTCGGTATAGGCATAAATGCGAACCAGGTGGAAGCGGATTTCTCACCAGAAATTGCGGACATTGCAACTTCTTTACGCCTGGCAGCCGGGGAAGAAATTAACCGTGCGGCACTTGTTGCAACTATATTACAATACTTGGAGCAATACACGGAAATATTCGTGAAGGAAAGCTTTACGAGCATTAAAAAAGAGTGGGAACAGGCATCTTGCACAATTGGTCAACGTATCGAAGTGACGACTATACGAGAGCGATTTGAAGGTGTAGCAAGTGGCATTACTGATGAAGGTGTATTACAGCTAAGACAGGATGATGGTACCGTGAGGACGATTTATTCTGGAGATGTAAGAATTATTTAAATGAAAAGCTGCAAGTAGATCACACTACTTGCAGCTTTTATTTATTTGAGTGATAGCTCTAGGTCACCATGTGTAATAGAAACTTTCAACTGATTGTCACCTACATATGATTGTGAAAAATCACCTTCGATCGACTTGTTATTAAGCGTAATATCTCCAAAATTAGTATTCAAGTCTAATCCGAGTTCACTTTCTTTGTTTAGTAAATCAAGATCAACATCCCCAAAACTAGATGTTATCGTGGATTCTCCATTCAACTCCCCATCGATGTCAATATCACCGTGTTCACTTTCTACAATGAAACGCTCACCCGAAAATTGCTGTAATGCCATATCACCAAATGATTGCGTAATTTCTGTATGTCCTGCCACAATATTTTCGAAAGAAATATCCCCATGGCTTACAAATAAATTGAGCTGTTGATAATTTAATTGTTCTAGGTTTATATCCCCAAAGCTAGAGTCCAATTCAATGTTTGAGAGCAACGCATCTTTTGGTACATAAATTGTAATGGTAGGTGTTTTAAAGGATCTAAAACCAATTGTGATGCCGTTGTCTTTTGTGCTTTTGGCATCCACTGTAAGCGTACCATCCTTTACTGCATACGTAACATTCGACGTTTCAAAAGAGTTTAATTCTAAACCATAGTTATCTGATGGCAGTATTTCAATATCTGCATGTTTATTGGAAAGATTAATGTTTGTAAAGGCATCGAGTTCATATGAATTGGCACCAAGTGATTGGTCGTTTGGTACGTGAAAACCTGCATCGCTAATTAAAATAAACCATTTGCCACCGGAGGCAAAACCGATCATGGCTAATACAATGCCTACAACAATCATACTACCTGCAATTTGTTTAAGAGAAGTCATTGATAACGCCCCTTTCGTTTACGTGTAACTCTTTGAAATAATCCAGCCAAACCTTCTACGCATACTAGGCCCATTTTTTTAATAAAGCGGATGGTAGAAGGGAAAATCAGAACCCCAATTCCTGTAATAATAAGGCCAATACCTATAAAGAGTAGCGCTGTGGGCCAGTGATCTGTAATGATAAAAAAACCAGAAATGAGAGCTGCAAGTCCACCAAACAAGATTCCACCCACAGTGGCAACAATTGCAATAACAATGCTGAAAACAACTGCACCAGCTGAAATGATAAGTGCAATTGCTGTGGCGAGCAGTGGTAGCGAAAGTGGTGCAGATAATATAGCAAGAATGATAAGCCAGATGGCCGACACGTTCTTTTTCGTAGAAGTTGGTGTCGCATCTAAATCTTTAATGGCAAGATCGGCCAATATTTGTGCAGCGACTTGAGAAGGGGGGCCTAGTTGCTGAATGACTTGCTGTTCGTTTTCTTCTCCGGCTTCATCAAAATATTCCTCGTAATAAATAAGTGCAGCGTCGATTTCATGTTCCGGAAGTCGGTGTAATTTACTTCTTAGACTTTTTAAATAGCCCGCTTTATCCATCTAAATTCCCTCCTATTAGTACACTGTCTACTTTCTGTTTATAAATTTGCCATTCGTTAAGAAGCTCCAGTAATCGTATGCGCCCTTGTTCCGTAATACGATAGTAGCGCCTATTTCTTCCTTGAAAAGGCTGGTCGTAAGTTGTTAAAAAATCAGCCTTTTGCAAACGACGTAATACAGGATAAAGCGTCGATTCCGATATATCCATCACTGATTGAACTTGCTGCGTCAATGAATAGCCGTAAGCATCTTCTTTTTCTAATATGGCAAGCACGCAGGCATCCAGTAAAGACGAGCCAAGTTGAAACGTCATCTTATCCACCTCACATTTCTATCCCTATACAAGGTTTTATATTATATGCTGTATAGTATATGGATAGTATATGGCGTATAATATGATTTGTCAATAAATACAAAATAATCCGTTGAAAACTAAAGCTTAGAAGAGACAATGGATATATTAAAAAACCTTCTTTAAGAGTAATAAAATTTGAATTCCAAAGATAGGATTTTAAATTGAAAGTTGATGCATTAATTAAAAAATAAGAAAAATGTATTCTATTGACAGGCAGATGGAGTGAATGTGAAAATATGTGAGGAGTTTTAAAATGACTGTTTAAAAAAGCTGTAAAGTTTACTAGAGTGAAAAAATTTTGAGTACTTAACTAATTCGAAAAACAAATAATGATCTTTGATTTTTTTAACCCTAGTTGTAACAAAAAGTCTTTTTGAAGAAAAGTAATTTGTAAGAGCACTTGCCAATTTATTACGATGAAAATATTGGTGTTGAAACGGGTGCTCGACAATTCAACTGTATACTAGAAAGATTTTCTGACGAAATTTTTTTTGTATGAAAAAATTAATAAATTTACCTGTTCCTATGGATGGAAGAAGTATTCTCCTTTATTTAACGTACATTTTGGAATAATTACTATTAATCGACCTGATAGACAAAGCCGCACTTGATCAGTTCTTGCTATTGTTGGAGACAAACTCTCAGACTACAAATTACTTATTATACTAAACAAAGCATATACAAACGACTACCTAAAAAATGGTGGAATTATTTGAACATATAATGGAGGGGTATTGATGTTACTAGGAGAAAAAATAAAAAACGCTAGAAAGTTAAAGGGGTTGTCACAAAAAGAATTGAGTGAGGGTATATGTTCACAAGGAATGCTTAGTCAAATCGAGAGGAACAAACATATTCCTAATTTAATGATTTTTGTTGAAATATGTAATAAATTGGACTTGCCATTAACCGAAATGGAATATCAAGAAAGCGAAACGGCAATACAACTACAAAATGAACTGCTAGAATATTTATCGCAATTATTTTACCAAAGAAAATATGAAGAAATTAATAATACTATTAACTCTCATTTTAGAAAAATTTACTTGCATACAAAATTAGATCAACAATTACTGTTATTTTATAAAGGTCTATATCAAGGTTTTGTAAAAAATGAGTATTATCAAGCGTTTGAATTATTGGAGGAATCTCTTAAAATCACATATTTTCAAGACAAAGAACATTTATCTCTAGAAGAATATTTAATACTTAATAATATTGGCATTATGATGTTGAAACTAGGTATGGTAGATGAAGGATTTGGCTATTTTGATTTAATTCTTTCTACAATTAATAAGAGTCGGAAAATTCGAAATGAAAGCAAACTTACAATGGTATTTTTCAATATTGCTAATTCATATTCTAAACTAGGGAAATATGAAAAATCTCTAAGTGTAGCAAATGCTGGGATTGAATGGGCAAATAAACCTCAAATATTAACACAATTTCGTTTAAGTTACCTTTATTATGAAAAGGCGTATAATGAAGAGATTATAGGGATATGTAGTTTTAAAGAATCCTATAACATAGCCTATCACCTCGCTTTAAATAGCAAAGATGATTTATTAATTAGCTATATTAATTCAAAAAATAATTCTTTTTTGAAATATTAGAATTCTAATATTATTTTAGTAGATTTATTACTTAAATAATATAAAATTACATAGAAAGAAGGTAAAGTATAAAAATAGTTACTATTACCTTTTTAAAAGCGAATATTTTAAAAATTGAGGTGAGAACAAGTATGTTAGATTTTTTCATTACATTATTAAGCGATTTACCTTACAACTACATCCAATTCTTAATTAAGTAATTGCTCCCATTTCTCGGATATGGTATGGAATGGATTGGCCACCAAGTATAAGTACTTGTATTTAACAATAGATGGACAGTTTATACGTGGAGGTATATAGCAGGGAAAGCTGGAGATAACATCAAATGCATACCTACTTTCGTAAGCGACAAATAGCACCTAACTGTTATTCAGTGGGAGCTATTTGTCGCTTACTTTTGTTTTTACAACTTGGCATACGTCATTACAATTTTTTTAATTGAAAGGCAGTATGTTGTCCGATAATTTGGTTAAAAAATCTGAACAAGTAATGCTGAACTCTTTATTCAAATTACAACGTTTCTGAAACCTGCGATTGTGCTAATTTTTTTGCATAGCAACAAGTTCTAATAACCATCTAAACTGTCAACGTTATAGGAGATGAGTAGGTAGTTGGCTAATCAAAATGATGGTTTTTTAATCTCTTACTAGGAGCCACTGTGCTAGCCGAGATGAGGGGTGTGGGTATGTCCTGTTTGGTACAGTAAGTAGCGGCATCTGTTTCACATATATATTGAAAGGCTTGAATATGTGAGTACCATAAAAAAGTGTGTTCGAATCGAGGCTGAAAAAGCTTTCTAATGAATGGTAATCGTAATTGTCTCGCGATTTTAAATTCATTAGAAGGTGGGGATTACCTGACGCTTACTAAACAAATGATTATTTATTTATTATAGGCGTGGTCTTACATGATAAATCATTAAAGTCTACATGCAATATTTTATTATAAGAGCTTGGTTGTTTATTCAATAGAAAACGAACAGCATCATAAGCAACTAGTATAGGAATAATACAATTTGATGGTTCTGGTGTACCAAAAAAAGGATTAATTACTTTTATATTTTCAGGTCTTTGTTCATATTCGGTATCTTCCAAAAAGTGAATCATATCACTTGGTTGATCAATAAATGGACCGACTCTTCCAAAGTGGGGACCAATACTTCCAGTGATAAAGGGGATTTGATATTCAATACATACTTTTAGAACTTCTTGATATAAATAATGAGGTTCATCAGCAGCATTGATTACAATATCAGGGTTAGATTTTTGAAGTATAGTTGATAGGTCTTCATGATTTTTGATTCGTTTTTTTAAGATTAGGACTTGTCCATGTGGATGAGATTCTTTAATTTTTGAAAAACAAATATCTACTTTATTAAAGCCGAGATCTTTTAAGGAATACATATATTGTTTATTTAATTGATGAATTTGCACTTCATCACTATCTATTAAAATATAGTTTTGAACCCCTAATCGAATTAATTGATCTAATATTACAGAACCAATTCCGCCAACACCTATGATAGCTACACATTTTTCTCTAAGTGTTTGTTGTAAATGAATAGGAGTTGGTGCGAGATTTTCTAAGTGAAATAGCTGTTTTTCGTAGCTATTAATGTCAAGGTTATCCCAATCGTCGATAAGTACCCCCATCTGCAATAAAGATTCCCAAAGTACTTGTACGTATTCTACTGGGAGAATTGATGCTAGTTCTATTAAAGATGTTCCTTTTTCTAATAGGAAATAAATATGTTTGAATTCTTCAGTTTGAAAACGAATTTTAACGCTTTTATTGTTATATAGAATCAAATCATAATCTGAGTAGTGTACAATCACGGCATCATATCTTAGTTTTTTTCTGATCATGTGAATACTCCTTAAAAATAGGCATGATGAATCAAATCTTCAACAAAGAAATACTATTCGGTTTTCATATAGAACCATCTCTTAGAATAGGTTGAATGTTCTAATGCAACTTATATTACAACAGGAGTTATAAGTATTCCATATACCAAATATTAGAATACTAATATTTCGCTTTTGAAATTCAAATCGACAGAAGACATATAAAAAATAGGTACTGTACATGTAATGTAAGCTAAAGGGCTCGCCGGAAATGGTGAGCTCTTTGGTGTTATTTAGAGATGTAATTGCATAGTAAATGTTTTAATGGTGTATGACATGGTTTTAATTTAACGCGAAAAGTAATTAGAAAATTAGAATTATAGAAAATATTGTTTGATGATGGGACCCAAATTCTGTTATAGTATGTGCTGAAGGGCAGTATCCTTTTGTGAACGGCACCTTCAAACTGTAAGACAACCAACAACAAATATCTGCCTTGATCTTTATAGACAGGGACGGAAGAAAACGATGCGTTCTGATCCATGAACGAACAAGCTACCCTTCTGCCCATTTTTAGGAACAGAAGGGTTTTTTACGGTTTTCTTCTCTTGAAAAGGAGGACTTCAATTGAAAACAACATCAGATTTTTTAAGAATGAAAGCAGCTGGTGAGAAAATCGTAATGCTGACGGCTTATGATTACCCAGCAGCAAAGTTTGCTGAGGAAGCTGGCGTCGATATGATTCTAGTAGGTGATTCACTAGGTATGGTCGTACTAGGGTATGATTCCACAATGCCTGTGACAGTTGCGGACATGGTACATCATGCAAAAGCGGCACGACGCGGTGCGAAGAATACATTTGTGGTAGTCGATATGCCATTTGGCTCTTATCATGGCGATGTGAATGACACATTAAAAACAGCAGTATCTATGATGCAAGAAACAGGCGCAGATGCACTAAAGGTAGAAGGTGCAGATGACGTTTTACCGGTTATTTCAAAATTAACATCTGCTGGCATTCCAATGGTGGCGCATCTAGGTTTATTACCACAATCTGCGGGAGTTTTAGGTGGCTATAAAGTCCAAGGGAAAACAGCTGAACAAGCAAAAAAACTTATTGAGGACGCAAAAAAATGTGAAGCAGCTGGTGTATGTGCAATTGTCTTAGAATGTATTCCGCATCAGGTAGCTGAAATTGTATCTGCGAACTTAGTCATTCCAACAATCGGTATTGGTGCAGGAGTGGATTCGGATGGGCAAGTGCTTGTCTATCATGACATGCTTGGCTATGGCTCACATCATGTGCCGAAATTTGTGGAGCAATTTGCGGATATGGGGGCTGCGGCAAGACAGGGAATTGCAGGCTATGTGGAGGCAGTAAAAGCTGGGACTTTCCCAGCACCGAAGCATTTCTTCACGATGAAGGATGAAGCACTGGATCAGCTTTACGGGGGCGTAAAATAAATGAAAGTCATCACAACAATCGAAGCTCTAACAGCAGAAATACTAGCAGCAAAAAAGAGTGAAAAGACTATAGGCCTTGTACCAACAATGGGCTATTTACACGAAGGGCATTTAACACTGGCACAAGCGGCACGTGAAGAAAATGATGTCGTTGTAATGAGCATTTTTGTGAATCCAACACAATTTGGTCCGAGCGAAGACTTTGAAAGTTATCCGCGTGATTTACAACGTGATACAGCTTTAGCTGAGTCGGTTGGTGTGGATATTGTCTTTGCACCGAGTGTTGAGGAGATGTATCTACATGATGGAGGAATTCGTATCTGTGCGGGTAAGCAGGCCAGCATATTGTGCGGAGCCAGTCGACCTGGCCATTTTGATGGTGTGTTACAAGTCGTGGCGAAATTATTTCATTTAACGCAGCCAATACGCGCCTACTTTGGTCAAAAGGATGCACAACAGGTGGCGATTATTGCCACAATGGTGCGTGATTACAACTTCCCATTAGAGATGCGTGTCGTGCCGATTGTACGTGAAGAGGATGGTTTAGCAAAGTCTTCGCGTAATGTCTATTTAAGTGAAGTGGACCGTCAGCAAGCACCGGCGATCAACGAAGCATTGACGTTGGCACGCGACAGCTTTTTAGAGAATGGTGATGCGGCGGAGGCAATTGAAAAAGCGTCAGTTCATATTGCGACGCGTACAAACGGCAAGATTGATTATATTGAACTTTTGGCGTACCCAGATTTAGCTCCTGTTACAGATGAGACAAAGCAAGTACTACTAGCAGCGGCAGTGTATATTGGCAAAACGCGTTTAATTGATAACATTATTTTTAATGTGAAAGAGGGACTGTAACATGCTACGAATGATGATGAACGGTAAAATCCACCGCGCGACAGTGACAGAAGCGGATTTAAATTATGTGGGATCCATTACAATTGATGAAGATATTTTAGATGCAGTTGGTATGTTACCAAATGAGAAGGTGCATGTTGTCAATAATAATAACGGCGCACGCTTTGAAACGTATATAATCGCCGGCAGACGTGGTTCAGGTGTAATTTGCGTCAATGGTGCAGCTGCTCGTCTTGTACAACGCGGGGATATTGTGATTATTATTTCGTATGCTTATGTGGATAATGCAGAGGCCAAGGACCACAAGCCAACTGTAGCTATTATGGATGAAGGTAATACTATTAAAGAAATGATTGAGTATGAGCCGGAAGCAACGGTGCTGTAATTTTATGAGAAGTATGTACTTTGGTGCATGCTTCTTTTTTATTGGGATGATGGGTGGAAATAACAAAAACTAGGTGTGAAATCGCTCAACCTCAAGCCGAAGTCGCTCAACCTCAAGCCAAAGTCGCTCAACCACGGCCTCAAGTCGCTCAACCTCGGCCTCAAGTCGCTCAACCTCGGCCTCAAGTCGCTCAACCTCGGCCTCAAGTCGCTCAACCTCGGCCTCAAGTCGCTCAACCACGCCCTCAAGTCGCTCAACCACGGCCGCAAGTCGCTCAACCACGGCGCCAAGTCGCTCAACCTGACCATAAATCACTCGTCCTAAACGTTGAAAATCTTGTAAAGTGACAGAAGCATGACCACTGAGCCGAATTTATGATAAAATTCAACTATACAAAAGTGAACTGTGAGTTGAGATGATGATGGATAGTCAAAAGTATGCAATTGTTGATTTGGAGACAACAGGACATTCGCCTGCAAATGGTGATCGAATGATTCAAATTGCGATTGTTATTATGAAGGATTGGGAAATTGAGCGTACCTATACGAAGTTTATTCATCCAGGGAAAACAATTCCGTCCTTTATTCAGGATTTAACGCATATTACGGATGAGGATGTGAAGGATGCCTTACCGTTTGAGGCACATGCCGACTACATATATGAACTGATTGCCGATTGTGTATTCGTCGCGCATAATACGGATTTTGACTTATCCTTTTTACAAGCAGAGTTCAAACGAGCGGGTTTACCAAAGTGGCAGGGCAAAAGTATGGATACGGTTGAACTGGCGAAAATTTTGTATCCAATGTCACTTAGCTTTAAGCTAGGCGATTTAGCAGCTGACCTAAACATAGAGCTAACCAATGCACATCGCGCAGACGAGGATGCACGTGCAACGGCTGAACTTTTCAAATGTTGCTGGAAGGAATTACTGAACTTACCACAACTAACGCTCGAGCAAATGCATAAACGTTCGTTTCGTTTGAAATCCAATTTGTCACAACTCTTTTTCGAGGCACTGCAAATTAAACGCCAGCATGTCACAACCAATGAAAATGTTACGTACCACCGCAATTTTGCCATAGGTGATGGTCGGAAAAATCATACAGACAATCATGAATTATCCCCGTATCCACAAACAGCAGCCGACAAGGAAACACTCATGGCAAAGACGATGAAAAATTATGAGCAACGTCCAGCGCAATTTGCGATGATGGACGCTATATGGCAAGCACTAAACAAAAAAGAAGAATGCGTAATTGAGGCATCCACAGGGATCGGCAAAACAGTTGGCTATTTACTGCCGGCCATTATGTATGCACGAGCGCATAACAAAAAAATCGCCATTAGCACATACACTGCGCATTTACAGGAGCAACTTGTGGAGGAAGAGCTCCCAAAGGTCGAAAAAATACTTGGCACAAAGGTCAACATCGCCGTATTAAAAGGCATGCATCATTACATCGACTTATCACGCTTTGAGCAATGCATTGCGTATGGAGACGAATCGTACGATGAAACGTTTACTATTTTACAACTACTCGTATGGCTAACAAAAACTGAGACAGGTGTACTAAGTGAACTGAACGTTTCAGGTGGAGGGCAGCTATTTTTAGATAAAATTCGTAAAATGCCAGATGAAAAACCACCGAGAGGCTTTGACTTCTACGAACAAGCATTAAAACAGAGTGAATCCGCCGACTGCATCGTGACGAATCATTCAATGGTGCTTAGTGATTTGGTGCGTCAAACGCCGATTTTTACACAAATCGATGGTTGGATAATCGATGAAGCCCATCAATTTATCCAAGCGGCCATGCAACAGGATGAAACGGTCCTATCCTATACGCAGTGGAAATATGTATTCGGCCAAATTGGCACAATGGAAGAAACTGCGCTCTTCCAGCAGTTTAGCCAAGCAGCCAAGAAAAAACAGCGTGTCCCAATGCAAAACTTACAGCGCCTCGACGAGCAATTTATGCGCCTACAACGAATTTTTGACGAAACGATTCAACATGTCGTACAAAAAATGCAACAATACTTAAAAGGTAAGCAAATAGCGGGAAGCAAACGTACTCTCTTTTTAGAGGAATTACAACTTCAAAAAGAGCCATTTATCCGCGTCAGCAAGCTCTTACAACAGTGGGTAGACCTTGCAGAAGCCGCTAGTCGCGCCTTTGAAAACGACATCGAACAACTCGACAAAAACGAGGCATTTATATTGTCGGAATGGCACTACTGGATTCGTGAAATAAAATTAAAAATTACTGACTGGGAAGAAATATTCCTATCGCCACAAGAAGACAACTCTGTTTGGCTGGAAATTGATCGACGCAGTGTCCCGGGGAGTTTACACATCTTTAAAAAGCCCATCAATGTCACACCAGTCATTGAAAAAGTTCTCGCACCACTACGTCAACAAGCAAGCATCGTGTGGACTTCTGGTACGTTAACTGTACCGGGCAATGAGCGTTTTATAACACGTCAGCTCGGCATTCAAGCTAATGTAAACGTGCTACAACTGCAGGCACCATCAGCCTATTATGCGGGGGCAAAAGCGTTTATTGTCACAGATATGCCGGACATTCAGCAGGTGACACAAGCAGAGTATATTGAAGCGGTCGCACTCGCCATTACGCGTACAGTACGAATGACAGAAGGGCGTTGTTTTGTACTCTTTACTTCACAGGATATGCTACGAAAAACAGTTGAACTGATTCAAGAAAGTGAGCTACTTGATGATTATATGCTCTTTGCACAAGGTGTCACAGGGGGCAGTCGCATGCGTATTTTAAAATCATTCCAAAAATTTAGCAATGCTGTTCTCTTTGGCACAAATAGTTTTTGGGAAGGGGTAGACGTACCTGGTGATGCACTTGCATCCGTTATAGTTGTACGCTTACCATTCTCTTCACCAGAAGAACCCGTATTCAAGGCACGTGCCAAGCATTTATCCGATCAAGGCCGCAACTCGTTCAACGAGCTATCACTACCCGAAGCCATTATGCGCTTCAAGCAAGGCTTTGGTCGATTGATCCGTTCATCACAGGACAAAGGCGCCTTTATTGTCTTAGATCGACGTATTACTACGAAATCGTATGGCAAGGAATTTATCAAAGCCCTGCCTCCAATTGAAGTGAAGAAACTACAATTGCCGGAATTGCTGAAAGAATTGGGTAATTGGGAGAAATGATTGAAATCCCCTTAGGTCGAAATTCGCGACTTAGGGGGATTTTTGTATTTTATATTTCGGAATATTATAGGATGTTAAGAGTATGTATCTTCCAAAAATAGATAAAATGAGATGAATGAAATTGTCCTATCCGTACCATGGACGATGTGTTTAATATTCGAAGCACCTATAATTTCGATATGTCTAAATGGCGTGAGCACGTAAAAGCTTTACAACTAGATGCAATTATTGAAAGGAAGTTAACAGCATATATCGAACAACGCTATTTAGGACTAGGCTTTGACGACACTCCGCAATATAAATTTTATCTACTAGAGAAGGTTTGTCACTGCCAAACCAACCAAGACCAAAACAAAATAACGCAGGTAGAAGACGCTATCGATTTGGTGATTTGAAGAAGGCAGAGTGTTTTGTGGAGTCGGCGGGGGAGCAAATGAGTATTTCGGATATGGGTGTGTGATGTGAGAAAGGTTTCTAGAAAGTCAATGAACGGACAAAGCTATTTTAGTAACGTTCTAGAGTGTGTTTGAAAGTAATAATATAACTAAGTAAAAAAAGAAGTATATTAACTTTTAGGAAGAGAGTTAATGTACTTTTTTGTTATTTTGTTAATTTTATGATATATTTTGGTGTGAACAAATGAAATAATCATATGTTCATGGTCTGATTGAGAAAATATTTAAAATATCGATAGTATTCTCAGAACTAAGATTAAATGGTAGTAATAGAATAAGTAAGGAGTAGTAGAATTATGACTAATAAAAATGATCAAAAAATGGTACAGGTGCAAGGAGAAGAAGTAGAGGTGGACAATATTTATGTCATCATGCCGCCATCTGGCACAATTATTGGAGAAGCGACTGAGAAAGAAATGGAAAAAGCTGCTGAGCTAGAATGCAGACATATGGCATTCCTACGCTTACAGGACATGAATCTACAAGTTAATGGGGATTCGTATAAAGAATTATTAAATGATTTTCTGGATTTCGAACTCGAATCGAGTAAATTTTGGCGATCAATCGCAAATCGTATAGGGTTACCATATGAGTGGCCAATTCGAATTGATCATGCGAATGGACCGATTTATATGGGTCAACATGAATTTGATGTAGAACCAGATGCAGAAGACGAAGCGTAAATAAAGGTATTTTCACACGAAAAAGCTATGGGAAGAAACTGGTAATTCGATATCTTTTAAACAGAATTAAAAACCAAACCTAGACCACTCACATAGAACTTCATTATCAGTATGTACAATTTTACCATAATAGAAAATATGAAAAGGTGTGTGAACAGAGATGTTTGCTTGCCTTTTTAGATGGGGTGAATTCCATCAGAAGGTTATATTTGAGGAGCCCCTCGTTGCAAGATAAAGAAAATAAAAAAGCAGAGGCGTTCTTTTATGAATGCTCCTCTACTTTTTTGTAAAAAAATCCATTTATTATTTTTATCTTAGGCTTTCGCTTTATAATGCAATTTGAATCGAATACTACATTTTTTAAATTAAAGAATCGTCATAATCCTATTACAAATGACTGGAAATAATATTCAGAATTATAGAAATTCAAATAATTTGTATAAATAAAAGACTCTAAAAATTCCTATACCTTTTTGTTGTTGTAAAATTTTTTGTGATCACGATTTGTTATTTTTACGCATCTAATAACAAATTTAATAGGAGTTCATTCTATTATTATAAAAAAACTCTGTATGAATTATTATACTATAATAATAATAATTATTCATTAATTTAAAAGTATTACACGTAGTAGTTTTTTTGTAAAAAAGGATAAATGAATTAATGTTCATAGCAATTAATCACAGAAAAATATTAAAAAATAAATTGACACTCAAATATATATGATTTAATATGAGTCTCAGCATAATAATATAGCTCTTATTAATAACCGTTGAGACGAGGGGTCGAAGATACGGTGGCCAAACAATTTAGTTCAATATGAATTAAATCCAGTGGGCCGAACCTGAGCACAAAATTTACTTTTGTGAACAATAAGAGGAACAGCAGCTGATAGTATTCGAAGCTTTCCTTAAATTGGGTGAGCTTTTTTTTTATGCCCTAAATCTATTATTTTGTTAGGAGCAGTGAAAATTGTCAGAAAAAGTATTATTCACATCGGAGTCTGTATCGGAAGGACATCCAGATAAAATTGCAGACCAAATTTCAGATGCGGTATTAGACGCAGCATTATCACAAGATCCACTATCACGTGTGGCATGTGAAGTATTCACAACTACAAACACGGTAATTGTTGGTGGAGAGATAACGACAAAAGCAGAACTAGATATCGAAAAAATTGCCCGTGATACCCTAGTCGGCATCGGATATACAGATGATAAGCTCGGTATTGATGGTCATAACTGCAACGTACAAGTTTTAGTACACACTCAATCACCTGATATCGCAGTGGGCGTTGATTCTTCAAGCGATACAAAAGAAGTTGGTGCAGGAGACCAAGGGATTATGTTCGGTTTTGCGACGAATGAAACTGAAAACTATATGCCTTTAGCAATTGAAATGGCGCATATGCTTGTAAAACGTGCAACTGAGCAACGTAAAAATGGACAATTCAAATGGGCTCGACCAGACATGAAATCACAAGTAACAATTGATTATACGGATAATAAGCAACCTAAAATCGATACTGTTTTAATGTCAATACAACATGATGATGGTTTTGAGCAAGTGGCTTTCATTGAGTACGTTACAGAAAACGTAATTAAAGCTGTTGCAAAGCAATTTGGAATGAAAGAAGACTTCCGCATTTTAATTAATCCAACTGGTCGTTTCGTAGTAGGGGGACCACACGGAGATGCTGGTTTAACAGGACGTAAGATTATTGTTGATACGTATGGCGGAGCAGCTCGTCATGGTGGTGGCGCATTTTCTGGTAAAGACTGCACAAAAGTGGACCGTTCAGCGGCTTACGCAGCGCGTTACGTTGCCAAAAATATTGTTGCAGCAGGCTTAGCAGATAAATGTGAAATCCAATTATCATATGCAATTGGTGTAAGTGAACCAATTAGTATCGCTTTAGAAACATTTGGTACAGAAAAAGTAGCGAAAGAAGAAATTTTAAAAGCGATTCGTCAATTGTTCGACTTAACTCCAGCTGGCATTATCAACATGTTAGATCTATGTAAACCACAATATCAACAAGTTGCAGCTTATGGTCACTTTGGAAGAAATGATGTAAACGTAACTTGGGAAAGAACAGATAAAGTTTCAGAATTACAGCAACTATTAGCAGTTGCTAGTGAACAATAATGCAAGGGTTACAGAATTGGGAGGCTAAAGAAGAAACTTTAGTAGCTCAAGATCGCATGCCATTATTTGAAGCTTTAGTGAACTATGCTAAACAAGACGTTACGCCGTTTGATGTACCTGGACATAAAATGGGGCTACAAGAAAACCCATTAAAATGGGTGCTTGGAGAAATGACGTTAAGAATGGATGTAAACTCCATGAGTGAGTTGGATTTATTAAGTCATCCGGAGTCAGTAATTAAAGAAGCACAGCAATTAGCAGCACAAGCATTTAATGTAGACTACGCTTACTTTTTAGTAAATGGAACGACTGTCGGTATTCTGGCGATGATTTTAGCGACATGTAAACCAGGAGATACATTAATCGTACCTCGTAACTGCCATAAATCAGTGATGAACGGCATTATATTAAGTGGAGCAAAACCTGTATTTATTCAACCTGAAGTGGATCAACATTTTGGTATTGCACACGGCATTTCAGTTGAGAATGTAAAAGTGGCACTTGCAGAAAATCCACAAGCGAAAACTCTTCTTGTGACGTATCCAACATATTTTGGCTCAATGAATAAACTGCAAGAAATTTGTATGCTCGCACATGAACAAAACGTAACCGTTATTGTAGATAGTGCACACGGAGCGCATTTAACATTTTTACCTGATGCAAAAGATGCGATACGTGCTGGTGCAGATGCAGTAACGATTAGTATGCATAAAACGGGTGGCTCATTAACACAAAGTTCGCTTCTTTTACTACAAGAACAACGAATCGATTCGAAGCATTTGCAAAAAGTATTAAATATGCTTCAAACGACAAGTGCCAATTATTTATTAATGAGTTCTTTAGATGTAGCAAGACGGGATTTAGCAGTGTTTGGTCAGCAACGTTATAGCAAATTAAAACCAATTGTTTATACGGCAATTGAAAAAATTGAAAACAATTCACGCTATGAAGTACTAAAAGCTGAATACGTACAACAAAATTTCAATCAATCATATGATTGGACGAAACTTGTTATTCGTGTGAACGGTATTGGTTTAACTGGTTTTGAAGTTTACTCAATATTGAAACAACAGTATGGTATTCAATTAGAACTTGCTGAAGGGTATGTCATAATGGCAGTCATTAGTCACGTAGATACGGAAGAAACAATCGATAAATTAGTACAGGCGTTAAAACAACTAGAACTTATACACGCTAATAAAGATGCGATTCAGTCAGCTCATGTGACAGCGAATCAAATAAATGTATTAGCAATGACACCACAACAGGCATGTAATGCAGAAACAGAAACGATTTCAATTTATAATGCGGTAGGTCGAATTAGTGCAGATTCATTAATGATTTATCCACCAGGAATACCACTAATAATTCCCGGAGAAGTTATTTCAGAGGACGTAGTAGAATTATATCACTTCTATTTTCTTAATTTTGGCAATGTTCTGATTGAGGCGAAAGAAAAAAATCACATCACGGTCGTAAGGGAGACAAATAAATGAGTATAGAATTATCAACATTAGGTAGACACGTATTAATCGAATTTTATGGTTGTCCAAGTGAAATTATTGAGCAAAATGCTTTAATCGAGCAGTTTATGAACGAAGCGGCAGACTATTCTGGGGCGACAATTGTAGAATCTTGCTTCCACCATTTCAACCCTTATGGCGTTTCAGGTGCAGTCATAATCGCTGAATCACATTTAACGATTCACACTTGGCCAGAATACGGATTTGCTTCAGTAGATGTATACACTTGTGGCGATTCAGTAAGTCCTTGGAAAGCAGCAGAATATTTAGAACAAAAACTACAAGCGAAAAAGACAGAATCATTTGAAGTACCTCGAGGAATGGCAGATAAAATTCGCCAATTTGCAGAACAAAAAATTGATACAATTCTAGTGAAACAAGAAGTATTAGAGGGCGTGATTTAATGAAATGGTATACAGAACAATGGAGCGATCATTGTAAATTTTCAATTGGGTATAATGAAGAGATTCATAGTGAACAAACTCCATTCCAAAAAATCGATTTTTATAAAGGTGATGAGTTGGGTACTTTCTTCACTTTAGATGGATTGATGATGGTCAATGAAAAAGATGAATTCGTTTATCACGATATGATAACTCACCCAGCATTCGCTACAAACCCAGATATAAAAAAAGTGTTAATTATAGGCGGTGGTGACGGCGGTACTGCTCGTGAAGTGTTACGCTACAAATCAGTTGAAAAAGTAGTAATGGTTGAAATCGATGAATTAGTATTCCGTTTAAGCCAAAAATACCTTCCAATAACAGCAGCGGGTGTTGAAGAAGATCCACGTATGGAAATGATTTTCGATGATGGCTTAGCTTACGTTCAAAATGCAGCTGATAAATCATTCGACTTAATTTTAGTAGATTCTACTGATCCAATTTCAGTAGGTGAAGGCTTATTTACAACAGCTTTCTATAAAGAGTGCTACCGTGTATTAAATGAACAAGGCATTTTAATTAACCAACACGAATCGCCATACTTCTCTGAGTATGCAGAAAACATGCGTAAAGCACATAAAAAAATTAAAGGTATTTTCCAAATCGCAAGCGTATATCAATTCCATATGCCAACATATCCATCAGGACACTGGCTATTCGGATTTGCCTCTAAAGCATTGCATCCTACTAAAGATATTAAGGTAGAGGCATGGGACAACTTTGGTCTGAAAACGAAATATTACAATACAGATTTACACGTTGGCGCATTTGCACTTCCTACGTATGTAAAAGATGCGCTTAATCGTGATGAATAAATCTTAAAAGATAGCACTGTTATTGATGTGATAGTGACAATTTTAATTCAGAAATCAAGGTAATAAAAAATGCTTAATGGTTGGTGGAGACAATACGATCCATAGCAGTAGCATGTAAAACAATTCGTCAAATGCTACTGACTTTAGCGAAATAAGTCACCAAGCATTCAAAGTGAAAAGACTTTGAATGCTTGTTTTTTTGAATATTTATATTGACTAAGTTAATTGTTTTTTAGAAAAAAGAGAATTCAACAAAATAACGTAGGAAATAGACGCTATCAATTTGATGAAGGCAAAGTAATTAGTGGAACCGGCGCATAAGTAGAGGGAGCTATTACTTATGATATGAAGAACCATACCATAAGTATATGCGGTTAAAAGAATTCACCACTTAATTTCTAATCCTCTTAAGCGGTATTTGGATATGATTAATAAAGACTAATTGTTAATAAAAAACCGCTTAAAAATTAGTTGCGGAGAATCAAATCATAAATAAGTACCGATTTTTGAAAATTCTTTAATAGAGTATATTACTGCTATTTGAATTAAAATAATATAAAAAGGAGGTAGCTCTTATGCACACGATTAACAAAATAGGTAACAGTTTTTGGTATATCACACCAATATCGGAAACCGACCGCCCGATTCTAGGAATGGTGGTAGGTAATAATAAGACATTAATGATTGATGCAGGGAACTCGGAAGACCATGCTAATTATTTTCAGAAAGAACTTTTAAAAAGAGGAGTTCCCAATCCTGATATAGTTGTTCTTACTCATTGGCATTGGGATCATATCTTTGGTCTTTCAGCACTATCTAATACAGTTTCCATCGCTTCCAAAGAAACAAAAGAAGAAATGGAGAAATTAATCCCATTTTCATGGTCAGATGAGGCAATCGATGCGCGAGTGAAAGAGGGAACGGAAATTGAATTTTGCGCCAGAGCCATTAAGGAGGAATTCAAGGATCACCGAGATATCAAGATTGTCTTACCAGATGTAACTTTTGAAAAACGAATGGAAATCGACCTTGGTGGGGTAACTTGTATTGTTCAACATATTGGAGGGGACCACGCTGCGGATTCTGCAATCGTGTATATCAAGGAAGAAAAGATTCTTTTCCTTGCAGACTGCATTTATCCTAAAATGTATGCTGTAAAAGATAACTATACGATTAATGAAACGCTACGGTTATTAGATGAGTTAGAGCAATTTGATGCAGATACGTATATACCTTCGCATCAAAAGCCAATTTCAAAAGAGGAATTTAATCAAGAAGTAGCCAAGCTTAGAACGATTGCAAAATATACAGATGTTTGCGGTGGGAATCAACAGAAAATAATAAAGGAATATGAAAAACATGTTCAAAGGGAATTGACAGAAGACGAAATAGAAACGATTTCAAACTTTGTGAACGGTTATTAAATCAAAAGGCAGTGGTGCGTACCACTGCCTTTTTTAAGTAATTATGATAAGGGTTCTAATGCAATTAGAACCCAGTTATTAATGGTTGTTTGCCTTTTCTTGGCCGTTGTTTTTAATTTCAACCGCCAAATACTCTGTGGTTACGCAGTACCTTTATAGAATCAAACTAACGATGATACTTGAAAGTATGCTTACAAGTGTGGCACCATATAACAGTTTCAACCCAAAACGAGCGACAGAATTCCCTTGCTTTTCATCCAGACTTTTAACAGCCCCGACAATAATACCAATAGATGAGAAGTTGGCGAAGGAAACAAGGAATACAGAAAGAATTCCCATTGTTCGTTCACTAAAGTGATAATTACCTCCGGATAAATCCAACATCGCCACAAATTCATTAGTCAGCAGTTTAGTTGCCATAATTGATCCGGCACTAACAGCTTCAGAGAAAGGAATCCCCATGATGAAGGCAACTGGAGCAAAGATATAACCTAATATCGTCTGGAAAGAAATATTAAACAATAGCTCAAACACATGATTGAATCCCGCCATCAATGCAATGAACCCAATCAACATGGCTCCAACAATAACGGCAACCTTGAAACCATCAAGGATATACTCGCCGAGCATTTCAAAAAAGGATTGTTTTTCATGCGCCTCAATTTTTAATAAATCCTCATTTGGGTCAACCTCGTACGGATTAATAATAGAAGCTATGATAAAACCACCAAATAGATTTAAAACTAAAGCTGTGACAATATATTTTGGTTCCAGCATCGTCATATAAGCCCCAACTATGGACATTGATACAGTCGACATTGCTGACGCACATAGGGTATACATACGCTGATTTGAAATCAGACCAAGTTGTTTCTTTAATGTGATGAAAACCTCTGATTGTCCGACCATCAATGAAGCAACGGCATTATATGATTCAAGTTTACCCATCCCATTCACTTTACTTAATAACAAGCCAATTCCTTTCATAAGGAATGGTAGGATTTTCAGATGCTGAAGAATACCAATTAATGCAGAAATAAATACAATTGGTAGCAACACAGTTAAAAAGAATGGAGCCTCTCCTTCATTCGCTATGCCACCAAACACGAAGGAAACCCCTTCATTTGCATATTCGAGCAGCTTGTTAAAAACAGAAGCAATTCCCTTGATGATGATTAATCCAAATTCTGTATTTAATAATAACAAAGATAAAAGAATTTGTATGACAATCATTGTGATAATTGGTTTGATTTTTATCTCTTTTCGATTGGAACTTGCCAACCAAGCCAAAAACAATACAACAAGAATGCCTAAAATAGAAATAATGTATTGCATATGTAACCTCCTGATGAATTAAAACATGATGTGTGTGTCTCCGATATAATTCCCTTTCGTATAGTAATCTCTTTTATTTGTGATTGTAGTGAATATTTTTTCCATATTTAATAAAAAAGAACCGTACTTAGAGAATGGTAACATAGAGATGTTAATAGAAAATTGTTAAAAAAGCAATAGAAATGGTTGAATATTAATTTTAAATAGGTCTTAGGAAATGAAAAAAGAAAAAAGGCTGCTTCTTATTGGACAAATATAGGGTAATTAAAATAGAAATAAAAGAAGGCTCAACTATTTTTTAGCCCTCTTTCAGCTTTTTCATGTTAAAACGTCAAGAGTGATACTTGTTTATCCCCGTTTATAAGCCCATCTATTTCATAGAAATCAATTTTTCATAGACTCGTTTTGCGTGTTCATTAGAATGCTCATAAGAAAGTGTAATAGTTTGATGGCGATCCTCTTTCATATTTCTAATATCTAATATGATAAGTTTAATCGCCTCTTTTCTATATCCTTTTCCCTGATGTTTTTGGTCAGTTATCAACATTTATTTCTGTTTTAAAGTGGTAGTTGCTTTCCTCTCCAACACACGCGCATCCAGAGAGCGAGCGTTAAGCCTCCTTTTAAGGAAGTGGTCCCCTTACTTTATTGTGAAAACAATCAAAGCCAGTGGAATTTTACTCGTCGTAAAATTCCACTGGCTTTTTCATTTAGAGAAGGGTTTTATCATTAATTTCGGATTAGATAATCAAATGCACCTAAAGATGCAGTAGCTCCTGATCCCATCGAAATAATGATTTGCTTATACGGGCTGTTCGTGCAGTCTCCCGCAGCAAATACACCAGGGATATTCGTTGCCCCATGATTATCTACAATGATCTCACCAAATTTAGTACGTTCAACGGTATCACTTAACCAGTCGGTATTAGGTACAAGACCAATCTGAACAAATACTCCAGCAAGCTCAATGTGCTGAGCTTCTCCTGTATCACGCTCAACATAAGTAATACCGTTTACTTTGTCAGTTCCGGTAATTTCTTGAGTTTGAACATTTTTTAGAACCGTTACATTTGGCAGACTGTATAGACGATCTTGTAATACAGAATCTGCTTTTAGCTCTGAATTAAATTCAAGAACAGTAACGTGCTTCACAATTCCTGCAAGGTCGATGGCCGCCTCGACACCGGAATTTCCGCCACCAATAACAGCTACATCTTTGCCAGCAAACAATGGACCATCACAGTGTGGGCAGTAGGCTACGCCTTTATTCTTAAATTCAGCCTCACCAGGTACACCAACATTGCGCCAGCGAGCACCTGTTGAAAGGATGACAGTTTTGCTCTTTAGAACAGCACCGTTTTCTAGTTCAACTTCGATAAGGTCTTTCTTTTCTAAACGTTTTGCACGCTGTAAATTCATGACATCAACGTCATACTCTTTCACATGCTCTTCTAGGTTTGCTGCAAGCTTAGGGCCTTCAGTGGACTTTACGCTAATAAAGTTTTCGATGCTCAATGTGTCCAGAATCTGACCGCCAAAGCGTTCAGCGACAATTCCTGTACGAATGCCTTTACGTGCTGCATAGATGGCAGCAGACGCCCCTGCAGGTCCGCCTCCAACAACAAGTACATCGAATGGATCCTTGTTAGCAAACTCGGATGCATCTGTAGCACTTCCCATTTTAGCAAGAATTTCTTCTAGTGACATACGACCGCTGCCGAATGATTCTCCATTAAGGAAAACTGTAGGTACTGCCATAATGTTTTTGGCTTCTACTTCTTCCTTAAATGCACCACCATCAATCATCGTATGTGAAATGTTAGGGTTGAGAACGCTCATAACGTTCAATGCTTGTACAACATCAGGGCAGTTATGACAACTTAAGCTAATGTATGACTCAAAGTGATATTCGCCCTCAATTCTTTTCACTTGATCAATGATTTTCTGATCGACCTTTGGAGCTCTTCCGCTTACCTGAAGTAAGGCTAATACTAATGAAGTAAATTCGTGTCCAAGAGGAATACCCGCAAAAGTTATCCCAGTTTCTTCGCTGAGACGATTCACGCTAAAGCTCGGTGTTCTCTGTAGTTCTGTTTTTTCTACTTTAATTCTAGATGACATAGTGGCTAATTCTTCAACTAAAGCCAACATGTCACGAGAAACATCATCGGATCCAGCACTAACTTTGAGTAGTACATCACCCTCCATCATTTGAAGATATTGGGCTAATTGTTCTTTAATATTTGCATCAAGTATCATTGATTGCACTCCTTAAATTTTACCTACAAGATCAAGGCTTGGCTTAAGTGTAGAAGAACCTTCTTGCCATTTTGCTGGGCAAACTTCACCTGGATTGTTACGCACGTATTGAGCTGCTTTAATTTTGTTCACAAGAATACTTGCATCACGGCCGATGCCGCCTGCGTTGATTTCAAGTGCTTGTACAACACCGTCTGGGTCGATGATGAAAGTACCACGATCTGCAAGACCTTCTTCTTCGTCCAATACATCGAAGTTACGAGTGATTTTTTGTGAAGGGTCACCAATCATTATATATCTAATTTTGCTAATAGCTTCTGAGTGATCATGCCATGCTTTATGAGTAAAGTGTGTATCTGTTGAAACAGAGAAAACTTCAACTCCAAGTTCTTTTAGCTCAGCGTACTGGTTTTGAAGATCTTCAAGCTCAGTAGGGCAAACGAATGTAAAGTCTGCAGGATAAAAGCAAACAACACTCCATTGACCTTTCATGTTTTGTTCAGTAACCTCGATAAATTCGCCGTTGCCAGCGTTGTAAGCAGAAGCTTTAAATGGTAAAATTTCTTTTCCGATTAGAGACATAATAAATCTCCTCCTAATATGGTTTTGTGCTTAGATAGTTTGGTTATAAAACCATAATTTTATAAGGTAAATAATAATTTTTATTGAATTTAATTATCATTTCTTAATTAAAATAATTCTAAAGCAATAGCTATTATTATATAGAAATAACTTTATGTCAATAATTATGCTAGTTTTTTATAATTGCTTTTGCGTATCAGTACTGGAGCTATTCTTTTTGTATAGAAATAAGCCAAAGAAAATCGTCTTCCGGGATAATTTGAATGTCAAAGCCATGATTTATCAATTGCTCAGCTTTCTTCTGCTTAGTACTTATCCCACGACGTTTCTCCCCAAGAATTAAGAAATTCGTCTCCTTTGTAACAGCCCCTTGCATAATTCCTCCATAAGCTCGCACTTTTTTCGCAGCTTTTGAACGTGTCATAGTAGAAAGAGCTCCTGTAAAGACAATTTGTTTATTAGTAAATGGATGCATCAAGCATTCGGATGGGTCAGACAGGATGATGTCTTCTGTGTTGTTCATATTATTGTTCATGTTGCTTCTCCTTAATTGAATGGAAAGATGGTTATTTATTATTATAGGCTAGATTAATTGAGGGGATTTAAGGAATACCTTCTCGACATTACCCCGTTGCTGGTTAAGTGCCCCAAAAGTTAGACACTATTTACTATAAAGTAACTACGGATGATTGAATTCGGTATTGTACCGGACTCAATCTTTTTATGTCCTTAAATACGTATTCGATTATATTTTTCGCACTATTGTTAAAATTATCGCAGCAGTTTGTTTATAAAAATTCCTGATGATAATTTGTATTAATATAAGAATTGAAAGGGCTAGTTTCGATGAATAGAAATATGAAATTACCTTATTGTTTTTTAGGAAGTGCTGTACTTGTATTATTAAATAGTCTGATAATTGATTGTGCTAAACTGGGAATATTCCCAGTGAGTGAGAGTACAGAGGTTGAAAATATACGCAGTAAATTCTCGATGGGAAGGGACTAAATGATTATTTTATGCGTGAGAGAATAAAAAATTTGAGGAATCTATTAGAATTTAATAATGTACCAAAGTGGAACAGCACTTCTAGAAGGCATAGAGAGCTATATCATCAGCAAGTTATACAGCCAATCATAAGTAGTTACGTTTTTTTCGGAATTAGAAAGATAAAGTGTTCATGCAGTATACTCTATTGAAGGTGAATTTTCTAACAATGGTTTTGAAAATAATTTGAAACATAATCTCGGTGTCATTTCAATAGCATTGCCGAATGATTCAAATTCTGCGGAATCGTAATTTTCTATTATGGTAGAAGAATCGCTGACAATTTGACGGAGAATATGTAGCTTTTTGAGATGTAATTGAGGGCATGAAGACAGCGGACGCTATCACTGCCGCTGAACGAGCTGGTGCAGATAATCCGATTTAAAAAAGTCGAAGTGGATACGAATGGCTTTGACTACCTGGCTCGAGAAATACGAAAATAGAGGATGTGACAATACGAAATTGGGCGATCTTAACTTATAGTGTAAGTATTAATGAAAAGAGACTCTAAAAAACCTGATTTAAGGGGTTTTGGAGTCTCTATTTTATTAGAAGTATATTTATTAATTAAGTTGTATAAGAAATTTCTATGCTATCATTTATGTTATTTTTTCATTATTATGAAATATAACTTTATAAATAAGGAGAGATTTTTTGAAGAATGGGAAATTCCAAAAAAGAGGGTTATTAAGTATAGTTTAAGTACAAATTTGGAAAATAAACAACTTGTTCCAAAGCTTATAGAAGCAAGAAGTATATCTTGATGACAGTGTTCATATGGACTCAAATACTGCCTACAATTGGGCTAATTAGTAGGTTTTATACTCCTGCATTAGCCGTATGGCTGTATGATCGTGAAAGTAAAGAATTTAGTCTTAAAGAAAATGGAGGTATTAGTAATGAATATCGGGGATAAGGTTGAAAAGTTAAGACAGCTAATGAAAGAAAATCAAATGGATGCTTATATAGTTCCGAGTTTTGATGCACATCAGAGTGAATATGTAGCAGAACATTGGAAATGTAGACAATGGATTTCAGGATTTACAGGGTCTGCAGGTACTGTAGTTATTACATTAGAGGATGCAGGGTTATGGACAGATGGTAGATACTATATTCAAGCTGAAAAGCAGCTTGAGAACTCAGGAATCAGATTATTTAGAATGATGGATCCAGGGGTACCATTTTATTCAGAATGGCTAGCAGATGTTCTTAAAGAAGGAAGTACTGTGGGTTTTGATGGAAATGTTTTTTCAATTAATATGGTTAAAAAGTTGGAAAAAGACCTAAAAGCAAAGAGTATCGTATTAAAAATGAGTCAAGATTTAATTGGTGATCTATGGGAAGATAGACCGGAGATTCCTAAAGGGCCAATGTTTACTCATGACGTAAAATATGCAGGCAAATCCCGAGCAGAAAAATTAAATGAAGTTAGAGAAGAAATGAAAAATAAAGGAGCAAATTATTATATTTTAACTTCCCTTGATGACATTGCATGGCTTTTGAATATAAGAGGAGCAGATGTGCCTAACAATCCAATTGTAATAGCTAATGTAATCGTAGCAGAACATAAATGTTATTTATTTATTGATTCGTGCAAGGTTCCCACTTCGGTTAAATTAGAACTGGAGGCTGAAGGAATCGAGTTAAAAGCGAATCATGAAATTCAAACATTATTGGAAAATCTTTCAGGCGGAGATGCTGTTATTTTAGATACGAATAAAACAAATATTAGATTATATAATGCCATTAACAGTAATACAAAGAAAATTGAAAGTCCTAACATCACGACTAATTTAAAAGCTATCAAAAATGAAATTGAGATAAAAAATTTAAAATGGTGTGAAATAAAAGATGGTTTAGCCATGATGAAATTTATAAAATGGCTAAAAAACTCTGTAGATAAAGAAGAAATTACAGAGATTACTGCAGAAGAAAGATTAGAAGATTTCAGAAAGGGGGAGGAAGGATTTGTTGAATCTAGCTTTGATACGATTGCAGGTTATAAAGACCATGCTGCCATGATGCATTATAAAGCCAATAAAGAAACGCAATATACTCTTAAGAATGAAGGTCTTTTTTTAATTGATTCAGGCGGACAGTATTATGATGGAACAACAGATATTACAAGAACAATTGTTTTAGGAAAACTTACCGATGAACAAAAAAGAGATTATACTTTGGTGTTAAAAGGATTTATTGCATTAAGCTCAGTTAAATATTTATATGGAACAACAGGCTCCAATTTAGATGTTTTAGCAAGACAACCAATTTGGCAGTATGGTTTGGACTATAAATGCGGGACTGGACATGGGGTTGGTTTTTTCTTGAATGTTCATGAAGGACCACAAAGTATAAGGAATGATAATAATAATGTTATATTAGAAAAAGGTATGATTATTACGAATGAACCAGGAATATACCTTGAAGGTAAACATGGAATTAGAATTGAAAATATGATGTTAGTAGTTGAAGACGAGAAAACAGAGTTTGGTCAATTTATGAAGTTTGAAGCAATCACGTATTGCCCTATTGATTTAGCCGGTATCAATCAAGATATGTTAACAGAAAGTGAAAAGCAATGGTTAAACGATTATCATCAAGAGGTATACACAAAGCTGGCTCCTTATTTAAATGAAGAAGAGAGAGTATGGCTAAGGGAAGAAACTAGGGATATTTAAATAGATATTGCCGAATGCAAGTTCGAATGTAGCGCAAATATTAAAATAGAACTGCACTTAGACTAGTAACGGTGAACCGCATCATAGTAAACGAGGATTGTACAAAAAGTGGAATTATAACGTTCAACCTCAAAAAAGGTAACCCCCCTTCTCTAATTGAGAAGGGGGGTTACCTATAAAGTCTAAGCAATACTAATCATGCAATTTTCTAATTTTGTATCAAGTATTTCATGAGGTTGTTTTTGAAAAGGTCCCTTTATTTGATAATACGTTTTGGATCTAAAAAGGTTTTTTCCAGTACTTAATGTACATTCTCGATTACCTTCGTTTTTTCCTGGTTTTCCTTATTCTCGAGCTGGTGAATACGATTTTCAGTGTCTTTATCAAAGAAGTGAGCTTTTTTCATATCTAATGCCAGGGGATGAATTTGGCCTGGTTTAACATCAGCGGAAGAATCGACGCGAGCGATAAATTGTTGTTCCTCGATTTGGGAGTAAAGAATTGTTTCTGCACCCATTAATTCAGCTACTTCTATTTTTGCATCAATGCAAGAACCTTTAGAAGCTTCAATGAATGCAGGCTCGATATGGAAATCTTCAGGGCGAATGCCCATCGTAATTTCTTTGTTCAAATAGCCTTGCTCACGTAAATATTTCATTTTTTCTTCTGGGACTGAAAGTGAAACGTTACCAATGATAATTTCCCCATCTATAAGAGTCCCCGTGAAGAAATTCATTGCAGGCGAACCAATAAAACCGCCGACAAAAACATTTATAGGTTTCTCGTAAACATCTTTAGGAGTACCAACTTGTTGAATTATTCCGTCCTTCATAACAACAAGTCTAGTTGCCATTGTCATTGCTTCCGTTTGGTCATGGGTCACATAAATGGTTGTTGTTTGTAATCGCTGATGAAGCTTAGTAATTTCAGCACGCATATGTACACGAAGCTTTGCATCTAAATTTGATAATGGCTCGTCCATTAAGAAAACTTTTGCATCACGGACGATTGCACGACCTAATGCAACACGCTGACGCTGACCACCTGATAAGGCTTTCGGCTTTCGGTTTAAATATTGCTCAAGATCCAAAATTTTTGCAGCTTCTTTTACACGACGATCAATTTCATCTTTTGGAAGTTTTCGTAACTTCAAGCCAAATGCCATATTATCATACACACTCATATGTGGATAAAGTGCGTAGTTTTGAAAAACCATCGCAATGTCGCGGTCTTTAGGAGCAACATCATTCATGCGTTTTCCATCTATCAGAAAATCCCCTTTTGAAATCTCTTCTAAACCAGCCACCATACGTAATGTAGTCGATTTACCACAACCCGAAGGACCAACGAATACAATAAACTCTTTATCTTTGATTTCAAGATTGAAATCTTTTACTGCTGTGACATCTTTATCGTAGATTTTATAGATATGTTCTAATTTTAATTCTGCCATTATTAATATCCCCCTTAAAATGTAAGTGTTTTTCAAAATCTTATAGGAAAATGATGGTTAATGTAAACGTTCACATTGCACAAAATTTTCTCTCTATTTATAAGGCAATTTGTACAATCTTAATGTTTTCCCTTAGTGATTAATGGGATAGCAAGCGATAAAAATGCTGCATTTGAAAAATCTCGACAGTCAATGCCTGTTTTATTGATTAATTTGTCAAATCGATATTGCAGGCTATTTCGATGAATATGTAATCTTTTAGCTGCTAGAGAAGCATTCAAATTATATTGTAAAAATACTTTTAAGGTATGAAGCATTTCTACGTCCTGAAGACTTTCTATTAAATAGCTGGAGAGTAGTTCTTGATCGATTAAATGTGCTGATGTAACAAGCAGTATAGGGAAAGCTTCATAGAACATGACAATTTTTTCTTGTTCAACAAAAGTAAGTAGTTCTTGAAAGCATTGTTTTTCTTTTCTGAATTTCTCTTTTAAAAACAAATTTGCTTTATGTAATTGTCCAATAAAACCATAAATATCAACAAGAAAGTCACTCGTTAATGTATCACTTAACTGGATAAAGTCCTCTTTTTCGAAAACACTATGTGGCTTTTCTTCAATGATGATTCCATACATGTTGTTAATCCAAAGGATGATGGGTTGTTGGAAAGCCCCTTTAATGGCGACTTCAAAGTTAAGAGGATCAACGATTGGTTGTTTCAGACTAAAATAGAAAAAACGAATGGATTCAACATCATCCAAATAGGGTAATTCGTTTGTATCTTCAAATAAAAATCGACGCCATTTCAGATGAACAATAGAGTTTTTTGAACTGGTTTCCGTATGCTCAACTAGAAGAAATAATGCTCGTAACAGGTTAAGTTCGACTTCTGAAAGAGCTGTTTTTAAAATCCCAAACATCTGACCATCTTCTGTTTGAAACCAATATTTAGCTGTGTCCTCTGATGTGAATTCGGTCGTAAAGGCAGTCTTAAAATGGTTAGCTAGTTTTTCAAGCATAGGCTTCTCCTTTGTGTAGGCAATTATTAACATTACTTTTTATTAATTTGCGTGAAAAGGGGAGCTTTGTCAAACGAAAAGAGGGGGGATATTAATCATTGTGAAAATTTTTTCCTAAAAATAATAAAATTCAGAAAAATATTTACACATTCCGTGAAGATGTTGTATTATTACTTGTAAGCGTTGCCAAGTTAAATTTCAGAAAGAATTGAAATCTTAATGAGGGTGTTATGTTAGGGGGAATGGACAAAATTATTTATATTGTATTTAAATATCATTACGTTTAGGTGGTGTACAAAGTGAATTTAGAAAAATTAAAAGGGATATTTCCTGCTTTTTATGCTTGTTATGATGATGTAGGAGAAATTTCAGAGAATCGAACAAAAGAATTGTGCAATTATTTGTACAATAAAGGAGTCAAAGGACTTTACGTTGGTGGAAGTTCAGGGGAATGTATCTATCAAAACCTTGAAGAGAGAAAAGCGACATTAAAATATGTTGCTGAAAGTTTAAGAGGAAAATGCACATTAATTGCCCATGTTGGAGCACCGTCGACTAGAGAAAGTGTTATTCTGGCAGAGTATGCCAATGAATTAGGATATGATGTGCTCTCTGCAATTCCACCAATCTACTTTAAATTGCCTGAAAGTTCAATTTATAAGTATTGGACAGAAATCATGAATTCAACTGACCTACCATTTATTATTTACAACATCCCTCAAACGACGGGATATAGCCTTTCTCTGCAACTTCTTAAGAAATTATTAGAGAATAAAAAGGTTATAGGGATCAAGAATTCTTCTATGCCTGTAATGGATATTGAAAGATTCAAGGCGGTTGAAGAAAACCTAATCGTATTTAATGGACCAGATGAACAATATGTTTCTGGGAGATTAATTGGTGCTGATGGTGGAATAGGCGGAACGTATGCAGTGATGCCAGAACTTTTCTTAATGGCTGAAGAGTTTGTATCAACAGGGAACTTCAATGATGCTAGAAGAATTCAAAGAGACATCAATGACATTATTATCGCTTTATGTTCATTAAATGGTTCTATGTACTCCGCTATAAAAGAAGTCTTGAAATTAAGAGGAATTAATATCGGAAGTGTAAGAGGACCATTAGAGCCGGTAACAGGGGAAGACCTAAACAAAATAAACGAAATAAAACAGATGATTGATCAAGCGATTTCTACCTACTTAACGGTAAGAAAATGAAAAGAAGAATAGTATGCTTTGGGGATTCTAATACATGGGGCTTTAATGCTAGAACTATGGAGAGATTTCCGGAAGGTGTAAGGTGGACCAGCCTATTAGCTGAAATGCTAGGTGATGAGTTTCAGGTGATTGAGGAAGGATTATCAGGTAGAACGAGTGTAATAGATGATCCATTATTTGAAGGATTAAATGGTTATACTTACATCCATCCTTGCTTGATGAGCCATGCACCCTTAGAGCTTGTCATTATAATGCTTGGTACAAATGATACAAAAGAAAGGTTTCATTTAACCGCTTATAATATAGCTCAAGGTATTGTAAGGCTTTCGCATAAGGTCAAAAATACTCCAGCGGCGTCAAAGGGAGGCTTTCCAAAAGTATTAGTCATTGCGCCTCCTCCTATTGAAAAAGGATACTATGAAACAGGAGTAAGTCAATCAATGGGAAGAGAATGTGATCTTAAATCAGAGGAAATGCCAAAGTATTTAATGGAACTGTTGGAGATTCAAGGTACGGAATTCCTTAACACGAAGGGTCTCGTACAAATGAATAACATTGATTTCATGCATCTTGATGAGGAAGGGCACAAGCTATTATCACATCATGTTTTTAATAAAATCGAAAGTATGTTACTACGTTAAATAGATTGATAAGGGGGAGTAGTTCATGTTTAAAAAACGTTATTTCACATTAAGTTTGGCAATCGTGCTTGTACTGTCAATATTGGCCGGGTGTACTGGAAAAGAAGAAAGTGAATCTAGTAAGGGTACTACTTCAAAAGATGAGATGGCAATCAAAGTTTGGTTAACACCGCAGTGGAAGGGTGTTTTAGACTCTTCTGAAGATGGAGCCGATTATGATAGTTTCTTCAAACATGCAGCTGAGCGTTTCTCAGAAGAATACAAAGATCAAAAAGTAAAAGTGGAAGTAGAAGTAATTGCAAGTGACCAAAGGGATGAACTTTTAAACGTAAGCCTAAATGGTGGAACTCCTCCAGATGTTTTCTTTGAGAGTGTTTTTGCTATGGGTGACTATGCACACCGTGGTGCATTAGTACCTTTAAATGATATCGTGGATGATGAATCGAAAAAAGATATTGCACAAAGCCATTGGAATAACGTTACTTTTGGTGACGATATTTATTTCTACCCATTCTCACAAAACCCAGGTACTTTAGCTTACAACGCTGATATGTTTAAAGCAGCAGGCCTTGAAAAGTACATTGGTGGAGAAAGCGATATTAAAACTTGGACTTTAGCAGAGTATGAGGAAATTTTAAAAGCTTTAAAAGACAACCTACCTAAAGACAAATATTCAAATGCATTTCCAATGGGCTTATATGCATTAAACAATCAAGGCGATACTTGGAACCTTGCTTATTTAAGAATGTTCGGCAACCAATTCTTTGACGGTGAAGGAAATATCATTGTTAATGATGAAAACGGTGTGAAAGCGGCAGATTGGTTAAAGAAAATTTATGATAATGGTTACACAAACCCAGGTGTGGAATCAGTTTCTTCAAATGATGTGAACGCAATGTTCCAAAACCAACAGCTTGCAGTAAGTTTCACAAATGCAATTCTATTCAATAACGCAAAAGCTGATATGGAAAGCGGTAAAGCACCTAAATTTGATATTCGCCTTGCAAACATTCCTTCAGAAAGTGGCGACCCATTAACATTCACTTATGTAACAGGGGCAACTGTTTTTAATACGAAAGACGAAGCAAGAATTAAAGTGAGTAAAGATTTTGTAAAATTCATCTCAACAGATGCTGAACTTGTAAAATCTTCGAAAAATGGTGTGCCAGTAAGAACTTCTGTTACAGAAGAATTTAGTTCAGAAAACCCTTACTTTGCAGCATACTCTGCAAACGATCAATACATGTTTAACTTTACTGGAAATGTACCAGGCTACGGTCAATTAAGACAAGTTCTTTATCCAGAACTACAAGCTCTATACACTGGAGCAAAAACATCAAAAGAAGTAGTAGAAAGTTACCAAACAAAAGGAAATGAAGTAATCGAAACTTCAAAAGCAGATTCTGTAATTTACAATAAGTAACTTCAAAAGTATATGACTTTACAACAAATTAAGCCCCGTTTTTGGGGCTTGATTTGTAGAAAGGTAAATGATGTAAATGAAATTCATCAAAAAATCCTATAAAGAAAATCTAACAGGCTACTTGTTTATCGCACCTCAAATTTTATTTTTCTTAATCTTTTTAGTGTACCCAATCATGGAAGGGGTCAGATTAAGTTTATTTAAAATAAACTATCAGGATGAAGTATTTGTCGGGTTAGAAAACTATAAACGATTATTTAGTGATCCAGTTTTTGTACAATCTACTATTAATACAGTTATTTTTGTTGTCTTCATCGTAGCATTAACAGTTGGTTTTGCACTTTTTGTTTCCGCTACAATTTTCGATAAAAATGCTAAATATGTGTCTTTTATTAGGGGTGCATATTATATTCCTGTCATGGTTTCCATGGTAGTCATGAGTATGATTTGGAGCTTCCTACTAAATCCAGCGAACGGTTTAATTCCTTTCATGGCAAGGGAGTTAGAGATAGCTTCAGTTAATTTTTTGGGTGATACGAGGTTGGTTTTACCAGTTATTATTTTCGTAACATTTGCAACGAATGTCGGTCAAGCCATTATCTTATACATCGCTTCGATGATAGGGGTGCCAAAGGAAACGTTAGAAGCAGCCGAAGTAGATGGTGCTAGTAAATTGAAAATAGTCTTTAAAATCATTATTCCAATGGTTAAGCCAACAACTATTTACATTATCATTATGAATATTATTGCAGTTTTGAAGATATTCGTTGTTATCCAACTATTAACGGGCGGTGGACCAAACAACGCATCTACAACGCTTATGTACTATTTATATAATAATGCCTTCAAGTACAATCAGCTAGGTATAGCATCAGCTGTAGGTGTCATTATGTTCTTACTAACATTGGCTCTATCGATTCCACAGCTAAGAGCTATGTTTAAGAACAATTAGAGGTGATTGGTTATGTTTAAAAATAGAGGTAAGAAAAAAGAAAAAATTGATATTATCGCAAATTGCATCGTACTATTTTTTGCTGTTTTAAGTTTGTTCCCTCTTTATTGGCTTGTAACAAGTTCTTTTAAAAATAGCTCTGACGTTGTGAAAATGCCGCCAGATTGGTTTCCAGCAACCTTTACTTTGAGTAACTATGTAGATGTTTTTAATAATCAACCTGCTTTTACATGGGCGTATAATAGTTTATTTGTAGCGATTGTGTCTACTTTTTTGTTAATTATTGTGAGCTCTCTCGCAGCTTATGCGTTTTCAAAATTACAGTTTAAAGGGAAAAATATCATTTTCGTAATTTTTATTTCAAGTTTAATGATTCCGAAAGAGGTCATGATTGTTCCGCTGTTTAGAATTATTCAAGACTTTGGTATGGTCAATACGCTAAGTGGCATGATTTTTCCTAACGTAGCAACAGCATTTGGTGTATTTTTACTGAAAGGATTTTTTGATACAGTTCCAGACTCATTGAGAGAAGCTGCGAAAATTGACGGAGCGAGTGAATTTAAGATTTTTTATAAAATCATGTTACCTCTAGCTAAACCGGGTATTGGTGCATTATTTATTCTTAACTTTGTTCAAGTATGGAATGACTATTTATGGCAACTTGTAGTCGGTCAAAGTGAAAATTCGAAAACATTAATGGTTGGGATTGCAACATTAATGCAAGATTTAAATCCAAACTTTGCTTATAAGATGGCTGGTGCAACTGTAGCAGCAATTCCTATGTTACTTATATTCATCTTCTTCCAGAAGTACTTTACAAAAGGAATTACACTTGGAGCAGATAAGTAATATTTTATACGTGGAGATGTGTGTAAATGAATAATAAGCAAAAAATAGTTAATCAAATTAAGGGTCAGCTAATTGTTTCCTGTCAAGCGTTGCCAGAAGAACCCCTTCATAGCCCTTTTATTATGAGTAAAATGGCTTATGCAGCAATGTGTGGAGGGGCGAAGGGAATCCGTGCAAATAGCGTTGAGGATATTAGGGAAATAAAGAAAACCGTAGAGTTACCGATCATCGGTATTATTAAAGCGGTTTATGAAGGTTCGGATGTTTTTATCACACCGACGAACAAAGAAATTGAACTTCTTTATCAAGAAGGTGTCGAAATTATCGCACTAGATGCAACGAAAAGAATTCGGCCAGATGGAAAGACGATAAGCGAAGTATTTCCAGAAATAAGAGCAACATATAAAGACCAAATTTTTATGGCGGACTGCTCGACCTACGAAGAAGCAAAAGAGGCGTATGCATTAGGGTTTGATTGCTTAGGTACAACATTAAGCGGTTATACGGAATATACAAAACATCATCATTTACCGAATTTAGCGTTAATGGAACGCTTAGTCAAGGATTTCCCGATTCCTGTCATCGCTGAAGGGGGAATTTGGACTCCGGAGGAACTGAAGCGTGTTTTCGATTTAGGCGTTCATACAGCGGTAGTGGGTACGGCGATTACTAGACCAATGGAGATTACAAAAAGATTTATTCATGCAATTCAAGTCAATTGATCAAGAATAAATCCTTTTTCAAAAGGTATTTAAAGGATATAGGCTGAGGATGACTAAAGTGAAAATATTAGCGGCTTATATTGGTGGGACACCTATAAAAGCTGGCATCTCCGACCAAGCTGGGAAGTTTGATGTATTTAAAGAATTCGATACAGAAAGTAAAAAAGGTGGAAAATATTTAGTTGAAAAACTAATTAAGATAATAAGTGAATTCCAGGGCTTTGATATGATTGGCATAAGCATTGTAGGACCAGTTAATAGTATAAGAGAATCAATTTGGGGTTCCTGTTCAGTAGATAAAACAATCTTTTACAAGTGTCCTAACTACAGGTACCATATCACTCAAGAAACGGTAGAAAATTCTATGAAAAATTTGATTCATGGTCACGCAACGAGTTGCACATGAAAGATGTAACACCGTACATGTCGTTTACAATTGAAGAATTATTACAATAAAAGGGTAGTGATCTAGATGATAAAGTATGCAGTAGTTGGAACAGGATATTTTGGAGCAGATTTAGCAAGGTCATTGAACAAAATAGAAGATGCAAAAATTACAGCAGTATTTGACCCATATAATGCAGAATCGGTAGCTGAAGAGTTAGGCGCAGATGTATGTGGAAGCCTAGATGAATTAGTACAAAGAGAAGATGTGGATTGTGTTATAGTTGCATCACCAAATTATTTACATCTTGAACCAGTAGTAAAAGCTGCTGAAAACGGTAAACATGTGTTTTGTGAAAAACCGATTTCTCTATCTTATGAAGATTGTAAAGCTATGGTAGATGCCTGTAAAGAAAATAATGTAATGTTTATGGCAGGACACATTATGAACTTCTTTAATGGGGTTCAACATGCGAAAAAATTGATTGAAGATGGCGTGATTGGCGACGTGCTTTATTGTAAAGCGGCTAGAACTGGATGGGAACCAATTCAAAAAGAAGTATCTTGGAAGAAATTCCGTGATAAATCAGGCGGGCATTTATATCACCACATCCATGAATTAGATTGTATACAATTTATTATGGGTGGAATGCCGAAGAAAGTAACAATGGTAGGTGGAAATGTTGCTCACGAACATGAGAATTGGGGCGATGAAGATGATATGCTGATTTTAAATTTAGAATTTGATAATAAGCGGTATGCAACAATGGAATATGGCTCAGCTTTCCGTTGGGGAGAACACTATGTGTTAATCGAAGGAACAAAAGGTGCAATTAAATTAGACTTATTCCACTGTGGAGGCACATTACATGTAGATGGTCAAGAAAAGAGTACATTCTTAATACATGATAGTGTGGAAGAAGATAATGACCGGACAGACATTTATACTGGTCGTGGAATGGATGGTGCAATTGCTTATGGTAAACCTGGAACAAGAGCACCACTATGGCTTGAAACATGTATTGACAAAGAAATGATTTATTTACACGATATTCTAAATGGTGGGGAAGTTACCGAGGAATTTGAAAAATTGACAAATGGTGTAGCGGCGCTTGAAGCAATAGCGACAGCAGATGCATGTACTAAGTCATTAGCTGAAGATAGAAAAGTAGAATTATCAGAGATAATCAATAAGTAACAACTGTTGAGTGGTATCTTTCAGGAATGAAAGGTACCACTGTAAAAAAACAAAAGCTATTTTCAGGCTATGTGTAGAGGATGACTAAAGTGAAAATATTAGCAGCCGATATTGGTGGAACATCTATAAAAGTTGGAATCTCTGATAAAGATGGCAAGATAGAAGTATTTAAAGAATTCGATACGGAAAGTAAAAAAGGCGGAAAATATTTAGTTGAAAAACTAATTAATATAATTAGCGAATTCCAGAACTTTGATGCGATTGGCATAAGCACTGCAGGGCAGGTTAATAGTATAGAGGGTTCGATCATTTATGCCAATGAAAATATTCCTAACTATACAGGTACGAAATTAAAGGAGATTCTAGAGAATCAATTTAAGGTTCCTGTTAAAGTTGAAAATGATGTAAATGCAGCTGCTTTAGGGGAAAGGTACTTTGGGAGTGCAAAGAAGTTTGATGATTTTCTTTGTTTGACATTTGGTACAGGTATTGGCGGTGCTATTGTAATAGATTCTAAAGTTTATAAGGGACATAATGGCCTTGCAGCGGAATTTGGGCACATCATTACTCATCCTTTCGGAAATAAGTGTAACTGTGGTAAGGCAGGTTGCTATGAAACATACGCTTCAACAACGGCTTTAATAAAAAGGGCAAAGGAAATACATCCTGATTTTATAAATGGTCGTGTTATTTTTGAAAGACTAGACCAGGGGGACAAAAGTCTAGCAATGGTTCTCCACGAGTGGGTTGAAGAAGTAGCGTTAGGTCTCACTTCTCTTATCCACATTTTTAACCCCCCGGCTATTATTATAGGTGGCGGAATTATGGAGCAGGAAAGTGTTGTAAATATGATATCAAGTAAAGTTCTAGAATTAACGATGGAGAGCTTTTCAGATGTGAAAATTTTGAAGGCCTCTCTAGGAAATAAAGCTGGAGTGCTTGGTGCAGTATCACTACATTTAAGATGAAATAAATAAGAAGGAGTTCCCAAATGGCAAACCAGGATATATTTACACTTATTCATTCAAGGTACAATTCATTTACTAACACTGAAAAAAAGGTAGCTGATTATATTCTTGAAAATATAAAAGGCGTTATTTACATGTCAATCACTGATTTAGCAGATGCGTGTAACGTGGGTGAATCAAGTGTTTTTAGATTTTGCAAGACGATGGATCTGAAAGGATACCAAGAATTTAAAATTGTTTTAGCTCATAGTATTTCCCTTGATAACGAAACCCCACAACTCTCCAGCATGATTACAATGCAAGACACAATTGAGGAACTAGCATCTAAAGCTTTATCTTCAAATATAAATGCACTTACAGAAACCTTTAACTTAATCACAGAAAATAATATTTCCAATGCGGTTGAAAGTATGGTCCAAGCGGAAAGAATTCATTTTTTTGGGGTAGGTACATCCTTAATGACAGCAATGGAAGCAAAGAATAAGTTTATGAGAATTACCAATAAAACAGAATGTTCCCTAGATTCACATCTTCAAGTAATGTCTGCTGCTTTAATGACAGAGAAAGATGTAGCTATCCTAATCTCCTATTCTGGTTCAACGAAAGATACTATTGAAGTGGCAAAAGTAGCAAAAGAAAGAGGAGCAAAAATTATTTCAATCACTAGATTTGCCAAATCTCCTTTGACAAGTTTCTCGGATATTACCTTGCTTTGCGGTGCGAATGAAGGCCCGCTTCAAGGGGGGAGTCTATCTGCAAAGATAGCACAGCTTTATCTTTTAGATCTGCTCTACTTTGAATATTTTAAAAGAACCAATAAGGAAGCAGTTCACAACAAAGAACTAACTGCTAAAGCTGTAATTGAAAAAATGTTATAAAGCGAAACTCCCATCGGTGGGGGGGCTTGTTGCCTGTTAAGAATGGGGTAACGTCAGTTGCATAAAGAAGGAGGAAAATAAGATGGATACATCAATTGTTTTAATAAATGCAAAAATTTATGAAGAGAATCAGATTATTCCCGATGGATTCATTAAGATTAAAGGAATGGAAATTAAAGAAACAGGATGGATGAGCAAGTATAAGGCGGATGACCAATCCAATGTTATCGATTTACAAGGACAAGTAGTGATTCCTGGCATGATTGATATTCATATCCATGGAACGGCTGGCGCTGATGTAATGGATGGAGAAATTGCATCACTGGAAACGATGGTCAAAGCATTGCCGCAGGAAGGTACAACGGCCTTTTTAGCAACCACAATGACCCAATCTGATGAAAATATTTCAAAAGCCTTAAAAAATACAGCTAACTTTATAAAAAATTATCAAAAACCAGGTCAATCAGAAATCCTTGGTGTACATCTTGAAGGACCATTTGTAAATCCTAGCATGGCTGGAGCACAACCAGTAGAGTATATTATCTCGCCTGAAATTCCACTGTTTGAAAAATGGCAAAAACTAGCTGAAAGATCAATCAAGCTAGTCACGATGGCTCCAGAGCAAAAGGGTGGATTGGAACTAATCCGTTACCTTAAACAGAATGGTGTGGTTATTTCGATAGGACATTCTGATGCGAAATTCACTGATGTGAAAAAGGGTATCGAAGCCGGTGTAACGCAAGTAACTCATTTATTTAATCAAATGAAAGGATTGCATCATAGAGAGCCTGGGGTTGTGGGTGCTGCTTTGCTTCTTGAAGAACTATATGCAGAGTTAATTGTAGATGGAATCCATGTATGTCCTGAGATGATACAGTTAGCATATAGAAACAAAAATAGCGAAAAACTCATTTTAATTACAGATTCAATGAGGGCAAAATGTTTGAAAAATGGAGAATATGATTTAGGGGGTCAATTGGTAAGTGTTAAAGATGGAATGGCTGTATTAGAGAATGGTGCATTAGCGGGCAGTGTATTAAAGCTAAATGATGCAATGAAAAATATGCTGAATTATTGTGATGGCTGTAACCTCGCCGATGTCATTAAAATGACATCAACGAATCCTGCAAAGCAGTTAAATATTAGTGATCGTAAGGGAAGTATTAGAGTAGGGAAAGATGCAGATTTAGTTGTTTTAAACAGTGAGTACGATGTACTTATGACATTTTGTAGAGGGGTTTTATCTTATCAAAAAAAGGGTGCATTTTGACGATGAATTTAGTAGAAGACCATTCCCTACGCAATACAAACGTTCCTTTAATTTAGCTGAATATGTGCTATGAATCTAGACAACGAAACTAGTTAGTATCTTTTTTATATTTTTACCAAATAATGTTTTCTTCCCGATGGAATTTAAGATGACTTAGATAACGAATGCAATCGTTATGAATTATTAATTGAACAAAATGTGGGAATCGATTTAAAGGTTTTAGGGTTTGACCAAAATGATCATATTAGGTTTGATAAACTAGGTACCTCTTTTAAATTCAAAAATCATATCGTGGAACTAGATTATTCTACTCGAAAAGCTAATTATCGATTCTTCTTTACAATAAATACAGCCCCTACACATGCATTACAATAGGGATTTCTGCAATTTTGAGAAGTAAGGACATTCTCCTATTAGTTTCTGGCAAAAGTAAGATTCGAGCTTTTCAAAGATTACTAGAAGGTGAAATTTATAAGGAATTTCCACCTTCAATTTGCACCGCAGATCAAACACCTCAAATGTTGTCGTTTCTACCTCTTTTTCTGCAATTTTTCTTTTCATCAAATAATTGGGACGTTTCCAAAACATGTCCTTGATCTAACTGAGAGTCGTCTCCTTATACCTAGGGCAGAATGATAATGCATATTAAGTTTAGATTGCTTGTTGATTGTAGTGGAGGTGAGGGATCAGGCGCCCCTCAGAAAGCCTCCAGCCGGAACGAAAATCAACCTCACGTTGATGTGACGGAATATGCTTTCAAGAACAGATTTTGGTGAAGAGCCAAATAATCATGTTAATAACCTTCAATAATAAATAATAGGTTTATTTTTCTGAATATTTTGAATTAAGATATTTTTTCGTAATAAAAGCAAGCGCCTAAAGGAGGTGATGGTAGAGATTTTATAGTTATCTATAATAAGAAATTTGTTCAAATTTCCATAATAAGAGGAGGAGAGATTTTGAAAAAATTTTGGATAGCAGCCATTACATCAATATTCGTTTTAAGTGGGGGTACTATGATTAAAGCAAACGCTTCTGAGGTAGAGAAATCGATAGAAAAAATAGTATGGGAACACGCAGGAGAGTTAGAGGCGCAAAAAGGATTTGACAAGAATATTGGGACTGCAGGAGTGTTATCAGGATCTTATAAAGATTATGTAATCGTAGGGGGAGGGGCAAACTTCCCATATGAAACAGTTTTAAATGGAGGGGCAAAGAAACATTACTCCGATATATATGTATTAAAAAAGGATAAAAATAAATTAACGATGGTAGAACATACTAATCTTAATCATGAAATAGGCTATGGATCTTCCGTAACGACAGAAGAAGGGGTTTATTATATTGGTGGTAGCCCTGAAAAAGAATATGCAGACGATATTACTTTACTAACTGTTGGCCAAAATAAAAAATTGAAAGTAAGTAAAATAGGAGATTTACCATTTACTATCAGTGATGGAGTAGCAGCTGAGAGCGATGGGAAATTGTATATTGGACTTGGAAAGCAAAATGGAAAAGAGAGCAATAAATTATATGAATATGATTTAAAAACTTCAAAAACTCGTGAATTAGCACCAATACCAGGAGAAACTGTTCGAAATCAAAGTGTAGCTCAAATATTAGATGGAAATCTTTATGTATTTAGTGGTGGAGGATCTGTTGCTTATACGGATGGCTATAAATATAATATCGAAAAAAATAAATGGTCAAAAGTTTCCTCAGTAAAAGTAGGTAAGAAAGAAATATCTTTATTGGGAGCAAACTCAGTCAAATTAAATAAAGATGAAATGATGGTAATAGGTGGATTTAATAAAGAAATATATGATCATGCAGTAAAAAATTTAGGCTCATTACAAGGGGAAGGGTTATTAGCTTTTAGAACTAAATACTTTAATACGGACCCTGTTGAATTTAACTGGAATAAAGATATTTTAATATACAATGCAAAAAAGGATACTTGGAGATCTGTAGGAAAGATTCCATTTGATGCACCTTGTGGTGAAGGCTTAGTTCTAATGGATAAAACTATTTATTCTATTAATGGAGAAATAAAACCAGGGGTAAGAACTAATGCAATTTATTCAGGAACAATTCTCTATAATTAAATATTAAAACTTGTCAGCTAGATAAACCAGCCCGAAACAGTTGGATGTAAGTTGAACTGTAATGGATTTATGTTCCTTGACATTATTTTTAGGTATACAAAAAGCACCTCATTTTCTGGTTTAGTGTGATTTTCTAGAAAACACTAACAAGTAGAAGGGGTGCTTCAATTATGATAGAACAGAACCTTTCGTGTATTAGAAATTAATAAACTTTTATGAAACACAGGAATTACAAAGGGCTTTGGCTTTTCAAGAAGCTATTTGTTTCAACTTGTCTTTTGCCTCGTATTTCAACATAAAAGCTGGTCACCCTACATCAAAGTAAGAGAAGTGACCAAAATCCAGCGTAAGATACAGTTTATGAAAAAACTATCAGAGCTTATTGAAGCAGGGGGTAAGTCTTATATTTGAATGGTAATGGAAAAGATAAAATGTTATTTTGATTGGGGATTATTAGGGTTTTCTGTGTATCCTTTTTTTCCTGTTTATCAAAAAATAGTATACTATTTTTCTTTTAGGACAACCCCGTCAGCCCCCTCTTTAAAAGATGATGGCGGCTATACTTTTGAGATAGAAATGAGCCACATAAAATCATCCTCAGGAACTATTTGAATGTTAAATCCATGACTGATCAATTGCTCAGCTTTCATCTGCTTAGTACTTATCCCACGACGTTTCTCCCCAAGAATTAAGAAATCGGTCTCCTTTGTAACAGCCCCTTGCATAATCCCTCCATAAGCGCGCACTTTTTTCGCAGCTTCTGAACGTGTCATAGTAGAAAGAGCTCCTGTAAAGACGATTTGTTTATTAGTAAATGGGTGCATTAAGCGTTCAGATGGGTCAGAAAGGAAGATGACTTCTGTGTTGTCTTTATTTTTGTTCATGTTTGTTCTCCTTGATTGAATGGAAAGATTTCTCCTTTTATTATAAGCGAGATGGATCCTCGTCGCAGACTCAAGGCTGCAAAATAGTACTTTCTCGTAAATAAGTAACGCTATAATGATTGGCTAATTGCTGTAAAAAGCAAAGGAGTGTTGGTACATCGCAAGTGTTGAGCAGTTGTTCGTATTTTTGCTTTTCTTCGGGTGTGGCTACTTTACGGAAATATCCCCACATATGCTGGCAGGCATTACGCATGCTGCTTTTGGTTGGCGTTTGATGTAGTGCATCATTGATTAATTGTTCAATTTGTTCATGAGGGAACTGGTCACGCATTGCCTTTCGTATTTGGTCATAATGCTTTTGGCTATGGAACATGACACGGTATTTTTCTTCACGCCACAATTTTTCTGTAAGTTGACGTTTCATACAATCACCTCTTAATATCTAAATGAAACGCACTTAGACTAGTCATGGAGAAGTATATCATCAGCAAGTAAAAAAACCACATCGAATACTTATTTGGTTGTCTTACTTTTGAATTATTTGCGATCTCAATTTGTCTAATCACCATCATTTATAAACCACAATAAATCTTGAAAACTTCAAAATGAATCAAATTCTGTACTAAGTAGAAGGAAAACATGTAGTTTTAAGATGTCTTCGATTTACCTTCGTAGTATATAATTGGTTTATTGTATTTATTTACAAAAATACAGTAAAAAACTTAAGTGACTTGAAATTTATTATTGAGTATCACCTTTTTACGGTGTAAAAACGTACGATTAAATTCGTAAAACGAAATAATGTACGGAAATGATTTTTGTTGTTACTTGGATTGAAGGTATAATTTAATGGAGAAATTAGAGAATAAATGGATGCGTGCAGTGTTACCAGCATTGTTAATTCATTGTAGTATTGGTACGGTATATTGTTGGTCATTGTTCAAAGCCGATATAGCGAATTATATTGGGAAGCCGATCGGGGAAGTGGAATGGGCGTTTAGTATTGCCATTTTTGTACTTGGTATGTCTGCTGCGTTTGGTGGGAAGTTTGTAGAAAAAGACGTGCATAAGTCTTCGCTGATTTCCGCTATATTTTTTGTAGCGGGAATGCTTGGGACAGGGTTCTTTATTTATCAAAAATCACTGATTGGCATCTATATTTGTTATGGTGTGATTATGGGGATCGGGCTAGGTATTGGTTACTTAACACCAGTAAAAACATTAATGCTTTGGTTCTACAAACAAAAGGGATTAGCGACAGGTCTTGCCGTAGCAGGTTTTGGTCTTGCGAAAGTAATTGCGAGCCCTGTTATTGAAATGCTTCTAGGTGCTACAAATGCAGATGGCACATTAGTAGATCCAACAAATATTTATAAAATGTTTTATATTTTAGCAGCTGTTTATTTAGTGATGATGCTGATTGGGCATTGGCTTATTAAAAAACCAGCGGGCTGGGTTGAGGAAAGTGTACATACAGAAAGTTTTAATTACATGGCGGTTTTAAAAAATAAAACATTCATCGGTATTTGGCTCATGTTCTATATTAATATTACATGTGGCTTGGCACTTATTTCACAAGAAAAAGGGATTCTCTATTTCATTGGTTTTGGTGCAGTCGGTTTGGTGAGTTCGTTAACGGCAGTTTTTAATGCAGGTGGCCGTTTATTCTTCGCAGCATGGGCAGATCGATTGAATGACCGAAATACAATTTATAAAATCATTTTCGTCTCAGCTATTGCGTTAATAGGGATGACGATTGTGTTTGATGGGGTTAATAATTCAATGGCGCTACTAATTATCGCTTTACTCTGTGTTATTAACGCAGGTTACGGCGGTGGATTCTCCAACTTACCACCGTTATTAGTAGATCGATTTGGCATCCATAGCATTAGCACAGTGCATGGTTTAGCGTTATCAGCATGGGCTTTTGCAGGTCTAACAGGCAATCAGCTAAGTGCATTTATTTTAAAGCAGACTGGATCATATGACGCGGTACTGTATGTCATTTTAGGGCTATATGTAGTCGCAACAGTTATTAGTATGTGGGTTGTGAAACCAGAAAAAGTGCATTTAGAAAATGACAAACCGCAATCACGAGGCGAGAAGCTCGTAACTAATTAAGGGTGACTGAAAAGCACATACATTGCCCTGTTTGAGGAGAAGAAGATTCGTCTAAAGATGAGTCTTCTTCTCCTTTTCTAATTTGATAGAGATAAAGTTACGAGCACCCAGTTTTTGGTATAATTGATATAGGGACTAAGATTGGAAGTTGATCTTAGGACTGTACCGAATAATTAGATGCTACAAAAATCCCATTTGATAAAGAAAGTAGGTTGTAATGATGGCACTAACGTTGGTAAAAGGACAAAAAGTAGATGTTACAAAAACGAACTTAAATCTTGTTAAATTAAATGTAGAACTAGGTTGGCAGGTAGATGAGAAAATTGAGCTGGATGCATCTGTGTTTTTACTAGCTGAGAATGGAAAGGTTAGAAGCGATGCGGACTTTATTTTTTATGGACAACCTTCCTCAGAATGTGGTTCTGTAAAGAAAAATGCTAGTGGAAATAAGCATCAACAATTTCAAATCGAATGGAGTGAAATCCCGACAGACATCCAAAAAATTGTATTTTCATTAACAATTTTCACAGCAAACCAATCATTTAAACAAGCCTCTTCGATTTATTTAAAGATGTCCGATCCTCAAACAGGGTCAGAAATACTTCAATTTAAAGTGCCAAATACATTCTCGAATGAGACAGCGATTGTAGTAGGTGAATTATATCGCCATGCAGGTCAATGGAAATTCAATTCAATCGGAGCAGGCTATTTTGGTGGGCTTGAGGCATTATGTGGATCGTTTGGAGTGGTTGTTGATGATGAGCCGACAGTTGCAGCGACGATTATGGAGGAAAAGCCAAAATCCAAGCCAATAGAAGCAGTCAATTTAGGGAAAATAGAATTAAAGAAAAAACAATCAGTGAACATTCAAAAATCCCAACGGATCACAGCTACATTAGAATGGGAAACCAATAAAGACCTCGATCTCTATTGCTTCTATGTTATGAAAAATGGTAGAACAGGTAAGGTCTACTATCGTGATTTGGGAGCTCCAAACCAGTATCCTTTTATTAAACTAGATGGTGATGCACAACAATTCGGAAAAGAAACCATTGAAATTTATAAAACGGATGAGCTAGCGTTTGTATTATTTGCGGCCTATAGCGCTGTTGGAAATGGTGTTGGGAGCTTTTATTCAATGAAAGCAAAAGCAATCGTGGATAATCATAAGGGCAGTGTTGTAGTTGCGCCACTTCTAGAACGAAATAAAAATTCTTATTGGGTAGCAATTGCGCAAATGAATTTTACAGATGACAAAGAGATGCAAGTTTCTCACGTAGAGCGATATTCTAAAAATCATTCGGAAGCCTCTCCTCGTCTTTATGAAGATGGTACTTTCAAAATGGATGCAGGTCCTATCGAGTTTAAGTGAAAATTGATTATGGATAAAGAATAGTCAAAGTGTCACTATTGAAAGTCGATAAAACCATATGCAATCTATTGAAAGGAAAATGTTTATTTCTTGTAAAAAATAGATTACAGCACATAAATTAGAATATGGCGTATGTTTGGATTGCTGCATATGACTTTAGAAAGAACATTTTAGAACACAAGAAAACCACTCCTCGCCGCCAAAAGCAAAAGAGTGGTTCTCGTAGGAAAAACAAAATATAGACAACAACCACTTTTACGGTAGAAGTTGCATTTGAGAAGTGTTAATCGACACTTCTTTTTTATCTATTATTAATCACGATAATTAACTAATGGAACGGTTTATCATGCATGTAGACAATATCAGTCGTAGAAATTTTTTTTCTTGTAGGCAGATAGAGTTTAGTCGTTGTTACTCGGAAAGGCAAAGGTCGACACGGATTCACTATTTTCTTCAAACCACTTTTCTGAAATGGTTTTGGTTTTGGTGAAGAAGCGGACTTGGTCAGGTCCAAACATATGCCCTTCACCAAATCTTGAGCGTTTCCAGCCGGCAAAGTTATGGTAGCCGACAGGGATTGGGATTGGGACATTTACACCGACCATACCAACTTCTATCTCCGATGTGAATTTACGAGCGGCAGCACCGTTATTAGTGAAAATTGTGACACCATTTCCTAGCTCATGTGCATTGATTTGTTCAATGGCTTCTTCTAACGTATCCACTCGGACAACATTACGAACTGGTCCAAATACCTCTTCTTCATAAATTTCCATGCCAGGTTTGACGTTGTCTAGTAGTGTAGGCCCTAGATAGAAGCCATTTGAGTTTTTCGCGATGTCTGGGTTACGTCCATCGCAAACTAATGTCGCGCCTTCCTCTAGGCTACGGTCGATAAAACCAATGATTGTGTCCTTTGATTGTTGTGTAATGACAGGACCAAAATCAACTGCGGAATCTGTGTAGGGACCAACTTTTAATTTTTCGATTTTATCAGCCAGTACTCTTACAAGGTTATTCGCTGTTTCTTCGCCAACAGGGATGATCGTTGAGATAGCCATACAGCGTTGGGAAGCAGCTCCATAAGCAGCACCTAAAAATGCATTTGCGACTTGTTCTAAATCAGCATCTGGCATGACAACCATATTGTTTTTCCCACCACCTAAGGCTGTGACGCGTTTACCATGTTTTGCACCTGTTGAATAAATGTATTCTGCGACTGGTGTTGAACCAACAAACGAAATGGCTTCAACAGTAGGATTTACTAATAACTCATTGACAGTATCCTTGTCACCATTGATGACTGTCCAAACGCCATCAGGTAAACCAGCTTCTTTCCAAAGTTCCGATAAAAATAGAGCGGAGCAAGGCACACGCTCAGACGGCTTTAAAATGACAGAGTTTCCAACCGCAACTGCCATACTCGTAATAGCTAGTGGTACCATCACAGGGAAATTGAAAGGAGAAATCGCAGCCACAACGCCCAGTGGTGCTTTTGTTGAGTAAGCATTGATATGTCCACCGACATTGACGGAGTACTCGCCTTTTAAAAGGTGAGGGGCATTGATGGCTAAGTCAACAGACTCTAGTCCACGGATAATCTCCCCCTTGGCATCTTCTTTTGTTTTCCCACTCTCGGTACAAATCATATCAATTAATTCATCCATATTCTCTGTCATCAATTGACGGAACTTCATGATAATTTCAGTGCGTTTACCAACCGACAGCGCACGCCATGCTGGAAATGCAGCTTTCGCTGTTGCAATTGCATTTTGTACTTCTTCTTTTGTGGCAATAGGGACACGTGCAATGACTGCACCGGTACTTGGGTTGAAGACTTCAGAGAACTGACCACTTTTTCCTGGAACGACTTCGCCATTAATGAAATGCCCCAGTTCCGTTACTTCTGTATTGGTTACCATTTAATTAATTTCCCCCTTAGTTTTCATTAGTTTTATGGCTGTTGCAGAAGTTCATTTAAAGCGTTCGTGAATTTTTCTACAATTAAATCCTTTTCTTCCAATGAGATAATAAGTGGCGGTGATAAGGTTAATACATTATTAAAGCCTGCAACGGTTACGCCATTTTTTCCGATGATGAGGCCTTGTTCTTTACATAAACCAATCACTTTGTTGACAAGAGCTACGTCGAGTGGTGCTTTACTATTTTTGTCGCTCACAAGTTCAATGCCGAGTAGTAAGCCTTTTCCACGGATATTGCCTACATTCGGATGATCTTTTAAACGTTCTTGTAGTTCTGCATAGATGATAGCGCCCATTTCTTCCGAGCGTGCAAATAAATTTTCATTTTCCATGATTTCTATATTTTTGAGGGCAACAGCACAAGCGGCTGGAGAACCGCCGAATGTGTTCACATGGCGGAAAAAGTCGTATTCATCGCTACCTGCAAATGCCTCATAAATTTCACGTCGTACAGCGGTTGCTGATAGTGGCATATAAGCGCTCGTTAAGCCTTTTGCCATTGTCACAATATCCGGCTGAATGCCATAGTTTTGAAAGCCAAATGCTTTGCCTGTGCGTCCGAATCCACAAATTACTTCGTCAACGATGAGAAGGGCACCATGTTTTTCGCAAACAGCTTTTACACCACGTAAATAATCCTCATGTGGCATAATCACGCCGCCACCGGTAATAATGGGCTCGAGGATTACGCCGGCAATCGTTTCGGAAAATTCCCACGTCATGACATTATCGATTGCTTGAACAGAAAGTAACGCAGATGGGTCTGTAATATGATCTTCATTTGCACGGTAAGCATCGGGTGGCGCGACATGAATAAAGCCAGGTGTTAACGGTTCGTATTTGTATTTCCGCTGTGCCTGACCTGTTGCCGCTAATGCACCCATCGTGCTACCGTGGTATGCCCGATAACGAGAGATAAATTTCGTACGGCCCGTGTGTCCTTTTTGCTGATGGTATTGACGCACGATTTTAAACGCTGCTTCGTTCGCCTCTGAACCACTATTGGAGAAAAATACAACATAATCATCGCCTAATAACTCGCTAATTTTTTCACTCAATTGAATGGCAGGGATGTGACCAACCGATAGTGGGGTATAGGTATTTTCAAGTAATTGCTCGTAGGCAACTTTAGCGATTTCTTCTCGACCATACCCAACGTTGACACACCATAAGCCAGCCATAGCATCTAAGTACCGCTTTCCATCAGTGTCCGTAATCCAGGCACCTTTTGATTTTTGGACAATCATCGTTGCATTTGGGTTGTACGGCTTCATCGAATGCCATACATACTGTTCATCTTTAACTTGCCAATTTTGACTTGTTAAATTTGTCATCGAACATCACTCCTTTGCTATAACTCTATTATTCAATATTTGGGAAAAATAAGCATTGTACAAAATGTAAAACAAATGCTATGTCACTATTTACATTAAGGTAAATTAAGTAGAGTGTTCAAAGAGTGACCATTCATTTGCAACGAGCATTAATTCTAATGCCAATCGTTTTTCTGGTTTCATAAAATCATGACCAAGCAACTGTTCGATTTTTTCTAAGCGATGATAGAGTGTTTGTCTAACGATAAAAAGGCGCTCGGACGTTTCTTTTTTGAGCCCATTTGTTTGCAAGTATACTTTTAACGTTTCGACTAATTTACTGTTATGTTTTAAGTCATATTCGATGAGTGGGTTTATATATTCGGCCACCATTTCCATAATGGCGGGATTTTTTTGTAATTGGAAAATTAAATGATGAAGGTGCAAATCTTCGTAGAAATACGAAAAATCTTGCGTTCTCAATCGAATTTGCAAAGTGTCTTTGGCTGTAGTGAAACTATTTTTAACATCTTGTAAGTTGATGACGTATTTGCCAACGGCTAGAGAAATTTTTAACTTTGCATATTTTTTGTTATTATCGAGTATTTGTTCAATTGCTTGTTCGATTCGGTTCTTATACGTCTCTTGCTCACGTAGATTCGCTAAAATAAAAATAAGTTGGTGATTTTTTTCTACTATAAACGGATAAAAGCCAAACTTCTCAAACACATTGCGTGTAAATAGTTTGTAGTACGTTAAATCACTATTTTTGCCTTTTTGGATTTGATGAATCATGACAATCCAATGATGCGCAGGGATGTTTGGATGATGATCTTGAATGAAAAGCGTCAACTCTTCGATATTGGGCACACCATTCAGCCAATTCTCTAAAATTTCACGATTCTCCATACCTTTTTTCTCTTCTATATACAAATCTCGTAATAAATATTGTGATAGTGCAATAACCGTGCGATCCAAAATAAGTACATCATATTCATTAATGACACGCTGCGGGGAAAACAAACAAACTTCACCATAGCATTGATTGAGGATGTTAACATCACAGCGTATAAAATGTTTTTCTGTATACTCAAGGTTCGATTCTTTTTGCATCATTTCATACTTGTCCTGATGAATATTCGGGATAAAAATAGGTTTTTGCCCGTTGAACGTAAAGATGACTTGCAAACCGAGGTGTTTATATAAATGCATTAAAATTTGCTCATAGTTGTTGGCCGTTAGTGTGTATTTATTGATTTGTTGGGCGTAGTTTTCAAGGTTTTTAATCATGCCATATTGTTGATTGATGAGAATGCTGTGTATTTCTTGTGTAATTTCGACAAAGGCGACTTCCTTTTGAAAAATGATGAGAGGGAATTGATAATCTGTTGCCATTTGTTGTATGAATTCAGGGATCTTTTGAATGGAGCTACCAAGCTCAATGCACAGACCAGCAGCTTTTGATGCAATCAACTGGTGAATAAACTGTTTAAAGCATTCATCATTTTCTTTTAAATGAATACCAGTCGTCAAGATTAATTCATTACCCTTAAGTAACTTTACAGTATCCATATTTTCGACAATATGTACCCATTTGATGACATTTAGTTGTCCTTTAGCACCTGCAATCAACGAAGCACTACTAAATAACTTTTTCGTCATCGCATCAGCTACAGTGAGTGAAAAACCATTCATATTTTCCTCCTCCTCCTAGAATAAGCATACAAAGCTATATTAATTCTCGATTTGAGCAAAATCACGCCCCAAAATACCTAATCTATTTAACAAGGGAATCATCATGATTTGGGGTTGATTTCCGTTCCGGCAGGGCGCTTTCCGGGGGGCGTCTGATGAGCCGCTTCACTCGCAACCTCGCTCCAGGGTCTCATCTAGGACGCTGATTCCCCAGGAGTCGCCCGGCCTCCACTTCAATCAAAAAGCCAGCTACCACTTTATTTAGATGGAAATACATTATTACCAATTTGTTCATTATGAGTTAATTGTTATCCTATACGAGCAAAAAGTAGCGTATTGAAAACTTAAGCAATCTATCTACTTCTCATTTTTGCTAATAGATAGACTGCTATTTTATCGGGTGTGTTGCTTAGGCAAATATTAGGTTATAATTCACCTGAAAATTTGTTGTTTTTATACTCAATACTAACTTTTGTTACTGTAGTTTTAGTTGATTGGAGCGGAGGGTGCTCGACTCCTGCGGGAATCACAAGCGTACCGAGACCCTGGACTGAGCATCGCGAAGGAAGCGGCTCGGTGCTTGCCCGCGGAAAGCGAGAAACCCGTAGCGGAAATCAACTTCCCACTTTAATAGTAATGGTTAAAATGGGTTACCCAACACGACAGTTAGTTTATATGAATAGATTGAGAATTTTAGAAGGGTTGTCTTATCACTGAATATTCTGACGGAATACTGTGCACTTCTCTGCAAACTTCAATTAGCTATGTGTCAGAACATCTTCTATTAAAAAGGCCATATAAAGATTTGTTTTTGTAAATGGGTTGCTTAAGTCCATATCTAATAGCATTTCTATTTTTTTGATTTTATAAAGGACCGTGTTGCGATGGATAAATTGTCGTTCACTAATTTTACTTGTACTGCCGTTTTCTTCGAGAAAAATTCGTAAAAATGAAAGGTAATCGGTATTGTGTAAATCATCATAATGATAAATTTGTCCGAGTATATCTTGGCTAAATGATTCGATTAATGTTCGGTTTTGCACACCCATTATAATTTTATAAGCACCAATTTCTTTATATTTGTATAAGAAACGGTTGTTATGCAATTGTGCTAAACGAATGACAGTGAGTGATTCTTCGTAACTAGTTTGGATGTTTTCAAATTCTTTATGAAAATTACCTTTGCCGATGATTACATCTAGGCTGCCATTTTTCTTGGTGATTTTGTCGTAAATTTCTTCAACTGTTTTTGAGAAGGGGATAGTAGGTGTATTTATTTGTACTCGGTCGATTAGAAAGATGAGGTGATTTTTATACTTTAGTTTCAAAAATCGTTTATATCTATTTTGGAATGCGAATTGAATCATGACCTCGTAACGGTCAATGCGACTTTGTGCAGCAATTGTTTTGCAAGTGATGATGGCTAGTTCTGTACCTTTTGGGAATCCGAGTTGCGCTAAATTTTGTTTAATGGAATCAGCGTGCTGTTTGTAATGAAAAAGTAAGTTGTATAGAACCTTCTCTTCGGTGGATTGTTCTTGTTGATGCGTGGCGATAAATTGGAATGTTGTTTTTAAAAGATCGGCTACACGACGATCCCAAGGCATTTGAAAAATTGGGAAGTCATGTTCGTTAGCAAACGTGATGACCGATTCTGGGATGTCAGGAATGTAAGGACCTATATTAATAATAAAACCAGCTACTTTTTTAGCGTAAGCAAGTTTAACGAGTTGTTCTAAGGAAGTATCTTGGTGTGAGAAATTAACCCCTGTTGTCACGACTAATTCATTTGGTCGGCAAAACATGATTAAATCAATGCTCTCTACAACGTTAACCCCTGTAACTCTTCGATACATACCGTTATGTCCAGCTACTAAAGTAAGCATCGGGAATTGAGTTCCTTCTACAATTTTTCGTATTGTCCCCATAACAAGCGCCCCCCTATTATGCAATTAATCTACCATAAATGATGTGCAATTGCATATATTTATTTAGTTTTATCACCATATCTAGTAAAAATTTTCTATTTTAGAATTTGCATAAATGTATTTTTATTAATGAGGGAGTGAGGACTAGCATATGTATAAATGTAATAGTAGTCGGTTGCAAGAGTCAATTGAACAATTTAGTCAATTTGGAGCGACTGTAAATGGTGGCGTAACTCGTTTGTCCCTTTCGAAAGAGGATCTACTCGCGAGAGATTATTTTTGCGAGTGCTGTAAAGCCTTGGGCATGGAAATTGTAATAGACGATATGGCAAATATCTATGCGATTTTACCGGGAAAAAAAGATTTTCCACCGATTGTAATGGGGTCACATTTAGATTCAGTTGAAAAAGGTGGGAAGTTCGATGGCGTCTTAGGTGTGTTGACCGCATTAGAGGCTATTAAAACGTTAAAGGAAAATGATATTGAACTAGATATCCCGCTAATGATTGTGAATTTTACAAATGAAGAAGGTGCTCGCTTTGATCCGGCAATGATGAGCTCAGGTGTAATTTCTTCAAAATTTAATAAAGACAAAATGATGCAGTCTGTCGATAAAAACGGCATTACTTTTAAAAAGGCATTGCAAGCGAGTGGGTATGAGGGTGAACAAGAAAATCGTTTAACAGAAGCACTTGCTTATATTGAGCTTCATATAGAACAAGGCCCAGTATTAGAAGCGAAGCAACTAGAAATTGGTGTGGTTGAGGGTGTTTTAGGCATGATTTGTTATGAAATTACGATTACAGGGGAATCCAATCATGCTGGAACTACACCAATGTCGATGCGTAAAGACCCGATGATTGTAGCGTCTCGAATAATGACGTATTTACATGAGCAACTTGGAAAAGTAGATGATGAACTTGTTTACACATTTGGCCGTATGAACGTTTCTCCAAATATTCATACAGTAATTCCGAACAAAGTAGTGTTTACCATTGATTCGCGTCATCAAGATCCACAAGTCATGCAAAAGGTGGAAGATATACTAAAAGGCTTACCCTTGGAGATAAAAGGTTGCCGTATTCAACCATTAAAGCTATGGGGAAGAGATACTGTATTTTTTGATAAGTTCATTTGTGATGAAGTAGAGAAATCATGTCAGAACTTTGGTTATTCTTCTCATCGAATGTTTAGTGGGGCAGGACATGATGCACAGTATATCGCAAGCTTTATTCCTTCAGCGATGATTTTCGTGCCAAGCATTGCTGGTAAAAGTCATTGTGAGGAAGAAGAGACGACATTTGAAGATTGTGCGAAGGGTGCAGACGTGTTACTTGAAACTGTGTTGACGTTACAAACAAAATTTAGTGTTGGCGAGTCATACACGTTAAATTAAATTTACTTAAATTAAACGAAGGGTGAGGGGAACGATGAAAAAAATTATTACAGGTGGACTAGTTGCCACAGCTTCAGATGTGTATGAGGCAGATATTTTAATAGAAAACGGAAAAATTGTTCAAATTGGCACAGATTTATCAGCTGAAGGAGCAGAAATTATAGATGCAACGGGCAAATATGTAATGCCTGGAGGAATTGATCCCCACACGCATTTAGATATGCCCTTTAACAACACGGTGACTGATGATGATTGGAAGTCTGGTACAATTGCTGCTGCATTTGGTGGTACGACGACAATTTTAGACTTTTGCTTATCTGCTGGGGAAGAAAAGCTTTCAGCGGCTGTGGAAAAGTGGCATGCAAAAGCAAATGGCAACTCGGCCATTGACTACGGTTTCCATTTAATGATTGGTGAATTAACGCCAGAAACAGAAGCGGAGTTACCGTTATTACTAGAGCAAGAAGGCATAACATCAATGAAGGTATTCATGGCTTACGCGAAAGAATTCCAGGCTTCAGACCGCACGCTTTTCAAAGCATTTAAAATCGCGAAGGACTTGGGTGCTATCGTGATGGTGCACTGTGAAAACGGCTCAGTTATTGATGAACTAGTAGAGGAAGCGAAGTGTGCTGGTCATACGGAGCCGATTTATCACGCACTTACGCGTCCGGCGGAATTAGAAGGTGAAGCGACAAAACGAGCAATTGAACTGGCGCACATCGCAGGTGCAAAGCTTTATGTCGTACATGTTACGTGTAAAGAGGCTTTAGATGAAATTATAATGGCGCGCGAAAAAGGGTATGACGTGTACGGAGAAACATGTCCTCCTTATTTAACGCTCGATCAATCCGCTTTAGCACAGCCAGGCTTTGAAGGGGCAAAATATGTTTGGTCACCACCACTTCGTCCTAAATACCATCAAGAACATTTATGGAACGCGTTAAAGGCAAAGCAACTGCAAACAATTGGTTCGGATCAATGTTCATTTAGCTTTAATGGCAAAAAGCAGTTGGGCATCAATGATTTCTCAAAAATTCCAAACGGTGGGCCATTTATCGAAGATCGTTTCAGTATTTTATTTTCAGAAGGTGTGGCGAAAGGGAAAATCTCCATTAATGACTTCGTCGATATGATTTCGACAAGTGCAGCAAAGATTTTCGGCTTGTACCCACAAAAAGGAACGATTGCAATCGGCTCTGATGCAGATATCGTACTTTTCGATCCTTCCGTAAAACGAGAGATTTCAGCGAATACACATCACATGAATGTCGATTATAACGCTTATGAAGGCTGGGAAGTTACGGGTGAGCCAGTAAGTGTACTCGTACGTGGTGAATACGTGATTAAAAATAAAGAGTTCGTAGGGGTATTAGGCAGTGGACAATACGTGAAACGCGTACTAAAACCAACTGTTACAGATACAATCAAGGTTTAAATTCATGAAGCGGGTGCTCGAATGCTCGCTGGAATCAATTACGATGGGGCGTAATTGATTGTATATCCAAAAGTAAGGTTCATCACCAAAAATAGGGTATGACATTAAATTTAATAATGTTTGTTGATTGGAGTGGAGACTGGGCGACTCCTGGGGGATTAGCGTCCTAGATGAGACCCTGGAGCGAGCTTGCGAGTGAAGCGGCTCATCGGACGCCCCCGGAAAGCGCCCAGCCGGAACGGAAATCAACCCTTAGTTATGGTAATGGACCAAAAGTAAACACATGAGGGGGATGTGGAAATGGTTCCGATTCAAGAAAATGCAATGACTGAACAACTCAAACGAAACTTTGTTGAAATGAATAGCAGGATGACAAAAAATGAAGCACTAGAAGAGGCCAATCGTTGCCTATACTGCTACGATGCACCTTGTATTACAGCTTGTCCGACGAGTATTCAAATCCCAAATTTTATTAAAAAAATCGCTTCAGGTAATATGAAAGGTTCGGCCATGACGATTATGGAGGCAAATCCGATTGGTGCTAGTTGTGCAAGAGTATGTCCGACAGAAGAGTTATGTGAAGGAGCATGTGTGCTAAACGCTTCAACAAAACCAATTAAAATCGGCCATTTGCAACGATATACAACAGATTGGGCGATGGAATCGGATGTCGAGTTATTCAAAAAAGGGGAAAGCAACGGGCAAAAGGTAGCAATTGTTGGTGCTGGACCTGCTGGTTTATCCGCAGCTCGTGAGTTAAGTCGTTTAGGCTATGGTGTTACAATTTTTGAAGCAGAAGCGAAAGCGGGTGGCTTAGGAAACTACGGCATTGTGTCATTTAGATTACCGAACGACGTCGTGGATTGGGAAGTTGAGCAAATTGTAAAGCTTGGTGTTGATATTAAAACGAATACGGCAGTAGGCGTGGATATTTCTGTAGAAGAAATTTTAGCGCAATACGACAGCGTTATTTTAGCGGTTGGTATGGGAGCGGTTCCGAATCTAGGTATTGAAGGTGAAGAACTAGCGGGCGTTCATGATGCCATTGAGTTTGTAAAGCAAACGAAAATGGGATTACTTACGGAAGACTTAGTCGGTAAACGTGTTGCGGTCATTGGTGCTGGGAATACAGCAATCGATGGTGCTACGTGTGCTGTTCGATTAGGTGCTGAACAAGTAGAAATTCTTTATAGAAGAACAGAAAAAGAAATGACAGCGTACCAATTTGAATATGAATTTGCAAAGCAAGATGGTGTCGCATTTAAGTGGCTGACAGCACCGAAAAAAATTATCGGTGACAAGGCAGGTAAAGTAGTGGCGCTTGAATGCGTCAAAATGAAACTCGGGGAGGCGGGTGCAGACGGCAGGCAAAGACCTGAAATTATTGAGGGTTCTGATTTTGTCATAGAGGTGGACGCTGTCATCAAAGCTATTGGGCAAACACGTTTCGTATCGCTAATTGAAGCTTTTGGTTTAGAGCACACGCATGGTGTTGTTGATATTGACGAAACGACAATGCAAACATCGAATAAGAAAGTGTTTGCATGTGGAGATGTCGTTTTCGGAAACGGTCAAGGGGAAGCAATGGTGGTAACAGCGGCACAACAAGGAAAAGATGCAGCTTACGTTATTCACGAACATTTAAGAAAACCAAGCGAAATCGCATAAGGGGGGATGTGGCATGGCAGACTTACGAATTAACTTAGCAGGCATTAAATCACCAAATCCATTTTGGTTAGCATCAGCACCACCAACCAACTCAGGCTATCAAGTACAACGTGCATTTGAAGCTGGCTGGGGTGGAGCAGTTTGGAAAACATTAGGGGAACCGATTTTGAATGTTACTTCACGTTTTGCGGCAGTGAGCTATAACGGACAGAGAGTAGCGGGTTTTAATAATATAGAACTGATTACGGATCGTCCGTTAGAGGTGAATTTAAAAGAAATTTATGAAACGAAAAAAAGGTTTCCAGATCATGCAATTATTGTGTCCTTGATGGTGGAGCCAAAGCAAGAGAAGTGGCATGAAATTGTAAAAAAAGTAGAAGATGTGGGGGTTGATGGTCTTGAGCTTAACTTTGGTTGTCCACATGGGATGGCAGAACGAGGGATGGGTTCTGCCTCTGGTCAAGTCCCTGAATTGGTGGAAAAGCAAACGTACTGGGTGAAAGAAGTTGCGCGTACGCCAGTCATCGTCAAACTAACGCCGAACATCACGGATATTACGGTAACAGCAGAAGCGGCCGCAAGAGGCGGAGCAGATGCCATCAGTATGATTAATACGATTAACAGCTTAGCGGGTGTTGATTTAGATTCATGGAATACAGTGCCTCACGTTGGTGGTAAAGGAGCACATGGTGGTTATTGTGGTCCGGCAGTAAAACCAATTGCACTAAATATGGTGGCAGAATGTGCACGTAATCCTTTATTCAATGTACCGATATCAGGAATCGGGGGCATTTCAAACTGGCAAGATGCTGCAGAATTTATTTTGATGGGTGCAACAGGGGTTCAGGTTTGTACAGCGGCAATGCACCATGGATTCAGCATTGTAGAAGATATGATTGATGGGCTTAATAACTATCTAGATGATAAAGGCATTGCATCTGTGATGGATTTAGTTGGCAGGACAGTCCCACGTTATTCTGACTGGGGTAACTTAGACTTAAACTACAAAATTGTCGCTGAAATTAATAATGATGTATGTATTAACTGTAATAAATGCCATATCGCATGTGAAGATACGTCGCATCAATGTATTGATTTGTACTCAGAAAGTGGTCGGCCAATGCTAAAGGTACGTGAAGAAGATTGTGTAGGATGTAATTTATGTTCGATTGTGTGCCCTGTAGATGGTGCGATTACGATGGTTGAAAGAAAATCCAATATTGCACCAATGACTTGGAATGAACGCCAATCACTTATCAGTAATTTTGCTCGATAAGTAGCGCTGAATTTTTGTGAGCTGGAAATCTAACTTAAGGGAGAGACATGTATGGCGAATGGTGGGAATTATTTAAAATCACCAGATTTACTTCCAGTGACACATCAACAAAGAAGCATCGGTACATTTGGTTTTGCAGTGATATGGATAGGTATGGCGATTGTATTAGCTGCCTTTGCAATTGGTGGGGCAGGAATAATGAGTTTACCATTGCCAATGGTTATTTTGGCGACAATCATAGGTTCCGTTTTAATCGGCGTATTTATGACGTTAATCGGTGATATTGGCATAGAGCACGGATTGTCCTTCCCAGTTTATATGCGTGCCCCATTTGGTACATTTGGAACACATTTACCTTCACTTGTTCGTGGGGTTACTGCAGCATGTTGGTTCGGGATTAACACTTATTTTGGTGCGCTTGCGATCAATGGTATCTTGAATTTATTATTTGGCTTTGATAACTGGTTTTTATGTTTTTTAATTTTTGCAGCATTGCAGTTATTCAATACATCATTGGGCATAAAATCAATTGAGCGCTTTGCGGATTTAGCTGCTCCAATTATTATATTAATTTCGTGCTGGATGTATATTACGTTAGCCGATAATGCAACATCTCAAGGAAAAGATGTTTGGAGTTGGGTGGAATCACCAACGACAGGGATGGCAGCGTTTACAGCATTTATGGTTGTAATCATGGCGAATATGGGATTCTGGGCGACATTAGCAGCTGATATGCCGTCATTATCACGTTTCTTTAAAGCACCAAAAAATGAGCGCAATTGGTTCAAACGCAATAAAACGCAATTAGTAGGTTCTTTAATCGTGATGCCAATTACCAATACGTTTATCGTAGCCATTGGTGCGGTTTGTTATATGGCAGTGGCATCTGCTGATCCTGTAAATGCACTACAACAAAGTGCAAGTGGATTCATTTTAGGAATCTTATTGCTGATGATTGTGTTAGCGCAATGGTCTACGAATACGTCAGCAAATGTCATACCTGCGGCGACAATTTTCTCGAACATTGGTGGGCCAAAAGTGCCGTTCTGGGCTGGGGTTATCATAGCGGGGGTTATTGGGATTTTAGCACAGCCTTGGAGCCTATTTGGCGTCTTGGTCAATGCACTATTAATCATTGGCGGTATTTTAACAGCAATTGTTGGTATTTTATTTGCCGATTATTACTTAATCCGTAAACGCCGCGTGAACGTAAAAGAACTATACGAGTTAGATGGCCAGTATAAGTATATGAATGGCTTTAACTTGGCAGGTTTGATTGCTTGGGTGATCGGTGGTGTCTTAGCGAATATGTTCCCGACTTATTCTTCATTGATTGGTTTCTTCGCAGGGGCTGCCATTTATTATGTGTTGGCGAAATATTGGTGGTTTAAAAAGTATCCACAAGCGGAACTTGACGATCCAAGTGATGAGAAGTATCTAGGCATTACAGTTGGTCGTGATTGGGACGATATACTCGTGCAAGAAACAGAAAAAGTACCTTCAATTGTGCGGGTGAAGTGAACCCAATCCTCTAAGTAAAGGTGCTGAATAAGAAAAGCGGGGTGTGTGTATGTCAGATCACTTATTAAGTTTGGATGAAATGAAAAAAGTAGATAACTATTTAGACACGGGCTATAAAGTCCAATATGTATATGAAAATTTAAGTGGTATGTTTATTGAGTTTGAACGGCAAGAAGAAGAGGTTTGTTTGCAGATTACGACAGCAGAAGCACGAAAGTATTTTGCGGCAAAGCTTCAAGAATAAAAGCTGTTGTAGTAAGTCAATTTAAAATGCAGTGCTGGGCACTCTATTCTATTAAGTATATAGAATAGAGTTTTTACGTTAACAAGTTTTTCTAATAGGGCTGGTGAATGAACAATAACCAAGAATAACTGATATGTTGAAACTAAAGGTCATTCTGGGATATAATAAAATATAAATTTCGTAAATAACTGAACGAACTAGGAGATTAAGTGATGAAAGAGTTGAAAAAATTAACGATTCACCGAGCTTTAACAGAATTAAAAATGCTGAATCATCGAATTGAAGCATCGACGAATGAAGTAAGTGTTGTCTTAGCTAATCGCAAGAGTAATGAGAAGATAAATGGAATTAACATTAAAGAATACGAAAAGCAGATGCAGGCTTCTTATGATAAGGTGACGAGCTTAATAGTATATCGTAACCGTTTAAAGGCACTCGTTGTCGAATCGAATGCGTTAACAAAAGTTAACATAGGTAGAGATGAAATGACTGTAGCAGAAGCAATTGAACGAAAACAGTCCATTCAATATGAAAAACAGTTATTAGACCGAATGCAGCAACAGTATCGTACAGCGATTAAAACAGTCGCTAAAGAAAACGATGCACTACCAGCAAAACTTGAAACGTACTTGGTGAATATTCTTGGAAACAAGGAAAAGCAATCTGCAGAAGAAGTCAAATTACATACAGAGACATTTATGAAACGCAATGAATTTGAATTCGTTGATCCGATGAATGTCAAAAAAATGATTGAAACATTGACTAATCGTATTGAAGAGTTCGAATCAGAAGTGGATGCTGTATTATCGGAATCCAATGCGACTACATTTATCGAAGTAAAAGCTTAATAGGATTAGAATTGCATGGCCTAGCGAAAACAGAAAACGTATAAGTCGCTCGTGCTTAGAGGGATGTGTGCGAGTTGAAACATCAAAACACACCTCACTCAAATGGTTTTTAACCAACTCAACTTAGTCAGCATTATTGAAGCTGCAAATGCAGGCGGAAAATAATGCTTTAATTTGAAAGTTCAAAGGGTAAAGCTAAAAGTGTAAAGTTTACGTTTCAAAGTTCTTTATAATTTAAAGTTAAAAACTTAAAGTTAAAACTTCTTTTAAATCCTGGGTTTCTGGTTGAGGTATCGACTTTTCAGGACCGTCTGTCATCCACTAGGCAGCTTGTGCTGTGCAAAACTAATATTAAATGATGAGGGGTTAGCATAAATGATCACTCCCAGTGAGTTAAAAACATGCTTTTTGCTCTCAAAATATAAGGGTAACTTTCAGTAGTTTGAACTGAAGGTTGCCTTTTTTTTGTTTATTTATCACTCGTGGGAAAGGTTCTGCGCCCACTTAAGTTCTTACCAATCCAAAGCTTAGACTGAGAAACCTTTTATAGAAATTATGCAATTCTCCTAAAATATTTGTCTAAAATGTGAACGAGTCAGTGTCTGAGAAGAAAAAACACTTACATCATAGTGAATTATTTTGCTACAATAACAAACAGACCGGTTGGTATGTTTGGAGGAATGCATCAAATATGGATACAAAATCGCAATTAATCAATACTGCTACAGCTCTTTTTCAACAAAAAGGCTACAAAAGTGTAGGGCTCAATGAAATCTTAAAAGCCTGTAATGTTACAAAAGGTGCGCTTTATCATCATTTTCCAAATGGCAAAGAGGAACTATTAATTGCCTGTTTACATGATTTAAACGAAGCCATTACGACAGATATCAAGACTATCTTCAAAGAGAATCTATCCATCAGAGAAGCCATACGATCAATGATTGATAAGTTAGTTCATGACTTTGAATCTGACGGGACACTTTCTGGCTATACATTTAGCAGCATGGTCAGTGAAATGGCTACAGTAAGTGAACCTGTCCGTAACGCATGTAGTGCACTCTATGAAAATATCCAACACATTTTCTATGAGAAACTTGTAACTGAAGGCTTTTCGAGTGAATCGGCTTCGGAAATGGCATTGTTGATGACAGCCTCGATTGAAGGTGCGATGATGCTTTGCCGAACGCAAAAATCGACAGATCCTTTAAAAACGGTTGCCAAATTAATACCGAATTTATTGAAGTCGTTTTAAATTTGTATTTTGTGTATTGCTGAGGTCTAGAATAAGCTTTTTGAAAGGATGAATAAAATGAAACAAGAAATGAGATTGCCAAGAAACGGGAAGGAGGGTGCATTGTACGGTGCCATAATTTGTACACTAACCGTTTTGTTAATGACTTCGTTAAATATCATTCTAGCAGTCGGAGAATTTAATGTAGACACGCTCTTAATTATTCTAAAGACACTACCGATTTTTTGGATTATTGCCATGGTTATTGAACCTGTTCTAATAGGTCGTATCGCTGAAAAATTGGTTGAGAAATTCACAGCACCAACCGATAGCTTTAATGCCAAAATTTTATTCCGAATTCTCTTCACTGTAATCGGGATGTCAGTCGTTATGACGCCAATTGGTTATATTGTTGGAAATGGTATTAACAGTGGCATCTTTAGTAACTTCATATCAAATTGGCCAAGAAATTTTTTAATTGTCCTCATTGCTGAAAGCTTAGTGATTCAACCAATTGCTCGCTTTGTAATGGTGAAACTACATGCTGCACAGGACAAAAAGAATCAAGCAGTAATGATGTAAGTATAATGAGCCCTCAGACAAATAGATTTGTCTGAGGGCTTTTTTATTTTATACAATCTCATACACAAATCAAGTATGCGAAATCACAAATGAAACATACTATCTCCACACGATTGAAAATTAATAATTGAAAATATTTTATTTTACGTAACATTAGTAGACTGCCTACGTCTAATCACTTTGTAGTCAAATAATTAGTAAAAAGGAGAGTTTATTATGAAAAAAATGATGTTAATTATGCTAACGATGGTGTTAGCTATGGTAGTTTCAGCATGTTCTGGAGATAAGACTACTACAATCGAAGCAAGTAAGTCAGCAAAAGAAATGGCAGACCAAATGCTAAAAGAGGTCGAGCAACCAGATCTAATGGAATTATCAGAAGAGGAAATGCAGAACCTATATAACATAGATCCTGCAAAGCTTGAAGATTTTTCAGTCCGAGTGCCAATGATGAACGTAAAAACAAATGAAATTGCAATCTTCAAAGTGAAGGATGAAAAAGATGTAGCTGACGTGGAAGCTGCAGCAAAACAAAGAGCAGAAAATGTGATGAAGCAATTCGAACAATATCTTCCAGATCAATATGAAAATGCAAAAAATCATAAAATAGTTGTAAAAGGAAATTATGTGTTGTTGGTTATTTCTGATAGAGCAGACGAACTCATTAAAGTTTACGACAGCTTCTTCGAAGAAAAATAGACAGCTATGGTATTTAGTAGCCTTCTTTTCTTATTCTTGTTCTTGCCGGCAGTTCTAACGCTTTATTATTGTTCGCCAAGAAGTATTAGAAATCTCATTTTATTTATTATGAGCCTTGTCTTTTATGCATGGGGCGAGCCGGTTTACATCGTGATCATGTTAGTGTCTACGCTTACGGATTATTGTTTCGGTTTGCTACTCGATAAACCGAATATGACTTCTGTCAAACGTAAGGGTATTGTCGCATGTTCAGTTATCGTGAATCTCATGCTGCTGTCTTATTTTAAATACGCGGATTTTCTAATTCAGAATGTCAATGCGTTAATCGGGACGAATATTCCTTTAACCGAACTGCCTCTTCCAATCGGAATATCCTTTTACACGTTCCAATCGATGTCTTATATCATCGACGTCTATAGAGGAACAGCGAAAGCACAGCGCAATTGGATTGACTTCGGCACATATGTCGCCCTGTTTCCACAATTAGTGGCAGGGCCGATTGTGAAATATAGCACGATTGCCGAACAGCTAAAACACCGATCTGAAAATATGAAGATGTTCGCAGAGGGGGTTCGTAGGTTTACGATAGGACTCTCAAAGAAGGTGCTACTTGCCAACAACATCGGCTTGCTTTGGGACACCATCTCGAGCTCTAGTCCTGAGACGATGCCGGTGTTAACGGCATGGCTTGGCATCATTGCGTTTGCCTTCCAAATCTATTTTGATTTTAGTGGTTATTCGGATATGGCTATTGGTCTCGGTCTTATGTTTGGTTTCCGGTTTAACGAGAATTTCAATAAGCCGTACATTGCGCAAAGTATTACTGACTTTTGGCGGAGATGGCATATCTCGCTGGGCAGTTGGTTTCGCGAATATGTCTACATTCCGCTTGGTGGCAATAGACGAGGGTTGGCCATTCAAATGCGTAACATCTTGATTGTTTGGATGCTGACAGGATTTTGGCATGGAGCTAGCTGGAACTTTATATTGTGGGGCTTATATTTTGGTGTCATTCTCATTTTTGAAAAGTGGTGGGGATTATCATTACTTCAACGTGCACCTCGTTGGATCAGACACTTTTATGCAATTATCCTCATTCTTATTGGGTGGGTGCTATTTGCCTTTGATCAGCCTTCTTTAATTGTTGGTTATTTAGGTGCTATGTGGGGATTCAATGGACAAGCGCTTTGGAATAACGAAACAATATACTTTTTTTATACAAACGCCGTGTTACTGATTGTATTGATCATCGCTTCTGTACCGTTGAAGCAATGGCCAAGAACGAGTGGATTATCGATAGCTCATCTTGTTTGGTATGGGTTTCTTTACTTACTTTCGGTTGCCTATTTGGTAGACGCCACGTTCAATCCATTTTTATATTTTCGTTTTTAGGGAGGTAGAACTTTATGAAGCAAATATCAGAGCGATTATTAGTAGCTGGATTTATCGGTACGACGTTTTTAATCGCTATACTCTTTTTCATTTTGCCTCAACAACGTTTCTCTGAACTAGAAAACAGGTATTTACAAGCAGCGCCACAACTAACTTGGGATAACTTGATATCCAAGAAATTTGCCGAGGAGGCGGAGAGTTTCATCACAGATCACTTTCCTTTCCGAGACAAATGGTTATGGGTCAAATCAACGTCAGAACAAGCCCGTTTGCAACAAGAAAATAACGGCATCTATAACGGCAAAGATGGCTATTTATTTGAAAAGTTTTTAGAGCCAGATTATACAAAGGTGCAACAATATACTGAGTCGGTAAACCAATTTGCAAGCAAGCATCCGGAAGTGAATATGACGTTCATGCTTGCACCCACATCGATTGGCCTTTATCCAGAAAGGTTACCTTGGTTAGCGCCGTCGTATCCTCAAAGGGAAGTGAATCGTTTTATCGGTCATCAAATGGAGGACGAGATAACCTTCATTGACGGCTTTGATGTTCTCACACCACATGCATCAGAATCGATTTACTACCGGACTGATCATCATTGGACAACATATGGTGCCTATTTGGCCTATGTTGCCTATGCAGAACAAAAGGGATGGCAACCACTTTCTCAGCAAGATTTTCTGATTGAGACAGTAAGTGATTCGTTTCTAGGGAGCTATCATACAAGGAGTCAGTTTACTGGTTTAACGCCGGATTTCATCGAAGTTTACAAACCCCGTGATTCCGCACCGACAGAGATGTATATCGCCGATTCGAATCAAACTTTGACGGGTATGTATGATGAGAGCTTTTTGGCGAAGAAGGATCAGTATTCCTATTTTCTAGGTGGGGTTCATGCGCTAATGAAGCTTACAACTGAACTCGATTCACAACAGGTTGCACAAGATAAGCTACTTGTCATTAAAGACTCTTACGCGCATAATGTACTCCCATTCCTTACTAATCATGTGTCAGAAATTCATGTAATTGACCTTCGTTATTATAATGGTAGTATTACTGATTATTTGAATGAGAATGGCATTAAAGATGTACTGTTTTTATTTAATACAGCTACCTTAGTTGAAGATGCATCGCTTTTGAAACTAAATTAAGTGGAAAAGGCTTATTCCGGCACAAAACAGTCCCACTCAAAAAGCACATCAACTTTATGCGTTGATGTGCTTTTTGAATATAGTTCGCTTATAAAATCAAATTGGTCAATCTTCTTTTCTCATAATAAAGCTCATATGTCGACCACTTTGTTTATCCTCACGATAAGAGAAACCACTTGGGCTCAAATACGTACAGGTTGGGTCAATCGTAATTTGATGTGAAGGAATACCAGCTAGTTCACATTGTTTTTTCACAGTTAGTTGATTATCGATGTGATACTTATTTGTTTGCTCATTGAGATACATAAAATCATCTGCGTAGCCAAGGTCTTTGAATTTCACATATACATCTGAATCGACTTCGAATTTTTCCTGACTTAGCGCCATCCCAATTTGTACATGAAAATCACTAGGATTACATTTTTCTACTTCTACTAAGTGCTTAAATAATTTCAGCGTGATTTCTTTAACAGTACCTTGCCAGCCGGAGTGAACGACGCCGATAAGACCATTCGCCTCATTGTAAAAAATGACAGGCACACAATCGGCCGTAAAGCTACATAATAACAAATTCGGCTCATATGTGTAGAGCGCGTCGGTGTCCTTAATAGCGGTATCTGGATGGTCAGCACCGCGGCCTTTATCAGCAAGTGTTACCTTATGAAAATTCGCGCTATGTGTTTGATGGGTACAGACAAAATGATCTAAATCACAGTGCAAGGCAGCAGTTAATTTCTGACGATTTTCTAGAACGTTCCGAGTGCTAACACATGTGTGTAGCGCCATGTTGTTGTTTTCAAATTCAGTTTCATCTTTGAGGGTAATCCCTGCGATGAATTTCTCGTTGTCTAAATAAATGTTTGTTTCCATATCATCACCCTTCATTAATATATAGTAATAAATTGTGCGTGTATAGGCTGACATAATCGCAATGGTTGCAAGTTAATGGATATATGATCCAGTAGATGATTTCTGTGCGAGAGCAAGTAGGAATTGCATACCAACTAATTTAAATTCATTACCAAAAGAAGTAGTTAATTTTGCAGTAAGGAGATGCTTTCCATACTAAATTGGCTTTTTTTCAGCACTCACGGCAATAAATCAGTGATTGCGAAGGCTAATTCAGCACTCTCAGCAATAAATCAGCGATTGCGAAGGCTAATTCAGCATTCACAGCAATAATTCAGCGATAGCGGAGGCAAATTCAGCACTTGCGGCAATAAATCAGCGCTCATATCTTTTATTTAGTATTCACTGAAGTTTTTTAGCACTCAAAGTGGATTCAAGAATTTTTATCAACAATTATTAGGATCTGATTTTAACATAAACAATAAATTTTGGTTCATATAGTATCAGAGGAGCGTAGGGGCTATTTTCATTAATGATTATAAAGGATGGTGTAGTTGAATAATCCAGTCGACTTACTTTTAGTTTGTCAATTAGGGATGGGCCTATTTTGGATACTGACTTACATACTTATCATAAAACGAGGATTTCAAGACAAGGCGTATGGCATGCCTATGGTGGCCATTTGTGCAAATGTTTCATGGGAATTTATTTTTGCATTCATTTATCCACAAAATGATTTACAACAAAAGATCACGATTATTTGGTTTGTACTGGACATTGTGATACTGATTCAGTATTTAATCTATGGTCGAAAGGAATTCAAAAAATACCTATCTAACAAGCTGTTTTATGCGTGTTTTTTCATAACACTGGGTATTAGCTTTCTAACGATACTGGCAATCACGCAGGAGTTTAATGATTACGAAGGGATATACACTGCTTTTTTTCAAAATTTAATGATGTCGGGTCTGTTTATCTCTTTGTTGTTCTGGCGAGGGAATTTAAACGGTCAATCTCTATCCATCGCAATTTTTAAAATGCTTGGGACCTTATTTGCTTCTGTTGCGTTTTTTATCTATTTTAGAACAAGCTTAATTACAATACTCTCCGTAGCTACTTTGCTCTATGATTGGATTTATATTTTCTTCCTGTGCAAATTCTATAGTAGAAGAATTAAAGCTAGATAGTAATCACTTTTGCCGATTTTCGCACAAAAAGAGGTTGTCTCAAATGATTTTTGAGATAACCTCTTTTTCTATTTTGGGGATATTGTTAGCTATAAAAACTACTTTTAGATAAAAAATATCATAGTAATATATTCCTATTACAGCTATATTTCAAGCTTATTACAGAAAAGAAGCGTGAGAAAGTTGTTATCAAAGTAATCTTAAAGGCAATTGTTTCTGGTGTAATACTCCTGTAAAAATCCTTCCATATATTTAGGGATGCATTATTCTACAAAACTATTTACTATGGTTATAGAACAAACCGAAAGGAATGGTTAGATGTTTAAACAAATTAAAAAAGTGGCGATGGCCTCAGTATTATCATTATCTTTATTAGTACCAATGACTGCGATGGCAGCTGGTTCATATACAGTAGTTTCAGGAGATACACTTTGGAAAATTGCCGTTAAAACGCAAACAGGTGTACAGGAGTTAATCGATTTAAATCCACAACTTTCAAATCCAAATCTGATTTACCCAGGACAAAATATTAATGTCCCTTCAAATGAACAAGCAAGTGTAGAACAAGAAGTTGTCAAACTTGTCAATGTTGAACGAGCAAAAGCTGGACTACCAGCATTGAAAGAAGATTGGGAGCTTTCAAGAGTAGCGAAGTACAAGTCACAAGATATGCATGACAAAAAGTATTTCGACCATACGAGCCCAACTTACGGTTCACCATTTACAATGATGAAAAACTTCGGTATTTCATATAAATCAGCTGGAGAAAACATTGCACAAGGTCAAAAAACAGCAGCTGAAGTCATGAAAGCATGGATGAACAGTGAAGGGCACAAAGCGAACATCATGAGCAAAAACTTTACGCATATTGGTGTAGGGTATGTAGCAGATGGTAACTACTGGACACAAATGTTTATTTCAAAATAATTAAGATAAGGGTTGTTCCAACGTCAGTAAATATTGACCTTGGAACAGCCCTTTTTTTATTGCTTCTTATGCAGTATTGCTTTTGCTCTTGTATTAACGCCGAGTTTACTATAAATATTTGATAAATAAACACGAACCGTACCTTCTGACAAACCTAGCTGTTCCGCGATTTCACGATTCGTTCCACCGTAGGCTAAAAGATCAAACACTTCTTTTTCACGAGACGTCAGTAATTCGTTTGGTACCGATGTTGACTTGATACTTTCTTTTAGATAGTTGAAAAAAGGCGCTGGAATAGTATCCCACTTCGTTTCAAGTGACTTTAACTTAAAATAGCTGTCTAGTAGCGGAAGTATTTCTTTTTCATCTAAAAAAGTTCGAACGTAGTAAAACTTTTCCGCCAGCACTAAGGCTTCATGTAAAACATCTAATGCGATATGTGTGTTTCCTAACTGATTATGACAAATTGCCTCAAGCACCGTTGCTTCCACAATTGTCGCGATTTGCCCATCTTGCTGAGCTTTTGTTTTGACTTGAATCACAGTAGTTAATGCTTCATTGGGCTGTTCCTTTAATAACAATAGACGAGCATACACGAGCATCCAAAATGGCTGTTTTGTTTTTGTTGCTTGTAGGAGCATCTCAGCATTCTGGCTATCTCCGTCTACTACATAACAATAAGCCTGCATGATTTGAATAGATGTTCGCCAATGCTTTTCAGAAACATCTTCTAACACCTGGGCCAGCATTGCACGAGCTGAACTTATTTGGTTTTGTTGTACGTAAATTTTTGCTTTTAGTAAATACATGGGGACGAATAAACTAGGATCTTGGTATTGATGACCTAATCGGATGGCAATTTCCAACTCTTTTTGAGTATCTTCTAATACGTTTCTCTCATAATAAATTTCAGCAGCTATACCAGTGATGAACGCAGTAACATATAATGTCTTGAAATTTGTTTCTTGAAAAAGCTGTACTATGATTGGCACTTCATCCAATATAGGCAATTTTCCTTTCGAAGCTAAACTTGTTCGTAGAAGCTTATATTCAAAACTATTATAGACCATTGGTATTTTGTCCCAAATGTTGAAGGCATATTGCTTAGTAAGCTGTTTTCCCAACATTTCTTTTACAGTGTTTAAATCCCCACCTGCTGCAATTATTGCATAAGCTTTTGTTCTTTCATAAGAATTCGCCATCGCCGCGTGTTCTTCTTGTTCCATCCATTGTTCAGTTTGTTGACGCAGTTCGAGCTCTTGCATCAGCGAGTTCGCCGTTTCAAGTTCTAATGTTGTAATGGCATGTTCATAACCCAATATAAGCATCTCATAAGGAACTGTATAATGATTGTTTCGAAGTTGCTGCAACCAACGCATGAAAGTCGCAGTTTGCCCTGATAAAAACAGCTGGACAAGATGTTTTGACATCCATAGTTGTGCTTGTTCATGAAGATCATGTTTCAAAGCTAGTTCAATAGCGGAAGTGTAATCACCTTGCATATATATTAATTGAGCTGCTTTTTTTACAATCGACTGTATTTCCTGAGCTGAATATTGTTTGAAAAGTTCAGCTTGTAGCGCTTCGGCAAATAAATGGTGGTAGCGAAAAACAAGTTTTGATGATTGAAGGCGCACTGTGAAAAGTCCTTTTTCTTCCATTTGAGTTAAAAATTCCTCGCTATTAGTTCTCTCTGTTAATTGGTCACATGTAGCTGGGTCTAATTCATGTAACAAAGAAGTTCGTAATAGAAAATCCTGTGTTGCTTGTGGAAGGTTATGAATAATTTCTTGCCATAAAAATTCAGAAATAAACGGCTCGGCTCGTTTGACGTTTGGTTGTGATTCATTTGTTAGACTCGTTAACAATAATCCAGCTATCCATCCTTCTGTTTTGTCTTGGATATTTTGTAACTGATGTTGATTAAGGAAAGTTGAATTTTTTAAGGAAAAAAATTGCTTTGTTTCTTGGTAAGTAAAACGTAAATGTTCAGTGTTGAATTCTTGTACCCATTGTTTGACGCGCCACTTGGCTATTGGTAACGGCAAGGCGGTACGTGTTGTTAAATAAACATGTACGTGCTTAGGAAGCTGTTCTATTAACTTTGTCATCATTTGGTGAATCACTGTATTTTCGATTAAATGGTAATCATCCATCACGATATATAAGGTTTTTTCAGTAAAACTAATTTCATGTAAAAAGGAGTCAATTAAAAATTCATATGTGGCAGCGTCTTGTGACTGTAATAGTGGTGCGAGCACTTGATCAATATCTGTTTGACAGGCTTTAGCTACTGCTTGAAAAACGAATGTCCAGTACCGTATCGGATCATTATCAGCACGGTCGATAGCTAGCCAGGCAATTTGTTCCTGTGAATGTTTGAGCCATTGACTTAAAAGTGTTGTTTTCCCATAGCCTGCAGGCGCTCGTAGAACTGTTACTTTTTTAAGCATGTTATTGCGAAAATTTTCGTATAATCTAGGTCTTTCCAAAGCTTCTGTCGTGCTGTAAGGTACATTTATTTTAGAAGATAATAGAGTGCTGGGCATCTCATTTCCCCCCTTATTTTAAATTAATAGATGGCATTATTTTGTTGTGAAGATACAATAAAAGCTTATTATCTGTCATTCTATTACAAAAACTATCAAATTTACCAGTGTTAATATGCAAACCATTAACATTCGTCAGTATTGCACACTTATTTTTTGTTTTAAGGTAGTAGAAAAAGGTGCTTAAAAAAGATAAGTATTAGATGGGAGGCATCTATTTTGGAGAAATCTGTTTGATACTATTGCTTTATGCGAAGTAGACAGTCAATCCACAGTATCCATCCAGATGAGCCAGTAACACGCGCACAATTGCTGGCGCTCATGTACAGAGCACTGAATTTACAAAATTCACACTTTGCTTATTAATTAAAACTAACGTACCTGAGGAGGTCATATTTATGAATGTACTAAAAATTAGAGCAAGCGTTTTTATCCCACTGAACTGGACACCACCTTTTAAAGATGAAGAAACACAAGATCTTATTGAATTTGAAGGGGATTCTCGGGAATTTACACCGCATGCAGTAAATACGATGCGTTCACGTGTCGAACAAGATGTCACAATCGATTTTTATAAAAAAGAAATTTTCAATTATGCCAATACTGGGATTACAACGTTAAAACTTACACGCGCTGACGGTTCTGTAGAATACCATAAAGCACAGGCAAGTAACGAAGAAATCACATGTGAAAATATTCAATGGCAAGACGATTCTGTGACATTTGAGATGCACGCGAGCGGTACGAATCCTTTAAGTCCTGAAGCACCAGCAGTCGATTACTTATTGCAAGTCGCTGCATCCAATGATGGCTCGGTGACGATTAAAGGCTCGCACGATGGTTTTCCTTGCTTTGAATTTTATAAACAAATCGACTTTGGTCCATTTGAAGAAATTTATACACACGATTTCCGGAAAACAGGCGATACACCGCACGCAATGGCAGATGATATGGAATATCACTTTGAAAAAGTGATGCAAAGATGTTTGCTCCTGAATTAGAGCTAACAGTGAAATGTAATAAGATGTCCCAAAGAGTCATCCATACTTTGAGGCAATTACACTACTTCAGAAAGCAGGCATTGCCTTAAGCGATAATGGCACCTTTAGACCAGATGAGCCAGTGATACGTGCGCAATTCGTGGCGTTTATGTACAGAGCGCTTAATCTATAAAAAGAAACACTCTACCAAATTCGAGTTTTAGAATTTGGTAGAGTGATTTATTTATGAAGTTACCTTTTCAGAAAGTATCCTAAAGCATAGGTCTTGTTCCTTATTTTTCGAAAAATTCTATTTATTTAACCTAAATTTAACCTTTGTGATTTACAGTTAAGTGTAGTCGAATGTAGAAATCCCAACAAAGGGAGAAATACAAAAGTACTATTACACCTATGAAGAATTTAACTAACATACATGATAACAATTCTATCAATGAGAAAGAGAGGATGATTATGAGAAAATCATTTCATCAAACATTGTCAATGTTGGCCATTTGTCTACTACTCTCGCAAGCTTTTTTAGGGAGTTTACCAGTGTTCGCGGAGACCAGCAGTAACGTATTAACGATTACGATGACAGAGAACGGACAGCCTTATGTAGAAGGTAGCGTCGCAACAAGCCCTGTCACGATTCAAGTAGCGGCATCATCTCCAGATAGTGCGGGCATAGAACTATCACAAGACTTTGGCGCAACATGGAAATCGTATGATTCAATCGTGCCACTGGTGTTGGAAGATGCGGGCGGCCACGATATCTGGTTCAAGGCAACAGATGCAGTAGGTCAAACAGTCATCGAAAAGCGTCGTATTCAAATCGCAGTCGCGCCATTGCTGTTGTCACAATCAACAAGTGTTGCAACAGCAGACAGTGCCACTATCTATGTGAATCAAGCATCGACGGGTACTGTAGAAGACGGTATAAGCTGGGCAACCGCCTACAAAGATTTACAGAAGGCACTTACTAAAGCAACTGATGGAAATCAAATTTGGATTGCCAAAGGAACGTATATACCAACAAAACCTTTAGTTGGGAATGATTCTCGTACGGCTTCATTTCAAATGAAAAACGGTGTGGCGATTTATGGTGGATTTAATGGAACAGAAGTGATACGGGAACAACGAGATTTTGCGGTCAATGAAACCATCTTAAGTGGTGATATTGGCACAGCTGGAGATAATACGGACAATACCTATCATGTATTTTACCATTCACAAAGCTCAAATTTAGACATATACGCGATTTTGGATAGTATTACCATTAATGGGAGCATTGTGGATATGAAAGTTTCATATGGTCTACATTCTTCGGGAAGCGGTATGTACAATCATACTAGCATCCCTCACTAGTGAATGTCACTTTCAGCGGAAATTCTGTAGCGGTATGGGCACTAGGGACAACAGCAGACTCATTCTAACAAATGTCATATTTATAAACACTACTATTTATCGAGAGGAGAAAGTCGGGATGAAATTAAAAAGTTATAAAATGTATCAAGTAAGTGGGGGACATCGTAGGTATAAAAAAGTTGTTTATGCCTGGATTATCATGGTGTTAGCGGCGTTTACTATTTTTTCAACGCCGATAGCATCTGCTGAAGCGGTAGAGCAGAATCCGGTGAAGTCGGCTGCCATTAAAATTAAGGAGAAGCTGAAGCCTAAGCCGAAAACGACTTTAATTCAGGGGCAGGTGAAGGCACCTTCCATTCATATTGACGGTCAGGAAACGAATCAGGATATTGTGCCCGTTTTTGTCAAGGATAGAGTATACCTGCCCATTGAGGCAATCTCTAACCTGTTGAATCTTGATGTTCGTTGGGATCAAACGAAAAAAGCGGTTTATTTTACGACTGGTAGTACGAAAGATTCTGACTCTTCGATTAGCGAAATTAAACTGGAAGCAGGCACTATAATTAAAGGGACCGAAACAAGTGCATCTGTTTATGTTGATGACAAGAAAATTGAGCTAAAGGACTCAAGTAGCAGTAGTATGTCGCCATTTTTGTTTAATAACAATATATATTTACCAATACAATCAATTACCACTGCACTTGGTATGGAAATAGATTGGGACAGTAAAAATAATCAAGTGTTAATTACTACACAATCTGGTGACAAGGGATTAAAAGGAGATAAGGGAGATAAAGGAGAAACTGGGGCAACGGGATCAACTGGCCAACAGGGAGAAAGCGGAGCAACGGGATCACAAGGTCAAAAGGGAGAAAGCGGAGCAACGGGATCACAAGGTCAAAAGGGAGAAAGCGGAGCAACGGGATCACAAGGTCAAAAGGGAGAAACTGGAGCAACGGGATCACAAGGGGATAAGGGAGATACCGGACCACAAGGAGCAATAGGACCAGCAGGACCACAAGGACCACAAGGAGCAATAGGACCAGCAGGACCAATAGGACCAGCAGGACCACAAGGACCACAAGGGGAATCGGGATCAAATAGTCTACCTTGGGCAAACGCTGTCACGCAGAATACAGTCGTTCCTGTGACTTCTGATGGTACTAAACTACCCTGGCCTGGTTTCTCATTTAATGCTACTTATTATAAATCCTTGTCAGATGGTATTGCAGTAACCCAAACTGGTTACTATTATATAACCTATCATATTAACTTGACACAAGCTAAAAGTGTAGGGGCGCGGCTGCTTATAGATGATCGTCCTTTAGAGACCTCTACAGTACCACCGGGTGAGGCAACATCAAGCCTATCAGCTACTGTTATAGTACAATTGTACGCTGGTTCCAAAATATCACTTCAACTATACGGAACTAACGAAACAGTGGATTTAGTAAGCGATGGTCAGGGTGCATCTTTGAGTATATTGAAAGTAAGTTAAGCTCAATCGGATGGCAACAGATGTTGCCTAGCATATCGGTAAAGCGAAGTATATTTCCTTTATGGACGAGAGATGCCTCTGTTTTACCGACTGTTTTACGTAGGCTCATAAAAACAGGGACTTAACCGCAAATGAGTTAATCAGCAGCGAATGATCGAGAGATAATAATAGCCATTGAAGCAATCGTACTAACAATGCATTGAAACTATAACTAAATTGCGTACTCGCAAATAGTCGATATTGCACTTGGCGACAACGGTAATTTCAGTCCAGATGAGCAGTGACATGCGCACGATTCGTGGCATTTATGCACCGTGCGAGTAATCCATAAAAATAACACGCTACAAAAGTGAGAATCAAAGCTTTTGTAGCGTGTTTAATTTTATTAATAAGCTCGTAGTCATAAATAAAAATGAGTGAAAATAAACACACTACTATGTATAGACGAATAAGATGTGTCTGTAGAAGTACCTTAGAGGTAGGTGTTTGGTAGTGAAGAGAAAATGGATGGCTACACTTTGTCTAGTATGTGCAATTGGATTAGCGGGTTGTCAGGGGAAATCAGAGAAAGAACAAGCTTTAGAGAAGAAAGTAAGCGAATTGGAACAACAAATCGAGGAAATACAGAAGCCGGTTACTTATGAACAAGAAGATACACAAGAGGTCGTCAATATTGTCGATCCAAATACAATGGAAATTGTCCATACATTATCCCCGCAAGACTTAGGTTATGAAGAGGACTTAAAAACGTATAAAAAGCACATTGAACAATTAGCGAAAGAGTTAGCGAGAGGAACTGAAAAAGAACTTGGTTATGACCAGCGAATGGTGCTAGATCGGATGGATGAAAAGGGACAAATCATTAATGGTAGTCCAATGGTTCTGTTAAAAGAAAGTGAATTGGTAGAGAAAATTCTCGCTGTATCAGGAACTGGTGGGAATGTTGAAATGCCCTTGTATGTCACAGAAAGCGGCTATTATTTAGAAGATATTCCGTACTTAGAAGACGTAGTCGTTGCCTCCTATACAACGTATTTTAACACCTCGGATGTAGGGAGAAACAAAAATATTGAGCTTTCAGCACAGGCTATTAATAACGTCATTGTTGGAAGTGGCGATCAATTCTCTTTTAATACAGTAGTAGGTCCAAGAGATGAGGCGAATGGCTATCAACCTGCACCAGAAATTATTAATAAGAAAGTAGTGATGGGAATAGGGGGAGGGATTTGCCAAACCTCCTCAACCCTATTTAACGCAGTTGATCAGGTACCTATTAAAATGGTAGAAAGACATCACCATTCATTAGATATAGGCTATGTGCCAAAAGGAAGAGACGCCACGGTATCATATGGTGGATTGGACTTCAGATTTCAAAATACCAGTGATGTTCCCTTTTTAATTCAGGCGATCTACGGTAAAGACTTTCTGACAGTAGAGGTCAGAACTTCAGAGAAATATGAAGAGATGTTGAAGAAGACGCCATAATGTAACACTTCCAACAGTAGGGGAAGGAGAATCCCTGCTGTTGGGAGTGTTTTTTCTACATCACTACTAAATGATTTCCAAAATTTCAGATGGCGAGTATACTTTGTAGTCTGGTTTTTCGGATTGAACCACTTCAATTGAATCATAGCCCCATCCAACCCAAATAATGGGGATGCCGACTTTTTTACACGCGACAATGTCTCTATGCTCATCACCAACATAGAGCACATCCGATTTTTTTAAATTTGAATCCTTCAAATATTTTTTAATAATCTTATCTTTTCCAAAAATACGACTAGAGCAAAGCACTTTCGATACGTTGTTTATGTTGTTCGCATGTAAAAATGCTAAAATATTTTCTTTATCGTTAGAAGAAATGATAGCAATTTTATACCCCTTTTTTTCTATCTCTTGTAGCAAATCTTTCATGCCATCAATAAGGTGGACATCTTTTATAGATTGGCGGTATAACTGATAAAATTGAGGAATAAATATGGGCATTTTATGCATGGGAAAGTTCACTAACTTACTACGCTCCATGATAGATAGTTTTTTCAGCGATTCTAATTCATCTAGTTTTATCTTTTTATAATGATATTTTTCAGCTAGGGTATTCCACGCAGCCATAAACACCATTGTAGAATCTGCTAGCGTGCCATCAAAATCAAAAATGATATGTTTCATTATAAGTGGTACTCCTTTGGGATTAAGTTGTATCGACGATGTTATATCTTAGTATAGTACTCATTAATGAAAAAAGTGGTCATGCTTTTGTCTTGAATCAATTGTTTTCTTTTTTCAGAGCAAACTTAATATTTAACCATTATCCTCTAAAATTACAATTATTAAAATATATTAGTCCCCACATACATTGCAAATCATGAAGCGTAGGAATCCAACAATCCGTTCTAAAAAGTTGGCCAGAGTTATAGGAAAGACAACCAAAAAATATGCATGCAAAAAATCCCGATATACATAACCGAAACACCTACTAAAGAATAAAGAAATAGTTGTTGGAATTTTACTTTGCTTTTTTGATAAACCCAATAGGATGCACATAAAATTAAAATGGAAAGAACAATTTTTATACATAAAAATAAGAGTGGACTAACCGCCATGAAATAATCCATAAGAGGATTTAGTTCTTCAATCATATTGTTCAATAACCCATAATGAGTAGCAATCCCATCAAACAGATTTAATAGGGCAACTAATACACTGCAATATATTATAAAGCGTTTATTTTTCATTTTACCGTCCTTTTCTAGAAAAATAAATAACATTCAAGTGCATTATATACATGGCATAATTTATCTATTCAGGATTCCGGTGATTAATAATTAGAAAGTTGCCTCAACTCCGAGAGTAGTTATTATGCTCATTGCTATGTATAATAAGAGTCTGTGTTAAGAACTCATAGTGAGTAAAATATCAAGAATTTATTTCCATCTGGTTAAGTGGTAGTTGCTTTTCGCTCCACGCAACTACTAGTTACAAAGGAAGACAGGATTCTATTTATGGATCTATGCATGCATTCTTTTGAAGAACTTATTAATAAGTAGTACGCTTGTTGATTGGAGTGGAGGCTGGGCGACTCCTGGGGGATCAGCGTCCTAGATGAGACCCTGGAGCGAGCTTGCGAGTGAAGCGGCTCATCAGACGCCCCCCGGAAAGCGCCCAGCCGGAACGGAAATCACTCCCAATGTTTGATGATGAATTCTTTTTATAGATTGAGTATTTTTATGGTGTAATTTTACTCATATTGAGTTAGGAATTAAATATATGCAAATTGAAAATAAAAGAGGCTTCGTGATGAGTGAAAATAGATTTAAGGATTATACATTAAGTAATGAAATAATAATGGCACTGGATAGCTTAGAATATACACAACCAACAGAAGTTCAAAGTAAGGTCATTCCGTTAGCGTTGGCAAAAACAGATCTTGTTGTAAAATCACAAACAGGTAGTGGGAAAACTGCATCGTATGCGATTCCGATTTGTGAAGCTGTTGATTGGCTTGAAAACAAACCTCAAGCATTAGTGTTAACACCAACGAGAGAGCTTGCTGTTCAAGTAAAAGAGGATTTTACGAATATCGGCAGACTGAAACGTATTAAAGCAACCGCGGTTTATGGAAAACAACCGATTGCCTTTCAAAAAACAGAACTAAAGCAAAAAACGCATGTTGTTGTTGGTACACCAGGACGCATGATGGATCATATTGAAAGAGGAACGCTTGTCTTAGACAAAGTACGTTATCTTGTCATTGATGAGGCAGACGAAATGTTGAATATGGGGTTCATCGAACAAGTTGAAGCGATTATTAAACAAGTGCCTCAAAACCGTGTGACGATGTTATTTTCAGCTACATTGCCAGAGAAGGTAAAAGACTTAGCCCTTAAGTATATGAAAACACCAACGGATGTAGAGATACAGGCAACGGGATTAACGACAGATAAAATCGATCATTCACTTTACGTAGTGGAAGAAAATCAAAAACTATCTGTGTTACGCAATGTAACGATTGTTGAAAATCCAGATAGCTGCATCATTTTTTGCCGCACAAAGGATAGAGTGGATACGCTATGTGAGCAGTTAACCAATTTCGGCTATAGCTGCGATAAAATTCACGGCGGTATGATACAGGATGCACGTCTTGAAGTGATGAATGATTTTAAAAGAGGCGATTTCCGCTATTTAATTGCCACAGATGTAGCAGCTCGAGGGATTGATATTGATAATATCACGCATGTCATTAACTATGATTTGCCATTAGAGAAAGTAAGTTATGTCCATCGTACAGGTAGAACTGGAAGAGCAGGTCTACAAGGGAAAGCAATTACGCTTGTAACACCGTTTGAAAATCGTTTTTTAAGTGAAATTGAGGAGTATATTGGTTTTAAAATTCCTAATAAAGTAGCCCCAACTGAAGAAGAGGCTTCGAAAAAGAAAGCAGCTTTTGAAGCGAAAATGACTATTGAGCCAACATTGAAAAAAGCGAAAAGTGAAAAGTTGAACAAGCAAATCATGAAATTATATTTTAATGGTGGGAAGAAAAAGAAGCTTAGAGCAATAGATTTCGTTGGGACGATTGCCAAAATCGATGGTGTAACAGTAGAGGATATCGGCATCATTACAATTACAGATACTTTTACTTATGTAGAAATATTAAATAATAAAGGGCCGATTGTCTTAAAAAACATGAAGAATACGACAATCAAAGGTAAACTATTGAAAGTATATGAAGCCAATAAATAACAAGTAACTTTAAATAATCGCATCAACAGTAAATGAGATGTTAAATATAATGCCGTTAGTGAACCTTGCTAACGGCATTTTTTATCCTACAAACTGAATCAGCAACTCGCTTCCACTCTCTTATAAACCCTCCTATTTCCATAATAACCCAATGTGTTTAAGGGTGTGTTATACTATTCGAAAAACTTATCTTCAAGTTATAAAGAAATAATTAAACGATTATTTGCTGTTGCAACGTATGTTGAACGTGGCAAAGGTCATACATTATAGATAATAAGCAAAGTGAAATTTATTGGAGTTGGGGGTTATTCAATTGACAGTAAATAAGAAACCTATTTATGCAATCTATGGACCGGAGTTTTCGGGAATCGTGCTGACACTTAATGAATATCAAAATAGAGTAAAAGGTAAGAAAAAGACATTTGGAAAAAAGTTTTCGAGTGAAGAAACGGCCTATCAATGGTTAGAAACAAATAAAGCAACCTCTGTACTAAAGGCGAATTCATTACCACTAGCAAATCCAAAAGAAACAAGTGCGAATAATGAAAAGAGAAATACTAAAAAAAATACAGAGGTCGTTATTTATATAGATGGTAGTTACAAAAATGGTCGTGGAAAATATGGATTCATTGGATTTGCACCATTAAAAACCGAGCCATTATTTAAAACATTTGGCTATGTTTACGACGATGAATTCAATAAGTTACATAATATCGGTGCTGAATTGATGGCTTGTTTGCGGGCTTTAGAATGGGCTTACAGTAATAATATCAAAACAGTTCATATTATTTATGATTGCGAAGGGATCATTAATATTCAACAGAAGGAACAAACACAAGGAGCACGTAAGAAATACTACGAAGCAGTACATGCGTTTAAAAGGAAATTAGATATTCATTTTCTGCATGTGCGCCATGGGAATAATTCATTACATCAGGAAGCACATAAATTATCTCAAATGGCTGTCCTTTAAATTCACAGTATAAGTGAAATTATATATCGCAACATCTCCTTCGAGGTCGTGCCAAGTTCTCAATCGACGAGGATGAAGCAATTCAAAAAAATGGGCGAAGCGAAAAGATATATTACAAATTTATAATTTAGTAGGACCCTGCTTGTGATAGGGAGAACCGTGCCATAAGTAAGTGCGGTTTTTATCTATCCCCCTATCCTTCCAAAAGAAGAGAAACTGATTTGAATTTCCAATCATGATTTAAAATGTATCGAAAAATATATAAGAGGAGGTCGTTCATTTGAAAGCACTTGTATTTAACGCATTCGGAGGACCGGAAGTACTAGAATATCTTGAAATTGCGGATCCGGTTATCGGACCTGATGAAGTATTAGTAAAGATGAAAGCTATTGGATTGAATTTTGCAGATATTTATAGAAGAAAAGGGAACTATCATCTTACTGGAATTGCCCCATTTATTTTAGGGTATGAAGGGGCCGGAGTCGTTGAAAAGATCGGAGCTAATGTTCAAGGAATAAGTATTGGCGACCGTGTTGCATTTGCGGATGTCCCACATTCTAACGCGGAACTAGTGGCTGTTCCGATAGAAAAGGTAATTCCTCTTCCAGAGACCATTTCATTTGAAGATGCGGCTTCCGTTTTACTACAAGGCTTGACTGCTCACTATTTAACAAAAGATAGTTATGCGGTTAAGGAGAATGATGTAATTCTTGTTCATGCGGCGGCAGGGGGCGTGGGACAGTTGCTCGTCCAAATTGCAAAACTCCTTGGTGGAAGGGTCATTGGTTTAACTTCCTCTGTAGAGAAGGCGTCCGCAGCTAAGAAAGCTGGGGCAGATTCGGTTATCTTATACTCGGATGATTGGAAGGGAAAAGTTTTAGAGGTAACAAACGAAAAAGGTGTGGATGTAGTCTATGACTCAGTAGGATCCACGCTCGAAGATAGTTTTGCAGCTACTCGCATTGGGGGAGCGGTCATATTTTTTGGAATGGCAGGAGGAGACCCTTCTCCGGTTGACCCAAGAATGTTGATGGAAACATCAAAGACTTTGACTGGTGGGGATCTATGGAATGTCCTTACCTCCCCTGAAGAACGAGTAGCCCGTTCATCCGAGTTATTCCGCTGGATAGAAGAGGGGGAAGTAACAGTATCTGAGCCTGCGGTATTTGCACTGCGAGATGGCCGCAAAGCGCATCATTTTCTAGAAAGCCGCAAAAGCATGGGGAAAATTTTATTAAAACCATAAAATGATAAGCTATGTGGGCGAACAGGGAGACGTTCTCATTTTTTGAATCAAGAACCGTCCTATGTTTTACTTTCGTTTGAAAATATAGGAAACCTCATTTTGATGCGAACCGTATCATAAGTAAGTGCGGTTTTGTTAGATTGTATATTTATGTTTTATTGAGTGAGTTAATTTCATAAATAGTTTATCTAGGGAAAATCACGAACATTTCAGTGGAGCGTAAGTCGGCGACTCCAGCGGGAAAAGCAGATGTTTTATGTGCGAAAGCGAAGCGTCAGCAACAAGCGAACGAAAGACCCTGGACTGAGCGTAGCGAATCTGTGTTTTGTTGCGAAAGTTTTGAAAGTTAAACTATAATTACAAAAAAGGATAATGGTTATTTACCGAAGTTGATTTCTCTACTACCTTGTTTATTTTTAATTAATAGAGAAGGGAATGATTTCATTAATCATTCCCAATTTTTTTGGCTTTTTTATCTTTATAAATGCCTTCAATTTTTTTGCCTTCTACAAATGAGGGTACATCTAACTCTAGCAAATCATAAATAGTAGGAGCTATATCTAAATTAGACGTGGAGTTAATTTGTTTCCCTTTGTGAAAGTCTGCCCCAGTAGCCATAAAAACAGGTCTAAGCATGCTTCTTTCTCCATCTGCTCCATGTGTTCCCAATTCAATGGGTGGAGTTATATTTTTTTCAATGTCGCTGCCCATAACATAGCCAGGAGCCCCAATCAATACAACATCGCCTGAATTTTGATGTTCCAAAAGGGTTATATTTGTATTTTTCATTACTTTTTCATAAGGATGAATTTTTAGATTGAAAAGATGATTCCAAATATCTTTGATATGCTCTTGCCCCTTATTGAACGAGAAGTTGTCTGTTTTAATACTTGATATGATTTCTTTTATGTCATGTTGAATGACCTTTCCACTTTTATTTGAGACTTCTACCCCTTTAAAGGCCTGAATAATCTGGTCACGGACAGTCTCATATTCATCGAGAGGGACAATACCGCCTTTTTCTCGGTTTTGTAAGTTAATGTATACATGTGCTGTTGATCCACTTGGAATGGCATATGCCTTTGATTCTTTAAAGTTGATTTTATTTTTTTGATCTACAGTTAATAACCCAGCATCTTTTAATACTTTGTTAGGTGAAAGAGTAGAATGGGCAGGTTCCATTCCGTGATCGGAGACTACAAACAAATAATCATTCTCTTTTAGGGAATTCAATGTTTCGCCAACTACCTTGTCCGCCAACTGGTACGACCACTCGATATAGCTCATATATTTTTTTGACTTTTCAGGTGAATATCCTGGCTGCCGAGGATCTATTAATAAATACTTATGTTGTTCATGATCAATTTGGGGAGTATAAAACATTAGCAAATCAGGATCGTATTTCTGTTTTATATAGAGAGAAACTTTTGTGACCCACATAACATATCGTGTGCTTATCTCCTGATATTCCTTTCTCGTAATCCATCCTTTCTCAAGGGCACTATCATCATCTTGCGTCGGATAAAAACCAAATTCCTTCTCAATCTCATCGGAAAATCCTTTAGGACCACTAATTAAGCTAGAAGTTACTGATGTCCTGTACAATTGTACGGGATGAGTAAGATCTGGGTTACCTTCTTTAATTTTGAACCAAAAACCAGCAGATTGATGATCTTTTATATGGAGTGGAAGAGATCCCCATTGATTGCCTTTTACAATTGAGTCATTAGGATCTACCTTTTTGTCTTCAGATAATACAAAGGTGTCATAGTTTTGCTTTTGATCATCAGTTGAGTCAATCGCCAAAATGTGGATGAGACAATTCCTTTCATTTTTCATTTTAATGGAGAATTCGGTTTCCTTTAAAGGACTGAAGCTTTTGGGAGAATGAATCCATTCGGCAGATTTTATATAGGTTAACGACTCTAAATTGCTTGGAGACCATGTTTCTCCAGCATAAATAGAGTAATCGCCTTGTTTTCCTTCTTTGGGATTAGCACCTGGAAAAGCAATGGTGGCTGTTGTTTTCCCTTGTTTTCTAGCTTCTACCCACAATGGGGGTACTTGGATTTCCGCCTGGAAACCACTTTCTTCATTATCTAAAGCTGTATTTGGTTCGTGCCAATGATTACTTACAATTCCGGTCTGGTTAGGTTTAGCCCCAGTGGCAATTGCTGCGTGTGAAGGTGCTGTAAGAGAAGGCGTAATAGTAGAAGGATTTTTTGCTGAAACCCCGTTGTCTTGCATCTGTTTGATATGAGGCAATTTATTCTCTTTAACATATTTTTTAGTATAGTCATTTTTCATTCCATCAATAGAGATAAGTATGACCTTTCTATCTGTTTCTTGATTTTCCTTAGCTTTTACTTCATTAATTATAGTAAAAAGACACAAATTAAGAATAATTATGCCCGCGTATAAACATTTTTTCATTTTCTTATCCTTTCTGAGCGCTATCTCTCTTCAAAAGTAAAATTGGTTTGTCCAAAAAGGGCAAATCTGAACAAAATTCAAAATGAAGAATGCTGTTATATCAGTATTTTCATAATCTTTTTCCTTAAAGGTTTTTACTGGATCGGTGAATTCAAATTCCTCTAAATGATTCATTACTAAAATAGCAGTTTTTTCTCATTCCAATCAGCACCTTCATAAATAAATTACCCTTTTTCCAATGGATGAAACTTTTCAGTGATTACGAACCATCTCTAGTATCACCGTGCTGGAATCCAGGGATATAAAAACCTCATTTAGATGTGTTACTGTGAACCGTAACACAGGTAAGTGAGGTTTTAGCATTTGTTAAAGAGACAGTCTTGCTAATTAGTTTATTTAGTAGGGCTATTTTTCTTTATTGTTAGTGCATTAATTATATATATAAGTGAGATTGATATAGTAAAATAATAGATATGCTTTTGAGATTATAATTGCTATAATCGTTTTATTTATCGTGAATACACGTTATATACATATTTTATGGATTATACTGCCTAACTTTTTTATAAGGAAGTGGAGGAAATAGCTGTTTTGAGAAAGTATTTTAAAAGGAATTTATTAACGCAAATGACTTTACTAATTATTGTGGTGATTCTTATTAGTACAATATTGGTGAGTGTGCTCTTTTCTTTTATGTTAGATAATCTAGTTAAACAGTATATGGGGGAGCAGGCGTTGATTGTGGCGGAGCTCGCTGCGCAAAATGAGGAGATTATCGAAGCTTTTGATGATGAAAATCCGTCTCTGGCCATTCAAAGGATTTCGGAGCAAATTCAGCGCACGACTGATGCAGACTATGTGACGATTGCGAATCGACAGAGCATTCGTTACTCCCATCCCAACCCCGAAAATATCGGAAAACCTACAGCTACAAGTAATGAGCCTGTTTTCCAAGAGAGAGAACCGATCATCTATAGTGGAAAAGGTATATCAGGAGAAGCGATTAAAGCAAAGGCGCCTATTTTTAATGAGCAAGGGGAAATCATAGGTGTGTCTTCAGTTGGATTTTTAATTAACAACGTAGAAAAACAAATAGGCGATTATCATCAAAAACTATTTCAGCTAGCAATTATTCCATTGATTATAGGATTTAGCGGTGCCATTCTAATTGCTCGACGGTTAAAAAAACTGACATTTGGTTTAGAGCCTGAGGAAATTTCTTTTATGTTTAAAGAAAAAGAGGCGACACTTGAATCAATTACTGATGCAACGATTACAGTGAATACGGATAAGAAAATTACGTCAATGAATAAACGGGCCAGGGAATTATTTTATAGTAAGTCGTTGATGGTTGATTCTATATTTAAGGAGGAGAGATTGAACTTATATATTGATGAAGTGATTGAATCAAATCAATCTCAAACGAACAAAAAGCTATTAATTGATAAAAATTTATACGTACTTGATGCATCACCTATTTCAGATCATAATCGTGTCAAAGGAATTGTTTTGACGATTCGTCCACTGTCAGAAATTAAGCAACTAACAAATGAATTCTCTAAAATAAATGAATTCACAGAAAATATGCGAGCTCAAAATCATGAATTTCTAAACAAGTTGAATACGATTTACGGTTTGTTAATGCTTCAGCAATATGATCGCGCGTTAAAAATTGTGTCCAATGAAGTAAGCGAACGACAGGATATTATTTCTTTTTTAATGACATCGGTGAAGGATCCTTTAATTGCAGCGTGTTTATTAGGAAAAGTCAATCGTGCGAAGGAGTTACATGTGCAACTAGTGATTGATGAGGAAAGTCGATTAGATTCTGTGTTCGATGAAGTGAAATCAAACCATTTTGTTCCTATTATTGGAAATGTTATAGAGAATGCGGTGGAAGCGGCGAGATTACATAGTGGGCAAGACGCTCAAGTAAAGGTATCATTTACGGACTTAGGGAAGGACATTATTTTTGATATTGAAGATAACGGTCCAGGGGTTCCTGTTGAATTAGAAAAACATATTTTTCAAACAGGATTTACGTCAAAACAAGGTGAAAATCACGGTTTAGGTTTGGCAATTGTAAAAAATGCACTCGAAGTCTTAAATGGGCAAATATATATTGATAAAAGTGAGCTTGGAGGAGCACGATTTACGATTGTTATTCCGCAAGAAATTTGGGTTCAAAAGGAGGGGCTAGAATGATAGATGATACAACGATTAATGTAATCATTGTTGAAGATGATTTGGATGCCGTAAATATTTATAAGCATTTTACAAATCAATTAGAAGGATTTCATGTTATTGCTACAACAAGTTCGGGCACTCAGACTTTACAAATGTTAAATATGATTCAACCACATTTAATTTTATTGGACGTTTTTTTACCAGACATGAATGGGATCGAACTTTTACGGGAAATTCGTAAAAAATATCGAGGAATTGATGTCATTATGATTACAGCAGCTAATGATACAGAAACTGTAAGTGAAGCTATTCGTGGCGGAGCTTTTGGATATCTTATTAAGCCAATTATTATTGATAAACTGGTTGCGACTTTAAATAAATTTAAAACCGTTCGAGAAAATTTGCATAAAAATAATAGTATAAATCAGGAGCATGTCGACCTATTATTTCAATCAAATCAAAAGGATGTACCTGAGCAAGTGGAGAAAAAAGCATCATATCCAAAGGGAATTGATAAACATACATTAAAATTAGTAAGAAATCATACACAAGTATTGGAAACAAGTGTAAGTGTAGATGAATTAAGTCAAATAGTTGGCATCAGCTATTCAACAATGCGACGCTATTTAGAATATCTAGTTTCCTTAGATGAGATGGAAGTAGAAAATGATTACGGTAATGTAGGGAGACCTGAAAGAAAGTATAAGAGCATAAAACAGCAATAAATGAGTAAATACTCATTATTGCTGTTTTTTTTCGCGCGTAAAAAATATGAAAAAAATGGTGATAATAAAAATTATAAATAATATATTGATAATTTATTAATTTATCAAAAAAGTGATAATATTTAAAAATAAAACGTTTTCAAAAATGTTTGTCAATGAATGGAGTGGCATGTATGTTATCATTTTTAGGATTTGCTATGGTAGCGGTATTCATGTATTTAATTATGGCGAAGCGCCTATCGGCATTAGTAGCTATAATGATTGTACCGATTATTTTCGCTATTATAGGTGGTTTTTTCACAGATTTAGGACCAATGATGGAGGCTGGCGTAGAGAATGTAGCTATGACAGCGATTATGATTTTATTCGCGATTTTATACTTTGGGATTATGATTGATACTGGGTTATTTGACCCGTTAATTAAAACGATTTTGAAGTTAGTAAAGGGAGATCCGTTAAAGATTGTCGTAGGGACAGCTATTTTATCGATGATGGTTGCACTAGATGGTGATGGAACAACTACATATATCATTACAGTTTCCTCTTTATTGCCGTTATATAAGAGATTAGGGATGAATCGTTTAGTATTAGCTACAACAGCGATGCTTTCTATGGGGGTTATGAATATGACTCCTTGGGGAGGAGCTTCTGCGATGGCCATGGCTTCTCTAGGTTTAGATTCTTCAGAAATATTCATTCCTATGATTCCAATTATGGCAATTGGACTTGTATGGGTTGTTGTAGCGGCCTTCTTATTAGGGATGATGGAGCGTAAACGAATCGGAGTAATTGAGTTGGATGACTCTGAAACTGTAAAAGTAGATGAAAGTTTAACAGGGACGTTAGCTTATAAACGACCAAAATTAGTCTGGTTTAACTTAGCTTTAACGATTACATTGATGGTCTGTTTAATTTTAGATTTTATGTCATTAGGTCTTTTATTTATGATTGCGTTGGCAATTGCACTATTAGTGAATTATCCAGATTTAAAATTACAGCAGGAACGATTACTTTCACACTCTAGGAATGCTTTGGCAGTAGTTTCAATTGTTATTGCAGCTGGGATTTTCTCTGGTATTATGTCTGGAACAGAAATGATCGATGCGATGGCGCAAACGTTAGTAGCGGTTATTCCGCCTGCATTAGGACCTTATTTAGCGATTATCGTTGCTTTCTTAAGTGCACCATTTACCTTTTTCATGTCTAATAATGCCTTTTACTTTGGGGTTCTGCCAATTTTGGCACAAACCGCTGAAGCTTATGGGATTAGTGCAGCAGAAATTGGACGTGCAGCGTTAATAGGACAGCCTGTACACGTACTTAGTCCACTAGTAGCTGCTGCGCATTTAATGATTGGATTAGTCGGCACAGAGTTTGGAGATTTGCAGAAATTTGCTATGAAATGGGCTTTCGGCACAGTAACTGTTATGACGATTGCCGCCTTAGTTTTTGGTGTTATCTCGATTGGATCTTGAAGAGGGGCTGCCCCCAAAATATAAAAATGCAATTCGATTTCAACTCGAATTGCATTTTTTTGCTTTTGGATGATGAGGAGAATGAAGTCAAACCCACGGAAAGCGAGCTCCTGTAGCGGAGATCAACTTCCCACTTTAAAAATAGTGGATAATCAATGCGTCTGGAACCTTATTATTTCTAAAGTTCAAATCCTTTGTTAAGCATTTTTAAAAATTCTTTTAATGCAAACGATTGGTAGGCATCTTTCTTTGTAATGATACCAATTTTCCAACACAAAGCAGAGTTGTCTATTTCAACGATTTTAATATTTTTGTTATTTTGTTTTTTATAAATCGATTTAGGAAGTAAAGTAATGCCTAGTTTTGATGAAACAAGCTCAATAATCAAATCCCATTGCGAACTCTGATAAGAGATGGAAGGAGTGAATCCACTTCTTTCGCATGTCTGAATGATGTAATCATGTAACGTAAAATCTTTTGTGAATAAAATGAATTTTTCGTTTTTTAATTCGTTCAACGTGACGCTAGTCCTTTGAGCCAGTTTGTGATCCTTGTGGAGGAATAAAACGAAATCGTCTTGTATAAATGGGGAGATATTTAATTTTTCCTCATTAGCTGGTAATACTACTATGCCAACATCTATCTGTGCATCCTCGACAAGTCGACCAATAAGCTTGGCACCTTGTTCCACCAACTTGAGAGATACATTTGGATAATATTTATAAAAATCGTTAGCGATTTTAGGGAAAAATAAAGTGCCAATAAGAGGTGGGATACCTATTTTAATTTCACCAGTAGTTACGTTTCTGAGATCATCTAAGAGTAAATTCATTTCAGTCAATACAGCAAATGCCTTTTGACTTTGCTGGTACACAACTTCTCCAGCATCTGTAAGGAATAAGTGTCTTGTTGATCGATCAAATAATTCGACGCCGAGCTCATTTTCAAGTTTTTTGATAGCTTTACTTAAAGAAGATTGCGTTAAATAAGAATGGTCGGCGGCATTCGTAAAACTTTTATGATTAGCGACTTCAATAAATGATTTTAAATCTCGTAACTCCATAGATATCCCCCTTAATTTATTCCATTTATTCATAAATAATATGACTTTTAGTCATTTTACAATTAAATTTTTTCAAAGTAAAATATTTAAGAATAATAATTATTTCGGATAGCACCACTTTATATAATGTTTTTATGCTCGAATTAATGGAAAACGGAATAAAATAAGAGATTTTGTAAATTTATACAATAATATTCCGGTATAATAATTACTTATTTTTGTCTAAATTATGTCGACTTCTTACTTTAGTATTTCCGCTTCGTTAAAGATGTAACACGAGTGAACATAAGCGATTCCTGAAATTATTTAGATTAAATTGAAAGAGGTGATATTCTTGTTAAGTATAGTTGTAGGTTTAGTTTTATTAATGGCTTTAGCCTATTTAGGATGGTCTATTATTTGGGTAGCACCATTGGCTGCTGGTGTTGTAGCATTAATGAGCGGGTTAGATGTTTTTGAAGCATATACAGGTACCTATATGACTGGTTTGGTTGGATTTGTTCAGAAATGGTTTCCTATTTTCTTATTAGGGGCAGTTTTTGGTAAATTGATGGAAGAAACGGGTGCAGCTAAATCAGTTGCTAGAAAGGTAACGCAGTTAATAGGCAAAAAGAGAGCAATTCTTGGCGTATTAATTGCAGCAGCATTATTGACATACGGAGGCGTTAGTCTATTTGTAGTTGTATTTGCAATTTATCCGATTGCACTTCAATTATTCCGTGAGGCAAACATTACAAGAAAATTACTTGTACCAACGTTTGCTCTTGGAGCCTTTACATTTACTATGACATCCGTGCCAGGTACGCCACAAATTCAAAACTTGATACCAATGGATTACTTCCATACTTCCCCAACTTCTGGACCGATTATTGGGATTGTAACAACTTTGATTATGGCAGTTGGTGGATATCTTTGGTTAGCTTATAGAGCGAAGGCCTTTTCTGCAAAAGGAGACGTATATACAGAACCAAATGCGGATTCTTTGGCGGATACAGAGGACGAAGAAAAAATTCCAAACTGGATCTTATCTTTAATACCTCTTGTTGTCGTTGTTATACTTCTAAATGTTGTGAAAGTAGAAGCAATATATGCTTTATTACTTGGTATTTTAAGTATCATGATTTTAAATTTTAGGGATTATAAAAAATTTATATTCTCTATTAACGAGGGTGGGAAAGGGTCAGTTATGGCGATCCTTAATACCAGTGCTGCTGTTGGTTTTGGTGCAGTTATAGCAGTGGTACCTGCATTTGATACCATTACAACTTGGTTACTTAATATCTCTGATAATCCATTAGTTGCTGAAGCCCTTTCCGTACAAATTATGGCGATCATTACTGGCTCTGCTTCAGGCGGTATGGGGATTGCACTAACGACGCTAGGGGATACTTTTTACAATGTCGCACAAGCAACTGGCATTAGTCCTGATGCGTTACACAGAATTGCCGCTGTTGCTTCAGGTGCGTCTATATTCCCGAATAATGGTGCGTTGTTAACATTAGTCGCGGTTACGGGACTGACTTATAAAGAAACTTATAAAGACGTATTTATGGTCGCTTTCTTAATCCCTTCAATTGCATTGGTTGTTGGCGTAATTATGGGGGCAGTTGGATTAGTTTAACTTACTCAAAAAAGAATTTTTGTGTACCGAAGCGCAGTGGTAACATTGCGACAGGTACTGAAAGTTATAGATGTTTTTCGGATCTCTTGTTTATGTAGGATCGCGCGCGATTCTATCATAACGTAGTAGATTACTAGCATCAAAAAAATGGTTACTTAAAATTAGGAGGAATTTATTATGGTTGAAAATAAAGTAGTTATTATTACAGGCTCTGCTCGTGGTATTGGATTTGAAATTGGTAAACACTTTGCAGAAAACGGAGCAAAAGTGGTCCTTTCTGACATTAATGAAGAAATGGTAAATGAATCTGCTGAATCTTTGAAAAAATTAGGTTACGCATCAATCGGAATTAAAGCCGATGTTACAAAAGAAGAGGATCTACAAAACTTAGTACAAGTAGCGAAAGAAACATTTGGAACAGTAGATATTGTCATTAATAATGCGGGATTACAACACGTATCACCATTAGAAGATTTCCCAACAGAAAAATTCGAATTAATGCAAAAAATTATGTTGATTGCTCCTTTCATTATTACGAAAACGGTTTTCCCAATTATGAAAGAGCAGGGGTTCGGCCGAATTATTAATATTGCTTCTATTAATGGTTTAGTTGGATTTGCGGGTAAAGCGGCATATAACAGTGCTAAACACGGTGTTATAGGTTTAACAAAGGTTGCTGCATTAGAAGGTGCAGAACACGGTATTACTGTTAACGCATTATGCCCTGGCTATGTAGATACTCCACTTGTTCGTGGACAAATGGCAGACTTAGCAAAAACGCGTAATGTTCCTGTAGAAGATGTGTTAGCTGAAGTTCTTCTTCCTATGGTTCCTCAAAAGAAATTATTAGATGTTAGTGAAATTGCTGATTATGCTTTGTTCTTAGCAAGCGATAAAGCTAAAAGTGTAACAGGACAAGCTGTTGTAATTGACGGCGGTTACACAGCTCAATAAAATCATAAAAGAAAATAAGTAGAATAATTAAGATGAACCCCACTATCAATTAATGTGATTGATAGAGAGGTTCATTTTTAGCGTTTTTCTCTACAATCAACAATTTAAAAAACAGTTGTTTATAGAGGGATATTGGAGAATTGATAATTAAACTATACAAGGGGAATACTAATGGATTTAGTAATTATATTATTTGCACTTGGATTTTTAATGTTTGCCGCCTATCGTGGTTACTCTGTTATTTTATTTGCACCGATCGCTGCCTTATTAGCTGTTTTCCTTGTTGATCCGGGGAATGTGTTACCTTTTTACTCCGGTGTATTTATGGAGAATGTTGTAGTTTTTATAAAAAAATATTTCCCTGTCTTTTTATTAGGTGCAGTTTTTGGGAAAATCATTGAAATGTCAGGTATTGCCGAATCGATTGCCAAGACAATTGTTCGATTGCTTGGTGCTAAACAAGCTATGTTGACGATTGTTATATTGGGTGCAATTTTAACTTATAGTGGGGTAAGTTTATTTGTAGTGGTTTTTGCCATTTACCCTTTTGCTGTTCAATTATTTAAGCAAGCTGATATTCCTAAAAGACTTATGCCTGCTACTATTGCACTTGGAGCATTTACATTCACCATGGATGCTTTACCGGGAACTCCTCAAATACAAAACGTGATTCCTACATCATTCTTTGGTACAGACATTTATGCTGCACCAATACTCGGGATCATTGGCGCTCTTTTTGTTTTATTCGTTGGTTTAGCATACTTAGAAATGAGAAAGAGGCAAGCCAAAAAAGCGGGAGAAGGTTACTATGGATTTGAAGAGGATAAGTCTGCTGCTGTTGAAGAAGAGAAATCTCAAAACAATGAAGAAATTGGCTCTGATTTAAGTTCCAATCAATCTGTTTTTAGACAGATTTTAGCGTTTGTTCCGCTTGTTCTAGTAGCATTTATGAATAATTATCTGACAAAGGCTATCCCGAAATGGTATCCAAATGGATTTGACTTTTCGTCAATTGGACTAGCGCAATATTCAGTTGATGTCGCTGCAAACACTGCTATCTGGGCAGTTGAAATAGCGTTAGTTGTCGGAATACTAACAGCTCTCGCCTATGATTGGAAACGTGTATCGAAAAACATGAAAGAAGGGCTAAATAACAGTATTGGTGGATCACTACTTGCCGTCATGAATACTGGTTCTGAATACGGTTTTGGTGGAATTATCGCAGCTCTTCCTGGATTCACTAAAATAAGTGATGGCATATCTGGATTATTTTCGAACCCACTTGTCAATGGTGCATTTACCACTAGCACACTAGCAGGTATAACAGGATCTGCATCTGGAGGTATGGGAATTGCATTAAGTGCCATGGCTGATCAATACAATAAGGCAATTGCACTGGCGAATATATCACCTGAAGTGATGCACCGCGTTATCGCGATGGCCTCTGGCGGTATGGATACGCTTCCTCATAACGGTGCAGTAATTACCTTACTAGCTGTTACAGGTTTAACACACAGACAATCATATGGCGACATTTTTATGATTACCATCATTAAATCATTGGCTGTTTTAGTCGTCATTGGTCTCTATACGTGGTTTGGTATTGTTTAAATTACTATATTTAAATGCAGATATAGTAATGGGGTTTTATTAATGAAATCGGATATGTTTTTCTTTTTAGGACAATTTTCCGCTCTTATACGTTACGTCACTAAGTACATTGGATTCAGATTCTTGGGTCCGTCGAAGTAAGCCTAGTTCGCATAGCTCGAATTTTTTACATCAAGAGGCACATAAATTATCTCAAATGGCTATCCATTAATTTTAAAGTTTGAAAAGAGCTAATTGCTTATCAGAGACAGTCGATTGAAGATATTCAATACAGAAATAGAAAAAACGATTGGATATACTATCCAATCGTTTTTAAACTTTTTCTCCTGTTTTTAATAAAGCAGGTGTCAACCCACATATAACCATGGCAACTGCCATAACGATAAATCCCGTAAAGAAGGATCCACCAGCAATTGTTACAAGATTCCCAATAATAATTGGAGAAATGATGCCACCAATGAAGGCACCAATATTGATTACTGCATAAGATGAGCCGATAAGAGAAGATGGAATTAGTTGGTATGGTAATGATAAAAATGCAGTAAATGTAAACATAGATAAAGTAGTTACGATATATAAGAAAGCAATCATTAAGATAAGGTTACTACTAGTTATAAACGCCATTAAACCTACTGCAGTTAAGACGCAAGATAAGAAAACAAAGTATTTCTCTTTACCGGTGAAATACTTTCGAAGTATAATACCAGCTGCTGCCGATGCAAAGGCCATTACTGTCAAGCCCATCATACTTTTATCTAAACATGAAATTGAACCAATAAACAATAAAGTAAGAAGCGTTTTTTCTGCTGTGATGTAAGATTTATTTGTTTTTCTCCACTTCTATCTATAGTATTTCCACATGAATTAACAAGCAAAAATACCCCTTCATTAACCCATATCCCCAAATACCATATCAACACAACGCTTGTATATTCCTTTGAGATGATTATTTCTATGTTTGTAGAAAAATAAAAAAGCAATAGTCAAATGAAATGAGAAAACTCATTTGACTATTGCTCTTTTTTGCGTTTGCTTAAAATCAACAAAAGCTTATTTTGCTTAAAAATAATAATCCTCGATATGGACAAAATACATTATGAGGAGTATGGATGAGGTAACGGATTACCTTTTTATACTTTTCAAGGCTATCAAATTACTGAGGAGGAGAGCTATGCCAAATGTAGAAGTGAACTGTACTGTATCAAATTGTGTTTTCCATGCAAAAGGAAATATTTGTGGAGCCGACAAAATTGAAATCAAAATGGATTTCCGCCCAAATAACAAAAAAAATGCAGAGTTTGCTTCTGATTTTGATTTCCGCAGTGTGTCTGAAGAAGCCAATCAGTCTTCAGACACGTGCTGTAAGACGTTCATGTCAAAAGAAAAAAGTCGAAAATAATTTGGCTTTTGGGGTAAGTGGTTTGAAAGTATAGGCTGTTTTTGCCTATACTTTTTTTTCATTAGAAATGAATTTAAAAATCGCTAAAAAACGCTTAACCTTCTCATCATCGGAGTATAAAAAAAGTTCATGACAAAAGAGTTTTTTCAAAGAGAACGGTTATCTTTAAAAGAATTTGAAATAATCATAAACAAGTCATTCTGAATTTAGTTATAGTATAATAGTATTGGTAGAAAAAATTACTTTCGTTTCATTAGCAAATGAATGCTATATATGAAATTCGGATGATTTATGTAATTATCCACCTTTTAAATAAAAAAGATGAGGAAGTACCAGTTTGTATGAAAAATTATAAAATAAAATTAATTTTAGTGTTATCAACTGTCTTAATATTATCGTTTACAAGTTTAAATGTTTTTACATCTTATGTGAGGACGAAAAAGACGATTGAAGAGTCAATTGCAAACCAAAGTCTTGAAGCAGCTATTGCGATTGCATCAACAATCGATATAGACACCTACCAGCATTTCTTAGGTACAAAAGTTAAAGATGCGTATTATTGGCAAATAAGTAACCACTTAAATGATGCAAGAAAAAAACTAGGTGCTTTAAGTGTGTATACATTGGAAATTGATAATCCTAAGCAATCGAAAGTAATGATAGCTGGAGTACCCAATGAATTAAATAACAGGTTTATCATTGGGGAGGTTTGTACAGTACCCGAGGCTCAGGTCAAAAGAGCCTATGAAGGAAATACATATGTAACAGGCGTAATTGAAGATCCCCATTTTGGTTCATATCTTTCTGTTGGAGCACCGATAAAGGGTGAAGCAGGGAAGGTGATCGGATACATAGGTATCGATATTGGTGCCGATACACTAAATGAAATCAAAGGCAAAGTACTAGAAAATAATTTTCTACTTTTCGTCTTTAATGGTGTAGTTATTTTGGTTGTAATAGGAACATTTTTCTTTTTGCAAAGATGGTATCGAAAAGAAGTGGCAAAAGAGGTAGGTGTTACTGAAGATATTTACCAAGCAGAAATTAAAACATTAATCACCTCGGTTTCCTCTTTAAGACATGATTTTACCAATCATATTCAAGTTTTACACGGGCTTCTCCAATTGGGTGAATCTGTACGAGCTCAGGAATATTTAGCATCACTGTCAAAAGAAGTTCGTGCAATTGAATCACTAAAATTAAATATAGATCATCCAGGGCTGTCTATATTATTGCAAACAAAGAAATTGGCCGCACAAAATTATATTATAGATATGAATTTTACAATTTCTCGAGATACATTCAATAAAATAAAAACAACTGATTTAATCAAAATTTTATCGAATTTAATTGATAATGCCATTGATGCAACAATTGAATTACCTGAAGGAGAACGGAAAATAACGATCTGCTGTACAGCATTTAATACACACTATGTATTTAAAATAATGAATACAGGACCGAAGATTATAGAAAAAGAACAAATTTTTAAACAAGGGTATTCAACAAAAAGAGCAGAACAAGGGAAAATAAGAGGGCAAGGTTTATTTATCGTGAGAGAAGTTGTGGATAAATATAATGGGAAAATCACCATTAACTCAACCAGTGATTTAGAGACAACAGCTATTGTGAAAATTCCACTAAAGTGAAATTGAGCGAGAGTTGTAAACGTTCTAAAAATCCAGTATACTTCTTTCGATAAAGAATACTTGATATGACTGAGATAAAGGATGAGTATAAATGACGTTTGAAGAGGTTTTACCACGCTTAAAAGCTGGCGAGAAAGTGATTCGTAAAGGATGGGGCGGAGCCGAGTTGTACGTGAAGCTTGTTGGACAAAGCACACATGATGGCGAGAACTTGAATCCCTATTTTTTAATAAATGTACGTGGTGAGGGCTACACAATGTTCACACCGACAGTTTGTGACTTGTTAGCAGAAGATTGGATAATAGTAGAGTAAGCGTAAAAGCTCATGAGCAATCATGGGCTTTTTGCATGGAGGAGAGATGTTATGAAATTTGAAGAGTACGTAGGCAAGACGGTATTTGTAACGGGGGCTGCTTCTGGTATTGGGCAGGCGCAAGCCATTGCTTTTTTAGAAAATGGCGCAAATGTATTTGCTTTTGATATGGATGAGCGGGGGTTAATCAATCTACAACAACAATATCGTGAACGTTTTACATACAGGGTAGGAAGTGTATGCAGTAAAGCTGATGTGGAGCAAGCGTTTGAAGGAGCGGTGGCAACATTCAAGCAAGTCGATATATTACTCAATACCGCAGGCGTTTTAGATGGCTTCGCGAAAACGCTTGATACAGATGAAGTGCTTTGGGATAAAATCATGAATACTAATGTAAAGGGTACCTATTTTGTGACGAATACAGTTTTACCGCATATGTTAAAACGAAAATCGGGTGTAATCGTGAATATGGCATCCATTGCAGGGCTTGTTGCCGGTGGTGGTGGTGCTGCGTATACAGCTTCTAAGCATGCGATTGTTGGTTATACGAAACAGTTAGATTTAGATTATTGTCGTGAAGGTATTCGCGCCAATGCGATTGCACCTGGAGCCATCCAAACGCCAATGAATAAGGCTGATTTTGAAGGAGATGGCGAAATCGCAAAATGGGTTGCTAAAGAAACACCTGCGGGTCGTTGGGCACAACCAAGTGAAGTGGCAAGTTTAACACTTTATTTAGCGAGTAAGGCAGCTGATTATATGCACGGGGCTGTTGTACCGATTGATGGTGGTTGGATTGCAAAATAATATTGTTTCTTGTTAAATTTTTCTGCTATAATACGCAAGTAAGCAAAATTTAGCTTGCACTACGGCACTTCAGATAGGGCGATAGGCTCTCTTCCTTTGGTCGTAGTTATTACTAAAATAGCCATGATGCTATTTTACAAAGGAGAATGAAAATTGAATACATCTGTTTTAAAAGACTCATCTCGTACTTCTGTCAGTGAGCTTACAAAGACAGCACTTGTTGCAGCCCTTTATGTGGCCGTAACTGTTTTGTTGTCGGTCATTAGTTTTGGAGCAGTACAACTACGTTTGTCGGAGATGTTCAACTATCTGGCATTGTACAATAAGCGGTATATAGTGGCCGTGACGTTGGGCGTAATCCTCGCAAATCTCATGTCACCAACTTGGCTACTAGACGTACCAATCGGTGGGATTTCGACATTTCTTGTATTAATTCTTTGTAGAAGCCTAACTAAAAATATGACAAATGACATTTTGAAAATGGTTTTGACCGCATTGATTTTTGCTTTATCAATGTTCACAGTTGCAGGGCAATTAACAATTCTTTTTGATCTTCCATTTTGGGCAACTTGGTTTACGGTTGGAATCGGGGAGTTGTTGTCAATGACTGTTGGTGGAGTAACTATATATTTATTAAATAAAAAAATCGATTTATCGAAATAATATCCATTACGCCGAGGTGAAAACTGCGACATTCACATAAGTGGAAGTGTAAAAAACGTATGAAGAAGTGTTCGCAGCACTTAACACAATGGTGAATGTACTAGTTTTTTTTCAGAAACTATAAAATAAAATAACTAAAGTTAGAAAAGATAGTAGAGGAGTTTCCCTACTATCTTTTTTTGTTTTCTAAGAAATTTACTATTGAATTTTACGCCTACGTTGAGGGTTAATGTTGAAAAATCATATAGAAAAAAGCTAGGCTTAGGCCACCTTCCATTTTCTTTGGCGATGTAGCATTTAGCTTAGCTTTAATTTGCTGGATTGGCATTTTGTCACCGCTTAATCGAACAAACATGTTTATGTGGATAAGCACGGTTGTTTTTATAATCATAAATACATATATCTAGAAAGTAATATGTAGTAAAAACTTCATTTGAAAAATACTCTTTTGGAGAGAGGCGATTTAGGATGGGAAAAGCAATAAATCCGCCGATTCTTAATGAGCTTATAGCACAGGCCATCAAGAAAAGGAATATAACCGGAGCAGTTTTATGCGTAGAAAAAGGGGATAACTCTTTTTCAAATGTTAGTGGTGCTGGGAATATAAAAGAAGAAGATCCATACTTTATTGCGAGTGTAACGAAATTATATATTACAGCAATCATGTTGAAGTTAAGGGCGGAAAATCAGGTACATTTAGATGATGCAATTTCAAAATATCTTCTGGAAAATGATATTAGACGTCTTCATATATTAAAAGATCAAGATTACTCAAATGAAATTACTATTAAACACCTAATGTCTAATACTTCGGGGATACCAGATTATTTTACTTCTGAAGTTTTTTTAGAACTTGCTAATGGAAAGGATCAATCTTGGCCTCTTGAGAGAACACTTCAATCTGTCAAACAAATGAAGGCAAAATTTAAACCTGGACAAAAAGGTAAGGTGCATTATTCTGACACGAACTATAAACTCTTAGGTGAAATCATTAAAAGTATTACTGGAAAAACGACTCAAGAGGTATTCAAAGAATTTATTTTTGACGATTTAAAGCTACAACATACCTATGTTTACGAAGATGTGAATGACTCAAAACCGATCCCTTTGAATTATAAGTCAAAACAACTTCATATTCCCGAGTACATGGCATCGATCCCATCAGAAGGTGGTATTGTATCGACAGCAAAAGAATCGATGCTATTTTTAAAAGCATTTTTCGACGGACATTTCTTTCCAAAAAGTGATTTTAAAGAGTTAATGAATAACTGGAATTTCCTGCTGATACCTGGACAATTTTATTATGGAGTAGGAATAGCTAAACAGCCGATATCCATATTGTCTTTCAAAAACGGATTAATCGGACACTGGGGACAGTCGGGGGCTTTTGCTTTTTATTATCCTAAAAAAGATCTTTATTTTACAGGGACGGTCAATCAAATTACAGGACATAGTGTAGCGGCTGGCTTAATAGGGAAGGTCATAAAGAATTTTGATTAATTTAGGGTTCATCACCAAAAGTTGAGGGCAATTTCCATTCCAACTGGGCGTTTTTAGAGAGGCTTCTGATTGACCTGTTAATCCATGATGAATTCTGAACTCATGCTTCATCTGCAATATGTGAAGAAGCAAAATAGAAATATTAGATCAACTTTCAATAGGCTTATTAGCAGAAAAATTAGAAGTACGGCCACCTTCGTTATATAACCATCTCGATGGTTTAAATGGATTGAAACAGAAGTTAGCTATTCAAGGAGTAAAAAAACTACATGAACACTTGCTTCAAGCTGCGGTGGGACGCTCAGGTGATGACGCCATTCGGAAAATTAGTAATGCATATATACAATTTGTACGGATGCATCCGGGGCTGTATGAAGCGAGCACTCGTTTTCCAGATGCGAACGACAAAGAATTGCAACAAGCCCAGGAATCTATCGTGCACCTTGTTGTTCAAGTACTACAAGCCTATAATTTGAAGGAAGAAATGGCGATTCATATGATAAGAGGTTTACGGAGTATTCTTCATGGCTTCACTTCTATTGAACAGATGGGCGGATTCGGGATGCCACTTGATATCAATAAAAGCTATTCAATCCTCATAAATACGTTTATAGAGGGTATTCATGCAGTTGCTATTAATGAAGATGAATATATGCAATAGAAGAAAAGATTCGGATGATAGTTTTGTATCCTTACTAAGGGTATGATACGGTGAACCGTATCATAAGTATGCGAGGTTGAAAATTTATCAAAAATCCGATTCATAATACTTCTATGAATCGGATTTTATTTTTCATGAATTTTCATGCTATTGGTATCGAGTTCTAACTTTATTTTGATGTTTGTAGGGAATTCTAGGCAGCTAATTTGTAGGTGGTTATCGATCCACCCGTTAAATTTAATCATATCCATCGGCTTTGGACTTTCGATTGTTTGTCGTTCATCCAACAATGCACCAACTAATTCGATAGAATAATAGTCAGCTATAATAAAATCGCCATCAGGTGTTACCGTTAAATCTTGATAGATTTTCTGCTCTTCATAAATTGATTCAAATGAAGTCATTTTCTTGCTAATACAATCGATTTCAATTAAATAATCGGAAGTAAGAATTAAAACTTTATTATGTTTGGTAGATAAAGCGATGGATTTTGGTAATCCTCTAAATTGACCATACCATTCATAATAATTTTCATCTTCAAACTTTACCCATGTCCAATCAATCGTAGTTGGGGAAGAAACTTCATAAATTATTTCATCAAATTGACCAGCTATTGGTTGTTCCGTTATTTCAGCACTAATAATCATCAGTTTTCCTATCCTACCTTCTTTATTAGAATGTGAGTAATTATCAAACAGTATAATTGAAAATGATATATGATTCCAATAATTTTTAATAACCGCAATTAGACCAGTTACAGAGAATCGCATCACAAGTAAGTGAGGTCATATATTTCTGAACTTTAATGAAAACAAAAGAAGGAGAATGCTTGATATACCAAGTGTTCTCCCTTTACCATTTTGTTGCGGCAATTTTCGAGATTACTTATTTCATCTTTTGTAGGGATAGTAGAATCGGCTTTTGCAACCGATTTTATAAATATAAATGAAAACCTTCCACCAAAATGATAAAATGCATTATTAATTTCCCTTCATTCTGTGGGTAACGTTTATATTGATAGATTGGTATCATTAACTATTAAGATTCAGAGAGGAGGAAGGAATCGAAATTGTACTCCGAAGATTTTGTAAGCGCTTTATTTGTTTATTTTATTGGAGGTGCTTGATGACAGTTGACTAGTAGTAATCTTTTAAGTCCATGAACCTTGTGTTTAAATTTTTTTAAAAAATAGTCCTAAAACCTGAAAGTCTTTCACGTATTTTATCCATGTGGTGATGGTATTCATGGAGGAATGCTCATCAGTTAATTATCGGTTAGAAAACTTTAAACTTAGCAAATAAGGAGTGATAGTTTTTGAAAAAAAAGTTCAGTTATTTTCTTATATTTTTGCTGTTTTGTTCAAGTTTTGTTGGAAGCGGATCAGTTTTAGCTTCTGGAAACGCTCTTTCAGCCGATTTAATTTTGAAAAATGGCTCTGTGTATACAGTAGATGAAAATCGAAGTATAGCAAAAGCAGTTGCTGTAAAGGATGGAGAAATTGTTTATGTTGGTGATAACAAAGGCGTGGAGGCTTTCAAAGGAAATGACACGAAAGAGATTGACCTAAAGGGTAAAATGGTTATACCTGGAATTATCGATACCCACAGCCATATGTACGCTAAATCGGAAGAACTTTTTTGGATAGATCTTAATCCCTCCAACACAATGAAAAAGTATGCAAGTGACATCAAAAAGTTCCATAAAAAAAATCCTAACTTAGAACAATTACGCGGTGTGGGTTGGGACAAAAGCTTAATCCAAAAAGAGAGTGAAAGTAGAAAACTGGCTCCTAAAAAATTGCTTGATGAAGTCGTTTCCGATCTACCTGTTGTTATGATTGATAACGACCATCACACGATATGGGTTAACTCAAAAGCCCTTGAATTAGCAGGCATCGATAAAGACACTCCTAATCCCCAAGGAGGATTTATTGAACGAGACCCTGTAACCGGAGAACCAACTGGAATTATACGTGAATTTACTGCTATTGCTCTTTTGGTTAAAGGTCTTCCAGAACCTTACTTTACGGTAGAACAAAATAAAATGGGGATTCTTGCTTTTCAGGAAATGGCTGCTGAGAGAGGGACAACCTCCGTCTTCATACCCCTTGCCGGAGAATCGCCACACGAAACTTTGCTGGATGCATTAAAAGAATTAGACAAAGAAGGTAAATTGACTTTACGATACGAAATCGCGTTATGGGCCGATGAAACGAAAGGTCCAGAGCAGATCGAGAGATTTAAAAAATTACGTGATGGACATCAAGGAAAGTTGTATAATGCAAATTCCATTAAAATATTTGCTGATGACGAAGAATATAAATCGACTTGGAAACAAGATCATTTAGAGAAGGTTGTAGCTGCTGCGGATAAAGAAGGTTTTCGAGTTTTCGTTCACGCGTTTGGTTCAGGGGTAAACGCGACTCTAGATGCTTTTGAAGAAGCCGCTGGACAAAATGGGACTAGGGATTCTCGACATGTGATTACCCATCTTCCTAATCCTAGTGATGAAGAAATGAAACGCTTGAAGGAATTACGAGTAATTCCATCTCCGCAGCCTGGTTCTTACTGGGGAGTCGCACGAATGAAAAGTTATTTTGAGATGGGAATTCCAGTTTCCTCATCGAGTGACTTTCCTGTAAATGAATTCTGGCCTATGGATGGCATTCAAGGAGGTATGATAGCAAAGGATGAAGAGGGAAATCTTAAGCCTGAAGAAAATGCCTCACTTGATCAAATGATCACTAGCTATACATTAAATGGCGCTCATTTAATGTTCAGAGAAAATGAAACAGGATCTATTGAAGTGGGTAAGAAAGCAGATCTAGTTGTTTTGGAGAAAAATCTCTTCGAAGTTCCAGTTGAGGAGATTAGCGATACGAAGATTTTAATGACTTTCTTTGAAGGGCAAGAGGTGTTCCATCGCTGATTTTGGTACAAAACCACTACACTAAGTACCGCTTCAAAAAGTTAACAGATGAAGACTGTTTTAAGATAATATATAAAAAAGTCAGGTGTGTTGATTAACTAATGCTATCTAATCCTAATGATAGAAAAAGTTGATTTCCGCTACAATCTATGATGGGAAGCTTTATGAATAATGATAAAACCATATAATATTTACCTAATCAATACGCTTGTAAAAAAGTATTATAAGAACTGTTTGAGAATATAAGAATTAATCTAAAAGAAAACTGTATTTATAAATTGATTGAAGAACGGTTAGCTTAAAGTCTAGCAATGAATACTTGATGAATTTGTTAATAAGCCCTGGTTGGACATAAAAGTCAATCAGGGTTTTGTTATGAATTAGGGATATTGTTATTAAAATATCAACTGCTCTTGCATCATTTACTCGTGATTTTTTTCATAATATTATTTTCAATAATGCTTCAAATTATGTACCAGAATTCATTTTTTAGCTTACATAGATATTCGTCACGCTAGCCTTGCATATTCTCTGGACATTTCACAATACTATGTCTAGATCATTTATTTAATCGGTAGGAAGGGATGAAGCAAAATTGGCTAAGCATTCAGATGTAAGTTGGAAACAGGACCATCCAAGCACTTTGTCAAGCAACTCTGTTCAAAAGGCAGAGCGTTTGTTGAAGATAGCGAAGTCACGGCCAGAAGAGATGGCAGTTGAGCATGTTTTCGAACAAGTATCACATGCTGAAAATGCACTCTCAAATGCTGAACAATATGGTGAGCATTTGGATATCGTTCAACAAAATAGAGAACAGTTAGAGCAGATTAGGCAGCAATTACACGAAATGAAAAATCAGTAACATCATACAATAACCCTCGTAGGTCTATAAAAACGTACGGGGGTTATTTTATATTCTTGATTCGGCAATTGGTCCGCTTTCATTCCAAGCATAGTGTTAACACCAAACGATTATTTTATATGGTGTGGTTTGTGCAGGAATACTTCTTGTAGTAGGCCCATATAGCACAATTAGGTTTCGATTTGCAGGATTTTTTGAAAAAGGTTGGTCATTTGTGAGGAAGATAGGGGTATAGGGTGAGAGATTTAACTTTAACTCTCCATCACTGCTCACCAGTTGGTTATTAAAAAAATCTACTTTTACATTTTGATAGTTGGTTTCCTTGACAACAACAAGTGCTCGATATTGTGGCGGGTATATCAAAGGAACAGGTGCATCCCCATCATAATAGCCTGTAATTTGATTCCCGACAGTTACAATTTCATGGTTCACAAAGTAAGTAGTAGGTGAGATGACAAAATTAACGATGCCGCCAACCCCATCTTCTACAGTCATTAGTTTATAACAACCTTCGCTTTCCCCATTTTGCTCAATCATAAAATCATTGATCTGAGTAACAATCCCACGAAAAGATTTAAAATTTACCATAGCCATTCCTCTCTTTATTAAATCTCAATCGAACATTGATGGCGCAAAATTCCTGCCCGGATAAAAAACATGTTGTACAGCACTATTTTATGTAACATTTCGAAGAGGGGTGACAAGGAATGATTGAACCTACATGAGGTTATATCGTTCTGAGACAACTAATTGACGCATTTAATTAGTAAAAGGGGACCTCATCAAAAGAAAATAATTACAGTCTTCAAGAATTATATAAATGTTGGTTTAATCATTATATAATTAAGCTGTAGACGATCATGTTATTTTACAGTGGAGGCGAACATATTGAAGTGGATTTCAAAAAAAAACAAGAAACCGATGATATTAATATTTTTACTAATTTTTATCATTGCCGGTTTACTTGATATTATATATGAAGGATTATTCTATCAACTATTACCTAACTCTGTTCAATCATATTTATCTGATATATTTTAAAACGTGAAAAAGTGTCGATAATGAGCTTCTAGGACAAAAAAGTTCTAGGGGCTTTTTTGTGAGTAATTCTGACAAAAATTTTAACTAAATAAAATCTGCTATATAACAGGTTGCGCATGTATTTTGAGTTGATTAAATAACGAAAATAGCATTCATTTGTGTCTATTTCTAGAACATTATGGACAAGACTTCTCACTTGTTACCGATAACTCTCATATAGGTAGTAGATATTTTAATATTTAAATAGTTGTGATACACTACAGTAAGGTTGAAATTGATACAGAAAAGGTGTGTTCCAAGGTCGCTTCTTGTCTTTTTATGACGCCTAAGCGGGAGCTCCTACATCCTTTTTTGCAAAATTTACAGTATAAGGATGGTAGAAATGGGTAACAAAAAAACTAAAACAGACGTTATTTTAATTGGTGCCGGAATCATGAGCGCGACATTGGGATCAATGCTAAAAGAATTAGCACCGGAATGGAATATCAAAGTGTTTGAGTCACTTGAAAAAGCAGGGGAAGAAAGCTCTAACGAATGGAATAATGCGGGAACGGGCCATGCTGCGCTATGCGAGCTGAACTACACTTCAGAAAAACCAGACGGCTCTATTGATATTAAAAAAGCGATTAATGTTAATGAACAGTTCCAACTTTCAAAGCAGTTTTGGTCGTACCTTGTAAATAGTAACCTTATTAATAATCCACAAGATTTTATCATGCCAATACCTCATATCAGTATGGTACAAGGCGAAAGTAATGTAGCGTTTTTAAAGAAACGTTTTGAAGCTATGTCAAAAAATCCATTGTTCCAGGGCATGGAATTTTCTAATGATGCGGAAACACTGAAAAAATGGATTCCACTTATTATGGAAGACCGTCTAGCTGGAGAAGCAATTGCGGCAACAAAAGTAGACGATGGTACGGATGTTAACTTCGGTGCTTTAACGCGTATGTTATTTGACCACTTAGAAACTCAAAATGTTGATATCAACTACAAACATACTGTCCAAGCTATTAACCGTACTAAAGAAGACAAATGGGAACTTAAAGTACACGATATCGATGGCTGTAAAATGGAATATCATACAGCAGATTTCGTCTTCCTTGGAGCTGGTGGAGGAAGCCTAGAATTACTTCAAAAAACAGGTATTCCTGAAGGGAAACATATTGGTGGATTCCCAATCAGCGGGCTATTCCTTGTATGTAAAAATCAAGAGATTGCTGATCAACATCATGCAAAAGTATACGGAAAAGCTAAAGTTGGTGCTCCACCAATGTCTGTTCCACACCTTGACACACGATATATCGATAACAAAAAAGCATTACTATTTGGACCGTTCGCTGGTTTCTCACCAAAGTTCTTGAAAACAGGTTCAAATATGGATTTATTCGCTTCTGTAAAACCGCATAATATCACAACATTATTAGCGGCAGGCGTTAAAGAGATGGGCTTAACAAAATACCTAATTCAACAACTTATGTTATCAAAAGAGCAACGTATGGATGAGTTACGTGACTTTATCCCGAACGCTAAAACCGATGATTGGGATATTGTAGTAGCTGGTCAACGTGTACAAGTTATTAAAGATACTGAAGCTGGTGGTAAAGGAACGCTTCAATTTGGTACGGAAGTTGTTAGTGCTGCTGATGGTTCGGTTGCTGCATTACTAGGTGCTTCACCAGGTGCTTCTACTGCTGTTCACGTTATGATTCAAGTAATCAATAAATGCTTCCCGCAACATGTAAAAGAGTGGGAACCAAAATTAAAAGAAATGATTCCTTCTTATGGCAAGTCACTAGCGGAAAACCCAGAGATTTTCCAAGAAATGCATACTTCAACATCACAGGTGCTTGGTCTAAAGGAAAACTAGTCATATAGTTAACTCTTTGGATGTGGAAACAAAGATATTTAATGAAAACGTTTACGTTCCATTTTTTTCAATGAACAGTCATTTCTAGGATGAAAATATTGAAATTGCTATGTGAGATGAAGAACGTTTACATAAAGTATTGAATGAATAATAGAATATCATTGAGAATAAAGCATAGAACCTTTGATCCAATTTTGGATTGAAGGTTCTTTTTTTAAAACTCTGCAGTTAGCAGGCCAAGGAGGGTTTCCTGTTTGATAACTATTACTTCTTTTTCTCTGGAATAATGAAGTTTGTGAAACTACCTCAGATTACTAGAAATAGCTTTTTTTGAATCTTTTTATAAAACATTTCGTAAAGTATAATGCAAAAAGGAAGTGGGGGTGAAAATAGTGGGGAAAACACAAAGAATTATGGTAGGTGTTTCAATGACTGCACTTACACTTAGTCTTACTGGATGCGATACCGACAGCAATGATCTCCCTCCTAAACCAAATGATCAAGATTGTAGCGATTGGGAATGGGAAGATGATGAAGGAGTCTGGGTATGTGATGACAACAGTTCAAGTTACTATGGTCATTATTACTATGGCGGTCATTATTATAACAATAAAAATTCATTATTAACAAACAGTGACTACAATAGTTATAAAAATAGCTCCTCATTTAAACGAGGAAACAATACGAGCTCTGGATTTGGAAATGGCTCGAACCACTTCGGGGGATAAGTATTCCTACATACATTAGAGTTGAAAAGGAGAATTTTTGTGAATTTATATATCAATTTTCTATCTTATTTAGGAGTTGCCCTGCTTCTACTTACTGTAGGGGTGGCTTTATTTGCAATTAGCACACCGAAGTTAAAGGAATTTCGTTTGATTGCTGGGAAAAATGTAACAGCTGCAATGTCACTCGGTGGGAAAGTCATGGGTCTGGCGATTGTTTTAGGAGCTGCTGCTGAATATTCGGTATCGTTGCTTGATATGGCGATTTGGGGTGTTGTTGGGATTGTATCTCAAATTCTAGCGTTTATTTTTGCGGAAATAATCACAATACGTTTTAGTATCCATGAAGCAATCGAAGCGGATAATCGGGCTGTCGGTACGATGTTATTATCCTTATCCTTAGCCATTGGCTGGATAGTTGCCAAATGTCTATCTTACTAAATGAATTGAGGTAGTAAATTGAAAAAAATAATTTATTATATTGATAAAGGCTATGGCCATTATGAGCCGTTCTATGAATATACTGTTTCAAACGTTGGAATGGATGAATTTTACGCTAGACAGCTGTGTACATATTTTATAATGAGAGGAACCGAGTATGAGCTTACTGCTACTGAAATGGATGGAGAAGAAGACATTTTAGTGATAAAAGAAATAGGGAAAAACTTGTCTGGAGAAGATGAAAAAAGTTTTCGAGGTGAGGGAATACACATTGAGTTTCGTAGCTATGATATAAGAGAGAATTTTCGACTCATTTCTCGTATTCCTTGTAGTACTCATTTTGATGTTCTTCGTTTTCTTTTAAAGGATGTTGTGGATGTGCCAGGAATCGGACAAAAGCTTAGAACCTCTACAGAGATAGATGAAGATCGAGGCGTGTATGTGATTTACGTTAAGGATTTAGGAGAGGAATAGGATTGAGCGAGTATAGTACAAAAAGGCAGGAGTTTTATGAGAAAATCGGAGGCTTTTGGGCTGACCTTTATGGGGAGGAATATGCTCTTTATGACATAAAACTAATAAATCAAGCAGAGGTTGTTAGAATACGTCGTATAAGTGAGCGTATTGGTTTTATTTTTTTTAAAACTGCAGCATTGCTTCGAAAGGTGCCAGATCAAACCCTACTTGAAATGGGATTTCCAAAAGAGACCGTTTCATTTATAAGATTAAAAACCCTTCCAGTCGAGAGTGTTATTTCGCGACTTGACCTAATTCCCTATAGAGGTAGCTATAAATGCATTGAAATTAACGCCGACACCCCTACATTTATTAAAGAATTATTTTATATTAATACAATGGTATGTAAAGAATTTGGAGTGGAAAACCCAAATGAGGGCATGGAAAGGTTTTTACGAAAGGCAGTTCACGAAAGCATAGTTCAAAGTACAAATAAAATATCCCCCCATATTGTTTTTACTGCACACCAGGATAACATTGAAGATTTCGAAACCGTCCTGTATCTTCAAACTGCTGTGTCATCAAAATTCACCCCATTAGATAAGCTACAGATTCAAAAAGGTGTAGGTCTTTTTGATGAGGATGGAATCAAAATAGATGTTCTTTATCGCCAGACATTCCCGATAGAAAGTTTGATAAAGGACGTAGATGCGGAAGGAAATCCAATTGGTTGCTGGTTATTGGAACTTGTTGAGGAAGGGAAGCTCTCGATCATTAATCCTCCTTCATCCTTTTTATTACAAAATAAAGTTGTTCAGGCAGTCATTTGGGGACTACATGAAGAACAGAACACTTTTTTTACAGTGGAAGAGCATAAGTGGATCGATGAATATTTTCTTCCGACTTATCTTGAACCAGATTATTTTTTACAAAAAGGCCTCCCTTTTGTGAAAAAGCCTTCTTTTGGGAGAGAAGGGGACACCGTAGAAATATTTAATTATGATGGTCAGTTAATCCACACGGATGTTCAAAGATCTTATTCGGAATATATCCCTGTTTATCAACAATTTGTCGAGCATCCATCAATTACTTTTAATAGTAAAAAGGGAAAACAAGATGGTCGACTTTTACTTGGAAGCTTTTTACTTAACGGTAAATCGGCAGCACTCGGTTATAGAGTTGGAGGTACCATAACTAATAATTTATCTTATTATTTGCCTGTAGGACTCTTAAAAGAAGAGGAAAGGCATATGTGAATTTAAGAAATAAGTAGTTTTCTTAGATTAGTTTTAGTAATTAAGCCTATCTCTTAGAAAAACAGGAGATAGGCTTTTATGTAGTAATGAGAGTACTTCAGTTTGTTGCTGGAGTCACATATTTTAAGAGTTATTAAAAAATAGGAATTCTTTTTAGCACTAGACAAACCGGAATGGCTACACAGATTCCTACTGCCTTCTGAAGAAGGTTCCCAGGAATAGTGGCAGCTGGTACAATCCAATTCCCTAATAGAACGCGTTCACAAATGTAATAACCTGCTAACATATAGGGAACTGAACTGATAATAGCCAGTGGATTGAAAACTAAACTTTTTCCATTGTGGCCCATCGACCAAGCCATTTTCCCAAATATATATCCTTGCAAACCACTATTTACTGATATGGGCAGTTTGATATATCACGGTTTTTATTTAATAGGAAATAAGCCGACTCTCATTATAATGGAGTCGGCTTTTCAAATTGTTTAATTCAGGAAGGAGTTATTTATTTTAAAGACAGTAAATGCTCATATTTACCTTTTACTTTTACGAAACGAATTAAATATTGCACTATTAGTATGAAAAGTTATAATATTAGTTTTATTGAAAATATTTAGATATATGTTAGTGTGTCTTCTATTTTTACTAAAGTTTTTGGGAGGAAAAAACAAATGAATCCAGTAGAAAAAATTTTGAACGATTTCCCTGTTATGATTCTTGATGGTGCCATGGCTACCGAACTTGAGGGGTATGGTTGCAACTTAAACGATAGTCTATGGTCAGCGAAAGTACTGATGGAAAATCCAGAACTCATCAAGAGAGTTCATTTGGATTATTTTAAAGCAGGTGCTGATTGTGCAATAACAGCAAGTTATCAGGCAACGGTAGTAGGGTATATGGAACGAGGATTGAATGAGGTTGAAGCAATTGAGCTTATCAAAAAATCTGTTCAAATTGCGATCCAAGCACGGGATGAATTTTGGGGAAATCCCGAAAATCGAGTAGATCGACCAAAGCCATTAATAGCAGCTTCTATAGGACCATATGGTGCTTTTTTGGCTGATGGATCTGAGTATAGAGGAGATTACACTGTAACTGAAGATGAATTAGTAGATTTCCACAGAACACGTATGAAGGCGTTGATTGAGGCAGGCGCTGATATTTTAGCTTGTGAAACGATCCCGTGTTTAATGGAAGCAAGAGCAATTGCAACACTCTTGAAGGAATTCCCTGAGGTATATGCATGGATTAGCTTTAGTGCAAAGGATGAGTTACATATCAGCAATGGAGAAACGATTGCGGAATGTGCCAAATGGTTGGATGAGCAAGAGCAAATAGTTGCAGTGGGCATCAACTGTACACCGCCATCTTATATTCCGTCACTGATTAATGGAATACATAAACAGACATCTAAACCGATTATCGTTTATCCGAACTCTGGTGAGGAGTACAATGCTGTAGACAAGACATGGACAGAAGCGTCTTCTGGCGAAAGTTATGGATGTAGTACGAAGCACTGGTATGAGGTAGGTGCAAAATTAATAGGTGGTTGCTGTAGGACTAATCCCGAGGACATCAAAGCAATTGCTGCTTGGGCAAGGAAGTAGTACTCAAGCAGAAAATAGTGGGTAGCTATAAAAACTGTAACGAGGGTTACAGTTTTATTCATTGGAGGAATTAACGTGAGTAATAAAGTAGAGTATAAATTAATAGCATTGACGTTAGTTTTATTGACGTGTATTGTCGTGCCTATTGTATTTTGGCCAAACGAAACGTCAGAGGTAATTAATACATTTTTTAAAAGCATGACGACCGATTTTGCATGGGCTTTTTTGTTAATCGGATTTGGGTGTGCAGTATTTGCAGTCTTTATGATGTTATCTAAATATGGAAGTATTCGATTAGGTGGAGAGGATGCAAAGCCACATTATACGAAGTTTACATGGATTTCGATGATAATTACATCTGCATTGGCAGCAGGTATTCTCATATTTGGAACAGTCGAGTGGATGTATTATGTGCATGGAACGCCATTTGGTATTGAACCGAAATCTGTTGCAGCTTATGAAACAGCATCGGCATATGGAATGTTCCACTGGGGATTTTCGGCATCTGCATTCTATTTACCCGCATCTTTAGCGATTGGTTATATGTACTGGAATCGCAAGGCAGAATCTATGAAGATTTCTGAAGCTTGTTCTGAAGTATTGGGCAAAGATAAGAGTAGAAATTCCCTTTTAAAATTGATTATTGATGGATTAGTAACGTTTTGCTTTGTAGGTGGAATGTTAATTACTGTAGGTCTGGGCACATCTGTTTTGGGTGAACTAATAGCGAATTTATTACATATTGAAAATACACTTACGCTTAGAATTTCAATTATCGTTATGTTTTGCATATTCTTTATTGGTGCTACTTCACAATCGATTTCAACAGGTATGGCGAAAATTAGTAATTTCAATATTTACTTAGCACTTGCCTTCTTTTTGTTTGTTTTTTTAGTAGGTCCAAAATCATTTATGTTAAATAACTTTGTCATGGCTATGGGAAATAATATTACAAATTTCGTCAAGATGAGTTTTTATACAGATGCAGTGGCACAAACAGGATTTATCCAAAGCTGGACAATCTTTTACTGGGCATGGTACTTAGGTTTATCGATATCAATAGGGTTATGGGTAGCGCGCGTATCGTATGGAAGAACATTTAAAGAAATATCAATGGCTATTTCAATCTTCTTACCTTTAGCATGCTGGATTTCATTTGGTACTTTAGGGAATTACGGTATGGGACTAGAAGTAAATAATATTGCTAATTTCTCAGATATTGCAGTAGCACAAGGAAACAGTGCTGCAACACTTGCTGTATTAAAAACAATGCCGCTTTCAACAATAGCAATCATTGTATTTGTTATATTAGTATTCTTTAACCTTGCAACAAGTGCGACGAGTGTTTCAACAGTTGTTGCAATGCTTACATCTAAAAATCTAAAAGCCGATGAAGAACCAAATAAGTGGTTCAAGGTAATGTGGGGATGCATCTTCATGGTGTTACCAGTAGCTATTTTGTATTTGGAAAACGTAGTAGATGGATTAAATATATTAGGGATTTTACAATCCTTTACATCGATATTTGGCATACCTATGCTTTTTGTTAATATTATCCTTCTCTGGTCAGCGGTTAAAGCCATAAAAGCAGATCTTCAGAGTGGTAAATTAAAGTTATAAGGCACGATTAGTTATTTATCGGGGGTAGGGTAAGATTTATGGGAGGGATAGGGATGTACGACAACATAGCTGTTTCATTAACAAAGGAACTTATAAGTATCGAATCCTTTACGCTAGAGGGAAAACGAGAAATATTAAAATTTATGTATAACAAAATAAAAGAAGAAACTGCAGCAGATGTACAAATTATTGATGCGCAAAGTGAAAATCCATATTTGATTGCACATCATAAAAATGGAGAAGGCTATAAACTGCTATTACATGGACATCTTGATACGGTATCTTTAGATGGAGTAAATAATCCGTTGAATCCCATAGAAAAAGCAGGCGAAATTTATGGCCGTGGCTCGTGTGATATGAAGTCTGGTTGTGCATGTAATTACGCCGCATTTAAGTATGCATGTGATCATCATGTAAAAGGCGATGTGTACTTGATGTATTCTACAGATGAAGAGACTAATGCGCAGCAAACGGTATCTGCTTTTGAAAAAGGATTATTGCCTCGTTGTGATATAGGCATAATCACTGAGCCAACGAACCAAATTCTTATGGTTGCACAAAAGGGTGATGCATGGATAGAAGTAGAGTTTATTGGTAAAAGTGCTCACTCAAGTATGCCTGGGCTTGGGGAGAATGCTATTTACATGGCCTGTGAATTTATATTGTCATATAAAAAATATACAGAGAAAAAATACAAAAGTAACCCACATCATTTATTAGGTGAGTCTAAAATGAATGTTGGGGTAATAGGTGGTGGTATTCAGGCCAATAGTGTGCCATCCAGCTGCAAAATTGTTATTGATAAAAGATATCTTCCAAACGAAACGATAGATGATTTTATAGAAGAAATTGATGCAGTTGCAGCAAAAATAAAAGAAACCTATCCAGCATTTCACTATGCAACTAAAACAATAGTGGATTGTACACCAATGGAATTTGATAGTGGCTCGGAGAAGTTTCTACAACTCAAATCATTACTTGAACATGAGCTTGAGCGAAATATAAAGGTTGATGTATTTGGTGGATGGGCAGAGGGTGGCACACTGGCTAAATTTGATACGGATACATTGTACTTTGGTCCAGGCAATCCGATTTATGCCCATGCAGAAGATGAAAGAGTTGGCGTAGAAGACATTAAGGAAGTTACCCGAGGAATGATTTCAATTGTCAAAAATAAGTGTATGTAAAAGTCGACTCAAAGGCAAGATCCAGGTTAACAATGATTCCCTGAAGCAATTTGTCACATAAATTCTTCGGCCTATATCTCAATAAAGATATAGGCCGAAGAATTCTAAATCAATCAGTTTATATTAGTGAATACATATTGATGTCAATAAAGTTTCCATTAGATTTTTAGTACTGTCTTAGTGCCATTCAATGGTGTTGTTCGAATCAGATATTATGACTTAATTTCTCTATGATAAAATTCATATAATTGATCAATAGATGAACTTGATAGGATATGAGTGACTTGTTCAATTTTATCACGTTCCCAATCAAACCAACGCATTTCCATTAACAGTTCGATCTCTTTGTCTGTAAATCGTTTCTTTATCTCTTTAGCAGGATTGCCTCCTACCATTGTGTACGGTGGTACATCTTTAGTAACAACTGATTCAGCTGCAACAATAGCACCTTCGCCTATTGTCACACCGGGCATAATCATTGCATTCATGCCAATCCAGGCATCGCTTTTAATGATTGTATCCCCTTTTGGTTTATATGAATTTTTTATTTGGTCTATAAACGGATACACGGTAATCCACTCAGAATGATGATTGTGATTTCCACCCATTAAAATAATTACACCACTTGCAATGCAAACATAATTTCCTATAATCAATTTATCTAAATACCAACCATTGTCTATGATTGGATTGAATAATTCTCTTGATTTTTTATCTCCCCATAGGTATCTAACACACCCATCTTCAAATTCATAGTTATCGTAGTAACCAGAATAGTAGGAGTATTCCCCTACTTCAATCAAAGGGTTAGTGACAATATCCTTTAGGTACTTTATTTCAGACCAGTGATTAAATTGATGTTGTTTCATTTTTTTTCCTCGCTTCTAAGTAGAATAAATAGGTTTACTTAGAAGCTTGATACCGTAGCAACATTCTTAAGCCGTTTCAAACGACGAACCATCGTTCTCATCCTTTTCCTAATTGATGAGGAGATTGTATCAAATGAATAATCTGATAGTCAAATCTTCTATTGAAAAGTACGAGTTTAGAAGAAAACAAGAAACATATTGTTCAGCAAAAAAAGGAGGGATATCCCATCCCATAACGAAAGAAAATTTACTCAATGAATATAACTAATATTCTCTTTTAAGGTCGGTGAAATCCCAATATACCTAGTAAAATTGCACATAGAAACACTATCAAAAAGAATGAATTGACCAGTATAAGAATCATTCGGATAGTACCTTTAATTCCAAGAAAAGCACTTAATATACCTAGAGCTCCTATAATTAAAGGTGTAAAAATGCTTATATCGAAGAGAAAATCAATAAATTTACCGTACCATTTTGTTGAGTCATACCCAAATATAAGAAAGGTTAACACTAAACAAGCGACAGATAATCCTGTGAAAAATTTTTGCTTCAATTTATCACCACCATCTGAATTGTTTTATAAAGATCTTGTTGAGAAAGTTAGTAGACGTTTTTATAAAATGCTAATATTTGGGATTTATATTTATAAAAGGATAACATAGTTAGAGTGTGTTTAAAACTACGAACTTATTTTAAACTGAACACTTTGAGTGAATTGATAAGAAATTTCATAGGGTATTCTACTTACTACTTCGAATACTCATTCTAATAAACTGAAAGGAGAAGTTATCGTTAACTTCTCTTTTTTTATTTATCTAGACTATAAGAGCAAGAATGAGGACACATTGAATGTCGCTTCCTAGTAAAATGAGATTCATAAACATTAGGAGGCAGTAAAATGACAAAAATTCAAGAATTCAATGAACTCCACACTTCACAGGACATATTATTTATTGGGAATGCTTGGGATCTTCTTTCTGCATTAGTTCTTGAGAAAGCGGGATTTAAAGCCATTGGTACGACAAGTTGGGGAATTGCCAATTCACTAGGATATGCAGATGGAGAATGTATTGATTTTGATAGACATTTAGGGATTATCCAAACAATTACGGGAAATGTAAATATACCAGTTTCCGCTGACATTGAAGCAGGCTATAGTGAAGATATAGATACGATTATTCATCATGTATTAAGGACGGCAGATGTTGGTGTTGCAGGCATCAATATCGAGGATTCATTAAAAATAAAAATGGGATTGAGAGAAACGAAGGATCACAGTCGTCTTTTAACAAAAATGAGAATGGCACTAGATCAAAATGGGTTTAAAAACTTTTATATTAACGCTAGAACAGATACATATTTACAAAGTAATACCCCATTTTTGGAAACGATAGAGAGGGGAAAGGCATACGTGGAAAGTGGGGCAAGTGGGATTTTTGTACCGGGTTTAACTAAGGAAGAAGAAATTAAAGAAATTGCTCTTAATATAGAAGCACCATTAAATATATTATCTTTACCAGGGTTAACAAATTGTCAAAAGCTGAAAGAACTAGGGGTAAAACGATTTAGCTTTGGAAATGCATTCTCTGATAAAGTTATTGCCTATATGGAAAAGAATGCGGCACAATTGTTGGAGTCAAAAGATACAGCATTATTATATAAGGATTAAACAATAAAAGGTGGGGATTCGAAGGTGGATAACATTAATCTCTCTTTTGAAGAAATGTGGGAAAAAATAATTACATGTGATAGTACATACGACGGACTATTTTATACAGCTGTAAAAACGACAAAGATCTACTGTCGTCCTTCATGTAAATCAAGGAAGCCGAAAAAAGTAAATGTAGACTTCTATTATGAAATCATGGAAGTTGAAAAAGCTGGTTTTCGTGCCTGCAAGAGATGCCAGCCGGAAGTTGAGCATTCCCACCACACTGAACTTGTTAAAAAAGTAACGAGCTTTTTAATAAATCATTATAATCAAAAGTTAACTTTACAAGATATTGCCGATCATGTCGGGATAAGCCCTTTTCATCTTGAACGTATATTCAAACAGGAAACTACAGAGACGCCACGAGCTTATTTAGAAAAAATAAGAGTAGATAAAGCAACACATCTTCTTAAAAGTACAGACCTGACTAATCTTGAGATTTGCTATGAAGTTGGATTCCAAAGTACTTCAAGTTTTTATAAATCATTTCGCCATTTAACAAAATGTTCGCCAAGTCAGTATCGTAGTCAAGAAGGCTAAGGGGGTGTGAAAATGAATTGGATTAATCACCAATCATATTTAGAAATTTATCCACCAGCAGAATTCAATTTTGAAGAGTGCTTGGTGTTCTTAAGCAGGTCTGACCAAGAATTGTTGCATCAAATAAGAGATGGTTATTTGTATAAACTAATAAAAATAGAACAAGAATTAGTGCTATGTAAAATTGGGTGTAGACAAAATGTAATGCAAGTTGAATTTCCAATCAATCCTCCTGTTCAGCGAATCCGAGAAGAAATAGTAGCGTATATATGGGAATGGTTTGATTTGGATAGTGATTTAACTGCTTTTTATGTAGCAGCAAAACAAGACAAGATATTACAGGGAGTTGTCTATAAATATCATGGCTTAAGGATGATGTGTATTCCGGATTTATTTGAAGCGCTGACTTGGGCAGTTATTGGTCAGCAAATTAATTTAACATTTGCTTATACATTAAAGAAACGTTTTATTGAAAATTTTGGTGAGTGTCTCATTTTTGAAGGAAACACCTATTGTTTATTTCCTACATTTGAAATGATCGGAAGCATAGAAGTGGAGGATTTACGGAAACTTCAATTTACTGCTAGGAAGTCTGAGTATATTATTGAACTTGCAAAAAGGATGGGAAATGGTCAACTAACAAAAGAAACTTTAATTCAGAAAAAAGACTATCCAAAAGTAAAGAAGGCTTTAATGGAACATAGAGGGATAGGTGCTTGGACCGCTGATTATGTAATGATGAAATGCTTACATCACCCAAATGCTTTTCCAATAACTGATGTCGGTCTTCACAATGCATTGAAATTACAATTAGGACTGGAACGCAAGCCAACACTAGAAGAAATTAAAAACCTAGCTGAAAATTGGGTAGGGTGGGAAGCATATTCTACTTTTTATCTTTGGAGGTCACTATATGATTAGTCTGCACAAACTGGATTATCTATCACCAATAGGCGTATTAGAGATAATAGGAACAGATGAAGCAATTGTTTCCATAATGTTTAGCAATGTTGATAAAATTGTTAACAGGAAAAATGCTGAAACACCGCATGTTTTAGAAGAGTGCTACAAGCAACTGGATGAATATTTTAAAGGAAAGAGATATACATTTACCATTCCAATTATGTACGAGGGGACAGCTTTTCAAAAAGAAGTGTGGGGCTATTTAGCAAGTATTGCTTATGGTACAACTAGTACGTATAAAGATATTGCTATCGCCATTGGAAATGAAAAAGCAATCAGAGCAGTGGGGGCTACAAATGGTAAAAATAAGTTAAGCATCGTCATTCCTTGTCATCGAGTAATCGGAACAAATGGAAAATTAACAGGCTATGCAGGTGGATTATGGAGAAAAGAGTGGCTCTTGCAGCATGAAAAATCGAATAAACACCCTTTTCAATAATTTTAAACATAACATAGTACCTTCCGTCTAAAAAGAAAAGAAGCTTTCGTCTGTAATGACAAAAGCTTCAGCAGATTTTAATAAATCATGGATAGGATGAATGTCCAGATACAAACAAATGCCAGTAATGCGATACTATATTTCAACGTCATTTTCGTTAACTCGGACTCTTTACCAGTTTGTCCAACAGCAGCCGTTGCAATGGCGATCGATTGTGGGGAAATTAGCTTGGCCATTACACCCCCAGCAGTATTAGCAGATACTAATAAAGCTGAATCTACACCAATAATGCTACCTGCAGTGGCTTGGATTGGTGCAAACAATGTATTATTATTTACTACGGATCCCGTCATAAATACGCCAATCCATCCTAGAATTGGTGATAATAATGGGAAGACATTGCCTGTCGTTGCTACTGCTTCACCTAATGCACTAGTTAAGCCCGCATACGTCATGAGTTTAGCAATTCCGAGAATGGCACAAATCATTACAATTGGAATCCAAAATTCTGAAATTGTTCTTTTCAAAAGTTTAAAACCATGACCTAAATTAATGGATTCTGTTGTGAATATAGTAGTTAAACCTGCCAACAAGATGGCTGTACCTGTCGCACTTACTAACTCAATACTTGAACTCAATGTGGATCCAGGTATGCCAAAGGTCAATTTAGTAAAGGAAAGTGCGCCACCTTCTGCAAATAGGTTTTTAAATGCTGGAATACTCCAAATTAAGATAAAGATACTCAATAAGTAAAATGGAGACCAAGCTTTTATTACGTCACTTCTTGAATGTTGTTCAATTTTAACCTCTTCATTATTAAGTAAGAAGATATTTTTTGGCTTCCATTTTCTCAAGAAGACAGCTAATAAGCCCATAGCTAGTAAAGGAGGAATAATATCAGCTAATTCAGGACCGACAAACACGGTAATAATTGCTTGCGTAACCGTATAGGTAGCAGATACAACAAGAATTGCTGGTAATGTTTCTTTAATCCCTTTAATCCCATCAATTAAGAAAACAAGTAAGAATGGAATTGTAAAGTTAATAATAGGAAGCGTTAATGCTGTCATTGCCGAAACATCCATTGTCGTTACGCCGCCTGCTAAATTTAATGTACCTGTAATACCTACTGGAATACCAATTGCACCAAATGCTCCAGAGGCACCATTTGCTATCAGACAGAGCATCGCAGCTTGTAAAGGTTTGAATCCTAACGAAACTAAAAGTACCGCACAGATAGCAATTGGTACACCAAATCCGGCCGCTCCTTCAAGGAAAGCATTAAAACAGAAACCGATTAGCAGTAGCTGTAGTCGCTGATCTTGTGAAATACCAGCTATACTTGCACGTAATACATCAAATTTTCCTGAATCAACCGAAATTTTATATAACCAGACGGCCATAACAATAATATAACCAATGGGCCAAATACCTTGAATGGCACCTTGAATGACACTTCCAACTGACTCGCTAATAGGTAGTTTAAATACAAGCATAGCGATAATAAAGGTGATGACTAAATTTAATAAGGCTGCATAAATACCCTTCATTTTAAATATAGTCAAACATAACAGAAATATTATAATGGGAATTGCTGCAATCATTGAGGAGAGAACTAAATTATCGAATGGATTATAAGTTTCTACTAACATGATGTATTGCTCCTTTGTTAGAAAATCTTAAAACCTTTTTGGAATTACTTCCAAAAAGGTGATTGAACTTCTTTCAACGTTTTAACGGAATGTGCTAATTTTTCTTGCTCTTCCGGGCTCAAAGGAAGTTCTACTATGTTTTTTCTTCCGCCGCGATTAATAACTGTAGGGACACCAATATACACATCGCTGTGACCATATTCGCCTTCTAACAAAGAGCCAACAGGTAAGACGACTTCTTCATTTCGTAAGATGGCTTTTGTGATTCGAGCTAGCCCCATTGCAATACCATAGTAAGTAGCACCTTTTGCATCAATAATTTCATAAGCTGCATCACGAACTTGCGTGTAGATTTCTTCTTTTCTTTGATCTGATAGTTCAGAGGCAATTTGCTTTCCAGAAATATTCGCTGTACTCCAAACAGGAAGTTCTGAATCTCCATGCTCACCAATGATATACGCATGAACACTTGTTGGTGCTACATCAAATTCTTCACCAAGTAGGTAACGGAATCTTGCAGAGTCTAAAATTGTTCCTGAACCGATAACTCTCTCTTTCGGCAGACCTGAGTATTTCCAAGTTGCATAAGCTAAAATATCTACCGGGTTGGAAGCGACTAAGAATATACCATCAAATCCAGATTCCATTATGCTTCCTACGATGGATTTAAAAATTTTAAGGTTTTTGCCTACAAGGTCAAGGCGTGTTTCACCAGGCTTTTGAGCTGCTCCTGCACAAATAACAACAATTGCGGCATCTTTGCAATCACTGTAAGTACCGTATTTAATTTTCTGAGGAATCGGTGCATACACAAGACCATGATTTAAGTCCGCTGCGTCTGCTTTTGTTTTTGCTTCGTTTATATCTACAAGTACTAACTCTTCGCAAATTCCTTGATTTGTTAATGCATAGGCATAACTAGATCCCACTGCTCCTGCACCAACTAATACAACTTTATCTCCACGTGTTAAACTCATCTTACATACCTCCAGTTAAAATTTTATGATCATTAAAAGGAATTTCACAAATGACTAAACGTAGTTTGGCATTGATTATTAGGAATATACTCTCTTTTAAAAGTTCCAATATATTCATGCATGCCATGTATTTCATTGAACTGCACAACATTTTTTTGCTTAATGTGTGGTGTTTTTTTATGATTTGTACTCAAAAAAATTTTATGAAAGAAGATTCTAGTTTAAGGTGCTCTATTTCCTTGAAATTTTGAATTAGTTTCTTTTCAAGGAGAATGGGACAACTCATGTTTTGACCGGTCAGCTTGTATAGTAAGTTGTCTAATTTTTACGTTTATAAAATACCATATGTTTATTTCATTTTTCAAACCAATTTTAAATTTTTTTTATTAAGTTTGAACTATTTGTGATAGTTTTAAAAAATATTCAAAAGTGCCTTTATAGCTAGGGTATAGGAAGATTATTTTTTTAAAAAAGTCTTCCTATATATAAGATTTTCACGACTTTGGGTCTGAGAAAATCTCAATACGTATCGCGTATCTATGCGCGGGTGAGCTTATTTTTATAAGTGGATAATGATTCACAACATACGCTAAATCAATAGGGTCTGATAGAGGATATTAACAAAATAAAAAGCATTCACTATAGAAAATCTTAGTGAATGCTTTTTGATTTCTATAATAGTAGAAGCAGGCTTTTTAAAATGATATTTTGACGAAAATGTGAAAGGGTTTTCATTTTTGTAAGAGAATCTCGAAAATAGGTTTGAAAAAGTAAGGGAACATGTGATACTTTATATACATACCAATTAGACAACTAATTATACAAGTTAAATATTTATTAAATAGTTGTGTAATTATTTTTTTCCTTGAAAAGAAAACGCATTCATACTTCCAAGGAAATAGTACACCCTAATTTAGTATCTGCTTTATAAATTTTTTTAAAAGAAGGAGACTTATTCGATGACTACAACACACAAAGAAACACCACACATTAAGCCTAATGGAGTAGAAATTGCAGAAACAATTCTACTACCAGGAGATCCACTACGAGCTAAATTTATTGCTGAAAACTTTTTAGAAGATGTTGTACAGTTCAATGAAGTGCGTGGCATGCTTGGCTATACTGGGACTTACAATGGTAAGAAAATCTCTGTAATGGGTACAGGTATGGGTACTGCGAGTATGGGTATCTATTCATGGGAATTAATCAATATCTTTGGCGTTAAAAACTTAATTCGTATTGGATCTGCGGGTTCAATTCAAGACGATTTGAACTTATATGACATCGTGTTTGCAATGGGTTCAGCAACAGATACAAACTACGCACACCAATATAACCTACCTGGACACTATTCAATTACTGCATCTTATGAATTGTTAGAAAAAGCGAAGAAAGTTGCAGATGAAAAAGGATATCCAGTTCGTGTAGGTAACGTTCTTTCAAGTGATATCTTCTACAACGCTGATGAAACAGCAATGCAAAGATGGAGTGAAATGGGTATTTTATGTGCGGAAATGGAATCAGCTGGTTTATACATGAATGCTGCACGCGCAGGTGTAAATGCACTTTGTATCTTAACAATCAGTGACCACATCTTCAAACATGAGCAAACAACTCAATTAGAAAGACAAACTGCATTTACTAAAATGATGGAAATCGCTTTAGAACTTGCTGAATAAATGAGCTGTATCAACCAATAAAGACTGTGGGGAAAGGAAATTGTCTAATTTCCCACACCCCCACAGACTATTTTAATATCAAAAATGAATTTGAAAAACGATAAATATTTCGGGAGGAGAAACTTAAAATGGAAGCGGTTAATAAAAATGAAACGCAAAACTTTAATGCGAAAAAAGCAGTTCCTGTAATCTTATTTTTCTTCCTTTTTGCATTAATTATTGATAACTCGTTTAAATTAGTATCCGTAGATATTGCAAAAGACCTTGGTATTTCAGCAACAACAGTTAGTTGGCAAGCAACATTAGCTGGTTTAGTAATTGGTATAGGAGCAGTAGTATACGCTTCATTAGCAGACACAATTAATATCCGTACACTTTTAAGCGCAGGTATTATTTTTATCGTTGTTGGATCGTTAATTGGCTATATTTTTAGAGACAATTTTGCAATGATTCTTTTTGGACGTATTATTCAAACAGCTGGTTTAGCATCTGCTGAAACATTGTATGTTATTTACGTTACGAAACACTTACCTAAAGAGGAACAAAAGAAGTTCTTAGGATTAAGTACAAGTAGTTATGCCTTGTCAATGTTAATTGGTTCTTTAACAGGTGGATTTATTTCTACTTACTTACACTGGACAACTTTATTCTTAATTGCTTTATTATCAATCGCTATCCTGCCATTCATCTTAAAGCTTTTACCGAAAGAAAAGTCTACGAAGGGTCATGTTGACGTAATTGGATTATTCTTAATCGCAGCAATTGCTACAACAATTATGTTATATATCTCAAACTTTAACTGGCTATATCTAATCGGTTTTGCGGTTGCATTGGGTCTATTCTTAACTTACATCAGTAAGAGCTCAAAAGCATTAATTGATGCGAGTTTCTTCAAAAATAAACATTTCATTCGTACGCTACCAATAGTATTTATTATTTACTCTGTACAATTAGGTTATATTTTTGCCTTCCCATTCATTTTAGAGGAAATATATGATTTGAAACTAGATATGATTTCACTGTTACTAATCCCAGGATATGTGGCTTCTGTTATTATTGGTGCACTTTCTGGTAAGATTGGTCAAGTATTAAGCAGTAAGCAAGCTACACTAATTGCACTAGGTGGTATCGCAATTGCGCTACTCATTCCAGGATTATTTACTGACAGCTCTGTTGTTATTTACGTACTCTCTATGGTTATATTCTCTGGTTCATTTGCATTTATGTATGCACCTTTACTTGATACTTGTCTCAGCTCGATTCCTAAAGAAAAATCAGGAACAGCAATTGGTTTCTACAACTTAACGATAAATGTATCTGCTTCTATCGGTATCGCTTACACAGCAGCCATGCTTGATAAAATCAGCATTTCAACAATTTTAATTGTACTTTCAGTTATTGTAGTTGTAGCACTTGGATTGTACTGGGTTTTATTAGGTAAACTTTTGAAAACAGAAAATTAAGTAAGATTTTTAAGTGAATGTGTCACAGCCAAAAACTGTGGCACATTTTTTAATATATAGTTAAGTAATACCAATATTTAGTAAGCGTAAAATACATGATATAATACATAGTAAAGGAAAATCAGATGGTCAATCATATGAAAATAATATAGGTGTGTGAAAAGATGGAATCTAAAATCGCTAACATGCAAGAAAGAAAAAAACCTTTATATATTACTGTTTATGATGAATTATTTAGATTGATAATGGAAGGTACGTTTCAGTCAGATAGCCAATTGCCTACGGAACCCGAATTAGCAAAAATGTTCGGGGTAAGCAGAATGACATTAAGGCAGGCCCTTTCTCTTCTAGAAGATGATGGACTGGTGAGAAGGGTACATGGCAAAGGGAATTTCATTACAAAAATTCCAACCAATGCGCCAAAAATTGGACTTGAGAAAATAGGGAATCCCATTTATAAAACCCATACAAAACAAATAGACGATGTCGAAATGAAGTTTAGAATTGATTTGGATAGCGACTATACACAGCAAGTATTGTGTAGGAAATCAGCGGCAGTAGTTGCGTTGGAGCGTTTTTATAAAAGTGATGGAGAGGTAGTAGCGTATGGCTTCACGTTTATGTCAATAGAAGCTGTGTCTGAACTAAATTTAAATTTACAAGAAAATGATCAATTATTAGAAATGCTGGAAAGCGGTATTTACGAGCTTGCAAATAGATCCACGACTGAAATAAAACGTTCGACCTCTGTAAATTCTTCACTACAAGAATATAAAGTTGTTGGTGGAGAAGACTGTGATTTATTATTGGAGAGTGTATTCGTCCATGATAATTATCCATTAGTTTATAATAAATACTATATTCCTAAAGAATTTAGTCTCTTGAAAATAAATGCAGTAAAATAAGGTTTGTACCTATAAAAGCGGGATTTTGTAGTGTTTTATAGAGAATAGCCTTTGGACTAAAAGCTTGTATATGCGCAAGTTTGACGTAGAAAACATGTATGACCACTCAATTGGATTCAATTCAATTGAGTGGTTTTTTGTTTTTTATATAGAACATTAGGTAAAATATTTCAGAGGTAAAGGCTGTGTCAATACTAAGTCAGTAGAAATACTATCACTACAGTAATCCAAAAGTCATGACATAATTCCCACGTATTTTGCCAAGCTATATGAAAAGATTTAGGGAAGGTGATGACATGCAAAACGACTATCATGCAGGAGATATTGTCTATATTTTTTATCGAAATCCGCATATCCAGAATGTAGCTAATATACAGGAAGCGGCGGTTGTAAAGAATCCAGAAAATCCAGGTGAATTAGCGCTTTTTTTGTATGAGACGTACTATCCGTTAACAAATGAGCTAGCTATATATGCTAGTGAAGCAGATGCAGAACATGCATATCAAAAGTACTTTCATTAATGGAGGCGGGTCATGAGAAAGCCCTTTATACCGCAACTTGTTTATTTTGAGCCGAATGCTTTAGATTATCCGCTTGGCAAAGAACTAAAAGAAAAATTTGAGCAGATGGGCGTGGAAATTCGCTATACGACTTCTCACAATCAGGTGCGCAATCTTCCTGGAGATAATGATTTTCAAAAGTACCGTATTGCAAAATCTACACTGGTCGTTGGCATTCGAAAAACGCTTAAGTTTGATACATCAAAACCCTCAGCTGAATATGCGATTCCCTTTGCGACAGGCTGTATGGGGCATTGTCATTATTGTTATTTGCAAACAACGATGGGGAGTAAGCCTTATATCCGTACGTATGTGAATGTCGATGAAATTCTGGAAGCTGCTGACCAGTATATGGCTGAGCGTGCTCCTGAAATTACGCGATTTGAAGCGTCTTGTACGTCTGACATTGTAGGAATCGATCACTTAACGCATACATTGAAAAGGGCAATTGAGCATTTTGGGCAGACAGAACTTGGTCGATTGCGATTTGTGACGAAATTTCATCATGTCGATCATTTGCTGGATGCCAAGCATAACGGTAAGACAAGATTTCGTTTCAGTGTAAATGCCGATTATGTCATTAAACACTTTGAGCCGGGCACCTCTCCTTTAGCCAAACGGATAGAAGCTGCAGGAAAAGTGGCAAGAGCCGGGTATCCACTTGGATTTATCGTAGCACCAATTTACCTCCATGAAGGATGGGAGGAAGGGTATTATCACATGTTTGAACGCCTTGATGCGGAATTGCCGCGTGATGCACGAGATGATATTACGTTTGAATTTATTCAACATCGGTTTACGAAGCCTGCTAAAAAAGTCATTGAAAAAAACTATCCAATGACTAAATTGGAACTGGATGAATCCGCAAGAAGGTATAAATGGGGCAAATATGGGATTGGCAAATACATCTATCAGAAAGAAGAGGAAGAGGATATAAAGGAGCATCTTTACGATTATATGGAGAAATTTTTCCCCGACGCTAAATTAGAATATTTTACGTAAAAGCACTTGTACTATGAATTTACGATACGGCCTAATGAAAATACCCTTCCCATTTGTAGATGAGGAGGGTATTTATTGTAGTACATTATTGTGCTGTGAGCCCGCCGTCAATAACGAATTCCGAACCGGTTGAGTAGCTTGATTCATCTGATGCAAGGAACAATACTAAGTTGGATACTTCTTCAGATTGTGCCATGCGTTTTAATGGAATATGTTTTGCGAATTCTTTAATTTGTTCAACTGCATCACCTTCAGTAACCATTGGTGTTTCGATAACACCTGGATGTATTGAGTTTACGCGGATTCCGTAATGAGCAAATTCAAGTGCAGCAGCTTTCGTCATACCACGTACAGCAAATTTGGTATCTGTGTAACCAATTGCACCGCCTACTAATCCGTTAATTGATGAAATATTAACAATTGATCCATTTTCTGTTTTTTGCATAGAAGGTAAAACAGCTTTCATACCAAGGAATACTGATACTTGGTTAATGTCGACGATTTTACGGTATTGCTCTAATGTCATTTGTGCGATAGAAGAGGCGATACTAATACCTGCGTTGTTTACTAAAATATGTACTGGACCGAAAGCATTTTCAGTTTCAGTGACAACGTTTGCCCAGTCAGCTTCGCTGGAAACATCTTGTTTGATGAATTTTGCGTTTTCGCCAAGTTCTTGAGCTAAGGCTGTTCCTGCTTCTACATTTAAATCTGTAAGTACTACTTTAGCCCCCTCTGCGATAAATTTACGTGCGTGTGATTCACCCATTCCGCGTGCGCCACCTGTAATAATAGCTACTTTTCCTGTTAAACGACCCATGTGAAATCTCTCCTTGTTATAAAAAATTATAATTCAAAATTATTAAAATGCTATATTTATTATAAGTTACATATTTTTACCAGTCAATGGACAGCAAACTTCATGCGGCCTAAAGCAATCGTTTAAATATGCATTTCTACGATGATCTTTATTAATAAATCATGGATTGGATCATCTTTCGAAAATTTAAAAATGCTGTAATACCAGTTTCCTTGATTAAGAACCAAGCAACCCGATCTTGTCATTTGGTGCTGAAAATCAAAAGTAATGCTGTTTTGTATAAGGGAAAAAGGATGAAATATCCCAGGAGAGTTCATGTTTTTCTGTATAATCCTATTCCTGATGGTAAGGCTAACAAAGATAAGAAAGCACCATGTACGCTTTTAACCAAACTGTTGGTCAGAACACGGAGATATTGAGGTTATTATGTTTTGACAGAGAACACAGCTTAACTTGAAATGACGGAGCAATTTCTAAACAACCATACTTTGAGGTCTATTGGCACGAGAAATATAGTACGATTCCTGCTATCAGCTTTCTCAACCTGGATTCTGAGACATTATTGATTAGTAAAAAAACAAATCTTAAAAAAATATCTAAAGTTGCAAAAAAAAATCATAGGAGTGGAAGTGACTGAGCTAGAGAAAGCTGGTAGTGGCATGCGCTGTATGTCAATACCGCAAAGGAGAAAGTCGTAAAGTATAGGAGTAATGTAAATGGAATCAAAAACGAACAAAGGTCGTATGCTTTGGTGGCAGCTTTCCCTTCTTGGGGTCGGGTGTACAATAGGAACAGGCTTTTTCCTTGGTTCAAGTATGGCCATTAAGAAAAGTGGACCTGCTGTGTTAATTCCCTTTATATTAGCGGCAGTTGGCACATACATCGTCTACGATGCGCTTGGGAAGATGTCTGTTGACAATCCTGATAAAGGTTCTTTCCGTTCCTATGCAAAGAAAGCATTTGGAAGGTGGGCAGGGTTTAGCAATGGATGGGTGTATTTAATTTCAGAAATGCTGATTATGGGTAGTCAACTCATGGCGTTAGGGATATTTACACAGTTTTGGTTTCCTGCTCTTCCACTTTGGATAGGAACAGCCATTTTTGCAGGACTAGGCTTACTCGTCATTCTTACAGGCATCAAGGGATTTGAAAAATTTCAAAATATTTTTGGTGTGATGAAAATCGCGGCCATTGTCATGTTCATCATTGTTGCTGTTGTGATAATTAGTAGAGAGATGAATGGTCAACCGAGTGGTATCAATTCATTGCTAGATACCTATACAAACTTCTTTTCAGAGGGCTATAGAGGGATTTGGCTTGCACTACTATATGCATTTTATGCTTACGGTGGAGTTGAAGTAATGGGTCTTTTAGTCATCGATTTAAAAGAGCCAAAGCAAGCCCCTAAAGCAGGGAAGATTATGATTCTTGTGCTAACCATCATCTACGTATTGTCCATTGGGCTTGCTTTGGTGCTCGTTTCTTGGAAAAACATTAAAATAGAAGAAAGCCCATTTATTACAGCACTTGAAAAATTTCAGTTCCCGTACGTGACGGACATCTTTAATGGCATTCTTATTATTGCTGGTTTTTCAACGATGGTTGGCTCTTTGTATGCCGTGCTGACGATAATAACCTCGCTTGCGGAAGATCGTGATGCGCCTGCTATCCTAGCGAAAAAAGGGAAAATGAAAGTGCCTTTACCAGCCATTGTTTTTATATCTGGTGGGTTACTCATCACCATCTTTATGGGCTTCCTATTGCCAGAAAAGATTTTTGAATATTTGATAACTGCAGCAGGGTTGATGCTTCTTTATAATTGGCTTTTTATATTAGTGACGTATATCAAGCTGATGAAAGTGTCGAAATGGGAACGAGCGAAGACGATCTTCGGGATGTTATTGATCGTAATTACTGTATCAGGGACATTAGGTGAACATGCAAGTAGACTTGGGTTTTATGTAAGTTTATTTTTCATTGTTATTATTGGAATCGCAACTTTGGTAAAGGTGAAAAGATGGGGCAGCAATAAGTCCGCATGATAGCTAATCTAATTTATTAGCACTCAGAAAGAAAATTCAGCGTTCGCAGAGATATATCAGCACTCAGAAAGAAAATTCAGCGTTCGCAGAGGTATATCAGCACTCAGAAAGATAATCCAGTGTTTGCAGAGATATATCAGCACTCAGGAAGATAATTCAGCATTCACAGAAGTATTTCAGCAAGCCATCGAATTACAGCGGAATTGTTTCGCCGTGTTCTTGCCGACCTCTAGAGAAAAATATAAATACCCATCATCATCCTGATTTTTAGTTAATAATATTTTGTTATATTGACAATTGGTCTGTTTTTTAAAAAAACGACCTCTTTTTATTTGTTTTGAATATTAGTTTGAAAATTCATGCAAAAGCGGAAAGGCGTATTATTAACGATATCGTTTTTTGAGCCTATACTCATCGAGTGAATACCTTATTTTGCAGAACATCTAGCGCGTGGTTAATCTCTTTTAAATCTTCCTCAGAAATATTTTCTATGAGCTTTTGGAAACGAACTTCAATGGCTGCAAAAGCTTCATCCATCATAATCTCCCCATCTTTCGAAAGTCGAATATGCTGTTTTCTTCGGTCTTCTTTGTCACTAATCTTTTCAATTAAATTTTGTTCGTATAATTTCTTTAATTCCCTGCTCGTATTGGGCATAGACATATGCATACAATCACTAATTTCTGTAGGGGTAACGGGTTGACTTACTTTTACATTTTCAAGAATTTTATATTGTACGGATGTAACGGAATCTGCTTTCACATCTTGTGTTAATGCATGTGTTACCTCGTGAACGGAGGTTGTAAACGATACAAATTTGTGAAATAGGGCTTTCTTGTCCAAAATTATCACCTCTTATTGACAAGATAACAAAAAACTTATCATAAAACAATTATCAATTGACAACTAATGGCGCCGAGAGTTATGATTTGCTTATCAAATGATAAGTAATGGGGGATGTCATGAAGACGTTAATTATTTACACGTATCCAAATCATAAAAGTTTAAATTATGCATTTTTACAGGAAGTCATCAAGGGGTGTAACGAAAATCCATACATAAAGGAATTACAAGTTTTAGATTTATATGAAGAGGAATTTAATCCACTATTAGTATTTAATGAAGAGAAACGTAGACGCGATATGTACCGTGACCAAAATCTTGAGAAATATAGAGATCAAATTACTTGGGCAGATAAGATTGTCTTTGTTTATCCCATTTGGTGGGGAAGGCCACCCGCAATGCTAATGGGATACATTGATCAATTATTTGCGGCAAATTTTGCTTACAAGGATAAGAAGGGGCTGTTTCCAGATGGGCTTTTGACAGGAAAATCTGTTGTCTGTGTATCTACGATGAAGGGACCTACAAAATATCCGCTTCTTTGGCTGAATAATGCCCATAAAATATTGATGAGAAAAGCTTTGTTCAATTTTGTTGGTATAAAAAAAGTGAAGTTTTTTGAATTTGGCAATATGGAGAGTGAAAAGGGGAGGCAAGTGAAAAAATTAGAAAAAATCTATCGCTATTTTAAAAAAGTGGCCTATTGAAAAACTATATTACAAGTGGTAGTAAAGTAAAACCTACTATCACTTATAAGTTGATTCATCGACGTTAGACTTTATAGCGATTAACAGCACAGCTTAATTTTCATACAATCCTGTTAATATTTCTGTTTCAGTCGTTACTGATAAAATAGCGCAGAGCTGGTTATCTGTAGGCTCTTACTTCCTCATAAGCAAGAGCAGTTTCTTGAGATATGGATGCCTTCGTTTGGATCGTCTCCGAGATATCATCTTTGTGCAGGCTGCTTTTGGGATTTCACTGTAGACGGCATCGATAGAATCTTGCATGTCTGCCATCAATTTTAAAGTTTCTCCAAAAGAGTTTTCTATGATTTTTATTTTTAAGAGTGGATAGAAAAAAGACTAGGGCGGGTAGTTAACCTATAGTAGTTCGGAAATTTAATCTTTAACACAGTAAAATTTATCAAATCGATCTTATCTAATTCATCTGTCTTAAATCGATTACATTAATTACTCTGATAATAATAACTAACTGGCTGAGGTTTACCAAGAAGGTAACCTTGGAATGCGTCACAGCCTTTATCTCGTAAATAATGTAATTGCTCTTCGGTCTCGATCCCCTCAGCTATAATTGTAAAACCAAGTTCATGTGCTAAATGGATTGTACTATTGATGATGGCTTTGCTAGAGGCATTTGTAAGTAAATCTTTAACGAAGCTTTGGTCAATTTTAATGCAATTGATTGGGAAGTCTTTTAAATGCTTAAGACTTGAAAATCCTGATCCATAGTCATCTAACTCTACTTCCATCCCAAGATCACGAAATTGCTTAATGATGGAAATGACATATGGGATTTTTGATGAAGAAACCCCTTCGGTAATTTCGATTTTAATATAGTGTGGATCTACTTGGTATAACTCACAAAGGTGCATGAGTTTAGAAATTAGCTTTGTATCAAAAAATTGCTTGAGTGATAAATTGAAAGCAACTTTTATATCCTTTCCAATTGCTTTTTGTAGATTTGGAAGGTCTTGTACAACGAGTTCGAATAACAAGTAGCCTAGAGGAATGATAAAACCAGTACGCTCAGCCACTGGAATAAATTCTGCAGGTGAAATGTCTCCTAGTAAAGGGTTATTCCATCTTACAAGAGATTCAAAGCTTATGATTTCTCCTTGAAAATTATATTGTGGCTGATAATGCATGACAAATTTTTTCTGTTGAATTGCTTCGTGTAACAAATTTTTCAGTAGCAATACTCTATTCTTATTATTATTCATACTTTCATCAAAAAGGGTATACGTATTTTTTCCGTTCCCCTTAGCGGTTTGTACAGCACTATCTGCGTTTTGCATAAGATCCTCATAACTGTTTCCATGAGTTGGATAGTGAACAGCTCCAATACAAAATGTAATATAGTAATCAGTATATAAATAAGAAATTGGATTTTCAAAAATGTGAAATACTTCTTTGATGATCAATTGGAAGTTCGTATCTGAAACACTACAAAGCAAAGCGAATTCATCATTATAAGTTCTAGCTAAAATAGATTTTTCACACTGTATGAGAGAGGATAGTCTTTCACCTATAAGAGTGAGTATTTGATTAGCATGATGGCTTCCTAGACTTTCATTAAAGCTTTTAAAATCATCCATATTGATTAATAATAGTCGAAACTCTTCATTCGCTAGAATTTTTTTCTCTACTTCATTTTCTAAATAAAATGCATTTGGAAGACCGGTTATTTTGTCTTCTATTAACTGCTTATGTAATTGTTGTTCTAGTTTTTTTCTATCCGTTATATCGTGCCGGATGGATACATACTGATAAGGTGATCCATCGTGATCTAAAAATGGAATAATAGCTGTGTCCACCCAATAAATAGACCCATCTTTTGCGCGATTTCGAATTTCGCCCGTCCATTTTTTTCCTTTTGAAATGGTATTCCACATATCTCTGAAAAAAGATGAATCGTGATAATTTGAATTTATAATTTTATGTGTATGCCCTATTAACTCTTCTGAAGTATATTGGGAAATGTTGCAAAACTTGTCATTAGTAAAAACAATCCTTCCTGCAGTATCTGTAATGGCTAGAATTGTAGTTTCGTTTAATGCTGCTTGGATAGAATACAATTCTTTTAGTTCACTGTGCAAAACAAGTCCCTCCAACTAATAATCAACAAAATAATTATTTCATAGTAAATAAAATGATTATACACCATAAATACCATTAATATATAATAAAAAGAATATTTTGTAATTTTTACAATATTTGTGTTTTGGATCTTCAAAATCTCAGAGGCTCAAATGTGTCTATTTATGAAATTGCGATACAGTGACAAAGGACCCTCACCAATAGAGGGTCCTTTGTCTTGCTGCGTTTCTTAATTACCTTCACTTTTTTCGCTTTTTAGACGGAGGTTTATTTTGATTCGCGGATTGGTATTGCAGATATTTAGACTGTTTAGTCGTAGCGTGACTGTCATGCGGTACGACCGGTTTCTTATGATTATTGGTAGGAATTGTCGTATCTTGAGGATTGATAGGTAGAGTAGTAGTGCCCTTTGAAGAGTCGGATGTATGCCCCTCGTCTGCATGGGGTTGCTGTACTGGATGAACATCTTTGATGACAAGTATTGGCCGCATCATATCATGGTCTTCGTGTTCAAGGAAATGACAATGCCACATGTAATAGCCAACATGGTCCTTCCAATGCATAATAATTTTCGTGACCATACCGGCATCTGTTTTTACGGTATCTTTCCAACCGCGTTCATAGTCTCTTGGTGGTTGGGGATCCCCCGTAAATTCAAGCTTCCCTTCTTTTTGATACAGCTCAACATTAAAGGGTCGGCGTTCAAGGATTTGGAATTGGACTAGATGTACATGTATTGGGTGTGGGAAAGGCGTGGCGTTAATAATATTCCAAATTTCGATGCTATCAAGGGAAGGTTTTTCAGTTATGGGTTCATGGAACATCCGATCATTTAAAAGTAGCATAGGTCTTCCGAAAGAATCTGAAGATACACTTAAAGGCAAGTCTCGTTTGATATGGGCATGATGCGCGTGTAAATCCATCGATTCTGCGAGTCGCTCGGGTATTTTGCTTGTATCCTCATCCTTTAAAGGAAGGTCAACCTTAAATTGCAGTACGACACTTGTATGTTCACCGGGAAACTCTGTATCCGTATTTACTAAAGTGATTTCTTGGCATTCGAGGTTTGAAAAATCAATAATGATATCTGTTCTTTCTGCTGGTAGTAGTTCAACTGAATTGATTGCGAGAGGCGCCGTTAAAAAACCTCCATCTGTCCCAATTTGAATTAGTGGTTGCTCGTTTGAAAGGCTTAGAACATAGCCTCTTCTATTAGACGCATTGAGTAAACGGAATCGGTATTTTCTAGGCTCCACACTAAAATAAGGCCATACTTTCCCATTTACGGTAATCGTATTGCCAACAAACCCAGGTGTGATAGAGGGATGTACGGGGACAGGGAATGGTGGTGCATCTGGGTAAAAAATAGAGCCGTCCTCATTAAAGGATCTGTCCTGAATCATTAAAGGGATCTCATAGTTTCCGCACGGAAGTTGTAGCCGATCTTCTGACGTGTCTCGAAGAAGGTAGAAGCCTGCTAGCCCTGCATAAACATTCAATCTGGTTAAGCCCATTGTGTGGTCATGATACCACATTGTTGTTCCAGGTTGATGATTTGTATATTCATGTACTTCTCTTTTGAATTTAGGCCCTGTATGGATAAAATCTTTGCTGTACCACGATTCTGGATTACCATCGCTTTCCCAATCAACGTTTGCGCCATGTAAGTGAACGACGGTTCTGACCTCTTGTGAATCACTGACACTGTGAAGGGTATAATCTACTGGTAGAAAGTGTTTTATGGGCAATCGGTTATTATATTTTACACAGGTTGTTTTATCTTTTGTTGCCTCTATGGTAGGTCCAGGACAGAGACCATCATATCCCCAAATGTTTGACTGTGGGAAATCTTTATGGAAACGATGTTTAGCCTCTTTCATTTGTAGCTCATGATAATCAGCATTTGGAAAGCTACTGTTATACCTAGGCCTAGCAATTTTCGGCTTCTGTAGTTTATCGACAAATTTAGGAATCGTATTTGGGTCAGATGGATTTACATCATTATGCAAAAAGCTCACTTCCTTTTTTAGTCATTTACGATTTCTCTGTATACTTAATCATATGCGAAAACAATTTTGTAACTGGGCTTATTTTTAAATTTTTATGCAAATCAACAATTGAAATTGAAGCGTACATCGCTGCGCGCGATTGAAAGAAAATGAAGCAAGGATGATATTGAAGTGCATACATTTGAATGAATATCTCAATGTAAAGGCTATCATTTTCAATAAAATAAAAAAAATGATAAATTGTCGCCTAAATCATTTGAAAACGTTGGTCTATCAACGTACAATATATGAAATTAGGAAACACGACAACTTAAATTTGGTGTATAATGTTGTGGTATGAGGAAAGAAAGCAGGTTGACAAAAGTGAAAAGCAAAATTGAAGTATTATCATTTATTGACACTCAAAAAGGTCGAGCATATTTGTTCGGAGAAGTGCTCGAATTAGAACATAAGGTGAATATATGAAAAACTGGTTGATTTTCATTTCTGTCTTTATTGTTTCTTTGTCACTTGTCATTTCTATTTTAGTCCTTTGGAGAGCCGAGACACCCTTCAATTCAATTGAAGAACAGGCTGAACAGTTGGCACTCGATGCCAAAGCCCTCGCGTCTGTCTCGGAATCGTATACTTATAATGGCAAAAGTTCGTATGTCACTGTTTTCGGGGTTGACGAATATGGTGATCAAAAGGCTGTCTTTGTTCCGACGAATCTAGAAGAGGATTCGATTCAGGAAGTGTTTTTGGAAGATGGTATTACGGAGAAGGAAGCATTATCGGTTTTGAAAAATGAAGGAAATGTTCAAAAAGTTCTACACATAAAATTGGGCTATGAAGAGCCTGGTGCCGTTTGGGAAGCTACATACTTGAACGACCAAGACAAGCTCAATTATGTCTACATTTTGTTTGAGAACGGCGAATGGTGGAAACGCATTAAGAACTTATAAGAGGAGTAGATTCCGTATGAAAAATTTATTAGCAAACCGTGTAAAAACTTTAACACCATCTTCAACTTTAGCCATTACTGCTAAGGCTAAAGAATTAAAAGAACAAGGCATTGATGTAATCGGCTTAGGTGCTGGTGAACCAGACTTTAACACGCCACGTAATATTTTGGATGCTGCGATTGAATCAATGGAAAAAGGCCAAACAAAATATACACCAGCTGGCGGTCTTCCAGTGCTTAAAAAAGCAATCATCGACAAACTACAACGCGATAATAGCCTTACATATAAACCAAATGAAGTGATTGTGGGTATCGGTGCGAAACATATTCTTTATACGTTATTCCAAGTTATTTTAAATGAAGGCGATGAAGTGATCATCCCAATCCCTTACTGGGTATCATATCCTGAACAAGTGAAATTAGCTGGTGGTGTACCAGTGTATGTTGAAGGTACACGTGAACAAGGCTACAAAATTACAGCTGATCAATTACGCGCGGCAGTAACGGATAAAACAAAAGCGGTGATCATTAACTCACCAAGTAACCCATCAGGTATGATTTATTCTCGCGAAGAGCTTGCTGAACTAGCGGCTGTAGCGGAAGAAAAAGACATTCTAATCGTGTCAGATGAAATTTATGAAAAGCTTGTATACAATGGTATTAAGCATTTTTCTATTGCTCAACTTTCTGATGCAGTTAAAGCACGTACAATTGTAGTAAATGGTGTAGCAAAATCTCACTCTATGACAGGCTGGCGTATTGGGTATGCAGCAGGGGATGCAGACATTATTAAACCAATGACTGACCTTGCGTCACACTCCACTTCAAACGCGACAACAACTGCACAGTATGCAACTGTTGAAGCATATAACGGGTCACAAGATACTGTAGAAGAAATGCGCCAAGCATTCGAATCTCGCCTTGAAAAAATCTATCCTCAAGTTAGTGCAATTCCTGGTTTCAAGGTATTAAAACCACAAGGTGCGTTTTACTTATTTCCAGACGTAGCGGAAGCTATGGAGAAAACTGGTTATGACTCAGTAGATGCATTTGCAGCGGATATTTTAACAGAAGCGAACGTAGCAGTGATTCCAGGTTCTGGGTTTGGTGCACCAACCACAATGCGATTATCTTATGCTACATCTTTAGAATTATTAGAAGAGGCAGTCCGCCGTATTGATACTTTTGTAAAATCAAAATGGCAAGACTAATCCTTCTATCCAACTTGGGAGGATCTATATGAAAAAAATTATGATTCAAGATATGCCAAAACATATCGGCGAAACAGTGAAGTTAGGTGCTTGGTTATCTAACAAACGTTCAAGTGGTAAAATAGCCTTCTTACAACTTCGCGATGGCTCAGGCTTCGTCCAAGGCGTTGTTGTCAAAGAAGAAGTAGGCGAAGAGATTTTTGCAATTGCAAAAGGGATGTCACAAGAAACTTCTATGTATATTACAGGTGAAGTAAAAGCAGACGAACGCTCAAGCTTTGGCTGCGAGCTTGCTGTAACAGGTATTGAAGTGATTCATGTGGCACAAGATTTCCCAATCACACCAAAAGAGCATGGTCCAGAGTTTTTAATGGATAACCGCCATTTATGGTTGCGCTCTCGTAAGCAACATGCAGTGATGAAAATCCGTAACGAAATCATTCGTGCAACGTATGAGTTTTTCAACGACAACGGCTTTACAAAAATGGACCCACCAATATTAACAGGCTCTGCTCCTGAAGGTACTTCGGAGCTCTTTGCTACAAAATATTTTGATGAAGATGCGTATCTTTCTCAATCTGGTCAGCTTTATATGGAAGCGGCTGCGATGGCATTAGGAAAAGTATTCTCATTTGGTCCAACATTCCGTGCAGAAAAATCTAAAACTCGTCGTCACTTAATTGAGTTTTGGATGATCGAACCGGAGATGGCTTTTGTTGAATTTGAAGAAAACTTAGAAGTGCAAGAGCAATATGTATCTCATATCGTGCAATCAGTGCTAGCTAATTGTAAATTAGAATTAGAGCGCCTTGGTCGTGATACATCGACACTTGAAAATATTAAAGCGCCGTTCCCGCGTATATCTTACGATGATGCGATTAAACTATTACATGAACAAGGTTTCAATGATATTAAATGGGGCGATGACTTTGGCGCACCACATGAAACAGCGATTGCGAATTCATTTGACAAACCTGTTTTCATTACTTGTTATCCGGTAGGCATCAAACCGTTCTACATGCAACCACATCCAGATCGTGACGACGTTGTACTTTGTGCGGACTTAATCGCACCAGAGGGCTACGGAGAAATTATCGGTGGTTCTGAGCGTATCCATGACTATGATTTACTAAAATCTCGTCTTGAAGAACATAATTTATCTTTAGATGCTTATGCATGGTATTTAGAACTTCGTAAACAAGGCTCTGTACCGCACTCAGGCTTCGGTCTAGGATTAGAACGAACAGTGGCATGGATTTCAGGAACTGAACATATTCGAGAAACGATTCCGTTCCCACGTTTACTAAATCGTCTTTATCCTTAATAGGTAAGTGCGAATTTACACCAATTAAAAGTCGCGTAGTGAGCTTGTTGGCTACGCGGCTTTTATTAACTTTACAAAGTTGGCGAAGGACGCCAATCAAATCGATTCATAAAAAAGGAGTCATGCATAAATGAATAGCAATAATAACCGACTCCGCACGTGGACTGAGCAGGGAAATGTAACGATTCCTCAGCTTTTTTTTCAGTTTTATAAGGAGTTAAACATTGAAGATGAAGAGGCACTCATTGTCATACATTTACTTGCCTTTCATATGGAAGGGAACAACTTCCCGACACCGAATGATTTAATGAGTCGTTTGTCGATGTCTGACAATGAAATTTCAACTCGTTTACAACGCCTCATGCAAAAGGGCTTTCTCGAGATTACACGTGATGTTGATGAAGGCGGGAAATTATATGAAAAATATTCGGTTTATCCACTTTGGGAGCGCATCATGCAGGCGATTGAAATGAAGGAACAAAAGCAATCCGCTGCTTCAGTGCGTCAAGAAGAGGGGGAGATATTCCGTTTGTTTGAAGAAGAAATGGGGCGTCTTTTATCTCCTTTAGAGCTTGAAAAAATTGGTCAGTGGTTAGATGAGGACAAGCATAGCCCAGCCCTCATCAAAGAGGCGTTGAAGGAAGCTGTATTTGCTAGTAAAATGAGCATTCGTTATATTGACCGAATTTTACTGGAGTGGAAAAAGAAAAATATTACGACACCAAAGGCCGCACAAATCCAAAGTGAACAATTCCGTGAAAAACAAAGCTTTAATCGGCAGCCAACTCGTTCGCCGCAACAGCAGGAAACGCAGTCGACAAACAAAGTGCAGTTTTATAACTGGTTAGAAGAGAGAGAATAAGGGGGACGGTCTAGAATGTTAACGAAAAAGCAGTGGGAACATTGTTTAGCTGAAATGGATCGTATGTTTCCCGATGCACATTGTGAACTTGTTCATGAAAATCCGTTTGAATTAACGATTGCAACGCTCTTATCAGCACAGTGTACGGACGTGCTTGTCAATAAGGTCACAAAAACATTATTCCAAAAATATAAAAAGCCAGAAGATTATTTAGCAGTGCCTTTAGAAGAATTACAGCAAGATATTCGTTCCATTGGCTTGTATCGTAATAAAGCAAAAAACATTCAATTACTTTGTGAGCGATTGCTCGTTGAATATGGCGGGGAGATTCCTGCAAGTCGCGAGGCGCTTGTGACATTACCAGGCGTGGGGCGTAAAACGGCAAATGTTGTGTTGTCTGTGGCGTTTAATGTGCCAGCACTTGCGGTAGATACACATGTTGATCGTGTATCAAAGCGTTTAGGTTTATGTCGGTGGAAGGATTCGGTTCTTGAAGTCGAAGAAACGATTATGAAAAAAACACCTATAGAAAAATGGTCGAAAACGCATCACCAGCTAATTTTCTTTGGACGTTATCACTGTAAGGCACAAAACCCTGGTTGTCATGCCTGCCCGTTGCTAGCGGATTGTCGTGAGGGACAAAAGCGTTTGAAAAAAGGTTTGGTGAAAGAAGTATGATTGGCTTTCGTGTAGAAGCAATTTCAAAAGAGATCGTCGATGCTTGGTTTGCCGAGTGGGAGGCATTAGAGGTACGCATTCATGCAGCTCATGATGCTCGAAACGGGGAAGCAAAGGGCTTGATGGAAGAAGCCATAGTTTTATTTGAGCGTCTGCTTATTGATAGTGCTGACGTAAGTGAAGTGGCATTAGACCCTTCTGAGACGTATGAGCTAATGCCGATTAATGGAGCAGAGCGTTTAGCCTTTATAAAGACAAAGCCAGGTCAATACGCGTGCTATCGCCAACTGGGTGAGTTATTTAAAGAAACGAAAAAACGTACTGCACGTCTACGTTTGCAGGCGGCAAAGAAATAGAAAAAGAGAGCAGCTACTTTTATAGTAGCTGCTTTTTTTATATATGGGAGGGTTAGACGGATAAAATGCAAAATACACAGCAAATATAAGTAAAAAAAAGCAGAGTAGCCATCTAAAAAGGCTACTCTACTTTAAGGTTATTCGACTGTTTCATCCTCATCTTCATTCGGATTTACAGGCGTTGTTGGCTGTGTCGGTGGAACTGTTCCGGGTTGACCGTTACTGTTGCCGCCATTGCCATTATTTCCGTTTCCGTTTCCGTTTCCGTTTCCGTTTCCGTTTCCATTTCCATTTCCATTTCCATTCTCATTGCCATTACCATTACCGTTATTATTGTTACCATTGTTTGGTTTATTATTTTCATTTTGATCAGGAGGTAATGGTGTTTCTAAATCAGGTGTTTCGGGTTCTTCTATTTCGTCATCTTCCTCAGTCATGCTTGTTACCTGAATGGAAGTTGTTCCTGGTTCGCTTCGTACATCATCCATAATGGCCACGACAGAAATGACATAGTTGCCTTCAGAAAGAGTATTGGCTACTGTAAGTCCGTTACTTTCTGTAGTGCCGAGCGTAATTGTTTCGCCGCCCTCAAGTGCAGCAGTTACTTCGAATGTTACAGGTATTGGTTCGCTTGTTTCTTCATCAATTGTTGAATCGTGTGACCAACCAATATTGATAGATTGCCCACCTAAGTCTAAGTTTGCACTTACGTTATAAGGCGCAGAAATTGTTGGTGCTTCGTATTCACTTGAGACTTCAGTCGGCTCAGTACCACGCACGAATAACTCTGTTTGACGTTTATCTGCTGGTGTAAACTCACTCGCCAATTTTAATGGAGATGTGCCAATTTCAACAGTTGCTTCTACAACAGAACTTGGTTTTTTGAAACGTTCAGTCTCAATGTCTGCAGATAACGAACTCATAATATTCTTAAATAGCTTTTGTGGTAAACGACGTTCATCCCATGTTGTGATAGGTTCAGAGCGTTTTTCATACCCACTCCAAATAGCAATTGAGTAGTTCGTCGTGTAACCTGCAAACCAAGAATCAGGCACACTTGTATCTGGTAAATTGTATTTGTTAAATTCATCAGCTGAATAGTTCGTTGTTCCTGTTTTACCAGCGATATCTAGGCCGGATACATTCGCATATGAACCAGACGCATCAGGCTTGTTACTTACAACGTCACGAAGCATATCTGTCACCATATAAGCTGTGTAATCACTCATCGCAACATCAGATTCTGGCGTATAGTTTTTCTCTGTTTTACCATCACGGTAAACAATTTTTGTAATGGCATAAGGTTCCGTGTAAACCCCGTTATTCCCAAATGCAGCATAGGCAGAAGCCATTTGGATAGGGGACATCGTAATATCTCCTCCTCCGATTGCATCCGATTCGTACACATTTTTCGCTTCAATACCTAGCCCACTGATAAATTCTTTCGCTTTATCCGGACCGACTTCTTTAAATGTTTTAACGGCTGGTACGTTACGTGAAGCGTATAGTGCTTTACGTGCAGACATAGTACCCATATATTTGCCGTCCCAGTTTGTAATCGTTTGTTTGCTGTTTGTATAGTTCATAGGCTCATCGACTACTGTTTGACCTGTTGACCATTTTAAATATTCAATAGCAGGGCCGTAATCGAGTAACGGTTTCATAGTTGAACCAGGTTGGTTCATTGTTAAGTCATCAGCGTAGTTAAATTTCCGCTCAGCGCCGTAATTGCGACCGCCACCAACTGCTTTTATTTGACCTGTTTTTGTATCAATAACAGCGACCCCAGATTGGATATTTTCTGTTGGGAAGTTGCTATCATCATTCATAATGCCTTCAACAGTCTGCTGTGCATTTGGATCAAGTGTTGTGTAAACTTTAATCCCTTCTGCCAATGCGGAGCCATCACCCTCTTCTTCAAGCTCATTAAGGACGATATCTAAGAAGGCATCATATTTAGTGCCTGCAAAAGTTTGGCGTGTAGCTTCGTCAGCAAGACCTGCTTGAACGTCAACTGCTTTTGCTTCTTCCATTTCGGCCTCAGTTATTTTCCCGTGTTGCAACATTAAGCCTAATACGATGTTACGACGTTTTTCAGCACGCTCAGGGTTTTTAATTGGGTTATAAGCATTTGGTAATTGCACCATACCTGCGAGCATTGCTTCTTCAGCTAAATTTAATTCATCTAATTCTTTTCCATAGAAGTATTTCGCAGCTGTGCCGATTCCGTAAACACGTCCTGACATCAGAACTTTGTTGAAGTACATTTCGAAAATTTCTTCTTTCGAATATTTACGTTCAAGTTTGATGGCAAGCCAAGCTTCTTGTGCTTTACGTTTTAATTTTTTCTCATTTTGTAAAAATGAGTTTTTGACAACTTGTTGTGTTAGAGTGGAAGCTCCTTGAGCACCGAATCCATCACGTATGTTGGCAAGAACGGCGCCACCTAGTCGATAGAAATCGATACCATGATGTTCAAAAAATCGTACGTCTTCTGTTGCAAGTACGGCATTGACCATATCCTCAGGTATATCTTCAAATTTCACATATTGTCGGTTTTCAGCCCCGATTGTGGCAAAGATTTCTCCGGTATTATCGTAAAACTCAGATGAAACAGGGTCTTTTAATAGTTCCTCATCGAGTTCAGGTGCTGTACTTGCATAAAAAGCAAATAAACCAGCCCCGGCTACTAAACCAGTCACTCCTATAAATAGTACCGTTAAGAAAATACGTTTAAGCCATATTTTTAGAGGTGTGTTTGGTGTATCCTTTTTATTTTTTCTAGCGCGAGCCTTCTTCAGATCTCCGCGTGTTTGACGACGTTCAGTCATTTTATAATCTCCTCACTTTCAAAACCTAGTCTTTAGATTCGATAAATTGCTGTAAGACGTTTAAATAATCGATTCTTGGATAGTAGCTTGTCGGAATTTCATACGCTTCTTGTTCAATTTGTGTCAGCGGTATCGATTTCCGTTCACCTTTTTCCATAGCACACCAGGCTTTTTGTAAAACTTCGTATGGCACAATAAAATAGCGCTCAAGTGTTGAAAAGCGCATGAGAATAAAGGCCACACCTAATTGTTCCGTCACTTTCTGCATATGTGTCATTTGATGTGTGTGAATATTTTTCAAAGGAAAACTCGTTTTAGAGGAGGTTTCCTTTGCATCAAAATCGATATAATACCCGTTCCATACGCCATTATAGTCTGTTGTCGATGGCGTTCGGAAATAGGCTTCTCTAATGACAGCTGCACTTCGTGATGGATACTCTACTTTGACGATTTGTACGGGAACAGGTTTCTTGTGAATCACGGCAAGTTGTCTGTTTAGATAATAAGCGTTTGCTTCATCGATTTCATCTTCTAATGTTTTCCCACGGTTACTAAAGGAAAAATCTTTTTCCTTTTCCATCTTTTCCGTCTTTTCAGTTTTAGTTATAGGCGTCTTTGGCGTGTAAACCTTTCCGTTCGGATAGCGAATTGTCACTTTTTATCACCCTCTATAATACTGCTATTATACACGATATTTTAACATGATTCAGTAGAAGAATCCCATTTCTATAAGTGGTAGATATATGCAATTATAGTCCGGAATATTCGGTATCCCAACGTTCATTAAATCATCATCAATTAAGCTAAGGTGTAAGAAACAATAAAAATTTAGCGAATTAATTCTTCTTTCCACCAACTTGCTCTTATTTTGTCACATGTGAAGGTAATTCTATACGTGTGAGGAATACAAATACATAAGAAAAAGGGGGCGGTTTGTTGAACAAGTTGGGACGATTAGTTGCACAGTTGGATTTAGTCAATCAATTCCTTTTAACAAGAGTATCTTTGGAACACAACGTACACAGCATGGAATTTTTTGTGCAAATAGAATCACTAAATCAGAAAGTAAGCTTAGCAGAAATGAAGGGTCAAGTAAAGAATGCTTGTTCGCCTAATAGTAGTGAAAAACGATAGACTTTGGTACACTAACCTCATATACAATTCGAAATGAACAAATGAGGTGCAAATGGTATGTTATTAATAGAAAAAACTTCAATTTTAATAGATGAATGTGCACAATGTGTAGAACGATTTTGGAAAATGCGTGAGGAAGATCGCGCGCCAGATTTTTTTCAGGAAGTAAAGCCGCATGCAGACAACATACATGCGTTATTAAAAGACTGGCAGCAACAAGCAGATGCTTGGATCAAAGAAAATCGTCCGAAATATATGCATTCACAACAAATTGCTTCAGCGGTTGAATCGATGGAGCAATTTGTTGTGCAATCCTTTTATAAGGAAACAAGTAAAAAACGTTTCTTGGATGCGACACACTCCACTTCCTATACAATGAAAAACTTTTACCGTCTACTAGAGGGGGAAGAAATAGATGCTGTCGAAAAAACGGACGATAAGTGAACTGTTAAATGAGTGGCGCTATGATGAAGAATTAAAAGAGCGTATCTTACATTGGCATACATTAGATGGGCGTGAGGCAAAACTGGCTCCTTTTCCAGAAACTTTACATCCCTCACTGGTCAAAGCACTTATCACACGTGGTATTCAACAATTATATACGCATCAGCGGGAAGCATTTGATGTAGCTAGTAGTGGGCAATCGTTTACGGCGGTCACGCCAACTGCTTCTGGAAAATCATATTGCTATCACTTGCCAGTATTACAAAAAATTCTTGAAGACAAAAATGCGCGTGCGATTTATTTATTTCCGACAAAGGCACTCGCACAAGATCAAAAAAATGATTTGAATGACCTAATTGAACAAACTGGCGAGGAAATCTTTAGCTATACGTACGATGGTGATACAGCACCAGGCATTCGTCAAAAAGTACGTAAGGCTGGTCATATTGTGATGACAAACCCTGATATGTTGCATTCAGGCATTTTGCCGCATCATACAAAATGGGTATCACTCTTTGAAAATTTGCAGTATATCGTCATTGATGAATTGCATACATATAAGGGTGTATTTGGTTCGCACGTAGCGCATGTCATTCGCAGGCTGAAGCGTATTTGCGAATTTTATGGGAGTAAGCCCGTGTTTATCTGTACGTCTGCTACGATTAAAAATCCAAAGGAGCTTGCTGAAAATTTAACGAATGAAAAGCATGTTTTAATTGCTGATTCGGGTGCACCTGTTGGGAAAAAGACATTTTTATTTTATAACCCACCAATCGTCCATAAAACATTTGGTGTACGCCGCAGTGCTGTATTAGAAGTAAGTGATTTAGCCAAAAAATTATATACAGCAGGCATTCAAACGATTATTTTTGCAAAGAGCCGTGTACGAGTGGAAATGATTGTAACCTATTTAAAGGAACTTACGCGTGATAAATTACTAGATGAATCTGTACGTGGCTATCGTGGTGGTTATTTGCCGTCAGAGCGTCGGGTTATTGAAAAGGGCCTACGTGATGGGTCAATTAAAACGGTGGTCAGTACAAATGCGCTAGAGCTTGGAGTAGATATTGGCCAATTACAGGCTTGTATTATGACAGGTTACCCGGGAAATATTGCGAGTGCATGGCAGCAAGCTGGACGTGCAGGGCGACGCCAAGATGAGGCGCTTATTATTTATGTGGCACAGTCAACGGCACTCGATCAGTATGTGGTGCAGCATCCGTTATTTTTACTCGGCAGTGCGCCGGAAGAGGCACGAATTTATCCGGAAAATATGCTGATTTTAATGGACCATTTAAAATGTGCAGCGTTTGAACTGCCTTTTTCAGTAAATGATGCTTATGGGGAATACGAAATCCAAGAGCTGCTCGATTATTTAGCAGAAGAGGGTGTTGTTTTTAAGACGAGTAATAAGTGGCACTGGATGAGTGATCGTTTCCCAGCACATGATATTAGCCTTCGTTCAGCCTCACAGGAAAACGTAGTGATTATTGATATGACCGTGCCAGCACAGACGAAGGTGATTGGAGAAATGGACCGTCATAGTGCCATGACATTACTACATGAAGAAGCGATTTATTTGCATCAAGGCATTCAATTCCAAGTCGAAAAGCTTGATTGGGAAGAGAAAAAGGCCTTTGTGCGTGAAGTGGATGTCGACTATTACACGGATGCCAATTTAGCGGTTGAAATGAAGGTACTTGAGGAAGATCGCAGTCGTGATTATCACGGCGGAACAATTAGCTTTGGTGATGTCGGGCTTGTGGCGCAGGCGACGATTTTTAAAAAAATTCGTTTTAACACACACGACAATATTGGCTCAGGGCCAATTCATTTACCACCGGATGAAATGCATACTAGTTCTTCGTGGTTATCTTTTACAGCACCTGAAAAATGGTCGGATGCAGAGCTAACGGATGCGATGACAGGGGCAGCATATGCGATGAATGCATTTATTCCGCTATTTATCCAGTGTGATAGTAGTGATGTGGCTGTTGTACCGCAAGTGAAAGCAACACATAATGAAGCTCCTACGTTTTTTGTGTATGATAAATATCCTGGCGGCATTGGGTTAAGTGAAAAGGTATACGATTTATGGGAAGAGTTACTGGTGAAAACAAAACAACATGTAGCTAACTGTGCATGTGTAGAAGGCTGTCCATCCTGCATAGGTGCGCAAGATAGTCTACAGCAAGCAAAGGGCAGAGTCTTACATGTCATCCGTACTTTACTAGCAGAAAATGAGTGATATAGATGTCTTACGAAAATAAAATACTACAGATGAAAAAGATGCTCGGTAAAAAAGTGGAAAAGCCCAAATCAAACGAGCCAAAACCAGCCTTTCAAAAACCTGAAGTCCCTAGGTATACATCGCAGTGGGAGCAAGCGGGTTTAACGCGCATTGATAATGACTTTGGAATTGTCTTTTTACGAGAAGTTCACTTTCCGCTAACGTATCAGCATGGACATTATCAGTTACAGGAGTTTTTTAACGCTGTTAACAAATGGCAGAACGCTGATTTTTCGCATCCATACTCAATAGATATTGAAGAGAATGTGCTGTTTTTTGATACGGAAACGACAGGCTTAAAAGGTGTGGGGACACAAATTTTTTTACTTGGTTTTTTAGAAGTAGCCGAGGAGAATTTTGTGCTGACTCAATATGTATTAGCAGACCCAGCTCATGAAGCGGCACTTTTATTTGAATCGAAGCTTTGGCAAAAAACGGCGACAGTTGTTACGTATAATGGTAAGAGCTTTGATTGGCCTATGCTTGAAACACGTTGGACGCTCAACCAAAAAGTCTTACCGAAATTACGTGCACAACGTCAAATCGATTTGCTGCATAGTTCCAAGCGATTATGGAAAAATGATATGGAGCGCATGAAACTGAAGTCGGTTGAGGAAGAGAAGCTTGGATTTTTGCGAAATGGAGATATTCCAGGCTATTTAGCACCAATTATTTATTTAGACGCGGTGAAAAGTGGTGTACCTGACGCACTGATGAAAGTCTTGTTGCATAATGAGTGGGATTTACTGTCGCTCATTACACTTTATGTCCATTCTACAAATCTATTATTTGAAGAAGCGGATGTTGAATCTGCCAAAACGTACACAAATATTGGGAAATGGTATGCGGATTTAAAAGAGGGCGCCAAAAGCGTCAAAGTATTAGAAAAGGTGACGTCACAGTTTAATGCACTCGAAGCAGGAGATGCCCAATTTCATTTAGCTTTTCAACTAAAACGAAATAAACAATACAATGAAGCTATCGATGCCTTTGTAGCGTCTCTTCATTTTGTAGACGCAAGGAAGAGATTACTGGCATTGGAGCAATTAGCGATGCTTTATGAACATCAAATTAAGGATCTTCAAAAAGCGAAAAGCTACACAATGCAAGGTTTACAACTCATCACAACCATTGAGGAATTACGTGAAGAGCAGAAGAAGAAATGGGGAATTTCTTTGGAAAAGCGGCTTCATCGGTTGGAAAATAAGAAATAATTTCCTGGGGAAGCGCAAAATATGACAAGTTTAGCGTTTTAATCACGTTTTGAACGATATATTTATATGAAATATGCTATAATAAATCCGTGTACGCACTGTGTAAGGAAGGGCGATGTGAATGGACATTAAATTAACGTCAAAAATGATTCTTGAAAAAGAATTTAAGAAAAACTTTAAAGGTTACAATGTGGAAGAAGTCGATTCATTTCTTGATGAAATTATTCAAGATTATGAAACGTTTGAAAAAGTAGTGGCCCAACTTAGAGAAGAGAATAGACAATTAAAAGAAGAAGTTGAAACTATACCAAAAAGACAAAGTGTTGCACCTACTAATGGCACAACAAATTTCGATATTTTGAAACGACTTTCTAATTTGGAAAAACATGTATTTGGTAGTAAGTTGTACGAATGATTTTTGCAAATATGTTGTATTTCTCGTAAATCTCTAGTATAATATTCGTATCATCATGAAATTCGAGTAATCGCTGCGACGCTAGACGTCGTAGAGGAAAGTCCATGCTCACACGGTTCTGCGATGACCGTAGTGTTCGTGCTTACTGAAAAAATAAGGTAAGGCAGCCTAAAAGCTGACGGCGGAAGGAAAACCTAAGTCTTTATGATATGGTTGAAACTTCCTGAAAGTGCCACAGTGACGATGCTTGCTTGGAAACATGCAAGGTGGAACGAGGTAAACCCCACGAGTGAGAAACCCAAATTATGGTAGGGGCACTCTCCTGAAGGAATTGAACGGATGGAGGGACGAAAGCACGCTTTCGTAGATAGATGATTACTACCCGGCCGTACGAGGCGTAAGCTGTTTGAGTACTCGGGAACAAAACATGGCTTACTGAATTTTTTGATGTATACCTATTTGATATCAAGCGCTCTCCAATTAGGTGGAGAGCTTTTCTTTTGTAATAGAATAAAAGTAAAAAAGTTTTAATTGATGTCTTAGTAGGGCGCCATCCCTTGAGGTTATTACTGACATGATGTTGGTTATGGGCCAGTGCTTAACGCGTTTGCTTTTAAAAACATCTGTTGGCTATGACACAAGAGGTGGCGTTTTTACGGACATTTTTGGGGGACACAGGCACTTTAGCGCTTTTCTTAAACGAAGGTAGCAAATGAGATGGGATGGAACCAAAACATGAACGTTGCAAATAATCGTACTAGTCTGGAGAAGCTAAATTCGATTTCTAATTATCCTATTGCATTAATGATGAAAATTTTTGAAAATGTATCAGAAGGCATCATGATCACCGATAAGAATAAAAAAATTGTGATGGTAAATCCTGCTTTCGAATTCGTTACAGGCTATAAACGAGACGAAGTGATTGGGAAATCCCCAGCAGTTTTACAATCTGGTGTACATGAGCTACCTTTTTACATAGCTATGTGGGAAAAGATACGACAAGAAGGAATCTGGCAAGGTGAAATTTGGAATCGCCGAAAAATGGGAGATGTATACCCTGAGTGGTTGACCATTGTAGGTGTAACCAACGATGAGGGCGAAATTACAAATTATTGTGGTATATTCTCAGATTTGTCTGAAAGAAAAATAGCAGAACATGAATTAGAGAAACGTTTATTAACAGACTCATTAACGGATGTATCAAATCGATTTGCTTATATTGAGAGAATGGATAGCTTATTAGAGTCGACTTCTACTATTTCTCATTCAGTGCAGCATGCTGTCTACGTCTTAGATTTAGATCGTTTTCAATTAGTTAATGATACATTAGGACATGCTAACGGCGATACGATTCTTGTAGAAACGGCAAATAGAATTCAAACACTGCTAAAAAACAAAGATATCGTTGCTAGATATGGTGGCGATGAATTTATCATTACATTAACAAATGTGAAAAATGTAAAAGAAGCAGCAAAGTTTGCTGAACAAATCATTGACGTCATTGAACAACCTCTGGACATTAACGGTCAAGACGTTTTTATTTCAACAAGTATTGGTATAAGTATGCATCCCATAGATGGTGAATCCACTGAAGAATTAATCCACTGTGCTGAAAAGGCGATGTCATATTCGAAGAAAAATGGGCGAAATGGCTATGCATTTTATTTTGATGAACTACAAACAGATTCTCAGCGTGTCCTACTTTTGGATGCTGAACTACGTAAAGCCATTGAAAATCAGGAATTCGAATTATATTTCCAACCGAAAATTGATATAGAAAAAGATACAATTCAGGGTTTAGAAGCGCTAGTACGTTGGAATAATAAAAAATTAGGATTTGTCTCACCAGCAGAGTTTATCCCTTATGCGGAAGAAACAGGGCTAATCATTCCGTTAAGTGAAATTATTATTAATAAAGCTTGTGAAGCTGTGATCGAATTGCAGAAATTCGGACAAAAACTACCAATAGCTATTAATATTTCAAGCATTCATTTTAAGCAACAAAACTTTTTAGAATCTATACAGACGATTTTAGAGCGTAATAATACGCCTGCAAACAATTTTGAAATTGAAGTAACAGAGCGTACAGTGATGAATAGTGCGGCTGAAACTGTAAGTAAGCTTGTAAGACTGAAACAACTAGGCTTTAAAATTTCAATAGATGATTTTGGTACAGGGTATTCATCTTTAAGTTATTTAGTACGATTCCCGCTCGACTGCTTGAAAATTGACCGTAGCTTTATCCAACATATTAGCTCGCTTGATGAAAAACAAGCTGTCGTCGATGCGATTATTCAAATGTCGCACCGCTTAAAAATGAAAGTTGTGGCAGAAGGTGTAGAACAAGCGCAACAAGTGGATATACTGCGAAAGATGAATTGTGATATTATCCAAGGCTTCTACTACAGTAAGCCTTTACCAATGAATGAATTACTGGAATTTATTGAGTTTTGGGAAATTGAACACCAAGGAAGGAAATAAAGTATGGCACAATATAAATTAGTAGCAACATCAGCAATGGGTCTAGAGGCACTTGTGGCACAAGAGGTGCAAGCGCTAGGCTATGAAACAACGGTCGAAAATGGCAAGGTATATTTTGAGGGAGACGAAACGGCAATTGCTCGTGCGAATCTATGGTTACGCGTGGCGGACCGTGTGAAAATTGTCGTAGGACAATTCCCAGCCACTTCGTTTGAACAACTATTCGAAAGTGTAAAGGCACTACCGTGGGAAAAATATTTACCGGTTGATGCAGCTTTCCCAGTATCGGGTAAATCTGTGAAATCAAAATTATTTAGTGTACCGGATTGCCAAGCAATTTCGAAAAAGGCAATCGTTGAACGTTTGAAGCAACATTACAAACGACTTGGCTTTTTGGATGAATCTGGTGCTACTTACAAAATTGAGGTATCTATTTTAAAAGATGTGGCTACACTAACAATAGATACATCGGGTGTTGGCCTTCATAAACGAGGCTATCGTCAAGTACAAGGGGAAGCACCGTTAAAAGAAACATTAGCGGCAGCACTTGTGCAGATTTCAAAATGGAACCCAAGTCGTCCGTTTGTTGATCCGTTTTGTGGATCAGGTACAATTGCTCTTGAAGCAGCGATGATGGGCCAAAATATTGCCCCAGGCTATAATCGTGAGTTTATCTCAGAAGAGTGGCCATGGATGAAGGCGAAAATTTGGGATGCTGTTCGTGATGAAGCAGAGAGTATTGCGAATTACGATCAACCAATCGAAATTATCGGGTCTGATATTGACCATCGCATGGTTAGTATTGCACAGGAAAATGCACGAGAAGCTGGCTTCGGTGATATTATTACGTTCAAGCAAATGCAAGCACGTGATTTTACAACGATCCTAACAGATGGTGTTATGATAGGTAACCCGCCATACGGTGAACGTATTGGTGAAGTGGAAGCCATCGAACAAGTTATTCGTGATTTAGGACAAGTGATGAAAAATCATCCAACTTGGTCTGTCTATATGCTGTCATCGATGAAAAACTTTGAAGAATTGTACGGTCGTCAGTCGACGAAAAAACGTAAATTATTCAATGGCTTTATTGAAACGAATTACTACCAATTCTGGGGACAAAAGTCTAAAAGAGACTAATGTTGGTTTATCATCAGAAATTCGGGATAATATTTGATTGAAGTGGCTCTTCGGACGCCTCCCGGGAAGCGCCCAGCCGGAACGAAAATCAACCCAAAATCATGGCGAATTAAATAAAATAAAAAATTAGTCGGGTACGGAAGGTGAGATGTTTCTTACCTTCCGTTTCGTCGCGTATAATAGGAATGATTGTAAGAGGGGGAACGTTAACTTGCGAAAATCTTTACCATTTGCATTATCAAAAGAAATGTCGTTTTTCGAATCATTAGGAAATTGGATGGGCGACGTTTTATATGATGAACTACCAGAAAAAGGATTTGAATGTCGCGATGAACAAATTTTCATGGCCTATCAAATTGAGCAAGCTTTAAAAGAGAAGAATGTTCTATTTGCGGAAGCGGGTGTGGGAACAGGAAAAACGATTGCCTATTTACTGCCGGCTGTATCGTATGCACGTTATACAGGAAAGCCAGCACTCATTGCTTGCGCTGATGAAACGTTAATCGATCAGCTTGTAAAAGAGGGCGGCGATATTTATAAATTACAAAAAACACTCGGTCTTGACATTGATGTTCGTTTAGCGAAATCACGTGACCAGTATCTTTGCTTAAAGCGTTTTGAAGAAGCAGAAAAAGTGGAAACAGATGAGTGGATTGACGATATTTCGTTTTCAATTCCTGATGGTGTGTACGCTCAAGGTTCAATGATCGCAGTGCAACCATACGGAGACCGCAGTGATTATCCGTCTGTGAGCGATGAGGATTGGCAAAAAGTTAATTACAATTCAATTATGCAGTGTTCAGTATGTGATTTACGTAATCGTTGTGGTCAAACATTACACCGCGCACATTATCGTAAATCAACGGATTTGATTATTTGTTCACAAGATTTCTTAATGGAGCATCTAGCAACAAAAGAATCACGTGAACGCGAAGGCCAACTGGCACTTTTACCAGAAGTATCAATGATGGTATTGGATGAAGGCCATTTACTAGAATATGCAGCGCAAAGAGCTATGACATATAAAGTACAGGCAACGACAATCGTACAGTTATTAGAACAATTGATGGTCGATGGCGTTCGTGAACGTACATTGTATGCTATGGAAAAATTACAGGACGATCACGAGCTATTTTTCGATCAGCTACGAGATGATGTTGTACAATCTGGTGAAGACCGTAAACGTATTAAGAAGTCTGCCTCATTAATGAAATATGGTAAGCAACTAATTGCCGATGTGGAAACATTACTTGAAGAATTGGTCTTTGAATCAGAAATGTATATGATTCCCGAATACGAGCTCAATATGACAGAGGAATATTTAGAGCAATATGAGGCTTCGCTACGTATTTTCACTGCACAAGGTGATGCAGTAGACTGGCTTGAGGAAACGGACGGCGAAGAAACGCTTGTTATAATGCCACGACTTATTACTGAAGTACTAGAGGAAAAGTTATTCTCGAAAAAACTACCAATCGTATTCTCTTCCGCAACACTATCAGTTAATAAGGATTTCTCGTATATTGCCTATAGCTTAGGAATTCGTGAATACCAATCATTCTCAGTGCCATCACCATTTGATTATGAAGAAGTAATGAGAATTTACTTGCATGAGTTGTCACAACAACAAAAAACAGCGCGTGTACAACAGTTGTTAAAAGACGGCGAGAAAACGTTAATCTTATTTAAATCAAAACAAGCGATGTTAGATTTTAAAGCGGGATTACCAATAATGGAGCGCATGTATGTAGCCTTTGAAGGTGATCGTGAACTATCATCCATTGTCCGCGATTTCCAAGAAGGTACTGTAAAAACATTATGCTCATACCATTTATGGGAGGGCTTAGACTTGCCGGAAGAGGCTCTAACACGCGTTATTATTTTTGATTTACCTTTCCCACCACATGATCCATTATTTGATGCAAAACGTTCTTTTGCTGAGGATCCTTTTGAGGAAGTGGAATTACCATTTATGCAACTGCGTCTACAGCAGGGCATGGGACGTCTAATTCGTACATCAAATGACCATGGGGACATTCATATTCTGTTAAATGAAGATGAAGCGAAGCAACGTGCAGCATTCGAAAACATTTTAGCAGTAGCACCTGAAATGAAGTAATAAAAAAAGTGATTTTGCGATAATTTGCAAAATCACTTTTTTTGTAAAGAAAAATCCCCTCCAAAAAAGGAGGGGATGGGCGTATTACCAAAGCTTATAGCCTTTTACACCAGGTGGAGCATTCGAAATAATATCGATTAGTGGAACTGTATAAGCAAATAAAATTAATGCTACTAAAATAACAAGCCACAATTTAAAGTTTTCTAATAATGGAGGTGTTGGTCCACTGCTTTCATGTACATCGCCAACTGGGAACTCTTCTTCGCCTTTAGGAGCGAACCAGATTAATTTTACGACAACATACATAATGACTAAAATAGCAATGAAAAGGATAGTTCCACCAACTGCTTGCGCGATTTGATAAGGAATCCAATCGTAAGCTTGCTGAGCACCGCCATATTCAGAGTAATCCGAGCGACGAGGTGCACCAAGTAAACCTGCGATATGCATCGCAGCAGACATAATCGTCATACCAATTGCCCATAAAATACCTGAAATATTAGCAAGATTGTTTATCGATTTTGTAAGCTTGCGACCCGTTAAATGCGGAATTAACCAGAATGCTGCACCGAAATATGTTAACACAACTGCACTTGCAAAGGTTAAGTGGAAGTGCCCAGGTACCCAAATTGTATTATGCACTAATTGGTTCATTTGGTAAGATGCGTTGACAATACCGCCTGCGCCACCAGGGATGAATGCTAGCATACCAATGAATGGTACGAAGAAGCGTGAATCATTCCAAGGTAATTTTCTGATCCAGCCAAAAATACCTTTACCGCCAAGCTCACGCCCACGTAATTCAAACATTGCAAACATCGAGAAGGCAGTCATTAAGGATGGAACAACTACTGCCATCGTTAAAATAACTTGAATAAATTTCCATGTTCCGTCGATACCAGGCTCTGTTAATTGGTGATGTAAACCAACCGGTACAGAGAAAAGTAAAAATAGAATAAATGAAAGTCTTGCTAATGAATCAGAGAAAATTTTCCCACCGATTACTTTTGGAATAATAACATACCAAACCATATAAGCTGGTAATAACCAGAAGTATACTAATGCGTGACCGAAATACCAGAATAATGTCCGCGATAATAACACATCAACACGTTCGATCAAGCCAAGTGACCAAGGTAGAAGTTGGAATAAGACAGAAACTGCAACCCCTAAAGTAGCTACTAACCACATTAAGTTGTTAATTACGACCATGAAGCTTAGAAGAGGAGAAGGTTCTTTACTACCTTTATTCTCTTTACGCCATTGAACATAGCGTAAAACCTGACCTGCACCACCAACCCAAGAACCTACAACGACTAAAGTTAAGCCTAAGTAGAAAATCCAGTGTGCTTGAAGAGGGGCATAGAACGTATATAATACAGTTGCTTTGTTTAATAAAACCATTACTGCAGCAGCCGTAGTACCGATTGTCATTAACCAGAAACCAATCCAGCCAAGACGACGTTGTAAATCTGAAAACGTTCCAGAAGTACGGCTAACACTAGCAATTTGGAAGCCGAAAATGAAAAATGTTGTTAAAATAAGGCCGAGTAAGACACCGTGAACCGTTAGAACTTGATAATAACCAATGCCCGCTGGTAATGTAAATTGTCCTGTACGTACGAATACTTGTAATAAACCAGCCAGACCACCTAGTAATAATGCGATAAATGCCACATAAATATGGGCAAGTGCTAACTTCGCATCACGGCGATCCACTGTTGTCAATTTATTAAGACTCATTAGGATCCACCACCTTTAGCATAGAGTGCATAAGTGTATGTCCTGTACCGCAGTACTCGTTACATACAATTAAAAATTCACCTGCTTGATTGATTTCAGCAACATATTCAGATACATATCCTGGCTCAAGCATCATATTAATGTTTGTCCCAGCGATTTCGAAACCATGAATAACATCTTCACTCGTTGCAATAAATTTTACTTTTGCGCCAAGTGGAACTTCTATTTCAGGAGGGTTATAGTAGAAAGCAGAAGCTAAAATAACAACCTCATAGTCCCAATCTTTTCCTTCCACTTTATGAACACCTGGATTGTCAAATGGTGCAATTTCTTTTACTTTTTCATAATCTAGTGTTTTCTTTCCACTGTTAGGGTGTGAACCTTGATGGAATGCACCAATACCGAGAATAATGAGGAAAGCTACTAACGTACCTACTCCAAACACAAGAAAGTACTTCTCGTATTTATGTATATGCATATCTCTCTGTCCCTTCTGTTGTAAATTTAGTGACGTCTCGACGTAACTGCCTTAGCCGCTATGCAGCGCTTTAGAAACGATCAATGAATAAATTAAAGCAGTAAACCCAAACTAAAATTACAAAAATACCGACTCCCATTACCGCATAGAATGTTCCTTTAAGATTATCTTCGGATTTCTTTTTGTTTGCCATCCTTGCTCCCTCCTACGATTACAAAATGGACTTTCTTAATGACATCATATAAAAATTCCCTATCTTTTGATGTGAAAAAAGTCACACATCAAGAGAGATTGTGTGAAAAAACTGTGAAAATTCCTAAAAATTTTTTCGCCAAAAGGAGGGGATGACAATTGCTTATATAGAGGTTGATTGAAGGCTGGGAGAGAGTGAAGCGGCTCATGGGCGGCCCCTGGAAAGCGCCCAGCCGGAACAAAAATCAACTCTAAGCTATGATTATGGACAGAAAAAAGTGGAAAAGGGTTGTGCCAAAAGTGATCAAAATCACTTTTGGCACAACCCACATCCGTAGTATGTAACGTGTATAAATAGATTTGTATAGCTTTCACTTTGCTTTCGTGAAGGCAGAAGAATTTACGATTTCCTATTCTTCTTCAATTGTTAGGAGGACAGTTAATGGTCCAACGCCTGGAATATCTACAGGGAGGGCAAAAGCTTTGTCAAAGCCGTATAACTTTGTGTTCCCGACCATAACTGTTGGTGGCGTAATATCTATTTCTAAGTTCTCTTGTCCAACAGCTGTACATAAATTACCGGCAATCATATTTCCGAACTCACCTGTAAATGATTCAAGCATTTCACCTTCTAAAGGCATGCCGAACATTGTGTTTCCTATTCCACCGAAAGTTTCAGGGGAAGAATCAATAATCACTCGACCTTTCAAATCACCAATGAGCCCAATCAATACGCCCATTTCTTGTTGTTCAAAAGGTTCTGAGACAATACTGGGTGCTTTCACTTGGATGTCCATAGGTAGTATCGATTTTAATGCATGAATAGTACCGTTTAATATGGTTTGGAAGTGCTTCGAATTACTCATAATTACCACATCCTTTTCCCGACTTTTCTATATCTTACCATGTCAAATGGGTAAGATGAAAGTATGTCTTGACGAAACATCGAGAAATTATTAAGATAGTTATTGAGAATGATTTTCAAGTTCATTAAAAGGAGCGGTCAATAATGGCATTTTTATTCATCGGAGCAACAGTAGTAATCTATATTGGGGTGGGGAAATATGTCATGAATCAAGCGACTGCCCATTTAAAATAAATAGCCAAGCATATCTAGTTTTCTAGGTATGCTTTTTTTTTGAGCAATTAAGTATTTTTCGTCAAAAAATGTTCAAATTTAAGTCTGACAATTCATAAATCATGGTAGAATACTAATTATGAATAATAAATAGGTAAAGGGGTTACTGTTTTATGAATGAATTTGATCAGCAGTTGGAGGGGCTTTTAAAGCAAGCTTCATTACAATACATAATTTATCAGCACAACGGGGATACGGAGCGGATGGAGAAGACCTCACTGTTTGCACGTAAATTACAGCAAAAAGAGTACGTCATTGGTTTTGCAGGCCATTTCTCTGCCGGTAAGTCGAGCATGATTAATGCATTGTCGGGCGAAAATTTACTGGCATCTAGTCCAATTCCAACAAGTGCGAACATTGTAAAAGTCCATAAATCTGAAGAGGATTTTGCAATCGTTTACATGCATAATGAAAAACCAGTTAAGTTTGAAGCGGGCTATGACTTTAAAACTGTTAAAGAGTTAAGTAAAAATGGGGATTTAGTATCGCAAATTGAAATTGGTCATAGTGCTTCAACGTTGCCACTTGGTGTTACGGTAATGGATACACCAGGGGTTGACTCAACAGACGATGCGCACCGTATGTCCACGGAATCAGCACTTCATATTGCGGATGTCGTGTTTTATACGATGGACTACAATCATGTGCAATCAGAACTGAACTTCCAATTTACAAAACAACTAATGAAATATAATCCGAATGTTTATTTAATCGTCAATATGATTGATAAGCATAAGGATAATGAACTAAGCTTTGAAGAATTTAAGGGAACTGTGCATAACTCATTTGCAGCGTGGGGTGTTGAGCCAAAAGGCATATTCTTTACATCACTACGAGAATTAGACCATCCACATAATGATTTTGACACAGTGAAGAAAATTGTTATGGACAGTATGGATGACTGGCAAGATCAGCTTGTTTTAACAGCAACCAATACACTGCGTTTACTTCAAAGTGAGCATGACACGTATTTAAGTGAAGAAAGACAGGACCGTCTTGATATTGATGAAGATATGTTAAGTGCGGATGATTGGGCACATCATACCGATATTTTAGAGCAATACAATAAGCTAAGTCGTCAAGTCGAGCTATTTTCGATTGAGGCATGGAATGAAACGTTTGAAGATGAGCGTAAGGGGCTTCTTGCCAATGCAGCCATTATGCCAGCCGATTTACGCGATAAATTACGTTTATATTTAGAAAGTAAACAGGATGGCTTTAAAGTGGGCGGTTTATTTTCTGCCAAGAAAAAGACGGAGGAAGAGCGCAATCGTCGAAAAGAAGATGCCTATAGCACGTATCAAACGGTTGTTCACGCACAAATTTCAGGACATTTAAAAGCACTCATGAAAAAAGTGTTAAAGGATGTTGGGGCGTTAAGTGACGAACGAGCAGCAGCAGTTGATGCACATGCGTTTGATTTGCCATTTTCAATAATAGAAGATCAAATTCAAACAGGGGCTATTCTTACTGGGGATGCTGTCCTAAACTTTGCAAACCGTGTGGCAGAAGCGACGAGACGTTATTATATTCAAAATACGGATGCGTGGAAAGATGCACAGGCGGCAACTCTTGAAGCAGTTGCAACCGAAACATCTGCACCATCAAAGCTGAAAATGGCAAGTATGCAAGCAAAAGTAGATGCCATTAATGCTGTACTAGAAATTGAAGGTTACCAAAAACACAGTGCTGGCGTTATGCACCAAGCTAGTAATGAAATTCGTAAAGAAGCGAATACACAATTAGTAGTGTGGGAGAAAGCGTTTGAGCAAGCACTAGCAGAAATTCGTGTATTTGATGAGTCCATGTTAAAGCTAAAAGAAGTTGCAGTACAAGAGGAAGAAGTGCAACAAGCAGTTAGTGTGACTAGCTTACCGGTTGACGGTGTCATCAAACGCGCACTCCATACGGCACATGCGGTGAAGGATGTGCAAGGCTTTGCGGAAGTGGCACGTTATCTGGAAAGTAAAGTGGAGCGACTGCAGAAAAAAGATTTCACGATTGCTTTATTTGGTGCGTTTAGTGCGGGGAAATCCTCTTTTTCAAATGCATTAATGGGGGCACAGGTCTTACCTGTATCACCAAATCCAACTACAGCAGCAATCAATAAAATCCGTCCAGTGACACCAAATCATCCACATGAAACGGCGGATGTATTGTTGAAAACAGAAGCCCAAATGCTAGAAGATATTAAAGGGTCTTATGCGGCGATTGGTTTGTCGGTTTCTTCATTAGAAGAAGCATTTAAGCGTGCAGATGAAGGACTTGCGGTGCAACTGACAGATGAACGATTAAATGTCCATAAATCATTTATTCGTGCTTATAAGGAAGGCTACCCGACATTTAAATCAGAACTTGGTGAAATACTGCGTGTTGAGCGCGAGGAATTTGAAAAGTTTGTCGCACAGGAAAACAAATCATGCTTCGTTGATAATATAGACTTCTATTATGATAGCCCATTAACAAGAATGGGAGTGACGCTAGTAGACACACCAGGGGCAGACTCGATTAATGCGCGTCATACAGGAGTGGCTTTTGAATATATCCGTAATGCCGATGCAATTCTATTTATTACGTATTATAATCATGCATTTGCTAAGGCAGACCGTGAGTTTTTAATCCAGCTTGGTCGTGTGAAAGATGCATTTGAACTTGATAAAATGTTCTTTGTTGTTAATGCAATTGATTTAGCGACAACAGAGGAAGAACAAGAAGATGTCAAAGGCTACGTGCGTTCTGAGTTACAACGTTTCGGTATTCGTTTCCCACGTCTGCACGGCGTGTCGAGCTTAATGGCATTAAAAGAAAAAGTAGAGGGTGCTGATTTTGCATCTGGCATGCCACCATTCGAAGATGCCTTCTATACGTTCTTAAATGAAGAATTAAGTGCATTAGCAGTGCAAGCTCTTGCAGAGGAAGTCGACAAAACGGAGCAACGTTTAGGCGACTTAATCGCACAGACGGAAGAAAACTTAAAACGTAAAGACGAACGATTAGCGGAACTGGAAACACTCGAAAAGCATGTGAAGTCGAAGTTTAGCGCACTCAATACAGGTATGATGGAAAGTGAAACGAAGCAAGAACTAGATGAGCTACTTTACTATGTATTGCAACGTGTGTATTACCGCTATCCAGAATTCTTTAAAGAAGGCTATAATCCATCTACCTTTGCGGCAATGCCTGCCCAACAAGCACTGGAGCATGCTTTGAAAGAAGTGCTTCAAAGTTTACACTTTGACTTTACACAGGAAATGCGCGTAACGAATTTCCGCCTATCGCAGTTTATCGGCAAGAAAATGCAGATGCGTTTTAAAGATGAAGTACGTGAGCTAAAAGAATATAATCGCAGCTTCTCATTTTTAGGATTTGAGCCATCCGAGTCAGATTTACTAAACTTTGAAGGGCCATTTGCAGAAAGTACGAAATACGCAAGTGTCAAATCACACTTCCGCAATCAAAAGGCTTTCTTTGAGAAAAATGAAAAAGTAAAATTAAGTGAAGCACTTGAGGCACTGACGAAGCCAGATGCACAAAACTATTTAGATGTACAAAAAGCTTCACTCATGACGTGGGCAAATGCCTTTATTCAAGAGGAAGCAGAGAAATTACGCATCTATATTTTACAACAAGCACTAGAGCAAATTGAGACAGAACGACTTGTGCTACAAGAAGAAAGTCGCTTAGCAACGTGGAAATCAATTTACGCACAATTACAATATGCATGAGGTGAAACCAATGGGAAAAGTATTTAAAACGGTTGAGGAAATACAAGTAGATCAAGTTCGCTTTATCGATGCACGTTTCGACTTACAAGATAAAGCTGCAGGTCCGCAAGCATTTGCGAAGGGGCATGCACCTGGAGCTGTGTATTTCGATTTAGAGAAAGATTTATCGGACATGACGAGTGGCAATGGACGTCACCCGATGCCAAGTAAAGAGCAATTGGCTTCGCTATTTGAGAAATCTGGTTTAACATATGAAGATACGATTGTTGTGTACGACCAAGGGGCAGCGCCGTTTGCACCGCGTGCTTGGTGGATGTTAAAATACGCAGGCTTTCCGAACGTGTATATTTTAAATGGTGGGGCAGGAGCGTTAGAAAAAGTAGTAGACTTTACGAGCGAACAGACTGTCTATGAACCGAGTACAGTTGATTTTGCATGGCAGGAACAGCTGTATGCACCACGTGAAGCGGTCAAAGCAATCGCTGACGGAGAAGTGGCAGCGACGTTGCTAGATGCACGTGCAGCGGCTCGTTACCGTGGTGAAGTGGAGCCGCTAGATAAAGTAGCTGGGCATATTCCGACGGCGAAAAACTTTGACTGGGAGCAGTTGAAGGCAGACGGCACGCTACATGCGAGTGAAGCCTTGCGTGCGAAAGTTGCGAAGGATGAGCATGTTGTCGTGTATTGTGGCAGTGGTGTTACAGCTTCACCTTTATATGCGGTGTTAGCGGATGAAGGCTATGATAATATTCAATTATATGTAGGTAGCTTTAGCGATTGGATTACGCAGTATGAGGTAGAAACTGGAACGAATGAATAGTTTTGATTGGAACGCTCACTTTGGTGGGCGTTTTTCGCGTTTATTAGGTGTAGACGGATAAAAGGTAAAAATAGACGGATAACACTTGGATTTAGACAGATAAAATTGAGATTAAACGGATAACTAGCATGCGCTGAAAAAATCCTAAAAATGAAGAGCTAAATTCAATATTTTACGGTCTAATAGGAAAGGGAGGTGGTTTCTTGCTAGAAAAACTCATCAAACATGCACAAGGTGGAGATGCGGAAGCCTTCGCTCAGCTTTTTTCACAATTTGAAGTGGATCTTTATAAAATGGCGTATGTGTACGTCGGCAATGAAGCGGATGCGCTCGATGTTGTGCAGGAGGTTGCGTACCGTAGCTTTAAATATATACATTCCTTACAAGGGTCAACTTACATAAAAACTTGGCTTATGCGTATTACGATAAATTGTGCAACAGATGTGTTGACAAAGCGTGGACATATCCTGTCATATGAGAATGATTTTGAGGAAAGCGAAGAGCCTTATGGAGAGCTATCTGATAAATGGGTGCTTGAGGATGTCATGACGAAGCTCACGAAAGAAGAAAAGGACGTTATTTTACTGAGGTTTTATCATGATTATACACTTCAGCAAACGGCTACGATTTTGCAATTAAGACTTGGGACAACGAAAACGATTTTATACCGTGCGCTTAGAAAACTTAGGCAAGCTCTAGAACAGGAGGTGCAGGAATGAGTGACTTCAAAAGACAATTGGATGATATTAAAATCCCAGAAAACCTTCATCAACGGAGTTTACAAGGGATTCAGCAGGCGCAAAAAGAGCAACGGAAGCCTCGTAACTGGTTGCCAAAGGTGGTGGCGATGGTCGTTACGTTTGCAGCTATAGGCTTTATCGCACTAAGTGTTGGTGAAAGGGAAGAACAACAACAGCAGGCGAGCGATTTTATGGGGAAAAGCCCGTTCTCACCTCAGTTTTATTGGCTTATTGCGATTGTACTTATGGTAGTTAGCATTATTGTCATACGACGCGCCATAAAAAAGGGGATGCATCAGAAGTTCGGCATTGCTTCGTGTGTCATGTTGGTGTTAATGCTTGGTAATAGTGCTTTATTTCTGCAAAATCAATTAACAAAGCCCGTTACTGTACCACTTGTGCATGATTTTTTCGGCGGCAATGTCGCACATGCTCTAGAAATTCGCTATATCATTAATAAAAATGACCATCGCTCGGTTAGATATTTACAAGCAGGTGAGCTAACATTACAGGCGTTACATCGAGATGAACTGCAGAAAGAAGATGTTTTTTATTACCCAACCGATACATCAGATGAAGGGAGTTATCAACTAATCCGTTCGGCTTTTTTTCAAGGGAATACCGAGGAAATGCAAGTACTGATTGACAGTGATGAGGTGTTTCTTGTGTTAGATGATGGCGAAAAACTACCAACGACGCTACAAATTGATTTCGATTTCCACTATGGTCCGATTCTCAAAGAGGATACTTATATGCCTGAAAGTAATATTGAAGGGAACATGGGTAGGACGGGTGTCATGGAGAGAGATGTCGTGTTAGATGAAGTGTATATACCTAAAATGCTTGAAGGTAGTTTGGCTTTTGAGAAAATGGTTGTTGATAAAGTGACTTATTTGAAATCAGATTTTCCAATAGTCGTTAAAAAGGGACAACAGGTAACACTTTATTTCACAGGCGACAAAGCACCGATTGATGTAAATACTATGGTTGGTGTCCGTGGTCCAAATGGTTTGTTTCCAATTAGGATTTATGGCAAGGCGGACATGGGGGTAACAAAATTACGAGAGGAGCTATTGCGACATGATGGAGTATGAGAAAAAGCAACGGCAGTTAAAATTATTGAAATGGCTAACATTTGCTCTTTTTTTAAAGCTCTTCTATCTTGATGTATTTCAAGGTGCCAATTTTGTTCAACATTTATTGATGTACGTAGCCTTCATAAAAAGCTTATCTTATTATGATGGTGTAACGCATGCAAAGATTTACATTAGGATTGGATTTGGCGTACTGTTGGTTAATTTATTGTCTGACGGTTTGTTTTCACATTATTGGTTACTGATTATGACGGCGGCAATCGATATACTCATCATCTTTGAATTTTTAAAAATTTTACAAATCATAGAAGAAGAGCAAAAGACTATAGGCCCGACTGCGCGTATTATGAAAAAATATTTGTGGAGTGCCCTTGTAGTAATGATAAGCTGGACATTTTTAATGAATCTAAAATATGATACACAGGTTTTATTATTATTTATTGGTGCTGTATTACTTTTTGGGATCAATGCAAGGCTACTGCTCCACCTTCGCCTCCTAAAAAAAGATATTAAATCAACGATGCATTTTGTGACGTATTCATAAAATGACTGGCTATTCATTTTATGGTAAACTCTTTGTTAAAGGGGAAAAGGGGGAGAAATGATGTATAAGCTAGAAAAAAGCGTAGTTATCGACAGAAATCAAGATGTGCAGTGGGTACAGGGGAAGGTTGCCGTTCAGGGAATCGCGATGAGTGTATATAGTTTTTATGTTGATGGATTACTGATTGACACAGGATCTAGCTCGCTTGCACAGGAGTTTCAATCATTTTTTAACGAGGTTGATATTCAGCAAGTAGCGTTGACACATGGGCATGAAGATCATGCTGGAAATGCTGGCTGGATTCAGCAACATAAAGATGTGCCGATCTATATTAATCGGGATTCAGTAGATGTTAGTGCGAAGGACGGGGAGTTTCCATTTTATCGTAAGGTTCTTTGGGGTGAGCGCCCAGCGTTTGTTGCCAAGCCACTAGGGGACACGCTACAAACCAATCAGGCGACGTGGGATGTCATTGCGACGCCAGGTCATACGACGGATCATGTAGCTTTTTATAACCGTTCAACTGGTGCGATGTTTACAGGCGATTTATATGTGCAAACGAAAACAAAGGTCGTGATGGATGAAGAAAATATCGTACATACCCTGGCGTCATTAAAGCATCTATTAAACTATGATTTTGAAACGGTATATTGCTGTCATGCAGGCTTTTTAGCAGACGGCCGTGCGAAAATCATTGAAAAAATTACGTATTTAGAGGAATTGGAAGGGAATGTTCGCAACCTTTACGATCAAGGTTATTCAATGAAGGAAATCGCAAAAAGCATATTCCCTCGTGATTACCCGATTACAAAAGTCTCAGGAGAACAATGGTCGTCGAATCATATCATTTCTGCATTTATAAAACATTTTTCGAAAGAGTCCTTACGCTAAGGGCTCTTTTTTTGCTTGTATAATAAAAAACTTTGTGAAAAAATATGTAGAAAATGTGACGGAGTCAGATTTGACAATGGATACGCTTACAAAAGTTTGTGAAATTCTTCTCATTTATCGGGAAAAAATACTATGTGAAAAGGTGAACAGCATTTTTGGCTCTATTTGTACATTTCACAAAAATAGTATACAATAAAACATTATTTCAATATAATACATTGTGAAATTCGTAACACAAGATAAAATGTGGATTTTAGAGAATAAATGTGTGGAAATTAACAAATAATACGATTTAAACGGATTTTTTGTTGACTATGTTTTCACAAAGTATTATGATTCTAAAATATAAACACGAAAGTAAATTTCACAGGAAAAGGATGGGATTGAATGGACATTATGAAAAAGGCGTTAGATATGCATGCATATTATAATGGGAAGTTAGAGGTTATTTCGAAGGTGCCTGTACAGGATGCATATGATTTGAGTTTAGCCTATTCACCTGGAGTAGCAGCACCGTGTGTGGAAATTGAAAAAAACCCATCCCTTGTGTATGACTACACGATGAAGGGCAATATGGTGGCAATTGTTTCGGACGGTACAGCAGTTTTAGGTTTAGGGGATATTGGGCCAAAAGCAGCACTACCAGTTATGGAAGGAAAAGCGATTTTATTAAAGCGCTTTGCCAATGTTGATGCATTTCCAATTTGTTTAGATACAAAAAGTACAGATGAAATCGTCAGCATTGTGAAGGCGCTTGCCCCTACGTTTGGTGCGATCAACTTAGAAGATATTTCTGCTCCACGTTGCTTTGAAATCGAAGATCGCCTGCGCCAAGAATGTGATATTCCTGTATTCCATGATGACCAGCACGGCACGGCAATCGTGGTAGGTGCGGGGATGATTAATGCAAATCGTATCGTGAAAAAAGATATTGAAACGATGAAAATTGTTATTAACGGTGCGGGTGCTGCTGGTATTGCGATTTTACGAATTCTTGTGCAAATGGGTTATAAAAACATTTATATGTGCGATACAAAAGGCATCATTTATGAAGGCCGTGCAGAAGGCATGAACCCGATTAAAGAAGCAGTCGCGCATTTAACGAATCCAGAAAAACAACACGGTACACTTGAAGATGCTTTAGTAGGAGCTGATGTCTTTATCGGTGTTTCTGTCGCAAATTTATTGACACAAGCACATATTGAGTCCATGAATGAAGACCCTATTGTTTTTGCTCTAGCAAATCCAAACCCTGAAATTACGTATGAAAATGCGAAGGCATGGGGCGTACGTATTATGGGTACAGGACGTTCTGATTATCCAAACCAAATTAATAATGTGCTTGCTTTCCCAGGTATTTTCCGCGGAGCACTTGATGTACGTGCTACTGATATTAATGAAGCGATGAAATTGGCTGCTGTTGAGGCAATTGCATCACTAGTAAGCGATGAGGAATTATCAGAAGAATTCATCGTGCCAAAATCATTTGATGAACGCGTTGTAGAAATTGTTTCACGTGCAGTTAGTGGTGCGGCGGTTGAGTCTGGCGTATCAGAGCTATTCCAACAAACAACATCTGTTTCGGTTTAATATCTTTCATCGACAAGAAAGCGAGTAGCCAATAACATGCTTGATGTGGAGCATAAAATTTAGAGTCAAATAAAAAACTCCCCTTATTGTGAACTGCACCCCAATTGTTAGACACAATCTAACAATTGGAGGTGCAGTTCATATTGAGAGGGGAGTTTTTTTATAACATACCAATACTAATTAATGTAATAATCATGAATAAAACAACAATAATAGTAATGAAAACAACTAGTAAAATAGAAGGGATAAATACTGTGAAGAATGCTTTCCAATTTGAAATTTGATGAGCTTCAGCTACTGCAGCTACTGTAATTACAAAGGACCAAATACTGATTATAATCGTCGCTAGTGTAGTTAGCCAGAAAATCCACGGTGTTGGCCCTATATAGTCGGCAATTAGTAAGGATTCTGGAGAAACATACAGCCAAATTAAATAAAAAGGAATCAGTGCAATATATGGAATAGCAGTTAAACTCAACGCCTTAAATAATTCAGAGAATGTAGCGGTTCCTTTGAAAAGCTTACCGAACAGCCATGTAGCACATGTGAAAATAGCAGAACCGAATAAACCAGCAATCGGTGCAAGAAAAATACATAATAGAATGATTAACCAAACAGGTAAACCGATTTCCATGACATTAGATAATAATACCCCAATGTTGCTGATTGATAAGATAAGAATTACATAACCTATTGATTTTACATCAATCATGTAACGAGCAGTTTTCTTTGGGTGTAACCAAACCGATGTAAACGGATTTAGTTTAACTGTCTGCTGTTCATCTTTTTGATGCAGATCACTAAAATTGTCCAATAAAAAACCTCCATAAAATAAAATAAGACCATGATGCGTATAATCATTATAACGTATGAAATTTATAAAGTTTCAAAAATAAAAAAGAGCCATATTAATTGGCTCTTTTCAGCTTATTTTAGTCAGCAAGCATGATTTTTTCAAGTTCTAAAGGCTCTATGTACTCGTCACCTTTGTAAGCGCGCATGTTACCACCAGAAATTTCATCGATTAATAAAATTTCGTTTGTTTTTGCATCGCGGCCAAATTCTAACTTAATATCGTATAGTGTTAAACCTTTTTTCGCTAGTTCAGCGCCTACGAATTTAGAAATTTCGATCGTACGTTGTTTTAAGATTGCATATTCTTCATGAGTAAGTAAGTTTAACATGGCTAAAGCATCTTCAGAAATAGGGGGGTCTAGGCGTTCGTCATCTTTAATTGTAACTTCAACGAAAGAATCCAATGCTTGACCTTCTTGTACGTAAGCACCGTAGCGACGTAGGAAAGAACCTACTGCTTTGAAACGGCAAATTACTTCTAAACCTTTACCGAATACAGTAGCGGGTTTGACAGTCATTGTAGCGTCGTCGAAGTTTGCATCTACGTAGTGAGTTGGAACCCCTTGTTCATTTAGTTTTGAGTAGAAATAAGAAGTTAAACGAAGACCTGCAAGTCCAGCGCCGTCGATTGTTAAGCCAACAGTATTAGCACCTGGGTCAAAAACGCCGTTTTCACCAGTAACATCATCTTTGAATTTTAATAAGTAATGTCCATCTTCTAATTTAAATACATCTTTCGTTTTACCTGTATACAATAATTCCACAATTAACCCTCCAATATTTCGAAATACATCAGTATTATAACACGAATGTTTAAAATAATTAATAACTAAAATGTTCGTTTTTAACGAATATATAACGTTTTTTTCTATAAAAAATAGCAAAATTGAAGATGATGACGAATGTTCGCCATCATCTAAGTGGAATTAAGAAATCTATTCTATAAAGGGGATTTTAATATACGCCTTCAGATAGCATACCATTTGCAACTTTTACAAAGCCAGCGATGTTAGCACCAACCACAAGGTTACCCGGGTAGCCATATTTGTCAGCAGCAGCTTTGCTTTCAGAATAAATGTTTTTCATAATTTGGTTTAATTTAGCGTCTACTTCTTCGAATGTCCAATATACACGGCTTGAATTTTGCGCCATTTCAAGAGCAGATACTGCTACACCACCAGCATTAGCAGCTTTACCAGGACCAAATAATATGCCAGCATCTAAGAATTCGTTGATTGCTTCAAGGTCAGATGGCATGTTTGCACCTTCACCGATTGCTTTAACGCCGTTAGCGAGTAAAGTACGAGCAGAATCGCCATCGATTTCATTTTGTGTAGCACATGGAAGTGCGATATCACATGGAATTGTCCAGATTCCTGTGCAACCTTCAGTGAAAGAAGCATTTGGACGATAGTTTAAGTAAGTAGAAATGCGATCGCCTTTAACTTCTTTGATTTCTTTAATCGCATCAAGGTCTAAACCTTCAGCGTCGTAGATATAGCCTGAAGAATCCGAACATGCTACAACTTTTGCACCGTATTGTTGTGCCTTTTCGATAGCGTAAGTTGATACGTTACCAGAGCCAGATACAACCACTGTTTTGCCTTCGAATGAGTCATTTGCGTCTTTTAACATTTCATTTACGAAGTATACAGTACCGTAGCCTGTCGCTTCTTTACGAGCTAATGAACCACCATAAACAGGTTTTTTACCTGTTAATACACCAGCTTCATGTGCTTTTGTTAAACGTTTATATTGTCCCCAAAGATAGCCAATTTCACGTGCCCCAACACCGATGTCGCCAGCAGGAACATCGACATCTGGACCTAGATAGCTGTATAATTCAGTCATGAACGCTTGACAGAAACGCATGATTTCTGCATCTGATTTGCCTTTCGGATCGAAGTTAGAACCACCTTTACCACCACCAATTGGTTGGCCAGTTAAAGCGTTTTTGAAAATTTGTTCGAAACCTAGGAATTTAATGATTGATTCGTTTACTGTAGGATGGAAACGTAGACCACCTTTGTAAGGACCCATTACATTGCTATACTGTACGCGGTATCCACGATTTACTTGTACTTGATTTTGATCATCTTGCCATGCTACACGGAAAGAAATAATGCGGTCTGGCTCAACGATACGTGAAAGGATATTTGCTTTAATATATTCAGGATGTTGTACGAACACAGGCACTAGTGAAAGGAAGATTTCTTCAGCAGCTTGTAAAAATTCTGCTTGGTGACTATTTTGTTTTTTCAGTTGTTCAAATACGCCATCTACGTATTCTTTTGCTAATTGCTCGTTGCTTACAGTTGTTGTTGTCATAATGAAAACCTCCAAATGTTTGATAGGTGTATCGTATATCTATTTTTCTTACTATTCAATAAAATACTTTTTCCAAAGACCGAAAGTTTGTGAAAAATTGAGCAAGAGGAGCATGGAAATTATTATAATGATATAATATGTGGATGTGTGATTGATCTAATTATGAGAAAGGAATGATGCTTTATTGTGAAGGTATTAATAGACGCTGATGCCTGTCCAGTCGTGGATTTGTCGCTATCTGTATCATCTGAGTTTGAGATTGAAACGATCTTGTTTTGCGATACATCACACCGTATTGAACGTGATAATGTAATAACAATTATGGTTCCGAAGGGTCCAGATTCGGTTGATTTCACGCTAGTGAACGCGCTTTCAAAACACGATATTGTCATTACACAGGATTATGGTTTAGCTGCCATGGTTTTGGCGCGTGGAGGGTATCCAATCGATCAAAATGGGCGGGAAATGACACATGAAAACATCGAACGTTTGCTCGATATGAGACATGTTGGACAGAAAATACGGCGTGCAGGTGGACGTACGAAAGGTCCGAAAAAACGAACACAAGAAAACAATATTGCGTTCGAATTGAATTTTCGACAAATTTGTGAACGAGCTATTTTAGCGCAAAAAATGGAGGAATCAACAGATGGAAAATGAACTAAAACACGAACTATTTAAGCTACATCCGATGCTGAAAAAAATAACAAATAAAGATACTATCTTTTGGGAAAATACAAAATGGATGAAAAAGGCGAAAACTGATCTCTTTTCGATGGAAGAAGTAGATGATGCGGAAGAAACGCTTAAACGCTTTTCTTCCTATTTAAAAGTAGCATTTCCAGAACTTGAAGAAAGTGACGGTTTTATAGAATCATCTATTCAAGCGATACCAAATATGAAAGTGGCACTTGAAAAAGAGTTTGGGACATCGATTGCTGGCCAATTCATCTTGAAATGCGATTACGCATTACCAATCTCAGGCTCTATTAAAGCACGAGGCGGCATTTATGAAGTGCTCAAGCATGCGGAACGTCTTGCCATTGCAAATAGTTTGCTCAAAAAAGAGGATGATTATGCTGTTTTAGCAACGGAAAAGTTACGTGCGTTCTTCCAACAGTATACGATTGCCGTAGGTTCTACAGGGAATTTAGGCTTAAGTATCGGCATTATGGGCAAGAAACTCGGCTTTAATGTCGTTGTACATATGTCGAGTGACGCGAAGGAATGGAAAAAAGCACTGCTTCGTGAAAAAGGTGCAACGGTTATTGAATATGAAGCTGATTATAGTGTAGCTGTTGAAAATGGTCGTAAGGAAGCTGAACAAGATCCGATGTGCCATTTTATTGATGATGAGAACTCTAAAGACTTATTTTCGGGTTATGCAGTGGCAGCAAAGCGTTTAAAAGTTCAATTTGAAAAGGCGAACATTCTAGTCGATGAAGCGCATCCATTGTTCGTTTATTTACCATGTGGCGTTGGTGGGGGACCTGGTGGGGTAGCGTATGGTTTACGTGAAATTTTCGGCGAACACGTCCATATTTTCTTTGCCGAACCAGTGGCATCTCCTTGTATGACGATTGGGCTGATGACAGATTTGCATGATGAAATTAGCGTAGAAGATATCGGCTTAGATAATAAAACGGAAGCAGATGGTCTAGCAGTAGGTCGCGCTTCTAAATTCGTTGGGAAAGTTATGGAAACGTACATTAGCGGATGTTATACAGTGAAAGATGAGGAATTATTCACTTCACTAGGATTAGCTATGGAGTCAGAGGGACTATTTTTAGAGCCATCTGCACATGCGGGTATGTTCGGGCCTATTCAATTGATGAAAAATGGTCAAAGTTATTTGGAAAAGCATAACTTAGCGGACAAAATGGAACATGCGACACATCTTATTTGGGCAACAGGTGGGAGTATGGTGCCACAAGAGATGCGAGAGGAGTATTTGAAAAAGGCATGAAGATTGCATTAAATGCTTCCATATAGATAAATTTTGATGATAAAAACCCTTCACTTACCACTAGTGAAAATGAGCGTGCTGCTCTATGACGACTGGTGGAATAGTGGAGGGTATTTTCATGCAGGATTTTTAAATTGAACATCAGTCATTAGTGAAAATAATGACAAAAATACAAGCTGTTTTCTCAAAGGTTATTGTTACATAGGATTTAACTAAAGCGACCAAATTTAAAAGAGTCTTTCGATTAATCTCACTAAATATTGTTGTTACTTATCATCTTCAATTATTGTTGATAATATGAGTTCGCTAAGTGATTCATCTGTTTCAAAACAAATTTTGTGTTGTAGATAGCATTCCTAGAACAAGAATACTTAACTCAAACTTCACACAGTGAAATTAGCAAATAAGCCTTGAAATAATTGGGCAGGTGGCAATCCATTGCTTCGATTCGGTGTTTATAGCCAGAAAAATGATTGTTAGAACACTCACTTTTTGAATGGTATGTGCACTCAAGAACGTAACATTCGGCGCCACGCAAACCTTGAGTGATTGATAATTTTCATAAAAACGCCCTAACTTATTTAGAAACGCCAAACAACCCGTCCATACTTAAGTAACGCTCACCGCTATCAGGAGCAATGCAAAGAACCCGTTTGCCAGGACCTAACTCGCGAGCTTTTTGAATCGCTGTCCATACGGCTGCCCCTGAAGAAGGCCCCACTAAAATCCCTTCTAATCTCGCTAAATCACGTGTTGTTTGCAATGCATTTTCATCTGATACTTGTACAATTTCATCATAAACATCCGTATTTAAAATAGAGGGAATGAATCCTGGACTTGTGCCTACGAGTTTATGTTGGCCCGGTTGTCCGCCTGAGAGGACCGGGGAACCCTTTGGCTCAACAACAATCACTTCTAGATTAGGTAATGCTTCTTTCAATACCTCACCAGTTCCAGTAATTGTACCGCCTGTTCCAGCAGTAGCAACAAAGACATCTAATCGTCCCTCTGTTTGTTTAAGAATTTCTGGCGCAGTTGTTATTCGATGAATTGCTGGATTGGCTGGATTTTCGAATTGTTGCGGAACAAAACTGTTTTCTATTTGATTATGTAATTCAAGCGCTTTTTTTACAGCTCCCGACATTTTTTCGACAGCGGGTGTTAAAATAACTTGAGCACCATAAGCCTTTAATAAGGATATTCGTTCTTGCGTCATATTATCAGGCATAACAAATATCGCTTTATATCCTTTAGCGGCCGCATTCATTGCTAGCCCTATACCTGTATTACCACTAGTGGGCTCAATAATCGTAGCACCTTTTCCGATGAATCCTTGACGCTCAGCTTCTTGTATTAAAGAGTAGGCTGCACGATCTTTTACGCTACCACTTGGATTAAAATACTCCAATTTAACGAGTACTTCTGAATACGTTTCATCTATAAGACGATTTAAGCGAACAACTGGTGTATTTCCAACCAATTCTAGTATTGAATTATACAATTTGTTTTTCATCTAATCACTTCCAATGTATTATTTTACTCAACTAAATGACAACTCTTTCAAGTAAGAATAAAACTATTCTTACTTGTTTACAAAGAATTTGAACTTGTTTGTTAGAATGTTGCATCTATTTCGTTTGTAAATTCGTGAAATAATAAATATCATTTTTTTGTAATATGGTATTATTAGAAAAAAAAACAGATATGAAGGAGATTTTTAAATGGAAAATTTACAATCGATTGAGCAATTTGAAGAACTAAAAAAAGGTGAGCATACGATATTTGTTTTTTCAGCAGATTGGTGTGTAGATTGTCGTGTCATTGATCCTATATTACCGGCAATAGAAGAAAAGTATGCCGATTATCATTTTGTTAAAATTGATCGCGATCAATTCATCGATCTGTGTATCGAGTTAGATGTATATGGTATTCCAAGCTTTCTTGCATATGCAAAAGGTAAAGAAGTTGGCCGATTTGTGAGTAAGGATCGCAAAACTCAGCAAGAAATCGAAGCGTTTATTGATGGATTAAAAGCATGATGTACTGAGGAATTTATTCACAGTGAATATGCTAAAGAGCACTGAAATATTTAACTTCATAAAAAAGGCAATCTCAATATGTTATGACAGGGTGGTTTTATAGATTTTTGCTGAAGTGAAAATATTTAAGGAAGAGCATGCGACTTATAACAAAGATCTATAACAATAACTCATAACACAGTTATAGCCCGGAGTTATAAGTTATTGTTATAAGTTAGAAATTGTTAAAACTCATTTACAGTAATGCTACTGCTTACTTTAATAGCTTTATAGAGTTTCAAGCCGGAATTCATTGGTAGTCGTTTAATATGAACTGGGGGCGCGTATTTTTTAAGTTATGAATCTTATGTAAATAGGGATGATGTATATGAATTTAAATCATGTGCATCAACTCTTATTGGTTTAGTCACGCAACATCAGTATGAAAAGGCGTAAGGTAAATTTTGAATTTACCTTACGCCTTTTGCGCCAGTTTCCCTTAGCCAAAATACCATCTGTTCTTCCCTTAGCGTGACATTTTCTCTCAATAACGATTTCTAGCTAACATTCCTGTTCACTGAGCTCGTCATTTAAACATGTAACACACTCTTTACACGTGCCTTCAATTTTAGCAAAACACTTCAGCTTATGAAGGATATGCTCCTTTTGACTTTCAAAATCATAATTACGAACGGTTGACATACGCATAGCCTCTGGTGAACCACCGCCATGAAGACTTATGACAGAATAGAAGCCACCTTCTTTAGAGGCTGTTAAATCTTCAATAAAGCGTGCCATTTGGATACGTTCATTTGCTGTGACACCGTGCTTACCGCCTAAGTAATGGTTAATTAATTCACCCGACTCTGGTAGCGCCATATCTTCTGCTGTTGGTGCCGTTACGACGATGCCACCACTAATCTCATGTGCGATTCTAAAAATATCATAAATTTGCTCTGCTAGCATCCATTTCCCGATATTAGATTGAACTGCGTTCGGTACATAGTTGCCCGCCACGGTTTGATGACCATAAACCGCTGCGGCTACCCCTGTTGCAAAAAAGCCTTCTGTAATGCGAATGAGTTCGGCCATGCTTCTACGGATGTGACTGACTTCGTTATGAGGAGCACCGTTATACTCGGACATCAAGGCAGAGGCACCAATAATCATATCGCCAAGTCCAGCACGCGCGCCAATACAGGATTGACGATGATGGTTGGCAAAGGCTTCTGCTAATTTACCTGTGTATTCCCATTCACCACATAAGAACACTTTATCCCATGGAATGAAGACATCATTAAAAATCACAAGGGCGGTTGATTGGCCGTAATTGGAGCTAAAAGGAGCTTCTGCGTCATCCGGTCTACCTGCTGGCTTCGCAATCATTCGAAGGCCTGGTGCATCCACACGTACTGCAAAAGATACGGCATAATCCACATCTTCTTGTTGCATGGCACGGGTTGGCAGCACGATCAATTCATGCATATAGGGTGCGCCTGTGATGTTCGCTTTGGCCCCGCGCACGACAATACCTTTCTGATTTTTTTCCACAACACGTACATATAAATCTGGATTCTCTTGTTGGTGAGGTCGTTTGCTGCGATCACCTTTTGGGTCTGTCACAGCCGCACCACAGGTTAAATCATGTTTTTGAACATGGTCGAGATACCCCTTTAATACGGAAAAATGATCGGTGTTCTTTTCAGCATCCATCATCGCTGTAATTTCAGCTAAAGCACCCAGGGCATCATGCATAAGATAACGCTGTCCGCACCCCGTCCATTTACAGATTAAGCGTGTTGCCTCAAGCTTTTTTAACAAATCGTCTTTGCTAAAATCAAGTGCATTCATACGATTGATTTTCGTGCCATCTGGCAAAGTTGCGAGCATGATATCTTTGTGTTTCTCCATATGCGCTAGTTCATACGTGACGGCAACTGCGTTAATTCCTGGTTTAAATAATGGCTCATCCGCAACACTGGTTACCTTTTTCCCCTTCACCTGTATATCAGGGTGATACGCTCTTAAACTCTCAACATACTCCATCCCATTCATGAGTTTCATCTTTAAATTGCTCCTCTCAATTATATTGAAGAATTAAAAACTGACTAGTCAGTCGGTTTTTGGTTGTAAAAGAACCCTTTAGGTAAAAAGAGTTTCTAATAGGTCAATTCTTGTCGCTATATATTGTTCTAGGGTGAATTTTTTGGATAAGGACCATCTTCTGAAGGCCCACATTTGCGATTGGACGAGAATATCTTCTGCTATTAGAGGTACTGATTCCTGTGAAACCTTAAAAACGCCTGAATTGATTCCCCTTTGAATTTGTTTCTCGAGATGATTGCAAAGCCTTTGTTCTCTTTGAAGGAACGACCTTCTTGCCTCTTTATCTAAGGATGCTGTTTCTTGATACATTAAGACAACATTATCTGAAACTTGATCCACAATCTCGAAAAGAGCAGTAATATCTTTCTCGATCGCTTTCATAGGAGTAGAGTTCTCTGATGTAACGGCATATAAAGCTTCTTCAATTAATGAATGAATATGGCAGCACACCAGATACAAAATATCTTGTTTAGTTTTTACATATTGAAACATGGTCCCAACATTCATTCCTGATGCTTCCGCTATTTCCTTTGTTGTTGTTGCATGATAGCCTTTCTCTGAAAAAATCATAACGGCTGCATTGATGATTTCAGCTCTTCTCTCCTCAACCCGTTTCGGATTTTTTACTGAAGTCGCTACGATGTATTCTTCTGTGTGTGTTCCGCTCATTTTAATCCCTCTTTACTGTGAACTGAAGCTTTTTAGAAAAAACTAACTGAATAGTCAGTTTTTAAAATTATATATATAATTTCTGTTTTTGTAAATCTATTAGTGAAATTCATATTATTAACATAGGGTGTGTTCTCAAAGATTGTTGCTCCATAAGATCGTAAATAAAAACAGAGTTTTCTCCTTTTACGAGGTTGGATGCAAATATTATGAAAAAAATGTTTAGTATGAATCGTGATTTCTTCATTCGTACAATCTGTTTAGTAACGACTTTTACATTATTCACTTCCTTAAGCTCAAAGTTAGGCGTATCGGTTTTAGCAGCAAACACAATTCTATTTCAAATGCATCTGATTTTTGCCTATATTTTTGATGGATTAGCGAATGCATCTAGTATTTTAATTGGCAACGCTAAAGGGAAAAAAGATTTGGCGTTATATCAACAAACGATGAAGCTCTCTTTTCATTGGAATTTAGGTATCTCCATCGGACTCGGATTGTTCTTCGTATTGTTTGATGAAAAACTCTTACAATATTTCACGAATATTGATGAGGTATTGGCGCTGGCAATCGATTATAGTATTTGGATTGCCATTTATCCGTTAGTGGGCTTTTGGGGTTTAATTTTAAATGGTGTGTTTACAGGGGCAACGGATTTTGCACCGATTCGCAATTCTTTAGTGTACGCACTGCTCATATTTTTAATCGCAACATGGTTGTTTATTATGGTTAGCATTTACTTTATTTTCTCTAGGCCGTTCTGTTTTCTTAGGGATGTATACAGGAAAACTAAAACGTACTTTTATAGAGTGATAGTCTTAGATTGAAGATGCTTTGTCTCATTTACATCGGATAAAGAAACAAGATCATATAATTTAAAACCTATTCATTTTATTTTGTTTTAATAATATAGACAATCTCTCAAAACATGCTGAGGCTTGGCTTTTACCATTGCGCTACTACATGTGAAAGAGCCTTTATGTACAATATGTTATTATTATTGCTTCTTATCTAGTTAACTTAAAGAACCATATATATTAAGGTGTTAATCAGTTAAATTTATTCTATACTTTTTTTCAATCCTACTTATAAATTGAATTTTTTATAGAAAAAGACCTTTAAGAGGGAGACGGTTTTGTTTAGGAAAAATAATGTATTTTATATTAGTATTGACAAATTAATTTATACATACTATCATTTAGATGTATTGATAATGATTATCAATATCAATACATCGAACACGCAGAATAAAAAGGGATATATACTAATATCCCTTTTTATTTATAAAGTGTTGAGAATGTTTATCAATTAAAAGGGGGTTCTACTATCAAAAAGTTATTTTTAGTTTCAATGTTAGTAGCATTATTATCAATTTTAGTTACACCAAATTTAAACGCTTCTGCTGCACTTGCAGATGGAAAGTACACAATCAATTATCAAGTGAATAAACCAGATTCTTCATCTGCTTCAATGGCAAATGATTATTTTTTGAAACCTGGGACAATTATTGTTAAAAATGGCTCTTCGGTAATACAGCTGAAGCTGAAAAATAGTTCGTGGATGACGAAATTTGAATCTAGCACAGGTGGTAATAAAGTTATTAGTGAAAATAAGGCAGAGGATACACGTATCGTCCAATTTGCACTTCCTACATATACATCACCGACTGCTGTTACTATGAAGGTGGATATTGATGACTTAAATTATCATCATGAATACACAGTAGATTTTGTATGGGATGCGGCGTCATTGAAAAATGAAGATGGTAGTGCAGTTGTAGCTCCAACAGTAAAGAATGATAGTAACACGGATATAGAAACAGATAATACTGGTGAAACAAATACTTCGTCAGTTAAAGAAAAGGTATCAAATCCTCAAACAAATGATACTTTTCCACTTGTTATACTTTTATTATTCTGTGTTAGTGGATTTATATTATTTAATTTTAAAAAACGCATGAAGGAAGAAGAAATCATTTAAAATATTTCGGAAGCACCCACATCTACTTAACTTAGGTAGGAGCAGGGTGTTTTTTAAAAGGAGTGAGCAGACATTAAGAAGATAAAAGATACGAAAATATTTAATAGATTGTTACAGATAGTAGGGCTATGTAGTCTTATTATCATTCTTTCAGCATGCAGTAATTCAATTAGGGAAAATGAAAATAAGGCAGAAGAAAAAAATAATGAAAGCAATACAGCAGTTCAAGATGAAAATCGAATAATTCCAACGACAGTTGCAGTTACTCAAATTTTAGATGCACTGAATTTAGATGCTATTGCTATTCCTACAACTGGATATGATTTACCAGAACGATACAAAAAATTACCTGAAATCGGTAATCCAATGTCTCCGGATATGGAGATTGTAAAATCTCTGAATCCAACAGAGGTTTTATCAGTGACAACATTGGAGGCAGATTTGAAAAAGACATTCGAGGAAGTTGGTATCAATGCTTCATTTGTGAATTTACAAAGTATTGATAATATGAAAGCTGCCATTTTAGAGATAGGTGATAAATACGATCGTACTACGGAGGCAACTAAGCTAGTGTCGGAGCTTGAAGGAAAGATTTCAGCCATCCGATTGAAAGCAGAATCGCATGAATCACCAAAAGTTTTAATTTTACTAGGTATTCCAGGTAGCTATTTGGTGGCAACAGAAAATTCATATATTGGAGACTTAGTGAGAATGGCTGGAGGTCAAAATGTGATGATCGGTCAAGAGCCTGAGTATTTACCGTCTAATACGGAATTTTTACAACAAAGCAATCCAGATATTATTATTCGTTTGTCACATGGTATGCCCGAACAAGTTGTGGAAATGTTTGATGAGGAATTTGTTACAAATGATATTTGGAAGCATTTTGACGCAGTGAAAAATAAACGTGTGTATGATGTGGAGGAACCACTATTTGGAACAACAGCAACGCTTGCTGTTCCTCAAGCACTAGAAGAACTTATTAACATTATGTATCCATAATGAGAAATGTAGAGGACTCAGATGAATAAAAAAGTAAGTAGTTTTTTAGTTGTAAGCATATTACTTTTAGTGGTTATTATATATTCTGCAATTACAGGATCCGTCAAAATGGGGATGATGGAATTTATTAGAGCTTTTTTTGGTGAAGATAATCAAAATTACTCAGTTATTAAAGATTTACGGTTCCCACGGATTATTGTCGCTTTGTTTGCTGGGGCAGCATTATCAGTTGCCGGCGTATTATTACAGGCAGTTATGCGTAATCCATTAGCTGATGCGGGTGTAATTGGTATTTCAGCAGGGGCATCGTTTGTACAATTATTTGTCATTACATTATTTCCAATGATGTTTTTCTTTACACCATTATTAGCTTTTTTTGGAGGAGCAATTGCTTGTTTTTTAGTATTTATGTTGTCATGGAAGTCAGGCTTAAATCCTTTGAAAATTATTTTAGTAGGTATTGCTATTAATGCAATGTTTACGGGTCTAACGGAAGCATTTGTTACGTTATGTAGTTATATGAATGTAATGGTTGGTGGTGTAGGGGGTTCTAATTTGTCGATGCGTACTTGGAGTGATGTACGTTTAATATCATTTTACGGTGTGATTGGTTTACTAGCTTCTCTAATAGTAGCTTCCTGGTGTAATTTATTGACTTTGCAAGACAAAACGGCAAAGAGTTTAGGCTTTAACGTAACACGTGCACGACTGATTATTGCTGCAATAGCGGTATTACTTGCTGCTATTTCAACTGCTACAGCAGGGGTTATTGCATTTGTCGGGTTATTAATTCCGCATATTTCAAGAAGGTTAGTAGGTTCTGATCATAAATGGTTGATTCCATTTACAGCATTAGCAGGCGCCTTGCTGATTTTGACTGCAGATACGTTAGGCAGAATATTAGTTTCACCGTTAGAAATTCCAGCGTCGACAATAATGGCTATAATTGGTGGGCCGTTCTTAATCTTCTTAATTCGAAAAGATAAATAAAGAGAGGTGAGTGCATTGAAGGTTTCTCAAATTGAACTGTCTTATGATCAAAAGAAAAATCATTTAGATGGGGTTACGACAAGTCTTGAAAAGGGGAAAATCACGACGATTATTGGCCCGAATGGTTGTGGTAAATCTACATTACTAAGTGTTATTTCACGTAATAATGCGCCACAACAAGGGTCAGTAACGTTAGAACAGAAGGATATCATGGCATACAAGGCGAAGGAATTTGCGAAAAAACTGGCCATTGTATATCAACAAAATACGGTGCCTCAAGATATCACGATTGAAAAACTAGTTGCTTATGGACGAGTACCACATCAACAATTGATGAAAAAAAATGCTGAAGAAGATGAGGAGGCAGTAAATTGGGCACTTACAGCTACGAATTTAATGCAAAAACGCACATGTAAATTGGAGGCATTATCGGGTGGTGAACGTCAGCGTGTTTGGATTGCCATGGCACTTGCACAAAAATCGTCCATCCTTTGTCTAGATGAGCCTACAACATATTTAGACATTTTTTATCAAATTGAACTGTTGGAGCTAGTGAAGAAATTAAACGAAGAAAACTCTTTGACTATTGTCATGGTGTTGCACGATATTAATCAAGCAATCAAATATAGTGATCATATCATTTTGATGAAAGACGGTAAAATATTATGTGAAGGCTCACCGATAGAAACAGTAACAGTGGACCGTGTGAAAGAAGTGTATGGTGTAGAGGTCATCATTGAAACGCATGAAAGTGCTGGTACGTATATGGTTCCAGTAAGTATTTAGAGATATGACGTATGGAAATAGTAGGGGGGATACCTTGAATTTATTTGAGCTAAACTACTAATAGTATATATACACATTTAGTGACTTTTCGATGTCCATACTTTTGTTTGAGATTATTGACATTAAAAAGAAAATAAAATTAAAAGAACTTTAGAAGGGAATATTCTTTACTAAAGCTCTTTTTTCACATTATAAAATTTTGTCTTTATTGACAATTAAAGTGCGTAGGTTATAATAAATGAGAATGAGAATCATAATCAATTAAAGAGGGAGCTATACTTTGGAACATCCATGTAAGTAATAGATGTTTTATCTTTTATTTTTTAATTGATAATGAGAATCATAATCATTCTAGTTTGGTGCAGTACTAGTATGATTGTTTAATACATAAAGGAAGGAGGTACGTACAGGTTAGGTCAAGATAAGAAAAAACTCAGGAGGTAAGGCAGTGAAGAAATTTTTACAATATGTAGTAATGGTTATGCTAATTTTAGGCACGATTTTACCAAGCCTTGGAATGGAAGTAAAGGCAGCGGAGAATACCGATGCAAGCTGTACAATTGACTATTCAGCAAATATCAAAATTCTAGACGAGTCACAAACAAAAGATTCAATGATGAATACCTATGTAAAAAAGGAAGCTACTGTTAAACAAGAAAATGGTCAATATACAGTAGATATTACAGTACCAAAAGCTAATGCAACTTGGTACCAGGGTTTTCAGGTTGAATCAGATGGCAACTTACAAAATGCTATTAAAATAGTACAAAACGCTGCTGGTGATGATGTTTACACATTTGTAGTCGATCAATATGAGGAAACAATAAAAGCATGGGTTGATGTTTATATTGATTTTATAAATTACGACCATGATTATATTGTTTACCTAGATATTACAGATGTTGTGGAAAATAACCGCGTGTGTGAAGAAGTACCAGAAGTAGAAGTACCAGACGTAGAAGTACCGGAAGTAGAAGTACCAGACGTAGAAGTACCGGAAGTAGAAGTACCAGAAGTAGAAGTGCCAGAACAACCAGCAGAAACAAGCTGTACAATTGACTATTCAGCAAATATCAAAATTCTAGACGAGTCACAAACAAAAGATTCAATGATGAATACCTATGTTCAAAAGGAAGCTACTGTTAAACAAGAAAATGGTCAATATACAGTAGATATTACAGTCCCACAAGCTTATACAACGTGGTACCAAGACTTTAAGGTTGAATCAGGTGGCGAATTAAAAGAAGCTACTAAAAAAACGACAAACGATGCTGGTGATGATATTTACACATTTGTAGTCGATCAATATGAGGAGACAATACAAGCATGGGTTGATGTTTACATTCCATTTATATCATACGACCATGACTATATTGTTTATCTAGATATTACAGATGTTACGGAAACTAATCGTGTGTGTGAAGAAGCATCAGAAGTTCCAGAACAACCAGAAGAAAATACAGATGAAGTTATCACAGAAAATGTTCCTTTCACATTTTTAACAGATAATAAGTCATATGATACGTATTTTAAAAGCTATATTAACTATGCTAATTTAGCCACTGTTGGTGAAGAAAAATATGCATATATTAAACTAACAGGTCACACATATGCATTTACTACACTAAAAGTAGGCAATGAAAACGGAGAAGACGTAAAAATCGTAAGCTCTGAAGGAGAAGGAAATTCATTAGTACGCGTCATAAAAATAAAATTAGACGCTGATTTAAAGGCTACAGTAATTATGTCAGGTGAAAAATATGCAGCAACACCGTTTACATTTGATTTTGCACCGGTAGAGGAAACAGTTGTAAATTCACCTGAGCATTTCAACACAAACAATCAAGTAATTGAGTTCGGACTGACTCCTGTCAATGTTGGTGCACCTGCTCATACAGTAATCGCATCACGTTTAGGACAAGCATATGCAACAAAAACTGCAGACAATAAAATTGCTGTAACAATGAATTTAGTTGTAAATGATTCGATGAAGGGCTTTGCTGTACAACAAGGAAATGTAACAGTTGCAGAATGGACAGCAGGAAGCGCTAGAAGTGTAATTACAGCTAAAAATGTAATTACATTTACAGTAGATTCATTTGAAAATTTAGCTTTCAAATTAACAACTGAACGAAATGGAATTGCTTCAACAATGAGTACGACAGTAGCAAAAGTGCTATTAACAGGCGAAATTGCGAAGCAAGAAGAGAATGGATCAGAAGGAAATACCAACGGCAGTGAATCAGGTTCTGGGGAGAACAATAATAATTCAAATACCGATGGCAATAACAATTCTAACACTGAAAACACAGAACAATCAACTAATGGGCTGCATTCAGTGAACATTTCGTTCTTAAATGAATCTGGTACTGGAATTTCTATGATGAACACGTATGTAAATAGTCAGGCATATGTTGTGAAAAATGGTTCTTCATATCAAGTTCAATTAACACTTAAAAATAGTTCATGGATTACTGGATTTACAGTAAATGGCGCAACACCTAGAACGATAAGTGACAAAAATGATGTGAGAGTAGTTCAATTTACAGTACCGAGTTTAGCTGCGCTTCAAAATGCGTGGGTAAAAGTAGATATTGCGGATATTAATTATCATCATGATTATAATATTCTTTTAAAATTTGATGAAGCTTCACTTTCAAAGATAAGTGATAGTACAACTTTCCCGAGTGCAGATGGTTCAACTAATGGTGGTTCAACGCCATCAACTAATGGATTACATTCAGTGAACATTTCGTTCTTAAATGAATCGGGTACTGGAATTTCTATGATGAACACGTATGTAAATAGTCAGGCATATGTTGTGAAAAATGGCTCATCATATCAAGTTCAATTAACATTAAAAAATAGTTCATGGATTACTGGATTTACAGTGAATGTCGCAACACCAAGTGTAATTAGCGATAAAAATGATGTACGAGTAGTTCAATTTACAGTATCGAGTTTAGCTGCGCTTCAAAACGCGTGGGTAAAAGTAGATATTGCGGATCTTAACTATCATCATGACTATAATATTCTTTTAAAATTTGATGAAGCTTCACTTTCAAAGATAAGTGATAGCACAACGTTCCCGAGTAATGACGGTTCAAATAATAACGGAACAAATATAGAAGGGGTTACAGGAAACTTTAATCAAGAAGGAATAGTTAGATTTGCATTTGCTCAGAATGCAAAAGAAATAGCGGTATTCCTACAAAAGGCAAAAACAGTATTTGAAGGTAACAAATATAAAGTTACTCTTTCATTAAATATTGTAAATAAATTACAAGGATTTATTGTGAAACAGAATGGTAAAGAAATTGCAAAATGGTCTAATAATGTAGCTTCATTAGTACCTGTTGCGAATGGAAAAACAGCAACACTTTCATTTGAAGTTGATACATTAGATAACCTTGTTTTTGAAGCAGTAACGACTGATAAGACAATTTCCACAAATGTAACAGCAACTACGACAAATGTAACAACAACTACGACAAATGAAAAGAATTCACGTCAGTCAATTACGTATAAAATGCAGGCTGATCCAAATGGTCAAATGGCTGAATTTATTACGAACTACTTAGCACCATACTTCACGAAAGCAGAATTAGTTACGATTGACGGTAAACGTTATATCGAAATGACGCTAATTGGTAAAGCTTATGGCTTTGCGACTCTTGCTTACATTGATGGAAATGGTAAGCAACAAAATATTGAAATTATTAGTTCTAAAGGTGAAAAAATGGATCAAGTACGTGTTGTTCGTCTGCCTTTAGTTCAAGATAGCAATGGCGTAACTAAAATCTTCGTAGATTCAGGGGATTTAGGTTATGGGGCGTACACATTATTCTTTACGTTTGATGTGCCTGTTCTAGAGGAAGAAACAAATAAACCTACTAGTCCTACTAAACCTAGTATTATCGATAACCCTTTTACAGATATCGATAATATATTCAGTAAGGATGAAATTTTAGTTTTATACGCTGCTGGGATTACAACAGGTACGACAGCAACAACATTTAGCCCGAATAAAAATATAACTCGTGCACAATTTGCAGTGATGATTGCTCGAGCTCTAAATATTAAAGCAAATAAAGAAACTGCGTTTACGGATGTTAAAGGTAAGTGGTATGAAAATGAAGTACAAGCACTTGCAGAGGTCGGTATTGTAACGGGTGTAAATGCAAAAACATTTAACCCAACGGCAAATATTACACGTCAGCAAGCGGCTGCAATGATAGTACGTATGCTTGAATACAAAGGCTATAAAGTAACAGTTGATGAAAATGCTTTATCATACAAAGATGCAAGCAAAGTATTTGACTATGCAAAGCAAGCAGTATCAGAGTTACAAGCACTAGACATTATGACAGGGTCTAATGGCTATTTAAACCCACAAAATAATTTAACACGTGCACAAATGGCGAAAATTTTAAAACGATCATTAGAATTAGTAGATTTAATCGATTAATAATTAAAGAATAGTAAAAATCGGATGAGGTGACTAAGCTTTCTTGTGTTCCTGTAAGGTATTCAGTTCAAGCTATTCCCACAGGATTCTCGTCGCCTCATCCAATAGAGAAAAATGCAATTCAAGTTTAAATTGAATTGCATTTTTATACTTTTTGAATAGCCCAGTTTTTTTGTGCATTTGGAAAAAAGCCTAGAAAAGTACACTTCTATTTAAGTGTGTACTTTTCTAGGCTAAGTTTATGGAAAGAGCATGTCAGAAATTAATTTATTTTACCTCTGTGAAGAGGAAGCGCTCTGAATTAAAAAAGAAAATTTTAAAAGCGTTCTTAGATGAATCGAGTTAGGTTTTTCGCTTGTAAACTCGATGAAAAATAACGTCTGAGAACGCATAGTTATTATTCTAGTATTATTACTTTTTGTGTAATGAATCCCAAAGATTGATTTAGGGATTGGAACATCTTCCACCTTTTAAGAGATCCATGCTCTTAAATTACTTTACTAAAGTAGCAACAAGTTCAGAAATAACAACTCGGTTACTGATAATTGGAGAAGATCCGCTGTTTTCTTTGTTACCAGCCTCTTCACGGCTGTGTAATTTTTTAAAGTCATCAGATACGCGCCAAGCGTTGAAGTGTTCGATTGTATCCCAGAACATCATAACGTTCATTTCATCGTGATCTTCTGGTTCTGAGCAAACGTTTACTTCAACTTTATTAAATCCTTCCCAGTTCAATAAAGCTTCATCAGAGATGAATAATGGTGCCATTTTTTGACCGAATCCTTTTTTTATTAAAAAACGGTTTGTAACTGTAATCATTTATATTTTCCCCTTTATAATTCAATTTAATTGATATTGATTTTCATTATCAATTAAAACATACATTATTTGGTTATGCAATACAAAATTAATAAGAACGGAAATAAAAACGTTTGTTGACAATCAATCTTATTTAAAATAGAATCATAAACAGCTTCGTGAGAATGATTATCATTTTCAATTTAAATAAAAAAGAAGGTTGGTAGTAAAATGAAAAAGTTTAAGTTTTTATTAGTAGGTGCGTTAGCATTATCATTAGCAGCATGTGGGGAGGAAAGTAAAACTGATGATGCAAATGCTTCAACAGAACAGGTGGAAATAGAACAAAAAGAACAAGCAAAAGTTGAAACAGTGGGTGCGTTAACATTAGTAGATGACCTAGGAAATAAGATTGAGTTTGAGGCAACACCAGGTTCAGTCGCAACGTTAAACCCAGGAATGATGGATATTTTACTTGAGTTAGGCGCAAACGTTACTGGTCGACCTACGATTACATCAGATATGGATGCAGAAGTAGAAGCTATTCAAGAGATCGGTAACCCGCATGAACCATCTTTTGAGCAAATTGCTGCATTAAATGCGGAAATGCTTATTGTACCACCAAGCTTCCAGCGGTTTGCTGCTACCGTAGAAGCAACAGGTACGAAAATAATCTATTCAAACATGAATTCGGTAGATGATATTAAAACAACGATTGAAAAGTATGGAGTGTTATTTAATAACACAGCGACAGCAGAGAAACTAGTTGCGCAAATTGATTCGAAAATTGCAGAAAGTGCAACAGAATCAACGTTAGACGCTTTAATCGTATATGGTGCACCAGGGACATATTTAGCAGCACTTGAAAATTCGTTATACGGAGATATTTTAAATAAAGCAGGTGGTAAAAATATCGCAGCCGATTTGCCAGCGACAGATAAATACCCAACTTATGCGAATTTAAGTGTTGAGAAAATTGTTGAGCGTAACCCAAAAGTAATTATGCTGATTACGCACGCTAACCCTGCTTCGGTAAAAGAAGGGTTTGAAAAACAAATGAAAGAAAATGCTGCTTGGAAAAATTTAGATGCGGTAAAAAATAATCAAATTATTATTTTACCAGCGGATTTGTTTGACAATCCTGGTACGCAAGTAGTAGAAGCAATCGACTATATGCGTGGAGTATTAAAGACAGCTGAAGAAGCAGTTAAATAATTTTTTATAGTGAGGAAGTAGCGATGACAGAAGAAGAGAAAAAATATGCGCACCCTCTTGCTAAAAAACGAAGAATGATCCTAATTGTGTTACCGATACTCTTATTAATTGTAAGTGTCGGTAGCCTTATGATGGGGCAAGTTTCGTTTACAGTAAGTGAAGTGTTTAGTGGGATTTTTAGTACGGAAGATACAATGGCACGACGAATAGTATGGGAAATCCGTATGCCTCGTATAATAACGGGCATCATTGTTGGGGTTTGTTTGGCTATTGCAGGTTCGATTTTACAAGGGGTTATGCAAAATCCATTAGCTGATCCAGGAGTTATTGGGATTACTTCTGGCGCTGGAGTTATGGCCGTAGCAGTTATGGTTGTATTTCCTGGCTATATTTTATATCTACCTATTGCTGCTTTTTTAGGCGCTTTTGTAGCTGCAATGATTGTGTATTCATTATCGGTGAAAAAAGGTGGTACATCCCCAATGCGAATTATTTTAGTAGGGGTAGCCGTCAACGCGATTTGTGGAGCGGGAACAAATGCACTAATGATTCTCTATAGTGATCGTGTACAATCTGTACTGCCATGGTTGTCTGGAGGTTTAACAGGTGTTGGTTGGGTGCAATTTGATATGATTATTTATTATGTCATTATAGCAATTATATTATCGATTTATGCCATCAAACATATTCGTATAATGCGTCTTGGAGATGAAATGGCGAGACTTTTAGGACACAATGTTGAACGCAGCCGATTCTTTTTAATCGTATTAAGCACGTTACTAGCAGGGATTGCAGTAAGTGTTGCTGGTTTAATAGGTTTTGTTGGTTTAGTTGTACCGCATATTTTAAGACTGATTATTGGTGGAGATTATAAGTATTTAATACCAGCTTCGGCCTTGGGTGGGGGCTTGCTTGTTGTGTTTGCTGATGCAATTGCGAGAACTGTATTCGATCCTATTGAGGTTCCTGTCGGGATTTTACTAGCATTTTTTGGAGGACCGTATTTCCTATATTTAATACATAGAAAGGGGAATTCCATTGCTGCGAATTGAGCACATTAATTATCAACATGATTTCACCAATTTCCAGTTAGATGATATTAACTTGGAAATCAATGAGGGAGAAGTTGTTAGTTTAATAGGACCGAATGGCTCAGGTAAATCAACATTATTACGAGTGATTTCACGTCTTGTTAAACCGAATCGTGGGACAGTATATTTAGACGGGCAAAACATTCGTGAGATGAAGTCTAAAGAAGTGGCTAAAACACTAACGATGCTCCCACAAATGAATAATTATCAACTAGATTTAACTGTGCGTGAGCTAGTAGAGTTTGGGCGTCATCCGCATAGCGGTGGAAAAATGGTCCTATCAAAAGAGGATATAGAGATTGTCGATTGGGCAATTGAAGTAACTGGATTAACACACTTGCAAAATCGGGTATTACCTTCGATGTCTGGAGGAGAACGCCAACGTGCCTGGATTGCAATGACTGTAGCACAGCATCCAAAAGTGTTGCTACTAGATGAACCAACAACGTATTTAGATATTGCACACCAATTAGAAGTGATGGAACTCGTAAAAGAGTTAAATCATAAATACAATATGACAGTTATTATGGTGCTACATGATATTAACCAAGCTGCACAAAATAGCGAGCGTCTGATTGTACTAAAGAAAGGAAAAATACATTATGATGGTTTACCACATTGTGTATTATGTAAAGAAATGTTCCAATCAATTTTTGAAATTGATGCTGAAATTTATATGCAAGGCGGATATCCGGTCTTTACTCCGATAAAACTGTGCTCAACGCCATGTAAATGATGATAGTCTCCTCTTGAGAAGGAAGCCTTTGTAATTCATAATAAGAGGTCATTCACTCCACCAATCGGTCTTGACGGTGGTGAAGTTCTTGCTCTAGCTGTTCAGTGAATTGTTCTTCTATTACTTGATAAAATGGTGGAAACTAAGCATCTTGTGTCGGCAACTGGGAGAAGTCCCAACATAAATGCCAACGAGCATAAAAAAACACAAGCAAGCTGAATGAAATCAGCTTGCTTGTGTTTTGACTTTCTAGAAATTCTTATATATTACGGTAAATGTGCACATATTGCCAAGAGTGGCCAAAGTATCGCTGATAACCTCTATCTTAGGAGCAAATTCATTGGTTCAACTTACATCGAATGACCATCATCAATTATTTGCGTTGTGCAGCCAAAAATACTTCATGTGCTGCGCGTACACCTGCACCTGGTTCAAAATTATAAGAGAAGTCTTGCAGACCAGCTTCCATTAATGAAACAGCTTGTAATACGTCGCTTGGGAAGCAATAGCCCATATGGCCAAATCTGAATACTTTCCCTTGTAAATGCCCGAGTGCACCAGCAAAATCTAAATGATACTGCTGTTTTAGATGCGTCAAGAAATCGCCTAGTACAATTCCTTCTGGCGCCATGATGGCTGTAATAGTAGGTGAAGCGTGCTCATCATCTGTCAAAAGTCCGATATTGAGTGCTTTCATCGCACTGCGCACCATGTTTTTCATCAGTTCATGACGTGAAACAGTTTTGGCAAAGCCTCCTTCTTCCTCAATCAGCTTACACACCTCGTTCAGTCCATAAATAAGCGTGATAGCAGGGGTATTTGGAGTCATGCCTTTTTCTGCCCAGCTACGATAGCTTTGTAAGTTTAAGTAATAAGATGGCGCTTTATTTTCTTCAATTACTTTCCACGCTCTGTCACTCACGCTAACAAGAGAAAGGCCAGGAGGAAGCATCATAGCTTTTTGAGAACCAGTAACGAGAATGTCAATTCCCCATGCATCCATTTCAGCAGGTGCACCGCCAATGCAACTTACCCCGTCAACGATCAATAATGCATCTGTTTCGTTACGAACAACTTGTGCTAACTCAGCAATCGGGTTTAAAATCCCTGTTGAAGTTTCACAGTAAGTGACAAAAACAGCTTTAATATTTGTTAATGGCTTTAAAAATTGTTGTAATTCCTCAGCCGTACATGCCTGTCCCCATTCTTTTTCAAGCTTATGTACGTTAAAGCCATATTTTTCACAAATAGAAACAAAGTAATCACCAAACGCCCCAACTGTAATGACTACAACATCTTCACCAGCAGAAACGGTATTAACCGCTGCAGCTTCTAAAGCAGCTGTACCACCAGAAGGGAGCAGTAAAATATCCTGTTTTGTCCCGAAAATAGGTTTCACAAGTTCAGTCGTTTCACGGTATAGCTCAACAAATTCATTGCTTCGATGGCTATAGATATCCTGATTCATAGCAAGCTGAACTTTTTTTGGAATAGGCGTCGGCCCCGGATGTCTTAGAACATTTTCATACATAAATAATCGATCCCCTCTACTTTGAAAGTTATAAATTCTAAATTTTCTAACTATAATATAGCATATTTAGTCATATTTCTTACTTTTTTTTTGAACTATTGTGACTGAGAATACAATTTTTTTCGAAATTTTGATCCGCTTTGGTGAGGAGTAGGCATGCCATCTAACGTTGAGGTAGACATATTTTTAAACTTCTCCATTCCATCTCTCATTTTTCTCTATTAAATTCATAAAATGAAACTTAGATAATTAATTTTTTACTTTGATGGTAGGGAGGATTTACTATTGGATGACAATAAAATAAAAACAACCTCTGATTCACTAGATATTCAAATTGCTAAACTTGCATATATTGGAGCCTCCATCTCTGCACTTGGAGGGGGCATCCAACTGATTGCTGCTGGCCTTGCCATAGATGTGCTAGAGAATTCAAATAAGCAAAGTTCTCAAAGTCAGCATGAGCAATCCAAACAATCAGAAAACATGCAAAAGCAAATAGATAATATCATAAAAGAATTAAAACAAGTGAAAAGGATGATGAGATAAATTTTAGTGGTAATAGGTTTGAAAAGCTAAATATTCCTTAAGTGAATAGCACAATAGGTATTATCCAATTCAAAAGCTGTAGCGTATAAAAACGCTGTGGCTTTTTTATTTGGTCCTAATCACAAACTAAATAATTTAAATTGTTTAATCCTCTCACTTTTCTCTAAAAAAACACATATGATGCAGGTAAGTCAATTTACTTATTACTTTGACAGGAGGATGTAATAATGAATGACAATAAAAGAAATTCAAAACAAACCTCAGATTCACAAGATATTCAAATCGCCAGACTAGCATTTATCGGAGCTACTATTTCTACATTAGGTGATGGTATACAAGCTGTTGCTGCAGGTCTTGCACTAGAAGCTTTAGAAAAATCAAGTAATCAAAGTTCTCAAAGTTCGAATGAACAATCAAAACAGTCAGAAAGCATGCAAAAGCAGATAGACTATATCATAAATGAATTAAAACAAATCAAAAGGATGATGAAATAAAACGCGTTTCTCTAAGCTTGAAAAATCCCTAATCGAAAAATACAAGATATATTATTCGATTGGGAAGCTTCATCTTCTTTTATTTTTTATTTGCTTTTTGCACTTCAAGGAGCTCGGAAATAGTGACAAATTTATATCCCTTCTTTTCGAGCTGTGGTAGGATTTTTTCCAGGGCCTTAATGGTTTGTTCGCGATTTCCACCGCCATCATGAAAAAGAACTATATTTCCTTCCTTTGCACCTTTTAACACAGTATCTACAATTTTATTAGCACCTGGATTTTTCCAATCCATTGTATCTTGATGCCACGACCACATAACGACTTTATATCCTTCTTTTACAATTGCCTCGATCATCCCATCCGTGTATTGCCCTTCTACAGGTCTGAATAAAACGGGAGAATACCCACTAATACCATAAATTGTTTCATGGGTTTGTTTTATTTCCTTCAGTAAATTTGGAACATTAGTTCTTAATGGATGTGTATATGTGTGAATGGCTAATTCGTGACCCTCTTCATACATTCGTAAAACAACTTCGGGATTCTTTTCTGCATTTTCGCCCACGACAAAGAAAGTTGCTTTGGCATTATATTTGGCAAATAAATCTAAAATCTCAGGCGTGTATTTTTTATGAGGGCCATCATCAAACGTCAAAGCAATAATTTTTTCGTTTGTGTCAATCTCCCAAACAATCTGTCCTGCTTCTTCGTAATACTTTCTTCCTTTATCTGCAGAAGTAGTCAATGTAACATAAAATATTGAGATAAAAATAACACATACTGACAACATCAGAAGATGAATACGTTTCAAATTTTCACTCCCCACACACAATTTATTTATATCTTATTGTTTGTGGTTCTAACTAAAAAATGCATTGAATTTGTCATAAATAAAAATTGGCTTTTTTTCTAGTCTCTCAAAATATACAGTATGTCTCAGTCGTTAAATAAAACGATTATTTAATCCAATTGTTTTTTGCGCTGCTAGTTCAGTTGTCTAAGTTTTGTTATGAAGTAATGCAAAATAGATTGGTTGTGTTTTTTCATATTGCTGATTGGCTCATAATAAAAGAGAGCGTTTTTACTGTCTCTTATTAAACTACAGTATCTCGTTACTTTAAGTACATTCCTTAACAAGCTAATATATAAAATTGCTTAATCTGAGCAGAATAATAAAATCGTTTATTTTTTAAAGGCGATAATCTCCCTTTACATTTTGTGACAGAAGCTAATAGTATGATTTATAATTAAGCTATTACAAAAAGGGGAGTGAGTTTATGTATCGCAAAGTAGAAGATTTTTTAACAGATTGGCAAGTGTCTGCAAAGGGGACTACAAAGGCTATTCAAGCAATTTCAAATGATTCGATGGATGTAGCAATTGTAGAAGGACACAATACACTGGGATGGCTTGCTTCGCACTTGGTTGAGGTCGCGATTGATTTCGGTCAATCAGCAGGATTAACTATGCCAGCCTACATACAACAGTATACAAATATTGAAGAAACAGTTGAAGCTTATCAAAAAGTAGCAGTAGCCTATAGTGAACAGGTAGCAACATATACAGATGAGCAACTTTTAGAAGATGTTCCTGCATTTGGTGGCCAAATGCCACGTGGTAAATTATTACGAATTTTAATTAATCATCAAACCCATCATCTTGGGCAAATGACTGTATTATTACGACAATCAGGTTTAAAAGTCCCGCCGGTTATGGGGCCGACAAAAGAGATGCAAACGAAGTAAAAGAAAGCCCTAAGCGAATACTAGCTTAGGGCTTTTCAAATTCGTAGATAGGTAAAATAAAAGGAACTAGTTGGATCTGAAAACTCATTAATCTAAGGTGTTATATGGTTATAGTGTTAAATAAATGGTCAGAGGGAAGTGATAAAGGTGAGGAAAAGGATGGAAAAAAGGCTCGTATACTTATATTCAGGCGAATTAACTTCGGTAATCATGTTTATATTTATGAGTTATGCACTTAATCGTGGATACCCGAATCTCCAGTTATATTCACTTACTTCTTTTTGGGCATCATTTCTTCTATTAGAGATACTTTTATTACAAGGGTCTGTCTACTGGTATTCGAAATTGAAGAGATTAAGAATTGAACATACGTCGGTAACGCCCACTAGGGTTGTTCAACAATTTAAGAGCTTGAGGAAATTGAATCTAGGATTAATTATTGCTCCAATTATGATGTTTATTATTGACTTCATTAAATGGTATCCTGCATTGCCTTTAGCTGGATTAATATTTGTTGGATGTATTTATATATTTGCAATTTTGGAGTATATCAACTATTTCCATGTCCAACTTTCATATGATAATAGCTCTGATTTAAAATATTTACTGAAAACAAAAAAGCTAAAGCAAGCCTGTATCAGTAGAGATTTTGAACGGATTTCAAAAGTGGAAAAACTGAATAATGTGAAACTAACTGAGTAATCTTACTTATGCAAAAAGGAACTTCCAAAGTATACTACCGTTATATTGGAAAAAGGAGGGGGTTTTTATGCAGTTTTCAGAAATCATTGTTATTGGCGTAATCTGGGGAGGGTTAATGTTCTACTTCTTAACGCCATTCAAAAGCAAGTCTATTCAAAGAAACAAGGGTAATTCGTTTAGAGATGACTTTTTGGCAAGTTTACTTGGTGGGATGAAGCACAAAAAGTTCATTCTTGCCCTTGTTATGCTGATCGTTACATTGGTTTGTGTTTGGCTAGGATATTCACAACTTAAATGGCATAACGATAATCATGGTGGCGGCGAAATGACCTTTAATCCAACAATAAAAGCAATTTATTACATGGTAGGCATCACGATATATACGGGGATATTGTATTTGTTATCGGCGTTCAAAATAGCTAAAGCAAGCTCATTACATTCAGTACTCGGGAAGAGATATCAGCGTTCAGAGTGATAATTCAGCACTCGCTATAAAAATATTGAAAATACGGAGTTGATTATTATGAAATTTAAAGCAAATTTTCCATTCATTTATTTTTCGATGGAGCCAAGTATAGTTTTGGTTTATGAAATTGAAGTGCAAAATTATTTAAGTGTATCGAATTTGAGTGAAAGTGATAAATGGGAGACGTTTGAATTGAATCCAGGTGAAGATTTTGAAACGTTTCATCATAAAGAAAGTAAACCACGTGAAGGAAGAAGTTACTGGTTTAGACAAGAGGATATGAACAAAATGGTAGAAGTTATCAATCATCACATTCAACAATATCGTCATTCTCAAACTGCCTCTCAACACCAAGGAGCAACAAGTGCGGTTCATATCGTTTCTTCCGAGTCGGCAGCGGGTTCAGTAAGAGCAGCACTTGCCCCGCCTAAACAGGTGATTGGATTTCCAGACACTTTTTCAATTGGACCATTATGGAAACTGGATGAAAAAATAGGTCAAGCATCCCGCAATGAATGGTTAGTTGAAAATATCAACGACGAGCAGGATGATTATGAATATCAAAATAAATTTGCAAACACATTGCGTGAGATAGAGGATATCTCAGGTGAAGTGCCGATTTACATTTGGTATGGGGATAATGTCGATGAACAAGTAGGCCTTCGTTTTTTCCTATACGTATTGCGTAATAAAGAAAATGACATCTTTTTGGTAAACACTACTGAACTTAGCACTTCGAAAAATGAAGAGCAGCCTATTTTCCATACAAGTCAGATGGAGTCGAAGGATTTAAGATTAGTATTTAACAATGGTTCTAAACCATTAACAGATCAAGAGCGTCTAATTTTTCAGAAGGAATGGGAAACATTGTCGAAAACGGAAGAAGTTCTACGTCTATGGGTGAATGAGGAAATAATAGGAGTTCCAGAAAATCACTATGATACACACATTATCCGTACCGTAGAAAAGTTACATAATGAGCAAATAACCAAAGATTTTATAAAGACTGGAACAGTACTTGGGGAACTAGTAACACAAATGGATGAGATCATTAATATTTGGTTTTTAGAATATAGGGTGAGGCATTTAGTATATAGTGGGGTACTTGAGTTGAAAGGAATACCAAAATCAATGAGGCATTATAGTATCAAACTATTTGAGTGAAGAATGACAAGACACATTCTGCATTTTGGTTAAAATGAAAGTTCTCACACAACCTCAGCGCCAAGTCGCTCAACCTTGGTGCCAAGTCGCTCAACCTTGGTGCCAAGTCGCTCAACCTCGGTGCCAAGTCGCTCAACCTCGGTGCCAAGTCGCTCAACCTCGGCGCCAAGTCGCTCAACCTCAGCGCCAAGTCGCTCAACCTCGGTGCCAAGTCGCTCAACCTCGGCCCCAAGTCGCTCAACCTCATCGTCAAGTCGCTCAACCTCGACCTCAAGTCGCTCAACCACGATGTCAAGTCGCTCAACCTCGGCGCCAAGTCGCTCAACCTCATCGTAAAGTAGCTAATCTGTACACGGAAATGGCCGATAGTTTTCCTCTTGGTAGGTATTTGAAGTGAATTTATGCATTATTATGACATTAGTTATTTTTCCGAGTGACTGAATTTACATATACATATATCCATTCCGATAGAAATAGCAAAAAAGGACAACCATCAGTTCGCGCAAACTGAGAGTTGTCCTTTTTTATTGGAAATAATGTGGTTTAATCTTCTTGCTCTCTGAGGTAGAGTAACAAATTTTCCATCCAGTGAATGTCCTTTTCTAGATAATCCAATATATGATTTGAAATCAATTCAATCGATTTCTTTTTATTTTCTGGGATTAAATGGGCATTACTGATGACCGAATCGTTAGATCTTTTCTTTAACTTCTGAATACATTCTTCAACTAAATAACTAAGCTTTTGTTTGTCTACTACATCTGAAAATAATAAAGATGTGTAGAGAGCAGGTACGCTCGTAAAGTTTTGAAATTCGGCATAAATATCTTCTATCAGTTTATCTCGACCTGCAGCTGTAATACCATAGAGGGTTTTATTCGGGCGATTGTCGCTGTGTACGACCTCTTTTTTTTCAATATATCCTTTTTTACATAGCACATCAAATTGGTAATAAAGCGAACCTTCACTCGCTTTTTCAATTTTGTTATTGAGGACCTCTACAATTTTCTTCTTAACATCGTACGGGCTATGTTCCCCTTCAGTTAAGGCACCGAGAATAAATATTTGGATAGACATTTAGATTTTACCCCTCTCATCAAACAACTTTCATAAAATGACTATATCGTCTATTTTACATGATTTGAGCTGGCTTTGTTACTGGTTTGTAGTGTCTATACTGGTGGATCATCGCATTAATAGCGAGTGCCCCAAGAGCAACGAGCACGAGACCCACTGCATATGAACCTGTAGTCCCACCACCAAAGAATAAATTATAGTCTAGGTGAACCGAATAGAACATAGGTGAAATATGGCTAACGAACTTAAAGACACCAGGCATCATTTCGTATGGGATTGTTGCACCGTTGGCAATCGTTTGTGTAAGAAGCAAAGGAATATTTAGCAACATACCACTTGGGCCAAGTAATAAGCAGGCAATCGTTGTAAATTGAATGGATGCGAATATTTGCAGTGCGTGTACCATCCAAACGCCCAAGAATGTTTCGATTCCATAACCTTGTACAATAAAGTAAATCGACACACCAACAAGTGGTGCAACTATTGCAATGACGATATTCGTTAGCTGTAATGAGAAGAATGCTCTCCATTTACCTACAGATTGGCGTACTTCATTTAATGCTGTTACGCTCATCATTGAATAAATCATTGCCCCAACATACATAGCCATCGTTAGGAACATTGGTGCCATTTGATTATGCATCCCGAGTGGCTGCTTGTTTGTTTTTTCTACATCGACTGAAATTTTCTCCATGATTCCTGTTACCATTTGAGTAGCTTGTTCAGCTGGTACATTCATCGCAGTAAACGCCCCGACAAAGCTTTGCGTCTGTACCTGAGTTGTAATTTGTGCGCCGACTTCAGCTGCAATTGACTGCATCGAGCTTGCCACAAGTGTTGGATTGGATTCGTTTATAAAGAATTCAAGATTTCCTTGTTTCCCATCTTCTTTTATATTTTCCGAAAAATCTGCTGGGATATGAACGACTAAATGAATGTCACGGTTTTCTAAATCAGTTTGTGCTTCACTAAGCGTTAGATTTTTTTTGACGTTAAATGGAAGACCTTGTTCTAATTGTTGAACGAACGAGTCACCCATGACTGTATCTTCATTGACGATCGCAACTGTTAATTCTGTTACATTTTTAGGCACTGCACTATAACCGTACATAAAAATGCCTATCATGACAATCTGGTAAAACACAAGCATGAAAATTCCGCCTGTTATCGTTTTATTTTTTAAAAACATTTTCAAAACAAATTCCACCTTAATTAAATTTAACTACTTTAATTAAAGTACTTTATTTGAAATAATAAGTCAAAGAAACGTACTTTTAAGTGAAGAATTAGTTTTTAACAATCTTTGTATATGGATTTACTGGTAAAATAAGTATGTTTTTAGCAAGTTAAATGCACTTTTCTACTATTTCACCATTACTATTAAAAGTGATTTCCGCTACTGGATGCTCGCTTTCCGTCTAGGGTCTCGGCTGCTTGCATACCAACAGGGAGTTTTGCTCTACAACGAAAGCGAAGCGGCAGGAGTACTCGAGCACCCTCCGCTACAATCAACAAAAAAATGTAGGTACTTATGTTAGTAGTGAATATAAAAATAACCATTTTTTCAGTAAGTAACAATCTACTATTTTCATAATCAACACACCTGTTATTTTATATTAATTCAAGGCTGTTTTCTTAAAGTTTGTTGCTAAATAAAACATTGAAAGACAACAAATTATATGAACAGAGCTAAAAGGGAGTTGTTCTCCTTTATATTCGGTACGACAAGGATTGTTACCGCCTGATTCCGTTGTTATGTGACCTATAGTGTATGAGAGTGAATAAAACTTTTGTTGTTTACACAATGGAGCATATATGATAATTTGGTGTAAATTGTTAATATGGGCGGTGGGAAAAATGAAGTGGACTTATGTTATAGGTGTAGTTGTTTTAACGGCGTTGTTGAGTATAGGTGGTACGTTTTTGATTATGGAAAAGAAATACGGAAAAGAAGTTTCTAAAGTTGCGGAGAATGAAAAAGAAAAGCTTGTATCAGAGGGTACAGACTTATCTTGGGTAGATGCTATTCAGGCCAAGATGATTGACGAATGGAAAAGTGGAGATAGAACGTTTGATGAGAATCTAGTACAAGAAGTGATGCAAAAGATGATACACCAAAAGATCGTTCCTGATATAAAAGAAGGTTCAATTTGGGCAACACCAGAAAGAATCGACATTTTGATACAAATAGTAGAAGAAAATAATGATTATGAATTCGAGCACGATGAAACATATTTAGAGATACTAAAACGTTGGGAAAAAGGTGATTTTTCAACAGTTGATGATGACTATAATACTTTGAAGCGTATTCAAGGGGAAAAAATTTATTTTGTAACGGCAGGCATTGCTTCGGATGAAAAAGAAGAAACTAAAGTCAACAACCCGAAGTTGTGGAAGGACATTTCAACTCCTGAAGGTTTCAACAATTATGGAATCGAACCAACCTTGGAAGCTTGGATTGCCTATCACGCCGAAGATATAGTCAAAACAACCGACGTGAACGAATATTATACAAAGGCAAGCCAATTCGCTTCGGAAATGAAATATTTTCGGATTCAAGGCGGCGACCTTCAAAAGGACATTGATAACTTGCACGGGGTTCGAGCTTGGATGGGACATCTTGAGTATGTTTTATCGAGACAGGACACGCTAGAATCTGATAGAACAAGGTTTAACGACGACTTAAAACAGACTTTCAAGTATTTCACTGAATTACTTCACGATCTCGACATTGTAATAAATTACGATGGGAAGGGCGAAACATTCGGAATCACACGACAATTAGATGGGAACAAGGTTAAAGAATTGGAATCGTACATCTATGGGAATGGTAATCCCTATCAAAATAACGAGTATTGAGGTCACTTCTAAGGGAATGTCATTCATCTCTCTCAGGTATGACTAAGATACTCGCCCTTTATCGCAGTAATCCCACAACTTAATCCAACGATACGCGCCTTCTGGCAAACGGAATGTACATATCTCTAATGGCCGAATAACCTCTTTATCAGATTTGCAGCCGTTCTCGTATGTAGCCGGATGAATCGAAAATGCCCCTAACGCCTCCTGAAAATGCATTATATTCAACCAGAATCAGTATTTTTAAGAGAGCAACAATCTATACGAAAACAGCCTAATTCAATGAGTCAAAAGGGAGAGAGATTTCGGTTATTTTACAATCCTCTGAGAACATCGTACATACACGATTAAAGCGCGCGAAGGAGCAAATAGGTAAGGAATTCGTTGGAGGAGAGGGGGGATTTGTATGAAGAAGCAATTGGAGAAAGAACTTGAGCAACGAGAACCGTATAACCGTGAGCTTAAGGAGCAGATATTAAAAAGTAAGAGAAAGCCGAATCCTTGGAAATGTCGAGCCGTTTTACTCAGCTTTGTGTTAATTCTTACTTGCATCGGTGTATTTGCCCTTACAGAGGACTCGCCCCAAAACGTTGCCTTGGACTCGACGACTGAAGTTGAGTCATTTATGACACAAACAGATGATGGGTATTTGTACGGTAACTCGCTAATGAAAATTACGAAAAATGGGGAGCAAATTGTAACGGAACTACAAATGATTGCCGATTATTATTTAACTGATGGCACGTACGTTCAAACAAAATTGACATCAGGTTATTATAATGTGGTGGGTAATGAGGTAATCGATGATGTACAGAAAATCGTTGTACGAAATGAGCCCTTAACCGTTGTCACTGCAGATGAAATGGCCGGTCAGATTGTGAAAAATAGCGAAGTAAAGGTGAAGAAGCAAATTGCTAAGGTATTTGACAAGTCAGATAAAAAGAAGGATTTGCGTTTTTTAGACGGTGCAATAATCCGAGATGAGGAACGAAGTTTTAAAGCAGCGGATAAATTAGCATTTCAAAGGATATTTGGGCAAGTAGAGTGGCAAGTTGGCGTAAAGAAGGAACAACTAACAGAACCAGATGCTCAGATGACATTATTAATCGACTATGATGAAAATCAACCAGAATATTTATTGAATTATTATTTTTGGCTAGAAAATGGCAAGGTTGAGGTTATAGGAGATGATGGTTATGGAGAGCTTACGGGGGAGAATGAGGAAGTCCTGAAGGCGTACTTACTAACTGATAAAAAAGAAACAACTGATTTATCAAAAGGGAAGCCAAGCCCATTCCTGACAATCACGAACCCTGATGAACTGGCACTGTTGAAAGAACTATTTAAGGATGCTGTGAAGCTCATTGGAATCGCGAACATAGTAGATCCACAATACCGCATCCAATTGGAAAACGACCTCTATTTCTTATGGTTCAATGAAGATGATACAGCAGCGATTATGAATGCTAATGAAACGCATACAATTTACACAATTTCATCTGCAGAAAAAATCAAAGAAATTATTGACCAGGTCAATTAAAAGAAGGTTCTAATGGTACAAATGTTTTACTAGCTTAGTACTATCATGAAAGATTGAAAACACGATGGGTGTTTTCTAAAAGATTGTTCCTATTCAACTAATCAGCTAATAGAATGTTATACTAAAATGCACAACACAAGAAACCTTCCTCATTCAGTGCGGAAGGTTTTTTGTGTTGTTTGAAAATGCTGTTGCTAAATAGTTTCTTGGAACGTTTTTTTTGTTTTTAATAGTGCATAAATTCAGTGTGAAAGCTTATTAACACAAGTTATAATGGCTACTTTATACGACTATCTCGAATCGAACAGCGAACGGCTGTGTAAAGCATGTGACGAATCCTAGTTGAGCCACGTTTGGAAATGTGATTTGTTGTGCTTTTAAAGTGTTCAGATTCAAATTCACTTTATAAGATCTATTGTTACCAAATGGGTTTGAACATCGATGGTAATTTTCCTTCATTTGTTTCATAAACTAATTTTTTTAAATCTTCTTTGAGCATGTGCAGTCGTTCAGCACCTATGTTTTCAATCAAGCGTTGTTCCATCTCAGTTAGGATCTCCTCCTTTGCTTTCACTACTAACCAACCTCGTTCAGTCAAAACAATAATTTTTCCTCTTTTATCAGTGGGGTGAGCTTGTTTCATCACATAACCACTTTTCTCAAGATAATCCACCATTTTACTTACAGCTTGCTTTGTAATTCCTAAGTATTCAGCTATTTCTATACCTGTTGCTCCATTTGGAGTCATGCATTTAAACATAAAACCATGGACAGGTCTAATATCTCCAAATCCCAATTCACTCAATCTGACATGTAGTTCATTAATTGATGCACTAAAGGATAATGATAAAAGTGATGTAAGATCTAATTCATTAAATACACTATGATTCATACATAAAGCCTCCTTAAATAAGGTCAACTTGGTTGACTTTATTCGAATGTTATTCTACTATACGAAATATAGTCAATCAAGTTGACTATATTTTGAGTTTGAAAGAAATCGGCTTCACCGTAACAAATTTAATAAATTTTGGAGGTTTCACATGGTTAACATCGTCAAAATTAGAGGTAGCGTATTTGCACCGTATGCTTGGTTGGAACCTATTAAAGATCCTACAACAGGAAAGCTTTTTGAATATACAGGTGATGCACGAGAATTTACACCATATGCTGTAAACACAATGCGCTCAAGATTAGAGCAAGAAGTGATTATTGATTTTTATAAAAAGGAAATTTTCACATTTGAAAGTGCTTGTATCGTAACTGTAAAAGTTACAAATCCAGATGGTTCTATTGATTATAAAAAAGGGAAAACAAGTACGGAAAATATAGTATGTACCAATGTTGTGTGGGGCACAGATGAAGTTACTTTTGAAATGAGTGCAAGTGCAAACAATCCTTTAAATGCAGCAGCACCTGCGGCTGATTATTTGTTAACTATACATGTTAACAAGAGTGGTGTTGCACAAATCAAAGGTACACATGATGGGTTCCCATGCTATGAATTTTATAAACAAACAGATTTTGGTCCATTTGAATTAATATATACACATGATTTCAGAAAAACTAATGACACTCCAGCAGCACTAGCTGGGGAAATGGAATACAGTTTTAAAACGACAATCTAGATATATATACTAAGTAGCAGTTTACAAGCAGAAAATATTAAAAGTAAAGCTTTATTTATACAAAAGAAATTGCAATCTGTTTTGCTAAATGGATCAATATGATTATCCAAGAAAATATTGAAAATTATAGAGGTGTATCTCATGAATACTATCGTTAAATTTAGAGCAAGTGCATTTATTCCAATGGCATGGACTGAACCGAAGAAAGATACTCAAACAGGAAACATAATCGAATTCGAAGGTGACTCACGTGAATTTACACCATTTGCTGTCAACACTATGCGTTCTAGAATTGAACAAGAAGTCGTTGTAGATTTTTATAAAAAAGAAATTTTCACATATGCGAATACCGGCATAACAACAGAAAGAATCACAACTCCAGATGGGTCTGTTACTAAAAGAACAGGACAAGCTAGTACGGAACGGATTTTGTGTACAGATATTGTATGGGGAGAGGATGACGTCACGTTCCAAATGAGTGCTAGTGCGAGCAACCCACTAAACGTATATGCACCTCCCGCTGATTATCTATTAACTGTACATGTCAAAAAAGATGGTACTGGCGATATTCACGGTACACATGACGGATTCCCTTGTTATGAAATTTATAAGCAAGTAAATTTTGGTCCGTTTGAAGAAATTCATACACATGATTTTAGAAAAACCGGTGATACACCTGCAGCCATGGATGGTGATATGGAGTATAGTTTTAAAAAGAAATTGTAAACATAATAAGAAATCAAAATAACACAACATAAGAGTTAACAACAGGAGGAAAAAAGAATGACAACAGTTTTATTTGTAAAAGCAAACAATCGTCCAGCAGAACAATCAGTGAGTGTGAAACTATATGATGCTTTTTTAGCGAGCTATAAAGAATCACATCCAACTGATAAAATAGTAGAGTTGGATTTGTATAATGAAGAATTGCCTTATGTAGGCGTAGATATGATTAACGGTACATTTAAAGCTAGTAGAGAACTTGATTTAACAGAAGAGGAAGCAAAAGCAGTAGCTGTTGCTGATAAATATCTAGATCAATTCCTTGCAGCTGATAAAGTTGTTTTTGGTTTCCCATTATGGAATTTAACAATCCCAGCTGTCCTACACACATATATTGATTACTTAAATCGTGCGGGCAAAACATTTAAATATACGCCAGAGGGTCCAGTAGGTCTTCTAGGAAATAAGAAAATTGCATTACTAAATGCAAGTGGCGGTGTATATTCTACGGGACCAGCATCTGAAATGGAAATGGCCGTTAAATATGTAGCAAATATGATGGGCTTTTTCGGTATAAAAGATATTGAGAAAGTAGTGATTGAAGGTCACAACCAATTCCCAGATAAAGCAGAAGAAATTATTGCTGCAGGGCTTGAAAAAGCTATTAAGTTAGCAAGTACGTTCTAATTAGCAAAACACTTGTCACTCAATAGAGCAGTACCATCAAAGTTATAGTGGTGGTACTGCTCAGAGTGTCGACAAAAAGGCATCGAGAAGATTATTCTTGATGCCTTTTTATTAATTTTCCCCTCAGAAACTGCTTGCTCTAGTACATAATTTATTTCATTTCGATAGTTAACTTTTGCATAAGTTTTCAAATCATTAAGAACATTGCTTGTATGCTTTATTTCATTAAAGAAAATCCCTCTTTAATAGCAATGGTTAAAATTGTTTAATTAACACATATGAAATCACTCAGAGGAATTTAGATGATGAATTGCTTTTTCAGGAAAAATCTAAATATTTCTACATAGTGTTTACTATTCTCTATTTTATGTGTTAATTTTAATTTGTTGGTATTTTTTACTAGGAGGGGTACGGATGTTAAAAGATAACACTGTTAGTATAACAAGTCGCTCGAATTTGGTTACGGATATTTTGAAAAATCATGCAGTGCAGACACCACAAGCAACGGCACTTGTTTTTGAAGGTATTGAAACAAGCTATGATTCCTTGTATACAAATGTCCAAAAAATTGCAGGGTACTTTCAGCAAAAAGGCTATAAAAAAGGTGATGTCATCGGTTTAATGTTATTAAATTCCGATCTTTTTATGACCGTATATTATGGTGTGCAATTAGCTGGCCTTACTATTCTACCGATTAATACAAAACTAGCACCTCCTGAGTTAGATTATATTTTTAATCATTCAGAAATTAAAGGTTTGATCTATGATGAAAGATTAAGTGAAACGATTGAGCAAATTGATTATGATTTTGAATTGAAATTGAATCGTCAACAGGTTCGAGAAATCATCGATGGACCAAATACGTTTACGCCTATAGAAATTGATTCACAAGATACAGCTTCTATCTTATATACATCAGGAACGACAGGACGGCCTAAGGGAGTTATGTTATCACATGCCAATATTGTAAATGCAGTAGAAATTTGGAGTGAAGCCCTTCAATATCGACCTACAGATCGCGTGTATATCTCCATTCCTTTATTCCATTGTGCAGGTTTACATGTCATTGGTGTCGGGACAATGTGTGGTGGTGCAGCGCTTGTAATTGACGAAGCGTTCTCTCCAGATCGAACATTACAGAACATCACTAAAGAAAGAGTTACAATCTTTACAGGTGTGCCAACAATGTACTCTATCCTTTTAGGGAAAAAGGATATGGCTAATTACCAATTCGAGCATGTGAGAAAGTTTGCGTATGGCTCAGCGCCGATGCCACATGAAGTTATTAAACAATTAAAAGAATCATTTCCAAACATTGAAATTCAAAACCTTTATGGTCAGACAGAAAGTACCCCAGGAGGCACTTCATTAACGGATGATGCAGCTTTAGAACGGGTAGGTTCAGTCGGTAAAGCGTTAGCACGGACACAGATAAAAATAGTAGATATTGAGGGTCAAGAATTACCTTCAAATCAAGTTGGGGAAATTTGTATTAAAGGGCCTCAAATTATGAAGGGTTATTTGAAGAATGAAGAAGAAACGAAAAAAGTAATCATAGATGGCTGGCTATATACGGGGGATTTAGGGCGTTTAGATGACGATGGTTATTTATATATCGTCGATCGAAAAAAGGATATGATTATTCGTGGTGGCGAAAATATTTATCCAATAGAGGTGGAAAATGTACTATATCAAATCCCTCAAGTGTTAGATGCAGCAGTTATTGGTATACCGCATGAAGTATATGGAGAAGTCCCGAAAGCTATTATTGCACTTGTAGATGAGGGGTCAATCACAGAACAAGAAGTGATCGATTTTGCGAAAACTAAATTAGCCAAATATAAGGTGCCTCATATTGTAGAAATCGTAAAAGACTTACCCCGAAATCCGTCTGGGAAAGTATTAAAGCACGTACTACGAGAACAACAAGTGTAATTATTATAGTTTTATAAAAAAGATTGATCATTTATAATAAAGTTTGATTAAAAATCCTATATTGATATTATCTTAGGGTCATAATGCTTTAGTATATGAAAATAAAAGGATTGGAGATATTATACACATCAAATATGTACAGTCCTTTTTGGCTTTGAAAGAAAGTTCTATCATTAATAAAAAAGTATGATTTTTTATAATAAGGTCGGATCAAAAATCTAGTATTGCAAATTTTTTTGTACCACAAAACCAGCTAATAGTTGTCAAGATTTTTCAATAAAAAAATTAAAACCTACATGATATACTAAAAAAGGGTATACCAAATAAGCCTTCCTATAAAATTGGAAGGTTTTATTTAATGTAATTAGTTATTTCTTTTTAATCTGTATTTTGGAAGGTCATCTTCCTTTTAAGTAGGGCATAAATCCAATGTAAAAGCTTATTAGCACAAGCAATTATTGCTACTCTAAAAGGTTTTCCTTCTTCGCGTTTTTTATCGTAGAACTCTCTTAATTTCTTATTTCTAGGGATTATTTCATCACTTGTTTTTTGCTTACGTGCATCTCTTATACCGCATTGTACAGCCATAAACAACGCTTGTCTTAACCTGCTAGAACCTCTTTTGGTTATGCGATTTATTGAAGCAGTAAACCTACCAGAAGAGTAAACGCTAGGATCTATCCCAGCGAATGCTACTAGCTTTTTAGGATGATTAAACCGCTCTATCTCTCCTATTTCGGAGATGATTGTTGCCGCAATCTTTTCTCCAACTCCAGGGATAGACTGGATTATTTCATATTCTTCAATTTCTTTAGCGAGGGCATCTATTTCTGCTGCTAACTTTGATAGATGCTCTTGATATTGAAGAACAATGTTAATAAACATTCTTAGGTTAAAGATATGGCTTTGGTATAAGTTGTTTTGAAATGGATTACGTAATGCAGCTTCTCTCAATTTAATTGCTTTTTCTTTTGCCCATTTTTCTGAACGGGTTGTACATAATTCCGCAATTTTATTAGTAAGATCTAATTCGTTAACACTTAAAACCTCTTTGGAGGTTGGGAAGATTGATAGAATCTGTAACGAGATTTTTGAGTAGAGATTCCCAAAGACACCTCTATATTCAGGAAATACCTGATCTAATATTGATTGTAGCTGTAACTTTGTTTGTGCAGCCGTACTTGATACGGTTTCTTGTTGTCTAGTGAGATTACGAAGATTTAAGAGTTGTATGCCTCTTTTTTTATATGGTTCTAACTCTTCCTTGTAATATAGTTCACATAGATGATAGGCATCAATGGCATCGGTCTTTACTTTGCGTAAATTTGTACTTCTAGCACGATGAGAGATAAGTGGGTTTACAATAATATAGACGTATTGTTGCTCCTCCAAAAATTGAATGATAGGCATATGATATTGACCTGTAGATTCTAAAATAACCGAAGGTTGCTTACCATCAGCCACTTTCTCTATATCCCTTAGAAATCCTAATAAACCATCCAAACCATCAAGAGTATGTTTAATACTAAAGCTCTTACGATATGGTTTGCCTTTATCTAAAAAGGCTTGAACCTGACTTTCTCCTTTTGAAACATCCAGACCTACGACTGGATTCATAATCAAATCTCCTCCTTAAGAAAACTAAATTCGTCGGTAACCCCTAAAGCTGCTTGTAATGTCATAGGTTCGCTTGTTAAACGGGATCCTTGTCCCAACCAGCTCGAAACATGTTTATACAAGTAGGGGGTGAACAGTTTTGCGGACGGGATCAAGTCCCACGGGCCAGACGTTCTACCCCGACTACCGTTATAATAAGACCTAAAAGAAAAAGGTCAACCAGAAAAATCTGGCTAACCTCATATTACGATCGGGCCATTTAACAGAACAAATAGGTAACTTAATTAACCTTTATCCGTCTAACAATCCAAGGAGGGATAACGTGAAAGTGTCAAGATTATTTTTTGGTTTGGTTATTTTCGTTTTATTAACTGCTGTTGGATGTTCTAATTCATCGGATAAAGGTAAAGTAGAGATTTATACACCTGAAAATCCTAATGCGGAAGAGATTTTAAAATTAGATCCTGAAGCCGATATATTTCAGTTCAATGGAGTGATTTATCAGACTGGAATTGATTGGGTTGAAGAAACAACATTAACAAAAGACGAGCAGGTAGGAGAAATAAAAACAAAAAACGATACTGATACAAACTTTGAAGACGAAATGTCGAACAAATTGCCTGTTGGTGCAAAAGTCTTTTCGGTTAAAGAAAAAGAAGAAATTGGAGGACCAATTTTACTCGTAGAATCAGAAGATAAACTTTATAAATACTATGGGCTTGTTGAGGGTTAATCAATTTTCATATATCCGCAAAACGGGCGCGATTCTGTAACAAGAATCAGCGCTCGTTTTCATTATAGGGTCATATTATTGAATAACATTCTTTTATGAAAGGTTACCTTTCAATAATTAAATACCTCCTAAAACCACGCTTAATAGGAGCCAGATCTGTATAATTAACTAACCGTGTTCATACACTCCAAACATTGTGAAGCTGTCGCTTGGTTGAAGTTAGTTTAAAAAGTAAAATAGTTGATTGTCTGAATTGTGTTTGTATCCGGTACAGGTCATTTTCAATATTATTGAAAACATTCCCACACTTCAACACGATTCATTTCCCTCTTTAACTTTAACTTTAACTTTAACTTCAATTTGTACTTTTGCAGATTTGTTTTGCTTCCAGATGAGATTTTGCAGGAATATACCAGCCATACCAATAATGGATAGTGCCAGACCGATTGTTTTAAAGGCGGTTAGTACCCCTAATTGTGTTATTAATAGTCCGCCGAGAAGCGGTCCGGCAATAAAAAGGATACTCATTAAGGAATCTATTATACCGGTAACCCTTCCTATAGCTTCCTTGGGTGGTTCAGTTTGAATAATGTAATTTACGGCAGTAAAAGTTAACCCATTTCCAATCCCGCCAATAATAGAAAGAAAGATTGCAAGTACTATGAAATTGTAGTCCGATAGGAATCCAAAACCTACAGTCATGACACCGATTAGAAGGCTCCCGGTACCGAAAAACCAACCAAATTTTGAGATTTTTTTAAGTTTGTTTAGAAGTATGACCACAAAGAGCGATCCGATGCCAATAGCTGAAATAGCCCAACCGGTAAACCCAGGTTTGTTAGGGAACACTTCACTGAACAAAGTTACAATCTGTGCGTCGATCATTTGTATTGTGAGGACACTGAATATCCCAAATATGATACTTGCCAAAAGAGTTTTGCTATTTAAAACAATCTGCCAACCTTCCTTCCAAGAACTTAGAAACCCTGATTGTGTAGCTTCTATTTCTACACTTGTTTCGATTTCTTGTACCTTGATTCGTGTAAGGAGTATTCCAGAAATCATGAAAGCTATAGCATTTAATGAAATGGAAACATTTGGAGAAAATATTCCTGCCACTGAACCTCCCATTAGCGGGCCAATCACTTTAACCAATTGAAACAGACTTCCATTAATAGTAATTGCTTGCATGATGTTTTTTTCATCAACAATATTTCTCATCAATCCCTGCTGTGCAGGAAGGCTTATCACTCCCGCAGTGTTTCGTAAAAACAGGATTGGCAAAGCAAGCAGGGTGTAGGTGTAAAGACAAGCAATAAAGTTGACACTGCACGAAACCAGTTAGAATAGATAAGGATTTTTCGCTTATTTCTTCGGTCTGCAAATACGCCTGCAAATTGTCCTAAAAGTATACTAGGAATGGCATACATGATAGGGATTAGAGCAATCAGCATCGGGTCAGCCTTCCATGTATACCTGAATAAGATAAGTACCCCAACAAAATCAAACCAGTTTCCTAAGTTGGCTAAAGTATTAGCAGAAAAGAATTTAATAAAATTGCCATTGCGCCATATTGATATTTCTTTATTCATAAATAATCCTCCCACGTTAGTGTCTCTAATAATGAGCATAACGAGTAATTATCAGAGGACTATCAGAGGAAACGGAAATAAAAAAATTTGGAGCAATTATTTTAAGTGATATTTTAACTGAAGTTCGATTTTGCTATGTAATTCATTTAATTTGTACTCTTGTAGATGCTTTTTCTTTAATTCTAGATAGTAAGTTTGTAGTCTTCCATGCAATCCAAACTCGTCTAAGTAAAACAGAATCATATTTATATTCATTAACACCCCAGGTATGAATTTAGCCTTCTGGAGTAGCTGAAATCCTTCATCAAAATGATCTTCAGCTTTAGATTCATTATTTTTAAGAAGGCAATAAATACCTTTAACAATTGAAAAATTCGCATTTTCTCTTAGATAAGGATAATTTACGAGGTATTTTTTCGTTTCTTCCATCCTTACCTCTATCTCTTGAAGGTCCTTTTGAAGTAAGGCAAGATATAGTTCTGAAAGGAAGATCAACGGTATGAATCCTTCGATGTTTTTTTCATCAATCTCTTTTTTAGATTGATGAAGAAGGGTAGCTGCTTCATCGAGCTGTTTTGTGTAAATTAATAATGATAGGCGACTTAACAATTTCATTTCTAATCGTTGATATTCAGGTATTTCTTCGGCAGATAAAGCACACGTAAAGTAATCAAGGCATTTCATCTTATCTAATTCAATAAATGAATAGATGTGTAATAAATAAAAGCATTTTTCCCAAAATGTGATTTCCTGTGCCTCAAGGAACCAGCTGAAATCTCCTTTCATGAAGTGGAGATAAAGGAGGTTAGGCAAATCGATGTGGAAGCCGAATACATTCTGATTTTCTTCTAAAAGCTTTAGGGCATCGCCCTGTCCGTAGAGATGATATTTGTGAAAAAGGCTTTTAACTTGTGTGGATACCTCGTTGTCCTTTAATAATGGACTTTCATGTACCTCTTTCATTGACAGAAGGTATCCTTGACCTCTGATTGTTTCAATTTCAACCACGGATGAAAGGTATTCAATTTTTTTTCTAACTCTATAAATATGGTCATCTACAGTTCTATCGACTGGATCTTCCATTGACCAAACAGCGTCCAAGAGTTCTTCCCTTGAAAAAATTCGGGAGGGATTTTGATATAAAAATTTAAATAATCGATATTCCCTCGGTAAAAAAATTATTTCTTCGGAACGGTATGTTACTTTAAAACCCGTGTTGGAAAACTTGATCTTCTCCATTCTTTCACCTCAACAAAATGGGATAATTTTTTATAGTTCATTTTAACAGATAGTTAATTGGTGCCTCTTTCTCATTAAATATACCTTAAAAGAACGGTGTCGTTAAACGTAAGGGTAGACGACCTTTTTACTTTAAAAATATACGAGTCTGGTACAGCTGGATTAAACTATCAAGATGGAGATTCCTTTGGATTGTATTTAATCCCTCATGATACAGAGGTAACTATAGATATTTTAGAAAATCCTATTATAGGAGTTATACACTCTAATCTTATTATGCATAAATGGGGGAGAAAATAAGGTACTGATTAAGTAACTGTACTAAATTGTCAGGTATTCAACAAATACGAACGCCCCTGTTAACTTAACAAAATTACTTTTTTGTTTTTCTCCAAATCAAGGTTTCAATAAGAAGTACAATACCAACCGATGCCCCTATTTGTTCAATTTTTTCTACACCCTCAATAATTAATTTTAAATCTAAGGACTTTACTAATTTTGATATTAAAATAACTACATCTTTATTAATTGGGTCGGATACAAACAAACGATCTAATTTTCGCTGATATTCATTTTTATCATTTGACTATTTGGCTTATTGATACATAAAAGCAGTTGAAGAGAAATATCAATGTACAAAGTGTAGCTCTCTATAAGCAGAAACAGGCTTTCATTGGGTATATAGATATTGGAGGTGGTTAGATGGATTCGATAATTTTCGGTTTATTTGCGATAGCTTACGTAATTTTACTTTTTTGGGGCTTACGGACACATAGAAGATGGACTTTATCGAGTGTAATCTTTTTTGTAGTAGCAGCACTTATTTACGATAATGCTATTTATGCACTTGGCACTTTTATTGGAGAAGGAACTTTTCTTGAAACCTTAAACTTACTACGTTTTTGGTTCCACGCCCTCTTTACACCGACCCTCATATTATTCTCTATAACGTCTATGGGGGAGGCAAAAATTAAATGGGCCCAACAATCATGGGTTCTATTGATTGGCGTCCTATATACAATTTCCGCTATGATTATTGAATATACGACAGAATTGAACGGACTGGTTTTACAGGCTTCGGAAGAATACGGAGCATTAAGTTATTCCTCGGCCGAAGAAGCAAGCGGTCCTCCGATTATGATTCTTATGGTATTAATGGCCCTATTAATTGTTGGCATTATGCTATGGTGGAAGACAAAATGGCCATGGATGTTCATTGGTACAGTAATCATGACAATTGGCAGTGCTGTTTCATTTGATATTGGAAGTAATGCAATTACAAATGCTTTTGAGTTAATCTTATTATTTACGCTTGTATGGACGAAAAGGCAGCTTGACCTGAATAAATTATATGCGAATTAAATAGAATGCTGGTGTCCAAAGGCAAGAGTTTGAAGAAATAAGAAAAAGTATTGGTATCAAGTGCGGGCTTCCTCAGTCAGGATCCCATTGTAGCCTATTCTGCATACAAATAATGTATTGCCGGTCTGACAAAAAGTATAGCAGCTGAATAAACGTCCACAGAAACGCCTATGGTAAAAGTCTTTTTGAAAGAGATGAATCACCGTTAGTGTGTCATTTGAGCGTTTATATGGTGCGACGGTCTGTTGCTTATGGAAGGGGTATATCTTAGTCGAATAGCACTTGGGTTGATAAGAAAATGTTATAAGTTCGGCGAAAATGCGTAAGATTTTACCGTAACAGTTCGGCTGACGAAAGCCTAGCCTCGTAGGTGATGTAAATCATTATGCTTGAGTTGAAGGAATATGGTGAAGATGTGGAAAGATCCACAAAAAAACTGATACTGGCGAAAAAATTCAAAGGTCTACCTCTCTGTATGACAAGAGATAATTTGTATATTTCAAAAGATACTATCCAAAACTCAATACTTTACTAATCATTCTATATAGTGTAGTGTGCTTTGTAGAACGTTCGGTCTAAAAAGACTGTTAAAGATTTTTTATTCTTTAGGGAGAAGGAATTGAGATGGCTAGAAATAAAGAATTTGATGAAAAAGTAGTTCTAAAAAAAGCGATGGAACTTTTTTGGAAGCAAGGATATGAAAAAACATCGATGCAAGATTTGGTTAACCACATGGGGATCCATCGTAGAAGTATCTATGATACATTTGGTGACAAGCACTCGTTATTCCTAGCTTCTTTAAAATCTTATGAAGTGTTTGTTGCAGAAGAATTAACTAAAATTATAAGCAATTCTTCAACAGTGAAGATAGCTATTAGAAAGATTTTTGAGTATGTAGTCAATTTAGCTGAATTAGAAATCTATCCAGCAGGTTGTTTTGCAGTTAATACGGCTGTAGAGTTGTCTTTGTTAGATAAAGACATACAGCTTTTAACTACTAAAATGTTTAACGATACAGAAGAGATATTCAATAAACTTTTAAAAGAGGGGCAAAATAAAGGCGAATTTAAAAATGATTTTAATACTCAAGTTACTGCTCAATTTCTGCATAATAACCTTATTGGTTTAAGAGTATTAGTTAAAACCAATTATACAAAAAAGGAATTAGAAAGCATTATTGATTTAATTTTGAAAGTGTTAGAATAGCTTTCTTTTTTCTTTCTCCATTCTAGAATGTTCGTTCTAAAAAAGACTTTTTTATAAAAAATAAAAAATTTAAGGAGAATTTATATGACAACATTTACAATTCCAACAGAATCAACATTTATTGAGGCGAATGGAACACGTTTTGCATATAGAAAATTTGGTGCAGAATCAGGTACACCTGTCGTATTCCTTGTTCATTTTAGAGGGACGATGGAAAATTGGGATCCTAGCATGCTTGCTCCAATTGCAAAAGAAAGACCAGTGATCCTTTTTGATAATAAAGGAGTTGGAGAGACAAATGGTAGAACACCAGAAACGATAACAGAAATGGCACAAGACGCTGCTACTTTTATTAAAGCACTTGGTCTAAATCAAGTGGATCTTCTAGGTTTCTCAATTGGTGGGATGGTGGCTCAAGAATTAGCCTTACAAGAAGGACACCTCATTCGCCGTATTATTATAGCTGGTTCGTCTCCAGAAGCTGGAGTAAATCCAGATCCAGTAATATTTGAGAGAATGAATCGTCACGGAGGTAATGCAAACGATGCTTTAGATGATTTCATGTTCTTCTTCTACCGTTCAACTGAAACAAGTAAAGCTGCTGGAATGGAGTCTCTACAACGAATCATGAATCAGAAACAGGTTGAAAGCTCAGATCAAGTACAAGCAGCTCAACTAAAAGCCATTGCAAAATGGGCCCAACCGAAGACTGATCATAATTACGAGTGGTTGCAAAATATTCCTCATCCTGTACTTGTGACCAACGGGATTGAAGATATAATGGTACCAACAAAAAATAGTTATATTCTAGCTGAACATTTACCAAATGCTCAGTTGATTATTTATCCTGATTCTGGTCATGGTCACCTGTTTCAGTTCTCAGAATTATTTGCTGAAAATGTTAATTCATTTTTAGATACTACATCGCTATAAGTGTCATAACAAACAGAAGGGTGGATTAATGATGAGTAAGCTATTTGATGAAGTGCGTATTGGAAATATTAATTTAAAGAACCGTATAGGCATGGCACCTATGACAAGAAGTCGTGCCTTAAAAGATGGTACACCTAGTAATTTAGCAGTTGAGTATTACGGTCAACGTGCGTCTGTTGGCTTAATTATAAGTGAAGGTACTCAACCTTCTGATGATGGGCAAGGGTATACAAATACACCAGGCATTTATACGAAAGCTCACATTGAAGGGTGGAAAAAAGTAACATCTAAAGTTCATAGCGAAGGTGGTAAAATATTTATTCAACTGATGCATGTAGGGCGTGTATCACACCCAGATAACACACCACATCACCGTCAAGCCATTGCTCCTTCAGCCATTGCTCCTAATGTGGAAATTTTCACTGCACAAGGCATGAAGCAAATTCCTACTCCTAGAGAGTTAACAGAAGGAGAAATTAAAGATGTAATCAATGAATTTCGTTTGGCAGCACGAGCAGCCATTGAAGCAGGTGCCGATGGTGTCGAAATTCATGGGGCTAACGGTTACCTAATTCAGCAGTTCCTAAGCGAAAACTCTAATCATCGTCAAGATGCGTACGGTGGTTCAATAGCAAACCGATCTCGATTTGCTATTGAAGTAGCTAAAGCGGTTGTTGAAGAAATTGGGGCCGAACGTACGGGTATTCGTTTTTCACCTCAAGGTACACTAAACGGTATAGAAGAGGGAGAAACAAGTATTGATATGTACCATTATCTAATTGCGGAGTTAAATAAGCTCAAGCTCGCCTATCTTCACGTCATGCACTTTGGAAACGAACCATTACTACAAGAAATACGTAAGCTTTGGTCACAAGCACTTCTCGTTAACCGAGCAGAACGCCCTTTAGATAAATTAACAGTAGACTTGGATAATGAACTGGCTGACGTTGTAACTGTAGGAACTTGGTTGATCGCAAACCCGGATTTTGTGAAGCGCTTGAAAGTCAATGCGCAATTAAACGAACCTGACCGAAATACAATGTATACAGGTGGGGCGGAAGGATATACGGATTACCCGTTCTTGAATGAAGAACATGATTAAAAATCAGCCGTAATAATCAATTAAGTTTCCCCTAAACTAAAAAATGTTTAGGGGAAATTGTTCCTCCTTGAAGGATGAAAAAAGAAATCCGGAATCGTTAAAACTTAAGGAAATAAGAATTATGTAAACAGTAATTTCATTCAAGTAAAAAGGAGTTTTGTGATGAGAGCATTTGCAATAGAAGCATACAAGAAAGAGCCTACTTTTATTGAGCGACCAGTACCCAAAGTAGGTAATAATGAAGTATTAGTTAAAATACATGCAGCGAGTATTAACCCACTTGATACAAAAATACGAAAGGGCGAATTGAAACTACTGCTGCATTACGATATGCCATTGACATTAGGAAACGATTTTGCGGGAACGATTATTGAAGTGGGAAAAGATGTAACAAAATTCAGTGTAGGCGATGAAGTTTATGGTCGTCCCCGCTCTAACAAGATTGGCACATTTGCAGAGTACCTATCAGTTCATGAAGATGATATTGCGATAAAACCTAAAAATCTTAGCTTTGAAGAAGCTGCATCTATCCCTTTGGTTGGTTTAACTTCTTACCAGGCTCTTTACGACATCTTGAAGGTTAAAAATAATCAAAAAATCTTAATTCATGCTGGTTCTGGTGGTGTAGGAACTTTCGCTATACAACTTGCAAAAGAAATGGGAGCCTATGTTGCAACTACAGCTAGTGAGGGAAGCAATTTAGCAAAATCACTTGGTGCAGATGAAGTTATTAATTATAAAACAGAAAACTTTGAAGACATTATAAAGAATTATGATGCAGTAATTGATACTATTGGGGGATCAACATTAGAGAAGTCATTTCTGACAATAAAAAAAGGTGGGAAGATTGTTTCAATCTCTGGTACCCCAAATGGTCGTTTTGCAAAGGAAATGGGACTGGGACATTTTAAAAAAATGTTACTCTCATTAGCAAGTGCTAAGTTAACTAGTTTAGAAAAAAAGCACGATGTGGAATACACTTTTCTTTTCATGAAGCATAGCGGACAACAGTTACAAGTATTAACAGAACTTCTGGAATCAAGGAAGATTAAACCAACGATTGATAAAATCTTTACGTTTGAAGAAGCTACAAAAGCAATGAATTATGTAGAAACTGGAAAATCTAAAGGGAAAGTAATCTTAACTATCGTAGGTCAGCAGAATAATAGTAAGGAACTGATTACTCTGGCTTAAAGAAAGGCAATCTAATTATGTTTCTACTGTTCAAGAAAACTTGATGATGAGAAAAAAGACAATTAGTTATTTTTAATCAACTAATTGGAGCTTTAGTGCAACAAGATTTTATAGCGTATACATAAGGACCGACTTTTAACAAAAGTCGGTCCTTTTTGTGTGTGATTATGCTGCTTATAATCAGTATGTCCCCAAACCTCGCTTTGCGTGCATTTTCATTATTCAACAATCGGACCATTACCTTGAATAACGCTCGAAAACCAAATTGGATATTTATGTTAAAATATAAGAAGAGTTAGTGGTAATTTACTTAAACAAAAGAACAGAATACTCAGCAAGAAATCAAAGAAAGTAGGTGTTTTAGTTGAAAATTACGGCTCTCCTTGAAAATACTAAACAAAACAATAATTTAACTGCAAAACATGGATTATCTGTTTATATTGAAACTGAACAAATGAATATCATTTTTGATACGGGTCCTGATAAATCTTATATAAAAAATGCACAAACTATGGGGATAGATTTAAGTAAAGCACATACTATAATTATTTCTCATGGGCATTCTGATCATATTGGCGGTTTAAGCTATCTAAACCATATAAACAAACATGCAAAAATATATTTATCACAATATGCATTAGACCCTCATTGGCTTAAATTAGGAATGTACTATCATAATGTAGGAGCAAAAGATAGTATAAAAAAAGTTTATGGAAATCGATTATGTTTTGTACAAAAGGATATTGAAATAGCGAAGGGTATTCATATTATTGCTTTAAACCCGACAAATGAATATACAAAAAACCTTTATAAAGGCAGTAACAAAGAATTGGATAATTTTAATCATGAAATTATGTTAGTCATAGAAAGTGAAGAGGGTATTGTCTTATTCACTGGTTGTAGTCATCATGGAATTGTAAATATGGCTAAAATCGCTTTGGAGAAATTTCCGAATAAAAATATTGAAGCAATAGTAGGAGGATTTCATTTAATCGGAATACCTATTGTTAATACACTTGGTAAAACAAAAGAGGAAATTGATATTATTGGTAATGAGTTAAATGAAATGCCTATTCATTCAATGTACTCTTGTCATTGCACTGGTTCTAAAGGATACAAAATCCTAAAAAATATTTTAAAAGAGAAGTTGCAACCTTTTCCAACAGGAAAAAAAATAATATTAAATAAATAGAAAAAAATTAACGCTAATTATTGTGTGGATCATGTTTTTTTGATAATAGCTTATACACCTTACAGTTAAATAACGTTCCCAAATGAAAGTTTGGTGACACACTTAAAAGCCAAAAATGTTGTTAAATGATATGCTCCCCATTAGGTAGACAGATTAAAAAATAAAATCTGTTTATTAAATGGGGAGTTTTTTCATGCCTAAAAAATCATTTTCACCAGATGTAAAAATTTTAGCACTTCAATATTTAGAGGAAGGTCGTCATACTCTCGAAGAAATCTGCACAATGTTTTCAGTAAACATGACAACTCTACAAGTATGGCGTGCTCTGTATAAATATGGCGGGGTAGAAGCCTTAATTCGACCTAAGAAAAATAAGGTGTACTCAGAGGAATTAAAGCGGAGTGCTGTAGAAGATTATTTAACTAAGAACTACTCCATGTTCGAGATCCTCGCCAAATACGGGATAAGTAGTTTATCAGTTTTCAAAAAGTGGTTGAAAATCTATACTTGTCATAGTGAATTAAACGATTCGGGTAAAGGAATGAGCCAAACTATGACTAAAGGAAGAAAAACAACTGTAGATGAGCGTATTGAAATCGTAAAAGCTTGCCTAGCGAGTGACAAAAATTATCAGGAAACAGCAGCACAATATGAGGTATCTTACCAACAAGTTTACCTATGGGTACGTAAATTTGAACAAAATGGTGAAGAAGCACTTCAAGATCAACGTGGTCGAACAAAACCAGCTGAAGAACGAACACCAGAGGATGAATTACGTTTAAGAATTCAACAGATGGAACGTGAAAATGAACGATTACGTGCAGAAAATTTACTTTTAAAAAAGTTAGAGGAAATCGAAAGGAGGCGTCGTTAAGTAGAATTCGTATTCAAAACCGGTATATGGCGATTCAAGAACTAGCGAAGAATGAAAACTTATCAATCGTTTTATTATGTAAAATCGCCAAGGTATCCCGAGCAGCTTACTACAAATGGTTAAATCGTAAACCAGCTGCGCAGGAACTGGAAAACCAACAGCTAGTGGAGTCTATCCAACATTTATATCCACAAGTAGATGGCATATACGGCTATCGTCGCATTACGATGACCATTAATCGCAAACGCGAAACCAAAGGTTTAAAGAAAGTGAATAAGAAACGAATTTATCGCCTGATGCAAATTTGCGGCTTGGAGGCGGTTATTCGACGACGCCGGAAAAAGTACCCTAAAGTAAAGCCGGATTATGTGGCTGAAAATGTATTAGCGCGTGAATTTACTGCAGAAAAACCGAATCAAAAGTGGTGTACAGACGTCACAGAGTTTAAGTATGGCAAAGGGAAAAAGGCTTATTTAAGTGCGATTATTGATCTCTATGATAAGTCCATTGTGAGTTACGTATTGGGGCATTCGAATAATAATGACCTAGTTTTTAAGACGGTAAGACCCGCTATACGAACATTAAACGAGAATGAATTCCCTCTTTTACATAGCGATCGTGGTTACCAATATACATCGAAAGAATTCAAGCAAATCATGGATAAAGCAGAAATGATTCACAGTATGTCTAGAGTAGGACGTTGCATCGATAACGGTCCTATTGAAGCATTTTGGGGAACCTTAAAAGTAGAGAAGTATTATTTATATAAGTTCGAGTCGTTTGAAGCATTAAAGCACGCCATCGATACGTACATCAAGTTCTATAACAACGAACGTTACCAAGAAAAATTAAACGGCTTAAGCCCTCTAGAATACAGGGTTCAAGCCGCTTAAAGTATTTTTATTATTTCCGCTGTCTACTTGACAGGGAGCAGTTCAAAATCAACATTTTGTGGCTTTTTGTATGAACATTAATTATACGGTGTTTTATACACCTTTTTTTTAAGTTAGTCATATCAGAGGTTTGCGGGCATTTAGAATAAGGTTGCACTATCAACTTTAATGTATAAAATTGTGCATATTATTAACATTTTAAATCTACTTTTTTCTGACGAGACCCAAGATGGAAAGGAGAAACGATGAAAAAAACTTTTAATAAGTTAGATAAGATACAAATTGTTATTGCTAGCGTCGCATTACTACTAGCCATACTTGGGTTTGCTTATGATAATTTAACAGAAGTCGCATTCATTTTAATATTTATAAGTTTACTAGTAAATGAAGTACGAGATTTAAGAAAAGACAAGAAATCCATTTTTTTATATTTGAAAATAGTGATGAGGATACTAATAATTTTCCTTTTAATCTATATGTTATTGTACTAACGGTTACAGCAGTTTAGTTGAAGCGTGGGAAAATCACTGCTACAATAAATAAGAACGTACATTCCGTTGTTGTCTATAAGGAGGATATTATGAGTAAAAAACGAAATTTGGTATTGTATATTGCCGCGAGTTTAGATGGGTATATAGCTGCGGAAGATGAGTCTTTAGAATGGCTATTTAATGTTGAAGGTGAAGGTGATAACGGATATTCAGAGTTTTATGAAACAGTAGATACAGTAATAATGGGTAAAAAAACGTATGATTGGATAATAAGACACGAAACAGGGGAATTCCCATATAAAAATAAAGAATGTTATGTTTTTACAAGATCTTCAATTGAAAATACGGAAGATGTCCAATTTATTAATGATGATGTAGTTAGTGTTACTAATAAATTGAAGAATCAAGAAGGAAGAAATATTTGGATTGTTGGTGGAGGAGAATTGTTACATCATTTTGTAAAAGAAAAATTAGTTGATGAAATTATTTTAACAGTTGCCCCAACTATAATTGGAAAAGGAATTCCGTTATTTAAAAAAGGAGATCATCAACTAGACCTTACATTGAAAGGAACTAGGACCTTCAACCAATTTGTGGAACTACATTATAGTGTTAAAAATTAAAAATATATTATTCAACGAACGGGGCGATTGTTCAATTAGAGCAGTCGCTTCTTGTGCGAATGACGCAAGTTAGTTCAATAATAATATTCGGTTAGATGTTTAAATAAGTCCAAAGATAATGGTTGTGACTAGAAAGCGTGAGGAAACGTGTTCTTGGAAAAAAAGATTGGTGAGATGGATTTGTACTGGCAAGAGCTTGAAGAAGATTACTATGATTGTGGTGAAATTAACGAAGAAGCAATCATTGCATTAGAAAACGAACTACAATTGGAATTACCTGCTTTGTACAGTGAGCTGCTGCTTCAAAAAAACGGATTTTCATTAAAATATACATATTGTCCGACAGATGTACCAAATAGTTGGGCAAATAATTTTGTGTCTATTAATGGGCTGTATGGTGTTGGAGAAGGCCCAGGCTTACGCGATAATTTTTATTTACGTAAAGAGTGGGGCATTCGAAGTAAAAAATTAGTCATCATTGCGGGAGAGGCACCGATTTTCATATGTCTTGATTACCGAAAAAGAAAGCAACCAATTGTCACATTTATTGATGCAGAGATGGATCAGCAATTTACATTGACAAAAAGCTTTGATTTATTTTTGAATAGCTTGGAGCCTTTTATTGAAGAAGTTGAGTTAGAGGAGCAACCTTTCGGACTAGCGCAACAGGAAGAGTTGATAAAAGAAATCGATGTGACGATTGAGAAAGGTTCACCTGCACAAATCAATCGCTTGTTGGACAAGGTGCTAGGTACGACGAACGAATGTATTCGTCATCTACTAGAGAAAATGCGCCGTCATGAGAAACCGAAAGTGCATTTCTATTTAATGATGGTGCTAACGTGCTGTTCAAGTGGTGAAAATGAAGGAATGCTTGAGGATGACTATTTACTAGAAGTATTGCACGAGCTAATGGATAGTAAAAATCGAGATGTACGAGATCTAGTAGCATATTGCTTCGAGGAAATGAAAAAACGGGGCATAGAATAAAAGCGAAAAGAGGTAGCCCTAGTGAAAAAGCAAAAATATATAGAAGAAATTATTAGTTTGATGGATGAATATGATAGTTTAACGAGACTCTTTGATCTAAGGAAGTAATTTTTCCATTCTATTATCTTTTTTGATATAGGTCTAGTTTCATTGCCTTAAAAAAGGCTAGTTGATCTGCTTTCTTTAATTCTCCGGCTGTTTCGTACACATATCGCTACATTATTGAACCCATCCTGAAACTGCTTTTTATTCAACCATAATCAGTGTTTTCAAGAGAGCCATAATCTATATGAAAACAGCCTTTTTTATTGTTTACTTAATTAGTTTCAAAAGAAAAGAAAGCATTTAACAGCTACAAATCATTAAGACAATGAAAAGTTGATTTGAATAGCTGTGTTTCGTCTAATCTTGTTATGCACGGATACAGCTACCAACTATAAAAATTTGCAGCAACAAATATCTTAAACACGAAACAATTAATCTTGATCAAAATCAAAGAGTAAAAATGGGATATTCCACATACAACACGTTAATAACTTTCATCGCGGTTTGAAAGGATGGATGGAACGATTTCAAGGCGTTGGTACGTATTATTTGGATGGCTACCTCTACTGTTACTTCAAGCGTACCGACAACAACTTTCTACGTTGGAGCGTGAGATTGATCAATTGATGGCACAACTCGAAGAATATGAATTAATCCAGTCACTTCCCGGTGTAGGTCGTATCGCAAGATAGAAGGCATAGCACTGTGGTAGAATTGTTGCCGTCGTTGTTTTACAACCTATTTTGTAATAGTATTAACGAGAATTTAAATAATCATTATTATGAGTATTATGGTTCGTATAACTGAATATTTATCAAGTAAGAGGAATTTATATTATGAGGAGGTAATCAGAATAAGAAAGTTTTTTACAATATTTTTAGTTATTGTTTCGACAATAGTGTTTTCTGCTTGTTCAAACAACACAGATATACCGAAATCGCTCAGTAAGGAAGGCGTTGCACCCTATGAGTTATCAGAAAGTGATACATATCTTTTGGAGTCGTTAGGACTTGAAAAGGATACAAATATCGTATCTTTCAAAGCTCCTAAAACTGCAAGAAGTCTTAAAGTTAATGTTTATACTTTGAAGGATGACGACACTTGGAGTGTTATGGGAGGCGGACAGGTATTATTAGGGCCGGATGCCAATCCAGATGATAGCTTAGAAGGTACGTTTGCAATGATACTTAAAGACAACTATGCAGTAGATTTCAACATCAACACAACGGCGCTGGCTTCATATAAAACCGATACACTGGATGTCGATTATGAAATCTTAGCATCTTCAATAGGTTTTCTGACAGATTTTCAAAAGATTGAAATCAATAAAGAAATACCTGTTGCTATTATGATTTACGACAGCGGTTCCAGTATGGAAAGCTATGCTATGGAAGATTTCTTTTCTCCTTCAAGATTTGAAGAAATGGATTTAGTCCAGGCAGTCACACTGACTTTTACCGATGAAAACCATTAGAATGTACTGACAAACAGCTTCGCCAAATGAGCATAATCTGCATTTTTAGTTAAGGCACAATATTTATAAAATACGTTAGAGGCGCTTTATTTAATAGCCCCTCTAACTGTTAGACTGTATATAAACATTATTTAACAGCGCCATTTAATAAAAACAATTTCTTAAATACTAAAATAAATACAGGGTTGATTCTATTGCAATTTGTAGATCAAACTCTGTTTTTGTTTTAGACATAAGTTAGCAACAAACTGTGAGGAAATTGACTTTCTCTTTTCATCACTTCAATATTAATGGCGGAGAGATTTTCGTTCCATATTTAGTGGTGCAAATATTATGAGAGCCAAGAGCTATCATAAATGGTTTTAAAACACGAAAAATCCTCTTTGGCCTTAATCGACTAAAGAGGATTTTTTGTGCATTTGATTAAGCTTTGAAAGGTCGGTTCATACGCATTAAGCCGTAAATCGCAAAGAATAATCCACCTGTGATTATTGTTAAAATAACGTAAAGAACAGCTTTGCCTGTTTCACCTGACCAACGATACTGTAATCGGTACGCGTAATAAAGAACGAAACCAGTCCCACCAAGTGTACCGATAATCCCGATTATTGGAATAAACGAAACAATTATTAACCCAAAATAGATAAGCGTATTCTTTTTCGCAGCGGCACGAACCGTTGTGTCATCATCACCACTTGCAGTCAATAGGAACAGACTATAAACATTCAATAGCGGAATCCAAGCGATATAAGCAGCATCGCTAAAACCATTTGTTTTAGACGTCTTATAATAAATCAGTGCAGAAATAACATAACCGATAATAGCTAATACAAGGACTACTAAAATGGCGATAATTAATAAAATACTTAAACCTGCATCATATTCACTATAACTAGTATCATAATTCATGAAAACCCTCCTTTTCTAGTAAATATTTGATAATCATAACAATATTAAGATAATAAATCTATACCTATTTATAAGTAATATATAGTTATAATGGGTTATTATGGACTTGTAAACATGCTCGGGGTTAATATCCATTCCTACTAGGCGTTTTCCGGGGACGTCCAATGAAAGCTGCAGGAAGATAAAGCTATTAGCGGTCATAATCAATAGTACTACTGAGGGAACAGAGAATTACAGGAGGAAATGGAGATGGATATTGAAATAGGAAGCTTTCTAGGATGTGCTCGCTCCAAGATCAAACAAGCAGATTGTGAAGCATTAAGGCTAGTAACGTTATTCAGCTAATGGTCCTAAAAACAAAAAAAATCCTCTTTCGGTCTATATAGACGAAAAGAGGATTTTTTGTATGCAGCTTATTCGAATAAACGACTAAGCTTTGAAAGGTTGGTTCATACGCATTAAGCCGTAAATTGCAAAGAATAATCCACCTGTAATAATCGATAAAATAACGTAAAGAACAGCTTTGCCTGTTTCACCTGACCAACGATACATTAATCGATACGAGTAATAAAGAATAAAACCAGCCATTATGAGTGAAGCGATAAAACCGATTAATGGGAAAAGAGATACAATAAATAACCCCAAATAAATCAGTGTATTTCTTTTCGCAAGGGCACGACTCGTTGCGTTATCATCACTATTTGCAGACAACAAGAACAGACTATAAACATTAAGTAGTGGAATCCACGCGATGTAGGCAACATCACTAAAGCCATTTGTTTTAGATGTCTTGAAATAAATAAGTGCCGTAATAAGGTAAGCGATAATCGCGAATATAAGGCCCGCGAAAATAATCATCAGAAAGAGACCAGCAATAATTGGATCATTCATTATTTCATCAAACTCACTATAATAAGTATCGTAGCTCATGAAAATACCTCCTTTTTAGAAAATCTCTCATACATCATAACAACAGGTAAATACAAAATCTATACCATTTTTTAACTTTTATTTAGAGGATATTTCAAAATGAACATTATCTTGGTCGATACGGTAAAGCTAAATTTCATAATAAATACCGTTGGGAAAATTGAAGCTAGCTATATTTTTTTCTTTGACAGTATTATTTACTGAAGTTTCCAATAGGGTGGGGACTGAAGATAAGAACTAGGTGAGCGTTGGATAGAAGAAGTGAGTACTGAAAACCCTCCATCGAATGCTGAATAAAAGAAATGAGTGCTGAAAACCCACCAGCGAATGCTGAATAAAAGAAATGAGTGCTGAAAACCCACCAGCGAATGCTGAATAAAAGAAATGAATGCTGAAAACCCACCAGTGAACGCTGAATAAAAGAAATAAGTGCTGAAAACTCACCAGTGAATGTTGAAAAACTCAGTTGAAACTAGAGATTTTGAAATGGTATATCGTAGTATATGGTTCAGTCGATATTGAAATACCTGAATAAGACGAACCTGTTATTGCCGAGTCGAACAAAGATGATTTGGATATAGTGTTGTAGATCAACAAAAAATAGAGGGAAATTGAAATGATAAAGAATTTTAATCTGAATAAGTGGCCTTCTCTAGCTGAAGCGATTTATGGGGTTCTGTGTTGGCATTGAGAATAAGACACTGTTCATTTACCATTGGCTACCGAAAGATAAGTAATAATAATCGATAATGATACTGAGGGTATAAGATGTTACAATATATTGGAAAAGAGGTGGGTACATGTTTTTAGTGCTATGTCTAATCATAATAGTCGTTATATTTTATGTGAAACAGCAGAATTTTAAAAGTAGTGCATACCACAAGTTAACGAATAACAAAATGCTTGCGGTCATTTTCAATAAAGGGAGGTACGGTGAGTATTTAACATCGCGTATTATTGAAAAGTATGCACTGACAAGTCATAAGCAATTAGTCAATGTCTATGTACCCAAAAGAAATTCCGCGGAAATGACGGAACTCGATTTACTATACATCGATCGAACAGGTGTATATGTTATTGAATCGAAAAACTATAGCGGCTGGATTTTTGGCAATGAAGCTCAACAAAACTGGACACAAACGATGCCTAATAAGAAAAAATTTAAATTCTATAATCCAATTCGCCAAAACGCCACACATATCCGTGCAATCCAAAATTTCCTTGGGCTACCGAACGAATCGATTCATTCGGTCATCGTCTTTAGCGAACGTTGCCAGCTAAAAGCAATTGAAGTGACATCCCAAAATGTGCACGTACTAAAGCGCGACAATTTAAAGCGTTTTATCAAAACACAAAAACAATCAGCAAAGCAAATTTTCACTCAAGGCGATATAGAAAATATGTATAAAAAATTACTGCCTCAAATGCAAGTATCAGAGGAAATAAAAAAACAACATATCCAAACCATTCAACAGAAATATGGGAAGTGAAAGAATCACAAAGGTTTTTCAAACGTCAAAAAGCCTATTTGTCAAAATTGATATACGACTTAATTATAAATATGTGCCAAATAGGGACTAAAGGTCTGGAATGACGCTTATTTAAAAATATGTTGTATATCGAAATCGAGGGTTTGAATAAATTCGAGTTTGTTGAAGTCACTATTAGAATTTCACTGTGAGAAAACGAAAATGAACTTGATACATTATGAAGAAAAAATGTGGCTTGAAGAAAGATCAATAAAAAATGTTTATTCATTTAAATGAAGAGAGAGTATTTTTTAGCTGCTCTAATTCTTGAAGAAATAGTGAGCGACTCTTTGTGTAGATATATTCAAGCCCTGCTATATAAGCGTTTTAAAGTGTTTCCAAAAAAAAACATTTTCCCTAGAGTATTTTTGCATGTGTTATATAAACATACAGCTGGGTGTTCCCGATTGTTTAAAAATATAAGGAAGGCTTGGTGGCGTTTTTCAGAACGAATTTAGTAGATTTAAAGGCTGTTTTAGCAGAAAAGGTATGAGTCAATTATCCTATCTATTATTTTTTGCAGCGCAATCAGAGAAGCGGATATGGTTCTAGATTGAGTTGTTTTTGTACTTTTTTAGGTGTTTTTCTGTTGTTTTTGTCCGTGAAGAGGACAATATTATTTGATTCTTCGCTTTTAATAAAGACAAAAAAACGGGTATACCAATTATATAATCAAGATCAAGTCGGCTTAGCAGGTGGATAAGTTACAGTTAGAAGCGTTAATCTTTGTTGATTTAACTGAACATATAGAAAATTCCGATTATAGAGATGAAAAATAATGTATAGTATTAATTAATAGATTTGAACAACCACATACATAACATCAGTCATCTTTTGTAATCCAATACGAATGAGTAAAGGGTGATTTAATATGCTAATTGCTGATGCAAGGCTTGTTAAAAATGCAGAGGAAAAGCTAGTTAATATTGAGGAAGTTTCTAAGCAGCTATATGATCATAATTTCCGTGGTTTTTTATATTGTCCAACACCTGGTTGTCCGGCAAAACTAGTGTATATAAATAGTGATAGGGCACATTTCCGGACGTGGAAATATCACGCACATCATGAAGGGTGCGTGTATCATTTTGAAAGAAGATGGGTGGGGCGGGATTATCAAATTGCAGATGTAACGGTTGGATTTGAATTCCAACGTCGTCAAGAGGCATTAAGTAAGGCTTACCGAGCGATGAGATTTCCAGAAGAGTTACCCAACTTAAAAACTGTAACTAGAACAACGGTGACACTCCAAAAACCGATGCTCTCAAGGCGCAAAAGAATAACAGGTATACAAACAACATTGTTTGATGATGAAACATGGCAAGGCTTAAAGAGAAAAAGACCGCCTTTACGAAGAAAATACGTCTCGAAAATCAATGAGAATGATATAGATCAACATAAGCTTGTCATGGGTTATGTTCAAAAAGTAGAGCTCATTGAAGATGTTGCAAAGATCACGCTACTAGAGAGTGACAAAGAGATTGATATTGTATTTGAACTATCATTTATCGCGGAATCCAAAAATAACAGCTACTTAAATAAATTTGGCGTCATTCAACACTTTGCCGATCAAAACCCTGAACCTGCCTTTGCAGGAATCGGTGAAGTAAGATTCAATCGCACAACCAATCGATTCGAACATCAAATCTTTTTCGGTACGGATTTTAGGATTGAGGACATGGACTTGTTGGCGTTGTCGGCTAAAATGGCATTGAGTGAACTGGAGTAGGGTAAGTATAAAAATTGGAGGTTTTCTGTTTAGAAGATAATATGAAGAACTTCATATAGAAAAGCCATCACATCGGTCGACAAAACTTAATACAAGAGAATTTGCGACCCATTTTATAGAGGCTTTGCGTTTAATGCGATTGAATAAGGAGATACAGATTAACATGCCAGTATACAATAAATTAGTACGAGATAGGATACCGCATATTGTTGAAGAAAGCGGTAAAACATGCACAACACGAATTTTAGCTCCTAGCGAACATTTAGGAGAGATTAAGAACAAGATGCAGGAAGAGATGCTTGAATTCCAACAAGCGGCTAATGAAATGGATGCAATAGAGGAACTTGCAGATATTTTGGAACTGATGCATGCGGCACTTGAAGTGTACGGCTTTTCTTACGAGGAACTGGAAGCGGTACGTCATCATAAGAAGGACAAGCGTGGGGGATTTGCTGAAGGGGTTTATTTAATTGAAGTGGAGGACTGAGCATGTCACATGATTTGAAAATTGGTGAAATTCGAGAGCAATATGTGACAGAGGAGGTCATTTGGCAACACTTGAATAATTTTTATTATCGCTCGGCGGTCTCTACTTCTTATAAGTACGTGTTTTTCAAGTCGTTGTTGGAGAATTTGTATAATGTGGATGATGATTTGTCACTCAGCTATGATCAGATTTTCTATTCTTTCACGACGATATATTGGAATTTGGTCATCCATCATGACTTGGAACAATCGCCGAACAAAAATAAACCAGCTCGCGCACAAACGATTTTGAAGAAATACGCAAAGGAACAGGGTATCCCTTCAGATTGGCAATTTGACCAACTAGCTGACTCGTTACAGCTAAAGATAACAAATGAAGTAAAGCGCGACTGCAAGCAAAATGTTATTGGTGCATTTTACGGAGATACTGCAGGCATATTTTATGAATTTGACATCAAACGAGCGCATTTTCGTTTCAACCCAGCAGTCTACCAATTCATGAAAAAATACCAACGAATTCTTATCAATCTAACGAACTATCACTTAGTAAAGTATCTCGAAAAAGTAAATGAAGCCACAAACACCATAAGTCTACTTTCTAAAATCGAGATTATTTCCAAGCGCAGTTCCCTAGAGTCTTTTTATAAGGTTCTTACGCAATTCGAACAAAATCGCTGCTTCTACTGCAACCAGGATTTATCCACAAGCCGTCGCAAAACACATGTAGACCATTTTATTCCGTGGAGCTTTGTACAAACCGACAACCTATGGAACCTCGTTCTAGCATGCAGCGACTGTAACACAAAGAAAAGCGACAAAATCACAACCCGCACATTTTTAGAATCCATGTTGGAGCGGAATGAAAGCCTTATTTCGGTGGTAGGGGAGACAAATGATTTTTATACATATGAAGAGAAGAAACTTGTGGATTTGTATGACTATTCGATTATGAATGGGTATACGGTGTTGTGGGAGCCGAGGATGGTTTATGAATAAGTGAAAGTGTTTACCTTAGATTCGTACATCTTAAAATTTTGTTCCTTTTGGAGTAGCGGTATGATCCCGGCCACCGGTATCGTTAGTACATATTTGAACGCGTTAGGATATTGTTGAAATATCCACAAACTCGGATTTAATAAGGTTTTTGGGTGTTCAATATATAATTGGGGATTCTATTAAAACGATACGTTTTGAAATGTTATTACAGAAAAAATAGAGATGTATTTCAATGTAACCCGTATTTATACATTTTTATTATAATGAAAATTGTTAGAAAAAGGAGGATTAATTATGCTATTCAAACTAAATTTAAATAAATTAGATTATGAAAAAGTAAAACGAGTAAGTTTGCAATCAATTGGTTGGACTGAAAAGAACTTAGAATCCCTAGTGTCCAAACACATCCAAGATTTTATTTCCAGTAAAGATTTAATGACTATATTTAATGAAAGAAGTCGTCAAGAAGAACCCGATATACTAGCTCTTGATAAAAATGGAGATTTATATATTTTTGAATTAAAAAGATGGGCGTCGAATCAGGAAAATTTACTTCAAGTTTTAAGATACGGTCAATTGTTTGGAAATAGTAGTTATGATGAATTAAATGAAAAATATTCAAAGTATAGTAAAAGCAACTTAAGCCTATTAGACGCGCATAAAGAATATTTTAATAAAGAAAATGCTAATCAGTTATCTCCTGAACAATTTAATAATAAGCAGCATTTTATTGTAATGACAAATGGGTTAGATCAACAAACTGTTGAAGCAATAATCTATTGGAAAAAGAACGGCTTAAATATTGACGCTATAGTTTACTGGGTATTTGAAATTGAAGGTGAACATTATTTAGAGTTTAATATGTACTCACCACTAGAAAGCTATTTAGAATATGAAAGCAATGCGTATGTCTTAAACACCAACCATTCAAATAATTCATACACAACAGGGGAAATGTTAGGTGAGAAAAAGGCTGCCGCATATCATGCAGGTTGGCAAGAAAAGATTGAAAAAATACAAAAAGATGATATTGTCTTTCTTTATAAAAGTGGGTATGGCATTGTTGGTTTTGGTAAAGGGACAGGGGTATATTATAAAAAGGATTATGATAATACTGTCAATGCGGAAACTTATACACCATTGAAAGATTTTTATCAGCTTAAAAAACCACTATCAGCTTCTAAGATGAAAGAAATATGCAAACAAGGATTTAACTTCAGGCAAACAATGTTTTCAATTAGTGAGGAAAATGCAAATAAATTAATTGATACAATACAAAAAGAATATCTGTAAAATTAAAACCAATTTGATTGCTTAAATGCCGCATGACATCATTATAAAGTTAGTTGTTGTTTTTAATATTCTGTATGAAAGTATCTAAAAAACTAACTTAAATATGTACATTTGCACACTAAGACCATGTAGACTAATGGGATTTTTATGTAATAGATATTATAGTATTGATAGAACGTATGTGCTATAATTAAGGGATAATAGATAGGTGACTCAAGGGTGGTTGGCTCACTCCCGCTTTGAAAGGGGGTGGTGCCAGTGACAGTATTTGAAGGATTAATGTTTGCAGTATCATTCGCAGCATTGATTGTTTCAATTCTTTCATTTAACCATAAAAAATAACCCATCCTTGAGTTAAAGGCTCAGATGGGTTATATACCTGAAAACAGCCAGTCCCTTTGTGGGAACCTGCTATTACGAGACTACATGATGTACCACCATCATGTAGTCTTTTTTAATTTATTCATTTCTTACGCTCATTATACGTTTTCGAGGTCTTTTTTACAAGATGAACGATCGCTTCAATTATATCATTAGATCTTATTGCAGGTGATGGAGCTGATCAAGGCGTCGAAGTTTAGCCTGTTCTTCATTGAAGAAAACCAAAAGGTGACGCTGAGTGATATTGGTAGCATTGATTTGATCAAACAGTATGCCAAGGAATTTCAGGCAGAGGTCATTTCAGGGCAATTGACTTCTCAGTTTAGATGTGACGGCTCTGATGCTTATATTGCCTGGCTTGACGATGTGCTTGGCATTCGTGAAACGGCGAATACACATGATTATGGACTAGCCTATGATGTGCGCGTATTTGATGATCCAAATGAGATGCTTCATGAAATCGAGCAGCTCAATAGCCGGAACAATAAATCACGCATCATGGCAGGGTATTGTTGGGAATGGCCGAAAGCGGGGCGCACTGATACAAATCATCACGACATTATCATCCCTGAACACAATTTTGGTATTAGTTGGAACATCCATAATACATGGGCGATTGAAAACAATTCAGTTCGTGAGGCCGGCTGCATTCATACAGCACAAGGACTTGAGTTCGATTATGTCGGCGTTATTATCGGTGACGATCTACGCTATGAAAATGGCCAAGTCATCACAGACCACACAAAACGTGCGAAAACCGATCAATCACTTAAAGGCATCAAGAAGATGATGAAGGAAGATCCAGAAGCGGCCAAACGCCTGGCCGATCCCATCATTCGCAACACTTACCGCACACTGATGACACGTGGGCAAAAAGGCTGCTTCATCTTCTGTACGGACCCTGAACTGCAAGCTTACTTCAATATGAGATTGCAAAAGGCACAGAAGTACGGGGAAGTGCAGCCATGGCTTACACAAGTGGCGGAGGAGAGGGAGGGGTACTAATAACCAAAAGAAGGACTTCAAAGTTCGGTCCGGGAAAAACTTTTGAATGAGCGTAAATCTCGCGTTATGCTTGTCCAAAGAGAGATTCTCCGTTTCGTAAAATGTTATAGTGGTGACTACTATTTCACATGAGAATCTCTCTTTTTTTGCATTTTTATTTGGATAAAATGAGATAATCAACAGGCGTGTAAAGAGAACAATTTACCGGTGAAAATTGACCTAAAGCTGTCGGAATATGTAAAATATTGCTGCTTCGGAAGAAGGGAGAGCTATGTTTGAAGAAGATGCAGATAACCTACTCTGTACGCTTTGTTTTTGAATAAATCAACAATAAAGTTTAAATGGATATAAGTAGTAGACTACCCTAGATAAATACTGTTCTTAGGCCTCAAAGTGTCTTCAACATCGTTGTATCTAACTATCAATTCTAATGGCCCTTCATTCATAAAAAGCAGTATAAAAATTTGAAGTATAATTAAGCAAAAATCTCGAAAATACCAATAATAATAATTAACCATCCAGAAATTGCTGTCGAATACTTGCCAATAAATGTTTTGCTCATTAAAGCTCCGAAATGGCTACCGATACCAACACATACAATTGAAAAGAATCCAATTGAGATAACGGTCCAAATGGCGGAAATTCCATTCGCACCAATCGCTATTCCACTTGCTAGGCAGTTTATACATAAGATACATCCAAGAGGAATTGATTCGCGGAAAGAAATTATATGATTTTTATCTTCATCAAACTGTTCAGGATTTTTTAAGAACTCCGTCTTAGAAAATCTCTTAGACAATAATGTCCATACCCCAATCGCACATAATAAAAGACTTCCCAAAAGACTAGCTAAATGTGCAGAAATGTACTCAAGGATAATTCCTCCAGCTTTTACCGCAATATAAGTGACGATCATTGACATAACGGCAATAGTCAAATTTGATGAAATAGGAATTTTAGTTCGTTTAATTCCATAGGCTAAGCCGATTCCTAAATTATCCAAATTAGCGGCTATACCTATAAAAATTATGGTTATCCAATGCATCATTAACCCCCCTTTAAACCGTTTAATTGTCTCAACTATTATGATATGGGGGAAAAAAATTTTTGTTCAGTAAAATGGACTTACTCCAAACAACACTTCTATTTAAAGTCAAGTACTGATTACGGTGAAGACCCAATAAATTTAATTTTCTATCTGCAAAAAATCTTCCGTTTAATCCTCAATTTGTGGTTCATCATACTCAACGCCATAACTACCGGATACAATAGAGCCTTCATACGTACTTCGACCCATTATCACACTAACGGTAGTTTTTCTACTGATTATTAATTTCCATTCATTTACATCACCTTTCTGCTTGGATGGAATATCCCTAATGTTTCCGATGTATGGGTTGCTACTTGCGTAAATTTTTGTGAGTGATTTGTCCTTAAAAAGTTTGAAAATCTATTAAAAAACTTCTCGATGTTTCACATCAATAAATTTCTACTCATGATTATATGTATTCTATTAAAGTGATCATTAATAGAAGTAGGTTTGTTGATTGGAGCAAGCTTTCCTAGCGAAACGGTTCATCAGTCGCCTCCCGGAAAACGCCCAGTCGGAACGGAAATCAACCTATATTCATGATGATGAATCCCTTTTAAAATGGATGGGGTATTTTTAGGATGTAATTTTGTTCATATCGAATTTCTATATTGTTTATTATCATACTGGAATAGAACAAGGAATAGTATGGTTATAGTTCTAGTAATATGGGGGTGGAGTGAATAGAGAATAAAATTAAATTGCTTATGATCGATTGGTATTTTCATAGAAAAATTCAACTGGATTCACTACCTGCATAAAAAAGGACAAACTAAAAGGGGTTTACAGCTATTATGAACTAAAGCATTCAAATTGTTCTTGAAGATTATATATTCATTAGCTATTGGCAAATAGATACGGATGTAGTTATGTTCAATATCTTTCATTCTGATCGTCGATATGAATTGGTGTAACCAAGTATTGTGGAACTAATGAAAAGTGCTGCGAGTTTTTAAATTAGCATGATAGTCCAAAATTTTACACTGGAAGGGGAATCGAATGTCGGAATATCATAAACAATCATCAACTGAAATCATGAAGCTGTTAAACGTGACAGATCAAGGGTTGAGTGATTATGACGTCAAAAAGAGGCGAGAAGTATACGGTAATAATGAATTGGTGGAAGGAAAAAAGATAAGTACATTCGCTGTTTTTTGGGGGCAGTTTAAAGATTTATTAGTCATTATTTTATTGATTGCTGCTTTCATTTCATTTTTATTAGGTGAGGTAGAAAGTACCATTGTGATCGTAATTGTCGTTATTTTAAACGCCATCTTAGGCACTGTACAACATGTGAAAGCAGAACAGTCTTTGGATAATTTGAAAACTTTGACCTCACCAATCGCTAAAGTGATGCGAAATAATCAGTTAGTTGAAATTTCATCAAAAGATATTGTGGTTGGAGACCTTCTTTATTTAGATGCTGGTGATTATATCAGTGTGGATGGAAGATTATTAGAAAGCTATAATCTGCATATAAATGAAAGCTCTCTGACGGGCGAATCATTGGCTGTAGCAAAAATGACCACATCTATCAAAGAGGATCATATAACCATTGGTGATAAAAAGAATATGGTTTTCACAGGAAGCTTTGTCACAAGTGGACGAGGAGTTGTAATAGTTACAGCTATTGGTATGAAGACGGAAATCGGAAAAATTGCAAATTTACTAGATACTGCAAAAGAGAAGAAAACACCGTTACAAGTTAGTCTTGATGATTTTGGAGAAAAATTAGCCTTAGGGATTACAATGATTTGTTTGGCCATTTTCATTATTGACCTTTTTCGAGGACGCGAGTTAGTAGAATCTTTTATGTTTGCAGTTGCGCTTGCAGTTGCCGCAATTCCAGAAGCATTAAGTTCAATTGTTACCATTGTACTGGCTTTCGGGACACAGAAAATGGCGAAGGAAAATGCCATTATACGAAAGCTTTATGCTGTTGAAAGTCTGGGAAGTATATCTGTTATTTGTTCAGATAAAACAGGGACACTAACGGAAAATAAAATGGTTGTTCAAGAAGTATTTATAGATCAAAAAGTCATTCCACATGATCAACTTCATGTAGGGAATCCAATTGAGAAAAGCCTTATCATAAAGGCACTTTTATGTAGTGACGCTGTAGAAAGAGATCATAAAGAAATTGGTGACCCTACTGAAATTGCACTTGTTAAATTAGGGAAGCAGTACTACTTTGACGAATTAGTCGTAAGAGATCACTATCCAAGAGTTGCTGAAATACCTTTTGATTCAGACAGAAAGCTAATGAGTACAGTAAATCATATCAATCAACAATATATCATGATTACTAAAGGAGCATTAGATGTTCTTCTATCTAAAATTGTGAAAATAGAAACTTCAAATGGTATTCATTATATTACAGCAGAACATCGGAAGAAAATCGAAGAAGCCAATCGCAACTTTTCTATGAATGGATTGCGAGTACTAGCAATTGCTTACAAAGAAGTAAAGGAAAATCAAACGATCCATGCAGGGGTCGAAAGAGATTTAATCTTTGTCGGCTTAGTGGCAATGATGGATCCTCCAAGAAAAGAGTCGAAAGAAGCAGTTGAAAGTTGTATTAAAGCTGGCATTAAACCAGTTATGATTACAGGTGACCATAAGATAACAGCTACTGCTATCGCCAAACAAATAGGAATTTTAAATGATCCACTAGAAGCGATGGAAGGCTATGAAATTGAAGGATTAACTGATCAGCAGCTTCAAGAAAAAGTCCAAGATATCTCTGTTTATGCCCGTGTAACACCAGAGCATAAAATTCGCATTGTTAAAGCTTGGCAAGAAAAAGGACATGTTGTTGCGATGACCGGAGATGGTGTCAATGATGGTCCAGCCTTAAAACAAGCCGACATAGGTGTGGCAATGGGAATAACCGGTACCGAGGTAGCGAAAGATGCATCTTCTATGATTTTAACAGATGATAATTTTTCAACGATTGTCAAAGCAATTTCGAATGGAAGAAGTATGTATACGAATATTAAAAACGCCATTCTATTCCTATTATCAGGGAATGCAGGCGCCATTTTTGTTGTTTTATATGCTACAGTATTTGGTTTATCAGTACCTTTTGCACCAGTGCATCTATTGTTTATTAACCTACTAACTGATAGTTTGCCAGCGATTGCAATAGGTTTAGAGCCACATAATAAGAAAACAATGAAGGACAAGCCTAGAGATATTCACACGCCTTTACTAAATAAAAGCTTTACAACTCAAGTGATACTCGAAGGTGTATTAATTGCCATCTCAACAATTATTGCTTTTCGAATTGGTTTGTCAACAGGAGATACGCTAACAGCAAGCACAATGGCATTTACAACATTATGTTTGTCAAGATTAGTACATGGCTTCAACTCCAGATCTAAAGAATCAATCTTCACAATTGGCGTATTTTCGAATAAATATACTTGGTTGGCATTTTTAATAGGAGTCATACTTTTGCATTTAGTGTTATTTATTCCATCGTTTATGGATGTATTTGAAGTTGCTAGATTAAGTGTTACACAATTAGGTTTTATTTATAGTTTGTCCATTTTGCCATTTCTTGTTAACCAGTGGTATAAACTGTTGTTCGTGAGAAGCAAATAATGTCATTTTAAAATTGAACTTTAGATATAGAATCCTCTTTTGATCTATAAAAACAAAAGAGGGTTTTTTGAATGCATTGTTACTAAGCTTTGAAAGGCCATCTCATTTTTGGATTTTCAGCAATCAGGTTTTAGTAACGTGAAGTATCTTACATCAAAAATTAAATAAGCATAACCCCATCCTAAATTTAGAAAGGGGTTATGCTTGTTTGAGATTATAAAATTAAATAACGTTATTGTCTTTTTACAATTTTCTCGGTATTCTAAGCGAGAAAGTAGGATTTTCCTTCAAAATGCCAGACAGTGGTCGTTGTATTCTATAATGAATTATAGCCTAACTTTAACCTCGGTACCGTCATTAGCTTTGACGTCTACTAGCACGATCCCCTTATAATTTTTCAGTTCCTTGACGATCGGCTTTAGCATTTCTTTGTCTATTAGCGGCAAGGGAAAGTCCATTTTTTTTCTTTCGAAGTGCGCTTTTGTCCATTTGTTAGCATGTTGCTGAACAAATTTTGAAGACAAAATTGAAATAACAATGTTTAACATAATATATGGAACTGGGATGGTAAACCGAACGTCTTTTGTTTTCACTTTTACATACATCATAAGTCAATCACTACTCAATGAAGACCGAAACGGTATCTCCGTTTGCCGATTTAATATCAACTATTTGGCCATCTAATTCATTTTCGATTGCTTCAATAAGTAGGCTTATGTCTATATCTTTCACATATTTTTCTGCTTGAGGAATACTCGCTGCGATGCCATGCCCCGCCATTAATACTGCCTTAACAAGTTTTATCGGCAAATTGACCGTAACGTTATCATTTTCGGCTGATACAACACGCACTTTTAATGTTTTATCTAAATATTTAGTTGATTTTTCACCAAACTGATTACCTGTTTCTTCTTTTCCTTTTAAAACTTGAATCAGTTCAGATCCCGTATCTGCATCAATCTTGCCTTCTTGAATCATTGTTAACACTCTTGTAATTTCCTCTTTCATGAACAATTCCTCCTTATTCCTCTTTTAAGAGCTTAATGGCTTCTTCTGGTGTGATTTCGCCATTTTCCAACATCGTGACAACCTTTTTCTCGTCTACTTCATGTTTCTTCTTCTGCACATAGCCAAGGGATGAAATGATGTCTGTTAGCTTGCCTCGAACCGTTGGATACGAGATCCCCAGTTCCTTTTCAACTTCTTTAATATTTCCTCTGCATGTTAAAAATACTTCCACAAAATGAAGCTGATCCTTTGATAAGGATGCCAGCTTAGATAATTCAAACTCATTTTCAATCGTCGTGTGACAATGAGAGCAATGTAACTTTGTAATTTTCAACGTTTTACTACAGACAGGACAGTCTGTGATTACTTGATAAGCCATAATGAAACCCTTCCTTTTTGTTGATTCGATTATATTATACAACAAAGAATTAAAAACACAAATAATAAAATTTATTTTTTAAATGAAAAAAACCAATAATATTAATTCGTTTATTAATATTATTGATTATCCGTTTCGTTATTCATTCGTGTATTATATTTGCCATAATGGTTGAAATTGTAGACATTCCTCTTAATAACGGTAAGATTCATAATGTTATGTTAGAGTGGATAGGTGATTTTCGTGCTTCATGCGAAGTTGGCGTAACGGATGGCATAGAACTAACACGAAGCAGCAAAAATAACTTTTTAAGGACGTGAAGAATATGGCAGAAATCAAGTACGAAATTATTGAAACACTAGCAGTCCTATCTGAAAGTAGTAAAGGGTGGAAGAAAGAGCTGAATTTAATCAGCTGGAATGAGCGAGAGCCGAAATATGATTTACGCGAATGGTCGGAGGATCATACGAAAATGGGGAAGGGTGTTACGCTGACACTTTCTGAATTGCAGATACTAAAGGAATCATTGAGTAAAATACCAGACGTAGATTAATGATCAAAGGAGTCGTCCAATACGACTCCTTTGTTTTTTTTTTTGCGAGTGTTAGCGATATTGCTGAATCACTCCTAATGAGGTCATTTCTGCAAATAATGTTTATTTTTCTAAAAGACTATATATGCTTACATAATTTGTTACAATAATAGGTAAATATTAAGGGGTGTGCGACAAGCGGAAAATCATACTATGTCTTTTGTGAGTACCGGAAGATGTTAGGTTTTGTAGCAGCTGGTTGCAAATAATTCATCATAATTTCATAGAGTGAATGGAAGCGATTAAAACCGGAGTAAAAATAACAATAATGAAGGAGGGAATGCCAATGAAGTGTTCAAAATGCTCACATCAAAATGAAGGTAACAGTAAATTTTGCTCAGATTGTGGAGAAGCCCTACAACCGGTGATAAAAAATGGTGTACCAGTATGGTTTTGGGCGTCAACACTTATCTGCTGCTTAATGCTTGGCGGTTTAGGCTACGCTTTCTATGATTATTTTAATGAAAGTAAACAAAAAAACGTGGCGTCATTTACAGAAACAGCAAGTGATGCGAAAAATGTGCAGCAAGTGTCTATAGACACAGTCGATCAAAAGCGTTCAGAAGTAGATCAAGAAACAGATCGAGTGGCACTCATTAAAGAAGTGCAACAAAAAGTGTTTACAGTACTTACTTCAAACAGTTTTGGATCAGGCTTTCTTTATAAAAAAGGAGGCTATGTCATTACAAATGCGCACGTTGTACAAGGTGAAGTAGATATCAAAGTTCGTAATTCGAATGGGCAAGAGTCTGCTGCAAAAGTTATTGGCATATCTGATAAATATGATATTGCACTACTTTATGTTAAAGATTATGCAAATGCTGAGCCACTTGCACTTGAGTCGAAGGAATCCTCAGTTGGGTTAGAGGTCATTGCTTTAGGGACCCCACAAGGTTATGAAAATAGTGCGTCGATTGGCTATATTACAGGCATTGGACGAGATAAGGAATATAAAAACTTTATTTATAAAAAAATATACCAAGTAGATGCACAAGTCGATCAAGGTAGCAGTGGTGGTCCGTTAGTAGATGCGAAAACGGGAAGGGTTGTCGGTATTAATTCTCTTCTTCATACAAGTGAAACGGCAACGAATTTTGCATTTAGTATTCCGTTATATAGCATGCTCGAGCAATTTGATGCATGGGCAGCTAATCCCCTCACGTCTGCTCAAGTATTGCAATTAGCGGGTGTTTACGATAATTACATGCCTGAAACAACAGCATCAGTTGGTTCAGACAAAGAAGCAGCTGGTCAATATGTTCAATCATTCCGTATGTATTATGAATATGCATTAAACCAAGGGGATTTTTATTGGATTGCAGATATGTTGCAAGTAGGTAGTACAGCTTATAACGAACTTGAAGACTATGTAAACGATATTGCGGGGCAGGGTCATACGTTTGATTTTATCGATAATATCGTACAAGACGTGACCTTTGAGAATGGGCAATACGTTGTTCAGATGAATGAACAATTTGATTTTTATAGTGCCAATGGCGATTACGAGTATTTCGATCGCTATAAAACGTATACGATCACATTAGATGAATACGGGGCCTATAAAATTTCATCGATTGATATTCATTAAAATTCAATTTTCTTTCATAAAACTTAAACACTAGAAGTCTTTTGTGTAATAGACTTCTAGTGTCTTTGTTTCTTAAAGGTTATGACTAAGAGTAGCAGTAGAAGGTTGTAACAAGGTCTCTTGTATATGATTAGCAGAAATATAGCCGAAAACGCTCGTTGGACCCAATGTTGAGCCGGGGCCAGGGTATACTCGCCCCATGACAGATGCGGAGCAATTACCTGTTGCATAAAGGCCTTCAATGGGCAGCCCATTTTTTAATGCTTGCCCATGTTCATTTGCAACAATTCCGCCCTTTGTTCCTAAATCACCCGGATAAATCTTAACTGCATAAAACGGTGCTTTTTCGATTGCTCCTAAATTTGGGTTTTTATAAGAAGGGTCACCGTAGTAATTATCGTAAGCCGAATTGCCTCGACCAAAATCCTCATCAGTGCCTGTTTCAGCAAATTGATTGAATTTAGTGACCGTCGCTTTTAATCCATCGTAGTCAATCTCACATTTGCGAGCAAGTTCTTCAATTGTATCCGCTTTAATAAGGAAACCGCTTTCAATTGCTTTCTTAGGCGTCATGCGAGGCAGCATATCTCCAAATAAGTATTTATTTCGATTTCGACTTTCAAGTATGAGCCAAGAATGAATTGCTTTGCCGTTCATTTCTTGTCGTTCTAATATCGCGTGACCCGCATCGACATACGATTCGGATTCATTGAAATATCTTTCGCCGGTTTGATCGACAATCATACAGTGCGGCATCGAGCGTTCATACACCAAGAACTTTCTTGCCCCATTAGCATCAAGTGCTGCTGGTCCCCACCATGCATCATCTAAAAGAGCTGTATCGATATGATATTTCTGTGCAATGAGTAGCATATCGCCTGTATTACTTTCACTTGCAGAAGTCCAGTCAGTACCGACATTGTGATATTTTTTACGTAATTCTGGATTTCGTTCAAAGCCCCCGCCGGCTAAAATAACAGCTTTACATTTTATAAAATAGGGTTGACCATCTTTTTCTACCTCAATGCCAACGATTTTGTCATTTTCAATAATTAAGTCCTTTAAAGGTGTAGAAAGCCGAAGGGGAACTTTGTAATCGAGCGCTATTTTGAGTAAACGTCCTACTAACCCAGCCCCGATTGAAATGGCTTTTTCACCTTTAATTTTATGCTTAAAACCACTTAAAAACATGCCGACAACTATATTAAAATCTTTTGCGTTCGTAAATGCTTTTGGCAATGAAGCTACTTTTCCTGAGTATAGGGGAATGGGAGGTTCTAATTCACCCACGCGCATCGTCTTTGCATAGTCACCCAAAAGGCGAGAATCAAAAATTTCTCCCTCAATGGAGCGTCCAATTTTACCGCCTGGCCGCTCAGGATAATAATCGGGATAGAGTATTCCAGCAACCCATTTCATACCAGCCTCTTCAAGAAACTTCACCATCTTATGTCCATTTTTTACGTACGCTTCTTTTCGTTCGTAAGTCGATGCAGGCCCAGTATCTGCAATGACATCTTGCATATAGGTAAGAGCTTCTTCCTCGCTATCTTGTAAACCAGCTTTCTTGGATACATGATTATTTGGAATCCACAACCCACCACCTGAAAGTGCAGAAGATCCACCCCAAGAAGCGCTTTTTTCAATAAGTAATGTGTTTAATCCATTGTGCGCAGATGTAATAGCTGAAACGATTCCTCCAGCTCCACTACCAACAACAACGACATCAAATTCCTCCTGCCAATTCATAAACAATCCCTCCAATATTGGAATTTTCTATAATTTTTAAAGATAGGAATGCCACGATTTGAGATACATGGATAGAAAAACACTAACACTTTTATTAAAGTAAAAATCTATTATTTATACATGTAATATATAGTTGTGTAATAGAATTGTAGCATCATTTGACCATCCACACAAAATAACACTCTGAATTTTCTGAAAATCATTTGCAGGTTGGAGGCGACAAAAATTACTAGGACAGATTAACATGTCATTAAAACGAAACGTCAATTGTAGCAAATTTTTCTTTGCACCCAGTCCTGCAAATGTCAGTGGGGAAAGAAAATGCTCATTGTTCTAATATGCTATGTTCATTATAAGATCCATAATAGTAACCGTGAAGAATTAGAAAAAGGGGTGAAACTTGATGCTTGTTACAGCAAAATGTGAAATTCAACTTAATGATTGTAAATAAAGAAAGCACGCAGCAATTGTTTGTGTGCCTGGCACTTTAAATAGTCCTCATGCTTTATTTATTAAAATTCTCTTTTCCATTTCTCATTATCATACAAAATGCTTACATTCGCATGTTTAACTCTCAATTCATCTTGTAAATAATCAATAAAAGACTGAAGCATTTCTTCATTAATATCTTCTTTTTTGTTATTTAAATGAAAAAAAATAGTCGATTGACCGTCTACTTCATAAGGAGGTCTAACGATTATACTTTGTGGTTCTCCGAATGTTTTATTTACATAACTAATAACTTTTGGTTTTACTTGTTCATTTATGAATTTTTCTTCTTCCTGAGTATCTTCTATTTGTTTCTTATCCATATTTTCATAAACTACGAATGTTTCTTTTGTTTCTGTATTTCTAACCATTGCTGCATACTCAAAGTTATCGTAAAACTCATCATTATCATTAATAAAATCAAAGATTTCATATTTCATGGTTGGGTATGTTTCATATAAGTATTGCTCTGTTTGTGAAATGATCTTCTTCTTTTCACTTTTTGTCAAATCTCCCCTAAAATCAGCGTTGAAAGCAGAAAATAAAATGGGTATAGCTATAATTAAAGCTAGAACTGTAATCGTCACTATAAAAATGAATATACTACAACCTTTCACTACTTTATCATACATAATTTACCACTCCCTTCTTCAAGTATAACTATTTATTGTGCAAATTGCCGATTGTTGGTAGTTATGGCTGTTTCGATAGTTGATTAGTTAAACAATGGAATTTTTCGAATCTTATATTAATATATTCCGTATATAGTAGAGGGGATTTTTCAGGGAAGGGGATTTGTATGTTTAATTTTATTATTATGACGTACTGTATAGTCGTAGCAATCAATCTTATTTACAAAAATAAAAAATCGATAAAGCAATTAACAGCCAAACAGTGTATTCTCGCTGCTATTACCTATATCTTTACAATACTATTTATATTTATTTGTATTTACTTTGGAGGCAATTGGATTGCCGGACAATTTACAAATCGTTTTCTACAATTAGTAGTTTTCACTATGTTTATATTCATCATACTATCTTTATGCCAGTGGCCATTAAGAAAAACATTACATAGATTTACATCAGGAATTTTTCCTAAGAATTGAAAAGTAATAAATACAAGTGGCGATTGTTTCAAAAGAACAGTCGCTTCTTTCGTAATATACAGTGGGTTCATGAAAGAGTACATTCAAGTTCGAAACCTTTGTCAATTATTTCCGTCAAACGTAATGAATGAAAAATCATAAGGCTGGAAAAACAAACGTACATTTTTCGCATTTTTATATTATCTAAAGGGGGACTTGGAATGGAGAGTTCGAAAAAAAGAAGACTTCTTATTTCCTTTATAGTGGCTACAGCTTTTTTGTTAGTTAGCACCATAACATATGCTTTATTGCGGGATGACGACCCTTATAAGTATTACACTGGTATAGGAGAAGAATTTGAAATTTCCCCTGATGATCAACATTTCCTTTTTCCCTATTACGTAGATGGGAAAGAAGGAATTTATAGAGCGAATAGGGACGGTACAGACGTTAGGCAATTAACTAGTTCTGAAACAGAACGACATCATGCTCCGAAATATTCCCATGATGGAACCAAAATATTATATTTATCTAAAAATTCAGATAGGGTAAATTCCCTTTATGTAGCCAATCAGGATGGCAGTCAACAGAAGCAAATAACATCAAACAACGTTCATGTTTCCGAAGCGGTTTTTTCATCTACAGGTGAAACCATCTATTACATAGGTGAGTCGTCGGGAAATTTAAAAAAATCAGAAGGGGAAATGACAGAGGGTTCATATTTGTATAGTATTAATATAAATGGCGAAAATAGAAAACAATTGACCGCTAAAGATTATTTTTACATGAATTCACTTTCTATTTCAGCTGATGGAAAAGCATTATATTATAGCTTGTTCGACGGTCATAAAGATAAAATCAATTCATTTTCACTTGAAAACGGTGATGAAAAAGAAGCGGCATTTTCAGAAGTGCTGCCAAATGATAGCTACAATTATCGATTGTCACCAAATGAGGAAAAACTGGCTTACACTGCTGTTTCAGAAGAATCACAAGATAGCTCTCTTTTTGAGTATGAGCTCTTTTTAATAGATATCGACGAGCGGCAACCGAAAAGGCTGACAGATCTTAATTCATCTGTGGTTTCTCCAAGATTTCTACATCATGAAAATCAAATAGCATTTTTACAATATACGAATTGGCCAGACGACCCTGCAAAAAATGATCTTTACGTACTAGACCTTGAAACTAGTGATTTACAACCTATTGAATTGTCTATATCTCCTCGAGTTTCTAGTAATTGGTTAATAAAAGGAGTAAACCAGCTCGTAAACGGAATTACAATTGCGGTTTTATATATAATCATGATTGGTTTATTAATTACCTATCTACAGCAATATCATTCTAAAAGAAAAAGTTATGTGCCCGCTATAGCTAGTCTATTACTTACAGTTCTCGTATTTATCAGTACTATTATGGTAGTCGTTATGGTTGATCCTTGGATCGGGATTGGACTTGGAATGGTAGCTCTAGCTTTATTGGGATGTACTGTTATAGTTTTTGGTTATGCTCTTGTTTTAAACCTTGTCGTCAAAAAGAACTAAAAGGTGCTCTACTAACGGAGCAGGGTGTTTAACAAAAATGAAGCAACACAAAATACAAAGGGGGTTTAGATATGGTGGATTGGCTTAATATTGGAAGCTTGGTACTTGGATTAATTGCTTGGATCCTTCCTATTGTTAATCTAATGCAATATAAAAAACATGACCATAAGAATTGGGGCACTCTAGCCATTTTGAGCATCAGTGCTTGTGCTGTTTCGCTATGTTTCCAAATTTTCTATAACAATCATCTAGTAAAGATTGAAGATTGGTCTGCACTTATGGACACAACGGATGCTGTGGCGTCTGTAGCTTCAGTTCTTCTCATCGTTACTGTCCTTTTAAATGCAATTACTATGATTGTATATTGTGACAGAACAGCAAAGTAGGATGGCTGATTCATGTATGTACAAAGATTTAAAGGGAGACAGGTCGCCTCCCCTTAAATCCATATTTTTTGTCTTGTACTAAGACTTCTACCACCGTCATTTTCCCAACGATCTATGTCCAAGCCGTCAGTTAACTCCCCACCATGAGGGAGGGTACCAGGTCTTGCAACAGAAATATTCACACCATCATCCTTTTATTAAATAATTCATTTCTATATTATGTAATGTTGTATGTTTTTGTTCATAGCCAACAAAGAAATTTTTGTTTGGACAAAAAACTTAATTATGGTAACACTGGTGTTGCTGGCATTTGCCGTGATTACCTTTCGATAATGATGAGTGAGATTTAAGAAGAATCATTGCAATTGACATTAATACTATATAATTAATCAATTAGGAGGAAGATACGATGGAACATGAATTAAAAGAGTTAATTAAAAAATGTGATCTTGCGATAAAGCAAGAAGATTTTGATACATTGATGAATTATTATACGGACGATGCAATTTTAGTTGTAAAACCTGGAATGATTGCACGGGGCAAAGATGAAATCAAAAGTGCATTTATAAAAATTGCACAATACTTTAATAACAGTATCGTGCCAACGCAAGGGGAAATGCATATTTTAGAAGCGGGCGATACGGCGTTAGTTATATCGCAAACATTACTTGATGCAGATAAAGAAGAAGTGGAATTCTCGATGGATAGAAGAGCAACATATGTGTTTAAGAAAAATGCACAAGGCGAATGGCTTTGTGCAATTGATAATTCATATGGAACAGAACTAATCAATAAGTAGGCATGAAAGCATCTACATTCAGTATGCGTTGATCCAACGGGGTTAACGCTTTACTTGTTGAACGATTTTTATTATTTCAAAGTTACATGATGCAAAGTAAATGTGGCTCTACACCAAAATCTGTACTTGACAGCACATTCCACTCCAGGCGGACGCTTTCCGCGGGCGTGGCTTGAGCCTCCTCCTTCGCTGCGCTTCGTGCGGGGTCTCAAGATTCACGCTTATCCCGCAGGAGTCGCCGCCTTCCGTTCCATGTGCTTATACATATAGTAGGCTTTTTTTTAAGTCAAGGACATGTTTTGGCAAAGATCCGTAAGTGTCTATGTTTTTATTGTTTGCGAACTAGATCCTTTCAGTTTCTCAAGAATTTTCAAACGTTCTGTCTCAAAGTTGACGTTGAGCGGAGCCTCTACGGATGTTAGTTTTGCTTGGCGTTTGTGAAACCAGTCTGGGACGATTTCTGTACGTCCTTGGGTGCGCGGAGCTTGCTTTTTAGCTTTAAAAGATTGTTTATAGGCTTTGGCATCTGCGACTGATTTTAGTTGACGGTGCTGCCAATCACGTAACACAGATTCAACATAGTTCCATTTTGGTACATTGTTTTCAATCGCTGTTTTCATGGCGAATAGTATTAATTCCTCGTTTAAGTCATCAATCCAAGCCCCTATTTTTCAGCTACATACGGATTAAGTAAGCCAAATCCATTTTCCTCATAAAATTGAAAGGCTGTAGCACGTGAGCATTTTTCTTCTCCAGGATGAAAATCTAATGATGTATTCTCTGTTGTATTTTCTGTGTAATTTATGGGTATTGGTGTCGTCAAATTGCCGACAACGATTTCGTCATTTTGCTGAGATGGAGGTGTGCAAGTTGCATTCTTAGAATCCGTCATTTCTACGTTTTGCATATCCTCATTTTGAGAACAGTGCCCAGTACATAGCAAATCGATGGCTTCGTGATTTAACCGATACCATTTTGTGCGATCCATTTTCAGGCGATTGTAATTACCTACCACGATTAATTGCTCTTCCTCCAATTTACGAATTATGCGTTCTAGTGTACTTTTTGACCAGAATGGAAACTCCTTATGCCAATCCTCCAGCGTTTTATAGACCCACTTATGTCCATCTCGAATGTTTTTAGAAATCCTGAGCCAATAGTACATTTGCTGCAAAACGAGCGCTTGATTTAAGCCGACTTTTATCGCGAGTGATGGCAATACCTGTAGTGGTGATTCGTTAATAAGTAAGTTCATAAGATTCATATCCCCTTTGTGTTGGTTTATGAAACGAGAAATGCAATCCGACGCATTTTTCATTTCATTAGTTATATAAGGATTTAGGGCAGGAAAGGGGACATAAAGTTGAAAATAATTTTTTAAAATTCATCTAATGGAAATTAAAGGCTGTTTTCTAAAAGCTTGTTGTTCTTCAACGAACGAGGTTAGTTGAAGAACGATATGCTACAATAAAAAAGAAAATGTAGTTTTTGAAAAATAGAGCTATATTATTAATTATTACACTGCTTTTACTGATACTTATTACAGGATGTGTATCTGAGGAAGTATCCAATGTTAAAGAAAAGTAAATTCAAGTGAATACGTTAAATGGTGGTAGTGACCATTGGAATTTACAAGGAAATAATATGGAAATTGAAGGAAATATACTTCTGTTATGGTGCTAACGGAGGCAAATGGCTTCTTGTTCGAACTAGACAGTATAGACCTTAAACCATTATGAGTAAAAACAACAAGGAGGAAACTAATATGACAAAGAGTAATAAGGAGTTGTCACTAGAACAACGTGAGGAGCTACTCAGAACATTGAAAGCCCGTTTTGAGAAAAATATGGACCGCCATAAAGATCTTGAATGGGCTAAAGTACAAGCTATGCTCGAAGCTAATCCAGAAAAACTGTGGTCGCTCAATGAAATGGAAGGGACTGGCGGTGAACCAGATGTTGTTGGCCATGATAAAAAGACGGACGAATACATTTTTTATGATTGTTCAGCGGAAAGTCCTAAAGGTCGCAGAAGTGTTTGCTACGACCGTGAAGCACTGGAGTCAAGGAAACAACACAAACCAGAAAATAACGCTATTGATATGGCGACTGCCATGGGCATTGAACTTTTAACGGAAGAGCAATACCGGGAGCTGCAGAAACTTGGGAATTTCGATTTGAAAACGTCGAGCTGGGTGCAAACACCTGCTAATATTAGAAAACTCGGCGGGGCTATCTTTTGTGACCGTCGTTACGACATGGTCTTTGTGTACCATAATGGGGCAGAATCCTACTATGCTGCAAGGGGCTTCCGTGGCTCGCTAAGGGTCTAGACAGCAAAATTTGAATTTGAGAACGGATCACTTGGGGAAAGGCTTAAATTTATCTTTATAAACAATTACATCAATGTAGGCTTTCTTTCATACTATATGTTTGAGGTGAATAAATGCCAAGAGTTAAATACCGAGATGCAGATGTTGATTTGATGGCAAGAATGATGAGAGCGGAAGCCGAGGGTGAAGGACAACAAGGGATGTTATATGTAGGCAATGTAATTGTTAATCGTGCTGTAGCAGATTGTGTAGACTTTGAAGATGTAAGAACAATTGAAGATGTCATTTATCAGGTACAAGGTGGAAATTATTCTTTTGAAGCTGTTCAAAAGGGGAATTTATTTTATCAAAGAGCGAGATCTTCTGAAAAAAGATTAGCCAAAATGAATTTGGATTATTGGAGACAACATCCAGCGAAATATGCCCTTTGGTATTTTAATCCATATGCTCCTTGTCCTCCAACATGGTACAATCAACCTTTTACCGGTCAATTTAAAAATCATTGTTTTTATGAACCAGCAGCTGGAACATGTGAAAGTGTTTATAACGGTTAGGTTGTTTAGGAGCTATTATTAATTCTGGTAATGGAATAGTTATCAGTTGAAAAATAGCTTCCAATCCTATCCATAGCCTATTTTTCTCAAATGTTGTTGTGGTGTACTTTTTTCTCACGAAATAATTAAAGGGAACTTCCTGGGTAGAAGGTGTTCCCTTTTTTTATTTTTCAAAAGAAGCAAGATTGTTAAATATTGTACTTAAACTAAAGGAGGCAATTATTCAATTAGAGCAATAGCTTCTTTTGCTAACAGCGCATTTTAGTTCGAATCTTTCGCATGTTGAAAAGTCCTATATAATATAACTATTCTTTGTTACAGTTGCAGAAGTCAGAGAACTTGTTGGAGGGTTAAAATAGAATGGCAATTGTTAGTTTTATTATTATTGCTTGGGTTCTAAGTTGGTTTAATTTTGATCGGCTTTTTATCCAGGCATTTAAAGAACTTTTTAATAAAGAGGTTTCAAAGGCTAGTTACTACTTCATATTCGCTTGCATAGGAGCAATCGGTGATGTAGTTTCACTATTTAATGGTAGTTTTTACGATAAAATCTAATCAAGATTATTTTAAGAGTATGTAGATATTTAGCTATCACTAACTGAGGCTATAGCTAAAGACCATTGAGTTGCTAAGGAACGGGTTCGGTTGTTGAGTACAAAATGTAAAAAAGTAACATTAAAGGTAGTTCGAATTCTAAACGAATTGGACTCCTTTTAATTATTGATATATCAACATTTCATATCTTATAGCGAGTTAAATAGCATTGTAAATAACACACCTATTAGCGAACAACTGCTGATCAACGACAATGTTCAAAATGCTTGTTAAAATTGATGCTAAATAGGCATACTAAATATACACGATTTTATGCACACTATACGGTAAGCCATAAAAGTGTAAATATTAATGTATCAAGTGTTTGCGTTTCCTGCATGAAAAGCTGTATAAATAATGTTCATAGGAAAAGCCGAGAAACGTTGATTTAACAACATTTACGGCTTTTTAGTGTGTTACAAAACTTTGATTTGGGAACGTTATTAGGTTTATTTATGTATACGTTATAAATCCTTATTGCACTGAAGCGCACGTTAGTTCAATAAGTAATGCCACTCATTTGAAAATTATGTTTAATCTAAAAAATAAGGAATAATTCCTACTTCTCTTAAGATGTTATTTAAGTTGCTTGGCAATATGCTAGCATCAATACCCGATTCAATTAACACTTGTCTAAGTTCAATAAATAATTGCTTATCAACGGATCTAAAAATATACTCAAAACGCTTTTGATTATCTAACCTAAGTAAATACCATACCAACCTATTATATAAAAGTGGGAACTCTTGTTTAATGTCTTCTCTATTGTCGAGAAATGATTGAACATAATCCTCAAAAAGATACACTTTCTTTTCATCGAAATCTTCGTATTTTTTAAGTTCTTTGATTGATCTAAAGATATAAGCTGACCCCAATTGCCAATTACCAAGACCCACTAAAAAAACAAGTAGCGAATATTTTCGTATTTCAGGATCTGGATGTGAAAAGTAAAGATAATAATTGTCATAATTATCTTTACTCCAATCTTTAGCTAATTCGATATCAAAATCGATTCCTTCTACAATCTTCTTCGCTTTATCAAGTACCGCTTTTGACATCGGTTATTCCTCATTTCCTGGCATCGTTACCTGAACAATGCTATATAATTACTACTTCAACAACTAGCAGCTAAATTTGCTAATTCAACTATCCTGCGCCATTAGTTGAATAAAAAAGCACTCAAAGCCTGGTTTGGAAAGCTTTACTTGTAGAATCAGCAAAGTCTGATTTGGGAACGTTATTAGGTTTAGTTATGTATACGTTATAAAACCTTGTTTCACTAAAGCGCCCGTTAGTTTGAATAAGAAGTTTAGTTTCTAAATAAAGCGAAATTTACGTGAAAATTGAGTGATAACCAAAATACTCGTTAACCCAACAATGAAATACCATATTGTATTAAAAGGAACTACGTACATTAATACACCAAATAAAATAGCTGTTAAAAAGCTAACTGTAATTGATTGTACATTCGTAATTTTATCTTGAATTAAATAATATAAAGTGAATGGTAGTGCTAAAGTAAATAACGGAATATAAATTGTTACAATAGATGTTTCAATGAGGGATATTGAAAGCACGGCTATTATGAAACCTATTGACGTAGTAAGCGTTCTTCCCACAAATACTTTACCAGTGAAATAGCCGTATAGCAGAATGAACATAAGCGTTAAACTGGAACAAATCCCCGTTATTAAAACAAATGGATGACCTATGACGAAAGCTGCTATTGAGAAAAAAACTAAAGAAACGAATGGTAACAGCAATATTGAAGGATTTTGCACTTTTTCTATATTCATTACATTTGTAAAACTTACAAGAAGTAATAAAGTAAATGGAACCGTCAAATATCCTAATTCAAAGTTATTACCTAGCCTAATATGATTAACCTCGAGGTTTCCGACCATTATGATTACAAGTGACGCACTGATTTGACCAAGCACCCCCCAAATGCTTGATAATTTAAAAGCTTGAGTAAGCTTATCCGTAATTACAATTGAAACGACACCAATAAATAAAGCTAAATATAACAAATTTCCCCCTCCTAAAATAATTCTTTAGAAATACTCAAAGTTAAATATTCTAATTCTAAATTATACAGTATGTGTAAAAAATGTACAAAAAGCGTGGTCCTCGTAGAGTCACCAAAGTCTTATTTGGGAACGTTTATTAGGTTTAGTTTGTATACTTTATAAATCCCTTTTGCACTGAATCCTCCATTATTTGAAGAAGAAAGTTAAGCTTATTCCGTCATAGGATACAAAGGATATTCCCATTGGTGTGTACATTCTTCCAACACATAAAAACCTTGTTCCTTATTCGGCATAATACGGGAGCATTGTTGTCTAGGAATTGCTCCTTTATCATTTTTATTGGTTACTTCGATCCAATTTTGATTAGACAGCCTGTCATAGCGTATTGTAAGTAGGTTTCCATTTACTTTAATTGTTTGTCCATCTTCCTTATTCTTGTCCATCTTTATAAACTCTTCAATAACTTTTTTGGTATTATCCTGATCAAATGATGATTGTGATGAATTTAAATATACATCCTTCATCCCTTGCCAAGTAAAAAAGCGAACGGCATTTGCAGTAATCCAATTTTCATTCCCCAATCCCAAAGCACCTTCGGCATCGATACCGAATGGATGATCCCTCGCTGGAATCATCATTGTAATTGATTGGTCATCAAGGCGTTTGCCAACAAAACCGAACATTGTTTTGTAAAAATTATAAAAATAAGTTGTTTCACCTAACGTAGCGTGTCGATACTCAATAACCAGCGATTGCCGGTTATAGGGGGAGTCTATTTTGGTATAATTATTATCCAACAACAAAATCATAAAAACATAAAACAATATTATAGGCATACTAACGAAAACGCTAATAATTATCAGTATTTTTGGAAATCCCGAACGTAACCCGATTACGGATAAAACAACAATATTAATTCCCAAAGGAATCAAATAACCCGATGGTTTCAAGAAAAGAATGAAATAATCTGCAAAATGCATAACAATAAGTATCAGATCCATTGCCCCTAATAAGGTCAATCCCCATTTAGTTTTTGTCACCGTAGATTCCCTCTTTCGAAAATAAATTACATATTCTACAACAATTTCCACTCCTGAGAGTAACGAAATTAATTGGTAGAAGTTCCGAAAGTTGAAGTATAACCTTCCCAAAGCGTCGTTTTGGGACATTTCTTTGCTTATCGTTGTAAATCCGAATAAATCTGACGGGACTACTATTCGGCTTAATAAATTTTTCATCTACCAGAAAGAAAATGTTCAAAAAGGCAGCGGTTATTGACCGATGCCTTTTATTGTGCTTTTTATAATGTTAAATATGGTTCGATTTTGATGCTAATTTCATTGCTATTTATGATGTTAATTTAAGTTTTGTACTTCTGAACCGCCCCCGTTAGTTGCTAAGGCAGCTCTTTATTTATTGAACTAACAAGGCGTATCTATCATAACTCGAGAGGCTTTTTTACGAATAATGCAGGTTATTTAATAAGAAATAGTATTATAATTAGTAATATGTAATTTAGAGGTGTTAGATGATGAATGAAAATGAAACTTGGCGTGACCTTATTGAAGAATATTATCACCCGATTGCACCACTCTAACCGTTTTTACACCACCAAAAACCATAAATTACACCATATTGATATGTGAACCTGACGGAATCATGATTTTCGTCAGGTTCTTTCTGCATTCTGGCTTTTGTTAAATCAAATTAATATTATTAAAAATAAAAGTATTTTATTATTTTGTATAAGTTAACTTTACTTTTTGTATGAAGTGAGTTTATAATTTGATTCAAGAGGTGATGGTCATGAAGAAAGATTTTGGTGATTCGATATCAAATAAGGTTTATGAATATCGTGTACTTGCCAGAATGTCTCAGCAAGAATTAGCTGAGAAAGTCGGGGTTTCCAAACAAACCATCTTTGTAATGGAAAAAGGAAATTATGTTCCGACTCTGCTGTTGGCTTTTCGAATTGCTGACTTTTTTAATGTTGATGTAAACGATATTTTTACTTATGAGAAAGGAAATGATCAAAATGGAAATTAAGTCGATCTCAGATATTCCTAACGCAATTTTTTACCCTTTAAAGTCCTGGGCTGAACAATCTACGGGAAATTGGAATATTCTCGTTGGAGTTGGTTTTTTACTGCTTATTGGTAGTGCGATTTTTGCCTATGTATTTTATAAGAAAATTGGGCAAGACGACGAGCGGACAAATAAAATCTTTTTGAAAAGTAGTTACTATATGCTGTTGGCCATTATTCTATGTGACATGATTTTTCCTAATGACTATATGTGGAACATTTTTTTCTTGTTCAAATATGCGCTAGCAATTTTAGCTGGTGGAATTTACATGGCCGTCCAATATAAAAAGGATTTTTCATAAGGAAAGATCGGGGAGAGAATTAACCAAGGAGAAATCATTGGTCTGATTGGAATAAACGGCACTGGAAAAAGTACCCTGTTGAAGATTGTAACGCAAAATTGAGGATGAAATTTTATTTAACGGAGTATTTAGATGCATTCATATTATGTGATTGAGAAAATATTTTACGAGAAATAAGTACTATAAAGTGTTCCTAAAAGAAAATGAGCTATGGTTTGGTGAGCAATTTTTAGTAAAAGAGGTTCCTTTATAGTTGCTTTGGGACAATTATCTGAAGTAGTAAATGAAATTGGAAATGGCTCATTGAAGTTGAAATTTTCAAATGGAGAAGTTAAGAATTTGAGTTTGAAGAAGAAACAGATTTTGAACAAATAGCATTAATTTTTTATCCAATACAAGCGAATTGCATAAATTATTTAAAGTAGTAGTATTTCAACTGGTAAAGGACTTCAGTTAAATACCCAGTTTGCGAAATATAAAAGAACAGAGTTAATTTCTACGCTTGTAGATTTAACTCTGTTTTTGTGTTTTCAATATGATTTTGTTTAGCAACAGTCTTTGCGAAAATAGCTACATAGAAAGATGCGATTCAATAAATATTTATTGATATTCGATAAATATAACGCTATGATTTAGATATAAATCAAAAAGTGAGGTGCTTTTATGAGGCAAGGTACAACAACTTTTTTAAAGGTCGCCATTGTGATTATGGGGATGATTGTTCTCGCATTGTGTACATTGTGGTTACCGTGGTTAGCGAATGACACAGCGGAGATGAATCCAGAGTTCGCATATTTGAGATTGCCTGTACTTGTAGGTCTGAATATTACGGCAATTCCATTTTTCCTTGCGCTGTTTCAAGCGTGGAAGTTATTAAAGTACATCGATAGTGAAAATGCTTTTTCGACACGGTCGGTCATGTCGTTGGGACAAATAAAGAACTATGCAATTGCAATAAATGTCTTATATGCAATCGGGATGATTGTACTTGTACTTCAAAATGCATTGCATCCTGGCATTGCAATAATTGGTTTAGTCATTATATTTGCAACACTTGTTATTGCGTTTTTTGCAGCGGTTCTTCAGGAATTGTTAAAAAGTGCACTCGAAATAAAAGCAGAGAATGATTTGACAATCTGAGGTGATAAAGTGGCAATTATTGTGAATGTAGATGTGATGCTAGCGAAAAGAAAAATGAGTGTAACCGAACTGTCGGAGAGAGTGGGCATCACGATGGCGAACCTTTCAATATTAAAAAATGGAAAGGCAAAAGCCATACGATTTTCAACGCTAGAGGCAATCTGTAAGGCTTTGGACTGCCAGCCAGGTGATATTCTAGAATACAGAAACGATGTTGATGAATAGGACTAATTACAAGAGGGAGGAGGGAAGAAATGTCTTTGAGTTTGTTTTTAATAATTGCGCTTTTTGGCGTGCTCTTAATGGTTTTTAGTAAAAGGCCAATCATAGACATGCTTGGCGAAAATAACAAATTGGTGCATAAGTTGAAAAATGCTGTGTGGTTTAAAAATCATTGGTACGCTGGAATGTTTTTATTCGTTATGAATGCAACGCTGTTTTTATCGACTGGTTTTCTACTTTATATGTTGATGAATTTCTCAATCCCATTTATTCTTTTGCTAGTCATCGTTTTTGCTATCATAGGGAGCTTCGTTGTGTGGAGTATCATCCATAAAGCATGGCAAAGTACAAATAGAAATCGTTTGAAGATGGGGGCTATCGGAAGTAGTTTTTATGTGCTTTTGTCTTTGGTGTTTATGTATTGGTCTTGGACACTTGAACCTTCCTATCCAGGTGAAGATACTTTTATGAAAGGGCTTGGATTAATGGTAGGTGTATTTATCGCAACGGTTGCGGGTGTTTCCTGTTTTATTTTCACAGGGTTTTCTAAAAAGAAAGCAGTGTGATGGAATAGCTGCAGCATGTTCAATGCGAATTGGTTATAAAAAAACTAGATGAATCAATTTCGTGATTGGTATTCTATGCACAAACATGAATATTTCATCTTGAAACGAATCTAAAAATCTTAAACATTTGTCTTTTAATTAGGGGTGTGAAATTGACTATTTTAGTCTTATTTGTCTGTGTCATTAAGGTGGTTATTGCGATATTTATATTTAAAGAAAATAAAAAAGTTTCCCTTTTACTTTTATCTATACCTTTCTTGTTAATTTTAGGAATAGGAGCCTGGTTGTTATTTGAGAGGAATTACCACTTCGTGAAAGACACAGATTTAAGTATAGAAATTATCAGGAATATTGAACTGGAAAAATCACTTAAAGAATATATTAAGGAAAATCCTAATACCCATTTTACAAAGGGAGAAAATGTGAAGTACCCCAATTATGTTAACGGAAATGATGTTTCTATTGGTGCAGACAAAAGCAACAAAATTAAATTTTTCCGCACTATATCCCTTCTTGATGAAACAAGCAAACACATAAAAGTTTCAGACAGTAAAGATACCGTAATTAATAAATATGGTGAATCATATTATGAAGGTCGTGATATGGGAATGGGAGAATTTATTGCCTATGTTGATAGAGATTCTAAAAGGTATATTCGTTTTTGGCTTAATGAAGGGAAAGTAAGAGAAATTGAATTTATGTTAATTTAGGGGTCTCACTATAATAGAGATAGTGCCAATCATTTATCACATTCTCCACTACGACAACCTCCGGCTATACCTTGGCTAAATAATGATTAAGAACTATTAAAGAAAACGTCAAGTAGCCCCAAAATATATTGCATGAGTGGGTACTTATCTTGAATAACAATTATATTAGTATTTTAAATAATAAAGGATCAAGTATATTAGGCCGGGCTAATATACTTGATCCTTTATTTGTTGTTCATACAAAACAACAAATAACTGACACACATCATGCAGGTGGAAATGAAATCCAACTATTGAATGAGTTGTTTTTCTACATTGTTAAAAAAAGGTAATAAAAAATAACAAAAGTTTGATTGCGACTTTCGATTCTCTATGTCGTTTTTTCGCTATAAATAATCGTAATCTTGTTATTGACCTTTGTGTAACAAAAACCTTTATAGTCAATATTATCACAAAAGTGAATCTTCTGAAGATTCGAATTATCAAAGTGGATGGGGGATCTATTATGGAACGACAAACGTTAATGCGTACACTGACTTTGTCTCAGGTTGTATTCTTAGGGATTGCATGGAATAACCCGATGGTATTCTTCAATACCTATGGAATCGCTACTGTCACTTCGCAAGGTGTCATCATGGGGGCATATCTCATCGCCTTTCTTGCAATCCTGTTCACCGCATTTAGTTATGGGAAGATGGCAAAAGCATTTCCTATCGCTGGTTCAGCTTATACATTCACACAAAAATCAATTAATCCACAAATGGGGTTTCTGATCGGTTGGACAATCATGTTGGATTATATGTTGACTCCTATGGTCACTTGCTTAATGTCTTCTGTTTTTTTACATGCAGTGTTCCCTGGAATCCCTCACGCCATGTGGATTGTTCTATTAACTACAACAATCGTAATACCTAGCATCTTGGGTGTTAAGTTCAGTGCATCCACTGGAAAGATTTTCGTTATTGCTCAAGTCATTTTTGTTTGTATTTTCTGGATTTTGACAATCAAAAGTTTATTGGCTGGTGTAGGAGCAGGAACGATTTTCTCAATTGAGCCTTTGTTCAATGCAGATGTCGAATTGCCTGTGATTTTGGCAGGAGCGTCCATTCTTTGTTTCAGTTTTCTTGGCTTTGACTCTCTTACTACGTTGTCTGAAGAAACAATCAATCCTGAAAAAACTATTCCAAGAGCAATTATCATCATGTTGGTGACAATTGGTGTTCTCTATATCGGATCAGCCTATTTGGCACAATTGGTTCACCCAGGCTTTTCATTTAAAAATACAGATTCTGCAGCTATGGAAGTCGTATATCTGGTCGGCGGGAATTTGTTCAAATCCTTATTTGTAACTGCGGTAATTTTAGGGAATTTCTCTTCTGGGGTGGCTTCGATGACAAGCGGATCGCGTGTCCTGTATGCCATGGGGCGAGATTCTGTATTGCCTAAAAAAATATTTGGGCATATCCATTCACGTTTTAAAACACCGTCAACAGGAATTATTGTAATCGGAATCATTTCATTGCTCGGTATCGTACTGACTCTTGATCAAGTCATTAAGTTTATTAATTTTGGAGCGCTTATTGCGTTCGCGTCTGTTAATTTGTCTGTTATCGCCCATTATTTTATTCGAAATGGCAAGCGTACTTCTTTCATCGAATACATGCGGTATCTAATTATGCCTCTTATTGGCGCAGGATTTACGCTTTGGCTATGGTCTCACTTAGAGTTTGATGCCTTGATTCTTGGGGGTACCTGGATGGCAATTGGCTTGGTGTATCTAATTTATATGACAAAGTTTTTCAGACAGGGGTTGCCTGAGTTCAGTTTTGATCAGGAGATACTTCCTGATCAAGTTCTTGCGGAAGACGTGTAATGAAAAGGTAAAGGCCTTCAGGGAATGGCCCTATTGAAGGTTGGATAGGCAATTGAAAGGGGTGAGGCTATTCTAAAAGGCTGAATTTGGAAAATGAAGACAGCTTTTTCGGGAAAAAGAAAAATAGGAAGCGTTGAAAATGAAATGACGAACGATTATCTGGTGAATGTAGTTCTTTGCCAGTTAATCGATATAGAGACGTCATTATTGAAAAGGTTTTGCAACTCCTACACTAATAGTAATCTCTTGTTTTGTAGGATAGGTTAAATATGTATTTAGATAAAATAGGATAATTTATTAGGAGGTTATTATAATGCTAAACTTAAAAATGTATATTAATGGTAAATGGTCTGATTCTGTAACCGGGGAAAAACGCAATATCATCAATCCAGCTAATAACGAAGCAATTGCAGAAGCACCAAGAGCAAGTGTAGAAGAAACGCGTAATGCCATTGATGCAGCACGTAATGCATTTGATTCAGGTGTTTGGTCAGACTTGCCGGCTTCTGAAAGAGCATCTTATTTATTCAAAATTGCAGATAAACTTGAAGAAAAAACAGCAGAGCTGAGTGAACTTGAAATGTTGAATACAGGAAAGCCACTTAAAGAAGCAGAGTTCGATATTGGGGATGCTGTGAATTGCTTCCGTTATTATGGCGGTATTGTCACAAAACCCAATGGTCAAACATATTCAGTTTCCGATCCAGTACAGGCACTTGTTGTCCGTGAACCTGTAGGTGTATGTGGTCTGATTGCGCCTTGGAATTTCCCATTATTGACCGGGGCATGGAAAATTGCACCTGCACTTGCAGCAGGAAATACGATTGTGTTCAAGCCATCGGAGTTAACGCCAATCACTACTATCAAGCTCTTCGAAATTATGGAAGAAGTAGGTATTCCAGCGGGCGTTGCGAATTTAGTGACAGGAGGAGGTTCGACTGTCGGAAATGAATTGGCTGAAAGCGATAAAGTCGATATGGTTTCCTTCACTGGTAGTACAACTGTCGGCAGATCCATCATGAAAGCAGCATCAGGAAATATTAAGAAAGTCGCACTTGAATTAGGTGGTAAATCGCCGAATATCGTCTTCGCTGACGCAGATTTTGAAACAGCAGTAGACTATGCGCTTTATGGAATATTTGTAAATGCGGGTCAAGTATGTAATTCAGGATCACGATTACTTCTTGAAGAAAGTATTCATGATAAGTTCGTTGAAAGTCTGGTTAGTAAAGCGAAAAATATACGTGTAGGTCGCGGTGATGATCCGTCAACTCAAATGGGTGCACTTGTCGGTGAAGATCATATGAATTCAGTGCTAAATTATATTCAAATCGGCATCGATGAAGGGGCGAAATTAGCGTGTGGCGGTAAACGAATTACAAGTGGTGGGCTTGAGAATGGTTGTTTTGTTGAGCCGACAATATTTGTAGATACAACGCCTGATATGAGAATCGTCCAAGAAGAAATATTCGGCCCAGTGCTAGTTGTCCAAAAGTTCAAAGATGAAGCGGAAGCTATTAAGCTCGCAAATGATACGCCGTACGGTCTTGCAGCTGGGGTGTTCTCTCAAGATGGTGCTAAAGCTTTACGTGTTATTAAAAAAATTAGAGCCGGTATTACAACAATTAATTCATACGGTAATGCTTACAACGAAGCGCCATGGGGTGGATATAAGCAAAGCGGACTCGGTCGTGGTTTAGGAACTTTCGGTCTGGATGAATTTTCGGAAGTGAAGCAAATAAACATCAATTTAGAAGTCAGCCCGACAAATTGGTTTGAAAATTGATTAACGATACAAAGAGAATCTCGTGAAAGAAATTTACTAACGTAAGGTCATTTGAAAAATAGAGAGGGGAAATGATTTATGATAGGGGAATTTAATTTTAACTTACCGACTTCTATTGAGTTTGGTAACGGGACAGTAAATAATGTAGGGAAAAGAGCAAAAGAGCTTGGTGGTACAAAAGCGCTGATTATTACGGATAAAGGGCTTGCACAAACGGGGATTTTAAAAAGAGTAACCGATGCATTGGATGAAGAAGGGGTTTCCTATCTTGTTTACGATGAAATTACACCGAATCCGAAAGACGTAGATTGCGTAAAAGCCTATGAACTATTCAAAGACGAAAATATCGATTTGTTGCTGGGGCTTGGTGGTGGAAGTTCAATGGATACTGCGAAAGCGATTGGGGTACTTTTCACACATGAAGGGGAGCTTAAAGATCGCTATGGTTTCAATCTGCTAGAGCGTGATATTACACCTCTTATTTGTATCCCTACTACTTCTGGTACAGGTAGTGAGGTGACGACAGGGTCTGTCATCACAGATACGGTCACTAAACAGAAAGAAGCTATCCTTGATTTAAAATTAGCTCCGAAACTAGCGATTGTAGATCCTGAATTGACGCTGACATTGCCTAAATCGATTACGGCTGCTACTGGAATGGATGCACTGACACATGCAATCGAAGCATATACGAGCAATATTGCTGAACCGATTTCGGATGCACTTAGTCTTTATGCTATTGAAATAATTGCTAAGTATCTTCCAATTGCCGTAGAAAACGGCAACGATTTAGAAGCAAGACAAAACATGCTAGTAGGAAGTTTGATTGCAGGTATGGCATTTACGCACGCTGACTTGGGCGCGGTGCATGCAATGGCTGAACCACTTGGAGGACTGTATGACACACCACATGGAGTGGCGAATTCCATCTTCCTTCCACATGTATTTGAATATAATGTTCCTTCTAATCCGGAAAAACATGCGACGGTTGCTCTGAAACTTGGAGTGAAAGCTGAAGGTAAGACTGTAGAGGAAATTGCTCAAGAGGGTGTTGTATTGCTACATGAACTCGCAAGTAAAATTGGCATTCCGAAATTCCGGGATTTAGATAAGGTTAACCCTGAAGATTTCGAATTTCTTGCTGAAAGTGCATTCAAACATTTATGTACACTAACAAATTCTCGTAAATTATCGAAAGATGACTACTTGAAATTGTTCCAAATTACTTATGATATGAAAATGCAACATTCATCTTAATAGCCTCACGATACACTGGAGGACTTCCATGTACATAACGTGAGAATCAATGATGATAGGGGGAAATAATATGGTTAAACATGATGAGAAACAATTTTTGAATTTGCCATTTACAGGGATATGTACGTTTGGGAAGTATCCGATTTGCGCAGATTTGGACCAGCTGGATGCCGATGTAGCGGTCATCGGAGTGCCGAATGATATGGGTACCCAATGGAAATCGGGTGCTAGAATGGGACCGCGGGGAATCAGGGAAGGATCGACGCTTTACAGTTTTGGATTAGAAGGTGCGTATGACATCGAAAATGATATCACGTATCTTGGGCCAGATTGGAAAGTAGTTGATTGCGGCGATGTTGATATGGTACATGGAGATCTTATGCAATGTCACGAAAATACAGAAGCAGCAATCCGTAAAATTGTTTCGAAAGGAGCAATGCCCGTCGTGCTAGGTGGAGACCATTCTATCACGGCTGCAGTAGGAGAAGGACTGGAAGAATTGGGTCCATTCCATGTCATTCAAATTGATGCGCATCTGGATTGGGCAGATCACCGTTCAGGAATGCGGTATGGACATGGGAGCTGTATCCGCCGTTTATCGGAGCTAGATTATGTACAGAAAATATTCCAATTAGGTATTCGCGGTATTAGCAGCAGTAAAAAAGAGGATGTTGATGCTGCAAGAGAATATGGTAGCGTGATTCTATCTCCACGCCAAATGAGAAAAATGGGGATTGAAGAAGTGCTAGAACAAATACCAGCAGGCGAAAAATATTATGTAACCATAGATATCGACGGATTGGATCCATCAATCGCTCCGGGGACGGGTACACCTTCTCCAGGTGGACTTCTATACGATGAAGTAAACGAATTGTTGGAAGGGATTGCAAAAAGGGGAGAAGTGATTGGATTCGACTTAGTCGAAGTGGCGCCTCCATATGATCCTACTGGCATAACGCAACAAGTAGGAGCACGCCTCTTGCTTGATTTGCTCAGCTATGTGTTAAAAGAGAAAGAGAGTAGAAAGCTAGTATAAAAAGTGGGCACTGAAAAAGTCCATATCATTTCAAATTGTGGGGTATTTGACGATTGAATCGTCGAATATCTCACTTTTTTCATTTGGCACAATTACTCTCCTTTTGATTGGAGAAGCCTTTCCTCAGGAGTCGAGCAATGCTTCTACAAACAACGCAACCTATCATACTATTCTCTATAAAGCGGGGTGGTTGTTGAACTGAGGTAAAGTAAATCTGTTTTATCCTCTTTGGCACGCTTATCCGAAAGTGAGAAAACTTCGATTAAAAAAGAAATACTCGGATTTTGTATGACGGCAGAAATGGGGATCGTAAGTGCACTTGACAAACAGTTAGAAAAGATTGCATAGTTTTAATAAATGATATCATCTGAAAATTTGGTCAACATGTACCAGAACAGTTCAATCCATTTTGTTAATATTAGCATGTAAGCAATTTAAGGGTGTACTATACTATGGGATTAGGTCATGAATTTGGAGACGCAATTCTAATGTCCCTGAAAAGATATTTTTTCAGGTGTTTTGGTGACAAGCCTATTCCATCATTCGGTAAGGTTTTTCTATCAGGTCTTTAGATTGTTTAAGCAAAGCTGCTATTTGACTATTGGAAATGGTCAGGAAACCATAATTGAGGATATAATGTATCATTTCTTTTTTATAGTTTGTTGAGTGCATGGAAACTCTTAGATTTTGTAATTTTTTCGAGATTCCTACTATAAAAATCTTAGTAGTTTTTTAGGAGGTATGCTGATTGAAAGAAAAACTGACCATCGGTGAAATGGCAAAGCTGCGAGGAGTGACTTCGGAGACCTTACGCCACTATGACCGGATCGGTTTGTTCAAGCCACAACTTGTCGATCCTCATTCAGGCTATCGATACTATTCCATTTTTCAGTATGAAATTCTGGGTACCATTAAAGAACTAAGGCAACTTAGGATGACTACGGATGAGATAAGGGAATATCTTAATGAGCGTAATTTCAGCAAATCGTTGGATATTATGAAGACAAAACACGAAGAACTTGTTTCAAATCTCAAAGAATTGAACGAGTTGGAAGAAAATATAAGGGAAAAAATCGCCTATTTAGAACAGGTGGAAAGAGAAAGTGAACTTCAGAAAGTCATATTCCGTAAAATGAAAAGTAGGCAATTACTTACCTTGCATGAGAAAATCAATGATAACTTTGAACTTTGCTATGGTGTTTTGAATTTAGAGAATATGCTTACAGAGAAAACACCGATTCTTGCTACCAACAGACTGGGCATTATTATCGAAGAAACGAATCTTAAATCGGAACGTTTTGAAGAACCGTCCACTATTTTTATTGTGGCAAAAAATACGGAAGATATTCCAAATACATATCAAATCACAATTCCGGGGGGATTATTTGCGTGTATTCGTTACAATGGAGAATTGTTGTCGAGTCGTAGTGAAAGTTTAAGAAAAATACTTCGTTATCTTAAAACAAACAGCTATCAGATCACTGGTGATGCATTGCAAATCATGCATCTGGATATCACGATTACGGATAAACCGAATGAGATCACCTTCGAAATCCAAGTTCCTGTCCGAAAAGTATGATTCATTTAGGCAGAATGAAAAATTTAAGGGTTTTATAAAAGAGGGACATCATTATGGTCGACGTATCAATAGGAAGAAACTTAAGTGTTTAACGATTCAGCAACAGTTTGATAAACCAGGTATTCAGTTTGCAGTTAGCTAAAGGAACTCCATTTTGATTAATGTTTACAGGTTTGTTGATTAGGTAAATATTAGGTTTTTATTCACCTAGGAATTGCTTATTATATATTTAATACTAGGATTTGCACCTGCATTTTTTGTTGATTGTAGCGGAGGGTGCTCGACTCCTGCGGGAAATGCAAGCGAATCGAGACCCTGGACTGAGCATCGCGAAGGAAGCGGCTCGGTGCTTGCCCGCGGAAAGCGAGCTCCTGTAGCGGAAATCAACCGCCCACTTTAATAGTAAAGGTGAAAATCAGTTAATCAACATGCCTGTAGTGTTTACTCGAAATGGATTTTTTTTAGTTGATATCAAATAAGAGTTCATTATGTCTTTAGTACTGGGTGATTGCGGAAACTTGTATGTATGTGAAACTAAATGTGTAGTGAACGTATGTTTGGAATGTGTGTTCTCTTTTTGAGCAAAGTGTGTTAAATTTGGAGAGTAGAATTTAACAACACGCAAGGAGAATACTGGACTATGCTAGGAAACACACACATTGTAGGAGGCATCACAGCAAGTCTTGCTTTTGCACAAATTTCTAATGAGAACCCACTTGTATTATTAGGAGCAGGTGTTGTCGGTGCATTGCTGCCCGATATATGCCACGGTGGTAGTAAAATTGGACGGACGTTTCCCATCAGTTCAAAAATAGTCAACAAGCTATTTGGGCATCGGTCCTTCACACATAGTTTGCTATTTTTATTTTTGATAGCGATACTCATGGATGCCTTTGTACCGTTCAAGTCTATGACGATAGGGATTTTACTCGGAATGGCTAGCCACTTAATCCTCGATATGGGGACCAAAAAGGGTGTTAAGTTATTTTTCCCTATAAAAATAGCGGTTCGTTTCCCACTAACCATTAAAACAGGTGGAAAAGTAGAAAGAGTCATCTTTACGTTGCTATGTTTGCTGTCGCTATACTTTGGCTATGAGATACTACTGGATATAGTAAGCGTTGCGTAAAAAAGTAGCCCCTGCAAGAGAGAATAACTCCTGCAGGGGCTTTTTGTCGTTGTGAAAAGAATAAGCAGGGAAGATACGAAATTCCTTATTTACACGTTGATTAAGTACTAAAAGATGAAATATTTGGAAGTCTTATGATATAGTAACAATAATGAGAATAAGTAGTTATTACCATTCTATTTTTGCGCATACTATAGATATATTTACACATATTTGATTTTAATATGAAGAATATAGTAATGCCATCAAGGTGATGATTAAATAGGTCGATAACTTTATAGATTATTTGCTGAAAAAATGATGAGAAGGAGAGAATGGAAATGAGTTTACGAAATGCTACAATAGGCATGAAATTAATTATTTTAATAGCTTCTTCAATCCTAATGTTTTTCATAATTGGAGGAACAGGCTATTACTTCATGAATGATATGAAGAAGAACTCTGAAGCAATGTATCAAGATGCACTACTACCTATAGAATGGCAGTCGCGAATTCAGACGAATAATCGGGCGATTGACGGTTATACGTTGGAAATGATTTTGTCAACGGATGTAAAAGAGAGACAATCATTAAAAGCGCTCATTAATGAACGATTAAATGATAATGAGAAACTAATTTATAGTTTAGAGGAAAGTCTTCTATTTGATACTGAAATAGAGAAAATTGCCCAGTTTAAAGAGACATATGCAAAATATAAAGAAGATTTATATAAAAGCATGGATTTAGTTGTAGCTGGTAACGGCAAATTTGATTATTTAACATACCAACAAGTTCTTAAAGAACCCGTGTATAAAAGTAATGCCATTTTGGATGAAATCGGAGTCTTCTTGGACAAATACGCAGATAATTTAAATACTAGTACCACGAAAAGTTTGAATACAAGTAATACCATCGTAATTACAATTATCTTCCTATCTCTTGTATTTCAAATCTTGATGGGGTATGTGATTTCTCGGATGATTATTAATCCTATTAAAGCGATTGAGACGCTAATGGCTAAAGCGGAGAGTGGGGATTTAACGGTTGCAGGGAAGTACCGTTCAGCAGATGAAATCGGTGTCTTAACTAGTTCTTTTAATAGCATGGTGTCTAGGTTTAGGGACTTGATGAGACAGGTAAATAGTACATCTGAACAAGTAGCTGCTTCTTCAGAAGAATTGACAGCAAGTGCTGAAGAGTCAAAGAAGGCGAGTGGAGAGATTGCACAAACCATTCAAGATGTGGCAGTGGGCGCAGATCGTCAAGTAGAAGAAACGAAGGAAAGTAAGGAAATCGTCGAGGAAATGGCTTCAAGTATTCAATTAATTGCATCCAGTACACTAGACATTTCCACAAATGCAGTTGGAACTTCACAAAAAGCATTAGAAGGTAACGAAGCGATTCAATCGACTATTAAACAAATGAGCTCTATAAATACGACAGTATCTCAATTGTCGCAAGTCATAGAAGGCCTGGGCATACGGTCTCAGGATATTGGGAAAATCATCGAAGAGATTACAAACATCGCAACGCAGACAAATTTATTAGCGTTAAATGCGGCGATTGAATCTGCAAGAGCGGGGGAACACGGAAAAGGATTCGCGGTTGTGGCAGATGAAGTTCGTAAATTAGCTGAACAATCGGCAGTATCTGCTCAAAGAATTGCACAAATGATTGCGTTAATACAAAAGGAAACTCTAATTGCAGTAGAGTCAATGGAACAAACAACTAGTGAAGTGACAAATGGAATAGAGGTAGTAAACAAAGCAGGTGAAACATTTGCACAAATTCGTACGTCAGTAGACGATGTTGCGGATCAGTTACAAAACGTCTCTGCAGCTGCCGGGCAAATTACGGAAGGTGTTAAGCTTGTACTTCAATCAGAGGACAAGCTAGCCGAAATTGCGGAAGAAACAGCAACTAGCACACAAAATGTCGCTGCTGCCACCGAAGAACAGTTGGCTTCTATGGAGGAAATTGCAACCTCAGCGGATTCATTGGCTAATCTAGCTGAAGATTTACAAAAACAGATTGAATTCTTTAAAGTATAATTTGGAATTTTAAAGAGATCGTTGATGACTGCTTCAGAAGTGAATCAATTTCATAATTCGTATTTCCATCAAGAAATACTAACATTGCAAAGATAAAAATTATGATCGTTCGCATCGTTACGCTACAGGCGGACACTTTCCGCAGGCAAGCACCGAGCCGCTTCCCTGGTTGCTGACGCTTCGCTTTCGCAACAAAACACAGTTTCGCTACGCTCAGTCCAGGGTCTTTAGTTCGCTTGCTTTTCCCGCTGGAGTCGCCGCCTTCCGCTCTACTGAAATGTTCGTGATTTTCCCTAGTGAAACTTTTTATGAAATTAACTAAAGTATGCAACATTTTATAAGTCAATGCACATTACTAAGTAATTTTAGTAGTGTGCATTTCAATAGGAAGGGAACAGAAAATTTAGTGCCCCATATCTAAAAATAATTTGATCTCTTTTATTTGTTCTGTGTGTCGATGTTCATGCAAATAGATCTGTTCAAGCCATTGATCAAGAGGTAATTCACCTAAAGCAGGATGATGTACAGATTTTTTCGCCAATATGGATTTATCTTCTATGGTACTAAGAAAAGCCAACAATTTTTTTCTTGAATCGTTTAACAAATCGATTATTTGGTTAACTTCAAATGGTTCAACAGCTGGCTCAACGATTCTGGGGGCCTTAAGCTTTTTCGTCCTATCCAATAATAGTAGGGGTATTTCTTTACGTTCTTGTTGAGCGAGATCACTCTTTAGTATTCCCCAGGCAATAGCCTTTAAAGATGCCTCTTCCACTAAAACTAAGTGATGGCAAACTTGCGCTATACTCCACATATTCAGATCAGGCTTACTATTAAATTGAGCATCACTTAATAAAGTAATCTCCTTCATTAGGTTATTTCTCGCGTTGTACAGTTGGTCATATATGAATGGATTCATGAGATTTCTCCCTTCAACAGAAAGTGTGTACATAGATTCCTTTTCTAAATATATTCACTATGGAGAAAAGTATTCTCCTGGGCATTCCTCACGATTATGCTGTCATTCATTGAAGAAATTTAGTTACTTATTCAGTTGAGTCACCATGTGGATATTTATGGTAGAGTTATTGTAGGGAGGAGCATTACAATGAAGCATATAGTTATGTTCTTAATTTTATCTTTTTCCACTTTAATCTTAATTAGTTGTCAATCACAAACTAAAGAAATGACGTTATTAGATAATGTATCCGGTATTTCAATTTCAAAATCGAATGGTTATGGAGGTCTAAATGAAAATTATTTTGCTTCCTATAGCCAAGAAGAAAGTATTTCTGATTTTGAAGAAATACTAAAAAATGCCAAAGGTAATACCCAAGATGTAACAAACGAAACGCCTACCTATGATATCTTAGTACGTTATGAAAATGGCGACACTCACGGATTACACCTTATACTTGGAAATGAAGGGGAAGAGAGTGTTTTTATGTACATAGGTTATGAAGAAAGCTATACGGTTTCTCCAGAAGATACATATAAGTTGGAAAATATAATAGTTGAAGAAGAAGCCTATTAATCCAAAAAAGAGATTCAAGGAGGAAATGATGAACTACATACAAACAATTCGTAAGTTAATTGGAAATGAAATGCTAATGACTGTAGGTTGTGGAGTAATTATTGAACAAGATAATAAAATCTTACTACAGCATCGAAAAGATCGAGATGTTTGGGGTATTCCAGGGGGCGTTATGGAGCCTGGAGAAACGTTTCTTGAAACTGCTATGCGAGAAACATTTGAGGAGACCGGATTAATAGTTGAACAATTAACGTTGTTTGGACTTTATTCAGGTGAAGAAGGATTTTCAGAATATCCGAATGGAGATCAGGTTTTCAGTGTCCAGATTATTTTCCATTCAAATTGTTTTTCAGGAGAATTAATCCATAACACAGTAGAAAGTCACGAACATCGATTCTTTCCCCGGAATAACCTGCCTCATTTGAACTCGCATCAAGAGCGATTCATTCAGGATTGGGTAAATCAGGTGACTTTGCCCATAATAAAGTAATTTGCCGGAGTTCGACTACCAAAAAGGTCAGAGACAACGACTTTTTCCTGTTCAACGAATGGTGCAGGTATGTTAAAAAAAGATACATTTTGAAGATGACAGATTACTAGTAGGAGGTATTAAAAGAAAAATGAAAGAAAAAAGTTATATATTTTAAAGTTCTTTCAAATAATTTTCGCAATCCCTATTTGTTAATTGGCATTTACAGTTTGGTTACGAAAAACTTCAACTCACAACCAGTAATGTTTATACTCAAAAAACAGACATAAATCTACATGTGTGAAGATTAATGTCTGTTTTTTTATGTTAAACTCTATGATTTGTTTAGCAACAATCTTTGAGATAATAGCCTTGCCCAAAAAAATAAACAAGGTAAAAATAACCACAGATTTAAGAAGATACACAGAGCCAGCCAGAGGATTAAAGTTTGGTGGAAACTGGGTAATCAATGGGTGTGTATTCGTAGCAAAGAATAGTTACTTTACTGCAATAGTTCAGCTATATCTTTAATTATTCGAACGAGCATTTATTGATTGTTGAATTAGATTTGTTAAGGCTTCTACTCCTTTTGGTTCCAAATGTACACCGTCTGGAGCAAAATATTCCGGATGGTCAAGGGCTGTCGAATACCAATCAATCAACGTAATATTGTCATGCTCTTGAGCTTTGTTAGATAAAGTATTATTCACTTTTCCTTCCCATGGACGTGGAACGCGAGTATTCACTAAATAAATATCAGCATTAGAGAAAGCACCTAGCAGTGTGTCAATCTGATCATTCGTAAAATAACCATTTGTACCTAGTTGAATAATGACCGCTTTATCTGGATGATTGAAATGAGCAAAACCAGGTACCAACTTGACAGCTTGTGAAACTTGTCGCCCAATTTCTGCATCAATCGTAATGTTTGGATAAATTTTATTTAAGCTATTAGAAATATCTATCATTAAAGAATCTCCAATGGCTAATATTCCAGTATAATATTCGTTCGAAGGATTAACACTTGAATCGTTTTTCTCTATTTGAGGTGTTTCTATGTTTTGGTCAACACTAGTCTCAACTTCTTCTTCATCTAGATTAGTAGCATTATTCTCCGGTGTTTCCTGATCGTTAGTAGAAGTTTGCTCCCCAACATTTATTTCAACTTTTGTTGGATATAACTCCTTTGAATCTTGTTGCTCTTCCCCTACAACACCAGTGATTCCCGTCAAAAATAGTAGAAGGAATAGAGGGATAAGGGCAGTTGATATTTTCCTAAAAAACGAAAAGTTTCCCCACTTATTACTATTTACAAATAGATACTCCCTAAAATATGAACGGAATCCTTGTTTACGAATCGGCATTTCAATAAAACGATATGATAATTCAGCAATTATCAATACAAGGACTAGCTGCAAAACGACACGCCAGTATACGGGATTCCCTATTTCGTGAACAGGGGTACCCAACACCATAATAGGATAATGCCAAAGATAGATTCCATAAGATCTTGAACCAATCCAGCAAAGGGGCTTCAAAGAAAGTAATTTCCCTAAAAAGCTACTTGGATGACAAACACAAGCTATTAGTACCGCTGCGTTTATACAAAGAAGGAACATGCCTCCTCTGTATAGAAATACTTGATATTCATCCACCCAAAAAATGCTAAGAATGAAGATGCTAAAGGAAATCAATCCTATACTATTTAGTTTATTAATATGCTCAGTAGAAAGATTTTTGGTCGAAAGTCTGTTCATCGGCCAAACTAAAGCTAACCAGCAGCCTATCAGTAATTCAAATGAACGGGTATCCGTCCCATAATAGACACGACTAGGGTCTGTTCCAGGCTGATACAGTATACTCATTAACAATGCTGAACAAAATGCTCCGATAAAGACGATTATCGAAAGTTTGCTGCGCTTTTTAAATAAATATAGTCCAATGATCAACAGAATTGGCCAAATGATATAAAATTGTTCTTCAATTGCTAACGACCATAAATTCTTCAGAGGTGAAGGGGATCCAAAACTATCAAAATAGGAGAGTTCGTGAAAAATGAACCACCAATTACTTGAATAAAATATAGAAGATATTGCATCTCCTCGCAAAGTATTTAGAAGTTCCTTATTAAATAACGTCACCCATACGAAAGTGGTCAAAATCATTACATATGCGGCTGGGATTAGTCGTCGAAACCGTTTAATCCAAAATTGACGCAAACTAACCGTTAACGTATTCCCTTCAATTGGTAAAATGGAAGAGGTTATTAAGTAACCTGATAAAACAAAAAAGATATCAACTCCTAGGAACCCTCCGCGGGCCCAACTGAAGTTAAAATGGTAAGCAATTACAGCTAGTACTGCTAAAGCTCTTATCCCATCTAATCCAGGGATATAACGATGATTGGATGTCTTACCTAACATAAATATTCCTCCGATAATCTATAAGTACTCTTCTATGTTATTTATTTGTTAAATTATTAGTATGTAGGGTAATATAGCCTCCTTTAATGCAGTATTTTTATTTACTTACCTATTAAAGACGTATTATATACCTATAAAGTTTAGAGTATAATTAATTTCATAAGTCAGATTTTTCAAAAGTGTTGGCTGACCCAATATCATTTGGGTTCGATTGGTGCGCCTTGAAGAAACATATCAACCGATGTATATAATAGATGCTTTATTTCTTATTCAAAGATCGTTTGATTTGCTTCTTTTTTGGCCTTTTTGGCGAGCTGGGCTTCGCATTCTTATTTTGATTTACGACCAGGCTTTTTTTCAGAGGGCTTCGCTGAGTCATATGATTATCACTAAAGGTCAGAAAGATATTAGAAAAGAGAGTGAATGATGAACACATTAATTCAAGAAATCATTCGTTGGATTCATAATTCGGATAAGAAGCTGATTATTGGGATATCAGGTCATGGAGCTGCAGGAAAGACGACTTTTGCACATAGGTTAATGGAGGAGTTAAAGTACGATGTAAACTATCTTAATACGGATCCATACATAGTGAGTTCAGCAATTCGAAAATACGCAGTGATTGACTACACACATAAAGAAACATTCCATCGTTTTAAAATGACAGCATGCCATCCCGCAGCACATCATATACCTTCCTTAGAAAGAGATGTACTGATGCTAAAGGAGAATATGAATTTACGAACGATTGATACACATTATTTACAGAGTGAAAAACTCTCTTCACAAAACAAATTAACCATTGTAGAAGGTATGAGTGTTGCTTTTGCTAATCCTGAATTATTTGATCTTCTAATTTATTTTTATACAGATGGTGATACGGAACTTGAGAGACGATTCGGTCGAGATATAGAGGAAAGAGGAGCGGAAATCGATTATTTAAAACAATCCCATAATGAGCGACGTATTCAGTACGAAGTGTTTATGCATCCATACAGCAAGAATTTCGATATTATTATAAGAAGTGCCAAGGAAACAATTTATATTGAGGAAAATACGTTTAATTTTAAATTAACTTAGTTATTTAAGAATGTGGGTGGGCTATGTATTTGTTGTTATCAATAGTAGTGGGTGTATTATTGGCTATGATCTTAATTAAGATGGGACCACTGGTAGGAGGGATTTTAGCTTTTGGCATTTTTGCTGGTTGTATATTTAGGGGATTGTATTTACTAAGCGAGATACAGAAAAGTGTTGTACCTGCTAAACAAAAAGTGAAGCCCAAAGATGTATTACAAAAATATTTAGAGGAACGTGATAATTGATTTTGTTGATTAGTCAGTTGCCACCATTAGCATAAAAGTTGTAGGTTGATTTCCGCGGGCAAGCACCGAATGGCTTTGCTTTCGTTGAAAAAAAAACAGTTTCGCTAGGTTCCGTGCAAGGTCTTTTGTTTGCTTGCATTTCCCGCAGAAACATTTCAACTTTTAGTGATGAACGAAATAGATGAAACTAATTATTAATAAGTAAAAATGGTAACAAATATTTCTGTAACGGAGGCAAGAGTTTAAAACCCAGTTGCCCAAGTCAAGAGCAGCTTTTCTTATTAGGCTAATAAAACAATTTAGTATAACGACTTGTTTTCTCTTAATTATTGAGAATTATTCCCATAAAATAGATTGACATTAAATGTGTATTAAACCTATAATACACTTAGAAGGGTGTATTAACTGTTTAATACATTTTTTTGAGGTGGATGTATCAAGTGGTTAATACACAGAACGTATTAGCGGGTGCGATGGCAAAATGATTTATCGGGTTGTTCTTTATTAAAGGCTGTTTTCTCAAAGAAGAAATAGATTGTTGCGTAGGTTTATGTTGAAAGTATGTGTAGATGACACAAGAAAGGCGGTATGTATTAAGTGAAAGAATTAAGAGACTTGATTCCAACAAGAAAACCTGGTGTTACAGATTTTGATATAAAATCGGCTGAAGAAAAATTAGGTGCAGTTTTTCCAGAACAATACAAGGAACTGTTTAGATTAGTTAATAATGCCGAAATCGGTGAATGGACTCTTTTTCCTATCAAAGACCAAAAGAATCCTAAAAAAACTTGGGACGATGTTGTGAGGCAAAACCAGGATGCAAAAGTTGAAGAAATGTCGGGAGACCTAGTAGCTATTGGTGATGATGGTACAGGTGATAAATTGTGTCTTCAAGTACTAAACGGAAAAATGCAAGATAAAATTTATATTTGGAACCACGAGACCACAGAAATTGAGGAATATACCTCAAATTTAAAGGGATTTATTAAATTGGATTCTGAAATCGATGATGGGTCGATGAAGATGAATAATACCCAATAATAAGATTAAGCCTTATTAAAAGAACAAAGCCCATCATTATGCGCAATCTGTATTAAGTGGTTAATACACGAAAATATGATTTTCTAGGAGTTGAGTGTATTGAATGTAAAGTTTAATAATCGGGATCCACTTTATGTTCAGGTTATCCGGCATTTTAAAGAGCAAATCGCCAAGGGATATTTTGAACCAGGTCAGGAGATTCCATCAAGAAGAGAACTGGCCAATCAGCTGAAGATTAACCCCAATACCGCACAACGAGCTTATAAGGAAATGGAGGAACAAGGATTGATATTTACTGAAGGAAATATGCCAAGCTGTATTACGAAAGATGATGCGGTACTTAAAAGTGTCCGTGAAGAATTGATTATCGAAGCGGTTGACTTATTTTTAGGTTCTATAAAATCCATCAATGTGCCGCTATCCGAAGTGTTGGAATTAGTTGAGAAAAAGTATGATGCCGAAAGCGGGGAAGCGGAGGAATCGAAATGATCGAAGTGAAAAATGTTAAGAAAAAATACGGTAGGAAACAGGTTTTAAATGGTCTCTCTTTCACTGCTAAAAAAGGTGAAATTACTTGTTTAATCGGGATAAACGGAGTAGGGAAGACGACAATTATGAAAGCGATTATGGCCCTCACTCCGATTAATAGCGGTGAAATTTTGATAGATGGGGAAAAAATCAGGAAAGAAAGCTATGACAAAATCACATTTATTCCCGATACAATCACGATGTTGCCACAAATGAAAATTGCTGAAGCCTTTGCGTTCATGGCGGATTTTTATAAAAGCTGGAATCCGCAAAGGGCTGAGGAGTTGTTGAAATTTTTCAAACTAGACCCTACAGAACGGATTGCCAACTTATCGAAGGGGAATACAGCTAAAGTCAACATGCTATTAGGTTTGGCACTGGATGTGGATTACTTACTGATGGATGAACCATTCTCCGGTATTGATATTTTTTCCCGTGAACAGATAGCAGAAGTGTTTACAAGCCATTTAATTGAAGATCGTGGTGTGATTATCACAACGCATGAAATTAATGATATCGAACACTTGATTGATAGAGCAGTGCTTATTGACGAAGGAGAAGTATTAAAGGACTTTAGCGTAGAGGAAGTACGTGAGAATGAAGGAAAATCAGTCGTTGATGTTATGCGGGAGGTGTATCGTAGATGAAAAGTTATTTAAAACTTGTACATTTCGAGATAAGCCGATTTTTCAAACTGTACCTAATCCTAATTGGATTGACAGTTGTCTCTCAGCTCATCGGTGCGGTTATTGTCTCAAAAGGATATATGAGTAGTGCGGAAAAGGTGATGTATGCAAATCAATTATCAGTGAGCAAATATATTGAGCAAAGCGCTTTTTCTTTTTCCCGTTTTATTAATTCTGAATGGTTTGTAATGCCAATCGTTTTTTGTATCGCCATGTTGATGATTTATGTTTTCTTTATTTGGTATCGGGATTGGTTTGGAAAAAATACGTTCATCTACAGATTATTAATGTTGCCGACGGAAAGAATAAATATTTATTTCGCTAAATTGACAACAATAATGCTATTGGTGCTTGGCTTAATTACATTACAAATATTATTAGTACCAATTGAAATGCAGATTGTGAATGGTATTGTACCAGCAGATTTCCGAACTAACTTTCCTTTTTATGGGATTTACGATCAAGAAATATGGGGCTTTCTGTACCCAAACACACCTGTTGGATTTATCCTGCTTTATGGAATCGGTTTGATCTTTGTAGCAATACTTTTCACTTCCATCTTGTTTGAGCGGAGTTTCGGTTTAAAAGGTATTTTCTGTGGAATCGTTTATGGAATGTTTTCATTCGGTGTCCTTGTTGCACCGTTAATATTGGCTGTCTCCTATACAGGATATTTTTACCCACTTGAAATCTATCTAATGGAACTGGTAACAAGCATTATTGTTTTAGGAAGTGCTATTTGGATCGCAAATCATTTGCTAAAACATAAAATCAGGGTCTAACGGGGGGAATTACCATGAAAAAATATTGGAAAACGATATTGATCAGTTTAGTAATCGTGACGACAATCGGTTCTTACTATATCAAAGCAGCAGTGGCTTCTAAAAATGATGTACCCTTTAAAATTGAAACGACTAGCGGAAATAAGGAAGAAATCGGAAATCTTATCCTTCAAGCGAGTTACCAGAGTGGTGATATACATCGTTGGTTGTACATATCAAAGGATGGTTCGACTAATCAGATGAAGCAGTCTTTTATTGAGGGTTTGATAGCACGTCAGGTACCTTTGGTGTCTCAAAAGTATTTTCAAAAAAACATTCAAAAATACCGTAATTTTATGCGTGGAAAAGAATTTGACCCGAGTTTGTACTTTGAAGACGAAGCGCGTTTGATTTACACAACTTTTCAAGACATTGATGATAGAGTAGTCAAAGGGGATTTTTTAACGCTTCAAATCGATATACTCGATAAAAATACAAATGACAGTGTATCATTTGAAGTTAATGCGCCGGCCCAAGAAAGCTATTACTGGATGTATGTGAATGATGTCTATGTAGAAAATGGGGAAATCAAGATACTTGCAACAGGCTATCTCTATAATGGTGGGGAGGAGTTGCATATATATACAATTGATGAAAACAACAAGGAATTTGAACATGACTCAATAATCGCTAAAACATATTCTGAAGTGGGAGTTAATTCCAGTATGCGCATATTTAATGATTATAGTAATCTTCAAAATGAAAACTATTTCTTATATATGATAAAAAAATATAAGGATCAAATGGGAAGTGCTACTCCTGAAATTATTTCTAGCCAAATGTATATTTATAACAATACTAACAATGAAGTGGAGGAAATATCGATTCCCGCCGAATTAAAACCAAATATGGATTCGATGCATCTTCATCGAACAGAAATATACATTCCTGTTCATTCAACTAATGGTTTAGAGCTGAACCGTTATAATATTGAAAAGAAACAGTGGGAAGAGCCATTACACTTTAATTATCCAAGCACTGCTAATGATGAAGAAGTACCTTATTTACAGATTACAGATAGTAAAATATATTTTGTGAATCGTGTTGATGACGGTCATTTGTTCTTTATCGGTGATTTACGTACAGGAGAAACATTATATGAAGGCAAAATCATTGGTGAAAACAGAGAAAATCTAGATACAGATTACTCACTCAATATCCAACAAATATATAGCACCAATTAAAGAACAGGCTTGTTATTCAAATAGGGCTACCAAAAGTTATGAATAGTAGCTTATGGGCAGGTATGAATCCAATATGGGATTCATACTTGCCAATTTTTAGTTCTTGGGTTGATGATATTGTAAGTGATAGTATGACTGCCGCGATTCATTGGTTAAATGTGCATGTTTTGGGAGAAATGTTGACTGTTCAATAGGGTCTAATCAAAGATATAATCTCTTTAACTTTGTTTAAGGAGATACATACAAATGAATGAATATACGATTTTACCAAAAGACTTGATTCATAAAAATGAAAATAGATATTTTTGGCTTGTGCTTGTAATTAGTATTTTAACTTATATTGTCTTGGTCGTGTCGATTTTCGGGATTCTCATTTTGCTCGTTTTAGCTCTAATTTCGCTATTCCTCAATGCCTTGATGATTGGGAACATTCGGACAAATGCTGTTAGATTGAGTCCAGCGCAGTTCCCAAAGGTTTATAAAACAGCAGAGGAATTATGTGAGAAAATGGGGATTACTAATGTTCCAGACATTTATGTTATGGAGTCTGGAGGAATGCTAAATGCATTTGCAACCCGTTTTTTTGGACGAAATATGGTAGTCATCTACGCAGATATCTTTGAGCTTATTAATACGGATGGTGATGATGAGCTAAACTTTATCCTTGCCCATGAACTTGCCCATATAAAGAGGAATCATCTGACTAAACAAATGTTTATTTTACCTGCGATGTGGATACCGGGAATCGCGGAACTTTATCTACGCGCTTGTGAGTATACTTGTGATCGATATGCAGCCTTTTATACAGGAAATAATGAGGCAGCAAAAAACAGCTTGACCATGCTTGCAGTCGGAAAAAACCTTTATTTACATGTCAATAAGGCAGAATATATTGAGCAATTAAACAATGAAAAAGGGTTCTTTGTCTGGCTGAGTGAGGTTTTATCTACCCATCCGCCATTACCAAAACGAATAAACGAGATCAGCAAGCTGTATGGAGAAACAGACCAGGGAGTGATTCTGCTTAAAAAATCAAAAGCAACATGGGTTTTTGGCATTGGATCATTGGTTTCATTGTTGGTGTTGTCAGCCGGATTTTACTATCTTGTAAGAGAGGCCCTCTTGTATGATCCGATGGAAGAGTTTGAAGATTACGCAGAAGTTGAAGAGGAAATTCCATCTTTTATCGTCGCAGTGGCAAATGATGATTTTGATAAGGTAAATCAGTTGATTGAAAAAGGCGAAGACGTATATCAGGAAGATTATTATGGAAATACAGCTTTAGATTGGGCTATTAAGGGCGGTAATCCCCAAATGGTTGAATTGTTGCTAGACTCAGGTGCAGATTTGAATTATGAAAATAGTTATGGAAATACGGCATTAATGACCGCAGCAGAAATAGGGGATCCGAATATGGTAAGACTCCTTGTTGAAAGTGGAGGGAATCCCAATTACCAAGACTCCGCTGGAATGACAGCTTTATTTTCTGCGGTTTACGGTTCTGATTTGGAAACTGTCAAGGTACTCCTAAATCTAGGGGCTGATCCTAGCATAAAAGATATTGAAAGTATGACCGCATCTATGGTAGCCATCCAGTCGGACGAACGAGAAATCGCAGAACTTTTGAAAAAATATAACAAATAGTTCTTATGGAGATAAGCAACATGGTAAGGCTTGCTGATGCATACTCTTTTTATATGTAATTCGTGGCATAGGAATGATTGTGAGTGCATTCATAGTTGGATTTCGAAGTGACAAAAGATACCTTCTCGATTTGATAATTATTTAAAGAAAGTTATGCTGGAAAAAGGAACTGGGAACAGTTCCTTTTTCTTTTCCAATGCTGTTTGCAAAAGTAATTATAGGGCCATTTACTGTAAGAACGATGTAGTTTCGTTGAGAAGTATTCTTTTATTTCGCTCTAATTAATGGGGTTATATGGTAAAATTTATTTTAACAGGGGAAATCCTATTTAAAAATTTAATCATAGGTGGTGTGATTCTCATTGAAAACGATCCAAAAGATGTATGAGCATTTAAATTGGGCAAATCAACGTATTCTTGAAACATTACAAAGTATTGAAGATGAAAATCAAGACGTGTTCCGTTTATTTTCTCATATCCTATTTGCAGAAAAAGTATGGATAGCTAGATTACAAGGATTGGACAGTTCACAATTACCCATCTGGTCAGATGTCGATAAAGAAGTCTGTGCAGAACTTGTTAAGCAAAATGAAGAGAGCTTAACAACGTTTCTAACTAAATTAACAGATACTGACCTAGAAAAATTAATATCCTACACAAATAGTAAAGGAAAAGAGTTTAAGAATTCAGTACGGGATGTTTTGACCCACGTAGCATTGCATGGCCAGTACCATCGAGGACAGATTAACTCACGACTTCGAACAGAGGGTATTGAACCAGTTAATATTGACTTTATTACATTTGTGAGATAAATGTATTCGATGTATGATTTCAAAATAAGAAAACAGAGTTAACCTACAAAATTGTAGAATCAACTCTGTTTTTTATTTTGAACCTAACTTTTATGTTTAGTCAGCTTGCACTTCTTCAACTGTTTGTTCTACCTCGGCACGTGTTATTTTTTCACGGCCTTCTTGCATCGCTTTTAATGTTTTATGCGCTAAAGCGAGTGGTAGGCGGCAGAACATTTTTATTGACCGTTTATCAATGCCCTTAATATAAAGGTCTGCTTGGGCCAAGTTTTCCTCTGCATAGGCAAATAAATCATCACGTGTCCAGCCATCTGGTACAAAACTTACGCCACGCTCATCCATGTCTTCATGCTGATTACGTAAAATATTGACTGCTTGTAACCCGCGGCCATAACCAATGGCTAATTCGCGATCGGTTTTTATACCCGCACCCCATTCCCAAATCTCAGACAACATCGTACCAACAAGGCCCGCCACGTAATATGTATACTCATCTAAATCATCACGTGTATGAACTTGCCAGTTTGCTTTTGCCCATTTCGCCATCCCGAACGCCATTTCACTCGTAGATGCTTGAATAATCGAACGAGATCCTTCAGGGCAGAATGTCAGCCAATCTGCTAAACGTAGTGTGACTTCCGGTAGTTTGTTGGCGTAGGGGGACAGTAGAGTCTCATACGCTGCTGCGTTGAATTCGCCTTTTAAAAGCTCGCTTGTCGCAGTTAATAAGTTGAATTTTATATCATTTGTAAGTTCTTCGTGATCTTCGATTTCATCAATGGCACGCATAGCTAAATAAGCTGCTGCGACAGTTGTTTTTAGGTCGTTTTTTAAAAAAGTAATTGGTATATAAAAGGTACGACTTGTGTCCTTTAAAACTTGCATCGCTTCTTTATATAGTATTTTTTGATCTTTCATGTGGTATCCTCCGTTCAAATTGTCCTGCCTCTATAGTATATGTTATCGCAAAAAAGAGGGAAGATAAAATGAAATGTTCATTTTTCGGACAAATACTTTGAAATTATTTCAAAAGGGTGATATAGTTTAGTTGTAAACTAGTTTACAGTAAATAGCTAGAATCTAAAATCTAGCGCAACTGAAGGGAAGTCTTTTTAATGGGTCGTTTAGAAAATAAAGTTACAATCATTACAGGTGGAGCATCAGGTATGGGCGCTTCAATGGCAAAATTATTCGCAAATGAAGGCGCAATCGTAATTGCTGCTGATATCAATGAAGCTAACTTAGCTACTATTTCTGAATTAGAAAACGTTGAAGGCATGAAATTAGACGTATCATCTGATGAAAACTGGGCAGAATTCACAAAAGCAGTTGTAGAAAAATACGGTCGTATCGATATTTTAATCAACAACGCTGGGATTTCATCTCAAAAATCACCGGCAGATCTTACAGATCAAGACTGGGCTTTAATGCACAAAATCAACTCATTCGGTCCTTTCTTAGGAATCAAACATGTTTCTAAATATATGAAAGAAGCTGGTAAAGGTGCTATCGTAAATACTTCTTCTTACACAGCACTTATCGGTTCTGGTATGAACGCTTATTCAGCATCTAAAGGTTCTTTACGCGCAATCGCACGTGCTGCAGCAGCTGAATTAGGGAAATTCAATATTCGTGTAAATACAGTGTTCCCAGGTGTAATTGAAACACCAATGACTGCAAACATTGGTCAATACAAAGAAGCTATGGACATGCTTATTAGAGCTACTCCAATGGGTCGTCTTGGACAACCAGAAGAAGTTGCAAACGCAATTTTATTCTTAGCATCAGACGAAGCATCATACATTACAGGTGGCGAACTTGTAATTGACGGCGGATACTCTGCACAATAATTTCCGAATGCTATAATAGTTATAAACTAAGAGTCGATTGCATTAGCATCGACTCTTTTTTTTACATAAAAAGGGATGAAGTACGGTATCTTTAAAATAAATCTGATTTTTTAAAAGTTTTTCTCATGAATAACAATCAAGTTATTGCACAATCATTTCAACAGCGGTAAAGTTTAGAAAGGGCGATTAATCAATTACGCCTCGGCGTAATTGTGTCCGGATTTGAATTGTACATGCATAATTCACTCCTTTTCAAAATCCGTGACATCCGCTGGAGGCATTAACTTTATTCAGTCGGCGTTTAATGACCTACTGAATAAAAGCTAAAATCAGTATTCATCTCACCCTCTATAGAGGTAGGAAACTTCTACTGAATAAAGTTAAAGGAGAAATAGTATGCCAAAGGCTATAGGTATTGATACAGGCGGCACATTGACGAAAGTTGCATATTTGGATGAGCATAATGAGCTGATTTTAACGACTTTTCCGTCTAATGATTTGCAGACTGTAAAAGACTGGATCTTAAACAATCCAGATATCGAGGATATTGGAGTTACGGGGGGACGTACTGAGCAATTACTTAACGTCATAAAAAAGATGAAATCAATTCATTATATAGTAGAATTTGAAGCAACGATAAAAGGTGTACGCTTTTTACTAAAAAAAGAAGGACATCACTTTGATCGCAGCATGATTACGAATATTGGTACGGGTACATCGATTCACTATATGGAAGGCAATAGCGATATTCGAGTAGGTGGGACTGGTGTTGGTGGTGGTACATTAATAGGTTTGTCAGCGCTTACAACGGGGATAACGGATTACAATGCCATTCGTGAAATGGCTGCCGAAGGAAACCGTGAAGACATCGATTTACGTGTCAGGGATATTTATCAGGGCATGGATACACCAATAGACGGACATTTAACCGCAAGTAATTTCGGGAAGGTCGGGATTACTGAAGATATTAGGCATCAACCGGAAGACATTATAGCGACCGTCCAAGGTTTAGTCGGTGAAGTGATTACGACACTCAGCATTCAATATGCGGAAGAAAAAAATGCCCAACATATCGTCTATATTGGATCAACACTTAGCAATAACGAACATTTAATGAATGTCATTGCAAATTACACACGCACAAAAAAACATACGCCGGTCTTTATCAATGACCACGGCTTCTCCGGTGCAGTCGGTGCACTACTCAACATAACTGAATATACGATTGTCTAATCGACAGGTAGGAATGGAGTTGTCTCAAATAGCTTTTTGAGATAGCTCCATTTTTTAGTGAATGATACGAGCCAAATTACTCGCATTTGCAATGTAAAGTAGCTTATATCCAATTATATAAGTTGAATAAAAGAATCCTCATTTTCCAGAAACATTCGAGGTTGATTTCCGTTCCAACTGTGCGCTTTCCTGGGGGCGTCCGATGAGCCGCTTCACTCGTTATGCTCGCTCCAGGGTCTCATCTGTGACGCTAAAGAGGCCACTGAAAAAGTGTTTTTTTAATAAATTCTCTAATAAAAATATGACCTAAAGGATTTAGCGCTCTGGCGTTCGCTTTCCACAGGCACAGCGTAAGCCGCAACCCTCGCTTCGCGCGGTTTGTTGCGTCTTACGTCTCGTGCTGTTCCTGGTGGAGTCTCACACCGCCGCGCTAAATCCTTGCATAGTAAAATAATTCTATGCAAAAAAATTGCTATAAACAAATCCTGGTTTAGAGTTTTTCAGTGCCCTTGTACTGTTCCTACTGGAGTCTCACGCTGCCGCGAAAAATCTTTGCATAGTAAAATAATGCCCATGCAAAAAATCACTATAAAACAATTTTAGTTTAGAGTTTTTTAGTGGCTTCACGCTAATCCCAAGGAGTCGCACAGCCTCCACTCCAATCAACAAGCAATCTTTAGTTCAATTCATATAGTAAAACAAATTCTTAATTACTTCTAAAAAATCAAGTGCGTAATTAGGTTTTTGAAGATATTTGTAGACGGGCGATTCGAGTAAGAGAATGAAAAAGACAGACGCGTGAAACAAGAGGGACATTATTTTGATAGCAGATAATTTCTTGGATATACTATTTATAATTAATAATTGAAAAACGGTTATTATTTAAGGTATTGGAGCAGTCGAAATAGAAGGGGATTTCATGATGTACAAAATTGGCATTGTTGGACCTGTAAAATCGCTGGAAAGAATTTTTGAGTTAGCACATATTTATTCGATTGCTACAGGTAGCAAAAATTATGGCATGTACGGCAATTGAGCTAACGTCTTGATGGAGAGACGTATGTTTCCTTAATTCCAGAAGGTGTTTACCCTGCGAAGCTTTAACAATGAAAAATTTAGTTAGCGCTTATTATCGAATCGAGTCTTCATAGCATAAATCTATGAAGGCTCTGTTTTTACTTGTAAGGAGAGATCGAAAATGGAACTATCAAATAAAAAAAATGTCGAACATCAAAATAGTCAGTTCTTAGAAGCATGGGTTGAGCAGTTTCGTCCTTATGCAAAAGAGGGAAACTGTGCTAATTATATACCTGCACTAGAACTGAAAAATCCGAACGAGTTAGCCATTTCAATAATTGGCTCAGACGGAATTGAAATGAAAGCTGGAGATACGACTAACACGTTTACACTACAAAGTGTTTCTAAAGTTGTTGCTTTTATTTCAGCTTGTATGGATAGGGGAATGTCTTATGTATTAGAGCGTGTAGATGTAGAGCCTACAGGTGATACCTACAATTCTATTGTTCGTTTAGAAAGTCATGAGCCAGGAAAACCCTTTAACCCTATGATCAATGCAGGGGCTATTACCGTATCTTCCATGATTTCTGGTAATTCATCGCAGGAGAAATTAGATACTATAATAAAATTATTAGAAAAAATGGTAGGAAAAAAATTAATTGTAAATGAAGAAGTCTATAAATCCGAATGGGAAACGGCAAATCGAAATCGAGCAATCGCCTACTTTTTGATGGATTCTGGCTATTTAGATTGCGAAGTAGAGGAAGCGCTAGAAGTTTATTTGAAGCAATGTGCCATTGAAGTAGATGTTTCCGATTTAGCAATGATAGGATTAGTGATCGGCAATGACGGTTATCATCCGATTTTGAAAAAACAGTTATTTTCAAAGGAAGTAGCAAAATTAACGAAAGCGTTAATGGTTACTTGTGGCATGTATAATTTCTCTGGTAAATTTGCAGCTTTTATAGGACTACCTGCTAAAAGTGGTGTCTCAGGAGCGATTCTGGCTGCTGTGCCAAGCCACGCAAGTGTACATTCACCATTTCCTACTGGCTGTGGAATTGGCATATATGGGCCGGCGATAGATGAAATTGGAAATAGTGTTGCGGGCGTACCTTTATTAAAGCATATTGCTACTGAGTGGAACATGAATATTTTTTGACACTGGTAGCAATAAATACATGTGCTTTTTAAAGTTTTTTACTGTAGACAAGCTAACGGGCCTGTCTACATTTTTTATTTTCCGCTTTTAAAGAACCCATTATTATACGTATATTTTTCTCCTTCTTTTGTTAATTAGAATAAGCAATAATCCGAAAGAATAAAACCTTCTATCTTGCGCACATTAGATTTTAGGAGGTGAACATCCATGGCAAATAGAAACACCAATAAAAACAATCGAAACAGCAATAAGACCATGAATACAAGGACGCATAATCCATTTGGTACCTACAAAAGTAAAGACCTTGATGACAGTAATAGCAATAACAATAACCCGAATGACAACCTAAACGAAGAATTCTCTGCCGAATTTGATGCGAAAGCAAAAAATGCAAACAATAAAACCAACCATGATAAAAATCAACAATCCAATAAAAATAAATAATCGAACTAAACGATTGGTGTTTACATTTTGGAGGTGGACAGCTGATGGCAAAGAAAGGTAAAACAAGTTTTAAGAAGAAAAAGAAAAAAGATGTACACAAAAAGAATGATCGTGAAGAATATTCTGCTGAATTTAATGCAGTGATTCATAATAATGTACAACAACCAAAAAAAAGTTATAAATAAAAGGAATATGAAAATAAATGCTTACAGTAGGTTCCAATACTACTGGAGCATTTATTTTTTGCTTTTAGAGTAGATCTTATGCAGAATGTTCTGCCCTAAATTGCGCATTCTATAGAAAAAAGGAGGTGTTCATTTGTGCGAAAAACATTTATTGCGCTTGGAATTTGTATTACACTTCAAGCAGTATCAGCACCTATCCCTGCGGCTGCTCATGCACAACAAGAAATTCCAACCTATGCTAAATGGGGAAAGCTTGCAATAAAAGAGGCACAATCAAAATATCCCAATGCGAAGATAATTGACTACTTGCATGTAGGACGTGAATCGAAGGCAGACCTAACGATTGAAAAGTTTAAGCTATGGTTAAAAGAGGGCGACAAAGAATTCGGTGTCCATGTCAGCATTACCTTTGCTACGAAGACGGAAAATGTAGTGACAGTTGAAATGCAAAAAACGGATAGATAAACCATCGCGTTTGAAGTTAACTATACTCAACCTTCATAAACCAACCCTGTCAATTGAAAAAGAAGAGGGTGCTGTGAAAACTACTTCTGGCATCCTCTTCTTTTTGTTAAACCATCAAGTTTTTGAATAAATTCATGTCTCAGTCCTAGTAAACTGTCTGAGTATGGCGGTGTACAAGATGATCGTTTGCAATTTCAACAGACGCCAACCGGAACGCAAATCAACCTACTTTACAACATAAAAAAGTGGGCGTATAATTTATTTAGCTAGGTAAATAAATTAGGCGGTGGGACATGAATCCATTATTCCATGCATTACTCCAAAAAAGCAGGTACATAACGAATTGTTTAAATGAAACGTTGAAACAACATAATCTGTATAGCTCGCAGTGGACGATTTTATTTTGCTTGCATGTACACGGACCGATGACATTAACGCAAATTTGGAAATATTTAAATGTCGAAGCACCAAGCATCACAAGAGCAGTCGCAAGGCTTGAAACGTTAGGGTGGGTGCAAAGAGTGGACGGGCCAGATAAACGTGAAAAAATCGTGACGTTATCAGCGATGGCAAAGGAAAAATTACCAGCCATCGAAAAAACAATTTTGGCTTTTGAGGAAGAAATGATTGGCTCTATGACAATTGAAGAGCAACAACAATTTATGAATCTGTTACAAAAAATGAAAGGTTGATTGAAATGCAGCAAGAAGGAAACACCAAGATATGGACAAAGAGATTTATTAGTTTATTTTTAACAAATATTTCAGTGTTTTTTGTTTTTTATGGTTTAGTTACAACATTACCACTTTATGCAATTGGCGAACTTCATCTAACAGATAAGGAAGCTGGATTATTATTAACTAGTTTCTTAGTGTCGGCCATTATTGTACGTCCGTTTTCAGGGAAACTACTAGATATTTTTGGGAAGAAAAAACTTCTAGTCATTTCGATAGCGGGCTATTTTATTTGTACAGTGTTGTATTTAATTATTAATCCATTTGGTCTTTTACTAGGATTACGTTTTATACAAGGGATTTTCTTTAGTGTTATTACAACGGCATCGGGTTCTTTAGCGGCGGACATTGTACCAGTTAGTCGTAAAGGGGCCGGACTTGGTTATTTTACGATGTCTACAAACTTGGCGGTAGTCATTGGTCCGTTCATCGGTTTATTATTGATTCAATATAGTTCCTTTAATGTGTTATTTACTGTAATGAGTATTTGTGTATTAGCTGGTGGGTTGTTGGCTTTAACGATTAATACTGACGATTTACCAAAGCCTTCACATCAAGGGAAATTAACATTTAAGTTTAACGATTTGTTTGAACGTAAAGCATTACCAGTTGCGGCAATTGCTAGTTTAGTTGCATTTTCGTATGCAAGTGTTTTATCGTTTTTATCGGTTTACGCGCAGCAAAAAGATTTAATGGCTGTTGCGAGTCTGTTCTATGCGGTGTTTGCGGCAGCAATGCTAATCACGCGTCCGTATACAGGAAAGCTCTATGATACGAAGGGGGCGCAGTATGTTATTATTCCTGGGATTATCTCTTTTGCGATTGGATTAGTGATGCTTGCCTTTGTATCAGGCCCAGCCTTATTCCTATTCTCAGCTATTTTTATTGGTTTTGGTTATGGTGCTGTGACAACAAGTTTACAGGCATTAGCAGTACAATCGACACCGCATACTCGTAGCGGCTATGCAACGGCAACATACTTTACGATGTTTGACCTTGGAATTGCGCTAGGCTCTTACATATTAGGTATGGTTGCTGTTAATGCAGGCTATTCTACAGTCTATTTAACAGGTGCAGGTGTCTTAGCAATTGTTTTCGTGATTTATTTATTACGACTAGTGAAAATTAAAGCGAAAAACGTAGCACACGTTTAGGTAAGTTCATAATAGTATGAGAAAAATCCCTTCTTACAGCAATAGGATGTAAGAAGGGATTTTTGTTTGCTGAGAATAACCGTTCTATTTAAGTGAATGAATCATAAAAATGTACTAACATCCCAAATGATTGGAGGCACTGAATGAACAAAAAATCACTTATGTTAGTTGGGATTTTTGCCGCGATTTTAATTCTTTTTTCATTCGTATTGGCCAATTGGAATAACAGTAAAATAGAATTGGCGGATAATAATGATGAGAATTTGCAAATAAAAGGCGGAAAATTAAATGAACTAAGTGGCGTTGTTTTTAATACTACATCTGAAATTTTAAAAACGGAGGGTTATCAAACGAATAGAATGCTCGTTGATTCAAGAAAACCTAATCCATATATAGAAGTAATAGTAAACGATGAAAATGAAATATCAAGTATAGAGCAACAAGCAGTCCAAGAACTTGTATCAGACAGCGTATATTCAAAAACAAATATTTTGTTTGATGTTACGGTGCGAACAAAAAGTGTGGCTGAACGACTAGATGAAGAATGGCAACCAATTTTCAATGTAATAAGAATAAAAACGGATGAACAATTTGAGGAATATAGAGATTTTGCGTATTCGTTCTCTCCAGCTCCATTGCAAATTATTATCAAAACGCATTTGAAGAATTCTAAAGGGGACTCAAATTTAGAAAGGGTAGAGCGGATTGAAGAATATGTAGAGGGAATCATCGAGAAAAAAAGGGAAGAGTTATCAATTGAAGACTTGTCATACAAAATTATTGTTCTAAGTAAGGAAAATGAAAAATTAAATTAATGTACGATTATTATGGCTCTTTTTCAAAATATGTACTTTACTATAAAAGATATCTACTCTTTTATAAGCACATATTTTGGTGAAGAGCCATATTTTTATATAATTTCTTATTTTTTGAACAATATTCGCAATCTTTTACGTCTAATAATTAAAAGACCAGTTAGGATGATAATATGAGGCTGCTAATAGAGGAATACGGAGAATACCTATTCCATATGAGCTATTTATATGTGAAGGACAAGCAATTGGCAGAAGAAATTACACAGGACGTGTTTTTTACATATGCAACAAGTGTAGACGTTTTTCGGGGAGAGGCTGCACTAAAAACCTATTTGACAAGAATATTAATTAACCGCTGTCATGATGAATTACGTAAAATGAAGCGGAAAAACGTATTGCATTTTTTAACGCCGTTTTGGACAAACGAAAAATCTGCAGAGCAGGAAGTAATGAAGCAACAACAATTTCAAACATTAAAGCATGAGGTGATGGGTCTACCAATCCATTACCGAGAAGTCATTATTTTGTTTTATTATGAGGAATTTGAGGCTTGGGAAATTGCGGACTTACTTGATGTTTCTCAAAATACCGTACGCACTCGATTACGTAGAGGCAGGGACTTACTAAAATCCAAATTATCGTCACAATCGGAGGTATTTATCCATGAATAATTTAAAAGACCAGCTAAAACAGGAGCTTCGTACAGAGGCGCCATTCACTGAGGATATGAAGCAGCGCATTTTAAAGAATGGCCGACCAGGCAAGGCTCCTTCTAAAAAAATAAATTGGAAAGTGTCTGTAATTTCTCTGGCGTTTGTTTTAATTTTAGGTTTTGCCGTGATGTTACAATTCACACCGGACGGGGCGACGGCGTCAAAAACGGTGGCGGCATTGCCAACAGATCCGAATGAGCTTATGGCATTACTGCAGGAAAATGAAACTGTGCTACCAATTATCGAGTCGAATGGACAATTAGTTATCCGACCGGATACTTCATATTTAATGGGTAAGCAGTGGATGCTGTCGAACCTGCCGATGCTAATTGAACCAGAGGCAGAGATACAAGTAGGGGATTATGTTGCCTACTATGGTGTGGACGGGGTTAATGTTGCTAATGTGTACGGCGTTGCGGGTGATAATGTTCAAACATCGCAAAGACAAGTGACGTTAAATGGCGATTTTTTAGCTTTACCAGGCACGGTTGCACCAATTGAATTCGAAAATACTGAACAACAGGAAATTTTTAAGTATTATTTTGGGTATCGGTATCATTTAAATAGAAAGCAAAGGGATTATATCGATGTAGAATTGGAGGCATTGAGTACGGGTGAGTATGCCGTTTATACGAATGACAGTGGGCATACAGCAGGGGTTATAAAAGAATCTCAGCTTATTGGAAAAGTCGTAGGAATTGAAAAGCTTGAGCCGACGTTTACTTTAACAGCCGAGGAACAATCACTTTATGATGAGTTTAAAGAAAATTATGATTTGTCCTTACTCGTAGGCGTAGAACCGTTAACGATTACAAAAATATTTTTGCAAGCAGAAATGGAATTGGATTACGAAACATATTATGCGTTATTTACGAATCGTGAAGGTCCTGCGCGAGCGAGAATTGAGCATTATATTCAAGATACACGAAAAATAAAGGATTATTATTTTACAGAAGACATCCAAAGACTGTTAAGTGCATACACATTTAACGGCATTGAGAGAGGGAAATTTGAACAGAGAAGTGAAAATGGGGGTGTGATTAACATCCCCCCGACGGAATCGAATAATATATCGTCAGTAGGAATGATCAAAAATGAACAAGGAATTTGGCAACCAGCATTTACTGTACCTATTCAGTAATAATTTCCGATTAGTGGAAGAATTAGTGGGGGTACTCTATGAATATCTCCAGAACTGACCGAAAAAAAGGTGAGTATACGATAGTAGGATTGAAATAGAATTTGATGTCTTAGAACAAAGTCTAATCAATTATAATGAGCCATTCTATACAACAAATATAGAATGGCTCTGTTTTTTTAGTTTTACACTACTTTATGTTTTTCTGTAAAAATGCTTTTGTACGTTCATTTTGCGGGTTCGTGAAGAATGCTTCAGGATTATTTGCTTCGATAATTTCTCCGCCATCCATAAATACCACTTTATTGGCTACCTCGCGTGCAAAGCCCATTTCGTGCGTTACGACAATCATCGTCATGTGCTCCTCGGCTAAATCCTTCATGACTTTTAAGACTTCACCTGTCAGCTCTGGATCGAGTGCAGAGGTAGGTTCATCAAATAACAAAATTTGTGGATTCATCATTAGTGCACGTGCAATCGCCACACGTTGTTTTTGCCCACCAGACAAATTGGCAGGATAGGAATTCGCTTTATCAGACAAACCAACTTTTTGCAGTATGTCTTGACAACGACGTGAGATAGCATCAGGAGACTCTGTTTTCAGTAAGCTTGGAGCTATTTCGAGATTTCGCAGCACAGTTAAATGGGGGAATAAGTTAAAGTGTTGGAACACCATGCCCATTTTCGCTGTAATTTTTTTAATGTCCTGTGGTTTTGCATATGTATTGTCTTGGACTAAAAAGTCACCGTCCACACGAATGCTACCACCGTTAACTTCCTCTAAATGAATTAAACTACGAAGCATTGTACTTTTACCAGAACCAGATGGGCCGATCACGGCAACAACATCATTTTTCTCAATGTCAAATGTGATTTGTTTGAGTACTTCTAGCTCACCGAAGGATTTTTTTAAATTCGATACTTCCATAAGTGCCATACGATTCACCTCTATTCAAATTTAAAACGTCTTTCAAGCCACTTAAATAATACCGTTAATAAAAGCGTCATCACTAAATAAATAGCAGCAGCAATAAAGTACGGTACAATCGTGAAATCACGGTTTACAGCCGTTTGTGCGAAGTGGAGTAGTTCTGGTACAGCTACTGCATAAAGAAGAGCTGTGTCTTTAATAAGTGTCACAGATTCATTCGATAGGGCAGGTAGAGCCACGCGGAACATTTGCGGCATAATAATACGAGTTGTTGTTTGCCATTTTGATAAACCGAGCACTTGAGCTGCCTCATATTGACCTTTATCGATAGCAAGTAAGCCACCACGGAAAATTTCTGCAAAGTAGGCTGCATAGTTTAATATAAACCCAAGGCAAGCAGCGGTGAAGCGGTCTAGCACTAAATACTCACCGATTACTGGCATCATTGGTAAACCAAAGCAAATTACTAATAGCTGTAGTAATAACGGCGTGCCTCGCATTACGTAAATATATGTATGAGCAAACCATGATAGCGGTTTAACGCGGCTTTTCGCCGCTAAAGTTAGCAAGAAGCCAAGTGGAATCGATATAAGAATAGCAATAATGAACAGTAGCACCGTCATTTTTGCGCCTTCAAGCATTGGCAGAATCATTGTATTCCAGTAGTCCACCATAAAAATTTTCCCTCCCAAAAAGGGACTGTCCAATAAGCATAAAAGTACTTATTGGACAGCCTTTTATATCTAAGTAAAGTGCCAATAATGAGTTGCTTTCGTCACAGAAGAGGCTGTCTCAAATTCTTTTCAGACAGCCTCTTTGATAACATTCACTTATTTTAAAACCTTGTTTTCACCAAACCATTTTTCAGAAATTTCAGCTGCAGTCCCATCTTCGTTCATTTGATCTAAAGCAGCTTGAAGTTTTTCTAATAATGCTTCATTTCCAGGTTTTACACCGACACCATATTGTTCAGGCGAAAGTGATTCTTCTAATAGCTTGAATGTATCTTTTTCTTGTGCCATGTAATATTCTGCTACAACTAAATCGATTACGACAGCCTTCACACGACCTGTTTTTAAGTCTGTTAACGCTAAAACGTTATCAGCGAATTCTGTAATAGCTTTAACTTCTTTATGAATCGGGTTAGCATTTAATGCATCTAATGCAGAAGATTTCGCTTGAAGACCAACTTCTACTCCTGCTAAATCACTAAGTGCTTTAATAGATGAATCTTTTAAAGTTAACACAACTTGTGCGTTTTCTAAGTATGGCTTTGTGAATAATACTTTTTCTTTACGCTCATCTGTAATTGTGTAGCCATTCCAGATTAAGTCGATACGACCACTAATTAATTCAACTTCTTTTGTATTCCAGTTAATTGGCTGGAATTCAGCCTCAACGCCCATGTGCTCAGCGGCAGCACGTGCATAGTCAATATCAAAGCCGACGATTTCATTTTTTTCATCTCGGAAGCCCATTGGCGCGAACTTATCATCAATACCGATAATGACTTTTTCTGTTTTTGCAGATGTTGGTACTTTGTCTTTGTCAGATGTACTGTCTGCGGAACCTGACTTTTCTTCGGATGCTCCACAAGCTGCTAGAAATAGAACAGCTGTAAACATGAATAGAAGTGTGAAAATACGCTTCATTATAAATTTCCCCCTCAAAAAAATAATAATTCTCTTACTAGAAAACAATAATATTTTGCTTTCTCTTACTAAACTACTAATGTGTCAAAGCATATCATCGCGTTATTTAGTTGTCAATATCTTTTCTGAATAATTAGAAAGTCACGCATATTTAGAATTGTGCGTTAAAAACAACTCTATTTGAAGTAGTTGGGAACTGAATATATTTATAAGAGGGTAGATTATTATTTTAATGAATAGCTTTCTGTAACTTTTTTTGGGAAATCCAGTCTACTTGTGTAAAGAGGTGAAGCCTATGAAAAAATGGATAATGCTGAGTTCACTCGTTGTTTTATTAGCAGGCTGTCGATCAAACATATTAGGTGGTCAAACGATAATTGGTTGGGTTGATTTTATAAAATGGGATGGTAAGGAATATATCGCTATTAATACTGGTGCGTTAGCTGATGAACAATATGTAGGGAAGCAACTCGGGACGGTCCAATTTAAAGTAGCTGACAATGTCACGAATCCATCGTACAAAACAAAAGATGGGGATGCTGCCTTCCATGAAAAGGGTACAGAAATTTACGCAGTTGAAGGGGAGGGCGATATGATTGCCGTAAAGGATGAGCAGGCTATTAATGGCTATCGAATTTATTATGAGAGCGAAAGCACCGACTATACATGGCATTTTAAAGATCTACCTGTAGACGAAGTGAAGAAAGTAGAAATTTATGAAGCTTACACATTAGAAGGAAGTAATCGAATCGCTGACATAATAAATACTGAGGACGTAGCCCGCTTCCTTGATATTTTGAAGAACAGTAAGGAAGATGAATCATTCCAACCGAATACTGACAACGGAGATCCTTTATATTACGAAATCGTGTTGTTCACAGATGAGTCGGTTGCTTATAAATACAACGTGCAATTTGACGGAACTACGTATTTTTGGTCCCCGTGGGATACGGCAATTTTATCGAATGAAATAAAACAATTTATCCCTTATAATTAGGAACTCAACTTCTGTAAAATTAAATCGTAGCTATTGATCAATTGCATAGTAGGCACTTTTATTATTTGCTATTTACCAAATGCATTTGGAATATTGTGGTTCATCACTAAGAGTCGTGGATAATATTTGAATAAAGTGTGTATTGAATTTAGATTGCTGTTGAATGGAGTGGAGGCTAGGCGAGTGTAGCTGACGGCATTCGCCTTTCGCTACAGAGCAAAGCTTCCTGGGGGAAATACTTAAAGGAACAAAGGTTTAAACGCCACATCGTGTGACAACGCCTTCGTGACCAACATCCTGTTGGTCCGAGACCCTGGAGCGAGCTTGCGAGTGAAGCGGCTCATCAGACGCCCCCCGAAAAGCGCCCAGCTGGAACGGAAATTAACCCCAAGCTATGGTGATTTGCCAATATTATTGATATTATTATAAGTTTTATGACAAGTTTTAAAAAAGGAGTGAATCTACTATGGAAAACGTACATTTTGTTGCATCTTGGAGTGGTGGAAAAGATTCGGCACTGGCCTATTATCGGGCATTAAAATTAGGGATGGTTCCGAAAAAAATAGTAACGATGTTTGAGGAGGATGATGAGATTTCTAAGTCTCATGCAATTCCTTTAGACGTTGTAAAAGCACAAGTGGATCGATTGGGCGTCCCGCTTTTAACTAAATCTGCAAGTTGGGGCTCATATGAGGGGCAATTTATCGATGCGATGGATGCATGTCGAGCTGAAGGCATTACGCACGGCGTGTTCGGTGATATTGATTTGCAAGATCATTTGGAATGGGTCCAAAAAACATGTGCGAAATCGGATATTATAGCCGTTCATCCGTTATGGAATATGTCCCGCCTGTCAGTGGTAGAGGAACTGTTAGAGGCTGGTTTCGAGTCATGGATTATTGTAGTGAATACAACGATGATGCCTGCTTCCTATGTTGGTAAAAGATTAACAAAAGAAATAGTGGAGGAATTAGAAGCAGCAGGCATCGATGCGTGTGGCGAGAACGGTGAGTTTCATACAATTGTAGTGGATGGCCCAATTTTCTCCGAGCGTGTTCCTATCACCATTTCTTCTCCTATAGAAAGAGGACAGTATGTTTTCTCTCCAGTGTCGTTAGAAGAAAAATGAAAACAGGACCGTACTAGATTCCTTCTAGATAAAGAAGGGCATCAATAAAAATTAATAACCATCAAATCAAAATGGATGTCGAGTCGCTCAAGCTGGGCGCCAAGTCGCTCAACTCTGGTTCAAAGTCGCTCAACCTTGGTTTAAAGTCGCTCAACCTCGGCGCAAAGTCGCTCAACCTTGGTTTAAAGTCGCTCAACCTCGGCGCCAAGTCGCTCATCCTGGGTTCAAAGTCGCTCAACCCCGGCGCAATGTCGCTCAATCAGAGGGTCGATTCTTACTTTAGACAGCTCTTTGTTTGTCGACAATCGAAACTGCTTTAATTTTTCCCTTTTTGAATGGCCGCACGTGCTAATGCATCTGCGGCTTTGTTTTGTTCATCTGGCACCCATTTTATGAAAAATAAATCGAAGCTTGCTGCAAGTTGTAAGGCCTGCTCAAGAAGAGGTTTAAATTCTTCGTTTTTTACATATTCTTTTTCAATAGAGGCTACAACGATTTTTGAATCAGAACGAACGGAAACAAGCGATGTGCCAAGTTTTTTCGCTTCTTCTAAACCACGTACTAACGCGGTGAATTCGGCAATATGATTATTGGATATACCGATATATTCACTAATTTGCTTGTGATGGCCTTCACCCTTGATGAAGATGCCAATACCACTTGGGCCAGGATTACCAGCACTTGCTGCATCTATATATACTTCTAACATAGGATCCCTACTTTACAAAAAAATAATGTATGTTCATATTGTACAATAAGAAAAGATTTTCACAATCATCAATTGCGCATGAATTCCACAATTCAGCAGGCATATAGACACCTATTCCATGGAATACTAAATCTGTATTCATCGACTTATGAAATTGGAGGAACAAAAACTGAATCATATTGAACAAAATAGTTGTCTAGAAAAAATCTTCCCTGCATAATAGGAAGAAGTGAAAATGAGCGTGAAAGGAGCGAGAGTTTTCAATTGGATAAAGTGACAGTCATGAAGGATATTGACGAGCTACACGATACGTATTGTGGTGATTGCTTAGTGATCAAACAGTTGCGTAAAGATCGTGGAAAAACAAGGGCTCATCGCTTTTGTATCACATCTTGTACAGTAGGCGAGCAGTTGCAATTTTTAGGTGAAGAACTAATGAAAGTATATAAAGCAGAGGAAATATAGAAATTATAAGCGAGGTATTCGACAAAACAAAAGTCGAGTATCTCGCTTTTCTTATTTATAACTGAATCGAATACATCAATGTTACTTATAGTTATTATATCACACTAGATAATAGGTGGTAAAATATTGTTGGTATATTTTAGTCGTATTGGTATTAAAAATCTGATAAAATAAGGGTAATTTTTAATAAATGTTGTATACTTTTTATTAATTATATATTATACTAACGTAGTATTATTATTCTCCTCTAGTTCATAAACAACTACAATATGTATGAATTAAAGCATCTTGGGCGATAATAATACATGGTTGGTTACCATAGTTAAATTTATAAAAAGGCTGATAAGTCGTCTCCATAGACAACTTATCAGCCTTTTTATGTTTATCTTCATTCAATGAATGTTACAGATTTTGAACTCTATGTAAAAGCAGTGTGTCAGCAACAGACGTTTCTTGTACCGGAAGCGTTAGCGACAGGTACAAGTACACAGAGGTATAATAGATTAAAAACACCCTTTATCGAGGAGTATATAAATTCCATCGGCAAAGGGCGTTAGTTACATTATCTATTCTTTTTCAGCTTTATAGCTACATAAATCTTGATAGTATTTTGTTAAAGATGAAGCAGAGATATCGAAGGTTGCAGCGATTTCTTTCACATTCATCGATAATGATTCAAATAGGCCGTTTTCTTGCCCATAACGAATCGCTCCAGCTGCGATCGCAGCTTCTTTACGAGCTGTAGGTTGACCTTCAATTAAATAATCTTCTAATAGCTCTAGCATAGGTGTTGTTTCACGTTCATTTTCCTCAAGGAAATCTTTTACTTGCGTTAACACACCACTTTCAAAGCTAGAGAATTCTTCACCTTTATAGCCGTTTGACACAAGTAGTTCCCAGAATGATAAATGATCTTCTTGTAAAAATGCCTCAACTGATTTCTTTGATACTTCAAAGTTTTTCTTCAATTGATCGAATACCTTTACGTGGTCTAGCGGGAAGAAAATAAGCGTTGATACTGCTAAGTAATTTGATTCGTTCGCTGTACCATCTGGTAGGATAAAGGCAAATACATGCATACCTTCAGGAATCGGCTTGTCGTTTTCACGACGGATGTTAATAACCTCATTCGAAAGATCATGTGTTGCTTGGAAGTAGTCTTCTTCCACGGCATTTACAGTTCCAATGAATAAAGTAGGTCGTGACCAGCCTTCTAAAACTTTTAGAGTAGAAGGGCGTACAATTTTTTTCATTGTCTTCTTTAGATAGCCTGTCCAAATTTTTGGTTCTTGATGAAAGAAGAAATCATCCAATGCGATTGCTTCAATAAGCTCACGCTGAAGTACGCTTTCTAATTTTGGCTGCCAAACACCGACATGGTCAATATATGCACGAACATCTTTGCGTTCTGGATATTCTAAATAAAATGTTTGTAGTACGCGTTCTAGTTCTTCAATTGCCACAGTCTCAACGGTTACTTGTTGTTTACCTTCACAACATTTTTTATATTTTTTGCCACTACCACATGGGCATGGATCATTACGTTTTACCATAATTAATACACTTCCTTTGAAAATTCTTATTAGATATTTGCTATTTATATTGCGCTCTTATAATAATAACGGTACTTTCGTATGAAGAAAAATGATTATCTATTTTGAAATATCAGAAATAATGGAGGGACGCCCTGATTCTATTTTATGTACAACTTTACTAGTTTAGAACAAAAAAAATAATAAAGCCATCCATGCGCAAAAAATGTGCACGGACGGCTTTTTTCTTATGCTTCTATTTTTGAAGTTAGTTGTTCAAGTTGGTTGATTAAATCGCCAATATAAGCAATCGTGTTACGAAGCGGCTGGTCTGTTGTCACATCGACACCTGCCATTTTCGCTAGTTCTACTGGTGATTTCGTGCCGCCAGCTTGTAGGACAGTTAACCATTCATCTACAGCCGTATTGCCTTCTTTTAAAATACGTTGTGATACTTGAGTTGAAATTGTAAGACCTGCGCTATATGTGTATGGATATAAGCCCATATAGTAGTGAGGCTGACGCATCCATGTAAGTTCGGCACCCTCTGTGATTTCGACAGCATCACCCCAGAAGTCTTCAAGCACAGCACGTTTTAATTGATTTAAGACAGTTGCGTTTACTGATTCGCCGTTATCAATAAGCTCATACACTTTACGCTGATATGCAGCTTCTAGTAAATGTGTGACGAAGTTATGATAATACGTTTTCGATACAATATTTGAAATTACCCAACGTTTAAAGCGCACGTCTTCATTATGCGTTAATAAATAGTTTGCTAGGAGCATTTCGTTCATCGTAGATGGTGCTTCGATAAAGTATAGAGAAGGGCGACTATTGAAATACGATTGATGTGCATGTGCATTGGCAAAATGGCCTGCATGTCCAAGCTCATGCGTTAGCGTAAATACTTCGCTCATACGCTTATTCCACGATATTAAGATGTATGGATGACTACCATATGGGCTTGAACAAAATGCGCCTGTTGATTTACCTTTGTTGGGAGCATAGTCAATCCAGCGTTCATTAAAGGCTTGTTCAATCATTTGATTGTAGTCATCACCCATGATAGCTAGGGATTTTTCAACATAATCCTTCGCTTCATCCATTGTCACTTTCGGATCATAGCTTGGATCTAATGCAATTTTTAAATCTGCAAACGTCATCTTTTCTAAGCCATGTGCCTTTTGGATGAGCTTTGCATATCGACGCATATGCGGTGCGAGTTCTTTCGTAATCAAATCAATTTGACGATTGTAAAGCTCACGATCTACGTCTTGGTCAAATAATAAATAATCAATCACAGAGTCAAAGCCCCGTAGATTTGCCATTGTTTTTTCTTGTTGCACATGTGTGTTATACACTTTTGCAGTTGTGTGCTGATAGTCACGTAATTTTGAAGAAAATGCTTCAAAGGCAGCGCGACGAACATCAGTGTCTGCTTCTTGTTCCCAGTCATTTTCAAATAATACGTAGCTGAGAGGATGGCTAGTGCCGTTCACTTCAAATTCACCAAAGTGCATATCCACAAGTTTTGTTGTGTTATACGTTTCATAAGGAGCATCAAAAGTGGCGCTAAGAGAAGCTAATGCTTTTTCCACTTCAGGATGAAGTTGATGTGGTTTTTGTTTTAATAGCTCATCTAAAAAGTGCTTATAAAGTGGGCTTAAAGTAGCCGCTTCTTCAAGCACAGTTGTTGGTAAATTAAGAAGTTCACTGCGAACAAAGGATAAAGAGCTGCTAATTTTTGCAATGGCTGAGCCAAATTTTGCTGCACGCATTTGCGCAGAATCATCTGTACGGTCCACCTCTAAATTCAAGCTAGCATAAGCACCCACTGGTACAATGCTTTCCTGTAGTGCTTCATAGGCAATTAACACATCGATGACTTTTTGTGCATCGGTAATAGAGTCTTTGTACGTACGTTCGAAGTTTACTGCATCCTCCACAACTTGTGCTAATGCAGGATCGAAATCTTTGTCTTGCTCTAATAAACCGCCTAAATTCCATGTTTGTTCTACAGGAACATCTTTTCGTAATGGCAATGCTTCCATGAAAGTCCACCCCTTTTTTGTAAGTTACTTCATTATAGCTAAAATATTCCGACATGTTAAATAATTGTTTAGAAGTGTGTGATTAATAGTGGGAATTTGATGTTCGATGTTTCAAATTATGCTAGTGGGGAATAAATGTTAGTGTAGCATCATTCTAGTGAAGAAAGATGCAAAATAACTAATATTTTGGAGGAGATTAATAATGGCACAAGAACTGAACAAGGAATTAAACAATTTGGTATCTACATGGTCAGTGCTTTACACGAAACTACACAACTACCATTGGTATGTGACAGGTAGTGCGTTCTTTACGCTCCATGCAAAGTATGAGGAATTATATAACGAAGCGACGTTGAATTTAGATGAGGTTGCAGAGCGAATTTTATCAAAAGGTGGTAAGCCGGTTGCGACGTTAAAAGAGCATCTAGAGCTTTCCTATATAGAAGAAGCAACAGGGAAAGAAACGACTGTGGAAATGGTCGAAACAACGATTTCAGATTTTGAAAAGATTATGAAGGCTTTAAATTCTACAATGGAACTAGCTGCTGAAGTAGGCGATGATCGTACAGAGGATTTACTCAATGCGATGTACCAATCCATTGAAAAGCATGCATGGATGCTAAAAGCATTCCTAGGCAATAAATAATTGAATCGCATTCATAATTCATGACAAATATTACAGAAATATTAATTGAGCTTACTATGCGTTTCATCTCAAGTGATTGGGGGAAAAACATAGTAAGCCAAACAAATTAGGAGGAATTGGACATGGTAGTATATGAAAACAATGAACAAAATCAACGAATTGAAGTGGCTCATACAAAACAGGAAATGCTTCGTATTTTAGAGGGTATGCGTTTGGATGGTTTTAATTACCAGGATATTAATATTATTACGAAGGATTCATCACAACTTGAAGCTGTAAAAGGGGACGCTGATGTAAAAACACATGAAGCAGGTAACTGGGTAGACCAATTTAAATCATGGTTTACTGGTGATACAGCGGAAACAGAAGGGTTAAAGCGTTTTGAGTTAACAGATGGACAATTAGCGTATTATGGGCAGTTACTTGAGCAAGGGGCTATCATTTTATATGCAGAACATGAAGATATTTCAGTTGATCCAGACTTAACTACAACCGATTCATTCGTCGATACTATTGATAATACTGCTGCTACTACACTTCAACCCGACACTCGCTCAAATACTCGAGCGCGACGACTTGACGAGGACAATATAAAAAGAAGATCTATTTAACAGGATACAGTAGAAGCCCAACTTCTATAAGTATCGGAAAGAATGCAATTTTAGCAACCAATTCAGATGTATCCAAATGTCCACCGAATAGTGGAACTCAGGCTAAGGTCGCGCCGTCCTGCGGCAACGCCTGAGTAACCAATATTCGGTAGGACAAAGTATTTGGTGGATGCCAAAGATTTTGAATTGTTTGTTATGTGAAACCGAAGCATCAGCCATAATAACGGCTAAAATAATTGATCGATAAAGCAGAGTAAGCATAGTCATGCGCTCTGCTTTTTTTGTATCCTGTTTTCTAAACTGTTTGACGGAGAAGTTAGCCAATTGAAGCCATATCCACAAGAGAATAATAGGTTTCAACATATTGATTTCATAGAGAGTATTGAATTATGCTAAGATTGTATTTTCAAAAAAGGAGGCAGACAAATGGAACTAAACTTTCCTCATCTGAAATTAAAAGCTTTACCTAATTTAGATGCACCAATAAATGAAATAACAAAATTAAATCTTTTTGATAATGAGTTTACAACGATCCCTTCAGAAATCTTTAAAATGAACAGATTGAAAATTTTGAATATATCAGCGAATAAGATCAGTAAAATACCTGTTGAGATTGAGAATCTAACAGAACTTAGAATGCTGGATGCAGGGCATAATGAAATTGACGTTATTCCTCCTGAAATTGGCTCCCTTCATAATATGGAGGATTATTTGTATTTTCATAATAATAAAATACAATCTATTCCACCTGAAATCTCTAAGTTGGTCAAAGTGAAATACTTAAACCTCAGTGACAATAAATTAATGAAATTACCGGCTGAAATTGGAGATTTGACCAATCTTATAGAACTACGTGTAATGAATAATCTATTAAAAGAATTACCGGACAGTATTAGTAGAATAAGAAACTTGAAGGAATTACATTTAAAAAATAATCAAATCACGACTCTTCCGGAAAATTTAGGGGACTTGTCATTATTACGTGTTTTAGATATGGAAGATAATCAATTAAAAGAGATACCTCAATCGTTACATAAATGTTTAAGGTTGAGACGATTAAATTTGAGACATAATCAATTGACCACATTGCCTGAAGAGATTGGACAATTGAAGAATTTATTAGAAATTGATCTAAGAAGTAATCTTCTAACTGAATTACCAAAATCATTACTGAAAATTGAGGGGTTAGAACGTCTGGATCTTAGATGGAATCACCAATTAAACATACCAAAATGGTTAGGTGAATTGGAGCAAAAAGATTGCATTGTTTATTTGTAGGATGGGGAAAAGGCCGAACTAACCACGCAAGAATTGGGATAATGGTAAGTTAAGATGAGAGAGGTGTGATGGAATGGGGCAAATTAAAGTTTATGGGTTGAAAGAAAATTTAAATCCAATGAAAGAGACCTTATCGAATGTGATTCATGCATGTATGGTGGAAGCACTGAAATATCCCACGGATAAGAAATTTCATCGTTTTTTTCCGATGGACAAAGAAGATTTTTATTTTGCAAATGGAAGAACAGATGCTTACACGATTATAGAGATTAGTATGTTTGAAGGTCGAACGATTGAAGCAAAAAAGAAATTAATCAATCTACTTTTCGAACGCATAGGCAGTAAATTGCACATCACTCCAGAAGATATTGAAATCACCATTTTTGAAACGCCAAAACATAACTGGGGGATCAGAGGATTACCTGGAGATGAGTTAGAACTGTATTATAAAGTAACAGTTTAAAAGTAAGGGTAGTGGATTGCCCAAACAGCAAAACAGCACGCCTCATTCGAATGAAGCGTGCTGTTTTATATTCACTTAAATAGCTTTTTCGTGTGCATTTTTTTTGAAAAATCGCATGATATGTAACTGTTCGAACTGTGCGATTAAGTTACCAAATAAAATAAAGCCACCGCCGATTAGTAGTTTCGTTGTGATTCCTTCGCCTAAAAACATGACCGCAAACATGGCTGCGAAGATTGGTTCTAATGAGAAAATCAAGCCAGTATGGGTAGGTGTTGTAAACTGTTGTGCAACAGTTTGTCCAACGAAACAAAAGGCACCACAGACAATCCCTAAACCTAAAATGGCAATCCAAGAAATGGTCGTATTCGGTAGTGTTGGCGTCTCAAATAGAAATGTTAAAACGAGCGCGTATATCCCTGCAAAACCTAGTTGGTAAATGCCGTAGGAAATCGATTCAACCTTACGTGTGAAAGAGCTATTTAACAGTAAATAGATGGCATAGCAAAGCGCTGCAAGGGCCATTAAAATATCACCTTTATGAAATGTGAAAGAGCCCTGTGCTGTTAAAATAACAATACCAATCATAGTTGAAACAATCGCAAAACTAACGGCTTTTGACGGTAATTTTTTTTCGATAAAGCTACTCATAATAGGTACTAACACGACAGTTAAGCTTAAAATAAAGCCTGCGTTTGAAGCCGAAGTAGTTTCTAATCCAAATAAGCTAAGTGCAAACAAAAGGAGCAAGAAGAAGCCTTGAATTGCTGCATATTTTAATGTTTTGAAATTGACTTTGATCATGCGTTTATAAAAAATTAGACCTGCTGCAAAAAAAGCGATTAAACAGCGTAATGCGACCACGTTATAAGCGGCCAATGTTTCAAGCCCCATCACCATAAATGTATAGGACATACCCCAAAACATTGTCACGATTATCATCAATATATTTGCTTTTCCTTGAATACTCATTATGCTCACCTATAGTCTCTGTACTAAAACAGTTAATTGATAAAATTTACTATATATCTTACATTGAGATTAGTAAAACGAATGTTTATAATGAGTAGTATTAAAATAATTAATGGATGGTACAATACGGTGAGTTTAGTAAAATATGAAATACTGAGTAAAGTAGCAGAACAAATGAGTTTCACGAAGGCTGCGGAAACACTCGGGTTAACACAATCGGCTGTCAGTCATGCGATTTCGAGCTTAGAAAAAGAACTAGGCTTTGCCCTAATCCACCGCAGTCGGACTGGTATGACGTTAACTAGTGAGGGGCAAACAATGCTTGTGCACATGCGACATGTATTGGATGCAGATGAATTATTACAACAAGAAGCGGCCCAGATCCTTGGGCTGACACGGGGAAAAGTGAGGATAGGTGTGATTTCTAGTATTTCGTCAAACTGGATGCCGGAAATTATTCAAATTATGGATAATAACTATCCTGGAATTCAAGTTGAACTGCGTGAAGGGGACTATTTTGAAATTGAGCAATGGCTACAGAGTGGCGAAGTCGATGCTGGATTTTTAAATGGTGAAAAGTCCGATCAATTTCAATTTATCGAGCTACGCCATGATCCACTTCTCTGCATCGTATCCGACAAGAGTCCTTTATATGATAAAGAAGAGATTGATATCGTCGAGTTAGAGAATATGCCGTTTATTATGACGTCTTATAGGGGTAAAAATGATGTGAAGCTTCTTCTCGAACAGTACCATGTAAAGCCAAACATTCGCTTTGAGTTATCAGAAGAAGTGGGCATAATTTCGATGATTACACATAATTTAGGCATGAGTATTTTACCGAAATTAGTAATTGACCGATTTCCAGCTTCACTGAGAACGATACCCTTAAAACAAGGAGGATACCGTACAATTGGATTGGCCTTGAAACACCAAGCCTCACCAGTCACGAAAAAATTCGCAGAAATATTAAAAACTTGGGTGGAAGAGCAAAATTAGAAATAGGTAATTATGCTATTTTACGCTAAAATAGAGCTTGTATATTTATGAAGAAAAAGGTGAGTTTGTGGGGACATTAAAAGGAAAAACTGTGCTCATTACAAGTGGGGGAACGCTTGAAAAATGGGATCGTGTGCGCGGACATACGAATTTATCGAAGGGGAATATGGGCTGCTATTTGGCTGAGGCAGCAATTGCCGCCGGAGCAAACGTACTATATATGCACGGCTATTTTGCAAAGTTACCGGCAAATAAAGATAAAATGCGCTTAGTAGGCTTTGAAGGTATTGAAGATCTAGGAGATAAAATTCGCACTGCGGTGCAAGAAGAAAACATCGATATTGTGATAATGGCTGCAGCTGGTTCTGATTGGGTGATTGACAAGGTGTATGACCAATCAGGAAACTTAATGGAGGAAGCGGGTAAAATGCCTTCGGACGAGCCACCGATTATTCACTTTAAAAAAGCACCAAAAGTGTTAGGGAATATTAAAGGTTGGCAACCAAATGTAACATTAGTCGGTTTTAAACTAGAAGCAACAGATGATGCAGATTTTTTGCTTTCGCGTGCACGTCTGCGTATGGAATCCTCGGATGCACAGTTTATGGTAGCGAACAGTTCGCAGTCTTTATACGGTGAACAAGAGCCACATTGGATTGTACCAGCGACAGGGGAGCCCATTAAGGTAAGTGGCAAGGAAGAAACAGCAAAAGCACTAATAGAGTGTTTACAACAAATTTAAAGCTAAAAAAACTGTGCAGAGAGCAATGTATGCTGCGCAGTTTTTTGTTTTTTTACAGCATATAATAATGACAATATGAAACAATTAATATTAATTACGTAGTATTCGACTAGGTTTTGTAATATTTATGTTGACTTTAAGTTTTTGGAATTGTAGAATATTTCCAAGATGCTAAATTCCCTTATCAAGAGAGGTGGAGGGACCTGGCCTAAGGAAGCCTCGGCAACTGAACATTTCGGTGCCAAATCCAGCAGAGGGATCTGAGAGATAAGGGGCTCATCGAATCGAAATGATGCTTTGACCTCTATTTGTACACAATCGTACATGAAAAAATGATGAAGGGGTGTTTCGCATGTCTCAACAGCTGAAAGCAGATGATGAGAAGTTAGAAGCAATTGCTAAAGCAATTCAAGATTTACAGTTTGGAGAAGTGCATATTACGATTCAAGACGGCATAATTGTACAAATTAACCGACTAGAAAAACAGAGATTTCCACAAAAAAGTAAATAAAAATGGAAAGCCACAAATCGCATGAATGAATGTTTCATGCAATTTGTGGCATTTTTTAGAGTAGAGCTTAATTCATTTAAGTATTAACGAAAAGGAATGGATACAACTTGGCATGTACTAGGCTCTTAAAGGACCTCCTGTTTTAGCAGGTGGTCCTTTAAGGCTCTTTTTAACTTGATCGCCCTTTAGTTTAACTTGATTTAATCATGGGGCTCGTAGTGCTTTAACTCATCTGATGTGGGTGTACTGCCGTCTAGCGAATAATATTCAAACTGTAACGGTTGCTCTCTATCATGTACGAAATACACATACTCAATATTTTCTTCATCTGTAAAGATTACACTCACCCAGTAATTCGGAAGTCCGAAAAAATGCCATTTACATTCAAGTGACTTAATATCCGCTTCAGCATATTCCATTTCTTTCGTCAAATACTGTTGGGTTCGGTTTTCGTATATCCTTTTTTTCTGTTCCACATAGGCAAATGGCACAATTAGTAAAATGAGCAACAATAAAGCAAGCGACTTTCTCATCCCAGCACTCCTCAATACCTTTTTACTGTACTTTTCTTAACGAAGGAAACTTGCTTGTTCTTTCATTATAGATTATTTTACAAATATTTAAAAAATGGACTATCAATTATATTTCTCTATTAACTAGTTTAGTTTCGGTGATAGCTTCAAATAGCATACTCGAATCCTCTTTGTTTAAATGAACATATTGATAGCCACCTTCTATTATTTCAATAGTATCTTTGTCAGGACCTATCCAAACGGAATACGGAATTGCTTTTGCTTGGGTATCCGGATTTACAAATTGAAATATAAACTGGTAATCAGCCTCTCTTGCCATATCTACTTTAATTTTCTCCCACTCTGCGTTATGGAGTATGTCTTTTACTGCCGAAACCTTTTTCAATTTGGTAATTTCTTTAAAATCCTCAAAGATACCCATATCACTCCGTTTACCTACTTCAATTTTTTGTCTTTCCATCCCTGCACAACCGGTAGCTATGAAAAGTACTAATACAAGGGGAAGTATCTTTTTAAAATGGCACATGGTACTATTTCATTCCTTTCACTGTGTAGCATAAAATGAATAATCAGTTGTTTATTATAGTGGAACGTATGGGTTGTGAAAGTGTGGCTTAAATTAAATGAACTAATGGAATTGATGAGGAATACTATGTAAGAATTATGTTAGGGACAACGCTACTGTTTTCCCTTCCATTTATAGGGGATATTTGCCCAATCATAAAACATTGAGAAAAGGAACATTAAAATCGAGACTGCTACCGTTTCTCCCCATCTAATGCCATCTTGAAAAAAGAATTGCCATCCAATCGAAAGAATAAAAAAAGCCAATATAAATTTAATGTTTTTCTTTAACATACGTAACCCTCTTTTCGTTTCTTACCTGCTCTTTACTTCACTAATATCAAATTTTTTCTTTTCTATAGAGTAACACATTTACAAATATTGGACTTAGTGATGTGTGAATACTATTTATGTTTAGTGGCAGATCTACGAAGAAAAATCGTATTCAATGTCCAAATTAAAGTAGAAATCCCGCCACTTTGATAAGTGACGGGAGGTGTCTAAACATGTAATGAGGAATCTTTGCTATACCATTTTCTATGATAATAATAAATTGTCAGAAGTACGATTAATTCTGATGTGGGGATTGCGAGCCAGATGCCTGTTAATCCAAATAATCGAGGCAAGATCATTAGCAAGATGAGTAAAACGACTATTTCCCTTGCAGCAGTAATCCATGTGGCCATTCGGATGTGTCCGATGGATTGATAATACGTCATCATGACAAAGTTCGTTCCCATAAAGAGATACGCGATAAAGAATAGTTTAATGCCCGAAACTGCCAGCGTCATCACTTCTTCAGGGAAGTCACCGAACAAGCTAACAATCTGTGTGGCAGCAAATTGACCGATTAACACAAAGAAGATACCGGCGGCGAAAGATGTCCCAATTGCAAGTCGTACTGTTTGTTTCATTTTCTTTTCATCTTTTGCACCGCGATAATAACTAATCAATGGTTGGATTGCGGCCCCCAGTCCTAAAAATAATAACAACATCACACTATGAACATAATTCAAAATCGTAAATGCTGATACGCCGACAGTTCCAGCGAGCTCTTTAAATGCGATGTTATGTGAAATCGTGAAAACCGAAATGCCGACTTCAGCAAGAAAGCTCGGGAAACCAATGATTAATATAAGAAGGGCAAGCTTTTTGTCGAACTTGAAGCGTACAAAACGCAAATTGCTCTTTTTTCTGAAAAAATGCGTACTTAGAATAACTAGTCCAACGAATGCCCCGATTACTGTTGCAGTAGCAGCACCCTCTACGCCAAAATCAAGCACGAATAAAAACACATAGTTCAAAATGATATTGACTACTGACGTGGCAATAAGCGCAATCATTGCTGTATTTGGACCGCCATCATTTCTCACTAAAATACTAAAAGCATTTTCTACAGTGAAGACGAATCCAAACAATAACATGACGTTCAGATAACCTGATGTATATTCAAACGTATCGGCATTCGCGCCAAGTAAATACGCAAGTTCCGTCCTAAAGTAAAAGGCAGTAAGCCCGATAATCATCGTCAAAATAAAGATAGAAGAAATCGCATGTGAAAAGATGATGCGTGCTTGATCGGGTCGTTTTGCCCCCATCATAGCTGAATAACGAGTCGCAGCACCGATCCCAATCCATAACGACATGGCGACAAAAATTGTATAGACTGGGCCAGCGATACCCACACCGGCTAGAGCAACCGGACCTAATTTGTTACCGACCATAATTCCATCAACCACGATATTGACAGCCATCAATAACATTCCAACGATCGAGGGAATTAAATATCTCAAGAAAGATCTTCCGACAGATTCTGTATCTAAACGGTTTACTATTTGTTCTTTTGGCATTGCTATTTCAAATCCTTATCTATTTGTTGTTTTGTAGAACAGAAAAACTATTTGGGTTTTTATAGTTTTTTTGAGGTCGAAAAGAAACTGGCATTTTACGTGCCAGTACATTCATCATTTTTTTCTGTCATAAATCCATTCAATAATACATCCACAATCATTTCAAACGATTCCGTTATAGAGATACTATGCCCTAAAAAGAATTGTCTATCCAAGGTTATATTAGAAGCTTCTATAATCAGTTTCATCAATAAATCGATGTTCATATCCTTAATGATACCCGTTCGGATCCCTTCTTCAAGAAGTCCTTTAAGATCATCCCACTGATGCATTTCACGATTCAGCCGCTCCCACTGTGCGGGATAAGACCGTTTCAGTTGCTCCAAAATTCGCAAATCGTAAAACTCATTATATTTCGGTAAGACAACAATCGCTTTTTTAATCTTTTCAGGTAGTGTCAATTCAGGATTATCAATGATTAATCGAGTCTGTTCATCGAACTCAGTAAGCGTCAAATCGATAATGGAATCAAGTATCTCTACCTTCGATGAGAAATTTTCGTATAATGTACGCTTGCTTATTCCAAGCCGTCTTGCTAAGTCATCCATTGTGAACTTAATGCCATTATTTCGAGTTTCTTCAATGAACGCATGTATGATTCGTGTCTTCAATCCATAACCCCCAAAAAACTATAGATACCTTTTTAGTTTTGATGGTTTTATGATACTACACTGGTAGGGGAGATGTCCACTATGTGATTAGATTATATTTCTAGATATTATGTATTGTTAACATGCTGCCATTGAGGTGGCAGTTCATAAATTTTTATATATTTTAACTCCTTAAGCGCAACATAAACTGGGAATACATCCTATGTGAAGAGGTCTTTGCTGAAGTATGAGGGCCGACAATGGGCGTAACCTCAAGAGTACCTACGAGATGAGGTACATAATAAATAGGGAACAATAACGCATTTGTCATTTCTGCTGTAATGGCATCAAATCATCCAGGTAGAAGAAGTTATAGTAGTGATGGACGAGGTCGTTTTTATTAAAATGTCTGTGGGTAATTTTAAATGAAGCCGATAGCAAAAAAGGAACTACCGAATAAAGTTAGTAGTTCTTTTAATAAGGAGAAATAGCTAAACAACCATGTAAATGACACATCAATTAACAAACACGATAACAATAGTATTAGAACACAAAAACGCTTAGGGTATTTCAAAGAACCCCAAGCGTTTTAACTTTATAATGTTGGTCTTGTTAGTTGAAGATTGCCATCAAACCTGACTGTCTTCGTCACTTTTGTATTCTAAAATATCTCCAGGCTGACATTCTAAAGCCTTACAAATCGCCTCTAATGTTGAGAATCGAATTGCTTTAGCCTTTTCATTTTTCAATATCGAAAGGTTAGCCATAGTTATTCCAACCCTTCCGGACAGTTCTGTTACGCTCATTTTCCTTTTAGCCAACATCACATCAATATTAATAATAATCGCCATGTAATTCACCTCAGACCGTTAAATCATTTTCTGATTTTATATCAATCGCCTCTTTTAATAGCTTTTGTAGAACAGCGGCAAAGATTGCAATCACAAATGAAGCAAAAATCATGACCATTCCGATTACTATGATACCTGGGGCGTCGTCCATCTCCGCAATGAGATAAAAGAGTGGCATACCAAGCACATACAAGATACTGATACTGAAAGCACTGTATTTTATATTCTTTAAAGATTTTACAGATAATTCCGAGAAAGCTTTATTCTTGTCAATATAGCTTAAAAGTTTAAAAGCTTGATACAGAGCAAAATAAAAAGGTATCGCTGTCGCATACAAATCGATAAAAATGAGATATTTCAAATAAGCGCTATCAGGATACAATTCTGCTGCAAAATTTGCTATCTCAGGCACCAAAAAGATGCACAAAGCAAGAACTGGGATTCCAATAAGAATAACAGCGATCTTTAAAAAAATTGTTGTTCCTCGGTTCATATAAATTACCTCACTTATTTATTGTTCATTTCATTATAACTCTTGTTTTATCGTTTTGCGATAATTTATTATTGATTTTTATTATATTATTATTGTTATAGAAAGAACCTTTTTATTTTTGGCTCTATACCGAAATATGTGCGTGCAGACAAATCCTACACTCTTTTTGTATGAAAACGCGCTGTGAAGGTCTTGCCTGACTTGCTTTCCAGCAGGATTCATATGTAGGTTCGAATTTTTCCCCACAAAAAAAGAACTCCTGATTAATGGAGTTCCTTATTATGCACAACTTTTAATAACGCATGTCGGGCTTACTTATTTATATCATGAAGTGCATATTATTTTTCGTAAAAACTTGAAGGGATTGGTCCGAGTTGACGACGATGATAGAGCAGTGGTTCTTTGTCATTGTTGTCAATTTCAACGACATGTCCGATGAAAATCGTATGGTCACCAGCATCCACTTGCTTGAATGCTTCACATTGTAAAACGGATAAGGTATCCGATAAAATAGGTAGATTTAATGTTGAAGTAGACCAGTTTGCTTGTGTAAAACGGTCTTCTTTACTTGCAAATAACCCACATAGCTGAGCTTGATCACTTGCTAGAATATTGACCGCAAAGTTTTTTGCAGCCAAAAAGTCTTCATGTAGTTTTGATTTTTTATCGAGCGACCATAAAATTAGCAGTGGTTCGATTGAAACAGATGCAAACGAATTAACCGTTAAGCCTATCGGTTCATTTGCGCTATTTAAGGCTGTCACAACAGTCACGCCCGTTGGATAATTACCTAATGCTTGCTTAAATGCAAAAACTTTTTCAGTCATACTAATCACCTCATCTTATTTTATGATAATCATACGGCATTTGCGCTAAGAGTTCCCTACGTAATTGGTCTGATAGTTTTGATCAGGAGCACTTTTGCAGCTTTCAAACTTATTTTCATTTTAAACCAATTAAACAAATAGGTAAAGTGTATGTTATAGTGAGGAAAAGGGGGAAGTGGGATGAGTTTACAATTCGACCATCTGGTGCAGCAAGTACAATCACCAGAGGACACTAAAATGTTTTTAAACAAGCATACTATCCAGACCGTTAACGGTGGGCAACATACAATGTGGGGAACCTATAACACGTTGAGCTATTTTGGCTTAACGTATATTGAACAAATTGCGGTATATGACCGCGCCTTATTTGAGGAAGCAGCGAAATTACCGTATTCATTGCACCATACGTTTAAGCGGAATCATGAACGATTTGGCTTTTCTCGTATTGCACTGCGCACGACAAATATCGAAGGGGAGGCAGAGCGTTTACGTGCTCTAGGTTTTGAAGTTTATGGGCCTGATGCATGTAGTCGAACACGTCCTGATGGCTCACTAGTGGAATGGAAGTTACTACATTTTGGCAAACCTGACCAAGCACTTGATTTTCCGTTTTTCATTGAGTGGGCTGATGGGGATGAGGAACGTATCGCACAGCTTGAAAAAAGTGGTGCACTGGATACGAAGCAATCCATCGAGATGACGTCCGTACTATTTGTTGCTAGAAATGTGGCGGAAACAGTCGCGCTTTGGCAAGAAGTACTACAGATTCCACAGGCTATCGTGCAAGAAGAATATACTTCTTTGCAATTACCCAATATGCGCCTAGATTTCTATGGCAATAGTGTGGTTATAGCGGATAACGAAGAGGGGCCATTTGCAGTGACGCTCAAGGATCCAACTAGAGAGAAACAAACAATCATGTTCCCACACGCATTGTACTACATCAATCCATAAAAAGAAGGCATCTCATACCGTGTGTATGCAGATGCCTTTATGCTTATAATTTCACCACATTAGATGCTTGAGGACCACGAATACCCTCAATTACATCAAATGATACTTTTTGTCCATCTTCAAGTGTTCGGAAGCCTTCTTCTTGAATGCCCGTAAAATGTACGAATACATCTTCTCCATCATCACATTCAATAAATCCATAACCCTTTTCGTTGTTGAACCACTTTACGATTCCTTGTTGCATAAGCGTTCGCCTCCAATGCGCTTGAAAATAAGTATTGTATTTTGAAAAATGTGATAATTGCATTTTCTCTTAGAAGATACAGGAATTGAGGGGAGTTGTCAAATGATTGTCGAAATTTTGCATAATTGACTTTGATTAATTTCAAAATAGCTTATAATTGAGTGTGAACAATAGAGAAAGTAGGTATCATAATGACAACAACAAATAAACCATTATCAGATTTAGAAATTGCTAGTCAAGCAGTTATGAGGCCTATTACAGAAATTGCGAAAGCAGCGGGTATTCCCGAGGATGCGCTAGAGCAATATGGTCGTTATAAAGCAAAAATCGACCCATTAAAAATTGTAGCACAGGCTGCAGACGCAAAAGTTGTCTTAGTGACAGCGATTAGCCCAACACCAGCGGGCGAAGGGAAATCAACGGTTACTGTTGGTCTGGCAGATGCCATACACCAATTAAATAAAAATGTAATGGTGGCTTTACGTGAACCTTCATTAGGTCCAGTCATGGGCGTTAAAGGTGGCGCAACTGGTGGCGGCTACGCACAGGTTGTCCCAATGGAGGACATTAACTTGCACTTTACTGGAGACCTTCATGCAATCACAACAGCCAATAATGCATTATCAGCCTTTATCGACAATCATATTCACCAAGGCAATGTATTAAACATTGATCCTCGTCGTATCATTTGGAAACGAGTAATGGATTTAAATGACCGCGCACTTCGTAAAGTCGTAGTTGGTCTAGGTGGTCCTGTTCAAGGAATGCCACGTGAGGACGGCTTTGACATTACGGTTGCATCGGAAATTATGGCTGTGTTCTGCTTAGCAACAAGTATTGATGATTTACGTGAACGTTTATCAAATATCGTTATTGGTTACACATTCAATCGTGAGCCTGTATTTGTTCGTGATTTACAAGTAGAAGGCGCATTAACGCTACTGTTAAAAGACGCATTCAAGCCAAACTTAGTACAAACGTTAGAAGGCACGCCTGCGATTATTCACGGTGGCCCATTTGCGAATATCGCACATGGCTGTAACTCAATTATGGCGACTCAAACCGCTCGTAAATTAGCAGATATCGTTGTAACAGAAGCAGGTTTTGCTGCTGACTTAGGTGCTGAAAAGTTCATGAACATTAAAGCGCGCGAAGCTGGCTTTAAACCGAGTGCAGTCGTAATTGTAGCTACAATCCGTGCGCTTAAAATGCATGGTGGCGTTGCGAAAACAGAACTAGTTGGAGAAAACGTAGATGCACTATTAAAAGGTATCGCAAACTTAGCGAAACATGTGGAAACAGTTCGTGCATTTGGCGTTGAACCGATCATTGCATTAAATCGTTTCATCACAGATACAGAAGCTGAGCTTGAAGCGGTTCTGAACTGGTGCAAAGAGCAAAATGTACGTATTGCTCGCACTAACGTCTGGGAAGAGGGCGGAAAAGGTGGTATTGCACTAGCTGAGCAAGTGCTAGCTGTAATTGAGGAAGAAAATAACTTCGCACCATTATATGAAGTAACAGATTCGATTGAAGAAAAAGTACGTACAATCGTGCAAAAAGTATACGGTGGAAAAGACGTTAACTTTACAGATCAAGCGAAAAAACAAATTGCTCAAATCGAAAAATTCGGTTGGGACGTTCTGCCGATATGTATGGCAAAAACACAATATTCTTTATCTGACCAACCAAGTTTACTTGGTCGACCAGAAGGCTTTACAATTACAATTCGTGAAGTCATTCCAAAACTTGGCGCAGGCTTCTTAGTGTGCCTAACTGGTGACATCATGACAATGCCAGGATTACCAAAAGCACCAGCTGCACTACGTATGGATGTTGATAACGACGGGAATGCGGTAGGATTGTTCTAAATAAGAAATTACAAGAGTCATCTCAAATTATTGAGGTGGCTTTTTATTATAGAAAAATCGCAACGAATTTCGCTACGATTTTCTTTGTTCTTAAATTAATTCAACAAGTTCAAGGATTTTTATTGCTACATTTCTTTCTGTCCCTTGGTAGGGGTAAGAATGAATATGGATTGCAGGATTAAAATTCAATTCGATAATTGCATAAGAAGAGTGTTCATCTTCAAAATCTTCTATCATCATATCCACTCCACAAATCTTTGCGCCTACTGCTTGTGATGCTTCAACAGCAATTTGTTTAAATACTTCTGGTACTTGATCTGTAACATCAATACTGTCTCCACCAGTTGAGATATTAGAGTTCTCACGTAAATATTGACATTCACCTTTAGGAAGAACTGTATAAATTGTAAGTCCTTTTTGTTGCAAGAAGAGCTTCATGTTTTCATCTATTTCAATCTTCTCCAAAGGGGTTTTGTACCCTTTACCTCTTAATGGATCTTCGTTTTTTTGGCTGATTAGTTGTTGAATCGTTGATGTGCCATCTCCCGTAACATTGGCAGGGACTCTATGCAAGACAGCAACTGTTTCATCGCCAATCACGAGGAAACGATATTCTTTTCCTTTAATAAAAGGTTCAATAAGAATAGTGGAATCTTCACTAAAAGCTATTTCTAAACCTTTGATTAAATCTTCTTCATGCGCCCCATTCGGAAAAATCGATATGCCTAAACCAAAATTTGTTGATTTCGGTTTTATGACAAGTGGGACACCAATCCAACTACCAAGTGATTCCTTAGCAGAAGTAATATCGAAAAACTCATCGCCTTCAGGAACAACGATGTTATTTCTCTTAAGAATTTGCTTAGTCACACTTTTATTTTCCATGATTAATACAGCGACATACTGATCTTTACTTGTTTTGGTTGCTTGTTTAATGTATTGTTTATTTTCCCCTTTGGTTAATTCTATAAAATTCTCTTTTCGATCTAAAATGTGGAAATGAATACCCCTTTTAATACTTTCTTTCAAAAGTATTTGAGTGGAAAGCTCCATATCTGTATAAGGCTTTAACTTGAATCGTTCTAAGAAAGCTTCTTTTTTATGTTTTTTTGCTAGTTCCAAATGAGTTTTTATAAAACCTTTTTCTTTGCATAGTCTAGCAAGGCGATAAGAATATGTCTTTTGATAGTCAGTTAGTAATTCCTCTTTTTCTTTGAGCAGATTAGTAAAGGGGAGTCCGTACTGTTGATTCATCTCAAGAAGTTCATGAATAATGTCAATACCCCAACTTTGTAATGAAGTGGTTGAACCATTTTGAAGGAGAGCTAGTTGAAGATTTTGTCCTTCAATAGCTACCTTTTTGCTGTTTTGTTCACTCTCAAGTTGCCAATCATCATATATAGGTTCGTCTTTTTCTAAACAATATAATAAAAATAGATGTATGAAATTTAGGTCCTCAACAGATAATCCACTCTTTACAAAAGGATTAATATCGATCGTGCGAATCTCTAAATATTCAATACCATTGTTAAGTAAATTTTCACCCGAGTAGGGGGTTCCTTTACTTTTTAAGCGTATTTGTGAATATAACTCCCTTATATCTTCAAGCACACCTTTATGAATATAAGAATTTATTGAATGAACATAATGATCAATGGAAGAATAATCGAGTCGAATGAATTCTTTATTTTGATAACCACAGATACTGTTTCTATAGGAGATTGCTTTTTCATTAGAGTACGTTTCCCCAGAAATTTCTTGAAGTTTTTCTACACACTGTTGTTCATATGTTTTATGAATAATATTTGTGGCACCGAGAAAATATACTAAAAGCCAATGATAACGTAAATAGTTACGCGTAAGTTTTAAATATAGTTTTTGTTTAAAATCATGTAGTGAAATTTGCTTTTTAGATTTGCTATATAAAGCTTCTATCAATTTTTCACCTAAAGAGAAATTGATATGGATACCTGAAATTAGTTGTTTTTTTCCTCCATATTTTTGTTCTAAATACGCCCGATAGCGCTCATCTTTTCCATGATTAGAGAAAGTAGCGATTGGAATATCTTGATCTTCTGGCGTTACAGCAGGCATCGATTGTGGCCAAATAAACTCATTATCCAGTTCCAATGCAGCTATGTTATACAAAGAATCCAAAAAATCAATGGCATCACTTGTATTATGAAATACTGGTGTGACAAACTCTAATTGACTTTCAGAAAAATCGGTCGTGATATAAGGGTTTTCTTTTTTATCACCAAAAACTTCAGGGTGAGGGGTTAAAGAAAGTATACCTCTGCTAGTAACACGCAATCCTTCTCTTTCAATCCCGAAGTTAGCATCTAATATTTGTTTATTTGAAAGATTGGAAAATAGACTACATCTCATTTTTGTATTTCCTCCTAAATAGTACGTTTAAAATTACGATTGATAATATGCCTTTTACAAAAGAAGATATTGCGATGCTCAACCAAATACCGTTTAATCCGAAGATAGGAATAAGGAATAATGCTAAAGGTATTCGCATAAGAGTAAACACAATTGATATAGTTGAAGGTATTTTAGGAAGTCCTATACCTGTATATACACCATTGCAAATCATCTCCATAGCCATGAATATTTGAGATAAGCCTATAATGATTAAATAGGATGATGTGATAGCAATCGTCTCTGTATCGTTAGTAAATAGTTGAGCTAATTCCTCAGAGAAGAAGATAAAGACTACGCTCGTGAGAAGGGCATATGAAACGCCTAACAGTAAACTTATACGGTAACCATTTAGGATTCTAAGATACTTTTTTGCTCCGAAGTTTTGACCGATAAAGCTGCTTACAGCGCCATTTAAGCTCCCCATTACAATAAAAGTAACAGATTCAATTTGTAGACCAATTTTTTGTGCAGCAACTGCATCTGTTCCATAAGAAGCGATAAATTTAGCTAAAATAATGTTTATTACGGTAAAAAGTACACGTTGTGTTGACATTGGAATGCCTAGTTTTATTATTTCTAATGCTTTATGGTAATTTATTTTAATAATATCTTTTTGAAATAAAATTTTTCTGGCTAGATATATAAACAAAATAAACATAAGTAATTGTGCTATTAACGTGGCAATTGCGGCCCCAATTACTCCCCATTCCAATGTATAGATGAAAATTGGATCTAGAATGATATTAAGTAAAAGTCCAAAAGCACTAATATAGAAGCTCTGTTTATTATTCCCGAAACTACTAAACATTCTAATGAAAAATGTGTTGAAATAAGAAAAAAACAGTGCAAATCCAGATATGGCTAAGTATTGGTAGGCATTGAATTGAACGGCATGATTTTGTAAGTCCAAAAAGCCTAAAAGTTGATTTCCAAAGAATAAGAATCCGAGTATCGTTAAAATTCCTATGAGTAAGTTTAAAAACAGGGAAATCCCGATATAGGAGGTACTCTCTAAATCATTTTTACTTCCAATTGAATGAGCAATTTTTATACTTCCACCAACAACAATCATTGCTTGGATTGAATACCCTAAGTTAATAAAAAAACTTGCAGATCCCACAGATGCAATAGCATCAGGCCCGAGTCCACCAACAAAGAGCATATCAATAAAGTTATATAAAAATTGTAATAAGGAACTTCCTATTAACGGTATAGACAAAAGGGGGATAACTGAAAGTTCTTTCCCAGTAGTTAAATCAATTTTTTTCATGTGCATTCCTCGAAAACATGTAGTGTGAAAAGTTAATAATAGTAGCTGTACCTTATATTATCAGCAATTACTTGCAATTTGCAAATAATTGTTTTATATTCAAAATAATATTCGTAACTTACAAGGGTTATACAACGTACAAAAAAAGAGGTGATTTGTAGTGGAACAAAATTTACGAGAGCTTTTCCAAGTCTTTAGTCGACGCTTTGGCTTTTTAAATAAAGATTGTTGTCAAGCTTGTGGTCACAATATTTCTCTTGTACAGAGTCACATTCTATATGAGGTTGAACATCAGTATCAACCTTCTATCCAACAAGTGGCAGAAAGTTTAGGTACAGACATTACAACCTTTAGTAGACAGGTACAATCGTTAATCAAACTAAATCTAATTTCTAAAAAACCTGATCCGAAAGACCGGAGAATTTCCATTTTATCACTCACCGAGGAAGGAAAAGAAGTTGCAGAAAACATCAATCAACAAATGAATCAGTATTTAGATGATGTTTTCTCTAACATGAGTCAAGAAGAGAAAGAGATGGTTATACGTTCTATTCAATTACTGAATAAGAGTATGCAAAAAACCACTAAGTGTTGTACTACACCATTAGGGTAATACAATTGAACCTACTAATAAATGATTACTCACAATCTTCAAATTTACAAACATTTATCCCCATCTAATAAAGTGGTAGCTGCTTTCCGCTCCAGCACTCGCTTTCCACGGGCGAGCGTCAAGCCTCCTCGTCGTTCATTCTTCACTCCTGCGGGGTCTCAACTGTCTCGGTTTCCCGTAGGAGTCTCGCACTTCCGCGCCAAGCAACTACTAGCTATTAAAGAAATTTATATTACTCTTAATAAATATCAATAATACTTTTAAAGGCTCTAGAACAAAATCTGCACTTGACAGCACATTCCACTACAGGCGGACGCTTTGCCGCCGACGCTTCGTTTTCGCGCAGAGCAAGAGCTTCCTGGGGGCGAGCCTTGAGCCTCCTCGTCACTTATACTCCTGACGCTTTGCTTTCGTCGCAAAAAACACCGCTCCTGCGGGGTCTCAAGCTGTTCGCTAATCCCCAAGGAGTCGCCGCCTTTCGTTCCATGTGCTTACATAGTTTTTAAGTCAAGCACATATTTTGGTAAAGAGCCATATTAAAGTTTAGAAAAAATAAAAGCTGCCAACATCTAATTTCTAGATGGGCAGCTTTTATTGTTCCTTCAACGGGAGGGTATTACGTAACATCAACTTATTTCCTACTTCCTTCTAACGCGATACGTTCTAAAGCATGCGCTTACAAAATATTTTCTTATTTTCGGTAAAAATCGTTGCCTAAACGACATTTCTTTTTTGCAATCATGACTCGGATAATACGGATGGCTGGCAAAATCATAGAAGTTAGTTGGTGACCAATTTAAGCATTAAATCGAGAAGCTACGTTCACACATATTCAAATTGAAGAACATAAGAAGGTAACGTCAATTAAGCGTTAAATCAACCACACTATTACTACGATTTAGTCAAATCCTACTTGGTCATGATAACAAATCTTACTCGTTGTTCACTTATTTTAGTGTTGTACGTAGACTATGCAGTACTACAATTTCTAATTGCTAAGGGAAAGTGTTCACTTTAATTTGTTCATGATTTGAAAGCGTAAAACAATAAACATTTGGAATCCCCGTTGAAGGTTTAAAACCTTGCATTAACAATCTTACTCGTGCATAGAACTTTTACACCACTCAAAAAGTGAGAGTACAGAACGTGTGGAACTGTTCTGTAATTTCATATTACAATATTCAGAATAATAAGTCAATTGATATCTTCAACGTTATCAATTAAAGTTTGAATTTTCTTTTGTTGTACAATCAGGGTGGATGTTTATCAATAGATGCTGGCAATACAGTATAATATAAAAAGGGAAAGGAATGAGTGTAATTTATGAAAGAATTAGTTGAAAACGTACGAGGGATTTACGAGAGATTCGATGCTAGTCATGACTTTCAACATATAGAGCGCGTTTATCAAAATGCGTTAGCGATTTTACATACAGAGCCTGGTGCTGACGCTGAGGTCGTGAAAATAGCTGTACTTTTACATGATGTAAGTGATAAAAAATATACCGATAGTAAAGAGCAAGAAGAGAAACTGATTTCCGAGCTACAGATTAGCGAGGAGAAAAAGCAGCATATTCGAGATTGTATTGCACAGGTATCGTTTAACGGAGGCCATGAACTGGAGGCAACTTCTGTTGAAGCCAAGATTGTGCGAGATGCGGATCGTTTAGATGCTATCGGAGCTGTTGGCATTGCACGTACTTTTGCTTACGGTGGTGCGAAGGGTCGCAAACTATACGATGAAGCTGAAGAAGTACGTACTGAAATGTCAGAGGAAGAGTACCGTAGCAAAAATACTTCATCTGTGACGCATTTTTACGAAAAGCTATTGTTGTTGAAAGATTTAATGACAACAGACAAAGGGAAGCAAATGGCTGAAGAACGCCATCAATTTATGGTAAGCTTTTTAGAGCAATTACAAAAAGAAAGAGAAGGCAAAGCATAATGAGTCATTTAATCGTACAAAATTTAACGAAAACAGTGGGCGACAAAACGCTCTTTAACAATATTGAGTTTACAATTTATGAAGGAGAACGTGCTGGATTAATCGGCATTAATGGTACAGGTAAATCCACGTTACTCTCTATACTAGCTGGTCAACTAGAGGCAGATTCCATAGAGGTAGATCGCCCAAACAAATATCGAATCGCTTATTTACCACAGGAGCCGACGTTTAATGGCGGGGAAACAGTACTTCAAGCAGTATTTGCTGGCGATTCACCAATCTTAAAGCTAAATCGTGAATATGAAGATACAGTTGCTGCACTCGCTGCCAATCCAACGTCTGAAAGTCTGCAAAAAACATTATTTAGTTTACAGAATCGCATGGATGAGGAGCAGGCATGGGATGTCAATGCATTAGCGAAAACCGCGTTAACAAAGCTAGGTATTGAAATGTTTGATAAGGATGTATTGACGCTTTCAGGTGGACAACAAAAGCGTGTCGCATTAGCGAAAGTGTTAATTGAGCCAGCTGACCTTTATTTATTAGACGAGCCGACCAACCATTTAGATGTGCAATCTACAGAGTGGCTACAGGAAATGGTGATGCGCTTAAAAGGAGCAGTTATTTTCATTACCCATGACCGTTATTTCTTAGATGAGTTATCGACACATATTTATGAAATTGCTGACCAAACAATGTATCGTCATACGGGCAACTACGGAGACTTTTTAGAGGCACGTGCAATTCGTGAGGAAATGGCCGCTGCTTCTGCACAAAAAGACCGTAACCGTTATCGTTCTGAATTAAAATGGATTCGTCGTGGTGCCAAGGCGCGTTCGACGAAACAAAAAGCACGTATTCAACGTTTCGAGCATCTTGAAGATAACTTAGAGCGCAAGTCAGATGATGTTTCGCTTGAAATGGGACTAGCAACTACTCGTCTTGGTCGTAAAGTGTTAGAGGCTGAAAAAATAACAAAGGCATTCGGTACGCAAAAAATCGTCGAGGATTTTGGATTTATACTCCAGCAGGGCGATCGTATTGGGATTATTGGTGCCAATGGTGTTGGTAAATCGACGTTATTGAAAATGTTAGCGGGGGAATTACAGCCAGATACAGGTGAAATCCATGTCGGTTCAACCGTGAAAATCGCACATTTTAAACAGACATTACCGAAAATGAATGAAAAAGAACGCATGATTGAATATATTCGTGATGCATCGAATGATATCACGGATGCAACTGGTGTACGTTTTTCTGCTGCACAAATGCTTGAACGCTTTTTATTCCCACTAAATGCACATGGTACACCAATTGGTAAGTTATCCGGTGGTGAACGTAAGCGTCTGCACCTATTAAAATTATTAATGGAACAGCCAAATGTTTTATTACTAGATGAACCGACGAATGATTTAGATATCGAAACGTTAGGCGTGCTGGAAGATTTCATCGAGCATTTCCCTGGTGTCGTAATTACGATTTCCCATGACCGATTCTTCCTAGATCGAATCGCGAAAAAGCTGTGGGTGTTAGACGGACAAGGGCATGTTGAGGAATCATTGGATGTTTACAGTGATTATTTACTAAAACGTGAGCAGGTATCAGCTGTAAAGGCAGAAGCACCAAAAGTAGAAAAATCTAAAATAGAAAAGCCGAAAACTGAGAAGAAAAAATTATCATTCAAAGAACAAAAAGAATGGGAAACCATGGCGGATGATATTGAAAAAACAGAAGCGGCGATTATGGAAGCCGAGGAAGGCATTGCAAACGCTGGCGCTGATTTTACAAAGTTACAGGAGTTAACGGCAAAGCTTGAAGAACTAAATGCAAAATATGAGCAGCTTATTGAAAGATGGTCGTATTTAGACGAAATAGTAAACGGATAAGGAGCGAAAAATATGAAGATCATTACAATTGAACCAACACCGAGTCCTAATTCTATGAAGATTGTAGTTGATTCGGAGTTACCATTTGGTAAAAGTTTCAACTATACAAAAGACAATAAAGACGAGGCCACAGGAGAAGCGGCAGCAATTTTAGCCATTGAAGGGGTTAAGGGCGTTTACCATGTATCCGACTTCTTTGCGGTAGAGCGCAATGCAAAATATGCATGGGAAGGTATTTTATCGAGTATCCGCCAAACATTGGGTGAAGATGTTGTTTCAGCTGAAGAACAACAAGTGGCGGATGAGTTTTACGGTGAAGTTTACGTCCATGTACAGTTTTACAAGCAAGTACCTTTGCAAGTAAAGGTTTTTGACAATCAACGAGAGCATCGTGTTAGCGTTGGCGAGCGTTTCGTTAATGCCTTCAATCAAATTATGGAAACAGCGGTCGACGAAAACTTTATTTTCCAACGTAAATGGATTGACTATGGCGTACGCTACGGCGAGCTTGAGGACATCGCAGAAACGGTAAAACAAGAGATTGATGTGACATATTCAGAAGAACGATTAGTTGAGATTGTTGATGCTATTAATAATACAGAGAAGCTTGAGAAACCACAGAAATTAAAAGTGACGGTAGAACAATTTGAACAGTCTGAATGGGAAAAACGTTTCCAGTTGCTCGACCAAATGACAGATCCGGAAGTAGATGATTTACCGCTTTTGGGATTAGCATTAGAGGATGAGCAAATGTCGATTCGTCGATTAGCAACGGTTTACCTTGGCATGGTTGAGGATGTTGCAGTTGTGCCATATTTAGAAAAAGCATTGAAAGATAAAAGTGCTGCGGTACGCCGAACTGCAGGAGACTGTATGAGTGACCTTGGCTTCGTAGAATTCGAAGATGCCATGCAACAAGCATTACAAGATAAAAACAAGCTTGTACGTTGGCGTGCGGCGATGTATCTATATGAAGTCGGCACAGAAAAATCGTTAGAAGTACTAAAAGCTGCCGAAGATGATAAAGAATTTGAAGTGAAGCTACAAGTGAAAATGGCAATTGCCCGTATTGAACAAGGTGAGGACGCGAAAGGTTCTGTTTGGAAGCAAATGACAGAATCCCGTCAGAAATAGTCTATAAACTGAAGCTAAACAAAACCAACATTCGAAGTAAAGAATGTTGGTTTTTTTATTGTTCTAATTTTTTTGGCAGCGGATAGCCTAGGGCATTGTTGCTAATTAGAAAATCAAGATGGATGTCGATAAATTCAGGAATGTGTCCGATAAAATTGGAAAGTAGGGCGATAAATATAAAAAGTAGGGTGATAAATTTGAAAACATGTCCGATAACTTAAAAAAATGCCCTAAACTTGGGAGCCTAACTGATATTTTGTCTAGATTACATAACTACAATTTAATTTGCTAATGTTTAGTTGGTAATAGTGATAAAGGCATCTTCATTTTTTAGTAGTAACTTTATTGTATAGGGATCATTCTCCATTTGTTCTTGGACTTCAGGAAGCTGAAGGTAGGTATTAATTGCATTCGTTATTTCTTCTGTAATCTCATTTGTGGGAGGTTGCTCCCAGTCAGTCTTTAAGTAAACATTTGAGTGACCTTTTTTAACTTTATAGCTTAGGCCAGTAACTTGATAGCGTGATTTCCCGATAAGGGCATCATATATATCGCTCGCAATATAACCCCATCGATTTGATTGCATACGGTGTTTGAAATTAAAAGTGGTAACCTCAATTTCTTGAATGTCTAAGTCATGTGCCTCAATTTCCTTTTCAATTGTATCGATAATGTCTTCCTGTTCTTTAATGTGGTCAGGCATATCTATTTTTAACGTATATGAATACAAATTATCTTTTAAACCCGCCAACTCATAATTTGCTTCTTCCTCAAATCCAAACTTGGTAAATACGTCTTTTACAATTTGTCTTGCCGATTCATATACGGCATTCGTTTTAGACAATCTTTTTGGCCTTTCCTCTAATTGCTCTGCTTCTCTAATAACTAGCTTGTAGTCATCGATCCCATTTTCGTATAAAAATGTCTCCACGATAGGTTGGAGATGTTTTTTTACATCTTTTAAAGGTGTGTTGGTTAATGTGACACCAATCTTAATTGTGAAGGGTGAAGGCGTGGCCCCTACAAAACTAACTTCATATCCCTCTTGTTGGATAAGTTCGACAATTTGACCAGTTATATCAGAATTAATAGCACGATCTTCGGAATAACTAGGTTGAATGTCTAAATGTAGTATTTTTGCTGCTAAATTAGCCATTGTCGATGAATAGAAAGGTGATAACAGGAAAAGTAGGCACATGGCAACTACAGCGAGCCAATACTTTTTATACGAACGTTTAGGAGCAGTCTGCTGCAGTAAAATACGCTGCTTTAATGCTTGTTGATGCTTAACCTCGATATTAAGCACTTCACTAAGCTCTTTCAATTGATCATTCAACGGATCCTTCATATTCATAGCCTCCTTTGATGAGTTCACTTTTCAGGTCAGACAATGCTCGTTTTAGTGTCATTTTTACTTTGCTTTCTGACCAATTTAAAATTTCAGCTGTTTCTTGTGTTGAAAATTCTTTGATTTTTCGTAATAGGATGACTTGGCGATACGTGTGTTTTAACTTCTGGACAGCTTGATATAGCTCTTCATTCTGAATGCTTAACGCAACAACCTGCTCTGGCAAAGCTTGATGATCGATTTCTTTCGTCGTTAATCCTAAAAAGTGCTGTAACGGATGTTTTTTGCGTAAATAATCAATCGTTGTGTTATGGGCAATCGAAAATAACCAAGTCTTTATCGAAGATTGACGGGAAAAGGATTGTTTGTTTCGATAAGCTTTCATGAATGTTTCTTGTGTTAAATCTTCAGCCTGTTGATAATCGCGCACCATTAAGAGTATGTATGTTAAGATCGTTTCTCCATAATTATCAAACCAACTAGCTAAATCCTCTTTTTCCATCTTTCATCACCTCGTTTCTATAAACTTAGACGGAATGTTAAGTGGATTGGTCACACTTTGAAAAATGTAATTAGGGTGAAAATTTTGTTGGATTCTCAACAAATCTAGTTTTATACTAGAAACTATGGCTTAACAAAAAAACACAGCTAGAGGAGAATGTATATGAACGCAATAAAAATTACGACAGAAGAAGATTTACAAACAGCCTTCGCCATTCGCAAAAAAGTTTTTGTAGAGGAACAGGGCGTTTCGATTGAAGAGGAAATGGATGAATTTGACTTACTAGACGCTGCATGTGAGCATATTTTAGTGTACTATAACGATCAACCTGTAGGAACAGGCCGCGTACGTGTAGTCGATGGCTACGGAAAACTAGAGCGAATCTGTATCTTACAAGAATTCCGTAAATTCGGTCTTGGCAAGGTCATCACGCTGAAGTTAGAAGAATTGGTGCAGGAAAAGGGTATCACGAAATCTAAGCTGAATGCGCAAACATATGCCGAACCGTTTTATGGAAAGTTGGGCTATGTGCGATCAGGTGAAGAATTTATGGATGCAGGTATTCCACATATTTTAATGAAAAAGCAATTTAGCTAGACAATAGTTAAGCAACTGAAATTTTTACAGAAAGTTAACGGAGTGATTACACTCCGTTTTTTTATGTATATTTGTAGAAAAAGTTTAATCATATTGAGAGGGGGAATCTTCCACCAACACTTCTTTTTTTATGATTTAACAATCAAAGTTAACCATTTCTGAGCACCTAAAAAGATGCCCCAACAGACTACTCCTATTGGAATTGCTAGTCCTATATGAAGATTGTTTTTCAATGCGATGTATACGCCAATTAACATGACAATTGTAGCCGGTAATCCAAGTATAACTCCCCATGTAAATTGTTGGATTTGTTCATGAGTTTGTCCTTGTACGGTTAGCCAAATAATACTCAATAAACTTATAAGAGGCAATGCAGCTATGATACCTCCATAAGTAGGTAATCGTCTAGCAAGTTCTGTCACAAGGCCAATGATGGCAGCTGAACTGAAAATTTTAATAATCGTGTACATTAGAAGCAACCTCACTTAATAATTTAAATGCACGCTCAATTTCTCGTTGCTGATTTTCAGTCAGAGTAGCCCATACCTTCGACAGCTTTTCAACATCTAACTCGGTATTTATCTTTACTACACGTAAACCTTCCTCTGTAAGTCTAATATATACAACCCGCTGATCGTGAACAGAACGATCTTTGACTACCCAACCATTACGTTCTAATTTTTTTACATGCTCTGACGCTGTATTGTGAGAAATATTAATAGATATAGCAATATCACCAATTGTCACACGCTGTTCTTTTTGAACATGTTGCAAAATCCGTATACTTTGATGGGAAATCGAAGCGTTTTGTTGTTCTGGGTGTAGGTAATAGTAAATAGTTGTAAAATACTCGTTAAATTGTTTCATTGCTTAATTCCTTTCTGATTGAATATCGTATAAAACGATTATATCGTATTGTACGATATAAATAAATAACATCAGGAAAATTATTAATATCATTTATTGGCTCTGTTAAATGAAAATGTTTATGCAGTATAAGGGAATTTACGGAAGTGAATTGGGATATTTATGTATAATAATGGGGAATGATAGTGCAAAGAGATATGTAAAATGAGGAGGGAATAAATTGGAGCAAATTGAGATGGTAGAGATAGTCGAGGGGAATCTAGATAGTAAAGGGTGTTATTGTCTTCGTAGCAAGTCAAATTCATCCGGCTACATAAATAAAAAACAATGGCTTAAGGGAAGGTTCAACGAAGGATTAAAGTATATAAAAATAATGGAGAATAGCAAACCTGCAGGGTTTATTGAATATACACCTATTGAATATTCTTCACGAGTTGTATATGGTGAAAATTATTTAGTTATTCATTGCTTATGGATAAATATTACGGGAAAAGGGTATGCCTCACAATTGATTAAAAAGTGCATTCAAGATGCAAAGGAACAACATAAAGATGGAGTTATTGTGATTACAAATCAAGACACTTCCTGGACCCCTAGTAAGGATGTTTTTCTAAAAAATCATTTTATAGAAATAGATAGATCACCATATGGTTTTGAATTACTTGTACATAAATTTGGAAATTCCCCTGACCCATATTTTCCTAGTGATTGGGATGATCGACTTAAACGTTATAAAGAATTAACAATCCTTCGCACACAACAGTGTCCTTTTATTGATATAGCAACCGATAATGTTGTTACGGCGGCAAACAATTTGAATATAAAAACAGAAATTATTGATTTTAAAAATAGAGAAGAAATATTAATGCTTTCACCTACTGCTTATGGTATTTACGGAGTTATTTACAAAAATAAACTAATTTCATTTCATCGACTTACGTATCATACTGCAATGAAACGTTTAAAAGAGTAAGTCTAATTTATGGTGGTTATTATCATTTTTAAACTACGTGCTAACAGTATCGCGATAAGCCATTCGTTTAAGAATCTACAAGATGTTAGTGCTAATTCTTCCTCATTGTTTTGTTACTGATTAGCTAATTTAGTAAGAGAATTATAGATTTAATGTTAGCGGAGTCAGTAGGCTCCGTTTTTTATTTGGCTGAAGAAAGTATTAGAGATTAATTATTTTTTCTGAAAACACTTGAAACTTACGTAACGTCATTTTGTATAATGTTGATAAACGAATAAGGAGATACAATCGAATGATTACAATTAAGGAAATATCAAAATTAACAGGAATTTCTGTTCGTACTTTACGTTACTACGAAGAAATTAGATTACTAATACCGTTAAATAAAACAGAAGGGGGACACAGATTATATGGAGAAGAAGAATTGAAACGACTGCAACAAATTCTATTTCTCAAAAATTTAGGGTTTAAATTGAAAGAAATCCAAAGACTTTTGAACGATACGTGGGATTGGTCAACTAGTTTAGAACATCAACTTGCATTTGTGCTAGAAGAGCAAGAAAAGTTGAAGCAAATGGAGAATACGTTAACTGGCTTGAAGAATGCCTTAGCGATTGAGGGAGAATTGAATGAAACACTAATTCAAAAAATGATTAAACTTTCTAATAGAGAAAGCGAGAAAAAACAAGCATTTCGAAAGCAAATGTTTTCTAATGATGAATGGCAGTTGGTAAAAAGCCTTCCAAACTTAAATCGCAATGATCCCAATTCATTAGAGTGGATGGGGTTGTTGGGCCAGTTGAAGCAATTAATGTCAAATGGTGCAGAGTCGGATTCAGTCCAACGTATCATAAAGAGGATGATAGAGAAGAGCACTGAAGAATATCCCGATAACGAGGTTTTTCTAGAGAAAATGTGGGACATACGAAAATCGTCCTCACTTTCGGATAAAGTCGGATTATATCCACTGGATGAAGAATTTTTAAACTATGTTGAACAAGCTTTTAACATTTATGAAACTAGGGAGTTGAGGGGAACTAGTGAATAATGAAATACTATTGTTTATTGGTGCATTGGCTATTCTAGATATGTTTAGCCCAGCTATAATCGGAGTTACAGTGTACGTGTTACTTGTAGGGAAGAGAAAACAAACCCAGCTAATTATCGCTTATTTAACGACCGTTATCGTGTTTTATTTTTGTACAGGTGTGTTTTTAATGCTTGGCTTAGATATCATATTTAAGCCAATTGCAGATGCTTTAAGTAGCAATATTGCAAAATTGCTTATGACCATCATTGGTGCCATATTGTTTATTGGAAGTTGGTTTGTACCAAAGAAAAAATATGCGGAATCACCTAAACCAAAACAGTTTAAAGTGAATGCAATGATTGGATTGGGAATAACCACTTCACTTTTAGAAGTAGCCACTGCAATACCCTATTTCGCTTCAATCGGTCTTATGATTAGCAACGAGTTTACGATTTATGAATGGTTACCTGTTTTAGCAGCGTACAATGTAATGATGGTTGTTCCTGCCCTGGTATTACTTCTTCTTCATATGTTATTCCGTCGATTTATGCAGAAACCATTAAGAAATTTGCAGGCTTTATTTCAAAAAAATACAAGCTCAGCGCTATCTTGGGTTATGTTCTTCGTGGGACTTATACTGCTAGCCAATGGTGGGGATTTTGGTTAATGTAGCTGCATTTTGTGAATGTATACAATCAAACTAAACGCGGACTTTAGTCAAATTAAAGACATTAAAAACAGCAATAGAATCCTTGGAAATGAAGGATTCTATTGCTGTTTTTTGATGACGTTTATCCATTTTTCAAAGGTTTTGGTCTTTCGTAAATTGAATATTTAACTAAAGTTCTCGTTAGTGCAATAAAGTTTACTGTATTATATTTTCATATTTTTCGCAAATATAGAGGGCGAAAAGGAAACTTTATATTTTCCTGCGAGTTCTTTTTGTACCTTTTCTGTTAATTTCAAGCCCTCTTCATTATGTATTTCTTCTAGGTCAACTCCATTAGGAAGTATCCCATTATTATCCCAATCAATCCATTTACCGTATTGCAGTATCCACTGACTTAATTCATCCTTCAAGTCGTTAGAAATTGAAAAATCTCCAATATTGAAGTTACAATAACATTTATTACACCAGAGAGCGTCTGCACCTATATCGGCTTCAACTTTCAAATCATACGTTTTATTACACCCACATGAATCCACCATTTTATATTTTCGTCTCCCATTCTTAAAGTAAACTACTGTGTTAATTGAATAACAACAAGCCTTATGAAAACAGCTTTTTATTTTTATGAAACGTATGGAATCCCCCGAGTGATAAAAGTCGGGGGATTAGTCCTTTTACAGTTCCTTTACTACCGTACTTGAAAAGCGGTCATGAGGAAGTATTTCTCCATCTTGTTTTTCAAATTCTTTAGGGTTTTTTAGGTAATCGAATGTGCTTACAGTATCCCGATAAGCCATGCGTTTAAGGATCTGACCAGATGTTAGTTCTGAACCTTCCTCATTTTCAAGGGCAAGTCCCGTTGCTTTGTAACCAATTGTTTGTCCATTTTGGCGCAATTGTGCATACTCTAGCGCCCACATTACGACTGTTGGAGTGATTAAAGCATGAACAGCTTCGTTTTTCACTTTTTTTCGTAGGAAATATTCAACTCCAGCAGTAACTACGCTTGAGACTGCCACGTCTATCAAAAATGCTTTCGTTCGTTTTTTTGTAACGGGTTCCACTATAGTTCCTCCTCACATTCTTTTCTCTCTTAAAGATATACGCAAAACAATGGAAAAGGTTTCAATTAAAGAGATGAAAAGTTAATAAAAAATCTCTAGAAGTCCACAAAAGATACATTACCCCAAAAAGAGAGTGATAGAAAAAATCATTAGTATTTTGAATATCATCACTTTCATAACGCTTCTTATTTCTTCTATGAAAAACCTCTTCACCTTTTTAAAATTCATCGAACCTAAAACAACCTGGAGTGTTTAAATATCATTTTCTAATCAAAAAGTATATAGCAATCTGTGATTTATTAGTATCTTATCTCATATTAATAGTTATAAGTTTAAATTTCAGAATATTTTTGATATGGAGGAGATATAGATGACATTAGCGAGCTTGAAAACAACTGAATCGTACGTACGTGATCGTATGGTAGTAATTGAGCTGACACAAAAGCTTGTACGTATTGAAAGTGTATTTCGTGAAAATGATCCAAACGGTAATGAAGAAGAAGTAGCCAATTTTGTCGCGCAGTATCTACGGGATATTGGCATTAAAACTCATGTTGAGGAAGTTGTGCCTGGCAGACCAAATGTTATTGGCATTATTGATTCTGGAAAACCGGGGAAGACACTTCTTTTTGAAGGGCATACAGATGTGGTGACTGAAGGGAATCGTGAGGCATGGACGCACGATCCATTCGGGGCCGAAATTGTCGACGGTCGTATGTATGGACGAGGGACGAATGATACAAAAGGAAACCTTGCTTGTATGATTACAGCTTGTCAGTCGTTGTTATTAGATCAGGAAGACTTTACAGGCAAGATAATTTTATGTATTCCGTGCGATGAAGAGGGACTAATGTTAGGTATTAAGCATTTCATCAAAAACGGCTGGGCTGACGGAGTGGACGGTGCAATTATTTGTGAGCCGCAAGAAAATAATGTGTGTATAGCACAGCGTGGCGCTATTCGCTTACAGGTAGATATTTTCGGGAAAATGGCTCATGGCGCTATTTCTTGGAGTGGCATTAATCCAAACTGGCGTATGGCGCGCTTGATTGTGGAACTTGAAAAATTCGAAAAAGAAGAGCAGGTGCGTTTAGGGAGAGATCCCATGTTAAACTGGCCATCGATTACGCCAACAATTTTACGTGCACCCGTAAAAGGAGATGCGCAAATAAATGTAATTCCGGATCACTGTATGGCGACGCTCGATATTCGGACTGTGCCAGCGCAAGATCATGACGAGTTACTTGGCAAAATTGAAGCAATTATTCATCGCTTACAAGCGGACGATCCAGACTTCAAGGTGGAATTGACAGTGTTAGATAATCGACCGGCGACTGCAACAGCGAAGGAAAATCCAGTCGTACAGGCGATTTATGAGGCGGTTGCAGAAGTGACAGACCAAGAACCGATTTATAACGGCGTACCAGGTGCAACAGATGGCACATTCCTCCATGTACATGGCATACCAATCGTGACAGTAGGTGCTGGTGACCGTGAAATTCCCCACCAAATAAATGAGTATGTTGATATTGAAGAACTGGCGGAGACGACAGCGATTTATCGTTTGGCAGCTCTGAAGTTTTTAGCAGGGGACAAAGAATGAGTAAAGCAACTCGAATAGCAATTATCCCAGGGGATGGTATTGGTAAAGAAGTAATGGAGGAAGCCATCAAGGTGCTTGGGTATATCGAGGAGTATGATTCAACCCTACAAATAGAGGTGAAAATATTTCCGTGGAGTTCGGATTATTATCTAAAACATGGGCAAATGATGCCAGATGATGCGCTTGAAACATTGGCGCAATATAATGCCATTTTATTTGGTGCGATAGGAGATGCACGTGTACCAGATGATGTTACGGTTTGGGAGTTAATCATGCCGATTCGTAAACAATTTCAGCAATATGTAAATTTCAGGCCAATAAAATCACTACCTGGTATTTCCTCACCTTTAGCGAATGGTGGGGACATTGACTTTGTCATATTCCGCGAAAACGCTGAAGGGGAATATTCAAATAGTGGTGGGCGTATTTACAATAATCAACCACAGGAAATGACAATTCAAAATACGGTTATGACGCGTATTGGTATTGAAAAGATTGTGCGCGCAGCTTGTGATTATGCGCATAAAAATCACAAAACGAAAATTACGAGCTCAACAAAATCAAATGCCATTATTCATTCAATGAAGTTTTGGGACGAGCATACGAAAAAAACACTCGCGAAAACGTCGCCAAAACTTCAACTGGAATCTATTTATATTGATGCTCTAGTGGCATATTTCGTGGAGCGTCCACAAGATTTTGAGGTTGTAGTCGCCTCGAACTTATTTGGTGATATTTTATCAGATTTAGGGTCTGCAATAGTAGGGGGCCTTGGTCTTTCACCTTCTGCAAATATAAATCCTGAAAGAGAGTATCCGTCTATGTTTGAGCCGGTTCATGGTTCGGCACCTGATATTGCAGGAAAAGGCATCGCGAATCCAATCGCTCAAATTTGGTCACTTGCCTTATTGTTTGGGCATATTGGACGCCCAGACGTGGAAGAGCTCATTGTGACAGCAATTGAGAAAGTGTTAAGAGAAGGTATTGTAAAAACAGCGGATATTGGCGGACGAGCAACGACAAAAGAAATGGGTAACGCAATTTGCGAAGCGATTGTAGCGATGAAAACATCATCAGCAGGGAGTGTTTAATATGGCGATAGAGCAACAAGTGGTGATTGTGACAGGTGCTGGGGGAGGTATGGGCCAAGCCATTTTAAAGTATCTGCTTGAGCAGGGGAATATCGTTGTTGGGCTTGATTTATCAGTAACATCACTGGCTAGCTTATATAGTGATGCACTGCAAATCTATAATGTAAACGTACTAGATGAGGACAAAGTAAACGACGTTTTTCGAAATGTGTATGACAAATATGGACGGATTGATGGACTTGTAAATGCACTTGGCATTGCGCAGGCGGCGACACCGATTGAGGATGTTTCGATAGATGAGTGGAACCGTTTAATGGATGTAAATGTGAAGAGTTTGTTTATTACGACAAAAGCAGTTGTACCGTATATGAAGGTACGTAAAAAAGGTGCGATTGTCACGATTGCATCGATTTCAGCCGTGCGCCCGCGCCCAGGGTTGCAAGCCTATATCGCATCTAAAGGAGCCGCGGAAAGTTTCTCACGTGGCTTGGCCATTGAACTGGCACCACACCAAATCCGAGTGAATACAATTCATCCAGGGCCATCGGATACACAAATGTTGTCTCAATTTACGGCTGCAGGTGCAAATGTTGAACAAACGAAACAAGATGTGTTTGTTCAATCTGTGCCACTTGGTCGTTTAGTCGATCCAACAGACATTGCTGGAGCAGTTGGTTATTTACTTTCAGATGCAGCGAGTATGGTAACTGGCACGACATTACACGTTGACGGAGGCCGAGGATTGTAGGAGGGGTAAGATGAAAAAGATTCCAATGTTCATAAACGGTGAATGGGTTCATGCAGATGAAGAACGGCTAATTGATGTGACAAATCCATCTACTGGTGAGGTACTCGCACAAATAAGTAACGCAAATGAGACCCATGTAAATGAAGCGATACATGCGGCACGTGTGGCATTTGAAAGTGAAGAATGGCGTAGAGTGAAGGCACATGAACGTGGTCAGTTACTCATCGAGTTAGCACAGTATATTCGCAACCATGCAGATGAATGGAGTTTGCTTGAGTGCCTTGATGTTGGAAAGCCTCTATCACAAGCGCGTGCAGATATTGAATCGGCGGCTCGCTATTTTGAGTTTTACGGTGGGGCAGCGGATAAAGTGATGGGCGATACTATACCGATTGAAGATGGTATTTTAAATGCGGTAGTACTAGAGCCTGTTGGAATTACCGTACATATTGTCCCGTGGAATTATCCAATTCAAATTACTGCTAGAAGTGTCGCAGCTGCCATTGCAACGGGCAATGCAGTGATTGTGAAAAGTGCGGAGGATACACCATTAACAACACATGCGATATCAAAGTGGTTTGCGGATAAGGTACCGGCTGGTATATTCCAACATATTACAGGCTTAGGGAATAAAGTTGGATCATTGTTAACGTCACATCCAGACATTAATCACATTACATTTACTGGCTCTGTATCAACAGGCAAAGCAGTCATGAAAGCAGCAGCAGAAAATGTTGTGCCAGTCACGTTAGAGCTTGGCGGGAAGTCACCCAATATTGTGTTTGCAGACGCGCCAATGGAACAGGCATTGGAAGGTGTACTGCGTGCTATCATTCAAAATGCAGGACAAACATGCTCGGCAGGTGCACGTTTACTTATTGAAGAAAGTGCAAAAGAGACATTCTTAGCCCAGTTAGAAGAACGTTTTAAAGCGTTAAAAGTTGGTCCAGGTGAAGCGGACCTTGATATGGGGCCATTGTTAAATGAGCGTCAATTCCTGAAAATTTCATCGCGATTACAGCAAGCAAAGGATGAAGGCATTGTTGTAGTGGGGGGCGAGACGGTGATAATTGAAGGCTATGAGAATGGCTATTATATACAACCAACTATTCTTGCTGGCATAGACGAACATCACGTTTTAGCGCAAGAGGAAATATTCGGACCAGTGCTTACTGTTTTTACATTTGAGACAGTAGAACAGGCAATTGCATTAGCTAATAGTACACAATACGGATTAGTGGCAGGCATTTGGTCAAAGGATTTAGATACGGCTCATTATGTTGCTAGCCGTGTGCAAGCTGGACAAGTATTTATCAATAATTACGGAGCAGCGGGCGGTATTCAAATGCCATTTGGAGGTTATAAGAAAAGCGGTATTGGCCGTGAAAAAGGCTTTGTTGCATTAAGAAATTATACGCAAATGAAAAATATTGCAATTCGTTATGCTTTACCCAATCGAACATGAGAAGGAGGGAAGCATATGGAACCAGTAGAAACAAAACAGATACTTTTAGAAGTACGTAATTTAAAAATTCAATTTCAGCTGAAAAATGGCAAAAAAGCCAAAGTAGTTGATGATGTTAGTTTTTCCATTCATAAAGGAGAAACAGTCGCACTCGTTGGTGAATCAGGCAGTGGTAAAAGTATTACATCACTTTCCATAATGCGCCTACTTCCAATACCACCGGGGGAAATCGCATCTGGAACCATTCTATTAAACGGTAAAAACTTATTAGACTACAAAAATAAAGAGATGAGCCATATACGAGGTAATGAAATTAGTATGATTTTTCAAGAACCGATGACATCACTCGATCCAGTTTTTACGATTGGCAATCAAATAATGGAATCTATAAAAAGGCATCAAAAAGTGTCCAAAAATGAAGCGCGTGAAAAATCCATACTTCTTTTAAAAGAGGTAGGCATTGCTAATGCGGAAAAGGTAATTGGTGAATATCCACATCAATTATCAGGGGGGATGCGGCAACGTGTCATGATAGCGATCGCCATGTCAAATAATCCACAACTTCTTATTGCGGACGAGCCAACAACCGCACTTGATGTAACAGTGCAGGCGCAAATTTTAAATTTGATGATGAAAATGAAGAAAGACCATCACTCGGCTATTTTATTTATCACACATGATATGAGTGTGGTCGCAGAGACGGCTGACCGCGTGATGGTCATGTATGCAGGTCAAATTGTTGAAGAAGCACTGGTGAAGGAGCTATTTTTAAATCCGCAACATCCTTATACTAGGGCTCTGTTAAAAACGATGCCGAGCCTTGATACGGATGTGGAAAGATTGCCGTCTATCCCGGGGATTGTACCGCCTGCCTATGCATTACCAGATGGGTGTCGCTTTGCACCGCGATGTCAATTCGCAATGGATCAGTGTCACACGACTCTACCAGAGGTGCTAGTGATTGATGAAGCGCATAAAGTACGTTGCCACTTATTTTCGTTCAGCAGTAAACTCCCACCTCTTTAGGTAGTGAGATGAATGAGATTGTAGCTTTTTTTGTGGACGTCTAAACGTCGGCTGAATGAAAATAAAGCCTCCGGCGGATGTCACAGATTTTGAAGGGAGTTAATTGTGCATGCACAATTCAAAATCTGGACGCAATTACGCTTAGGCGTAATTGATTTTCAGAGAAAGGGGCGCGTGCTTATGACGAAAAAGGAAGTCTTACTTGAAATCAACCATTTAAAAACCTATTTTCCTGTGAAGAGAAAGTCGATGAAGGAAGAAAAGAAGGTCGTGAAGGCTGTTGATGATGTTTCAATTGAAATATATCGCGGTGAGACACTTGGTATTGTGGGAGAGTCAGGGTCAGGTAAATCGACGTTTGGTAGAGCAATTTTGAAGCTTGTTGAACCGACAGAAGGAGAAATATTATATAAAGGTCAACAGATTCAGCATTTGAAGGGTAACAAATTACAAAAGTATCGCAACCAAATGCAAATGATATTTCAAGATCCTTTCTCCTCCCTTAATCCACGTATGAAGGTTGGTGCCATTATTGAAGAACCAATGGCATTACAATTGACTCTTACAAAAGAGCAACGCAAAAAACGTGTGAAGGAGCTATTGCAAAAAGTTGGTCTATCAGAAGATACGATGCATAAATTCCCACATGAATTTTCTGGTGGTCAGCGTCAGCGTATTGGCATAGCACGTGCACTTGCCGTCAATCCAGAATTCATTATTGCAGATGAACCAGTTTCAGCACTCGATGTATCAGTACAATCGCAAGTTCTAAATTTACTTATGGATTTACAAGATGAATTTCATTTGACGTATTTATTCATTTCGCACGATTTAAGTGTAGTTAAGCATATTAGTGATCGTGTAGCTGTGCTCTATCTTGGTCGTATTGTAGAAATAGGTACGAAAAATGAATTGTATGCTAATCCACTACATCCATATACAAAAGCGTTGTTATCTGCGATTCCGATTGTCAATTTTGATGAACCAAAGCAGGCCATTCCTTTGCAGGGGGAGCTACCTAGTCCAATGAATCCACCTGTAGGTTGTGTGTTTCATACGCGATGTCCCTTTGTAATGGAGAAGTGTCATCAAGTGCGACCAACCATGGAAGAAATGAACGAACATCAACGTGTGGCCTGCTTTTTATACGATAAATAGTGTGAAAATTCAATCAAAAAGGAGCGGGGTAGATGTTTGGGAATATTACCGATGTCCCTGGTGTGAAAGTAGGGCATGTAGAGAATAAGGATGCAATCACTGGATGCACGGTACTGCTTGTCGAGAACGGTGCAGTGTGTGGTGTCGATGTGCGAGGCTCTGCACCCGGTACACGAGAAACAGATGCACTTGATCCAATTAATGCAATCGATTGTGTGCATGGCATTTGTTTGGCTGGTGGTAGTGCGTTTGGTTTAGATGCCGCGACTGGAGTGATGCACTATTTAGAGGAAAAAGGGATTGGTGTAGACGCAGGAGTTACAAAAATTCCAATTGTGCCAAGTGCCGTGCTGTTCGATTTATTTATCGGCGATGCACATGTAAGACCTTCAGCGAAAATGGGCTATGAAGCTGCGGAAAATGCGGGAGTTGGTGCTTTCGCTAACGGAAATATTGGTGCGGGATATGGCGCGACAGTTGGCAAAATGGCAGGCCCGCAATTTTGCATGAAAGGAGGATTAGGAAGTGCATCTACCACTGGAAAAGAGGACCTTGTTGTCGGAGCGATTGTTGTAGTTAATGCAGTGGGAGATGTGAAAGACCCTGACACAAGAGAGATACTTGCAGGTGCGCGCAACCCAAAAACGGCCAGCTGGATTGATAGCTGTGCATATTTAGAAGAATATGCACAATCACAAGCACTTCAAGGAACGAATACCACAATTGGGGTCATTGCAGTGAATGCACAATTAACGAAGGCTGAGGCAAAAAAAATTGCTCAGCTAACGCAAAACGCACTTGCACGTACGATTTATCCCGTCCATACGATGCTAGACGGCGATACGATTTTTGTATTAGGTACGGGAGATAAATCCTACCCTGTTGACTATATTGGTCATTTAGCTACACAGGTCATGGAACAAGCGATACTTACAGGTGTCAAATCAGCGGCCAAATTGGCGGAAGTAGAAAGCTATGCAAGTATTCAAAGCACATAAAAAGGGGGATGGATTTTATGAAGCTGAAAAAGAGTTGGTTACTAATATTGTTGACACTGATCATTAGTTTAATGATAAGTGCATGTTCTTCAAGTGATGGAGGAAAAGACACAGCGACATCAGTTGACAAAGAAGGGGAAGCTAAGCCCGCAAGTGAAGTACCACAAGAAATTGTTGTGCGTGTCAATGATGACCCTGACTTTTTAGATCCACATAAAGCGACAGCATCGATTTCTTACCAAATGATTCTAAATATTTTTGAAGGACTGATGGCGCCGGAAACAGACGGTTCATTAAAAGAAGGAATTGCAGAGAGCTATGAAATCTCGGAGGACGGTTTAACGTACACATTTAATATCCGCCAGGGTGTCAAATTCCACAATGGTGATGAGTTAACAGTTGAAGATATTCAATATTCTTTTGACCGTTTAATGGGTAAAAGTGGTGGCGAGAAAATGTCGAATAACTTCGATAATGTTGCATCTACAGCAGCCCCAGACGCTAATACATTTGTCATTACACTAAAAGAACCAAACTCTAATTTCTTATATTCATTAACAGGACGCCAATCAGCGATTATACCGAAAAGTAATGACGGTAAACATAATGAAAATCCAATTGGAACAGGTCCATTTGCGTATGAAAAATATTCTCCAGGTACAAACCTTGTACTGAAAAAGAACGAAAACTACTGGAGAGAGGGATTACCTTATTTAGATAAAGTCACGTTTGCATTCCAATCAGATGACCAAGCTGCGATTATGAGCTTAATGGCAAATGAAGTTGATTTAACAAGTGTGCCTTGGCAACGGGTAAGTGAAGTAGAAGGTAGTCATAATTTATCGCATCAAAACAACAACTCTTCGCTAATCGTGACATTTAACGAAACAAAAGCACCGTTTGATAATGTGAAAGTTCGACAAGCCATAAACTATGCAATTAGTAAAACAGACATTATGGACTCAGTCTTTGCGGGCTATGCGGTAGAGCTTGGCTCGAATATGAGTCCAGCAATGGGTGACTACCAAAAAAAAGGATTAGAAAAAATGTATGCGCATGATGTAAAAAAAGCAAAAGCATTATTAGCAGAGGCGGGCTATCCTGATGGTTTTAAAACAAAAATTACAGTATCATCGCACAATGATATGTATTCAAATATCGCACAAATCGTTGTTGCTAACTTAAAGGAAATTGGTGTAGATGTGGAAATTGAAGTCGTGGAGTGGAGTATTTGGTTAGACCGCGTTTACTTCGGTCGTGATTATCAAATGACAACAATTGATTTAACGGGTCGAGCTTCTGCTTTCGAAATTTTAAATGATTACATCTCAACAAATGATGGTGAAAATTTCTTCTTATTCAAAGATGCTGAATACGACCAAATCATGTCAGATGTACTGAAAGAAACAGATCAGGCGAAACAAATTGCATACTATCAACGCGCGCAAGAAATTTTAGCAGAGCAAGCCGCAGCTGTGTATATTGCTGATTATCAAATTGTTTGGGGTTCAGATAAACAAATATCTGGACTGAAGAGCTATCCGTTTTGGTTCCACGATATGTCTGAGGTGAAATTCGCTAACTAGGAAAGGATGACGCTATGATGTATATAATACGTCGATTCATCCTGTTAATAACAACCATCATTCTTGTGTCGATGATTACATTCGGTGTTTTTCAAATTTTACCTGGTGATCCCATTCGTACAATGTTAGGTACGGAAGCAGATGCCACACAAATTGAAAATTTGCGGTCTGAACTTGGTTTGGACCGCCCCCTTTATGAACAATATTCTGATTGGATGAAGGGATTATTGACAGGAGAATTAGGTAATTCCATTCGCTTTTCAATGCCAGTAAAGGACTTATTATTTGATAGGCTTCCAGTAACAATGTCGCTCGCCGGGCTCACCCTGTGTATCGTATTAATCGTTTCTATACCACTAGGCATGTTCGCTGCGCGTAGACAAAATAAGTTGAGCGATGTGACATTATCAACGGTGACACAAATAGGTATGGCCGTTCCGTCATTTTGGTTAGGGATGATGCTTATTTTATACGTTGGAATGAAGTTTGATTTCTTTAAAATCAGTGGTTACATTCCGTGGACGCAAAGTGTGACAGGCGCACTTAGTACATTAGTGTTACCGGCGCTAACAATCGCGATTCCGCAAATCGCTGTCAATTTCCGTTATGTACGGACTGCCGTTTTAGAGCAAATGCAGCTTGATTATGTACGCACGATTCGCAGTAAGGGTATTTCCGAGCGAAATGTGATGTATAAGCATGTGTTAAAAAACTCGATGATTCCAATTCTAACTGTTTTTGGAATCATCATGGCTGAGGTAGTGGCAGGGACAATTATTGTGGAGCAAGTATTCTCGCTACCAGGTATTGGCCAGTTACTCATTACAGCTATTAGTAACCGTGACTTTCCTTTAGTGCAAGGGATCGTTATGTATATTACCGTTGCAGTAGTCGCTATAAATTTTATCGTGGATATTTTATATTCTGTATTAGATCCGAGAATCCGATTACGATGAAAGAAGGTGGATACGATGAAAAATATACAAAGATATTCTAAAAATATAAACTTAGTCATTGGTCTACTAATCGTCGTCGGATTTTTTATTGTCATGATTATTAGTTTTTTTTACACGCCGTTCGATGTGAATTCTATGAATATTCCTGAAAAACTAAGAGGGCCAAGTAGCACGTATTTTTTTGGGACCGATGAGTTTGGCCGTGATATTTTCAGCCGTATTATGAAAGGTACACAAACAGCCTTTTCGGTAGGTGTATTAACGGTAGTAATAGGGGCCACATTTGGCATTTTAATTGGTGCCATTGCGGGCTATGTTGGTGGCTGGATTGACGAGATTTCCATGCGTCTCATGGATGCACTAATGGCATTTCCAGGCATCATTTTAGCGTTAATGTTAGTCGCTATATTTGGGCCAGGGATTGTCAATACAGCAATAGCGCTAGGCATTATTGCCATACCAGGCATCGCACGAATTGCACGTAGTGGATTTGTTCAGCACCGCGATGCAGAATATGTACTCGCTGCTAAACTAATTGGTGTGAAGCCTTATAAAATAATGTTCCGCCATATTTTACCTAATATCTCATCGCAAATTATTGTAGCAGCTACGGTGACATTTGCGGCGGCAATGTTAGCGGAGGCGGCGCTTAGTTATTTAGGGCTTGGTGTTCAACCGCCAAATCCTAGTTGGGGGCGTATGTTAAAAGATTCACAGGCGTATTTAATGAGTGCACCTTGGTACATATACGCACCGGGGGGAGCTATTACAATACTTGTTCTAGGGCTTTACATGCTCAGTAATGCATTTCGCGATTTTATGGACCCACGTTCGAAATCATAGTAATTTACAGCTGAATCGCCAAAGGGGAGCGGCATAATTGTTAACAAGTTTTTTGATATTGTGAATAGAGACTATAGAAAATCGTTGTCCCCCGTCCGAGTATTTAGAGCTTAGATTCTCAAATACAAAGATTTTTGGTAATATTTGTAGAATAGTATCTATAATAGTGAAAAGGGGCTTGTAAATTGAAAAGGCTAATGGGTGTTTTATTAACTGTGATAGCAATATTGACAGCTTGTAACTCAGAATTAGCGATTACTGAAGTGAAATCCGTACCAAATGATGTACAAAAAGTAATAGATCAGCTTGGGATGGATAGTTATGTACAAAAGATTTATGTTGTTGGTAAAGATATTTCATATATCGTTATCAATACAAAAGGCACAGTTACGGTCAGTGTCGAAAGTAATGATGATAAAGTTTCTGTAAACATTGAAGAAGATGAAGGACAAAATGATGCGATAGAGCAGCATATTTATAAATTAACAACAGATAGAGATTATGAATATTTTCTTTTGCATAAAAACGGCGAGGAAATTCCAATTGATGTAGTTACAGCTATATAAATCAAATTGTTGTTTAAGTACTTTTCTCTTTATGATTAATAAAAAAAGAGTTGACCTATTAAATTAGGTTCAACTCTATTTTTAGTTAGAACGTAAATGGTAGTTCATCCTTTACAAGATAAGAAGCAATCGCCCCATGTTTTTGAGTGGATGCTCCCGCATACTGATTGGCGAAGGAAAGCAGGGATTTTGTCTGGCTTTCGCAAAATTGTTCGAGTGTTTTAGGTATGATGTTGTTCTCTAGTAAAATACTTAAAATCGCACCTATAAAGGCATCTCCAGCGCCTGTTGTATCAATGGCTTGCACAATATCTGCGCTCACTTTCACACATTGTTGCTTTGTATATAGGGTAGCGCCGTCTGCTCCGTGTGTAACGAAAAGTACTTGTACCTTTTCTTGCAATAATGTATGTACTGCTTGTCGTTCATCTTCGATATGTGTTAAGAAAGTAAGCTCTTCATCAGAAAGTTTTACGATGTGTGCTTTCGGTAAAAAGTCTAAAATGGTTTGGCGACATGCCTCTTCATCATGCCATAGTGGAAGGCGTACATTCGGATCAAAGGACACAAGGCACCCCGCATTATGTGCTTGTTCAATAAGGGCCTCATGTGCATGTTTCATCGGACTTTCGACTAAGTTCACTGAACAAAAGTGTAAAATATCGAATGCTGTTAACAAGTCCCTTGGTAGCTGTTCTTTTCGATAAAGTAAATCTGCTGCATGCCGGCGATAAAATAAAAAGTCACGGTTACCATCATCCGTCAAAGAAACAAAGGCAAGGCTCGTTTCACCCTCAGTTGTTTGTGCAATGTGTTTGGTCTCAACACCAGCAACCTTCATCGTTTCGATTAAAAAATCACCAAATGCATCTTGTCCTACTTGAGATAAAAAAGCCGCATTTTGTCCAAGCTTTGCGGCAACGGCTGCGACATTGGCAGGTGCACCTCCAGCATTTTTGGTAAAACTACCTACTTCTGAAATGGGACCTCCTTGTTCGCTAGGCGTAAAGTCGATTAAACATTCACCAATGGTTACAAGCTTATTCATGATATTATTCCTCCGTCAAATGCTGTTTTGTTTTTTGTATCGGTGTATACAGAGTATATGAAATCCCACCAAAAATCAGAAGAATACCAACTGTTTGTAGTAGGGTAGGCATGAAATCAAGTAACACCATATCTAGTAATATGGCGACAACCGGATCAACGAAAACTAATACAGAGACAATAATCGTCGATAGATTACGAATGCTATCAAAAAAAAGATAGTAAACAAAACCAGTATGAATGAAGCCAGTTCCTAAAATATATAACCAGTTTGTCGTTGTTAAACCATTAAATAACGTAAAATCGACAAAAGGGAATAGCATTACAATGCCGACTGTCGTTTGCGTGAAGGTTAATGCATAGGCACTGAAATTTTTGATGGTTTTACTTGTTAACATCGTAAGCGCATAAAAAATAGCAGATAAAAGTGCCCACACAAACCCTGACTGCATGAAATCAGTAAATGACAAAAAATTATTCAAACCAATAATGAAAATACTGCCGATAAAGCATGTGATAGTAACAAGTAATGCTTGTACTGTCATTTTTTCTTTCAAGAAAATGGACCCTAAAATGAGTACGAAAATGGGTGCTAAATTATAGATGGAAATAGCAATCGAAATCGACATTTCTTCAAAAGCTTTAAATAGAAACACCCAGTTTAAGACGATGAATACACCACATATTAGGGTGCGAATAACTTCATGCTTTTCCCACATTTCTGTTTTGTGTCCGCCTGTAGCGAGCCATATTCCGCCTAGGAAGAGTGTTGCACAAATACAGCGCACAAATACAAGTTCAATAGCAGGCACACCTGTATGAATCGTGAAAAAGCCAATGGAACCAAAAATGGCCATGGATACCGATAGTTTAATCATAGCCGTAACGTTCATATTCAACCTTCTTTCATAGAACAGTATAGAAAAAGCCGGCAGAGTACAGGACATCTGCCGGCTTCACATTTAGGTGTGTTATGTTATTTGCGAATTTGACCGTTACCGTAAATATAGTATTTTGTTGATGTAAGAGCAGGTAAGCCCATTGGTCCACGCGCATGCAATTTTTGCGTACTAATGCCAATTTCTGCACCATAGCCGAATTCAAAGCCGTCAGTAAAGCGCGTTGACGCGTTATGGTAAACAGCTGCTGCATCGACATTGTTTAAGAAGCAATCTGCTACAAGTTGATCCTCAGTAATTACTGCTTCTGAATGTTTTGTACCGTATCGATTAATATGCTCGACAGCTTCATAGACATTTTCCACGACTTTCACACTAATTTTTAAGTCCAAAAACTCCGTAGCATAATCTTCATCTGTTGCAAGCTCTGCAAAATGGACTGTTTGGCAAACTGTTGCATCTCCGATCACTGACACACCTGCATTGTGAATAGCATGTAAGAGCTTTTCGCCATGTTCGGTAAACCAATCACGTTGGATAAGCAAGCTTTCCGCAGCATTACATACAGAAGGGCGATGTGTTTTAGCATTGATGACAATCGGTTCCGCTTTAGTATAGTCTGCTGCCGCATCGATATAAATATGACAGTTACCCGCACCAGTTTCAAGAACAGGTACAGAAGCCTCACGCACAACTAAATCAATAAGGGCTTTCCCACCACGTGGAATTAACACATCTAAATACTCATTCAAATGGAATAATTCTTTTGCTGTTTCACGATTTGTATCTTCTATTAATTGTACAGCATCCACAGGTAGGGCTGTTTTTTCGAGAGCACGGTGAATACTTGCAACTAGCGCAATATTCGAGAATTTGGCTGATGAGCTCCCTCGTAAAATTACGGCGTTACCCGTTTTAAGCGATAATGTTGCTGCATCAATTGTTACATTTGGACGTGCTTCGTAAATCATACCGATTACACCAATTGGTACTAATTTCTTTTCAATGATTAGGCCATTTTCTTTTTCAATGCGCTCGATTAATTCACCAACAGGGTCTGTTAATTTGACAAGTAAGTTAATCGCATCAGCCATCGCCTCAATACGCTCTTTATTTAACATGATGCGGTCAAGTGTAGATGCCGGCATGCCTTTTTCTTGTCCATTTGCTAAATCTTTCGCATTTTCTTCGATTATATAGTCTTGGTCAAGCACTAATTGATGTGCAATTTTCGTCAGTGCATCATTTTTTTCAGCAGTTGTTTTAATATTTAATAGATAGCTTGCTGTTTTAGCTAGCCTTCCTTTACGTTGTACTTCGCTTTGTGTTGTTAGTTGAGTCATCTATATTCCCCCTTAATTTGTTTGCATTTTCAGCCATTTATCACGATGAATGACTTCGATTGGGTATTTTGTTAACTCGTCTGTCCGTTTACCCATGGAAGTTTCAAGTTCTTGTGACGAATAAAGCACCTCACCGCGTCCAATTAATCCATTAGTGCCGTATACTTCGACAACATCTCCGTGTTCAAATTCACCTTCGAACTTATAAATACCTGCTGGCAATAAACTTTTTCCATTTAATAAAAGGGCCGTTTCTGCGCCTTTATCTATAAAAATTTTACCAGATACCTCAGTAAGTGCAATCCACTGTTTGTTGTTTGTTAAAAATGCTAATGCATCATGCTCGACGTAAGTACCATCACCACGACCTTCGACAATGTCTACAAGTTTATTGGCACCATTGCCATTACCGATAAATACTTTCACGCCAGCATTTAACGCTGCTCTAGCTGCTAAAAGTTTAGACTCCATGCCACCTGTGCCAACTTTAGAGCCAACCCCATCAGCAAAGCCAAGCATTTCTTCCGTTACTTCTGTTAAACGATCAATGCGTTTTGCCTCTGGGTTTTTACTAGGATTGGCATCATATAAGCCGTTAATATCTGTTAAAATAATCAGCTGATCTGCATGAACTAAGCCACTTACTAAAGCCGACAGCATGTCATTATCGCCAAATGTTAATTCACTGACGGACACTGTATCGTTTTCGTTAATAATTGGTAGCATTGAGCGGTCTAATAGTTCTTCAAATGTTGCATAGGCGTTTTTGTAGCGTTCTTTTTTTGAAAAGTCAGTACGTGTCAGTAAAATTTGTGCCGGAATTATATCGTAAATGCTAAATAGTGCATGGTATGTTTGAATAAGCAAGCTTTGTCCAATTGCTGCGGCTGCCTGTTTGCCCTTAACAGTGATGGGGCGGGAAGGGTAGCCAAGCTGTTTGAAGCCAGCAGCAACTGCACCTGATGATACAAGAAGTACTTCATGTCCGTATTTTTTAAGCTCAGCAATGGCTTGCACATGATCCATTAAACGCACTTTGTCGATTTCACCTTTAGCATTTGTTAAAGAACTACTGCCGATTTTTACGACGATTCTTTTTCTGTCCATAACGTATTTCCTCCAGTTCGCCAATGTCGTGTTATTTTCTACAATAAAAAAACCTTTTCATCCTAATAAATTAGGACGAAAAGGTTTGCTTTCCGTGGTACCACCTAGCTTGAATGTCCGTAAACATTCCACTTTCCTCATAACGCTTGAGACTGCGCCTAGTTTTGCTAGGACGTTTAGCGAAGTAGGTTCGTTAGTCTTCCTTGTACAATGTCTTTCAGCCGGTGAACATTGCTCTCTTTTCAATCAGTGTCTAAGTACTATTCTTCGTTCGCTTTTTTTGTATAGATTGTCTACAGAATGCACCACTTCAGCTTATCTGTCAAGTGAAATTGTGAAGTTAGTAGAAAGTTGTGAATAATTACAACGTACTTTGGGATTATTTAATCCACCAAATGGCAACAAGTAGTGGGAGGATTGCTAAAATCATGACAAAAAAGCTCCATAGAATTTGCTTAGAAGTCGTCATGTTTTTTGGTTTAATGCTGTGAAGCTCAAAAAGTTGATTGAGTGCACGTTGTTCTTTTGTGTAAAGCATTGCTTGGAAGTCATCGTAATCCTGGATATAAGAAGACGGTGGACGTGGACTAAACCGCAGTTTACGAATATCATCGGTAATTTCTTTTTCATTCATCCAATAACTGATAACTGGTGCTAATCCTGATGCATGGCTTGCCTTAACTTCAATATCATGAGTGTGCATCGTGTAATAAACATCGCCTTTTTCGTCGATATGCTCTTTTACAATATCACTAACTGCCATATTTTTTCTCCTCCCTATCAATTATGTCTCAGTATAATTGTTCGTGTCGCTGATGTTTCACTGTTACGCAGGTAAAAATAAATGATCATTATTATGAGTATCTCCAATAGATATCTTCATTACTCATATTATGTAAATATGGATGCATCTACCTCTGCATCTGGTAATTTAACTGCATTTGATGACAAAATGGGTGATTGCCGGACGGAATCTTTGGCAATATCTTGGATAGTGCTAGCAATGGAAGAAAGTCGCTCAACCTCAGGTTAAAATCGCTCAACCTCAGTGAATTTTAAAATTGAATTTACTCTTTATATAAACCCATTATAATGTATTTATAAAGGAAAGTATTGTTAAACAAGTATTTTACTGAGTATATATTTTTTGCATAAAGTTTCGAATAAAGTCACAAAGTTATGACAAAAAGTGGATGGAACGTATAGTATAATTAAAATATAGTCATTGTAAAAATAATAATATCTCATAATATGGAAAGAAGGGACAATGTTGGAGGTTTCAACGTTAATCGCCTTTATAGGGTCAGCCATCGTGATAACATTAATGCCAGGGCCAGATAATTTATTTGTGCTGGCGCAAAGTATTGCACAGGATAAAAGGGCAGGTATTGTAACATCACTGGGCTTATGTACGGGATTACTTGTACACATATCCGCGGCTGTTCTAGGTATTTCAGCAATTATTTATCAATCCACGGTTATTTTTACGCTCGTTAAATTTGCTGGGGCAGCTTATTTGTTGTATTTAGCATGGCAATCGTTCCTGGCAAAGGGAGATCCGTTTACACTCAATAAACAAAATACACAAGCTTATGTTGCTCTTTATAAAAAGGGAATCTTAATGAATGTCTTAAATCCAAAGGTATCATTATTTTTCTTAGCACTATTACCACAGTTTATAAATCCGGTACAGGGACATGTGGCTTTACAAATGTTCATTTTAGGAATTATTTTTTTAGTACAGGCACTTGTTCTATTTTCATTGTTTAGTATATTTGCGGGGAAGGTTCGTAAAGCTATCATTGGCAAACCTGCTATTGCCAAACGTTTAAATATGATTCAAGGCATATTATTCATGATTATAGGGATTCAAATTGCACTTAGCAAACAATAAAAGGGGGAATTTTTCATGGCAATTTTACATATTACCTTTAGCTTATCAACACGAGGCTCACTTAAACAAGCGATTCGACAAAAACAGTTACAACGAGATGAGTCGGTGATTTGTGTTCATGATATTTTCTCGATAGGGCCACTAACAAACCTAGAAGAACGAAAGAAATGGTTGAATTCGTATATTCTAAAAGATGAAGACGAACGTGAACTATATGAGGATATGCAAAACGATTGGAAAAAGAAAATTCAAGGCATTCCTTGTGATGTGGATGTTTGGATTTGGTATGGGCAAAACGCACACGAGGAAATCGGTCTTCGTTTCGTGATGAGTGAGTTTGCGAATAAATGTAGTATGGTTTTTGGTATTGATACAACAGAGGGCTTAAAGCGTACACAGCCCAACATGGAGATTCGTCACACAGGAGAGCTACCGGCAGATTCTTTAATGAAGCTACGTGCTGATGCTAAGCGTTTTTCTGTAGAGGAAGGAAATAAGTTGGCGAAAGAGTGGCATGCGTTACAACAAAATCCGAGCACACTACGTATTTGGCAAAATGGTATAGAGCATGTCGAAGAAAATACATTTGATGAAGTTATTTTAGCTAGAGCCAAACACGTACAGGAATCTGAAGGAAGCGAATGGCTATTACCAATGCGTGTGATTGGTGAAGCGGTTGGCCATTTGTCTGAATATGTGGAGGATGCGTTTATTGAAAAACGTATTTTTGCACTAGCTAAAAAAGGATTTTTTGAAATTGACGGTGATCCAACTGATATTTACACTTATAAACTAAAATATACTGGACAATAATAAAACCGGGCTATCTTCAAAATGGAGATAGCCCGGTTTTTGTAAATGTATCTTTTTAACGCTTTTGTTCTTCGTAAAAATCGAATATGAATTGCTGGAATTGTCGAGCAGAAGGTGGGAGGTATCGGTTTTCAATCCAGGCCATACCGATGATCCGCTCACACACCATATCTTCTACATGAATTTTCACGATTTTTTTTGGATTTAAATCTTCATCGTCTGGGAGGAGGGAAACCCCTAGTCCAGCCCCAACGAAGCCTACTACAGTTGCTACCTCATCACCTTCAAACGTAATTTTAGGCTTAATGCCAGCAGCAGCTAATAATTTGTCAGCTGTTCGACGTAGCGTATACCCCTTTTTCATGAGTACGAAATTTTCATTTTCAAGCTCTTTCATTTTAATGCTTGTGCGATCTGCTAAATGGTGATCAATCGGAACCATAATGTAAAGTTCGTCACGCCAAAGCTCTTTCCAGCAAACAGGCGGCTCCGTATTAATAGCAGATAGTAAGCATAAATCCAGCTCTCCAGCTAATAATTGCTTAAGCTGAGAGTGGGAGTAGTTTTGCGTAAAGTGAAAGCGAATCTGAGGGTGATGCTGACGAAATGCACGGATTAAATCGGGCACTATACTTGTGCCAAGGGTATGTAAAAAACCGAGTGACACGTCACCTAGCTCAGGGTTATTTAATTCTTGCAATTCTACTACTGCTTTTTCATATTCCTTACGCATACGTTGGACGCGATGCAAAAATAGCTCACCATAACGATTTAACATAATCGAACGTCCCTGGCGATCAAATAGTGGTACACCTAATTCATCTTCTAATTTTGAAATAGAACGGCTGAGTGCGGGTTGTGAAATTGCTAATACTTCCGCGGCGCGTGTCATATGTTCTAGTTTTGCCACTGCCACAAAATATTCTAATTGTTGCCATTCCATTTTTGGTCACCTCCGGAAGTTTTGTTAGTTAACTGCATTATAACGTTAAAAACTAATGAAGTATAGGTAACAAAAGAGGCAGTTCTAAAAGCCGAAAGAATCGAGAAAACACTTAGCTTTTCGCAACTTTTGTGATTAAAAAAATGATTCTTTTTTTGTCTAAACAACCTTACATCATTCATGCATGTAGTGCATCATAATGATGAAAACTATGAATTATACATTATGAATAAATGATGTTAAGATAGACACATAAAATACACAAATGAAAATTTCCGTGAAGGGGATACTATAAAATGAAGTTATTAAAGCCGCAACCTCTAACAATTGAGGGAGGCAAAAAAGCCGTACTATTATTGCATGGATTCACTGGTAGCACAAAAGATGTGAAAAAGCTAGGAGAATTTTTATCCAAACGAGGATATACTGTTCATGCACCAATTTATAGTGGGCACGGTGTGGAACCGGAAGCATTACTTGAAACAAGACCAGAAGACTGGTGGAATGATGTTGTGGAAGGCTATTATTTCTTAAAAAATAAGGGCCATGAAGAAATTGCGGTAGTGGGTATTTCACTCGGTGGCGTTTTCTCATTAAAAGTAGCAGAGCAATTCCCTGTGAAGGCAGTTGTTTCAATGTGTGCACCGATTTCACGTGATAACTCAAAAGGTTTATTTACTCGACTTTATAATTACGCGCGTCTTTACAAGCATTTTGAAAATAAATCAAAAGATCAAATCATTTCTGAATTACATGAATTACGCATTTCGCCAAAGGATTCGCTTGATGGAGTAACACGTTTAACAACTGAAACACGTGAAGAATTACAATCGATTAAAGCACCAACACTGATTATGCAAGGTTTACTTGATGATGAACTATACCAAAAAAGTGCGCCGTTCATTTTAGACACAGTGGATGCGGATGATAAAGAACTTATTTGGTATGAAAACTCTGGACATATCATTACATTAGACAAAGAACGTGACAAAGTTTACCAAGATGTTTACAACTTCTTAGATCATGTGGAATGGTCAGTAGCTAATTAAGTGCCTTACGCGTGAATAATTCTGAAAATTGAATACAAATTGAACGAGGCTCTTCATGAAAGGATTTTCATGTGGGGCCTTTTAATTTGGGTCATTTTAATTGTTTTTACTTGTTACCTACAGTGTACGGGAACACTAAGAACTAATATTGGTGATTTTTGAAGAAAATTCAATCATTCTAGATTATAATAATAAATATTGTTTTTGTAAGGAGTGGGGAAATGCAGGAGATTTGGATGTTTACAGCGGTGGCATTAATGATTGTGATGGTGCCAGGGGTAGATTCACTTCTTGTCTTAAAAAATACAATGGTCCATGGGAAAAAAGCCGGGTTCTTTACAATGTTGGGCATTGTTGTCGCGTTGTTTGTTTGGACAACCCTTGCTGTACTTGGACTCGCTACCATTATTGCAAAATCAATGGTGGTCTTCTTGGCTATTAAATATGCTGGTGCAGCATATTTAGTGTACTTAGGGGTTCAATCTTGGCGAGCAAAAGCGCAAAATATGATGTTACATGAAGAGGCAGCATCAAAGGGGAACAATATAAAAAATGTTTCACTAAGCTGTATGACGCAGGGAATTACAACGGACTTATTAAATCCTAAAACTCTTTTATTGTATGTGACACTCATGCCGCAATTTATCGAGGGCACTGAAAAACTTACGTTTTTAAATTTGTAGGTTCATTTAAGATAAAAATAGGCGACTTCTTGTTCATCTTGGAACAGGAAGTCGCCTATTTCTTTCGGTTATTTTACTCTTTTTCTTTCAATAACGTGAGTATCCGTTTCAAATTGACGGCGAATATAGTTGTGGCTCCTTGCATTTCCATCCCAAATAGACCCGCAGATGATGCTACATCATACCCGTGTCCGTTCTTTAACTCACTGTTTTTGGCTTCAATTTTATAACGTGAACGCGCCAGTTCTTTAAAATCATCTGTGTTCTGAAAGACTTCCTGTTCTGCGTGTTCCATCGATTTTATGGTCACCGAATAGGTCTTATTTTTAGCACCTTCTTTATAACAACCTTCGCGCAAAGGACATACTTTACATTTTTCTATGTCAAAATAATAGGTTTGACGTTGGTTCTTTCCGACGTTCTTTTTATTCGTACGTGCTGTGCGAATTGCCATATGTCCTGCTTTACACACATACATACCAGCATCTTTATTAAACTCAAATTCTTCTTCTTTCGTACGTCCACCTTGTGTAATCTGCGGATTTAGTTTTGATACAAGTTGAAATTCCTCTGTTTTAGCTAATTGGAGATTGTCTTTCTCTGAATAAGCTGCATCACCGATCACTGTGTCAATTTCTATGCCTGTTGTTTTACTTTTTTCTATTAATTCTTTTAAGTATTTCCCATCACTTTTCTCACCCGTTGTCACGACAGCGGCAGTAATGATGCGTTCATCGCTCATAGCAATATGCGTTTTAAATCCAAAGAAAGAAGAGTCCATTGATTTATGACCAATACGTGCGTCTGGGTCTGCGGAATAGCTAAGTTGTACTTCAAAATCTTCGACCACTTCTTTTAAAACATTTAATTTTTCTTTGACAGCAGGGACACACGCTATTTTTGGTTGTGCTTCCACGATTTCTACGACTTGACGGCAATAATCGAGTTCATCATTTACTTCGTTAGAAGTGGTTTTGGGCGGGAATTTTTCTTTCATTGTTTCATCAAATTGATAGACAGCTTTACGGACGTTTTTTGATTTCTCCTGTAAAAATTCCTTTGGTGATTTTTGATTGTAACGTGCTTTTGTATGTGTGGCATCAACAATAATCGTTTTACTCGAAATGATGTTTTTCTCTAACGCAATCTCAACCGTTTTTCCAATCAACAAATCTAATAAACCCACATCTTGAAGACGGAGTCGGCGAAATTTCGTTAATGAACTTGAATGAATGACATCTTCTTCAGGCGCCATATCTAAAAAGTATTTGAAGGACATATCGTATTTCGAGCGTTCAACCAGATCTTCATCGGATACATCATAAATCGCTTTTAATAATAAATATTTGAACATACGAATAGGAGGCACAGCATTACGACCATTATCGAGACAATATTTAGTTTTCAACTCATCTAAAATAAATGAGAAATCGACAAGTTCATTGATTTGGCGAAGCATATTATTTTTGGGTACGACGATATCATAGATCGCCATAAAAGGGCTAAGTTTCAGCGTTTCTTGGTTTGAAATCATTTTAAATACCACCTACATACATTGATAACCTTAGTATAAAACAAAAAGCAGTGGAAAGTTCGATGCAAACGAGCTTTCCACTGCTTAAATTAAATTTTGGACTTTTTCAGTGCCCTCCAATTTATCCAGGCGGATTTTAATGTCAATTCACAATTAGTTTTACTAGCGGGTATTTTAATTTTATTATCGATTGCATGGCTCGGTATTGTCATTTTGATTATTAACGGGATTCGTCAGTGGTTTATGAAGCCGACAGTACAGGGCGTGTTTAATAAAATGACTAGTATTCTATTAGTCGGCATCGGTGTACGAATTGCTACGGAGAAAATGTAGTGCTAGGAACGCACACAATTAAAAAATGCACGCACTGGATTTGTTCCATGTGCGTGCTTCTTTACATGTTAAAAAGCTGTCCAGCCACCATCAGCTGTTACTACTTGTCCATTTACAAAGCTAGATTCGTCAGAGCCTAAGAAAATAGCAAGTTGTGCAATTTCTTCTGGTTGTCCAACACGAGGATTAATAGCCATACCTAAACTTTGACGAGCAGCTCCTGTTTGACTGATATTTGACATCGTAGAGCTGATGTTTGTCATAACAGCACCTGGTGCAATGCCGTTACAACGAATGTTTTTATCTGCATACATAAATGCTGTGTTTTTTGTTAAGCCAACTACAGCGTGCTTAGAAGCCGTGTACGCAGCACCTGCGCGAGCACCATATAATCCACCAGCAGAAATATTATTAACGAATACACCGTGACCTTGTGCTAAGAAAATGTCTGTTGCCATACGCATTGAGCGCATTACAGCAGTTGTATTTACGGCAAATACTTTGTCCCAACGCTCGTCAGAAATTTCTCCGACAGGCTCCATACCGTCCATAATTCCTGCATTGTTCACTAGAATATCTAATTTGCCAAACGCATTTTTTGTTTCATCAAATAAACGTTGTAAGTCTTCTGTAGATGCGACATTTGTTTGTATAGCGATTGCCTCGCCGCCAGCTGTTTGAATAGCATCTACAACAGCCTGCGCTCCTTCTAGATTTAAATCAGAAACTACTACTCTAGCGCCTTCTTTTGCATAACCTTCAGCGATAGCTTTCCCCATACCAGAAGCTGCGCCTGTCACGATTGCTACTTTACCCTCTAATCTCATTCAAAAGACCTCCCTAAATTCGATATTAATTGAACATGTGTTCATTAAAAATTATAATACTTGTGGAAGCGATTACAATATACAGAAAACAAAGAACTGTTCAATAATCAACATATCTAGAAAATCTGTTCAATAGGGGATGAAAAAAATGGTCGTCCATGATTTAAGAGTAGTAAAAACAAAACAGGCTTTGCACACAGCACTACTAACATTGTTAAGTGAAAAGCCTTTAGAAAACGTTACAATTGCAGAAATCTGTCGTGTGGCAAAGGTTAATAGAGGAACATTTTACTTTCATTATGAACAAAAAGAAAAGCTATTTGAGGAGTACTTTAAAGAAATCATGACGGATTTACAGAATTCCTATGAAGAGCCTTACCGCGGAGTCACGACCTTAAATACAAAAGAGCTTGATCCGAATACGGTCCGTATTTTCCATCATATAGAGCGTTTTAAAAAATTTTACCGAATTGTTTTTTCGAAAAATGTGCCACTAACCTACTATTACATGTTATTTGATGAAATCCAATCTCTGTTAAAAAGAGATCTGGCTCAACGTGTTAACCGTGAAATCTCAATCGATTTTTATAGTGCATATCAGGCGAATGCAATTATTGGCATGATACTTGAGTGGTATCGCAGTGATTTTGAAGAAAGTGCCAGCTACTTAAATGAACAGCTCGTCGCTGTATTAAATTTGAAATTCATTTGAAATTTCACCATATAAAATGTCCCTTTGTTATTTATAAACCTGTATATAGTTGGTAAATGACGGGGAGATGATGCAAATGATTACTATAAGCCCAGGACATTGGCGTATTGGTTCAGGCGCCAAGGATATTATTGATGAAGTTGGACAAGCAAGAAGAGTTGTAGATCGTGTCGCCCAGCTACTAACAATGCATAATGTACCGACGACAAAAATTGAAGACAATGTGTCACAAAGTCAGTCAGAAAATCTACGTTATCTTATTCGTCAACATAACGCTACAAAAAGAAAGGTTGACGTCAGTATTCATTTTAATGCAAGCAACGGTCGGATGCAGAAAGGAATTGGGACAGAGGTGCTCTATTATGATGCGTTGTCCCTGGCTACTACAATGAGTAAGGGGATTTCGGATGCTTCAGGACTTAAAAATCGCGGAGCAAAACAGCGGAAAGAGTTGACCTTTTTACGTGATACAAAAATGCCTGCCATCCTTATTGAGGTTTGCTTTGTTAATTCGATGGAGGACGTAAAATGCTATGAACAGCATTTTGAAGCAATTTGTACGGAGATTGCCTCGGTTCTTGCGAAATTTGTTGGCTTTGCTTGGAACGATGATGGTAGGAAGTTGGCATTTTCAACAATTGCTTTAACTGAAAAAGTAGATGATTTATTGAAGGATAACGAGTGGAAGCGGCAAGTCATTGACAAAGGTATTGAAATGGATGCATTTTCACCAGTGTGGAGGACACGGCAAGTGAACGATCTCGATTTTTTAGGACTCTGCGCCATGCTTGCAAAGAAAATAATATAAGAACGAAGCTGTCCAATTTGTAACATACATTTTGGATATTTTTTATAGGAAAAGGTGTTTCAGAAACATTTTGAGAAACCTCTATATAACGATTATTTCAGTTATTGCATAGTAACACGTACTACTTGATTCATCTTGCTAGTAACTTTTGTTCTTTTTAGCGTAAATGCCACGATTGAAATACTCAGTGTTACGGCAATGATGATGCCCAATGATCCACTATTATTACGTAGGCTTTCAGCGCTTCAACCACAAATTAGTATAGTTTCCCCTTCCTTTCTCCTAAAATCCGTTCCTTAATTTCGGAATAAACAGTAAATAAAGGAGGCTTATTTACTATTTTTATATAAAACTGTTAGAAAGAAATAGTAAATAATGTAAACTTATGGTGTGTCTATTTATGTGTCAATATAATTGTAATGATGGGGGTGTTTATTTTGAAAAGAAGTATAAAAATATTGTTTTTCATAATAGTATGCCTAAGCTTACTAAGTGCATGTAGTGAAAAGACAGAAGAATCAAATAGTGGTGAAGTGAATAACACAGGAAAAAAGGGAAAAGTAGAGGAAATAGTTGATGAAAAAATACCAGAGGCTGCAAGAAGTATAGAATTGATCATCGAACAAAAAGCAGGAAAGCTCGTTGAAAAGCATATCGAACCTGAACTAGAGGTCATCGGCGTCATCGACTTTTTCCAGTATAGGAATTTTGTTCAGGATACTTTTTATCCAATTGCTCATAAAGAATTGGAAATCTATTTTGATAAGAATCGAAATTTAACAAGTGAGCAAATCTATGATTACCTCGTTTATCAGCTTGGGTCTGGCCAATATAAATCCTACTATGAGCAGCTCATTTCCTATGAACATGGCTATGTGATGCCAAAATTGCCAGACGGAGAAGATGAAATTGAAGTGGTAAAGAAGCAGAAAAAGACAAATGTCGTCCTATTAATGGACGCGAGTGGAAGTATGAAAGCGAGCGTAAATGGCGGTGTAAAAATGGAACTTGCGAAGGAGAGCATTAAGAAGTTTACTGAACAACTTCAAACAGACACAAATGTTGCCTTGCTTGCCTACGGGCATAAAGGGTCTGGGAAAGAGGCTGATAAGGACTTGTCATGCAAAGAAATTGAAACGCTATATCCATTAAGTTCTTATGAAAGCAACTCTTTTACGAATGCCATCAATTCCTTTTGGGCAAACGGATGGACACCTTTAGCTGGCGCTATTGAAAAAGCAAATGAACTATTAGCCGATTATAAAAAGGAAGAATATAAAAATATTGTTTATATTGTTAGCGATGGGATTGAGACTTGTGGTGGTGACCCTGTTGCAGCTGCCAAGAAGTTGAATGAAAGTGATATAGAAGCAATGGTGAACATTATTGGATTTGATGTCGATGATAAAGGACAAAATCAATTAAAGCAAGTTGCAGAGGCTGGGGGAGGTAGTTATTCAACAGTTCGTAATCAATCGGAATTCGAGGATGTCATTATAAAGAAATGGAAGCCGGATATTTTTCAAGTATTTTCTATGCAGGGAGTCACGTTGCGTGAAATTGTTGATCACAAGGAACGTCTCATTCATATTCACGGTAAACTTTATCATGCTTCTGAACGTGAAGCTCAACGAATGACGAATGCAGTGTATTTTTTACAGGACGGGGAGTTCTTTAGTAGAGAAGTAGAGAGTGAAGTAGTAGAGCGTATTAAAAAAATGCAGATTATGCGTAATGACCACTTCACCCAAATAAAAGACGAAAAGGATGCAGAGGCAAGGCAGGCAGAGGAAGAAATAGATAGCGCGGTTCAAGCTTGGAAAGAAAAGTGGTCTAAGGAATTGGAAAAAGAGTAACCTGGAGGGTCTATGTTCAATGGGGAACTGTAGCATTGATCAATAGAACTCCACAAAAACATATGAAACAATACAAAATTCACTACGACAAATGGAATATGTGGACTTTGCTGATTGTTTTAGAAAAGAGTATCATTTCTTATCCTAAATAACACTATTCGTTACACCTAACAGGTTGATTATGGTCAGATACCGCCATGATTGTCCTGTTTTTGTTGTCTTCATTTTCTATAGGTTATTACAATTTTGTTACATCTATAAGTATACACACCTCAATTGGGATACGTAAATTAAATGTGGTGGACCAAGGAATAAGCGCAACAGGCATCTTGTTTTATGGCACTGACATTGCGATTGGCAAAGGCATAAAAGCAGACGCAGAAAACTAACAATAAAAATACTGATTCAATTGTGCCAACAAAGAATAAAGACTAGGAGACTCTAGGTACGAAATTGGCAGCAAACTTCACTAGGATGTGATTAATATCTACATAAAGTAACCAAGTGAAATAATAATTGACAACTATATCGACTGCTGATATATTTTAGTTATATCGTCAGTCGATATATTGTTTGGCGATATAGAGGAGGTTTTTTCATGACACAGGAGCATCCGCCATTAACAGAGGGCGTTTATTATATTTTATTGGCATTATACGAGGCACGTCATGGCTACGGCATTATGCAATTGGTTGAGGAACTGAGTAACGGGCGTGTACGTCTAGGAGCAGGCACGATTTACGGGGCCATTAAAACACTGCAAGAACGAGAGTGGATTGAGGCGTTAGAAGGTGATGGTCGTAAGAAGGAATACATCATAACAGACAGTGGAAAAAAAGTCGTCGAATACGAAATTTTAAGATTAAGGGAACTTTTTGACAATGGTATCCGTATAACGAAAGGTGAGAAGGCATAAATATCGCAAGAAGAATTAGAATGGTGTAAGCCGCTTGAAGAGATTAATTAATAATTTTGTAATCTTCAGTTATTAAGTGTGTAGATTACTTTGGAAATATTGTCTTTTTCAGAAAACTTGCAACGGACAAGAAAAAGAACTTAATAACATCCCTTACATGATTGATTTTACCGAATTTAAAAATTGTCTCACAGGGACAACGAGAGGATTATCGAAGTTAGCGACAGAATATGACGCATTTACGGTGATTACATTCGATCTGTTATTAGTCATCCTCTTTGTAGTACCATCCATTCGTCTTGCTAAGCTACTTAAAAAATGAAAAAGGAACTTGATGCGTATACAAAATAAGGAGGCTCTTAACATATGAAAAAGATAAAATTTCGCTTTTTTATAGATCATGAAAATGAAGAAGAATGGGTAAATGATATGGCCGAGCAAGGCTGGCATTTAAAGAAATTTTGGCCATTTGTTCATATTTTTGAAAAGGGGAACCCTGGTGAATACATTTACCGTAATGAGATGGTGATAGCACGGAAAAATGATTATTTTGAGTTTTTGGAGATGATGGATGTAGAGCATGTACATCGATTTGGTATATGGTCTTATTATCGTAAAAAACGAACGGATGGACCTTTCGATATTTATTCAGATTCGAAAGATAAAATCCGATACTTATCTCAAATAAATCGCGTACTCTTGGGGGCCTGCATTTTAAATGTTTTGATAGTCATTTTGAACATGCGTTACCTATTTCAACTTAATGAAATAACAAAAAGCCATTTGACTGGTATTTCGTTAAATTTATTCGTCACGATTTTGTGTTACATAGCAATTCATAAAAATAGTAAACGAAAAAAAACATTGAAGGAAACTCAAATTTTATTTGAAGGATAAAATGGAGACTTACTGTGTTGTGGGCAATTTTATGGGGGGGAGCGCAATGAACATAACGAGTATGCGATTCTTTAGTGATGATCAAAAGGAAGAAGCATGGATAAATGAAATGTCTGCACAGGGTTGGCATTTGAAAAAGTTTTTCACTATATTTTTTACCTTCGATAAAGGGGAACCAGGCAAATATATATACCGCAATGAATATGTGGGGGGCAAGAGCCTAATGCTAGTTGCGATATATAAAGTACTAAAAAGACGTAAAGTCACGAAAAATAATTTGATGTTATTTGAAGAATAGGAGGATGGACGATGACATTACAATTACAACATGTCACGAAAAAGTATAAGGATTTTATAGCAGTTGATGATTTGAATTTCACGATTGAAAAAGGTGAGATTTTCGGACTGATTGGGCAAAACGGTGCAGGGAAAACAACGACGTTCCGTTTGATTTTGGATTTACAGGAAACAACTGCGGGCACGATTATGTGGAATGGCAAGCCGGTCAACAGCATAAATCGTGACGTACTTGGGTATTTACCTGAGGAACGTGGTATTTTTCCGACGATGAAAGTCGAGGAGCAACTGTACTTTTTCGGTGAGCTACGTGGCATGAAGAAGGCCGAGCTAAAAAAGGAAATCGATTTTTGGATTGCACGATTTGATTTGGAGGAAAAGCGCAAAGATAAGGCAGAGACTCTGTCGAAGGGGAACCAGCAAAAGGTACAACTGATTGCGAGTTTTATCCATAAGCCACAGTTTTTAATTTTAGATGAACCTTTTAGTGGGCTCGATCCGCTTAACAAAGATTTACTGAAAGATGCCATTTTACTGTTAAAAGATCAGGGCACAACGATTTTGTTCTCGAGTCACCAAATGGATAATGTCGAGGAGTTATGTGATCATCTTTGCTTGTTAAAACGTGGTGTATCGTTATTTTCAGGTAGTTTACTAGACTTGAAGAAACAGTATGGAAAAACTAAATTGGCTGTGCGATCCGATTGGTCTACTACCGAACTACTGAAATTAGAAGGTGTCAAAGATGTACATGTGGAAAAAGAGCAAACGGTGTTAATGCTTGAGGATGAGCGTTTTGCACAAAGTATTTTCAATCAGCTTTCAAACGGCAAATATATTGAAAAATTCAGCTTAGATTATTTAACGCTCGATGAAATATTTAAAGATAAGGTAGGTGGCAGCGTTGTCGAAGTTTAATTTATTAATGAAGCAATTGTACATGTCGAAAATTAAATCCAAATCTTTTGTGTTAATGACACTACTGTATCTCGCTATAATGTCTGTTGCTATTTTTTGGTCAGATATTAAGGAACTCTTTACAGGTGATGACGAGGCGCAAAAAATTGCTATCATCAATGATACGACGGCTGATTTAAGCGGCATTTTTGTATCAAATGGTGATATGGAATTTGTGCAGAATGAAACGAATAAAGACGTTTTAGTAAAACAGGTAGAAGATGGAGAAATAGCAGCAATTGTTGAAGTAAATGATAAAGATGGTCAATTACATGCTGAAATCGCAACATTTACACCGTTAAAGTTAAATGATCAATCGACGATTTCTTCGCTCTTACAATATGCAGGACAGCATTATGCGGTACAGCAATTGTCCTTGTCTCCAGAACAAGCTGCTCAAATTATGGCGGCAGAAACGATTATTACGAATAAAAATTTAGATGAGTCCACTGCTGATGGGAAGAGTGAAGAAGAAAAGCAAGCAGGACAGTTTGTTTCCTATGCGGTTGGTATTTTAATCTACTTCTTTATTTCAACTTTCTTATCGATGATTACAACTGAAATTGCATCTGAGAAAGGCTCACGAGCGATGGAAATGCTGTTAGTTAGTGTTAAACCGTCTACACATTTTAAAGCGAAAATTGCAGGGGTACTACTACTGGCAATCACACAAATGGTCATTATTTTCGGGGTATTCTCACTTTACGCGAAGTTTGCAAAAGACGGTGTTATTTGGGATATGGCGGCAAGTATCATTCAAGATTTATCGATTGGATATTTGATTTATGTAGTAGTCTTTTTACTATCAACGATTGTACTTTATTTAATTGTCGGCGCATTATTTGGTTCACTCGTATCGAAAGTGGAAGAAGCGGGGCAAGTATTAATGCCAGCAATGATGGTTACACTAGTTGGCTTTTATGTTATGTTGTCGGGGATGGGGAACCCAGATACGATTGTTATAAAAGTATTTTCTTATATTCCATTCACATCGGGTATGATTATGCCAATGCGTATCGGTGCGACTGATATTGGCGTGATAGAGCCGATGTTATCACTTGGACTATTAATAGCTACAATTGTCGTAGTATACGTATTCAGTTTATCGTTCTATAAACGCAGTGTCCTAACGTATAGCACAGGCGGCGTAATTCAAAAAATTAAAACTGTGTTGAAAGTGACAACATGATGATAAAAAGCAGCTACTTTATGTGGCTGTTTTTTCGTTCAAGTGACATTTACATGAAACAATGCGTAGTTTTTCGACAATACAGTCGTAATTCATTTTCAAACAGGCTATAATTTATGGTAAGGGATAAGGAAATGTTATTGAGTAGATCAATTGGCGCTTCGTCGATACACAAAACAGCAATCATGATTCCTATTAACTTGAAGTCATCTAAACACACATATACAAAAAGTGACAATGATTTTGTAATGCTAGTACAAATGAAACCTTTTTCAACTTCCAATCGTATTAAAAAGTAGATATTAATTGCAGGGGGTATTACCATGTCAGAATTCAACAATGATTTATTCAAATCAAAAGATCCATTCGCTACAGAAAATCCATTATTACAACAACAGCCAAATCCATTATTACAGTCCGCACCAGCGCCGACACCAACGCTTGTTTCTGAACAAGAGCTATCGCAAATCGCGAAAAATCAGCTCGCTTTAAAGCAAGATCCAGAAGTGCACGCACTCGCGCAAAAAATTGACGTAAAAGATCAAATTGCATTGCTAGAGCTTGGGAAAGAAACAGCAAGTGGTATTTCTACGTTTTCAGATAGAATGCTTGCTACGATGAAAGCAAGTAAGCTTGAGGAATCGAGTGTGCTGTTAAATAATTTAAATAAAATTATGGATAAGTTCGACCCGAAAGATTTTACAGAGGAGAAAAAAGGTGGCTTCCTCACAAGACTTTTCAGTAAAGGGAAGGAACAGCTAGAAAGAATCCTCTCTAAATATGACAGCATGAACAAGGAAATCGATGTGATTTTCAATGAAATACAAAAATATGAGGTTGAAATGAAACGCAATACCGTAGACCTTGAACATTTATATGACCAAAACTTAAACTACTTCCAGACATTAAGTAAATATGTAGCGGCAATTGAAGTGAAGGCAGATCAAGTGCGTGCGACACTACCTGCACTTGAGCAAAAAGCGCAGTCAGGTGATCAAGTAGCGGCTATGGAATATGAGACTCTGCAACGCGCGATTGATTTACTTGAGCAGCGTCGTTATGACTTAGAAATGGCGCAGCAAGTGTCGTTCCAATCAGCACCACAAATTCGATTAATGCAGCAAGGGAATAATCACTTAATCGGCAAAATTAACTCGGCATTTGTAACGACGATTCCGATTTTCAAGCAAGGCCTTATTCATGCGGTTACATTACAACGTCAAAAGCTTATTGCGGATTCAATGACTGAGCTAGATCGCCGTACGAACGAAATGCTAGTGCGCAATGCTGAAAATATAAGTAAAAATAGTGTCAATATTGCACGTACAGCTGGTAGCCCAAGCATTAAAATTGAAACAATTGAAACAACATGGCAAACAATTATGAGCGGTATTCAAGAAACGAAGCAAATCCAAGCGGAAACAGCGAGAAACCGTGAAGAAGGCCGTAAGCGTATCGAACAATTGCAGTTGGAATATGAAAAACTAAAAAAAATGTAAGTGTGAAGCTCTTTGTGCCAACAGCGTACAAAGAGCTTTTTACTTTGACAAAATGAATAAAAGAAATTATGATGATACATAAATGAGAATGATTATCAAAATCGAAGGAAGTTAAAGAATGTTAAAGAAAGTAATACCATTACACAAACATCTTTGTGATGGAGTGAATGACCGATGATTAATAAAATGGACCAATTAGCATTATTCTATGAAACGCTGCAAGATGGAACGCTTGCTGTAAAGGCAACCGACACTTTAATGCTGGTACCACAAGATCGCTACAAAGAGCTATTGCGAATAGAAGCATTATACAACGCTATTCAAGAGGGTTTCGGTGAAAAGCAATACGTATTAGAGCAAGAACGAAAAAACTTGAAAAAACAAAACGATGAACTCGCTAATGATATAAAGAAATTGAAGCAGCGAAACGCAGTTTTACAAAAAAAGTTAACGGAGAATAACTGCATTGTTGATGAGATGAAAGAGCTTCGCAGCCAAAATACAGAATTACTGATTGAGCTAAGTAAATTCACTGTTTTTTCAAAGGAAACACTTTCAGGACCTTTAAAGTCAATGATTCGTGATTTACGCGAGCAGGGCGTAGGCATTAAAGAAATTCATATTCGCATTAAACGTCAGATTAACCCTGATATCAGCTACAGTATGGTGAGAAAATACATTTCTGAACTTGAATCCAAGAACAAAGAATAAATGCAGTCTAATCGTTTTTATTTCCTGTTGCAGGCGTTACATGCCAGTGCCCGTAAAAATTAGATGAGAGTCTAACTTTTACGGGGCAGTTCAGTATACAGGATGCTTTTAAAATCGTAGAATCAAGCGTACATATTGAAAAACTGTAAATAAACTCTTTTCAGTTTATTTAAATTACTCGTTTAGACGTAGAAAGCCAACAATCTCTAATTGAGCATTTACAGCTTTCTGGTTAAGTCCTATAATTAGTCTAATCTGCAGGGATACAACTAGAGTAGGAGAAAAAGAGCAATGTCAAACGAGAAAAAAGGGGTATGGGCTGCGTTTTTAGCATATGCCATCTGGGGAGCCTTCCCACTTTATTGGAAAATGCTTGAGCATGTAGAAAGCATGGAAATATTATTAGGACGCGTGATTTGGTCCTTCATTTTTACGGTAATTGTAGTGATACTAATTGGTAAGCGGAAAGAGTTACTAGCCGATCTAAAATACTTATGGACGAATAAAAAGATATTTTGGATGCTAGCAGGAGCTTCTTTTTTCATTTCGATGAACTGGTATTTATATATTTGGGCTGTAACGCATGATCATATTATTGAGACAAGCCTTGGGTATTATATTAATCCGTTACTATCGGTTATTTTCGGTGTTATCTTTTTTAAAGAAACGCTTAACCGCGCACAGTGGGTAGCGACTGGTATTGCCTTTATCGCCGTTATTATTTTAACGGTCAATTATGGCTCTATCCCTTGGGTAGCCTTACTTATCGCGCTATCATTTGCTGTTTATGGCGTATTGAAAAAGAAAATGACGTTCGAAGCAACACGAGGTTTAGCAATAGAAACCTTGTTCATCTTGCCATTTGCCCTTGGCTATTATGTCTATTTATTTATGACTGAGCAGGCATCATTTTTACATGTCGATGTAAAAACGGATCTCTTGATGATTGTGAGTGGGGTTGTAACAGCCGTGCCGTTAATTTTATTCGCGAAAGGGGCACAAAATATACCGTTATACTTATTAGGGTTTATACAATATGTGTCACCAACGACCATGTTAATTTTAGGGGTAGTGTTGTATAAAGAACCATTTAGTGATGTAGAATTACTAGCATTTAGTATTATTTGGGCAGCCTTATTATTGTTTTCAGGCTCGAAAATTCTTGAAACAAGAAGGGCTCATCATAAATCTGCTTAAACAAGGACATGTAGAAGGATTTTCTACATGTTCTTTTTCATAATTTCAAGGTTCGCTAGCGATGCGTAGTAAATTAGATGGGGAAGAAGTGCATTAGCATTACTGTTAAAAATAGAAATAATCCCTTTGCAACCAAATAAATACAATGTGTATTGACAGATAATAAGGGCGGGCGCATACTACAGAAGTACCACTTAGGTAACGTTTCAATAGATTGTTTTTACCACACGATTTCGACATGAAACGTTCACAGGCAAGAAGTGCGCTTTTTCACTACTTTTTTGGTACGATGTAGGCAGTAACTGTAAGGAGAGAGAAAAATATGGGAACTGATATTAATGTATTTCTAGCCTTTGGTGCTGGATTTTTAAGCTTTATCTCACCGTGTACCCTCCCGCTGTACCCTGCTTTTTTATCATACATAACGGGTATGTCGTTAGATGAGCTGAAATCTGAGCGAGGCATGATGCAAAAGCGAGCGATTTTGCACACACTATTCTTTTTACTAGGATTCTCAATTATTTTCATTATGATTGGTCTAGGTGCATCCTTAGCAAAGGAGTTTTTCCTTAATTATCAAACATTATTACGTCAGACAGGCGCTATATTAATCGTCTTTTTTGGTTTAATGATTGTCGGCTTATTGCAAATTGATTTCTTTATGAAGGACCGTAAATTCCAATTTAAAAGTCGGCCATCTGGTTATTTCGGATCGGTACTAATTGGTATAGCATTTGCGGCTGGTTGGACACCTTGTACGGGTCCAATTTTAATGTCGATTATTACATTAGCTGGGGCAAATCCTAGTTCTGGCTTCAGTTATATGTTTGCCTACTTTTTAGGCTTTGCGATTCCGTTCTTTATTTTATCATTCTTCATCTCACGTATGACTTGGATTCGTACGCACAGTCAAAAAATTGTTAAAGTTGGCGGTTTTGTCATGATTGTGGTTGGGGTGTTATTATTCTTTGATGGTTTAACGTATATCACACGCTTATTACAGCCGATTTTTGGTGGATTTATAGGCTTCTAATCTGCTAGACTTAAAGTAATAAATTATTTTAGTACAAGGGAGTTTAGTACATGCCAACAGTTTTAGTTGTAGATGATACGTTGTTTATGCGTGTCGCAATTAGTAATATGTTTAGTGAATGGGGCTATGAGGTAGTTGGGAATGCAGTCAATGGCAAGGAAGCTGTGGCTATGTATCGAGAGTTACAACCAGATCTAGTGACGATGGATGTCACGATGCCTGTCATGACGGGCATTGCTGCTGTAAAAACGATTATTCCAGAATTTCCAAACGCAAAAATTATTATGATTACTGCGTTGGGCCAACAAAAATTAATCCTAGATGCCATTGAGAGTGGTGCAAAAGATTTTATTACGAAGCCTTTTGAGCCGGAAAAGCTAAAGGCTGCTGCTGATCAATTAGTGGGTCTACATAGTTGTTAATTACTAAGCTTGAAAAAAATCTGAACGCATTTTTTTGTACCGAAAGCGTAATAGCAGGTATAATTACGGAGATGCAAAATTGATAAATAGAGGAGGATTTTTATGTTTAGTAGTATACCTTCTCAATATTATGTAATAGGTTCTACTGTAATGGCCATTGTAATGGGTAGCTTTGTGATGTTTGTACGAATGAGAGCATCCAAAATGCCTACAAATGAGAAGAAAATTATCATTCCACCGATTGCGATGTCTTCGGGAGCGATAATGTTTTTATTTCCAGAATTCCATGTACATCCAATGCAGATTTTAGAAGCTGCAGCTGTCGGTATATTGTGCTCGACAATTTTAATTGCCACATCTAAATTTGAAGTAAAAGGCCAAGATATTTATTTAAAACGATCGAAAGCATTTGCCTTCATTTTAGTTGGACTTTTAATATTCCGTGTCGTAGCGAAAATACTGTTAAGTAACTCCATTGATATTGGCGAATTAGCAGGTATGTTCTGGATTTTAGCATTTGCGATGCTTGTACCATGGCGTATTGCCATGCTTGTTCAATTTAAAAAAGTGAAGAAAACAATACTTTCTAAGACAGTGTAATGTAGGAGAAACTACATTAGAATTCGTTGGTGTATTCAGATAGTAGATAAAAGGCAATTGGAATGATTTCATTCCAGTTGCCTTTTTTTATAGAATTTCGTGTGTATTAGCTCCAATGTGATAGAAAAGGGTTAAAGAGAAACAAGAGGGTTCTCTTTGAGAAGATTAATTGTTTTTTTAAGCTCTTTCCAACCCTGATATGTACTAAAGAATTCATCGTGTAAGAACTCCGTTACTTCTTCATCATCTTCGATTAACTTTAATCCAAGCCATACTTTTTTGAATTCATTAATAATTCATTAGGGTCGCTAATTCTATAAAGTATACAAAAAGCTACAAATAATGCCGTCATTAGATTAATAACAGCATTTGTGCTGCTTTTATTAATTCTGGAAATTTGTTAGAAAACGATAAATTTGTGTTTGCACTTTTTTTATCTCGTATATGAAATTCTTTCATAATGTGTGCCTAATACTTCAATATGATGTCGTTTAGTGTAGATAAATCTAAGTCCTTATCCATTAGCTTTTTTGTTCAAAAAGGGAGTACCTCTATACGTGTCGAATTAAGTTAAATACAAACAAACTGTTAGACACGTAGGGGGAACTTGACATGGGTGAGATAAAAGAAGAAAAAATTATAAATAGACTTGAACAACATTTGCGAATGACATCAAGGCAATTAATAAAAATAGGTACGGAAGAAGAAGCGATTCATTATTTAATAGATTCATTTAAATCAGAGCTATATTGCGATTTTGTTGGTGTAATTTTGGCGGAGACTGGGGAATTTGTACCGAAAGCATGGGGTGGAAATGCTAATGAGTTTGGTAATGTTTTTCCTATGGAAATAGATAAATGCTCACCAGTAATATTAGAGCAAAGTTTACATAGTAAGGAAACTAACAAACGGGAAGACTGTATATTAATGACAAAGTTAAAAGAAACGGGTGTAAAAACATGGTTTACAGTACCTCTTACAGATGATGTACACCGATATGGATTTTGCATTATCGGATTTTTTACCTACGTACCTTTGCTAGAAATGGATGAAATATTTGATGAGTTCGGTAAAGATGTTGCGATTGCGATTTCTTTAGCAAGACGTAAGGATCAGCAATTAAGAAAAATTGAGGGAATTGAATGGATTAATCGAAACTTATCAATTAATCAATCGCTCAAGGAAAATATAAGTGAGTTTACTACTCGAGCTGGACTAGGGACGAATGCACAATCTGCCTGTATTTATTTATTTAATGAAAAAGAAAATTGCTTTGATTTACAAGTACCTATATATGGTGTTAAAGATTTCAATGAAAAGGTTATCGTGGGTCATAAAAATACATTTAAAGAGTACTTTTCATTCATCGAAAAATCAGGTGGTCATCAAATAACAATCCCGATTGTCGTTGATTTGAAAACAATCGGTGTTCTGCAAGTAGGAAATAAGAATGGTAATCTCCTATTTTCAGAAGACGATGTAAATACATTGAAATTATTAAGTGATCACATAGCAATTTTGCTTGAAAATGCGCTGCTTTACAATTTAGAGAAAGATCATCGTGAACGTTTACAAATCCTTCTCGACTATCAGCAAGCACTTGTGAAAGAAACGGTTGTCAATGATGATTTTCACGGTGTAACTCAAATGCTAGCTGAATTATATTGTGGTTCAGTGATTTTATTGGATCGTTTTTACCATCCTTTATCATACAAAATAGAAGAAAGTGAATTAGGGGATATTGGTAAGTTGAGAGAGGTATTGGAAAATGAGCGTATTAGGACAGGGACGTTTAAAGTATTGGAACCAGGCGGGCCTCCTTTTTTGATTTCGCCAATCAATGGTGTGAATGCGCTATTGGGCTATTTGGCAATTTGTATAAACAATGGAGATCTAGATGAATTTGATCAATTGACGGTGGAGCTTTCAAGAAATATTTGTTCCATTCAATTCATCAAGCAGAAACTTGTGTTGGATGCGGATAAACAGGCCAAAGATACATTGATGGGAAAATTACTTGTGAAAAACATTGAAGATGAACAAAGTATTTTGCAATATGCAAATCTTTTTCAATGGGATATTTTTAAGCCTCATCGTGTCGCAAATTTGTCAATCGAGTTGGCTGAATCTGAAGTAGCCGGACTGAATTTATTTGAGCAAACAGCAAAAAAATCGATTGTGTGGGATTACATTAATGAAATTATTACGCTGAAATCGCAGAAAATTTTAATGGCTACATTTAGTGAACACTATTTATTCATAGTGCCGGTAGAGGATGAAAAAAATCGCAAACAGTTCTGGGCGGATTTTTATAAAAGGGTTAGGAAAGCAGTATCCAAAAGTTTGATAAAGTGTGAAGTTCACTTAGGTATTGGGAGTAAGGTAGAAAATATGAATGAGTACTCCAGTAGTTATGAACAATCATTACAAGTACTAAATGTCGTTAAAAGTAGATTTAAATCCAAGGGCTATTCACTGTTTGAAGAAATAGGATCATACACAATATTACATGATCTAAACTTTTCAGTTGTTACCACATTTATTCATAGTCAGTTGGGCGTATTGCTTGATTTTACGGATAAAAAGAACATTGATTTGTTTCAAACGCTTAGTGTGTATTTGCGGAATAATGGCAATGCCAAAGGTACCTCCGAGGAGTTATTCATTCATCGAAGTTCATTACTTTACCGTTTGGAAAAGATTGAGAGTGTACTCGAGATAGATTTAAATGATTCGGAAACGCGTTTTAATTTAATGATGGCGATGAAGCTATATGATTTGAACCGACAAGCATTTTACTGATTTAACAATATTGATGAAAAAAAGAGAATGATTCCTACACAGTGTACGTATCAAATAAAATGATTGGAAAATATAATTACAATAACAACAAAAATTTCAAACATAATTGTTGTTGAATAGTTACGAAAAAGTGAACTATTACAAATGTTTTGTGAGAAACGAAAAGACTGTTGGATCAAGGTGTAAATTCGAAGCAAGTTCGTAGACACGATATATGCAAAATCAGGGGGTTGTATAATGGCTGTAGATTACTCGTTTAAGGTAAGGTTTGGCGATACGGATGCTGTGGCAATTGTTTTTTTTCCGAATTTTTATAGGTGGATGGACGAAGCGACGCATGAATTTTTTACTGAGTTGGGACATCCAACTTCTGAGTTATTATCCATAGAAAAAATTTCGACGCCACTTTTAGATTCTAAATGCGAATTTAAGACGCCACTTTTTTTCGAAGATGAGGTTATTGTGAAAACGGAAGTTGCCGAAATTCACAATAAAGTCTTTAAATTATCTCATACATTTTATCGTGGAGAGACATTGGTTGCTGAAGGGTACACATTACGTGCTTGGACTTCGTTTAAAGGGCAACCAAAAGCATTTGAAATTCCAGATTATATACGTAAAAAACTTATAGCTCATCAAAAAGAATGATCAGATGAGAATTGAGATAGTCTTTAAAATGCAAGAAACAATCTAAATATACAAAAGGTTGAGTGTAAGTTTTTCAGAGTCTTCTTTACTAGGAAATATAAAAGAGTCTAATAAGTTCATTTCGACTTTATGAAAGCGTTATCTTTTTGTGAGGGTCTTGTCAGAACCACAGTATCAATAACTTAATAGTGAAAGAGAAATGAACGGATGTTAGGAACGTGATCATTGTCAAAATCGACAAAAATATGAGGGGTTTATTGAGTAAACAAAAGACCTAAGGCGATTATCTTAGCCATAGAGCTATTTCGAAGGGGGTTATATCAGATGGATTTATTTTTACAGTACTTAATTACTGGACTGACTGTAGGGAGTATTTATGCGTTATTGGCTGTTGGGTTTGTAACAATTTATAACGTTACAGGAGTATTGAATCTGGCGCAAGGAGAATTTGCGATGATTGGAGCATTATCTTGTGTCACACTGGTCAATTTAGGTATCCCAATCTTTGGTGCAATTCCACTTGCGATTTTGATTACGGCCATTATCGGCTTAGCGGTTGAAAGATTGGCTATTAATCCTGCTAGGAAAGCAACACCGATAGTGTTGGTTGTAATTACATTAGGTGTTTCAATTTTTTTAAAAGGAATGGGTTTGATCATATGGGGAACATCTCCAAAATCTCTACCACCGTTAGTTGAAAGTAAGTCAATTGAGTTTATGGGGGCTGTCGTTAATTCACAAAGCTTGTGGATTCTTGTCGTATTGATTGCACATTTAGTAGTACTTTATTGGTTTTTTGAGAAAACATTTCTCGGTTCTGCATTACGCGCAAGTGAAAAAAATCCACGTGCTGCAAGCTTAATGGGGATTAACACAAGCACGATGTCTATGATTGCTTTTACAATTGCTGCTGGATTAGGCGCTATAGCAGGTGTCATGATTGCTCCGCTGACAGATGCAACATATGAAATGGGCTTTTTTATCGGTATAAAAGGGTTTGTAGCAATGATTTTCGGTGGAATGCACAGTATACCTGGAGCTGTTGCAGGGGGGTTATTATTGGGCGTCATTGAAGCATTTTCAGGCGGATACATCTCCACTTATTATTCGGACGCATTGGCATTTGGTTTCTTATTGTTAGTCTTATTTTTCAGACCACAAGGCTTGTTTACAAAGGCAACTGGAGAACGTGTTTAGTTAGGAGGGGGATATACAGTGGAGAAAGTAGAATCGATTTTATATGGAAGCCGCTGGAAAGGATTTTTGGGATTTATTGCATTGATTTTGTTATTGCCACTGGTTGTGAGTTCGCAATACGTATTTACGCTTTTGATTTTAATAGGGATTTATTGCATCATCACCATTGGTCTAAGTTTGCTAATTGGTTACGCCGGTCAAATTTCGATAGGACACGCTGCATTTGTCGGAATTGGTGCATATGTTTCCGGTGTCTTAACAGTTAAATACAACGTATCTCCATGGATCGCGATGGGAATTGGAATGGTTGTCACGTTTATCATTGCATATTTGATTGGGATGCAAGTATTAAAACTAAAAGGTCATATTTTGGCATTGGCAACTATTGCGATTAACGTCATTGTATACATTTTATTGGTTGGGTTAAGTGATTACACAGGGGGAGCTGGTGGATTAGTCGGTATTCCAAATTTATCATTAATGGGACTGGACTTAGGAAACCAATTGTACTTCTACTTCTTTGTTTGGAGTATCGTCTTTATTGTTATCTTGTTTTCTACTAATATTATTCGTTCGAGTATTGGGCGAATATTACGAAGTATTCATGATAGTGAAATCGGCACGGAGACACTAGGTGTTAATGTAACAAAATATAAAGTAGCTATTTTTGCATTAAGTGCTGTATTTGCTTCTTTGGCTGGTAGTCTATACGCGCATTACATTAATTTTATCGCACCGCCTACATTTTATATTTCATTTTCAATTTTACTTCTTGTAATGGTAATGGTCGGTGGTGTTCATTCCATTTGGGGAGCAATAATTGGAACGGCTGCGATCATGTTTTTAAATGAAGCAATTCGTTTTGTAGGACATACGTATTTCAATATTAATGGTGAAGTCGAAATCGTAGTTTATGGTTTAATCATAATACTTGTTATGATCTTCATACCTAAAGGCTTGATTGGAATATTAGACTTTAGGAAAATATTACCTATTGAAAGTTCTATGAAAAAAGATGTAACCGTTAAGGAAAATGTTGCTTCTGAGAAAGGGGTATAGATATGGGCGATTTACTCCAAGTGAATGGTTTAACGAAAAAGTTCGGTGGAGTGACAGCGGTAAATGATGTTAGCTTTCAAATCGGAGAAGGAGAAATTGTTGCTGTTATCGGTCCAAATGGAGCGGGTAAAACGACATTGTTTAATATGATTTCTTCCTATGTTCAACCGACTGAAGGAGAAGTTCTTTTTAAAGGGAAGAAATTAACGGGAAGAAAAATTTTTGACTTAGCTCACCTTGGGATCTCCAGGACGTTTCAAAACTTGCAAATTTTCAGTAATATGACAGTCTTGGAAAACGTGATGATGGGGACTTCGGTGAATTTAAAAACGAATGTTTTTAGTGCTGGATTCCGTCTTCCATCAGTAAAAAGAGATGAAGAATATGCCTATAAAGCAGCTTATGATGTACTGACGATGATGGGGATGAATGATCTATTACATGAACAAGCTGGACAACTATCTTATGGGTTGCAAAAGAAGTTGGAGTTCGCACGGGCCATTGTTTACAAACCAGAGCTCATCATGTTGGACGAACCAATGGCTGGTCTGAATGATGCCGAGACAAATACAATGGCAGGATATATAAGTGATTTAAAAGAAAAAGGACATTCGTTTTTATTTGTAGAGCATAAAATGGCAACAATTATGCAACTTGCTGATCGGATTGTGGTTCTTGATTTCGGGACTAAGATTGCGGAAGGTACTCCAGATGAAATACAGAAAAATGAAAAGGTAATTAGTGCTTATTTAGGAGAGGAGGTAATTTAATGTTCAAAGTTGAAAGTCTTAGTTCACGTATCGGGAAGATTCAAATTTTACATTCGCTCGACTTTCATGTGGACAAAGGTGAAATTGTATCCATTATTGGTGCTAATGGCGCTGGGAAAAGTACGTTATTAAATACATTAGCGGGCATTTACACACCAGTCGAAGGAAAAGTAACACTTCAAGATGATTTAATTAGTGGTCTTCCGGCCCACAAAATAGTTGGGAAAGGTTTATGTCTTGTTCCGGAGGGACGTCAAATTTTTCCTGGACACACTGTAAAGGAAAACCTGACATTAGGGATTTACTCGAAATACTATAAAGACCGGAAACATGTGGAGGAAAATTTGGAACGAATGCTGGAGTTATTTCCAGGATTGAAAAAACATTATCATAGGATTGGCGGGAATTTGAGTGGTGGGGAGCAGCAGATGCTTGCGATTGGACGTGCGCTCATGTCTGATCCTAAAATAATTCTTCTAGATGAGCCGTCAATGGGGTTAGCGCCAAAAATAGTGAATGAAATTTTGGAGATTTTAGTGCGAATTAAAGAAGAAATGGGAACAATGGTCATTTTAGTTGAACAAAATGTTAAAGCAGCGTTAAAGGTGGCTGATCGGGCATATGTAATGGATCAAGGGAAATTCATAATGAACGGCACCAATGAAGAAATCAGTTCGAATCCTGAAGTGAAATCAGCATATCTAGGAATAAAGGTAGGGTAAGCGAACCAAATGTTTTAACCAAAAAGTTGAGGGAGTTGAAGGGTTATATGAAAAAAATTCTTAAGGGTAAGCTAGTGGCTATTTTATCTTTAGTTTTTCTAGTAGTTATTGCGGGATGTGGAATTGAGAAAGAAGAGGAGACTAGCGGTGAGAAAAAAGAGGGAGGTGTTATAAAAATTGGTGTGATTGTAGCTGAAACGGGTCCAGCATCAACACTTGGTAGTGCACAGGCAAAGACTGTGGAGTTATTACAAAAACAATTAGATGAAGCGGGTCCCATTGATGGTAATAAAATTCAACTTATCAAACAAGACTATGAAACGAATGATACAAAAGCGGTAGTCGCGATGGATAAATTAATTTCAGAAGGTGTTGTAGCGGTTACTGGAGCGACTCAATCGAGTACTACGATGGCCATTATACCAAAAGCAATTGAGAAGAAACTACCATTATTTACAATTGCACCGATTCAATCGGATAGTGAGTATGTATACAGCATGGCACAAAGTACAACTGTCATTGCAATTCCGATTGTCGAATATTTAAAGAAGAATAATATTAAAAAAGTAGCATGGGTGAATGCTTCTGACGGTTTCGGAGTAACTGGTAAGCCAGCATTTGAAGCGTTAGCTAAGGAAAATGGCATAGAGATTATTGCTCATGAAGAGTTCGATGCTACTGCTACAGATATGACAATACAATTGACAAAAGTTCGTAAAAGTAATCCCGAAGCGATCATCGTTTGGTCGAGAACACCTGGAGCTGGAATTATCGCTCGTAATTTTAAAGCGTTGAATTTCGATATTCCGATGATTCAAAGTACTGCTGCCGCAAACCAAGGATTCTTGGAACAAGTAAAAGATGACAATGAAAACATTTTGGTCGTTGGTAGTAAACTAAGTGTTATAGATCAACTGCCAGATTCGGATCAAAAAGAAATGCTTAAGGCATTCAATGATTCATATGTAAAAGAATTTAATAGTAAACCAGATTTATTTGCTGCTCATCTTTTGGACGGTGTAAACGTAGTCGTAAATGCGATTAAAGCTGGTAATGTAACATCAGAAGATATTCATAATTATTTACAAAACGATTTAGGAACATATTTAGGTGCTACGGGAACATTTGATTTTGGTGTATCACAAGCAAGCCCTGAACCTGATGGAATTTCTGTTTTAAGTATCGAAAATAATGATTGGAAGTTTACTGAGTAAATGGAAAGACCTATAACAATACATATTGATATAGGTTTCTTTTTTTAAAAAATAATATTGGTATTTTGAGGTATTTATAGAATTATTTCCGTGAGATTAACCACTAAAATCAGATTGAAAACTATTTCAATTGCTTAGAAAAGGGGATGTTAATAGATGATAAATGTAAAAAAACGAAATGTAATCGTTGTAGGAGCTGGACCAGTTGGACTTATTTCGGCATTGGCCCTTCAAAATAAAGGTATATCATGTGTAGTTATCGAATCGGAAGAAAAGGATTATCCGCGAGCAGGTAGCCGGGCGATCTATATTCATGGGGCATCGTTAAAGTTGTTGGAAGAAACTTCAAAAGGTCTTGGTTTTGAATTGGCTAAAGATGGAGTTATATGGCCAATCAAAAGAACTTTATTCCGTGGAAAAGAAGTGTATGTGCGTAATTATGGGGTAACCAATACTCAAGATTCGACTAAATTACCGCATTTTGCATCGCTTCATCAACATAAGATTGAAAAGCATATTTACAATGCTTGTTCTGAGGCAGGTGTTGAATTTGTCTGGGGAGAACCTGCAAAAGATATAGATATAACAGATGAAGGCGTTAAGTTAACAACGGCTTCGGGTGAGATTTGGGAAGCAGATTATATAATCGGCTGCGACGGCGCTCGTTCTGTCGTGCGTGAACAGTCTGGAATTCAATTTGAAGGTCCACGTACGAATGATACATTCATAGTCGTGGATATTGAAGAAGATGAAAATGATCCAATGCCGATTGAACGGATCTTCCACTATCAGCACCCAGCAATGGGAAGCCGTAACGTAATGTTTGTTCCATTTAAAGGGGGCATGCGCGTCGATCTTCAACTGCTAGCTGAAGATAAGGTCGAAGATTACGGCACAGAAGAAAGTGTGAAAGAGTGGCTTCCAAAAGTGATGAATCCAAAATATGCAGAACGAGTTACTTGGGTATCCTCATACCGTTTCCATCAAGTAGTTGTCGATTCATTTACGGATGAGAAGCGTCGTATTTTACTAGCTGGTGAAGCAGCTCATTTGTTCGCTCCTTTCGGTGCACGTGGATTGAATTCTGGAATACCTGATGCAGTTATTGCAGTTCGTGGTATCGAACAGGCAATAAATGCAACAAGTGAAGAAGAACGTTGTCAAGCTATTGACGCAGCGGCCAATGAACGGAGAATTGCAGCACTGTGGAACCGAGATGGATCGACAACTGCGCTTCATCACTTACAGGGCGATTCGTTGGAAATGAATATGAAGCGCGAACTTGCAGCTTCACTCGTTTCAATCGTCCCGACGCTCGGACGCTGGCTCGATGAAGGTCCATATGGCCCGAAATTCGGTCCACCTGAACTGACAACAAAATATTAATGGTAATTAACACTTGAAGTTAAAAAGGAGGATTATCACATGGTGTTGATTAGTGAGATTAAGTTCGGTTCGAAAGCGCAGTCAATCAATGAGATAGCTGAACGATTGTCTGCTATTGATTGGTACAAAAAAGCAGGGGTTAAAGAAAAGACTGCCGAAGAAGCATTACAACGCTTTATGCAAAAATTGCAAGTGGTTGATTACGAAATTCAGTGGATAACAAAAGAGCAGACATCAGAAACAATTAGCAAGTTAACATTTGATAATAGCGAACTATGGAAAGTCTTGAGTAGTCTTCCAGATCTATTGAAAAAGAAAATTGATGAAGCTGGTCTAACAGATTTACTTAAAATAGCAGTTGAAACAGTACCGCAAGCAGTTTTTCATGCAGCATTTCAGAAAGCATTCCAAGAATTCGGTGAAGAAAAGCAAGTCAATTTCTTTGTAGGACACGCGATGTACATTGCAGTTCTTGTTTGTACAGCAGAACTTGCAGGCGAGGCGGACTCGTTTACTCCTTTGCTTGAATTGCTTGAAGCTGGGCATGTACCTGTGGGTCTGGATGGAAATACGATTTATCTATTGTAATATGGAAAAACATATTTAAACATCGTAACTTACAACAGAAAAGCTGTACCGGAGCTACTTCCAGTACAGTTTTTTTTAGTATTTATTATTGTAAAGGAAGCAAATATTGTGTCCTATTTGATCAGGGGAAAGGCAGTATAAAAGATCTTGAATTTATGTAAAGTAAGTTATTCATATTATTTGATGAAAGAAGACGTCGTTTTCCTACATTGTGTAGATACAACACAAAATGTTGTCAGTATATAATGAAAATAAAGAAAATAGTTAGGGGAGATAAATGATGATTAAGACAATTGGTGTAGTTGGCGCGGGTTCTATGGGGGCAGGTATTGCAAATCTTGCAGCATTGAATGGCTTTAATGTAGTTTTGCGAGATATTGAAGATAGATTTTTAGAAGGGGCCTTGGCTCGACTTGATAAATTTATGTCAAAAAGTGTTGAGCGAGGCAAAATGACAGAAGAGGAAAAGCAGGAAGCACTTGGGCGCATCCAGACAACTACAAAGCTAGAAGATTTGAAAGATGTCGATGTTGTTATTGAAGCAGTTCTTGAAGATCTGGATTTAAAGAAAGATGTATTCTCACAACTTGATGAGATTGTTAGAGAAGATGTCATATTAGCTACGAATACATCATCTATGTCCATAACAGAAATTGCGGCTGCAACAAAACGTCCGGATCGTGTCGCAGGTATGCATTTTTTCAACCCTGCACAACTGATGAAACTGGTAGAAGTCGTACGCGGTTACGAAACGAGTGATGATACAGTGTCTTCCTTAAGAGTGTTATCAGCTCAACTAAAGAAAGAAGTTGTGGAAGTCAAAAAAGATACGCCTGGTTTCATTGTCAATCGCATTATGATTCCTCAGTTTATCGAGGCAATTCGACTTTTAGAAGAGGGTGTAGCATCTGCTGAAGATATTGATAAAGCAGTGAAATTCGGCTTGAACTACCCTATGGGACCGTTTGAATTACAAGACTATGCTGGTGTCGATATCGGTTACCATGTAATGGAGTATTTCAACAATGAGTTTAACGATCCACGTTTTGCACCACCTTTACTAATGAAACAAATGATGAGAGCTGGTCGTTTTGGTAAGAAATCAGGAGCAGGATTTTACGACTATGAAGAAAAAAAGGAGCTAGTGAAAAAATGACATATAAATCTTTGTTAGTAGAAGTTGAAAATAATATAGCTACAATAACGATTAACCGTCCACCTGTAAATCCTCTAAATACTCAAGTTTTCAATGAGTTATCTGAAGTATTCAGCAAATTGGATGAAGAGGATGATGTTCGGGCAATTATTTTAACTGGCAGTGGTGAAAAAGCATTTGTTGCTGGTGCAGATATTTCTGAAATGGCGGGATTGGATCTTGTCGGAATCAATAAGATGAATAAAGTATCTAGAGTGGTATTCACGCAAATAGAAAATTCAACTAAGCCAGTCATTGCAGCGTTGAATGGAATGGCACTTGGTGGTGGTCTAGAACTTGCTCTAGTGTGTGACTTACGTATTAGTACTGAAAAAGCAAAGTTCGCATTCCCAGAAGTAGGTCTCGGAATTATTCCAGGCGGGGGAGGCACTCAGCGTTTACCTAAAATTGTTGGGCAGGGGATAGCGAAAGAACTCCTCTATTTTGGAGAAATGTTCGATGCTGTTCGTGCACTTGATCTGGGTATTGTAAATAAAGTTGTGCCAGCTGAAGAAGTAATGCCTGTTGCAAAAGAATGGGCAAGCAAACTTGCTCAAAAGCCACCAGTTGCCCTACAAATGGTAAAACAGGCTGTCAATGCCGGAAGTAATACAGATATTGAGTCTGGGTTAATCATTGAAGCAGCATGTTTCGGTAATGCATTTTCCACAGAAGATCGAAAAGAAGGATTGACTGCATTCGTTGAAAAGAGAAAGCCAATTTATACTGGTCGTTAACAAAACAAAAGAATAAAGAAGCGTCCATATGCAAAATCATCAGGTTCTTCATTTTCTACAAAGCCTAGTTAAGACAGACATTGAATAATCAGATTTCTAGATAGAGGGAGTGAAAGAAAGTGTTGATAGAAGAAAAGGAGATAAATAGCTTCTTATCCGGAAGTGTTGTTCCGGAAAATATTTTCACACCGGAAGATTTTAGTGAAGAGCATAAAATGATTGCCGACATGACTGAGAAGTTTGTGTTGAATGAAGTTATGCCTGCACTGGAAAAAATTGAAAATCAAGAATTCGATGAAACGGTCCGTCTTATTAAAGAAGCGGGAGAACTGGGATTAATAGGGGCCGACATTCCGGAATTAGATGGCGGATTGGACCTTGGGAAAGTGTGTGGTGCAATCATTTCTGAGAAGATGGCCATTAGCCGTTCTTTTTCCATTACATTTGGTGGGCAAACTGGAATTGGCGCCCTTCCGATTGCTTACTTTGGAAGTGAAAATCAAAAAGATAAATACTTACCTTTTTTATTAACAGGAGAAAAGATTGCAGCATATGCACTGACGGAGCCATCTGCTGGAACTGATGCAATGGGACTGAAAACAACTGCAAAGTTATCAGATGATGGAAAATATTATGTGATCAACGGGGAAAAACAATGGATTACAAATTCGGCGTTTGCAGATATCTTTATTGTTTATGCAAAAATAGACAACGATAAAATAACGACATTTATTGTTGAAAAAGAGTATGAGGGTTTATCGACTGGTCCTGAAGAGAAAAAAATGGGGCTGAAAGGATCGTCAACTCGTTCACTCATCTTGGAAAATGTAAAAGTACCGGTAGAAAATGTGATTGGCGAAATTGGTCGCGGTCATATTATCGCTTTTAATGTGTTGAATATCGGTCGTTTTAAAATATCTTCAACGGCACTTGGCACTTCCAAGCGATCGATTGAACTTGCGACAAAGTATGCCAATGATCGTAAACAGTTTCACAAGTCGATTTCTAGTTTTAATTTGATCAAACAAAAAATTGCTGATATGACGATTCAAACATTTGCCAATGAAAGTAGCGTCTATCGCACGGCTGGTGCAATGCAAAAAGGTTTTGAGGAAATGAAAGCCAACGGTACAGGCTATAGTGAAACGATTGCAGGCTATGCTGTCGAATGTTCGATGAATAAAGTTATGTCTTCCGAAACGCTAGATTTTGTCATCGATGAAGCCGTTCAAATTCATGGTGGATATGGCTATATGGGTGAATATGAAGTAGAAACTCTTTATCGTGATTCACGTATCAATCGAATTTTTGAAGGTACAAATGAAATCAACAGAATCATAATAGCTTCTACGTTGTTGAAAAATTATGTTAAGCAAAACCATTCTATTTATCCTGAAAATGGTCCACTTCAACATGAAAAACAGACTCTCCGTCTTTTGAAAGATTATTACCATGTAGCTATCCAAGCGATTCACCAGGCTAGTATCGATAATATGAATGAAGAGCAAGAATGTGCAGCATTCCTTGCAAATCTTGCTATTAGTATTTACACAAGTGAAAGCGCTATCTTACGCGCGGAAAAAGCAATTAACCAGTCCGGGGAAGAACAGAATGGACAAAAATTAGATTGTGCAAAAGTCTTTATTCATGAAACGGCGCAACGGAGTGCAATTGTAGGGTTAAATTTACTTAATCATCTTAACGATCATGAGGAGTTCTCACATGCCGCGGGACGTCTGATCGCAAGCAGTAAAGAAAATCTAGTTGAAACTAAGAGACGTATTGCTGATAGAGTAATTGCGGCAGAACGCTATATTGTTTAATCAATCTGAAGAATAAGAGGGCGCTGAAAAACAATAAAGTAGAATTTTTTATAATCATTTATTACGTGAATTTTACTTTATATTTCTGGGAATTTCACTTTTTCAGTGGTCTCAAAAATAGTGGAAGGGGTGTTTAGAATGACAGATATAGTTTTATTAGAAGGTGCACGTACGCCATTTGCAAAAATTTCAGGTTCATTCCGTGACATTACGGCGACAGAACTTGGCGTAATCGCAGCGAAAGAAGCAATTCGGAAATCAAAAATCAACCCCGAAGACATCGATCAAGTTGTATTCGGTAACGTTCAGCAGTCGAGTAAAGATGCGCATTTATTAGCAAGACATGTTGGCTTGAAAGCAGGTACATCTCTTGAGGTACCGGCAGTTACAATCAACCGAGTATGTGGTACTGGTATTGAAGCAATTTTAACTGGAGCACGCTATATTCTTACAGGAGAAGCGAATGTTGTTTTGGCTGGTGGTACTGAAAATATGAGCCAAGTACCTCACGTTATTCGCGGTGCGAGATGGGGAAGCCCACTTGGAGGACCAGTGGTTGAAGACTGGGTTTGGGATGGCTTACTTGATACGAACGTTGGATGTACAATGTCGCAAACCGCAGAAAATCTTGCGGAAAAGTATAAAATAACACGCGAAGAAGTGGATGCCCATGCACTTTCCAGTCATGAGCGTGCTATCAATGCGAGAGATAAAGGCTATTTTAAAGAAGAAATTGTCTCTGTAACTGTCAAAGGAAGAAAAGGCGATAACCTCGTTGAGCATGACGAACATATCCGCGAGACAACTATGGAAAAACTAGGGAAACTGGAAGCTCGCTTTGTTGAGGGTGGGGTTGTTACACCGGGAAATGCAAGTGGAATGGTTGATGGTGCAGCGGCAGTTATTATTGCATCTAGCCATTATGCAGAGAAAAATGGATTGAAACCGATTGCGCGTCTTGTTTCGTGGGATGTTGTTGGTGTTGATCCTAAATATATGGGGATTGGGCCGGTACCAGCGATTAGAGGCGCTTTGAAAAAAGCCGATTTACAGTTGGAAGATTTGGATTTGATCGAAATTAACGAAGCTTTCTCGGCGCAGTATCTAGCTTGTCAGAAGGAACTTGGATTTGACTTGGAAATAGGGAATGTTAATGGTGGTGCTGTTGCTCTCGGACATCCACTTGCAGCAAGCGGAACAAGAATCGCGCATTCACTTGTTTACGAATTAAAAAGACGTAATAAAAGGTATGGTGCAACGGCAGTTTGCATTGGCGGCGGCCAAGGAATCGCGGCAATTTGGGAATCGTTATAAAAAATTATAAGTAATCCTAATGGTTGTCCAAGGAAGTCGATTTGAGCATTCGTTACCTTTTAATAGCTCGCTAGTTGTTGGGGCTATCTAGATAAAGTCGTGGGAATTATTTATCAAACATTCAAAATAACATTTTTTCATGGTTTTTATTTAGAGGTGAAAGTATAGAGGTAGAGGTGGATAATTTGGATAACATTTTAATGCATTCTAATGTCAGTGATTTATTGAAAATTAAAGCTAATAAATTGCCAAATCGGGAAGCAATCTATGATGAAAAAAGAAGAATGACATACGGACAATTAGATCATGAAGTGACAAAACTTGCTCAAGGACTAAAAAATAGTGGTGTTAAAAGCGGTGATCGCGTGGCGGTCGCACTCATAAATTCAATTGAATTCGTCACATCATTTTTTGCTATTGCACGTGTTGGAGCTGTTTTAATTCCTCTTAATCCATTTTTCAGCAAAGGGGAATGTTCCTATCTAGTGCAACAAACGGGTGCCAAAGCGTTACTTTGTGGAGAAGTAAGTTTTTATTCAGAACTTCGCGAAGAAATAGAATCGTTGGAGATGCTAATTTCCGTTGGTTTTCAGGCGGAGGAATATCTTTATTATGATGATTTATTAGTTGGTAATGAATTTGAAGATATACGAGTTGAGCCGAAGGATAATTTATTTACAATTATGTTTACATCGGGCACAACAGGGCATCCAAAAGGTGCGATGCTAACGCATGAAAACGTATTGTTTAGTTCCGCTTCAGCTTCAAAAGTTATGGAATGTACAGAAGATGATGTGTTTTTAATTCCAAATCCAATGTTTCATATTATGGGTATCACCTTTCTTCTTCGGGCAATATTTTGTGGTGGGAAATTAGTGGTTATGCGGAAGTATTCAGTGACAGGGGCATTGGCACTCATCGAATCAGAAAAAGTGACTGTACATCCAGGTGTTCCAACGATGTTTATATTGGAACTGAACTCTTCTGATTTTGAGAAATATGACTTAAGTTCCCTTCGAACAGGTGAAATGGCTGCTGCACCATGCCCGGTGGAAGTTGTAAAACAAATACGGACGGATATGAACTGCAATGTTCTAATCGCTTATGGCTCAACTGAAACGTCTGCAACACTTACACTGACTGGATTTGATGCTGATGATAAGGCGCGTTCTGAAACAGTGGGTCGACCGATACCTGGCGTGAAATTAAAAGTGGTCGATGAAAATCGGCAGGAGTGTGGGGTCGGCGAGGTTGGGGAACTTGCTTGTAAGGGTCCTGGAGTGACTAAAGGTTATTACAATATGCCGCTAGAAACTGCTCAAGCAATTGATCAGGAAGGTTGGTTTTATACAGGAGATATGGCAACAATCGATGAAAATGGTTACGTTCGTATAGTCGGTCGGAAAAAAGAAATGATCATTAAAGGTGGATTTAATATTTATCCACGGGAATTAGAAGAGGCACTTCATCAACATCCAGCTATTTTGGAAGCTGCAGTCATCGGTCTTCCAGATGCGATATTTGGCGAATTGACATATGCCTGTGTTGTCCTTCGAGAAGGGGAAACATCTAACGAAGAGGAATTGCTTGCTTTTATGAAAGAACGGTTTGTCAAATACAAAATTCCAGACAAGTTCCTCATTCTAGATGAGTTACCCGTCACGTCGTCAGGGAAGATAAGCAAATTAAAGTTGAAAGAAGAGCTAAATAAGCATAATCAAGCTTTTACAACTTAGTATGAGGTAGCCAGATGACCACTTGTAATGCGCATTCTAATAATTGGAACTATTGTTTTAGTATTTTAGCGTGATTGCTATTACTGCCGTTGTGTATTAGTGGATGGAACATCGTTGCTAAGAGAATTGGAGTGTTTAAATAAAACATTTAAAAGGGAGATAATTATGAAACTGATTACATTTACAACTGCAGGTTTTTCTCGTATTGGTGCAATTGTTGAAGGGGAAAAGGTAGTCGACCTCAATTATGCGTACCAAGCACAGCTTCAGAGTGAGGGCAAGTATCGATATGAAGCCATTGCTGAAGCATATGTGCCAGCCAAAATGGAAGGCTTCCTTGAAGGTGGAAATGACAGCATGGAAATTGCTAAGTCTGTGATTAACTATGCACTTTCCAATACTAGCAACTTCAAGCACCAGCTGATTTATGATAAAAGTGAAGTAAAAGTAAATGCACCAGTGACAGACCCAGGGAAGATTTTCTGTGTAGGGCATAACTACCGTGAACATATTTTAGAAATGGGGCGCGACCTTCCAACTAATCCAGTTTTATTCGCTAAGTTTGCGAATACAGTTATTGGACCGGAAGACGATATACCGTTCCATCCGATTTCTGAACAACTGGATTACGAAGCTGAATTCACAGTTATAATCGGTAAGCAAGCGCGCAATGTATCTGAAGAAGATGCACTTGATTACGTGGCAGGTTACACAATTGCCAACGACGTAACTTATCGTGATATACAAAGGCGAACACTGCAATGGCTTCAAGGAAAAACAGTTGACGGCAGTGCACCAATGGGACCTTGGATGGTTACTACTGATGAATTAACAAATCCATCTGGACTCGGTGTCGTACTGTCAGTTAATGGCGAGGTGAGACAGAAAACGAATACAGAGAATCTGGTTTTCTCTGTTCAACATCTGGTTTCATTCATTTCGAAGTTAGTTACGCTTGAACCGGGTGACATCATTTTAACTGGAACACCAGGCGGCGTAGGCGTTGCAATGGATCCTCCAACATTCTTAAAAGATGGCGATGTAGTGAAAATAGAAATTGACCAAGTAGGGGTACTGGAAAATAAAGTAGTTCTACAAGCAGGGAGGAACTAACATGACTACCACAACAAATAAAGACTCGATTCGAGTAATTAATGACTCAATCTGTGACATTCTTAAAAGTGTAGAAGGATTAGATGAAACGGTTATTCGTTGGAATCCAACTGAAGAAGAATGGTCAATCATGCAAATTGTATCGCACTTAAATGAAGCGATTCCATACTGGCTTGGCGAAGTGGAGCGTGTAGTGGCAGAGCCGGGTTCGAAGTGGGGACGTGGTTTAGCGGATGAAAGTAGACTTGCGGCAGTATCTAATCCAGATGAGCTGAGTATTGAAGAAGAAATTGCGAAGTTGGAAAATATAAGACAACAAGTTTCAGACCGTCTAATCGGTTTAAGTGAAGCACAACTTAATGCAGAGAATCCGCATCGTAATTTTGAAAAGTTTGGCAACAAACCAGTGTCGTTCATCATCAATCATTTCCTGATGGAACATACGAACACACATTACGTTCAAATTCAACGCAATTTAAGTAAACGAAACTGATTAGGATAATATAAGAAAAGGATGTGTTTTGAATGGCAGAAATGAAAGAAGAAGTCAAACAATTTATGAGCAGTAACACAGTTAAAGACTTTACGAAGGATATTCAACAATACAATCTCGGTCCTCTTTGGGAAGCTATCCCTGAAATTATGAATAAAACACCAAAACCGCAAGCCGAGGCATATCTTTGGAGCGGGGAACTATTGACTAAGAAATTGATGGAAGCAGCAGAAATATTCACACCAGAACGCGGCGGCGAACGTCGTGCGATTTATTTTCAAAACCCTGGTTTAACGTATCGTCAGCCTTGGGGTTGGGCGTCGACAACACAAACATTGTATGCTGCAGTTCAACTTTTACTTCCTGGAGAAGAAGCACCATCGCATCGACATACACAAAGTGCAATTCGTTTTATTACAGATGGTGAAGGTGCGTATACAATTGTTCAAGGCGAACGGATTTATATGCAAGAAGGTGACTTCTTGACGACACCGAAGAACCTGTGGCACGGTCATGGTCATGTCGGTGATAAACCGATGATATGGATGGATGCGCTCGATATTCCAACATTATATTCGATTGGCGGGACATTCTTTGAACCACATAAAGATGGACTCCAACAGCCTGATGTACCGGATAACTTTTCGGAACTTCGTTATAGGGGCGGTATGGTTCGACCTGTTGGTGATGCCAATTATACGATTGCACCTTTAGCAAATTTCAAGTGGAATCGTACAGAGGAAGCGATTAAAGGTTTGATGAATTTTGACCCTGATCCGTATGAAGGTTTTGCGATTGAGTACATCAATCCATCTACTGGAAAAACGGCAAACCCAACGATCGGTTCAAGGATGCAGTATCTTCCAAAAGGATTCCATACGAAAGCACATCGTCATACGCATTCGACAATCCATCATGCATATAAAGGATCTGGTTACACGATTATTAACGGCGTACGTTTTGATTGGAAAAAAGGTGATTATTTTGTCATTCCAAACTGGGCATGGCATGAACATGTAGTTTCAGAAGATTCTTACCTGTTCTCGGTGAACGATCTGCCGATTATGGATCGCTTCGAACTTGAACAAGTACAAGTGTATGATGTGGATAATGGGCATCAGAAAATCACTGGTGAATTCAAGGCGGATTTCCGTTAATAGCATAACAATTGGATAAACGGGGAACCTCTTCTTCAAATAACTTAAATGTTGTTTAGAAGATGCTAGGTTCCTTTTTTTAGTATGCCCCGATTCAAACAACGCATATAAATACGATACGTGGCTTGAGACCTGATTTTAAAGGGCTCAGGCTTTTTAATTTTACTTAAGGGAAAATACTCAGCAAGGGATTTAACAACAGTAGTACATTAAGAGTGGCAACGATTTTGATTTTTGCTATAGTTTTTGGAGTCTTGTAAAGCGGGATTTTAGATTAAATAATGAGATTCAAAAAGAAGAGGTTGGTGCTGAAATGAAAAATGGACTAACAACCATGGTGTTTATTCTTATTTGCTTTGTATTCATTTTAGGTAGTGGGTTATACATAAAAAAGACGAATGAAAAAGAACAATTAGTGATAAGCGAAGTACGAGCTTAACTTTCACTTATTGCTCATTAAACCTAAAGTCTTTTCAGGCTATGAGGGGTGGTATGTAGAAGTTGAGAATTCTAACCAAAAATCTCAAGACGTAAACGGAGAAGTAAAAGTATTAGAAAATAAATAATTGATAGCATTAGTTCATAATGAGGAAATCAATGAGGAGAAAAGTTGATGTTGGAAGAAATATTATCAGCATTTATCCCAATGGGTGATAAGGCATTGGATACAAAGAAAATCGATAAGAATATAAAAATATTGCAAAGTGAAAAGTGGTTTCAAGAGTTATATAGCCAAGAACAATATAGAAGATTATTCATTATGAACCGAAAAATTCGAACCTATCTAGAAAGTAATAAAAGGACTCAAACGCTTATTCGTGAAGTTGAGAAGCAGAAGAAATTTATAATTTTGTTACACGAGCAAATAAAATGAACGGTATATCGATAATCAGACGATTTTTTGTTTATCATAATTTAGTGAAATAAGAAAATACATTGGCAATCCCAAATTGAGGAGTTTAGATCTAATGGAAAATTTAGTATTACTTTTGTATGGTGACTCCATAACACCACATAAACATATTCATAAGATTGCTGAAAAGTATAGTAAATACTTTTTAAGTGACTGGGGAAAAGAAGATTTTTCTGAAGAAGAATATGTTGAAATAACGATAGAAGAAAGATACTTAGGATTACAAACAAGAAAGTCTGAAATTCTACCTACAATCCCCATAAAGTATGAATATCTATCGGAATTTATCAATATTTTTAAGTCGTTTAATTGTGATATATGTTTATGTGAGGATAGCCATGAACACCCAATAGCATCAATTGATGATTTAGAATACGAGGGTTATTGTTACTATCTGAAGGATGAAAATAAAAAGATATTATTTTTAGACGAGTATAGTATTGAAAATCTTGAAATGAACTCAAGTGACTATTATGGAGAACTGTTTAAAGAATCATCATATATTCTTGATTTTTTAATTAGGGAGGACATGAACAACAGGAGAGAACGACATGTAATTGATGATCTAGAGTGGTATAGAAATGTACCTGTAGCAAAGAGGTTTAAAATTGTAGAAGCAAATACAGATACGGAAATAGCATTTGAGCAATGGTTAAAAGAAATGATTTATCTTGGATAAAGAGAGATTATTGAAAAGTATGGACAACTCGCTTAATGAGATCTCTTAGTAGTGAAGAAATTCTAGCTACTCATACGAGTCTTTCGGAAATAATCGTGATATACTAGTAGAAACGTTATAAATTAAGGGAGATTACCAACTTGAAATATTTTAAACCACAGATGCAGCAATTAGTGAAAGAAAATCGTGTATTACATGATCGACTAAAAGAGCTGATGGCTGATATGGATTTACAAAAAAACTACGCATTAAAGGCGTTGTATCACGCAGAAGTAGCAGACGGTGGTCGCTACCAGCAAGATTATCAAGAACTTGATCATTTATATAAATAATCTGGTATAGGAAGACCAATACCATCAAAAGAGTTGTCTCAGTAATTTTTGAGACAACTTTTTCTGTATGGAGTAATTGACTGGGAAACTTGGAGAGGGGAGTTAAAATGAGTAAATATGAAGATCAATTAATAGATATTATAAAAAACGACAGCTATATAATGTCAATATTAGAAGCAGTAGAAAAATTAAACTTAAATGATGCTTGGGTGAGTGCTGGACTAATTCGCAATAAAGTTTGGGATGTTTTACATAATAGTAATACACCGATTAATGATATTGATGTTATTTATTTCGACAGTACGGATACCTCGTGGGAGACAGAAAAAAAACTAGAACAGAAACTTGAATCTTTGCTACCAAACCAACCTTGGTCAGTAAAAAATCAAGCACGTATGCATTTGAAAAATGGTTTAGCTCCTTACACTTCTTCTTATGATGGTGTTGCTCATTTTACAGAAATACCGACTGCAATTGCCGTAAGACTTCGAAAAAATGAACTTGAAGTGATGGCTCCATACGGGTTAGAGGATTTGTTCAATAAGATTGTTCAACCAACTCCTTATTTTCAAAAAGATAGCAAATTACATGTAATTTATATTAAACGTATGCAGGAAAAAGAATGGCATAAAACTTGGGGGGATTTATCGATAGAACTATAGTTTAAGAGGTAATACATCAATTTCTTTCATCAGATGCTGCATATCAGCAATTGTTGAAAGATTTTGAAAGTCGTACATTGTCTACGCTATAATAGCTGTAAAGATGTCCTGACTATAGATTTTGGAAGCCAAATTTTCAATATTAGGCAAGGGTCATTAAAAAGGGGGAGCTTCTTTGAGTTCAGCTACAATTAGATTGGCAAAAATAAATGATGCAGCTAGAATGCTAGAAATCCAAAAAGATGTTATTACTGAAGATCAGTATTTAATGACGACTTTTGATGAATTTAACCAAACGCTAGAGGGGAAGAAAGTGTGGATTGAGGAGAAGCTAATAAATGAGTATGAAACGATTTTAGTTGCTGAAATTGACAATAGTGTTGTTGGTTGGTTAGTTTTTCGATCACCTAATCGGAAAAGAATTGCGCATACAGGAACTTTCGGTATGATGATAGATAAACAATATCGTGGTCAAGGTCTTGGCAAGCAGTTATTGCAGGGATTATTAAAGTGGGCCAAGGAAAATCCATTAATTGAAAAAGTTTGTTTAGGCGTATTTTCAACAAATGAAAACGCCATCGCTTTATACAAAAAAATGGGCTTTATCGAAGAAGGAAGAAAAATTAATGAAATAAAATTGAGTGATAATGAGTACGTAGATGACGTATTAATGTATCAGTTTGTAAAGTGAAGATACATACGTTGAGTATATTGTTGCCAAAATATATTTTAGAATAAGGCTGTTTTCTCAAAGGTTGTTGCTCTTCAACGAACGTCGCAGGATAACTGAAGCAGTATTGTCTAAAAACTGCATAATCTTTATGGTAATATAATGATATACTGAGACTTAAGCTTATATAATCTTAATGGAGAGGGATTGTTTGTGATAGTGCGCTCGAAGAAATTAGATGGGAGCTTTAAGTCCTGTTCTTTTGTGATTGGCTTAGGTTTATTGGTCGGTTTAATAACAAGGTTGACGGATTTTTTTCCATATGATGACCTATGGAGTTTCAGCTCAATAGCGACTTTATTTGGCTTTTGGATGTTAACGGTAACATTAGTGATATACGTTAGTTCTACTAATAAAAATGCAGCTATTAATGTTTTCTTGTACTTATTCGGTATGAATTTCAGCTTTTACTTTTTGAAATATATACTTGGCTTTTTTGTTCCGAGATTTTATAATGACGGATTTCAATGGGATTTATTTATACTGTATAATATTTTAGCCTTAGTATGTAGTGCCATTGCTTACGTGCTATACTTTTGGAATAAAGATAATAAGCTGAGCAGCTTTTTGTATGCATTACCAGTAAGCGGATTAGTTGCGGAAACAATTGGTATAAGTATCTATTTGTATAATAATCATACTTTTTTATTTCAATTAATTTTTGATTTCCTGAGTCTGATAGTGTTAGGCTGTTGGTTTTATAAAAAAGTAAATAATAAATTGATTTATATAATGACAATTGTTGCTGTATCTTCCATAGTCTATTTTGTGATTTACCGTCCTTTTCTCTAAGTGTTTTCGATATTGCATAGATGTTATTTTAATATTTATAGAATAGGTGAAACAAGATTACTTTTTCTAACTATTGCTTTATTGATATTAATTCACACTTAAACTAACCCCTTTAGTCGAAGAAGGATTTATGAAAGATCAAAACATAAAGACCAAGTTGATTCTACACTTTTTGTAGATTAACTTGGTCTTTATGTTTAACAGCAACAATCTATACGAAAACATGGGCTGACCCAAAAATTAATGACAATGGACTTTTAGATAGCTTTTTAAATCTATGTGACAAAACTGACCTTTCTGTCACAGTATCCATCTATATCATTGTATTTCACATGTAATACATAGAACAAGATAGGCAAGGAATTATTGACGAGGTGCCAATAACATCACAGCAACGCCAACTAAACATATAATGGCACCTAACCAATCATAAAAATCCGGTGTTTTTTTATCGACACCCCACCCCCACAATACGGAAAGTATGATAAATATACCTCCGTATGCAGCATAAACTCTACCGAATGACGGGAAGGATTGAAAGGTTGCAATAACTCCATATAAAGCTAATGATATACCTCCAAAAATGCCCCAAGTATAGGGTTTGCCTTCTCTTAACCATAACCAGATGAGATAACCTCCACCGATTTCAGCAAGCCCAGCAAAGATAAATAATACAATTGAATAAATCATTTCTAAAGTCGCTCCTTGTACATTTAAATTACTATAATGCTGGGTAATAGATCGTCATACTTAATCGAGCCAATGTGTCTCCAGAATTAGCATAAGTGTGAGGTCTATCCGCCTTGAATCTGATCGAATCCCCACTTTTTAGCGTATATTGACCGTCGCTGACATCAATCGTTACTTCTCCGTCAAACACAGTGATGAATTCCTCGGTACCTTCTCTATGAGAATCCGCATTTAACTTTCCTTCTTTTTCAATTTCAACAGTATATACCTCAAAGCGTTTATCGTCTTGGAAGGGAAATGCAGGATAAACTCTATATCTACCGTTGTCTTCAGACAAAACTTGAATATCTTTTCTTAAAACAATGGTCGTATCTGGAAGCGGGTTGTTGATGAGGGACGTAAAGGAAATCTTTAAACCATTCGCTATTTTCCATATGGTTGTTATGCTTGGACTGGATTCGCCTCTTTCAATTTGCCCAATCATCGTTTTGCTGACACCACTTAATTGAGCGACCTTTTCCAAGCTTAGTTTTTCTTTTTCTCTAATCGCTTTTAGATTTCTTGCAAGAATAAGATGAATTTCTTCCATTTTACTCACTCCTATACTGTGTACAATATAACGACTATTTTGTATACTAAAAAGACTGACGTTATATTGTTTATTTCGGACATTATAACATACAACAAACATGCAAGGGGGAGTTGAATATGCCTTTATTTTCATTTCTGTTATTTGTGATTATCACCAGTTTTACGCCAGGTCCGAACAATATCATGGCAATGGCATTTGCGAATAAACATGGGTTAAATAAATCGGTGCGGTTTAGTTTCGGGGTAGGTACAGGATTTTTTGTGATTATTTTATTATGCAGTATTTTTAATATCGTCCTGACAAGTATTATGCCAATCATTGAAATTCCTCTAACTATTTTGGGTGTAGGGTACATGTTGTATCTGGCTTACAAAATTCTTATGAGTAAAGATAGTGCTGAGGGATATGATGAAGATCATCGAAACTTTTTCCTAATAGGGGTCTTGTTACAATTTGTAAATCCAAAAGGTATTCTTTTTGGCATTACAGTAGTGGCAACCTTCATTCTTCCTTATTATGCTTCCTATTTAAGCTATTTTCTTTTCGCATTATTTTTAGGAGTCGTTGGTGTAACAAGTACATTTAGTTGGGGTTTATTTGGATCAGTTTTTCAAAAGCTCTTAGTACAATACAGAAAACAGTTTAATATCATTATGGCAGCTTTATTGGTATTTAGTGCTTTTTCAATTCTCGTGAATTAGAAAGATATTATTACAGGCGTGTGGATTAACCAATTTTCACCATTACTAATAAAGCGGGAGTGTTGATTTCCGCTACGGGAGCTCGCTTTCCGCGGGCAAGCACCGAGCCGCTTCCTTCGCGATGCTCAGTCCAGGGTCTCGGTTCGCTTGTATTTCACTAATCAACACACCTGATATTATTGTTTTTTATAAAATGAAATATCTGAATTTTCTTGTTATTTTTATATGAAATAGTTAATTAGGGAGGTACTTATGAAAAGAAAAATCCTATTATCTCTTCCATTTTTATTAATCATTTCTTTCTCTGTTCAAGCATTAGACTGGGCTTATTCTTTTGTTGTTTGGGAAGGAAAAGTATATGAAGTTAAACAAGAAGAAATTTTTACAGATAGTGAGATTGACAAAATCATAGGGGAAGTAAAGACGAAGCCTAACGATATGACTGGGGATTATTACGGTGATGCTTCAAATTCTTACCCAAAAGGAACAAAGTATTATGAGATTAAAGGGACACCAACTTCCACTGCAATTGCAGTACAAGAAGGTAATCAGTGGGTAAAGGCTGTATATGTGCGAAATGCACCTTTTCATATAATGAATGTATTTTCTAATATCTTCTTCAAATCCGCTGTGTTAATAATTGGACTAATTGTAATCGGAGTCATATACCGTACAAAAAAGTTTGAAAGTCATGTGTAATGACAATAAAGTTGTTTATTCTTTATATAAATACATAAGAGCCTTACTACAAATTAAGTGTAGCAAGGCTCTTTAAAGTTGTTGGATTTTTATCCATTTGAATGTGTTCGCGCCCAAAAGTTAATAATATAGTTTTTTATTTTTGCTGTGGAATCCTCGTTTTAGGATTCCTTTGAATTAAATAATCGCTCATTCTAAGATTCATCTTCTATCAATTCTAAAAATCTGTGGTTCCATATATTTTCATAAAAATCAATCGTCTCTTTTGCAGACATGAATGGATTATTCAAAGTAGAGGTTGCTTTCTGTACCATGAAGTTATCGTATCCCAATCCATGAGCAAATTTAATCGTAGCATCCATACAGTATTCTGTTTGGGCGCCGCAAAATTCAATACGATGTACAGCTAATTGGTCTAAAATATTCTTTAAGTTTGTTTTGTAAAAAGAATTTGCATGTTTTTTTCTTACAAAAAAATCATGTTCTTGAACATTTAGATTGGCATTAATAGCCCAAAGTTCTTCTTCAGGTACTAATTCTTCATCACAGTGTTGTACAAAAATGATTGGTTTATGTAACTTTCTATATAAGGCGATTCTATTATTTACTTTAGTGAATAAATTTTGTAAATCAAATAAATGCTCTCCGCTGTAACATACGCCATTTTGTAAATCGATAACGATTAAAACATCTGCATAAGTCTTCATGATTTTTTACCTCTTTCATTTTTCATTATATTAATGATTCTATCATTCGAAAACGTTATAAACACTCTTGTTTCGCAATAAACAAGAGGACTTTATAGAAAAAATATAAAAATTAAATTTTAAATAATCAGTATACTAAACAACATTAAAAGATGAATTGAAATACCAATTACATTTCATTATTCGTGAATAAGTCAACGATATCAAAGAGACAATCTACTTAAAATAAGCATTTGCGCTACAAGATTATTAAATTCAAATCCTTCTATTATTTACGCCGGAATCAAGAAGTATTATCATTGTTATATTATTACAATTGCGAATTAGGTATTATAATAACAAGATAGATTTGTCTTACAAAGGGGAGAAAGAAATGGATTTTCAGCGAGTTGATGTTGTCTATGCATTACTGTTTGATGAAGACACAAACAAAATCTTAATGGTATTCAACAAGAAAGGTACATGGTCTTTACCAGGAGGTGGAGTTGAAGCTGGCGAAACTTTACCGGAAGCAACTATAAGAGAAGTTAAAGAAGAAACCGGATATGACATTAAGGTTGGAAATATTGTGGCTTTGAACGAGGCTTTTATAGATAAAAATCATATTTATTTTATTACTTATCATGGGCAAATTACTAAACGCCCTGAAGAAATTCCACAAGAAGAAAATATTATTAAAGTTGAATGGATGAGTCTAGATGAGGCAGATCGACTAATGCCATATCATCCAGAAGGAATTTCCAAACTACTTAATGAAACGGGTGCGAACTATACATTACAAAAAGGATAATTATTATAATGGCTAATATTATGATTCTATTCGGATGGGAAGAGTGGGAAAGTCATAAATAAGTTTAATGGCGTTTCCTATAAATTAGAGTTCTCGAAATAATACAAGAAAAATCGAATTGATTCTATCTCATAGAATGAAGGGAGGATTTTTTATGATATTTGATCATCAAAATAAAACAATTACTACTAAAAGGTTAGTGCTAAGGCTGTTTCAAAAATCGGATGCAGTAGCTGTTACTAAACTTTGCAATAATTATAATATTTACAAAAATACATTGTACCTACCTTATCCATACGCTATAGAGGATGCTTTATCGTGGATTGAACATCATCTTGGTAATTTTAATGCTAACAAATCATATGAATTTGCGATAACAAATAAAGAAAGTGGAGAACTATATGGAGCAATAGCGTTATCTAACAACCAAAAGTTTAATAATGGTGAATTAGCTTATTGGATGGGTGAAGAATTTTGGGGAAATGGCTATGCCACAGAGGCAGCGCAAGCTATTTTAAAATTCGCATTTGATGAAAAGCAATATCATAAAGTATTTGCTCGTTACTTTAATTCAAATCCAGCTTCAGGAAGAGTATTACAAAAATTAGGAATGAAACTAGAAGGGATATTAATTGACCATGTAAAGAAAGAGAAACGATATGAAGATTTAGTGCATTATGGAATTATTAACTCCGTGGAATTATAGGGGAGTAGTTAATATCGATAGGGAAGTCACTTTCTGTCGGTGGGGAATAGGTCATCATGTTTAAACAGAAGAGCCGCACTTACTTAAAAGCGCGGTATGTCTTCTTCGTATTAATCGAATAAGCTTTCGTACGGGGCAACGTCAATTTGAAGTTGCTCTAATTTTTTTCGTAAAAATTTATGATCTCGCTTTGGAGTGGCTTGAATATAGCCGCGAATAATTAAATCATTATTAATGGCTGGTGCTTTTTCTTCTATCGCCAGTTCCCCGATTTTTCCGGCAATTTTCTCTTTTGCCACTTGTCTAAATAATTCAGGTACAGGGCTAACAAGTTCATACAACAATTCCTTCTCAGGTTGTCCCCATAAATGAATGGTTTTATCTAAATAAAATTCTTGCCAATCTAAATCCGATTTACCGTCCTGTTTTGGCATAGCTTTTAAAAACTTGCGGAACATGAAAAATCCGCCAATCCCCATTAATGAAATTAGCACGACTACCCAAAATAAGATAAACCATAAAAACCAACCTTCTAATGCCAATCCGTTCACCTCTTTACATTCTCTATCTCTATTATAAAAGTTAACTCAAAAAAATCCACCCAAAATGTCCCTCTTTTTACAAGTCAACTGTATATATTGTGTAGAAAGGGGGGAACGCACATGGCAAACTCAATGTTTTTAGGCGCAACACTACGCCTAAAGTATATCGCTGGTCAAAACGAGCAAAATGAGCCGGTTTTCGCATCGAAAACGTATCGTAACTTAAACAGCTCACATACAGCAGCGAATTTACTAGCTGTGGCAACAGCAATCGCAAGTTTATCATCACAGCCACTTGATAGTGTTGTAAAGCAAGAAACGACAGACTTATCGTAAGTGCTGTTTAATGGCAAAAACAAAAGGAGGTGACAAACCATGGCACAAGTATTAGAACTACAATTCGAAACTGCGGCGGGTAAAACAGCAACGATTTCCGTTGATGCACCAAAAGCAGAAGTGACAGCTGAGGAAATTCAGCAGGTGATGCAAACTATTATTACGGAAAATATATTTGAAGTACAAGCCAGTGCTTTTGTTGGCATAAAGGGTGCTCGTATTGTTGAACGACAAGTTTCACCGTTTGAATTAGAAATCGTGTAAGTCAAAAAATGGTCTTTGCGGATACTGCTGCAAAGGCCATTTTTAAGAAAGGAGGCAACGTTTATGGAACAATGGCTGAATATGGTATCAGATATTGGCTTTCCGATTTTGGTGTCGTTTTATTTACTGCACCGAGTTGAAGTAAAACTTGATGCGATTCACGATGTTCTCTTGGCGTTAAAGTGAAAATTGACTTCACAAATATGTACGAAAGCTGTCACGAGGGGCGCTTGTCATCGCTTACATTATTCGGGTAAGATGGAATTAGTGTAATTAGGGAGTGAGTAGAGATGAAAGTAAAGGTAATAGGTTTAGTAATGCTGCTCGCGATGACGGCTGTGCTTAGTGCATGTGGCAATGTGAAGTTTAAAGCGGACTATAATTATGAAATGCAAGAATTTGAGCATATCAATCAACGAAATGAAACGGTTTCGCTTGAAAGTTTAAAAGGTAAACCATGGCTAGGTATGTATATTTTCACGAATTGTACGACGGTTTGTACACCGATGACTTTTAATATGACACAAATTCAAGAAAAACTAATAAAAAAGGGAATTGAAGATTATAATATTGTCGCGTTTTCAGTAGATCCAGAAGTGGATACACCAGAAGTTTTAAACGATTATTTAGCACGCTATACTGTACCAGATGATTCTAAATGGAATCTTCTTACAGGTTATACGCAGACTTATATAGAGCAGTACGCGCTGAAATCAACAAAACAATTAGTCAAGAAAAGTCCAGGTGAAGACCAAGTAACACATATGGTAACATTTTTCTTAGTCGATAAAGAGGGTGTACTTGTAAAGCAATATAGCGGGTACAATCAAGATGAATCCGAAGTGCCTATTGATACAATGGTTGGCGATATAGAAACATATATTGAAGAAAATTTATAGGTGCAAGCTAGTGCTACTTTTTTTGTAGTGCTGGCTTTTTTTTATAAATTTCCTAAATTTGAAACGAAATATGTGTTTCGTTCATCTAACAATTGTAAAGGAAAAGGAGGGTGAAAATTGTTTGGACAAAGTTTACTGAAAAAAGCACAAAAAGGGCATCGAAAATCATTTCTTCAGCTAATTGAAGTTGAAAAAGTGAAGCTATACAAAATGGCGTATGTCTATATGAAAAACGAAAATGACGCGCTAGATGTTGTGCAAGAAACCATTACACGGGCATATATCAAAATTGAATCTGTGAAAGAGGAGCAATATTTTAGTACGTGGTTAATGCGAATTCTCATTAATACAGCAGTTGAAATGCTCCGAAGAAATGCAAAAGTGATTGTACTAGAAAATGAGATAGGAGAGACGCGGGCCGCTCATTTACCAATAGAAGATAAATTGGATTTACTTACAGCTATTGAGCACCTTGAAGAAAAATATAAAACAGTTATTGTGCTTCGGTACTATCAAGATTTAGCAGTGAAGGATATTGCGGATTTTCTAAATTGTCCAGAAGGTACAGTGAAAACGAATTTACATAGAGGAATTCAAAAGTTAAAGGAATTTTATGAAGGAGGGAAAGTTAGTGGACAAGGATATTAAGCGAGCAATTGATACCATTCAAGTACCGATGGAAAAACTCGATAACGCTATTGAAAACGGCTTGAAAGTTCCTAAACGGCATGTGAAACCTAAACAACGACGGGCATTGACATTGGTTTTATCGAGTGTCGTAACGATTAGTTTGATTATCGGCTTAGGCTTTATTTCGCCAACGATGGCACGCGTTTTATCAAATTTCCCTTTATTAAATGGAATTTTTGAGACAATCGATGATTCTAGTTTGAAAGTGACATTAAATGATAAAAATTCAACCGCATTAAATAAAACGCTAACGAGTAATGGTGTATCCTTAACGATTCAAGATATCGTATTTGATGGTACGCGTCTAACCATTAGTTACTTGCAAGAAAAGCAAGCAGAAATTTATCCTCTCCATATTGAAGTGAATGGGGAGGTTATTAATTCTTCAGGGGTTTATAGAGGCGAATATTTAGAAAGCGGCAAATTTGTAGGAGTTATTGAATTTTCTCCAACAGAGCAGCTACCAGATGATTTTGACTTATTGGTAAAGATTCATCAAATTGGGGATATGGTAGTTGATTGGCAGTTCAACACACCAATTACGAATGTTAACATAAACAGCAAAAAAATAGCTGTCGGGCAAAAAGGGGAAGTAGAAGGTATTCAGTATGAAGTGAAAAAATTAGAACTATCCGATACGGGAGTCAGCTTACATGTTTTATTCCATACAGATTCTAATCAGTTAGATAAGATTGTCCTAAATGTTCTTGATGATAATGGCAAGGTTCTCCCTATAATCAACATAGAAGGGCAAGGTGATGAGAAAAGCTTTCTTTTTGAATATCTAATGGAGCCAATTGGTGGTGATGTAGAAAGTCTTACGATTAGTCCATTCTTTAGGCCAAGTATAATTGAGAGGAAAGAAGTAACGGCTACATTACATGAAGAACAATTGCCACTCACAATTTCACAAGGAAAAATGGGTGACTTGATTGTGACGAAGATTGAAGAACAAAATGGGCAGCATACTATGTACTATAAATTAACGAGGGCTTTTACCTTTGGGGCACGTCTTCAACAAAGCTATCTAGCTGTAGAAGATGAACTTGGTAATAATCTCGTTGTAACCGACACTAAAACCATTGCCTATAATCAATATAAATTAGTTTTTACTAAGCCTGCGCAAGGTGATATAAAGTTGACAACGATGGAGCTACCAATGACTAAAAAAGATGAAAATGCACAAATAACTGTGGATTTGTCTAAAACTAAATAATGATGTTGAGAGGCTGTGCCAATTGTCATTCTATATGATGTTTGCACAGCCTTTTAGATTATTTGTAAAAATCACGCAACTAAAAGACCAAATTAACAGCGAATTTCTCTACTAAATTGAAAGGATAGTAGTGATTTTGGGTAGAAGTTATTAAGTAAATGTAGAAAATATTTTATAATGATAGGAGTGAAATTTTAGCTGACTAACTAGTAGCGAGTTACCAGTTCAAACAGGAAGGGAATGAATAGAACGTATGAATATTGCTGAAACGTATTTAAAGGTAATTCAAGAAAGATTTCATGCTGTCAAAGACCTGGGTGATAAAACGATTGCGCAATTGGAACATGAACAACTACATTGGTCTTACAATGAGGATTCAAATAGTGTTGCTGTGATTGTCAAGCATGTAAGTGGCAATATGGTTTCCAGATGGACCGATTTTTTAACGACTGATGGTGAAAAGTCCACAAGAAATCGTGATGATGAGTTTGTTGATAATCTTACTACAAAAGAAGAGCTAATTGCTGTTTGGGAACATGGTTGGCAAGTACTTTTTGAAGCTTTAAAACAGTTAACAGAAGCGGATTTAGTTAAATTTGTGACTATTCGTGGGGAAAAACACACGGTGATTGAAGCGATTGAACGTCAAGTGGCGCATTATGCATCACATGTTGGTCAAATTGTCTATGTTGGTAAGATGATTAAAGGGGAACAATGGAAAACGTTGAGCATTCCAAAAGGGCAATCACAGGCTTTCACAGAAGCTAAGTTGAAGGGACAAAATTGAGTAGTACGATGTATGCAATTGATCTGCAAGCCATATCCTTAACCTCAATTCCGAAAAGGTATTTACATTCTAGTTATGATGTCAAATAAGAGAAGAAAGGTATGACCCCTTAGTAGTTGAATTACAATAAACATTGAGCCGGCAGCGAACAAACTGTCGGTTTTTCTTTGTGGAAAATAGTTGAAACATATACGCCTTCTAAATCGTATAGTAAGGTAAGTGGGGGTGAGACGATTGTTCAAATTTTTCATGGTGATTGGCACGGTAGCTATAATCATATCTGGACTTACTAGCGGGGCATGGACGAGTGGTATGCAAGCAAGAGCGAATTTTGCTACAGAAACGAGGGAGAATCGTGATCAACGTAATAAAGTGGGGTTGTATACAGGGATAATTGGAGTTGTTGCCTTTATTATTGCAGGAGTGATTTCGTATTTGGGGTGACATAGATGTATAGAGGGATTCGATGTTTTGTGCCAAATGAGAAGGGACGTATTTTAGGAAATGTACTTGAGCCAGTTGATTTCATAAAGTATGTGTGGAAGATTGGGAATAGTGAGGCGTATTTTGTGAATCAGAATAACCATTTTGAAGATTTTTTCTCAGATGACGATTATGAGCTTGGAATTGTTGGGGCGGATTTACAAAGAAGATTCGAGGAGAATTCATATTACACAATATTTGTGGACCTTCAAGGCTATCCAAGTGAGCAGTTTGAAGCTATTACTACGTATGAGGATTTTGTGAAAAGTAATTGTGAAATTGTTATCTTACTGACGGATTGCACGTACCTCGATATTTATTGCAAAGATCGTCAATTAATAGAAAAGTTGTATAATCACGCAAAAACACTGCCAGTTAAAGGCCTTCATTGTTTAAGCGATGAAAACGACGGACGAACAGGAATGGTTGCTTTTTAATATATACTAGTAAAATACTCCTTACAAAAGTCAATGCACTTTGATAGGAGTTTTTATTATTGTCAAATATTAGATGGTATTTATTATAATTGTTGGAAGAGACGTATGAGGATGCCTGTACATACGATATACTCGATAAGACTATACATAATTGGGGAATAGAGGGTGTACGATGAAATTGACAGTAGAACGAAAACTACAATTTGCATTTGGTATCGTTTTGGTTTTTCTTATGATGATTGCAGGTATTTCAATGTATTATTTAAATTCGAATAATAAAACACTTGCATCAATTGAACAGGATACTGAACTTATCCATTTATACAATGACATTTCCTTCCAGACAGTGCGTGCGAATGCGGCAATTCGTGGGTATATGTTATATGGCAAGGAAGATATGTTGAAAAATCATCATGAAATTCGTGATACTTTACATAGTTCCATAGACCGTATTAAGGATTTAGGCCGTAATGATGCGGATTTTGACAAGTTTTTAGTGCAGTTAAAGGAATGGGAGACGCCGATTGATGAGCAGATTGTACCGCTTTATCAAAGTGGCGAAAAAGTTCAGGCACAGCAGGCAGCATTACCTGTACTTGGTGATGGTTCACAAAAACTTGTCGTTTTCGGGAAAACGATGGCAACAGCTAAAAATAAAGAAATGATGGAGCATATCGCTAAAACAAAGGGGCAAGGTTCAAGGAGTGCGAAAGAAATAGGCGCACTATTGATTGTTTCGTTGCTAATTAGCATTATTATTGCAACAGCTTTTGGTCGTCGTGTGGCGAAAAATATTCAACAAACTGTAGCTGAAATGGACAAGTTTTCAAACGGCGATTTAAAAACGCATTTACACTTTAAAACGAATGATGAGTTCGCACAGCTGGCTAGTTCCTTTAATATTATGTCTGAGAAACTCCGTCATACGATGAAGCAAGTCGGTGATTCATCCGAACAAGTTGCCGCAACGTCTGAACAGTTGACTGCGAGCAGTATGGAAGTCACACAAGCAACAGAAGTCGTTACAGAATCCATTCAAGACATTGCACATGGTATTGAAAAGCAAGATACATTAACGGCTGATGTAAAGGGCTTATCTTCGCACATTTTACAAAAAATGAACGAAATTTCAACAAGTATCGAAAATGTGAATGATGCGACAGTATCTACAAAAAATATGGCAAGTGCAGGTCGTGCTTCTGTTCGAAATGTCATCGACCAAATGAATGAAATTTCTGATAACACAGCGGAGCTAACTACACGTGTGAAAGACTTAGACGACAATACAGCAGCGATTGCCTCGGCGGTCAATGTCATTAAAAACATTGCGACACAAACGAATTTACTAGCCATCAATGCCTCGATTGAAGCAGCTCGAAGCGGTGAGCATGGTAAAGGCTTTGCTGTTGTAGCAGAGGAAGTTCGTAAATTGGCTGATGAATCAAATTTAGCGGCAGGAGATATCGAAAAAGTAGTTGCTCAAATTACAGATAGTACGCGTATTATTGAAGAAGATATGGAACAAAGCAACGACTCTGTAACGGTCGGACGTGAAAAAGTAAACGTTGCCCGAGACAACTTCCTTCAAATTGACGGTGCGATTGATGACGTACAAAATCAGGCTGAATCTGCAACAGCAGCAATTCGAGCAATTCATCAGGACATCGAAAAGCTCGTAAAAGAAATCGACTACATTAGCGAAGTTTCAATGCAATCAAGTGGCAACGTCCAAAGCGTCGCAGCTTCCTCAGAGGAACAAAACGCCGCAATGGAAGAAGTAGCAGCCGCTTCCACACATCTGTCCAAAATGGCGATTGATTTGCAGGAATCGATTCAGTCGTTTAAATACTAATAACATGAATCCCCAAGTTACATATCATGATGCTTGGGGATTTTATATTATAAATCAATGATTTCATTGATATTTAACAAGTTTCCTAAAAAAATGAAAAAATTTAAATAAGTAGGTGTTAAGGTGAGCGTAGTAATCGAAATAAAAAGATATCAAAAAGATTATCAAGAAGCGGTGCTAAATCTAATTTTGAACATTCAACAAGATGAGTATGGGATTGCTATTACGAAAGAAGATCAGCCAGACTTATTTAAGATTGAAGCATTTTATCAAAACGGAAACGGGAACTTTTGGGTAGCACTGCATGATGGTGAAGTAGTTGGGACAATTAGCCTTGTTGATATCGGCAATCAGCAGGTCGCTCTTCGCAAAATGTTTGTAAAAAAAACATACCGAGGTAAGGACTATGGTACGGCTAGTCACTTACTTCAAACAGCACTTGAATGGGCGAGGGAACGAAACATTACGGGCATCTATTTAGGTACAGTGCCAGAGTTTCTAGCGGCACATCGTTTCTATGAGAAAAATGGTTTTGAACAAATAGATAGAACAGAATTGCCAGAGAATTTTCCTGTTGTAAAAGTCGATAAATTATTTTATCAATATACATTTTAGGAGGAATGGTATGAAAACAATCGGATTAATTGGCGGTATGAGCTGGGAATCTTCAGCCGAATATTACCGTCTTATCAACACGGAAGTGAAGCAACGACTTGGTGGTTTACATTCGGCAACATGTATTTTGTTTAGCGTGGATTTTCAAGATATCGAGCAATATCAGGCGCAGGATAATTGGGATAAGGCAGGGGAGGTGCTCGGGGAAGCGGCGCATTCTTTAGAAAGAGCAGGTGCCGATTTTATTGTGATTTGTACCAATACAATGCATAAGGTTATTGATTTGATTGAAGCGAAAATCTCGATTCCTGTATTACATATCGCAGATGCTACAGCCACACAAATACAAAAGGCAGGCTTGCAGAAAGTTGGACTTCTCGGTACGAAATATACGATGGAACAAGCATTTTATAAATCGAGAATTGAAAGTCAGGGAATTGAAGTTATTGTGCCATTGGAAGAGGAAAGAAACGGCGTAAATCAAATTATCTACGAGGAATTATGTTTAGGGGAAATCTCACAATCTTCGAAAGAATACTACTTGCAAGTGATTCGAAAACTGGTTGAATCGGGCGCGCAAGGCATCATTCTTGGTTGTACTGAAATTGGTTTACTCATTCAACAAGACGATGCAGCTGTGCCTATTTTTGATACAACTGTGATCCATGCAATTGAAGCAGTGGAACAAGCAATTATATAGGAAATACACAAAGTCTCCTTGCTAGTAAGTTAGTGGGGAGATTTTTGTGTATCAATAAGAGTGTGAATAGCTAAATTATGAAAAAGGGCATACTGTGTTTAGGATATTTTAAAATAGGAAATGAGGGTAGAAATGAGCAAAATAGATCTTTTAATCAAGAATGCAAATGTACTGACTTTAGACAGTCAAAATCGACGTGCCGGCTCTGTAGCAGTATCCAATGGGAAAATTGTTGGTATTTGGGCAGAAGATGAACCAGCTAAAGGTGAGGTGATTCTATCAGCTCAAACAAATGTCGTTGATTTGCAAGGCGCTACACTAATACCTGGTTTTATTGATACGCATAATCACATATTAATGTATGGCGAGTTAAAGGAGCAGTTAGATTGTAGCCCGACACGTCGCAAATCTATTAACGGTGTTTTAGATGCTATTACTACGAAAGCAAAGGAATTACCAGACGGCGAATGGATTAAAGGTTATGGCTATGATGATACATTAATACTTGAAAAGCGCCATATCACTTGCGAAGACTTGGATCGAGTCGCTCCTAATAATCCTGTAATCATTTCTCATGTTTCAGCACATGTGTCTACTGTAAATTCACTTGCTTTGCAGATGGCAGGGATAAAGGACGGTGATTCTAACCCTCAAGGAGGCCATTACGGTCGAGATGAGAAAGGGCGTCTTAATGGCATTCTTTTTGACTCTGCTATGCAACTTATAAATAACATCTTGCCGAAAAGAACGGTAGATGATTTGGCGAAATCTATACAAAATGCTGCAAAAGATTATGTAGCACAAGGAATAACAACGAATACAGATGCGGCTGTCTATGCAGAAGATGATTTTGAAGCTCATATTCATGCAGCTAAAACAAGCATGAATCCAATGCGAACACAGTTGATGATAATGCACCATCTACTTCAAGAAGGAGCGATTTTCGGTAATTATTCTGCTGCTCAATTGAATCAAGAAATTCAAGAGAAGTCAGGAGGTAAGGCTAAACTAGATAGTGCAAAAATATTACAAGATGGCTCTATTCAAGCTTTAACAGGGGCATTACGGGAACCCTATTATGAGAATAACGATATTACAGGGGACTTGATTCATCCACAAGAAATTCTTAATAAAATGGTATTAGACCTTCATCAACGTGGCTTTCGAATAGCTACGCATGGAAATGGCGATCGAGCTATTGGTTCGATCTTAGAAGCCTATTCATATGCACTGACAAATGGAGGGCAGCGTGATCACCGTCATCGAATTGAGCATGTACAAACAGCTACACCCGAAGATATAGCAATGATGAAAGAGCTTGGCGTTGCTGCTTCTTTCTTCATTAATCATGTTTATTATTGGGGAGATCGACATCTGCAAATCTTCTTAGGGCCAGAGCGGGCAAAGCGTATTAGTCCATTGCATGAGGCAGTGGATGCCAATCTTTTGTTTACGCTCCACTCAGATTGTCCGGTCACACCTATTTCACCGTTATTTTCTGTGTGGGCAGTCGTTAATCGCTTAACGATGGAAGGTCATGTTTTGGGGCCAGAACAGCGTATAGATGTAGAAACCGCATTAAAATCCATGACGATTTATGGGGCCAAATTGAATTTTGATGAAGCTGTATCAGGTAGTATTGAGATTGGTAAAAATGCTGATTTTGCCGTCCTAGAAGCGGATCCGACGACTGTAAATCCAAAGGAAATAAAGGATATTGCAGTCCTTGCTACTTATATTGATGGACATCCAGTATATGGACAAGGGACAACTAGAACTTTTTAATAAAATAAACAGTTTGTTGTGCAGAAATTAATTACTAATTAAATGCTTAAGAGAGAACTACTTTGACTATATATATTGAACTAAAGATTCAAGTGAGAAGCGAGCTGTGGACATTCGCGCCTGGCAAATGTTTTTTAGGAACGTGCGACCAGCGCGAATGTATCGACCGCAATAAGAAGGATTCTTAAGTTCAACTTATTTAGAAAGCAGGTTGGTTGCATACGGTGTTTGTTTAATCATTTAACAATAGTGATAGATGGTCGATGAAAAAGAATACAGTTTAGCATTAGTTTCGGTGAACCGTGCCATAAATAAATGAGGTCTTTACTAAATATGTTAAAGTACACTATAAACATTGAAATCGAGGGTTATTCAAAACTAAGGAATTAGTGATGTGAATATTAAAAGAGAGGTTGTTATTAATTAACATGATGCTTATTTGTGTACAATTGAAATTAAAAACTATTTGATTATTGAATTTGACCAATGCGAAAATGTGATTAGTAAAATGGTTTTATCGCTATTGAACGCGTTCGTATAGAGTGGAATAATGAGGTGAAATATTATGTCTAAAATTGATAATATGATGGTGATTCTATGGATGTTGAATTCTGGTAGGAAAATTACTGCAAAACAGATATCCGAAAAGTTAGAGATGAATATAAGGACTGTTTACCGTTATATAGATGCACTTTCTGCTAGTGGTGTTCCGATTATATCTGACACAGGCCATAATGGTGGGTATACCCTGTTGAGTAATTTTATTGAAAGTCCTCTTTTATTTAATGTTGATGAGAAAACTGCATTACTTCAAGCTGCTGATTTTGCTAAAGAAGCTGGATATTTTTTAGGGGAGGCATTAAACAGAGCAACATCAAAGCTAAAACTGTATTCAAATCAAGAGCAGGAAAAATTGATCAATCAACACTTAGAAGGGCTTGAAGTAATAAGCCCAATTGGAAAATCATCTATGGAGCAAATATTGAAGAAATTGGAGCAAGATATAGTAAACGAATCATCTGTAGAAATTGAATACCATACAAGTCGTGAAGAGCAACCCAAACGAAGAATTGTTGATCCCTATGGAATTATTTATTGGAATAATAACTGGTATGTCATTGCATTTTGTCATTTAAGGAATGAAATCCGCAGTTTTAGAGTGGGGCGAATTATTAGTATGATTTCAACAGAAATTAGCTTCATTCGGCCAAGTTTATTTTCGGCAAGTGAATTTTTTATGAAAAGCCTACAACCAGAAGTGGAAGATAAGCAAAGACATATACCTTTAGTTGTTGGTGGTAAAGCAAGTGCGTTGGATGACTTATGTCAGCATTGGTTTTTAGGACATCATTTCAAAGAACGGAATTCAAATAAGGTGATATTTTTACTAGAAGAAAAAGCAATTCATACATATGTACCGAATTTACTTTTACCCTATGGCAAGTCTATTCAAGTAATTGAACCAATAAGTTTGAAGCAAAAACTTATTGAAGTTTTAGAGGAGTTAATTAATCATTATCAAGTTTAAAAACTTTACTGACGGAGAATGTCAGTGAAGTTTTTTTATAATAGGGTAGATCGATCAATTTATTACAAAAGGAGTGCGTATTATGCTTACAAAAAATCTGTATCTTTATGTATTCGATACTATGTCAGACTGGGAGGTAGGTTATTTAATCGCTGAATTAAACTCGGGAAGGTATTTTAAAAAAGAATTAGAGCCTCTAAATCTGGTTGCAGTAGGCGTGGATAAAAATCCTGTTACTACAATGGGCGGATTGAAAATACTACCGAGTATTTCAATTGAGGAGTGTATTTTGGAAAGTACGGATGTTTTAGTTCTTCCTGGCGGAAATACTTGGCTAGAAGCAATTCATGAGCCAATCTTGAAGAAAGTTTCTAAATCTTTAAAAGAAGGAACAGTTGTTGCGGCGATATGTGGTGCAACAGTGGGTCTAGCAAAAATGGGATTGTTAGACTTAAGAAGACATACAAGTAACGATTTAGAATATATGAAAATGATTTGTCCTAATTATATTGGAGAAAAATATTATGAAATGGAATCAGCAGTAACTGATAGAAATTTAGTAACTGCATCAGGAATAGCTCCGTTGGAATTTGCGATGCATGTATTGAAGGTGCTAGATGTATTTGAACCAGAAACATTACATTCATGGTTCAATCTTAATAAGACACATGAACCAAAATACTTCTTCGAGTTAATGAATTCTATCAAATAGCTAATCAATAAATTGATATACATTTTATAGTACTTGGGTAGTCCTCTATTAGAAATTTAAGACATAGAAAAAACCGCACTTAGCACTGAAATGAAGAACCATATATAAGTAGCATTTTTAGAAAGAATTACTATTCAAATAAGAGGGCACTGAAAAAGTGGTTCTCACAATAAAACTCTAATAAAAATCTGTGATTAGGATTTAGCGCTCTGGCGTTCGCTTTCCGCGGGCGAGCGACGAGCCTCCTCCTGCGCTTCGCTTCGTGCGGGGTCTCGTCTGCCTCGCTTTCCCGCAGGAGTCTCACGCCGCCGCGCTAAATCCTTGCATAGTAAAAAATGCTAATGCAAAAAAAATACTATAAAAAAATCCGGATTTAGAGTTTTTCAGTGGCTTCTTCAAATAACGGGGGACGTTTCTTCAATAAGTACCCTTAGTTTTCTGAAATCTTAATTCTACCATTTTAATTTAATGCACTATGTTCCATTAACTCTGGTTTTTTGTTGTGCTGAAACCTATGATTCAATTTGCAACAATCTTTGAGAACACATCCAATGAAAAAAACGTGCAGGCAAATGCTGCACGTTTTTTTCATTATCGATCTTCTTCTTCCCAACATTCCGTATTCTTCAATCCTGGAATTGATTTTGCATAAAATACTGGGTTTTTACCTTGTTTACGTTGCTTCGTAAAGTCGTCTAACACGCGGAAAGCGATTCTTCCTAGCAACAAGATGACGATAATGTTTAACATGGCCATGAATCCCATAAATAGATCGGCTAAGTTCCAAACAAGCGATACTTGCGCAAGCGAACCGAACATCACCATTCCTAGAACAAGGATGCGGTAACCAGTCATCCATCCTTTATGAGCGTTCATAAATTCGATATTTGTTTCCCCGTAATAGTAATTGCCTACAATCGAACTAAATGCAAAGAAAATAATCGCAATTGCTATAAAGTATGGAGCCCAACTTCCTACATGAACTGCGAATGAATCTTGAGTCAAGACGATTCCGTCACTTTTACCGGTATTATAAAGACCTGCCAAAATAATAATGAATGCAGTGGCAGAACAGATAATAATTGTATCAAAAAATACGCCTAGACTTTGAACGAGACCCTGTTTTGCAGGGTGTGAAGTACTTGCAGTAGCAGCAGCATTTGGTACACTACCCATCCCTGCTTCATTTGAGAATAAACCGCGGCGTACACCTTGCATAATGGCAGCCCCTAGAGCTCCACCAGCTGCTTCTTGTAGCCCGAATGCCTGCGATAAAATTAAGCTGAAAACTGCTGGAATTTCAGATAAATTAGTCATTACAACATAAAGTGCTATGAGTAAATAGAAAATGGCCATCACTGGTACAATTACTTGTGTAACTTTCACAATTCTATGTACGCCACCAAAAATAATCATAGCTGTTAGTACAACTAATATTATCCCGATGATATAAGGGGGGATATTAAATGCCTCACCAACTGATGTGGCAATCGTATTAGATTGCACGGCATTAAAGATAAAACCAAAGCTTAATGTTAAAAGAATACTGAAAACGATTGCCAGCTTACGTTGTCCTAGCGCTTTTTCCATGTAATAAGCGGGACCACCACGGAAAGCGTCTCCATCTCTTACTTTGTAAACCTGTGCAAGCGTACTCTCTATAAATGCAGTTGCCATCCCGATAATAGCAATTACCCACATCCAGAACACAGCTCCAGGTCCACCGACTCCGATTGCTAGTGCAACACCTGTAATATTACCAGTACCTACACGAGAAGCTGTACTAATCGTAAAAGCCTGGAACGCGGAAACGCCTTCGTCTTTTTCTTTTTTCTCTACAATTAATCGGAACATTTCACCGAACATTCTAAATTGTACAAATTTAGTTCCTATTGTGAAATAGAATCCAGCTCCTAGTAATAATATGATTAGTATATAGGTCCATAAAACATTATTTGTTTCATTAACGAAATTTTCAATCCATTCCATATACCTACCTCCATTTCTGCATAAACTCAATTTTATACTATATTTGAATAAACAATCAACTTAAAAGCAAGATATTAAGTATTTGTTCAAAAAAACAAGAGACTTTAGAATTAAATTCTGATAATTCGTAAAAAACTGAATACCAATATTTTAAATATTAATTGACATGTAGAGGTTACTATATGTAATATAGAAAACCTTACGTATTCTATTTCTGGCATCGAAGAAGCCCTAAAAGAAATATGAAACTGTTTTAGTTGAGAAAGCGAGATGGAATTATGAATCTTCACATTTGTGAAGTAACGCCGAGTAACTGGCGTGCAGTTGCTGCTTTAGAAGTATCGCCAAATCAGCAGCAATTTATTGAAAGTAATGCATATTCTTTAGCAGAGTCAATGTATGAAGAAAATGGAACGTCTGTAGGTTTATATGACGGCGACACACTTGTCGGTTATGCAATGTACGGCTGGTATTCTGAAATAGGGAAAAGTGTGTGGTTAGACCGCTTTATGATCGACCACAGTTTCCAAGGAAAAGGTTATGCGAAACGCTTTTTGGTTTTGTTAATCGAGCATTTGCAGCAAATATATCAATGTGAAAAAATATATTTAAGTTTACATCCGGATAACAATCTAGCGATGAAGATATATGAGTCATTCGGTTTCCGATTAACAGGTGAAAATGATGATAATGGCCCAGTTGTAGGGGTTGTGATGGAATTACTAATAAATAAAGAGATTTGAGCTTACTTGCTCAAATCTCTTTATTAATTTATTGATAGATATTCAATTTTTGTCCAGCTTCAATCGTATCGGAGTTAAGTTGATTCCACTGCTTGATGGATGTAACTTTTACATTATGGGCTTGGGCAATTTGCATAAGTGAGTCACCATCTGCTACTTGGATGGTTTTTTTACTTTGTATGGGTTTGTCGTATTGTACTAAGTCATATTCTGCAATAAGTTGGTTGAGCTTTTCTTGATATTTTGAATCAGTTGCGTAAGACCCTGTTAAAAAGTTTGTCGCGTCTTTATAGGACTGTGTATTGCTTTTGAATACGCTCGTATAATACTGTTTGTTCCATGAAACACCGTTGCGAAGTAAATTCACATAATCCTTCAAAGAATCTTCATAAGAAGGATACTTGCGGAATTCAGCATTAATGGTTGTCATATTGCCAGTGCCATCATCTTCAGATGTTTCGAGCACTACTGAATCGTTTTGATATTTACCTTTTATGCCAAATAAATTATAGTTTGGAGCTGAAGCGAGACCACTTTGTCCATGCTTACTCTCTAAAATGGCTTGTGCAATCATAACAGAGGCATATAAATCATTTTCTTCGCCAAGCCTGCGTGCTGTTTCTGCAATTTCACCTATGAATTCTTCAACACTGGGCCTTTCCTCTACGTATTCCGAGCCAGTCGTGTCTGCTTGATTAAATGTGTAATTGAATAGTTGTATGCTTATAAAAGCAGCGATACTGATAACAGATCCTATTACAATCATAGCTAGTAGTAACTTTTGAAATAATTTCATATTGTTTGTAGATGTTGAAGCTTTGCAACACCTTCCTCCTTCCTGTTACACTCGAAAAATCGATCTTTTCTGGTAGAGTTTATTATTTATTATTATAACGAAATGTGAAGTGAAATGGTTTCGAAATATGGATGTTTGCAAGAATATTGTGGCACAAATTGTGATTTGATAATTTATCATTTTAAATAAGAGTATAGCATCGTTTAATTAAGTTAGGAACAGATTGATTGAATACAATGATAAGAAAAGCGAAGATAGAAGTCTTAGAAGTTTTACAGGAAATATCAAGAGGTCATGCTAGAAGCTTCCTTTACACAATTAACATTTAACTAAGTTGATTTTAATCAGAAATAGGAATTTTTTATCGAAACGATATAATAGTATAAAGTCCTTAAATTTCAGAATAATCAGTATTTCTTGTTGTGTTTTTGTTATAGTAAAAGGTATTATTACCAAAAAGTGGTTTTTTATTTATTAAGTTGATTGGGGTGGTCCAATGAATCAGGAGCAGTATATTTGGAAGTATGCGTTTGCAAGTCTAGTGGTGACGATAAGTACACTGGGTTTTGGGCGAATGTCTTACGGGGTTCTTATGCCTTTTATGAAAGAAAGCTTGTCGCTATCATACGAACAGGCGGGCATGTTGGCAACGATGAATTCAATTGGTTATTTAGGGATGGTTCTTTTTGCGGGAATTCTAGCGACAAAATGGGGATCTAGGAAGCTAGTCGTTTTCGGTACAGTGCTTGTTGCCGGCGGTTTACTGTATTTAGGAACGGTTCAAAGCTATGGGGCAAGCTTGGTGGGGATGATTATTCTTGGAGTTGGAACCGCTTTTGCTTATACGCCACTGGTAAATATTGTGGTCGGCTGGTTTCCACAGCGGCGGGGGATGATGATTGGTTTCCTTGTTAGTGGGCTTGGACTAGGAACGCTTTTTTCCAGTTTGTTAATCCCTTTTTTCACGACTTGGTTTACAAGCGATGGCTGGCGTTATCTTTGGTTTATTTATGGAATTTTGTCATTGTTGTTTGCGCTGGTGGCCCTGCTTATTTTGCGGGATCCCCCTATCCCATTACTAAAAAAGGAGCAGAAGGAACAATCTTTGTTACGGGAAGTGTATGTACATAAGGGTGTGCTTCTTGTTGCGATTATTTATGGGCTCATTGGGTTTGCGTATTTAATTCCACAAAGTTTTCTATTTAGTTTTATATTAGAATCCAAGATTGATCGATTTTCGGCAGGTCAAATTATGGCTATCGGCGGATTGATGTCGATTTTTAGTGGTCCGTTATGGGGAACGATTTCCGATAAAATCGGGCGAAGAAAGTCGTTAATTATTACACTTGTAACTGGCGCGACGTCCATGCTACTTCCGGTGATATTTCCTGTATTCATCGGATTTGTCATCAGTCAATTTTTCTGGGGCATCACGGTTGTCGGCATGCTATCACTCATTCAAGCGCTGTCAACGGAGCAAATGCATGCCTCGTATGCGCCTGTTGCTTTAGGCTATGTAACGATATATTTCGCTGTAGGACAGCTTCTTGGGCCTGGTCTTGGCGGTTGGATGACCGACAATGTCGGTGGCATCTCATCCGCGTTGCTTTTATGCAGTGGATTGTTAATGCTTGCTTTTTTATTTTCGTTAAGATTGCAGAAAAAAAGTGTTCTAACGGGTAGACTGAGTAAAAAGGTAGGTACAAACTAGGGAAGGAGTCATAATAATATGTACGAACAAAAAATGAAGGAAACTGATGTAAGCGTTATTGAATTTATCGAACAAATAGAGAGTCCTAAAAAACGTGAGGATGCTTATAGATTACTCGATATATATACAGAAGTAACGGGGTATAGAGCGAAAATGTGGGGGCCGAGCATTATTGGATTCGGTGCATATCATTATGTTTACAAAACAGGTCATGAAGGTGATGCACCACTCGCTGCTTTTTCACCACGTAAAGCAAAAATTAGTTTGTATTTTGAACCAGACTACCCTGAACGTGAAGCGCTACTAGCCAGATTTGGCAAGTATACGTCTGGAAAATCATGTGTCTACATTAACAAAGTAGACGATATTGATATAGACGTTTTAAAGGAACTAATCAGCAAATCGGTTGAATTTACGCGAGACCAATATCCCGAAAAATAATAGCGAGTAATTTACGAGCCTCTCACAACCAGCCTGATTGACTCTGTGGTACACCATAGCCTTTAGGATGTAAGTAGACAAGGGGAATGGTATACAAAAAAGCTAATTGATGGGGTTGAGCAAGAAAACACTTTGGTATTATAAGCAGGAACAATTACTTGAACCTGCGACTATAAATCCTTTAAACAAGTAACGCTATTATAATGACGGTTTATTTTTTCCTGGCAAGGGAGCTTGAATTCATTCTTCATCTTGATGATTCTATGTATACCAGTTGTAGTTTTGCCATTTTTACAATTGGTTTCATAGAAATGTCCATATAACACATAGTCTGCGCCATCAGCTTCTGCTAATTTGACTTCTGCAAAAATATGTAAAGAACGGTCAATCCGTAAATGAAGATAGGTTGTTCGCACTTCTTTAACAGGTAGACTATGCGAAGGAAAAAGAGTGTTTGGGCCATTTGTTATTAGCCTGAATGACGAATTTTCACTAGCCATTTCAAAGACAGTATGAGAATCATCAATTACGGCAATGAGTTTCATCAATGTTCGCTCTATTCGACTGAATCAACGTAAAAAAACCACTAACCTTTGGAAAAAGAAAAGTGGATTTTTTAAATTGAAAGGAAGTTTAGTTGAATATTACTTTTACAGTAACACCGAAGCAATAATATTAATTTCTATATGTATGTTGTTACGGTTAGACCTGTATTTATCTAGGGTGCGCTTGGGATTATGAAATTAACTCAATAGGATACTTGCAGAAAATGGTTATCACTTCAATAAAGCAAAGAACAAGCTACTAGAAAAGAATCAATCAGATTCACATATATAACAATTTCTTCAATAGGTGGATGTTTAGCATGTTAAGAAAAAAATTGCTAGGCACTCATAGCAATCTCTTTTCCGATGCAATTTACCTGTGATATTATGGCTTAATGTTAAAGGTAAAGCCTTGGAGGGTGCCACAGATTTTCTGAAGAGTTTATCCAGCGAACTCGAAAAAATAAGGGCGTATTACCTCAGTGACTAAAGCAAATCAAAAATAAAAACAATAGTGAATTTGATACAAGGAGTGGTTTATATGAATCGAGAGAAATATAAAATTGATGTAATCCAAACGGTATTAAATAACTGGAAAGGATTTTTTATTCCATATGAGATGGCACTATACGAGTTGGAAAGTGATTTTAATATTATTGATCTTGAATGGAAAGCTAAATACGGCTACTCTCCAATTGAGCATTTGAAAACACGAATGAAAACTTTAACGTCGCTGATAGAGAAAATTGAAAGAAAAGATTTACCTTTGACTCAAGAAGCTATTAAACAAGAAATACGAGATATTGCGGGAGTGCGAATTGTAACGAGCTTCATTGAGGACGTATATTTGCTGAAAGAACATATAGAGCACCGTGAAGATATTCGCTTGATTAGAGTAAAAGATTACATTAAAGAACCTAAAAATAGTGGCTACAAAAGCCTTCACCTTCTTGTGGAAACACAAGTAATCTTATCTAATGAAATAATATGGGTGCCAGCAGAAATCCAAATTCGTACAACTGCTATGGATTTTTGGGCATCAACAGAACATAAACTCAACTATAAATATCAAGGTGAATCGATACCAGAAGAAGCTCAAAAACAATTATTTGAGCTATCAAATGCCTCCTTTTTATTGGACAAGGAAATGTCTAAATTAAGACATCAATTATTATCTGGTGAAACAATTTTAAATGAATAAATAAAAAACGGAGACTACCTTGGACTAGTTTGTATTTTGCACCAGAAGATACCGAAAGTGAAGCATTACTCGCTTGATTCGGTAAGTATATGGCAGGGAGAGTGTGTGTTTACACTAATAAAGTAGATGATATTGATACAGAAGTATTAAAAGCGTTAATTAGCCAATCGGTGATGTTTTTGCAGAACCAATATCCCGAAAAAGAATAGCGTGAAATTTGTAAACCTCATTAGCATGCGATAAGCCGTTAAATCAACGCTTGTCGCATTTTTTAATTCAATCTTTCTACCAATGTAATAACAGTATTAGGTCTTTCTTCATTTATACCATGAGAATAGCTTGCGAAAATACAAATGGAATTCGAATAAATTAGAATTTTAGGCACTTATGTATTTTAACATAAACAATTTATGGGATTTAATTGGTTCTGTAGTATAAAATTTCCATAAATGATTGAATTTCATCCGAGCGGTGGATTAAAATATCAACAGGCTTTGTATTTTCCACATTAAGGTAGTGGAGGGCTTAGTTTGTTGATAGAACATCATTGGAGGGTGAAAATGAAAAGAAAATTATTACTGTATTTTTCGTTATGTCTGATTACTGTACTAATGGTTAGTGGCTGTGCAAAGAGTGAAGAAGAAACAAAAAAAGAAGTTTCAGCTAATGCCGATCAAGAAAAACCAGAAAAAGAAGACAAAGAAGACAAAGAAGATGAGAATAAAGAAACTGCAAGTTCACATGACTTTTCTTCACTAATTCAATATATGGAAAAAGAAACGCAGGGGACAACGAAGGTTCTTTACGAAAATAACACGCCTCAAGTGCATAAAATGGAGGGTGTTTCTATATCGTTAGATGCCTATACATTGATAGAGCTAAAAGATTTCCACACAGATTTTAGTATACCATTCGGACGCGAAACAGACGGTGGTGTCATTTTAGCTAAATATACGGTTAAGAATGACATGGATAAAGACGTCTACTACATGCCGACCTTAGATATTACTTTTACGGGTGCTGAAAAAGTTTATACAAATTATAAAGACTTACTTCCTAAAGAAGAGCAATTACCAACAAAATTAAGTCACGCAACAGATTATTTACTAAAAGCTGGTGAAGAAGTATCAGGATACTTCGCATACCCATTTAGCGCGACAGATTTAGGGAAAATCAATGAGCTAGCGACTGTGGCTGTTATGGTTACTGTTCCATTTGCGGAAAAAGGGGATTTTGGTTCCGGTTTTGGTTCAAAAGGTAGATTTGAGTTAGCATTGAATGCGGAAGGCGCAGAAAAAGTATCAAGTAACGCAGTGTTTTATCAAGATAAGGCATCAATGGAGAACATGGGTGATAAGAAGATGCTGAAGGAAAAAAGCAGCATCAATGATAGCAAACAATTAGGTGATGTAAATGTCACATTGGATGGGTATCAGTTTACTGCATTCACACCAAATGAGGTAGAAGCACCTCGATTTACTAATTTCAAGAATGGCATTGTATTATTAACAACGAAGTTTAAGCTAGATAATAAAGGTACTAGTGAGATTGGCTTGTCGTCCATGACTTCAAAGCTTACTGTTAATGACGGCTCTCAGTATTCATTTGGTGAAGGTATGCTACTTAATTATGGTTATAATGACATCATTAAGCCTGGAGAAGCTGGCGAACTTCTACAAGTATACGTTTTAGATCAAGAACAATACGAAAAAATTTGGAAAGAAAAATCATTTGAAATAGAAATAGGCCCGATTAAAACTCAAAAGGCAGAAGACATTTCTAAAGGCAAAAAGGCTACGTTTACTTTACCAAAATGAGTTGATTTCATAAATAGATTTTCTATAAAGGAACACGAACATTAATCGCCTGTAGCATAATTAAAATATATCATGCGATAAATATTTCAAAAATACTTGATAATAATCGTGTTTAAAGTGAATTGTGAAATGAATTCAAATAAAAGAACAATAAAACAGACACCTAGAAAATGGTGTCTGTTTTGTTGTTCCTTATATTCAAATACATATAATGATAAATGGAGTAGTTACTTAAAAACGTGATTACACTTGGAATTTACGAACTGAATTATTAAGTTCCTCAATTAATTTAGCAAGGTAAAGCGTGTTTTCAGAAATTTCTTCGATTGAGTAGCTAATTTGTAAAGAACCTGCTGATGTTTCTTCAATCCCAGCAGCATTTTCTTCAGAAATTGCCGCAATTTCTTGAACAGATGCTGTCATTTCTTGACTGCTTGACGCTATTCCATGTAAATTGTTAGACATAAATTGAATACGTTCTACCATATCTTTTACGGCTGTATTAATTTCATAGAATGTCTCATTTGTTGTTTTTAATTTTTGTGTTCCCTCGGTAACTTCTTTATATCCGCTTTGGAGTGAAACGGATACTGATTGAGATTCACTTAGGAGGTTGTTTACTATTGTTGTAATCTCTTTAACGGAATTCGATACTTGTTCCGAAAGTTTTCTTACCTCATCTGCAACAACTGCAAATCCTTTACCATGTTCACCTGCTCGTGCAGCTTCAATAGCTGCATTTAATGCAAGTAAGTTTGTTTGATTCGCAATATTTTCAATTACAGAGTTCAGTGTTGAAATTTCTTGTGCTTTATCATCTAAGCCTTGGACTTTTTGAACAGCTGTTCTTACTAATTCATCAACTTTAGACATTTGATTGGTAGATACGTTCATTAATTCGTTACCTTTATTTGTCATTTCTATTACTTCGTCTGTAGATTGACGGATTTTTTCACTATGTTCACTTGCTTCCTGTATTTCACCGGATAGACTTGTCATCATAGTAGCAATCTCATTAACACTGTTCGCTTGTTTTTCTGAGCCTGATGCCATTTCTTGCATTATTGTAGAAACTTGGTCAGTGCCAGCTTTAATTTCAGATGAAGATTGTGATAATTCTTCACTATAACTCATTACAGTATTTGTTGAGTTTCCGATAGAGGTGATAATGTCACGCATACTGCTACTCATATCATTTATTGCTATTTCTAGTTGTCCTATTTCATCTTTTGATGTAACTTGTAGTGGTGGACTGCTTAAATCACCTTTTGCTACAAGATGCATCCTTTCCATAACGACATTAATCGGTCTTGAGATAGTTCTAGCTGTGATTAATCCGATGCCTAATGCCGCAATCAAAATTACAATGGCGATAATGATTCCTAGTGTTCGAATTTGTTCATTATCCGCAATAGAATCATCTACAATACCTGTAGCAATCCTTTTTCCTTGTTCAGCAACTTCTATTAATGTCTCTAAAATTTCTTCCTCTAACTTTAATAGTTTTTGATCCATAATGACACGTGCAGCTTCTCGATTACCTTTATCTACCTCGGTAAAAAACTCATCTACATGACCTTCCCAAACAGCTTGTAAATCCAGTAACTCTCTCATGCGATTGGAATCCACATATTTCATAATGGCATCATCTAGCGCTTGGCTATCAGCTGTTAATTGATAATACTTATCCCGATATGTATCGTCAGTATAAATCATGTAGGCACGTAACATCGATGTGCGATTATACATATCTAAAGCTAGATCATAGCTTGTTGTTAAAAAGGGTAACTCTTTATCTTGTAATTTATTAATTTCATTTTGTGATTTTGTTAATGCATAGAAATTGTACGAGGCTAATGCTAAAACAAGAGCAAGTACGAGTGCAAATCCAAATAATATTTTTTGTGATAAGCTTTTAAAAACAAATAGTCGTTTCATTTTATAATTCCTTTCTATTTCTACTTAAAAGCTGCTCGTTATTTATACGAGCAGCTTCTTTAATAATGTCATTAGCATCAGGCTTTTAAGTTATATGTTTTATTGCCAATTTTTTAGCTTTGATTTGGTTGCTTCATAAATACTTTTAAAACCTTCTTCAGTAATAAACTCACGGAAAATTCCTGTTGATTCTCCCGTAAGTGGATATCGATCGATATTACCACCTGGAGGATTTGGTGTAATAGCATCTACGCTAGCTTTTTCGATTGCTTTTGAGTTAGCCCAAACTTCATGGTGTCCTACTAACTAATTTTGCTGGCAATTTCATAGTCCTCAAAAGTGCTATATTTTATAAGGTCTAACCAGAAAATTGATTCAGCCATTAAATAGGAGTGTAAGTGACCATCAATATAACCTGAAGATACCATTTTCCCATCTAAATCCATCACTTTTGTGTTAGATCCAATATAAGATTGCACATCTTTTACAGCAATGGCTTCTACAATGCTGTTTTCTCCATCAACTGCATAAATGCTAGCGTTCTTAATAACTAAGTCAGCTGCAAGATTTTGTTTTTCCGCAGATGCTGACCATGTGCCAGTGAAAATGGAACTGCTAACTAATAAGCTTTCGTTAGCAAAAGAAAATATTTTTTCGAATTCTATACCTCTTTTCCTATGTTTATCTATCTACTTCAACAATTAAATATGTAACGAGAAATCTTGGGACTAACACTAATATGTATAGTTAAAACTTCAATTAATGGTAACTAACTTATAAATAGAAATGCCTAATGCTACGGAGAGTATAAAATATTTTGTGTAAATAACTGAAGTCATAGAAAAAGGAAGACCTTTTCTTGGTAGAATTAAGTCACCACAACCAATCCTAGAAAAGAGGTCTTCCCTATGAATCAGTTTACAACAGAAATCGTTCAAGCTCTAGTCCAAAAACAAGATATAACTGAAGTTTTTCGCTCACATTTAGAAACAGCCGTGAATTCGCTGCTAGCTACAGAATTAACCGAATTCCTTGATTATGATAAATACGATCGCATTGGTTTTAATTCAGGTAATTCTCGCAACGGTTCTTACGAACGCTCCTTAAAAACAGAATTTGGTGAGCTGACGATTCAAATTCCACGTGATCGCAAGGGTGAATTCAAACAACAGACCGTTGCACCTTATAAACGTACGAATGATACGCTCGAAGAAACCGTGATTCACCTGTTCAAAAAAGGCATTACGATGTCTGAAATCTCGTCTTTAATCGAGAAAATGTACGGGCATCATTACACACCACAAACGATTTCAAACATGACAAAGGCTGTTTCTGAAACAGTAGCAGCATTCAATAATCGCACGTTGTACAATCGTTACGTCTGCGTTTATTTAGATGCAACTTATATCGCTGTACGTCGTGATACCGTTTCAAAAGAAGCTGTGTATATTGCCGTCGGCATTCGCGAAGATGGCTCAAAAGAAGTACTGGCCTACACAATAGCCCCAACAGAATCTGCATACAACTGGCATGAACTGTTGAAAGAATTAAAAGAACGTGGCGTAGAAGATGTCCTATTATTCATTTCGGACGGTTTAAAAGGCATGGTTGAGGCAATTCAAACAGTATTTCCGAAAGCGCAGTATCAGACATGTTTAGTGCATGTTGCACGTAATATTTCGCATAAAGTTCGCGTAGAAGATCGCCAGGCTATTTGCGATGATTTCAAAACGATTTACAAAGCAACGAGCAAAGAAAAAGGTCAAAAAGCGCTCGATACATTTTGTGATACGTGGAAAAAAGCGTATCCAAAAGTCGTAAATTCTTTAACAGACAATGTGTTCTTACTGACGTTTTATGACTTTCCTAAAGATATTTGGCGAAGCATTTATTCGACGAATTTAATTGAATCGTTCAATAAACAAATCAAGAAACATACGAAACGTAAAGAACAATTTCCAAATGAAGAATCACTGGAACGCTTCCTTGTGACGCAATTTGAGGACTATAATCAACGCTTCGCCACAAGATGTCATCTAGGCTTTAACAAAGCTCGATCAAAACTTACGGAAATCTTTGAAAAGCTATACGACCCAGCAGAATAGAGAGGACGGGCCAGTTCGAAATTATTCATTTGAATACGTGAAAATTAAATAAAAAGTGATATTCTACCCGGAAGGGTTGGAAAGTCATTTACACAAAAATATTGACGCTCCCATGCTACGCCATTATAAATATCAAATAATTTAAAACCAAAAAAAATCGTTTATTAAATTTATATCGTTCGTTAGACAGAACACACAATAATTTAGACTGTTGAAATAAAAATAACTAGTTTAGATTACACTCTATTCGTTATAGTACAGAAGTGCCTTATGGATTAATTTACACATATTTATTTATTGATATACCAATTCAATGGAGGGTGAGTAGTAATATTTTATTATTTTATTTGAAAATATGAACATATATAGTTATGTTTATATAATTTGTTTCTTTTATATATAAAACTAAAGATAAAAAAGAAAAAATGTATAATTATACCATGGTTAGGTGATATTTGTTTGCATCATACACATTAAAATTTGGCTCAGGTGAACTATATTGTTAAATTATGGGGTATAAACCAATGTGCATAGATAACACTATTACAGTGAACATATGCTTTCTGTATTACTATTTATTTACTTAGAAGTACTCGGTGCCTTTTGTCTGGAAATTAACCCTGTTTTTTACATTCTGTTGGTGTTGCGATATAATTACGGGAAATTATATGTGTAAAAGTTAGGAGGGTGAGGGAGTGCAATCTTCTATTTTAATAGTTGAAGATGATTTATCCATTCAAGAAATGGTAGAAACCTATTTAACAAAAGAGGGCTTTGCAGTAGAGACAGCTGCTGATGGTGTGGATGGAATGACAAAATTTTTGCAAGGGTCGTTTGACTTAATCATTCTTGATATTATGATGCCGAAAATTGATGGGTTAGAAGTAGTGAAGTTAATTCGTGAAAGAAGTGCTGTCCCAATTTTAATGATGTCGGCGAAAGATACAGATGTGGATAAGGCGATCGGGTTAGGTCTTGGAGCAGATGATTATATTTGCAAACCATTTTCGATGATTGAACTTTCTGCACGGGTGAAGGCAGCCATACGTCGTTCAACAAAATATTCAGCACCATTAAAGAAACAAGACGAAGTGATTCAAATTGGCGATTTAAAAATAGATACAATTAATTATACGGCTTGGAAGAAAGATGAGGTCATAAAACTCACATCCAAGGAGTTTGAGCTATTAAAGCTATTTTCGAAGAATTGCAATCGTGTGTTTACAAAAGCTCAAATTTATCAACACATTTGGAATGAAGAATATTATGGAGATGAAAATGTCATTAATGTCCATATGAGAAGACTGCGAGAGAAGATAGAGGAGGATCCATCAAATCCTACGTATATTAAAACATTATGGGGAATCGGTTATAAGATGGAAGTGATATAGCATGGTGCCTTTTTTAATAATGATCATTATCATCTTAGTAGGTGTCGTTTTTTTTCAATTTCGCGTGCAGAAAGGTAAAGGTGAGAATTTACGTTATACATATGAAAAGCTACAGGATATTGTGGGAAATCAAACGGGTGAAAAGTTATTAGTGTTTACGGATGATAAGGAACTACAAAAGTTGTTAGTGGCTATTAATCAGTTATTAGAAGCAAAGCAAATTACGCAGGCAGATTATTTAAAAGTAGAGATGTCCATGCGCAAGATGCTTGCCAATGTATCGCATGACTTGAAAACGCCGCTGACCGTTGTCCTTGGATATGTAGAGATGTTGCATACCGATCACGCGCTGAGTGAGGAAGAACGACGTGCATTGCTAACAAAAGTGCAGCTGAAAACAAATGAAGTAATAGAACTCATTCATAAATTTTTTGACTTGGCAAAATTAGAGTCAGGAGACAAAGAAATCGAGTTAACTAGAATCAATATGAATGAAGTATGCCAGGAAAATATTTTAGCGTTCTATGATTTGCTTACGGCAAAAGGATTTTCGGTCCATATCGATATACCAGAAAAACCAATATATGCTCTTGGAAATACAGATGTGTTGAGTAGAGTGTTAAATAATTTGATTTCGAATGCCATTACCTATGGGGACGATGGGAAAACGCTAGGCATGACATTAAGAAGTGATGAAAAGGCTGTATCCATTGATATATGGGATAAGGGTAAAGGGATTTCTGAGTCACATATCGACAAAGTATTTGAGCGCATGTATACATTAGAAGATTCAAGAAATCGTTTGTACCAAGGTAGTGGGCTTGGGCTAACAATCACGAAGCGGCTTGTAGAGGCATTAGGTGGAGAAATTCATCTTTCAAGTAAGCCATATGAAAAAACAATATTTACAATCATATTAAAAAGGATGCAGTTTTAGCTTGTAGGAAGTGTTATTCTACAAGCTTTTTTATCGTCATTCAGTGGAAAACCCCTACCTCTATAGGAGATGTGATGAATCCAGTTTTAGTCCTTTTTCAGTGGTTGTCTAAATACCCACTGAATGATGATAAAGCCTCCGGCGGATGTCGCAGATTTTGAATTGTGCAAGCACAATTCAAAATCTGGACGCAATTACGCCAAGGCGTAATTGACAAGCTTAAGAAATTTGTAAGGAATGGGTAAGAAAAAAGAGATGATCGTTTTGTACAATAAAAGTACAAAGGGAAAGGGGAATATAAAATGTCCTATATAGTAAGAACAAATCAACTAACGAAAGTGTTTGAAGGAAAAGAAGTTGTTTCCGGTGTTAATATGCATGTGAAGCAAGGTGAAATATATGGATTTTTAGGGCCAAACGGTGCTGGTAAAACGACGATTATGAAAATGCTGACGAATTTAGTTAAACCGACGAGCGGTGAGATTGAAATTTTTGGCGAGCGATTAACAAATACATCATACGAAGTGCTCAAACGAATGGGCACAATTATCGAATATCCTATTTTTTATGAAAAACTGACAGCTAAGGAGAACCTGGAGCTCCATTGTGAGTATATGGGCTATTATGACAAAAAGGGCATTGATCGTGCGTTAGATCTTGTGAAATTACACAATGTTGATAACAAAAAAGTAAAAGATTTCTCACTCGGGATGAAACAGCGCTTAGGGATTGCTAGAGCGATTACGACAAAGCCAGAATTGTTAATATTAGACGAACCCATCAATGGTTTAGACCCAATCGGTATTAAAGAATTACGAGAGTTATTTAAAATACTATGCAAAGAATATGGCATTACATTATTAGTTTCTAGCCATATTTTAGCTGAGATGGAACTAATGGCTGATACGATTGGTGTCATTCGAGATGGGAAGCTGATCAAAGAAGTTTCGATGAAAGATATCAATGGTGTACAGACCGAGTACATTGAGCTTACGGTTCTCGACATTAAAAAAGCTACTTACATTTTAGATCATAAACTTGGTATTAAAAATTATAAAATCATGAGCGAAAAAATGATTCGTATATATGAAATGACAGTATCGCAGCAAGAAATTTCGAAGACGCTCATTATGAATGACATTGAGATTGAAAGCATCAATAAAAAGCATAGCTCTTTGGAAGAGTATTTCTTGAATTTAATGAACGGAGAGGGAATCCATGCTTAAACTGATGAAACTAGAATGGAAAAAGCATCAATTATCTAGTTGTTTTAAAGGTGTTGCCATTTGTATTGTGGCAATTTTTTCCGCTGTTAGCCTTATGGTTTGGGGTTCCAAATACGATAACGATTTGATGTTTTCAGATTATGCAGGCTTCATGTCATTAACAAATGTTCTTATAAGAATAACATTTATCATTTATTCGTCTGCAATTTTATCTCGTTTAGTCATTGATGAATACAAAAGTAAAACGATTCAATTATTGTTTACCTATCCGCTACAACGGAAAAAAATAATGCAAGCTAAGCTCTTAACTGTCTTTTTATTTTGTTTTTTCAGTATAATCTTTACTACTTTTATCATCAGTATGTTAGTTTTTATCTTAAATCCAATGATAGGATTCTTTGAAGTACCTGTTAGTATGGGGGATTTCATTGCTACTGTCCCAACGACTTTTATAAACTCAATTATGATTGCTGGTGTGAGCCTGATTCCTTTATATTTTGGTATGAGAAAAAAATCAACGCCTGCAACAATTACTTCAGCGATATTAATTGGATCTATACTTAGTGCATCTACTAATGATGGAAGTGGTCAGGTTAGTTTGTTCGATTTTATTGGGGTACCAATTGTACTTTGTGCGTTAGGGCTGGCAATTGCCTATCTTTCTTACCGTAAAGTTGATCGAATAGATGTGACGTAATGAATGAGGGGGGAAGAAATGTTACAGCTCATTAAATTGGAAATGAAGAAATTTAAATTAGGTTGGTATATAAAAGGTGTGCTTCTCGCAAATATCATTTTAACAGCCATTATGTGTTTCGTTATTTTTTTGGGACAACAGGAAGGTGATTTACCGATTACAACATACCAAGATGTATATATATTCATTGGTGCACTTGTGCGGGCGACATTTATAGTGTTTGCCTCTGTATTAATTGCGAAAATCGTCATTGAGGAATATAAGAACAAGACCATTTTGATTCTATTCTCTTATCCTGTTAGTCGAAAGAAAATAATTGCTAGTAAACTGATGCTTATAGCTTTGTTAACGTTCATCACCATGGTCTTCTCTAATGCTGCTGTTGCGGGTCTATTTTCTATTATTAATGCTTATTTTCCGATTGTTCCATTTGAAATGACTGGAAATCAATTTATAGGTGAGTTCACAAACATAGTTCTATTTGCGATTGCTTCGGCCGGAATGAGCTTAATTCCATTGTATTTTGGCATGCGCAATCATTCTGTTCCTGCGACAATTGGTTCATCGCTTATCGTGGTGGCAATTGCCTGTTCCTATAATCCAGCATTCTCATTGATCACTTTCATTCCACTTCAGTTAGGGCTCGCAGCTATTGGCGTAGCAATTGCGTACTTTGCCATTCGAAATATTGAGAATGAGGATGCGGTTTAACTAAAAATCTGAGTCAGAAGGAGAAAAATTGAGATGCAATTAGAGAGTATTTTTAATAGTCCATCATTAAGTACACAGTTGTTCATAATTCTTTCAATAGTTTCTATAATTATTGGATTGTGCCTCATCATTTTTGGGTTTGTAAGGCAAAAAAATCTTAAAAAAAGTACGTTAGCAACATGCTGTATTATTTTTGGTATTTTAGTTATTGTTTCGCATACTATCCAAATCATTGTAAGAATGCTTTTGTAGAGGAGATATTAAAATGCGCAAGTTTACGGGTAAATTAAATGACTCATTTGAAAAAACAAATAAATTTTTTGGAGTATCTATTCAGCGTCCAAATCCTAGTTATAACACAGTACGAATAGGTTCAATTATTGGAACAGTATTAGGAATGTTAATACTAATTATCAGCATTATTGCAGGGTTTAAATGGAGTGCTATAGGTGGCTCATTAGTGGCTGTATCTAATTTAGGGAATTTATTGTCAAAGAAGAAATCCTAAATGGTAATTTTTTTAAAACATAACTGTACTAGTAAACAATACAAGCTGACATAAAATATAGACTCTCTTTTCGACTTTAAATAGCTGTTCATGTTTTTGGAACCTCCAAAAAGTGGAAATCAGTCTTAAGGCTGATAGGTAGTACCGCCTCTAGCTTGTTTCCGGTAAAAAGAAAGCGTTATACAATTACACCATTAAAGGAAAAACAAACCATATATGAACTTACATTCCGTTAATGCAGTAATGAAGAAGAGGAAGGGGATTTTTTATGTCTTTGTTTACTAAGTGGTCCTTTAAAAATAAGGCGGCCATTTCGTTAGTGACAGTTCTAGTTTTACTATTAGGGGTTGTTAGTTATTTCAAATTACCAATGGAGTTTTTGCCTCCAGCCGATCAACCACAAGTAACAATTATTGCCATGGGGCAAGGGGTCGATTCAAATTCAATGGAGCAACAGGTCACAACACCAATTGAAATGGCAGTGGGGTCTGTCAAAGGAAAAAAAGATGTTTTCTCTACAACAGGAGATGGGTTTTCAAAGATAGATATTTTCTTTGAATCGAAAACGAATATGAAAGAGGCCAAGCAAGAGGTTCAAGATGCGCTTGCAATGGTTACACTTCCTGCTAATGTTCAGAAACCTTCAATTACTCAATTAAATACATCGATGATTCCAATCGCACAGGTTAGCATTACTTTCAACGATGGATTAACACGAAGCAACAGCGAATTTGCGAAGAAAAAGATCATTCCAATGTACAAAGATATAAAAGGCGTCGCAAATGTGCAAACCTTTGGTACAGAAAGTTCATATGTCTCTTTAGAATTAGATAATAAAATTCTATCAGAAAAGCAATTATCACTTGAGAACATAATGACTGCGCTACAAGGGCAAAACCTTTCTGCGGCAGTCGGTGAAAAAGCGATTGACGGAAAAGCAAGTAATATCAAAGTCGTTGGAACATTAAATTCGGTGAAAGACATTGAACAACTATCCATTTCGCCAGCTGTTAAACTGGGGGATATTGCAAAAGTAAGCATTAAAAAACCAAATACGACACTTACTCGTGTAAATGGTAAGGATGCTTTGATGCTGATCATGACAAAAGAAAGTAGTGCGAACGCAGTAAGTACTGGGGAGGATATTGCCAAAGTAACTAAGAAAATAAATAAACAATATCTTGACGTCCAAGGTGATGTTCTTGTTTCGACCGCAGATATGATTGAAAATTCAGTCAATACAATGCTGAAGGAAGTATTATTGGGTGCACTGTTTGCAACCTTCGTGATCGTTCTATTTTTAAGAAATCTTCGTTCAACGTTTATTACGATTGTTTCAATCCCACTTTCTCTAGCTTTTACACTGTTTCTACTATGGATGTCAGGCATCACGTTAAACATTTTGACACTGGGTGGAGTAGCGGTAGCAGTTGGACGACTTGTTGATGATAGTATCGTCGTCATTGAAAATATTTTCCGCAAAATGCAAAACGAGAATTTCTCGGTACGTCTTGTTACTGAAGCGACGAAAGAAGTAGGAACAGCGATTTTAGCTTCAACATTAACAACTGTAGCCGTTTTCTTACCAATCGGATTAGTTAGTGGCAGTTTACAAGATTTCTTAATGCCATTCGCCTTAACCATCACGTATTCTTTACTTGCATCATTAATTGTGGCAGTCACCGTTGTACCGCTGATGAGTTCAGCTTTATTGAAAAATAGTAAACTCGCTGAGCATAAGCCAGCACTACGTTTTTCTCGCTTACTAACATGGACATTAAACCATAAATGGGTTGTCTATCTACTTGCTATATTATTGTTTGTAGGTTCAATAGGTACGTATTTTGTAATGCCTAAAGGAGCAGTTGACCAATCGACAGCTGATTATGTGATTGCTTCTCTAGAGTACCCAAATGATACCCCTCTTGAAAAAGTAAAAGAAAATACAATTCGCCTTGCAGATCTCATCCATTCACAAGATGAAGTGGAATATGAATACACACAGCTTGGTAACACAGAAGATGGAGCGAGTTTTGGGAATGTTGATTCACCAACGCTAGCGACAATCGTTGTGATATTAAAGGATAAGAAAGACACTGAACAAATTATTGAACTACTTGAAAAGCAAAAGAAGGAGTTTGAGGGTGCTGTACTATCAGTAAACACCGCTTCCTTTATGTCAGGTTCGTCTAACGATATTACGATTGATGTCATGGGTGACGATTTAACAAAGATTGAAGAAACAGCCGCAAACGTGAAGGGGGAAATCGAGAGAATCAAAGGTGTCGAAAAAGTAACTACCAATCAGGATGCCAAAAAAATGATTTACTCATTTGAAGTGAGTGCTGCAGAAGGAAGTGCAATGCAAATTTCTCAGCAATTAGGTGTCTATTTAAATCGAACACCTATAGGCATAGCAACCATTGATTCACAGCCAACTTCCATTATGCTAGAGCCACTTTTGAACCCAAAAACGAAGGATGACTTAAATAACATGTTAGTGGCTACGCCTACAGGAATGGAGCCGATCTCCAAGGTAGCTACGTTAAAAGAGGAAGAGAAACCATCAAATGTATTTCATAAAGATGGCGATTCATATGTACGTATTACGGCTAAAGTTGACCCTGAAAAACTATCTAAGGTCAATGCAGAGATCACAAAAGCAATCTTTGGTGAGAAAGATGTAAAGGGAATGAAAATCCCGGACGGGGTGAACGTGTATATTGGCGGTGCAAGTGCTCAACAAGCCGACGATTTCTCTGATTTATTTATCACCATGCTTGTGTCAGTTGGCATTGTGTTCTTAATTATGGTTGTTACATTTAAAACATTCCGTGCACCAATCGCAATCTTATGTTCACTGCCTTTAGCAGCCATTGGTGCCATTCTTGGGCTATTAATAAGTGGTATTACTGTAGACATTACTGCATTACTTGGTGCCTTAATGTTAATCGGTATTGTCGTGACCAACGCAATTGTATTGTTAGACCGTGTCAAACATAATGAACAAACGATGATTATTCGTAATGCGTTAGTAGAAGCGGCAGCTACAAGAATGCGTCCAATCTTAATGACGGCTATGGCCACTGTCAGTGCGATGATTCCGTTATTATTTAAAAAAGCAGAGTCAACTAGTTTAGTATCAAGTAGTCTTGCAGTAGTGGTAATTGGCGGATTAACAATGGCAACATTATTGACACTTGTTGTTATTCCAGTCGTATATGAATCTCTTCATTTCAAAAAAGCTAAGAAACAGTTAAAAGAAAAAGCAAGAGTATAGAAGATAAGCGTCAGTTTACTCATAGTCAATGGTTCATCTGGCAAGCAATTGTAAGAAGAAGTAAGAATATTATTGAGAACTCAGCCTACACCATATAGGCTGAGTTTTGTTTTGTCTATTTGTGTGGCATATGTTAGCCGCGGTGCGTAAGTACTGTATCTTGGTTTTGTATACATAAGTTGGTTTTCCCTGTCTATAACGGTTTTACTGGTACACATATTTCGCAATAATGGTTGTTAATCATTTCGACAGTATATCTTTCAAAAATCGGTTTGTTGTCAATTTGATATCCCTTCTTTTGTAAAGTTGAAAAAATTTCAGGCCACGCTTTTTGAATATCCTCCGCTGTATGTTTGACTTTACAAATAACATATTCTCCACCAGAGAGTTCACTTTCACAAATGGAGTCATCCAATGGATAATCATTTGAAATGACAATACACGCATCGTATCGGCAGTTTTCAGGAAGTGTTGTTTCTGGGTGATCCTGGGGAATTCCGAGTATTATTCCCGATTCCGTAAATAGATTTTTCTCCAAAGCCCAATTTTTCAACTTTCCCATTACATGCTTGTTAGCAGGACCATACGGACCAACTTGTCGCATATATGCGATGCGATATTTTGGAAGTGTTTCGACTTTTATATTCATACCTTCTCATGCCCCTTTGTATTAAGATTGACTACACTTCGAATGCTAATATGATATAAAAATATAAGCAATTGTTTTTTTGCTCTACATCCAAAACTGATTTTGAATAATTATCTATTGGTAGAAGACGCAAGGAAGGGAGTGCGAAGAATCCTTGTGGCAAAGTGAGAGGAATGTTTATGACAATATTTCAATCGGTACATCATTAGATTCTCGATAAATACTATTCTAGTATGTTCGGTTTTTCACAAGCGTATTTTTTGAAATTCAATTTTATCGGCTATATACTAGCGTTAACTAGTTGGATTTAACTATACTAGAATAATTTTCAGAGGTGTTAGTTTTATGAGTATAGATAGAACAAATATAATAGATTCACAGTACAAATTATATATAAATGGGAAGTGGACTGAAGGTTCTGAGGGAAAAACAATTGCCGCTTACAACCCAAGTAATGGAGAAAAATTAGCCGATTTCATCGATGCGAGTCATGCAGACGTAGATGCAGCTGTTGAAGCTGCGCAAAATGCATTTAAAACGTGGAAGCATGTGAGTATTGAAGAACGTAGTAAATTACTTCTTCAAATTGCAGACTTAATCGATGAAAACCGTGAGCATTTAGCAATGGTTGAAACATTAGATAATGGGAAACCTTTACGTGAAACGATGAGTGCGGACGTGCCACTGAGTGCAGACCACTTCCGTTACTTCGCAGGTGTTATTCGATCTGAAGAAGGCACTGCTCAACAATTAGACGAAAATAACTTAACATTAACATTGAAAGAACCAATTGGCGTTGTTGGTCAAATTATTCCTTGGAACTTCCCGCTACTTATGGCAGCGTGGAAAATTGCACCAGCTATCGCGGCAGGTAACACAGTTGTAATCTCTCCATCATCAACAACTTCACTTAGCCTTTTAGAACTTGCGAAAATTTTAGATCAAGTTTTACCAGCTGGTGTTGTAAACGTTATAACTGGACGTGGCTCACACTCTGGAGACTATATGCTACACCACGAAGGCTTTGCAAAATTAGCATTCACTGGCTCAACAGATGTTGGTTACTTAGTTGCCAAAGCTGCAGCTGATCGCTTAATCCCTGCTACATTAGAGCTTGGTGGTAAATCAGCAAACATCTTCTTTAATGATGCAAACTGGGAACGCGCGGTTGAAGGAGCAACAAACGGTATTTTATTCAACCAAGGGCAAGTATGTTCTGCAGGTTCTCGTATTTTCGTACAAGCTGGTATTTACGATGAATTTTTAATAGCATTAAAAGAGAAATTCGAAAGCGTTAAAGTTGGCTTACCATGGGAAGAAGGCACACAAATGGGTGCACAAATTAACCAACGCCAATTAGATAAGATTTTAGAATACGTGAAAATCGGGCAAGAAGAAGGGGCAACACTTGTAACAGGCGGTTACCAATTACAAGAAAATGGTCTTGAGAACGGTGTATTCATGGCACCAACGATTTTAGCAGGTACAAATGATATGCGCATTGCACAAGAAGAAATCTTTGGACCAGTTGCAACAGTCATCAAGTTTGAAACTGAGGAAGAAGTAATCGCCATGGCGAATGATTCTGAATTTGGTCTTGGTGGCGGTGTCTGGACTAGCAACTTAAATACGGCTCTACGTGTAGCACGTAGTATTGAAACGGGCCGCATGTGGGTGAACCAATATACAAACTTCTCTGCGGGTGCTCCATTTGGCGGTTATAAAAAATCAGGTATTGGCCGAGAAACTTACAAATCAATTTTAGATGCATACACACAAACGAAAAACATCTTCATTAACACGAAAGAAGATGCAGATGGATTATACTAATTACTGTTAAATAGAATAGATATATCGAATTGGACTATAAATAATACAGGTGAAGAAAAAACAACTCGTTATTCTGAGGCTACTAAAAAAGTCTATTTCTAAAAAATAAGCGCTCCTTTCAACTGAAAAGGTGTGCTTATTTTTTTATTATTCGCCAATCTGAATTATTTCTTTTGGCAGTGATTAAGGTCTGTCTTCGGTAATGTACCGGATGAGGCCTTTTATTGTTGTTTTTTGTTCGGAATATTCAATTAGTACCTCAATGGAATAGGTACTTTCGTAAAATCATTAGATATCTAACTAAAATAATTGACCTTGGGAAGTTATCGTTATACTATTAGTTAGAAATCTAACTAATAGTGTTGAGAATCTAATTGAAAAAGGTGATTGAATGCAAAAAACAAATTATCAATTTCAAATTCGAATGATTGGTCATCAGATGAAGCAGCGAGGAGACAGAAAACTCGAAACCTACGACATTACATTGGAGCAAGCCCATGCTTTAGATTTCTTAGTCGCGCATATGGATGAGGGAATTACGCAAAAGCATATGGAGAAGGCCTTCCAACGAAAAGGCTCGTCCATTTCAAGTATCGTTACGAATCTTGAGAAGAAGGGATTAGTTGAACGAAAGACAGATCTAACTGACGAACGTCGCAAGATTATTCGTCCACTGCAGAAGGGCATTGAGATCGTTAAGGACTTTCAAGTGTTTTTTGAAGAGCTTGAGGCAGAAATGACAAAGGATTTTTCTACAGAAGATAACGAGCTACTTACATCTTTACTGAACCGCATCATAAAAAACTTGGATGATTAAAAAGACTGATTCATTCAGTTCTTTCAGCTATATAGTTAGATATCTAACGAATTATCGAATAGGAGATTTTTATATGGAAAACACATATTATTTTGAGAAAGCGCCGATTGCAAAGGCGGTGGCTCATTTTTCATTACCAATGATGCTTGGGATGTCTATCAGTGTCATTTATACATTACTAAATGCTTACTTTATCGGCTTACTCCACGATTCTGTTATGATAACAGCAATCACGCTAACATTACCCGTCTTTGCCGTTTTGATGGCGCTCGGTAACTTAATCGGTGTAGGTGGTGGTACATTTATTTCTCGCTTACTCGGAGAAAAGAAGCTCGAACAAATAAAAGAAGTTTCATCTTTTGCATTTTATGCATCAATCGGTTTAGGAATCATCGCCATTATAGTAGGGATAGTAGCTGCTAATGGCATTACAGCAGGACTTGGGGCTAGTGCAGCTGCTTTTGCCTATACGAAGCAATACATTTTAGTAATGTTTATTGGTGCGCCATTTATTATTTTAAACTTTTCATTGGAGCAAATTGTGCGTGCTGAAGGCTCAGCTATGGTATCGATGGTTGGAATGTTTATAAGTGTTGGAATTAACTTAATTTTAGACCCTATATTCATTTTCGTATTTCACTGGGGTGTTCCAGGGGTTGCAGTAGCGACACTCATTGCTAACATCGGCGCAGTCTTATATTACAGCTGGCATATCATCTGCAAAAGTGAGTATTTAACCTTTTCAATGAAATATTTCAAAATCGAAAAATCGGTCGTATTTGAAGTGTTGAAAATCGGTATTCCAATTGCAATGATGAGTGCTTTAATGGGATTAACAGCTTTGGTTTTCAATAATTTTGCAGCTGGTTACGGTGATGCTGCAGTTGCTTCCTATGGCATTTCACAACGCATTTTACAATTTCCAGAGTTAATCATTATGGGACTTTGTGAAGGTGTTGTACCACTCATTGCATACAACTTCACGGCCAACAAAAAACGCATGAAATCAGCCATTACATTCACGAGTATAACGGTAGCCATTATGGCCTCTATTTTTGCCCTCATTGTATTTTTAACAGGCAACCATTTAATTGGGATTTTCACAACGGATGCTCAGTTAATAGAAGTCGGTAGCTATGTTATTAAAGTGATCTTCCTATCTTTATTCGTCACAGGATTTACATTCCTAATCATTGGGATTTTCCAGGCGACAGGGCAAGGAAAGGCAGCGATGATTATGTCACTTACACAAGGCCTTGTTATGATACCCATCCTATTTATCATGAGTAGTATCGCGGGATTCCATGGTATCATTTGGTCTATTTTTATTGGTGATTTCATAACGTTCCTAATTGGAGTAAGCGTGCTTTATATATTGCGCGAAAAATTGATTGTCAATATAGAAGAACTTGAATTAATGTGATGAAACAAATGATACTTATTATTTCCATTAAAGGCATTACGAGGACTGGAATTATGGATTCAATTGAAAAAATGTGCGGTCATTATTTTCTGAAGGTATTTCTTTGCTAGCTGTTATATCAAAATTGATTTAATCTCCGTTAAATGAGCTTATAAATCCGAATATTTAAGAAATTGGAAGGTAATACAATAAGATGGTACAATATATAAATAGAAATCATAGTTGAAAATAAGAGTGATTTGAATGGTCTTTTTCTAATATTTGTTTTATTATTTTGTGAGAGCTACGCATGATAAAAAGAGACCAGCTCTTTTTAAGTCTAAGAAATCAGTCTGGAAATTTAAAAGTGCCTATAAACAAAAAAATATGGTGTTCACAATTTTTTCTTAATAGATTTGGTTATACTTATTTCTATTTGGAGAAAGATAAAATTGTTTAAAAATCAGCTTATCTTAAGAAAAAAATAGCGATTTTTATAAAAAAACATTGTAAAATAGATAGGTAAATAATTATCAATGGAAGTCGGGGGAAAAATGAAAAAGAGTAAGTATAGAATTCTAAATAATACACTAGTCGAGATAGCACAAAGCCGTGAGTTTACGGCGAAAGATGATCTTGACGCTAAATTCGATGAACAAGGCAGTATTGTTCTTGTGAGTGATAGAGCTGGAGCAGGTTTAACGTTATCTATCGTTAAAATCGATGATGCAATAAGATTTTTGGTTAAATGGGATGATTCCGAGGAATATTTCAAAGGTTGGAATATGGCTTGGGAAGAGTTTCTGTGGTGTCTAGACGTCGCAACAACACCGGAAGAAGCTGAAGTAGAGGCGGAAGTAGAAACAGAAGCAGAAGCAGAAACTGAAACTAAAGTGGAAGCAGAAGCAGAAACTGAAACAACTAATTAATATATGTGCTCAGCTGTGAATGTTTTTCAATAGCTATGACAAATAATGCTGTTGCTTATTGAAAAAAATTTATTGCTATTAGACATATAAATAATTTCCGAAAAATGACTTGAGGCCATGCTATTTAAATTAAGTCAATATGTAGGATATTCGAAACGTTCTGCAGTGAAGTGTGCTGTGGAGCGTTTTTTTATCGCTTATCCACCACATCCATCAGTTCTCGCCATGTCCGTTGGTTATTCACTAATTCCATGTGTGGTCCAAGGGTAAGTTCCAGCGTTTTTGGTATGGCTGAACCAGCGCTTGATTAGTTCTTACCATAGTTGAAGACAATTCCAACAGACTGCCTTATTCCAAATAATTTTTAAAATAATGCCCACCTGAATGATTAGGTGGGCATTATTTGCTGATTACTTATGAAAGGATAGCTTTTTTGGGGGCTTGTTCTCGAAGTTGTAGTTCTTTTTTTATTTCATTTGTCCAAATTCCTTCTTCCAGTTGATTGGCGATGTCGATTAATAGTTCGATATCCTGAAAAGAGTATTTCCTTATTCCTGTTTTAGATCTTTCTGGGAATAGTAGTTTGCGAGCTTCATAATAGCGAATTTGTCTTTCGGATAGTCCTGTTAATTCTCTCACAGTTCCAATTGAAATTACTTTTTTGTCCTTATAAGAAATATCACTCCATGTCATGATCTAATCACCAACTTTCTAGTAAATTCGATAATACTATTATTTCTTCTTATCTAATATTTTATGACTGATAAAACAATAAAATACATCATTGTGTAAAAAAAAATATCGCTAATTCCGGTATGATTCGACAAAAAATCATTATTTCCAAACTATAAACGAAAGTGTGTTAGAACATCTAACAGGGTTGCTGTTTTTTTCAAGTTTTAAAATTATACTTATTTGAATCTAGTTACTAAACTAGAGCGAGAAAAAAATAGGGGGTATACTATGAAACTAAAAAAATCTTTTGCCTTACTTTCAGCAAGCGTATTAAGTATAGGAATATTGGCGGCATGTTCATCTGACTCATCGGGCTCATCTGATTCTAAGAAAGATGTGCCCGATGATGGCACTTCTGTGATCAAAATTGCGGCTCAATTACCTTTATCAGGTGGTTCGGCAATTATAGGTGAGTCAATTCGATTGGGTGCCCAACTGAAATTAGAAGAAGAATCGGAAAAATTTAAAGAGCTTGGCTATACACTTCAGCTTGAACCGTATGATGACCAATCAGATCCGAAAAAAGGCGTTTCAAATGCGAATATAATCGGAGCAGATGAGTCCATTTTTGCTGTAGTCGGACATTATAACTCTGGTGTAGCCATTCCGTCATCAGAAGTGTATGACAAATACAAACTTGCGATGATAACACCAGGAGCGACAGCTGTTGATGTAACAGAACGTGGATTAAAGACGGTTAACCGTATTGTTGAGAGAGATGATGGACAAGGTCCTGCAGCAGCAAAATATGGGGTTGAAACATTAGGTGCTAAGAAAATTTTTATAATTCAAGATAAAACGGCATTCGGTACAGGTGTTGCTGAAGCATTCAAAGGAGCTGCTGAGAAATTAGGAGCTGAAATTGTTGGATTCGAAGGAATTACAGTTGGTGAGAAAGATTTCAACGGTGTAGTAAACCAAGTATTATCAAAAAAACCAGACTTAGTTTACTTCGGCGGAATTTACTCTGAAGCTGGGATCATCATAAAACAAGCACGTGAAAAAGGTATAGATGTACCGTTCATGGGGGCTGATGGGATGGACTCTTCAGGTTTAGTTGATATTGCGGGAGATGCAGTGAAAAATACATTTATTACTTCTGTAGCAGGTGAAAGTACTGCAACTGAAGCTGGTAAAAAATTCGTAGAGGCTTATAAAACGGCGTTTAATAAAGACGCAGAAGCATTTTCAGTATACGGCTATGACACGATGGGCGTAATCCTTCAAGCAATTGAAACAGCTATTAATGACAACGGTGGTAAGGTCCCTTCAAGAGAAAAAGTAGCAGAAGCGATTAGAGCGACGAAGGACTACCAAGGTGCACTGACAAACGTTACATTTGACGAAAAAGGTGATAACGTAAACGCAAAAATTTATTTATATAAATTTGATGAAGCGGTTTATCCAGGTGTGCTAGAGGGCGAAGTTACTCCATAATACGTAAATTTAGTCAAGGTGTTGAGATTTTATTTTTTCTCAACACTTTTTCTATAGTATCTCTCTTACTTTTAAACGAGGTGTTTCTTTCTAACAAATGAACGTGAAGGAGGGTTATTATGTTTCTAGAAATGATACAAACATTACCTCAAGTGCTGATTGATGGACTGACATTAGGGGCTGTTTATGCAGTTGTAGCCCTTGGTTATACAATGGTTTACGGCATTTTGCAATTAATCAATTTTGCGCATGGTGAAATTTTTATGACAGGTGCATTTATTGGCACAGCGCTCTTTATTTTTCTAATGGGTATGAGTTGGATAACGGCGATTCCTCAAATACTTGTTTTAATTGTAGTTTTAGTAGTGACAGCTAGTTTGACTGGATTAATGGGAATGGGAATTGAGCGGGTTGCATATCGTCCACTTCGAAAGGCACCGCGGCTTATCCCACTTATTACGGCAATAGGTATTTCCTTCATTTTACAAGATGTGGTTCGTTTTATCGCGGAATTATCATCAGGGAACTATATTGTGACAGGTCCATCTTTATTCACAGAACAAATCACGCTGAAACTATCATCGGTTTCAAGTAATTTCAATGATGCTAGCTTTAAATCTTCCTTTATTATTGTCCTTGTGATTGCGATTATTTTGATGGTTTCGCTTGATTACTTTATAAATAAAACGAAATATGGAATTGCGATGCGAGCGGTAGCACTAGATCGCGATACAGCATCACTAATGTCGATTAATGTAAATAAAATGATTTCTCTTACATTCTTTATTGGTTCAGCTTTAGGTGGAGCGACAGGTGTATTATTTGCTGTTCAATATGGAACGATTGATCCATTTATTGGCTTTATTTTAGGCATGAAGGCATTCATCGCAGCTGTTTTAGGCGGTATCGGGAATATTCGTGGTGCTATGTTTGGAGGCATTCTATTAGGGGTGTTGGAAATGTTTGCTGCTGCTAATTTATCGCTCATAACTGCTGGTATACTTGGCGCTGAATATAAAGATGTTTTTGCATTTGCAATCTTAATATTAGTACTTATTTTCAAGCCAGAAGGTTTATTAGGTAGACCTGTGGCTGAGAAAGTGTAGGTGATGGTAATGAAAGAAAAATGGTCATTATTTTCACAAAATAAATGGGCACAAGTTCTATTATTCACGTTGTTTGTTTTCGTAACATCTGCAGCATTATATTTTTCCCAAAAATCAGTGATTGCCTTTTTATTATTACTTTCTTCTTTATTAATCCTTCATTATTTGAAGTTGAAGAAAATAACGAAATGGGTAGTGGCGGCTGGGTTATTATTTATTCTTATTCCATTTGCTTCGAGTGGAGGGCCAGCTTTCCAATCCTATATGGACGTTGCGACAATGGTTGGTATTTATGTGTCTATGGCATTAGGTCTGAATATCGTTGTTGGTATGGCGGGGTTACTTGATTTAGGTTTCGTTGCATTCTTTGCAGTAGGTGCCTATTCATATAGTATTTTTGCGACTCCACAAGCATCAAATTTTATGCCCTTTGGAACATTTCCTCTAGGTGGAGAAAGTTTTTGGATGTTTTTAATTATTGGTGGTTTCGTAGCTGCGATTGCAGGAGTTCTCATCGGGATCCCAGTACTTCGAGTGAAGGGTGATTATTTAGCGATTGTTACGTTAGGATTTGGTGAAATAATTCGAATTCTATTCAACAATGCAGATCGACCAGTAAACATTACTGGTGGTGCAATGGGGATAGCATCTGTTACCCCCCCTAAAATTTTCGGAATGGAACTTATTTTTCCAAATCAGTTTTACTTTGTCACACTTGTAATCTTATTATTTACCCTTTTTGCCGTTATTCGATTAGAGCAATCCAAGTTAGGTCGCTCCTGGAAGGCTGTTCGAGAAAATGAAATTGCTGCGCAAGCAATGGGCATACCGATTGTGAAAACGAAATTAATGGCCTTCGCACTGGGTGCATCTTTTTCCGGCATGATGGGTGTTGTATTTGCAGCAAAACAAGCATTCATCGATCCAACAAGTTTCACTTTAATGGAGTCCTTTACAATTTTAGTTATGGTTGTACTTGGAGGTATGGGCAGTGTACCTGGCGTTATTCTTGGTGCAGCAGTCGTAACAATTTTGAATTTGCAAGTATTAACTGAATTAACGAACTGGATTAATCAGCTTAACTTTAATGGGGTAATCTCCATTCCTGAAGCACTTTCTCCTGCGAAAATGCAGAAATTTATTTTTGGCGCTATTCTTGTATCATTTGCATTGTATCGACCAAAAGGGTTAATTCCTGCAAAGAATAAAGTCTTTGATGAAAAGAAACTAAAAGACGCTATAAAGAAAAAGAGCCAGATAAGTACTGACTAGAAAGGATCTACTTGTAGGAGGGATGCAAATGTCGATTTTAGAGGTGACAAATTTAACAAAAACATTCGGTGGCCTAATAGCCAATCAGGATGTCTCAATGAATGTCGAGAAAGGCTCTATAACAGCAGTAATCGGACCAAATGGCGCTGGGAAAACAACATTCTTTAATATGATTACAGGCGTCTACCAGCCAACTTCAGGCGACATTAAGCTAGAAGGGAAATCAGTAGTCGGGATTAAGGCTGATGAAGTATCCAAAAGAGGGATTTCGAGAACGTTTCAAAATATAAGATTATTCGGAGAGATGTCAGTCATTGAAAATGTGCTTGTGGGTATGCATACACAATTGAAAACAAACTTGCTTGGTATTTTCTTGAATTTTCCAGGTACAAAAAAAGAAGAATTAGAAGCAGAAGAGGAAGCTTACCGCTTGCTAAAGCATTTCGATTTGGCACATCTGTTAAATGAAAAAGCAAATAACTTAAGCTATGGTGCGCAAAGAAAGCTTGAAATTGCTCGTGCCCTTGCGACAAAACCTAAACTAATTTTATTGGATGAGCCAGCAGCTGGGATGAATCCAAAAGAAACGAAAGAACTCACTGAAATCATTAAGAGAATGGGCGAAGAGTTTGATGTTTCGGTACTGTTAATTGAACATGATATGAAATTAGTAATGGAAATATCGGAGCATATTATTGTACTAGATCATGGAGAAAAAATTGCAGAAGGAAATCCAGAAGAGATACGAACAAATCCTAAAGTAATTGAAGCCTATTTAGGTTCTAGTGCCGTTCATGCACCAACTACTACTCAACCGGTTTAAGGGAGTGAAACGTAAATGACAATACTGCAAATAAATAATATCGAAACCTATTATGGCGGTATACAAGCATTAAGAGGTATTAGTATGGATGTGAAAAAAGGCGAGATTGTTACTTTAATAGGGAGTAACGGAGCGGGGAAATCCACGACTTTAAAATCGATAAGTGGGTTGGAAAAAGTCAAAACTGGCTCCATTTTTTACAAGGAACAGGAAATCACAAACAAGCCAGCGCATCAAACGACATTGATAGGGATGGCACATGTACCAGAGGGAAGGAAGATTTTTGCAACGTTGACTGTAAAAGAAAATTTATTGATGGGCGCGTTTTCGGTGAGCAAAAAGAGTGTCATTGAAGAACGTATGGAAATGGTGTTTGGACTTTTTCCAATACTTAAGAAACGGATTGATCAAAAGGGAGGCACAATGAGCGGCGGGGAACAACAAATGCTAGCCATTGGACGTGCACTAATGATGAAGCCGGATCTATTAATGCTGGATGAACCGTCAATGGGATTAGCGCCAATCATTGTGGAGCAAATTTTTGATATTATTAGACAGTTAAATCAAGAAGGAATAACGATTCTATTAGTAGAACAAAATGCGTATCAAGCATTAAGTATTGCACACAGGGGTTATGTTATTCAAAACGGTGAGATTGTACTAAGTGGAAAAGGTACTGATCTCATTGAAAATGATGAAATAAGAGAAGCGTATTTAGCGTAACTGCTAGTAAAATCAAGAATAGCCTTTCTTTAAAAAACAGGCTCGCAAAATAGGAGGGCACTGAAAAACTCTAGAGTTGTAATTTTTTATAGTAATTATTTGCAGGAGCATTACATTTTTATTAAGGATTTAGCGCGGCGGCGTGAGACTCCTGCGGGAAAGCGAGACAGACGAGACCCCGCACGAAGCGAAGCGCAGGAGGAGGCTCGTCGCTCGCCCGCGGAAAGCGAACGCCAGAGCGCTAAATCCTAATGATTGATTTTTATTAGAGTTTTATTGAGAGAACTACTTTTTCAGTGCCCTCCAAAATAGACTTAGTTCTACTAATTTCAGTAGAGCTAAGTCTATTTTGTGTAGTGATAGCTTTTAACTATTTTCGTATACGTTTTTTAGTTTCACTATTGTAGAACTGCGCATACATAAAATAAAATACTAATAAGAGTGGTGAGGTTATAAAATTCAAGCACAATGGTAGTAATAAGTAAGCTCGTAATCAATCCACGCATATTTAACACGTAGCACCCCTTGGTACGAATGGGTGCTTATTAAAGATTCGACTACTAAAATAATCACCAATTAATAAATGAAACCCACTTTTTTTCAAAGCCACATTTACCGATTTTCTATATACGAAAAGTTAAGATCTTTTTTTGTGACATACTTGTAACATTCGTATTTTACAATGCGCTATGAGGTGAGGAAATGAGTAACAATCAAAATCGTTCGTTTAGAAGCATTCTTTCATTAATGTTAATTGTCATTCTTCTATTCGTAGTAGGATGTACAAGTAAGAAGGAAGAAGACAAAACAATAAATATAGAAGGAGACCTAATAGCAAGTAAGGAAGAAGCTTCAAGTAAGATGTCATTTTGGGATGAACAGAAAAAAGGTACAAATTTCATGAATTCAAAATCCATTCCAGAAAATTATACTGCAGCAAATGAAGAAAATATCGAATTTATCCGCTTAGCTCCAGATAAATGGGCAAAGGACAAAGATTTTTTATTCAATGATCAGCCGGATTCAAATCCAAAAAAGGATTTCCTAATTGGTAATGCAGATCAATATGAAGGTCTTGTAGAAGAAGATTTTGCGGAATTAAAAGCAGACTTAGATGAAGCTTATGAACGAGGTTCAAAAGTAGTGTTAACGGTTTTAAGTCTACCCGGAAATCGTTGGAGACAATTTAATAACCGTCAAAACGATGATCGAATTTGGCAGGATTATAGTTATCACGAACAATCTGCGCAGTTTTGGAAAGACCTCGCGTCTAGATTGAAGAATCATCCAGCTGTGGTTGGATATAATCTAGTGAATGAACCACACCCAGAAACAGCGTCAGGATTTAATGATTTTTGGACGCAAGATTACAACGAGTGGTATAGCCAAGTGGAAAATACAGCAGCAGATTTAAATAAATTGTATGAAACGGTTGTAGAAGCGATCCGTCAGGTTGATAAGGATACACCAATTATTGTTAATTCAGGATTGTATGCAACCCCATGGGCATTTGAGTATTTGAAGCCAATCCAGGATGATAACGTTCTGTACGCATTCCATATGTATGAGCCATATGAAATGACAAGTCAAAATCGTCGTAAAGGATTCGAGTATGAGTATCCTGGTAAGGTGAAAGTGGGCGAGCAGAAAACTGAAAAAATGTTTAATAAAGAAGCTTTAAAAGACTTTTTGCAACCTGTTGATAAATGGGCAAAAGATAATAATATTCCAGCTAATCGAATCATTGCTGAAGAATTTGGCATTAACCGAATGGTAAAAGGTGCTGATCAATATTTGTCAGATCTCATTTCAATTTTTGATGAATATGGTTGGCATTGGGCTTTCTACGCATTCCGTGAGGATACATGGGAAGGTATGGATTATCAGTTGGGCGATCAACCTCCAAAGTGGAAATATTGGGAAGCACTTGAAAAAGGAGAGCTACCAAATCGAGAAGAAATCGAAGTGGAGAATCCATTATGGGATGCACTGAAAAATGGATTAGTAAATTAATAAATACGTATGCTGCAGGTTAGCGTATAAATGCTAGAAAAAAGGTGAAGTCTTCTTTTAAGGAATTCACCTTTTTTCCATTATTTTCAGGAGAGGTCAATGTGTAAATAGTTAATTGTATAACAGATAAGGAGTTTATATAAAGTGAACATACTAATTGCTGATGATGAAAAACATATGACTACTATCTTAAAAACCTATTTTGAGAAAGAAGGGTTTAATGTAAGTGTTGCTTCTGAAGGGGAAGAAGCACTTGAAATCTTTTATTCGAAAAAAATAGATCTTGCAGTTTTGGATTGGATGATGCCTAAGTTAAGTGGTATTGACGTTTGCCGTGAAATAAAGAAAGTGAGCTTAACAAAAGTGGTTATGTTAACTGCAAAGACGTCGAATGATGATGAATTTGTTGCTCTTGATATTGGTGCAGATGAATATATTCGTAAGCCGTTTGATCCACGTATATTGATATTAAGAGTAAAAAAAATGCTCGGAACAGAAAAGTTGGTTGAAATAAGAAATTTGAAAATCAATTTACAAAGCAAAAAAGTATATAAAGATGGGGAAGAGTTAGTACTCTCAAAAAAAGAATATGACCTATTGAAGCTTTTATACGAAAACAAAGGGATAGTATTATCTAGAAATTCTTTGTTATCAATGGTTTGGGGTTTAGACTATTTCGGAGAGGAACGAACAGTCGATACGCATATTAATAGGCTGCGCGACAAGATTGGGGCTGACCATATCATAACCCATAGAGGAATGGGGTATAGCTTTAATGATAAAGACGAATAAAATTAGTAAAAAATTATTAATAATGGTGAGTATAATTATGCTCATCGTTTTCGGCGTTTCGTTTTTATTTAATAATTTCTTTTCCTCCGATTATTATCTCTATAAAATGAAAAACAAAGTTAACGCTGTCTATGAAGAAATCGATGATTTAACGATTCAACAACTAAGTGAAGTAGAATACCAGGTTGAAAATGCTAATAACGTTACAATCGTTACGATTGAAAATGGCGGTAGTATCGATGAAATTAATGAAAAAATCCAATTTGCGTTGTTTAAAGATAAAATTGTTTTAAATAAATTTTGGATTACAGAGGAGTCGCTAGAAAAAGTAAATGAAGGAAAAACAGTAAGGCTTCTATTTAATCAAGGAAAATTAAAGTCGAGTCTTTTAACAGTGCTATATGAGCAAGAGCATCATTTAGTGTTATTAGGAACAGTGGTCGTTCATAATACAGACGTTATAAAGATAGTGAACCAATTATATTTATACTCCATTCTCCTTGGCATTATCATCAGCATATTACTAGTAGCTTTCTTCTCTAAGAAAATTATTACGCCTTTAGAGAAACTTAAAAATGTAGCGAAAGATATTTCAAATTTAAATTTCAAACAAGTGGAAATAACCTCAGGTGATGAAATTGAAGAGTTATCACATAGTATCAATGAAATGAGCGATCGTTTGAAAAGTGTTCATTCAGAATTAGAAAAGAAAAATCAAAGTTTAAATACATTAATTTCAAGCATCTCACATGAAGTAAAAACGCCGTTGTCATTAATACAAGCGTATACAATCGGTATAAAAGATGGTCTTGATGATGGAACCTATACAGATGTTATTTTAGAACAAGTAAATTACACGTCAGAAATGGTTGATTATTTAATTAAATTATCTAAAGTACACGAATTAGAAGTGAAAAAAGAGCCATTTGAGTTAAAAAATCTTCTGCAAAAAATCATAGCGCAATATAATATTTCATTAAAAAATAAGAATGTACACATAGTGCAAAATATAGATTCAATACAAAATTCAATAATCAATGAAGATAGTAATCAAATTGAAATCGTAATGAATAATCTAATAAGCAATGCTATAAAATACGGAGAAGAGCATTATTTTGAAATTAAGCTAACCAATGAAGATAAGGACAAAATCAAGTTTACTATTCGTAATAAAACAACTCGTTTGCAACAAGAGCATCTCCCGTATATTTGGGATGCGTTCTATGTAGTAGAAGAATCGAGGAACAAAGAGGTTTCAGGGACAGGGCTAGGTTTATCCATTGTTGCAAGCATCTTAGCTAAAAATGAATTACAGTATGAAGTTATGTTAGTGGACTCATATATTAGTTTTAATATTTGGTTTGATTTAATAGAGTGAAAAAAACGCCAAGGTATCATTGAATGTCTCTTAATTTGAGGATAAAAATAAGACAAAGAACGAGCATCGCTATGATGCTCGTTCTTTGATTGAGCAAGTATCTTATTAGTGTGATGAAATCAATTGTAAAATTTGGCTATCATATACTGTACACATTACTGTGACAAAGCTTCTTTGTAATAACGGTTATATATTTGATAAGGGAATTCGAATGAAGAATTTTAAAATGCTAGTAAAAATCGTTTTATTTTTGGTTGGGGGTAAAGAGCTTTTAATTGCAAACATTTTTATTCAGAGTAAACGCAATTGTACCGAGAAATTAGACCAGTCTTATCTGTTTAAAATGTTCAAGAACGGGTACTTAAGACGTAAAATGAGAATAAGACGTGGAAATAAGAAATATAATAATATTTGGAAGTAAAAAGGTTAAAAGAGGAAAGAGTCAACACAAGTCAATTTTCAACGATGAATTTAAGTAGTGATGATTGATTAGTGTAAAAATATGGAATGTTAAAGGCAGTATATGATTGGGAGGTTTCTTGATGCATTATGTAAGGATAGATGATATTAGGCACATAGCGATGAAAATGCCAGAAGAAGTGAAGCGTGGGATTGAGGTAACAGAAAGCTTTAAATCTATAGTAGGCGAAAATCCAGAACAGTTGGAAGAAAATTATTATAGGGAGCTCTTACGATGATTTTATTTGAGAATGTATCTAAAAAGTATGATAATGACCAGATTGCAGTGAATGGAATTGATCTTGAAATTAAAAAAGGGGAATTCTTTGTTATTATTGGCCCCAGTGGATGTGGCAAAACGACATTACTAAAAATGATTAATCGTTTAATTCAGTTGACGGAAGGCACTATACGTATTGATGGAAAGAGAATAAGTGATTATAACATCCATGAGTTACGATGGAATATCGGCTATGTCCTGCAACAAATTGCGCTGTTTCCGCATATGACAATTGAAGAGAATATATCGATTGTGCCAGAGTTGAAAAAGTGGCCACAAGAGGATATTCAGCATCGCGTTCGTGCGTTATTGGAGATGGTTGGGCTTGATGCGGATAAATATAGCCAACGAAAACCATCAGAGCTCTCTGGTGGAGAACAGCAAAGAGTTGGTGTCATTCGTGCATTAGCAGCTGACCCGGAAATTGTTTTAATGGATGAGCCATTTAGTGCCTTAGATCCGATTAGTCGGTCGAAACTACAAGATGACCTTCTTGAACTTCAACGGGCGATTCAAAAAACCATCGTTTTTGTTTCCCATCATATGCAAGAGGCATTAAAATTAGCTGATCGAATTTGTTTAATGAAGGATGGGGAGATTGTACAAATTGGTACGCCTCAAGAAATTAGTCAAAATCCAGTGAATGATTTTGTGAAAGAATTCATTGGACTGAACGAGCACTCGTTACAAGGTTTCAATATGCAGCATGCGAACGAACCGATTTCTTCTAAAGAATCCATAGAAGGAGTGGATTCGAATGACTAATTTTTTTGACGTTTTCAATGAACGAAAAGGGCAACTATTAGCCTCTTTACTAGAACACGTTCAGATTTCATTTATTGCTTTATTTTTTGCTGTTGTTATTGCAATCCCTTTAGGTATTTGTTTAACAAATAAGAAGAAAATAGCCGAAAGCATAATTGGCGTCAGTGCTGTACTACAAACGATTCCTTCATTAGCGCTATTGGGTTTGTTAATTCCACTGTTCGGTATTGGTAAGGTACCTGCTATCATTGCTTTAGTAGTCTATGCGCTATTACCGATTTTACGAAATACATTCACGGGCATAAATGAAGTGGATGCTTCGCTTAAAGAAGCGGCTACGGCTATGGGCATGAATACGTGGAAGAGATTAGTGAAAGTGGAACTGCCACTTGCTATGCCTGTTATTATGGCAGGGATTAGGACAGCTATGGTATTGATTGTGGGGACAGCAACACTTGCCGCATTAATTGGTGCTGGCGGATTAGGGGATATCATTTTACTTGGTATTGACCGTAATAATCCTTCTCTTATTATTTTAGGCGCTATACCAGCTGCATGTTTAGCATTATTGTTTGATTTTCTACTGAAAAAGCTCGAATCACTTTCCTTTAAAAAATCGGTCACAGCATTAACTGCAATTAGTGTTGCGGCATTACTGATGATTCTCGCACCACTAGTAAACGTTAATGAAAAAGAAGAAATTGTGATTGCCGGGAAACTGGGATCAGAGCCTGAAATTCTTATTAATATGTATAAATTACTCATTGAAAATGAAACGGACTTAACAGTTCAATTAAAACCAGGTCTCGGAAAAACTTCCTTTGTATTTAATGCGTTGAAATCGGGGAGTATCGATATTTACCCAGAATTTACGGGAACAGCCATTTCCGAGTTTTTAAAAGAGGAAGCTATCAATAATAAGCAAGAGGATGTTTACAAGCAGGCGAAGGCAGGGATGATGGAGAAATTCGACATGGAGATGCTTAGCCCAATGACGTATAACAACACCTATGCACTAGCTGTTTCAAAAGAAATGGCGGAGACATATCAATTGAAAAATATTTCGGATATTAAGGCCATTCAAGAGTCTGTAAAAGCAGGGTTTACATTGGAATTTAATGATCGTGAAGATGGCTATTTAGGCATTCAAAAGCTCTATGGAATTACGATTGCAAATATAATTACAATGGAGCCGAAGCTAAGATATCAAGCCATGAATTCAGGAGATATTGATTTATTAGATGCCTATTCAACAGACAGTGAACTACGACAATACGATTTAACTGTATTAGCGGATGATCAAGAGTTATTCCCACCTTACCAAGGCGCTCCATTAGTAAGAGCAGAAACACTAGAAAAGTACCCCGAAATAGAACAAGCGTTAAACAAACTAGCAGATAAAATTACGGATGATGAAATGCGTGAAATGAATTATCAAGTAAACGTAGAAGGCAAAAATATTGCTGATGTCGCACGCGAGTTTTTAGAGAAAGCAGGCTTAATGTAAAATAAATGTCCAACAATGGAAAGAAGGATCTATTTACAAGTTAAAGCAGCTGGAGAAAAACGATTCGGTTTTTCTCCAGCTGTCTTATTTTGCTGTTAGGCAGCTTTTTTGCTATTTTTTTTCTTAGCTTTTTTATTAACAACTTTCTTTTCAGCTTTTTTCTTAGCTAACTTTTTCTCGATTTTCTTTTTGTCAGCTTTTTTCTTAGCTTTCTTTTCTAGTACTGCTTCTTCGATCTTGTTTTTCTTGATTTTTTTAGCCATGATAAATGCACCCCTAATATATATTGACGTTCTTTGTAAAAGAATGCCTACCTATAGGGTATACCAACCTCAATTGGAAAGCAAATATAATAAATGTAATATATTACCAATATAGTTTTTTGCGCTTTAATAGAATTACAAATAAGAGTGTTAATAACTTAGGATTATTGTTTAAAATGCCCCTGAATAGATCCACTATTCAGGGGCATGTCAACTATGATTTTGGGTGATCGCGAGTGCACTAACATACGCTCTTTATGGTTTGAATTTTGCTAACAAATGCTAAAAGTAAATAAGAAACAACAGTATATAATTACCCTGCACATCTAGTGTATTACTTGAAATTTTTGTAATGTTTGTAGAATGATAGTATATAATGAATGAAAAAATAATTGCATCTAATGAAGAAGAAAGATTTTCATAGAGGGGAGAATCCTATTTGAAAAAAACTATTTTAACTTTATATCCTTTAGCTTTTATTGCTATTGGAATATGGTTATTTTATTTGAAAACTATTTATATGGGAGTATATGATATTTTTAATAGTTGGTCGATATGTATAATTGCAGGTATAGTATTAGTGATAATGGACTATAAAAAAGTAGGGAAGACTCACCGAAGTATGTTAGTAATATTCCCAATAGGTATTGCTATTATGTTGGCATTAATTATTAGCGAAATTCCTACTATCACCTATAAAGAAGCGCAGAAAATTATTGAAGAAGAAACAGGTGAATCTCTTTTAATCCCTCCCAAAAATGAAATAGTAGGTCAATTTGGTCTGTATTACATTTACACAGAACAAGGTACCTATCTTGTTAGTTCTGAAAACGGAACATTTGTAAAAAGAGATATGATAAAAAGTAAAGAGAATTAAAATTCCCTTTACTTTTTTGGACCCTATTACATTTCTTCTAAAATACCCTTAATTAATCCAACGAATTGTTCTCTAACTTTAGCTGCCACTTCAATAACCTCATCATGCGTTAATGGCTGATCTAAAATACCACTTGCCATATTTGTCATGCAGGAAATGCCAAGTACTTTCATGTTTCCATGAATAGCAACAATCGCTTCTGGGACTGTTGACATACCTGCAGCATCTGCCCCCATTGTACGCATCATACGGATTTCAGCTGGCGTTTCGTAAACTGGTCCACTCGACCAAGCGTAAACACCTTCTTTTAAACTAAAGTTTTGTTCTTTAGCTACTTTAGAAGCAAGATTACGTAATTCAAGATTGTAAACCTGAGTGGAATCAGGGAAACGAGTTCCTAATTCATCATTATTTGGTCCAATTAATGGATTTGTACCAACCAAGTTAATGTGATCAGTAATTAACATTAAATCTCCAGGGCTAAAACTTGTATTAATTGCACCGGCAGCATTCGTAACGATTAGATTTTCTACACCTAACGCCTTCATTACACGTACTGGAAAAGTTACATCAGTTAATGAAAAGCCCTCATAATAATGAAAACGACCTTTCATCGCTACTACTGTCTTTCCTTTTAATTCTCCAATTACTAATTCGTTTGCATGACCAATTGCTTCAGACTTTGCAAAGTGAGGAATCTCACTATAAGGAATTTTGACAGGGTTTTCAATTTCATCAGCGAGAGGACCTAAACCTGAGCCTAAAATCAAACCAATCGTCGGACGATAATCTGTCTTACTCATAATGAAATCTTTAGTTTCTAAAATATCTTGAATTTTGTGCATTAATAATTCCTCCTCAAATGAAATATATAATCGCTAATAAAACTAATTTGTTAACAAACAAATATTAAAGTATGAATTCTTATTGTAAGAATAATGTTTCTTAATACTTCATCAATAGTAGTTTAATGGATTTTATACCTACTGTAAAATTAGCGAAAATTGCAATATTAATACTGAATTAAGCGACTTCTAAAACTCAAAATCGAGATGACCAACCTAGTGTAGCCTATTCACTTTTTCCTTATACTACGAACGGGGGGAAGTGGTTAAAATCCAACTGCAGAAATCAAAGCCACTTTTTTCTGTAAAAATGAATGAAATTCAAGTTAAGGTTCTCGTTTTAATAAATCGAACTTACAACTTATATATCCTGAAGTTCGTTAACAGTTATAAATGTATATCCCTCTTTTGAAAGTGCTTGTAAAATCCCTTCAATTGTTTGAAGTACATTATCCTTTTCGTCATACATTGGGTGCATCAAGATAATCGAACCTGGTTTAATATTCTCCGTCACATAATTCACTTTGTCAGAAACCGTGGAGTAATAACTATCTGGTTCAATATTCCAAGTTATTGTGTCTCTACTATTTTTATTGAGGTAATAGGGTAATCCAATGAGTTTTTTTCCGTTTGGTGGCCGAACATCAATTTCACCTTTATATCCAGCGTTTTGAATTAATTGATCTGTTTTTTCAATTTCCTCTTTGTAGTAAGAAAGTGTTTTGAAAATCATTCGATTGTGAGAATAGGTGTGATTACCAATTTGATGTCCTTCTTTTGCAATTTCTTTTGCTTCCTCTGGATGCTTTTCTATTTCTTCACCAATAAGAAAAAAGGTAGCTTTTGCATTGTACTATTTTAATAGTGGTAAAATCTGATTTACATTATCCGTTGGACCATCATCAAAAGTTAAAGCGACTACCTTTTGGTTTGTCTCAACTTGGTTAGTTAGACCTCCAAATACCTGGTATGTCCTAGAATTCATTAATTTATATGTGCCTAGTAATAGAAGGAATACTAGCAGAATCCCTATCCCAATCAATAGTAATTTCTTTTTCATAAAAGGCCTCCTTTCATTCAGAAGTTTTTCAGACAATTTTTTCATTATATCAGAATACATTTATTGTTCCCAATATGAAGTAACAGCTGCGTTCTTTGAAGAATAACACTCTTTTAGAAAACAGCCTTATTAAAATTTATATTAATAGTTTGTTTTTTAAGCAAACGGGGTATTTTAGTAGAACAGGTTAGTGGAGGGAGAGGTAGAAACAGCCTATTGTATAACAGACAAGTTTGGAACATGAGGGTTAATTCATTTGAAAGGAATATTCCATATATGAATTCTCATAATTTAGACTCTGCGAAGTACTTTAGCTAGAAGGATGTGATTGTTAAATAGAGTGGTCTTAAGAAAAATCTTAACCAATTAGTAGGCATACACTTTTTCTTCGTCTACTTCCACTAATTCAAAAAATCTGTTATAGCATCTATACCTAAAGTTTCCGTAATCCTTTCGATTTATCCGAGACACCTTTTCAATGTCTAGGTATAGCAGAAAAGAAATGCGAGTTAAACGTTATCTTTTATTTTGAATGAATTCACCGAATAACGTTAGGATTACATGTTGAATTGGTAATTTGAAAATAAAATGAAAGAGGTGGATTTTATGATGCTTATAGGGCCAATATTAATTGCTCTTATTCCGGTTGTTATTATTTTAGAACTTACAAGGTGGTTAAGTAAAAAAGAATTTCCATTTTGGATAATAATAACACCTGGTATTGTATCAATAATGGTTGCCATTAATTTATTTTATAGTGGGTTTGTTAATCTAAGAGGATTTGTAGGTTTATCTTATGGTATCCTTGCCCTTTTTCTAATAATGACTGGTTTCAAATCTTTATTTATCGGAAAAAATATAGGCTACGATGGCTATATTTAAACAATAATCAAAAATATAGAAGAATATTCTGGGATTGACCCTCAAAAGTTAGAAAAGATAATTTCATCAGACAGTTAGCTCAAATTGAGTTCGGTATTGTACCGGACTTATTTTGTATTTTGTCTTCATCCGTTTCGTCTTTGCTAACTCGTTTTTATAATGCTCCATATCTTCAAATTCCTTAAAGTAGAGAAAGTTGGATTTCAAAACCGAAAGAAATTTTCCATCAGGGTGTTCTTACTAACTCCATTTGGTCCAAGTAGACTGACAATCGTTCCTTGTTGCAGGGAAAATGAAATATCTTGTAAGACGATTTGCCCTTTGAAGCTTTTCGAGATGTTTTGTATTTCTAAAATTGTATTGTTCATATTGACCTCCTCATTTGTATTATCAGGATACGCCTTACTATAAAGTCTAATTTTAAGTAAAACAATAATTTTTTAATGATAAACATTAAATAATTATTGAAAAGGATAAAATGGTGTGTATAATAAATGGTAAGAGAGGGGATGTTTTTATGGAGCAATCAATTCAAAATAAGGAATTTACATTTTTAACAAAAGGATTACGTGCAATTTTTACGTTCATTATGGTTATAACGATACTTGGAGTTGTTTTCATGGGGGGATTACTTATAGGTGCGATGATTGTGCCAGAGAAGACGGTTAACAGCATACTTGTTAAAGGGACTGTGTCAGCTTCTGTTAACTTTGAAGCTATGGAAATAGAATTAGCTGATAAAGTAGCTAATAATATTCAATATGTGAAAAAAGATGTTGTGAAACTACTAATTGTGGCAACAATCTACATGGGAATACTATTATTTATTGTGGTGCAAGTAAGAAAATTATTAGGTAGTTTAAGTCGTGGCGTTATTTTTACCATAGCTAATGGTAAAAAAATTGAGTGGATTGCCTATAGTATACTGTTGCTAAGCATGACAGTAGGTGTGTTTCGCACGTACATTTCATATACAATAGGACATCTAACGCATATAGATACACTCTTATTAAGTACTGATTGGGTAGCAGGGGTAAGCTATCATTTTAGCGGTATTAATTGGACATTATTATTTACCGGCTTAATTATTTGGACGATTGCACGTGTCTTCCGATATGGTGCTTTTTTACAAGATGAATACGATGCAACAGCTTAGGAAGTGAAGAAATGACGATAATTATTCGATTAGATCGAATGCTAGCCGATCGAAAAATGCAGTTGAGTGAGCTAGCAGAGAAGGTGGATGTATCGATAGTCAATCTATCGAATTTGAAAACAGGTAAGGTAAGGGCAGTGCGTTTTTCTACCTTAAATGCCATATGCAAGGCACTGGATTGCCAGCCAGGAGACATTTTAGAATACGCTGAAGAATAATAAAAGTCCCAAATAGTGATGGCTATTTGGGACTTTTATTATTCTTTTTGAGTTGACTTTTCAAATTGTGAAACATAAAATATAAAAAGACCGTCTAGACGGTTTTAATTGTAGATGTCGATAAATTCAGGAATGTGTCCGATAACCTATATAAACCTTCAGTTAGAAGGGTTTAAATGATATTTTTTGTTAAAAATTGAGTATGAACGTGAGGAGGTTATTTTGTGTCTACAAAAGCAAGTCAAAAACGTGATCTTATCATTCAAACAGCAATTCAATATATACAGGATAACGATTTGAATTCATTAACATTGGATGGAGTTGCGGGGAAAGCTGGTATTAGTAAAGGGGGGCTACTCTATCATTTTAAAACGAAGGACGCTCTTCAAGCGGCTATTGCTGAAACGATCATGGATGAAATCATGCAATCTTATGAAAAATTTGCTCACCAAGAATATGGAGCTGGTAGATTAACGAGAGGATTTATTTTGGTTTCTCAAAAGGACTTAGCGCAAGGCGCACGTTTAAATATTGCAATACAAATTATGCAAAATGAGCATTCATCAATTTCCGAAGAGTATGAGCGCTTACTAGATGACTTGATGCACGATGGTCTTGAGGAATCTACTGTACATTTGATTCGATTAACGATTGATGGATTGTATTATTCGAAGTTATTAAACATCGCACCTGTTTCTCGAGAAGTAGAAGAAAAGGTCTTTGAACAATTACTGCAAATGGCAAGAAAGGACAGTGTTTCATGAGTGTTTTTGGTTTTCTATTGATTTCGATTGTCTCTGAGGTTTTTGCGAGCTCGATGTTGAAACTGACAAATGGATTCAAACGATTACTACCGTCAATTGGCGTTGTTGTTGGATATGGGTCGGCTTTCTATTTCTTATCCTTAACGCTGCAATCTCTAGCTATTGGCACAGTTTATGCGATATGGGCAGGGTTAGGTACGGCATTAACAGCGATCGTCGGAGTCATCTTTTATAAAGAGAATTTCAATGTTAAAAAGTTCATAGGAATTGCCATGATTATTGGTGGCGTTATACTTCTCAATCTTGCTGGCGGAGCACATTAAGGAGGATGTTAAGAATGAAAGGCTATGTATTTTTAGCAATATCAATTGTTAGCGAAGTAATGGGGACAATGATGCTTAAGCTTTCTGAAGGTTTTACAGTGATTGGACCGTCAATTGGTGTCGTCATTGGTTATGGTATTTCGTTTTATGGCCTGTCCTTATGTTTAAAAACCTTGCCACTTAGCCTTGCTTATGCCATTTGGTCTGGGGTAGGTACAGCGTTAACGGTCGTTTTAGGTATCATCATTTGGGGCGATACGTTTAATCTTTATTCAGCTATTGGCATTTTACTTATTATTGGCGGTGTCATTTTCCTTAATCAAGGCAACCAAAATGAGGCTACACCAAGTTCATAATCTTTATGAAAATTTCACGTTTTGTCTTTTGAAAAAAGTTTGATTAAAATCGTCTCAGCTCTATCATTTATAGAGCTGAGACGATTTTTTGTTGGCTATTTATGTTTATATCGCTATGAACATTGTGAAGATATGTACTAGAATTTAGGACCGCTATGTGGAAGAAGCTACTCATTGGGTGTACCCCGGAAATTGGTGATTAACCTTATTAAAAAATTTCGGAATTCTTGTAACGAAACACGTTTCCAGCAAAATATCCTCGGCATCCTGTGTACTCTTCCCCACTTTCAGCAATGTATACTGAATGGTTTTTAATTTCTCCTGTAGTTGCTTGCCGAATGCTTCATTCATATCAACCCTCCTACCTAGATAACGATTGAACTGTAAAAAGGTAAACAAAATATTCTCCTAAGTGTTTTTTTAGATTGTTCACCTTACAAAAAATGTCGACATATTCCTTAGTCCTACATATTATAACGAGAAAGGTATCTAATTAATATCTTAGCATTTGTTCAAGTATTTACAAATTGCTTAATCGGACTAGGGAGGAGTTGGAAAGGAAGTTGTGCATTGAGAAAGGAAACAAGCATTTTTTATGCGATGCGCTAAGCGATTTAAAAGCACTCCAGGATACAATCACGGATTTTAATTCTAAATATTATGGTCAATTACTCTTGAAAATAGTTGGTAGTGATACAATTCCCTTTATTTTAATAACAAACAACGGTGTTCACTTAAAATTAATAGATAAAGCAAAGCAATTTGAAACTGAGTATTTTCGCATAGAATCTATTGATAAAGAGCGCTGTCGTGGAACTGTTTCGTTGTTACGCTCCTTTGACTTTGAAGGAAATGATACGAATTCGATAGCTGATGTTGTGAGATTAGAAAGGACATCATCTGAAAAAACCATTGAATTAGGCTTTATATCAGCCATTCAGTTATTAAGTCCTGACTTATTACAAAGAAAAATTATCATTGAGCCCAAGTGGTAATGAAAATACAGTTAAAACTACTAAAATAATTTTTAAACTAGAGCATCTGTCCATATGCAAGTTGCATTTGCTGAATTTAATAGCTAGATAATACAATGAAAGGAAGATAATTTCATGACAATCATTGGAATGTTGCATCATCGTCTAGATCCTAAAACAGTTATTAAGTCATATGCATATGCAGCAGTTGCCAGGGCAGAAGGAGCTCAGTTTTTTTACTTTACACCTAAGAGCGTTAATTTTGAAGACCGTACCATAAAAGGTAAGGTGTATGAAGAAGGGCAATGGCAGGAAAAAGTTATGCCCTTTCCAGATGTGATTTATAATGCAGGCAGTCCCGAAAAACTAGCAGTATCGAAATGGATTATTGAGAAATTGAAAAAGGAAATACCTTTTACAACGTATTCTATAGGGAATAAATGGAATGTTATGGAGCGTCTAAAGGAGGCAAAGGAATTTGCTAGTTATTTAATCCCTACAGACACGGTGAGAAATGTTGGAGCATTTCATAAGTTTATCGATACGTATGAAAAAGTAGTGTTTAAACCGATTGACGGACGTAAGGGAAAGGGAATCTATTTCATTTCGAAAAATGAAAGTGCTTTTGAGGTACGGAAGGATAGCGAAAATACTAGTTATTCTAAGTCGGAGCTAAATGAATTGTTAAGTGAGCAACTATCTACAGGCACGTTTATCATGCAACCCTATATTCAATCGATGATGAAATCGGGTCAAGTCTTTGATTTTCGTCTCCATGTACAAAAAAATGGAGAGGGCAAGTGGGTTGTGACGACTATTTATCCGCGAGTGGCCCCAAAAGGCTCAATAATACCTAATATTAACAATGGTGGGTTTACCAATTATTTAGATCCATTTTTGGAACAGGAATTTAAGGAAGAAGCGTATAATATTCGGCGCATACTGGAGCATTTTTCATTATCATTAGCACGTCATTTAGACGAAATTCAGATGTTGAAATTTGGGGAGGTTATTGACGAAATTGGCATTGATGTAGGATTAGATGAGCATCAAAAAATTTGGATATATGAAGTAAACTGGCGTCCAGGTTGCCCACCAGCATTTTATTTAGAATTAGATGTGGTTCTCCATACAATTCAATATGCAATATATATAGCAAAAAACCAAGAACATATTAAAAATGAAATTGTGGAACGCAAGAACAAGCATCTAGTTGCCAAATCAGATTTACCGATTATCGCCATTACCGGAAGCGCTGGAAAAACGACCTCAAAGGCATTCCTTGCGTCTATTTTATCAAAAAAATGGAATATTTTTGAGTCGAAAGATTATTGGAATACGACAGAGCATACAAAAAAACATGCTGAAGAGATTAATGCTTCACATGAAGCTGTTGTTCTTGAGTACGGAATGGCCTATCCAGGCATTATCACAAATCACTGTCGCATCATCCAACCAAATATCAGCGTCGTAACAAATATTGGCCTAGCACATGTTGGGAACTTTGATGGAGATATTCGAAAAGTAGCATTGGCAAAATCAGAATTAATACATGGAATGGATCAAAATGGGTTACTTGTGGTTAACAAGGATGATGAGAATTCGAAGTATTTATCGATGAAGCAATTTAAAGGAGAAATACTGACAGTCGGTATCCATTCTGAAGCGGACTATAGAGCTTATGGTATTCGATATAAAAACAATGGCATGTCCTTTAAGATGAAACTAAAAGGGAGGGTAATTTCTTTGTATATTCCCATTTTAGGCGAACATCATGTGTACAATGCGCTCAATGCCATTGCGGTTGCCGATCAATTAGGGTTTACCCCAAGGGAAATTAAGGCGGGTCTAAATTTCAAAAAGCCACCAAGAAGGCTAACCGTGTATAACTGTCGCGATCAAATTACGGTCATTGATGATACTGTTCACTCACATCCTCAGGGCGTAAAGGCTGCTATTGATGTACTCTCTAATATTGGAAAGAACAGAAAAATTGCCATAATCGGGCAAATGCGAGAATTAGGGGAATTGAGAGAAGAAGAATATCGAAAAGTGGGCGAATACGTTTCTGAACAAGGCATTGATCTTTTAATTACCTATGGATTTAGGACTGAAGAGATAGGTGCAGCAGCTAAGGCAATCGGGATGAACCAGTCAAATATTTATCATTTTATAAATAAGGAAGAATTGCATGCGCTACTAGAGAAAATCGTAAGCCGTGACGACACCATTCTAGTAAAAGGTGCGAGTAAAACGAATATGTTTGACACTGTTAAATTCCTAGATCAAACATTTAAAGCATAAATTCAAAACCCCGAATAACTGCCAACTTGATTGTGGCAATTATTCGGGGTTTTGTTTGTTGAACGAATGTCTATAGAGGAGGAGATATTTTTAATAATTAGGAGGGCATGTAAATCGCTTCTTTTGAAATATCACGTTTAGATGGGATTCAACAGAAACTTGATTTCCTTTGCAGCGGTAATGGCATTATTTGTAGCTTCAGCTAATGTAACTCCTTCTGCAATAACGTATGCATAGCGGTGGCCCATGGATAATGGTGGGGTTAAAAATGTCCCTCTTTTAGGTTTCACATATACATCTACAACACCTTCTGACCTAGTCGCTCTTGTTTTTCCTATCACTCTTTCTAAAATGCCTTTCCTCTCAACAATGACGTATTTTGTAAAGATAAACTTTCTGTGCCTTGGCTCGACATTCGGTTGTTCACCTAAAAATAATTTAAGCGTTTCTTCGACTAAACTAAATCCGAATGCAGCGAGAATCATGTTATTCATGGCCCCCCCAGAGATTCTAGGATTTATCTCGATTAGTTTCCAACCATGGTCTGTCAAACGGAGCTCTAGATGTAGTGTCCCATTTTCAATGTCAAATTCTTTGACGATAGAATGGAGCACCTCCTCAATACCTGTTTGAATATCTGTTGGAACTTCAGCGAGTACACCATAACCAGTAATGATAAAACGGTTGCCCTCTGTTATTTCTTGTTCAATAATGCCGATAATTTGAGCTTGCCGTTTATAGACGAGGGCCTCAACTAAATATTGTGGCCCTTTAATAAACTCCTCAATCATGATTGTTTCATCAGGTTTTTTGCTTTGGAGGAACCGGAGATGTTTATTTAGTTGCCTTTTATTTTTTGCCAGCAATACATCTTTAGAACCGGTTGATTTTGGGGATTTCACCATCACTGGGAATTCCATATTATTGGCAAATGATTCGTTAGGTTTGATAGGAACAAACTTCGGAGAATATGGTTGGTTCTTTAGGAAATTTCTTGTTTCTTCTTTATCTTCCATCATTTCAATGGCTTTTGATGATGAATAATTTTGACAAAATTCATCACATAAAATAGAGGCAATATGAACAAAGGGATCTACAAAACTAACAATAGTTTTAATCTCTAATCCGATACTAGACAAATTCCGAATTTCCGCTTTCATTTTCTCTATATTAGTAGTATCGATGAAAATCATCTTATGGATATCTGGATAGGCTTTTCTCTGTTGTAATTGCTTTTCATTGTTTGTGAAAAGCACCGTCAAGTAACCCAATTTCTCTGCTGCTTTAATTGCTTCGCGGCTTGATCCGGATTTATTTGTACCGATAAAAATAATTGCTTTCAATTATCTCGCTCCTTTAATAATTACTTGGATTGTTATTACACATTTTATAAATATGCTAAGAAATAGCTTTCTTCTGGTTATGTATCATGTTTTCATCCAATCAACTTTTCTTGAGGTACATATAATAGAAAAGAAAGGAGAGTGAATTGATATGAAGCCACTTTCGGTGAAGAATTTAACAGCCATTATTGCAGGTAAAGCGGTGCAAGGGTCGGATGAAGTATTGATTCAGTACGGCGCATATCGACTAAAACAAGTAAAAAAGCCAAATACCGCCCTTTTTACAAATAAACGAATAGTAAACTGGAAAAGTCTTGAACCGCTTTCCCCTCTAATCCTTGTAACAGATTGGCCTTATAGTCAAAATGAGATTCCTAAACATGTGATAGTCATAATAGTAGCGGATGCGGATGAGGCCTACTGGAAGTTTGTACATTATTACCGGAGTCAATTTAATATACCTATTGTTGCTATTACTGGTACTTCTGGGAAAACAACGACAAAGGAGATGATTAAACATATTCTTTCCGCTGATAAAAAAGTGATGGCAACTACTCTAAGCAGTAATTCCCGAACGGCTTCTTTGCAATATTTACTCGGCATTGAGGATGATACCGAAGCCGCCGTCTTTGAAACAGCTGTTGGGTCACCGGGGGATGTAAGTAATGCAGGTAAGTATTTCAAACCGACAATCGGGATTATTACCAATATAGGGGCTCATCATTTAAATTACTGCAAAACATTGGAGGGCTACATCGAAGCCAAAGGAGAAATGGTGGACATTGTTCATCCCACCGGATCATTAATTCTCAATGCGGATGATGTTAATACAAAACAAGTTGATTTGTCGAAATTTCGAGGGCATATTATGAAAATTGGTAAGGATGCATCCTGTGATTTTCGAGCAAGTCATATTCGCTACGGTCAAAATGGTATGCAATTTACGATTCATCATAAAACGACCAACCATGAAATAGTTGTACCTGGATTTGGTGAGCATCAAGTATATAATGCACTTGCTGCCATTGCAGCTGTTTTTGAAATGGGTGTATCAATACCGGCAGCGGCTAAACAATTGCGAACATATCGGCAATTGAATAAGCAACTACAACTATTTGAAGGCATTAATCACTCGATTTTATTAGATGATACTTGGAGTATCACGACCACTTCCTTAGAAGCCGCATTGAAGGTATTAAATTCGCTTGGTGATGGTAAAAAAAAGGTGGCGGTTATTGGAACAATCACAGATTTAGGGTCTTGGGGATATACAATTCATGAGCAAGCGGGTGAGTTAATCCATCGCATTGGGGTTGATGTGCTAATTACTATTGGAGAGCATGCACGCATTATGGCAGATCATGCAGTTAAATTAGGCTTTAATGCACCTGTTTATTCATTTAAAAGTAATACCCTCGTTTATCAGTTATTAGATGATATAGTGGACGAAAATACAATAGTGCTCATTAAAGGGGATATGTACAGTAAACAAATTTTCGACTTAGCGGCAGAATTGAAGATAAAGCCCTCACTCCCCTCTGAATAGGATGTCATTCAAAGGGGTTTTTTAATAGTAAGGTAACAATCTATTACTACGTGATAAATACTGTGCCACACAAGTTGGCTCGATAATATAGTGTAATAATCTACTAGAAAGGAGGGGGAAACATATGGGAGTTATATGTCCTTGTGGTGTAACTGTAGATGCGTGTGCGGAAAATAAGCCTGTTAAGTTTCATAAGGTTTGGAAAAAGGTTAAAGGTAATTTAACATACAAAGCCAATATATGTGTAACTACACTACCGTCTTCTACGCTGTCCTTAAGATTTGAAGATATAGACACACCAGATCGATTCAGCTTCTTATTTACAGCAAATTGCATCACCTCAATTACATGTAATAAGGAACGGTATCACTGTACAGTAACAGTTAAAGGTACAGGAACAGTTGGAATGATGGAATATCCTTTTGAAGCAGTCTTTTTAGATCAAGTGTCGCAATCAGCGAATGATATTGTTCAAAGTTTTGTTATTAAAGGGTTCTTTAACCAAAAATGTGCTGTCCAAGTTCCACAAGGTTCCATTGTGGCTTTAGGCTGTCAGGAAATGTAATAGTAAAGGACCTTTCAGTTGGAAATGGCTGAGAGGTTTTCTATATCGAGGAGGAAGGGAGAAATGAAAGTAAGCCGTGGCAGGTTTGCGCAATATAAAATATTAGCAGCAGACAAAAGATTACGAAAGCATCTTATCGAAACTTTCCTATTTTCAAAGAAATCGTTAGCTACCATACTGGATGCAAATAACGAGCAAATTGTCATTAAAGCGGCTTTTGGTCCAGAGGAACTTAAAGTATATCGTGAAAATAATGTTTACTATATTCAATCAAGTGACGACGATTTGACAGTACCTAATTTAGAAGCATTATATGCGGCACTGCAAAAAAAACTGGAACAGCGATACTATATACTTCAAAAATCCCCTGTAGCTAAAAAAACATTTCGATATTTTTTGACGATGCACAGAAAGACATCACAATCAAAATGGAATATAGCCTCGGAAACGAAGCAATCACGAACTATTTTAGATGCACTTGTTGCTAAAATCTATTGTAAGAAAATACAACAGGTAGTTACACTCGCAGCCGAAAAACTAGGGGAAGTATATCCTAATTGCCACACAATCGTAATCGAGGTTGGGTATGATTGGAGGGGGCGAATTTGGATTTACGATACGATTCTTCACTTACCAAACAGTAAATGGAGTCAATATTATGCTCTTAGGACTGAACGTAAACTTCGAAATTATTTGCCTCACACAGATTTGCTTACCCATACAACGTTTAACTATTTCTTAGAACGCTATAAAGTCATTATTCTAAAGCCTTGCATCGGTCAACATGGCGTAGGTGTTATTCAAATTAGTAAAAGAAGTACATCTGTTTATGAGATTCACTCCGGTATGCGGAAGATGTTGAAACCAAGCTTAGATGAGGCTTTTTACTATATAAATCAGAAATATTTATCCCGAAAATATTATATTGTGCAGCAGAGGATTCCGTTAGCTACCATCAGCGATTGTCCTATGGATGTAAGGGTCGTAACACAAAAAATTAATGGTATATGGAAAGTTACCGGTAAACTCGTGAAAGTCGCTGGAAATGACTTTGTTATTACGAACGCTGCCCAAAAATTATTAACCTTAAATCAGTCCATACAGGATGCTAAGATTTTACGTATATATTTAAAACCTTTCGACGTTCGACTAGACGGGATTTGCTTGCAGGCTTCAAAACGTCTTGATGAAAATTATGCACAGCTAGATATCATAGGCTTTGACGTGGGCATGACCAAGATTGGAGCGCTCTGGATAATTGAAGGAAATACTGTCCCAGATATTGGGATGTTTGATAGCTTAGAAGATAAAGCTATGTATAAAACGATAGTGAATGCTAGAAATGCGGAAGGATAGGACGTTGACGACCCAATCGTCCAGAAATCGCATTTCATATTATACTGAAAGGGGGCGGAATTTTCGTGCAATCTATACAAGTGAGGGATATTAAGAAATTACTGCAAGGGGAACTATTGAACGGTTCTGAGCTATGGTCTGTCAATCATGCAATCTTTTATAATCGGCATGATCTGACGCAAAGTAATTCACTCATGTTTGTTAGTCGAAACGATGAAATAAATTGGCAAGAAATCGATGATAAGGGACCATCTCTTGTCATTTCAGATAAGTCTTCAACTGAGCTAGGAAATGCGCTTGCCAATACGACTGTACTTCGAGTGAAAAGTATTATGCAAGCATATTGGAAGTTTATCAAATACTACAGGGGCCTTTTTCAAATACCTGTCGTCGCATTAACCGGTACATGTGGGAAAACAACGACGAAAGAAATGATTAAACATATAGTTAGTAAGGAATGGAATGTTCAAGCATCTATTAGTAGTAAAAATGAACCGCGTCAATCCTTACCCTATCTGACAGGTATTGATAAGACAACAAAAGCTGCTGTATTCGAACTAGGTCTGGGCAATACAGGGAATATTAAACATCAATGCATGATTTACCAGCCTACAATTGGCATCATTACGAATATCGGAGTGCATCATTTAGATGGATGTGGAAATCTTGATGGTTATATAAAGGCGAAGTCGGAAATATTAGAAGGACTAACGAAGGACGGTACTTTAATCATCAATGCTGATGATGCAAATACAAAAAAATTACCTATGCATAAGTTTAAAGGGAAAATTATTACCATTGGTGTACAGGAACAAGCAGACTACAAAGCCTCTCGTATCCAATTCATGAACAGCGGGATGAGATTTGTACTTCAAGTATCGGATGAAAAGTATCATGTTTTTGTGCCTGGATACGGCGAACACCAAGTATACAATGCACTAGCAGCTATCGCTGCTGTAAAAGAAATGGGCATGTCAATTAGAAATGCCATCTCCCGTTTAAGGATATTCAAACAGATGGCAAGGCATCTAGAGTTTTCATCCGGTCTTGGTGGAAGTACCATTATAGATGATACATGGACAAATAATCCAACATCTGTTGAAGCAGCCTTGAAGGTTTTGGATACGATAGGAAAAGAGAAAAAAGTAATTCTTGTATTAGGGGATATTAAGCGGTTGGGTAATTTTGAAGAAAAGTATCATCGTGAGATTGGCACGATGGTCGCACAAAGAAATATTCATACGCTTATTACAATTGGAACAAGGGCAGAAAATATAGCCAATCAAGCGATGAAAGATGGAACAAAGGCAGAGGTTCATATTTTTAAAGATGTAACAGGCGTTTTAGATGAACTTAAACCAAAGCTGGATCGTGATACGATTGTACTTATAAAGGGCCCTATGTCTAGTAAATCCATGATTGAATTCGCTAGTATCTTAAAAGATCTAAAATAGGGCATGAAAAAAGAAGCATCCTCTTCATGAAGATTGGATGCTTCTTTTGCTCTGTTTCCTATTTGATAACTCGGCGTGCCGAAACATAGTTTTGTTTCGCCCATGTTGAATTTATGCTTTGTTTGACTACATTATTAGATGTCATACTAATATATTGATTGCCACCAATATAAATGCCTGTTTGGGTGATTTGTTTTCCCCCATTATTAGTTGAGAATAAAAGGAGATCTCCTTTTTGCAACTGTGTTTTTTGCACAGCTGTTCCGACTAATGCCTGTCTGCTCGCTAATTTATCCTTTAAATCAATTCCGTGCTGTTTATAGACATAGTAGGTAAATCCTGCACTTGTAAATGTGAGCGATTTTTCGTCATATGAATAGCCAAATTTTGCTTTGCCCATCAAACCTGTGGCAGTCGTGACAATTTTATCGGCAGCGGCTGTTGACGAGCTGACAGGAGGAGTTGAATTTACTGAAGTAACGCGTTTTGCTGTAATATAACGCTCATTATAATAGTCAACCATTAGTACTCTTGTAATAATGCCATCTGAATTTGGCACCATGATACGATGATCTCCCATATAGATACCTACAAGAGAAGGGGTTTTAGAGCCCTTTGAACTACCAAAGAACACTAAATCTCCTTTTTTCAGATTCGCACGTGAAACCGTCGTTCCAAGATTCATTTGCTCTTTTAAGTTCGTTGTACCAAGTTGTACGCCACTCTTACGATATACATACTCTACAAAGCCAGGGGCCGTAAAACGTAAATTCTGTTCACTATTAGTAGAGCTTATTGTTACTTTGTTTTTATAAGTATAGGCGTTTTGAACAATTGTATCGCCTTTCGTGGCAGGATTAGCTGAAAGTAATGTAGGTAATACTCTTCGTGCACCTACATAATTTTGTGTATAATACGGCTTGCTACTTAAATCAGAAATGACGATGTTTTGCTTGGAGTCAGCCATGTGTATAATTTTGTTGTCACCAATATACATACCTACATGATCAGGATCAGTTCCTGTTGTTTTACTCTTAAAGAAGAGCAAATCCCCTTTTTGTAGTTGGTTTTTCGCAACAGCTGTCCCTTGTTGGATCATATAATTTTCATTATAAGTCGCAAGATCTACACCGTTTTTCTCGAAAATGTACATTAAAAATGAAGCACAAGAAAATTTGTACGGATAAGTAGGCTTGTACTCTGTATTACTATATGTCGCCTTACCTATTAAGCTTTTCCCAGTTTGAATTAGTTGCTCCGCTTTTGCAGCAACGGCTTGATCGTTATTTTGTACATTTGTTGTTGCAGCCTCTACTGTTATTGGTTGAAATGTTGCCTGAGTCATTCCCAGTGTACTAAAACCAATTGTTAGAGCTAATGTAGTTTTTAAAAGTTGTTTATTCATGTTGTATAACCTCCTGTAACTTAACTACAAGAGTAATAGTAGCATGGAAAAGTGTAGATTCTTGTAGGTAAATGTTTCCTCATACCGTTTGAAAGAGGCTTGAAAGCTTGGTATAAAAGGTTTTGTCGGTGGTATTTACAGTTTGATTACAAATGTTGCAGTTTGACTATTCATTTTTGCAATATAGTTGCAGGCAGAACGTAAGCTTACAACTGTTCATATTTTAGTTTCTATTTTTAAAAAGTAACCATAAATCTATTTATCCATATAATAGATGTGATATATTACTAATATATAGACTTTAGTTAATTTCATAAATAGTTTTTCTAGGAAAAATCACGAACATTTCAGTGGAGCGGAAGGCGGCGACTCCAGCGGGAAAAGCAAGCAAACCGAGACCCTGGACTGAGCGTAGCGAGGGAAGCGACTCGGTGGTTGCCCGCGGAAAGCGTCCGCCTGTAGCGTAACGATGCGAACGAACATATTTTTTATCTTGGCAATGTTCGTATTCCTTGATGAATATACGAATTATGAAATTGATTCACTTAAATTATTTTTGAGAAATAGTATTTAATTAAAAGGGAGGAAGGAAAGTTGCAATTATTTCGTTTTAAATCTATACGTGCTAAGATTTTGAGTGCGTTTTTAATTGTAGTAGTAATGATTGCGGTGTTTAATACAAATAATACATTTTCAAATAAAAAGATTGTGACTGCTTCGAAGGAGATTACCGAAGTGGAATTGCCGCTATTAATTGCAAGTGAGGAGCTAGCTTCGTCGATACATATTCGTACATCCGCGGCGAAAAGCTATGTGATGACTGGGGATCCACAGTATAAGGATACGTTTAATGAATACATAAAAATTGCAGATGGAAATATTAAAATTATTAAGGAAATGTCTAATTCATCAGAGTTTGAATCACTTGTAAATGAGGCAATTACGTGGCGGGAATTTATCGAAACAGATGTGTTCCAAGTGTATGACAAAGGACAGGTTGAGCAAGCAGTCACAAACATGAATAAGGCAGATATTGATGCGCTAGATATACAAAACGGGTATGGGAAATTGGCAGAGGAGCGCAAGCAAAATATTAGTGAGTTTGGTGAAGGGTTAGTATCACAAAGTCGTAAGTCTCAAATCATCGGTATGCTTTTAGGTGGATTTGTAACGTTGTTTGCATTAATTCTTGCCTTTACGACGGCTCGTAATATTTCTCTACCTGTGAAAAAGGTTATTACCTATATCACAAAAATGGCGGAGGGTGATATCTCACAAGAGCCTCTTAAGGCGAAGTTACAGGATGAAATCGGCACACTTATGACATCCACGAATCATTTGAATGAGCGACTTCAAACAATTATTGGTTCCTTACAAACTGTGTCAGAGAACGTGGCAAGTAGTAGTGAAGAATTAGCGCAGTCAGCCCTTGAAGTGAAATCCGGTTCGACACAAATTGCACTTACGATGCAGGAGTTAGCAGAAGGATCGGAATCTCAAGCAAGTAATTCCAGTGATTTAGCAGTGATGATGGATTCCTTTATCGTCAATGTGAATGAGGCAACAAAAGAGGGAGTAGATCTACAGTCCCATTCGAAAAATGTTCAGCAATTAACTGCTGCAGGGCAGGGTTTAATGAACTCTTCAACAGAGCAAATGCATGCGATCGACCGTATCGTTAAAGAGTCTGTTATAAAAGTAGAAGGGCTAAGTGAACAGTCAAAAGAAATTACAAGACTTGTCTCAGTTATTGATGGCATTGCGAACCAAACAAATTTACTGGCACTAAATGCAGCGATTGAAGCGGCCCGTGCAGGGGAGCATGGGAAAGGCTTTGCGGTTGTGGCGGATGAGGTAAGGAAACTTGCAGAACAAGTATCGTTATCCGTGATAGATATTTCAACAATCGTATCAGGCATTCAAACTGAGACAGTTGGCGTAACAACTTCTCTTCAAGCTGGTTATGAGGAAGTAAAACGCGGTACGGCGCAAATTACGTACACAGGTGAGACTTTCGAGAATATTTCTGGGGCAGTGAATAACATGTTTGCCAATATCGAAACCATTTCAGGTAACTTACATGGTATCGCTGAAACCACTACAAAAATTAACCAGGCGATTGATGAGATTGCTGCAATTTCTGAACAATCAGCAGCTGGTGTACAGGAAACGTCTGCTACTATTGAAGAAACGGCAAGCACGATGGAAGAAGTGGCAAGAAGTACAGATGTGCTCGCTGAAATGGCAGAGCAGATGAATGAGCAGGTAAGACAATTTAAATTATAAAAAGTGATGCAAAGGACAAATTTAGACCTTTGCATTTTTAATTTTTATGCCTACTTTAAAAGTATTATTTGAAGAATTCAGTGACATAGTTTTTATATTATCTATAAAGTGATGGATGTTATCTAGTTGCAATAAGTTAAATTACATATTATGGGGATAAAATAAATGAATTTTTATTTTCTGCACGTATTCGTTTTCTTGAGTAAATATATTATTGGAATAGTAATATCAAATAAAGATGAAAAAGTGATGTTATTATTTGATTATGTTACTAATCATGAATATTTAAGCATGTTATTGTCGGCTTTATTTATTGAAAATTGCGAATGAAATGTACATATAGAGTTATGTTAGGAATATGGAATAGATGCTATATTTATTTTTGGGAATGCAAATGAAACTATTCAAATAATATTGTGAGGTTAATTTTATATATTTTTTAGTAATGAATTGAGTTGATTTCACGAAGAAAAAGTAAGGAAGTGGTAAGTATTATGTTACAGAAACTTAAGTTCAAAACAATTAGGGCAAAGATATTGAGTGCATTTTTTGTTGTCGTATTTTTAATAGGATTTTTTAATTCTTATAACTATGCAGCAAATAGACAAGTGATTTCTACTAGTAAAGACATTGTGGAACAAGAATTACAGTTATTATCTGCAAATGAAAAACTTGCTTCCGCGATAAGTGTCCGGACAACTGCCGCAAAAAGTTATGTGTTAACAGGCGAAGAAAAGCATAAAGATGAATTTCATAAATACACAGAGATTGCTGAAGAAAATAATGCAATACTAAGCAAATTATCAAACAATGAAAAATTAGCAATTATAGTAGAGAAAGCAAGGGAATGGCGAGAATTTGTACAAACGGATGTATTTGATGAGTACGATAAGGGAAATGTAGAGCTGGCGATTCAAAATTTAAATTCAATGGACGATCTTGCTGCAGAGGTGAGAGAAGGTTATGAAGGGTTAGCCCAGTTAAGAGAAGATAATATTAGTGAGCTTGGGAAGGATATGATAGCCCAGACTAATATTTCTATGAAAGTTAGCATATACATGGGGACTCTAATAACTATACTTGCCATTTTAATCGCCTTTGTTTCAGCTAAATTAATTGCTAATCCAATTAAAGCTGTAATACATAAAATTTCAGCAATGGCAGAAGGTGATATTAGCCAACCGCCTCTACCTGAAAAATTGCAGGACGAGATTGGGATTCTTATGAAATCTACTAATACAATGAATAGTAAGCTTCATGAAATATTAAGTTCTATTAATGATGTTTCTGAAAACGTCGCTGCAAATAGTGAAGAGTTAGCGCAATCAGCAGTTGAAGTGAAAACGGGTGCAGAACAAATTGCCGTAACAATGCTAGAAATAGCTGATGGGTCCGAATCACAGGCAAACAATGCAAGCGACTTAGCACAAATTATCGAAAACTTTAAAGTCAATGTACAACAAGCAACGAATGAGGGCACGGATTTAGAAGGACACTCCAAAGAAGTATTACAATTAACAACAGCTGGTCAACAATTAATGAATTCATCAACGCAACAAATGTTTGCGATTGATCGCATTGTCCAAGAGGCTGTTTCGAAGGTTGAGGGCTTAAATTCACAATCACAGGAAATTTCAAAACTAGTATCCGTGATTGATAATATTGCGAACCAAACAAATCTGCTGGCACTAAATGCTGCGATTGAAGCAGCAAGAGCAGGAGAACATGGTAAAGGCTTTGCCGTTGTGGCGGATGAGGTACGCAAGCTGGCTGAGCAAGTATCGTTTTCAGTAACAGATATTTCGTCTATTGTAACTCGAATCCAAACCGAGACAGTCGGCGTTACATCTTCACTTCAAATGGGCTACGAGGAAGTTAAAAAAGGAACTGAGCAAATTACTGATACTAGCGGAACTTTCGGAGATATTGCAACAGCAGTTAATAGTATGTTTAGCAATATTCAAGGCATTACCGGAAATCTTCAAGGTATCGCGGCAACAACGGAGCAAATCAATCATGCTATTGATGAAATTGCAGCCGTTTCTGAACAATCAGCTGCAGGTGTGCAAGAGACATCAGCGACAATTGAGGAAACAGTAGGTACGATGGAAGAAATAGCGAATAGTACTGAGCAATTAGCAATAATGGCGGAAAATCTAAATCATCAAGTACAAAAATTTAAGCTATAAAAGTATTTTGTGGATGTTAATCAAATCTAATCTAAAAGTCTTCGTATCAATTAAGATACGAAGACTTTTTCTAAGAATACTCAATCTATTTACAGTAGTTTCTTTCGATCTTTGGTAAAACCCATTAGGAGAATAAGAGCATACGCCAATAAGAGCCAAGATGCAAAATAACGATCTAATTCAGCAGGCAAATTTATATAGATTTTATCGAAAAATAATAGCACTACTGCATCTATGAGCATACCGGGTAGTGCAATACAGATTGCAGCTTGAAGACGTTTTGTTCCTCCTCTAATTTTTTAAATGAAAAAATAGGGGTTGTCAATATCCAGATAAGCGGAATGACTAAAATATATGAAGAAATCATTAGCATAGGCCGTTCGAGTACAAAAAAATATTGCCCAGCAAACCTAAAGAGGGCGCTTGCGGATATCCAAACAACAAAGCCCCATAGTAAAAAGAAGCGCATCGAATTTTCTCCTTCGCAAATTATTTTCCTAATTGATAAAGGGTAAGAAGAATTTTCTCCAATTCATTGTAAAAAGAATCTTCATGGAAATCGTCACACATGACAATTTGCAAGGCTATCCCATCAATAAGCGCGTTAACAAAGGTACTCCATGTTGCTATTGATACACCTTCTATCGGGGATTTCCCCCATAACTTCGTAAGTACATTAAACAACCTTTCATTTTCATTCTCTAAAATTCGTCCTATTTGTTGTTTAATTGGTGGATTGTTAAACCCGAGTACAACCAATGTGAAAAATAACTGATAAAAATCTTTATTTTCATAACGATTTTTCGCAGATTGGAGTGCTGATTGAATTAGTTGCTGATCATCTTTTAATAGCTCATCCCAAGTATTTTCACAAATCGATTGAATGATTTCTAGTAAAATTTGCTCCTTCGTTTTGAAATGGTAGTAGATGGTTCCTTGTGTTACACCTGCTTGTTCTGCAACAGCTTTCAATGTGAATTTTTCAATGCCCTTATCCACCAAACATTGCTTGGCAGCTGCTAATAAATTGCCTTTTGCCACACCAGTAGGTTTTGCCATATCATCGCCTCTTTTCTTATTAGTTAGTTGGATAACTAACTCTTGTTAAAAAAATTAACATAAATTCTTTTCTATCAGATAACTTTGGAAGCGCCATTAGGTTGTTTTTTCAATGTAACTGCTGCAATGATCAACTGTATTATCCTTCTCGGTAATAAATTTGCCGCCAATAAGAGAAACCTATATCGTTTGCCAGGGATATTTAAAGATTTTTTCTTTGCAAGGGAATTATAAGAAATCGCAGCGACCTTTTCTGGTTGAACACCGACTAGATTTACTAGTTCACCAAGTTGTGCCATGTCACCATTCGTTGCGAAATTTGTTTTTGTAGGCCCAGGACAAATAGCTGTTACAGCAAAATCACCTTTGTTCCGGAGTTCTGTGTTTAATGCCTCTGAAAAAAATAACACATAGGCTTTCGTTGCACCGTATACTGCCATGCTTGGTGTAGCAATAAAAGAAGAAATGGAGGCAATATTCATAATACGGCCATAGCCGTTATGAATCATATCCTGTAAGCACAAGTGAGTGAGCTGTGTAAGTGTTGTAATATTCAACTGAATCATGCGAAGCTGCTCTTGTTCGGGTAATTGGTGAAAATGACCTTGCAGTCCGGCACCTGCATTATTTATGAGCACATCAATTTGTAGATTTGCTGCCTTTATTTCATGATAGAGTTGCTGAGCTGCATCAATGTGAGATAAGTCTTTCTCAATAATCATCACTTCAGTTTGTTGACCAAGTTCTGTTTGCACTTCAAGTAGCTTTTGACGATTACGTGCAACCAAAATAAGTTTATTGCCTTTTGCCGCAAAGATTTTCGCTAGTTCGTAGCCAATGCCTTCGCTAGCACCTGTTAGTAGAACTGTCCGATTTTTCATATTTGTCTCCTTTTTTCGTGTGATAAATTTAATATCGGATTATTTATCTGAATATTTATAAAAGTTAAAATGTATTATAAGAAGTAAGAGAGGGGAGGATATATGCCGATTATTACGGTGGAAATGGCGAAAGGTCGAACAATTGTGCAAAAGCAACAGTTTGTGGCAAGTGTTACGAGAGAAGTTGTACAAACATTCAATGTAAAAGAGGGGGGGCACTGTCATTTTTAATGAATATGAAAGAGAAAAGTGGGCTTCAGGTGATGAACTTCATGCTGTAAAATTTGGTGACGGCTGTAAGAAAAAGGGAGTGGGATAATATGTACATACCGAAAGCATTTAAAGAAACAGACAGAGAAAAATTGATAAATTTTATAGAGCAAAATAGTTTTGGCGTATTATTTTCGCAAATAAACGATGCGCCGTTTGCAACGCATTTGCCGTTTGTAGTTGAACAGGATTGTTTGGTGAGTCATTTCGCTAAAGCAAATCCACATTGGCAACTACTCGATGGGCAACAGGTTTTAGTGGTCTTCCATGGTCCACATGCCTATATTTCGCCCACATGGTATAAGGAAGAAAATACAGTGCCTACATGGAATTACACGGCAGTCCACGTAATAGGGAAGGTCAAAATTGTAAAAGATATTGAGCGTCTGCAAGAAATACTGGAAAAGACCACTCATTTTAATGAGCAATTTGAGCCGAATCCATGGAAGGGTAATTTTGATGTTAAAGCTATTAATGGCATGATGAACGGGATTGTTGGTGTCGAAGTACTTATTGAAACAATTGAAGGGAAATGGAAAATGAATCAGCATCACCCTGTGCAACGTCAGCAAAATGCAATTGAAGGGTTAATGCAATCACCGCAAATATATGCTAAACAAGTAGCAAATTTAATGAAAAAAAATATAGAAAATTTTTGAATGAAGAGTCAATTGAATGGTCGGAGGAACAACATTTCTATAAAAAATAATTATTTATACTTTTCTGAAAATATATGCTATAGTAATAACATAAATGAATAATGTGTAAGAGTTGGTGCCAACTATATGGTTGGCTTAAAAGGGAAGTCGGTGTGAATCCGGCGCTGTCCCGCAACTGTAAGTCGGAGCAAATCACGAAAGCCACTGGGAAACTGGGAAGGCAGTGAGGCGTGTTGATGACAAGCCAGGAGACCTGCCAATATCTAGTACACACCAAATAACCTACGAGGAAATAGGTGGTGAAATGTGACCGTATCGGCACTGTGCGAAAACGATTGAACATTACGATTTTTGAATGAATTTCGTATCTTTTCGTTATAGCTAATTTTACTATACATTGAACAGCCATTTTCCCAAAAGGAGAATGGTTTTTTTATTTTTCATACAAAGGGAGAGAAGAAAATGACGTATACAAGTACAGCAATTGGTTACCCGTATATTGGGGAAGACCGTGAATGGAAAAAAACATTAGAGGCATTTTGGAGAAATGAGCTTTCAGAAGAGGACATTTTAAAGACACTAAAAGATATTCGTATAGCACGTATGGACAAGCAACTTAGTCTCGGCTTAGACATCATAACAGTTGGGGATTTTACGTATTATGACAGAATGCTCGATACAGCAGTAATGTTTGGGCTAGTGCCAAAACGCTTTGACTGGCAGGGCGGAAAAGTGGATTTACAAACTTATTATGGAGTAGCTCGTGGTAACAACAATGCGGTCGCGAGTGAAATGACGAAATGGTTCAACACCAATTATCATTACATTGTGCCTGAATATGAAGGACAAGCACTCCAGTTGACTGAAAATAAAATTCTAGCTGATTTCCTAGAGGCAAAAGAAGTGTTTGGTATTACAGCAAAGCCAACAATAATTGGCCCGTATACCTTTTGTAAGTTGACAAAAGGTTATGACAAAATTTCACAAGTAACATTTATTTTAGCGCTATTACCACTCTATGCACAGGTCATTCAGGAGTTAGTCGATGCCGGAGCACAATGGATTCAATTAGAAGAGCCATCACTTGTCACAACATTAGACGAGGCAGAGGTGAAGCTCGTACAGGAAATATACACACAATTAACAGCTGCTGTTCCAAAGGCGAAAATTATGTTGCAAACGTATTTTGAATCATTATCTGCCTATGAAGCGTTGACAGCATTACCTGTGCAAGGAATTGGTTTAGACTTTGTACATGGCTATGACAAAAATATGGAGGCGCTTCGTCAATTCGGCTTCCCTCAAGATAAAGTATTAGCAGCAGGTGTCATTAATGGGCGAGATATTTGGCGTGCGAATTTAGCAGAAGTAAGTACGACAGTCAAAGCTATTGAACAACTAAGTGGTGCTAAGGAAATATGGATTCAGTCTTCATGTAGCCTACAGCATGTACCAATTACAACAGCACTTGAAACAAAACTAGATCCCGTATTGAAAAATGCACTCGCATTCGCAGATGAAAAATTAGTAGAAATCTCAGAAATAACGAAATATGTTCAAGAAAAGAATCATGCTACGAATAAGACAATTTCTGAAAGCATGAAGGCTATTGAAGCGTTAAAAAAACATCCAGTTCGTAATAATAAAGCCATTCAAAATGCAGTTCAAAGTGTGGTGCCAGAAGATTTTGAACGCCAAAAAGATTTTAAATCACGTCAAACGATTCAACAAGAAGCATTACAGCTACCGCTTTTCCCAACGACAACGATTGGTAGCTTCCCACAATCTGATGAAGTGAAGCGTACGCGCAGTGCATGGCGGAAAAAACAGCTGTCAGATGAAGTATATGCAACCTTTGTAGAGGAAGAGACAAAGCGCTGGATTGGCATTCAAGAAGAACTTGATATTGATGTACTCGTACACGGCGAATTTGAACGGACAGATATGGTGGAATACTTTGGTGAAAAACTCACAGGCTTTGCTTTCACAGAGAAGGCATGGGTTGTATCATACGGTTCTCGCGGTGTGAAGCCACCGATTATTTACGGAGATGTTGCGTGGGAAACACCGATGACAGTAAAAGAAACAGCATACGCACAAAACTTAACGAACCGTTATGTAAAAGGAATGCTAACTGGCCCTGTTACAATTTTAAACTGGTCTTTCGTACGTGATGATCTTTCACGCAAAGATGTGACCTATCAAATTGCACTTGCCCTCCGTAAAGAGGTTGAGGCACTTGAAGCGGCAGGGATTGCAATCATTCAAGTCGACGAGCCAGCCTTACGTGAAGGATTACCACTTCGTAAAGAGAACTGGGGTGAGTATTTGGATTGGACGGTTAAAGCATTTAAGCTTTCAACAGCTAGCGTGAAGGATGAAACACAAATCCATACACATATGTGCTATTGTGAGTTTAATGATTTTATCGAGCCGATTAGTGCGTTAGATGCAGACGTCATTTCGATTGAAACGTCTCGCAGTCACGGTGAGCTGATTTCTTCGCTTCAAAATAATCCATACGAAAAAGGCATTGGGTTAGGTGTCTATGATATCCATAGTCCACGTGTGCCAAGTGAAGAAGAAATGCTAACGATTATGCAAGATAGCTTACAGGTGTTAACGAAAAATCAGTTTTGGGTCAATCCAGACTGCGGTTTAAAAACACGTAAAGAACCAGAAACTGTTGCGGCACTTGCTCATATGGTAGCGGCTGCAAAAACACTACGTCAACAAGTACAACAATCAACTCGTTAATAAGAAAAAATTGACTTTCTTACAGAAGGTCAATTTTCTCTTTATATACCAGTATTTCTAAATTTTTAATACCAGGTACTATGCTATAATAATAAAAACGGAATAAAAAGATAAAGGTACAAACTCAGTTTTGGGTTTGTTTAAAAGGGAAGATCGGTGAAATTCCGACGCTGTCCCGCAACTGTAAATGGGAGCACTTTTCAAAAACCACTGTTACAAAAAGTAATGGGAAGGTGAAAGGTGTGATGAACATAAGCCAGGAGACCTGCCTTTATTTAGTACAACCAAAAGGCCTACGAGGATAGGAGGTGTTGAGTGTGACCGAAGAAATTCTTCTGCATGCTCATAGTACGACGATTGTTAAAAGGGTAGCTTCTATGAACAATAGAAAGCTTATTCCATCGTGGCAATCGACGTATTATGTCGTGTATTTGTCATGGTAGGCATCTTTCTAAAAAGGGAAGATGTTTTTTTATGCTAAAATTGAAGGAGTGGTACACATGAATCCACAGGTAATCGAATACTATGAAAATCTTTTCAAAAATGAAATTATGCAAAAGCAGTTTGATGGAGCTAGAAAAACATTAAAGGAACTTTTTGAACAGCTCGGTGGGCAAGATGAGGCACATCAAACTGATCTTCATACGGCATATAAAAATGTAAGAAAAGAATTAATCGGATAAAACAGAGCAAACCCAGCAATTCAGAGGGTTGCTGGGTTTTTTTTCCTAAAAGAGATTTATAGTTTACCACACGTGCTGATTAACTATTCTTGAATTAATACCAATAAGACCAAGTGTTTTAGCCAATTTCCATCATCGCTTTGAATTAGTAGCCACTCCTTTTTTTAAAATCTAGTCCTCTAATCATTTCGCTTTTCGAAATCAGAAATGCTCTTAAATCGGCAACAACTGAATAGATTATTATGTATAAGCCTATTAAATCCAGCCCTTATCACTTGCAGTATTAACAGCTTGTTGCCTGGATTCTACATGGAGCTTTTGAATAGAGGTTGATAAATAGTTTCGAATAGTTCCTTTTGTTAGAAATAATTTTTTGCTTATTTCATTTGTTGTTAAACCTTCTTTGACAAGTTCTAGAACAGCGATTTCTCGTTCGTTTAGTGGGTTTAATTCTTTCATAAATAAAGTAGCAGCCAAATCTCTACTGACAACCTTTTCTCCGTTGTTTACTTTTCGTATTGCTTCTATCAAGTAATCAATAGGTTCATCCTTCAACAAATAACCATTTACATCACAATCCATCGCTTTTTGTAAATATCCAGGTCGTGCAAAAGTAGTAACAATCATAACTTTACAAGGTAAATGAGCAACTTTGATCTTTTCAGCAAGTTCAAGTCCAGTGAGATAGGGCATTTCAATATCTAATATACAAACGTCAGGTACTTCTCTTTGTATAACTTCCCAAGCTTTTTGACCATCTGCTACTTCTGCAATTACTTGGATATCGGACTCGAATGACAATAATGATGTTAAGGCACCACGTAACATTTGTTGATCTTCAGCTAATATGACACGTATCATAAGATCTGCGCCTCCTTTCTGGAATGTTGGATAGAAAGTTTAAACGTAACAATGGTTCCACCAGTTGCTATATTCTTAATAGAAGCAGTTCCTTGAAGGGCACTCATTCTTTCCTTCATAGAAGAGATGCCATTGCCCAGACCTTGGTTTACTAGACCTACACCGTCATCAGAGATTTTTAGACAATATATATGGTCAATACAATCAATCTCAACTATACAATTTTTGGCCTGACTATGTTTGATAAGATTTGTTGTTGCTTCTCTAAGACATAAGGCGAGCATTGTTTCTTCCACGCTAGCCAATAAGGTATTGGGACACCTATGGTTCAACTTGAAAGAAATAGTAGCTGTTTGTAATAGGTTTTTACAATGGTAAAGCTCACTTTCTAACGAGATAAAATTCATATCTGACACAATTTCTCTTACTTGTTTTAGTGCAGTTCGGGTAGTTGATAATATATCATCTAACTCATCTTTAGCTCTATTTGGATCTCTGTCCATCAATTTTGTTGTCAACTCGGTTTTTATTTTAATCATTGTTAACGTATGGCCAATCGTATCATGGAGATCCCTAGCAATACGTTGCCGCTCGTCTTGTTGTACGAGTTGGGTATTAACCGCTGCTAGCTCAACTTTTAAGCTTTTTGTTTTTTCTATAAAGTAAATAAGTAAAGGGAATACTATTTGAATCATCATAATCGGTATAATCATAGGTTCTTCTATTTTAAAAAGCTCGCCAGTCTCAGCCCATAAAACAACAATAAACATAAGGGTAATTGCAATCATTGCAGAGGCAATATGCCATTTGGCTTTTGCTCTCCCGATTAAATCTGCGAACATAAATCCGAAAGTTAACATGATAGAGCCTTCGTATATACTAATAATTGTAATAAGGAAGAGGCCTGATAATGTTGCCAGATGAAGGCGCCAATCTCTATACCATAATGCAAAATAAAAAGCCGATAAGAATAAACTGAGGATAATTACTTTGACTAGTATCGGTAAATCGGATTTCGAACTTAATACAAGTGAAACTAAAAAAATTATAGACACTACGTCGATAATTAAATATTGCCTTGCTTGATCTTTTGGATAAATTTTTATATTTGTCACCAACTTTTGTCGTCTATTTATTTGCAACGGCTTGAACGGCATGTTTTCGAATCCATTCCAAAGGTCCAACATGAAAATGTTTTATACAAATATGAGCAATGAAGAGTTGGAGAAGGGAAAGGGTAACCCAAATGGCAATAACCTCAATGCTATTTAGCTTTCCACCTAATCCTAAGCCCCACCCATAGAAAATGAATGATGCCATCATATTTTGTAGGACGTAGCAACTTAAAGACATTTTGCCAACTTGCCCAAATCGCTTCCATAGCCAATCACCCTTTTTATATTCTACCAGTTTACCTAAAATTCCAATATAACCAAGTGATAGAATCGGTGCAAATAAATAACGTACAGGTAAATCAAAAGCGCCACCAGGAATAAAGATAAGAAGATTTAATGGTACTCCAATTGTCAGCCCGATAGAAAACAACTTTTTACGCGCCTGACGACCATTTTCATCTTGAGAGAATACACCGTTACGCATTAATTTTACGCCCATTAAAAATAAGAAGATATTCATCGGAATAATAAAGATAGCCTCGGTTCTAAAAAACCAAAAATTCGTTAAACGATTGTGGATTTGTTCAAACCAAGTACCATTTTGATAAATACTAACAATTGCATCGTCGGAAGGTAAGGTTACATTAGCACCTAGTAAAGCACTTACTAATATTAGTAGTATCATTAATGTATGAAATCCTCCGACTATATATAAAGTACGGTTAATGGCCTTATCTCCAGCCTTTACAATAAAGGCAACGATCAATGCCGTCACTGCGTAACTCATCAAAATATCATATTCCATTACCAAAGCGAAATGGATAAAGCCCTCTACAAACAAGAACAAAACGGTCCAAATATAGACACCTGGCCAAGTATTACCTTTTCGAATGGATTGTTGATATTTTAATTCTAGACCAACACCAAACATAATAGTTAACAATCCGAGTAACTTACCATTTACAAAAAATAAGACAAGCATTCGAAGGAAATCATTCAATGACCACCAACCAGCATAAGCACTTGTTGTAATGTAAGATAAGTCCCCAAGATATGCAAAAATCCAAATGTTTGTACCTAGCGTTCCCAATACTGCAAACCCACGTAATATATCGATTAACGGTAATCTTTGATTATGTTGTATCATTTATCTAACTCCCTCTACATTTTCTTATAATAAAATGATACAAGGGAAAAGATAAGAATCACATTCACACCCGTCAAAAGTACTTTGTGACAGGTGTCATATGTTAATTACTATTTAATGAAGGGCACTGTTGGTAATCTGTTAATCAACGAAATGAGAGAAACCCGATTAAAAGAATGGTTAGAATGTGCTCATTATGATAAATTGATTCTTAATCGATAATTGGAAGAAGATGTGTTGTTTTAAATTATTTGGGGACTATTGGTGAAGTATTTGTTTGTGCATTCAGTGGTTTTATTGGTTTAGACACAAAAAAATGACGGATTTATTGAAAAAATGAGGAAATATGATCACACTGCTATTAAAGTAAAGATTAGTCTTAAGCTAATCAATTGTTGATTTATATTTCAATCATAGTAAGCAGTATATATTAAAGAAGTATCAAGAACTATACGTTCTTGATACTTCTTTTTTCAATTTCAATTATGGCATGGAAAGATTTTGGTTCTTCTGGAGATACCATAGAAAGGATACCAAGCGTTTGTTACTTTCCTTTTATGCTGATTTCTTTTGTTTTTGATCTAAACGATAACTATAGAAAGTTAGCAGAGCTGCGCAGACTGCAACTATCCCACCGACCCATGTTACATTTATTAAATTCCCTTGATGATATACGATTCCGCCTAATGCTGAACCAAAAGCGATACCTACGTTGCTTGCCACTGGCATAAGTGAAGCAGCGAGTCCTGTTGCTTTTGGCTGATAAATTTCGGCGAGATCTATTAAATAAAGCTGAGTAGATGTTGTTAATAGAATGGCCATTAACGACATCAGGCCAATGTTTACCAGACCTAAAATGAAATGATCGGTAGTCCAAAATAGACTTGTCAGAACAACTGCCTGCACGAGAAAAACAAACCGAAGGCGACCGATTGCATTGTGGCCGGCAATTTTACCGGCAAGGATGTTGCTGAAAATCGAGATAAATCCGTACCCAAATAATACTAAACTAATTGAATGATTTGGTACTTCCATTCCCTGCAAGATAGGAACAAGGTACGTAAACACGGTATAAGTTGCGCCAAATCCGAGAGCAGGAATGAAAAAAGCCATTAAAATTCTTGGATTCGTCATTAAAGAAAATTGATCACGTATCGAACTACGTATTTGGCTGAGTCTATTAGGCAAGACAAAATAAGATGCCAAAAACGCCAATCCTCCTAGGAAAGTAGTTAACATGAAAGTGGCATTCCAGCCGTATGATTCGGCGATGACAATACCAATTGGCACTCCAACTACATTTGCAAGTGTGAAACCACCGAAAACGAATGATATAGCAAGTCCGCGTTTTTTAATCGGCATGGTTTCACTTGCCACAATCATAGCTAGAGAGATTAATACGCCTGTTACAATCGCTGTCATAATTCGAAGTGCAAGGAACATGATGTAGCTCGTCGAGATTACACACAAAGCATTCAGTACGATGAAAGATCCTATCAAAAACAACATCCATTTACGCTTTGGAAAATGACTTGTTGCTGACATGACTAAAGGTGTGGCGATGGCAAACGTAATTGCAAACGCAGAAACGAGTGTGCCAGCTTTTGCATTTGTTATATGAAGGCTCGAGGAAATATCGGTTAAGATTCCGACAATCACAAATTCGCTTGTCCCGAGAACAAATGTTAATAAAGAAAGTGTTAAGATGAGCAACCAATGTTGCTTGGATAATTTTGTGGTGTCCATAAATACCTCTATTCTAAGATGAATGTAAATGTGTCACATAGTAGATAAATGACCTAAACATCATACCATAAAATATTTTTGCGAGAAAAATACTTTTTTAAAAAATAGAGGTTAATGGATTACCAGAATCAACAATGCAACAGGAATGAGCAGAAAACTATTTAAAAAAGCACATTTCTGTTGATAATGCTGTTGGTAGAGTAGGTATTAAGAAAAAAAGTATGTAGAACCCTCATTATTAATTGATTGGAGCGGAGGGTATTTGCCCACGGAAAGTGAGCATCCAGAAGCGGAAATCATCCTATCACTTTAATAGTAGTGTGAAAATTGGTTAAACAACACACCTGGAAAGTTATAAAACTATTTTTCTTTGAACACGCTAAATGGCCGTTTTCACTCCAAAACCGATTAACATTACCCCAGTAGACTTTTGGAAAATGGTTTGGAACTTCGGATTTTTCAGCCACTTTTTCATATGGTCTATAAGATAAACCAAAATCATAAACCATCCTACTGCTATTATCGTGAGTATGAATCCTAACACGAGCAATTGTTGATTTATATTTCCATTAAGATCAATGAATTGTGGCATAAACGTGATGTAGACCAAAATTGTCTTAGGGTTAAGGATATTACTAATTGCTCCTTGTAAATAGGATTCTTTATAATGATGGTGCGCATTCTTGTCAATAGAATGCGGATTTTCTACTTGAACAGCCTCTAATGAAAATGTACTTTTCGTAAAAAATGCTCTTACACCTAAGTAAAACAAATAGGCAGCTCCCAAATACTTGATGGCATTGAAAAGAAATAGGGACTGGGCAATGACAACTGACAAACCGAAAACGGCAATAACGGTCCAAAACGTAAGACCAGTAGCCATTCCGAGTATCGTAAAGCGTCCGGCTTTTGCTCCGTGACTAAGCGTATTTTTCATGATAAGTACCGTATCTGTACCGGGCAACATTGACATCATAAGGGCCATTAAGACATATGCTAGTAAGTTATCCATGTTACTCCTCCTCGTTCTATTATAAATACTGTACCCTGCTTACCTCAAAAGAGGGAAACTTCCAGTTAACCGGTTTACTTTTTTCTTTTCTCCATAGATGCCAAGACCGAAGTATTTGAAGTCGGATTTTGATATTGCTTGCAGTTTATCTATGTATTCTTCATACGATTTACAGCCTTGAGCTGTATCAGAAAAATCTACGACAAGTATGTCAGAAAAAGGTTCTGTCATCGTTTTATCTCTTAGTTCGTGGAGTAGGGAAGTACTCCCTTTTAAAATTGGGACTGGTGTTTTCACAATGCCTAAATGTTCAATACCTGAACCGTCTGCTACATTGCTACCAACTAACTCGGGAGCATACTTTCCAAGTGTTACGCCCAAGATAGCGGCTGTGTTGGCGATCAGACCTAGAGGTAAATTCTCATCAATGACAAGGACGCATTTTGTTTCAAGATTATTCATCGTGTTTCTCCTTCATTATCGAAAATTCTCATATACTGTTTTGGTGTTAACCCAACCTGTCTTTTAAAGAATTTAGTCAAATGACTTTGATCACTAAATCCGGTTAAGAAAGTTACTTCGATGGGTTTTATACCTTGTTCCAATAGCTTTTTGGCATGATTTACTCGAATTGTTTCCAAGTAGTTATTAGGGGAGATGCCCATTTTTTTTGTGAAAGTTCTGAGTAAGTGATATTTGCTCCATCTCGTTAAGACACTTAATTCATTCAGCGTAATCGTTTTCGTATAGTTTTCCTCCAAATAGGTACACACTGTTTTAACTTCATGAGAGTGTTCAGAAGCTGTTGGAAGGATTGTTAAGTCAGAATATGTCTGGATGAGCTCTTCCAATAAGTACAAAAATAATTCTTCCTTCTTAAGCTCACTCTCATTCTGCGAAATTTTTAAATGTAGCTCTCTTAAATTGTCTACAAGCTCGCTATGGTATAAAACATTTTTGTTGAAATAGGGAAGGCATTCATTTCCATTGATTTCTAAAACCATCTTTTTCATAACTTCTGGTGTCACATTAATGCAACGATAATCCAGTGTTTTCCCATCAATCTGTTCGCAACTGTGCGTATCATATGGGTTAAATAATAATAAATCACCTGGATTAATTATGTATTCTTCACCTTTGCAAACTAAAGAGCGTTGACCTTCTTCAATGAATCCAATCACATAATATTCATGAAAGTGAGAAGGGAACTTTTGCATGATTCCTTTAAATCGATAAGCTTCGATGTTTAGATCTGAATCAAGATAAACCGTTCGAATTTCATTTAACATCCAAAGTTCCTCCTATTAATAGTAATGGTTGTTTTAAAAATATCATTTATGATAAAGTTTTTCTTGTACGATATTGCGCTTGAACACCTAATTCAAGTTTGTAGAAATTTTGATAAGTTAATTGTAAATTGAAAAATTTCTGACCATAATAGATGTTATGTGCAGTCAGAGGCCTGAGTTATATTTCTCCTCAGTGATTACTAGGAGGGAGGATTTCGCCATTAGCTTCACCAACAATTTGTTTATCTTGAGAAAAAATTCTGACAACATAGTGTATATCTTACACTATAAGATAAAGGGGAACATTCATGCTGAAAATATTTAAATATATGCAAAGAAATGAATGGCTTTTTGTTTGTATAAGTGTTTTATTTATCGTCGTACAAGTATGGCTTGATTTAAAGTTACCAGACTATATGGCAGAAATTACGACACTTATTCAAACAGAAGGCACAACGACTGCGGATTTACTGGCACCTGGTAGCTATATGGTATTATGTGCAATCGGTAGTATGATGGCTGCGATGGTGGTTGGTTATTTTGCCGCAAAGGTAGCAGCAGGACTGTCTAGGCGTTTGCGTGCGATGGTGTATGAAAAAACAATGATGTTCTCGATGGAGGAAATCAATTCTTTTTCAACATCGAGTTTAATCACACGATCGACGAATGATATAACACAAATTCAGCTTATTATTGCGATGGGCTTACAGGCGATTATTAAAGCGCCTATCTTAGCAACGTGGGCGATTGTGAAAATTTCCGGAAAGAGCTGGCAATGGTCTGTTGCGACAGGTGTTTCCGTATTTGTGTTAATCATTTTGTTAAGTATAGTGATTTTATTTGCCTTACCAAAGTTCCAGGTTGTCCAAAAGTTAACTGATAATTTAAATCGTGTGTCGAGAGAAGGTTTAACTGGCTTAAGAGTGATTCGTGCCTACAATGCCGAACAATATCAACATACGAAATTTGAAAAAGCCAATGAACAATTAACAGCTACTAATTTATTTGTAAACCGTGTGATGGCTATCATGATGCCGGGTATGACCTTTATTATGTCTGGCCTTAGCGTATCGATTTATTGGTTAGGGGCTTATATTATTAATGAAGCAAATGCGATGAATCGTATTCAGCTTTTCTCAGACATGGTGGTCTTTAGTTCTTATGCTGTTCAAGTAGTAATGGCGTTTATGATGCTAAGTATGATGTTCATCATGCTACCTCGTGCTGCTGTATCTGCAAAACGAATACTCGAAGTGTTAAATACGAAATCGAAGATAACTGATGGGTCGAAGGTTGAAGGTTTGCCTGGAATGGTTGGAGATGTGGAATTCCGCAATGTTGATTTTGCTTACCCAGACACAGAAGAACCAATACTCCAAAACATTAGCTTTACTGCAAAAAAAGGTGAAACTGTCGCATTTATTGGTTCAACAGGCAGCGGTAAAACAACTGTTGTCAACTTAATTCCTCGTTTTTATGATGCTACAAGTGGTGAGATACTCGTTGATGGTGTCAATGTAAAAGAATATACGCAAGAAGCCCTGCGCAATAAAATCGGCTATGTTTCACAAAAGGCTGTTTTATTTAGTGGGACAGTAGCTTCGAATGTGGCGTACGGTAAAAATCAAGAGGAAGTTGCACAAACGTTCTTGAAAAAAGCGATTGAAATCGCACAAGCGAAGGATTTTGTAGAAGAACGTGAGGGGCAATATGACAGCGAAATTTCTCAAGGCGGAACAAATGTATCTGGTGGTCAAAAGCAACGTTTATCTATTGCACGTGCTATTTATCATCATCCGGAGATTTATATTTTCGATGATTCTTTTTCGGCGCTGGATTATAAGACCGATCGTGTATTGCGAACAGCATTAAAAGAGCTAACGGTAGATGCCACAACCTTAATCGTGGCACAGCGTATCGGAACAATTAAAGACGCAGATCAAATTATTGTATTAGATAAAGGTCAAATTGTGGGCAAGGGTAAACACAAGGAATTATTAAAAAATTGTCCTACCTATATCGAAATCGCCCAATCACAACTTTCGAAGGAGGAGCTAGAAAATGACTAAATCGCAACCATCTAGACCAATACCTCCTAAAATGGGGAAGCCTCCAGTTGGCGGAGGTCCACCTGGAATGGGGCCAATGATTGGAGAAAAACCAAAGCAATTTAAAGCTACCATTCGTGAGCTAATCGCGTATGCAAAGCAATATATTCCATTAGTCATGATTGCACTTGTACTTGCATTAGTAGGCGCTATTTTAAATGTAGTTGGTCCAGATATTATAAGTGATATGACCAATACGATTTCATCTGGATTAGCCACATCCATTAATCTAGATGAAATAAAACGTTTAGGCATACTATTAGCCTTTATGTACGGTTTCGGCTTGTTATTTAATTATGCTCAAGGTTTTATTATGGCAACGGTGACGCAACGTATTACGAAAAAAATGCGTACAGACATTTCCGATAAAATGCCGCGTATCCCTTTAAAATATTTCGATAAAACAAGTATCGGTAACGTTTTAAGTCGCGTTACTAATGATATTGATACGATTGGTCAAACATTAAATAACAGCTTAGGTTCTCTAGTGAGTGGGCTCGCAACATTTGTAGGTGCCCTAGTGATGATGTTTTATACAAACTGGATAATGGCAATATCGGCGATATTATCAACGATTATTGGTTTTGCCTTTATGTCGATTATTATGAAAGGCTCACAAAAGTACTTTATAGCACAGCAAATGGAGCTCGGTATGATTAATGGTCATATTGAAGAAACCTATGCGGGTCATACAATCGTAAAAGCTTATAACGGTGAAGAAAACGCGAAGAAGGTTTTCCATGATATCAATGAACGACTGTATACAAATGCGTGGAAATCGCAATTTATGTCCGGCTTAATGATGCCGGTTATGACATTCGTCGGTAACTTTGGCTATGTAGTCGTTTGCGTAGTAGGTGCCATTTTAGTGAATAATGATGTCATTCAAATCGGTACAATTGTGGCATTCATGATGTACATTCGCTTATTCACACAGCCACTTGCCCAATTGGCGCAAGCTGCAACAAGTATGCAGTCAACCGCAGCAGCAAGCGAACGCGTATTTGAGTTTTTAAAGGAAGAAGAATTAGAAGATGAAAGTGAAAAAACACAAAAGCTTGCTACTGCAAAAGGTGATGTGGAGTTTAAAAACGTTCGTTTTGGCTATGACGAAGAACACACCATCATTAAAAACTTTTCTGCGAGTGTAAAGGCAGGTCAAAAAGTTGCGATTGTAGGTCCTACTGGTGCCGGTAAAACGACATTAGTCAATCTTTTAATGCGTTTTTATGAAGTAAATGGCGGGGAAATCTCAATTGATGGCATACCAATTCATTCATTAACGCGTGAAAATGTTCATGATCTGTTCTGTATGGTCCTCCAGGATACTTGGATATTTGAAGGAACAATCCGAGAGAATATCGTATTTTCTAAAGAAAATGTAACAGATGAACAAGTGGAACAAGCTTGTAGAGCAGTTGGCTTACATCACTTTATTAAAACTTTGCCTAATGGCTATGATACAGTGCTCAATGATAATGCGAACCTATCAACAGGGCAAAAACAGCTCATAACCATTGCACGTGCGATGATTGAAAATGCACCACTACTCATTTTAGATGAGGCAACAAGCTCAGTCGATACGCGGACAGAGATACTGATTCAAAAAGCAATGGATGAGTTAGCGAACGGGCGAACATCTTTCGTGATCGCACACCGATTATCCACGATTAAAAATGCAGATTTAATCATTGTTATGAAAGATGGCGATATTATTGAGACAGGTAACCATGAGGAACTTCTAGCAAATGGCGGGTTCTACGCGGAACTATACAACAGTCAATTTGAAGACGCGTCTTAATTAGTGATTTAGACACAGGGTAAATTGAATCGGCAGCTATAGATTTTAACAAAAATTTATAGCTGCCGATTTGTAAATTTAGCGAAATAGATATAAGTCTTAACTGCAAATAAGTGCTATCATGTGTCACTAAATTAAAATTATGTTGTATGCCAATTTCAACATTTTACATAAATAGCGCTTCTAATAACTACTATTAAAACATGATTGGGATATGATAGGCTGAACCTTACCACAAATAAGTGGGGTTTTTTAATTTTTAAAAACTAAGGCCGATTTTCTATAATAATAGAGAATCGGCCTTTTTAAATCATATACAGATTTTTCTTGTGCTTTTATTACTGTGCAGTTAATCCGCCATCGATAACGAATTCTGAACCTGTTGAGTAGCTTGATTCATCAGAAGCCAAGAACAATACCATCTTAGATACTTCTTCTGATTCCGCTAAACGTTTTAATGGAATACTTTTTGCGAATGCTTCTACCGCTGCTTTTGTATCTTCTTGTACGATCATTGGTGTTGCGATAACGCCTGGGTGTACAGAGTTTACGCGAATGCCCATTGGTGCAAGGTTTAGCGCAGCTGCCTTTGTCATACCGCGTACTGCAAATTTTGTATCTGTGTAACCAATAGCGCCACCAACTAAACCGTTCATTGAAGAAATATTGACGATTGAACCGCCGCCAGCTTTCATCATAGAAGATGCTACTGTTTTCATACCTAAGAATACAGATACTTGGTTAATTTCTACAATGCGACGGTATTCTTCTACTGTCACATCAAGCATGTTTTTCGCCATTGTGATACCAGCGTTGTTTACTAATACGTTAACTGGACCAAAAGCTTCTTCTGCTTTTGCAATAACTGTTGCCCAATCTTCTTCAGATGTTACGTTTTGTTTAACGAAAAGAGCATTTTCACCTAATTCAGCTGCGAATGCCTGACCTTTTTCTTCATTTAAATCTGTTAAAACAACCTTTGCACCGTTATCTACGAATAATTTTGCGTGTGCTGCACCCATACCTTGTGCTGATCCTGTAATAATTGCTACTTTACCGTCTAGTCTTTTCATCATTATTTCTCCTTTATGAATAAGTATTTATAAATGTACCTTAAAAAACTAAGATACCATTTGATAGTTATTAAGTAACTTTTAAGATTCAAGTTACTTTATGTAACTATATTATCTCGAATTCGAGATAATGTCAATACTATGAACTCACTTTACTAGTCAATTGTAGAATGATTGATCGATATAGGGGACACTTTGTCTAATAGTTAATTGAATTACATTTCACAACGAAGTTTCCAGGAGCTTCTAAGCTTTGTGGTTCATATTGGACACCGCCACAATCAATATTAGCCCCCGTTTTGCATAATAAACCGCGACTTTCTGGTTTACTTACGTAGCCGTGTGCAGAAGCAGTACTTGAAAAAGTAAACGAAAGTACTAACAGTAATAATGCTCCCAAAATGACTGATGATGTTTTCTTGCTGAAAATATGTAATTTGATGTGACCAATGCCTCCTGTTAAATAGTTTTTATATGTTGGTCAAAGAATAAAGCGAGGGCGTCTTACAGGTGCAGCCGAAGCTTTCTTCTATTGTCGGATTAGCTTCAATGAGATGTTTATCCTGTATATATTCATCTCATCACCACTATTCTTTTATTATAGTAAGAGATTCGATAATAGATAACAATAACTAAATGGATTTATTAAGAATAAGAAGTAATATATACTAATTTAATTTTATTTTTATAGGTCTTTGTATACGGTGAACCTTGTCACAAGTAAGTGAGGTTTTAATCGGCATCAATTTGGGAGCTGATTTTTGTTATTTAAAAAGAACAAAGGAGGTATAAAAATGTGCCAGTTTAAGCTTGGGAATGAACCTTTGATGATGGATATGCAGTTAGAGGGGAAGTTTCAATTCAAAGTGGAAAGTATTATGTGGAGGATGCGGAAATTTGGTTTGTGAAAGGGCAAGTGTATGGATTATATGTACAACTTCAAAAAGTATATAAACAATTAAAAGGCATATTCCATTTTTCAAATAGAGACGATTCACTAAATTTTACACTTCAATTTAATCAATATGAACAAATACAAGTCCAAGGCTATTTTCAAGAACTACCAAGTGAAGAGAATCGATTAGAATTTGAATTTCAATTTCAACTAGATCAAAGGTACTTACCAAAAACATTACCAGAACTAAAAAATAAAGTAAATTTTTATGGAGATATGAAAGGAAAGACAGATTAATTTAAACCGCATTTAGACTAGTCACGGAGAACCGTATCATAAGGAAGTGGTTTTTTAAAATTAGTAAAATCACGTTTTCATGCAATTTATCTTTAATATGTTGTCGGGAGCTATCTTATAGTTATATAATTAATAACTGATTACATAGAGGAGTTGAAAAGTATATGTTCAAGCGTAATAAAGTATTTTATTTAGTTTTTAGTCTGATGGCGATAGCTTTTGTTTTGACAGGTTGTGGAACATCAACAGAAAGTGGGCAATCAGGGGATAAGGCTGTTAAGGAATCTGATGGAAAAACGGATTATTCATCAGATGTGAAAGAAAATCCAATTGTGACAATTACTATGAAAAACGATGAAAAAATCGTCATTGAACTAGAGCCTACTATAGCTCCCAATACGGTAGCTAATTTTGTTTCCTTAGTTGAAGAAGGTTTTTATGATGGTCTTATTTTCCACCGAGTTATCCCTGGGTTTATGATTCAAGGAGGAGATCCTTCAGGAAATGGATCAGGTGGACCAGGATATGCTATTGAAGGTGAATTTTCTAATAATGGATTTGAAAATAATCTAAAACATGAACGTGGTGTCATTTCAATGGCACGGACGGGTGAACCAAACTCTGCGGGATCACAATTTTTTATTATGGTAGAAGAAGCGGTTAGTCTTAACGGAGAATATGCTGCTTTTGGGAAAGTAATTGAGGGCATGGAAACAGTAGATGCTATCGTTGCAGCTGAACGTGACGGTGCAGATAAGCCGTTAGAAGATCAGCAAATGAAAAAGGTCGAAGTGGACACGAAAGGCTTTGACTATCCTGCTCCGGTAGTACAAAAATAGTGGGTTCGACAATCCAATAACTTATTATAAGAGCTAGGCAAGGATATAATTTGATAACATCATAAGTAAGCATTTATCAATGAAACAGTCTGATTAAGTAAATAATCAGGCTGTTATTTTTATTAGGAAATAGTATTCAATATTTCCTAATAAAAATAAGCTCTCTAGTAGAAAAAATAATAATAGCGTTCTGATATTCTTTATCCATTAATCTATTAGTGATACGATAGAAAGAATATTAATTATTGAGGCGAGGGGAATTTTATGTTCCTAGATAAACTAAAGAAATATTTAAATCAAAATCAATTCCAATTTATCGGAGAAGAGACAGCTTTTCGTTCAGCCGTTTTGATTCCATTAGTTCAAGTGGATGATGAATGGCATATCCTTTTCGAAGTACGTTCATTCACTATGAGAAAACAGCCAGGTGATATAAGTTTTCCTGGAGGTCGAATCGACGCAACAGACGAGTCTCCATGGGCTGCAGCTGTACGAGAAACATCTGAAGAATTAGGTGTCGATCCAAATACGATTAATATTGTAGGGCAATTAAGTCCTTATATTACATCTTCTTCATTTGTCATTTATCCGTTTGTAGCAACCATTGATTACAATCAAATTATTCATTCTTACAACAAAGAAGAAGTTGAAGAGGTATTTACGGTACCAGTCAATTGGTTCTTGAATTATGAGCCTTATATGCATGAAGTATCCGTTGAGATAGTGCCTTCAAAAGACTTTCCTTTTGAAAAAATTGTAAACGGTGCACAGTATCAATGGAGAACACGTTCAATGGAAGAGTGGTTTTTTGATTATGAAAAGTATACAATTTGGGGTTTAACGGCGAGGGTATTAAAACATTTTATAGAAATAATAAAATAATTACAATGAATTTAGAGTAGGAGATTTGTCTATGAACAAGTCTCCTGCTCTTTTTCATTTTCTAATCAATAAAAGAACCGATACTTCTATTTAATACATGAATAAATTCTATAGTCCAGAACCCCTGGATACTTTAAGTGTATATCAAAATGCTTATCCATTATCTCGTAAAGATCAGGTTCAATATCCTCTGAGTGATGAAATTCAGGTACTGAAGAAATGGATTTGTTTTTCTGTATACGAATATTTTTAAAACCAGCTTGTTGAAGGAAATTGATCCAATCTTTTTTCATTAAGCAGGAATCAAACCCATAAAAATGTTTAATCTCCTCTTCACTTTTTGCCTCGAGCTTTTGGGTAATAGTAAACTCAATGGCAATGAAACGGCCGCCATTTTTTAATAACCGAAAAATTTCTTTAAGGGCTTTATGTTTATTGACAAAAGAAAGAACAGATTCAGAAATGATAAAATCAAACTTCTGATCCGGTAACGGAATTTTTTCGATTGAACCTTGAATTATTTTTACTGGTAAGCGGTTTTTTTTCATTCTATTTTTGGCCTTTGCTATCATTATTGAATTGATATCTAGGCCAGTTACATTTGCTTCGTATTTTTCAGCTAAATAGGCAGCAGTTTGACCTGTACCACACCCTACATCTAAAATGTGAGAAGTTTTACTGACGTTCTCAGTCTTGAATATTTCCTTTGTTAGATTAATACCACCAGGATGCGCACCCCCAACACCAAATTTGGACAAAAAATCTAGATATTTTGAATCCTGTATCAGAAACACCTTCTTCATTCGTCATGTTTGTATAATATGAAATTAAAAATAGTATGGTTCCAGTAAGAGGGAAAGTTGACAAGAAAAGAACCTTTATAGAAGAAGTAGTAGGGGAAAGTAATGCTTTTAATAGTGCCATAATATGTTTTGAGAGGCAGGTTAAATCACTAGATTCCAATATTTTCTTGTTCAACTTCTACGAAAGTCTAAGCCATAAAAAAATACAGACATATATTATTAAAAGTTTTCTGATAGGGGGTGAATTGATGCCATTTTATCCACAGAATCGTAGAAATAGACCATTTCCACCCACATATAATCAAGGTTTTGGCCCTCCTTATCAAGGTATGCAGGAGCAACCTTTCTATTATCCTAATCAACAACCGCAAACATCTAGATTTGGAAGATTACCAGATAATTTAAATACAATCATGGGCCATGCAGGAAGGATATCATATGGGGTTAATATGATAAGACAAATGGGGTCATTAATAAGTTTCTTTAGATAGTTTATCTTGATGGAAGATGAACAGTGTTGCACATCAATGGATATATTGTTGATGTGTTTTTTTTGCGTACAAAATGTCGGGAATGTTGCTGCGATCCTTTGTTCAAAAAAGGAGATCTGTTTGAAAAGAGTACAATTATCCGAATGTTGAATTTACTAGAAACGCTCAATCTGCCATAATGTAAGTAAAATGTCGTGTAATTAAAAGCGATAGAGAAGACTTTATAGAGGGAGGAATTTTTTTGGCTGAAAAATATCCAATCCTGCAAGGATCAGAACCGTTTTATGCAGAAGGCAATAATGTAGGGATTTTAGTGTCACATGGTTTTACAGGTTCACCACAAAGCATGCGCCCTCTGTATGAGGCCTATGCGGCAGCTGGTTTTACAGTCTGTGGGCCGTTATTGAAAGGACATGGCACTCACCATGAGGACATGGCACAAACAACCTATCAAGACTGGATTCATTCGATTGAAGAAGGATATCAATGGCTTCAAGAGCGTTGCGATACAATTTTTGTCACAGGTCTTTCTATGGGTGGTACGTTGACATTATATATGGCAGAGAAACATCCCGAAGTGCGAGGCATCATTCTTATTAATGCGGCAGTGGTATTGCCAGCCATGGAGTCAATTCGCCACATTACAGATGTACAGTTTTTAGATGGCATTGGCTCAGATATTAAGAAGCCTGGGGTGACGGAGCTTGCTTATGCTAAGACACCAGTACGTTCTGTAAATGAAATATTAAATTTAGTAGAAGTAGTGAGGAGACGGCTGTATAAAATTACTTGTCCTACATTAATTTTAGTTTCCGCCGAGGACCATGTAGTACCACCGTATAATTCACAGATCATTGCGGACGGAATACAGACTACGGAGAAGGAAATTTGTCGACTAGAAAATAGCTATCATGTCGCGACGTTAGATAATGATCAAGAATTAATTATTAATAAAACATTGGCATTCATAAAAAGGGTCTTAACGTGAGGCTTTGTTAAAAGATAAAATAGGGATGCAATTATTCATTACTGTAAGTTTAAACAACAACGGGATAGGTGCTGTTTGCCTATCCCATTTGAAGTTAGTTATTTTATTGTTGGATATTTTTCTAAATCTCCACTTGCACGATTGACCATAGCTGCTACTTGCGCTCTTGAAACAAAATCGTTAGGGTAAAATCCACCGTCTTCTTTACCTTTAATAATACCGTGACTACTTAGTTTTAAAATATCTGAATACGCCCAATGTCCTTTTTGTATATCATAAAAAGGTGATTTACTCGTATTATTTAATGGGTAATCTAATACTCTCGATAATATTGCTGATAATTGAGCTCTTGTAATTCGAGAATTCGGTTCGAAAATATGTGATTTTGTTCCATTAACAATATTATATTTATGTGCTAGTTCAATAGCCCGTTTTGCCCAATGGTCTTTAGGAACATCAGTGAAATTATTAGGTACAGTTTCGTTTGTTTCGTCTAATCCGATTGCGTTGACAATGATAGAAACAGCCTGTGCTCTTGTTAAATCACCATTTGGGTCAAAAGTGTATTCGGTTTTTCCGTTAATCCATCCTTTTTTATAAAGTGACATAATATCACTCTCAGCCCAATGATTTTCAGAATCTATAAAATTATGTTCTCCATTCGCCCAAGACGAATAAAAATCCCATATTCCATTATCTGCTTGATTTAAATCCCAACTTCCTGTTCCTCTTAAGTTGTATTTCTCTACTAACCTTAATTTATATTTTAAAGATGAATTATTTTCATACCATATTGTGTAATTTCCCGGTGTTAGTTTTTTACCACCAACATAAGTAGGTGTATCACTGCTTTTAACTGTGAATTTGGCATAAGCTGATTTTGAGGCATTATCAAAATAGAATTTTCCTTTATGGTTATTCACTATGCTTTTTACAGATTTATTGGCAACACCATCTCCTCCTAATTTCTCGCCATCGTTCCAGATTCGACCGTAAAAAGGGAGGCCTAAAACTATTTTTTTCGAATCAACACCTTGATTTAATAAAGATTTAATGGAATTTTCGACAAAAGGTAAGCTAGCAACAGGACCTACAGGACCACCTTTCCAACTTTCATCATATGTCATGACCATTAAGTAATCGCTATATTCACTTAGTTTTAAATAATCATAAGAACCATGCCATCCGGTTGTCCATCCATATGGATTTGCAGCAACTGCTATTGATATTGTTTTATCATTAGGCATTTTTTCATGTAATAATCGAATGAAATCTGTAAAATCTTCCTTATCTGTATAGTTTAAATTCTCAATATCTATATCTATTCCATCTAAATTATTTTTTACGATAGATTCTACAAGTTGAGTAGATAAACTATCTCTATTTTTCATCGCTATTTGACCTAATTTTCGATCGAAATTATTGGTAATAAATGGAATTACTTTTAATCCTCTATTGTGTAACCCTTGTATTAAATTTTTATCAATTGAAGATTTTAAACTACCGTCAGCGTTTAATTCATAGAATCCAGGAGTAGCCGTATTTATCGCTCCTAATGTCATATCTATATTTTTTAAATTGGTGCTAGAAGTTCCGCCATATAAATAAGTCATATGTACGTCATTTACTGAGGCATCAGCACTAAATGGAGAGGCAAATAATGTAGTTATCAGAGCGGGTATTAGAAAATATTTTTTTAATATTTTATTCATTACTTTCTTCCTAACTATAAAATAGATTTTTATCTACTTCATTATCTATTATTAGGGTCAACTATATCAATTATAAAAATATGGTTTCATTGAGTTATTTAGTAATTTTATGATATCTGTCGCTTATTAAAAGTTAGTTATCATAAAAGCCAAAACCAGCAGGAGAAAATCACTGCTGGCTTTGTAATGATGATATTCAGCTTAATTGTAATAAGTTAGAATGAAAAATTTTGAAAGAGAAGGGGTTTTTCGTGTTTATTTAACTCGCATCAGTTGTTTTTCAATAATAGAGCGATTCTTCTCTTTGAATGCTTCGTTATGGGAAGAAACCATGGCATTGCGATATGCTGTTGGTTCTAAGTATGTTTTAATCGAATTGACAGCGTTGGCTGCATCTTGGAAAGTACCTAGTAGCAAATGGATTTTTCCTTCGAACGTTAAAATGTCGCCAGCAGCAAAAATACCTGGCTGGGCAGTTTCTCCGGTTGCTTTTCCTTCAAAATAATAATTTTCTTTCTTAGGTAAAGTTATGGATGGTTCAAATACTAATGAAGCCTCTTTGTTATAACCATGACTGACAATGACCTCGTCGATCTGGCGTGTATAGCTTTGTTTTGTTAGTGAATTTTCGCATGTGACTAGTTGAATCGCTGTTTTATCTGTATTGGCAGTCAACTTCGTAATGGATGTATTACATTCAATTTTCACTCCAGCATCAATTGCTTCTTGGATGGTTGCCTCATGTGCAGATAGCGTTTCGTTGCGATAGACGACTGTAACACTATGTGCAATTGCTTTTAGTTCAACAGCCCAGTCGATTGCGGCATTCCCGCCACCAGAAATGATGATGTCTTTGCCTACAAAACGCTGATAGGACTGAACCGTATAATGTAAATTCGACATTTCATACTTTTCGGCGCCTTCAAGTGTTAGTTTTTGAGGATTAATAATACCGCCACCAACCGCTAATAATATCGTTTTAGAATAATGAATCTCTCCTTGAGCTGTATGTAAAGCAAAAACATCATTTTCACGTTCAACGAAGTCTACCTTTGTCCCAGTTAAAATCGTAGGCTCAAATGTATTAGCTTGGGCAATTAATTGCTTAACAAATTGCTCACCTAACACTGGAGGGTGGCCACCAATATCCCAAATCAATTTTTCAGGATAAAGTAAAACCTTACCACCAAGCTGTTCTTGGCTCTCAATTAGCTTCGTTTTTAAGCCTCGTAAACCACTATAAAAAGCACTATAGAGTCCCGCAGGCCCACCACCAATAATGGTTACATCATAAATATCTTTCATTTTTATATTCACACCTTCTAAAATGATAAAAAATTATTTGACAAATTCACTTCTGGTAACTAGAATGACGATAGTGATAATGATTATCAATTCGTTCGTTGGTGATATCATAGCACGTGTATTAGTAAAAAGAAAGAGAGGATACATTTTGCGTTTACAAATAGAATCGATTCGTGTTGGTTACGAGGATAAAACAATTGTGCATGATTTGTCGCTACAAATTCCTGACGGTAAAATTACGACTATTATTGGCTCGAATGGTTGTGGTAAATCTACGCTGTTAAAAGCGATTACTAGAATTCTAAAGCATGAGAGTGGACAGGTTATTTTGGATGGTCAAAATATTTCAGAGATGAATACGAAGGCGTTAGCAAAAGAGCTAGCAATCCTGCCACAAAGTCCAGAAAGCGCACATGGTTTAACTGTGGAAGAACTCGTATCCTATGGTCGATTTCCATATCAAAAGGGCTTTGGCAATTTATCGCAAAAAGATAAGGATGTCATTGACTGGGCTTTAAAGGTAACAAAAACGGACGCATACCGAACACAAACGGTCGATGCATTATCCGGTGGGCAACGTCAACGTGTGTGGATTGCGATGGCTTTGGCACAGGAAACCGACATTATTTTTCTAGATGAACCAACGACCTATTTGGACATGGCGCATCAATTAGAGGTTTTAGAATTACTCCGCGAGCTCAACGAGAAGGAAGGTCGCACAATTGTCATGGTGCTACATGATTTAAACCAGGCAGCACGTTTTTCGGATTACATTGTGGCCCTTTCACAAGGAGAGCTTGTTAAATTCGGGACAGCAGAGGAAGTCGTTGTGCCGGAAGTTTTACAGGAAGTGTTTCATATTGATGCAGTGATCGGCAAGGATCCTCGAACAAATAAGCCGATGTGCATTACATATAATTTATTACAAACAACATAAAGGGGTTATTCGACATGAAAAAATGGCTTTTACCAATGTTTATGATGGTCGTATTAGTGCTAGCATCATGCGGCAATAGTGAAAAGAGTGAAGAAAAAACAGACGAGGATGCAGGAAAAGCATCTTCAGCAGAAACAATTACGTATGAATCTGAAACAGGACCTATTGAAGTGCCAGCAAATCCAGAACGTGTTGTCGTATTGTCTTCATATGTAGGCGATTTATTGAAACTTGGTGTGAATATGGTAGGAGTGGATTCTTGGTCTGCATTGAATTCAAATTTTGCAGAAGGCATTAAGGATGCTGAAATTGTTGAGAGTACAGATATCGAAAAAATCTTAGAACTAGAGCCTGATCTAATCATTGGTTTAAACAATATCGAAAATGCTGATAAACTAGCGGAAATTGCACCTACTGTATTATTTACGTATGGCAAATATGACTACCTACAACAACATATCGAAATTGGTAAAGTAGTGAACAAAGAAGCCGAAGCGACGAAATGGGTAGAAGATTTTAAAACGCGTGCAGCAGAATTAGGAACAAAGATTAAAGAAAAAATCGGTGAAGATGCGACAGTTACTGTTGTTGAAAACTACGAAAAGCAATTCTATTTATTCGGCGATAACTGGGGCCGTGGTACAGAAATTTTATATCAAGAAATGGGCTTAAAGATGCCTAAGAAAGTAGAAGAAGTTGCTTTAGAGCCTGGTTACTTTGCCATCTCTCAAGAGGTTTTAGGTGAATATACTGGTGACTACGTGATTTTAAGTTTAACGAAAGATCAAGATACTTCTTTTTTAAATGCCGATTGGTATAACGAAATTGAAGCGGTGAAAAATGGTCACTTATTTGAAGCGGATGCAAGAGTGTTTTTCTTTAATGATGCGATGACGCTTGATTACCAACTAGATTTCTTTGAAGAGAAGTTTTTAAAATAATAGATGTAGAAGGAAGCAAAGGTAATGACTAAGTTTCGACAAATCCCATTTTGGCTTCAGGTGTTGCTTGTATTTATCCTATTAGTTGTGACAGCTATTGTTTCATTATGTTTTGGAGCAGCAAATACATCTATACAGGATGTCTATGAAGCGATGCTCGGCCAAAGTGGTGGAAAGCATTATTCTATTTTACGCGAAATTCGATTCCCACGTATTATTGCGGCAATCTTTGTCGGTAGTGCTTTAGCGGTAGCTGGGGCCATAATGCAGGGGGTTACAAGAAATCCATTAGCTGATCCTGGACTTCTAGGACTTACGGCAGGTGCGAATGCGGCACTTGCCCTCACAATGGCTTTTGTTCCAAATACATCTTATCTCATGCTTATTTTTTCATGCTTCGTTGGCGCAGGGATAGGGATGGTCATTGTGTATGGTATTGGCGCTTCTACTAAGAGTGGCTTCTCTCCGTTAAAACTAGTTTTAGCGGGGGCAGCTGTTTCTGCTCTATTACAAGCAATTGCAGATGGGACCGGAATTTTATTTAATATCTCAAAAGATGTATCAATGTGGACAAGTGGGGGATTGATCGGTACCACGTGGCAGGCGCTCATTATTGTGCCATTTATCGTAATTGGGTTGGTTGTAGCATTTGTGTTTAGCCGTCAGTTAACGATATTAAGTTTAAACGAAGAGGTAGCGGTAGGATTAGGACAAAATACGACGATGATTAAAGTCGTAATGATGGTAGTGGTCGTTGTGTTAGCAGGTGCTGCAGTGGCGCTTGTTGGGAATCTAGCATTTGTCGGCTTAATGATACCGCATATTGTACGTGCCTTTGTTGGAACAGATTATCGTTTTGTATTGCCTATGAGTGCGTTAGTTGGTGGTTGGTTTATGCTGACAGCTGATTTTGTCAGTCGTATGATCAATGCACCATTTGAAACGCCAGTAGTGGCAATTATTTCTATTATTGGCCTTCCATTCTTCTTACTACTTGTACGTAAGGGAGGTCGTCAATTTGCTTAAAGAAGCGCGGAAAAAACAGTGTAAATGGCTTGTTGTTTGGATCTTGTTAACCATTGCTATTTTCGTGATGGGTATTTCACTTGGCGCATCGTCTGTGTCTATTAATAGGATTCTTCCGATATTGTTTGGTGATGGTAGTTTTAAAGAATCGTTCGTGCTGTTTTCGATACGGTTACCGCGATTATTTGTGTTAGCGGCTGCGGGGATGGCATTAGCGCTTGCTGGTGCTGTGTTACAAGGCGTGACACGTAATGATTTAGCCGATCCAGGGATTATTGGGATTAATGCTGGTGCAGGTGTCGGGATTACACTGTTTTACTTATTTGTAAAGGGAGATTTACCGCATTTTGCGTATGTTTTACCGGTTGTCGGCTTTGTCAGTGCAATGCTGACGGCGTTATGTATCTACTTCTTTTCTTATAAGAGAAATCAAGGTGTGCAGCCGGTGATTTTAATCTTGGTTGGTGTTGGAGTAGCGTCTGCATTATCGGGTGTGATGATGCTGTTGATATCTTCTGCCGAGCGAAGTGATGTACAGTTTATTGCGCAGTGGCTTGCGGGTAGTGTTTGGGGCACGGATTGGCCGTTTTTATGGGCGCTGTTACCATGGTTAGTCGTATGTATACCGTATATATTCTATAAGGCGAATGTTTTGAATGTGCTAGCCATGAGTGAACAAACAGCGATTGGATTAGGGATGAACATTCAGCGAGAACGACTACAATTATTAGTGGTCGCAGTTGCTCTCGCAGCAGCTGCAGTATCGGTTACAGGTGGTATTGCCTTTATCGGTTTAATGGCACCACATATCGCGAAACAGCTCGTTGGACCACGCTATCAATTATTTTTACCATTAACATTGTGTATCGGTGCGAGCTTGTTAATGTTCGCTGATACGATTGGCCGAGTGGCGATTTCCACGGCGACTGTGCCTGCTGGGATTGTTGTGGCATGTATCGGTGCTCCGTACTTTTTATATTTACTACGTAAAAACGACTGAATGGATTTTTTCCGTTTAGTCGTTTTTTGTTGAGGGACGGATAAAACAGCAATTCAGTCAGCTAAACTCAAGAAACAGCACTAGACAATGAACGAAGAAAAGAATATAGTTACCTTAGCTAACCATTTTGGGAGGAATCAATTTTGACGAATGAACAAGAATTTTTTAATGAGTATCGATTGATGTATCGTCCGTTTACGAATCAAATTAATTTGCAGCTGGAGAAGTATCAGTTGTATAGCTCGCAATGGGGGGTTCTTCGATTATTGACGGATAGGGGTCCACATTCGCTTGTGGAGATTGCAAACTTTATGTACATTGAAAAGCCGAGTGTTACGAGACTTGTACAAAAGCTTGTGGAGATCGGCTATGTCGAAACAGTGGCAGGAAAAGATAAGCGAGAAAAGTTAGTACAGTTAACGGAGCAAGGTGAACATATCGTCCAAGAGATTCAGGCATATTTAAAGCCATTTTTAGAGAATGCGCTGGAGGGTGTGACTGAGCAGGACATTGACATTGCTACACAAGTTTTAGCAAAAATCCGTGCGAATATTAAAAAGTAGGAGAGAACAGAAGTGGAAGAAACAAAACCGAAATTATGGACAAAGGATTTTTTAATTATATCTCTTATTAACTTTACAATTACATTAATTTTCTTTTTATTAATGGTGACTATTGCAGGCTATGCAGTGGATAAATTTAATGCTTCTACCAGTACAGCAGGGCTTGTGTCGAGTATTTTTATTATCGGGACGCTATTAGGCCGTCTTGGTGGTGGACGTATGATTGGCGATTGGGGTAGCAAAAAAACATTATTTTATGGGTTATTATTTTTTGCGGTTACGACTATGTTGTATTTTGCAGCGGTAAATCTACCGTTATTAATGATAAATCGTCTATTCCAAGGAGTAGCACTTGGTTTAGCAAGTACAGCAACAGGCACGATTATTGCACAGATATTACCACCAACGCGACGTGGTGAAGGTATTGGTTATTATAGCTTGAGTGCGATTTTAGCAACCGCAATCGGACCGTTTGTGGGGATTTTATTGACGCAAACCTTTTCTGATTTCCGTATGGTTTTTGTGGTAGATTCGGTATTGGCCGTAATTTGTTTTATGTTATATTTTATTGTCACAGTGCCAGATGCACCAAAAAAGACAAAAGACAAATCGATCAAGGCTGGTTTTAAACTATCGAATTTCATTGAAATGCGAGCGGTGCCGATTTCTCTTGTAGCACTTATGATTGGCTTTGCATATTCGGGGGTCATGTCTTTTATGACGTTTTATGCAAAAGAACTAGACTTAGTTACGGCAGGAAGCTACTTCTTTATCGTTTATGCTATTGTAATATTATTGACGCGTCCTTTTACTGGTAAGTTACTTGATGCAAGAGGGGCAAATATTGTAGTCTATCCTTGCCTTGTGATTTTTACGGTTGGGATGTACGCGTTTAGTTCGGCAACGAATAGTATTGTATTTTTAGTGGCGGCTGCTTGCATCGGGATTGGCTACGGAAACTTTAATTCGGTAGCACAAGCCATTGCCATTAAAGTTACGCCGAATGAGCGCTTAGGACTTGCGACATCCACTTATTTCATCTTGTATGATTTTGGATTAGGCGTTGGGCCATTTTTCTTAGGGTTTTTCGTCCCATCAAGGGGTTACAGTGCGATTTTCTTCTCCATGGTATTTGTAATTTTACTTTCTATCGTGCTGTATTATTACATGTATGGAAAACAAGAAAATTCGAAACAAGCAACAATTTAGTAGATTATAATCATTATATTGTAGAAAAAACGTCATTTCGCTAGTTGGTAATAACTTTCAACTGCGAAATGACGTTTTTTTCTATAAATAAAAATACATATTGCAATCAGATTTGATAATGATTATCATTTACAATATATACTAATTCGAAAGTAGGTACATAGCATGAAACATAAATCATTATTATCAGTTTTAGTCGCAGGTGGAATTTTAATGGCGGGCTGTGGTGACACAGAGAAGGCAGATCAAGATACAACGCCTTCAACACAGCAAGAAGCACCAGCTGCTGAAGAAGTGGATTTAACAGCTGAATTAACGGCTTATAAAGAGTTCGCTTTAGAGCAAATGGATCAATTCCTGCTGGAAACAGAGAACTTTGTCAATCTTTTCAAAGCGGGTGACATGGAGGGCGCAAAAGCAGCTTATGCACCAGCACGTATGTATTTCGAGCGTTCTGAGCCAATCGCTGAAAGTTTCGGGGATCTTGACCCACGTATTGATGGTCGTTTAGCGGATATTCAAGAAGAAGGTAAAGGCGAGGAAGAGTGGACAGGTTACCATAAGCTTGAGTATGCACTTTGGGAAGAAAACACAACGGCTGGTTACGAAGCGATTGCTGACCAACTGTTAGCAGATGCGAAAGAATTACATGCACTTGTACAAACAGTAGAAGTCACACCAGATTTAATGATTACGGGTGCTGTGGACCTATTAAATGAAGTATCAACATCAAAAATCACTGGTGAAGAAGAAATTTACTCACATACAGACCTATATGACTTCAAAGCGAATATTGAAGGAGCAGAAAAAATCTTTGAAATCCTTCGTTCTAAATTAGAAGCAAAGGATAAAGAGCTAGTCGCGACATTGGATGAAAAATTCAAAGCAGTAGATGATTTACTAGCACAACACGTAACAGCTAACGGCGGCTATATTTCTTACGAAGAATTAACAGAAGAAAACACAAAAGCACTTGCAACAGCAGTCAACCAACTTGGTGAGCCATTAAGTCAAATGGGAATTATTTTGGAGTGATAATAAATGACAACGTCAAATGATGAAAAATGGATCAATAAAAAAATTTCTCGTCGTGACATGTTGAAACTGACAAGCATCGGGGCAGCTGGTGTTGCCATCGGTGCTTCCGGTTTCGGTGGCGTCATGAAGGCAATGGGCTACGATGTATTCGAGCCGGTTGCCGATAGTAAAACGACTATCAATAAAATTGATTTTTATGGCAGGCATCAATCTGGCATTATCACTCCAGTCCAAACGCATATTTATTTTGCTTCTTTGAATGTCTTAGTAACATCGAAGCAAGAATTACAAGAGTTGTTCAAAAAATGGACACCTCTTGTTGTGCGTTTAATGAATGGTGAATTAATGGTAGATTTAACAACAAATACGAGAGTGCCAACAGGAGATACAGGAGAAGCGGAGGGCTTAGATGCTTCTAATCTTTCTATTACCTTTGGGGTTGGTCCATCACTCTTTGAAAAATTAGGCATGTCACACTTGAAACCTAAGGAGCTTGAAGATCTACCCCATTTCCCGAAAGATCAGTTGCAAGAGGCTTTTACTGGTGGTGATCTTTGTATTCAAGCATGTGCAGATGACCCGCAAGTGGCTTTCCATGCAGTGCGTAATTTAGTGCGCGCTGCTTCAGGAAAAGTAGAGATCAAATGGTCGCAGGCTGGTTTTAACTCGTTCCCTGCGACGGGGGGGACACCACGTAATTTATTTGCCTTTAAGGATGGTACTGTAAATCCTTCCATTACAGATGCGAAAGATTTGAACGAAGTAGTTTGGGTCGATAAAGGCTGGCTGAAGGGCGGCTCATATTTAGTGGCACGTGAAATTCAAATGCATCTTGAAACATGGGATCGTACGTCTTTAAAAGACCAGGAGGCAACATTCGGCCGTTACAGAGATAGTGGTGCGGCATTTGGTAAGACAAAGGAATTCGATGATTTTGAAGTGGAAGCAAAAGATGAAAAAGGTGAGTACATTATGCCTGATATATCCCATGTGCATTTAGCACGGAAATCAGGTGCTCGTATGCTGCGTCGTTCCTATTCATATGCTTCAGGTGTGATGACGAATACGGGTGCGCATGATGCAGGGCTATTATTTGTATCTTTCCAAAAAGATCCGGCTCAATTTACGGCCGTGCAAAACAGCTTAGGACGAATGGATAAAATGAATGAATATGTTACCCATCGAGGCAGTGCGGTGTTTGCTTGCTTCCCTGGCGTACAAAAGGGGAGTTATTTAGGTGAAGCACTTTTTAACGCGCTGTAGTGTAATTGTTTGCTTGCTATTAGCACTGGCAGTCGTGCCGGTGCAGGCAGCGCAGTCATATAGTCATTTATACATATCCATTAGTGATGCACTCATGAATACCAAGCAGGATAAAGAAGCGGAGGCAGAGCAGGCCCTAGAACAGTTTACAGCAGACTGGGCTTTAGTAACGTCAGAGGAAACGAAAGCGAAAGAAAAGGTTGATGAAGTGCTTGCGCAAGCGAAAGAAGCAATTTCTAAGGAAGAACGTCTAACAGCGTTGTCGGCATTATCCAATGCACTACGTTCTTTAGAAAAGCTTGAAAATCCAGTCGATGAAGCGGCACAACGCGCGGAATTTGGCACTAAATTTAAGCCGGTAATGGCAGAATTCGAGGAAGCGCTAGCAAGTGGTGACGTTGAAGCCATTGATGCAGCTTATAAAGAATTCAATATTAAATGGAATAAAAATGAACGTCCAGTTCGTGAGCAAAGTATTCCAATGTACGGGCAAATTGAAACGCAAATGGCCTTCCTGCGTATCACAATTTCAGCAGAGGCGCCTGATTTAGCGTTAATGCAAGCACAGTATGATGAATTGAAGCAAACGATTGAGGATTTCGTTGCTGGTGAAGAAACGGCTGAAGTCGTGGAGGGCGAATATTCATTATCGACATTGATTGCCTATATTAATGAGGCGAATGATTTTATCGATGAAGGAGATTACAAGGCAGCATCCGATAAAATACGTGAATTTATTACGATTTGGCCGAGTGTAGAGCTAGAAATTTCGACGCGAAATAATAGTCTCTATACGAAAATTGAAAGTGATATGCCAATCATCGTTAGTGGATTATTGAAGGCGGATGTTGATGCAGAGGGCATAAAAAGTAAGTTGAACAACTTTAAAACAGAGATCGAGCTCATTCAAGGAGATACCGATTATACGTTTTGGGACTCTGCACTTATTTTACTGCGTGAGGGCTTAGAGGCACTGCTTATTATTTTGGCGCTAGTATCGTTTTTAGAGAAGTCTGGTCAAAAATCAATGCGTAAGTGGATTTTTGTCGGTGCAGCCGTCGGAATTTTATTGTCAGCTGTAGCAGCAGTGCTAATGTCGACAATCTTTAACTCAGCGACAATTGATACAAACCGTGAAGTGATGGAAGGCTACGTCGGCTTACTTGCCGCTGCGATGATGATCGGGGTCGGCATTTGGCTCCACAGTAAATCGAGTGTGGCAAGTTGGAATCGTTATATTTCAAAGCAAATGGGCACAGCAATTTCTAGTGGCTCTGTAGTAGCAATGGCATCGGTTAGCTTCTTATCCGTTTTCCGTGAAGGGGCAGAAACACTAGTGTTTTATGCAGGAATTGCACCAAAAATGGAAACATCACAATTCGTGTTAGGGATTGTTGTGGCATTTGTGCTGTTAGCTGTATTTGCAGTCTTATTATTTAAAGCGAGCGGGAAAATTCCAATTCATAAGTTTTTCGCTGTGGCAACAGTATTAATTTATGTGTTGGCGTTTAAAATTATTGGTGTCAGCTTGCATACATTGCAATTAACGGACAAAATTTCTACAACAATCGTGGATGGTTTACCAGTTATCAGCTCAATTGGCTTCTACCCAACAGTAGAAACGATCGTTGGACAAGGGATTTTACCGATTCTAGTTGTCGTAACAGTTTTATATAAGAAGAAACAAGAAAAATAGTTCGGGGGCTGTGGCATTTGCTGCAGCCTTTTTGTATATGACGTGATTAACCAAGTAAAGAGGAGCGAATGTAGACTTATTGCTAACAAATTACGAGATACAGGTCTCTCTTTGAGTGTATTGGGACTAATTGCAATGTTTATCAAAGACCCAGATGCTGCTCAATTGGCACGAGTTACACAGGCATGTGCAGATGAGAAAGTATCGTATATCATTACAAATACGCAATATTGGATTTATAATAGTGCTAATGGTAACTCCTCTACTACGGAGATTCGAAATAAATATTCGTTCCGTAAATAATTAATAACAATAAAAACAAGCAGAAGGTATTAAGCCTTTTGCTTGTTTTTATGGTCTTTCTTACTTTCTAAATAGAAGGCGAAACTGATTCCAATACACATTGTTGCGGAAAAAATGGTTGAAAACACATCTTTAAAGTAAACTGCTGTGATGAATAAGATAAAGGCACTAATGATATTCGCTATCGTTAATGCAGCCACTATTTTCTTACTAGGATTAAAAAAGTCTCGAAGGATAAAAAGTAGATAAGCTATTCCAAAAAATACACCATACTCATAAATGAATACAGATTTAACAACGTCTGGAATGCCCGCATAAATCAGTCCGATAATCAGACATATTAACGAAACGTATTTCGCATATTTCGTATATAGTTCGTTCAAATAACCACCCTTTTTTCGCAATTTTCAAATTATTTTTCAATAAATAATAGTTTAACACGAAAAAAACCTTTATCGGGGTTATAAAAGGTTAAGTAGGTTTAAGTGTTGATGAAAATTAGAGATTAAACATAGCTTCATTCGCAGAACTTCTTGATGATAGCCAGCGTTTTAGTTAGATAAGGGCGATGATTTCGCGCTGTATTTTTGCTCTAGCTACTTTTGTTGGTGCTGTGATAAGCTCCTGTATCTTCGGTTCTACCTTATGTATTGGTGTTTATATTGTATTACTAATGGGATTCAACTTGTATATGAATTTATTTACAATACCAGAGGCTTTTTTTGAATGGTCTTTACGTGGGTTATCACGTGTCTTACTAGTGTTAGGTACGATACTGTGGATTAGTCTATTATCCAGAACAATTATTGGTTTTATCAAGGAAATAAGAATGGTAAAAGCAAACCTGTAAATAAAAATTGCCAAAGCGTGTCCAATTAAAGTGGAGACGCTTTTTATGTGCGCCTAGCATGGATGTAATCTATTGATTGAGAATCCGAGAGATAAATTAAAAAACAGATGTCTTTCCATTGGAGTATCGAATTCATTCTTAAACGGAATTAATTACTTGCTTATTTGTGTGATTACTTTGAATGTATTTAATATAAAATAACGTATTTTGCTAAAGTGATTTTAGCATAGACTAATATGATGGATACAATACTTTTAGTTAAAATTGTTTGATCTCTTGTTGATAGAAAAAAGTGGTGATTAAAAAATTTGAAATGCATATATTAGAGAATTAAATGAATGATATTGTTTTTATCAAGCTACTATCCTAAATACTATTATAGAATGATGAAATTAAGGACTTATTGGACATTTAAAGAGAATAGAAGATGCCAGTATCTTATATCTGAATGCTGAGAACGAATTTAATGGTAGGTAGGCTTTAAATACCTATACTAGAAGAATGGAGGTCTGCTATTGCTCGATAAAATTAAAGGTGGGCTTTTTGGAGTTGCTATAGGGGATGCATTAGGCGGGACAACTGAATTTATGACAAAGGAAGAAATCCAAGAGAAATATGGAAGGGTTACTGAGATTATTGGAGGAGGCATTTGGGCGTTAAAACCAGGTGAAACGACCGACGATACTGCCATAATGATAGCTGTTCTTAAAGGAATCATGGCTAACTCAAATAACCCTATAGAGGAAATAGGGAAGCAATTTTTATATTGGGAGAAAACAAATCCGAAAGATATCGGTATTACGACCCGAACGGTTTTTGAAAACTATGAGGGTGATTGGTTTAAAGCAGCAGCAGAAACGCATTATAAATTGGATGGTAGAAGTGCAGGGAATGGCAGCCTCATGAGGTGTTTGCCAGTTGTTTTAGCATACTCAGACAAAACAAAGATAGATGAGATAAGCGTTCTTCAATCAAAAATAACGCATTATGACGACTTGGCATCCGAGGCGTGTGTTATTTACAATCGCATTGCTCGACGGCTTCTAGAAGGGGAATACCTACAATCTGCTATTAAAGCTGAAATAAAAGATACTAGGTATGATTCCAACTTCGATGAAGAACCTGACTGCGCGCCGGATGGCTATGTCGTTCATACTTTGAAGTGGGTATTATTTTGGCTTATGAACTGTGAAACATTCGAAGAAGTTGTCATAGGTGCTACAAATATGGGCCATGACAGTGATACAGTTGCTGCAATTGCAGGAGGTTTAAAAGGATTAGAAGTTGGATTTAGTAACTTACCGGAAATGTATTGCGAAAAATTAGTAGAAAGACATAATCTCGAAGTACTGGCTGAAGTATTATTTGAAATTAGGGATGAAAATACTGAACTATTAAAAGAAAGATCAAAAACAAATCTTTTAGAATTAGAAACTCAAACAAATCAATTATACAAATGGATAGAACAAGAATCCCAATCCGTAGAAAAAGCAACAATCATGGATTCTATTAAGAAAAACATCTATTTATGTAGGATTACTCTTCATGAAGAAAACCCTGAATATGACAAAGAACTAAATACTTGGTGTCAGCTTGAACAAAGCTATAGACGCTCAAGACGTCTTCTTGATTTAGGCGCACCTACATTATTGATTTTACATGAATTAGATTGGCTTTTAATAATGATAGATCACATGAATAAAAGATTCCAAGGAATAGAACATTATTTTACAGATGAGCAACTGCAAGAATTGGAAAGTTTGGCTTTAGTAGATTGGATTTTTGAAAGAGAATAGAATGATAGGAAAATGTTTATTTGCCACTCCCTAATTTTCTTTTAAATAGATAGGAAGCTCCTTTATAAAATAAATATGTAAAAAGGTTTAGAGTTAATAAAACAATTAGCTGAAATACTGAGGTAATGAAGACGAATAAAAATAAATCCCAATATGCTTCACCAGGGGGGAAATCATTCCACTCTGATATATCTATATTAATATAATGAATAAAATAGAAAATGAAAATGGAACAAAAGAAACCGATGTAAGCAAAAATCCAATGCTGATAGAATTTGATTCTAAAGTTACTTAACCAAAGGATAAAATTAATAGACACAATAACTACAGGAACGAAGAAAAGATTTTTGTCTACTTCCATCAAAGCATAGAAACTTTGAGCTATACAAATGATAAAAATATTTGTCAAAAGTATAATGTAAACTGACGAACGAATGTATTTGTTCAATATTTAAATCCTCCTACTTCGAACTAATTTCATCTCAATTAACTTAAATGAAGATTTCTCAAGGGGTGACTAATATCAAAGCGTGTCCAGTTAAGATGGATACGCTTTTTAAGCTTTGTAATTTTAAACGATATTGCTATTATAAATTTATTTTCAAGTGGTGAATCTTCAATAAGAATACCTTTACTTAATCGCTTACCAATAAGCTAGAATATTTAAGAATGTTAAAGAAGCAACAGGTACGCCTGTAATAATTAAAGCTATAATCATTTGACTTGTTGTCCTTGATTTTTTGAATTTCTTTGCGTAGAGATAAGTAATGACGCATGTAAATAAAACATAGCTGTTATCGTAATGAAAAAAATCTCAGTTGAGTTAGTACTCAAAATAACGTGATTAAAAAACAATTCACCAAACTATACATACACAAAGATAATTAAAGAAATGATAATCAAATACAAATGTGTTTTTTTATTCGTCATGATTCAAGATTCCTTGCCACTTAGCTGAATATCAAGCAGTTTATTTCTAAAATACCTTAAAGTCAATATGCCATAAACCAACCAGATTAAGTAGGGTAGCATCTTGGTGAAGAATCCTTAATAGTATAAGTTCGCTATATGTGTCATGGAAATAAATATCGTTTAGGTAAAGTTTATTACTAACAAAAACCAAACCCATTTTTTAATTGCGATAGAAATAGACGTCATTTTAAAGAAAAGTTCAAATATATAGCTAACAATGAAGATAAAAAAAGCGATTATCACACTAGTAGCCACACAAAAATAGGTGATAACCCAAGCATAGCGCAACTTGGGTTATCAAAAGCTCTTAATGCATAGGCCATGTATTGCTTAAAGGATGGATGCTGCTAAATAGCACAAGCACCAAACCAACGACAAAAAATCCATAAATCTAGATACAGTGCTCTGTATTTCAAATGATAATAATAGTTAAACATTTCCACATCCCATTTGAGGTTTGAACGCTAGTAGTGGATAAAAGGTTCGTATTAATCAAGAAAATAAACAACTATTCCTGTAAAATATAAATGGAATATAAAGTGAAAGAGTGATGGTATGCTTCAGGTGAATGTAGAAAATACAAGTCTAATCTTAGAGGGAGGGACGTTTCGCACGCTGTTTACGTCAGGTGTACTAGATGCTTTTTTAGAGCAGGACATTATGATGCCATATGTTGTGGCGATTTCGGCAGGTGCCATTAATGCTTGCTCGTATGTATCACAGCAAAAGGAGCGCTCGTTACGTGTCTTGGTGGATTATCGTCATGATAAGCGTTATATGGGGGTTAAAAATTTCCTTAAGGAAAAGAGTTTGTTTGGGCTCGATTTTGCCTATAATGTAATTCCAAATCAGTTGGATATTTTTGATTGGGATACCTATCAAAAGTATGAGGGGACGTTGTTGTTTGGTGTGACCAATGCAACAACTGGGCAAGTAGAATATATGAATGCACAAGAAATGGATAGAGAGTGTATGATGTTACGTGCGACGTGTGCCATCCCAGTGTTATTTCCTGAAATCAAATTAAACGATACACCCTATTTTGACGGGGGATTAGCAGAGCCCATTCCAATTCAGCATGGAATTGAAAAAGGATTTGAGAAGCATGTGCTCGTGTTAACACGCCCGAAAGGCTACCGTAAAGAGATGGATAGACAAAGCAAGTGGGCGATGAAACTACTCTCAAAACGTTATCCTAATTTAGTGAAAAGCATGGAAAAGCGAGCAGATCATTATAATGCCTCACTTGAATATTGCGAAAAACTTGAAGCGGAAGGGAAGGCATTTATTTTTCGTCCGTCAGCAGCGTTAAACAGCTTTGAAAAGGATAAAGCACGAATGCGCTCCAATTATGAGATGGGGTATGAGCAAGCAACGCAGCAGATAGATGCACTGAAGAAATTTTTAAAATGAATGATGCGGGTAATCTATTCGGGCGACGTAAAATTGCTAAATCTCCTATAAGATGAAATCTATTGAATAGGAGATTTAGCAGAAGCTTAAAATCAGATGAAGAAGTTCGTTTTACATTGATTTTGTATAACTCGTTTTACAGAGAAACAAAAAAACAGAGTTGACGCTATAGAATGTTGTAGCACCAACTCTGTTTAAAGCTGCAGATCCACTAGATATTGATTGATATTTTTAGATAACCACAATGAATTAACCAAAAGCTTACGATAAATTAAAGTAAAAACAAACAAATCACTCTACAGTCACTAATATCAAATGTTTGGCTCGATAGAATCATAGGCAGACAATTCAGCACTTGTCTAATGGTTTGCGGTGTCTGGAGAACGATGTGGGAGCAATTAAATTACAGATTATCCGACAATGCAATCTGTAATTTAATAAATGAAAAAACAGCTAACTAAGAAGTCTACTCAAGTGGGTAGAACCCTTTTTTTGCCGTGAATGGTGCGCTAGCCTTTGTTTTTTTGAACCTTATTTTAGATTCATTAACTAATAATATAATAAACGCTAATTATTGCCAAATTAAATGTAATAGTGTACTATCTAACTAGTACACTATTACATGAGGTGGTAACATTGAAAAAATTTATAGGTTTATTGAGAAAGGAATGGGTGCTTTATCGATCATGGTGGTTGGTGGCAATAGTTGTTGGGTTGATTTTTATTTATTGTGGTGAGTATTTTTTAGATCAGCGGATTGATATAACCGATCCTCGCTTACTCTTTACAAGCTGGGTTTTGGTGCTGGGTACTTTTTTTGTAGTCATTCAATTTCTAGCAAGTCTTCATAATGGCTTAAAGACGAAAGAGATATGGCTCCATTCAACGAGTTCAATTGCTCAGTTAGTTGGGGTGAAATTCGTTTTTACACTTACTAGTAGCACGGTTTTTATTACTATTTTTTCAGTCATTGGTCTTTTTCCATCACAAGACTTCGATGAGTCATCTTTTCTGCAGCTATCATTTCTGCACTTTATGACCGTTGCAACTTTATTTATTATGCAATGCATGTTGATTCTGATTGTCTTATTATTTTTTGCTCTTAATGTCTATTTGAAAAAACGTTTTGGGCGATTTGCTTTCATCATTTCTATAGGCAGCTTTATTCTTATTATGAAATTATGGACTGAATTTAACGAAAGTAAGGTTTATGAGAACATTTTTTATCACGGAGAAATTTCTACAGAGGTACTATCTAAGTTTCTACCGCAGTCGAATGGTTCATCATACTTCATCATTATGGGATCCTTCTATGTTGTAGAAGGGCTAGCTTTTGTAATAGGCTACTTTCTGCTTTACAAGGTGGGAACAAAGTGGCTTGAGAAGGTGATTTTACGATGACATTAGATTTTTCACGTGATAAGCCAATTTATAGTCAGCTCGTCGATCGTATTTGTGGGGATATTTTAAAAGACAAGTTGTTACTGGGGGACCGACTTCCATCAGTTCGTGAGTACGCGGTAGAGACGGGTGTGAATGTGAATACAGTACAACGTGTGTATAAGGAGCTTGAAGCGATGAATATAACGGAAACGAAACGCGGTCAAGGGACATTTATTACAACGAGTGAAGCACGCATAACCGCACTACGAGAAGAGATGAAAAATCAATTAGCACAAAATTTTTTAACATCGATTGAAGCACTTGGGTTTTCAAAAGAAGAAATGCTTGTCGTTTTACAAAAGAAATCGTGAGGTGATCAAATTGTTGCAGTTATCTAATGTTTCTTTTCATTACTATAAAAAGCATATTTTACAAGATGTTTCATTTTCATTTCCGATTGGGCAAATCATTGGGCTTGTCGGAGAAAATGGTAGTGGGAAATCGACATTATTAAAGACGATGGTAGGGCTATTAAGTCCGAGGAGTGGGGAAGTACTGTTAAACGGGAAGCAAGTCACTCGCCGAAGTGCCGATACCATTGCATACTTGCCAGATACAGATTTATTTTTTGATTTTTATACGGGGGAGCAACTCTTTCAGCACTATGCCTCACAATTTACAGACTTCTCTTATGAAAAAGCCAGTACAATTGCAGCCTATTTGCAAGTTGATAAGCAAGCCAAGCTGAGGCATCTATCAAAAGGGAATCGCGGACGCATGAAAATGGCGGCGACGCTTGGCCGTGAGGTTCCTTACTATATAATGGACGAACCATTTTCGGGGCTTGACCCTATGGTACGTGAATCGCTAATAAAGGGGCTTATTCAATTTACAGATATTGAAACACAAACTATCGTATTATCGACACACGAGTTATATGAAGTTGAACCGATATTAGATCAGATTATTCTATTGAAAAATGGTTCAATTGTTGCACAAGAAGATATGGAAAATGTCCGAGATATAAACAAGCAAGATGCCGTCCAGTGGATGAAAGCGTATTACAAAGAAAGGGTGAAATAAATGAATATACAACCAATTGTCCAACTTCAAAATTTATCGAAAACGATTCGTGGGAAGCAACTAATACAGCAGTTGAATTTAGATTTATACCCTGGGCAAATCACGGGATTTTTAGGACCAAATGGGGCAGGGAAAACGACGACGATTCGTATGATGACCGGATTGATGTATCCAACAGAAGGTAAAGTCATCATTGATGGGCAGTCTTTAAAAGAGCATTATGAGGAGGCGATTAGTAAGGTTGGGGTAATCGTTGAAAATCCTGAAATGTATAAGTATTTGTCAGGCTATAAAAATTTACTGCATTTTGCACGCATGCATAAAAATGTGCCAAAAGAGCGTATTGATGAAGTTGTACAGCAAGTTGGATTAGAAAAACGTATTCATGAAAAAGTATCAACATATTCACTCGGAATGCGTCAACGCCTTGGGTTAGCACAAGCACTTTTGCATCGCCCGAAGTTTTTAATATTAGATGAGCCGACAAATGGACTTGACCCTGCTGGGATTCGTGAGTTTCGTATGTATTTACGAAAAATTGCTGATGAAGAGGGCGTATCAGTTTTCGTTTCTAGCCATATGTTATCTGAAATTGAGCTCATGTGCGACCGAGTAGCTGTCATTCAAAATGGACAATTAATCGACATCCGAGACATACATAATGAAACTACCTCACTTTATTATATCGAAGCAACGCCAAGTGAAGACGTAGCAACACATTTACAAAATTTAGACTACAGCTTTACAGTTGAAAATAATGGCGTTGTTGTCGAAGTGAATAAAGAAAATATCCCAGCATTAATCTCTCAGCTCGTGCAGGATAATATTCAACTATTTGCAGTACAACCACATCAAAAAACGTTAGAAGATCAATTCTTAGAAATGACGGGAGGTGGACAAATTGCTGAAGCTAATTCAAAATGAGTGGATGAAATTGTGGCATAAGAATGGTACTTGGATGATGCTTATCTTCCTAGTACTATTCATTATTGTTCCTGGCGGGATGATGAAATATCAAGAAACAAAGAATGCAGAAAATACTACGTGGCAAGAAGTGGTGCAACAGCAAATGAATTTTTATAAGGATATTCTTGCGAGTGAAGAACTTTCGGAAGCGGATATCAAATCATTCGAAGAGAAAATTGCTATTTTTGAATATCGTTTAGCCAATAATGTGCCGATTCAATTAGAAACAACTGTAGAAGACTTTATGTCTTTTGCAAGTAACTGGATCATGTTAGTGACACTATTTACAGTGATTTTGGCAGCGAGTATTGTATCGAGTGAATTTTCAACAGGAACCATTAAAATGTTGCTGACGCGTCCAATTTCTCGTGCGAAAGTTTTAACATCGAAATTAATAACAGTCTTTTTATTTGGCGTGTTATTACTCATTGTGAACATTGGTGTGAGCGCACTTACAGGATTTGTACTATTTGATGCAACAACTAATGCGGAGTTAGAAATGGTAGATGGTAAAATTGTAGAAAAGGCAGTATGGGGTGATTTAGCGTATTCCTATTTACTAGCATGTGGAGACTTTGTGATGTCTACGTTGTTTGCCTTTTTCATTGGCTCTGTATTCCGCTCAAGTTCACTTGCAATCGGCTTAACAATGTTTTTATCATTCATGGGCCAGATGATTGTGTCGCTTTTAAGTAAATATGAAATTGTCAAATACATTTGGATTACACATTCGAATTTAAAACAGTATGAAACGGGAAATCTCTTAGTGGAGGGGATTACTATGCCATTTTCATTAACGGTACTTGCAATCTACGCAGTTATTTTCACAGTCATTAGTTATATGTCATTTATGAAACGAGATGTCACTGCGTAGTAGGGGGAATTTGGATTTTGCATGGGGGTATGCATGATAGAATCAGTTTTCTGCAAGATAGGGTGCTAAAAGTGCACGATAAAGGACTGATTCTGTATGATATCTTGCAAAGCTATCATAAACAAAGGGTGTCTCAGAAATTCTTCTGGGACACCCTGTTTGTTTTAATTGTTAAAGATGCTTTGAAATAATCTGCTGTAACTTTGCTTGTAAATTCGGTAAGTCTTGTGTAGTGATTGTTGTACGCACAAAGCTTTCATCCATATCCAAAGCTTCTGCGAACAAGCTGCCTAAGCCTTTTACTTTGCGGTCAATTTGCATTAACAGCTCCACTGATTGCTCAGACTGTGAAAGAAAGACAACTTCAAGCTCATCTAAATGGCTACGATAGTTACCTGTCGGCGCAAACTCAAATTCCTGCATAAACGGATAGTGTCCACGGAAACGCCCGGATGCCTGTTCACACTCTGCTTGACGTAAGCGGAAGCCGAGGCCTTTGACTGCATCTAATACGCTAGCTGCCAACTTTGATGGCTTCACTTCGATAAAATCTTTATCTTCTGGGTCTACTGCATTTTTAATATCCAACTCTGTTTGCACCCAAACTTTCGTTTTTCCAGCTGTAATTGGTGTATCCAATGGTAGAGATAATGAGAACGAAAGCACTTTGTTTTCGCCTGCTTCAATTGAAAATGGCTCCGATACTTTCACCTTGTTTACAGCAGCCTTATCCGTATATTTTTTATCGTTCGCTTCACGGATAAATGTTGTGTAAACCGTTAGATAAATCGTATCAATTTGTTGAGCGACATTTCCACCACGCACCTCAATTTCACCGCGCATAATCTCTCCCGCAGTGTACGTAGATTTCTCTAATTTTGTATCGACATTTGCTGCACCAATACCAACACTTGCCAGAACCTTGTTAAAAAGGGACATGTTAAATTCCTCCTGTAATTTTCAGATGGTTATATATACGTATCATAATATAAAAGGTTTCAGCCTGCTAGAAAACTTCGTTATAATAGATGAAAACTAGAAGAGGTATCCAAATGGAAACAGAGTGGTTAAGGACCTTCATCATCGCAGCAAAAACAGAGAACTTTCGTGAGACGGCAGAAAAATACTTTATGATGCAATCGACAGTGACGAAGCATATTCAGCATCTTGAAAAAGAATTACAGACGACGTTGTTCGAGCGCACTAATAAGCAAGTGAAACTCAATAGTGTCGGTGCGCATTTCTTAATACAAGCGGAAAAAATTGTAGAAACCATCGATGAAGCATTAAACAGCACCGCATCTTTTGTAAATGGATTTACCTCGAAATTAACAATTGGCGTAGCACCACAAATTGCTAATTCCACATTGCCAGCGATTATCGAGACATTCCAACACAAAAAGCCAACGATTCAACTATCGATTGAATTGCTAAAATCCAATGAAATCGGTGAAGCCGTATATGCAGGGCAAGTAGATATCGGCTTATCGAAATTGACATCAACACGTGATCTACAGACAGACATTCTTGCACAGGAGCCACTTCAGCTAATAGTGCCGATGTCAAAAATGAATACTGAGGTCATGACATTATTACAGCAAGAGACGATATTAACACATGAATATGCCCCGTATTGGCAGGAGGTACAGCAGATTCTTCAACAATTTCCAAGCTATAAAAGCATGCATCTTAACCAAACAGAGGTTATTAAAAACTTTGTAAAGCAGGGGCTTGGTATAGCATTTTTGCCAAAGAGTGTGATTGATACGGACCGTCAACAACAACTGCTCTTTAGCTGTTCAGTAAAAGAATTTCAGCATATTGTGTCCAATACATACTTCCTAGCGAAATACATGACGGCAGATGGAGAAGCGTTTTTAGAAGTGTGCAAAAATATTTATAGTAATAATAAAACAGCTGTATGTAATATTTAAGTTTGGTATTTTAATCATTTCGAATGGAGGTCAATTCAATGCAATTCGTTATAGAATCAAAAAGTATAGCTGATTATCTGTTAGAAACAGATGAAGTGAATTTTTCACATCCGATTATTCAACATAAGATAGCAGAACTCTTTGAAAATGATTATACGGATATTCAAAAGGTAGAAATAGCTTTTAAATTTGTGCGAGATCAGATTCCCCATTCATGGGATATCCAAAGTGACATTGTGACAAGAACTGCCTCAGAAGTGTTAGAGAAGAAGACCGGTATTTGTTATGCTAAGTCCAATTTATTAGCAGCTTTGCTAAGAGGGGTTGGTATTCCATGTGGTTTTTGTTATCAAAGATTAATGATTTTTGATACACCAGAAAAAGGTTATTCACTACATGCTTTTAATGGGATTTATATTGAATCCATACGTAAATGGATTCGTTTAGATGCGAGAGGAAACAAACCTGGCGTTCAAGCAGAATTTTCTTTAGAAGAAGAAAAATTAGCTTTTTATGTGAACGAAGAGATGAATGAAAAAGATTATCAGACAATTTTTATAAAACCTAATGAAAAGACATTGGAGACCCTAAAAAGTCAGGAGAACGCAATAGAAATGTATAAATATTCTTTACCTGAAACATTGTAGTTGGTGTCTAACTCGGTTTATTGCTTTATACATTTTGACAGATGTTTTTGGATAAGGCTTGCTCAATGTCTAGCAGGTCTTTTTTGTTGTGCAATTATCATAATTGCAAGCATGAAATAAGCATATTTTCATATACAGAAGTGGCTTCTGGTTGTCTATCTTATTAAACTAAAGCGCTCCGTTCGTTGAAGTACAAGAACGCACCCGATTATAGATCTAAAAAATATAATATTGGAAGTAAAATTAATCCTAATAGAAATAGCACTGGAATTGAAGAAACAATTAAAGCAAAAATTCTTAACTTCCCCTTTTGGCTAAAAAATGCAGTTAAAAATGAAGCTATTATTAAAGAAATGACCACAATGTCCCCAATTTCCGAGGTTCCGTTCACTACAATTGGTGAAATAAAAGCAAAAATAATAAACAAAGAAAATAATAACAATGAAATAATGCTCAAATATCTTCTTAACACAATCACTCCACCTCTTCCGACCTTTTCTATAATTGACTATATTTATCAAAAAGGTTTCTTTCTTGTTCTACTAAACTGCGCTGCTAGCACGAGAAGCGATAGCTCTAATTGAACAAACGCACCCATTAGTTTAAGTATATTCCTTCACAAACTTTGTTGATTTCACATAATTAATATGCTTCTTTACAGGAATGCTGCATCGTTAGCTCAATAAAGTCATCTGTCCAAATGTATCTTTTATGTTATTGTAGGGGTCCGGTCAGATTTATGCGTGTTTACAGCGTTAAGTATAAAAAGTTCCCGAACCTCACTTTGGAAAGTATATTGTTTAACGTGTGTTCAACAATTAGGAAACGCAACCTTTTCTTGTGAAATAAGTCAGATTACACAATGAGGTATTGTGAAAGGGAGTGTTCATCTTTTGCTCTGAGCCGTTGCGCTGATAGGTCAAAAGATATTAGTGTTTTCTTTTTACTGTACGTATTAATGATTTTTACTAAAGTCGTTATCGGTCAAACGGAGCAGTTTATTTAAAACAGAAATAAAGGGATATAGGAGGAAAAATGCTACTAAAAAATATTTTAAGTTCTTATAATTTATTATTGTCTTTAGGTGCTTTTTATTTGGGCGTATCAATGTTTTTAGAAAGAGGAGTTTTCGATACATTTCCGCCAGAGTGGCTAGGCGTATTGCCATTTAATAATTGGGCGGGCTTAGCTTTATTTGGAATGATTGTTTTTGGGATCGGAAATGGCATTGCTTCAACTTACGGATTTATAAAGAAAGATAAAAAAATATTTACAATGACCTTCACTATGGGAGCTTTATTTTTCTTTTGCACTGTTATACCAACTATTTTGTTGGGAGAATGGTACTTACCAACATCAGCATTTTTTGTATTTAGCTTAATACAAATATTACTTGGTTTATTTGGTTTCCTCACTATTTATTTGAATTCGTTACTAAAAAATCATTATAGGAAAAATTCATTGTAATTTCATTAAATTATTCCTTACTTCCCTAACAGATGCTTTAGTGAAACAAGGATTTATAAAGTATACAAAATAAACCTAATAAAGGTTCCGAAATCTCGGTTTGGGTGCATTTTTTTATTCAACTAACCAGATTTCTCTGGCTGACCTTATAATACGAACGTCGCAGTTTAGTTGAATAAAGATATTAGAGAAATTATGATAAAACTAATTGATAGAGGGGTGTGAATTCTGTCAAAAAATTAATTTTAGTAACTATATTTTTGGTAGTCCTATTATTGTTTGCATGCCTAGCAAATGAGAATGACCTAATGTTTGTTGGAGAGGGTGGAAATTGGTCCTCCAAAGTAACTGTCAATCAGATTGACGGATACGAAACATATCAAATGCAGATAAACTACAAAGGGCAAAGCATACAGGATATTGAAGCTTTTAGTTACTATGTTGAAACAAAAAATAGCGGAGTAATTGATTTTAGTGCGAATAATGTTTCTTTAAATAAAGAAGCCATATATCAAAAAGATTTACCGATTTCAAATAGTCCATCTACAAGTGGAAAAGATGAATTAGTAATAAAAGTTGAATGGAATGTAAAGAGCGAAGATTTTACGTTAATTAACAAATAATTTTTACTACCGGGTGCTTTACTTCAAGAATAGGTAAAGCCTTTTTCTTATTGAACTAACGCAGCAAATTGTTTGAAGATTATATCTATATATAACTGATAGCATTTTGTTAATTTTTTCATTTTTCTTCCTTATACAAAGATAGTACAATTTTCAGTAAGGCTTATATAAACAAGAAGCGTAATAAGCTATTTTATAAACTTGTGGTGAGAAAATGTATAAAATTAGACATATTAATGTTCCAGTGGAAGGCTCGGATCTATTCGTTACAGCTGAATTCGAAAAGAAAGTTACACTTTGGTCATTGGCTTCCAAAAAGAAACTGTCAGAATTTGATACTATTTTAGATTGTGGTGAGCAAAGAATGGTGTTAATCCCTTTCCCTAGCCCAATTGTAGTTACGGCGGCGTACTACCGTAAAGGTGTTGCTGCTTACGATGGATTAACTGGAGAAAAATTATGGCATCGCAAAGATCTTACAAAAGTACAATTTGTTAATAGATTAATAATAAATGATGAAATAGTTATCGGTTTGGGACGTGACCAAGGTCCTTATACGGTATTAAATTTAAGCGATGGTTCTACTAAGGAGCAGATAAGAGGCGTTAGAAGGATTTTTACAGACAACGAAGGTTCAAAAAGATTAGTTGTAAAAGATTCTCAAGATCAACTTATTGATGTTACTAATAATAAAGTTCTGTTTAAGGATAGAATCAATCCTGTAAGAGTTGAATTCCTAGATGAACAATTTGTAGTTAACACATATAAAAAAATTGCTTGTTACGACTTTGAGGGTCAAATTGTATGGCAATATAACTGTCCTGAAAGGCATATTCTTCATAATTTAAGTAGGGATGTCAAAGAAGATGAGTGGCTGATCATTCTCCGGAATTCCCAAACTGGAGGACCTGTATCCATTTGTAGAATAAACGATTCTGGGGTAATAGTAAGTGAAAAAATTCTGGGTAATGTATTTCTATATGAATTCATAAAGGAAGGTGAAGTTGTGATCACCTCTGATGGTGAGGTGAGAAATACAGATACACTTAGTGTTGAATGGAAGTTCTGTAATAAACTAATACAAAATAGTTAGTAATATCATTTGTATTAGCCGATAGGATGAGAATGATTTTGGCCTAATTTCATTAGTACAAAATGTGAAATGTTACACTTAAACTAACGAGGGCTTTAGTGAAACAGGGATTTATAAAGTATACAAAATAAACCTAATAAACGTTTCCAAATCAAACTTTGGTGACTCTACGAGGAAATCTTTTCAAACTACGCTTTGGCTACGTTTTTACTAATAACAAAAAGTTAAACTTAAAATTGTTTTGTTCAACAAATGGATGCTTTAGTGCAGTAAAAATTTATAAAGCACATAAAATAAATCTAATAAACGTTCCAACTACGATTTTGGTAAGGGTGTAATAATATTTTTGAAAATTTTTATAATTGAATTAGCGTAAGCATAGTAATTAATTATTGCAGGATGGGGATTATTATTTTAGTTTATTATGTAGGATTAGGTATAGGTGTATTATTTATTATAGTTGCATTGATATTTTTAATTGTAATGTATGTAAAAAGAAAAGTGGAGTTTGGACTGACAATTAAAATGCTCGGTGCCTTTCTAATGGGAGCCCTAATTTTATGGATAACCATACCCAGTTTAAAATCTGTAGTTACGAAAGACTTTGAGGTTATTAATGGACAATGTACGATAGAAATAACTAAAGATGGTCGTTACACTGATTGGTCATTTAATATGATTGATACAGGGGAACAATTTTCGTTTATTGAGACGCCTGAACTTGAAGCTTATGGAAAAGCAACCCCTTATTACTGTGAGATTACAGTGACTAGAGACCATATGTGGGAAATAGGTTATAAAATTTACGACTTTAAGACAAGAAAACTTATAGACTCTAATAACGGTGGGTAATAGATTCTTTGAAAAAGAAGAATATTTATACACTTCCAGTTGAAATAACGTTCTCAAATGGAAGTTTTGGCGCACATCAAAAAGCCACAAATGATGGTTTAAATCGACGTTTCGTGCCTTTTTGTATGAACATTGTTCATGCGTTGTTTTATGCGCTTTTGTTAAAAGTCAGTCATAGCAAGGGTTTTGAAGCGTTTGAAGTAATGTTGCACCATCGTCTTAGATGAAAAAGATCATGTATAGAAATTGAAGTCTTATAGTTGTAAATCCGCATAAATCTGACGAGACCCCTATATTAAAAGGATATATTTCTTATTCCATTAACCTGCCACGTTGAAGAACAACAATCTTTTCGAAAACAGCCATAACAAAACAGTAATCATTTTTAAATTTCTATTTAACTCTTTGGATTTTTATGGCGATGGAAGTGAGTTATGAACAAGTACGCTCTATTACGATCTTTTTCTCAGGGTATATAGAAAGTGCAAAACGTGTAGAATTAAGTTTACCAGAAACAAGCTTGTGTAGTAGGGGAGAAGGTAGTTGTTGCGAACCAAAAGATAGGGGTGGTTGGATGATACGTGAATTAAAGGAAACAAATATGGATAAAGTACTTCAGATATACAGTGCAGGATGGGCAACTAAATATGCAACATTTGTAGGTTAACTAGAAGAGAAGTTTGTGAAATATTTGGATTCCTTAAAAAGGAAGGGCTGTGTTTAAACTAAAACACAGTCCTTTTTTTGATGCATGTCTCGAACTGCGAAGAAAGAAGTTGAGGCTGGCCAAGAGTGAGGGTATCCGGGTGAGATGGAATTTTAATTGATTGGGCATTCCAAATTGGAAAGCCTTCGATTGTGTAAATACTTGCAACAGGGATTAGAGAAGAACTGAAAGTCAATACTAGAGGGAGAACTCAAAAAGCCTTATTGGAAAAGCCGTGGCCCAAAAGTATGTTAGTTCGTATAGAATACTGGCCAATTACCTTAAGTGAACTACCGTATACAGATTTATGAGTACGGTGGTGTGAGCTACCCATGCATACTCGATTTTTGTTTTTCTGAAATAATATAAAATTTGATAAGTAATGAAATTATTTCAATTACTGGTAGTAGTAATGGTATCTAAAATACAGTTTCGAAAAGACCTAAGCATCATTTTTTCGTATATTTTTTGCCGAAAGGTGAGAAAAGAAATGATTTTCAACGAGATAAAAAAATGTTTAAAAAAATGTCATATTGATGTGTATAAAAATTGTCGAATAGTATTTCGATATTATTTTCGCTGTAATAGTACAGTATAATACATCTTGCAACATCTTAATTTCTAGATATTAATAATTAAAAATAAGGAGGATTTTTTGTATGATGAATTGGTTACGTACAAATGTGTATGCTTCATATTTGCTTTTATTTTTAAGATTATATATCGGATATCAGTGGGTTACTGTTGCTATTGGCAAAATTACTGGAGGATTCGATTCATCTGGTTATCTAGCAAACATTGTAGCTAATCCAGTAAAGGGAGCTGACGGTGAAGCTATTTATCCGGTTTACAATTACTTTATTGAACATTTCGCTCTACCTAATGCAGATCTCTTTAATGTACTAGTTCCATGGGGTGAGTTATTAATCGGCTTAGGTCTAATTTTTGGTACATTAACTACTGCCGCGGCATTCTTCGGGTTATTAATGAACTTCATGTTTTTCTTTGGCGGTACTGTTTCGACAAACCCATCCTTTATTTTAATTCAATTTATCATTCTTGTTGCGGGTGCAAATGCAGGACGCTTTGGTGGAGACCGTTGGGTACTTCCATGGATTAGAACAAACGTATTCAAGAAAAAAGCAACATCTTAATTTTAACAAAAGGCTTAAATAGCTTATATAAATTAGATATATATGGATAATAGAGCTGTCATGTTGATAGCTCTATTTTTCACACCTTAATTATTATATATTGCTTACGAGTTTGTAATATAAAATAACCCTAAATAGTCTTTTTATGTAAAAATTCATGGCAGAGGACGTAGCTTTGCTATAACAAAAAAAGACAAGTATTAGTGGACTAAATTAGGTCAAGTAATCTATACATTGTAGAATTCAACAAAAAATAAATGTTAATCTGCTTATGGATCTATTAGCTTTTCATTTTGATTATCTGAAGGGGCAATAGGATGACAAACTGATTGGTAGAGGACAAATAGAAAAAAGAAAGGGCTGTATTTTAACAAGCATTGTTAAAACACAGTCCTTCTTCTTATTTATAAGCGACAAATCGTAAACGACAATAATCAGCAATCCATTCATCACCGTTATAATAGGTTGGCTTTAATAGCTCTTCACATTTTGAGTAGATTTGTTCTTTCTCAACATCGGATAAATGCTGCAATATATTATGACTAAACATTTTTAGCCAATTTTTTAAGCCATCTTCGCCTTGAAGCGGTGTTGGACGTTCATATAAATAAATCGTTTCTACAGTGAAACCAGCATTTTCTAATAGTGTTTGATATTCTTCAACAGTTGGAAAATACCATGGGAAATAGTCTTCGATATACGGATAATTTAATGTAGCCATACTTTGTTGTAGTGCCCCTACAATAGAAGCAATATTGCCTTTGCCACCCATTTCTGCGACAAAGCGGCCATTGGATTTTAAAGCATTGTATATGTTGGGGATGACAATGTCTGGTTGCTTCATCCAGTGTAGTGCTGCATTTGAAAAGACAGCATCAAATTCATTGGTAAAATGCATAGCAGTTGCATCCTGTTCATTGAACTCAATCTTGGGATATTTTTGCTGTGCAGTAAGTATCATATCCTGTGAGGCATCAGTTCCATGCACTATGGCACCGCTGGACGCGATTTCATGAGCCAAATCTCCAGTGCCACAGCCTACATCTAAAATCTTTTCATTTTTCTGTGGGGCAAGGATGTCGATTAAACTTTCTCCAAATTTTGAAACAAAGTCGTGCTTTTGATCGTATAAACTAGCATTCCATTTTGTTTTCATCATACCTTCATCTCCTTTGTATGAGCATAACAAAGAGATCTAAAGAACGAAAATGCTGAAAAGTACATGTTTTGATTCCAAATTGGAATATGTTCGAAGGAATTTTCTCTAAACTTAATAAGTAATTAGAATTTTGAAACTTTTTTATAGGTGATTCGTAAATGAAATAGATTATGCAGTATCTAGGAGGAAATTAATTATGAACCAAACACAAAACAAAAGGAATCTAGGGGAAGGGAAAATGATGATTTCTATATTTTTCGGAGCCTCAATAGGAGCGGTTATTGGGCTGGTTGCTTATGTGAATAATTGGTTAGGATAAATATTAAAAATGCCTACATAGGGTTCTTCCCAAATGTAGGCATTTCGTTTATTTCTCAAGTTTTGTTAATGTTTTGCCAGACCATCCAAATGCAATCGTTAAAATCGGTCCGAGTAGACAGAAGAAGGTGAAGGGAAGGTAGGAAGTCGTTGGAATTTCAAGTACACTCGCGATGAAAATCCCACACACACTCCATGGTACAAGTGGATTGATAACTGTTCCTGCATCTTCCATAACACGTGATAAGTTTTTCGGCGCAAGTCCAACTTTTGCAAACTGTGCTTTGAAGGCTTCACCGGTTAGTAAAATTGATAAATATTGTTCACCAATCAGCGTGTTGACACCAATACCAGTGATAGCAGCCCCTGTAATGACAGAGCCAGCACTAGTGAAGAGACTTTCCACTTTGGATAAAAGGCTTTGAATAATGCCAAGAGTGAATAATAGCCCGCCCATTGTTAAGGCTAGTAATACTAATGCAATAGTAAATAACATACTATTCATGCCACCGCGTGTAAGAAGTGCATCTACTTCTGCAATGCCTGTTTCTGATTTATAGCCGTTAAATAACATATCGAATACGCTTGATAAGGCAAGTGGTTCATTCACATAAGCAAGCCCGACACCAACAATCGATACGACAGCCAGGGTAATAAGCGCTGGTGCTTTGTACAATGTCATAATAACAAGAACCACAAGTGGCAGTAATGTATACCAATGTACAAGCCCTGTTGCAAGTAAGCCTTCTTTAAAATGTTCAACAGTTTCAAATGAAGCATCTGTACCCGTTGGAGAGATAATGGCGTATAACACAAAAGAAATCACGAAAGCAGGAATTGTTGTCCAGCCCATGTTTTTAATATGTTCGAATAAATCAACACCAACTGTCGTTGATGCGAGATTCGTAGTATCTGAAAGGGGTGACATTTTATCACCGAAGAATGCACCCGATACGATGGCTCCAGCCGTGATCGCTAATGAAATATCCATTGCACTCGCAATGCCGATAAATGCAACACCAACCGTTGCAACTGTCGTAAGTGAGCTACCGACAGCAATACCAACGATGCTACACACTAAAAAGACAATGGCAAAGAAAAAGCTAGGAGACACAGTTGAAAAACCAAAGTAAACAAGTGTTGGAATCGTACCACCCATCATCCAACTAGATATTAAAATACCGATGAAGAAGAAAATAAAAACAGCGCCAAGTCCAGCGCTTGCCCCAGCAATCATGCCTTCTTCAAGATCTCGAAATGAAACTTTTTTTATAAGACCGTAAGCTATTAATAAAGAAATCACAAGGATAATTGGAATATGGGGTGTGGCATTCAAAACACTGATACTAATCCCCATTGTTATAATGATTAAAATTGTAATAATACATGCCTCAAAAAATCGAGGGTTGCTCTTAGCTGCAATACGAAACATGATGATCCTCCTAAACACTTTTGCGCTTCAATGCGTTGAAGTCTAAAAGTATTATAGCACCTTTAAAATCTATGTCAATAGACTGAAAATTGTGTAAATTAAATAGAGTTTGAGTGTTACTATTTTATATATTGAGAGAACAACAGCTCATCAGGGTATTCTATATTTGGCGTGGTTCAATTTCTTAGGAACGATTACATTTGATACAGGTAACCGTAATATACGAACATTTGAGTTGAAAGATGTTTGTATCCACTAAGTGAAATAATTACGTCAATAGCATTGGAGAAACATAATGCAAAACGAGGTTATCGGAAATATCTGTAGAAATATAATCTGTAATGATAACAAATAACTAAAGAAAAGGGTGTGAGTTTTATTATGAAAATAATACATATATTTAGTGCAATTATTATCTTTTTGTTAGGGTTAGTATTCTTAAGTATTACTGTCGATAATGAAACTCTAAAAACAGTCAAGTTTAGAATAGTGGGTGGTGTTTTTGTGACATTAGGATTTTATTATTTCAAAGGTGTTACCAAATCCAATCAGAAATAAGGGTCCTAATGTAAAGAGTTCGTTCTCAATTAATTAAATAGTATCTTCAATATGCTTTGTATTGAACTGAAATCAACAATAAAGTTTAATAGATCCTAACTAAAAGAAATAGAAGGAAGGCAAAAAGTTGCCTCCCTTTAATCCCTAATGTGCGCCGAAATAATCCCATGCATTTTTTACAATTAAAGTACATGTAACGGCAATGAAAATATAACGCATCACCGTGGCATCACGCTTTAACGCAAATTTCGAGCCTAAAATTGCCCCGAAAATCATAATAAAGCCCATAGGCAGCCCATAAAGAAAATTGACTTCACCTAAAACTAAGAACATCAAAAGTGCTGCTAAATTTGACGTAAAATTAAATGCCTTTGCATTGCCTGCAGCCTGTAAAAAATCATTGCCCATCATTAACAAGGCAAAGATGAAAAATGAGCCTGTGCCAGGACCAAAGAATCCATCGTAAAAGCCAATCGCTGAAAATGCCACTAAGAATAGTACTTTTTTGGTAGTATTCAGAACTTTCTGCTCAGTATCTTGGCCCCAGTCCTTTTTCCAAATCGTGTAACCTGCTACGAGAACAAGCATAACTAACATAAGAGGCTTTAAAATTGCTGGTGATACGAGATGTACCGTATAAGCACCAATTAAAGAGCCGAAGAAAATAAACGGAAGAATTTTTCGTATTTTTTTAAAATCCACTTTTCCCGCTCGGAAAAACGTTAGCATACTTGTCCCATTACTTATTGTATTGGCTAACTTATTGGTTGCAATTGCGGTGCTTGGTGGTAAGCCAACAGCCATGAGCGCTGGCAATGAAATTAGGCCACCACCTCCTACTATGGCATTCAAAAAGGAAGCGATAAATCCAAAAAATAATAATATTCCAAGTGAAAGTAAATCGATGTTCATATGTATCGCCTCGCATCCTTTTTATTTAGCGTACTGCGAACCGTTTTAAATAACAATACAATATGAGCATTATGTAAAATGAAGTTTACAATTCCTTAATATTTCACCCACCGAAAAAAATAATAAGAAATAATTTTTTTCAAGTATTTTTATCGAAATTAAAGAGAATGTGTTAATTATTAAAGCAAAAACAGTATTATTGCTAGCAAAATTACAACATTTTGGAAAATGACAAATAGATGGAATGTAAATGTGACGATTTTTATATTACAGCATTGTAAATTCAAGTCTTTTATGTCTAAAGTTCTATAAATTTGTGTAAAGACTTTGCTATGATTGTTGCATAAATCGACAATAACTTATTTCAACTGGAGGAACACCATGTTCAACTCAAATAAACAAGATCCATTCTTTAGTGCGTTACTGAAAATCGCGAAAAATATCAATGAAGGAATTTACTTTGCACATAACGCACGTATTCACGATATTGATGCGCTAAAAGAAATTGCTGTTACTATGAAACGATATGAAACGGATGGAGATACACTTATTCACGAATTAATCGTGATGCTGAATAAATCTTTCATGACACCAATCGAGCGTGAGGATATTTTAGCATTAGCAAATAAATTAGATGACGTAATTGATGGTATGGAAGGCTGCATCGCACATTTTGATATGTATAACTTAACAGAAGTCACTGAGCCGATGCGTCAATTCTTAACATACATTGCAAAAAGTACGGATGAAATGGTACAAGCAATGGAATTATTAAACAATAAGAAACTTGTCGAAATGCGTAAACATGCCATCCAAATTAAAGATTACGAACGTGAATGTGATGAAATTTTCCGTTCATCGATGAAACAATTATTCATTCAAGAAAAAGATCCAATGCGTCTGATCGTATTTAAAGACATATATGAACAATTTGAGGATATTGCAGACTGCTGCCAAACTGTAGCAAATACTATTGAAACGATAATTATGCGTAATGCATAAGATGGAGTACACTAAATGAATACGATTTTACTCATAACGATATTAGTCGTTATTTTCGCACTCGTGTTTGACTTTATCAATGGTTTCCATGATACGGCCAATGCGATTGCAACGTCTGTTTCCACACGTGCACTAAAGCCGCGTACAGCCATTTATATGGCAGCAATTATGAACTTCATCGGAGCGATTACGTTCGTTGGGGTAGCTAAAGCATTAACAAAGGATATTGTAGACCCATTTGCCTTAAATTCGTATGATGGGGATATAACAGGTTCAGTTGTAATTTTAGCAGCCTTACTTTCGGCAATTACGTGGAACTTATTAACTTGGTACTTCGGAATTCCATCAAGTTCTTCCCATACATTAATCGGTTCAATTGCGGGTGCTGCGGTAGCTGCAGCAGGCTTCGACGTTTTAAACTATACAGGCTTTATTAAAATTATCCAAGCACTACTATTCTCACCAATATTAGCATTTGCAGCTGGATTCTTGATGATGTCTATCTTTAAAGTCATATTTAAAGATTTGAATTTATATCGAACGAATAAAGGATTCCGTACAACGCAAATTTTTACAGCGGCATTGCAATCATTTACACATGGTACGAATGATGCACAAAAAGCAATGGGTATCATGACAATGGCATTAATCGCAGCTGGTTTACACCAAGGTGATGATATTCCGTTCTGGGTACGTTTGTCAGCGGCTCTTGCAATGGGTATTGGTACATCAGTTGGTGGTTACAAAATCATCAAAACAGTTGGTGGCAAGATTATGAAAATCCGCCCAGTTAACGGGGTAGCAGCTGATTTAGCTTCTGCTTCTATTATCTTCGGGGCGACATTAATCCACTTACCAGTATCTACAACACATGTTATTTCATCTTCGATCATGGGTGTTGGTACAGCACACCGTGTGAAAGGTGTTAAATGGGGAATGGCACGTAAAATCGTAACAACATGGGTCATTACAATGCCGATTTCAGCTGTAATGGCAGCTTCTATTTACTTTGTTTTAAGTTTATTATTTTAATAGATAGATTAAAGGAATGCACAATTGCGGCATTCCTTTTTTTGGTTAGACGGATAAATCTCAAAAATGCTCGATAAAATGGCTAGATTAACGAATAAACTCACAAACGCACTTGTTATTGATGAAAATTCCAATTATGGTAATTATAATGAAATTCTGAAGTTGAGAAAATTGTTTTTTAAAAGTAAGTTATTGTGAAACGGTCACAGTTTGGCAATCGTTAATAGTATAGGAGGGGGAGGTGAACGGCATTCTTGAAAAAATCATTGATGATCACGCGGAGCATTTATTGAGGCTAGCATATTTTTATGTGAAAGATCGGCATATGGCAGAGGATATTGTACAGGAAGTATTTATCAAGTTTTCGTCGCAAGAGTATGAGGAACGAGGTCTTTTGCGTGCTTATTTAACAACACTAACAATCAATAAAAGTAAAGATTACTTAAAAACTTGGCATTATAAAAAATTCATATTGCAGGAAAAATTATTTCCAGTGCGTGCAAAATCGCATAGAGACGCACTTATTGAGGCAGAGGAGCGTTCACAGATTGGTGCGGCGATTCTTAAGCTACCACTTCAGTCTAGAGAGGCGATTCTACTATATTATTTTGAAGAAATGAAAATTGCAGAAATAGCGAGTGTTCTTAAAATACCTGAAAACACTGTCAAAACGAGGCTTAGAAGAGCTCGTGAAGCATTAAAGCCACATTTGAAACAAGAGGAATGGGAGGTGTTGGTACATGAATAATGTCAAAAAAGAGTTACTTAAAGTGGCAGGCGATATGGCAACAAGTAAAGAACGTGTCAAGGAGCGTATTCAAGGTCAACGTAACCTTAAGCCCAAAAAGCCCATTCATTTTATCGTGATGAGTGCGGTAGTTACATTATGTATAGTTGGTTTTATCACCATACAGCTGCTTGATGGTGGAACGAAGCAATCAGCACAGCTATTTAATCATACACAGCTAGAGTATTTTGAAGACTTAGAGCGTATTATGTGGGCTACTCAAGATCCTCCTAAGGAGTTTGTCTATGGACGTTATGAACAACAACTGGCATCCTATTATTTTGCACAGTCTCTTGGCTTTGATAGTACTATGAAAGAGCAAGAGGCAGAGAAGGAAAAACGCTACAACGAGCTCCAAAATTTGCAGGAAGACCCGAAATTTAAAGAGATTTTTGGTAATCGAGGCTTAGATTCGTATTTTGAAAAGTATGTCGAACCATTACTCCCGATGTATGTTGCTGAAAAGAAACTTAATGGGTGGTATCAAGAAAAATATCCAACCTTCCCAGAATCCATGGTACATGATATAGCTGAACAAGATGCTATTCGTTATTTTAATACACATTTTACTGAAGAGGCGAAGTCCTTTCAAGAAGAACTTGGTCTGAAATACTATTCGAATATCCCAAATGGCTCGACCTATGTTGGGACAGTTGTAGAATTAGATAGCAATGCTTTTTTCTTTGTTGAAGGGGCTATTCCAGAAGATTTAGAACGGCTTTCGAAAGCGAAAATCATCGAAAAATACAAAAATGCAACGTGGTATCCGATTGAAGATGGCGCATTAGTAAAAAAGGGTGATTATGTTGAAGTTTCATCATCGAGCTCGATGTCTGAAGATACTAGCAAGGTCGAACGCTATGGCTTGCAGCAAAGTATGGCAGTCATAGATCCTACCGTGACAACCAAGCTAAAACTGCAAAACCCTGATGAAGTAGCAGTATTCCTCCAACAAGTGAACTGGCAACAAGGTGAAACTAGTATTATTAGACCACCAGATTATTCATTTATGTTAGACGGGGTACGAGTGGACGTATTGGTTACTCATGCCAAGACACTACGGTTACATGTGCTTGAATACGGTGACGTCAAGCTTAGTGAGAAAAGTTCAGAACAATTAAAAGGATTATTAGGTATTTAGAAATAATGACAAGTCTCTTAAAAGCGGCTTGTTTTTTAGTTTGAAAATTAATGACTTAGGATTATTTGCTTATTAAACTAAAATTAAAAAGGTCTAAAGTATTGTAATATTTTACAATTAAATGTAGTATAAAAGGAATAAGAGGTTTTATATAAAGGAGGATGCGGTGTGGACAAGCAGGAATTTGAAGAGCTATTTATTACATTAAATACGTTATATAGCGCGAATCGCTATATAGACTATATAGAGTTAAGTAGTGCTGCTATTGATAGTGCCTATGTTTTGGGGATGTATGATAAAGCAATGCTACTGTTACGCTATCGTTGTGCCAGCTATTTTCAAGTTGGAGATTTACAAATTGCTGTTAATGTTCTAGAACAATACCGTGAACTTACCTTTAAATACGGCACAGATATTGATGTGATTCAGTATTATTCATTGGCCTCCATTTACTGGGGAACATTTGGTCATCGAAAAAAATCCGAGGAACTCATGTTAAAGGGACTTGAAATTGCCAATCGAATTGAACACGTAGAAAGCATGGGAAAAATTTATAATAACCTGAGTGACCTAGAAATAGAACAAGGGGAATATAGTAAGGCAAAGGAATTTGCTTTTAAGAGTTTATATTATTGCAATGCATTTGAAACTAAACATGCACAACCCTATACAGGGATTACCTATCCCAAAACAAATTTAGCAATTGCTCATATTGGTTTGGAAGAATTTCAAGAAGCTAATGAGTTATTACAAGAGCTATTATCAAATATTAATACCCCACCTTATAGCAAAGCACAATTAGAGGTTTTCAATGCCTATGCCTTGTTATGTGAAAAGCAAGGGGCAATCGGAGAAGCAATCGATATGTATCAAAAATCAAAGCATTATGCACTCGAAAACAATGATTTATCACTGCTTCAGACAATTTACGATTCTTTAGTAAGGTTAATAGAGCAACAAGGTAATAAAATTGTCTTGTGTGCCGTGCAAAAGGAATATATAAATATTTTGTTGGAAATCCAAAAAGAGAATTACTCACAAGTATTATTTGATATGGAATATAATGATCAGAAGAAACAGTTTGAAAGAACATCGTATATTGATCCATTGACAAATATTTATAATCGACGCTTTTTTGATGAGCATGCGGAAAAAATGCTTGAAATTGCGGAAGTAGAAAAACAGCAATTAGCTTTACTAATGATTGACTTAGATCATTTTAAATCGATTAATGATCTAAATGGTCATTTGTGTGGCGATGATGCGCTGGTATTAACTGCGACTACGTTACAGAATTATTTTGAGCGCTACGAGGAATCAATCGTCGCACGTTTTGGTGGCGATGAATTTATTGTGTTGACCAAAATACTCGCTGGCGAACACGAACAAACGGTGACAGAAAACTTGTATGAGGAACTAAAATCCCTGGTTTTAATAGTGGATGAAGAAGTTGTGAATTTAGAATTTAGTATTGGCGTTAGTACGAATGATTATGGTAGAACTACACAAATAGAGCAATTTATTAAAAATGCGGACAGCGCACTCTATTCATCAAAACGCAACGGACGCAACCAAATTACAATCTATAATCCCTATAGCAATGTTGGAAATAGTATTTAGGGAAAACTATTAAGCAAGTTCTCGAGTTAGCTACGAGTACTTGCTTTTTTCTTTAAATATTATAATATTGGCATTGTTTTTTATTTTATATGCATCTTTTTTTAACACTATTTTTCAAAATTGATTGACAATGATTTTCATTTGTTTTATCGTTGTGTTAACTTATTTATTAATTCGGTTAACGTACTAAGGGAGGCAGTTTATTTTGAAAAAAAGCAGTACATATGAATACGTTTTAGCAGCATTTGGCGCAGCGATTATAGCGGTACTTGCACAGGTGACGATTCCGTTACCTTTTTCGCCAGTGCCAATTACAGGACAAACGTTAGCAATCGGCCTAGTCGTGACAATTTTAGGCGCAAAACTTGGCACATTATCGGTGCTATTATATATTTTACTTGGTGCAGCAGGAATGCCAGTCTTTAGCGGTATGTCAGGTGGCTTAGGTATAGTTGTTGGGCCAACTGGAGGCTACATCGTGGGCTTTCTACCAACAGCATTTATTATGGGGCTATACTTACAAAAATCGGGCTTAACAATTCCACATGCAGTGGTGGCAAATGTTATTGGGATGGTCGTAACTCTTGCCTTTGGTACAGTATGGCTGAAAATTGTGGCAGACCTTACTTGGACAGCAGCATTCATGGGCGGTGTGGCACCATTTATTATTACAGGATTAATTAAAGCTGTAGCAGCAGCGTGGCTTGGCGTCGTCGTACGCCGTCGTTTAGAAACAGCGCATCTGGTAGAAGCTACAGCATAAGTGAGGTGAAGTGCAGTGGCAATTTTATGGACAGGCGGTACGATTTACACAATGGCACGTGACGGCGAAACAGTCGAAGCTGTGCTTGAACATAACGGAAAAATTGTGGCAACAGGTGAGGTCGATCGCTTGTTGCCACAAGCTACTTCTATTCGAGATTTAAAGGGTAACGTCATGTACCCAGGTTTTGTCGATAGCCATCTACATATTATCGGCTATGGTGAAAAGTTAAAACATATTGATGTGTCGAACGTGCAAAGTAAGGACGAGCTATTAACGCTTGTTCGTACTCGAATGGAAGGGGTACATCCTGATGAGTGGGTCATTGCCATTGGACTAAATGAAACACAGTTTGCAGAGCCGGTTTTTCCAACGTTAGAGGAACTCGATTCACTTGGTGAGGCGCATCTTATCATCAAGCGAAGCTGTCATCATTTAATTTTAGCCAACTCCAAGGCACTTGAATTTGCAGGGATTACAGATGCTACACTTTCACCAGAAGGCGGCATTATTGAGAAGGTGAATGGTCGAGTGACAGGTGTATTAAAGGATACGGCCCTTTACTTGATTGTAAATCATATGCCACATATTACACCAGCTTATATTGAAGATGCACTTGATAAGGCAATTGAGTCACTTCAAACATATGGGCTCGTTGGTGGACACTCTGAGGATCTAAGCTATTATGGACCACCCCATCAGCCAATTGCTGCTTTTCGGAAAATTGTTGAAGAAAAAAAATTCTTTAAAGTTCATCTATTACAGCATCATACAGTGTTTCAGGAAGTCGATGACGCCAGATTGAACGAAGAACAGTCGCCATATTTGGAGTTTGGGGCGATGAAAATATTCGTGGACGGAGCGTTTGGAGGTAGAACAGCTGCACTCAAAGAACCATATAGTGATGACATTGAAAATAGTGGAATGCTTGTGCATACGAAAGCTAAGCTTGAAGATCTAGTTCATCTTGCAAGAGCTCATGATCAAACGGTTGCGGTACATGCGATTGGTGACTTAGCCCTTGCCACAATTCTAGACGTTTTTGAGAAATATCCTCCAGGAGAGGGTCAACTTGATCGTGTTATTCACTGTAGCTTAGTGGATGAGGAGATTCTTGCTAAGTTGGCATCATTACCAGTGGCTGTTGATATGCAGCCGCAGTTTGTGCAGGGTGAATATTCAGCAGAGATCGCTCGATTAGGTAAAAAACGTGCCAAAGGACTACATCCATTAAAATCGTTACTGGATAGAGGGCTTATTGTGGCTGGTGGTAGTGATGCACCAATAGAAGTGCCAAATCCACTACATGGAATTTATGCGGCAGTCACGAGACGGAATTTCGGAGAGACACATGATGGTTACGGGGCACAGGAGAAAATTTCTCGCTTTGAAGCGGTGCGACTTTACACGGTAGGTGCAGCTGAAATCATTGGACAACAGCACATGCGGGGACTAATTGCACCAGGTTATACAGCCGATTTTACGGTGTTTACAGAGGATTTATTTGAGGTGGCAATTGAAGCACTACCATGTGTTGATGTTGCTTATACGATAATTGATGGGCGAATAGTGTATAAGAAAAAGTCGTTGTGAGTGTTCACAGCGACTTTTTTTTCAGTTCATCCATTTGTTGTTCTAATGTGTTAATACGCATTGTTAGCTCGTACACCTGTTGAACAAGCGCCGAGTCGCTTTGTGAAGCGGGTTGTTTGGCTTTTGCAAATACCATTTTAAACACACCAATGATGACGATTATGATGATCACCATAATAAATAGAATAAATGCTGTTGAAATAATATCACCTATGTAAATATTCTCCAAAGTACACAACATCCTTTCTAGAATTCATATACTCTTATACGAAGTATTTTGAAAAAGGTTTCAATGTGCTTATTTAGCGTTACGTAAAGGCCGCTAAAAAAGGAGATATTTTATTAAGCAAGGGTGGTGTATAGATGCAAAAAGCGCGACAAATCATAAAATTAGCATTCAAAAACATTATTGTTTACCGCATTGACTATATTCATGTTTTTGCACTTTTTCGGCTATTCCAGTTTTTGTTTATAGTACCTGTGACATCACTGGCATTTAAATTCATGCTACGAGTAACGGGTTATACGCATATTACTGACCAAAATTTGTATAGCTTTTTAATGCACCCTTTTGTCATTTGCATGATGCTTTTATGGATACTCATTGTACTGCTTTTTATCTATTATGAGATGGGCTTTTTATTTGTAATGGCGTTCAATCAGCAGCGTGGCACTCGTTATAGATTCCTAGCAATTTGGCAGCAACTAAATCGTAAGGCTGTGTATTTTTTTAGCTTTCAAACAATATATTTAGCCATCTATATTGCGCTTCTATTGCCCCTTGCTTCCTTTATACTTCCGTTCACATTAACGCAGGAGATTACGATTCCACATTTTATAATGGATGAACTGATGCAAACTAAGACTGGAAGACTGTTCTATGCTGGTGTAGCAAGTATGCTGGTGATTTTTGGTGTGCGTAGTATACTGACCTTGCCGATTTTTACGATTCATCCGAAGTTATCAATCCGACAGTCCCTTATGCAGAGCTGGCGATTTTCTAAACGACGTTTGTTTAAGTTGCTTGTATTATTAGCGATGCTTTTAACAGGACATTTACTTTTATTACTTGGGATAACCGTTATCAGTACGTTGCCGTTATATTACTTAGAGCGCCATTGGCCTAGTACGGCGCTCGTTACTGCTGGGGTGACATTAGCGTTTTTAGAAATCGTTTTTGTCGTACTCTTTAGTTTACTTCAAGCAATGTTTTCTCAGGTTATGGTAGCAATTACGTATAATACATTACGTTTATCGAAACAAAAAATTGCTCCAAACCTTTTGAAAAAGCGTTATAAGCAAATATTCTTACTAGGCGGCATTGTATTTGGCGTCATGAGTGTCATTAATATAGATTCGTTGGAAAAAAGCATTTACGCACCAGATACGAAAATCATTGCTCACAGAGGCTATAATGAGGTAGGCGTCGAAAATACAATTAGTGGACTTGTCAATGCTGCAAACCTAGGTGCTGATTTAATCGAGTTGGATATTCAACAAACGGCAGACGGGGAATTTGTAGTCTTTCATGATCGCACATTACGGCGATTAGCTGGGAAAAACAATACGGTAGCGAATATGACACTTAGTGAGTTAACGGCTGTAACGATCCATGCGAATGGTTTTAGTGATAAAATTACGTCACTCGATGACTTTATTGAAATGGCAAAAGCGTTGGATGTCGCGTTACTTATTGAACTAAAAATTCATGGCAAAGAAACAGAAGATATTCTGTTGCGGCTTGTTGAAAAGCTTAGAGTGCATAAGGTGCTTGATACGTACTATGTACAGTCTTCAAACACGGAAATGATTACCCAACTGAAGAATATTACACCTAATTTACGCGTAGGTATTGTTTATGCGCTCAATATTGGCTTAATTGATGATACAAAGGTAGATTTTATTGCACTTGAAGAATCATCTGTTTCCGACCGTTTAATCGAAGAATTACAACAGCAGGATATTGATTTATTCGTCTGGACGTTAAATAACGATCGTTCGTTGCAAGAGTTCATTGGGAAAAATGTAGGTGGTATAATTACTGATCACCCGACTGTTGCGCTAGAGATTCGGTCACAACAGAGCGAGCATGAATATTTTTTACAACGCGTTTTAAACAGATTGCATTTTATTTTTTTGAAAATATCATGGTAAAACTGTAACTTTTTTCATTTAATTACGACTACTTCTATGAAACACAACAAGGGAGCGATTTAGATGAAGATGAAAAAAGTTATTCCATTCGCAATGACAGCATTATTATTCGGTAGCGTAGCCGTAACACCGACAGCTTTAGCAAACGGAGGAGAGGTAGTTGTGACAAGCGGTGCACAAAATGACGAAGCACAGGTACAGCCTATTTTTATTAAAATCGCAGGTACGGTAGAAAATGTAGAAGTACGTGACAACGCTACATACTACACAACTAAAGAAGGCGAAAACACAAATGTATTTGCCGTGAACAAAGACACGCTAGTTTTCGATAATACAGGTAAAGAAGTAAAACTTAAAAAAGGCGACAAAGTAACGGCGTACAATTATGCAAACAAGCCGATGCTAGCGATCTATCCACCGCAGTACAACCCAGAAGTGATTATTGTTGAAACAGAAGCAATGGGCAGTGTAGCTGTTGGCTCTTTCGATAAAGACTTATTGAGTGAAGAATACTCATTAAAATTGAATGTTAGTGAAGAAACGAAAGTATCAAGTACATCTGGCAAAGATGTAACAGTTGCTGATTTACAAGAACAAAATTTGCTTGTTTTCTATGCAATTACGACAATGAGTATCCCAGCACAAACACCACCTACAAAAGTAATTATCTTAGACAATGAAGCGCAAGAAGAAGCTGAAGTGGATACTGCAGAACTAGATCCTGTAGAAGCGGCTGTACAAGCAATCATTGAGACTGATTTTCATGAAGTTGAAGGCGCAAAAATGGTGCCATTACGCTTAATCGCTGAAGAACTTGGTTACAAAGTACAATCGACGGGTACTGGTGCTATCGTATCAAAAGGTGCATTATCATTTACGATTACACGTGGTGAAAAAATGTATGGCTTCAACAAAGCACTTGGTCAATTTGATGTAGCTCCGGCTTTACTTGAGCCAACAAAAACATATGTGCCTGTTACATTTGTTGAAGAATTATTAAAATCTAAGTAAATAAGCGAACCTCTATGGCATTATGCTGTGGAGGTTTTCTTACAGGTTGTGTGAACCATTTTTTTTGAGTTATCCCAAAGAATTTATAAAACCCAGTTAAGCGAGGAGGTGCTTAGCTGGGTTTTTGCATATATACTATTTTGCGTTCGGATAAATCATTGTAGCAGGGTCTACGTATTCATCGAATTGTTCTTCGGTTAATAACCCACTTGCAATAGCAGCTTCTTTTAATGTAGTGCCGTCTTTATGGGCTTGTTTCGCAATTTTTGCTGCGTTTTCGTAGCCAATATAAGGATTGAGTGCTGTTACGAGCATTAGTGAATTTTGTAAGTTGTGGTCAAGTACTTCTTTATTTGGCTCGATGCCGACTGCACAGTGATCATTGAATGATTTCATCGTATCGGCAAGAAGGCGAGTCGATTGTAGGAAATTATAAATAATTACTGGCTTAAATACGTTTAGCTCGAAGTTCCCTTGTGAAGCTGCAAAGGCAATTGTTGCGTCATTGCCGACAACTTGTGTGACTACCATTGTCATGGCTTCACTTTGAGTAGGGTTTACTTTACCAGGCATAATAGATGACCCAGGTTCATTTTCAGGAATTGTAATCTCGCCAATACCAGAACGTGGGCCACTTGCAAGCCAGCGTACGTCGTTAGCAATTTTCATTAAGTCTGCTGCGAGTGCTTTTAAAGCACCATGTGCCACAACGGCTTCATCATGACTTGTTAAGGCATGGAATTTGTTCGCAGCAGATGTGAAGTTTTTACCTGTGAATTCGCTGATTTCAGCCGCTACACGATCGCCAAATTCAGGATGTGCGTTAATGCCCGTACCAACAGCTGTTCCACCGATTGCTAGTTCTTTCATGAATTCGATGTTTAACTTAATCATTTGCTCTGATTTTGCAAGCATTGCAGACCATCCACTGATTTCTTGTCCTAATGTCAGTGGTGTAGCATCTTGTAAATGCGTACGTCCGATTTTAATAATATCTTTAAAGTTCTCGGCCTTTTCGTCCAAGGTTGATTTTAATTGACGAAGACGAGGGATCAGGTAATCTTCTACTTTTAGTACGGCAGCAATATGCAAAGCCGTCGGGAACGTGTCATTTGAGCTTTGTGATTTGTTGACATCATCGTTTGGATGAACACGGTCAGCTTCACCAGCATCCGTTAAAATTTGGTTGGCACGATGCGCAATTACTTCGTTCACATTCATATTAGACTGCGTACCACTACCTGTTTGCCACACGACAAGTGGGAATTGGTCGTCCCATTGTCCGTTTAAAATTTCATCTGCCGCTTGAACAATCGCAGTTGTTTTCACATCTGATAACTTACCAAGCTTATTGTTTGCGATTGCTGCACTTTTCTTTAAAATCGCCATCGCTTGAATCAACTCGATTGGCATTTGTTCGGTACCAATGCGGAAGTTTTCTTTACTACGCTGCGTTTGAGCACCCCAAATTTTGTCGGCAGGTACTTTGATTTCACCCATTGTGTCTTTTTCAATACGATAATCCATTAATAACAGCTCCTTTAAATTTATTCAAGTGGATGCAAATACGCCAAGGCATATTTGATTATGTAATAAAAAAAACGGATAATCTTAGTCTGATGTAAGAAAATCCGTTTGAAACATACTTATTCAAAAAAGAGGGGGATTTTAAATAAGCATTTGGAGAAAAGAAATAATCTAATGATAATGATAATTGTTATCAATTGAAAAGTCAACGGATTTACACAAGAAAAATGGAAGATAAGTGAGAATGGTTCTTAAGTATTGTATGGATACCTTTTCCCTAAATGTTGCGTTTGTAAACATAATGAAAGGGGAAGTCTATTTATGCAAACAGATGTAAATTTAGTACTCGCATTTGGTGCGAGTCTGCTAAGCTTTTTGTCACCATGCGTGTTGCCATTGTATCCGGCATTTCTTTCATACATAACAGGTTTGACCTTTAGTGAAATTAAAGAGGAGCGAATGTCTACACGCAAAACAGCGATGCTCCATACGTTAAGTTTTTTAATAGGGTTCTCACTTATCTATCTTATTTTAGGTTTCAGTGCTTCAATGCAAAGGGATTTTTCCTGAATTATGGAGAGTTATTTAGACAATTTGGGGCAATTTTCATGGTGCTCTTTGGAATTATGACACTAAGCATTTGGAAACCAACGTATTTAATGAAAGAACATAAAGTCACTATTCAACATCGACCAGCTGGCTACCTTGGTTCAGGTTGTGATAGGTTTTGCTTTTGCGGCGGGGTGGATACCCTGTACTGGTCCGATTCTAGGTGCAATTTTACTTATGGTATCGCAAAATCCAGAACAGGGCATGGGATATATGGTAGCCTATATTTTAGGTTTTAGTATCCCATTTTCCCGCTATCCTTTTTCGTTTCGAAACTAGCGATTGTTCGAAAGTATAGCCAAGCACTCATGAAAATTGGAGGCGTCATTATGAGTGTGGTAGGGTTGCTGTTATTCTTTGATCAAATGGTTATTTTTAATCGCTTATTGGAGCCGATTTTTGGAGCCGTTGTTGGTTTTTGAATTGTTGGTAATGCATAGAGCTATAACAATTACGAGGAAACTACGTTAAAAGTGCAAATTTATGTGAGATAAAAAAATTGCAAAAAAGGGCATCCTAAATTCTTAGGACGCCACAGAACTTTTGTTAACTTTGTTCTAAAAAATATAATTTTGAACGCATTTTTGGTTCAGAATTGATTAAGTATTAAATACTTATGTGAGATTTTTTATTTGAATAGTAAGCTTCTAATAAAACTTGGAATCCAATTGTGAAAATAAACACGATCCAAGATAATTTCCATGTCCACAATAATCCAAGTACGATAAAAATACCGAGAGAGAAAACCCAAAGTGCCCCTGCTAATTTACCATATACCATCATTTCTTTTGAATTTGCATGGTGAACAGTTCTATAATACTCTGTTAATACATTTGGCTTTCGGCGATCCTTTTCTGTTAGTCCTAAATAAACGAATAAACAAATGGCTGGTATTACAAATGGAATTAATACGGATACCGCCATAAACAATGGCCCATTATGAAATGCTATTATTTCTTGCAATGACTCAATTCTTCCTTTTAAGCCCATTCTTTCAAGGTAAACGATAATCGATATAAAAATGCCACCTATTAAAAGTGCAGTTGCTATCGCGTAAAGTAATGCTCGTAATTTCTTCATACCATATTCGTAAACTGTTTCTTGTACTAAACCTAAATATACAAATGCTGCTATAGATATTGTGGCAAAAGGAAATAGTGATGAAATAGCTAAAAATAAACTGCCCATTTGGAAATATACAATAAGCCCAGTGATGATGCCAAACAATAATACGCCTGTTGCCACAGTAAAACCTAGTGCTGTTTTTTTATCTAACGGATTTCTATTAAACATTTCATCGATTACTTCATATTTCTTATTTAAGCTAATCTCTTCAGCAATTTCACTAATATCTCCTAGTTCTTTAATTGCCATTTGAAAAGCTTCCTTCTCAGTCTTGCCATTTGCGATTGACTCTTCAATTCTAGCTAATAAATTTGCAGTAATTTCTTCTTTTAAATCATTTAATTGTTGAGACTCTTGATATCCCTCAAATATGTTATGAACATAAGATTGAACTTTTTCAATCATGTTCCGCACCTCCTATAATAACTTGTTAATAATATTCTTTGTAAATTCCCAATCAGCTTTATTTCTTTCATATAGCGTTTCACCTGCAGAAGTTATTTTATAATATTTTCTTCTTCCACCTTGCGTTTCATCACCCCAATAGGATGAAATACATCCTTCTTTTTCAAGGCGTCGAAAACTTGAATAGAGAGTTGCTTCTTTTAGTTCATACTCGCCTTCACTTTTTTCAATGATTTTTTTATATATTTCATATCCGTAGCTGTCAGTAGTCCTTAAGATTCCTAAAACAATAGTATCTGTGTTCCCTCTAATTAAATCCGAGGATATTTTGCCTTTCATCTGACTCCACCTCCGAAATACAATATACAGCAAAGTACTTTGTCTGTCAAAGTACTATTACTGGTAATGTTTTCTTGTGGTAATTATAGATACTCTTCTTTTCAAATCAAAAAGGCTTCCCAAAGTTTCAGGGAAGCCTTTTTCTATTAACGAGAACAAATAGTGCATTTTATGAAAGAACGTATAATAAAGCAATTAAGATGCACGAACAGAGCATTATTAGACTGACTATTAAAAGTAGAGTAAGAGAGGCAGTTATCTCTTTTTCTTCCCAAGTTCTTTTGTTAATGGCTGCTTTTTCACTATTTTTTCATAAATCACGTGTACATGATATTTTTTTTCATCAATTTGATTTACTTGCACAACTTTCGCTTTACGGCCCTTTACACGGATATCTTCGTCAACAGTGGGTATGCGTACGACAAACTGATTTAGTACTTCAGTTCTATTTTCATAAATATGAATGACCATCATCTTTTACGATCCCCTTATTATTCAATTTTAATAACATTTGAACGAACATGAGACAATTTATGTTGACCGTATAGAAGATAGAACATTTGAAATAAATGATCGGCAGCATATAAATGCATACCCAAAGGAAAGTGAAAATCACGTATGCTGTTTGAGAAGGGGAGAAGGTAAAATTTACGATATGAAAATCAAATCAAAAAATACTATCGGAAAAATAATTAGCAGGGTAATCAGAATTGTTCAAAATGACAGACAACATAATTGTGAATAAGTGTTATCTCCAACATAAAACCATATTTCTTCACTTATTTACCGATATGTCGTATAGTAAATCCGCTGATTTCACGAATTGCTTCGGTAATTATTTTAAATAAATTTTCCATACTTTGTTCTGACTAAGTGATGTAGATTCGTATGTTCAATTTAATTAGCAAGTATTCTGTTACAATTAGCTTACAAAGTACTTTACATAATCTGCTTCACTGTTCAGGCTATTTTTTTCAATGACATTTTAACGAGTAAAGTCGTTGAACGTAAAGCAAGAACATGATGAACCTCATTTGAGTTGGGGAAGATTCACGATATGTAAAAGATATTAATCCACAAAAAGGACAACTAAGAAAATGAATAATTTATTAGATTGGCTGCAACATGATACATGGCTAACAAGGGTCAGTAGCTTCTTTATTATGGCAATGTTAGCATTTGTGCCTGCAGTTCCAATACCATTAGTAGCTGGAATAATCGGCACAACGTATCCATTTCCTGTAGCGTTGTTCATTAGCCTAGGAGGTACTGTTTTTGGTTCAATCTGCATGTTTTTTCTATGTCGATATGCATTTCAAAGGATCGCGCTGAAACAAGTACAGAAATGGCAACGACTCGATGGATTTTTTCAATTACTTGAACGTAACGGTTTTTTAGCCGTACTCATCGGACGGTTAATTCCAATTATGCCTTCCGCTGCAATCAATGCGATAGCGGGCGTTACAGAGGTTCGTTTCCGTTCGTTCCTACTTGCAACGACAATCGGAAAGTTTCCAACGATGATGGCTTTCACGCTAGCGGGTGCTCAATTTGAAGAGAACCAGTATTTAACTGGGATGATGATTGTGCTCTATGTCTTAGTCATATTTCTACTTGGGCTGAAATTGAAAAATAAATGGGCAAGAGGATGATCCAAAGGTAATTTTGGTCATCCTCTTTCTAAATGTCAGTACTTCGTTTTTCTGTCCATGATCTTTAACCATTTTCTTTGTCTCCAGCTACTCACGATATAAATAAGAGAAGAAATCCCGATTAGCCCACCTGAAGCTTTTGATAGGATTGGATACTGCAAATATATTCCTGAGAAAATTCCCACAATCCCTAATGCGAACAAAATAAATGTCTGCTTTTTTTGATTTTCATAAATTGAAAAGTAAAATTCCCTTTGTTGTAACGCTTCTTTTTGAACCAGTAATTGCCCAGGTGTCTCTATTAATTCTTGGAAAGAGTGAAATACTTTGAAAATAGGTAGGGCGTTCATCCATTTTAAAAGCAACTTCCATTTATTTGAATCACCTTGTGTTAACCAATCTGTAAAAGCAGGTTTTATGATGTCTAGAATTTCTTTGTTTGGATTAATGGTTTGGAGCATGCCTTCAATCGTTACGAAGGAGCGCCCTAAAAAGATGAATCGTGTAGGTACTTGTATGGGAAGTGATTTTAACATGTCATTCATTTCTTTTTTGACAGCAAATAAATCCATCTCTTTCAACTGATTTAAATCCATTGTTAATACATCTTTAAGGAGATTTTCAATGATTTTGAGATTAGCTCCTGGAAGCAAGAACCCCAGATCCCTTAATATTTCGGCTGCTTGTACATAATTTTTTAGTAGAATGGCTTGCATTAAATTCTGGAAATTGTTCGCATCTTTTCTCGAAATTTCACCGACCATGCCAAAATCAAGAAGTACAATCGTTCCGTCTGCTTTGACTAGTACATTTCCTGCATGAGGATCGGCATGAAAAACGCCAGCTTCTAACCATTGTGGAAGAAAAATTCGGATTAATCGTTGCGCTAATTCCTCTCGATCGATTTGAGCAGTATCTAAAAAATCTACATCTGTTATTCTAACTCCTTCGATCCATTCCATCACCAATACTTGAGAGGTGCTGAAATCCGGATAAATATTAGGTATCGTTAACTTAGGATAGGGTTCAAAGCGTTGGCGGAAATGCTTAATGGTTTCTAACTCTTTGTTGAAATCGAGTTCTCTTTCGATTACGTATTTTAGTTCCTTGAATAGCATTTTAAAGTTGATAAAACCTTTTGGAACGGGGGCAAAGTGTTGAGCAAACCAAATAATAATCCCTAGTGAACGAAAATCAATTCGCATTAGGGAAGGGATGGATGGTCGTTGAACTTTAATCGCAACGTCGGTTCCATCCTTTAATTTCCCACGATAAACCTCTCCGATTGATGCTGAAGCCACTGCTTTTGTTTCAACTGAAAGTAGTACGTTTTCAATCGAGTTTCCCCATTCTTTTTCTAAGACATTTTTAATTTCTTCCCATGGGGAGGAGGGGACCCGATCCACAAGATCTTGTATTTGAGTGATAAAACTACTAGGAAGCAAATCTTTACGAATACTTATAAATTGCCCGACTTTAATGAGCACGCCCTCTAGTTCAAAAAGTGTCTGGCGGAATTGTCGCCCTAGCTTTTCCCATAATGCGTCCCATTCCATTTCAGATTTTTTCCGAATACGAAACCAATAGACTTGAATAAACATGGAAAATGCAAAGGACAATATCTTCCACATTCTGTACCAACTTTTCCTGTTTTTCAAAACGATACCTCCCGTCTAATCTAGTATTTTGTTTGAAAGTCAGTAGGTGATTAGATTTTTTTCTTAATTATACATAATAAAAGGGAAAAGTTGTTAATAACCGAAAGCCGATTTTGTGTACACCAACCGAAAAAGGGGAGAATTGATGGTGAAAAATATATTTCCATTGAAATTGAAGCTGTAAAAGCGGCATAATAAGAGCTGTCGGAAAAAAAGATAGACAAAGAAACTTAAATGGTAGAGGTGCAAATTTAGATGGAATTAGGAAATGAAAGCATGAGTCCTATGAAATTAATGTGGAAAATGACAAGGCCCCATACGTTAACGGCAACATTTGTCCCAGTTATTCTAGGTACCGTGATGGCGATGTATGAACATGACATTAATTGGCTGTTGTTTATCGGCATGATGCTTGCTTGTTTATGTTTACAAATCGCTACAAATTTATTTAACGAGTATTACGATTTTAAACGTGGTTTAGATACGGCGGATTCAGTAGGTATTGGCGGAGGGATCGTACGTCATGGACTGAAGCCAAAAAACGTGCTGACAGTCGCTGTTATTTTATATGTACTTGCTGCTATTATTGGTGTGTACATTTGCATGAATAGTAGCTGGTGGCTAGTTGCAATTGGACTATTTGGGATGGCTGTTGGTTATTTATATACAGGCGGTCCGTTGCCGATTGCGTATACACCATTTGGAGAACTTTTTTCAGGGGTCTTAATGGGCGCTGGCTTTGTTCTCATTGCCTACTTTATTCAAACAAATGAGATTACTATGACTTCTGTTCTCATTTCGACACCGATTGCCATTTTAGTAGGTGCTATTAATATGTCGAATAATATTCGAGATATTGAGGAGGATACTATTGGCGGTCGTAAAACACTTGTCATTTTACTAGGGAAAGTAAAGGCGATTCAAGCACTAGCTGTTGCTTTTGCTGTGTCCTATGTATGGATACTTGTATTGATTCTTACAGGTTTAATTAGCCCATGGGCAATCCTAATTTTATTGAGTGTCAAAAAACCGATTGAAGCTATTCGCAGCTTTAAACGTGGGGAAGAAAGTCCGAAGTTTTTAGGGACAGCGATGAAGTCAACCGCGTTGACAAATACATTATTTGGTATGTGGTTAGCAGTTGGTTTATTCATTAATTATGTCATCTAAGGTGTGATAGGTTAATGAAATAGTTGTTTGAAATATAGAAAATATAGAAAATCAGACTTTTAGCTGAGGTATTACCCTCAAACTTACTTTATTATTTAGATATACTTTAGATTGAAAAGTAGGTATTATTACAGCATCTGGTACGCATAGCCAACCCTGTTTTTACTTTACTATTAGTAAATCGGTATAGGTTATGCAGTACTGGATGTTTTTTTATTGCCGCTATCAGGTTGTATCCTGTAAATATGAATGATAGGTGGAAAAGAAATGGATTATCAAGTATTACTGTATTATTTTTACACACAAATTAATGACCCAGAGCAATTTGCTGCAGAACATTTAGCGGATTGTAAGGCGCTCGAATTAAAGGGAAGAATATTAGTAGCCAAAGAGGGTATTAACGGTACACTTTCTGGTACAAAGGATCAAACGAGAGCTTATATGACAATGATGGAAAATCATCCATTATTCAAAGGGATTGTCTTTAAAATAGATGAGGCAGAGCATCATGCGTTTAAAAAAATGCATGTTCGTGCTAAAAATGAACTTGTACATTTAAGTTTAGAGGATGATATTAATCCACTTGAATTAACAGGTCGTTATGTGGAGCCAAAAGATTTTTACGAGCAAATGCAACAAGAAGACACGATCGTTATTGATGCGCGTAATACGTATGAATATGATGTCGGCCATTTCGAAGGGGCGATTCGTCCAGATGTTGAAGCATTCCGCGATTTACCAGAGTGGATTCGAGAAAACAAGGATGCACTAGAAGGTAAACGTATTTTAACCTACTGTACAGGTGGCATCCGCTGTGAAAAGTTTTCTGGCTGGCTTGTACGTGAAGGCTATGAAGATGTCGGTCAATTACACGGTGGTATTGTTACTTATGGGAAAGACCCTGTTGCAAAAGGTCAGCTTTGGAATGGACAATGCTACGTATTTGATGAAAGACTAGTTGTACCTATTAACCAAGTTGCGCCAACGATCGTTGGTAAAGACCATTTTGACGGCACACCTTGTGAGCGTAACATTAACTGTGCAAACCCTGAATGTAACAAGAAGATCATAGCATCAGAAGAAAATGAAGCGAAGCATTTAGGCGGCTGTACAATCGAATGTTCAAAACATGAACGCAACCGCTATATTGCGATTCATCAATTAACAGCTGAGCAGATACAAGAACGTTTAGCCCAGCTAGAAGCAATTTAAAATTAACGACAATTATCAACGGTTTGTTTTATTCTATCATGCACTTAAAGACAACATAATTGAAGCGTTAAAAAACACGTTGGAATATACGGCATCAACTTTAGGCGGTCAGTATGTTGTATCAAATGGAATAAAATGATGGCACGCCGTTTACTGGAAGTTTAATTGAAATAAAAAAATTATTAATAGAGGGGTTTCAATCTCATGAAGCTAACACAACCATTTACATTTCCGTCAGGAGTCACATTAAAAAATCGCGTGCTTATGGCGCCGATGACCATTTCATCATCTTTACCCAATGGGGATGTGTCAGAAGAAGAAATTGCATACTATAGCCGTCGTGCGAAAAGTGGGATTGGTGCAATCATTACGGCATGCGCGTATGTTGAACCACTAGGGATAGGATTTGCCAATTCAATTGGTGTAGAGGATGACGCACGTATTCCAGGTCTTCAAACACTAGCAACAGCAATTCAAGAAAACGGTGCTAAAGCGATTTTGCAAATTTTCCACGCCGGTCGCATGTCGAATACGAATCTATTAAAAGGTGAACAACCAGTATCTGCCAGTGGTGTTCCAGCACTTCGCCCTGGGTCAGAAACGCCACGTGAAATGACGAACGATGAAATCGAAGCGACAATTAAAGCATTTGGTGAAGCTACTCGCCGTGCAATTGAAGCCGGATTTGATGGGGTTGAGATTCACGGAGCAAATACGTATTTAATTCAACAATTCTTTTCACCCCATTCAAATCTTCGTACAGATAAATGGGGTGGGGATGTGCAAGCACGTATGGCATTCCCGTTGGCCGTAACAGCTGCCGTTCAAGCAGCGGTGAAAGAGCATGCGAAAAAACCGTTTGTTGTCGGCTATCGTATAAGTCCAGAGGAACGTGAAGAACCAGGTATTACAATGGAAGATACAATCCAATTTGTAGAAGCATTAGCTTCAAATTCAATTGATTATATTCATGCTTCGGTTGGTAACTTCTTTGCAGGGTCCATTCGTGATGAGTCGGACAAAGTATCTCGTGTCCAACTAATTCAGGACGCAGTAGGTTCATCTGTACCTGTCATTGGTGTAGGCGGTCTACAAACACCAGCACAAGTTGAACAAGCTTTAGATGTAACGCCACTTGTCTCACTTGGCCATTCACTTATTATGGATCCAGAATGGTATGGAAAGGCAACAACAGCCAAAGAAGAAGAAATTTATCCGGCGTTATATCGAAGTAAGGAACATGATTTAACAATTCCAGCTCCATTATGGAATATGGTGACAGGTGTACCTGGTTGGTTTAATGTACAAGATTAATTGTGAAACTTTTTTGAGATAAAGAGTAGATAATTTAAAAATAGGGACGATTCAAGAAGGGCATAGCCTCCTTGAATCGTTTTTTTCATGGGATTTGATGTTACACTGCTCCTTGAAAAATATTCTAAAAAAATTTGCTGTTCAGTATTTGCTTGTGAAAAACGAATGCGACCACACGATTTTGAGCTACAAAAATTCATGCTAATGTTTTAAGGACAGATCTTGTGTAGATCCAATTAATTTACGCTTTTCATGAATTTTGCTGATTGCTTAATAGATTAAAACCTACTAACATTAAGGTGATCTCATATATATTTAGCGAGAGTCGAAAAAATTGCTGATATAAGATAAAGCCAATAGCGGATGTCACATATATTTTGTGCGCGAATGCAGCAACAATTACGCTGAGGCTTGATAAAACAATAGGGAGTGTTGAAGATGAAGGTTGGTATTTATCATGGTCAAAATCATGTTGGGGTAGAAGAGCGTCCTATGCCGAAAGTAGGACCAACAGATGCATTGGTTCGCGTTTTAACGGGTGGTATTTGTGGAACAGATATTAATATTGTGAAAGCAGGATCTGAAATGGGGATTCGCTTTGGCTCAGAATTTGGACATGAGATGTTTGGGGAAATCGTTGAAGTGGGCTCTGACGTAGAAAAAGATTTAAAAGTAGGCATGCGAGTAGGAGTAAATCCAATTACGGCAAAACGCGCTGGTCGTCGTTATTCATTAGAGGTTGGAGCTTTTTCACAATACGTCTTAATTGAAGATGCAGCGTTAAATACTAATTTATTTGCCTTTGCTGATTCTGTTACAGCTGAAGAAGCGGTATTAATGGAACCTATGAGTGTGGGTTTCCATGGTGCTTTTAGTGTAGAGCCGAAGCCTGGTGAAAAAATGGTTGTGCTTGGTGCAGGGCCAATTGGTTTATCAGCTGCAGCAGGTTTAATTGGAGAGGGCATAAAAGACGTTTGTGTGGTAGATGTAGACGACTGGCGTTTAGCGAAGGCAAAAGAACTAGGTGCTTTAACGGTCAATACGATGACAGAATCATTAGCTGAAGGTTTAGCGAAACATTTTGGCGATGTTAATGTGTATGGTGTCAATGTTCCAGATGTCGATGCGTTTGTGGATGCTGCGGGCGCACCTGTATTATTTGAGCAAGTGATGAAAATTGTAAAGCCTAATGCACGTATTGCCATTATTGCGGTTTACAAAAATGAAGTACCTGTTAGCCTAAGCCAAGTGATGAGTAAAGAAGTGAAAATTATTGGGGCAAGTGGCTATACAAATGACGATATTTTAAAAGTTATTGACCATATCAATCAGAAGAAAACAAATATCTCTACAATGGTGACGCATACGTATAAATTAGATGATATTCAAGAAGCATTTGATACAGCAATTGCAGCAAAAGAAACGATTAAAGTGATTGTGGATTTAACTGAATAATAAAAAGTATATAGGTTTGGTGTTTGGAAGGGGAGTTCATGTTGAGATGTTTCTTGATGTGGGCTTTTTTTATTTTGTTTTAAACATTGTAAAACTTTAACATATTAATGTTTTGAGAACATTTTGCTATGATGGTTTCGAACAGGCTCTTATCTTTGGTTAAATTATCCGTTGTAGAAACTCTAGTTAAACAGAATTTAAATGAGTTGAATAGGTACTATTAAATAAAGTTTTACGAGACGAAAATCATTTCAGTAAATTCAAATTTGTACATAAAAATTCTGTAGACAAAAGAGTAAATAGTTGGCCTATATTACTCATGTTTTATTTTTAGTATTATCTATAAAAAAGAATGATGAAGTGGTACTAGAATCTTATGTGGAAAACGGATACGAATCTGTATATCCCAACGGAATACAGGAAAAAGAATAGAGTCAATCCTACTAACTGAACGGCACCTCAATTGTTAGCAAAAATCTAACAATTGGAGTGCCGTTCACCTATAGGTATTTTTACGCCATATCTAGTTATTACACATGATATTCGTACTTGATTTTTACAAACAGTTAAAATGAAAAATCATTTATTTTACTGTTTGTCCAATATATAAGATTCTTTTGAAGAATATATTAAGTAAATCGCCAAAATAGAAATTTAAGGAGGTTCAATGAATGTTAGAAACATTTCAGTTTAAATTGTCAACTAGAATTGAATTTGGAAATGGTCAAATTAATAATTTAGGTACTTATGTAAGAGAATTGAATGGAAGTAAAGTGATGATTTTAACTGATAAAGGGATCCAATCAACAGGTATTGTCGACAAAGTTACGAATCTTTTAGAACAGAATGAAATTCAATATATTATTTACGATCATATTAAACCGAATCCAAGAGACAAAGACTGTAATGATGCTTATCTTCTAGCAAATAAAGAGAATGTTGATCTACTGATTGGTCTTGGAGGAGGTAGTTCAATGGATACAGCAAAAGCTGTTGGTGTACTGCTGACTCATGGGGGTGAAATCAAAGAATGGTATGGACTGAATGCGTTAAAACATAAAATTACTCCATTAATTTGTATTCCTACTACTGCGGGTACTGGAAGCGAAATTACTTTCTTTTCAGTAATCACTGATACCTCCACTAAATTGAAAATGAATATTCTTGATAATAAAGTTGCTCCGGAAATTGCCATCCTTGATCCAGAACTTACGTTAACATTACCTCCATCCATCACGGCTTCAACAGGAATGGATGCACTCACGCATGCAATCGAAGCTTATACTTGTAATCTATCTGAACCTATTACTGATGCTTTAGCACTTTATGCGATTGATCTAATCGTTAAAAACTTACCAAAGACTGTGATAAATGGAAGTGATATTGAGGCGAGACGAAATATGCTTGTTGGAAGTCTGATTGCTGGGATTGCTTTTGGAAATTCAGATGTAGGTGGCGTACACTGCATGGCAGAAGCTTTGGGCGGATTGTATGATACCCCACATGGCATTGCCAATTCGATGCTTTTACCTTATGTATTTGAATATAATATTCACTCCGATATTGAAAAACATGCAAATGTAGCGAAATTATTAGGGGTACTTGCTGAAGGAAAAACAAATGAAGAAATTGCTTATGAAGGCGTATTGAAATTAAAAGAACATGCATACGAAGTCAATATTCCTAAGATGAGAGATTTAGAGAATATTAATGTAAAAGATTTTGAGTATTTAGCAGAAGGGGCTACTCAAAATGTTTCTGCATCTAGTAATCCAAGAAAAGCAACGAAAGAAGATTATTATAATCTGTTTATGAGAGCGTATTATGAAAACTAAAGGAGGTGGATAAATGGAAGATTTAAAATTAAAAAGATCACTCGGATTTTGGGCAGCTTACTCAGCTTCAGTTGGACTAGTTGTTTCCGGAACTGCTATGGTTGTTCTTGGGAATGGCTATGGAATCGGTGGACCTGCATTTAGTATCATCGCATTAATTTCATTGTTTATCATATTAAGTGTTGCTTTATCCTACTCTGAAATGGCTGCCATGATTCCAGGAGCTGGAATGGTCGGAGAATATACGCTGCCAGCTTTAGGGAAACTTCCTGCAATTTTTGCGGTATTAGCAGGTTATATTGTTCTTGTGGGAACAGATGGTGGAACGAACATGATTGTAGGGGGCCAATCATTCGAAACGCTTACCGGAGTACCATGGTATATTGCTGTCATTGTCATTTTATTATTTTTAACAGTCATCAATTTATTAGGTGTTTCTGTCTTTGGTAAAGTCCAGTCCATTCTTGCAATTAGTATGATGCTCCTACTTGGATTAGTTGGATTATTAGGCTTACTAGGAATCGGGACGCAGGAACAATTAGCGGTAGCCCCACCATTTTCGCCTATTTCTTGGCAAGAACAGTTGGGAACGTTAGGGATAGCTATTTGGCTATATATCGGTATGGAATTTGTTGCGCCACTTGCGGAAGAAATAAAGAATCCCGGTAGAAATATCCCTCTAGCTATGCTATTTGGGTGTTTTACAATTTGGTTAGTTGATTTACTTTTCGGTTTAGGAGTAACGAAGTATATCAGCTTAGACGAATTAGCCCAATCGACAATTCCTCATGTTGATGGTGCTGCAGCCATGTTGGGTGAAACGGGATTAATTTTAATGGGCGTTGTATCGATTGTTGCTGCAATCACGACATGTGATACTTATCTTGCTGCTGTTCCTCGTATGCTATATGGACTTTCTAAAGAGGGGCTTTTACCCAAGGCTTTTTCTTATCTTCATCCAAAAACAAGAACGCCTTGGGTTGGAATTTTTGCAGTAATTGGCTTAACGTTAATCGTGTTAATTTATGCATTTATGAATAATGCTAATATTGATTTTGTGACAACGATGATTTCAGTCGCTTGTAGTACCTGGTTAATGTCTTACATTATTACACAAGTAGATGTTCTAGTTTTACGTAAGAAATATCCAAATGCACACCGTCCTTTTAAAACACCATTATATCCACTTCCGCAAATTATTGGGATTACGGCATGTGTCTATATGATTTATACGCTGTACGTAGATTTAGCTGTATTAAAAATCTCAGTGATTGTGATTACGATTATCATCATTGTAAGTGTTGCGTATCTAAAAGGAACGGGTCAAAAACTATTCCAACCGGTCCCACTTGAAAAAGTATTTGAAGGAATTCAGAAACGAAGTGAGTTAGATACTGCCTATACAGCTGATATTGAGCAAAAAGATCAATAACCATCGATTAATGAAGCAGGAGGTTATACATGGGGATATATTCTATTATCGACAATAGGGCTTGGAATTCTTTAGGGATTGTTACAGATGAATTTAAAACATACACTGCAGTGACGAGAAAAGAGATTAATCGGATTGAACTAGATGTAGAGAATTTGGGCATAAAAAGTATGTATTCTTCTTACAAAGTAATGAATAAATGGATGGGAAGAATATATCTTTTTAAATGGAGTTGTATGATTGAAGATTACAAAACGGCTAGTAATCTTACAATTAAATTGCGGTATAATGGAAAACTCTCGAGTACTAAAGAACCTGAATTTTCTTCTTCATCAAGTAATTCTTTAGTCTCGCTATTAAATAATGATCAAGAGTTAATTGAAATTTGTAGAGCTATTGATTTTGAAAAACTAGAACTAATCTATTCAAAAAAAGATAATGCTTGGAACATCGAAATTTGGCCGAATTATGGTGATTTTATATGGATGTTAATCCCTCCTGTACGCTACTTCAGAAAACCGAATGCTGAAGAAATTGGTCAAACAATTCGATTAATTCAACGGATCCGTCAGGTACTAAATAAAGGAGACATTGCTCAATGAATGTGAAAAAAATGTATATCAATAATCAATGGCAATTGAGTCATAGTGGTGAAACAAGAGAAATTATCAATCCTGCTACTGAGGAAGTAATTGCTGTAATTACTGAAGGAGCGATTAGTGATACAAAAAATGCCATCGAAGCAGCTCATGAGGCTTTTTACACAAAAGGGTGGGGAGAAACACACGCAAGAGAACGGGCTGCATTATTATTTAAACTGGCAGACAAACTAGAAAGAGATATTGAATCGTTTGCACTGCTGGAAACTTTAAATAATGGAAAACCATTAAGAGAATCAAGTTATGATATTGAAGATGCTGTCAATCAATTCAGGTATTATGCAGGTTTAGCAACGAAACCGGCTGGGCAAGTATATGATGTGCCGGATAATATTCAAGCTTTTGTTGTAAAAGAACCTGTTGGTGTTGCTGGGCTCATTGTTCCATGGAACTACCCTTTAGTCATGGCTGTTCAAAAATTGGCTCCTGCTCTCGCTGCTGGCTGTACAGTTGTGATCAAACCAGCAGAACAGACGCCTCTTAGTTTAATTAAGTTATTTGAACTGGTAAATGAAGTGGGGTTCCCTCCAGGCGTAGTGAATTTAGTCCTTGGTGCAGGAGAAACAGTAGGTGCAGAATTAGCTAGAAATCCACTAGTCGACAAAATTGCATTTACTGGAGGCACAGTAACCGGTAAGAAAATCATGAAAAGTGCTGCAGATACACTGAAAAATATCTCGCTAGAACTAGGTGGGAAATCACCAAATATTGTTTTTGAAGATGCCGATTTTGAAACAGCAGTTGACTATGCACTATATGCTATTTTTGCCAACCAAGGTCAAGTATGTTCAGCGGGTTCAAGATTATTAATTCAACAATCATTATACGAAAAATTCATTCTTGAATTAGTTAGAAGAGCGAATGCAATACAAGTAGGGGAGGGGACTGATCCCAAAACGGAAATGGGTCCTCTCATTTCAAAACAGCATATGGAAAAGGTTTTAGAGTATATTGAACAAGGAAAAGAAGAAGGCGCAGAAATTGTTTGCGGTGGTAATCAATTATTTAACAAAGGCTATTTTGTTGCTCCTACAATTTTCACCAATACCCATGCTGATATGACCATTGTGAAAGAGGAAATTTTCGGACCTGTATTAGTCGTTCAAACTTTTGTGAATGAGGAAGAGGCAATTAAATTAGCAAATGATTCGGACTACGGACTTGCAGGAGCTGTATTTACATCTGATGGAGCGAAAGCACTTAGAGTGATTCGTAAACTAAGAGCCGGAATTACATGGGTTAACACCTATCATCCGACGTTTAACGAAGCACCATGGGGAGGCTACAAACAAAGTGGCATCGGTAGAGAACTAGGCACATTCGGATTAGAAGCCTTCCAAGAAGTAAAACAGGTGAATATTAGTTTAGAAGTTCAGCCTAGTGGATGGTTTAAGAATAAATAGGTAGCTTTTAAAGTAGTTTGATTTAGAGAAAAGAGAAGTAGAAGTATATGTAAAGCAGTGTTCACGGCCTGTACTCCAATTGTTAGACGGCAATTAACAATTGGAGATAGAGGTTGGAACAATGTAGTTCATGCAACTACATTAAGCGCAAGGACGTTAAGTTTTACGGACGTTTATGGAAACAAAAGTTTTAGCATTTTTTTAATTCCTTGATGGAAAAGCACAAATGATTTACATGTGTGGAAATACGTAATAATGATGGGGAGTAGTAATGAATATAGTTTGTCTAACAGAGAGATGATAGCTGTTGAAAATCATCACAAATGATTCGTGAACTCGTCCAGGAGTTTTGGTGCTGAATACAGTAAGTAAAAAAGTCAGCTACCGTTATAGCTTGAGTGAGCTCACATGCTAAACAGCTTGATATCGCGAAATCCTTAACAGATTTGCCAGTGATTAAAGATCACTGTTACTGACGTGGCGACAAATGCGCTACAACAAATACAGGATACACTATATATTTGAAAAATTCCGTACATTCAAATTAAGTGAAGTGGGGTAGAGGAGGATGACGGAAAAAACCAAATAGACAAAAAGGATAATCTTTGGAAGTCATCGTGCCTATAAAAAAATGAGGATATTACATATCAATCAAAAGAAAACGAATATCTCTACAATGGTAACGCAGACATATAAATTGGATGATATTCAAACCGCATTTGATACAGCAATTGCAGGTAAAGAAACGATTAAAGTGATTGTGGATTTGACTGAGTAATAAATTTTAATAGATAAGATTTTGGGTCAAATCCAATTAAAGATTTGGCTCTTTTTGTGCTTTTAAAAACCCTCAAAACTTTAAGGTATTCAAAACAGATTTCGCTAACGGAGCTTATTGCTCTTCTCTTGAACAACACGCTCTTGGGATTGATGATTATGTTCATTGGTTCAATAGCATTTGAATTCTCGGAACACTAGGCTATTTAAAACTGGTGGAATTCAAGCAACAGACCTTATAATTTTTGTCCAGTATATTGTTGACATTTCAGTTTGAAGAATGAGCTTTCATCTGACAGAAATAGGAACGTTTGTGTAGTAATGTAGATGGATAATAGCTCAAGGGTGAGTAGCTATTGAAAGAAGTCTGAATTTCCGTTGACAAGGTTATTCAAAATAAGGTAATATAAGGAAATGCAAGGTTAAGTTAGCAGGCTAAGTAATTTGCAAAGGATTGAGACTATGATGGAAGAAGAAATTCGGATCTTGTTTGCGAAAACGTCTGCGAAAATGAGAAAGGATTACGCGGACTCGTTAAGAGAGGTTAATATCTACGTTGGGCAAGACCATCTGCTTTGGCAATTGTGGAGGAAAGATGGAGCTACCCAAACCGAGTTGAGTGAACTAATGGGCTGTGAACCACCGACCTTAACAAACATGGTAAAAAAACTAGAAGCGTATGGGCTCGTGACTAGAAAGAAAGATGCTTCGGATGCACGTGTAACAAGAGTTTTTTTAACGGAGAAAGGAAGTGCACTTGAATACCCAATTGAGGAGATATGGAGAAATCATCAAAAAAAAATGTTGAATGGGATTAGTGAAGAGGATCGGTTAACGCTGAAACGTCTCCTTCTACAAATCGATAACAATTTAAAGATATGATTTTTTTTAAACATTTACTTAGCCTGCTAAATAAAAAATATACATATGAAAAAGGAGCTTGTTTAATTGATAAATCAAGAAACAAATAAGTTTAAAACCGGACCGATTTTAACAGTACTGTTAATTGGGGCGATTGCGGCAATTTTAAATCAAACGGTACTAAACGTTGCATTACCAACATTATCAGAGGAATTTAAAGTGTCTACTGCAACTACGCAATGGCTGATTACATTGTATATGTTGGTAAATGGTATTTTCATTCCGATAACGGCATTTTTAATGGCTCGTTTTTCAACACGTCAACTCTTTTTCGCATCGATGATTGTTTTTTCAATTGGTACTTTAATTTGTGGGGTTGCACCAAGCTTTGCTATTCTTTTATCTGGACGCGTTGTACAAGCAATTGGGGCAGGCATTGTAATGCCATTATTAATTAGTGTTGTGTTCAGACTTTTCCCAATAGATAAGCGCGGTGCTGCAATGGGGATTGTTGGGGTTGCGATTATGTTTGCGCCAGCAGTAGGTCCAACGCTTTCAGGTCTATTAATTACTACTCTATCATGGCGCTTTATCTTTTTTGCAATTTTACCATTTTCTCTTACTGCCTTAATTGCTGCATTCTTTGTGCTGAAAAATGTATCAGAGCCACAGCCAGCTAAACTAGATATCTTGGGAGTTATTGCTTCAACTTTCGGTTTCGGGGGGATTTTATACGGATTCGGTAGCGCAGGAAAAGAAGGTTGGGACAGTTTAATTGTCATACTCTCTATAACTGTAGGGGTTATCTCGCTCATATTATTTGTCATTCGACAACTGACTACAGAAAAACCGCTCATTGATTTGAAAATATTTAAATCAGTTGAATTCACATTTTCTATCATCATTAGTTTCTTCGTAAATGGAGTTACGTATGCAGCAATGATATTAATCCCGATTTATTTACAAAGTAATCGTGGAATGACTGCATTAGAATCAGGTTTGTTTCTTTTACCAGGAAGCATTGCCATGGCGATTATGTCACCGATTGCTGGAAAAATGTTTGATCGATACGGCATCAAGTGGATGGGGCTTTTCGGCACAGTTGTACTTGTAGGAACGACCTTGGTATACACTAATTTGACTTATACGACTGGAATCGTATTTCTATCATTTATTTATATTGTTCGGTCAATTGGACTCACTTTCTTAACGATGCCTATTGCGACTGTTGGCTTAAATGCATTACCAGGTAAACTACACGGACATGGTTCAGCTATGCAAAATACGATGCTGGCCATTTCAGGAGCAATTGGAGCGGCAGTCATGACGACCATTATGGCGACCCAAACGAAGTTATTCGTGTCACAAGAAGTTAAAAACACGGCAGGAGGAAATCCCACACCCGAGCAGTTAAGTGTTATTTCGGGTGATGGATTACTACACGGTATTAATTTTGCCTTCTTAGCAGCTTCGACATTTGCAGTTATTAGTCTAATTGCCATGATTTTGCTAGCAATTTCGATTACGAAGAAAAAAAATAAAAAGTTGTTGGTAGAGGTAAACCGTAATATCCCTGTGCAACAATAAATAACGAACAATTCACTCAGACGAAAATGAAAGTAAAAGAGTCATAACTACTGTTATGACTCTTTTACTATATACAGTTGCAATTTATAATCTTAACATTACAGTGCACAGGTATCCAAAACTAAACTGCACTAGTTGAAAACAGGAAAGTTGGTGTCTTCAAAGTATCTTTGAGACACCCTTTACTAAATATAACGACCTAGATGACGGATGATTGTGAAATATTAGACTATTTATTTTGACGTTGAAGCACTAATTTGCTAAGATTAGCTTGCTAATGATTTTCGTGGAGGTAAGGAATATATGGTTGAAGACGATGTTCAAGAACAGCTAGTGAAAATAGGGGCAAAAATGAGAAAAGATTACTCTGATGCACTACGAGATATTAATATCCATGTTGGTCAGGATCGCGCATTATGCCAGCTTTGGAAAGAAGATGGTATTACTCAGGTTCAATTAAGTGAGCGGATAAGCTGTGAGCCCCCAACTGTGAGCAATATGGTTAAAAAACTAGAAGACTATGGTTTAGTTCAACGAAGTCGGGACAAACATGATGCCCGAATTAGTAGAGTATATTTGACTGAAAGAGGTCGTGAAATTCAAGCTCCTGTTTCTGAAATTTGGAACAAGCAGCAAGAAAAATTGTTGCAGGGGATTCAACAGGATGAATTATTCTTAGTAAGACGTATTTTGCAACAGATGCTCCAAAATCTCACTTAATCATATCTTAGTCTCGAACTCATTATCGATATATCATTAGTATGCTAATTATCTATGGGAAGATGGTTTACATATTTACTGCTTTAATGGCTCCGAAAAAGGTGAAAGACTGGTGCTTATTTTTTTTCGTATAAAACGTTTAAAGGGGAGAATGACGTATGGGGAAATTAACTAATCGTGTAGCGCTTGTTACGGGTGCTGGAACAGGATTGGGGCGTGCAATTGCAATTGCTTTTGCAAAAGAAGGTGCGACTGTTGTGCTTAATGGGAGAAGAGAGGAAAAGCTACGTGAAGTCGAGAGAGAAATTGGCGAAGGGAAAGCGATTGTCATTCCCGCTGATTTGACAGACGAGACAGCAGTTAATGCTCTTCGCGACAAGTTACTTAACAGTACTGATGGGAAGTTGGATATTCTTGTGAATAATGCAGGTGGGGTATCCGCGATGAATTCAATAAGTGAACTAACTATAGAGCAATGGAAGCAAATGATGGATCTAAATCTTACAAGTCAGTTTTTAGCTACAAAGGCTTTTTTACCAGCGTTACGTAAAAGTGGAAATGGTAAAGTTCTATCAGTAACTTCTGGTATGGCTAATTTTTATATGAATGGATTTGGTGCTTATTCTGCAAGTAAAGCGGGAGTAGAGGCGCTAATGAAAACCGTAGCAGCCGAAGAAAAAGACAATGGGATACAAGTGAATTTATTTGATCCTATTAATGTTATTTCAGAAGGAAATCCGAGTGGAGAAAAAGATCCTGCTGAAATTGTAGCTACTTTAATTGAGTTGGCAGCTGCCTCTTCAATGGAAAAAAGCGGTGAAGTAGTAAAACCGTAATGACAAGTAGGTAAGCCTATTAAAGTTCACCTACAATCCAAAATAGACGATGATTGTTTGTCGTCTATTTTTTTCTAACCAGTACTTGAGAATAGAGTTTATAGGAGATGACTACAATGGTACAGTTTCAAAACTTATTTACAAACTTTCATCTGAACAGCCTACGATTAAATAATCGTATCGTCTTATCGCCAATGACAAGAATGATTGCAAGTGAAGATGGACTCGCTACAGAGATAATGAATCGCTATTATGCTAACTTTGCTAAGGGGAAATTCGGCTTACTTATTACAGAAGGAACATACATAGATGAGTCATACAGCCAAGCATACTTAAATCAGCCTGGAATAGTGAATGAGGATCAAGTTCAAGCATGGAATAAGGTGACAAACGCTGTCCATCTGCATGGAAGTAAAATCATTTGCCAGCTGCTGCATTCTGGTGCGTTATCCCAAGGAAATCGCTATGTAAATGAAACGATTGCGCCTTCAGCTATTAAACCTATAACAAATACTGATTTGGCTTCCTATGGGGGAACGGGTGAATTTCCTGTTCCTAAAGAAATGAGCAAAGAAGAAATGAATGAGGTGGTTAAAAGCTTTGCCAACTCCGCTCTACGTGCAAAGCAAGCAGGATTCGACGGTGTGGAAATTCATGGGGCGAATGGATATCTACTTGACCAGTTTTTAACGGATTATACAAATCAACGAACAGATGAATATGGCGGTTCGGTTGAGAGGAGATTACGTTTTCCAATCGAAGTGATTCAAGCTATTCGTGATGTTGTTGGTTCGGACTTTGTTGTCGGGATTCGTCTCTCCCAATCAAAAGGGAATAATTATTATCACAAATGGATGAATGGTGAAAAAGATGCTGAAGTTATTTTCAGTAGTATTGGTAAGGCGGGTGTAGACTATATCCACCTTAATGAGTATGACGCAACTCTGCCTGCTTTCAACAATGTTGGGCCTACACTCGCTTCATTGGCTAAAAAATATTCAGGGATACCTGTGATAGCTTGTGGGAAATTGGAAGACCCTAAAAAAGGGGAAACCTTATTGTTGAATGAAGAAGCGGATTTAATAGCCCTTGGCAAAGGGGCTTTAGCGAATCCAGATTGGCCAAAGCGAGTGGTAGAAGGTAATGAACTTAAACCGTTTATCGGTGATTTTTCTATTTTGGTTTAATCACATGTAAAGGACATTTTTAAAAAAATCTGAGGTAACTTAAAGATGGTGCTGTCTGTATTTTGCAGTCAGCATCTTTTTGTATTGTTTAAAACTCTACAAAATATTACTACATTAAAGTTTCGAAGATTTCTTGAAGTGTATTTCTATATTTCGAAAAATTTACTTGCATCGTTTGTGAGCACGGTGCCCATGAAAGTTTTATACAATAAATTTCCAAGCATTTCATTGACAGTGTGTATGCATTTGTATACAATGATAAAAACGTATACGAATGTATACATAAGGGGTGCTAATATGAGAAGTGAATCAGAACATCGAGGAAGACATGGTCATCGTGACGAACATCATCGTGGTGGACGTCGAAGAGGTGAAAATGAAGAAAAAAGACATGGTGCAAAAACATTTCGACGAGGAAGAGCGCTTGCTTTTTATGAAATGATGAATACGAAGTCTAACTCATTAAAGAAACAGTTAGAAACACCTGAATTACAATCCATTAATCCCATTTTAGTGGGGGAATTAAAGGCGGTTGAAGCGCTTATGGATGAGTTTGCAAATTTATTTGAACTATTTGAAGTAGAAGAAACGGTGCAAGAAGTCGTTCGTGATGAGGGTTCAAACGATGCAGAAACTAAATAATTATATTGATGAATTATTTGATCAAGAGGATCTACTTTTAGAGGGGGTACTACACTCTATAAGAGATCATGGAATGCCTACTTTTTCAGTTTCCCCTTCATCTGGGAAATTACTAACGATGCTAGTATCGATTGCAAAAGCCAAAAATGTTTTAGAGATTGGTGCGCTTGGTGGGTATAGTGGTATTTGTTTAGCAAGAGGATTTGGTGAAATTGGTACATTAACTTCACTTGAATTAGAAGAAAGTTATGCGACATTAGCGAAAGAGAATGTGACAAAAGCGGGATTTGGCGAGCAAGTTTCTTATATGATAGGTCCAGCAATTGATAATCTTCAAAAACTAGTAGTGCAGGGGAAAACATTTGATTTCTTCTTTATCGATGCTGATAAAGGAAGCTATGAAAGCTACTTAGATTATTGTATTCAGTTGGCGGTACCAGGAGCGCTCATTGTTTCAGATAATGTACTTGCGGATGGTACTGTCGTTGATGACACGATGAAACCCAAACGTTACACTGAAATCATGAAGCAATATAATGCTATCGTTGCGAAGCATCCTCGATTAGATTCGATGCTACTTCCACTTGGCGATGGCATGACAGTTTCAAAAGTAAAATAGCGAAAAACGTTTTGAGAAAAAGAGAGTATAGAGATTAACTTTAAATGGAGGAATGAAAATGTTCGTACAAATTCGTAAATGGACAGTAACTGAAGGAAATGCTGATAAAATTATTGAGCGTTTTAAGAAGAAGCCAGATCAGGGGCCCTCTTTAATCGAGCAACGTGAAGGTTTCATTGGACGTGAATTACTACAGAAAAATGTTCGTCGTGGTGAAGAAGAAGTAGTGATGATTGTTCGTTGGGAATCAGAAGAGGCATGGAAAGCATGGGAAAAGAGCCCAGAGCATATCGCGGGTCATAAAAATAAGATTAAAGAACACGGTGGCAAACCACCAAAGCCTGACTATGTAATTGCTATGGAGCATGGTAGTTATACGGTTGTTGAATAAAGTTTACTGAGAGTATAGAGCATACGGATTACTCTAGATTTAAGATAAATACAATCTGAAAGTGAATATTCCTATTACGTAAAAAGAGTTAAATCATTAATAGATTTAACTCTTTTTATATTGTCTGAGAATATATAAAACCTTAATACATCAATGTCTTTAGAACTGTTTGTTATTATGGTCTCGAAACAATGAGTACCTTATACTTTTTTACAAGAATTAATTTAGTAAACGTGGATAAGTTCTTAGCGAAAGGTATGCGCAAAACGAATTTTTCATACATATGTAAATTTGAACAGGCACCTTTTAAAGTTAGCTTTGACCTAAATTTAAAATTCAGTTCAGAAGCTCTTCTCAGTAAAAAAAGTGTCATTTAAAATACTTAACTATTATTACGTTATTTACTCTTTATTTAAAATTTTCTAAAAACTTATTGATGTTTGTAAAACTGTACTATATAATTTTACTAAACCGGTTTAGTAAAAGGGTTTTTAAAATAGGAGTGTTAATGCGTGAAGGCAGTTACAATGTCAGATGTTGCTAAAAAAGCAAATGTTTCAAAGAGTACAGTTTCTCAGTATATCAATAAACGCTACGAATTTATGGGTGCCGACACAAAAGATAGAATTAGAGAAGCAATTGAAGAATTAAATTATAAGCCAAATGTAGTAGCAAGAAGTTTAAAGCAAAAAAAGACATCCACTGTTGGTGTTATAGTTGCTAATATTTTACATTCCTTTTCAACTCAGGTTATTAGAGCAATAGAAGATGAATGCAACAGATCGAATTTAAGTGTCATTGTTTGCAATGCTGATGATGATCCGCAAAAGGAACGTAATTACATTGAGATGCTTAGAGCAAAACAGGTAGATGGTTTAATCATTTTTCCGACCGCTGGAAATGCAGAGCTCTATAAAGAAATGGTTAATGAAAACTATCCGCTAGTTTTCGTTGACCGAATAATAAAGGATTCAGGTGTTAGTACAATTTTGTTAGACAATGAAAAAGCTTCTGAAATGTTGGTTGAGCATCTATATGAGAAAAAATACAAAAGATTAGCATTCATTACTTCTTCTTTAGAAATGAAAATTACTCCACGAATTGAGCGTCTTAATGGTTTTATTAAAGGTCTGGAAAAATTTTCATTGCCCGTTATTGATGGATTTTACGTGGGAGTCAGAATGGGGAATGTACAAGATGTGCTCGAAGTAATGTTTTCGCAACCAGAACGACCAGACGCTCTGATTTGTGGAAATGATTTAACTTTATTGGAAACATTGAAATTTATCAATAAAAAAGGGTGGAATATTCCAACTGAAATTGCACTTGCTAGTATTGATGAAGTTCCATATTCAGAGATTTTTCAACCACCATTAACAATCGTTGCGCAACCGGCCTTTGCAATAGGAACAAATGCAGCAAATTTGCTACTGGAAAAGATAGATGGTGTTGGGGAATCTATCAAAGAAATCATGCTTTATTCGCCTGAATTAATCGTGCGGAAATCGACATGAAAAATTTAAATAACAGAATGGAGAGAATATTTTGGATGTTATAACAATTGGTGATGCTCTTATTACAATGAATCCCCAAACAAGTGGTCCACTTCGTTTTGTAAATACATTTGAACGAAAAATCGGAGGAGCAGAGCTCAATGTAGCGATAGGCTGTTCAAGGCTTGGGCTCAAGACGGGGTGGATTAGTAGATTGGGAAATGATGAGTTCGGGAGGTATATTTCGAGTTATGCACGTGGAGAAGGAATTGATACATCCAAAGTAGAGCTTGTAAATGGTTTTCCGACATCTGTATATTTTAAAGAAATATTAAATGAAGAAAGAATTAATTCCTACTATTATCGCCACAATTCTCCTACAAATGTATTTAAAGTAGAGGACATTGATGAGGAATACGTTAAAAATTCAAAAGTAGTACATATAAGTGGAGTATTCCCGGCTATAAATGACACGAACAAGGATATAGTTCTTCAACTAGTGAAGTTAGCTAAAAAGAATAATGTAATCGTAACTTTTGATCCAAATATTCGGTTGAAACTTTGGTCTGGTGAAAAGGCAAAGGCAGTTCTACAATCTTTTCTACCCTTTGTAGATGTTTTAATAACAGGGGAAGAAGAAGCTGAACTTCTTTTAGGGTCTACGAATATTGAGGAACTTATAGAACTTGGAAAGCATTACGACATATCACATATTGTCCTAAAGCGTGGTGAAAAAGGTGCAATCGGTTATAAAGGGGGTGAACTAATTGATGCATCTCCAGTTATTTCTTCAAAGATAGTTGATACGATTGGGGCTGGAGATGGATTTGCTACCGGCTATATATACAGTTTGATCAATGATTGGTCCCTTGAAAGGTCATTGCGCTTCGCAAACGCAGTCGCTTGTTATGTAATTGGAGTTCCTGGAGATAATGAGGGATTACCTTATTTAGAAGATATGGCAGTGATTTTAGGAGAAAAAGAACAGATAACACGGTAATCGAGGTTTGGATTTGATATAGGAGGAAGAGTATGATTCCAAAATATAATGTTTTACAACAACTAATAGATGAAAAAGTCGTTGCTGTTATCAGAGGTGCCACTGCTGAGGAAGCAGTTCAAGTTGCAAAGGCAGCTATTCAAGGTGGAATTCGAGCGATAGAACTTACTTATACGACACCACAAGTTCATCAAGTGTTAAATCAATTGGCCAATGAAGAGGTAATTGTAGGAGCGGGTACTGTATTGGATTCAGAAACAGCTCGTCATGCGATTTTGCATGGAGCAAAGTTTATCGTAAGTCCAAACTTTCAAAAATCGATTGCAGCTTTATGTAATAGATACGCGGTTCCATATTTGCCTGGCTGTATGACAATATCTGAGATGGTTCAAGCGATAGAATCTGGTTGTGACATCATTAAGCTATTCCCAGCAAATCAATTTGAGCCAAGCTTTATATCTTCGGTTCAAGGACCGCTTCCGTATGTTCGGATTATGCCTACAGGCGGTATTAGTTTGAAAAATATTAATGAGTGGCTTGATGCAGGCGCAGTAGCTGTAGGAATTGGAAGTGATTTAACAAAAGCTTTTCGAGCAGGTGGAGAGCTAGAGGTTAAACAACTGGCTGCCGAATATGTCACGAGTATAAAAAAGGAAGGTAATTGACAATGAATATAACTTTTCGATGGTATGGAAGAGAAAATGACACGGTTACTTTAGAACAAATAAAACAGATTCCAGGTACGAAAGGAATTGTCTGGGCTTTACATGACAAACCAGTTGGTGAAATATGGAGCACTGAAGAAATTGAATCAGAGGTAAATTATATCCAGTCTTATGGATTTCATGCAGAGGTTGTGGAAAGTGTCAATGTTCATGAATCTATCAAGCTCGGGTTACCTGAACGAGAACAGTTAATTGAAAACTATAAACAAACAATTCGTAACCTGGCGAAATCAGGAGTTAAAGTAATATGCTATAATTTTATGCCGATTTTTGATTGGACTCGCACGGATTTATATCATCCGTTACCAGATGGTTCTACAGCTCTGTTTTATGAAAAAGCTAAGGTGGAGTCTTTAGATCCTGCTGAGCTAGTGAAAACAGTAGCTGAAGCGTCAGAACTGACGTTACCTGGTTGGGAACCGGAAAAGATGGACAGAATCGAAGAACTATTTGTGGCTTATAAAGATATTGATGAGGAAAAACTATGGGGAAATCTTGCTTATTTCTTGAATGCAATTTTGCCTATAGCTGAAGAGTGTGGAGTGGTTATGGCTATACATCCAGACGATCCACCATATTCGATTTTTGGCTTACCACGTATTATGACAGGTGAAGAGAGTTTGAAACGACTATTAGAAGTATCTTCTTCACCATCTAATAGACTTACGTTTTGTACGGGTTCATTAGGCGCAAGTCCATCGAATGACATGGTTTACTTGGCAGGAAAGTATGCTCAGTTTTCACCGTTTGCCCATATCCGCAATGTGAAGATATTTGAAAATGGAGATTTCATTGAGACATCTCATTATACTTCTGATGGTTCAATCGACGTGACAAATGTTGTAAGGAAACTATCAGAAATTAGTTACACAGGCTATGTAAGGCCTGATCATGGTCGCCATTTATGGAACGAAAAGTGCCGTCCTGGATATGGCTTGTATGATCGTGCATTAGGTATCATGTACTTACTAGGTTCTTGGGATGCATTCCAAGCGCAAAAATAATAGGGGTTTTCTTTTTACTACTTCATGAAAAATCTCTTAAAAACTCAATCAAATGAGGTACAAAGAGATTACATTTAGAAATATTAAGTTTGTTTAATATCCAAACTAAATAAAAGCTATGTACTAAAAATGGAAGGAATGTTGTTATTAGATGAAAACCTTTATTACAGATGATTTCTTACTATATAACGATACAGCTAAGGAACTTTATCATAATACTGCCAAGCATTTACCGATAATAGATTATCATAATCACTTGAACCAAGTAGACATTTTACAGGACAGAAAATATCATAATTTGTCCGAGATTTGGCTTGCAGGGGACCATTATAAATGGAGAGCAATGCGAGCAAATGGAATTGATGAAGCATATGTGACAGGTGAGAAAAACGATTATGAAAAATTTTTAGCATGGGCTAAAACTGTGCCAAATACGTTTGGAAACCCTTTATACCATTGGACACATTTGGAACTAGTGCGATATTTTGATATTGATGAAATATTAAATGAAAGTTCAGCACCAGCTATATGGGAGGAAGCGAAGAGAAAGTTAGCTACTCCTCAACTTTCAGTTAGATCTTTATTAAAAAAAGAAAATGTTGAATTTGTAGGGACAACAGATGACCCAACTGATGATTTGGTAAGTCATATTGAATTGAAAAACGATTCTTTCGGAACAACTGTGTCCCCATCATTCCGACCAGATAAAGCATTAAGTATTGAGATGGAAGAATTTCTACCATGGGTAAAGAAGTTGGAGCAGGCGACAAATTCAACTATTGAAGACTATGAATCTTTCTTATCAGCATTAGCTAATCGAGTGGATTATTTTGATGAGAATGGTTGCCGAAGTTCTGACCATGGTATTAGTGTAATGTTCTTTGAAAAAGGAACAAAGGCGGAAGTGGCAGCAATATTCCAGAAAAGATTCCAAGGAGAAGAGCTGTCGTTAAAGGAAATCGATCAATTTAAAACATATACTTTACTTACTTTAGGTGAACTTTATTCGATTAAAGGATGGGTTATGCAACTGCATTTAGGTGCACTGCGTAATAACAATACAAGAATGTTTAAATTATTGGGGCCGGATAGCGGTTTTGATTCAATTGGAGATCACTTAATCGCAGACAAGTTGGCTAGATTATTAGACTCTTTAGAAGATAGAAATCATCTTCCCAAAACTGTTTTGTACAGCCTGAATAGTAAGGATTATCATGTACTTGCAGCAATGGCAGGTAATTACCAAACTTCTGGAATCCCTGGTAAAGTCCAGTTTGGAACTGCATGGTGGTTTAATGACACAATCGATGGCATGGAAGATCAAATGAAAATTCTAGCAAATACCGGATTGATTAGTAATTTTATAGGAATGTTAACAGATTCAAGAAGCTTTCTGTCAATCGCACGACATGAATATTTTAGAAGAATTTTATGTAACTTGCTAGGAACATGGGTTCAACAAGGGAAAGTTCCAAAGGATATGAATCTATTAGAAATATACGTCCGCAATATTTGCTATGAAAATGCGAAGACCTACTTTGAGTTATAGCAGCTTAAAGGTTAAAAAAATCTCCAAAAAAAGACGCCCCTTTCAAATTTAGAACAAGGGGCGTTTCATATAGGTAAGGCTGATAAATCATCTTAGTTGCTAGATTCTAACTTTCAATTGTAAATCAATATATTAGCTCAGGAACTTCTAAAAAGCGCTGAATAGCCAATGCACATGCACCCATAACACATGCTCTAGAACCGAGTTCAGATATAGTTAATTCGTGATAATTACTCATCGAAGAAGTTAGATTATTTTGTATTTTTTTTATGGCATATGGATACAGTCGTAACAGTTCACTATTTAATATTAATGATTCAGGGTTGTATAGGTTAATGATATTATTTAAACCGATAGAGAGATATTTTATAAACTGGTCCATATGATCTTCAATGATAGGATTTTGTTTTACTATCATTGTTAGAACATCTTTATGTGTTAAATCTGGTTTATTTAGTTGCTTTGATAGTTGAGAAACGAGTGTTGGTTCAGAAGCGTAAAGCTCCCAACACCCTTGATTACCACAACTACAAAAATATCCATTAGGAACGATTATCATATGTCCCATTTCTCCAGCATAGCCGTGGTAACCTTTGTGGAGTTTGCCATCAATCATGATTCCAGCACCAATACCTGAAGTTAAAATAATGGTCAGTAAATTATTACTATGATGATAGTGATAAACTCGCTCGGCATAGGATGATAGGTTTGCATTGTTTTCTATATATATATCGATTTTTTCAAATTCCTTTTCAAGATCTACTTTTAAGTTTTTATGATGCCAATTGTATTTAGGAACAAAAAGTATACTTTCGTCATTATTTACAGTTCCATGTATACCAATTACTGCACTGATCATGCCAAAATGGCAATTTGAATACTTTTTTTCGTATTCTTTTATATGATTAATCAGTAACTGTACAATTTCATCATAATCATCGGTTTGAAGAAGCAATGTATCACCTTGAACTTTCCTACCAGTCAAATCACATACATTAAATTGAATTTGTTGATGGTCAACATCAATACCTAATACATAACCAGCTTTTCCATTAATGGCAAGCATAATAGGTCTTCTACCAATAGAAAAATGCTCTTGCTGTGTTTCATAAATTAAATTTTCTTCCAACAAATCTGCTACTTGAACAGAAATAGTTGCTTTATTTAAGCCAATTGTTTTAGATAAATCAGCTCGTGAAATCATTCCATGTTCTATGATATTTTTTAAGATTAAACCTCTATTTAACTTTCTAATATAACTTGCATCACCTGTATGTATGTTCATCTATTTTCCTCCTGGTTCGTCATACGAGTATTTTATTTGTTGATTAATCAATCAAATGAAGAAGTGCAAGAAAAAAATCATTATATTTATCTAGAAATATCCGTTAATACTTTAATGTAATTACAGTATAACAAAATAATTAATAATCAGAGAGTAAATGTATATTATTTAATTATTTTCCTAAATTAAGAAATGTGGTACTTTTAAAATGTAAGAATTATCTAAGAGTGTTTTTATTAAAGCGCTTTCAGATAAGTTTACAGAAAAAACAAACATTTTAAGATAATGATTTTCATTATTCAGTATTATATGATAATTACAATTCCTCTGGAAGGAAAGATCAATTTGAATGAGTATTTAAGTGTATTCTATCGCGTTTCAGAAAGATGGCCACAGATGGACTACCATTCACATCAAGAATATGAGATCTACTTTTTTCACTCAGGATCCTGTAGGTACTTGATTCACAATCAAATTTACGATTTAGAGCCTGGTGATATTTTAGTAATGGATGGTATGGCACTTCACAAAGCTAATATTCCAAATAATGGTGAATACGTTCGCAGTATCCTCCATTTTTCACCACATTGGATTAAAGGTGTTTTGAAAGAATTGGGGGGGATGTATCTATTAAATGTCTTTGATACATTGCATCATTGTCTAATTCGTACAAAGGAAAATGATGAATCGAAGGAATTGGAGAAATTACTTCTTCGATTGGAAGATATTAGTAGATCGCAATATTTAGGAAACAAGTATGCAGAAACAGAACAGAAAATTTTACTACTGCAAATACTTGTTATCGTAAATCGACTTGGTCAATTAGATTCGATACAGCCTCCTAATAATAAGGTTGAAAAAACGTGCCATGCTGAGAAAATAGCAACTTATATTCAAGAGAACTATATGTCTAAATTGACAATAGATTCGATAGCTAAAACGCTTAGTCTAAGTAAATCCTACGTTTCTCATGTGTTTAAAGAAATGACTGGATTTACTGTAATGGAATATGTAATGGGTTGTCGTTTAACGCAAGTAAAATATTTACTTGAGATGGAGCCGGATAAATCATTAAAAGAGATTGCTTTTGAATGCGGTTTTGAAAGCGTTTCCCATTTTAGTAGGTATTTTAAAGAAAAAGTAGGTGTGACAGCGAGGGAGTTTCGCCAAAAGCGCCTAAAAATATATAGTGGGGAGAATGGATAATGAAAAAAGTGAGATTAGGGATTATTGGTTTAGGTGCACAAGGTGGAGCATATGCAAGTTTTATCACAGAAGGAAAAGTAAATAACATGGTGATTGGAGCAATTTGTGATATTGATCCAGCAAAAAAAGCAATGGCTCAAGAAAAATATCCTGATGTTCCTTTCTATGATAATTATATTGATATGCTAGAAAGTGGAGATGTGGATGGCATAGTTACTTGTGTACCTCACTATTTACACCCGGAAATGGGTATTGAGGCATTAAAACGAGACGTTCATGCTTTATTAGAAAAACCGGCTGGTGTTTATACAAAACAGGTCAAAGAATTAAATGATTTTGCTGCAACTAAACCAGAACTAACTTTTGGCATCATGTTCAATCAACGAACGAACGAACTGTACCGAAAAGTGAAAGAAATTATTGATAACGGTGAAATTGGTGCTATTCGTCGTACAAACTGGATTATTACTACTTGGTGGAGACCTCAAGGGTACTATGATCAAAGTGCATGGAGAGCAACTTGGGAAGGTGAAGGTGGGGGCGTCCTTGTAAACCAAGCACCACATCAACTAGATCTGTTGCAATGGATTTGTGGAATGCCTAAAAAAGTTTACTCAAATGTGAAATATGGCTATCAAAGAAATATCGCTGTAGAAGATGAAGTAACTACATTGCTTGATTATGGAAACGGAGCAACAGGTGTTTTCATTACATGTACACACGACATTATCGGAACAGACCGCTTCGAAATTTTAGGAGACAAAGGGAAAATTGTTGTGGATGATAGCAAGAAAGTAACGATTAAGAGATTACACAAAGCGGAATCTGAAATGAGCGATTCAATGAGTATGCAAGATGTTATGCGTATTTTCATGGGTGGCGGTGCAACTGAAATATTTGCTGAAGAGGTAATTGAATTTGAAAGTGTTTGGGGCGGTCAGCATTCTGCAGTGCTTGAAAACTTTGCAGCGAACATTTTAGACGGAACTCCTTTATTAGCTCCGGGAAGTGATGGTATTCATGGTGTTGCATTGGCTAACGCTATTCATCTATCAAGCTGGTTAGGCAAAGAAGTGGAGCTTCCTATAGACGAAGATCTTTATTTTGCCGAATTAAATAAAAAAATAGAAGAAGAAAAAAGTAGTGCAATTCTAATCAAATAAAAATGAAACTAACTCACTTCCAATTTGATAGTGAGTTAGTTTTATAAAAGGAGTAGGCTTATGCTTAAGATTGCCGTAATTGGACTTGGGGATATTTCGAAGATTCATATACCTGCTATACAAGCTAACGAGGGTGCAGAGTTGGTGGCCGTATGTGACAATGAAGAGTCATTAAAAGATAGTGTAGAAAATGTTAACTTTTATACTAATTATCTAGAGATGTTAGAAAAAGAAACATTGGATTGTGTTCATATTTGTTTACCTCATCATCTTCATTATCCTGCTACTAAGGCTTGTGTAGAAAAAGGTGTCCATGTATTTCAAGAAAAGCCATTAGCACGAAATGCAGAAGAGGGACTAGCTTTAGTTAAATTGGAGGAAGAAAACAAAACGATTAAAATAGGGGTTTCTTTCCAGAATCGTGTGAATGAGACAGTGGAAAAACTTCGTGAAATCATTTATAGCGGAGAATATGGGAAAGTAATAGGCATCAAAGGGCTAGTCACTTGGCATAGACCAAAAGCTTATTATGATGTGAAACCATGGAGAGGTAAAATGGAATACGCTGGTGGTGGTGTAATGATCAATCAATCCATTCACACCTTGGATTTAATGCAGCTTATGGGTGGAGAAATTAGTACGATTAGGGGTTCTATAGATAACTTGGTTGATCATGGATATGAGGTAGAGGATACAGCTTCAGCAAGTATTCAATTTGCCAATGGTGCTACAGGCTTGTTCTTTGCAACGAATGCAAATGCAATAAATTCAAGTGTAGAATTCCAAGTTGTTTTAGAAAAAGGTAAATTTACGATTAAAGATAGTATTTTAACGTCTGCTGATGAAAGTGGAAAAAAGGTAGAGTTAATGGAAGATATGAAACTACCTGGATCGAAGTTCTATTACGGGGCAAGCCACGCAAAGTTGATCAATCAATTTTATACATGCATCGAAAAAGATTTACAGGATTATATCCATGTGAAAGATGCACAAGTATCGATGGAAATGATACATGCAATATGCAGATCTTCAGAAACAAAAAAAGAAGTTATATGGGGGTATAGCAATGAACAAAGGTAAAATTGGCGTACAGATGATGATGCTTAAAAATAAGGTAGAAGAACTTGGTGCATACGAAACGATGAGACAGTTGCGTGAACTAGGATTTGGTGCTGTCGAAGTATCACAAATTCCAATGACAGAAGAAAATGTATCTGAATTAAAAAGAGCAAGTGAAGATTTTGAAATAGAAATTGCAGCAATTTCTGCTAGTTTAGAACCAATGTTACCAGGTGCTCCTGGGGAAACTTTAAGTAATGATTTTGATAAAATTGTAAGTGATTGCAAGACGCTGAATTGTAAATTTATCCGTATTGGTATGCTTCCATTTACAGTAATTGGCGATAAAGAAAGAATCCTAGAGTTTACTACAAGAGCAGAAGCAATGGCTGAGCGTTTGGCTGAACATGATATAGAACTATACTATCATACGCACCATATTGAATTTCAAAAGTATGATGGAGAATTTTTACTAGATATGATTAAAAATAATACTTCCAAACTTGGTTTTGAACTAGATGTTCACTGGATTCAAAGAGCAGGAGTAAACCCTGTGGAGTTTATTAAACAATATACAGGGCGTATATCGCTATTACATTTAAAGGATTATCGTATTGGGCAATTTACTGTAGACCAATCGGATTTAAAAGACATGGGTAAATTCTTTGAAAAGTTCGCTAATCTTATTGAATTTGCTGAAGTCGGAGAAGGGAATCTAGATATGAAGGGTGTTATTGACGCTGGTTTAGAGAGCGGTGCACAGTACTTTTTAATCGAGCAAGACGATACGTATGGACGAGATCCATTTGATTGCTTGAAAATATCTGCAGATAACCTACGGAAATTAGGGTATTCAGACTGGTTCTAATTTTAAAAAGTGGGCTATAGGAGTGGTTAATTTTGAGTAAAGATGGAATGACATACGCACCAAAAGGGAAACCCAATCCGGTTGTCAAGGAAGGTGAATTTCAAATTGCGGTAGCGGCGCTAGATCATGGCCATATTTATGGTATGTGCAATGGATTAGAGGAAGCTGGTGCAACAATTAAATGGGTCTATGATTCGGATTCTAAAAAAGTAGACGAATTTTTGGAAAAGTTTCCGAGCGTACTAGTAGCAGAGAATTTACAGGAAATTTTAGATGATAAAGCGATTAAACTAGTAGCTGGAGCAGCTATTCCGTCAGAACGAAGTAAGCTTGGCAATAAAGTAATGAGAGCAGGGAAAGACTATTTTACAGATAAAACCCCATTTACAACGCTTGCTCAATTAGAGGAAACAAAACATGTTGTGGAACAGACTGGACAGAAGTATATGGTGTATTTCAGTGAACGCCTCCATGTAGAAAGTGCCGTGTTCGCAGGTGATTTAATTAATGATGGTGCTATTGGACGGGTAATACAGGTAACCGGTTTTGGCCCTCATCGATTAAATGCATCAAGCCGTCCGAGATGGTTCTTCAACAAGGATCAGTATGGCGGTATTCTTTGCGATATTGGTAGCCACCAAATTGAACAATTCTTGTATTACGCAGGCTGTGAAGATGCGAAAATTCTGCATAGTAAAGTAGGTAATTACAACAACTCTAATTATCCTGAATTAGAAGATTATGGCGATGCTACATTACTTGGAGATAATGGCGCAACGCAAATCTTCAAAGTAGATTGGTTTACACCGGATGGACTTAGTACATGGGGAGATGGCCGTACTTTCATTACAGGTACAGAAGGAACGATAGAGATTCGTAAATACGTTGATGTGGCGCGTGCAGAAACAGGCGATCACTTGTTTTTAGTTAATATAGATGGAGAAAAACATTTCGAGCTATCAGGGAAAGTAGGATTTCCATTCTTTGGAGAACTTATTAAGGACTGTATTGATCGCACTGAAAACGCAATGACGCAAGCTCATGTATTTAAAGCCGCAGAATTATGTTTACAAGCACAAGAGCAAGCGATTGTTGTGTCCAAATAGTAGGAGAACTACTGCCTCGAAACGTAGTTTATGATCGATTTTGGGGCAGTATTTATATTGTGCTCTTATTGGAAAAGAATTTAATCTGAATTCTCCGTAACTCAGTGTAATTATTGGTCCAATAGAAATTATTTAGTGCCAACTGAACCCTTTTTGTAGTAAAAAAATTCAAAAAATTCGTAACTTGGTTAACTATATTTTAATATTTGTCAGGAGGAATATTAGTGAGTAATTTATTTGATTTAACAGGAAAAACCGCAGTAGCTATTGGTGGTAACAGCGTATTGGGGGGAGCAATTGCAAAAGGGCTTGCTGCACAAGGAGCAAGACTTGCAATTGTTGGACGCAACATGGACAAGGCGGAAGAAGTAACTAAAGAGATAGAAGCAAATGGGGGTGTCGCGAAGTCATTTCAAGGTGACGTGAGCGACCTTCAATCGATTGAGAGAGTAGCAAGGGAAATTGAAGCTTGGTCAGGGGGATGGGATATCGTCCTAAATGCACCTGGAAAAAATAGTTCAACTCCATTTTTAGAATTAGATCCTGCAGAATGGGATGATATTATGGATGTTAATCTAAAAGGACTTGTCTTTTCGACACAAATATTTGCCAAGCGTATGATAGAACAAAAGAGAAAGGGAAGTATTATAAATATTTCTTCTGTTTCATCTACAACACCATTATCAAAAGTATTTACGTATTCTGCTTCAAAAGCAGGAGTTAATAGCGTTACACAGTTTTTGGCAAAAGAGTTTGCTCCACATGGAATTCGAGTGAATGCTATTATTCCAGGTTTTTTCCCTGCAGAGCAAAATCGTAAAATCCTTAGTGAAGATCGAATTGATTCGATTATGAAGCATACACCAATGAATCGCTTTGGTGAACCTGAAGAATTACAAGGTGCAGCTATCTATCTTGCATCAAATAAAGCATCTGGATTTGTGACTGGTTCATTAATACGTGTTGACGGTGGCTTTGGGAGTATGACTATTTAGAATGCTCCAAGTTAATTAAAAATGAGAAAATTGTAAGCGACGAAGAGTTTTCTGAAATAATATAAAAAGAGAATAGATACTTTGTGGCATTTAAAAACTTCAAAAGTCTTTTTGAAAGAATGAAATATATCTAGAAAGCATGAGCATTTTAGTTACTAACTAAGTGAAAATTTTATATAAAATTCAGAATATTCTATTGATTTTTAAAGCGCTTACATTTATTATAAGAGTAATTAGTTTGTATGGAAGTCAAACAAACTATTAATACAGTTATAATTCAAAAAGATTACAAAAATGAAGTGGAGTGTGGAAACTTTTTTGTGAAGTTTTTGTGATTCATTTGTAAAAGACAGTAAAAATAAGGGGTTTTACAAATTGGGGGAGAATCATGTCGAGTACAACAATGGGGACTAATAATCAATATAATTCGGCTAAGTTATGGCAAATAGGTTTTTTTGCTCTAAATAACACCGCAACAAATTTGTATATGTTCGCTTTAGGATTTGTTTCATACTATGCTACTGGAATTGGGGGGTTGTCGGTTGTCGTAATTAGTACGATTTTAACGGCAATGCGCGTATTTGATGGCATTACAGATCCGATTATAGGATTTGTGATTGACAAAACAGAAACTAAATTCGGAAAGTTTAGACCATCGATGATATTGGGGAATGTTATTATGGCGATTTCGATATTAGTTATGTACAGCTTTACACACCAAATACCAAAGTCATTTCAGTTCATTTTCTTTGTTGCAGTTTACGCAGTGTATGTCATAGGTTATACGTTTCAATCAGCTGTTACAAAAGCTGCTCAAACGGTATTGACGAATAACCCAAAGCAACGACCACTATTTTCAGTCTTTGACTCAGCATATACAATTGCAATCTTTACTGGTGGTCAAATGTTTGTCGCATCTTATCTTGTAGCTAAGCACGGCGGTTTTACAATGTCACTATTCACGGAACTAAATACGTATGCATTAATTCTTTCAGGAATATGTACTGTATTAGCTGTAATCGGAATCAAGGACAAAGATCGTAAAGAATACTTTGGTCTAGCTGATGGAACGGAAGAAACAAAGTTCCGTGACTACTGGCCAATTTTAAAAAATAACAGACCGTTACAAATGCTAATAATTGCTGCATCGACCGATAAGCTAGCTGGTCAACTTGTTAGACAGCCTGCAATAGTGGTTTTGTTCTTTGGAGTTATTCTAGGGAACTATGCGTTAAGTGGTACTATTGGATTAATTACAATAATACCGAGTTTGTTAATAACATTCTACGGTATCAACAAAGCAAGAAAAATTGGTTTGAAAAGAGCTTTTGTAATGGGAACTTGGGCAGTGCTGATTTTATTTGCGTTTTTATTGGTCTTTTTCTTAATAATTGATCCTACAAAAATATCGTTACAAAACATAGGGATAACAACAAGCGTTTTCTTAGTTGTATACTCTCTTGCAATGGCGTTCCAAAGTCTAACAAGTGGTATTGTCATCCCAATGATTGCCGATGTTTCGGATTATGAGACATTTACAACAGGGCGTTTTGTTCCGGGGATGATAGGAACAGTTTTCTCATTTATAGATAAATTAATTTCATCATTAGCACCAGCTATAGTTGGTTTTTGTTTAGCAATAATAGGCTTTAAAGATTCACTCCCACAAATGGATGAAAAATTGACACCTATTTTACTTTTGTTAACATTAGGGTTGAAATTCGGGGCTCCTATTCTTGGATTTATAGCTTCACTTATAGCTATGAAATTCTATGTATTGGATGATAATAAAATGGAAGAAATTCAGACAGCAATTGCAGCTATAAAAACACAGGCTGGAGTTGAAAAAACTCAAGAACCTGTTACAGTTATCAGTGAAGAAACTAGAAAAGAAATGCCAGCACTATAAAATTCTATAGTAGTTTTACAACTTTAGTGCTGTCTCATTATATATGAAACAGCACTTTATATTTTTCGGAAAATATTTAAAATAGGGGACGGCATGACTGTTTTAAAAGTAAAATAGAAAACCTTTTTTGAAAAAAGCAAGTATCGAAATTATCATTAAATGGAGGAATGAAAATGTTCGTCGTGGTGAAGAAGAAGTAGTGATGATTGTTCGTTGGGAATCAGAAGAGGCGTGGAAAGCATGGGGAAAGAGCCCTGAGCATATTGCGGCCATAAAAATAAGATTAAAGAGCACGGTGGCAAACCTCCAAAGCCTGACTATGTTATTGCTATGGAGCACTCTAGTTATACGGTTGTTGAATAAAGTACCGGCAGCTAGAGAGCGAATGGATTGCTTTAGATTTTAGAAAAATAAAATCTAAAGTGGGTACTCCTTACAGGTGAATACAGTGAAATTTTTGAAAGTAAAATATCATCTGCTAAGAAGGTAGTAGAAGTAATAATAATAATTGTTTTGAGCGACTTAAGACCTATATTTCATAGATCTTAAGTCGTTTATTTTGTTATCGTTTATTATCAATACTCCACTTACACATGACACACGTGGTGTCTATTGTGATTTTAAAATAAAATTTGATAAGAACCCATGTAAGTTAGGATTTCGTAATTCACAAACGGGACAGAATAGCATAATAAATACTTTGTTCAATATTAGGGATACTAAATTTAGTACCTATGATAAGAAGAAAGGTAAAGTATGGGTCATTATTTAATGGATAGACGAAATAAAAGTGCTGTTTTAAACTCAAGAAATCTTAAGGATTCTTAAGAATTTTCGGCACTCCCTCTTAAGGTTTGAATTTTAAAGTATGATTATCAATTCAAACCAATGAGGAGAATTAATGTGAAAAAATTTAATTTCTTATATCAATTTATAATGAACCCAAAAACAGTAGGTGCTATTCTTCCAAGTTCAAGTTTTCTTGGTGATAGAATGATTGAAAAAATCGATTTTAAGGATGAAAAATATATTGTTGAATATGGCCCTGGAACAGGTGTGTTCACAGAAAAATTGATTAAAAAAAGAGATCCTAAGACAGTAATATTATTAGTGGAAAATAATAAAGAATTTTATTCATTGCTGAAAGAAAAATATAAAGATGAAGATTATATATTCATTGAATATGGATCTGCCGAAAAAATTGAACGATATTTGAAGAAGTATCGTATCCCTTATGTAGATTATGTTATTTCTGGTCTCCCTTTTGCGAGTTTACCAAAAAACGTTTCAAATGAAATTCTATTAAATACCACTAAAATCTTGAAAGAGAACGGGCAATTCATTACTTTCCAATACACAAAAATAAAAAAGGCATTCTTTAATCAATTTTTCACCAAAATAGATGTGAAAAGAGAATATAGAAATTTTCCGCCTGCCTACATCTTTAACTGCACTATATTAAAAAAACATACGGAGGAATATTATGATATCAAGAATATTAATTGTTGATGACGATAAAGAAATTAGAAATCTTATTTCAGTGTATTTGGAAAATGAAGGTATGCAAACTCAAAAGGCAGAAGATGCTATTGAAGCAATGAAATTGTTAGAAGAAAATGCGTTTGACCTTATTATTTTAGACATTATGATGCCGAAAATGGATGGAATTCAAGCGTGCATGAAGATTAGGGAAGAACGCAGTATGCCTATCATTATGCTTTCTGCAAAATCAGAAGATCTGGATAAAATAAAAGGTCTTGCTTCTGGTGCAGATGATTATTTATCTAAACCATTTAACCCATTGGAGTTAACTGCTAGGGTGAAATCTCAATTAAGAAGATATAAAAAGTACAATACTGATTCATCTTTCGACAAAAGTGTTATTGAGATAGGTGATTTAACGATAAATACAGATTCACGTCAGGTTTGGGTACAAAGGAAAGAAATTAGGTTAACTCCGAAAGAATTTGATATTTTAGAACTTCTTGCTCGAAACAAAGGGAGTGTGTTAAGTATTGCAAAAATTTATGAGGCAGTTTGGAAGGATGACTTTTTTAAATCTGATAATACAGTGATGGTACACATTACAAAAATTAGAAACAAAATAGAGGAGGATCCCAAACAGCCAATATATATTAAAACGATTTGGGGAGTAGGATATAAAATATGAGGAATATTAAACTCAGGAATAAATTAACTGTAAAACTACTTGGAACCATTGCAATTAGTTTTTTTGTTACATTTTTTTTATTCGTTATTATTTCCCAATTAGTTTTTCATTTGGTCGGTATAAATTATTTTATAGATATTAGTGAAGAAAAGGCCCGTTTGATGGCGTATTTAGTACTTTCTCTTATTATCTTAAATTTTATTGTTGTTTTTTTGTTATTGGTACGAAAAAAATTTATATATTTGAGACATATTTCGGAAAGTGTTAACCAAATTGCTAATGGAAATTTAGGTTTAACAATTGAGATTGAAGGTAAAGACGAATTAAGCCAGCTAGCTCAGAACATTAATTACATGTCAAAAGAGTTAGAAAATAAATTCATACATGAAAGGCAATTAGAAAAGGCAAAAAATGAACTTATTACAAACGTATCTCATGATTTAAGGACGCCATTGACTTCAATTATTGGCTATTTGGATTTAATAAAAAACGAGCAATATGAAAATAAAGATCAATTTTATGATTACTTTGAAACCATCTATTCAAAATCACATAGACTAAAACACCTAATTGATGAACTGTTTGAATTTACTCGTTTATCAAGTCCTGATGTGATGTTAAATCTGAATAAAGTTGAGTTGGCGAGTTTATTGCAGCAAATAGTTGGAGAATATATTCCAATATTTGAGGAAGAACAATTAAGTGTTCGCAATTCGATAACAGATGAAGACATCCCAGTTTTAATAGATGTAGAAAAAATGGTTCGAGTTTATGAAAACCTCTTTATGAATGCGATAAAATACAGCATTAAACCTTCTGATATACAAATATCTTTTAAATCTAAAGGTAATACTGCAGTTTTACAAGTATCAAACAGAGTGGAAAAACCTCCAGTAGAAGATGTAAATAAAATGTTTGAACGGTTTTTTAGGGGAGATCAGGCAAGAATGGATGCACAAGGGACTGGTCTTGGACTTTCGATTTCCAAAAGAATCGTTGAGCTTCATAATGGGGTTATTCGTGCTAAATACAAGGATGGTTGGATAATCTTTATTGTGGAACTTCCTATATATAATGAACAACTTAAGAATTCTTAATGATTTTAAAGTGAATTGCTTAATTTTCATTTCCTACGATGTGTATATCTAAAGCATTGGGGGAGTGGAGAAATTGAAAAAATTTATCAATATTGCTATTTGGATATTATTTGTTTATATATGAATCAATTTCATAATTCGTATTTCCATCAAGAAATACAAACATTGCAAAGATAAAAATTATGATCGTTCGCATCGTTACGCTACAGGCGGACGCTTTCCGCGGGCAAGCACCGAGCCGCTTCCCTCGCTACGCTCAGTCCAGGGTCTCGGTTCGTTTGCTTTTCCCGCTGGAGTCGCCGCCTTCCGCTCCACTGAAATGTTCGTGATTTTCCCTAGTGAAACTAGGACTATGGATCGTTAGGCTTTTATTTTTTTTCCAGGCACAACTCTTATGATTTTGGGAGGAGTGTACTTCGGCTCAATCGAAGGTTCATTATTATCAACAGTGGGTATCGTATTGAGTGAAACTTTGGTTTATATATTTTCAAGGAGTTTTGCGGGTAATAAGATGAAAACATTTTTGGAGAATCGACATCCAGAGTTGAACGATTTATTTAAAACTTACAATTATAAGTTTCTAGCACTAGGAATTATTTGTCCGATAGCTCTAGCGGATGTAATTTGTTTCTTATCAGCTTCTATAGGTAAAATATTCAACCTACATGTTAACAATAATCATTGCAAATACCCCACTAATTATTATCTAGAACCATCAGTTTGAATTTTATTGAATTCGATTTTTCAGACAAAAAATGCCCCCTTAAGGGAACAGATTTTTAAAGTCTGTCTACCTAAGGGGAGAATACCACATTGAAAGATTAATTCTTTTTATACTTTTGAAAATTCTATATAACTTTAATAAATCAATATTTTGAGACCTGTTTGTTTTACTAAAGACTTGCACCGTAAATTTTCACATAATCGAATAAGATTTATTTTCCCTGGAGGAATAGAATACTATTATTGTGCCAGATAAAGACTGCTGTTAGAAATTCTTATTCGGTAATGCTAGAACGAACGGAAGATTGTTAATTTATTGGTAAATTAATCACGAATGTCGTTCCTTTGTCAATCTCACTTTGAACCGTAATCGTCCCATTATGCATATCAATAATTTTTTTCACTATGGATAGACCTAAACCACTTCCGTTATTTGAACGCACTCTTGCCTGATCTGCTTTATAAAAACGTTCGAAAATGTGTAGCTGATCAGCTTCCGAAATACCGATACCAGTATCTGAAATTGTAACAATAGCTTGATGCTCCTTTTTTTCCAAATGAATAGTTATCTTACCATGATCAGGCGTGAATTTAATGCAATTATGAATGAGGTTTGTCCATACTTGGCTCATTAAATCTTCATCAGCTAATAAGGTGACTTTGTCTAAATGAACGTCGAATTCTAATTTTTTTATAGTCCAGTTCGGTTCACACGCTAAAATAATTGTGCGCAATTGTTGATCAAGAGGATAATTCTTTTTTTCAAATGAGTGATTTTCAGATTCAAGCGTTGTCAGCTTCATTAAATTTTCACTTAGTTTCGATAATCGGCGGCTTTCTGTTTCGATTATATTCAAATAATGCTGATGTTGTTCTTCTGAGAGCTGCTTGTGTTGCAATGCTTGTGTGAAACCAATAATTGAAGTTAATGGCGATTGAATTTCATGAGAAACGTTTGAAATGAATTCCTGACGCATATCCTCCATTTGTTGTAATTGCTTTGCCATATGATTGAATTGATCGACAAGTTCTGTAATTTCATTTCGTTCATCCATTTTAAAATCTAAATAGACGTTAAAATCACCACTTGCAATTTTGCGTAATGCTGAAACGACTTCAAGATAGATATTTTTGCGCTTATTAGGCATGAACAAATGCATAATAACTCCAAATAACATCATGAATAAATAACCTGTGATGATTGTAAAGATAAAGCGAAAGTAGCTTGAAGTTGGAATAGGGATACGTTCTATTAAAAAGTGAGCAGCTGAAAAACTACTAACATTAAACAGTATGAAAAACAATGCGCCTAGTATTGGCTTTGCAATAGGTCTCTTCATCATTCAATCAGCTCCAACCGGTAGCCTAAACCCCATATCGTTTTAATACGAAATGAAAATTCATCTTCTGGGAATTTTTCACGCAATCTTTTTATATGAACATCAACGGTACGTTCATCGCCTTCGTAGTCATAACCCCAAATATCTTCAATTAATTGTTCACGAGAAAAAGTTTTGCCAGGGTAATTACCAAGTTTAAATAACAATTCAAATTCTTTTAGTGGAATCGTATAGTCTGTATCGTTAAAGACAATCTCGTGCGTTTTACGATTCATTTTTAGTTCACCGATGTTAAGTGTTTGAGAGAGGGCGATGTTGTAGCGTTTTAATAATGCTTTCACACGCATTACCAATTCGATGGGTTCAAATGGTTTAACAAGATAATCATCTGCACCAAGGCTGAAGCCTTTTACTTTTTGAGAAGTCTCTCCTTTAGCTGTCAGCATTAAAATTGGAATATCACTGTAATCTCGAATTTCCTGACATAGCTGCCATCCATCCATATTGGGCATCATAATATCGATAATTGCTAAGTCTACTTTCACCTTTTCCAGTAAAGTCATTGCTTCGACACCATCAGATGCTTCATAAAGGTCAAAGCCTTCCTGTTGCAAAAAGAGGTGTAGTAGCTCTCGAATATGTGCATCATCATCGACAATTAATAGTTTTGTCATGCAAATTCATTCCTTTCTATGAATTAGGCTATTGCAATTGTGTGTAATTGCTGATCTGCAAATTCATGATATAACGCATGTGATTTGTAGAGTTCTGAATGACTTCCAATACCAGTAATCGATCCTTTTTCAAGAAAAATAATTTGATCTGAATCAATTATTGTGGATAAACGATGAGCAATGACAATCGTAGTGCGGCCTTTCATTAAATCATTTAACGCTTGTTGGACGACTTTTTCGGATTTGCTATCAAGACTAGAAGTTGCTTCATCTAACATTAGAATTTTAGGGTTTCTTAAAAAGGCGCGTGCAATCGCAATACGTTGTCTTTGGCCTCCTGAGAGTTTCATGCCTCTTTCACCGACTTCTGTATTATAACCATTTGGAAGGTCAGCAATAAACTGATCTGCATAAGCCATTTTTGCAACGGTATTTAATTCTTCATCTGTTACAGCTCGCTCTAAACCATACGTAATGTTATCTCGAATTGTGCCTGAAACGATTGGGCTTTCTTGTGATACATAGCCAATTTGACTTCGCCATGATTGTAGAGAGAACTCATGAATGGCTTTACCACCAATTGAAATCGTGCCGTCATTAGGCGTATAGAATCGTTCGAATAGAGAGAAGAGCGTTGTTTTCCCGCTACCACTTGGTCCAACAATTGCCGTTACTTTACCGGGTTCTACATTAAATGTAATGTCTTTTAATATTTGATCTTTATGATTGTAGCTGTAATTTACATGTTCCACTTTGATGAGATCATTCATATTTTGTACTTCATCAGTTGCATCTTGCTCTTCGGCAGCTTCTAAAATGGTAATGATACGTTCTGTTGCACCAGTTGCTTTTTGGAAATGGGTAAAGAAAGTAGCCATTTGCGCCATTGGCATTATGATTTGGAACAAGTACATAATGAAAGCGACTAATGCACCTGTAGTTAAAGCACCTGAAGAAACGCGCATACCGCCATAACCTAGTAATAGAACAAGCAGAGTCATCATGACTAAGCTGATGATTGGTCCAAGCACTGATTGGACTTTTGCTTCTTTTAAGCCGAAGTGAAACAAGTTGTTAATTTTTTGTTGCCCATTTTGGTATTCAATTTGTTCAGCATTTGAAGATTTCATAAGACGAATTTCGGATAATACTTGTTGAAGTACTGCAGTGAATGTAGCTGTTTCATCTTGCAAGCCTTTAGAAATTTTATACATTGTTTTACCAAGAGGTATTAGAATTAAAGCAGCAATAGGAAAAGCAACAAACATAATGGATGTCATTTTCCAATCAAGAACGAATAGGACAATGATGGAGCCAACAATGGAAATCGTTCCAGAAATGAAGTTTGCTAAATGCTCAGAGATTAACTCTTTTACGACGGATGTATCATTAGTCATACGACTTACGGTTTCACCCGAAGGATGTTCGTCAAAATAACTAACAGGTAATACAAGTAACTTTTTCCATAGCTTTTCACGAATACTGGCAACTACATATTGACCGATTCGATTTAACAAATAGATAGAGAATCCGCTTGCTAAGGCTTGTGCAAGAATCGCTAAAACTAAGATAGTGATATTACTTGAACTTAATGAGCTAATCGAAAAATCATTGACAAGATTTGAGGTGAATAGCGGCACTAATAATCCAACACCTGTTGTTGTTAAGCTAAGTAGCAATGCTATACTAATCATTATTTTAGAAGGTTTCGTTTCTACAATCAATTTTAGAAACTGACCAATTCCTTTTTGTTTTTTATCTTTTTTCATGTTAATACTTCCTTTCAATTCGTGTTTACAAAAGGAGTATATAAAGAAGTTGTGAACTGAATATGAACGAATACAAAGAAATATAAAAAGTAGGATAGTAAAAACTGAAAATGAAGAAAGTATTTAATATGGTCAAAGCTAAATTGGAGATTACGTAGGGGGTTTTAAGGCAGCGCTGATGATGAGGAACCTTGGTTCAAGAAAAACAGATATTACAAAAGAGAATTTAGGATTAGCCTGCAAAAATACAGACGTGTTGATTAACCAATTTTCACTATTGCTATTAATGTGGGAAGTTGATTTCTGCTACGGGATGCTCGGTTCGCTTGTATTTCTTCAGGAAGCTTTTCTCTGGGACTATGCTACAATCAACTGAAAATATAGTATCATGCGTTAGTATTAAATTAGGATATTACTAATTATTTGGGAATTAACAACCTAATATTTCCCTAATTAACACATCTGATTTGAAATATCTTTATGATAGTTCATTACTGGTGATAATTTTTTAAAAAAAGTCAGACAAAACGGCTGCCAACTAAAATCACAATATGTTTTAATTTACCATTTTTAGTGCGATATAAATCATAGTATTAAATTTCTTGTTGAACAAACGCAGGGGTTTCATAGAAAGGAAATAATGATTGTTTTCGGTTAAACAATCATTTATAGATCATAAAGAGGGAATGGTATTGTGAAAGAGAATCGAATTCAAAAAGGCAAAATTAACATCATTGCATTATTGGGTCTATTAACTAGTGCTATATTAATAGGGTGCGAAAATGATGGTGATTTACAGCAATCGAAAAGTACGATAGATGAAGTTGAAATTGATACAAATAAAGAGCAGCAAAGCATTTCAGAATACACAAATGAAATAGAAGCATTACAAATTCAAACAGAATATCTGAATAAGGAAAAACTATATTTAGTGACGGTCATAAAAGAAATAATAGAGGATTTTTCAGATGAAGAAATGTTGGAATTTTCTCGAAATCAGTAAATTTATGAGTTAAAAGTTAATGGAGAAAATATTCCTGAAAATGGAAAGGTGACTATTCCAGAAGGGGATGTGGAAATTTTATTATCGGAAAGAAGTATGAGCTTTGATTTTTTACCATCTGAATGGATAGAGAAAGGGAGAATTAGTGAGAACTATATTGACCAAATATTAAATTTTGATACTACAAATTGGACACCATTGATGACTGATGGCACAGTTGTTACAGGACAAGGTTTTCAAGCAACAAATATGAAAGAAGGAGAACTGTTCTCCTTTAATATTACTGATGAATTGAAAGAACGATTAAACCTTGATACAAATAGAATACAGATTGAAGTTAACTAAGTTCTGAAAAAATTATCAAACGTTGATAAAAATTTGATAATGAGAAGATTAGTCTTCGATATTAATGTGACGAAGGTCCGTTTTCACAACATCCATGTTGAGTGCTTTTGGCTAAATTAATCTACTTTAGCTGAGTAAATTAAGTATAAGCATTTTGATTAGATAGTGATCTGTTACATTCTGTATAAAAAGTGTTTTATATTAAACAATTTGATAGGGATAAAGAATTTTTAATTTCCCCTTGGTCTTATCTAGGCATACATCTAACTTATTCTGAGTGTAGGTGGCTTTTTCGAAGTGTTTATATATTAGAAGAAATAAACAATAAACTATATCATCCCAGCGATTTATTAAAAATAAACAAGAGGCTGTCCCATGAGTCATTCATTATAACTCATGGGATAGCCCCTTTTGTTTGTGATAGTAATTAGTTTAAACGACCATAACCTGTGAAGTGATCTTCCCAATATGCTCCGTCGATATTACTAATTTGAACGTAATAACCACTTGCAGAAATCATTTGGTTACCGCCAATATATATACCGACATGTGAAACACCGGATTTATATGTATTGCTAAAGAATACTAAGTCGCCAATTTGTGGTGTAGATACAGGTGTTGATGCGTTATAGTAACCAGCTGCAGATAAACGAGATGTTGAAATACCTGCTTTATTATAAACATAAGAAATAAAACCTGAGCAGTCAAAGCCACTTGGTGATGAACCACCGAAAACATATTTTACGCCTTTATATTGTTTTGCAATTGAAACAATAGTATTACCTACTGAAGAATTAGGTGAATCTGGCTTTACTGTTGGCTTTGATGTTGTTGAGCCACTAACAATTAATTTTTGCCCAACTGAGATTTTTGTAGAAGTTAAATTATTTAATTTCATTATTGTTTGATACGAAATGCCATATTTACTACCAATTTTAGATAATGTATCGCCTGATTTTACTATATAAGTAGATGTATTACTTGAACTAGATGTATTCGACGGTGGATTTGTTGTTGAAGTCGTAGAACCTTTAACTACTAGCTTCTGTCCAATATGGATTAGAGTTGAAGACAATTTATTCCATTCCATTAATGTTTGATATGAAACACCATACTGACTACCGATTTTAGATAATGTATCCCCAGATTTTACTGTATATGAAGTCGTAGAACTTGGAGCTGGAGTATTAGATGTTTGGTTTTTTCCGATAATTAATTGTTGTCCAGGGAAAATTAAAGTAGATGTTAGATTGTTTGTCTTCATAATTGTTTCATATGAAATATTATATTCTTTTGCTATTTTAGATAATGAATCGCCTGATTTTACTGTATATGAAGCTGCTGAAGCTTGTCCAACAGATGTTAATAAGACCGTTGTTCCTACTGTTATTGCTGCTATCTTTGAAGTCCATTTATTCATGATGTTATATTCCCCTTAAATACTATTTACTTGCAGGTAATATAATACCATTCTAATATAACAATATGGTATCAAAAATATAACAAAAATGATATTTTTGTAATATTTATTGATTTAGTTCAATAAGTAGCTAAAATTGTACGAAATATAGTAAAATAATAAAAAAATGATTTATTATGAGTTGTAAGTATTAAAATATTGAATATTTTTGATATTTTTTTGACTCATTATATTTCTTTTTTCTGTGTTCTCACAATGACCTGAGTAGTATTTCTATATCATAGTTAATTTAGTAACAAAAGAACAGTTTAGAAGAAAAAATATTGAAAGTAGAAGGTTTTATCGCAAATCTAACTAAAAGTAAAAACTAGGGGTGAGCGTAGATAGCGAAGCGAAAGTCCACTAACATCTATGTGTTGTCAAATTCATTAAACACATTTGTTATGTAGCGGCGAGATTGGAATTGTATAACGAAAAAATCCGAGAATCTTCATGGTTCTCGGATTTTTTCGTTGGTAGGATTAAACATGTTTCATAAAACCCTTTACTGAAAAATTCGATGCTAGGATTAGTACTCTGGCATATGGATCCTAAAACGAAAATGGGAGGTATTATGTTTGGATAAAAAATACTGGTAAAATGAAACTTTTTGACATAAAAATAGTAAATGAAGTGAGTATTAAAAAATTTTAAATGTTGAGGTGTTTTAAATGGAAGAAAAACAGAAGGAATATATCAATCCTGACAACTTTGGGAACAAATTTATAAATCGTGAGTTTCAAGTGATTTATGGACAAACATCTGAAGAATTTCAAGAGCTCGTTACTCTTGACCAATTCACTGATATGGCAGCATCCTTTAATAGTGGGATTGAGTACTATAGCTTAGAATGTCGTACCTCTTTAAATAATTATGTAACACAATATTTATGGTTGGATGATAAGAGAGAAAAAGAACTCCGTGTTTCTTTTGATAATAGCAATACAATCCTAGGTATATACCTAGGAGCGTTTTTTTCGTATCCAGAAAGTGATAGAAATTATACGAAAAATACATATATTATGCCAATAACAGATAAATGGCTTGTAACTTGGGGAGGTGCTATTGAATTTTTAAACTATCATTATATCTATGAAAATCAAAGATATGCGTATGATTTAGTCATTATGAAAAATGGTCATTCTTACAAGGACTCAATAAACGAAAATGAAAATTATTATGCTTTTAATCGAAATATTGTAGCACCAGAAGATGGTAAGGTCGTGAAAGTGTTAGAGGGAATTAAAGATAATGTACCTTGCGAAATGAATTCAAGTCAACCTGAAGGCAATTGCGTAATTATTGAGCACAAAAATAATGAATATAGCATGCTTGCACATTTAAAACAAAATTCCATTGTTGTAAATGAAGGAGAAGTCGTAAAACAAGGACAATTAATTGGCTTATGTGGAAATTCAGGAAATTCATCGGAAGCGCATTTACATTTTCAAGTAATGAATTCCTCTGATTACTTGAATGGACAATCTATTCGTATCCGCTTTTTGGATGAGCTTGAACCCATACAAGGAGATTTTGTAAGTCCATCAAAAACAGCATCTAGTTAATACTCTACTTTAAGAGGCATAGCCTGATTAATAAGCGTTAATATACCTTTGTTCAACTTCCTTCTTGTTCAACCAAATTGTAGTATTTGCACTACTTAAAAGGTATTGACGTGAAGGGATAATTGATTTAGTGTATAAAGAAATATTTAACAATGATTGGAAGTAGTAATGAATATTGTTTGACTCGCAGAGAGATGATGGCAGGTGAAAATCATCGCAAACGATTCATGAACTCGTCCAGGAGTTTTTGTGCTGAAATTAGTAAGCATGAACGGCAGCTACCGTTATAGCCTAAGTGAGCTTACATGCTAAACAGAGTGGTACCGCGGATAACTTCGTCTCTATATTTATTAGAGACGAAGTTTTTTGTTGGGGAAATATCGTTCGCTCTGCTGGTGAAATGATCAGTTTTTATGAAAAAGGGGGAGACTGTAATGGAAATCATGAAAAAACGAGCAGCGACAATGGGGTTGATGGCACTTGTGTTATCGGCACTGCTAACTGCTATGAGTCAGGTGTTTTATGCGAAGCAAGTGCAACAGGTGCCGACATTTTTATTTACGGGCATTAGTTTTTTCATTACTGCTGTATATTTCTCATTTTTTGCACGTAAACATAAGCGGGAAGACCAGTGGCGGGGAAATATCGGATATATCGTTAAATTGAATATCGCATCGGTTTTGGCGTTTATGGGCTTTTATTTCGCTTTAAAATATGTAGAATCAGCCATTGTAAGTGCACTTGAAATGGGAATCGGTCCACTTTTCGTTTTATTGCTCGCTGTTTTTGCGAAAGAATACATTCCAAGAGTGCAATGGATGATAGCAATTGGTACATTATTTGCATGTATAATTTTAATATTGGCTGTTTTGAGTGGGAATTCTGCCGTGCAAATGGATGTGACATTACCAGTCATTATTAGCTTAATAGCAAGTGTTGGCTGCGGGATTGGGGCAGTACTATGTACAAGGTATTCAAAGAAATTAAGCGAGGCCGGATGGACGTCATCTATGATTTTGACGCATCGTTATTATGGCATAATTTTATTATCTTTTCTGGTAACTTATGATATTTTCTTCTATTATTTCTCAGGAAATATTTTGTGGATAATCGTTGTGACAGTGGTAGGTGTCATGCTTCCGATGTACTTATTGCAACTAGGTATTCAGCATTGTACAACCTTGATGGTAATGATGAGTTTATGCTTTGTGCCAGTCTTTACATTCATCTTTCAACTATTCGATCCAAGGCTATCTTGGTCGCCTTTTTCGTTCATCGGCATTCTTCTCTTATTTATTTTGGGTGTTTGGAGTTTATTAGTTGAAAAAAGAGCTGTTCTCGTGGAATGATATAGTTGTAATAGAGAATGCTGTTGGTGAAGGAGATGCACAGGGTGTATTTGAAATCATGTAAGGTGTTACAAGAAGAAATCGAGGATAAGCGTGCATATCCGTTTGATATTCCGAGTTTGCGGGATTTACAGGAGTTAGAGTTTCCGACTAATGTGACGTTCTTCGTGGGTGAAAATGGCTCTGGAAAATCTACTTTGCTAGAAGCCATTGCAGATCGCTGTGATTTTAATACAGCGGGTGGTGGCAGACAAAATACTTACGATGTACATAAAGCGGAATCTGCACTAGGAGAATATATTCGCTTATCTTGGTTGCCAAAAGTATCGAGTGGCTTTTTCCTACGTGCAGAGACGTTTTATCAGTTTGCCAGCCATATTGACGAGATGGCGATGTGGGAGAGGAATAAATATGCAGCATATGGTGGCAAGTCTTTGCATCATCAATCACACGGCGAATCGTTTTTATCACTGTTTATGAATCGTTTCAAAGACAAAGCAATTTATCTACTGGATGAGCCTGAAGCGGCATTGTCGCCAACAAGGCAGCTGAGTTTACTGAAAATCATGAAGGGTTTAGAGCATGAGGCACAGTTTATTATTGCGACGCATTCACCGATATTACTTGGTTATCCAAATGCGACGATTTATAGTTTTGATGAAGGAAATATTGAATCGATTCGTTATGAGGACACGATACATTATATCGTAACGAAACGATTTTTAAATGCACCAGAAACAATTTTCACAGAGTTATTTGACTAGGAGAGAGAACGATGAATCAGCGAAAAGGATTAGTTATGCGTGATATTAAGCAAGAAGAAATGGCGCAATCAATCGACTTACTTAATTATGTTTTTCAAATATCCTTATCTATGAATAAGGACAGGCACTTTGTCAATTCCAAAAGTAGACAATTTGATGTGGGGCACGCGATTGGATGGTTTGATGGCAATCAGCTCGTGTCACAGATTTTAAATTTACCATTTCAAGTGAATGTCCATGGAAAGGTGTATGAAATGGGCGGCATTACCGCAGTCGGCACGTACCCAGAGTATTCAGGGTTTGGCTTAATGGAAAGCCTTATTATAGAGTGCTTGCAGCGGATGCGCGATGAGAAGCGCTATATTTCGTATTTGTTCCCATATTCCATTCCATATTACCGTAAAAAGGGATGGGAAATTATGAGCGATATTGTAGAGTTCCAAGTGAAGGATACACAGCTACCTCATTATAAAGGCTTAAATGGTAAAATACGTCGTGTTGCTCCGAAGCACGATGATGTAGTAGATATTTATGCGCGCTACGCAAAAAAAACACATGGTGTGATGGTGAGAAATAGTATTGCATGGAATGAAAAATTCCAAGAAGACTTCTGGGAAGAAAAGTTCATTGATAGTGATGTCAACTTACAGGCTGCAATTTATTACGATGAAAATGATGTGCCACAGGGATATTTATTTTACCGCATAATGGAAGAGAATTATTATATTGATGAAATTGTGTATTTACAAGAAGAGGCACGTAAAGGTCTATGGAATTTCGTATCTGCTCATAGGTCGATGGTATACAATGTGTACGGCAAAACAACGGGGAATGAAGCTGTCGCGTTTTTACTCGAAGATAGTGAAATTATTCAAAAAGTGTCACCGTATTTCATGGCACGTATAGTGGATGTGAAAGAATTTTTACTTCGTTATCCATTTGCAAAAAATACTTTTAATATTCGCTTAGCGGTAAGTGATCGCATTGTGGCATGGAATCATGGCACGTTTGATATTTCTGTATTAGACGGACAAGTCGTTGTCGAAAAAATCAGCGAGGAATTAGAAGATAACGCTGTGCAATTGACGGTGCAGACGCTTGCAACAATGCTTTTAGGCTATAAACGACCAAGCTATTTAGAGAAGATTGAACGTTTGCAAGGAGATCCATTACAGATCGGTTTACTAGAAGACATACTTCCAGTAGGCATTCCAACATTTATTGATTACTTTTAAGAAAAAGGCAGTGACCCTTCGCTATAATGTATGGCATACTTTATAGCGGAGGGGATTTTATGCCAAAATGTATTGAATGCAAGGAGAAGTGGACGTGGAAGCAGTCGATGCGATCAATCGTGTCTTTATCGCGTTTTCACGCATGTCCACACTGCCAGCAAAAACAAATGTTAACTTCAATGACACGTATTTCAATTTTACTACTAGTGTTTGTGCCATACGTAGCTATGCCATACGTAGTCGATGATGAAATTAAAAGTTCAGCGTTAACGATTGGCGTGGCAATTTACTTATTTGCGCTACTTATGATGATGCCGTTTTTAATGGATTTTCGGGTAATACCAAAGCATTTGCAAAAATACGCACAGAAGTAATACATATGAAGGCTTTCACTGATTTATGGTGGAAGCTTTTTTGTTGTTTTGGGCACAGCCTACCAAAGACCTCACGCACTAGGAGAAATAAAAAGAAGGCTCTGAGGTGAAGTCGGTAGAGTTAAGCTTTAGATTAAACGACGAGTAGGTAGCAGTATGCAGGATTATTAAATTCAACATTAAATGCATGAGGCGTTCGGTGTGTGTGCGTATCGGTTGCTTATTTCTTATATCTGCAAGTATGAAGGGTATAAATAATTCAGAAAAATAATTATAAACGATATTTATTTAATGTTTATCATTAAATATAATTTGCTTTTATAATTTCTATGCTCTATATTTGAATTGCAAATGACATTACAATGTAATGGAGGGATTAGATGATTGGAAATCTTATTAGTGCAGTTTTTCAAGTACTATTATTCTCAGTAATACCTTTTTTATGGTGGTTGGTATTTGCAAGAAAAGAACAGTCATTTTTTGCTTGGCTCGGTTTAAAAAAACCTATTATCGTAAATAAAAAAAGATTTATAGGGATAACCATTTTAAGCATAATCATATTAGTCGTACCCACTAATTTGCTTATCTACTATTTTGTGGATAGCTCGCTTTTAGCAACAAAGCGTTTTGCTGGACGTGGCTTTTCTGCAATAATACCCATCCTCATTTATGCAATTCTTCAGACAGGACTGTCCGAAGAGATCTTTTTTAGAGGTTTTTTAACAAAAAGGTTGATTCATACGTATGGTTTTAACAGAGGGAACTTAATTCAAAGTTTAGTATTTGGTGGCATTCATGGATTAATGCTTGTTACATATGTTCATTTTATAGGCGTTATATTAATTGTAATCGCTACTTCTTTTGCTGGATATTTAATGGGGTGGATAAATGAAAAGAAATCAAATGGTTCTATCATCTCTAGTTGGATTATTCATAGTGTAGTCAATATAATTGCTGCACTGCTAGCAATGTTTAATGTGCTTTAATTTGATTTCACTAGCCTTGTTCTTGATTTTTAAGAGAGAGGCTATTTTTATGAGGTCACTGAAAAACTCTAAAGTTGAAATTTTTTATAGTAATTATTTGCAGTAGCATTGCATTTTTGATAAGGATTTAGCGCGGCGGTGTGAGGCTCGTCGCTCGCCTGCGGAAAGCGAACACCAGAGCGCTAAATCCTAATGCTTGATTTTTATTAGAGTTTTATTGAGATAACCACTTTTTCAGTGCACTCATTTTTAAACACTCGCATTTTTGTATAAAGGGTACTTTGATGAGCACCATTTGCATTTAATTGTACTCCCTTGCATAATAAAGTGCAGAGGTGTTTACGAGTGAGCAGTATAGATAAGGTTTTTAGAGGCTTCTTGATTCTTGGTCTAGTGATGCTAGGAGGACGTATTGTAACGGCAATTTGTCGCTATTTTGAAATTGAATTTACGTCATTTTTTACAGATTATCATTTGGTGTCACTACTTATTTTAGTAATTGGCATTATTGGAATTGAGAGTAGAAACTATCAAAGAAAGAAGGGGAGAAAGTAAATGACAGAGTGGCCGAAAGGTGTAGCAAAGCCGGCGATCCGTGCCCTGAATGCGGCTGGTTTTACAGAATTAAAACAATTAGCCCATGTGGATTTATCGACGTTAAAAAATTTGCATGGTATGGGGCCAAAAGCACTCGCTGCGATTGAAACGGCATTAAAAGAAGGTAGGAAGTCAGTTGAATAAGTACAAAATATTTTTACTTGCAATGATGGTGTATTATATCATTGTCGTTGTGGCAATTAGTAAATTGTTTGTCATTCCTGTGATGAAATTTATGGCACTCCTTTTCTTTATTGGGGCAGGCTATCTTTATTCAAGAAGAATGACTAAGAAATTGCAATAGGAGGATTTATGCGAATACTTAAGCTAACCTTTTTTTATTTGATGATCATGCTCCTTGCCATGGCATTATCACTTGCAGGCGTACGTATGTCTGTGGCACTCGGCATTTTTGCGTTTATTGTGGTAGCAGTAATCTATCGTCATGTACATATTTTATATCGAACGAATAATATGCAACAGGTTGATAAATTTGTGAAGAATCAGAAGAAGCAGCCTTTTTTTGCTTATGTTTATGCGATTGCACATAGCACGAAAGCGGAGCAACTCCAAGTGCTTGATGAAGTGATTGTAAAAATCAAACAGCCTGCGATTAAGAATAATTATTTGTTTAACAAGGCGATCTTGGAGCAGGATATTACGGCAGCTAAGGAAGCGGCTGAAAAGATACAAAAAGAACCACTTACAAGCTATGCGCTATGCTATATTGCCGCACTTGAAGGGCGAACAACAGACATGCGTAGTGAAAAGCTTACTCAACATTGGATGCAGCCTGCGATTGAAGCTGTATTTGCCCACCAAATGAAGGATGAGACAGCATTCGATCGATTTACTAAAGAAAGTATTGACGCTGCACGAGGTATACAAAAGTATTCTTTAATACATAGCTTTAAACAAATGAAAAATGAGGTGAAAAAAAGCTAGTGCACAGAAGTGCTACTAGCTTTTTTTACTTAGTAAAAAACCTCGGATGATACCAGCCGAAAAAATAAGAGATAAGACGAACAGGAATAGATAGGCATGCCAATGTTGTAAAATACGATCACGCTCTAATGCCACAGCAAGGTCGTTCCATAAAGAATATGTAAAATAGAGCAAAATCGCATTTTTGATGAAGCAAAATGTCATCATCGCATTTTGCCGCTGTGCATGTGAAAGTGTCTCTTTATTTCTGCGTGGCAATGGATAGCCTGCTTTTATCTCTAAATAGTGCAGCAGTAAAAAAAGCATAAGTGCGACAAAGGGTAAATAAAATATCGCGATTTTTGGACCAAACTGCGCATGATCGCTATTAAAGCTTTGTAAAACAGGAATTAAAGCGGGTAACTTACTATACTGGATCACAGTTGCTGTAATTGCCGCAACAAAAATCGTTGCTACAATCATTGTTAGTCGCTTGCAAAAGAGGGGCATTGGTGTTTTTTGTAGTGCGTTCATCGATTCACCTCGTATTTAAACTCTATTAAAATGACATTCTGTTATACTTTAACATAAGAATTAGCGATTGCGTTGTAAAGAAAGAAGGATTAGATGGAATACTTATTGTTTTTATTTATAGGATTTGTAGGAAATATCATCGGTACATTAGTCGGTGGAGGCGGTTTGATAACGTTACCGACAATGATGCTTATTGGCGTACCTGTACATTCGGCCATTGGTGCCAACAAGGTATCAAATATGGTGAGTGCATTTTCAAGCTTTTATTCGATTTTTAGAAGAAAGGAATTGTCTTTGCAAGAGTTACGCCCTGTATTACTCATATCTGTAATCGGTGGGACATTGGGCGGATTGATTGCCTCGTTTATGAGTAGCCAAACGTTAACATTTATTGCGATACTTTTACTAGGTTTTGCGCTTGTAATGTCCTTTATCGGTGGTGGGGATTTTGGCGACAAGTCAACCTTTACGATGAACCGAAAAAATGGTTCGATCTTGCTCGGTATTGGTATTTATGATGGCATGTTCGGACCAGGAAGTAGTACGCTCGCTCTTTATACATATGCCTATGAAAAAATTTCATATATCAAAGCGGTCGGCTTATCACGAGTTGGTGTGTTTGCCATGTGCTCGGGGGCTGCTGTAACGTATATTGCAACAGGGAAAATTGAGTGGCCGATGACGCTTGCATTAATGGCTGGTTCGATTTTAGGTGCGCAAGTAGGCATTATACTCGCTCGAAAAGTAAAGGCGAGCCAAGTGAAGGTACTGTTGCGAGCTATCACAATTTTGTTGATGCTACAATTGGTCTATGATTTCATCTCACAACTTTAGGAGGGGTTAAATGTTTGAAATAACACCATATCCAGCATTTTCTTGGTCTTTTTCGCGCCATAAAACATTAGCGGGCTGTGCGAAAAAATATGGCTATGATTATTATTTTTCGCATAATGGCTGGCTTAGCTATAATGCGGACCCTTTACACCAACATGTGTATCGTTTAAAAAAGCTTCAATCGATGCCTATTTTATTCGGACAAATTGTCCATCATATCATTGAACAAACGATTGTCCATTATTTGCAAACAGGAGAAGTGCCGACTGTAGCAGAACTGGTGAACAGAGCCCGTGGGCAACTCAATGCTGCATTTATCGATTCCACACGTAATCGGGATTTATGGATACAAAAGCCCAATAAATTTTATATGATGCAAGAGGTTTATTATGACGGTAAGTTGGAGCCAGCCATTGTGGCAGATTACAAGGAACGAATGCATACAATTTTTGAAAACTTTCTGCATAGTGAAACCTTTCAGCAAATTACTGCTAGTAAAGGGTCATTACGAATTGGTGAACCAGAGCAGTTTCGCACGATGAAAATAGACGATACGCAAGTATTTGTCGTGATGGATTTTCATTATTTCGATGAAGTTGCTGACAAGTGGATCATTATTGACTGGAAAACGGGCGGAGAGTCTGACGATGACCGACAACAATTAGCACTATATGCGTATTATGTGCAAGAGAAATACCGTGTACCTCTTGAGAATATTGAGGTCTACAATGAATATTTGAAAACAGGCCAGCGGAAAAAATACTTGCTAACCCATTTTGACATTGAAAACACTTTGCATACATTTCAGAGAAGTGTACTGGAAATGAAGAAATACCAAGCAGATATATTCACTAATGAGCCGATTGACTTTGAAGATTTTGAGCAAACATCTGAGGAATGGCAGTGTTTGCGCTGTAATTATAAAGAATTATGTGTACATGGAAAAGGTAAATAATAAAACCAAGCAGACTGTATCCAAACTCGAATAATTTCAAGTTTGGATACAGTCTTTTTTCTTTTACAATAAATATGGATGAATACTACCGTTGGAGTCTCCGCCCTCCCCTCTAATAAACTAAATATGTAAATATTACAGTCTACTATAAAAAAAATTTTTGAAGTGATGGAAGATGATGACGAAGAAACAAATCAATGAACGAGAACAGTAAGAAGCGCTGACAATTGATCTGTTGGTGCCACAAGACCATTTAGTTCGAAAACTAGAGGCTGTAATCGTTCTTTTCGTTTATCTATCTATTAATTAAAGGTAAACCCATTGTATTGTCGAATATTGTAGATAAAGGGGATGAGTATTCGTGCAAACCAAAATTAGAAAAGTAAAGTTTGAGAGAGAAAGAAAAAATCCTTTGTATAATGTTATTATGGAGTGTCCTGAAGGAAAAGAATTGTATGTTAAATTTGATTATACTTATGCTACAGGTAATTATTGGCCACTAGAAGTCAATTATAATAAAAAGAATTATGGTGCAAAACTTGCTTGGTATACGAGAGAAGTTGAAAATATGACCGTCAAATTATTTTTAGAGACCATTGCAAACAAAATTAACAAAAAATACAACTTTGAATTAAAAGTAAATCAGAATTACGTAGAATAAGATATTTTAAGCCTGCCACAGATAATTGTGGCAGGCTGTTTTAGAATGTGGGAATATAAGGTATTATTGAAATGATGGGAGGGGAGAAATTCGAGATTAACGATAAGGCTATTTTCTAAAAGTTTGTTGCTTTTCAACTAGTTGAATTAAAAGGTGAATTTCAGAAAGACATATAAGGTTTTTAGTAAGAATTTCTTAACTAAAGATAAATTACTCTGCACATGCATGAAATTTAACTGATTGAACGCTCAATCATAATTGTTTAGTTCATTAAATTTAGGAGGAATAGCTTATGAAAAAATCCAGTATTATTTTCTTCGAAAGAAAATTCCCAAGTGCAAACATGATTCTTATTAAGGATCAGCTACCAATTCTAGTTGATACTGGTTTTGGGAGTGATGTGAAAGAGACAGAAGAATTAATTAAAGAAGTAGGTGTTTCACCAGAAGAATTACACCTTATTGTGAACACGCACTATCATAGTGATCATGTAGGAGGTAATTTTCATCTTCAAAAAAATTATGGTGTACCAATTGCTGCTCATAAATGGGACGCCGATTTAATTAATTCTTGTGACCCTGAAACTGGTAGTGCAGAATGGTTAGATCAGCCTGTAGAACCTTATCGAGTCGATACAAAGCTCTCAGATAATGACGAGATTCATACGGGAAGTAGGATTTTTAGAGTCTTGCACACACCGGGACATACGTTAGGGCATATTTCTCTATATGAACCAGAAGAAGAGATATTAATTTGTGGGGATCTCTTTCACAAAAATGACATCGGTTGGTCAAATATTTTTCGAGAGGGTGTCTCAGCCATCCAACGATCACTGGAAAGTTTGGATGGGTTGTCAAAGCTCCGAATTCAACAGGCATATTCAGGACATGGACCCCAAATGGAGAATCCCATGGCTGCCATTGATGCAGCAAGGGGACGGTTTGAAAAGTGGCTCACTATGCCAGAAAAAGTTGCATGGCATGCCTGCAAGAGGATTTTTTCATTCACATTAATTATTAAAAATGGATTAGCAAAAGAAGAAATCGATAACTACTTACTAAAGTGCGGTTGGTTTCAAGATTTTGCACGCTACTCTTTTCAGCTTCAGCCAGAAGAATTTATTCAAGTACTGCTCGATGAAATGATTCGCTCTGGTGCAGCAAGCTGGCATAATAATCATTTAATCGCTACCGCTCCATACAATGCACCTGAGAAGACATGGATGAATAAGAACATAAAGCCGAAAGAATGGAAAGTTCAAGAATTTCTAAAATAATTAAAAAGGGGAGAATGTATATGCCATTAAAAGTAGGAGATATCATTGCGTTTGAACGGACTTTCACAGTAAGGGATGTTGAATTATTTACAGAGATATCAGGTGATGAAGGAATTCATCATAAAACCCCAGATGAACAAGGAAGACTAGTAATTCAAGGGTTATTAACGGCAACTCTACCAACAAAAGTAGGGGGAGATTATAGCGTAATGGCCCGTAATATGAATTTTGAATTTTTAAGACCTGTGTTTACGGGGGATACCATCATTTGTGAAGTGAAAATCGAAAAATACGAAAAACAAGATAATAATAGAACAGCTATTAGTACAACCTTTTTATGTAAAAATCAGAATGAAAAAGAAGTAGTAAAAGGGGATTTTTCAGGTGTAATACTTTAAGTTCTTAAAGCGTTCTTTATTAAACAGAGGTTTCGTGTTCAATTCAATAAGATTTAAAAAAATGCATTGGATCGCATTTAACCAATGTGTTTTTTTATGTTAATTTGTAGAAAATCTATATAGTCCTGCAATACTTACTTAGTCTAGTGACATGATGTTCGTTATTATTTTGTCAGTGCTAGGATAAACTTGTCGTGATTAGTTTCCTCTTGCATACACTTTGAATGAGCATTACGCCATATGTCACTTTTGTCATATCATGGTCTCCTGGAAATTGAACATTTATTTTTGCTTCTTCATTATTGATTGGTCAAACGCTTTGGAGTTTAACAGTATGTTGACCTTTTTGTGTTTCAAAGTTTACCCAATATGGATTTTTTATAAAATTGAAGAGAAGTAGAAAGTTGATTAATCGAATTTAATATAGGATATTATTAAAATAATAGATAATTTACACAATAATCATATTCGGTGAAATTAAGAAGAATAGAGGGTTTTTGCAGTGAAAGAAAAAATTAATTTATGGTCATTTGTCTCTTCGATAATTAGTGTTGTATTATTTTTTAGCTATTCTTTTGTGCCTAGTGTAGGCAAAACCAATAGTTCTTATGTTTTTTTGCATCCTTTAGCTATAATTTTATACATGACATTGATAACCTTTTATTTTGGATTACTTGGCTTCTCTAGAGTTAAAGGATGGAAAGGTATGGTAAGGAGTGTGTGGACGATAGTTAGTACATTGGGATTATTAGTGATTTTGTCTTTCATTCTATTTTTTGGAAGTTTATTAAGCTAACCTTGGTAGGGTTGCAGAAATCAGTATTATACATAACAAACTATTTTGTGATTGGTTTTCTCTCGAAAGAAATAATTGACTATATGTTGAAATGGATTATATTCAAGGACAACTAATGACCAACTATAATATTCTAACTTCAATAAATAATACTTCTAGCAATCACATTATAAATTACAACTTTCATTGGAAATTGATTTTAAGGAAAAAGATCGTTTTAGGAAAAGGTTAAAAGGAGAATTAAAAGGGAGAGAACAAGATGTTTCCAATATTAGAGACAGATAGGCTGCTATTAAGAGAAATAACACTTGATGATTCAGAAAGCATTTTTAATTGTTTTTCTAACGACGAAGTAACACGCTATTATGGACAAGATACTTTTGAGAATATAGAACAAGCAGAAAAAATAGTTGAATTCTTTTTAATAAATTTTAAAGAAAAAAGAGGGATACGGTGGGGGATTGAAAGAAAGGGAACAAAGGGCATAATTGGAACAATTGGCTTTAATGCTTGGTCACCTAATCACAAACGAGCAGAAATTGGTTATGAAATTCATCCCGAGCAATGGAGAAACGGATATACTTTGGAAGCACTATCTAAAGTGGTTTCGTATGGTTTTGAAACTATGGGGCTAACTCGTATAGGGGCTGTTGTTTTTATTGAAAACGAAGCATCTAATAAGTTGCTTACCAAAATTGGATTTAAAAAAGAAGGGGTTCTTAGGGATTATATGTATCAAAATTCTATAGCGCACGATACAAATGTATATTCAATTCTTAAAAGGGATAAGGCGGAAGTTTCATTCAAGTAATAGAATATTATTGGAATAGACCCCTCCGAAATTTGAAATGGTCTCATAAAAAAGTGGCTACCTGAATGATACTTAGTGACATTCAGGTAGCCAACTATAAAACTGTAATTGAAATAAATAGAAATTATAGCAACGGCTATTAAAAAACATCATCTCACAGACAAAACTCATTTTGTCTCGTGACATGATGCTTTTGTTTTATTTTACTAGTGCTAAGATAAACTCGTCGCGATTAGCTTCCTCTTGCATGACACTGTCTACGAGCATTGCGCCATTTCTCACATTCGTCATGTCTCGATCAACTAAAAATTGAACATTAACCTTTTCATTTTTATTGTTGACTGGGCATTCACCTTCGAATTCCACTACATCCTGGCCTTTTTGTGTTTCGAAGTATATCCATTTTGGATTTTTACATGTCAAATCAAATGCTTTTTCTAATGACTGACTACTATTTTCTACAGAATAGTTTTTTACATATGTTATGTATTCATTATCGGTAATATCTTTTTGTGGTCCGTAAAAATACCAAAATATACCCAATATGCCAATTGGTATAATCCAAAGTATATTACGTTTACTTAATTTCCCCATGTAATCATCTCCCTTTATAGTTGTATTTTATCATCTTGATACGCATTTTAGCTAGCTTAATATAATAATTTCTAGTTAAATCTTTTATTTCGTTGTATGTGGAATGGTCTAGACGTTTGTTCTGCGGAGGGGAAGGAAGTTGCGAGCATTATTAATTGCTGAGAAGCCATCTTTAATGCGTGATATAGAGAGAGTAGCGAAGAAAATGTGCATACCCTTTACGATTGATTTGACGTCATTTGTTGGGCATGTAGAAAATACAAGGTTTTTTTAGAACAATAAAATTTGGATACTCTTATAGTCTTTAAATGGTTTAGAAATAGGATAGAGTTATAGAAAACTTCTTTATAACAATAACAGACATTTTTGATTTGTTTAATCACGGGAAATCATTTTCATAAATCGATTTCCTGTGATTAAACACGAATGTTATTGTCTTTTTTAAGATTTATTTTGATTTAAAGACGATTATTATTTTTTATTTAAGGCAGTTTTCTCAAGTCTGATTTTCCAAACATGTAAAATAAAGATCTCCCAGCAACTAACGGCGCATTTAGTGAAATAGTAAATCTAAGAGGAGGCGCGTTTTATTATGAGGAAATTATTTGGTGTTGGGATTGGGACATTATTAACAGGTTTTATTTTATGTAGTAATTCGGCGAGTTTTTTTAGTTCTGGTGCACCTGGAATCGAAAGTTCCTATCTAGGTTTTATAGGTTTCACAATCTTGTATTTAGCAAGCGTAATGGCAGTTTGTACATATATGATTATCAAATATAAAAGTAAGTAGATAAAATTGTACTTTTACTTATTGTACTAATGTGGGCAAGAGTTTAAAATCAAGCTGAAGAATTCAAAGGCAGCTTTTCTAATTGAGCTACCGCGCAGGTTAGTTGAATAAGCTCAACTTAAAAGAGTGAGTGTATTAAAAAAGTAAATCTTAATGGGGGTTAGATTTTGACTGTAGAGATTTTGAGTTATATCAAAAGACCTATTAAAGCTAACGAACTTATGAAACTTTATTGCTATGTAGGTTGGTGGGAAGAAAGAAAAGAACAGGATATTGATAAAATGTTAAAACAAGAAGTTTCGGTTGGTGCTTGGAAAGGCGATGAACTTATAGGTTTTGCAAGAGCTGTTTCAGATGGTAAATTCAGGGCTTATATTGAAGACGTTGTAATACATAAAGAATTTCAAAAGTTAGGTATAGGTACAAAACTTGTGTCCGTTCTTTTAGAAGAATTATCACACATTGATGTGATTAGCTTGTTTTGTGAAGAACATTTAATTCCTTTTTACGAGAAAATAGACTTTAGAAATAGTAAATCTCAATTTATAATGCACAAAAAATGAAACATACGTTATAGAACTAAAGACAGCAATCGCTGTCTCTTTTTACTACTTAAATGTTTCAAAATAAGCTGTAACTCATTTATTTTAGTTTTCTGAAATATACTGTTCAGCAAGAATCAGTCTTGATGTTTCCGCCTCCTGAAACGACTTTCCTACACGATAATTGCCAATAGTCACCTCTATCACTTCCGAATTGTCACCCCATTGAAAACCCTTTTACCTTGATAGTTGCTATACTCGTCCAACCAATTATAGAAGGGAATAAGGTTGTTCAAATAGCTATTAATCGTACTTTTGGCATTCCTCCCTATACAATCGTGGTAATAGTTTGTTAAAGGTAGAAAAGGTTCGTTTTTATGACAAACCAATAATTAATAATTAGTAATTAACCATCTTACTTTATGAATTTAATCTAATTTCAGCTCGTTATTAACAGGGATAGCAGGTTCTCGATTGTTATTTATAACGGGGTTTTCAAACATTTTCGTGATAGGTCATACTCTGGTTTGCCTGATGTCTTCGATAGGAGTTTAAATCGGACTTAAATTTTCACGGATTGCATTTTTGATGAAACCATCAGGATCCTTCACTTTAGATGGTGCCTGCTGCATTATCAATAATATTTCCAAGGTCCGTTTTTTCCCTCCGACGGATAGGATTGATAACATATCAACAGTAGGGGAAGTAAGAGTAACTGCTTGATACGCCTGTTTCACTAACTCTGTTTCATCGACTTTTGGTTTTATACTACCTTTTTGTTAAACCTCACTAACTGGTCTCATTTTATTAAGTTTCAATAGATCAGATTCAATTACTCTCCAGCCTTCTTTATCGCCATTTCTATAAGCGTTAGGGAATTTACCTGACCTTATCCAACGTTTAATAGTTTCTTCGTGTTTACCTAATAATTCAGCCACTTCTTTTACTTTATATTTTTTCAAGCTATTGTCTTAAAACAGAATGTATGTTTCGGGAGTGTACGTTCTATTTTACCGCGATGTTTAATCGCGGTATATATTTACTTGTATAGGTTAGTTAGTGTATTAAATGTGGTCGTTTAGAGGCCTAACAAACAAAAAAAGCACACCACTATATATAAGTGATGTACAAATTATTTAATTTAATGTGTGCCATTAAAGAGTCGGCATGCGCTTTTTCTCCGTCTACTTCCGCTATGTCATTTGTTCCTATCGTCTCCGCAAGGTCTTTGGTGTGTCATAGACAATCACTATACCTGTTAAAAGAATCGAAAAGAGATACGAAACGAACGTAATTTTTTACACTAGATAAAAAAAATGTGAAAATTTTGTGAACAAATTCAGAATTTTATGTTAGAATAAAATTGTAAGAATTAACTGGAAGAGGTGGATTTTATGATGCTTTTAGGACCTTTATTGCTTTCTTTTATACCGGTAGTTATAATTTTGGCACTTACAAGATGGTTTAGAAATAAAGAATTTCCATTTTTAATAAAAATGCTTCCAGGCATTGTATCAATTGTTTTTGCCATTACTTTATTTTATAGTGGAGTTGTTAATGTAAGAGGATTTTTAGGTTTATCCTATGGTATCCTTTCCCTTGCTCTAATAGCAGGTGGTTTTATATCTTTATTTATCGGTAAAAACATAAGCCACAAAAGTTATATTTAAACAATAAATTAGAAAGCAGAAGAACATGCTAACCCTTCTGCTTTTTTTGTGAGCCAACGCCTAGTTTTTTCGGATTTGATGAAGGCAGTTTTCATATAGATTGTTGCGGTCTTGAAAATACTGATCATGGCTGAATATAATGCAGTTTCAGAAGGTGTTCAATAATGTTAAAATATGGGTATGGAGCAGTCGGAGAATTTTAAAAAAGTAGATCAACTAGCCTTATTTAAGTCAATTAAACAAGTCCTATATCCAAAAGGAGGAAATGAATGGAAAAAGTACTTCCTAAGATTAAGGAGTCTCGCTTTTCCTCTGGCTTAGGTTGTCTTCGTTGTGAAAGTACTGCTGTAAAACGTAATGGTAATTATTGTTTTAGATAAAGGTACTTATGTGAGGGTTGTGTAAAAACATTTAATGATATGAGAAATAGGCCTTTTTTAGGTTCGCATGATCCAGATAAATGGATAAAATACAGTAAAATGATGATGGACGGAGTTACACTACTTTTTAGCATCTTCTAGCTTCTCAATTTGGCGCTCTTGTCGCATGATCTTCTCGTAGTTTGAAAAACAGAAACTCAAAGTACACACACTGAATATAATCGTTAATAGAAATATCATTACCACCACCTCACTTTTGAAATGATCTTATTTCATCAAGTTCATTCCACCTTTGTAAATTAAATCCCTGATATTCCTCTAATTTCTAATAAACTAATTAAATACTTCACATACTCTACATTTTACATATTGATATTTACCATCGATTATTTATATAATGACAATCATTACTGCTTATAAGGGAGGAACAATGAAAAAGCTACTGAAACCCATCATTGTTTTGCTGTCGTTAATTACAGCCTTTTTCCTTTGCCTACACTTACTTATCGTATTTGAGGGCAAAGATACTGCAATCGATAATGCGGATTATCTCATTGTCTTAGGTACACGCCTAGACGGAGACAAGCCCTCAAGTTTATTATTTGAGCGCATTAAGACGGCAGCTACATACTTGAAAGAAAACCCAGATACAATAGCGATTGCTTCTGGTGGCCAAGGGGTGGACGAGATTGTTCCAGAAGCCTCAGTGATCAAAGAATCTCTAATGCAATTAGGCATTGATGAGCAACGTATTATAACCGAATCCAAATCCACTCGTACTATTGAAAACTTCAAGTATTCAATGGATTATATAGACGAAGATTCCACAGTTGTAGTTGTAACAAATCGATTCCATCTATATCGCTCCAAAGCCATAGGTGAAGATTTAGGTCTTAATGTTTCCGGTTTACCGGCCGCAACACCTTCTGAATTTCGTGTAAAGTATTACTTCAGAGAATATTTAGCTATCGTAAAGTATTACCTAGAAAAGTTTCATATCATCTAACAGCATAGGAGGCTCACACCAGGACAATGACACTAACATCTACACAAAAATAAACTATTCAATCATTTCCCCGAAGGATCTAACTCATCTCGAGCGTACTTTAAGTGATTACACCGACACAAAGATAGGCGGACCAGCTGATGTAGTTTTTTTTTGAACAGGTACAGCCAAACCGTAGAAGTTGTGAACTATTATGGTAACGAAGAGATTCCATTAACAATTTTGGGGGAACTGTTCTAATCTAATCGTTAAGGAAGGCGGCATACGGGGGGGATTTTTATTCCTTAAGAATCTACCAGATATCGATAGAGAAGGAAACGCGATCATAGCGCAATCCGGTGCAACTATTATCGAGGTATCAGAATTTGCACAAACAAACTCTTTAACAGGATTTGGATTTGCCTGTGGTATTTCTGGTTCAGTAGGAGGTGCTAAGAGATTCAAACAAAAGAAAGGGGAAAAATATATCATAGAAAATTAATAGAACATATATATTAAAGCCCCCAACTTAAGCTGCTGGGGGCTTTAATATCGTTCAAGTGCTTGATTTCCCACATCTTTTTTTTTCGAGTCTCTCTTGTATTTTTGGCATTTTATCTTTTTATACATAGAATACTGAAGTAGTTTAAGCTATAATAAATGAAACGTTTGTTCTGTAAAGGAGGGAAAGGTTTGCGAGCCTTATTAATTGCAGAAAAGCCATCGCTCATGCGTGATATTGAACGAGTGGCAAAAAAAATGAGCCTACCCTTTACGATTGATTTTGCGTCATTTGTTGGACATGTAGTTGAGCTAAAGGAACCACATGAATATAAAGCCGAATGGAAGAAGTGGGATTTGGCGTTATTGCCGATGGTGCCACAGCGTTTTGAGTTTCGGGTGAAAAAAACGGCATATAAGGTGTATGAGGATATTGCAAGTAAATTAAAGAATAATCACTACGATTTTGTCATTAATGCGTGTGATGCTGGAATGGAAGGAGAAAACATTTTTTATTCGTTTTATAAAAAAGTAGGTTGCCAACTTCCAGTGAAGCGGTTTTGGACGTCACAAACGACTGATTCGGGTATTCGTCAAGCATTAGAGCATTTACTTGATGAACGGGATCCGCTTATCCGAAATTTACGTAATGCAGCGATGTATCGGACGATTTTTGATTGGTTGATTGGGCTCAACTTAACGAGGGCAGCGACGGTAAAAGGTGGCCGTACAGTAAAAGTTGGGCGTGTAATGACGCCGACACTAGCGATTGTTGTGCAGCGAGAGCTAGAAATTCGAAACTTTGTGCCGCAACCATATTTTCAAATTGCAGGCCATTTTAACGGCTTTTCGGCACTGTGGGTAGATCGTACGCGTAAGGTGAACCGAGTGGAGACAAAGGAGCAGGCGGAAGGTATTTGGCAGAAGCTTGGTCCACTAGCGATTGTGGAGGACTTAAACACAGAACGTAAGACGATTTTTGCTCCATCGTTACACTCTTTACTGGAATTACAAAAAGAAGCGAATAAGTTTTATGGTATAACGTCTGCTAACACGTTAAAAATTGCGCAAAGCTTATACGAGAAGAAGCTGATAACCTATCCACGTACGGAATCAAAGCATTTACCGACAGATTTTGCATTGGGCATTGATAAACATTTACAAGCACTTTCCGCATTACCTGAATATACAAATGTCGTAGAGGGGTTGCGTGCGAATTCAACACATATTCAAAAAGTCATGCATTCAAAACGCTATGTGGATGATAAAAAGTTAACCGACCACCACGCAATTACGGTGACGGATACAGTGCCAAAGCTGGAAAAACTAAATCCACTTGAGCAAAAAGTCTATCATTTAATAGCAAAAAGGTTGCTTGCTATTTTTATGCCACCGTATGTACTTGATAAAACTGTGATGTTTTTATCATCAAATGGAGAGTTCTTGAAGGCTAGTGGCAATATGGTCATTGATAAGGGATTTTCGGTATTGTACGAGACACATCGTAAAAAAGAGGAAATGCCGTTACCGTTGCTAACAAAAGGGCAGGAAGTACCACTTCTAGGCAAGGAAATACTATCGAAAATGACAGAGCCACCTGCTCGCTATACGGATAGCACATTACTCGATGCAATGTTTCATGCAGGTCGTTTTGTTGAGGACAAAAATTTGCAGGCCAGTTTAAAGGACGCAGAAGGTATTGGCACATCTGCAACACGTGCTGAAATTTTAGAGAAGTTAATTACAATTGGAATGATGGCACGTGAGAAAAAATCCTTTGTTGCGACGCAATTTGGCATTGATGTGATTGCTAGTTTGCAGGGACATGATGTTGTGTCGCCGGTACTAACTGCCATATGGAGTAAAAAACTCAAGGACATAGTCGATGGTAAGCTATCTTCAGCAGCATTTTATCAGGAAATGCTTACTTTTATTGATGAAACGACAGCAAGTATGAAGGCATTAGAGATGGAAGTAGCTGAAAAAGAAATAGTAAAGGTTGGCCGTTGTGTTGAGTGTGGCAGTGATGTAGTCGAAGGCTTTAAAGGTTATAGCTGTACGAATAAAGCGTGTAAATTTTTCATTGCGAAAGTCATTATGAAGGGAAAAATTACACCGACAGACGCGAGAAAGTTACTGCTCGGCAAAGATACCCGTGAAATACGTTTTACATGGAAAAGTGGGAAAAAGGGTAAGGCAAAACTAAAACTAGAAAATGCGAAATTGGCATTTGTCTTTGCAAATACAGAACAAAATGGAAAGGGTTAAAAAGATTGATTACTTTGCTAATCAATCTTTTTTTAAATGGTAGAATGGCAAAAATTTATCAGCACGAACGACAACTAGAAAGAGATATCAAAAATTTAACAATGAGACGCTATTTGCACCGGATAGTATCGGTCATAGGTGTTCTACTCGTCGTGTTCATTCAGTGGCATTGGGACCAAGTGATTTGGACAATTATTTCTGCGGCACTTGTTGCTTTGTATATATGTCGCCAATCAATGTTAAAAAATCAGCTTGGTAAAGTGACAGCTGGTCTTGCAGGTGAAGACAAGGCACTCTATCTACTCTCGGAGCTGCCAAATACATACTCGGTTTTTCCGGATGTGAGAGTGGTGATTGGAAATAAGGAAAGTCAATTAGACACTATTGTTGTCGGACCAAGTGGTGTATTCGTAGTTGAGGTAAAAAATCTCTCAGGTGTTATTGAAGGCGATGCAACTGACCAGAGACTACGACAAACTAAACATCGTTCAGGTGAGACTACCTTTTATAATCCTGTCAAACAGGTGACAACACATGCCTATCGATTACATGAATTTTTACGTCTAAATCAACTGGACATCTGGGTGCAGGGAACCGTATATTTTGCAAATGAATCGACACAGATTAATGTTGAAAATAGCACAAACACCCCGATTTTTTCAGCGTATACTAATGAAAGTAAGCGTTTACTTTATTATATAGAAGAAAGACAGGGGATAGAGCTTTCAAGACGTGAGCAAAAAAGGATTGAAAAGCTGTTACAAAGCATTTTGGTGTAGAAACCAAGTGATATTCGCTTGCTTTTTTACAAGTAGCCTTAAAAGTATCTAATTCCATAGATATTTTAAGCTAGCTCAAGTAAATATTTTTCTAAATAGGTGAGCTGAATGAAAAAATTATAAAAAAACCTTAACTATTTCACTTGAAATCCGTATAATAAACCAAATGGTGCGAAAATTGCCCATATTTCAAAATTAAATTGCGTGAATTTTTGAAATTGTATTGACGTGGAGAATGATAGTTTGTACACTGTGTACATTCAATTGTTTTTTGGGAAGGTACACTCATTTTAAAAAGTTAGGATTTGATAGTTATGATCGTATGTAAATTCGGTGGAACATCAGTAGCGAGCGCTGAACAAATTCAAAAAGTGGCAGGCATTGTGAAAGCAAATCCGTCACGTAAAATCGTAGCCGTATCAGCACCTGGGAAACGCTCAGGCGACGATATTAAAGTAACAGATTTACTCATTGATTTAGCAGATGCAGCGCTGAACAATACCGATATAGAGACAAAAATACAAACAGTAGTGAGTCGCTATAAGGCGATTGCTGATGGTTTAAATTTAAATAATACAATTTGTGAAGTGATTGCAAATGATCTACGAGAACGCCTACAAGGGGACAAATCCAATACAGAATTATTCGTAGATAGTCTAAAAGCGTCAGGAGAAGACAATAACGCGAAGCTAATCGCTACGTACTTTAATTCGATCGGTATGCCTGCACGTTACGTAAGTCCAAAAGAAGGCTTAGTTGTAAATGACCTACCAGAGCGTACATTTGCACTACCTGAAGCATATGAAAATCTAGCTTCTCTTAAAAATACAGAGGAAATTATTGTTTTCCCTGGCTTCTTTGGCTATACAAAAGCAGGTGTATTACGCACATTTGATCGTGGGGGATCGGATATTACTGGATCAATTTTAGCAGCAGCTGTTGAAGCTGAGCTATATGAAAACTTTACGGATGTAGACTGTGTATTCTCTGCAAATCCAAAAGTTGTCAATGACCCAGTGGAGATTAAAGAAATCACATATCGCGAAATGCGCGAATTATCCTATGCAGGTTTTTCTGTCTTCCATGATGAAGCATTAATGCCTGTGTACAAGATTGGGGTGCCGGTTAACATTAAAAACACGAATAATCCTTCTGCTCCTGGTACACGTATCGTGCCTACTCGAAAAGCAACAGGTCGTCCAGTCACAGGAATTTCAGCTGATAGTGGTTTTTCGACGTTATATGTTTCAAAATATTTGATGAACCGCGAAATTGGCTTTGGTCGAAAGCTATTGCATATTTTAGAAGATGAGAACATTTCATACGAACATACACCATCAGGGCTTGATGATATTTCGGTGATTATGCGTTCGAATCAGCTAACACCAGAAATTGAAGAGCGTATTATGTCTCGTGTGAAAACTGAATTATTTGCTGATGATGTACAAATGTGTCATGGCTTCTCTATGATTGTTATTGTAGGAGAAGGTATGCGAAATAACACGGGTCTGGCAGCACGTGCTGCAACGGCTATTTCAAAAACAGGTGCTAATATCGAAATGATCAATCAAGGATCATCAGAGGTTAGCTTAGTATTTGGTGTATTAGAGGAATTTGAAAACCAAATTTTACAAGCTCTTTATGGAGAGTTTTTTTCACCAGTAAAAGCGTAGTCACATGACACTAATTCAGCCATCGCGGCTTGGATTAGTGTTTTCTTTTTCGCTAGAATAAGGTAGAATCGATGGCAGAGAGATAGGGGGAACAAAAGTGAATAAACTAGTATTTGGCATGGGTCTTTCAGTGATCGGTATATTAATTGTTTGTTTAACAATTCTAGATATACTGCCAGCATCTACGAAATCTATGAAGTTTGTCTGTATTGGCATCGGCTGGGTATTTATCATCGCAGGCTCAATTGTTCGTTTTAAAAACTTAAAATCGAAGCAACAATAGCAATAGGGAGGTGTCTTCAGAAAAAAGATATCTCCTATATTTATATTGAATTAAAGATTTGAACTATTATCTAACACCGCGGACATTCGCGACTAGCAATTTTCTTTTGCTACGAAAGCGCAGTGACAGAAGCATGCCGTATGATTGTATAGGTAATAGTTTGCAAGATACTAAAGTTTAACTTATATATTTACACACTTTTAATGACAGTGAAAATATTCCTAAGTAAATGATATGTGCTTAGTCTAAACGTAGGAATTTTCAGCTAAATGGCATTGTTTTTTATGTTATTATTATGATACAATTTCGATTAAATGAATATTGAAAAAATGTCGATTCTTATATTGCTTAAAAGAGAATTTACTAGGTTCAAGTTAGCCATGTGCGTACATATTTAATTAAATGAACGAGACAAATTCTGATGAACGGGAATTTGTTTTTTTGTTTTAGGAGGGCGAAATAATGGTTTTGCTTCAAAAAGAACATGTCAAAATTACTGACCAATATGTAGCCTTACAAATGGATAAGCCATTAAAAGTGGTCTCATCAGCAATGCATAACCCAGGTTTTGGTTATTATGCGAATTTTGTTAATCGGACAGTGCCTTATAAATATGATGAGCGTCATCCTCATGAAGAGCTGAAGCGATTTATAGAGAGTGAAGGTTTTACAGCGTCAAATACGGTTGCGATGATGACTGCTGTCTATGCGCGCTACGCAACAGTGCGTGAGTTCGACTACGAAGGGATTCGAATTGTTGTCATGATTACAGCAGGGCTTGGGAATGCTGTTGATATTACACGCGCGTTTCAAAGACAGGAGCAATACCATGCAGGCACCATTAATACATGGGTGCTGATTAATGGAAAGTTATCGGACGAGGCATTATTTCAAGCAATGATTTCGACGACTGAGGCGAAGGTCAAAGCACTTTTCGATGAAGAAATAGTAGATCCAACCACGGGAACGTTAGCAACAGGTACATCAACAGATAGCCTTCTCATTGCGTCAACGGAAGAGGGAGACTATCACCAATACGCGGGTCCGATTACGATGCTCGGCAAAGTCATTGGACATGGTGTCTACGAGACAATGCGAGAAGCGATCCGAAAATATAAAAAAGATAAAGAGGAGAATCCAATATGATTGCGCTGATGATCGCCTGTATCATCGGGCTAGTATTCGATTTAGTTGTAGGAGATCCACCGAAAATACCACATCCAGTGCGCTGGGTAGGGAAACTAATTCAGTCGCAAACCGAGCTATGGAATAAGGGGGAAATGCGTAAATTACGTGGCATGATTATGGCGCTTGCAGTCGTGGGTACGACGATGTTTGTTGTAACGGCAATTATACTTGTTAGCTATAATGTTAGTGTGATGTTTGGAATTGTTGTGGAAGGACTATTAATAGGTATAGGTTTAGCACAACGTAGTTTGAAAGAGGCAGCCATGGCGGTGTATGAGCCACTTGTAAAAGGTGATATTGCAGAGGCCCGTGTGAAGCTATCGTGGATTGTTGGGCGCGATACAGAAAAGCTCAACGAGGATGAAATTGTTCGTGGCGTCGTTGAAACAGTGTCAGAAAATACGAGCGATGGAGTAACAGCGCCGTTGTTTTACGCGTTTTTATTTGGCGCTATCGGTTTATGGGGTTATAAAGCGGTTAATACGTTAGACTCGATGATTGGCTATAAAAATGAAACATACCAAGACTTTGGTATGTTTGCGGCGAAGCTTGATGATGTGTTGAATTTTGTACCAAGTCGTATAACGGGGCTATTAATGGTACTTGGCACGAAAAATGAAACGAATGTGTCACTTGGTAAACGTTTGAAACGTTGGTTGCGAGACGCTAAAAAGCATCCAAGTCCGAATAGTGGTTATTTAGAAGCCGCGACAGCTGTGCAATTAGGCGTACAGCTTGGCGGTAAAAATACGTATCAAGGAATTGAATCTTTTCGAGCGACAATGGGGGAGAAATTAGTCCCTTTGACGAAGGAGCATATTGTAACAGCCGTCATTCATATGCGCGTGGCGACTTTACTCTTTACGCTCGTGATAATAGCAGTGGAGGTGCTTATTCTTGCAATTGCCTAATCACGGAGCAAATCCGCACAATGTGTATGGCCAGCTTGGGCTCGCTATGCCAACAGAAGTTTATGATTTTAGTGAAAATGTTAATGCCGCGGGTCCTCCGCCATTTGTTGAGGCACGTTGGCGTACATTTTTTCCGTTAATTCAGCGTTATCCTGATCCAGATGGGGAACCATTTTTATCGAAGGTAACGGCTTTTCATGGACTGCCAAAAGAAACAGTATTACTTGGAAATGGCGCATCTGAGTTATTTAGCGTTCTAGCCAGACGCTATGAAAAAAAACGAGTGATTGTCATTCATCCGACTTTTGCCGAGTACGAACGGACGTTAAAAGCAGCACATGCGGAAGTTATATCAGTTATCGTTGAAGATGTTATTCAATACGCACTGCCGATGGACCGTTTATTTGAGGAAATGATGGTAGCAGATGCATTAATCATTTGTACGCCAAACAATCCAACTGGGGTACTTCCTAAAAAGAATGAACTGGAGCAATTAATCGTACACGGGGCAAAAGTTCAATGTGAAATTATTTTCGATGAAGCATTTATCGACTGGGTAAGCGAAGATTTTTCTCTGATTGATTGTGTGGCGGAAAATCCACATGTCATTGTTGTGCGTTCAATGACAAAAATGTATGCTATACCTGGACTACGCCTTGGCTATTTAGTAGCCAGTCCAGGCATTGTGGCAACACTTAAGGAAATGTTACCGCATTGGAATATCAATGCTTTTGCACTTGTGATAGGTGCAGGCTGTTTAGACGAGAAAGACTATTGCCATAATGCTATACAACATGCGGCTACACAACGACAATGGTTGCATGAATTTTTAATAGCGCATGGCTGTCAAGTAACGAACAGTGTAACGAATTATGTGTGCTTTTCGTTACCGAAGTCAAATGATGCAGATGTGTTTTTTTCGTACTGTTTGGCGAAAGGTATCGTATTACGGCATACGAAAAATTTTAAAGGTCTTAACGGAAAATGGTTTCGCGTGGGGATGAAGGATATTACAGCAATGTCACATTTACATGGCTGTTTAGAGGAATGGTTTAAAACAATATAGCAAGGGTGAGATAAATGACAATGTTTTATCTTGTTAGACATGGGGAAACTGTTTGGAATAAAGAACATAGGTTGCAGGGGTGGCTAGACTCACCTTTATCGTCTGATGGTATTTTGCGTGCGAAAAAACTAGGTGAACAATTAAAGAACGTACCGTTTGCAGCGGCATACTGTAGTTCAAGTGAACGTACAAAGGAAACGCTTCACTATTTAGTGCACGATAAAAATATACCTATTTTTTATGAAGATGATTTGCGTGAAATTAATTTAGGGAACTGGCAGGGCATGACCATCGACGAAATTCGTGAGTTCGATCGTTTCGCTTATGAAGTATATACTGATTACCCAGCTCAATTTATTGCGACTCATACAGAAAGCTTTGGCGCTGTAACTGAGCGTGCGATGTATGCCTTGAAAAGTATTGCTAAGCAATATCCGGATGATACGATTTTAATCGTGTCGCACGGGGTGACGATTAAATGTATCGTAAATGCTATTTTAGGAAGAGGTATTGGACAAATATGGGCACTGCCTACGATTGAAGACACAAGTGTCACAATCGTGGATGCAGTGAATGATCAATGGGAAGTAAAAGAAATCGGTAGTACGTCGCATTTACAGTAAGGAGGCGTGAAAAATGCCACTTATTTTCATAACAGGTGGGGTACGCAGTGGCAAATCTCATTTTGCTGAACAGACTGCAGTAGCTCAATATCAAAACGAGTCGTTACGAGAAAAACGGCTCGTTTATATTGCTTCTGGCGTGGCAACGGACAAAGAAATGGAAAAACGTATTTTACGGCATAGAGGGGACCGACAAGCACAGGGTGTGACATGGCATACAATTGAATCGCCCTATAATGTGAATGTTGCTTTTAGTGAGCTAGTAGAAGGAGACGTAGTACTATGGGACTGTGTTACAACTTGGTTGACGAATGCTTTTTATGAAGGCTTCGATAGAGGGACACCATGTGTAGAAAAGCCCGGTTGCCTAGAGGAGAAGCTACGACTGATGAAAGAAGCGTTAGTGACGTTACTTGAAAAAAAGGTGACGCTTTTTGTTGTGTCCAATGAAATATTCGATGAGCCACCTTATACGAGTGAAGAAGTCGAATTGTATCGACAAATGCTCGGGAAATTACATCAATGGTTCGTTTCTGTCGCTAACGAGGCATATGAAATGAATTATGGTATCGTAAAGAAATGGAAATAAACGAATCATCATTCCGTCTTTGGGGGAGGTCGCTTAACCTCGATGGAAAGTCGCTCAACCTTGGGGCCAAGTCGCTCAACATTGGAGCTAAGTCGCTCAACCTTGGGGCCAAGTCGCTCAACATTGGAGCTAAGTCGCTCAACCTTGGGGCCAAGTCGCTCAACCTGGGAAGTAAGTCGCTCAACCTTGGGGCCAAGTCGCTCAACCTGGGGAGTAAGTCGCTCAACCTTGGGGCCAAGTCGCTCAACCTGGGAAGTAAGTCGCTCAACCTCGGGACCAAGTCGCTCAACCTTGGAGCCAAGTCGCCCAACCTCGGAGCCAAATCGCTCAATCTATGACAAATCCATTAATGTTTGAAATCAATAAACAAGAAAGAAGGCAAAGAGTTGAAAAATATATGGCATAGCGTATTACTCGCATTTCAGTTTTTTACAGTTTTGCCTGTACATAAAGAAATTCCGCTGACGAAAACTACGATTACCGGAATGTTTGCCTTTTTACCGTGGGTGGGTGCTATTATGGGGGGCCTAGTGGCAGCTAGTATTTACGGCTTAACGGAATGGACGGCAAGTAGTGAAATACTTCTAGCTTTTGTAGTGATAGTTTTATTTGCGCTCTTTACGGGTGGTCTCCATTTGGACGGCTTTATCGATATGGGGGATGCGTATTTTTCGTATCGTGACCGAGAGAAGCGGCTAGAAATATTAGATGACCCGCGCGTCGGGGCGTTTGGTGTCATGTCGGTGCTATTCTTAGTGCTCGGAAAATTTGTGGTGCTTCATGAATTATTCGCGCAGGATAAGTTAGCGTTGTGGATGCTGCTTTTTATTCCACTCGTGACAAGAGTTGGGATGAGTTTTTACTTTATGTCGTTGAAATGTTCGAAGGAGAAGGGTCTTGCGTACTTTTTTAGAACGCATATACAACCGGGAATGCTTGTAAGTTGGATGATTGGTACACTTATTATTGCTGTTAGCGGCGCCGTATATGTGACGGGTGCTTTATTTGTGCAGTTTGTGTTGCTAGCTGTTTTAGCCGTCGCACTTTTTGTATTTCGTCAGTTTACATTACGTAATTTTGGTGGTGTGTCTGGGGATTTACTCGGTGCATCGATTGAAGGAATGGAGGTCGTGTTATGGGTGACGTTGTTACTGTGCGTCTGATGCGACATGCGCCGACGAGAGAAAATATCGAAAAGCGTTATCTAGGCTGGACGAATGCACCTTTGTTAGATGATTCAGTATTACCAGAAGTGGACTTAAATGTGACCAAAGTGTATGGCAGTGATTTAATGCGCTGTCAACAAACAGCTGCTCGTTATTTTCCACTAGCAAACTACGTGCCAGAAACGCGTTTTCGGGAATCTAATTTTGGCGACTTTGAAGGAAAAACTTACGACGAATTAAAGTCAGATGATCGGTACTGTGAATGGCTAGATAATCCGGTGGAGAACATCCCACCAAACGGGGAGGGCTTTGATACGTTTTGTGCCCGAGTTATTGATGGTTTTTTAGCGTTACCAAAAGAAGAACAAGACTACGTACTTGTTGTACATGGTGGTGTAATTCGTACGTTATTAGTTCACTTTGCGCCAGAGGAAAAGCCTTTTTGGTCATACGATGTGCCGCATCATGTGATGTTCACGTTAATCTTTTCACAAAAGGCTTGGAAGGAGGGGGCGAGATGCATGTCTTTATCGGTGGTGCCTATAATGGGAAAACCAACTATGTAATGCAAGAGCTTCATGGGCAAGACGTATTTATTGCAGATGGCTTCTTTCCTGAAAAAGTCCCGCCATGTGAAGCGTTAGTGGTAAAAAATTTAGAAAAATGGCTCATAACACAAAATTTAGAAGAAGATGAGGCCATTGTCGCGCATATTTTAACACGACTAAAGGTTCTTGAAGAAAATTGTGCACTGTATATAATTGTGACGGATATGGGGCGTGGCGTGGTGCCAATGGAAAAACAAGCACGATTGCTGCGTGATACGTGTGGTCGTTTGTACCAGGCGTTATTTGCTGAAGCCGAACAAGTTATACGTATTTGGTATGGTATCGGCGAGACGATAAAATAAAAAGAAAAGAGGAAATGGACATGGATCGACAAAAATTAATGAACTTGACGCTAACAGCAATGGTTGCAGCTATTTGTGCAATTGGTGCAGTCATTAAAGTTCCATCGTTTGTATCAACGGCGGCACTAGACTCTGCACCTGCATTTTTAAGTGTAGTATTTTTATCCCCGATGTTAGCTGGAGTAGCGGGTATGATTGGATATTTTATTACAGCACTAACATCAGGTTTCCCACTTGGGCCACTACATATTATTATCGCATTAGAAATGTTTGTAGTAGTATGGATATTTGGTTTTATGCATAAAAAAGGGTTGAACCTCTTGAAATGGCCAGTAGCACTTATTTTAAATGGCATTGTTGCACCACTACCGTTCTATTTTATCATAAGTCCTGCATTTTTCTGGGGGTCATTGCCTAGTCTGTTCATGGCAACACTCATTAACCTAGTGATTGTCGCTGTAGCGATGCCAGTCATTTCGAAAGTATTTGTGCGAAAAGAAGGGCGAACACATTGAGAAATGCTGTAAGAATTGGCGGATTAATTGCAACGACAGATAATGCCGCGGCCATTGGTGAAAAACCACAAGATGTTGTGGCTGCACCTGACAAATTGACAGCATATTTAACAGCACGGGTCACATTTCTAGAGCAACTTGCTGCTAATGCAATTCCTACGCATATTTTACTTGCTAATTTTTCAGGGGACGATGCATGGAGTCGCTACGTAGCAGGAATTGAACAGGTATTTGATGAAATCGGTCTCGTGCGCCCACGTGTAGCTGGATCCTCTGAGTCAAATATGCCAACATTGCAATCTGGTTTATCCATTACAATGATTGGTGAGATACAAAAACGTGCTGTGTTTGAGCGTAGTGAACTAATTTGGTACACATACGGACTGCCGCTTGTTGGCAATGAGGTGCTCGAGCAACCTGAAAATGTAGCTCAATTGCAACCAATTTTTGATGCGTGGCAAGAAGAAATAGTACAGCAAGTTTGGCCAGTTGGATCTAAAGGGCTTCAAGTAGAATTTTCACGATTATTTGGTGATGAAAAAGTAGAAAGCTCACTAGATGTTGGAAAAACAGCGGGACCTTGTGCAGTCATTATTCTCGGTGTACATCCTGAAAAAGAGCTGCAAGCACAAAATATTTTCACTAGAAATTTTGAGAAATTGTGTATAACTACAGGTTAATCGGGCTTGCTTCGAGAAAAATTAGAGGCTTTGCAATTTCAAAGTGCAAAACACCTATTGAAACATCAAACACAATATGTTAGATTGGTTTAGGAGTTAAAACACAATATATAGTATTTTGGACAAACGGTACCATTATGGTTTAATAGGGAATTCGGAAATAGAGTGATCTAATGCCGAAGCTGTCCCCGCAACTGTGAGTGCTGACAAATGATCATAAAGCCACTGTGAAAAACGGGAAGGCGATCATTTGGCTAAAAGGCACGAGCCAGGAGACCTGCCGTTACGTTCAAGACAGCAACACATTCTTCGGGGATTGAGAAGTGGAGGCGAGAGATCTGTCCACTTCGATGTGTACATGTCCTTCATTTCCATTTCCGATTATTATGCGACCACGCAACCGATACATGTTGTGTGGTCGCTTTTTGTGTTGTCTGGTGAGAGAAAGGGAGAGAGTACATGACGATTCAAATAGAACAGCAAATTGCTAAGTTAAAGAAAAAGTACACGGAGGATGAACTTGAGAGTTTTGTAAGGTTATCGGATCGTTGGTTACGAAAAAATGAGGACGCTACGTTTGATGAGTGGGCAGATGCGTTGATTTTACAAACACTTAGCCTAATCGACGAGGAAGAGCCATACTGGACATTTGTCGCAGCGCATGTGTATTTAGAAAAATTATATAACCAATTTGCAATACGTCGTGATGTCAATGTGGAAGATGTTTATAAGTCATTCCCAGAGCAGCTAGCGCGTTATACAGAAGCAGGTCTGTACCATGAAAACCTAACGACAAAGTATAGCATGGAAGAATTAACAGAGCTGGCTTCTTATTTAGAACCAAGCCGGGATGAACTGTTTACGTATATCGGCCTGAAAACATTAATGGACCGTTATGTGGTGCGTGACTATACAAAAATGCCAGTCGAATTACCGCAAGAGCGCTGGATGGTCATTGCGATGACACTTATGCAAGATGAAACAGAAAATCGCTTAGAGAAGGTGCGCGAATCGTACTGGGCGATGAGTAATTTATATATGACTGTTGCTACACCTACATTATCGAATGCTGGGAAAACACACGGACAATTATCTAGCTGCTTTATCGATACAGTCGACGATAGCCTGCAAAGTATTTATGATACGAATACTGATGTGGCGACATTATCAAAAAATGGTGGGGGCATTGGCGTTTATATGGGCAAAATCCGTAGCCGTGGTTCATCGATTAAAGGTTTTAAAGGTGCATCGAGTGGAGTATTACCATGGATCAAACAGTTAAATAATACAGCTGTTTCAGTCGATCAACTCGGGCAGCGTCAAGGAGCAATTGCGGTCTATCTAGATATTTGGCATAAGGACATCTTTACGTTTTTAGATTTGCGCCTAAATAATGGAGACGAACGTTTACGTGCCCATGATATTTTTACAGGGCTTTGCTTGCCAGATTTATTCATGGAAGCAGTTGAGGCACGAGAAGATTGGCATTTATTTGATCCACATGAAGTACGTGAGATAATGGGCTTCTCTCTTGAGGACTTTTATGATGAGAAGAAAGGTGACGGTTCTTTCCGCGAGAAATACAATGCATGTATCGCGAATCCGTTACTAAGTCGTGAAGTTGTACAGGCCATTGATATTATGAAGCGTATTATGCGCTCGCAACTAGAAACCGGCGTACCGTTTATGTTTTACCGTGATGAAGTAAATCGTATGAACCCGAATAAGCATGAGGGAATGATTTATTCAAGCAATTTGTGTTAATTTTAGCACCTTCAATTAGAAATGATTGTCGAAAACTCCGTTAAACGGGGAAAGTCACATATGTGATAACCTACCGTGCTAAATCTTTTGATTAAGTGATTTAAGTTTCATATAATAGAACGAACATTCTGTATTTAGGGGTGAGGGCTATTTCTAATGCATATGGATTCATATATGAAACTATAAATAAAATAAATGGTAAGAAATATATTGGTAAGTGTATTTATGACCGAATAAATAACTGGGAAAATTATTTAGGGTCAGGAGTATATTTGAAAAGAGCCATTAAAAAATATGGTAAAGAAAATTTTGAGAAAAAAATAATTTGTATTGCCTACTCTGATGACGAACTAAACCAATTGGAAGAATAATATTTGAATTATTATGATGTAGTAAATTCGACAGAATACTACAATATTAAATTGACTTCTATTGGTGGAGATATCTTTACACATCATCCAAAAAAAGAAGAAATTAGAAAACAAAGAGTAAAGCAAATGTCTGGTGAAGGAAATCATCAATTTGGTAAAGCCAAAACGAAGAAAATGATTGATTCAGTAAAAAAGGCAAACTCCAAATGTATTGTCATTGACGAAGTACAATTTGAATCAGTTACTATTGCTTCTACAACATTAGGCATTGGAATTAGTACTATTAATTACCGATTGAATTCAACTACCTTTCCGACATACCAGCGTTTAATGCCGAAAAGGGAAACTAAAATCAATGGTTATAAATGTAAAGTTGGCAAACAAACATTTGATTCAATTGCAGACGCTGCAAAATTTCATTGCATTTCAACTCATGCAATGAGGAATCGTATGTATTCTCAAAATTTTCCTGATCATATAATACTTAATCAAAAGTAAAAGCCTAACGACTATCGAAAGCATAGCTCATTGAAAAACATGAGTGAAGAAGCGAGTAGAGTACCCCTCAAGCGAGGCCCGATTAAATACGGGATAATTCAAAAAGGGAAAAGCGGAGCATCCTACAGGTTGAGCTGAGGATGATGATATAGTCTCCTCTGTATAGTGATATACAGCAGTTCGTAAGAGAACGGATTAGGTTTAGCGAACCTAGTTGAAGAAGAAGGACAGAAATTTTTCAAAATATGTCACCTACAGAATTTGAATCGATCACACTTGAAGATGATGTCATTGTGACACGTCGTAAGCCAGGGGACTTTGTTGTATGTAACCTATCATCAGTCAATTTAGGAAAAGCTGTTCCGGCGGATGTGTTACCACGACTTATTCCGATTCAAGTACGTATGTTAGATAATGTTATTGCGTTAAATACAATTCCAGTGAAGCAAGCAGAACGTACAAATGCACGCTACCGTGGCATTGGACTTGGCACATTTGGCTGGCATCATTTACTGGCTCTAAAGGCAATTCAATGGGAATCGGATGCGGCGGTTGACTATGCGGACAAGTTGTACGAAGAAATTGCTTATTTAACAATTCAAGCATCCAATGCATTGGCGAAAGAAAAGGGTGCGTACCCACTATTTGATGGCTCGGATTGGCAAACAGGTGCGTACTTTGACAAACGTGGTTACGACACTGAGAAGTGGAATGCATTACGTGCTGAAATAGCAGAAAATGGCATGAGAAATGGCTACGTGATGGCCATTGCACCGAACTCATCGACGTCTATTTTAGCAGGTAGTACGGCAACGATTGATCCGATTTTCCAGAAGAGCTACTCAGAGGAGAAAAAGGATTACAAAATTCCAGTAACGGTTCCGGATTTATCGCCGGAGACTGTATGGTTCTATAAGTCTGCGTACTTCATTGACCAAAACTGGACGATTAAGCAAAATGCTGCACGTGCTCGTCATATTGACCAAGGCATTTCACTGAATTTATATGTGCAAAATACGATTAAGGCGAAAGATTTACTAGCACTGCATTTAAATGCTTGGGCAAGTGGTGTGAAAACGACTTATTATGTGCGTTCGACTTCAGTGGAATTAATCGAATGTGAGTCTTGTGCTAGCTAGGAGGAACAACTAATGACAACTATTATAAAACGACAAATTATGGATAAAGAGGCGCCGAACCGTTCGACAGCGATTGTCAACGGGCGCTCTTCAAACATTTTAAACTGGGACGACGTACGTTTTAACTGGGCGTACCCAAAATATAAAAAAATGCTCGGCAACTTTTGGACACCGTTTGAAATTAATATGAGTAATGATATCAAACAATTTTCAGAGCTTACAAAAGATGAGCAGGAATCATTCTTGAAAATTATCGGTTTGCTGGCACTATTAGATAGTGTGCAAACGGATTTTGCGGGCAAGGTAGCAGACTATTTAACAGATTCGAGTTTGAATGCACTGATGATTATTTTAGCACAGCAAGAGGTTATTCATAATCACTCGTATTCGTATGTGCTATCTAGTATTGTGAATAAAGATGTGCAGGATCGTACGTTTGACTTTTGGCGCACAGAGCCAGTTCTTGAGCGACGCAACGACTTTGTTATTAGAGGCTATCATGCATTTTCTGAAGAAGCGACAGTTGAAAATATGCTAGAAGCGATTGTTTATGACGTCATTTTAGAAGGGTTATTCTTCTACTCTGGTTTTGCGTTCTTCTATCATTTAGCACGCAATCAAAAAATGGTTGCTACTTCGACGATGATTAACTACATTAATCGCGATGAACAGCTCCATGTGGATTTATTCGTGAAAATTTACCGTGAGCTTTTAGAAGAATATCCTGAGTACGATACGCCAGAGCGAGAAGCGCGTGTACAAGAGATTTTCCGTGAAGCGGTGCAGCTAGAAGTAGATTGGGCAAATGAGGTTATCGGTGACAAGGTAGAAGGCTTAGATGTAGAGGATGTCCATGATTATGTCCATTTTTATGCCAATGTCCGATGCAATCAATTAGGCTATGAACGTCCATTTGATGGCTACCGCAAAAACCCATTAAAATGGGTGAAAGCATATGAGGATGTCGATCAAGGTAAAACAGACTTCTTCGAGCAACGTTCACGCCAATATGTGAAGGTTAATGTAGAAGATAACGGCTTTGACGATTTATAATATGGGACCACGTGAGCAAAAGCTTGCGTGGTTTTTTTGATTCTTTAAAGATTTACCAGAAAAGAGGAAGTGATACGAGAATAGGGAAGGCACTCAAGTTTCTCGAGAAATCGAGAAGAAATACCTCTTTGAATATGATTATCTTAAGTAGTTTTTTATGCCCAAAAGAACAAAAATATCTAGAGTTGAAAAATGAATGAAAGAGGGTCGTGGCTCAAGGTTTAGTTTTTTTATCACAAATGCTTGCCGTTCCTTAGCTTCCATAAAAAATAGCAACCAACATATTAATGTTGATTGCTATTTTTTGTTGTATTACAGATGATTAATTTTCCCTTGTTACCTGCATCATTAAAGAAGATTGAATATGTAATAAATTAATAATGCGACGAGCCATCTCGGAAGGGGAAGCGTCATAGTCGTTACGAATCCATTCGAGAATAAAACCGTAAATGCCATAGGAGCGATATTGAATAAAATAGTCGTCATTAATTTCAACATACTTGTCGCTGACAAACGACATTCTCTCTTGGAATATATATTGCAATTTGGAAAGTAGAGATTCTCGAATATTAGGAATACGGTCTTCCATAACGACTAAGTCATAGTAGTCACGATTGTCAACGATATATTGAAATACATCTGTACCATTTGGTTTCATACGTGTTAAATCGAGTAGTGGATTATCGCGCGTCGGTTTACAAAATTCGTACTCAAAGTCAATCATTTCAAGGCGAATTAAATCTTTTGCGAGTTCCTCCTTGCCATCATAATGCACGTAAAATGTCGTGCGATTGTAATTAGCTTCCTCCACGATATCCTTCACTTTCACATGCGAATATCCTTTTTCTTTAACGAGTTTTTTAAACGTTTGACGTAGTGTTTCTTTCGTGCGCTCAACACGGCGATCTTCTTTTTTTATCATTTACGCTCTCCCTTTTTAGACATTATAAAAAAAATGTTGAATAGAGATACAAAAATACTTTTGTGTTGAAAACCAATACAAAATAGATTTTTTGGTGATTGAACCAAAGACTTTGTAGTTATACACTCTACTTGAGTCAGTAATAAATGACTTTCATGTTCAGCATGAGAATAACATACAACACAACTAAAGTGAGGGCACAAAATATGGAAATTCAAGCAATGGTAACAACTCCTGAAAAAGACTTCGAAAAACAAACATTATTATTAGACGATCCAAAAGCAGATGAAGTGCTTGTTAAAATTGTCGCTTCTGGTGTATGCCACACTGATGCAACTGTATTAGATGGTACGCTACCTGTACCACGTCCAGCGGTATTAGGACATGAAGGTTCAGGAATCGTTGTAAAAGTTGGTTCAAACGTTTCAACGGTTCAAGAAGGAGACCACGTTGTACTTGGGTTCGCATATTGCGGTCACTGTGATAACTGCTTGGGTGGTAACGCAGGCGGATGCGAAAATATGATTCCATTAAACTTCTCTGGTCGTAATAAACATAATTTAACACCAATTCACACACATGACCACCAAGATGTATCGCAATTCTTCGGTCAATCATCATTTGGTACGTATGCAACAGTTGATGAGAAAAACGTTGTAAAAGTTGATAAAGATGCAGATTTACGTTACTTGGGCCCGTTCGGATGCGGTTTAATGACTGGTAGTGGTACTGTGTTAAACTCACTTGCTCCAGAACCTGGCTCAAGCATTGTGGTATTCGGTACAGGTGCTGTAGGTTTAAGTGGCTTAATGGCTGCTAAAATCGCAGGTTGCGATCCAATTATCGCCGTTGATATTCACGATAGCCGTCTTGAACTTGCAAAAGAGTTAGGTGCAACACATATTATCAATAGTACAAAAGAAAACCCAGCTGAAAAAATAAAAGAAATTACCAATGGCAAAGGTGCACACTACTCATTAGAAACAACGGGTGTACCAGAAGTAACGCTTGCTGCGATTCGTTGCTTACGCGTAAAAGGTGTTTGCGCAACAGTTGCAGTAGGTAAACGCGACTTAACATTCAACGTAACAAACGAATTATTGTTAAACGCTATTACATTACAAGGTGTTATCGAAGGCGATGCTGTGCCACAATTATTCATTCCAAAACTAGTTAAGTTCTTTAAAAACGGTCAATTCCCAATGGAGAAACTAGTTAAATTCTACGACTTAGAAGAAGTGGAACAAGCGTTTGAAGATTCTAAAAACGGTATTACAATTAAACCAATTTTAATTTTAGATAAAGAATATAAAGCGTAATTAATGAGGAGCAATAGGCATGTTTGATTATAAAGAATTAACGAAAAACTATATTAACGGCGAATGGGTTAGCGGTAATAGTGATAAACAATTTACGTTAACAAATCCATACGACGACTCAGCGTTATCAACATTCCCAATTGCGACAAAGGAACAAGTTCAATATGCTTATGAAATAGCAGATAAAGCGTATGTTGCATGGGCAAATGATGCTGCAAAACGTCGAGAGGTACTAGAGAAATTACTTGCTTTCTTTACAGATAACGAAGAAGAAATTGTTCGCGTTTTAGCAGAGGAATCTGGCTCAACATACATTAAAGGGAAAGTGGAAGTAAGCTTAACAATTGCCTGCATTCAAGAAGCATTCAACTATGTTGATTCCTTAGGTGGTCGTGACTTGCCAGAAGTAATGCCAGGTAAAATCAACAAAGCTTATCGTAAACCATTAGGTGTTATTTCATCAATTTCACCATTCAATTTCCCACTTTATTTATCAATGCGTACAATTGTCCCAGCGGTTATGCTTGGTAACAGCGTAGTGCATAAAGGCGATATTCAAACTGCGTTATCAGGTGGTACACTCATGGCGATAGCGTTTGAAGAAGCAGGTATTCCGGCAGGTGTATTCAACGTTATTTTAACAAATCCAAATGAAATTGGCGATTTAATGATTGAGCATCCATCTGCAAAATTAATTAGCTTTACTGGTTCAACAGGAGTGGGTCGTCATATCGGTCAAGTGGCTGGTGGGTTATTAAAAGGCGTAGCATTAGAGCTTGGAGGCAACGCAGCATTTGTTGTATTAGAGGATGCGGATGTTGACCAAGCTGTAAAAGCAGCGATTTTTGGTAAATTCCTACATCAGGGTCAAATTTGTATGATGATTAACCGTATAATCGTTCATGAATCTCTTTACGATGAATTCGTTGAAAAGTTCCTAGCGCATGCAAAAGATTTACCATACGGTAACCCAAGTGATAAGTCTGTAGTGATTGGTCCACTTATCAACCATACTCAGCTTGAAAAAGCACTTGGCTTTATTGAAGAAGCGAAAAAAGAGGGTATCGAAGTAATATTAGAAGGCGAACGTATTGGCAACATTTTAACACCAACAATCTTCGGTAACGTACCACCTAATAGCACGCTTGCTCAGACAGAATTGTTCTCACCAATCGCTTCTATTATTAAAGTATCTTCTGATGAAGAAGCAATTGAAATTGCGAACAATTCAATATATGGTTTAAGCTCTGCTATCTTCACTTCTGACTTAGCAAAAGGTGAAGAACTGGCTGCAAATCTTGAATTCGGTATGACACATGTCAATGACCAAACAGTAAATGCACTTGAAAGCTCACCATTCGGTGGGGTGAAAAACTCAGGTATGGGTCGCTTCGGTAACCCATGGGTAATAGATGAATTTACAGAAACAAAGTGGGTATCTATACAAACAATAGACCGCGAATTCCCATTTTAAGATTGACTAGCTGAAAATGCGAGCTGTCATTTATAATAACAATATGAAACCTATCTATATAATTAGTAGTGGGGGAAGAAGAGCTAACTTCTTCCCCTATTTTTTTTATCAAAATCTACTCCAAATCAACAGCTTAATAAATCCTCCGAATTACTGAACCTTCCAGTAAAGTCTAAGCTCCTGAATATTTCTTTGAAGTCTCATCTAATAGAGTAATTTCAATATATTACGTGACACGAAAAACTTTTTACCAAATGAGAATACTTTTCAGTTATAATAAAGAGTAGATTTTATTAATAGAAACGGAGACGAATGAATGCAAGCGATTAAACAATTAGGGCAATTTTTAGCGCCTTATAAATTTTTCACCATCATTGCGCCACTTCTGATGGTAATAGAAGTCACAATGGATTTAATTCAACCAACAATCATGCAGCATATGATTGATACTGGTATAGCAAACAGTGACAATGCGTATGTGCTGACAATGTTTGGATGGATGCTAGGGAGTGCGGTGCTTGGTCTAGTCGGAGGTATTGGCTGTTCTTACTTTAGCTCAAAGGCAGCGATTCACTTTGCATCGGATGTGCGAGAAGCATTATTTGAGAAGATGATGACGTATTCTGCAAAGGAACGAGATGCATTTACGACAGGAAAGCTTATTACGATTTTGACGAGTGATGTAGAAAGTATTCAGCGCGCGTTCATGATGACGATGCGTATTTTTGTGCGTGGACCGTTATTATTTATTGGAGCAGTAGTCATTGTTTTTGTGACAGCGCGTGAATTATTTTCCATTTTACTGGTGATCGTGCCAATTCTAATTATCGCGATGTACTTTTTCACGAGGTACTCAGGTGTTTTGTATCGTCGCGTGCAAGAAGCGATTGATGGTGTCAATACAAAGTTACAAGAGAATTTAGCAGGGATTCGAGTGGTTAAGGCATTTCGTCGTGAACAGCAACAAGTAGATCAGTTTGGAGAGCTTAATGAAACACTTACTAAACGTTTTATTTCGGCAGAGCAAATTGTTGGTTTACTTGTACCGATTACGATGTTTGTAGTGAACCTCGGCATTGTGGCGGCATTATGGCTCGGGGTCATTAAAGTTGAAGCGGGTACATTACAAGTTGGGGTTATTCTTGCTTTCATTAACTATTTGACAATTATTTTAAACGGGCTCATGTCATCGAGTATGGTGCTTATGCAAATTGCGCGTGCCATTCCTTCAGGAGAACGAATTATAGATGTACTTAATAAAGAGGTAGCAGTGAGAGAAGCAGAAAATGCTGTATCGACTAAAATTCAAGGTGCAGTTGACTTCTGCAATGTCAGTTATCGCTATTATAATACAGCCGAAGATGTGTTGAAAAATGTGACGTTCTCTGTGAAAGCGGGGCAAACAGTTGGCATTATCGGTAAAACTGGTAGTGGGAAGTCAACGTTAGTGAAACTATTTCCACGTCTATTTGATCCAACAAGCGGTGAGATACTACTGGACGGTAAGCCATTAAAAGACTTTGCACTTCCGACATTACGTGAGCATATTGGTTTTACCTCCCAAAAAGCCTTACTGTTTTCAGGAACAATTGAAAAAAACATTCGTATAGGTAAGGATGAAACAACAATCGAGCAATTACATCATGCACTTGATGCAGCCTGTGCATCTGAATTTGTGGAGAAGCTTGAAGATGGCATGGCGCATGAGTTATCACAAGGGGCAACGAATTTATCTGGTGGGCAAAAGCAGCGCTTAGCGTTAACCCGTGCATTCGTGAGACAACCTGCAATATTAGTACTAGATGATACAACATCAGCCTTAGATAGTGCGTCTGAGAAGCATGTACAACAGGCAGTTACTTCGAACTTCACTGATACGACTACCTTTATTGTGGCATCTAAAATTGCTTCGATTCAGCAGGCAGACCATATTTTAGTAATGGAAGACGGTGAAATTGTCGGGCAAGGTACACATCAACAATTACTGAAAGACAACGAGGCCTATCAAGCTATTTACGCATCGCAACAAAAGGCTGGTGAACAACTATGAGTCAAAATCAACCAAAACAAATGAATTTTGGGCGCGGACCTAATATGGGTGGGCCTGTTGAAAAGGCAACAAACCAAAAAGCAACAATTCTTCGTGTTTGGCACTATTTAAAACAACAAAAAGTAGGTCTATATTTCTCGATTTTCTTCGTGATTGCCTCGACGTTTCTTAGCCTTGCCGGACCATATATGATCGGGCATATTGTTGATGAATACATTATGAAACAGGATATTGATGGCACAATTCGTCTTGGACTTGTGTTAGCAGTGATTTTTACTGTGGCATCCATTTTCACATGGCTACAAACCTATGTCATGATTCATGTGTCCATGAAGACAATCCGTACACTACGTTTAGAGCTATTTAAAAAACTTCAAACGTTAACGCTTAAATTTTTCGACCAACGTGCCCTCGGTGATTTAATGAGTCGCGTGACAAATGATATCGATAATTTAAATACCGCTTTGGCGCAAAGTGTCACGCAAATCGTATCGTCTATTTTAACGGTTATCGGTGTCAGTATTGCGATGTTCTCACTAAGCTGGCAACTAGCCATTGTCACGCTTATTATTATTCCACTTATTGTTTTCACAACAAAACAAATTGTGAAGAGAAGCAGTAAAAACTATGCGGCACGTCAGCGCGATCTAGGGAAATTGAATGGTTACGTTGAAGAAATGATTACTGGTGCGGAAGTTGTGACCCTTTTTGGGAAAGAACAACAAACTATTGAAACATTTCATAAACAAAATGAAAACCTCCGTAACTCGGCACAGCGCGCGGAAATTACGTCAGGTTTACTTGGACCGATTAATAATTTTATGAATAATTTAGGGCTTGCAGTCGTAATTGGTACAGGGGCATTTCTAGCGGTGAAAGGGCATGTTACTATCGGTGTCATTGCGGCATTCGTGACTTATACACGCCAGTTTTTCCGTCCTCTCAATCAGCTGTCGAACTTACTCAATACGTTACAGTCTGCCATTGCAGGAGCTGAGCGTGTGTTTGAGATATTAGATGAACCGTCAGAAGTGGCAGATAAAAAAGGTGCCCGTGATTGCGAGCGTCTTATAGGGGATGTTAAGTTCCACGACGTATCGTTTAGCTATGTAGAAGATAAGCCTGTGTTAAGAAATATTAGCTTCCACGCAAAAGCGGGTGAAACAATTGCACTTGTTGGGCCAACTGGGTCGGGGAAAACGACAATTATTAACTTGCTGACACGTTTTTATGATGTGGATGCCGGTGAAATTCTGATTGACGGACACAATATCCAAGATTACAAAATGGCAACGATTCGTGAGCGAGTGGGCGTGGTACTGCAGGATACGTATTTATTTTCGGGAACGATCCGAGAAAATATACGTTTCGGGAAGCTAGACGCCACGGATGCTGAAGTAGAGGAAGCGGCGGAAATTGCCAATGCGCATAACTTTATTAAATATTTACCAGGGCAATATGATACACCCGTCCAAGCAGGTGGGACGAATTTAAGTCAAGGCCAACGTCAGTTACTTTCGATTGCACGTGCCATTTTAGAAAATGCAGATATTTTAATTTTGGATGAGGCAACGTCAAGTGTTGATACCCAAACAGAGGTTGATATTCAAAAAGGCTTGCAGCGCTTGATGCAGGGAAGAACAAGTTTTGTCATTGCGCATCGTTTGAAAACGATTGAAAATGCCAATCAAATTCTTGTCATTCAGCAAGGTGAGATTGTTGAGCAAGGCAATCACCAACAGCTGATGGAACGACAAGGAATATATAGTAACCTACAGCAGAAATTACTTTTAGAAAAGTATGAGTCATAATTTTGAAATAAAGCTTGATAAGAATATTTCATATCAAGCTTTATTTTTACTCGGATTTCAAAATGAAACTATGTATACTATATTAGAAGAGGATATTGTGAATTTTGAGAATATTACCTTAGATTCTAAAGAAAGTTTGAGATGTATACTGATGGATTGGAAAAGTTATGTGGATTCTTTTACATTAGATGTTCATTACACAGAACCAACAACCACTGAACAATTAGATGAAGCAGAGAAGAAATTAAATGTTAAATTACCAACCAAACTTTCAAATTTATTGAAACAGACGAACGGCATATATGATCAATTCAATTGTCCCTATGTTTGGTCGACCAATAAAATTATTGAGGATAATTTATTTTTTAGAAATTTTGAGGATTACAAAAATCTCTATATGCCTTTCGACCACCTTCTATTTTTTTCAGACTCAGGATGCGGCGATTTATTTGGCTTTTCGATTTTAAATGGACAAGTTCAAACAGATGCAATTTTTGTGTGGAATCACGAAACGGACAGTCGAAATTGGATTGCCTCCTCGCTGGAAGCATTTTTAAAAGGTTGGATTACAGGCGGAATTTCAATATAAAGAATTTAGAAGAACAATCATTTATCGAAGCAAGATGGATGATTGTTTTTTTATGCAAACTTATTTAAGTCGGTACTCGTCTAATTGTTGGAAAGGAGGAGCGAACGTGGATGAATTAACAATACAGTTTGAAAAAACACATGTACATCTTATGGATGATATTATGCAGGAGTATGGGCAAGATCTCCTTCAACTTGTCTATGCATATGTGAAGAACCAGGCGATAGCTGAAGATTTAACGCAGGAAATTTTTGTGAAGTGTTATCAGGGACTACCTACATATAAAGGTAAATCGACAATGAAAACTTGGCTCTGGCGTATTGCCATAAACCACAGTAAAGATTACTTAAAAAGCTGGTACAACAAAAATGTACTTACGACTGAAGTAAAGCTATTTAGCCTTCAAGAGAGTAATGAAAATGTCGAGCAAACCGTGATTCAACAAGATGAAGACGCTCGGCTTGAAGAAAATGTAATGCAACTACCAGTCTTGTACCGTGAAGTGATTTATCTATTTTATTTTGAAATGCTTACAATAAAAGATATTGCACAAGTACTTGAAGTCAATAGCAATACCGTGAAAACAAGACTACGAAAAGGAAAGGCATTATTAAAAGAACAATTGGAGGGCCAGGGATGGACTTAAATAATCTACGTAAATCGATGAAAAAGACGACGTTTAAGGAGCTTGAATTTACAGATCAACACCGCCAAGCAGTTCAAGAAAAAATAGAGCAACTTTCCTTAGTAGAAGATTTGCAATTAGTTGTGCTACATCTCCTAACACAGCAAAAAACAGGATTTGATTTAACGCAAATACTTCATGCAAGAGGAATGAAAGGGCTTGAAAGCAATGAAGGGGCACTTTATGTCTTGCTCCATCAGTTAGAGCAAGAGGGACAGATTTGCGCACATTGGTCGGATGATGGGGAGAAGTACTATGTGCTTAGTGATAAAGGGAAAAAATCACTTGCACAGTCTTCACCAAAAAAGTTCGCATGGAAAAGTTTACTACAGGGGTGAGGTCTCATGAAATTAGTAGATACATATTTGCAACGTGTCACAAGCTATATCAAATCAAAAGAAGCACGTACATTTGTGATGACAGAGTTGAAGCAGCATATTAAACAGACCCAACAAGCATGGATGAGTAAAGGGTTAACAGAAGATGATGCCTTACAAAAAGCGATTGCGGAAATGGGGAGTCCTTCAACTTTAGGTGAGTCGATGAATAAAATCCATAAACCAAAAGTGGACTGGTTTCTAATAGGCTTGCTAGTTTCAATACTGGTGTTAAGCTTTTTACCCCTTATGTCACAGACCATGTATAGTTTTACTTTACTTGGAAAGAGAAAAGCGATCTTTGTTGTCCTTGGTATCATTCTTGCAATCAGTATGATGTATTTAGATTACCGTAAATTGCAAAAGTATGGCTATGTGTTTTTCGGTATTGGGACAGCTATTTTACTATTGCTTTCATTATTTCCGACAGCATTTATCCATGGTCAACCTGTGTTCATGATTGGTCCATTAAGAATTGAAAGTATGATGGCAATGCCGTTTTATGTGATTGCATGGGCATCTTTGTTTCATAACCGTACAAATCTGTTCGTGTGTATAGCTCTATTTACCATATCATCACTCTTATTTGTTATGAACTTTCAAATAACGATTTTATTTGTATATATCGCACTTGTTGCAGTGCTTTTTTTGTACAGTCCGTTTTCAAAGAAGATTAAATTAATCGCTACAGGGATTGGCGTTTCGTTAGGAATTGGTATTGTGTTATGGAATGTAATTCTCTTACAATCTGGGGCGATAAAACCCTACCAAATTGAACGCATTACCGCTTTCTTTAATCCAGAGAAGTATGCTAACGGAATGGGTTATATATATATGGGAATTCGAAATACGATTTCGCAGGCAAAATGGGTTGGTGCTAGTGATAGGATGCATCTATCAGAAGCACATACTAATTATGTTTTAGCAAATGTCATTCAGTCGTATGGTTATTTTCTCGCTATTTTAATATTACTGTTATTTGCTGTATGTATTATTCGCTTATTACTGATATCACTTCGTGTTCGTGACCCTTATGCACGCTTACTTCTTGTTGGCGGTGTGACGGTTTTGGTGGCACAGGTTGTTTATCATGTAGGTATGACTTTTGGCTTTTTACCGATTATAGCCATGCCAATGCCATTAATAAGCTATGGGTTGATGCCAACAATGCTCGGTTCGTTTATTATGGGCATCGCACTAAGTGTGTGGCGTAGAAAAAGTTTATACGTAGACTTTAACGGTCCTGTACGCTGAATTCTCCAATTGTGAAATAAAGTAGCCGGCATTTATTTCGATGTCGGCTTTTTCAGTTTATTACCAAATCTTTATAATCCAATTATGTAATAATACTAGACAATTGACCAATACCACGCATAATCGTTTCTTCATCTACTTTGGAGTATCCCAATACCCATCCCTTTCGCTTGCTTTCGAGACAGTAAGGGCTGAGAGGATAGACACGTACCCCGTTCTCCAATGCTTTCTTCGTCATTTCTTCTTCATTAAAATCTTCATCTGCTTCTAGTAACATATGCAGACCCGTCTCCACCCCTTTGACTGAAAATACTTCACCTAATTTGCTTGAAGAAATCGCTTTTATCAGGGCATCATGCCTGCGCCTGTAGACATTTCTGACTCTTCTCATATGTCGCATAAAATGACCGTGCTCAATAAAATGAGTAAGAGTTAACTGCTCCATGATGGGTAGTTGGCGAGAAGTGAGTTTATGCACGCGAGCTATTTGGTCTATTGCTTCAACTGGTCCAATAATGGCCGAAATACGAATTCCTGGAGCAATCATTTTGGAAAAGCTCATAAGGTACAGTGTACACTCAGGCTCTTGGCTAAATAATGTCGGAAGTGGCTCACCACTATGGCGAAATTCGCTATCATAGTCGTCTTCTATAATCCAGGATTGGTTGCGAATGGCCAGTTCAAATAATTGTCTTCTCCGCTTAACAGACATGATCACACCGGTTGCAGACTGATGGGAAGGTGTAACAAAGACAAGTTTAGATTGTTTAGGAATACAATCGACAACTATACCTTGTTCATCGACTGGCACAGGCATAACATTCATTTTCCGGTACATCATTGTCAGCCAAGCGGGTGGAAACCCAGGATCCTCGACAGCTACTGTGTCCCCCTCTAAGAGAAGAGCTTGTGAAATTAAGTCTATACTTTGCTGAGCACCGGATGTTAGTAAGATCTGTTCAATCTCAACATGGATTCCTCTTTCAACAGATAAATAATGTTGGATTTGGCTTCGTAAAGGTTCGTAACCGTAAGAGTTTCCGTACGTCCAGCAGGACAAGTCAGCTTTGGCCGACGCGTGGAGAAATGATTGCCTCCATTTTTTCTGAAATAGTGGATCTAGATAAGGCTCATGGGGAGAAAAATCAATTTCGGTAGCGTTCTCCCTTTTCTCTCCGGACCAATCATGTAAGCGGTCTACTGCTTCTTCTAAAACAGGAAGGTATGGTGGAGTCAGGCGGTGAGCTGATCTTTCTTCTTTTGAGATCAAGGGCTGGTTCCAGTCGCTTACTCGTGTTCCTCCACGCCGTGAGGTAACAGTATAACCTCTACTAAATAGTTCTTCATACATTGCCTGTACCGTTGAACGAGCCACTCCTAATTGTTGGGAAAGTTCGCGAGTCGGGGGCAACCGATAACCAGCTTTCCATTTTCCGCTAGTGATATTTTGTATAGCTTGATCAAGCAGCTGCTTCCAGATTGGTTTATTATCGTGGCGATCTATTTTCAGCATTACGTATCACACTCCATTATGGACTGAATAAAATCTAAAACTTTGGATATATCATACCATTCCAATTACCACTAAACTACAAGTAAGTGGAAAAACATGTTCATACTTCCACAGTCACGCATAAGCGAAAGATTAGCGTAATGTATGTCCATAAAGGATAACAGTAGGAAAAACTGAAAGGAGTGGATTCGATTTGAATTCAGTACGTTATAAGATGCGAGAGTGTAAGGATCAGAAAAAAATTGAGGATTTTCTACGGAATTCGAGGGTAGGTCACCTTGGTCTATCAGACAGGAAATATCCATATGTAGTACCTTTAAATTATGTGTGGTTGAATGACAAGATCTATTTTCATGGCGCAGAGGGGGGAAGAAGGAACCAAATCATGAAGGATAATGCTGAAGTCTGTTTCACAGTATGTGTGGAATATGGCACCATTACTGACCCTGTTCCAGCAAAGACAGATACAGCTTATATGAGTGTCATGCTTTTCGGGGAAGCGGAGGTTGTCACGGATTTAGAAGAATCGACAAGTATGTTGCAGGAGATGATGGACAAATACGTCCCAGGTTACTATAGTCGTCAACTTCCTAAACAACATGTTGATAAGTATAGGTCATCTGTTTATGGATCGGCAGTCCAAGTTTATAGAATCGAACCGCATCATCTAACAGCAAAAGAGAGTCCAATTGAAGAGGGAAAGATGTTTAAGCCCAGCTCAGTTTTATAGCAACTTTTCATACGATTGACTGTGTGTGTCCGAAGCGCTTTCCAAAACTTTAAGAGGTGATAACTAGATGACAACCAAAACAAATGTGATACGTGTAGATGATCTTTTTTTTCCATCAATAGCTGCTTTGGTATCCGTTCTTATTAATTATGGAGGAACTTTTGCGATTGTATTCCAAGCCGCAAAAGTGGCTAATTTAAGTCCCGAATTAACTGCTTCATGGGTTTTCTCCCTTTCTTTAGGTGTGGGGATAACAGGAGTATGGTTAAGTTACAAATATAAAGAGCCTATTATTACAGCTTGGTCGACTCCGGGTGTAGCATTTTTAGCATCGGCATTATTGTTTACTTCATATAATGAAGCAATCGGCGCTTATATCATTTCTGCAATAGGATTCATAATATTAGGAATGAATGGAAAGTTCGATCGTCTCATTAGATACATTCCTTCCGGCATTGCAGCTGGTTTATTGGCTGGTATATTACTGCAGTTTGGGGTAGCGGCATTTGGCGAAGCCCAAGTGGAACCTGCCTTCGTTATTATGTTATTTTTCACGTATATCCTTTTAAAACGTTTTGTTTCACGATTTGCAGTAGTAGGAATTTTAGTTGTTGGGCTATTATACCTTATCCTATTTAATAAAGTTAGTTTCCAGGGTATTGGGCTGGATTTAGCGCTACCAGTGTTAACAATGCCAGAGTTTTCTATATCATCTTTACTAGGTGTAGCTTTACCATTATTTATAATCACTTTAACCGGTCAATATATCCCGGGTATGTTGATATTAAGGAGAGATGGATTTAAAACCAGCGCGAACCCCATATTGACTGTAACAGGCTTAGGTTCATTAATTATGGCTCCCTTTGGCTCACATGCTTTCAATATCGCAGCCATATCTTCCGCTATTTGTACAAGCCCAGATGCCCATAAAGATAAATCAAAACGTTATATTGCTGGTATAATATGTGGCAGTATGTACATAATTGTTGGTATTTTTGGGGTTACACTCGTAAAACTATTTTTAATACTTCCTCCAACCTTCATAGCAACACTAGCAGGATTGGCATTGTTGGGGACGATTGGGAGTAGCCTATCGGATGCATTGGGTGACCCAAATAATCGTGAAACAGCACTTATCACTTTCTTAGCTGCTGCTGCAAATGTGACTCTCTTAGGAGTAGGTGGTGCATTTTGGGGTTTGGTGGCAGGTATGTTAGCACATCTAGTGATGAATTTCCGTTCATTCAGGAAAACTAAGTTACCAGGATAAAAAATGAGGACTAAACAACAGGTGAAAATGAAGTTTAAACTATATGTAAGCCAAACTTTACTAATGTGGTATAGTCACTGATAATCTATTTTTTCCTGCTATGTTTCATCCTAGAGTTAATAAAAGAGTGCTAGCAGTTTGAGGTAGCCGATTCCAGACAGCTTTTCCAATCAATAATGAGAAATGGATGTCTGACTGACTTGCATCACGTAGGTCAAGCCACACTTCAAAATCTGAACACTATTACATCGAATCCTATGGTAACTTTGACGCTCCTATTATGTTGAAGTATCTACTCAGGAATCAAAGCAACCGATATCATTTCGATATCGGCTTTTTTCATTTCACATATATGTCACTGCATAGATATGTGGTTTTTTTATGGAATATATAAAAATTAATTAGAAATTTATTTTTATATATTATCCTTTCATTATGAACTGAAAGGAGAAGTCTATGAAAAAAGCATTTAGAGCATTAAAGAAAATAATCCAGTTGTTTTTCGTCGTTATTTTGCTTGGGTTAGCAACGATTTTTATTTACCATAACTATCAATTAAATAAGGAAACAACGCTCATTAAAAGTGAGAGAACAATCATCGAGGTAAATAATGTGAAAATAAATATATATAATGAAGGTAGCGGTGAAGATACGTTTGTATTTATGTCTGGCTCTGGGGTAGCATCTCCAGTTTATGAAATGAAGGGTCTATATAGCAAGTTTTCACAAGAAAATAAGATTGCCGTCGTTGAAAGGGCGGGGTATGGCTTTAGTGAGGTATCTAATGATGGGCGAGATATTGATAAAATTCTAGAACAAACTAGAAATGCGCTTATTCAAAGTGGAAATAGACCTCCGTATATTCTCCTACCACACTCGTTATCAGGATTAGAAGCTATTTACTGGGCACAAAAATATCCAGATGAAGTGAAGAGTATTATTGCTTTAGATATTGGTTTGCCACATCAGTATGTAACACATAAAATGAACCTTTTTGACTCATTCACAGTCAGAGGTATGAATGTATTAACAAAAATTGGTGTTCACAGACTTTTTCCTTCTGCTACGTATAATCCTGAAGTGATTAAGCAATCTTTTCTAACAGATCAAGAAAAAGAAATTTATAAAGCACTATCCTATAAACAAATTTTTAATAATGATATGGAGCAAGAGCTATTAAAAAGTTATGATAACAGTAAGAAATCAGTCAATCTCCCGTTACCAAAAGAGACACCGATTTTATTTTTAGATGCATTTACTGATCAACATAAAAACTCGAAGTATGCAAAGCAAAAAACTAAAGATTATGAAGGATTTGCAAGTCAACTAAAAATAGCAGATGTCAAAAAAATCAAAGGTACGCACAGTATTTATTTATACGCAACTGATGAGATCTATAATCTCACCATGGAATTTATCCATGAAAAAGTCGAAAAAACGAAAGGCCAACGTGATGAAGAAATATAATATTCTAATTGTTGAAGACGATGAAATGATTGGCGATTTATTGCAAAAAATACTGCTACGTGAAGGATATAATGTATGTTGGGAAACTGATGGAAGAGAAGTGTTGGACATCATCCAGAAGATAGATTTTGTCATAATGGATGTGATGTTACCAGGAGAAGATGGCTATCAAATAACAAAAAAAATAAAAAAACTCGGATTAAATATTCCCATTATTTTTCTATCCGCACGAAATGATATGGAGAGCAAACTTCAAGGTTTGACAATCGGTGAGGATTATATGAGTAAGCCTTTTGATCCTAGAGAACTCCTACTGAGAATGAAGAAAATGTTAGAGACTCAATATGGGACTTTTACGCAAATCAGGCATTTATACATTGACGCTGAACATGGAAAGGTATTCAATAATAGCCTCCATAATGAGGTTTCTTTTACTGCCATTGAACGTAAAATATTTTTCTATTTATATGAAAATAGGGATAGAATTTTAACAAAAGATCATTTCTTTGAGTATCTATGGAAGCTCGAAGATAGAAACCAAAATATCGTGAACGTTCATATAAAAAAAATCAGAATGAAAATCGATGATAACTTGGGTGAGATACTTCAAAATATATATGGAGAAGGGTATAGATTAAATACCTACATGAAGAAATGAATCTAAAAAAGAAATACCAACTGTTATTATTCTTGGCCATTATTAGTGTACCAGTGCTATTACTCGTGATTAGTATTCTTATGTCAATCATTTATGAAAGTGCCTTTAAAATGAAAAACGAAGGCATTCCTTTTCATGATTCATTTGCTTATCCCACAATGTTAGTCGTGTTCTTTCTATCTCTACTATTGTTAGCTTTTTTATTTTCAAAATCGATTAACTCACTTCTAAATAAAATAAACATATTGAATAAAACGATTCGAAATCTAGCAAGTGATGAAAAGATTCCAAATACATTAGAAGTAACAAAAAACGATGAAATAGGAGAACTCATCAAGTCGGTAAACCTATTAATCGAAAGAACAACGTATCGAGAATTAGAACTTAAGCAACAAAAGGAAGTACAAAAAGAACTGTTGAATAAATTAAGGCACGATATCAATACACCGTTAACAGCTGTTAGATTACAATTATTTTATCTAGAAGGTCAATATAGTGATCAAGCACCCATATTAGATTCACTATATCGACAAATACAATATATTGCTGATTTAACAAATGAATTTAATATACAAAACACGAATACATTAGAGAATTCGTATATTATAAATGATGAAGTGAACTTAAATGATTTAGTAGAAACCATGCTTAAAAAGTGGGGGTATTTGTATAGCACTCACGATATCGAATTAATATACGAGTCTAAAAATAAAGGTTTGATATGGTTGAGTAACGATTTATGGATTCAAAGGTTATTTGATAACATTTTCCAAAACACTTTGAAACATGCAAAAGCTACAAAACTCGAAATAAGCATTGAAAATGATGTTGTTTCAATCCGTGATAATGGCAATGGTTTTGATGTTCATAGTACAAGTGAGGGGTTAGGACTGAAGATAATTGAGGATATCGCAAGAATTCTCAACATAACATATACTTTGGATTCGAATGAAAACGGGACTGTATATTGTTTTAAATCAAACAAACCAGATTGAAATCTTAAACGCATGATTCATTTTTGCTAATTATATATAATAAACTTAAGATTCCGGCAAGTAAGTAACACTGTGGACATTCGTGCCTAGTAAATGTTTTTTGCGACGAAAGCGAAGCGGCAGGAGCATGCAGGATTCTTAAGTTTTATTTATAGAGAATTTTTCTTAGTTTAATGTAAGGTAGATGTCGATATAATTTGGAATAGTGTCCGATAACATGTTATAAGTATTAAAATGAAGCCTTATGAGCAGTTAATTTGCAACTAGCTACAATAAATAAGCTAGTTGATGAAAACAGTAATGTTCACCGAAAATGAACAATAAAATAATGACAGGCAGATTTTATTTCATTAGTAGGTAAAGGCCAATTTTACTCACGGGGGGCATCTATAAAAAGAAATGGAAAATTGGATCGTCAATATAATGGAGCAATATGGCTACATAGGGATTTTCTTTTTAATTACTATTGAAAACATTTTCCCGCCTATTCCTTCAGAAATCATCTTGACGTTTGGCGGATTTATGACGACCCATAGTGACCTAGAAATTACGGGCGTCATTGTGGCATCTACATTGGGTTCATTAGTTGGTGCACTTGTTTTATATGGTGTTGGGCGGTTAGTAGACATTAACAGGATCGAAAGAATGGTGGGTAAGTGGGGCTATTTATTGCGGTTAAAAAAGGGGGACATCCATAAAGCCAATAGTTGGTTTTTGTCTCATGGAGTGGCAGCAGTATTCTTTTGCAGATTTGTCCCACTGATTCGCAGTTTGATATCTCTACCAGCTGGAATGGCGCGCATGCCATTGGGATTATTTCTTTTCCTGACGACCCTTGGCACGATGACATGGAATGTGATATTGGTGAAAATAGGTGCAGCAGTAGGTGACTCTTGGGAACAGATTGTTCATTATTTAGATGTTTACTCTGATATTGTGTCTGGAATACTGGTTGTTCTTTTCCTATTGATGATGATTCGTTACGTTTGTAAAAGATGGATATTTAGGAAGGCAAATAGATAAGTGTATAGCAGTCCCACCCTTGAAATGATCTTGTTCAAGGGTGGTTTTTTATTTAGATTAGACAATTGGCTGAGGCAAGACAATCTATGGTTGCTTACAATAATAAAAAAGGGAGGCATAAAATGTATATTAATAAAGCCACTTTAATCACAAAAAAAATAAATGAGATGCAAGAATTTTATAGTGAAATATTGGGTTTCTCATTGATTTCGAGTTCAGATACATCCTTTGAAGTGCAAATAGGTACAAGTAGTTTATCGTTTAGACAATCTGAAAACATGGAAGAGACACAATATCACTTTGCTTTTAATATCCCAAGTAATCAATTTAAAGAAGCAAAAAAATGGGTGCGAACAAAAGTAGAATTGTTAAAAGAGGACGGAGCTGATGAAGTATTTTTCGAAAGGAGTAATGCACATTCTGTCTATTTTTTAGATCCATGTGAAAATGTAGTGGAGTTTATTGCTCATCATGATGTGGCGCCTTTAAGCGATGAGGAGTATTTCACTTCAGATTTGATAGTAAATATTAGTGAAATGAACGTAACGACTGATGATGTGTTACATGTTGGTGAAACACTGAAGCAATTAGGAATTCCAGTTCGCCATAATGAGCAACTTGCTGAAAATACTTTGAATTTTATTGGAGACCATGAAGATGGCACCTTTATATTGTTAGGACCGAGCGACCGAATTTGGTATTTTTCTTCAAAGAAGGCGATCGTCAGTCCGGTTACGCTCGAACTTAGTAATCATTTGAGGCTAATAATTGATGGCGAAGGTCAATTAACAGTTGAAAAGATAGATCGCTAACAAATTTTCAGCCTATTAGCTCTTCAGTTACTTTCTTTGCTGTCGAAGCATTTTGTTTTTTTATTAAGCGAGAAATATGTATAAAGCCAAATATCACTAATCCTGTGAAAGACCAACTGATTAATTGGGAAACACTAGCCCTTTATCAAATGCCAAGTGAATAGTGGAATTACAATGAAAATTAACTTCAAAGCGAAAATGCTATTTTTCGAGTACTGATAAAATATCTGTTACTTTCTCTACAATATATGTTGTATCTGATTGTTGGATTTCTTCTAAGCTACCGTAACCATATAGAACACCTATGCTTTGAATTCCTTCTTTCTGTGCACCAAGTATGTCATGTTTGCGGTCACCAATCATAATAATTGATTCCGTAGTCAATACATTTAATTGAGAAAGTACTTCGTGAATTACTTCATTTTTCGCATTACGAGTTCCATCTAAATTACTTCCGACAATTACATCGAAATATTATGCCAACTGGAAGTGATGCAAAATTTTTTCTGCAAAAACAGTAGGCTTTGAAGTAGCGACTGCTAATGTTTTTCCAGATTTCTTCAAGCTGCTTAATAACTCTGGAATACCAGCATAAACGGAATTTTCATAGAGTCCTTTAATAGCAAAGCGTTCTCTGTAATAACCTACTGCTTCAATTGCTTGGTTCTCTGTGAACTCGCAAATCTCTTGAAATGATTGAAGAAGCGGTGGTCCGATAAATGTAACTAATGTTTGCGCATCAAGGGCAGGTGCCTCCATTTTTTCTAAAGCATACGCTATGCTCTTTGAAATTCCGGGATAAGGATCTGTTAAAGTACCATCCAAATCGAATAAGATTGTTTGATAGGCCATGAATTTTCCTGCTTTCTGTATATGTATTATTTAAATTGTACCATTTTTCAGTTGGTATAATATGACTTTCGAGTCGCGTTTTATGTAATTTATAAAAAATTGTGTCGTGAATTATTCGAGCCTAGTACACCGCTTAAATGTATAGTCAAAAGTATGTAGGATTCTTAAGTTCAATTTATAGAATATATTTTTGTAAAGAAACGATACATAAATTTGCTTCAATTGTGGTGAGTACGATGCTGATTATAGGGTGTTTAAAATAAATTAATTCGATTATGAAACTTTTTCATTGTTCATCAGTCTAACTACAAATGATTTTTAGGGGGCGAGCCAGTTGATGAAAGAGCAGAAGGATGCTCGCTTATTAAAGGCCATGACCGATAATGGGGATTATTTAGTCCGATTATGTTACACATACGTTCAAGACTGGGTAATTGCGGAAGATTTGGTTCAAGAGACATTCGTAAAATTCTATGAAAAAATGGAGCAATTTCGTGAAGAAGCATCCGTCAAAACGTATTTATATCGTATTGCTATCAATAACTGTCATAGCCATCTTGCAAGTTGGCGTTACAAGAAGCTACAAGTGATTGAATCTTGGAGCAAATTAATGGGCGAATCAGTTGATCCAGAAAATAATGTGCTTGCTAATGAATCTGATGCCTTACTAGTTGCAGCGATTGAAAAGCTCCCAACGAAATACAAGGATGTGCTACTACTATTTCATTTTGCTGAGTTGTCACTAAAGGAAGTTTCAGAAACGTTAAAGATGCCAGAAAATACGGTCAAGACAAGGTTAAGGCGAGCGCGTAAAATGGTTGGTTTAACACTGGTAGAGGAGGGCTTTGAGTATGGATCAGATACGTAATGCTATCAATAATATCTATAAAGAAGGCAAGTTTTCAGATGAAAAACAAGCAAAGACCTTTCAGCGAGTTCAACCAAAAAAGAGGCTGTTCTTCACACCTCTTCTTCTCACCGTATTCGTAACGGGGTGTCTTCTTATTGGCCTGAATATGCTTCTATCTCAACATAACTTCGAGAGTAATTTTCAATATAGCTCTACTACGAGTATAGAAATCTTTCCTGAATATTCCGGGAAAGTGAAGGACTATAGAGTACTAAAACAACCATGGATGGTAGCAGGGATGGTAGGTATAATCATTTCATTTTTCTTCGCACTATTTGCATTGAAGAAGAAGTGGTTGTGGCGGGTGTTGCTTAGTGTAATTATCATTATTGCAATTTTAGGCAATATGTCTGAACGAATTGGTTATCGATATTATGTAAAGGATGATGCGGATATTTTGAATACGTTACAATCGGGTGTTTTCGCAATAGGAAACGCTGAAGATGCCCAGCTCTACGATACAATAACAATCAATCAATACAGATTTAGTTATTTTTCAACAAATGTAATTCGAGGCATTGTATTTTTTAAGCATGATGGAAGAGGATATGCTCTCGATTTTGGTTTTCTAGGCACAGAAGATCTAATGAGTTCTATTCATGTACCCGATATTCGACATATTTTCATTCCGCTACTTGAGGGGCACTCCATAGAAAAATTGATGATACAGATAAATACTAAGCGTACTGAAGTAGTGGTCGATTCAAATCGTGCACAATTAGTTGCAGTACCATATGAAACAGAAGTGAGTTCTTCAGAAATTACCATTCAAGCTTATGATCATGAAGGAAATGTCCTCGATCTTTACAAACCTTCAGACATTTTCACATATCCAGTTAATTGACATCATTGCTTTCCCTTAGCCTCGAATCATCATCGCGTCGATTCGGGGTTCCGTTTTATTTACTAATAACTCATATTGGGTAAATGAAACTTTTCAATCTCTAAAAACGTATCATCACTACGAACACTAATAGTTTGACTTGACCTTTATTGATAAAGATTAGGGAGTGAAGGAATTTGAATAATTTTTGGAATAAATGTATCTATAAAATGGCTTCTCCGATCTATGATAAGTTTTTTAATTCAGGTATGTTTTTAAATGCCAGAAAACAAATATTCCGAGAAATACCATTCGATAAGAAACAGAAAATCCTATTTGTCGGTGTAGGGACGGGTGCTGATTTAGAGTTAATCAATCATGCTGATTTAGATATAACGGCGATAGATTATTCACCTGATATGCTCGGAAAAGCAAAAAAGAAGTTTGAGAACTCTACTATAAATTTTTTAGAAATGGATGCTCAACAAATGGAATTTAATCATGAAACGTTCGATTATGTAGTAGCCAGTCTAATTCTTTCGGTAGTACCAGATGCCAATAAATGTTTGCAAGAAATGGTGAGGGTTTTAAAGCCTGAAGGGAAAATAATACTATTTGATAAATTTGTCCCGAAAAATAAGAAACTTTCCGTACCAAAAATGTTTTTAAGACCAATCATAAGTGTATTAGGAACAGATATTGGTCGTAGTTTTGAAGAAATATTACTTTCAATTAATAATGTGAAAGTGGAAGAAGATGAACCAATCATGCTGGATGGGATGTATAGGAAAATAATAATTAGGAAAATAAATTGATTTTCTGTAAAGAATACATACGTATTGTATAGCGGGCCTCCTACGGCTTAGGTCTTAGTTGAAATTAAAGCTTGGGGTCGTTCTTATTATTGTTTTTATCTATAAAATGGATTTATAGGGATTTTTATAGAGGGAGGAAATAATAATGAAGAAATCGCTTTTTACCGGTTTGATTATCGGTGCTGCGTTACTTGTACTGTCTGGTTGTAATACGGCTATTACTGGGGAATTAAATGAAGATTCTATCATCGTTGAAAAGGATAAAGCAAACGAATTGGATGTAGAACTAAATTTAGGTGTAGGTGAAATAACGGTTCAAAAAGGGGCAAAAGAGTGGGTTGAGGGAAATGTTAAATATAACGTAAAGGACTTGGAACCCAAAGTTAAATATGATCTTCGTCGCAAAAAAGGCGACATTGTAATCGAACATAAAAATCTAAAAAAGTTTAGAATTTCTGAAATAAAAAATGAGTGGGATTTTAAACTAACTGATAAAATACCTATAAATCTTTCCGTTAACACAGGTGCATCAATGGCAAACCTTGATTTACAAGGATTGAAGATTGAAAATTTAGATATTGAAACTGGTGTAGGAGATCTTACTGTTGATTTGCGTGGTGATTGGAAAAAGAGCTTTGAAACGAATATCGAAACGGGCGTGGGGCAAACTACTGTAATTTTACCCTCAAAGGTAGGAGTGAAAATCAAAGCTGAGAAAGGAATTGGCACGATTAACGTAGTAGGGTTTATTTCTAAAGGAAATGACGTTTATGTAAATGAGGCATATGAAGATGCCGACGTAATTTTAACAGTCGACGCGGAGGTCGGTGTTGGGGAAGTTACATTCAAAACAGATAAATAAGGGAGTATGTTTAATGGACTAATTTTAAATAGTAGTCCATTTTTTTGTGTCTTAAAAGTAGTATGTGTAGTTAACTCGGGAAAATCCTATCGTATTCAAAATGCTTATTTCAACAACATTAACCATTCGTTATCACAAGTATAAATCACGCCAAAATGGTTAGTTTAATGATTGGAGGTGATCATTATGACAAAAGAAAAGCGAAACAAAAGTGGATTAGATCGAGAAGAGTTTGGAGCTGGGTTCGACCTTAGTCCTGACGATTTAGATGTTCGCGGAGAAAATACTCAAGCGAAAAAAGAAAATAATATGGACAACAAAGTAAAGCAAAAAAATAAAAATAACCCTTCAACACCTAATAAATAAAAATAAGCACTACGGATAAAAACATCCGTAGTGCTGTTTTTGTACATCGGAATGCCTTGTTAAGTGGTTGAGCTACCTTGCGTTGTAGAAACCATATAAAGAAAATAACTACAGCTGCATACAGTACTAATCAAATATTTAGTAAACCAGTTGCAAGTACATAATAACTAAATGACAACTAGGCTGTGCGGATAATCAGAGCTTCTTTATACGATATTGTGTAATCTGCAGCACTCTAACCAAGCGATTAAAATGGCTTGTACACGTTGGCCCATGAAATCTTAGTAAAGCTATTGCGCGATTTGCTGGTCAGTTAAGAATACCAATATAGAAAAATATAGACAGGGTTGGTAGCGGTGAGATAATTAATAAAATCTATAAATTTATTTTTTATCTTTCTCATTAGATAATCATTATTTCTGAATTATTTATAAATTTTAATAAAACTTTTAATTTTTGTTATAATAGAATTGAGGTGTATAGAGAATTGAATTATAAAAAAATAACTCGCAAAAAGATATATGAAGAAGTAGCAGATATTATATTAGAAATGATTAAAACGGGTCAGTTAAAGCCTGGTGATCAATTAGATTCTGTACAAGAATTGGCGAATAATTTCCAAGTTGGACGTTCGGCAGTACGCGAAGCACTAACATCATTACGTGCCATGGGTTTAATTGAATTGCGACAAGGTGAGGGTACATTCGTTAAAAGATTCTCTGCAAACAACCTAACTTATCCAATTCAAAGTGCTATGCTCATGACGAAAAAAAATATCGAAGAATTATTAGAAGTACGCTTAATTTTAGAAGCTGCTATCGTTTCAAATGCAGCACAAAAAAGAACAAGTGAAGATTTAGACGAAATGCGACTGCATCTAGAAGAGATGACGGCCCATACTAAAAACTCAGAGCTAGGGGAGAGATCCGACTTAGCTTTTCATTTAGCCATTGCAAAAGCAGCGGACAATTCATTATTGAGTAAGTTAATGCAACATGTCTCTGATTTAATGACCGAGGCGATGCGTGAGACGCGAAGGATTTGTTTGTATGACGAGAAGCAAACTCTAGTACAGTTAAACGAACAGCATCATTTGATTTATCGTCAGATTGAAGCGCAAGATGCAGATGCAGCTGAACAGTCAATGAAGGCACATTTGCTATTTGTAGAGGATGTATTGGCGAAACATATGGAGGAAATTGATCCTCAGTTAAGTATCATAGATAACAACTAACACTATGGATAAAAACATCCATAGTATTTTTTATGTGTTTGCGTGGAAAAAGGAGAGCACATTTTGTTAGAATAGAAACAACTGTAGTTGAAGGAGCGAATTGATTGAAAACTTTTACATACAAGCAACCAGCAGCAATTGAATCAACAGAAAAAGTAGAGGTTTTTAACGAAGAAGGCAATGTATCGTCAATTGTTCAACGTGTCTATACAAATAGATTAAAAAAGGCCTTCGATCGTTCGATGGATTATCGTTATTTTGTACGTTTTGACGTAGCTTCGATTGATGGACGCACACTTTTTACGTGTAAAAAGGTGTCTCGTCGTGGCCGTGTGCATTTTAAAGGGAAAGATTTAGTTACTGGGAAAGATTATATGATTGCCTATGACGGCTGGAAAATCATGATTCCTGATCTAATTATTATGGATGGTGAGCGTAAAATCATGCTGAATAAAGAGATGGAGGATTGGTCTGTTTTTAATATAGATGAGCAGCCAATTGCACGCTGGAAGGCGATTTTCCGTGATACCCATTTTGACATTGAACTACAAATTGAGGAAACCAGCCCCATTCAACATGAAGCATTTTTTATAGCCATTGGACAAGCTGTGTTATTTGTCGGAGTATGATACTAGAGCCTCTCTCTTTATTAGGGGGATGCTTTTTTGTTGGCTGTAAGATTCATGTTGATAAATTTGGGAATGTGACCGATAAATTTAAAAAGTAGGTCGATAAAACTGAAAGGATGTCCTATAAACGAAAAAAGACCCCCAACGTAGAGGGTCTAACTGATAATTTTACATATCGACAATTTCATTTGCTAGTTTTTTTCGACTGATCCAGTATCCTTGTAATGCGAAAACAACGAGCGTTGCCACTAAAAACACAAGACTAGTGATACCTAAAGTGAAAAAATCATAGAATATAGGTGCACCCTCGTCAATAAAGCCAAGCATTCTTGTTAAAAGGAGTCCAAGGAAAGTACCAACAGTCAGTCCATAAAGTACAAATGACAACACTTGAGTCAAAATGAGTTTCATTAATCCATTTGGAGAAAGACCAATTAGACGCTGGATTGCATAATCACCACGTTTTGCGTAAACCGAGTGAAGTAGTGTTTGTAATACGCCAAGGCAAGTTGCAGCAATTAGTATGACAAACACACCTACAAATAGACTCCAACGTTGGAATGTCAATTCATTGGACTGTTCAATAATTGTTTCTTTATCCGTGAATTTTAGAGCTGGCCATCGATCTTCTAAGTATTTCAATTCAGCTAAAGCCTGCTGAGTATTTGTTGCTTCTACCATAAAATCTGTAATAACAGGTGGATTTAAAGCTACTACGAATGATGACCAATCCATATAAAAATCAATATAAAAATAATGATTAGGTGCGATACCAATAACTTGTACTTCACCTATCGGCACTGTTTGTTGAAGTGGTACATCATATGTACCGGCCTTTAATGTATCTCCAATAGACAATTGATGTTCCTTTGCAAAGCGTTCGGTGATGATTAGCCCATTTTCTAAGTTACCGTTAACAGCATCTATCTTATTTAACGCGACAAATTTTTGGACATCAATTGCTTCAAAGTTATTGCCTTCCCATCTATTGTTAATTTTAAGCTCTAACAAAGGTGAGTTGCTTTGTGCGTAGGCATAGGACACACTTGGCAAAGATTCAATTTCTTCTATTAAATCAAGAGTAATCGTTGGATCATATAATTCATTTGTAATTTTCATAGATGTTTCATATTGAGAATTAATATAATTTTGTTCGGTTGACTGTATCGTTTTAAATAATGAGCTACTAAATATCAAAATTATCATTAATCCAATAATACTTAGCACAATCGGCATATTTTTGCGTACTTGTGGCATCAGCTGCTGACACGCTAAAAATGCCTCTTTTCCGAGTGCAGAGCGAATTGGTTTCAATGAAATATTTAATAGTGTTGTAAATAGATATGGCATCATATAGAGTAATATCCCGCTAACAAGTAATGTGCCAATTAAAATCATTAGTGCACCCTCTCCACTACTCTTTCCTATGAGTTGGGAATTCGAAAATAAAAGTAGAGCTATGACTGCAACGCCACTCACAACTAGCGTTTTCCATTTTGCCCATTGCAGGCTCAAGTTTTCATTATCACTTGCAATTTGCAAAGGCAGAAGACGTGAGCTTTTTCGTACTTGCCATTGCGTAATGAATTGAAGCAGTATAAAACTCGATGCCGCTATGATAATGACGAACACAAGCGGAAGGTCGGTTCTAGCACTCGGCAATTTCATCATGCTAATAAGTTGTGGGAGCCATAATTTAATGACCAATAAACTGACTGATGTACCTAGTAGCACACCAAAACTAACAATAAGTGATAATTGTGATTGTACAATACGGCTTACTTGTTTTGTTGTGGCGCCAAGTGCTCGCAACACCATAAGCTGTTCTTTAATTTTGTAGAATAGTAGCTGAAATGTTGACATTAATAATACACTTGAGATTAATAGAATAAAAACTGAAAGAACAATCATGAAAATCAATAATGCTTGTAAATTTTCCTTGATGAAATCATAGTCACTCGCCACATCCACACGCAATGTTTCATCTAACTGTTTAATTTCCATGCCAACAGAAGTCGCGATATTATCCTCTGTTTTAATGAGCGTATACATACCAGCTGTTTGCTCATCACTATTATTCATCCATGTTTTCAACACATCGTTTTGGAGAAGAATTAAACTAAAGCTTTCAGTTCCTTTAATTGGTGGAAGAATTTCTTGTATGATAAATTCACCTATATCAGCTTCAAGTGAACCGTCGACGGATTTATTGAATGTTATTTGCAGGCTATCACCAACATCTTTATTGAAAAGGCGAGCAATATTTTCGGAAATCACGACATCGTTTGGCGTTAGATCCACTGTAAAATGATAACGACTTTTCACAAGATTATCGTTTTCAACACCAGCTGTATAAAATGTAGTATTGAATTCATTTTCAACAATTGTATGCGCTAGTGATACACTAGAAACTTTTGTTACACCATAGATAGACTCAAAATTAGAGATTTGTTCATTTGTCAGTACCTTGTGTTGCTCTGGATTATAGCCAACCATCAAATCCATTTCACCAAATAACGCCTGAATTTCTTCCTTCATCTGTGTATTGGCATTATATATGTAGACACTCATTGTCATGACTAGGCAAATGGAGATGGTAATAATGCTAATACTTGTGAGCACATTTGTCCAAGCTGCACGAAAGAGCTTGAGTGCTATGGTACGCATTGAAAACATTAGCAATCACCCCTAGTAATCAACTTGAACTTCGTTAATATACAATCTAAATCCTCAGACGTTTTATTATTTTGATAAGAATCCACAATCGCTCCATCATGGAAGAACAATACACGATTTGCATAGGTAGCCACATAAGGGTCATGCGTAACGAGTAATATCGTTTGATTCCTATTTTTTTGTAGCTGTACGAGAAGGTGTAAAATCTCATCTGTCGTATTGACGTCCAAAGCACCAGTTGGCTCATCGGCTAGCAAAATCGGTGGGTTCGCAATAATGGCACGTGCGATGGCAACACGTTGCTGTTGTCCGCCAGAAAGCTCACTTGGCCGATGCTTACGCCAAGCCGCAATATTCAATTGTTCCATGATTTGCTCTACACGGACTTTGATTTCTTTACTCGGCACGTCATTTAAAATCAACGGTAGAGCGATATTGTCTTCCACGGATAAATCCTTTAACAGATGAAAAGATTGAAAAACAAAGCCGATATTTTCTTTTCGGAATTTCGACGCATTTGGCTCCTTATAAACGTCATGTGCCCGTTTGCCAAATAAAAATAACGCTCCTTCCGTTGGTTCATCAATGGCACTAATCATATTCAATAACGTACTTTTTCCGGAACCACTTGTCCCCATAATAGCGACCATTTCACCTTGATAAATCGTACAATGAATATTTTTTAAAGCATTTACCGTATGATGTTTTTGCTGGAATACTTTCGACATGCCCTCTACTCGTAAAACCTCAGTCAGTCGTCTTTCTGGAATAGGAATCGTATCAATGACTTCCTTCAGCGGATTGAACCCATTCATCTAGATATGCCCCCTTTAATTGTTGTCGTAAAGTTTGTAAGCCTCTCCGAATATGTGTTTTCACCGTTCCTTCTGGACATTGCAAAATCGAAGCAATTTGCTTTACAGAGCAGTCCTGATAAAAGCGTAATAATAACACCGTCTTATATTTTTCTTCTAATTGGCAAAGTGCCTGCCATAAATCAAGCTCTTCTTCGATATAAGAAGATGATGTACTCTTGACATCTTCAAGCGTGTGAGGTTCTACAAGATGTACAATATTACTTTTCGCTATGTATGTTTTACAGCAGTTAATAATGATTCGTGTGAGCCATGTAGAAAAATAGTGAGGCTCTTTTAATTGAGGTAAACCTTCGTATGCGCGAATGATTGTCTGCTGAAACACCTCAACAGCGTCATTTTCGTTTTGCACATACACATAAGCCATGCGATACAGTTTATGCTGCTCTTGTTCAATTAGCTGATAAAATGCATCTTCATCACCATTTTGAGCTAACTCAACAAGTGTGATTTGTTTAGTTGTAATGAAAAACGCCTCCCATCTGACCATTAGACTCCGCAAACGATTATTTCGATTCAAGTTTTTACATATTATTTTGTTTTATAGAAAAAGAGGTTTGGATGACTAATTAAATCCAAACCAAAGGTATCCTATTTTTTTGGTTCAGTTGAATAATTTATAGAGTTTGCGATGTTAACCAAAGTTTCAGGGGATACCTTATCTGAAACTCGTTGATCAATCCATAACATATATTGCCAATCATTGCTCTCGAAAGCAAGAACATTGAAATCTGAAACCGTCATATAGCTAGAAGTATTACCATTTTTTAAAGTAAATGTGTTTAAGATATCTTCCTTTTTTAATGGGATTTTATATTTAATTGGTCGAATATCAATTTTAAAATGATGTTCGGGTATTTGATCACTGATGAACTTCACTTCAAAGTAGTCATTCATTTCTCCATCTAAATCATTAAACCTACCAAAATGATGTGTAAAGCTAATTGGTGGTACACGAAGTGGGAGTATTAGTTTTTGTTGAAAGTGTTGTTCAAAATCATCAGCTGCTGCTTCCACGGTTTTATAGCCTATTTCAGAGTATATTTCTTCAAAAGGCCTAGGCTCATCGTTAGCCATTGCATAGACCGTCAAGAACAACCAGCCAAATGTAACCAAGATAATAGAATTCGTTTTGTTCATATTTAATACCTCCAAATATATTTGGAAGTATTTTTCCCATCTACATTTAAATTATCCAATAAATAATATAAAATGAATGATTTCGTAACGAATTTAGAGCGTGATCAGCAGGATATATAATTATTTGTGATGGTGTAATTTAATAAGTCATGTAATATAGAGTTGATAGATATTTCACAATAATGTGTAGGTATTGAATAAATAGGGAAGTAAGGTATGAAAATGATTCATCTATCATCGGTTAGGAGGAATTTTATTTGAAGAAGAAATCCATTTATGTAGAAATCGATATACAAGCGCCAATAGATGAAGCTTGGGCGTATACACAAAACCCAAAACTCCATGAGCAGTGGGATTTGCGCTTCACGTCCATTACATATATTGAAAAGAAGTCGCCGGAAGATGCGCAACAATTTACATATGAAACAAAGGTTATGCCTGGGCTGAAGGTGAGTGGTTGGGGTGAAAGTAAGGGGACACATCACAAAGAAAACGGTACAAAAACATCTTCTCTCCATTTTGGCACCCCGCAAAAAATATCACCAATAGCGGAAGGGAAAGGATACTGGCAGTACATTCCTCATGATAGCGGACTGACGTTTTTAACGCAGTATGACTATGACGTACGCTACGGAAAACTTGGTGACGTTCTCGACAATGTCTTTCGTCCGGCGATGGGGTGGGCAACAGCGCTAAGTTTTGATGTTTTGAAGCGGTGGCTAGAAAAAGGGGAAAATCCATACTCACAATATCGCCGTTTCTTTTTAACGATGCTTATTAGTATGCTGTTTTGTTTCGTGTGGTTTTATCATGGGCTTGTTCCGAAAGTCCTCATGCAACATCCAGACGAGGTGGCGATGTTAACAGCGTTGGGTGGATTTCATGCGAGTACCGCAACAAAAGCGGTGTTTTGGATAGGGATTTGTGAAATCATATTCGCCTTGTGCTGGCTATTGCCGCGGAGAAAACGCTTACTTTTTGGCTTGCAAATTATGCTGTTTCCGCTGTTGACGGTTAGTGCAGTAGTGTCTGATGCCAGTATCTCAACAGCGCCTTTCAATCCAGTAACATTGAATGTTGCCTTATGGGTACTAGCGATTGTTGGTTTCATCCTCAGTAAAGATTTGCCGAGTGCAAAAAGTTGTAAACGTAAGCGAGGTGCGAGTATTTGACGATTTATCAAACATTATTAGGTGAAGATTTCAACAGCCTACATCCTATGCTACAACAGCGTTATGCTTTACCGATTGATCAGCCATTTATTGCAACGGGTTTAATGCAAAAGATTGATTCAGGTGCAGCTTGGATGCGTCCTTTTTATGCCGTAGCTGCACGAACGAAGTTTTTATTTCCTGAATCGGGTGAAAATGTGCCGTTTTCGATTCGTAATACATGTAAAGTACTACCAAGTGGAGAATTAGAAGTATTATGGGAAAGAAGCTTTAATTTTGAGAAAAAAACGAGGCATTTTAATGCAAGAATGACGATTGATCCTGTGAGAAAAGTGGTAAAGGATTATTTAGGTTCACCATCACTTTTTTATTCTGATTTGCATTTTACTGTGACGACAGATGGAAGATTGCTTATCCGTTCAGGTATACAGCGTTTTATCTTGCCGAAAGTGGAGTTGCCGATCCCAAAGGTTTTAGAGGGGCGCGTAATAGTTGAGGAAGGGTTTGATGATAAGCGACAAGTATACACAATTCATGTGTCGATTCATAATCCATTGTTTGGGAGGCTGATGATGTATGCTGGTGAATTTACGCAACAATCTATTTAGCCCCGTCCTGCTTTTAGGAATGGTACTGACTGTTGTTTGTTATTTATTTAGCAAGCAACCAGACTATATGATGCTTTTAACGATAGCTCAACTACTATTTGTACCGGCCATGTTAAAAATGGTGGTTCCATTGAGAAAAGGTGAAGATGCCATTCTCGTTGTTATGATGATTGCTGTAACAATGCTGCATTGGTGGTCTGATGGTGGAATAGCCATTGTACTCGCACTGGTCTATCTATGCTATACGGCATTTGTTGCACTCCAAGGTGTGAAGCGATTTTTACAGCGTGGCTTTACAAATATTGCTGAAATCGCCATTGATGTAGGGCTAGTTTACTTATTTGTCGGTGGACTATGGTTTTTCGCGTTTACAGCGCAAATTGATACTGGTTTTACACCACTTATTACATGGTTAACGGGGATACACTTTCACTATTCGGCTTGTTTATTAGCGATTTCAGTGGGGTTATTCGGAAGATTGCATCAAAGCAAGTGGTACAATGCTCTGGTGGTTATTCTATTAGCTGGACCAATGCTGGTGGCAATTGGTATTACGTTTTCTACCATTGTAGAAGTCGTGTCAGTCGTGCTTTATATAGTTGCTATTTATTGGTTGTTTATTTTGGCAATGAAAACTAGATTTCCAGGAGGGCAGCGATTGTTTTTATGTATTTCCTACGGTGCAGTATGTGTGACGATTCTATGGTCTCTTCTTTATGCATTTGGTAATTTAATAGGAACATCTATTGTTGGTATTCCAGATATGCTAAAATTCCATGGCTTCTTTAACTGTGTATTATTTGGTGGTGTTGGAGTTTTCGCTTGGGCGTTGGTCGTTCCAAAATCAGCGCAATCAGTTTACACATTTCCAGTAAGTAAAATTCGCGGGAAATTAGCTGAAACAGGAGTAGAACATCCTGGTCTAGTTGACGATTTAAGTGATTATGTGGATACATCGAAGCTGCCACTGGCTATTTCACATTTTTATGAACAAACACATAAGTATAAGCTGACTGCTTCGGTGCAATGGAGCACGTGGTTTAAGCCCTTTGCTTTTATATTTCAAGGGATAAGTCGTTGGATGCAGCAACTGAATCTTCCTTTTTCTAGCCAACCGATTGAGATGACAGGTGCCATTGTCCAAGTAGACGAGCAGTTAGATGGACGCAAATCCCCACGCGCATGGATTCGTAAAATGGAGGGGCAAACAATCTTTGTAGCCATTTATTCACAGCATACAACTGCGCAAACAACCTATATGAATATTGCCTTACCACTACCTTTTTCTACGATGATCGGTGTTTTGTACTTATTTGAAGAGAATGGCGAATTGCATTTAACGAGTAAGCACACTGAAGATGCTGGCATTTATTTAGCTATACGTGATTTCCTATTCAAACTACCATTGCATGAGCATTTCACTATTACTGCTACTAGGGAAACGTCTATGACAGCGATTCATACGATGCGCATTTTTGGACTGCCATTTTTACGGATTGACTATGAAATCGAGCGGGCTGTGTAATGCACATAAAACGAATAGATTATTTAATAACGTTTTTCTCATAGGATGTCACCTCCTTTATAGTAAAAAGTATTCGATTACAACGATAAAATTCCATTTCCTCGATTATTTATGCATTTCAATGAATTGATTGAATTGACAGGGATATAAAGGGGTATAAATGAAATGTAAACAAATGGATAAAGGGGTGGTTGAATGCGATTAACGAAAGGGATTTCTGGTTTTGATTCAGAGCATTTAATTGAACAAGATATGCAATCGTTTCAGTCAATGGTCTATCATCTTGTAACAAGTGAGCCACGGGCAAAAGCTTTACAATTTGGTGATGATCCTTCAAATGTGTATATGAGAGCAATGATTCAGCTTGATGAAGAACAATTTACGATTCTTCATCACCGACTCATGCCCTATGTTGCGTTTGCCGAAAAAGAGGAGAATCTGATTTTAAACTTTTTAACAAAGTCAAAGCTACACAAATATTTTCCAATGCGTAAATGTTTAGAAGCAGCAGTGCTAGATACGTCACTAGAACAGGATAAACATCTGCATAGTTTATCAGAAATGGAATGGAAATATGTAAAGCGTTTTCGTAGCGAAACAGTAGGAGAAGTTATGTTTAATTATTGGGATTAGAGGACTTGTAATATAACGCTAGCACATTTCATCGTATGTTTAACTTCTATATGTTGGTTAACGTTTTGATTAAGCAACCGTTTTTTGGAGAGTAGAAGTACAAAAAATTCATACGATATAATGGCATCCATAATATACTCACTAGCTGAAATGCTAGTGTTTTTTTCGTTTTAACATCTTCCTGACACATTTCTTGTGTATTGTAAGCACATAGAAGTTCATAAAAAGGAAGGGACATGAAGATGCAAACATATAAATATTTAGCACCAGTCATTATAGGATCGGCATTGGTATTAGGTGGCTGTAACGAGGAGAAAACAACAACATCAGTGGATACAGAAGCCATTGTTAGTAGCTATGTCAATTATATGGACGAGGATTTTTACACCGCTTGGCAAAGTAAAAACTTTACAAAAGTAATGTTGAATGACACATCAGTGGATGTAGATGGGGGTGATGGCGTTTTAGTCGATGGACAAGTCATTACCATTAAAACATCAGGTACTTATGTGTTAGAAGGAAACTTGTCTGATGGTAATATTATTATAGATACCGAAGATACAGGCGTGGTTCGCCTTGTACTAAACGGGGCCAATATTACCTCGAAAACAACGGCGCCTATCTATGTGAAACAGTCTGATAAAACGGTTATATCACTAGAGGATGGAACGGAAAATGTTCTGACGGATGCCACGCAATATGTGTATGAGGATAATACAGATGATCCTGGTGCAGCCATTTTTAGTAAGGACGATTTAACCATTAACGGACCAGGTGCCCTGACAGTCAATGCTAATTACAAAGACGGCATTACTGGACGTGACCAACTTCTTGTGACAGGAGGGAACATCACAATTCACGCAACAGATGATGGTATTGTGGGGCGTGACGTGTTTGCGATGCGTGACGCGAATATCACGATTGAAGCGGCTGGTGATGGCGTTAAAGCCTCAAACGATGAAGATGCCGATAAAGGAAATATCGTGTTAGAAAGTGGCACGCTGACGGTTACAGCAGAGGGCGACGGTATTCAAGCGGAAAAAGTAGTCTCTGTGCTGGACGGAACTTATTCGATTACATCAGGTGGCGGTAGCCCAGAAAAAATCATTTCGCAGGAAATGGGTGGTGGCATGATGCAAGGTGGCCAGAGACCAGAAATGCCAACTGGTGAGGACGGTGAGTTTGATCCTACTCAAATACCACAGGGTGGTGAAGGTGGAACAAGACCAGAAATGCCAACTGGTGAAGACGGTGAGTTTGATCCTACTCAAATGCCACAGAATGGTGAAGGTGGAACAAGACCAGAAATGCCAACTGATGAAAATGGTGATATTGATCCGAGTCAAATGGCGCAGAGTGCTGGCAATCAACAACAAGCCCAGAATGAGCAAAATCAAACCGATTCAAGTTTAGATGGGGAACAAGTTTCTGAGCAACAAACAACGACTACTGAAGAAGAAGATGTGAGTGGCAAAGGTATAAAAGCGGGTACAAACATGCAAATTATGGGTGGTACAATTGCTATTGATGCGCTTGATGATGCACTGCATAGTAATGGTGATTTAACAATTCAAGGTGGGGATATCACAGTGTCAACAGGAGATGATGGCGTGCATGCAGATACAGATGTTCTCATTACTGGTGGTGCAGTGAACATTGAAAAAAGCTATGAAGGTATTGAAGGAGTCAATGTGACGTTATCGGATGGTAATGTACGTGTTATAGCCGCAGATGATGGCATAAACATTAATGGTGGTAGTTCAGACCTTGGCATGCCGGGGGAAACGCAAAGTACGACTACTACGACAAGTGATAGCCTGTTATTAATAGAAGGAGGCTACTTGTATGTCAATGCGGATGGTGACGGACTTGATTCCAATTCATCCATCAAGATGACTGCAGGTACAGTAGTTGTTTATGGACCTACGAATAATGGCAACGCTCCACTCGATTATGATGGCACTTTCACAATTGAAGGTGGCACACTTATTGCATCTGGTAGTAGCGGAATGGCGTTAGGCCTATCGGATTCTTCCACACAAGCGGCTATTATGATGACATTCGATGAGACGCAGCAAGCCGCAACAACTGTCAATATAGCGAATGGTGATGGTAAATCGATCTTCACTATAGCGCCTGAAAAACAATTCCAGTCTATCGTAATTAGTACACCTGATTTAAAGCAAGGTGAGACGTATACGTTAAGCTCAGATGGGACAGTAACCGGGGACAGTCAAGATGGTCTTTACGAAAATGCGACGTACACAAATGGCTCGCAATCTGTGGAATTTAAGCAGGCTTCAGTTATGACGTACATCAATAAAGACGGTATCGCTGAACAGCAAAGTAGTGGTATGATGGATGGTCCAGGCGGTGGAGGCAATATGCCTGCACGTGGTGAGCGTCCAACTAATGATACAAATACGAATGAAACAAATACGAATTAATAAATAATAAGTCTTATACGTAAGTCTCAAATATCGCTTACGTATAAGACTTGTTTTTATTTTAGTAAGTTTGTTGCAATGATAGATTATCTATTGGATACAATGAGTTAAAAACAATTCAACCTGGGTCAATAAAGAAAAAATTGGTAGTTTATTACTTAAGCGAATTTCATACTTTCAATAGTTTAGTATGTATACTACATTATTGAAAAGTGGAATATTTTTGAAAAGATATATACAAATGAGTACACTACTTATCGCTCCGGTGGCTCATGCACATACAGCAGATAAAGGCATGCTCTTTACAGATGTACCCGCATCAACGCCGAATTTACAAGAAATCATGGTGTTACACAGCCTTGGTCTTCTTGGTTATAATGGTGTGGATATGGTGTTAAACGGTACAGAAAATTTATCGCGCAAGGATTTTGCTGGTTGAGTAGGAGGCTTCTTTGGTCTAGAAGGAACGACAGTTGACGAATATGCACAATCAGCACTTAAGGAAGAATATCTCTCGTCTTTGGATGGAGATATTACCTATAAAGAAATTAATACTGCACTATTTCATGGTAAGCTAGATCTGGAACAACCAGATGCAACGCTTACGAAGAAGATTATATTTCCATTTTATCAGCGAACCTAGAACCTGATATGGGTGAGCATTCATTGCTTCAAATGGGTGGATTTTCATATGGTCCAACTAGCACTATCGATGATGCTGTAACTGGTGATAACACGGATCATATCGATGATGGTAACCCTTATTGGCTAATCGGTAGTATCATTATCCTTAGCGCGCTCCTTGGAATTTTGATGTGGAAACGCAAAAAATAATAATCAATAAGCAACAAAAAACGCGTTACGAAAAACTTTCATTTTTCGTAACGCGTTTTTATGTTGGCATTTAGATTGATTGCCATTTTGTTTCTAGCCAAGAAAGGAAATTCTCGCCATGGTGGCCTTCATAGGCATCATATACATCTAGACGCATACGTTTAAGCTTTTCAGCGAAATCTGTGATTGTATGATCAGCAGGTAAGCTTTTCTTCACGCGTATGAACACTTTATCAGCGCCTTTAATTAGCTCGAATTTACGACGAACAGGTGGTTTAACATCTTCGCCAAAGGCTGTTAGCGCCTCAAAAGCAGCTTGTTGCACTGTGAAAACAGTATCAGCTTTAACACGGTTGTTTAGTAAATCAATCACTTTTTCATGCTTGTAGACACTTAGTGCTTTTACAGCATCTAAACGATTACGCCAGCTAGATGTATAATTGGCAGCTTTTTTCAAGTCTGCATAGTTTTCAGGTAACTCAGTTTTAAATTTCATTTGAACACTCCTTAGTTGCGATGGAGATGATTACTTCGACGAAATGTCTGTGGAATTTGTCTCTTCTTCATTGCTAATTATATAGAAATCGCACGAGAATGCAATAATTAATGACGTTTCTGTGGAAGGAAATAAAAGTAGTGTTTGGATTGAACGGAATCATTTGAAACAAATATTTTTATTTTTGTACAACTTTAATCGTTAAATATTGATAAAATCTTGATTTTTAGTAGGTACAATAATTTTCAACTGCTAGAAAGGAGTGTTTATAAATGGAAAAAGAATATATTTTGCAAACAATAAATTTAACACGGAAACATAGGAAAGAAACGGTTTTAAATAACTTAACTATCCAGGTACGCAAAAATACTATCTATGGTTTACTGGGTCCCAATGGCGCTGGGAAGTCTACTACCCTTAAGATAATTTCTGGTTTACTTAAACCAACCTCCGGAGAAGTGATTTTTGATGGTCATAATTGGAGTAGAGCAGACTTAATCCATATTGGCTCTCTAATAGAATCTGCACCTTTATACGGAAACCTATCAGCCAAAGAAAATTTAAGTGTCTTAACAACTATCCTGGGTTTACCTAAAGAACGAATTCAAGAAGTCCTTGAAATTGTTGGTCTAACAAATACGGGAAATAAAAGTGTGCGGAATTTTTCAATGGGGATGAAGCAACGTTTGGGCATTGCCTTGGCAATATTAAATAATCCAAAATTATTAATTTTAGATGAACCAACAAATGGATTAGATCCTATTGGTATTCAGGAATTAAGACAACTTATCAGTTCTTTTCCAGAGCAAGGGATTACAGTGCTTTTATCCAGTCACATGTTATCTGAGGTGGAGCATTTAGCGGATGATATTGCCATTATCAGCAATGGAAATTTAGGATATGAAGGGAAATACAATTCGAATGAAGATCTAGAAACACTCTTCACAGATATTGTAAGAAAACATAGCATGCAGTAGGGGGTGTATTGAATGAATGTGTATTTGAAATCAGAAATTTTAAAAATGAAACGAACAAATATATGGAAAATGACGTTAGTGATTCCTTTACTATGTTCTTCTCTTGCAGTTGCTTTTGGATTTCTAGGAGGTCCTGAAATTTTAAAGTTTTCTATAGAAACAATTATCAATCACTGGGGTGTTTTGTGGCTGTCAGTGTTGATTGCGCTAACTGCCGGGCTATTAAATAATCTTGAAAAAAAATCTACGGCATTTAAAACGATTGTTGGTTTACCAATAGATTTAAAAAGAAAAGAAATTAGTAGGATTTTATTAATAGCATGGTTGGCAATTCTAGCTTCTGTTTGTTTAATAGCTGTAATGCTTGTAACAAGCTTAATTATAAAGACAAGCCCTTATTTAGTATCATTAATTGATTGTGTTTTAGCAATATTAGTGACGTTAATAACTACATTGTGGCAGATACCGCTCTGCCTGTGGCTTTCACGTAAAACCAATCTGTTTACCACCCTCCTTATTAATTGCTTGCTTAACTTAAATTTAGGAACATTCTATGCGGCAACCGAACATTGGTGGTCAGTTCCTTGGGCTTGGTCTCAAAGAGTACAGATGCCATTAAACCATCTGCATTCAAATGGTATTCCTTTATCACCAGAGAGTGAATTGTTGAGCAGTTCTGTCATACCTATTGCAATCTTTTTTAGTATTTTATTATTTTTCCTTATTACATTTTTAACTACAACATCTTTCGCAAAACAAGAGGTGAGGTAAATTGATTCAACATTATAGATGTCTGTTAGCAGAATTTAAAAAAAGGAAGAGAAGTTTGTTTTTGTTGCTGCATCTATTTACTCCTTTAACAATATCGGGGATTTTGGTGATGTATATAGCTGTGAGAAAAGATTTTATAAATCCACAGGCTCTTTATGGTCTTTTCTTTGAATTACTAGGAATCGGGACACCACTAATAATCGCCATTATTTGCGGCGTTGTTTCTGATTCTGAAGAAGAAGCGGGACACTTTCAAAATATGCTTCGGTTAACTAAACGCAAAGCTATAACTTTTAGCAGCCAAATAAGTATGATGATTGTTTCATATGGCTTTGCTATACTTTTAGCTATATCGCTTTATACGTTTGCTTTGGCATATTTAGTTAGAGTGGCTGAAATAAATATTGCTCACTATTATTTGACGGGTATGGTATTTATTATTTGCGGTGTTTTTCAGTATTTTCTCTATTTAATGATTGGTTATAAATACGGTATTGGGATGTGCAGTATAGCTGGATTTGCAGGATTGATCATAGCAGCCTTGTCACAAACTTCAGTAGTAGATAAGGTTTGGATATTTTTACCTTGGTCTTGGCCAAATCGTTTCAGCACACACTTATTTAGCCAATCAATCTTAGTAGATAAATATACAAGTGTATTAAAAGGAAGTGTAACTGCATTTATTATTACGCTTAGTGTAATCGTAATAAGTATTTTGTGGTTCAAAAATTGGGACGGGAGAAAAGCTAGTTATTAAAGAAGGGACAAGTAGAATATTTCATATTGAAAAGGTGTTTTGTTATGGCGAATATCTTAACTATTGATGATGATGTTACGATTTTAAGATTAGTGAAAAAAGCGTTAGAATTGAAGAAACACGAAGTGACAACTCTTGAAAGTATAAATGAAATTACGTTAGAGGGAATTAATAAATTTGATATTATCTTATTGGATGTCATGATGCCAGGAGAAGACGGCTTTCAAATATGTGAAAAGTTAAGGCCTTTAATTGATATACCTATCATATTTATGACCGCAAAAAGTGATGAAAATTCCATTGTAAAAGGTTTATCTATTGGAGGGGACGACTATATTCTAAAGCCATTTAGCATCCATGAAATGAATGCTCGAATTGAGGCTCATTTGCGAAGGGAAAATAGACCGAAGAAGAATTTAAATCGTACTTTTATTGATGGGAATATCTTAATTGATATAGAAGCGAAAAGGGTTATGGTTCAAGGAAAAGAAGTGAGTTTTACAAAGACGCAGTATAAAATATGTGAACTTTTAGCTTTAAACAAAGGTAAGACTTTCTCAAAAGAACACATTTATGACTCGATTTATTCCATCGAAAGTGAATCTCAAATTTCAACGATTATTGAGCATATTCGGGTAATTCGAAAAAAATTTACAGATTACAATGTAACTCCTATAAATACTATTTGGGGAGTAGGCTACAAATGGGATTAAAGAATACGTTATCTATTTATTTTTTAAAATGGATCTTGAAAATCGTTTTTTTGGGATTATTGATAGTTTTGGCGAATATCTACATTTTTATATGGGGGTTTAATAATGATTTTTTGCTTCCAGCAAATGACCCGATAAAAAAATCTGAAAAAATAAAAGATTCCATCGAACATTCAATCGATATTGATCTTAATTTGATTCCTCCTGAACTTGATTTTGTGATTTTCAATAATGCCACAAATGAAATTGTTAAAAGTAATTTGAGTTTTAGAATGGTTGAAAAAGCAGTAAAAACTTTTCAAAATGAAGAGAATGATGAAACAGTTTCTTTTTTAAAATATGAAAGTAAAAATCAAACAATTTTGATTTACTATAATCTGAAAGTTCAATTTGCGGATCCAGTATTAAGAAAAATTATACCGAACGTTGGAGTAGTAATATTAGTTACTTCTATAATTTTATATTGCTTTATTATATTCTTTTACATCAGAAAATTCAGGAAAATCATTCTTCAAGAAAATCAAAAACTTATAAATATAGCTGAGAAAATAAAACAAAGAGACCTTAATATTGAGTTTCCAAAAGTTAAGTTTATTGAGTATAAAGATGTAATGGGAGCAATGGAAAGTTTATCTGATGCTTTAATAAAATCGATACAAAATGAGATTGAGAGTAAAAACTCGAAAACGGAGCAAATTAGTTACCTAATACATGATATAAAGATTCCATTAACAATTATTAAAGGGAATATTGAACTACTAGAATTAGCAATGGATGACGAATTAGAAGAAAGTTTTATGGATATTATGAATGCTATCAAACAAATTGAATTATATATACAAAAAGTAATTGAAATTAACCTCAATGAAAAAGAAATAATGCTTAATAAAGAAATAGTATCGGTAAATCAGTTACTAAGTTTACTCGAGAAAGAAGTTGGTGATTTCAGGAATAATAATGTGATAATAGAAAATCTAACAATGAAAGAGATACATCTTTTTATAGATATTCATTTGGTGATTAGAGCTATAAGTAATGTACTGTTAAATGGAATGGAAAGAACGCCTGAAAACAAAATTGTAAAATTAATAGTTAAACAAGAACAAGAAATCGTTCAATTTGTTGTCATTGATGGCGGACCAGGTTTTTCAGAAGAAGCACTACAAAAAGCAACACAATTATTTTATACAGAAAATTATGGGCGCACACAGAATGGACATTATGGACTAGGCTTAGCATTTACAGAGAAAGTGATTAAGCAGCATCAAGGGAGTGTGTGTGTTGGAAATAATGAAAACCATTTTGGGGAAGTCCACATAGAATTACTGCTGTTGAAGACCATGTTATAGATGAAAACAAAAACTAACAAGGATTTAATTCTAGTCCAGACTAGGTTTGTACTACTTGTTGATAAAAGTAATTATCTAGGTATAAGAGATATGCAGTAGTACAAAACGTGCAGGGGATTTCTGAATCTGTATAGATTAAGTAAGTGTGGAGCTATTGAACATCGAATTTATGCAACCACATACCTTTAATAACCGCAAAGAGAGCGCAAGGATTAAATTCCTTTGCGCTCTCTTCTTTTATGTACGTAACTTTAGTGCTAATCAAGAATAAGCCCTTCAATTATTGAATAACATATAGTTCATGGGGTATATACTGATTAGTAGAATATTGGAAAAAAATAAGGTGTGTTTGAATGAAATACAATGCTTATAAGACAGGAAGGACGTGTGTATGAAGACAATAATCGTGAAAAAAAGTCTTATGTACCGCTATCAGACCATTGGGCAAGCGGTTCAAGATGCTGAAGCTGGTGACCAGATAGAAATTAACGGTGGTATTTATGAAGAAATCGTTGACGTTTCGAAACGCCTTAAGCTTTATGGAAAAGGGGATGTCACGATTAAAGGGAGTGTCTTCATTCGCTACAATGTGAACGCTGAAATGTGTAATATTCGCTTTAGTCAGGGGCGAGGCTTGTATATTAAAGGGAATCTACATTTAGAAAACTGTGTTGTGGAAAAGCAAACAGGCAGTGCACAAGTAACGGTTAACTTTGGTAGCTTAGCGATGAAAAATGTAGACATCTTAGGTAGCCCGGCAATTCCATACGGTTTACGAATTGATAATGGATCTAGTGTGATGCTGGAAACCTCTACGATTCAACATCATCCAAAAGCGCAAATTATTGTGCAAAATAGCGAACTTACGATGCTACGCAGTAAATTATTAGAGGGGCAAGCAAACGGGATTTTTGCACTACAAAATGTAAAAATGGATTTGGTCGATTGTGAGATACATGGGCATGACAAAGCACAAATAGTTACAGCCAATAGTACATTGTCGGTAAAAAACACGCTGATTCACCAAGGGCAGGGTTCAGGTATTCAAGCGTTGGAAGGCTCAAAAGTAATCATGGATAATTGTGTTGTAAAACAGCATGTAAGTACGGATGTTATTGTGTATAAAAGTGAGTTGAGAGCTGTGAACTCAGTCTTTGCTGATGGACAAGGTAAGGGTATTTACGTTGGGGAACTGTCGAAGGCTATAATTTATGATTGTGATGTATATGGTCATGCGAAGCCGCAGATTTTTATTGAAAATAGTAGAGCAGAAATACGTAAATGTTGTGTGAAGAACGGAAGTACAACGGGGATTCATCTTGTCAATGAAGCCGATGTTATTGTGACGGATAGCGAAGTCACAAACCATAAACTGTTTCATGTAATTGTCGATGCAAGTGGCTTGGAAATGGATAATACAGTTATTCAGATTGGACAGTCTGGTGGTATTTTTGGGAATGATCATGCGAAAATTATGCTAAAGGATACGACGATACGCGAACTTGGGAGTCATCTGGTGTATTTAAATAATTGCCGATTATTCACGGATAATTGTACGTTTTCACATATGGAAGGCAACGGGATTTCTTGTATTGATTCTATTTTTGAGATTGCGAACAGTCAGTTTGTCGATTGTGTCGAGGGGCCGTATTCTATTCTATGGTCAGATAAATCGATTGGACGTGTGGAGAATAGTCAAGTAGATGAAACAGAGCGCACGTTTTTTGCGATTACCAATGGTTCGCTAATCGAGATAATAAATACAAATTTATCCAATGTGAAACTGGGAGCAGTCGTTCAGGAAAATAGCAATGTATATATTCAAGGACATGTAGATGAGGTGAACTGGCAACGTGATGCCTCATCGAGAATTGTCAATACTTCCACGATGCCTCCTATCGCAGACGAAAAGATACAACGGATTGTGAAAATTATAAGTGGACCAGAAGCCGTCGATGTAGAAGAATTATCAAAAGAATTTCAATTTCCAGATGAACTATTAGTAGAAGTACAGACCATGATTCAAAATGAAACTATAAAAAAAACCACATAGCGTACCGATAAATAATATGTGAGAGTCGAGTTGTTTCAACTTGAGATTGGAAGCAACTCGTTTTTTGTCCATTATAAATAGAGGCCACTGTATATAAAATGGCAAACGATTTTCTTTTATTACATAAAACAATGGTGTTTGGCTGATTCAACTGATTTTATTTTGCTAATGACATAAATAAATTAAGACTAAATGGTTTGATTCTCAGGTAAAACGGGTAATGCAAGAAAGCAAAGTCTATGATTTTGAACCCGAACATCAAATATTTTTAAAAAATTTGCGATGGATATTAGTGAAATTTACTACGCAAGGTTCATGAAATACAAAAACCAAATTGCATGATTTTACTCATCAACAGGGGCATGCTCAAATACATTTTTTATGAATGTGTCGTGTGCTTTTCGAGCAACTTCATGGTAAAAGTCAACTGTTTCTTGTGCGAATGTGAGAAGTTGCTCTACCGATTGAAAATGGACATACAAAAGAGTCGGGTTCGTAAAAATCCAATGATTATGAATCGCACTTATAATGACATGATTTTTCGCTAATGCTTCGATAAATAAAGGCAGTTCTTCCTGCAATAATCCCACTTCACCGAGATTTATAGGCCGTCATTGTTAAGTAAATCAAATGTTATACGGTCCTCCAGCACGCTTTAATACACACGTCTATGAATAGTGTTTGGGAAATTCCGTCCAATATGAACTTACCAAGTGTCATTTGCATATTGCTGAAAAGGATTTTGAAAATTAAACATTTAAAAACGCCTTATTTTTTCTACAGCTTATGAAATTGAGGGAGTAAATTACAACGAATATGTCAAATGAATTGTTATATTTAAAGGTCTGTTGAAAATGAAGTAAGTCAAAAATAGGGAAAATAATGGTTAAAAAACATGATTTATGTTGCTTAATAGTTCTATTTTACCCTATAATTAGAGGGGATATATTGTTATTTATAGTTCTAACATCAGGGGTTTTATTATGGATTTCGAATGAAATGAGAGGTGAAAATAAATGCTAGGGTTTTCGAAAAAAGAAATAATGGAACTATTAGAAAAAGTTAAAATTAGTGAAAGTCAAAAAGGTGCAATTGCTGACATTATTTATCGTAATAATCAGCGTATTGAACAAGAGTTAGAATATATCATAGATCAAATTTTAGATGAACGAGAACGCCGTTTAATTAATGATCCGATTCATTAATAATAATGAATGGTTTGTTAAGCGTGCTACATAACCCTACATTTTTGACTACGTACTATACAATCCTCGATATTGATAGTCTCCACTAAAATAGAATAAATCCCATAATTATGAGATTTACCTACATAATTATGGGATTTAATTTCTTTTAAAGATGAAATTTACATTTTTATGTATACTTATATTAGCTTTAATGGTTATATAAATGAGTTAACTACGAAATGGACATCTCAAAGCTGAAGTATGAAAAAAATTGGATTAAGAAAAAAGACAAAATGATGAAAGAAAAAATTTCCGAAGAGTTTTGAATAAGCAAACACTATTATAAAAGTGTGACAGCAGTTGAGCGCTCAAACAAGATGAGAGCAACCGGTCTTACTTACTTTTATTATGTAATTCCAGACATTCCATATAGTAAGTTTGCATCTAATAGGGTTACAATCATAGATTCACATGAAGCGGAAAAAGTTGTAGGAAGTTTATATAAGATGAGGGAGGGGATTTCAATTGTCATTACTGCAAAGATTAATTGAACAAGCTAAGAATCCAAAAGGTTTTGTAGGTTCAACAATGTTAAGCATTATGAATGCTGCTCATAGCGGAATGAATAAATGGGTTATCGAAAGTGGAGCCATAAAAAACGGGGATATTGTATTAGATATTGGTTGCGGAGGCGGGAAAACCATTCAGTCACTATCTAAAATTAATAAGAACGGTAAAATCTATGGAATTGACTTCTCAGAGCAAGCTGTAAAAGATACCACAAAAGCAAATAAGGAAGATGTAGCGAGAGGCAAAGTAATCGTAAGGCAAGCAAGTGTTTCAAATATTCCATATCCAGAGGAGTTTTTTGATAAAATAACTGCTTTCCAAACTCACTATTTTTGGCCAAATCTAGCAACTGACGTAAAAGAAGTATTTCGAGTATTAAAACAAGGTGGAGAATTTATGATTATTTCTGAAATCTACAAAATCAATTATCATATGAAATCTTATAAAACCAAAACAGAGATCAAGCAGTTATTTGAAAGCATATGATTTCAGACGGTGAGCATAAAAGAAGATACAAAAAAAGGCTGGCTTTGTATTATAGGAATTAGATAGTTCACTCAAATAGTAAAGTTCTCATTTTAAACATAATCCTCGAGTGCTTTTTGGAAAATGTCTCTATTTGCGATTTTTACATTCTTAATGGAACACCACCACAATGAATGAAAAAATAATTCACTTACATCTCTAACTTCGTAGTGCGTGGCTGTTTTATTTGAATACTAATAGCATAGAATTGTTCGATTTAATAAGAGAACCTCTAAGTTAAAGCGTTAACAGATATTTAAAGGTGTAGTAGGTGTAATAACAAGCCAGCGTTTATCTTTACTTAGTTGTAATAACTTAGCACCTAGTACTGCTTTTTTCATATGAAAATGCCCATACATCAAAAATGGAAATTCACTTGTTGACTTGCCGAGAGCTATACTGGTCGTAACTAAACTAGTAGCGATATTCATCGAAAGAGCTGCACTGATCACCGTATCAGTACGATATTCTCCATCTTCAAGTTGTACATCAGAATTAACAGCAAGTGAAGGCGAAAGTGTGATGCCCTTTCCTCTTAAAAGCCTTTCTAAGTGCTTATTTTCCTCCTTTAAACAATCCGTAAAGTCTTTGATCATTTTTTTTAACTCTATATCTTCAGTGTGATTGCAAAAGGAGTGATTCGTAGCAATAAATCCGTTATTTGAACAAAGATGAGTCCATATTGTAAATACTTCAACGTTTTGTGTTTTCATAAATGCACTTCCTAACTCGTTAATAGTTTTTCCATTAGAGATTAGGATGGGCAAATAAAATAAATTTATTCATTTTTTCCTTTAAAAGTAAAATGTGTTAAGGGTAGAGTATATAAAAATTGTGAAGCATTGGTTTAGCGTATTATTTTTCATCCATCGTAAGAATCATCAATCTGTAAATGGTGAATACGCCAAGATAAGCACCTGTTACCAAGAAGAGAGGATTAAGGAAAATGGCGTGAATAGTAGTCATAAATACTGCGTCGTCTTTTATGATCTGATAAATAGAAGTAGATGCAATAATTCCAAAGATAATGGTCGATACAACCGAGAGAAAATTAAAAATCAATCGGAAACTATTGTTTTTAATTTTTAGATAAAACATACCAATTGGAACAGCAATGCTGGAAATGATTAATAAAACCTTCATAGTGCCACACCTTTCATCATATGCAATACTATTTTTAGCTAATTATTACCTTTAATGTAGGTAAATAAACGAAAGCTAAAAAGCTATAGGTTGCATAAGTAATTAAATGGCTTTTGAAGTAGATATATACCCAAAACGGATAAATGCATTTGAATCTCTGATTAAAGCTGTGCATATGTATAAAGTTTTGGAAAGAGTTCGTTCTATATGTAGGCATTTCCGATGCAAGGTTTAAAAGAAAACATCGTAAAATAAGGGTATTGTACAGATGCTTCCTTTGTAGCTTACAATGGATATATGAAAGGTGAGAAAACGTGATAAACAGCCAATAACCGAGGGAATTGTGTTACAAGCAATCTTACATAAATGAGTATTAAATCTTCATTTGAATAATCACTGGACAAATGGATTGAGTTGTTATACACTTATGATAATAAATTATATTCCTTCATAGGAACATTGAATTCGCCTATTACAAAGAGTAATCGCGTTCGTTCGGTACTTTTTGTAATATGTGAATTTTTTTTTGAAGAAATTATATATTAATAATTTTTTGGAGGTTTTTTAAATGAAACAAGGTACAGTAAAATGGTTTAACGCAGAAAAAGGTTTTGGTTTTATCGAAGTAGAAGGTGAAGCAGACGTATTCGCTCACTTCTCAGCGATCCAAAGCGAAGGTTTCAAATCACTTGACGAAGGTCAAAAAGTTGAATTTGAAGTTGAAGATGGTAACCGTGGACCACAAGCTAAAAACATTATCAAACTTTAATAGTTTCTAGTGTTCTAGCACGTCTAGTTACTAAAAGAGGTACTCTATATGAGTACCTCTTTTTTGCATCCATTGTATAGTAGCTATATAGAAAGGTGCAACATCCTAATTTGGTTTAAATATAATTAACAACACGCCTGATAGAGAATAATATTGACAACGAATTGTGAATACTTTGGGAAAAAGGTGATTTTAAGATGAAAAATAAAACAGTAGTGAAAAATGGGATTGGATTTGGTGCTGCATTAGCAATCACAATATCATGGAGTGTAAATCACTCAATATTATGGGCTATCATACATGGTTGTTTCAGTTGGTTGTATGTTATTTATTTCGCTTTAACAAGATGAAGTTACTGTATAACTAATTAAGCCTAAATGGAAAAATGTCGTTGTTCCTTGAGATTTATGGATTACGAAGGCAAATTGATACGCGTCGTGACCAGTTTGACAAACGTTTCATCGGAAGAGATTGAAAACATTTTATTGAATTTTTTGCACTAGAAGGTCATGAGAAAAAGGTCTTAAACCCTTGCTATTATTGGGTTTCACATGCATGATTCTTTGTACTACCTGTTTTGAATGGGACTTGTGCAACAACGGGATTTTGGTGTTCTACCGAAAGTTTTACGAAGAAAAGACTGGTTGATTTTAGTTAAATAATAAGCGTAATTTAGTTTATAAGAAGGTATTACGCAATTTGAAATAATTGTAGAATAATTTTGCGTCTCTTCCCATTTTGTTACGAGAGTTGATTTTTGGTGACAAACAATTTTGTAACATATCATCACAATACTTTGTTCTACCGTATTTTGAATAACATTCGTCATGTAACTTACAACAAGCATCAACAGGATTAGTTGGTTCACCAGGACCAGAACAACCAGGACCACAGTACTTGTACCCAGGATAACAAAAACCTCGTCTTCTATGTCTGTTCATCATGTTCCTCCTTTTCTAAAATGTTCTAGATGCTATAAAATATGTAGTTTAAGCTTTAGAGAAAGGGATAAAAAACTAGCAAAATTGTAATATAAAATCACAAGTCCGATTGTGTAACCTACAATCTCATGTCGTGCCAGTACGTTTTTCGTTGACGCGTATAATTCCAGAATAACGCTAGCCAAGCGACATATCTGCACTTAACTCAAAGGATGTACAAAGAGAGAGTGATTCTATGCATTGACAGTGTAGATAGCTTTTCCACTGAAAGTCGCGTAAGTTAGTAATAATGTAAATAAAAATAATACCGATACTATGAGTATGGTATGTTAAGTTTTGATACATTTTTCAAGCCTACAAAAATCAAAATCAATAAAGTGCCACAGATAGCAAGCGCCCAAATTGTTAAAATAACAAGGCCTAATAAGATTCTCGACATGCTGTGTGCCTGTTACGATTATGACGGAAGCCCCAACCAACAAGCTGCAGCATGTTTAAAATAGTTAAAACATAAGAAAATTTTGATCCAAAGGAAATGCGTGTTGCTTCCCATGCCTTCAAGCGACTATTTGCGCTAATCCAAGTAGCTAATTGTAAAATGATAGCGTCAATAAAATGCCAAATCAGAATTGCTTGCACTCCCTTTGTCATACCAAGAGGTGCAATAAGTGAACCAGTCACGATTGCTGCCAATGAAATCAATGCACCGAACCAAAGGAAAACTGTCGTAGTGTTATAAGTAGTTTGCTATAGCTAATCTTCAAGAGAAGTATAGATACTATACTATTCTAATAGAATTTCTGATTTTTTAGAAATGTACAATAATAGAAGGTTTTGCAAGGTCAGTTTTGGGAGGAGAGAAAGTTATGACGAAAAAAATAATTACATTGTTATTGATTATTGGAGGAAGTATAGTCGTGTTTTCATCTTTAGTGACGAACAGACCAACGCTAGAAGTAATTGATAAGTCTGAATTTGAAGAGATGAAATCATTTTATAGAGAGTTTCATACATATTACTTTACGGAAGATGAAATCAGCTATCTAAGTTTTAATGATTTAGTACAGGAGCAGGCAATAAGACATTATGCTAAGGAACATCAAATCACGCTTACTGCAGAAGATATTGCTAAACAAAAGAAAATCAGTACAGAGATCTATTATAAAGCGCCAACTACATACTTTGAAAAGGCTTCTGTTAATGAATTACAACGCGTATTAGATTTCTATAATGTGACATTCGATGAACTGTTTGAAAAGGTAGAACGCGTTCAAAATCAATTCCTCCTACTAAAAGTACTAGAGAGTCAGGCAGAATACTCAGAAACATTTATGGAAGATACTATAAGTATTTTTAGAAAAGAATACGCAGTCGACATTGAAAAATTTAGAAAAGAACATGATATACCGAAAAAATGGCCAATAAATGTATTTACGAAGGCATATGACACATCAACGCTTAACACAACATTTTTTGAGCCACTAGAAGCTTATGAAATTGTAGTTAATGATGATGGGATTCCAGTTTTTAAAAATCCTCATTCGGCAATGGAGCGAATTATCTACGGAGAGCATAGGGGTCTTGAAGCAATTTCTGAGCAATTTGATTTGGAGCCAATGTATGTGGGGAATATTCATTTGTATAAGCAGTACGGTTGGCAGGTAGAATCTACAGATGAAGAGGTAGTGCAGAGCGGGCAAGCTATCACTGCGGTACTTGATATTTACGATAATAGCTATCCAGAGAGAATGAATGAGTGGATACAATGACGTTTTTATCGATCAGTATGACGCTGGTGAGTTTTTTTTTATAGGTGTTATTATTCGTGCGATGTATCGATTTTTTGTGAAAAAGAAAATGCCAACTGTGACATTTACACCTTACGATGAACGGAGAGAAAAAGGAGTGAATATTGCTAAATGGTTGAAGGAATCGAGAAACATCTTTGATCTAATTACTATATATTGAAAGCCGAAACTGATTACAATATAAATCTTTTGCAGAGAATTATATTGTACGTGACTAATTTGTTTTTTCTAAATAGTCATCATTAGAAAATCAAGAATGTTGATTAACAACATTCTTGATTTTTTTGGTTATTATTTATGGGTCATTCCCAAAACATGTACTTGACTTAAAATAACCCCACTATAAATAAGCAAATAGAACGGAACGCGTCCGCCTGTAGTAGAGTGTGCTGTCAAGTACTGATTTTGGTATAAAGCTTAATTTATATTGTGGTATATTTTAATGTAATATTTATATCAATGATAATTATAATCTTTCTGTTATTAAAACCTGTTCTGGGAGCGTATCAAAACCATATCGATTTAGAAATTTGAAAAAGGATTCGCGTTTCTTCCCATGCTTTATATAAACAACTAAGATTTTGTCGATAAGGCTATATAGTTCATCAGGTTGTAATTGAGCTTTCACGAGCTTTCCAACACGTGCTTCAGCTCCTTTAGGATTGCCACCAATGTATAAATCGAAGCCATTTTTAACTTTTAAGACTCCAATATCATTCACAAGGGGTTCGCCGCATCCGATAGGGCAACCAGCGTATGCTGGGCGAAGTGTGAAGGGAACGGGTTTTCCAGCAATTCGTCGGTTGATTTCTTTCGCAACTGGCATTCCTTCTTGTTCTTCTCCTTTGCAGAAGTTACAGTGACGTAGACTTTTAACGTAATTACCGACAGGGTATACAGATAATCCAACTTCATTAAACTTTTTTGTGATAAACTCAACATCATTTTCAGCGGCTTCTATATAAAGTTGCTGAAACGTCGTCAGTTCCAATTCTTGATCTCCTAAATATTCAGCGAGGAATACCAGCTGCTTGGCATTAAGCTTTGAACCAAAGCCAATACCTCCATTGACAGCTAATTTGATTTTTTTTTCAATTTCAGACATAACAACATTTACCTTTCTATTGAAAAAGCACTTTCGAAAACTTGTAGTAACCGAAATTTGAATTTGTCGAAAGTGCTTTTTATTATAAATTTTCTTTTAGCTTACTAGCATTAATCATTTGCTCGATTCTTGCTTGGCTTCTTCCTATTCCACTGACACAAGACTTCAGCTACATCCACATCAACTACTATAATGTCTTTAATGTTGTACATGCTATTGCCAACTGGGTTACACAGCTACCGCATGCCCTCCCTTGTACTTTAAATATAATATTTTGCATATCTAAAAACTCCTTTTGTTTTAATTCTGATACTTATAGGGGGTATGTATTTAAGGGGATAAATCCCTTACACCAAATAATAGTGAGCATAATTGCAGACACTGTACACAGGGGTGTAGAACGGGTGTATAAAAGGTGAGTTTATCACCTGATTAATGGATGTTCTAGCTGTGTAAGTGAATTATAATCACCTGTTCCCTATGGGAGTTATATTACTATACCCGTGTAAGGTATGAAAATAATGAAATTTATTTTTATAAATAATGTTAAATTATAAAGAGTTTTTTCATATTAAATGCGATTTAATGTTGATGAAAACCATATACCCCTCAAATTATATGTATTGACAATAGATAAAAGGGGATATATTATCTATATATGAACATATAATCATATATAAGTTGTGTATTAAACTAATTTAGAAATTAGATGGAGGGATTAATATGTCTGGTCATCATGATCATAATCATGCACATGGTGCAAATAAAAAAGTACTACTGATTTCATTTCTAATTATTACTAGTTATATGTTTGTTGAAGCGGTAGGGGGGTATGTGACGAACAGTTTAGCCCTGCTTTCTGATGCAGGGCATATGCTAAGTGATGCAGTTTCCCTTGGAATCGCATTAGTAGCTTTTACGTTTGGGGAAAAGGCAGCCAACTATAGTAAAACCTATGGCTATAAACGTTTTGAAGTATTAGCAGCTATTTTTAACGGTGTGACGCTAATACTCATCGCTCTCTTCATTTTCTTTGAAGCAATTGAACGCTTTGCGAATCCGCCAGAAGTAGCGACAACAGGAATGCTTGTCATCAGTAGTATTGGGTTGGCAGTGAATATCCTTGTAGCATGGATTATGATGCGAGGCGGTGACACGGAAGAAAATTTGAATATGCGTGGGGCATACCTTCACGTTATTAGTGATATGCTGGGCTCAGTTGGTGCCATTCTTGCAGCCTTACTGATTATGTTCTTTGGATGGGGTTGGACAGACCCATTAGCAAGTGTTATTGTGGCGGTACTTGTGTTACGAAGTGGTTATTATGTAACAAAAGCTTCACTACACGTATTGATGGAGGGTACACCTCAAAATGTTAATGTTGACAATGTTGTGAAAACGATTGAACAAACAAAGGAAATTAAAGGTCTGCATGATTTGCATATTTGGTCGATTACAAGTGGTTTAAATGCTTTGTCTTGCCATTTAGTTGTTGATGACCAAATGACGATTGCAGAAAGTGAAAAACTACTACGTACAATCGAACATGATTTACAACATCAAAATATTCAGCATGTAACGATTCAACTCGAAACAGAGGCCCATCAACATGATAATTCGATTTTATGTACAGCTAAAGCAGATGAACCAAACGCACATGCCCACCATCATCATTAAGCGAGAAACGAAGATAAGTTATCTCCAGTGAAATAAATAGAATTTTTTGTATCTGAAGTAGTGAAGAACCTGTGACTATTTTATCCAACATATTTGTGTATAATAAAGAAAGTAGTCAGTTAGGGGGCTTTATTTTGAAAAAAAGTACAGAAGAATTAAATCAATCTACAGAAGAATCTGTCACGTGTCGTAAAAGTCATCACCCAGAGAGCGTAAAGAAAAATCTAACTGTTCGTTTAAATCGTATTGAAGGTCAAATACGTGGCATCAAAGGGATGGTTGAGAAAGACGTGTATTGCGATGATATTATCACGCAAATCTCGGCTACTCAGTCTGCATTGAATAGTGTCGCGAAAATTTTACTTGAAGGTCATTTAAAAGGCTGTGTGGTTGATCGTTTAGCCGAAGGTGACGATGAAGTATTAGATGAATTACTTATAACAGTTCAAAAACTAATGAAGAAGTGAAGCATAGAGGTAAGATCTATCTAGCGATTCAAATAGCAATTTGAAAATCATAAGAGCAACAAAAACAGGTGGAGGAAACGATTTAGTTTTTTTTCACTTGTTTTTTTATTTAGTTTTCTCCGTGTACGATTGATGTGCACCTTATGTGTGTTTCGAAATAGATGCTTATTTAATATACTACTTAAGGTAGTTAACTTTGACTTTCTATGGTACAGTTTTTATATTAATTGTTACATGAACATATTCTCATATTAAGGGATCATTTATTACAGGAGGTATCGTAAACAATGGAAGAAGAAGTACAAACTAATTCACATGAATTAGATGAAGAAACGTTATTTGTTGTATCTCAGACATTTAAAGCGTTAAGTGATCCAACACGTATTCGAATATTAAATTTACTGTGCTGCAAAGAACATTCAGTAAATGAGATAACAGAGGAACTTAATCTGGGACAGTCTACGGTATCTCATCAGCTGCGGTTTTTAAAAAATTTGCGTTTAGTAAAATTTAGACGTGAAGGGACAACCTTGTATTATTCAAGTGATGATATCCATGTGATGAATCTATTACATCAAGCAATTGACCACGCAAAACATTAGTAGGTGTGTTGTTTAAAATCAAAGCTTAAGGGTATATGTAAAGTCAGCTATATCAAGGCTCAGACGATTGAATTAAAAATTTATTCAAAATGAGTCTTAGTACTTTACATACCCTGCTCGGGTATAGTATTATGAAATTAAGTTAAGGAGGCGAGTGATTGGAAAATATATTAGAAGTTGTTACTAGTCATGCTGAAGAAGTGTCTTGTCGAAAAAGTCATCATTCTGAAAAAGTCAAAAAAGATTTATCCAATCGTTTAAACCGAATCGAAGGCCAAATTCGAGGTATTAAAGGTATGATTGAAAAGGATGTTTATTGTGATGATATTATCACGCAATTATCTGCTACTCAGTCTGCATTAAATAGTGTAGGGAAGATTTTACTTGAGGGTCACTTAAAAGGATGCGTGGTCGATCGTTTGTCAGAAGGTGACGAAGATGTGTTAGACGAGTTAGTCGTGACGATTCAAAAGTTAATGAAAAAATAAGAGAGTTATCTTATAGAGCACGGAGATATTTTTAGATTCTAGATACCCCGTTGTTGTATAAATTAATCTATAATACAAAATTAAAAGGAGCGAGAATTATATGCAAAATGTAACATTAAATGTACAAGGAATGTCTTGTGGACATTGTGTCAAATCAGTTGAAGGTAGCGTTGGTGCACTAGCAGGCGTTGATCAAGTAAAAGTGAACCTAGAAGAAGGTTTAGTGGAAGTTTCTTTTGATGAAGCAAAAGTATCACTAGAACAAATTAAAGAAACAATTGATGACCAAGGTTACGATATAAAATAATAAGAGTGCTCTCGTAGCACTCTCCTATTTTCAAAATTACATACCCCTACGTGGTATAAAAAGGTGGGAAACAACATGAGTTCAGAGCTAAAAGAAGCGAATCTGCAAATTACCGGAATGACATGTGCTGCATGTGCAACGCGTATTGAAAAGGGCTTAAATAAAATGGACGGTGTCGAAACAGCGAATGTCAATTTGGCACTGGAAAAATCCTCAATCAAATACGATCCATCTAAATTAAGTGAAGCTGATTTTGAGAAAAAAATAGAAGCGCTTGGCTACGGTGTCGTGAAGCAAAAAGCGGAATTCGATATTACCGGGATGACTTGTGCAGCGTGTTCAACACGTATTGAAAAAGGTTTAAATAAAATGGAGGGTGTTTCCATTGCGAACGTGAACTTAGCGCTCGAAAAAGCAACAATTGAATTTAACCCTTCGGAAGTAACCATTGCAGACATCATTGCAAAGGTAGAAAAATTAGGGTACGGTGCTCATCAAAAGCAAGATGACAAAGAAACCGTGGACCATCGTGAGCAAGCTATAAAAAAACAACAAAATAAGTTTATCTTATCAGCGATTCTTTCATTACCATTATTGTGGACGATGGTAGGGCATTTCTCGTTCACATCGTTCTTATATGTACCGGATTTTTTAATGAATCCTTGGGTACAAATGTTACTAGCAACTCCAGTGCAATTTTATATTGGTAAGCAATTTTATGTAGGTGCCTATAAAGCCCTCCGTAATGGCAGTGCTAATATGGACGTTCTAATTGTGATGGGGACATCGGCAGCATACTTTTACAGCGTCTATCAAGCCATCGTAACTGCAGGTACACACCATGGACCGCACCTTTATTTTGAAACAAGTGCGGTACTGATTACACTGATTTTACTAGGTAAATTGTTTGAAGCAAAAGCAAAAGGTCGTTCATCTGAAGCGATTAAAAAATTAATGGGTCTTCAAGCCAAAACAGCAATTGTTGTACGTGATGGCGTAGAAAAAGAAATTCCATTAGAAGAAGTAGTTATTGGTGACACGATTTTAGTAAAACCAGGTGAAAAAATTCCAGTAGATGGTGAAGTATTAGAAGGTAGAACAGCTGTTGACGAATCAATGTTAACGGGCGAAAGTTTACCGGTTGATAAAATATCTGGTGATGTTTTATATGGTTCAACGATGAATAAAAATGGCTTTATCAAAATGACAGCAACGAAAGTAGGGCGTGATACAGCCTTAGCGCAAATTATTAAAGTAGTTGAAGATGCACAGGGTTCCAAAGCACCAATCCAGCGATTAGCGGACCAAATTTCAGGCGTTTTCGTGCCAATCGTTGTTGCTATCGCCGTAATTACGTTCCTTGTATGGGTTTTATGGGTCGCTCCAGGTGACTTTACAAAAGCACTTGAAGTGTTTATTGCAGTATTAGTTATTGCTTGTCCATGTGCATTAGGTCTAGCTACGCCAACATCCATTATGGCAGGTTCTGGTCGTGCAGCTGAATTTGGAATTTTATTCAAAGGTGGCGAGCACTTAGAGCAAACACAAAGTATCGATACAGTAGTTGTTGATAAAACAGGTACTGTTACACATGGTAAACCAGTGTTAACAGACGTTGTCGTAGTTAATGGGGAAGAAGAAAAATTCTTATCACTGATTGGTGCAGCAGAGAAACAATCGGAGCACCCATTAGCAGAGGCTATTGTGGCAGGAATTGTGGATCGTGGCATCGAACTTGACGATGTTCAATTCTTTGAAGCGATTCCAGGCTATGGCGTTCAGGCAACTGTTTCAGGTCAAGGAGTTGTCATTGGTACACGTAAATTGATGGCACAATACAGTATTGATATAACTCATGTCATATCAACAATGGAAGAATTAGAACGTAACGGGAAAACAGCGATGCTAGCAGCGATTAATGGCCAATATGCAGGTTTAGTAGCTGTAGCTGATACGATTAAAGACACATCAAAAGAAGCAATTCGTCGACTGCAAGACATGGGAATCAAGGTCATTATGATGACAGGTGATAACGAACGTACAGCGCAAACAATTGGAAAAGAAGTCGGCGTTGATGCTGTTATTGCAGAAGTATTACCAGAGGGCAAAGCAGAAGAAGTGAAGAAACTACAAGCTCAAGGAAAAAAAGTAGCAATGGTTGGTGATGGTATTAATGACGCACCTGCACTAGCGACAGCCAACATCGGGATGGCGATTGGAACAGGGACAGATGTGGCGATGGAGGCTGCCGATATTACGTTAATTCGTGGTGACCTCAACAGTATTGCTGATGCGATTTTAATGAGTCGTAAAACGATGCGCAACATTAAACAAAACCTATTTTGGGCATTCGCTTATAACGTAATGGGGATTCCAATTGCAGCTGCAGGATTACTAGCACCTTGGGTAGCTGGTGCTGCAATGGCATTCAGTTCGGTATCCGTTGTGTTAAATGCCCTTCGTTTACAACGTGTGAAACTAAAATAATTGTATAGACAATTAACATAGAAGTATTAGTTAAGCTGTGCCAAAATAATTCCATTTGGCACAGCATTTTTTTATAATGGAAAATTATAGTGAGTGATACTATGTTTTAGATATTTTTTTACATTTCTACTTATTATTTTAGGTTGGAGGAGAATAGAAATGAGTATTGAACAATTAAGTGAATGGTTGAAAGTATCTCAAAATACGGTTGTTTTAACGGGGGCAGGTATGTCAACTGAAAGTGGAATTCCAGATTTTCGTTCGGCATCTGGGTGGTGGCAAAATATTGATCCACGTACTGTCGCGACAGTTGAGGCATTAGAGCGGAATTATCCATTATTTCATGAGTTCTACAAAATGCGCATTGAGAATTTAGAAAAAGTAGCACCGCATGAAGGTCACGAGATTTTAGCAGAATGGGAGAGACAAGGACTTATATCACTTGTAGCCACGCAAAATGTCGATGGTTTTCATCAGCTAGCCGGCAGTCAAAACGTAGAGGAGTTACACGGCTCCATCCGTACAATTCGATGTCATCGATGTGGTAAGCGGGCTGAAATGGCTGCATTTTTACAAAAGCAAAGTTGCAGTTGTAGTGGAAAGCTACGTCCAAATGTTGTGCTGTTCGGTGAAAATCTACCCCAAGCAAGCTGGAAAAAGGTGATAGACTCTATTGAAGAAGCCGATCTTGTTGTCGTAATCGGCACAAGTCTTGAAGTCTATCCTGTTAATCAGTTACCTTCAATGACGAACGGAAAAACAGTCTATATTAATCTAGACACAGCAAAGCAAGTGATACAATTTGATTTAATAATAAAAGGTAAGGTAAAAGAGGTATTAGAACAGGTGATAATATAAAAAGACGCGTCTTCCAATATGACAGGAAGGCGCCTTTGCTAATTAAAACATTTGGGGTAAATATTCATTTGTAAAGCGCTGATTTTTGCGGAGCCATACTTTTAAAATCATGCGATGGGTTAACAGTTTATGTCGGTTATTGGGACGCGTCTTTGCCTCCATCAAACTTTTGAGTAAAATTTGTGTCTCAGTTGCAAAAAGGTCAGGGTTTACAAGTAAATCTAGTTTATAGTCAATAAGGTTTGCAGTTTGGACAGAGGCCAGGAGTTTAGCAAAGTGTGTACTCATATCGGAATAGGCATCTTCTAACTCCAAATCTATTAAAGTATGTAGGGTAAGTGTTATTTCAGCTTCTAATGCTTGTAGTTGTTCAGATGTTGGTTGCATCAAATAATCACCTCATCGTTGTAGTGTAATAAGAGCTTAAATGTTAATTTCTATGCAATAAGAAGGCCGAGTGCAGCGCAAAGTATGCCTAGAATAACTGAGCTGAAAATATAAGTTACCGTTTGTAGCCACATATGTTTTTCAAGTAACTGTAATACCTCAAAGCCAAATGTTGAAAAAGTTGTGTAGGCACCTAAAAATCCTATGCCTAAAAGTTGCCAGAGCCATTCAATCGGTTGTAATCCATATAATAAACCAAGGGCAAAGGAGCCACTACAATTTATTATAAAAGTCGCCCACGGATACGAACTTACAATGTATTTACCGATGCTAAATCGGATAAGAGCACCAAAAAAACCACCAATACCTACGAGTATCATTGTACTGGCCTCCTTGCAAAGAAGACACCTAAAACAGAAAAAAATAGACCGCCTCCAACACTGCTAGCTATGTAGCTGCCTGCAAGAAACCATTTACCTTGTTCAAATAATAAAAGCGAATCTACTGTAAATGTTGAAAACGTCGTAAAAGCTCCGAGAAAGCCAGTACCGATGGCAAGAATAAGGGGAGTTCTCTTCGTATATTTTGTGAAAAGCCAAGCTAGACAAAAACAACCGATACTATTTATACATAAGGTCGTTAAAGGAAATCCACTTTCCTGAGGAATGACCCTGCTAAGTCCATAGCGAGTCATTGCTCCAAAAAAACCCCCAACCCCAACTGCGAAAAACTGCTTCATTTAAGAAACGTCCCTTCGTCAAAAAAATACTTATTTATCGTTCCTTATCATAATGCGAATTCTACAAAAAAGCGATTAATAAATAAAATGTTATTTCTATATAAAGAAAAAGCTAGGGGGAGAAGACTTCGTTAGGCGGTGAATTAACACTGTAAATAGTGTGATAATAGGTTTTGTGAGTAGGATTCACAAGTGAAAATTCATACTAAAGGATGAAATATATGATTTTTAGAGTGTTTTTCGAATAATAATATTGTGAGAGATACAATGTAGAGGTACACTAAAAAAGCAATAAAAATTTGGTATTTTAACAAATAAATGGGGGATTTGACATGAAAAAGAGAAAATCTATTTTAGCATCATTATTTGCAGCAACAATGATATTAACAGCTTGTAATAATGAAGCAGAGAATGAGAAAGCTGCAGAAAAAGAAGTAGGCGCACTTGTGATTACTGGTGACACAGTAACAGAACAAGGGGGTTGTGTACTGGCAAGTCGCTTCTCACCTGGGGACAAAATTGTTTTCCGAAATAATGTCTTAGACGGTATTACAAATGAGCAAGTAAAGGATGCAAAAGTACAGGTGCATTTATCTACAGGGGAAGTACTTGATATGACTTACGGTAAGCATGGGGATGATAATTTTTGGGTAGTGGCATATCCAGTTACGCCAGAGACACCAACAGGAACACTTGGGTATACGGTAAAAGCTGAATATAAAGATCAAAAAGGTGAATTTAAGCCGTTTAACGTAGCTCCTTCACTATTAACAATTGTCTCTGACGAAGTGGTAGAAACTTCAGCAGAAATAGCACCAGAACCAGAAAAGGAAAAAGTAGATTTATCGAAAGTAGAAACAAAACAAAAAGTAGAGATCATCGGGAAAAACTTTGAATTCCACGGTCCTGGTGGCGAAAAAGAGTTTTATGTAAAAGCTGGGGAAGAAGTTACGCTTTCAATGAAAACAGAAGAAGGTATGCATGGTCTGTTAGTTGAAGGTTTAGATGTAAAACTGGATAAAGATGGATATGTTAAATTCACACCAGAAAAAGCGGGAGAATATAAAATCGTTTGTAGTATTTTCTGTGGCGCAGGTCATGGCGATATGACAGCAAACCTAGTGGTTGTTGAATAAGAGGGGGATATGTAAATGAAAGTGCCAATGAAAAAATCATGGCTACTTATGCTAGCTTTATCAAGTAGCCTTGCTTTGGCTGCTTGTTCAGAAAAAGAGGACAATGCAGCTGGGGAAAAAAATAGTGAAGTGTCTGAAACTTCAGCAAAAAAAGAGGAAGTTGTTGAAGAAAAGCTGTTAAACAACATTACATTATCAGCTCCGCGTGGCTTTGTACGTGATGAAGTGCAATTTAATGTGACAGACTTAAAGGCCGAAAAGCCCGTTGAATTAGTATGGAACTCTATTGACGGTGAATATATTGTGGAAGATTTATATGCCGTAATCGGTCCGAAATTTACAGAAAAAGAAATCACAATATTTGAAGGGACAGCTGATGCAGATGGTAAATGGGCTGGTAAATTTAATGTTCCTGAAGGCTTTGGTGGTGATTTTACGGTATGGGTAAAACAAGGCGGTAAAAAAATTGGACAGGTTGGTTATACTGTGGACCCATCATTTGTGATGGAACCTCAATCGGGTCCAGTCGGTACGGAAATCACCATTAAAATGGAGGGTCTAGGCTGGAGTACGTATATGCGTAACTGGCAATTAACGTATGACAATAAATATACTGGTCTGGTAACAGGTATTTCTACAAATGGTACTGCAGAAGCGAAAATTCGTGCAGCAGGATCTGTCGGGGATCATGCAATACGGTTACGAACAGGCTATTTAGGGATGCAATACATAAATTATCTGCAATCACCTTATCCAGATAAGCCAGCACCTGACTTTATGTTTAAAATTACTGATGGTGTTGCACCAACAATTGCAAACCACGTAGAAGAAGCGCCTGTTGCTGCATCTGGTGGTGTAGAGATGCCAGAGCTTAAACAAAAGAAAGACGTGAAAGTTGCACTTAGTGTAGACGAAGGTATTGTAGGTGATCCTGTTAAACTAACGTCTACAGGCTTACCAAAGGATACTGAAGTCGAGCTTGTATGGAACACAATGAAGGGTAGTCGCGTTAGTGGTAATGGATTTGCTGAAGAAGTAACGAGTTTAGACAAAATTAAAACAGATGCAACAGGTAACTTAGACTACGACTTCAAAGTTCCAGATGACTTAGGAGGTATTCCGCACCGTCTTGATTTAGTAGCGAATGGAGAAGTATATGGACAAACTTACTTACGTATTTTGCCATCGATAGTTGATTTCTCACCAAAATCGGGTCCAGTAGGCACGAAAATTTCAATTACGATTAAAGGTGGAGGTTGGACTGAGTTCGACAATGCCTACTATTTAACGTATGACAATGCATATACAGGCTATTTATGTGCCTTTAACAGTCAGGGTAATTTAACATTTGATGTGATTGCAACTGGCGATGTTGGTCATCATTTAATCGATTTATACCCTGGTATTTATAAACAAAAAGAATTAGCTACGGATATGACACTTATCCCACAATTAACGTATTCAACGGATCATCCTGGCTCTGCAATGCCAGCTATTCGTTTAGCGTTTGAAGTAACGAAATAATATCGGAATTTAGTAATTTACCGATTTAAAGCGTTAATTACTTCCTGGAAAACGTAATAAATAACAATTAGATTATTGACAATTATTTCTACAGTGTGATAATCTTCAAGAACACTATAACAAATTATACAAAGGAGGACATGACAATGATTACTTTAACAGCACATTTCAAAAACACAACTGCATACATTGTCCATGTCTAATGTTGTAGAATTTTATTTTGCAATGAAAGGTATGGGCTATCCATTACCTTTTTTTATAAGAGACACATGCTCTTTTTTAGGGGTATGTGTCTCTTTTTTTATTTCAATTGTTGTGGTGAAAAAGAGGAAAAGGAGTGTATGTATTATGTGGAATACAATGAAAAAGATGATTTTCAACAGGGAGTTGCTAGATAGTGGGTAGCTTCACACAAGAGCAAAAGGTGAAAGAAGGTTTTAAAGTATGTTCGATGTTTTAAGCAAATTAAGCTGGTTTTTCAAACTTTATTGGAAGCAATATACGGTTGCGATAGTGCTCCTCATAATTGCCAGTGTATTAGATGTTATTCCGCCCTATTTACTGGGATCCATCATAGATATACTAACAGTAGGAGAAATGACAACAACGATTTTAACAAAATATATACTGATCTTCATTGGGATTATTGTCGGTGGATATGCACTTAATTTCGTGTGGCAGTTCCGTTTGTTTGAAGGAGCCATCAATCTTGAAAAGATAATGCGTCAACGTTTAATGAAGCAATTTTTACGCATGACACCGACATTTTATGAAAAAAATCGAACGGGCGATTTAATGGCACGTGCGACGAATGATTTAAATGCAGTGTCCTTGACAGCAGGCTTTGGCATTATGACCTTAATTGATTCGACGATATATATGGGCTGTATCATTTTTGCAATGGGCTATATGATTTCATGGAAGTTGACGTTTTTTGCTATGTTGCCAGTCCCGATTATGGCGATGCTTATTCAATATTTAGGGAAGATCGTGCATGAGCGATATATGAAAGAGCAGGAAGCGTTTGGAGAATTAAATGATAGCGTCTTAGAATCTGTTGCCGGGGTTCGCGTGGTACGTGCATACGTGCAGGAGAAGAAAGACGAAGCTGATTTTGCAGCGATGAGTGAAACAGTTTATGAGAAAAATATGCATACGGCAAAAATTAATGCACTTTTTGGACCGATTACAAAGGTCGGAACGGGCATTAGTTATGTGGTGGCACTTGGCTATGGTGCTCACTTAGTGGCGACTGAAGCGATGACAGTTGGACAGTTGGTGACGTTTAATGTGTATCTTGGGCTAGCAGTTTGGCCAATCTTTGCAATCGGTGAGCTAATAAATGTTATGCAGCAAGGTAATGCTTCGTTGGATCGTGTACAAGAAACGCTTGAATACGAAGCAGATGTACAAAATACTACAAATCCAAAAGTCCTAGCAACGCCAAATGCCATTGGTTTCGCGGATTTAACATTCCAATACCCGATGAGTAATGTTAAAAACTTGCAGCGCATTTCTTTATCCTTGAAAAAAGGTGAAACTCTTGGCATTGTAGGAAAAACGGGTGCAGGGAAGACGACATTTTTACGTCAGCTATTACGTGAATATCCTTTAGAACAAGGACAGCTATCGATTGACGGCATTGATATTACCACACAAACGAAGGAACAGCTATTGGATTGGATTGGCTATGTTCCTCAAGATCACGTGTTATTCTCACGTACAATACGTGAAAATATACTCTTTGGGAAAGAGCATGCGACAGACGAGGAAGTGCGACAATCTGTGCGAGCTGCCTATTTCGAGAGGGATTTAGAAAATCTACCAATGGGCCTTGAAACGCTTGTTGGAGAAAAAGGTGTTTCTCTATCTGGTGGACAAAAGCAACGTGTTTCGATTGCGCGCGCGCTCATTAAAGATCCTGAAATTTTAATACTTGATGACTCTCTTTCTGCAGTAGACGCGAAAACAGAAGCGAAGATTATTGAAAATATTCAACAGGAACGTGAAGGTAAAACGACGATTATTACGACACACCGTTTATCTGGTGTTCAGCATGCTGACCTGATCATTGTGTTGGATGATGGGCAAGTAGTGGAGCAAGGCACGCATGAACAGCTCCTTTCACTAAATGGATGGTATAAAGAGCAATTCGACCGTCAACAGTTAGAAGGAGGTGCCTCATGAGTACAAGTAAGCGATTGTTTCACTATGCGATGTATTTTAAGCAACCAATTTTACTTGGGCTATTTTTCTTAACGATTGCTGTCTTTACAGAGCTAGTGGGACCTTTTATTGCCAAACATATTATTGATAATTACATGACAATTGGGCAAATCGAGATAAAACCAATTGCCTGGCTACTCATTATTTATTTAGCATTAGCTGTGGCAACCGCGATTTTACGTTATTATATGTATATTTATTTGCAGGTAGGTGCCAATCGTGTCGTGCAAAAATTGCGAAAAGATGTATTTGAACATCTGCAAACATTGCCGATTCACTATTTCGATAATTTACCAGCAGGGAAAATTGTTGCGCGTGTTACAAATGATACAGAAGCGGTACGTAATTTATATGTGCAGGTGTTATCAAACTTTATGACGAGTTTTATTTCGATTTTCGGAGTTTATGTGGCACTCTTTATTTTGAACTGGAGAATGGCGCTACTCTCATTAACGATGATGCCTGTTATCTATTTATGGATGATTTTGTATCGGAAAATTGCCTCAAAATACAATAATGTTATTCGTACGAAAATCGCTGATATAAATGGAATAATCAATGAATCCATTCAAGGAATGACGATTATTCAAGCATTCCGTCGTGAACAGCAAATGAGTAAGGAATTCGATGACATGAATAATGAGCACTACGAATATCAGCGTAAGCTATTATTCCTTGATTCTGCCACTTCCTTTAACTTAGTAAATACATTACGACTTATTATGTTTACTGTTTTTATTTTTTACTTTGGAATGCAATCAATGACAATGACAGAAGTCATTTCTGCAGGTACGTTATATGCCTTTGTTGATTATTTAATTAAACTGTTTAATCCAATTACGAATATCGTCAATCAATTTTCGCAGCTAGAACGCTCGCTCATTGCAGGGAAGCGAGTATTTGAGATATTAGATATGAACGGAGAACCAGTTTCGCAGGAAAGTTTACCGAGATATCAAGGGAATGTGGTTTTTGAGAATGTTTCCTTTGCCTATAAAAAAGAAGAGTATGTATTAAAAAACGTATCGTTTGAGGCGCACCAAGGTGAAACAATTGCCTTAGTTGGGCACACGGGCTCAGGGAAAAGCTCAATAATGAATTTACTATTCCGTTTCTACGATCCATCAAAAGGGAAGATATCGATTGATGGTATCGACGTAACGATTGTATCACGACAATCGATGCGCGAGCATATGGGAATTGTATTACAGGACCCGTATTTATTCACAGGTACGATAGCATCAAATGTGAGCTTAAATAATCCGAATATTACGCGTGAAAAAGTTGAAGCTTCATTAAAGGCGGTTGGTGCGGAACATGTACTCAGCAATTTACCAAATGGTTATGACGAACCAGTGATTGAAAAAGGAAGCACTTTGTCTTCTGGACAACGCCAACTTATTTCTTTTGCACGTGCTCTTGCTTTTGATCCTGCTATTTTAATATTGGATGAAGCAACATCTAATATAGATACGGAGACAGAGGAAATTATTCAGCATGCGATGGATGTCCTGAAAAAAGGACGAACAACGTTTATTATTGCGCATCGTCTTTCAACCATAAAAAACGCCAATCGTATTCTAGTGCTAGACCGTGGTGTAATTGTCGAACGAGGGACACACGACGAGCTACTGGCACAGGGTGGCGTTTACGAAAAAATGTATCAAATGCAAGCAAAATCCTTAAAAGAATAAAAGAAAGACCCACTTTTATCTGAAAGTGGGTCTTTCTATTTTAAGATGGACTTTTTACATGCTTAAAGACATTGATCACAAATAACACAACCGAAACGGCAACAGCAATACCGCCACCAGATACACAAAATTCAAGTAACCAACGAGGCACATCTAAATAGATCATCATCATACCGGCAAAGAGGAACGGTAAACCGATGTTGTATAGCCAAAATTGTGCTTTGGCGAGGGCTGTTTCAGCAGCTTCTTTATAAATAGAGTAAATAACACCTATGAGACCAGTTGACAGCCAACCTACCACATTAATGTGAGCATGGGTCGCTTTCCATTGAAGCTCAATTGTATAATGCATAAAAAGTCCAAAAGCCAGACCAATCGCGAAATAAATAACTGAAATTTTCACCCATTTAGCACCCATTGAAACCAACTCCTTTTCTGTAGGATGTGTAGCTACTATAGTCTATTCTTGTCGAAGTAAAATAATTACATCCAAAATTTTACTGAATAGTAACTATATTTATTCCGACAAATATTGTAAAATAATAGGGTATTAGGTAAAGTAGAGGTAAAATCATCAGCAATATACTAAATATAAGACAACTTTGGAGGATCTATGATAAAGAAAACACTCATTTTCGCGGTTATAGTAATGCTTAGCTGTTTCCATTTATTCCTAATAGAAGAGGCGTCGGCAAGCACACAAACAATGACAACTAACATCGATAGTATTGTTTCAAAAAAATGGGCGAAGAACGAACATAGTATTACCGTACGGAATATGGAGAGTGGGGAGGTCCTATATAGTAAAAATGGAGAGAAAATGATTCGTCCGGCCTCCACACACAAACTGTTAGTAAGTGCAGCAGCTTTAGATTTACTTGGATCGGATTACCGTTTTGTTACGGGGGCCTATATAGATGGGCCAGTTGAGAACGGTGTATTACAGGGCAATCTTTATTTACAGGGGGGAGGAGATCCAACGCTGCTACCTGTTCATTTAGAATCTTTCGCTAATGGTTTGCAGAAAATGGGCGTTACTAAAATTACAGGAGCATTAATAGCTGATGATACGTGGTTTGATTCGGATCGGTTATCCAAGGGAATTGTAGTTGAAGACGAGGCATTAGCTTATGCCTCTCGTATTTCTGCATTGACCATATCACCTAATGATGATTACGATATTTCTACGGTACAGGTAAAGGTGTCTGGTTCGAAGGTAGGTGCTTCAGCAAACGTTCAGCTTGAGCCATATACGAGTATAGTTCCAATCGTCAACCAAACAAATGTTGTCAAAAAGGGTGCTAAAAGCACGGTAAACATAACACGTGAATATGGCACAGACCGTATAATTGTTAAAGGAAATTTACCTGCTGGGACGCAGCGCAATACGAATGTGACAGTGTATGATCCAACATTATATGCACTCGATGTATTTCGAGAAAAGTTGAAGGCAAAAGGTGTACAAGTTATGCCACTTAAGACTGGGCAAGTACCTACACATGCACAAAGAATTGGTGTTTTGTACTCAAAGCCATTAAAGGACATTAATTTTCGTTTTTTAAAGCTCAGCATAAATGGTATGGGTGAAATGCTTACGAAACAAATTGGACGAGAACAGCTTGGAGAAGGTAGCTGGTCAGCTGGTATTCAGGCGATTCGCAAGTACGGTTTTGATAATGGCCTTAATATGGAGCAGTGGTATTTTGAAGATGGCTCGGGATTAAATCACCAAAATCGTGTTAGCAGTATGCAAGAAAGTTTGTTGTTACATAAGGTACGTAGTAAATCATGGTACTACTCATATTTGGATGCTTTGCCACATGCAGGGAGAAAGGGCAAACTTATCGGTGCAACGTTAGAAAATCGCCTAAAGGGGTATAGCGTTTCAGCTAAGACTGGTTATATTACCGGTACATATGCATTAGCTGGCTATGTGCAGGGGAAAAGCGGGAAATGGTACATTTTTAGTATCTTAACACAGGCAAATCAATCGTCTGCAATGTCGACTATAGATCAAATTGTTACGCAAATTGCAAAGGATATGTAAAAAATATATAGTAATTATAATTTAATCCGTAAATTTACTATTAAGTTAGGATTGCTAGTGAAATAGGCGTCGAGAAAACTTGAAAATTGTTAAAATTCTTTCTGAAATTAAAGGTTTTACAAACTAATTTACCTAATTTTTCTAATATGATGAAATGTTGAATACAGTAGTTGAAAACTAGGGTAAACTAGATGTATTCGTTAATAACGATTATGTAAAAGAGGGTGCTTATGCGATGTATACCAAGCAATCAGTGGTATTTCACATGTAGCTTCTTATAAATGATGCTGATTTTGTATTATTGTAAATTTAATGAGCCCAATTGCAAGCACACCTAAAGTAAAGGCTTGGGCAAAAACACAAATGGGGTATTACGAAGCTGTGAAGGATAAAATCTATTTGGCCATTTATTTCATGTGGGTTCTATCATACTTCGTTAATAGTCTAGTATATTCGGGGAGGATATTTTGACAAAAACAAATATTTTTAAGCTCATCCATATGATTGATCAGATGAATAATGAAAACATTGTTCGTTTTACAAAAGCATTTCCTTATCCTCTAGGTATTTCACCTATTTTAGTACTAAGCGAATTACGTATTAAGGGCCCGCAAAAGCAGGCTGAGTTAGCTGAAACAATTGGTTATACTAAAGGTGCAATGACAAGTATTGCGTCGAAATTAGTAGACCTTGGACTTGCAAAACGATTGTATGATGATAATGATCGCCGTACAATTCATATGGAAATTACTTCAGAGGGTGAAAATGCTTTAGCAAAGGCGCAGAGCATTGGTCAAGATGTCTTTATGCAACTTTTTGAAGTATTAAATGAAGAAGAGATAGCTCAATATTTATTAATTCAAGAAAAGTTAGTGCAGGGTATACAAGAAAAAAAATTACAAGCGTAACATCAATATACACATTATAAAAAGAAGCTCTGTTCGATGAGTTTCTTTTTTGTTTTTATAAAATTCCTGAATTCGACAAAAATAACTTTAAAATTTACTGAATATTTGATACTCTTATTGGTACACGAGGAAATTTTTCGTATAAAATCCAAAGTATTTCCTTTGAAGGAGAATGACAAAAGAAATGTCCATAAAAATAAAATTATATGTAGCATTTGCGATACTATTTTTTTGCATTATCGGATTATCCATCAACAGTTATATGGATATGACAAAGATGAAAAATGAATATAACGCAATACTTGATAAGAATGTTGAACAGATTTATTTAGCGTCGGATTTACAAAGCAATACAAAACAACAAAGTATCTACATACAGCATTATATTGAAACTGGAAATTCGAGTACATTAGAAAGTTTCCGGAGCGTGCAACTAAAAATTGGTACAGGTGTTGGTTTGTTAAATGACGTCATTAAAGACAAGTATCTTTCTGAAATTAATAACAAAATGATAGAGGGCAAAAAATCATTTGATAAGGTGGCGGAAACAGTCATCGATGCAGTAGATCGTGGAGATACAACGGGTGCACGTGAAATTTATGATAAAGAGTTATCACGACAGAATAGTTTTATGAGCAGTGTAGCCAATGAAATGCTTGCATTCAATAAAATGAAATTCACCGAAATTTCCTACGAAGCTGAAAAAGGGGTACAAAAAAGTGCCATAATTACCGCTATAATCGGACTATTCGCTACACTAATTTGTATATTTTTAAGTGTTTTAATGGCGGTGAAAATTGCCAAACCATTAACAACAATGGCGAATTCGGTGCAACAAATTACGCAGGGTGATTTAACAATTAAAGATATTACTGTGAAATCGAATGATGAGATAGGTACTTTAGCAAATGCCATCAATGAAATGAAGCAATCTATTCGTATATTGATTCGTTCATCAGGTGAAACAGCTAATGATTTATCTGCTATTGCCGAAGAGTTAACAGCCAGTACCTCACATGTTGCTTCTTCATCTAATACTGTTGCGCAGAATGTTGAAACAATCGCAGCAGGAACAAGAGTTTCTTCATCCGTTTCAAATGAAGCTACACTGGCGATGGCGGAAACAACAGTAGGCATTCAGCAGATTGCAGATGCAACTAACACTGTATTAGAAAAGGCACAACAGACGAAAGATACAGCTGACGAGGGGCAACTTACAATAGAACATGCGAAGCAACAAATGAATATTATTTACGATTCGTCCAAACAAACAACAGCACTTATATCAAGGCTCAGTCATCAATCAGTTGAAATACAAAGTATTACACAAGTGATTACGGACATTACAGAGCAGACAAATCTACTAGCATTGAATGCGGCGATTGAAGCGGCACGTGCTGGAGAGCATGGAAAAGGTTTTGCTGTTGTGGCAGATGAAGTTCGTAAATTAGCAGTCCAATCGAAAGACTCAGCCAACTTAATTGCCCAACTTACGACGGATATTTTGCACGAGACGAAAAATGTAGAAGATTCAGTTACTCAGGGCTTAACGACAGTTGAGCAAGGTGTCAATATTATCGCTCAAGCAGGAACTTCCTTTACCAATATAGTGGAAGCTATTGAGGATATGACGGAGCAAATTTCAACTGTAACGGCGGTCACTCAGGAAATGACAGCCACTTCAGAAGAAATTACGGCATCCATCCATGAAGTAGATGGACATGTTCGTATCACAGCAGATGGTACTGAGGAAATCGCACAGCAAATCGTGGAACAAGTGGCAACTCTACAAGAAATCAATGATATTTCTGAAAATTTAAGTAAAAAAGCGTTGGAATTAACGATTGGAATGACTAATTTTAAATACTAATGCATAAAAAGGCGTACATTTAGCGAATACTAGTGTACGTCTTTTTTTATACCATTATGCATAATAATATATTATATGAACTTTTTTTTTAGTTGAAACGTCTAAAAGACGAGTAAATCTGTTGAATAGCCAGAGAGGACTACGGAATGGAACATAAAATGAAGAGAATAAAAGAGAAGAAAAGTAAAAAGAAAATATGGCCCTGGATAGTAGGTAGCATATTAGCGCTCATCCTAGTATTTGTAGGAACTGCTTATTATACTGTCCATAAAACAATGAATAAAATAAATACGCCACTAATGGAAACAAGTGAAACAGTAGAAAAAGAACAAAAAGTAATCACAAGAAAAGATCCTTTTTCAGTCCTATTGCTAGGAGTAGATGAAAGGGAAAATGATAATGGACGTTCAGATACGATGATTGTCATGACTGTCAATCCAGAGAAAAAAACGATGAAAATGCTAAGCATTCCAAGGGATACAAGAACTGAAATTGTTGGTTATGACACAGAAGATAAAATCAATCATGCTTATGCCTTTGGTGGCGTGCCAATGGCAATGGCAACAGTAGAGAATTTCCTTGATATTCCTCTAGATTATTATGTGTTTATCAATATGGAAGGCTTCTTGAAAATGATTGATACCTTGGGTGGCGTAACGATTCAAAATGATATGGAGTTGACGTATGGTGCATATCATTTCCCAGAAGGTGAAGTGAATTTAAACGGTGAGGAGGCACTTATTTTCACACGGATCCGCTATGAGGACCCACGAGGTGATTTTGGGCGTCAAATTCGTCAACGTCAAGTAATCGAAGCCATTTTGAAAAAGGCTTCAACACCAACTACAATACTAAAAGCAAGTGATATGTTAGAGGTTGTAGGAGAGAATGTACGGATGAATTTCTCTATGAAAGAACTGATTCAATTACAAGGAATTTACAAGAAAATGGATAGTGGCATTGAACAAATAGCATTTGAAGAGGGTTCAGGCACAAGGATTGATGATATATGGTACTACATTCCGAATGAAGAGGAGTTACTAAAAATTCAATCTGAACTGAAAGAACATTTACAATGAATCCCATAAAAATTGTAAATACAAAGTTTGATTTCTAACAATTCAAGCAAAATGGCAGTAATAAATCTAACAATAAAGGGGGGAGCTTAATGAATGGGAGGACCCAGGTGCTTAGGTATACCGCTATAAATAATTGTATGGAATGTTATACGCCAAAGCGTAAAGAGCAAAAAAGACCAAATAAGTCACTAATGTTGCAATTACAGTTATTTTGCTTGAAGATGTTTAGATGATTTTTTAGTGTGTCAATTTGAAATATCAGAAAATTCGATGTATAATAAAATCAACAAATAGTTGAGGAAGTGATTGTTGTGTTAATGGGCATAATTTTACTAACATTGGCATTGCCAACGGGTATATTATTAGTAGTAGATTTACTCCGAGAACAGCATAACTCAACTACTTAAAACAACCATCTAAAGTTTATAACCATAAAAGACAAAGGTAAATTTCCTTTGTCTTATTTTCATTAATAAAAAAAGCAATTAATAGTTAGCATTATTCGTCAAAATAGTATGTTAAATGCTATAATAAAGAAAAAATAGTATCGGGGAATGAGAATGAAAGAAGAAAAAATAGATTTTAAAAAAGAGATATTTTCATACATTAAAATCATCGTCATAACGGTAATTGTAGTACTGGGCTGTAAGCAATTTTTATTTGCCCCTATTAAAGTACAAGGTGCATCTATGTTTCCAACCTATGAAGATACGGATATTATCATTGTTAGCAAAACGAGTAAAATTGAACGCTTTGATCAAATCATTTTCCAATCTCCAACTGAGGATGAGCTATACATTAAGCGTGTGATTGGGTTACCAGGAGATACTGTGGAGATGAAGGACGATGTTTTATATGTCAACGGTAAGGCATACGAAGAAAATTACGTTAATCGTCAAACAGATGATCCCAACCAATTACGTATTACTGAAAACTTTAGGTTAGAAGAATTACTTGGAAAAGCTACTGTACCAGAAGACAGTTATTTTGTATTAGGAGATAACCGTCTAAAAAGTTATGATAGCCGACATTATGGGTTTATTTCTAGTGAGGCTGTTTATGGTGAATCTAAACTAACGGTTTATCCATTCAGTCATTTCTATATTGGTGCAAAATAAGAAAAAAGATCTATCTGCATATTAATTATATGTAGATAGATCTTTTTGTTTTACTGAACCTATTCGTCTTCTATAGAAAAATAAGTAACTTGTTTTGAGTATAAATCTGTGCACATTTTATAAGTGCTGTAATAAACACAAACATTTGAATTTTCAGTAGATTCTTTGAGTGGTTTCATATTGTCATAAGTCATGACAATATTTGGTGGTGTCGTTTCGACTTGGGTATCTTCAACTACTAATTCTACGCCATAAAATAGTGTTAAAAAATAGCAAACGCAACAAAATATACGCACACGATCACCTCTTTCGATAACCTTCTATTACTTATTTATGGTCGAGAGAAGTAAAATATAATTAAAATTGTAAATAAAGATGAACGTTTTAAGGGGCATAGCAGTCTAATTACTAGAAAGGAAGTGACCTTTTTGGATGAAATGATATATCAACGTGCTATGAAAAAAGAGGAAGTAGCTTTTTTAGCCGCAATGCAGGAATGTGAAGCTCTTCTTTACCACACAGCTCTTGGCTATTTAAAAAATGAACACGATGCGATTGAAGCAGTGCAAGAAGTGACTTACCGTGCCTATCACAAAATACATACAGTTAAAGACCCTGCTTATATAAAAACGTGGCTCGTCCGAATAATGCTTAATGTTTGCTATGACATGGTGAAGCAGCAAAAACGTCAGGGGCATGAAATATACAAAGAGCCGAATACAGTACTTAATGAACACCCGATACAAATAGAAGAAGTACTTGCAACGTTGCCAAAAGAACATCAAGAAATTGTTCATTTAAAATATTTTCACAGTTTGAAAAATGCTGAGATTGCTCGTATTCAACAAATTCCAGAAGGTACTGTGAAATCGAGGCTTCATAAAGCATTGCTGAAATTACGGATCTTTATGGGGGAGGGGGAGGAATCGTGAAAATGGAGGATAAATTAACGCAAGTTGGTGAAGAACTTCGACATAAAGCTTTGCCACATGATACCTTGGCACAGGCAAGACGAAAAGGGCTTCAACGTGCGAAGCGGCAGCGTAAGCAAAGTATACGAGTATGGTCGGGTGTAGCAATTGCAGCCATATTCGTGCTTAGTTTTACCCTAAGTATTCGGTTGTCACCTCAATTTGCGCAATCAATGGCGAAAGTACCTGGTGTTTCTTTATTTGTTGACTTGATTAGTACGGACAAAGGGGTTCGAGACATTATTTCGCACGACTATTATGAGGTATTGAATGTAGCCCAAACAAAGGGTGGTCTCACGTTTACATTGCAAGGTGTAATTGCCGATACATCGGGAATGGTGCTAAATTACAAGCTAGAATCATCGAAGCCAGTACAAAATTTGTCCCCTCAAATAAGTATTTTGCAAGATGGCTCACCGTTAGCTGCTTCGATTGGTCAGTATAATTCCGGTGATGAAACAAAGTTTGAACAAGGAAAATTGATACATGTTGTTTCTCCAGAAAGCATTAGCTATGAGAATCCTAATTTTGAATTACAGGTGAAGATAGATCAAGAGTTGGAAACGACGTTTACTCTTCCATTTACGCTAGAAAAACCGATTGCAAAAACAAAAAAAGTTTCACTCAATCAATCCCTTACTTTTGAAGGACAGGAGCTGATCGTAGAAGCGATAGCCATTGCACCTTTGCGTGCAAAGGTTACCATTCGAGTGCCAGAGGACAATACGATGCGTCTCCTCGATATTGAAAAGCTGCAATTAATAGATGAACTCGGAGAGATATGGAAACAGGGAGGGATTATTAGTGCACACGGCGACTTGGAGTCGGGGCTTGTTCATTATTATTTACAAAGTAATTATTTTAGAGAACCGAAAAAATTGGCACTTGAAATTGGCGATATTCAGGCATTGCCGAAGGGTGATGACTATGTTGAAATTGATGTAGAGCATGGAAAAGTGACGCATGTACCACAATTTATCGAAGCGGACATTTGGGTTGAAAACGATGAAATCCATGTCGTTATGCCGGCAAGAGATGAGAAGGAAAGTACATTTTCATTTACTAGTCCAGTGGATGCACGTGGAGAAACTCCCCGTAGTATTAACGTTGTAACGGGTATTAACGACGGGAAAGACCGTAATATATATATGTTTGACTTCGAACAAATGCAAAGCCCGATTCGTTTGAATGTGCAAAATTATCCAAACTACTTAGAGGGTGAGGAGAAAATTGATATTGACATAAAGTAAAGATTACATTATCGATTATCTTTACTAGTAAATGAAAGTGTTCTTTCAAGAATTACTTCGGCCACATATTTAATTTGTACCCAAACGATAGAGACCAGGTACTCATTCATGAGCCTGGTCTTTGTTAATTTATCCTTTTTTCAAGATTGTTCTTTTCGCTTTTTTTATGATTTTCCCTGTTGCCTGTAAATCAGACTCATTTGCCCACTTTTCGCATAAATCGAGCACCCATTCAGGTTGGGTTTTACTAGCATCGTTTAGCCAATTACCAACAGAATCTTGTACATACTTGGCTGGGTCAGCTTTAAGTAAGTTTAAAATAGGCAGTGCTTTCTCTGGCTCTTGTTTTAATAGTTCAATATGTTTCGTCCATACCCCTCGAGGTCGAATGGACTCTACTGCAAAGCGACGAATATTTTCATTAGGACTACTTGCCCATTCCACTAATAATTCTACGCTCTTTTCAATATCTTCTGAAAGGTTTTCTCGAATGGACATCCAAGCAATTTCTCGAACACCAAAATGATGGTCTGCTGCAAAAGGTTGGATATACGACAGTTTTTCTTCTAAAGCCAGGTTAGCGTTTTTATTCATGAATGCTGCCCAACATCGCACGCTGTCCGAAATATGATTGGCACATAAAGTTATTATATCTAGCTTTCTTCCTTTGCTTTCGTTTTCCAACACGTTATCTAATAAATGACTTGCTGTCCGTATTGCTTTCATACCAGTTTCGGCATTTTGTTTTTCCATTTCTGATAAGACAAAATTTAATTTGTCATCTAAACCGAATGAGGGCAGAATATTTTTTAGTAATATTGGATGGTTAACAGCTTGCCATTCTATAAGATTAACAGTCTCTAATCGTCCTTGGTTCAGTAATGCTAACACGTTGTTTGGGATATCAATTGCTTTCCTGGCGCCTTTTCTGTTTAAAATAGCTTCATTAATAACCATTTGAAATCATCCTCTTATTTGTAATAAATATAGTGTTGTCGGTAAATATAAATATTATAAATTATATCTAAAATACCCAAATCCTTCAATTACATGAAGGTGTTTTAGTGTAAATAACGAATGTGAAAATGAATTCTTTATTGCACTGATACAACAGACAGTGTAATGTGGAATTATAAATATGTACAATTTTTACTTTTCGTAGTGAAAAAGTACCTGAATTTATCAAAGGAATAAAGGGTATTTTAGAGTGTGGGACGAATATGTAGATATGAGGTGATTTTATGGTGATAGATATTACAACGGATAATAAATATCCTATGAACCAAAACACACAAATAGAGTATCCTAAAATTGAAGACAGAGAAACAATATATGTACAGAAAATCACGAAAGAATGTGTTGATAAACTGATTGAGAAGATTGATAGAGTACTTAAAAGGAAGTATTTATGACATTTTTTACTTAATTTGAGAATTGGTACGCAATATCAAATTATATGAATAGGGTATTTTATTCTTTTTTTCTCTTGTTTTTAAAACTACTGATTGTGGTTTTTAATGCAGCATGATTTTTAATTTCCAAACTCAAGGATTAGGAAGTTAATTGTGAATTGTTTTTGAAATTCTGTTTGTTACGTTGCTGAGTGAAATTGAGCGATTTTCATTCGAAATAGGGTGGTATCGCTCTTAACCCCGTTCCTTGCTTGGGACGGGGTTTTTTGATGCGCCCAACTTGTATGGAATCAGTATAAGATTTCAAATAGCTTTGCTCCTATTTTGATTGTTATGTTTTTTTATCGTTAATGAACTACCTGTCACACTGATGTATCGTTCTAGTTTCAAATCTTTCATTACTTCAAAAATATTTTTAGTAACAAAGTAACCTTTTGTAAATTAATCTAGTTTTATGTAAGTATGGATTTTTAAATAGGAAGTTCTAACTAACTATTTTGAAACTTAGGTTAAAAATAACTGGTATTCCAACTTACACCTTCATATAAACATACATACTGACATATAAATAAAGATAATGCAGTGCTAAATTTGATATAATCAATATAGAAGTGTGACTATCTAAATCAAAAAAATTCAAGTAATTTAGATTCTTAAGAGAAATTTCATATTTTTATTAAGAGAAAATTAAGATTTGTCGGCTATACTAATTAGAGATAGGCAGTGAAAAAACGAAACCATTTAGTTTGTTGAAACGTATGTAATTATATAGAAGAAATAGTAGATTTTAAACAATTTGAGTAGGTGAGAAAATTGACTCATACGATATACATAGTATTAACTAAAACAGGAACGTTACTGTCGAAGGCGATTGGGATGTATACCGGTAAAGAAATGAATCATGCATCCGTTTCCTTTGATGCAGAACTTTTTAATATGTATAGCTTTGGACGAACGCAGTTGAACAATCCTCTAAGTGGTGGATTTTTGCGTGAAAATGCAGAAACGGGGTTGCTTGAACCAGCGGATTGTGTGATATATCGATGCACAGTTTCGCATTATCAGTACTTAGAGATGAGGAGAATTGTGCACCATATGTACAACAATCGAGATCACTATAAATACAATTTCTTAGGGTTGTTTGGGATCGTCATGCAAATGGAATTACGAAGAGAACGGGCCTATTTTTGCTCGCAATTTGTGGCTACTCTGTTAAAAATGGGTGGCTTACCAGTGTATCAAAATCCAGCATTTATGACCCCGCATTGTATTTCAGAATTACCTTATTTAGAGAAGGTATTTGCAGGTAAACTGTCCGACTATTTACAAGGCGTTCGTGAACCTGCTATGTTATACGGATAAGTTCACTGTACTTCTTGCTATCACTTATAATGAGAAAAAGCTTTAATATGAGGTGAGTTTATAGTGAAGGTTATTTGTATAGAGGGGGTCCCGTACGAGTGGCTTAAAAGTCTACAGGCGATTCATGCACATGTTTTTGATGGTGATGATTTGCCAGTTGAGAAGCTTGAAAGTAAAAAGGGATTATTGTGCATATTGGCAATTGACGAGCAAGAAGTAATTGGATTTAAACTTGGGTATACACATCCAGATGACGTTTTTTATAGCTGGCTAGGTGGTGTGCATGAAAAAGTACGAGGTCAAGGAATTGCCACACAGTTAATGCAATGCCAGCATGATAAGCTTCGGGCACAGGGCTATGAATTGGTTCGTACATACGGACGAAATACAAAAAAAGCTATGCTAATTGTAAACATTAAGCATGGTTTTGATATTGTCTCCACCTTTATCGATAAAAAAGGGAGACATAAAATAGTGTTTGAGAAATCGTTAATTTAAGGAGTTTTTACAATGAAGGCATATTTAGCAAACGGACTTTTTTCTTTAGGGGATCGATTAGTGAATGAGCAGCTAGCAGAAGCAATTCGTCAAGCAGTACCAGGCATTGAGTTGTATGTTCCACAAGAAAATGGTGCCATTAATGACAAATCAGCTTACGCAGATAGCACGAGCATTGCGGAAGCAGATATTGAGATGTTGCAGCAAAGTGATATTCTAATTGCTGTTTTAGACGGGGTTGAAATTGATTCAGGTGTAGCAGCAGAGATTGGTGCTTTCTCTATGTTAAATCGTCCGATTGTAGGTGTATTTACAGATGTACGCCAACAAGGAAGAGATAATGTTAAGAAAATAGAGGCACTTGTAGCAGATGGTATGGAAAATCAGTTTGTGTACCGTAATTTATTTGTTATTGGATTAATTAAACGCAATGGGATCATTACAACTTCGATTGAAGAAGCGGTGAAAGCGGTACAAGAAAAAGTGAAATAACGGGGATACACTTTTTGCAGGACTACGTAATATTGTCGGTGTGAAATGAAGGAATACGCAGAAATGCTTGTTCGTTCACGCGAAATTGCGACCAAAGGAATGGAAGAGGAAGCCATTCAATTATGTGCAGATGCGATTGTAGGCGTTCGTTTTACAACTTCTTCTGTAATGGATGGGACTTCTGAAGTATTGGCGTATGGTATAGCAGTAAAATTAAAATAACAAAATGTTGAATGTAGGCTCCAATGTAAAAATTGGAGCCTTTTTGCTGTGGAAATATAGTTCGAGGAATGCTCCATAAGTGATAGAAGTGTTTTCGCAAATTGTTTTCGGAAAATTCTCTCATATTTTTACTGAATCCGCGTTATAATTGTGCATATACTGATATAGTGAAAGAAGGCTATGAAATGACACATAATCACGAAGAAAAAGAGCTGTTTTATCCTGATGGTGTGGTAATGTACCGTGGGGGCGTAAAGAAAAATGATTTTGGCCACGATATTTATGATGGTAAAGGTTCGATATTTGACCAAGAGAGCTATGTATTATTCGAAGGTGAATTTGTAAATCACATGAAACAGGGAAATGGCATCATGTATTTGAAGGGGCAGAAAGTGTATCAGGGTGAGTTTATCCAAAATAAAAAGCAGGGGAACGGTATTTTATATAAAGATGGGCAGAAGCACTATGAAGGACATTTTCGCAATGATTTAATGGATGGTTACGGGGTCTTATATTATGAAGAAGATGTAGTAGTGCCCTTTGCAGATATACGAACGCAGCATCCGCATTTAAATCGACCACAATTCGAAGGGGATTTTGTCCATGGTATGAAAAAGGGGAAGGGGAAACAATTTTACCCGAACGGCTTGTTGCAATACGAAGGTGACTTTATGTGGAATCGTATGCAGGGGGCTGGAAAGCTTTTTTATAATACTGACACACCAACAATTGAAGAACTGGCAGATGGCATGACTACTTTGCAATTTGAAGGTTATTTCTTTGAGGACATGAAGCATGGCAAAGGCAAATACTATACGCGACAGGGTTTATTAGAGGCGGAAGGACAGTTTAAAGAGGATGCAATGACCGGTAAAGGGACATTGTATTACGAAAATGGACAACCCTCGTATATTGGTGAACTAGTTAACGGCGAAAAGCACGGGCGCGGGGATTTTTACAATGAAGCAGGTAAAATCATATACAGTGGTGAGTTTATTCACGGAGAACGTCTACGTATTACGCCAGAAATTGAGCGAGAAATCTCAAAATTACAGGAACAATTAGATGGGCTTGTTGGGTTACCGAACGCAAAGAAAGAATTACATAATCTCATCAACTTTATAAAAATTCAGAGTCTACGGGTCGATCACGGTCTGACAAGTTTTCCGATTACATATCATCTAGTGTTTTCGGGAAATCCCGGAACAGGAAAAACGACAGTAGCGCGTATTATTGGGCAAATTTATAAGTATTTAGGTGTCCTTTCGAATGGGCATTTTGTAGAAACTGACCGTGCTGGTTTAGTCGCGGGCTATGTTGGTCAAACAGCATTAAAAGTACAGGAAGTTGTGAAAAAAGCAACAGGTGGTGTGCTCTTTATTGATGAAGCTTATTCTCTTGTTAATGATAAAAATGACGCTTTTGGTAAGGAAGCCATTGATGGTTTACTTAAGGCCATGGAAGACTTACGGGATGATTTAGTCATTATTGTCGCTGGCTATACGGAATTAATGGAGGCTTTTTTACTGGCCAATCCAGGCTTCAAGTCGCGCTTTAATCACTTTGTACAGTTCGATAACTTCAGTACAGAGGAGTTGTATGATATTTTTGCGATGCTATGTAAGCAAAATGATTATATATATGGCGAAGTCTTTGCAAGTCATATGACAGCACAGCTACACCAAATTCCTGTCGAAGATATTACGAATTTCTCCAATGGTCGTTATATCCGCAATTTATTTGAAAAGCTTGTAACGATTCAGTCTAACCGTTTGATTCAGCAAGAGAGCATTACAAGAGACGAGTTGATGCAATTTACAGAGGCAGATATTGTCCAAGGCATTGAAGAGCAACTCTTTGAGAATACGTTTTAATTAGATTGATTGGTTCAGAGGACGGAGTGATTGAAGTTACTTTTGCACTGATAGTAGAAAATATTCTTGAAATTAGTCCTGTGAAAACTTCAGAAGAAGCAAGAAAATTAGAAAATGAAATTTATAAATTGGTTATGGAAAATAAGAATAAATATATTATAAAGGCTTTTGAATATGCTGAAGAGATTAAATCCAAAGCAAAAATCCCAGTAAAGATTAAAGAAAAAATACAGGGTGCTCCGAAAGTATGTACAGTATATGAGCAAAACATGTGGCATGGGAGGCAAGTGTTGCAAGATATAGATGATGATTATTAAAGATTAGAGAAGGGATAAGAGACCACTCCGTAATGGGTGGTCTTATTTTTGTTCTGTTTGCAAGATTCGATGTTCGATAGCCTTCCAAGGGTTGTTATTAAAAGAAATAAAATTAAGGAATTCTTAAGGAATACAATAACTAAAAAATAAGATTTTAATTTTATAATATGATCACTCTAAAGTTAATAAAAAAGACTATCTAATGAGAATCAATTTTTTATATAACGTGCCGATAGCGTTTGAAAAAGTATGAAATGTGAGATTCTAGAAACATTGACTTTAGTTACTTTCCAATATCAAAGCATAAAGTTTTAAAGTGTTCATTATTATAATAAGGAATAGGAGGCGTTTTTTTATGAAAAAATTATTATTATTATGTTGTCTATGTGTGGCGGCATTTTTTTTATATGCAAACAAATCAACAGAAGATTATGAAGCTGAAATTGAAATACCATTGTTGCATAGTCAAAATGCGATTTTATTAGATGAAAGTGGACAGTCGGTATATGAAAAAAATGCAGATGCCATCATATATCCAGCATCGTTAACAAAGATTATGACTGCAATCGTGGCCATTGAGGAGAGTGACGACTTGCAAAAGCATACGATGATTGAAGCAAGTACGATTGCGACTTTTACGGCGCAAAATGCATCTATGGCTGGCTTTAAAGCAGGTGATTTTGTGACGGTAGAGGATTTGTTGTATGGTGCTATAATTCCATCTGGGGCTGATGCTACAGCAACCTTAGCCAATGTTATTGCTGGGAGTGAAAAGGATTTTGTGTCTCTAATGAATGACAAAGCACACGAACTTGGCATGAATGATACACATTTTGTTAATGTCAGCGGTCTTCATGATGATGCACATGTGTCGAGCGTGCGAGATATAAGTAAGCTATTTCGCTATGCAATTGAAAATCCAATATTTTACAAAATACTAACAACGAGAAGCTATATAACAGCGGTGCCAGGAGAGCTTACGATGTCTAGTACATTATTTACGAAAATGGCTGGTGTAGAGGGAGCCATTTTAGGCGGGAAAACAGGCTACACACCTGAGGCGGGACTATGTTTAGCTTCATTACTTGAAAAGAATGGGAAGTATTATTTATTTGTAACTACGAATGCGACAGGAAATGTACGTTCAGAGCCCTTTCATGTTGAAGATGCTTTAAGCGTACACGCGGCACTATAAGGGGGCAAATAAATGCACCGGAAATTGACTATGTTAGTAACTCGCGATATCTCTCTTTACAGCATGTACAGCTAAGGCACCTGAAGTACTAGATGACACTTGGGAACCGTAAATTGGTACTTATGTTGGTGATAGTGGAAATGTGAGTGCCGTTGCTAACAAGGCACTTGATTTAGGTGCTACGATCGACTACTTTGATTTGCGTGGGGGAATTATGCGTGTAATTTATCGGACGGATAATGAGTCATTAAATAAAAGGTTTGATGTAGCCAATACGATGGAAGAAACGATGATTTATAATGCCATGATGGCGGCGATATTAGTGCCTAATGCAAAGGGCTATGCTTTTAGTATTGATGATTAGGCGTTTGAAGTGACCAGAGAGGCGTTAATCACTGAAATGTCGACTCTATTTACGACATTACCTCATGGGAATGAATTTTTCGATGAATCGATTGTAACAATTTTTTTGCAGCAGCATGAAGGAAAGATCCGTCAATATGCATAAGACAGCACGTATCAAAAGACATTTTTTAATAAATTCACACTTTCAAAAATCGAAAATTAAATCTCAACCCATCTAATATTCTATTCACTAAATTGTTAATTTAGTTGATAAATACTATATTCTGACACTAGAAATTATTTTATAATAAAGTTAACAACACAGTTGTCAGAATATTAGTACGAAAAACAACTTAGAATGCTGTATAAGGATGGTGTAGTGGTAATGAAAAAGTTTTTATCTATTAGTACATTTTTAGCAATTGTCATTTGTTTTGTGATGACGGGAAAGAATATGGCACAAGCAAATGAAACGACAGTAATCCATCAAGTAATCGAATCATCTTTACCTGTCTATAAAGATGCATCTGAAGAGAGTAGTATTGTAGGCTATTTAACGCAAGGTGATTTCGTTACGACTGAGTACACTCAATCAGACTGGACTTATATTCAATCCTACCAGCTTACAGGGTATGTGCTTAGTTCTGGTATATCGAAAGCACAACCAACGAGTTATCTTGTTGAAAAACAAGGTGGCGCTGATTTATTTACATATCCAAGTCAACATGCACAAAAAAATGGGACATTATTTGATAAAAGTATCGTCCAAGTATACGGCACAGTGCCAGGTGGTTGGTCATATGTGCAATATGGGCATCAAATTGGCTATATGGCAACCAATTCATTAAAGGTACCAATTGGGACAAAAAAAAGAGTGAATACTGTTAATGGCGCTGCATTACATCTAACTGCTAGTCCGAGTTCAGAGGTGATTGATACGATCGCTCACCAAACCGTTGTCCAGCAATATACACTGTTAGCAGGTTGGGCATATGTTGAAGCTGGGGAACAAAAGGGCTATGTAAAGTCAGTAGAACTAACGAATCCCATTTCGCTAGGGAATAAGGCGTACAATAAAGGTATTGCAGCAGCTAAAGGTCAGGCAAAACGAGTAGCATTAACTTTTGATGATGGACCAGATGCGAAAGTGACACCACAAATATTAGCAATCTTGAAAAAGTACGAAGTGAAAGCAACATTTTTCATGGTAGGAAAAAACGTAACAAAAAATCAAGAGATTGCTAAGCAAATATATGAGGGTGGCCATGAAATTGGGAATCATACTTGGAATCATCCGAAGTTAACCACTTTGTCGAAGGCCACTGTCAAGCAAGAGGTAGACCTTACAAGTAATGCTATCTTCAAGGCAATTGGTCAAAATCCTACCGTATTCCGACCACCATATGGGGCAACCGATGAACAAGTGAGATCTGTCATTTCAATGCCCTCTATTTTATGGTCAGTAGATACACTTGATTGGAAGCATCGTAATTCAGCTAAAATTTTATCGAATGTTAAAGCATCTGCGAAAGATGGTAGTATTATTTTAATGCATGACATTCATCAATCTACAGCAAATGGGTTGGAAAATGTACTTCTTTATTTGCAACAACAGGGCTATGAGCTAGTAACTGTTAGTGAAATTTTACAATAATCTCATCCTTTAGTAGAGTAATAGAAAAGAAAAGCCATGTAACTGTCTTTTACTAGACAATTGCATGGCTTTTTTTATGTGAATAAATTAATTGTTGTAATAATGATTGGGATACCGAATACATCGATTAAAAATGCTCCAACGATTGGAACGATTAGAAAAGCTTTTGTAGAAGGACCAAATCGTTGTGTAACGGCTGACATATTTGCCATTGCATTTGGTGTTGCCCCTAATCCATGTCCTGCAAATCCAGCAACCATTACAGCTGCATCGTAATCTTTTCCGAATAACTTAAATAACACAAATATGCTAAACAACACGATAAATAATACTTGCACAAAGACAATTACAAATAGAGGTAATGCTAAATCTGCAATTTCCCATAGCTTAACGCTCATTAAAGCCATTGATAGGAAGATACCTAATGTAACATCACCGATTAGTGAAATACTTTTCATGTTAACGGCATTTGGTTTTATTTTATCCATAATATTACGTACGAGAACAGCTACAAACATCGCACCGACATAGCCCGGTAATACAAATCCAGTAGCTTCAGAGAATAGAGTACCGACATAAGTACCAACAGCCATACTAAATGTGATTAATAGAACTTGTGTAAAGAAAGAGTCAGTTGTAATTTGTTCATTTTTATTTTCAAAATCTACTTCCGATGTTTCCTGAACATTAGGTTTTAAATTATATTTTTTCACTAAGAAATTTACAATTGGTCCACCAATTAAGCCACCTGCTACCAAACCACAAGTTGCTGCGGCAGCTCCAATTGTCATAGCAGAAGAAATACCTAAATCTTCTAATGTTTGTCCAAATGCTGCTGCAGAGCCATGTCCACCTTCCATAGAAACTGCACCGGCCATCATGCCAATTAACGGATGAATGCCCATTAAAGAAGCAAGGGAAACACCTATAACATTTTGCATTAATGCTAAAAAACCACAAGCTAACCAATAGATGATTAATAATTTACCGCCTAGTTTCACGAGTTTAAAGCTAGCTCCTAAACCAATTGTAGTGAAAAATGTAGTCATAAATAGGCTTTGTAAAGAAGTATCAAGTGATATTTCTAACGTTCCTGTTGTTTTTAAAAGTGTTGCTACTGCTGCGAAAAGTAAACCACCAACAACTGGTGCTGGAATACAGAAACGTTTTAAAAAGCCTACTTTATTAATTAAATAAGTTCCCAATGCGAATAGGGCGACTGCTAAAAATATGGTTGTAATTTGATCGAAGGCAATCATTAGCCATTCCCCCTAAGTAAATTATTTAGTGCTTCGTAGACAAAATAGGCGCCTAATTTGACTGTTCTCCCATTTTCATCGAGTAATGGATTGACTTCACAAATATCAAAAGAATGTGTATTTGAATGAGAAGTTACTTTTTGAATAATAGATCTTACGATGCTTGGATCGAGTCCGAACGGAGAAGGTGCACTTACTCCTGGTGCAAATGCTGCATTTAAAACATCCATACATAAAGTTAAAAGGATGTAATCATGGCTATCCATAAATTGTTGTAGTTGACTCTCAATTTCCGTTTTGTTTTCAGCAGTTAAATCATCTTCTAAAACATATTCGACTTGTAGCTCACGTGCCTTTTCAAATAACTCAATTGTATTACCATAACGTTGAATGCCAAGTACAAAGTAATCTACATTCGAATCCTGCTCTAAAATTTGGCGGAACATGGTACCTGACGACGTTTCCACTTCGTAAGAGCGTAAATCAAAATGTGCATCGATATTTATAATTCCGATTTTAGCATCGGTAGGTAATGAAGCACGAACACCTAAATAATGGCCATATAATGTTTCATGACCGCCCCCGAGTACAATACACTTGGCCTTTTTAGTCCGCAATATTTCGACAATTCCGCCGAGCTCATGCTGTGCTTCTTCTAAAGCATGATTCAGACAAAGAATGTTACCTACATCAACAACCTGTTGGCCTTCTTGAAATGTCCAAGGTAAGCTCGCCATTGTTTCACGAAGTGCATTAGGTCCATTGGCAGCACCAACACGCCCTTGATTTCGACGTACGCCTTCATCACATATAAACCCTACAATGCCAGCTTGTTGACCATCTGAAACCCTTACATCATTTATTGGAATTCGATTTACTTTTTGATGAAGCCGGAAACTGCTCATATTGGTTGTTGAGTCAATGCGGCCTTTCCAATGTTTTTGATCTGTCATAGTATACACGGTTTATCGACTCCATTTCTAACGTTTAGATAGTGTAAATTCATTATATATTCGTAAAATTATTATTACTAATATATAATTATTATTAATCTATAGTTTTTAGCTATAAATATAAAGGTGGGAATTTTATGGATTTAAAACAATTGCAATATTTTATATCAGTTGTCGATCATATGAATTATTCGAAGGCTGCTGAAAAATTGCATATTTCACAGCCATCACTAAGTAACGCCATTAAGAAATTAGAACATGAAATTGGTTCTCCTTTACTTGAAAGAAATACGAGAAATCTTAAATTAACTGAAGCAGGGCAACTACTTTATGAACGAGCAATAGTTGTGTTGAAAAATATGGAAATTTTGAAATTAGAATTGGACGAAGTGGTGGTGCATGGTACAAGTGAAATAACCATAGGAGTGATGGAATCCATAAAGCATTGGTTACCAAAAGTGATTTCCAATTACAAGACTTTGTATCCAAAAATGAAATTTCATTTAGTTGATATTTTAGGCAGTGAACGTGTTAAAAATTCTCTCAGAAGCTATAAAACACATTTAATCATTACCAATCAACTAATGGATGAAGAAGATTTGGAAGTAAAGTGCTTATATGAGGAACGCCTTGTAGCGGTTTTACCTATGAATCATCCTTTAGCAGTAAAGGATAAACTGACAATGGCCGATATTTGTAAAGAGCCATTCATCATAAGTAAGGAAGGCTTTCAAACGAGGGAGGATATATTGAATGCGTTTGAAAAGGCAGGAATGGACATTAATATTCAGTTTGAAATTGAACGCTTAGAAACTGCGATATCACTTGTGCGAGAAAACTTAGGAGTTGCGATTTTACCAGAAAAATATTTACAAGGTCCAACTGCTTATGCAATTGTACATAAAGAAATTGATAGTCCCTATTTACGACGAAATGTTTACTTAGTATTTATGAAAAATCGACATCTTCCTTCTGCCATTCGTCAATTACTTGGTGATATTGAAGATTATTTTGATAAGTAGTGAATAAAAATAAACGAATTTTTTAGTGAAAGAACAAGTTCGTTAACGGGATTGTAGATTATTTAGGAATAGTTTCTACTTACAAAATTCTTTATTTAGCGATATTTTTCTCCCTTATTCTAAATTTTAATTAATAGATGATTGATTTACTAGAAATATAGAGGTAACATTTAATGTAAGAATTAAATCAATATTCAATCATTTTAATTTTAATGTTTAAATATTGTGGGCATTTTAAATGAATTTTTCTTATAGCGAAACATGCGATTAATCGATGCTGACATTGCAATTTTGTATGCCTTTGGAAAGCCGCCGATTTCGATTTTCTCAGGCTTCTATACGCGAAAGGAATTCATAGTAAGTTATGCAGAGAAAAGTGGGCGAGATGTGTCAAACATCGACTACTACATTAAGTTTTCCTACTTTAAATTAGCAGTTATTTTTTAAAAAAGTATATTATCTCTATGCTAAAGGACAAACGTGAGATGATTGATTTGCGAAAATGGATAAAATGATCGCAGCACTTATTAAACAAGCATCTAAAGCAATCAAATAAAGGAGGATTATCATGCGTTTGAAAAATAAAGTAGCTATTATAACAGGGGGCGCTAGCGGCATTGGTTATGCGGCGGTGAAGCGTTTTATTGACGAAGGGGCTAAAGTGGTCATTGTAGATATTGATACTACTAAAGGGCAAGGTTTAGCTGCATTCCATGAAATGCGTGGGGATGAGGTATCATTTGTCGCAGTAGATGTCTCTAATCGTGAAAATGTTGACCTAATGGTAGCTCGAGTAATTGAATTATACGGCACAATCGATATTTTAATTAACAATGCAGGGATTACACAAGACGGTATGTTTTTGAAGATGTCCGAAGAGGCGTTTCAGCGTGTGATGGACGTCAATGTGAAAGGGGTATTTAACTGTACGCAGGCAGTATTACCACATATGTTAGAAAAGGGGCGTGGTAAAATCGTTAATACGGCGTCTGTGAGTGGCGTTTATGGTAATGTCGGTCAAACAAATTATGCCGCATCGAAAGCAGCCATTATCGGGATAACGAAAACGTGGGCGAAAGAATTTGGACGTAAGGGCATTAACGTGAATGCGGTCGCTCCTGGTTTTACGCATACGGATATGGTAGAAAAAATTCCTGATGAAATTGTAGAGCGAATGCTAGATGTTATTTCACTTGCACGCATGGCTGAACCTGAAGATATAGCGAATGCTTACTTATACTTGGCCTCTGATGAAGCAAGCTATGTACACGGGCATATTTTAAACGTAGATGGCGGTATTATGATGTAAGAAAAGGGACGGTTGTTAGTAAAATAGCATCCGTTTTTCTATAAACAAAACTACAGATTATCCGACATTAATATTTTTATTTTCAAACAACCATTCGCACCATATATCTTCATATAAATAAATATATTCACGTGAAGAAAATAAAGAGTGCGAATGCATGTTCTTATTATAGCATCCAAATTAAGATTTACTACCAGTATTTTTAGTAAAGAATCGAACATCTAATAGCCAGGAAATAAAACGTATTTTTTAATACGTATATCCTTGTGGGGGATAGAAGTGATTGTAATATTGATTGTAGTAAGGATAATTCATTACAGTGTTGTTAGCAGTTGTATTGCAATCTAACGGAGGACCAATGTTTGTTGATGGTTTCATAGGAGCGATTGCGTTGCTCCATTGCTGCTCGTCTAGACAATATGTGTGCGCCATGACATTCGGGGGCATGATTTTTAAAATATCTGAACCTAAGATTACTTCTGGTGTTGGGGCATCAAAAATCGCAAGCAAATGTGTATGATCTTGATTTCCTGTTACATAATGCCACCATCCTTGCGGAACATTTACTACCTTCCCAGGTGTTATTGAATATTCTTGAAGTCGCTTAGTAAAGGGATTAATCATTGAAACTGTAGCGGCTCCAGATATACAATACACGAGTTCTGCAGCATTTTGATGATAGTGGGGCTCAACCACATTATTAGAACTAAGAGAGAAGTCCAGCAACGAAACATTTTCAAGGGAGTTTAATTGTTGTATACCTAGGACATTAATGAAATTCTGATCGTCTTTTTTGAAAACGGTGTTTGTATTTACGTCAAACGTAAATTGAGTAGATGGAGATGTATAATCCATATAGGAAGTCAACAGTACATCCTTTCTATATAAAGTGAAATGAGCATCAAAGCTACATTCTATATAGAGTATGTAGAGATGCATGTTTATGTGATGTGCTTTTATTACAGATCCTAGTCTTAAAAAATGAAGCGTTAAATTTATTATCATAAAGTATGTTCAATGAAATAATGTGCATTATTACCATGATATTTATACATAATAAGATTAACTAGTTTGTTTCAATAATAGGAGGTATGAAAAATGTGGGAATTTTTTCAAACAGCTGCAAAAAAACTTAACAATGAAAGTAGTCTACAAATGAATAAAGAGGATCTGCTATTAGAGCAGGATTATGAGTTAGCGTCATTAGCCCAAGCTATGAAGCAACAAGACGTTAATGAAATTAACCGTAGTAAAAAAAGGTTAGCTGAAATACATCAGCAATTAAAATCAATGCATTAAAAAGTCGCGACGCTGAAATACGAGCCGATAGAGTAAATAATATTTACACGACGGAACACTTGAAAATGAAAGTCGTTTATTTATCATTATGGATTATTAATAAATGTCCAGGAGGATTATTTCAATCTCAACGGCAGCTAGTTAAACAAAAGTACGAGTTGTTCGCAGGCATCGAATCGACACATAATTTATGTACAACTCCCGGCAATGTCGAAAGGCTATTGTATGCTAATTAAGCTATAAAAAAAGAAGTAGTAAAGTTACTCATCCATCGAATTAAAAAGAATGGATGAGTATTTTTGTTTTGTGATAAATGAAAAGCGTACATTAATTATTTTTAATGTGCTTGTTATAAGAATAATTATCTTACGAAAATAAAATGCTATATAATGTTAAAGTTTGAGAGATATTTTCTTATCTATGTCTAGGTGTTCACAATAGCCGATTGAGGTCGGTTCGAAAGTTTATAGTATTAAGTTAATCTAATGTTTGTCCTTCTCCTCAAAACCGCGTAACTATATACATTTTTTGTATTGGTAGTAATGTGTAATAAGTCGAAAGTTATACCAATATAATTTTATTGGTGTATAATTGTCTCTGGTGAAGATTAGATGAAAAAAATTATATCTGCACTATCGATATTTATATTAGTTATTACTTTCATATTGCCGCAGCAAGCACAAGCAACGAAAATATTTAGTGATGCGCCAACAGATTTAGAACAAAAAAAATGCTATTTATAGCCTAGTAGATTAAGGAATTATAAATGGTTATCCTGATGGTACATTCAAGCCTAGCCAATCTATTACGCGAGCGCAAGTAGCCGTTATGATTAATAGAGCTGTCAAACTTGAACCCATCCGCGGAAAAACAACATTTAGTGACGTACCGACTTCACATCCTTATTACAATGATATTCAATCGCTATACCGTGCGGGAATAATAGATGGTTCGAATAGAAAATATAATCCTAGTAATGTATTAACACGTGGGCAAATGGCGAAAATCCTTGCCAACACGTATAAGCTAACGCTAAAAGAAACAAATGCATTTATAGACGTAAATGCTGACAATGATTTCAATAAGTATATAGGTGCACTTGCAGATGCTAATATCACCACGGGATATGCGGATGGTACATATAAACCAAATGCAAAACTTTCTCGAGTTCACTTTGCAGTATTTATGTACAGAGCCATGCAATTCGTTGAGAATCCTAATCAACTTAAAGTTCACTTTATCGATGTAGGACAAGGAGATTCGATTCTGATTCAAACGCCAAATGGTAAAACAATGTTAATTGATGGTGGTGTAAGATCGGCCGGAAATGATGTCGTAACTTACATAAAATCACTAGGTATTAAGAAGCTAGATTATGTGGTGGCTACACATCCAGATGCAGACCATATCGGTGGATTGATAGCGGTATTAAACTCAATTCCTGTTGGCGAATTTATCAACAGTGGGAAAGAGCATACAACAGAGACTTATGCTCAAATGTTACAACTTGTGTTGGATAAAAACATCAACTATACAGAACCAACAACAGGTGACCTCATTGACTTAGATAAAGACCTAAAAACACAAGTATTACACGTAGATGCCAATACTTCAGATAACAATGATGCGTCTATTGTATTAAAAGTTACTTATAATAAAGTATCCTTTTTATTAACTGGTGATGCGGATAAAAATATTGAATCACAAATCGCATCAAAATATGATGTTTCTGCTACTGTTTTAAAAGCGGGACATCACGGATCCAATACAAGTAGGTCTTTAGCGTTTTTACAAAAAGTTAAACCTGCTGCAACAATATTAAGTTATGGTCAAGATAATAGCTACGGTCATCCTCATGAAGAAGTTGTAGCAAATTTAAAAGCAGTTGCATCAAAAATGTATTCAACAGCGGAGTCTGGTACGATTACTGTCACTACTAATGCAATAACTACAGTATCTCTGCTAAACCGTTCACTGTACAAACACCTGATGTAGGTTCAGGCATATATGTTATTCCTGGGGCGCCAACATCATTCGAAAATTGCACAGAAATGCGTGCGTATTATCCGAATGGCGTTCAATCATCGCATCCAGCTTACGACAAAAAGCATGACCGTGATGGTGACAACTGGGCTTGTGAAAAATAGCTTATCTCTATTCCACAAATGTTTTGATGTACCGAAAGCATAGCTGCACGTACATATGTTTTGTTTGCGAAAGCGAAGCGTCAGAGTTAGAAAACTCTCATCACTATAAGTGGTGAAGTGAAAGTGGTATTAGCTTTTTTCAGCAGGCTTCTAAACGCCGAATAATATTGGTTAGAAGAATATCTCATTATGAGGTAGTCTATTTTATAATATAAAATAGTGGATTTCTTCTATAATAATGTTTGTGTCAGTAAAGATTTGAATGTAATACACCTGTTCATTACATTTAAAAAATCTAAAATACCGCCAATTAAACATTTTTACGCTATAATAATATTCGAGGTGAAGAAAATGTTTGTAAGTGAAAAACAAATTGAAATTCGTTATGCAGAGACAGATCAAATGGGTGTTGTGTATCATGCAAATTACATCGTCTGGATGGAAATTGGACGTACACAATTAGTAAAAGATGCTGGTTTTGAATATGCCGCATTAGAAAAAGATGGCTACGTTTCGCCAGTTATGGATTTATCTATTTCCTATAAGGCAGCCATGCATTATGGACAGGTTGCAACAGTGCGCACATGGGTTGAAAAACATGATCGCTTACGCACGACATATGGCTATGAAATTTTACATGAAAATGGAACAGTCGCTGCCACTGCACAGTCAGTACATATTTTGGCACATAAAGAAACGCTACGCCCGGTTTCACTGAGTAAAATCGATCCAGCTTGGGATGCAAAATATAAAGAAATTGCTCGTGAGCAGAAATAGGAGAAACAAGTATGCAAATCTTATTAGCATTAGGAGCAATGATGGCTTGTCTAGGTGTTGCGCTAGGTGCATTTGGTGCACATGCATTAAAAGATAAATTCACTACACCACGCTTTGCAGCCATTTGGGAGACAGCCGTACAATATCAAATGTATCATGCAATTGGCTTATTAATACTCGGTATTTTATCGAGTGACGTATTATTAGGGACATCTAGTATGCTATCTTGGGCAGGATATTTGATGTTTGCAGGTATTATTTTCTTCTCAGGTAGCTTATATATCCTTGCTGTTACAGGTGTTAAAAAGCTTGGCGCAATAACTCCAATTGGCGGCGTATTATTTATTGTCGCTTGGGTGCTCGTTGCATTTTCTGCATTTGTTTAATTTCGAGATGTTGTACACAGAATTTGTGTGCAGCATCTTTTTTTATTTGTAAGGAAAGAAAAACGGTAGCTGTCCATATTTCGGTTCTAATCAAATGATGAAAGCGAATGCCAAAAAAGTACTTACACCAAATGGCGTATGTACTTTTGAAGTAACAGATAAGCTGGCGGACGATTACTTTCATAAGTGGATTAAAGGCAGATAGTTTACACTTAGAACTGCTTAACTGAGTGCAAAACCGGATTCATTTCAAAGGATATTCCTCAAAATACAAGCTGAATATACGGGAGCCGATAAGGATGGTAATACGTCGACACATAGAACATGTTTCGCCAATTCGTGTAACAATTTTGGTCATGTTATCTTTAATCGTCATTGTATGTATCTATTATTTCTTTATGATAAAATAGAGGCAAATAGTGTTCCGAAAGTATGAGTAGTATACTTTTAGAATGCTATTTTTCTGTTTTTATTATTGTCGAAATGATGTCGAAGATTGTAGAAAAATAATTAAAGTATGATAAATGTCACTATTCATGATTATCGTATCTGTGTATAGTTGCATAAACTATATAAAAACAATAATATTCTATGATAGATGAAGGGAATTACATTAGAATGGAAAAGAAAATTGCATGGGTTACAGATACATCAGCATTATTAGATGAAAAATTCATACAGGACAATCACATTCACGTCTTACCACTTAATATTGTGTTTGAAGAAGGAGCTTTACGCGAAACTGTTGATATGACACATGATGAGTTTTACGAAAAGTTACGAAATGCTAAAAAACATCCAAAAACATCACAGCCGTCTATTGGTGAAGTTGTGGATTTATATAAATCACTAAAAGAACAAGGATATACATGTGCAATTGCTATTCATACGTCTCAACATCTTTCGGGCACATATCAAAGCGCTTTCACAGCCGCTGAGCAAGCGGAATTTGAAGTGTATCCAGTTGATTCAAAAATTGGCTCATTTCCGATGATGAAAATGATTGAAATTGGTCAGCAGTTAGAACGCGAAGGTTATGAACCTGACTACATTGTTGAAAGAATTAATGAACTTGCAGATAACAGTGAGCTCTCATTTATCCCAGCAAGCTTATCGCAACTGCATAAAAGTGGTCGTGTATCAGGGACACAAGCATTTTTAAGCAACCTTTTAAATATTAAAGTAATTATAACTTTTGAAAATGGCAAACCCGTCATGAAAGAAAAAGTACGTGCAGCGTCAAGAGCAAAAGTATATGTGCAAAATCTATTAAATACAGATTTAGAAACAAGTATCGTTCCTGAAGTTGCGGTCATTCACTGCAACAATGAAGAGGGAGCTATTGCTTGGAAAAATGCTTTAGAAAACGAGTATCCACTCATAAGTTTCTATGTCCTTCCATTAAGTGCTTGTGTAGGGGTTCATGCTGGTGAAGGAACACTTGGTTTAAGCTGGGTACGTCAGCCAGAGTTAGCACCACTAAAACAAAAAGAAGCTGAATTAGTTACTATATAACAATAATTGTGATTTTGTGATTTGTATGTATGTGAAGTTGCGAAATTCCTATAAACGAACTATTATACAGTCAGAGAGCATTTTTTTCGCTTTAGTCAACTGGCGGATGTAACGTTATTTTTGAATGATAGCAGCATTGTCATTCTGGTATGGGGGTTTCTACGATGGATGTTATAGAGGTTTTAACGAATTTAGATCAAGTGGAAGGGTATTTCCAACCGATATTTAGTGCGGATGAACATACGGTTATTGCATACGAAATTTCCGGACAGTTACAATTAGATGGTCAACAAATCAATCTAAAAGATTTCGTCAATAATGAAGATATTCCAGAAGAATATCGCATGGATATGGAACGTAAAATTTTACATGCAACTCTAGAAAAAATAGATGAGATTGCGTCAGATGTTGATATTTATATACCAAGTAATCCGAATTTATTGATGCAGGATTTTGGTGAAAGCCGATTTGATATTATTCAACAATATTTTAATGAAGAAGATTTACATCGAATTGTACTTGTTATTTCTGAGCACCGTTATACAGGAGATATGGACCAGTTACATCATGCGCTACGCTATTTTACAACGTATGGCGTGAAAATTGCAGTGCAAGAGGTTGGTGCGGAAAGTCATTTAGAGCATATTGCTTTGTTGGCACCACATATATTAAAGGTGAATATTCAAGATTTAAACTATGATTCTTGGTCAGCCCAAACAGATATGATTACGGCAATTGGTAGCTTAGCATATAAAATTGGTGCAAACCTTCTATTTGAAGAAATCAGCACGGTTTATCAATTGCAATTTGCTTGGAAAAATGGTGGCCGCTTCTACCAAGGCCCATATTTAGCCAATCCATCAAAATCATTTGTTGAAAAAGATATACTAAAAGAACGTTTTAAACAAGAGTGTCAGCAATTTATTACCTCTGAGAAGAAAATGTTAGAGGCCCAATATTTTGAGCTGAAGAAATTACAAGAAGAGTTAGAGGTCATCGTGCATCGTGTCAAACCTTCTAGTGATAACATTTCACTCTTAGAGCATTTAGCACACTTGCTTGATGGTTACTCCTTCCGTCTATATATTTGTAATGAGGATGGCTTCCAGCTAACACCAAACGTGATGCGGGTGGATGGGCAGTGGGAGTTACAACCGAATGCCATTAACAAAAATTGGAGTTGGCGTCCGTACTTCTTACAAACGATTATTAAAATGCGTAATGATCAAAGTGGAGAAATTTCAGAACTATACCGAGATATTGAAACAGGGGAAATTACGCGCACATTCTCGATTGCAATTAATGAATTAGAATTTTTATTCGTCGATCTTTCGTATGATTACCTATATGAACATAATATATTTAGATAGATTTACAAACGCCTATATACCAAAAATCACGGGGTGCAAACTATGTTTGTACCCCATTTTCTATTTGAGATCTCTTCTAAAATATAGCATTGTACATATCTTCTAGACTATGATTAGAGTGAGGGAATTTAAACTCATTTATCATCTATTAAATTGTGAAAAATAAAAATGAAGCATAATATCATTCAGTATTGAAAAAGGTAAGGCGTAACGAAGACGTTACACTTTACCTTTTTTTACTTTCATAAGATAGTCAAGGATTCCCATGGCTGACACTACAGTATCAAAGGGAATCGTCTGATAGACTGGGTGATTATCTGCAATACCTTGCTCTTGTAAATATTGATGAAGTATCGCTTTTAACCGTTCATCTAAAAGATTCGTCTGTTCTTCAAAATTGTCTGAAGCTGCTAATGCCTTTTCTCCTTCTGCTAAAAATAACGGTGTCCAATACCTTACTTGGCGAAAAGCTTCTTTCGGATTTTTATAAGCACCATAATGCCCAAAGTATAATTCTGTTACATTCATGCTCTCATAAAATTGAATGGATTTTTCCATTGTTTCCGGATTGTACTGATTTGGAGAAGTAGAAGGAATGATTAAATCAACAGCTTCGCCTTCCATTTCTGGATACCTCACACCTGTCGTATCTCCAACAAACATCCCATTTGTCGCTGAATAATGGATTGAAACATGATGCTTTGCATGTCCCTCTGTATGATAAAATGTCAGCTGATGCTCTCCTAATGACAATACTTCTTCATGGCCAATTTCAATAACACGCTCCGCAGCGATTGGTACAATTGGGTCGAATAATTCATCGAAGGTTTGGCCGTATATCGATTTCGCACTAGCGATCAGGCGACTTGGGTCAATCATATGTGATGCCCCACGTGGATGTACGACAAATTTAGCATTCGGGCAGCTTTGTAGAAAAAGACCAGCTCCACCTGCGTGATCCAGATGAATGTGTGTCACAATTAAATAATCAATTTCCTCTAAAGAAATATTTAGTTCCTTTAAACCTTCTATAATATAAGGGACAGAAGGGCTTGCTGATGTTTCAATTAATGCGACTTTTTCATCGATTAATACATAAGCACTTGTGCGCTCGTCTCGATTCAAATCATGTGTATCGATACAATAAAAATTTGAAGCAATTTTTTGAACTCTCCCCACGTGAAAACCTCCATAATTTCATTTAGAAAAATAAATATATCAATTACGCTCATCTTACCATCTTTAGAGGGGCTTTTCTTCTGTATAAAGATAAAATATTCTCTAAATTACTTTATTTATCTATAAAAAGTAGTTGTTCTACTTTATAATAATGGAAATACAAGATGAATGTCTATTCATTTTTAGAGGAGGAGAAGGATATGGGAAAAAAGTTGCGTTATGATACATGTAAAGTACACCGTGTCAATTTAGCTATCATTTCGATTTTAGCTATTCTAATTTGCGGACCAATGATTCTTTCAAAGGGGATCGTCTATCTCTTTATTGGACTAGGTGTTATTGGACTTGCTATAGGTAATTATTTTTTACCGATAAAAACCTATGTGAAGGGCTTAATATTCGGATTGATTCCATCGAGCGTTGTTTTTACATTGTTTTTACTCGATAGTTTTTCGCTCAACAAACACTATATTCTTCTTTGTACGATAGCGATGATTGCTTTGTATTTTAAAAAGGAATTAATTGTGTTTTTTGGTATTTTGACAGATGCCAGCTTTATTATTTTATATATCGTAAATTCCGAATCTCTTTTAGGACAATTTGATGATATTATCGTATTCATTACGCTCCTAGCGATAATGAATGGTGTTATCATTGCCTTTTTCCTAATTGCCAAATGGGGAAACGAGCTTATTGCCCATGCAGATACACAGCAAAAAGAAGTGTCAACTTCATTTGATCAATTACAGACAACGTTCAACCAAATAGAAGAAAGTAGCTATACACTTGATGAACATGTCACGCATTTTCACCAGACGATGCGTAATATTTCGGGGGTAAGCAAACAAATCCTTACTGCAACAGAGGATATTTCGGCGAGTATTCAGCAGGAATCTTCGAGTTTACAGTTGATACATGGCACAATGGCAGAGTCGGTGCACTTTGTGAATGAAACTTTTTCTATTTCAAAGGAAACAGTGTCCAAATCGAATGAATTGCAGGAAGAAGTAATAAGAGGATGGGAAAAAATGCAGGAAGTCATGAAGCAAATGTCCGTCATGAGCCAAGCTATGAATTCCACTGCTGAGACAGTCCATGATTTACAGGCAAGTTTACAAACCGTAGATAGTCTTTTGAAGGGTATTCAACATATTGCGCAGCAAACAAATTTACTTGCTTTAAACGCTGCCATTGAAGCAGCAAGAGCTGGTGAGCACGGTAAAGGCTTTGCAGTTGTAGCTGATGAAGTACGAAAATTAGCAGAAGAAAGTGCAGCAATTACCGTGAATATCACATCTGTTACTGCTACATTATTTCAAAAATCTACTGAAGCATATGAGCGTTCGGAAAGAGGGGACGAAGCATTACAACATGGTGAGATCCTGTTACATGACGTAAGTTCCTTCTTTAATGTATTAAAGGACTCATTTGCTGAGACAAATACAGATTTAACACGTGGTATGGGTGAGTTAAGTACTGCCATTGGACAATTTGAGCAAATCCAAACGCAAATCGAAAAGCTAAACCAAATGACTGAGCAGAATGCAACCTCGACAGGAAACATATTGCAATCTATAGAAGATGAAAACAATATGCTGGAGACAATGATTGCTACGACGGATCATATTCAAGCACTTAGTGTGACGTTAAAATCACTGACGACCTATAAAAACTAAATTTATCGCGTTTATGTACTTTTGATCACACTTAAAAAGAGGCTTGATCCGATTGCGCAATGTAATAAATCTGTAGGTGAAAACCAAATGTTAAGCATAACTATAAAAGTTTTAGCTATACGAGTACAAATGTTTGCCGGGAGAACCATTAATGGTTTCTCGGCCTTTTTCTTTTCTAACATAATAATATAGAAGGAATTATCATGTTCATTTTTATAGAAAAGTAAGCGTTTACGTTTTTTTTGAATAAGCCTCAAAAATGAAAATGACAAGAATATGTCTTTTTCGTCACAAATTCGCTCATTCAAGTAAATAATCAAAAAGTCTCAATCTCGATAAGAAAAACTTATTGAAAAAGATAATATTAATGTAATTTACTTATGAATATAAATAGGCTATCATGGGAATTGGAGAAAAGACACTTTACATAAGCCTTTTCAAATAGATATTTAGGGGGATCCGCAAATGGCACAAGGTAATTTACACAACAGCCGCGCATCATTCGAAGTTAACGGTAAATCATACAATTATTATGATTTAGCTGCAATCGAAAAAGCGGGCGTTGCAAAAGTTTCAAACCTTCCTTACTCAATCAAAGTATTATTAGAATCAGTATTACGTCAATATGACGGTTACGTAATCAAAGAAGAGCACGTAAACGAATTAGCTAAATGGGGCAAAGATGCTAACACTGAAGCAGAAGTACCTTTCAAACCATCACGCGTAGTATTACAAGACTTCACTGGTGTACCGGTAGTAGTTGACCTTGCATCATTACGTTCTGCAATGAAAGAAATGGGTGGGGATCCTAACAAAATCAATCCTGCTATCCCAGTTGACCTTGTAATTGACCACTCAGTACAAGTTGACAAATACGGTAATGCATCTGCATTACAAGCGAATATGGATCTTGAATTTGAGCGTAACGCTGAACGTTATAACTTCCTTAAATGGGCTCAAACTTCTTATGATAATTTCCGTGCTGTACCACCAGCAACAGGTATCGTTCACCAAGTAAACTTAGAGTATTTAGCTCCAGTTGTACACGTAAACGAAAATGCTGATGGCACATTCGAAACTTTCCCAGACTCAGTAGTAGGTACTGACTCTCATACAACAATGATCAACGGTCTTGGCGTTCTTGGTTGGGGCGTTGGTGGTATCGAAGCGGAAGCTGGTATGCTTGGTCAACCTTCATACTTCCCAATTCCTGAAGTTATCGGGGTTAAATTAGTAGGTGACCTTCCAAACGGAACAACTGCAACTGACTTAGCACTTAAAGTAACACAAGTATTACGTCAACGTGGCGTAGTTGGTAAATTCGTTGAGTTCTTCGGACCTGGCGTATCTAAATTACCACTTGCTGACCGTGCGACAATCTCTAACATGGCTCCTGAATATGGTGCTACTTGTGGTTTCTTCGCAATTGATGAAGAGTCACTTAACTATATGCGTTTAACTGGTCGTGACGAAGAGCACATCGCGGTTGTAGAAGCTTACTTAAAAGCAAACCACATGTTCTTTGACCCATCTTTAGAGCCAGTTTACACAGACGTACTAGAAGTAGACTTAGCTGATATCGAACCAAACCTTTCTGGTCCTAAACGTCCACAAGATTTAATTCCATTATCAGAAATGCGTGCTCGTTATAAAGAAGCTGTAGTGGCACCACAAGGTACACAAGGTTTCGGTTTAACTGAAGACGAGTTTGCAAAAACTTCTGTAGCTAAATTTGCTGAAGGCGATGTAGAAATCCCAACAGGTGCTGTAGCAATCGCTGCAATCACTTCTTGTACAAATACATCTAACCCATACGTATTAATTGCTGCTGGTTTAGTTGCGAAGAAAGCAGTCGAAAAAGGTCTTACAGTGCCGAAATGGGTGAAAACTTCATTAGCACCAGGTTCAAAAGTAGTAACTGGTTACCTAGAAGATTCAGGTTTACAAACATACCTTGATGAAATCGGTTTCAACACTGTAGGTTACGGTTGTACAACATGTATCGGTAACTCAGGTCCATTACTTCCTGAAATTGAAGACGCTATCAAAGCGAACGACTTATTCGTAACGTCTGTTCTTTCTGGTAACCGTAACTTCGAAGGTCGTGTACACCCACTTGTAAAAGCTAACTACTTAGCATCACCACCACTTGTTGTTGCTTATGCATTAGCTGGTACTGTAGATGTAGATCTTCAAAATGATTCATTCGGTAAAGACAAAGATGGCAACGATGTATTCTTCGCTGATATCTGGCCTTCAACTGAAGAAGTTAATGCAGTACTAAGCACTGTTGTTAACCGTGAATTATTCCAAAAAGAATATGAAACTGTATTCACAGCTAACGAAGCTTGGAATGCAATTGAAACATCAACTGAGTCTCTATACACATTTAATGACAAATCAACTTACATCCAAAACCCACCATTCTTCCAAGGTCTTGCAAAAGAACCAGAAGCAATCAAAGGTTTAAATAACTTACGTATTATGGCGAAGTTAGGTGATTCAATCACAACTGACCATATCTCTCCAGCTGGTGCAATCGGTAAAGAAACACCTGCAGGTCAATATTTAATCGAAAACGGAGTTGCAATCCGTGACTTCAACTCTTACGGAAGCCGTCGTGGTAACCATGAAGTAATGATGCGTGGTACATTTGCTAACATTCGTATCCGTAACCAAATTGCTCCTGGTACAGAAGGTGGATTCACTACTTACTGGCCAACAGGCAAAGTTGAATACATCTATGATGCATGTATGAAATATCAAGAACAAGGTACTGGTTTAGTAGTACTTGCTGGTAATGACTACGGTATGGGTTCTTCTCGTGACTGGGCTGCGAAAGGTACATTCCTACTTGGAGTGAAAACTGTTATTGCACAATCTTACGAGCGTATCCACCGTTCTAACTTAGTAATGATGGGTGTTCTTCCTTTACAATTCTTAAACGGTGACTCTGCTGATTCACTTGGTTTAACGGGTAAAGAAGAAATCTCTGTAAACATTACTGATGATGTGAAACCACGTGATATCTTAACAGTAACTGCTAAATCTGAAGATGGCACAGTTAAAACTTTCCAAGCTTTAGCTCGTTTCGATTCAGAAGTAGAAGTAGACTACTACCGTCATGGTGGTATCCTACAAATGGTTCTTCGCGCGAAAGCTGCTGAATAATTCATTTAGAAAAAACCGATCTCTAAGGAGATCGGTTTTTTTGTTGTTCTACCTATTTTAACGGGCAGTAAAATGCCACTTCAAAACTTAAGAGGGCTAGGAGAAGTCCATGGGGAAGATCAACCACGACGTGACTGTTCGTATCTTGGATTCTTTTTTCATCACTGTGGAATGAAAGAAATTCATATCCTTATGACAAAGTCGACCTTAAGGCGTCCAAAGACAACTTATTGAAGTTCCGATTTTATAGCATTTTCTTCCGAAGTTATGTATAATTAGTATTGTAAGAGTTTTACATAATATACAGAATAGTGGGGGATTAGGAATGATAAAACATAAGAAATATAAATTTTATACGACAACTGCGGTTGCATTAGCCGTAACGGCTGTAGCAGTAGTTCCTGCATCAGCGGCAAGTCCTTTTTCAGATGTAAGTGAAGACCATCCACATTTTAAAGGAATTTCTACACTTTCAAAAGCAGGTGTTGTAAATGGCTATGATGATGGCACATTTAAACCGTCCCAATCTGTGACACGAGGACAAGCTGCTAAAATAATTGTCAATGCATTTGAACTTGCAGCAGCAGATTCTGTAGAAAAACTAAATTTTAAAGACCTTAACAAGTCGAGTGAGTATTATGAATCTATTACAAAATTAGTAGCGCTTGGTGTGGTGAAAGGCTATGATGATAACACATTCCGACCAAACGAAACTGTCACACGTGGACAATTGGCTGCGATGATTGCACGTGCATTAGACTTAAATGCAAAAGGAACAAGTCCATTTACTGATGTACCAGAGGGCAGTTCCTATGCTAATGCTGTTACAGCACTTTATGAAGCAGGTATTTCGACAGGTATTTCTGCTACTGAATACGGTGTAAATAATAAAGTGACACGTGGTCAATTAGCTACATTCATTGTCAATGCTATGACAACAACGCCAACAGTGTCACAGCCAACGGAATCACAGCAAAGTTCCATTACTCTTGAAGAAGTATTTAACAAAGCATTAGCAAAACAGCAAGATGTGAAAAGCATGAAAGCAACAGTGACGATGACACAAGCATTAGAAGTAAGTGAAGGTAAAGAAACAATTAAAACGAACACATCGAGCAAAATGACAATGACTGCAGTTGTAGACCCTATCCAATTTTTCATTGAAGGAACAATGGCTATGACGGAGCCTGAAAGCGGCGAAGCAATAGAGATGCCATTAAAGATGTACATGACAGCAAAAGATGGTATGTATATGTATGAACCGACAGAAGGGGCTTGGATGAAGTTCCCTAGTGATATGTTTAATACGATACTTGATCAAGCAGGTGTGCAAGTAAGCGCAGCTGATCAGCTTGAAATGCTGAAAGAATTTGCAAAAGATTTCACAATGCAAGAAACAGATAATGCCTACATTTTGACACTAAATGCAGATGGTGAGAAGTTCAGTCAATTGATTAAAGAGCAAGTTTCGGCACTTTTACCTATGATGGAATCAGGCATTGAAGATGAAGATACCCTAGCAGTAGAAGAGGAAATTGGAGCATTGTTCAATAGTATGTCATTTGATAATGTGAAATATCAATTAACAATTGATAAAAAATCATTTGATATTAAAGGTATCGTGACGGATATGACTTTAGCAATGGATATGGAAGGCGTTAAAATGAAAATTGACCAAAAATCAAACATCATTTACGATGAATTTAATAAAATTACTACAATTACGATCCCACAAGAAGTGCTAAACAATGCGAAGGAACTACCAGGAATAACGGAAGAGGAAATGGATCTAGTTTCCACAATTACTCTTCCAATCATTAAGTAAAAGTGTAGCCATCTGGTGCCGATACTCAATCGGCACCAGATGGTTAATTTATTTTTAGAACACGTGTAATAGTATAAATAATTGCTTCAAAATAGCTGAATTATTCAAGAAATATGAATCTGAATTCTGATTTAAATATTTATAGCGAATTTTAGTTAAACCCCATTAAATCTTTTATTTTTTGCTTATTTTGAATTGATGTAAGGTTACTAAGTAACAGGAAGGCCACTTCAAAAGCTGTACCTGGGTTAGATGATGTAATGATATGTTCTGTCTGGACAATTCGCTCATTAACGATAATTGCCCCGTACGATTGTAGCTGCTCTAATCGTTTACTTGTTGGATGGTTGTACGTCGTTGCCTTTCGATTCTGTAAAATACCGCTATGTGCTAATGCTAGAGAAGCTACACAAATAGTTGCGATAGGCTTCTTACGCTCGTCGAAGTGACGAATAACTTGTTGAAATGCATCACTAAATGCATCCTCATAAAATCCAGCCTCTTCAAATCCTCCAGGAATCGCTAACGCATCAAAATCCTCAAAGTTAATTTCATGAAGTAATTTTTCAGGCGTTACGGTGAAATTCCATGTACACTGTAATTCCTCGTGTAAGCCTACCGTGACAACTTCTGTCGACCCATCTCCCTCCCATTTATTCCAACCAAGCACATCCGTAAAGACACTTGCTTCAACCGCTTCAAAACCATTTGCTAACAGTAATAATATTTTCGACATGTTGTTTGCCTCCTCTATACTTTTATTTTAATGAAGAAAAACAAAGTAAAACATAAGATAAAGCATGTTTTTTCTTCATTTTGCTTTATAATATAAGAAAAAACTTGTTTTTTTATTTATAAATAAAGGTGGGTACTTATGGACCAAATTGATACTGAAATTTTACAGCAACTACAACGAAGTGCAAAAATCTCGATGAAGGAGCTCGCAACGATTGTTCATTTATCATCACCAGCTGTCATTGAGCGTGTAAAGAAATTGGAAGAGCAAGGAATCATTGAAGGGTATACGACAAAGGTGAATTTAAAGAAAATTAATCGTTCAATACAAGCGATAATTCTATTTAAATCGATTGATTGTAAGAGTCTTTCGAACTTTTGTAATGCACATCCTGATGTTCTTGAATGCTACCGGGTAGCTGGTGAAATTAGTTATATCGTTAAAATTGCTACATATTCAGTGGAAACTCTAGAGCAGTTTATAGATGATGCAATGCCTTATGGGACTCCTTCAACAAATATTGTTCTGTCTCGTACTGAAAATTCAGTAATTAAACCATTTACGCTTGAATAAGGATTTTTTTATAAATGAATATATAATAGGGAATTTAGTAATCTTTGTCTCCAATTAGTATGAGTTTGTCGATTCGAAAAAACTCAACAAATTCATTTGAATTTTTACTAACATGGCAATACTAAATTTAGAAAATGGAGTGGAAATCACTATGAAAATAAATCAATTAATTGCGAACAATATTAACAAATTAGATGCGGTACTACCAGTAGATAAATCGTTAGGAATTGCTGGTTTGTCTGGATCTGGTAAAACAACTTTTTGCCAAACAATTGGTGAAGAGTCCAAGAAGCGTCTTGTTTCTTTATTGCCAAAAGCTGAATATCAGTATTTATTTCCAGCTATTATGGAAACGAATTTCAGTGCCATCAAAATGGAAGAAATGCCTTTAGTCCTTTTTCTCGGAAAATCATCAATCTCTTCCAATCCACGTTCAACAATTGGCACACATACAGGCGTATTTAAAGACATTCGTGTTACTCTTGCTGAAAAATTCGATCTGTCTCCAGAAGTTTTTTCATTTAATAATGAGTTAGGTTGGTGTCCAGGTTGTAAAGGTCGTGGAACTACTAAAAATGTCGAATGTCCTAAGTGTAAGGGGAAGCGTTATAATCAAGAAGTTCAGCAATATATGATTGAATTATTTGATAAACCACATAATATTTCTGATATCAATGACCTAAGCATAGAATCCATTATTTCACTTGCAGAAGTTTTAAATATTAGTGAAGGTAAACAACATATTCTCAATAATATAATCAATATGAATATTGGTTATTTAACATTAAATCGTATTATGGGTACATTGTCAGGTGGCGAATTAACACGACTGTACTTGGCAGAATTCATGGCATCAAGTGAAAATACTGTTATTATTATTGATGAAATCTCCGTGGGTCTTGATCACCAAACACTATTGAAAATTTTAGAACAGATTAAACAATTGGGTTATAAGAATCAAATTTGGCTCATTGATCATTCGGACACTGTGCTTGACACAACGGATGAGCAATTGTTCTTTGGTCCGGGTAGTGGTAAATATGGCGGGAAAATTGTTGAAGAATCACCACGTCCAAAACCAATCATTTGGGAACGAAATGAGGAAAAGCCAACAGAATACTATCAATTCAAAGATCTTTACTGTCGTAATATTCAAATGGCAGAAATTCAGATTCCCCAAAACAGACTTGTAACGTTTACGGGTGAGTCAGGATGTGGTAAATCAACACTTGTTAACGAGTGTATGGCCAAGGACTTTCTGAAGAGATATCCAAAAGATAAAATTGTCATGGTTGGGCAAGAACGAAACCAATCGATTACAAGTCGGTCAACAGTTGCGACTTTTCTTGATATTAAAAGGAAGCTCACAAAATATAGTGAAGATATTGATGATATTTTTGGACGCTCGATTGAAGATATTATTGAGGAACTTCCAAATGAAGACATCGCTCATAAACGCTTAAGCTTATTGATCAAACTTGGACTTGGTTATTTGACGTTGGAAAGAAAAACACAGTCCTTATCGACTGGTGAATTTCAATGTGTTCATTTAGTTTCTGAGCTGTTTGCCAACACTAGAAACCCAAATACGCTTTTTATTTTTGACGAGCCTTCTAAAGGGTTATCACAAAATATTTTAAATCAATTCATCGATAGTCTTAGGGGCATTTTGCAAGATGAATCTGTCTCAATCATAATGATTGAACATAATGCGTATATGCTGGAAAATTCTGATTTTATTGTTGATTTTGGTAAAAGACAGCTTGCACCTGTGGAGCATTTGGAGGTTGTCAGTCATGAAGACTACTATCGTCAAAAAAACAGTGAAGACCTGGTTGCTCCATTACAGATTTCTTCAACTATCAATCAAGAAAATGGCGTTAATTACTTAAAAGAAAATCATATTGCGTATTTTAAAAATGCAGAAAATGTCTATAAGGGTGGCATCTTAAAAAGCTTATCATCAATGGCACGTTTGATTTATGGTGAATACGAATCCGAAACAATTGCACCCGTCATCGCCATTGATTTAGAACGGCACTTGTATAGTCAATATAGCTTTCTCTATGAAATGGGCGGCTTGATTAATCATATTGTGGCTGCTCATCCCACCAATAAGGATACAAGAAGCTTTGATTTCTATTATCAAGATAATCATTGTCCATCATGCTCGGGCCGCCAAGTAATTGAAAAATTTGATTTTGATATTGTTATCCAGGACAAAACCGTGCAATTCTGGGATGGCTTATTACACCCAGATGTGATGGAGGTATTAAAATATTATCAATATCCTAAATTGCAATTCCTCTTTGATGAGATTAAAAATGAGCTTGGCCAGGATATAAGTAAAAGTTATAACGACATGACTGAAGAAGAAAAGCATACCTTCTTATATGGGTATTGGGAAAAGTCATTCTATGATAAAGCAGGGAAGGCGAGGAGAACTTGGGAAGGCTTTAACCTCATCATTGGGCGCTATATATTTGTATCGAAATCGATTATTAAAGAGCAAATGAAAGAATCTAAAGAGATGATTACGTGTCCAATCTGTCAAGGAACCGTGCTAAACCATCATAAAAAGCTGAAATTTGGCAATGCGGATATTCGTGAAATTATTCAGCTGCCAATTGATCAAGTGATGAAAACAGTTGGTGAGTTACCAATACTAGAAAAACTGAAGGCTATCGTCGGCGGTGATATGAATTTGACTGAAGATGTCTCTTTGTTACCTAAGGAAACACAGGTCGCTCTAAAAATGTTCGAACTGGAGCAGGGAAGCTTTGCCCATTATGAAATGGTTTTACAAAATGTTCTACCATTCTGGGGCAGTATTAGCGGTAATATCGAAGCGATCAGCATTAATAATCAAATCACCATCTGTGATTTTGACAATATTATCGAAACAAGAGAAGCAATCATTGATAAGTATTTCACCAATGGAAAATACAAAAAGCTTACCTATGTCTATGAAGCGTTTGGTTATAAAAAAATTGTCACTCAAATTAATAAGATTAAAAAAAGTCATCAATGTCCTTTCTGTAAAGGGAAGAAAATAATATCAGAAGATGGACTCCATGATGGTGTGCATAAATTATCGGTACCATGTGTTAGTTGTTTTGAAAGTGGTATCAATGATGAAGGGCGTCAGGAAATCGTCGAGGGTATAGACGTGCAAACATGGTTAACCGGCAAAGTAGGTGAAGTTGTTGCTGAAAGTGTAAATCTTGAGGCTGTTGCACATATTCCAATTTTCAATCGCATTCGTGAGTTGAATAAACGAGAAATGATGGCGATATACGAATTCCTTGAGCAAAATAATTAAAACAATCGACATTTTTATACAGGTCTTGACGTCAGTCAGTAAAGAAAACTCATTTGCAATAATAAATTGCAAATGAGTTTTTATGCTATTCTGAAGAGAAGCTTGTTGGTTTAAAATAATAATCAAATTCGCCTTGGCGTATTTGCCGCTAAACGTGGCGAGCTTAGCCAACGTTCCGTTATTCAGCAGGTGGCGCTTTTAATAAAGAAAATGAAGAAACGAAAAAGCTCATTTTTTCTATTTTATGATAAGGCGTACTTTATAGCAGCCCACTCAATAAATAAATCGCAGTTGCCCATATAAAGACAGCAGAACATTTATTAAAGGTGTTCATCAGTTTACCTGAACTGTCGAGTTTTTTGAGTGATGCACCAGCAAGTGTAAGTCCAAAAAACCACAGCCAAGAAATTAAAATACAGGCAGCAGTAAAGTAAATTTGCTCAGTGCCGCTGTATTTTAATGCACTTGTCCCGATAACACCAATCGTATCTAAAATAGCATGAGGGTTTAATAGAGAAACCGATAGTGCAAATAAAATCTGTTTTTTTATAGGGAGCGCCTCGTTATTTTCGGTTTTGGTAGGGTTGGATTTCCAAATGGCATAGCCCATATACAGTAAAAAGACAATACCAACGCTCATTAGGGCGATTCGTAACCACTCAAATTGCAGGACAATAACAGATAAGCCAAAGACAGCGAGCAAAATGAGTAAAGTATCGCACACTGCCGCTGTAACGCTAGCTGGAAAGGCACGAACTAAACGCGGCTGCGTGGCACCTTGTGAAAATACGAATACATTTTGTACACCTAATGGCAAAATAAGTCCAAATGCTAAAATAACGCCATGCAGAAATGCTTCCATTTTGTCATACCTCCTTTTCTTTACTAGTTTACGTATGTTATAACTAAAAGAAAACGACCAATTGGATGGTTTTTCACCCGTCCAATTTTAAGGAGATGCGATATGGGATGGCAACCAAATAGAGAAGTGCCAACATCGTTACAACAGCAAATTATGGATTGGATGACTGATAACATTGCGCGTGGCGACTGGGTAGTGGGGACAAAGCTTCCAACTCAAAGACAGCTCGCACTGCAGTTTGGTGTAAACCGAAGTACTGTTCAGCAAGCATTAGAAGAGTTAAAAGCAGATGGTTTACTAGAAGCAAAAGTTGGTTCGTGCGTGTTTGTAGCGGAAAACTCTTGGCATGTCTTTGTAAAGCAAGCACAGCCGAATTGGCAAAATTATATTGAGGCAAGTTTACATAAACCCAATTATCATACCATCCAGTTGATCAATGAGTATGAGCAACGAGATGATGTCATTCGTCTTGGAACAGGTGAGTTGGCACCAAGTTTATTACCAACGGCTGAAATAGAGGCTTCTTTACAAGAACTCAGTTTACAACCAACGATGCTTGGCTATTCCTCGCCACAAGGTAGTCTCTCATTGCGTTTAGCTATTTGTGAATATGTAAAAAAGAAAGGTATTCAGACGGCACCACAAAATGTTTGTATCGTTTCAGGGGCATTACAAGCATTGCAGTTGATTGCAGTTGGCTTACTGGAGCAAGGTTCTATTGTCTTTCAAGAAGAGACTTCTTATTTAAATTCTGTACACCCATTTCAATCGGTTGGCATGCAAATGGTACCTGTAGTACGTGATACTCACTTACATACCACACTTAAAGAAAGAAAACGCAAACGACAGGCGATTTTTTATACAGTCCCGACATTAAATAATCCTACAGGGGCAGTTTGGTCTCAGACTGAAAGAGAGAAACTTTATGATGCTTGCAAAGATTTACGTATCCCAATTATTGAAGATGATGTGTATCATGAGTTGTTGTTTGATGATACGACAGAGCCGATAAAAGCTATGGATGAAAGTGGGCAAGTACTTTATATTGGCAGTGTTTCGAAAACATTGAGTCCAGGTCTTCGAATAGGATGGGTCATTGGGCCATCCACAGTAATCGAGCGACTAGCCGATATCAAGATGCAAACAGATTACGGTTCTAGTGCTATTTCACAGGAAATTGTGTTGCACTGGCTCCAAACAGGAAAGTATGAAAAACATATCGAGAGCTTGCGTAAAACATTGCAGAAGAGAGCCGATTATGTAGTAGACCTACTAAAGGAAAAATTCGCAGGTATCGCAAATTGGGATCAGCCAAAGGGCGGATTTTATATTTGGATAAAATTCCATGAGCCTATAGTGAATAAGGCGTTTTTCATGCAGTTGTTACAACATCTTGTACTGATAAATCCGGGCTTCATATACGACCCACAAGATGTGCATCATGTACGACTTTCGTATGCTTATGCTACGTTAGAAGATTTAAAGACTGGCTTAGAAATTTTATATGCGATTGCGATTGAAACAATAGAGCATCAGTAAAATGCGGGTTTACAAGGTTAGGGCGCTCTGATCTGTCGTAAAGGATTTTTTTCTGTATGTAAACACTATGCCTCTAATAGATTGATATGTTCCTAGCTGTATCAGAGATTATCTATAGTTAGCCTATATCAAAAGGCTATTCTCTAGAAGGTGTTGTTCTTCCGCCAACGGAACGAGTTAGAGGTGAAAGTAATGTTAAATTTCGGTTGAATTTGCTAATCTTAAACAAGTTTTTTTATGACAAGAGTTGATATAAGTGAATGAATTTATAATTGGAGGAAAATAACGTTGTTAAAAAAATCCATCGAACCATTATAAATCCAACTAACTTTGACTATACTGAGGGAAAATAGTTCAAAGGGGATATATTATGGAAAACTTAACAATTGTAGTGAGGACGTTAGAGTACTACAACCCTCTTGGTAATGCTAATTTTTCACTAGTTTACGAAAAAACAGAAACGTTCCATGGGATTAGTAAAAGTGAATGTGTAAAAAAATATTATGAAAAAGTTAACCAGTATTTAGAGAAATACGAAGCGGAAAAGATCTCTACAACTGCAAGTAAAATTGCATATGGTCTTACTAAATATGAATTCCGTCCTAATCTCAATGTATTTTATTATGTAGAGCTTCATAACGCCAATGTGTTAGTTGATACACAAGGTCTAGGATGGCTTAATCTAGAGGAAAATTTCGATGAAGAATTTATGAGGAGAGAACTTGAATTAGTGCTAGGCGCAGCGAGCTATTAGGAAAGAGAGCAATCTAAAAGCAAACTGTCTAAATGTAATATTAAGGCTGTTTCTCAAAGTTTGTTGTTATTAAAACATAAAAAAACAAAGTTAATCCACAAAATATGTAGAATTAACTCCGTCAGAAAAATACTCAAAGTGAATTTGATATACTTAATAAACCATATAGAGTTAGTAGAAGGCCTAAATAAAACAAAACTGATCCAGTAAAAGGGTCTGTAATAAAATCAAAAAACTCCATCCACTTTTCCTGAACAGTATCGGCTTTCTTTATCTCGGGTATGTAAATACGCAACGTAATAACTATACAGATAAATCCTGTAATTAAGGATAATAAACCCATCATTAAACCTACCTTTTTATACTTTAAAGCTTTATAATTCTAACTCAGGTCAATAAAGTTTACAATCGCTTTTCATCTAAACTGCGCCGGGAGTTGAATAAAGACCTATTCTTTTTTTACATTATGTTCATACTGCTGCATCAATCCCCAAAAGCTATTTCCTGCTTACAAATAGTAATGTTATAATTAAAATATTACTGTCAAAGGAAGTACATTAAATGGATAAAAAACAAAAAATTCTTCTCATCACAATTGTATTAATTGCTTTTCCGGTCGCCTTTTTGGTGCCTGAAAGTAGATACGTTTTTCTATTAGGTCCTCTTTATTTCCTTATTTTTTTTCTATTTGAAATTTATGATTGGTTCAAAGAAAAACGAAAAAATATTTACTGATTCATTCATTGTTTTAGTCAGGGTTATAGATATAAAACCCTCCCTCTCTTGTTCGACTAACCTGCGCCGTGATTTGAATAGCAACAATCTTTTAGCAAAGAGCCAATATTAATAAGCACAAGGGATGTTATCAATCAATTAGATTTAGATAGCATCTTTTTTTATGTCCAGCAACGACTGAGCTTATTCTTAATAAAAACAATGTTAAACAGAAAAAGCATGTTAAAAACCGCTTCTGAGCTTAACTTCTTGCTGCCAGCTATAAATAGGGCTGGCAAGGGTAAATAGACTGGCTTTAAGACTTATATACATATATGTACCCACTTCTCGGGCGCTGTAGTTATAAATCATTGAATTGATAAAACTGTTCTTCTTTCTTATATAAACAGGAATCCCCTTTAATGCGCTGGTGGTTAAAAAGGTTAATTTTACAAGTTTTGAGATAAATAATACAATTATAATACGGGAGGTGTCAAAATGAACAATGACGAAATTTTAATAAGTATTGTAGTAAAAAAACTAGAAAATCAAACGAAGAATTGAATATTCCTAACGAACTCAGAGCGGAATTAAGCAGTAGTATATGTAGGAGTGCTAAAGATTGCATCATTAACTTTCTGGAGAAAAAAGAGGATGAAGAACTTTCCGCATTATATGGAAGCAGGTTAGGACTACATGAAAAATGGATTGAGCTAGAACCTGGAGAAACTCTGTTGGATTCTTTCAATAAAAGAATGTTAGGGGAAAGCTAGATAGAAGACATAGCAAACCCATGATTTACGAAGTAGTAGAAGGTAGGGAAGAAAAGAGCTTTTATTCCTTCACAATTTAATACCTATTGAATAAATCATAAAAAGAATGAAGATTACAAAGCGAAAAGTACTATTTTGTCGTTCACTTTAACTTCTTGCTGTTTTTTTTGAATAAAGCAATTTAAAAGCAGCTACAAGGCTGGCAGCTTTCTTTTTTTATTGGCTGTGTTAAATAACTCTGTTGATACTTGAATCCACTTTAATATCTTAAAGGTTTGATTTAAATTGACCAAAAAATTAGGTTTAAAATTAGTCTTTGCCATAATAGTTATCTTCCTTATTTTCATAGGCTATCCAGCTTTTAGCATTTTATCTTTTAGTGACAAAATTCAATTAGTTAAAACCGATGGAGCTGCTGTTTGGGATGATGAACCATCTCCCGTTCTTCTTACGAGAGTTAGTATTCTAAATTGGTTATATTGTTAGTTTGCCATTTAGGTAATTCCAATTAGGAAAGGACTTTAACCAGCAGTCCTTTTATTTTGAAATTTTTGTTTAACAAAGCATTTTATTAAATATATGATGCAAGTGCAATAAAACCTCGAGTTTTTTCTTAACCTACATCATTTTATTATTATTTTATTTTATATTTCGGCACTCGAATGTGGTCTAGATAGCTTAGACTTTGTAAAAGTAATTACGGAGTTAGCTTAGATCAATACAACTACAGCAGTATAATTGATAGCGTATTGGAGAAACCAATATTATACGGTATTAAAGAAGATATTTCCGATTGGGACATAGGATTAGTTGATACCACTTATCTTATATAGACAAAATATAATGAGCAATTAATATAAAAGTCATCACTATTGATAATAACTCGGCAAAGAAATAATCGATATCAAGGAGAGATTTTAAATGAAGATTGATATTAGAAACGATGTTATGGATAAATTGAAGGCGATGGGGATAGATGCTACTGAGCAAACTATCAATAGCATTGTTCAACGAGTTTACGAAGCGGTTATCACAAGAGATTATTACGATATAATTGAGGAAGCAATAAAGGTTGAAAATGAACGTCGAGACGCGAAAAAAGACGAGGATCCACAAACTAAACTTTCAAATAAATATGAAGGCGTCAAAGAAGAAGTATTAGAGCCTACAAATAACAGAACAAGTTTTGAAGACCCTGTGAAAAAAGATATTCAAAAGAATTTGTTAGGGGGATTGTTTTGGTGGCTGTAATATAAAATCAGTAATAGCATCATTTTAACCAATGGCTTTTATAATGATCGTCGAGAGCAACAATCTTTTTTGAGAATAGCCAATCAAAAAACCGCTCCACATCTATTAAAATGTGGAGCGGTTTTTCAAATATTTAAAGACAACTGAGGTCTTAAGCCTTTTCCAAAAGCTCTAAGGGTATCCGCTTATATTAGAATGGATATTGTCTTGGTGCTTTTTGTACAGAAATCCATTTTACTTGTGTGAACTCGTCCACGTAGAATGGGTTACCGAAGCGACCTACACCACTTTGGCGCATCCCACCGAATGGAGCAGTAGGTTCGTCGTTTACACTTTGGTCATTGATATGTGTCATACCGAATTCGATTTCTTTTGCATATTCACGTGCTTGTTCAACATTGCCTGAGAAGATTGCTGAGCTTAAACCGTAAATTGTATCGTTCGCAAATTCAATTGCTTCTTCATCAGAATCCGCTTTAATGATAGGGGCTACTGGGCCAAAGATTTCTGACTGTGCCAGGTGGCTATCATTTTTCACGTTACCAAAGATTGTTGGAGTCATGACGTTTCCTTCGACACGGCCATCAAGTAACACTTCTGTACCTTCTGCTTTTGCTTGTTCAATAATTGCTAAGGCATGCTTGCGTTGTTTATCGTTAATGATTGGTCCAATTGCAACTTCATGGTTACGAGGATCACCATATTTAATGCCTTTCACATGTTCAACGAATTTCGTTGTAAATTCTTCATATAGATCTTTGTGTACAATAATACGGTTTGTAATCATACAAATTTGACCTTGGTGAAGGAACTTACCGAATGCTGCTGCTTTTACAGCTTGATCTACATCCGCATCAGAAAGTACGACGAATGGCGCGTTACCACCAAGTTCAAGTGCTACACGTTTAAATTCACGACCAGCTACTGCACCAATATGACGACCTACTTCAGTAGAACCTGTGAAGCTTACTAGTTTTACAGTTGGATGTTCTACCATGATGTCACCAATAACTGATGATTTCGTTAGTAGGCTTTGGAATACAGCTGCTGGAATACCTGCATGATCAAACGCTTTTGCGATTACCGAACCAGAAGCCAAGCTTACTTGTAAATCCGCTTTGTGTACAACTGTGTTACCAAGAGCAAGTGCTGGTACAATCGTACGCATTGATAAGTATAGCGGGAAGTTAAATGGTGCAATTGAAGATACAACACCTAGTGGTAGGCGGTGGATTTCATTTACTTTGTCAGGAATAATTGATGCTTCTGTACGTACTTCATACGCCAGATCAACCACTTTTAACGCTTCTTGCATCGCGCCGATTGTGCTATCAATTTCAATACTAGCCTTCACAAAGCTTGAACCTGATTCTTCAATTAATAAGTCGATGATATCAGAACGATTATCGATGAAATATTTTTTCGCTTTTTCAATGACTTCTTTACGAAGAGTCGCGTTATGAGCCCAATTTTTAAATGCTGCTTGTGCATAACCAAATGCTTCTTCTGCTTGTTCTTTTGATGCCATTTGTACTGTTGTTAGTAGTGCGTCATCAAATTTATTTGTAATATCAAATGATTTGCCGCTATTTCCGTCAATCCATTCTCCGTTAATATAGCTTTTGTTTAATGATAGATATTGTTTCAATTGTAGCGCCTCCGAATGATAAGTTTTTGTTTTTTTACTACTTATACACTTAATATAAAGGTATTTTTATATAAATGTTAATAATTAGCTTGTGAATTTAGTAACAAGAAGAACAGCGAACGAGATTTGAACAAGAGAGCTTTCTTTCAGTCACTACACCTATAAATACGCAACTATACAAAAACAAGCTACCTCAATAGAATTTGAGGTAGCTTGTCTTCGAGATATTTAATAGTTGTACCTCTTACGTGTTGCCAGTACGATAAGAATCGCAGGCACGGTACAAATAATCATTGCTAAAAACGATAAGCCCGGTGATATTTCATATAGATAACCACCTAAAAACGTGAGTATTGCCGTACTTAGACCCATAGCAAGAGCTGAATACAGACCTTGTGCATTTGGAATTTGCTCCTTCGGCAAAGTCTTTGTTATATAGGCGATAAAGGCATAATGAGCTAAAGCAAAGGATAGAGCATGCAATATTTGTGAGAGTACAAAAACAAATACATTTGGGAAAAGGAATATTAATACCCAGCGCAATGTAGAACCAATTCCCGCTAATAGCAGTAGTGATGATGAGCGCCATGTTGTGAATAATGTATCAGCCTTCATGAAATAAAGGATTTCACAAATAACAGCTATATTAATAATCATACCTATATAAAGAGGGTTAACGTTTAAATCCTCCAAATAAATATAACCATAACTATAGTAAGAAGCATGTGCTCCTTGTAATAAAATTACGATTAATAATACAACTGGGAAGCCTTTCAGTTTCCACAGTGTTTTCATGGAAAGTGATTGTTCACGATCTTCTTTGGTTGGAACAGCGAGCAATACTTTCGGTGTTGCCGTTAGTTGCATCATTAGCATACCAATCAGTCCAACAATCATGCTCCAAAAGATCATTTGTTTGCCGAATACACCTGTCAGCATACTAATAATCAATACTGCAATGACAAATCCAAAGGAGCCATATGATCGGCTTTTACCGTAATGGACATGACTTTGTTGTACAAGTGTTGCTGCACTACTTTCAATTGCTGGAAGTAATGCTGGGTAAAAGGCGCTAAATAAAATCGTCACGATGAAAAGAGACGTAAAGGATGTACTAGGAATATAGAGTAGCGCCGTCATCAGTGCTCCGAGTGCTAAAATACCATTTAGGTTTTTGTTATTGACGTATTTTGCGAGTGTAGGGAAGAAGAATAAGTTAGAAGCAGCACGGGCAAGTAAACCACAACCCATAACTATGCTTGCTTCAGAAACGGTAAGTTGCTTGGCATCGACAAGCCAACCTGTCCAGTAGGGTAAAAAGATACCCCATGTGAAGAAAAAGGCAAAGAAATTTTGTGAAAGCCATCGTTGATTGTTCATAAGACATCGTACCTCCATTAACTATGTTGAATAATAGCACGTTCCTCGTTAGAATAATGTGAGATATCTCATATTTTGAAAGGTTAGGGGTGAAAAATTGCAAATAATAACTGGAGATTTACTCACACACTATATAGAGCAATATCCAATTGACGATTACTTTTCGTTTGATATACGGCCTTATATGAAGGTATGCCTGTTTGAGAAGGGAGAATGGATTTTCAAGGAAGGCTCGTACCCAGATACGATGTATTACATGGTCGAGGGGAAGGCCAAACTTTATGTAACACATAAAAACGGTAAGGTATCTTTAATTGAATATATTGAAGCGCCTTGTTTTATGGGAGAAATTGAATTACTAAATGAAGCGAGGTATACAAAGGGGATTCAGACAGTGGCAAGGACCATTTGTTTGTCGATTGCTGTACATGAATGTAGAGAGAAACTACTTGCAGATGCGATATTTTTACGTAGAATTTGTGTATTTCTTGGAGAAAAGGCAACCGCTGTAACAGCAAAATACACACAAAATCAAGTTTACCCGCTCGAAAATCGTTTAGCAGCCTTTATCCAGCTATCATCCGATCAAGGCATTTATAAGGAAAAGCATACTGAAATATGTGAGTATTTAGGCGTGTCTTATCGTCATTTATTGTACGTTCTTGCACAATTTTGTGAAGAAAACATATTAGAGAAGACCAAAAAAGGGTATCGCATTATCAATGATAAACGCCTTGGTGAGTTAGCACAGGAAATTTTATAAAATGTTTCTAAAAGGAATAATGGAAAAGATCCATTTTATTTAAGAGGGAAATTCCAGAATTACTTTGAAACCGCATTCATGCCAATGTCGGATAGTAATCATACAAAACTTGTATAGATTATTGAGAAAAATAGGTACTCAAACTATTGTGAATTTTTCTAACACAAAGTATCATTATAGTTAGATTTAACGTGAACGACTTCACAAAGTCACGTTAACGTAAGGAGGAATTTTTTATGAGTAAGATTCGAGTGGGTATTGTAGGTTACGGTAATTTAGGACGTGGTGTTGAATATGCGGTTTCTCAAAATCCAGATATGGAAGTAGTCGCAGTTTTTACACGTCGTGACCCCTCTTCAGTAAACGTTGCTAGCAACGCGAGTGTATATTTAGTAGATGATGCCGAAAAATTCCAAAATGATATTGATGTGATGATTTTATGTGGTGGTTCTGCAACAGACTTACCAGAACAAGGTCCACACTTCGCACAATGGTTTAATACAATTGACAGTTTTGACACACATGCGAAAATTCCAGAATTCTTCGCTGCTGTAGATAAAGTTGCTCAACAATCTGGCAAAGTATCTGTTATTTCAGTAGGTTGGGATCCAGGCTTGTTCTCACTAAATCGTGTTTTAGGTGAAGCGGTACTACCAGTAGGCACAACATACACATTCTGGGGCGATGGCCTAAGCCAAGGGCACTCAGATGCTGTACGTCGCATCGAAGGCGTCAAACAAGCAGTACAATATACACTACCGATTAAAGATGCGGTAGAACGTGTTCGGAACGGTGAAAACCCTGAGCTTACGACACGAGAAAAACACGCACGTGAATGTTGGGTTGTATTAGCAGAAGGCGCAGATGCTGCAAAAGTTGAGCAAGAAATTGTTACAATGCCAAACTACTTCGATGAGTACAATACAACAGTAAACTTCATCAATGAAGAAGAATTTAATGCAAATCATACTGGAATGCCTCATGGCGGCTTTGTTATACGCAGTGGAGAAAGCGGTGCGGATGACAAACAAATTCTAGAATTCTCGTTAAAGCTTGAGAGTAATCCAAACTTTACATCAAGTGTACTTGTGGCATATGCTCGTGCAGCATATCGTTTAAGCAAGTCTGGCGACAAAGGTGCAAAAACAGTATTTGATATTCCTTATGGTTTATTATCACCAAAATCGGCTGCAGAATTACGTGCCGAATTATTATAAACATTCAAGTCCAATTATCGATTATGATAATTGGACTTTTTTTTTAGATAATATTTACCTAATCAACACACTTGTTCATATACTATTTTAAAAAAATACTTCAAACTAGCCAATGACACCCGATAAGAGATATGGAACAACTATATAATAATGGTATTTAATGTATATTTAGTACCGTTAATTGTTGTAAAAACAAAGTAGAAGGTGCAAATGTGAATAAAGAACATATTTTACAGGAACGGAATAGTTTAATTTTAAAAATCACATCGGGTGTGGTACTGCTAGCGATTGCAATCTATGTATTACATCATCAATTTGGCTTTTTAGAGATGCAAACAATTCAAGTAAATGGGCAGTTAAATAGATCGTTTCTTTATACGATATCTGTCCTTACATTGCTGGCTATTCCAATCGGACTAAGTATTGTTGCATGGCTAATGTATTTAAAAAACGCAAAGAATGATCTTCTTCCATGGCTATTAATGCTAGCATTAACTTTTGCAAGTATTGCATGTATTGCCGCTGGTAATGGCTTAGTAGAATATCACTTCTCAATCTTTATGGTGCTTGCGTTTATTGGTACTTTCCAAAATATCCGACTTGTTGTAGTAAGCACAGTTATTTTTGCTGTTCAGCATTTAGGCGGTTACTTTTTATTTCCAGAATTAATTTGCGGAACGAGTGACTATTCGTTTACATTATTATTAATTCATGCAGTCTATTTAATATTAACTAGTACGGCTACCATCTTGATTATTCATAAAACGCTCAAAACGGAAGCTTATTATCGTGAAAATGAAGAAAGTTCAAAAAAAGAATTACAAAATTTGTTAGACGAGTTAAGTCGTTTAGGGAATGTAGTGAACGAACAATCGTTGGAACTTGCTACTGATTCAAAATTAATGACAGACGCAAGTCATCATATTACAAATGCACTTCGCAGTAATGAGAAAGATTTAAAACAAGATGCTGTTGAACTACAAAAAGGTTTTACTAAAAACGAAGTGTTGCTTGAGGAATTTGAACATATCCAAACAAGTGCAAAGCAAGTGGCATCCAAAGCGAAACATAGCTTACAACAGGCTTCCGCGGGGAGAGAATCTGTGAATGGCGTTTCAACACAAATGCAAGTGATTATAGCATCTATTGAATCGATAAACGATTTAGTCATACAGCTGGCTAGTCAGTCACAGCTTATCACACATTCTCTAGGTGAAATTGAAAGCATCTCCGAGCAAACGAAACTTCTTGCATTAAATGCATCGATTGAAGCAGCACGTGCAGGTGAGAATGGTAAAGGATTTGCGGTTGTCGCAGGTGAAATTCGAAAACTCGCTACCCACTCACAACAATCAACAGCAGATATTCAATCAGTATTACAAAACATTGATATTCAGGTACAAGAAATAGCAGGAAAAATGAATATTGGAATGGATGAAATTCAAAAAGGTAATGCCACAATAATGAGCAATGCGGATTTATTCCATATTATTTTAAACTCTATGCAAGATGTCGAAAGTGGCGTTGAACAAATTTCAGTTGCATCACAAATAGTAGCCACACAAGCAAGCGAGACAAATGGGATCTTCACGAGTATATTGGATTCCAATAGTACATCTTTAGAAAATGTATCTGTTATTGCCAATGCTGCACAAGATCAATACACGTCAACAGAATCATTAAAGCAAGTAATAAGTGAGCTTCAGACAATGGCGAATGAATTAAATTTACTTACGAATAAAATTAACGCTTCAAAAGCATAGAATTATTGAAAATCGTTCGGTCATCTCGAGCGATTTTTTTGTTGCATATAAATGAAGAAAACCAAAATAGAACGGTTTTGAATGCCATAATCAATCATATAATATAAGGAAAACTGCTAAAAAATTAATTGTTTATAAGGATCTATGCCAAAATCTGTTCTTGTAAAACATAAGCATGAATTCTGAGTAGATCAAAATCACGAGGTCGCATTTGTTTTTCACGAGCGAATACTGAACAGCAAATTTTTTAGAATATTTTTCAAATGTAAAAAAAAGCTTATTTGCCAAAATTGATATACGACTTAAATATAAATATGTGTCAAACTAGGCTAAAGTCCTGAAATGACGCTTATTTAAAAATATGTCGTATATCAAAATCGAGCGTTTGAATAAATTCGATTTTTTTTAAGTCACTTTTGAATTTCCTGTGTTAAAACGAAAATGACCTTGATACATTTTGATAAAAAAATATTCACTCTTTTTCTTCTAAATTCAGATTGATGTTGCTCGCAATTTATTCAAAATACAACAAATATTATGAATAAAGATAATTAAGTAGAATTCCCTAAAATGCTCGATGGTTGTTACAAGAGTACAAGTAAGGGTTTTGGTAATAACCTTTTTATAAATTAGAAAATAATTTAGATCACTTAGACATACAAGATGGGGACATTGGTTGATGCAGGTATTGGCTACATTTATGGAGCTATAACAATTCGATGGAGATGAGGGAGAAGTACAATGTTGTTGACGGTTCAACTACCTAATGGGGAATCTGCGGCTTTTCGTAAACGCGATGGCGGGGAACATATTATTTTATTAATTCACGGTAATATGACGTCTTCAAAACATTGGGATGTATTTATAGAATCTTTAGATACAAAATATACTGTTTATGCGGTGGATTTACGAGGTTTTGGGGGTTCAACTTACCATCAACCTATTACTAAGATTAAAGATTTTAGTGATGACGTAAAACTGTTTGTTGATGAATTACAGTTAACACATTTCGATATGATTGGCTGGTCAACTGGTGGCGCCGTATGTATGCAGTTTGTAGCAAATTACCCGGGATACTGTCAGCGACTCCTTTTATTAGCTTCCGCTTCTACGAGAGGGTATCCGTTCTATACCAATTTAGGTACAGGTAACCAAGCATCTTTAAAACAAGCGACTACTTATGAAGAAGTATTGCTGGATTCATCCAAAACCAAATTAGTGCAAGGCTTTTATGATACTCAAAATAAGGAAGGATTAAAAGCGATTTGGAATGCACTTATTTATACGCATAAACAACCAGAATCGGAACATTATGATGCTTATTTGGATGATATGTTAACTCAACGAAACCTTGCTGAAGTATATCATGCCTTAAATACTTTCAATATAAGTGCGATTGGAACAAATGAAGTCCAGCAAATTACCATTCCAACACTAGTTTTAAGAGGAGATCGGGATTACGTCATTACCGAACAAATGACAAATGAAACGATTGAAGATTTAGGGGAAAATGTACAATTTCAAAGTTTAGAAAACTGCGGCCATTCACCACTTATAGATGATTTACCACAGCTTATTTCAAAAATAGAAAGCTTTTTAGAAATAGGAGGGGAAAATTATGCGTTTAAACAATAAAGTTGCCATTATTACGGGTGCAGCAAATGGGATTGGTTTTGCCGCAGCTGAACGGTTCATTGAGGAAGGTGCAAAAGTAATAATAGCAGATTTTGATGAAGCGGCTGGTATTGCTGCTGCAAAACGTCTTGGCAGTCAAGCGTCTTACGTCAAAGTAAATGTGGCTGATAGGCAAAGTGTGAAAACATTAGTAGCAACTGTGATGGAGCAAGCAGGTCAAATCGATATTTTAGTGAATAATGCCGGAATAACAAGAGATGCAATGCTGACAAAAATGAAGGAAGATCAGTTTCAACAAGTCCTAGATGTTAACTTGAGTGGTGTTTTTCATTGTACACAGGAAGTCATTCCTCACATGATTGCGTCAGGTCGTGGCAAAATCATTAATACTTCCTCTGTTAGTGGGATTTACGGTAATGTCGGTCAAACCAATTATGCAGCAGCAAAAGCGGCAATTGTAGGTATGACCAAAACGTGGGCAAAGGAGCTAGGTCGTAAAGGAATCAATGTGAATGCAGTTGCACCAGGATTTACCGAAACAGAAATGGTGAAAAAAATGCCCGAAACGATACTAGAACAAATGCGCTCCGTCGTTCCATTACAAAGATTAGGAGCGCCACGAGATATTGCAAACGCATATTTATTTTTAGCGTCTGATGAAGCTTCTTATATTAGTGGACACACGCTTCATGTGGACGGCGCTATTATGATGTAGTAAAGGGAGACGTTCAAGATGATTGTGTAGCTAGCTTGGATTTTAAAACATACTTCTTTAACACCATCCACATCCAATAAATAGATATATTAACCATTCTCAAGTAAACTTTGATGGAAAAAAGGACCTGTTGGAGGTCCTTTTTCTTGTATCTTTTTCACCTAACGAATCCCACTAAGTAAAAGGGGATTTATGTTTATGTTCCTTGTATCTCTGCTCTTATCATTAAACATGAAGAAGTCATGTCATATAAATCTTCATAGCACATCACGCTTCTGTGCCAAGTATACTTAAAGCGGATTATCTTGAATCATTTTCTTTTTTATGAAAATCACAAAAAATAGCAGGGTATTTCTTTGAAGCGTCGAATTAAGGTACTAGATTCATAAATAAAAGGGGATGGGAATATGACAAAAAATGTTTTGATTATTGCTGGTGACGCTGTAGAGGCGTTGGAGATTTTTTATCCGTATTATCGATGCTTAGAGGCGGGCTATAATGTAACGATTGCAGCACCTTCAGCGAAGAAAATGCAAACGGTTTTACATGATTTTGTTGATGGGGTCGATACATATATCGAACGTCCCGCATATGGCTTAGAGGCTAATGCTGCCTTTGCTGACATTGATCCAGCACAATTTGATGGGTTGATTATTCCAGGTGGTCGTGCGCCTGAATACATTCGTTTAAACGAGTATGTCCCAGCGATTGTAAGCCATTTTTTTGAAGTAGATAAACCGATTGCAGCAGTTTGTCACGCGGCTCAAATTTTCGCGACAATTCCTGAAGTTCTTAAAGGGCGCGAGCTAACTGCATATATTGCATGCAAACCTGAAGTCCAAGTAGCAGGTGGTACGTATATTGACGCAAATTTGCATACTGACGGCAATCTTGTAAGCGGTCATGCATGGCCAGATTTGCCAGGACTAATGCGTGAATTTATTCGAAAATTAGAAGATTAAGCGAAAAGGGTGTCCGAAATGATTTTTCGGGCATCCTTTTATTTAATGAACTTAAAATCTCAGCATAGTAGACAAAATTGAGAATATGATGAGTTTATTATTTTCGCTCATTTGGATGTATTTTAAAATGCTTTCTTTCTCGAATTTCAACTGTAATTATGTGTTTTGTTATAAGAGAGTCATACTCGTTTTACATTTTTACGCTAATTCCTACACATTACTTCCCATAACAAGGATTGGTGGGTAAAATAGTGTAGGTTAGGGGGATTCAACTTTGAAAGATCAACGTTTTAAAATTGCGCATAAAGAGGCGCTTATTGGCATCGGATTAGTCATTATCAACTTTGCCATTTGGTACGGCTTTGCCTACGGACTCGGTTCAGGTGATCCAACAGAATATAAGTATGTATTTGGCTTTCCTGCTTGGTTTTTTTATAGCTGCATTGTTGGTACAGTCTTTATGATTGTGCTCGTTTGGGTTGTCATGAAGCTATTTTTCACCGATGTGTCATTTGATGACGAGGAGGTGGATAAGTAATGCATGAGCAAGTTATTTTTCCACTTATATTGTTTTTAGTCATTATATTTGGTATCGGTATTTGGGCGAATAAACATGTACGCTCGTCTAATTCGTTTTTACAGGAATATTTCCTTGGTGGCCGTGAAATGGGTGGCTTTATCCTTGCGATGACGATGATTGCAACATATGGTAGTGCGAGTAGCTTCATCGGTGGACCAGGTGTGGCTTACAATAAAGGCCTCGGCTGGGTGTTACTTGCGATGGCGCAGCTACCAGCAGGCTATTTTGTATTAATGATTTTAGGTAAGAAGTTTGCCATTATTGCAAGGCGCTATCAGGCCATTACGTTAATCGACTTCTTACGTGAACGCTATAAAAGCCATGTGATCGTTATTTTTTCTGCGATTAGTATTATTGTATTCTTATTCTCAGCAATGATGGCTCAGTGGGTAGGTGGTGCACGTTTAATCGAATCACTCACAGGGTTAAACTATACAGCTGCACTATTTATTTTTGCGATTTCCGTATTAGCCTATGTGATTATTGGAGGTTTCCGCGCTGTTGCGTTAACGGATATGGTGCAAGGGACAATTATGGTTATCGGCACTGTCATCTTGCTCATTGGGACAATCGTTGCGGGTGGCGGTATTGAAAATATTATGGCGGCACTTGTAGCAGAAAATCCAAATCTAATTTCACCATTCGGAGCAGAGGGTGAGTTAACGCCATTATACGTTTCTACGTTTTGGATTTTAATTGGGGTTGGCGTAGTCGGGCTACCACAAATTGCCGTACGTGCAATGAGCTATAAAGATTCGAAAAGTATGCATTTGGCCATTATTATCGGTACAATCGCCATTGGTACCATTATGTTTGGTATGCATCTTATCGGAGTGTTAGCGCGTCCTGTTATGCCAGGAATTGAAATTGGCGATAAAGTTATGCCGCTTCTGACGCTCAAGGTACTACCACCGTTTTTAGCGGGGATTGTATTAGCAGCACCTATGGCAGCAACCATGTCAACGGTCAATGCACTGCTTATGCTAGTAAGTTCAACAGTCGTGAAGGATATTTACCTAAACTATGTGAAACCAACAGCAAGTGATACAGAAATTAAGCGTGCTAGCTTTATTGTCACAACTGTTATTGGCTTAGCGGTTGTTATTTTTGCATTAAACCCTCCAGACTTACTCATTTGGCTGAACTTATTTGCATTTGGTGGGTTAGAAGCAGTCTTTATTTGGTCTGTGGTGCTAGGTCTATACTGGAAAAAGGCCAACAAATACGGGGCAATAGCTTCGATGATTACGGGGATGACGCTTTATATCGTCATTGATCGTTTTTATCCATCCGTATTTGGTATGCATACGGTCACAATCCCAATTCTTACTTCATTCCTTGTCTTTGTAATAGTGAGCTTACTTACTGCACATAAATTTAAAGATGAAAAGTTATTTATTTAGACATCAATAGGAGCCATCTCAAAAGTTATTTGAGATGGCTCCTTTTTTCTGTATTGAAAGTGAAAAGGCAGATAAAAAAGAGGGTTAAAAGCGCTATTGTAATATATTGATTACTGTATACTACTCTTTGTAATGCTACTTTATGAATAATATTTTTTATATAAGTATCTATTTTGTATATATTTTGTATATATAAATAGATGTAATCATAGATTGAAGAAATCATGAAAAAATAGGGGGTTGTTTGGTGAAAATACTAGCTGCTGTTGTAAATGGTATAAATGAAGAATATAAATTTGAAAAGTTATCGCTAGCAGAAATCCAACCTGATGAAGTACTTATTAAAGTAGTAGCAACAGGTATTTGTCATTCAGATGAAGCATTACGTGTCGGTGATGCTGAATTTCCGTTACCAGCAGTACTTGGACATGAAGGTGCTGGTATTGTTGAAGAAGTTGGAAGCTCTGTCAAAGGTTTTAAGATTGGTGATCAAGTTGTTATGTCTTATAAGTATTGTGGCCATTGTACAAGTTGTCGTTCAGGTAGACCAGCGGCTTGTGATAGCTGGGCCAAGTTAAATATGCATGGTACAAGAGAAGACGGCACACATACTTTTTACAAAGAAAATGGTACACCCGTTTCTAATTTTTTCAGTCAGTCTTCATTTGCAACACATACATTAGTACATGAGAATAATTTAGTAAAAGTTGATGATACAGTAGATTTACGCTATATTGGGCCCCTTGGTTGCGGGTTTTTAACGGGCTGTGGTACTGTTGTGAACGGTTTACAGCCGAAATTTGGTTCATCCATTGCTATATTTGGCACAGGAGCAGTTGGGTTAGGGGCATTAATGACAGCAAAAATCGAAGGGTGTAAGACGATTATTGCCATTGATGTTCATGATTCACGTCTCAAACTGGCAAAAGAACTTGGTGCGACGCATACCATTAATAGTATGAATGAAGATTTAGGGGCACGGATACTTGAAATTACTGAGGGAAGCGGCGTTAATTACTCTATTGATACAACTGGTGTCGCAGCGGTGATGAAGGCATCGATTGATGTACTTGGTATAGGCGGTGTATGTGCTCCAGTTGCAGTCACACCTAATAGTATTGAAATTAATACGCTAATGGATTTAGTATTTGCTAATCGTAAGCTCATTGGTGTATTAATGGGTGATACTGTACCACAAATTGCGATTCCTCAATTAATTCAATACCAAAAAAGCGGACAATTCCCATTCGAAAAACTTGTAAAGTTTTATAAATTCGAGCAAATTAATGAAGCATCTGTTGATTCAAATAACGGTTCTACAATAAAGCCAATACTCATTATTGATGAATCTTATCGTGCAGAAGAGCCTCTAATCTAAATAATATAAATAAGAGACCAACTCAACGAGTGAGCTGGCCTCTTGTTTTATCTTTTATTCAAAAAACACTTTATCTACATTGTATTTTGCACGGAATGTGTTGATCGCATATGTTTCATAAATTTCACGTTCCATAGGATCTTCAATTTCATACACTTCAATTTTGAAGATTTCATCACGATGGTTTTGTAGTGGTGACACATTATCTTCAAAGTGCTTTTTAATACGTTGACGGATTTTACGTGCTTTCCCTACAAATAAAAGCTCATTTTTTTCATTGTAGAAAAAGAAGATACCGCCTTTATCACGAGTGATTTTATGGAAGTCAATAAAACCGTGGTAAGGAGTGATTTCTACATCTCCTGGTTTTAATACTTGTTCACGTTGACGAATCACTAAGTCTGGTTTTGGTAGTTCGATTTTAATCAAGATATTCACGTTCCTCTCTATTACATAAAGTATATCCTAACATAATTCAAGCGTCGTGGCTATTACGAACTGAATTATGACATATTAATAACATAAAATCTTGAGTGTGTAAAATTTTTATTACTGTTATGCAAAGGAGACTATTTCTTCTAGTAATGAATAAAATTATAATGACTGAGGTTCTTTATAAAGAACGACTAAGCTAAAAGAAATTATTGTGGCCGTACTTAACTCTAACAACTTAAAAAACTAAATATTCTATATTTTATTGAAATTCCGTATTATTCATGGTACAATTCAGCTTAATTAAATAGTCTTATCAAGAGAAGTCGAGGGATTTGGCCTGTTGACGCTTCAGCAACCTCTAACTTTGTTAGAAAGGTGCTACTTCCAGCAAAGGATTTTTCCTTTGAGAGATAAGAGTGAACGTGATTAAAACCCTTTCATTCTTTCTCACATGGAATGAGGGGGTTTTTTAATTTTAGAAAAAGAGAAATTGATGAAATGGGGAATGCAAAGTGCCGATTAATATTCCGAAAAACTTACCAGCTGGAGAACATTTACGAGAAGAAAAAATCTTCGTTATGGAAGAAGACCGTGCGAGGACACAACAGATTCGTCCGTTAAATTTCTTGATCTTCAACTTAATGCCTGAAAAAGAAAAAACCGAGTTACAGTTATTACGTTTGCTAGGGAATACACCGCTACAAGTAAATATTACGTTTTTAAATACAGCAACACATAAGTCGAAGAATGTCAGTAAATCACATTTACAGTTATTTTACTCAACATTTGACGAAATTCGTCATCGTCGCTTTGACGGCATGATTATTACCGGTGCACCGGTTGAGAAAATGGAGTTTGAGGACGTTAATTATTGGGACGAAATCGCTGAAATTATGGACTGGTCAACGAAAAATGTAACATCAGTTCTACATATTTGTTGGGGGGCACAAGCTGCACTCTACCATCATTACGGTATTGGGAAATTTGAACTTCCTGAAAAATGCTCTGGCGTCTATTCGCATGTTATTACAGATTTGACGGTCGATTTAGTACGGGGATTTAGTGACTTATTTACTGCACCTCACTCACGCTATACATCGGTTTCCATTGATGAAGTACGTAATCACCCTGATTTACGCTTACTATCTTATTCTGAGGATGCTGGCGTCTTTATTGTCCAATCAAAAGATAATAAAAATATTATGATTACAGGCCATTTAGAATATGATGCGACAACCCTAGCTGACGAATACAGTCGTGACATAGAAAAAGGCATTGATGTTGCAGTGCCAGTGAACTATTTCCCAAATAATGACCCTGAAAAAGAGCCAATTAATACATGGCGGGCCCATACACATTTATTATTCTCAAATTGGCTAAACTACTATGTATACCAAGAAACGCCATATGAATGGGATTTTGTCGAAGAAATCGAATATCATATCTAATAAAAAAACCTCCCTTTTTCAAGAGAAAGGGGGGTTTTACTCTTAATGCCAGGCTTTAAACTACAGGAGAAGATTTTAACTGTCTTTTTCTGAGAGCAATGTTTTGGGCTGTTTTTTTATATTTACTTCTTTACCCGAAATCTTTCGAATTTTAGCAATTAGAAGTAACAGTAGCGGTAGAAATACGGCAAATATTGAGGAGTACGGTAACCAAATCTCCTTATTAAATATATCTGAATGGACTATGTTTGGATGAACAATTAGAGAAAGTGCAACTGCAATCATCCCTAGTGGTAATATAAGTGGTCGATGATCTTTAATATTGAGTAATTGCCCTAACCCCTTTACCGTTGCGTAAAAATAGATAAACAATCTAATGTAAATTGTCGTAATCCACATGAAAGTCATAATAATTTCGATACGTTGCAGGAAATTTCCTATTGAAATTTTTTGTGCCAGTGCATAGCTAGGAAAGGTTCGTAAGGATGTATTCGTTGCTCCTAGTACTAAAATCGACAAAGTAATCAATATAATTAAAATCAAACCTCCGAATAAGGTACCTATGTAAAATCCTTTTTGAGCAGATTTTATTACATTGATGCCGGAGGGGAAAATCATTAGTAAAACGACTGAAGGAAAAGCAAAAGCGCTAATGAAAAGTAAAATACCATATATAAATGATCCTGTCGTTGCTTCAAAAAGGGGCTGTATGTTTTGAATATTGATATCTGGAGAGATAAAAATGACAAATATAACGAATAAAAGCAGAAAAACAGGAAATAGTATTTCTGCAGAACGGGCAAAGACTTCTAATCCTAAATACGTAGCAAACATGATAATAAGCATAAATAAAATTGAAAAAGCAACTGTAGGCGTCTCTGGCATGACTTCAGTTTGCATAAATTTACCGATAAAATATAGTAATTCTCCTACAGATAGATAAGCAAATATAATAAATGCAAGAGATATAGTTTTTCCTATAAATTTACCTAATACTTTTTCATTTACTTCAACGAAAGACAAACTAGGTATAATATTTCCAACTGTAATATATAGCTTTATCAATAAAAGGCTGATTGCAACACCTAAAATAGCTGCAATCCAAGCATCCTGTTTAACGATTTCCGCGAGGCTTGATGGTATTATTATGATAGTTGTCCCCATTGAGGAAAGCAGTGTAATTATTGTAAACTGGCGCGCACTAATAACTTGTTTTTCCATAACTTTACCTCTTGTACTTTCTACTGGATTTATATCTACATATCAAGGATTGTTAATATTTTAAAACTGTTTTTAACAGATCTGCAAAAGGCTTAAACAGAATAGTTATCAAGTCTAATGGATTTGGAATAGTAACATTTAAACCTTTCATAATACTTAAAGCTGTTCCGATAAATAGCAAGATGGAAAATGTCCAAATGGTTTTTGTTTCACCCGTTTTCATTAATTGTGGCATTTCGAAGTATATAATCAGTGCTGAAATTGTTACTATTCCTAATGTAATAAACATTTAGAATTACTCCTTTGACTGCTGTGATATTGAGTTATGGATAGTGCCCACTCCAAGTGTACGAACATTGACTTTCACGTTAACTTCTAACTCTGGAAATATCGTAGCCCAATCTTCTTTTATTTTCTTCCACTCTTTAGGATCTGCACGATGAAGTACCTCACTAAACCCTAAGTTATCTACTTGATAATTTTTTTGAATCGTATTTAATACTTGTTCTGTTTTCTCCTTAATTAGGTTACTCGTTTTTTCATTAATCATTTGAATGGTTTCTTTCTCTGCTAAATTAATCGTACAATCTACTTCTCCAACGTTTTGGTCGATCTCAATATGGACAGTAAGTTTTGGAATACCGTTCACGATCTTGCCTTTGATTTTTGTTTTTGATTTAGTGATTTCGGTTGATAGCCGTCCTTCCTTAGGGCAAGAAATCACTTCAATTGTACTCTCAACGTTATCATTCAAAAAATTATAACTTTTACTTTCATCATCAGTTAAAACGCCAACAAATTTGTCCTGTTTAAAAACTGCTAGTCCTGAGAATTCCAGTATGACTGGTGTTTTAATTCTTTCAACATTTGTCTGATCGATGCCTAATTTCGGATCGCCAATTACTTCGATTGCTGTTAGAACAGGACTATTTTCATTACTTCTCAGCGTAGTTATTAAGTCATCTATATTAACAGTTAAAGTAGAACCCCATGCTTTTTCGGAATTCTGGATAGAACTAGATATCTTTTGAGCAGGGATTTTTTCTATAGGCGTTAGAACATTTAACACTTCTTTGGCTGTTGTCTTATTTGCTACTATGATATTAAAGTCATTTCTAATTTCATGGTCTCTCGCTAAAAAATCTATTGTTGGCTCTATTCCTTCAGAAGCTAATTTTTCTCCGATGACAACCACTTGAAGATGTGAAAAGTATGGTTTTCTCGGTGATGAGTTCGTAATTTTCCTTATTGCTTCAAATACTGTTTTCCCTTGAGCGGTGTAGGTAATAACTGGTGCACGCCCACTAGCAGGCTGCTTGGAAGAAATCTGACCAGGATCTACTATTTGCACAGATACCTCATAGTTATCATCTGTTTTATCCACGCCAAGAGCCACAGCGATAGCAAGTTCATTTAACTCACGTTTACTCCAGCAACCACTTAACAAAAAAGTGAGTAAAGTTAGTAGAATAACGGTTGTTATCTTTTTCATATCGAAACCCTCTTTTTCCACACATTTATTGTCAATTGTTGTTTTCATTCTTTAAATGCTTATGTCCTCGAATAGTGTTACTTTTACTAACTAAGCGTGGTCGAGTTAATAAAGACCCACGCGGAAACAAGACTAAGGCATCCTTTTGATCGTCTGGAATGATAGGTGCAAAAGGACTCATATAAGGTACTCCAAAAGAGCGCAAACTGCATAAATGAAGGATTAAAGCCATTACACCAATTATTACGCCAAATAAACCAAAACCTGCTGCTAAGAACATTAAAGGAAAACGCAGAACACGGATTGTGTTAGACAGACCATAAGCTGGGAAAAGAAAACTACAAATCGCTGTTAAAGCCACAATGATCACCATTACTGCCGAGACAATACCAGCTTCTACTGCTGCTTGTCCAATAACCAACGTCCCAACAATTGAAACAGCTGGCCCAATCGTTCTCGGCATACGAAGCCCGGCTTCCCTTAATATTTCAAATGCAATCTCCATAATCAGAGCTTCAACAAAGGCGGGGAAGGGAACTCCTTCTCGCTGAGAGGCAAGACTGATCAACATTGCTGTAGGTAACATTTCTTGATGAAACGTAGTGATTGAAACATAAAGGGAAGGGACAATCAAAGAAATGCTTATACCGAAAAACCTTAAGAATCGAATTAGTGAACTAATAATGAAATTTTGGTAATAGTCCTCTGAAGATTGCAGAAAAGATGTAAGTAGGGCAGGGACAATTAGAACAAAGGGTGTACCATCCACGAAAATAGCAACTTTCCCTTCTAATAATTCAGCTGAGATGACATCGGGCCGTTCAGAATTATAAATGGTTGGGAAAATTGTATATTTAGAATCTTGTATCAATGCTTCAATATAACCGCTCTCCAGAATGCTATCAATATCAATACTGTCTAAACGATTAAGTACTTCTTTTACAATTTTTTCGTTTGCAATTCCATTAATGTACATAACTGCAATATCCGTTTGTGTTACTTTCCCAATAACCCTTGATTTAATCCAAAGATTAGGATTCTTAATCTTACGACGAATTAATGCAGTATTAGTACGAAGGGTTTCTGTAAAAGACTCTTTTGGACCTCTTATAACGGATTCCGTAGAAGGTTCAGTTATTGCTCGATCCTTTGAGCTTTTAGTACTTGTTGCAATCCCTTTTGTCACGCCATCCAGTAAAATGACAGTTTCTCCATTTAAAATAGAGTTAAACAATGTTGGGAAATCGCCAATATCTTTAACATCTCCAACTGGTAAACAAGTATCTTTTAAGTATTGATTGACTGCTTCTGATTTACTTTCAAAAGGCTCATCAAAATCCAACATAAGCGATTCCATTATAAAATCTGTAATTGCTGTTTTATCGGCTAAACCGTCTGTATAAACAATTGCAATAGGTTGTTTCTCGGATTTCCCAATCAAAATCTCACGTATGATAATATCGTTGCTATTACCAACCGCTCTTTTTATAGTTTTAATATTTTGTGCAAGAGATGGATTAAGTAAATGTTTTGTAGAATTTGATGTTGGTTGGGAGGTGTCGTTATGATTATTTTTTGAACTACTCACTATAAAATCCTCCTCCATCTGTAGTTAGAGCTAATAAGAGGATGGTCAATTTTAAATCGAGATAAACAAACAATTACGTTGTGAAAAAAAAGAGGTAGTCTCATGCAGTCAAAATGCATAAAAAACGGGCAGTCTCAAAACTACTTGAGACTGCCCGTTTTTGCTGTTATTTTTTATAGTCGTATTTTAATTCATCAATTGCACGATCGACATCTACGTGTAAATTATGCTCATTGAAAAACCAAATATCTCTTTCATCGATATAGTAGGTAACACCATCAACAACGGTTTGAACACCAATGTCGATTGGTTCCTCGCGTGTCATACCGAGAGAAAAGCCTTCATGAAAAGGACTTGAACCACCATATCTAGCATAAAAACGAATGGTATCACCTTTTTCAACTTCCATTTCATGTTTAAACCATTTAAGAGCCGCATCTGTTAGTGTAATCTTCATGTTATGCTCCTTTCGTACGTTAAATCCATTTCACTTTTGGTTCAGTACCATTTTTAATACGTGTAATGTTTGCACGATGGCGGTAGACAATAAAGCTAAATAAACACGCCACTAAAATAAATAAAGCAAAATCACCTGTAACAAAATAATAAACGATTGAATAAATAAGTGCCACTGAAGAGACAATTATTGATGTTAAACTAACAATTTTCGTCAGCTTTAGTGTGAGAAAGAATGTGAAGAATAATACAATAAACAATGGCCAAGAATAGCCAAGTACTACACCAGCAGATGTGGCAACAGCTTTACCACCACGGAAGCCTGCAAATACCGGAAACACATGACCGACAACTGCAACAACGCCAAGAATCAATGGATGGATCGTCGCCTCAGAGAATGCAGGCAACATCGCCAATAATACAGCTGCTGTTCCTTTTAAAACGTCCATAACCGTGACAATCAGACCTGCTTTTTTTCCTAAAATACGAAAAGTATTTGTAGCTCCTAAGTTACCGCTACCATGCTCTCGTATATCTATTTTGTAAAAGATTTTTCCAATCCATAACCCTGAAGGTATAGAGCCGATTAGATAAGCACATAAAATAAGTAGACCGTTTATCATTGATAAGCTCCTTTCATTTATTACTTGGTACTAATAGTTTGTGATGAACATTTTACACTTTTTCTTTACAATTCACAATGACATGAAGGAGTTTTCCTAGTGAATCGGGAATTCCTTTACAAGAGAAGAGCTTTCTCTAAAATATAGGTTATATAGCAATTTTGTCAATATTACTTTCCTTTGGTAGAATAGAAGTCTATCATTTATTTTCTAAGTCAAGGAGTAATAATATAAATTTATTTGCGCCTGCTACTGGCTATTGACAGGGAATGCTATTATTATTAGGATGAGAACGTAATCAGAACGTGCGTTTGTTTTTTGGAGGGGAATCTTTTGGCGAATAAACAGTCACCTAGCGTCTATAATGATGACGCGATTCAAGTTTTAGAAGGATTAGAAGCGGTACGAAAGCGACCGGGCATGTATATTGGTTCCACAGATGGTCGAGGGCTTCATCACCTTGTATATGAAATCGTAGATAATTCGGTAGATGAAGCGTTGGCCGGCTTTGGTTCTCATATCATTGTCACAATACATCGAGATCAAAGTTTAAGCGTTCGAGATTTCGGACGAGGTATGCCAACAGGTATGCATAAAATGGGCAAACCGACACCGGAAATAATTTTCACAGTTTTACATGCAGGTGGGAAATTTGGACAAGGCGGTTATAAAACGAGTGGTGGTTTACACGGTGTAGGTTCATCTGTTGTGAACGCCTTGTCGACATTTTTAGAAGTAACGATACATCGTGATGGAAAAAAATATAAACAACGTTTTGAAAATGGTGGCCACCCTGCAACTACACTTGAAGAAATCGGTAATACGAAACAGACAGGAACACTCGTACATTTCTTACCAGATGACACGATTTTCTCTGTTACAAAATTCAACTATGATACGCTTGCAGAACGTTTACGCGAGTCAGCATTTTTACTAAAAGGCTTAAAAATTGAATTAATCGATGAGCGCGAGGAAGGCAAAGGGGATGTTTTCTATTATGAAAACGGCATAGAAGCTTTTGTTGCTTATTTGAACGAGGAGAAGGATATACTTCATCCCGTGAAATACATCGAAGGAACGCAAGATGAAATCGAAGTTGAATTTGCCTTCCAGTATAATGACGGCTATTCAGAGACCATTTTATCGTTCGTTAATAACGTGCGTACACGTGATGGTGGTACACATGAAACGGGTACGAAAGCAGCGTTAACTCGTGTATTTAATGAATATGCACGTAAAATTGGATTATTAAAAGAAAAAGACAAAAATCTAGAAGGTTCGGATATTCGTGAAGGCTTAGCAGCTGTAATTTCTGTTCGTATTCCTGAGAATTTACTGCAGTTTGAGGGGCAAACGAAAAGTAAGCTTGGCACAAGTGAAGCGCGTTCGGCGGTCGATGCTGTTGTTTCTGAGCAAATGTTATATGTGCTTGAAGAGAATGCTGAGCTATCTGCATCGCTTGTTCGTAAGGCCATTCGAGCGCAGCAAGTGCGTGAAGCGGCTCGTAAAGCTCGTGAAGATGCTCGTAACGGTAAGAAAAACAAAAAGGCAAGTACGCTTCTTTCAGGAAAATTAACGCCTGCACAGTCCCGTAACGCAGCGAGAAATGAATTGTACTTAGTCGAAGGAGATTCTGCAGGAGGTTCAGCTAAGCAAGGTCGGGATCGTTCGTTCCAAGCAATTTTGCCACTGCGTGGAAAAGTTATTAATACGGAAAAGGCAAAGCTACAGGACATTATGAAAAATGAAGAAATCTCCACAATTATTCATGCGATTGGCGCTGGAGTTGGGACAGATTTTTCTGTAGAGGATGCTGCTTACGATAAGGTTGTTATTATGACCGATGCCGATACAGACGGTGCACATATCCAGGTCTTGCTATTAACGTTCTTTTATCGTTATATGCGCCCACTAATTGAAGCTGGGAAAGTGTTTATTGCTTTACCACCACTATATAAAGTGTCAAGGGGTACTGGTAAAAAAGAAGTCGTTGCGTATGCATGGACAGAAAATGATTTACAAGCTGCTATCCAAAAAGTCGGGAAAGGCTATATGCTTCAGCGTTATAAAGGACTTGGTGAGATGAACGCCGATCAATTGTGGGATACAACTATGAACCCTGAAACACGTACATTAATCCGCGTTACTATTGAGGATGGCGTAAGTGCTGAGCGACGTGTCACAACGTTAATGGGGGACAAAGTAGAACCACGCCGTAAATGGATCGAAGCGAATGTAAACTTCGGTATGGAGGATGATTCAAATATCCTAGATAATGAATTCATCCAACAAGAGGAGGACCAAGTATGAGTAGTACGGAAAAGTTTCAAGATTTGCCATTAGAAGAAGTAATGGGTGACCGTTTTGGTCGCTATAGTAAATATATTATTCAAGACCGCGCGTTGCCTGATGCACGCGACGGTCTTAAACCAGTACAACGCCGCATTTTATTTGCCATGTTTACAGAGGGGAATACAAATGAAAAACCGTTCCGTAAGTCTGCCAAAACAGTAGGGAACGTAATCGGTAACTACCATCCACACGGTGATAGTTCTGTATATGAAGCAATGGTGCGTATGAGTCAGGATTGGAAAGCTCGTCATATGCTTATAGAAATGCACGGTAATAACGGATCCGTCGATGGTGATCCACCAGCAGCAATGCGTTATACCGAAGCGAGACTTTCTGCGATTGCTGCTGAAATGCTTCGTGATATTGGTAAAAATACAGTTGAATTTGTACCAAACTTTGATGATCAAGATATGGAGCCAACGGTTTTACCATCTCGCTTCCCAAATCTGCTTGTCAATGGTTCGACAGGAATTTCAGCAGGATATGCGACAGATATTCCGCCGCATGCACTTGATGAAGTGCTTGACGCTGTATTAATGCGCTTAGATAACCCATCCGCAACTGTCGATGAGTTAATGACTGTTATTAAAGGGCCTGATTTCCCTACAGGTGGGATTATTCAAGGTGTCGATGGCATCAAGAAAGCGTATGAAACAGGTCGAGGCAAAATTATTGTACGTGCACTGGCAGACATTGAAACGTTAAAAGGTGGAAAAGAACAAATTGTTATTACAGAGTTGCCATATGACGTCAATAAAGCGAATCTCGTGAAAAAAATTGACGAGCAGCGTGTCGACAAACGTCTTGATGGGATTGCCGAAATTCGTGATGAGTCAGACCGTACAGGATTACGTGTTGTGATCGAGTTGAAAAAGGATATTCCAGGACGCGCAATTTTAAACTATTTATTTAAAACAACTGATTTGCAAGTTGCTTATAACTTCAATATGATTGCCATTCATAATCGTCGACCAACAATGATGACATTACCTCTCCTTTTAGATGCCTACATAGCACACCAAAAGGAAATAGTCACAAACCGTTCTATTTATGATTTGCAAAAGGCGAAAGATCGCTCACATATCGTAGAAGGGCTTATTAAAGCATTGTCGATTTTAGATGAGGTAATTGCAACAATTCGTTCATCCAATGATAAACGTGATGCAAAAACGAATTTACAAGTGAAGTATGACTTTACCGAAGTACAATCAGAGGCTATTGTAAGCTTGCAATTATATCGTTTAACGAATACAGATATAACTGAACTTCGTCATGAGCAGAATGAACTGAATGCCCTGATCACAAAACTTGAAAGCATTTTAAATAGTGAGGCCAAGTTAATTCGTGTCATTAAACAAGAACTAATTGACATAAAAAAACGTTTTACACAACCACGTCGTTCTAAAATCGAACGTGATATTGAAGAAATTAAAATCACATTAGATGTGCTTGTACCGAGTGAAGAAGTAGTCGTGACCGTAACGAAAGACGGATATATTAAACGAACATCTATCCGTTCACATGCTGCTTCAAACGGGAAAGATATTGCGATGAAAGAATCGGATTACTTATTGTATGAAGGTAACTTAAATACGCAGCACCATTTACTGCTCTTTACGAACCGTGGAAATTATATTTATCAGCCGGTACATGAACTGCCTGAAATTCGTTGGAAAGATCTCGGGCAACATATTTCAAGTATTGTACCAACAGGAGAAGACGAATCAATTATAAAAGTATTCGGCTTTGAAACATTTGATCAACCAAACAAATATATTCTAACAGCGACAAAAGTAGGGCAAATCAAACGTTCGCCACTAGCAGATTATGCAGTGACACGTTATTCTAAGCCGATTAAAACAATGAATGTCAAAGCTGGTGACGAAATGATTATGGCTGATTTTGTCACGGATGAAGCGGAATTGTTATTAACGACAGATACGGCTTATGCAATTCGTTTCCCAATTGAAGAATTACCAGTTACTGGTGTCAAAACAGGTGGGGTAAAAGGTATTACTTTAAAAGATGGGGAAGCATTAGTTGGTGTCAATATCCTAAATCCGAATGAAACTGAGTATGTAGTCATTGTGACACAGCGTGGGGCTGTCAAAAAAATGAATGTCGCTGAGGTAGAAGTTGCAAGTCGAGCAAAACGAGGCTTAAAAGTACTTACAGAACTCAAGGCAAATCCACATCGTATTATTGCTGTTGTAAAAGCATGTAATGATGAGCAATTAATTGTAGAGACTGAAAAGGGTGTACAAGAGGTGTTAGATGTTCAGACGCTAAATCGTGCAGACCGCCATTCAAACGGCTCCTTTAAAGTCGATGTTGCCTCTGACGGTGCTATTTTACATGTATTAAAAGAGAAAAAAGAGAAATAAGCAAAAAGCCCATATTCCTTTCAAGGAATGGGCTTTTTTATTTTCCGGAATTATGAAATATATTTGATAGAACTAGTGTCTATATCGAAGTATTTTCGCATATAATAAAAAAGGCTGATTTTTATAATAAGAGGTCAGTTCAACATTCCTTATTTAAAAAATACCCGTTTTTTTACTTTAAGGACCTATATAATATATAATTAAAATTAAAAACAGCACATTTTATCATTAAGGTGGTGTAAGTGGATGACGTATGAGAAACTATCAAAAATATATTATAAAAGCGAAGATCTATATAAACAGGAATACGAAAAACGATTTCAAGGCTATGGTACGTTTCAAACAGGGTTAAAAATTCGACCTGTTCAAAAAGGGAAGCATATAGGAGAACCCGTTGAACTATTTATCGTTCATACACATAAGCTAATGAAACTACATGAAGAGATACTTCTAAATAGTTTTCAAATACGTTCTATGGTTGAACAAATGCCTGCCGTTGCCGTACAGCCATACTTTGATAAACTACTTATAAACGAACTACAAAGCACCAATGAAATCGAGGGCGTTCGTAGCACAAAAATGGAACTAACTCAGGTGTTGCAAAGTGTAAAGGAAAAAAACCTGCCCAAAGATAAACGTTTTATCGGACTTATGAAGACTTATCAATATTTAGATCACATTAAACCTTTTGAAGCTATAACAGATTTTCGTAAACTGTATGATGATATTGTGGCAGAGGAAGTTGACGCAGCATCTCAACCGGACGGTGAACTATTTCGAAAAGAATCTGTGAGCATTACGGATGGCCATAAAGCGACACATATCGGAGTATTTCCTGAAGAGCAAATAAAATGGCATCTTCAAGAACTAATTGAGTTTCTGGAACATTCTCAAACACCAGATTTGTATAAATTCATGCTCGCTCATTATTATTATGAGTATATTCATCCGTTTTATGATGGTAACGGTCGTACAGGAAGATTACTCGTATGTAGCTATGTAGCACGAAAACTTGATAAGTTCACAGCCATTACACTTTCTTATACTATCAATCAAGATAAACAAAAGTATTATAAAGCATTGGAAGAGCTCTCTCAGCCACTTAATAAAGGGGAAGGGACATTTTATATGCAGAGCTTGCTTGAATTACTACGTGATGGACAAAAGCATGTAATTGAGGATTTAGAATTAGGGCTTGCTAAACTTCAAAAAATAAATACGCATCTCCTTCATCTAGACTGGGCAGATCATGACCAGAAGCGGCTACTGGCAACTTTACTTGAAGTGTCCGTTTTTGCAGGAACGTACCATCACTTATCTAATTCTGAACTAATAGAAGCCACATCACTCTCTCGTTATAAAGTGGATACCTATTTAAGTACATTTGAGTCAATGGGTATCGCAACCAAAATCCGTCAACGTCCTGTAACCTATCAACTTAATGATAACTATATTGACGATGTACTTAATGCTTCATTAAATCCATAGCACCCAGCGCGTAGATTTTTTATAATCTATGCGCTGGGTGTTTAATTGTTTATTTTAAAAAATATTTTCCTACGTGAAATTGACTAAAGAATTGGGGGTATTTGTAATTTCAATTCAGTATGACGGGGATACCCCTCATTTAAAGCGTTTCCTGAGCCCGTTGAATAGCTTAGACGTCGAATGATGCATATTTATGCTATTAGTTACACAAACCCTTTAAACGGGATGCAAGCAGCTAACTGTTAGTGACAAGTACTTTAGCGTAATCCAAAAACGAAATTGGGTATAATTGACAATAAATGGACTAGAACATACTATCGAAATTAGAATATAAAAAATAATACATTTAAAGAAGTGGGAGGATTCTAAAAGAGATACATCATGATTCCTATTGATATTCAATTTACCCAACTTAGTCTATCAACTGTATTATCCGAAAAAAAGTTGGGAAATGTTCATTTAAGATTCAATATTATTTGTAAGGCTGGAGGGAATGAAAAAATGAAAAGTAATATTTTAGTGGTTGGTGGATATGGTCAAGTAGGGAAGGTGATATGTACTAACCTGTCTGCAATATATCCAGGCAAAATTAAATGTGCTGGAAGGAATTTAGCAAAGGCAAAGGACTTTGCGTTATTAACAGAGGGGAAAGTATTCCCAAAACAACTTGATATCTACAATATTGATAAATCAGATGAAATATTTAATGACACAGCAATTGTCATTATGTGCCTCGATCAAAAAGAAAGTCGTTTTGTAGAATTATGTATCGAACATAAAATTCATTACATCGATATTTCACCTTCATATACAATTCTTTCAGAAATCGAGAAATTGAATAACAAAGCAAAGTGTTTTGGTACAACCATTGTATTAGGTGTCGGTTTAGCACCAGGGCTATCTAATTTACTGGTGAAGCAAAGTAAAATCCAATTCGATCATATTAAGGAAGTTGATATGTATCTCATGCTAGGGATAGGTGAAAGGCATGGAAGAGATGGGGTTGAATGGCTATTGAATAATCTTAATACAAACTTTTACTCATTTGAAAATGGCTACCCGAAACTATTTACTAGTTTTAGTGATGGTAAGAGAACGAAATTATCAAGCAAACATGGTATTAGAACGGCCTATAGATTTGACCTTGCAGATCAGCATATTGTTCAAAAAACTTTGGAAATTGAATCTGTATCATCTCGATTTTGTTATGATTCTACTATTGCAACAAGTGCAATTGCACGATTGAAAAGGCTAGGTATATTTCGATTACTTAAAATCACATTTATAAGAAGTGTTTTTATTTCAGTACTTGAAGGTGTATTAAGTATTTTCCAACGATTACATATAGGCACAGATGCATATGCGGTAAAAGCCGAAGTGAAAGGAATAAAAAACGGGAAAGGGGTAATTGTTCAAACCTCAATCTACGGGAAAAACAATACAGAAATAACAGGTAGAGTGGCATCTTTTGTTGCTGATCGACTGATTAAAAATAAATACCCTAAAGGAATATTTTTCATAGAACAACTTTTTGAGCTAGATGATTTATTGCCAATTTTATCAAAAGACATATCGTTTAATTATGAAGGTACCGTCGAAAATTTTGTGTAAATGACTGTCACACATTTAAGACAATGTAGACTGGAATTACTCAAAAGGGTGAGGCGTGTTAATACGTATTCAGAACTAGGAATCTTCGAGTGTAAATTGAGATATTTTAGAAACTAAAAACACAACCACTACTTTAATCATCAGAGTGGTTGTGCTTTTTATATTTCGTGAAATTTCTTTCAATACTTTCTTTTTTAGTTTTCGTTACACGTTCATGTGTACTAAAAGGGGAGAATTGACGTTTTTTTTCGACATCCTTTTCACTTGTTCTCTTTAGATGTAGTCGTTTTTTTTTAGCATTTGATTGTGTCATGAGAAAACCTCCAACTATTATTACCAATATAGTACCGAATAGGGGAGAAAAAGTAAAACCTCGTAAGCAGAGCGCTTACGAGGTTTTCATCAATAAAATTAGTGAGAAACGTCTTGTACTGAAATACCAGTGTTTGCTTTAACGTTAACTTCACGGTATTTAGCATCATTAGTTTCTTTAGAAAGCATTGTACCAATCCAACCACCTAAGAAGCCTAGTGGTACTGAGATTAGTGCTGGGTTCGTTAACATAATTAACGGATCACCAACGAAAATTGCTTTACCTTCAACTGGATTCCAAACGTTTGGAGATACAGCTACTAAAACTAAAGCAGAGATTAAACCTGTTAACATTGCTGTAACCGCACCAGTTGTGTTGAACTTTTTCCAGTAAATTGTGTAGATAATTACTGGTAAGTTAGAAGAAGCTGCAATACAGAATGCTAACGATACTAAGAATGCTACGTTAAGTGTCTGTGCACCAAGTGCAAGTAAGATAGATACTACAGAGATTGTGATAGAACCGATACGAGCAGCCAAAACTTGCTCTTTCTCTGAAATTTTACCCTTTTTAATGATTTGACCATAAATATCATGTGATAGGGCAGATGCACCAGAAAGTACGAGTCCTGCTACTACTGCTAAGATTGTTGCAAATGCTACCGCACAGATGAATGAGAATAAAATTTCGCCACCAAGCGCTTCCGCAAGAAGTGGTGCAGCCATGTTTCCAGCTGGATTTGCAGCGATAATTGTTTCTTTACCTACGAATGCAGCAGCACCGAAGCCTAAGAAGATTGTAAGAACGTAGAAGATACCTACGATCCAAGTAGCCCAAATTACTGAAGATCGAGCTGTTTTTGCATCTTTTACTGTGAAGAAACGCATTAAGATATGTGGAAGACCTGCTGTACCTAATACAAGTGCGATTAACATCGAAATCGTATCAATACCATTTGTATATCTAAGACCTGGATTTAAGTATGCTGCACCATTATCAGTAGCAGTTGTCATTTCAAGGAACATGTTTGAAATACTGAAGCCGAACTTTTGTAGAACTAAGAATGAGATAATCATAGTACCTAACATTAAAAGAGCCGCTTTAATAATTTGAACCCAAGATGTCGCTGTCATACCACCGAATAAAACGTAAACTGTCATCATGACACCTACAAGTAGTACCGCTGCCCAGTAATCGATTCCTAAAAGTAATTGAATAAGTCCGCCTGCACCAACTAACTGTGCAATCATGTAGAACAATACAATTGTAATTGTACTTAATGCTGCTGTACCACGCACTTTTGAGTTCTCAAAACGAGCTGTGATCATGTCAGCTAATGTGAATTTACCAAGGTTACGTAGTGGTTCAGCTACGATGTAAAGTACCACTAAGTAAGCTACTAAGTATCCGATAGAGAAGAAGAATCCATCAAATCCGAATAATGCAACAGCACCAGCAATACCTAGGAACGATGCTGCTGATAAGTAGTCACCAGCAATAGCTAGTCCATTTTGCCAACCAGTTAAACCGCCGCCTGCAGTGTAGAAATCACTTGCAGAAGAAGTACGTTTAGATGCCCACCATGTAATAACTAATGTAAGACCTACAATTGATACGAAGAAAAATAATGCAGTAAAGCTCATCGGCGGCCACCTCCATTTTCATACTCTGCGATAATCGCTTTTGCTTCTCTGTCATAGCTGTTTGCTTTAGCTACGTATAAATGACATAAACTCCAAGTCATTATGAATAATCCTGCTGAATAGATCCACACCCAAGTAATTTCCCCAATTGCTTTTTGGTGTAAGACAGTCGTGTACGAAGTAAGAATTGGAAGTAACATGTATGCCCCTAAGAAGAATACTGCCATTGACCAAAGAAACGTAGACTTTTTTCGTACGAGTGCTTTAAACGATTCTTGATTCGCAATTGCATCATAATCAATTACGATGCTTTTACCTGTTTGATTGTTCGCCATAAACATTCCCCATTTTGTGTTTATTTTTACTGCTTTAAGACTAGTTTTTGCTAGCTTAGTGAATTACATCTTCATTTTATGAAACTGTTCACAAAATTGCAATACATTTTTAGAAAAATTATGTAAAAAAAATTTTTCTAAAAATAGACTTCAAATAGAAAATACACTACAAAGCCTAGAAAATAAAGGGTTTTGCAATATTCAGATAAATAAAAAAAGCTAGGATAATACTAGGTTCTTAGCAGAAAAAAAGTAGACATTTTTGAGAGAATAGTGGATTTTTCCATAAAATTTATTTAATTTCATTTGTCTGAAAAATACATTTTCGGTGATTTTTCTATAAAGAATAATATTGCTCAATAAATAAATTGCTTAAATTTTAATAATAATAAACAGAAAAAAACCCGACCTCGGCCGAGTTTTTTTCGAAAATCAATGTGAAATATCAGAAACTGATATGCCTGTATTTGCTTTTACACGAATCTCTTTATAAATTCGATCTGCTTCTTCTTGAGGAATTTTGTTCGTAGTCAGAACAGAACCTAAATAGCCCGCGATAAAGCCAAGAGGGATCGTAATAATCGCTGGAACAGCAAGTGGCACTAATGGATCTCCAACAAAAATAGCTGCACCTTCAATAGGACTCCAAATGTTTGGACCCATTGCCCCTAAAATTAAACATGAGACTAAGCCTGTTACCATTGCCGTAACGGCACCAGTAGAGTTGAACTTTTTCCAGTAGATAGTGTACAGAATAACTGGAAGGTTCGCAGAAGCCCCAATACAGAAGGCAAATGAGACTAAGAATGAAACATTTAAGCTTTGTGCAAATAACGCCAAAAGAATAGAAACAATTGCAATAGAGATAGAACCGATACGCGCAGCCATTACTTGTTGTTTCTCTGTTAATTTACCATCTTTAATAATTTCACCATAAATATCATGAGAAATCGCAGATGCACCCGTTAGTACCAAGCCTGATACTACTGCTAAAATTGTTGCGAATGCTACTGCACAGATGAATGACATTAATACATCGCCACCAAGGAATTCAGCAAGCAGTGGAGCAGCTGTGTTACCAGCTTTACTTTCAGCAATGATATTATCCAGACCCACAAAGTGCATAGCACCGAAGCCTAAGAAAATTGTTAACGAGAAGAAAATAGCTGTAATCCAAGTTGTCCAAGAAATAGAAGAACGTGCAGTTTTCGCATCTTTTACAGTAAAGAAACGCATTAAAATATGCGGTAAACCTGACGTACCTAAAACAAGTGCCATCATCATTGAAACAGAGTCAATCGAACTTGTATATTTTAAGCCTGGCACAAGGAATTGTTCGCCATGATCTACAGCGATTGTGTCGAACATTTTCACTAAGGAGAAGTCGAATTTAATAAGAACTAATGTTGCAAGTAAGCCCGTACCAAATAATAGAAGACCTGCTTTAATGATTTGTACCCACGAAGTAGCTGTCATACCTCCAAATAATACATACGTAGTCATCATTACACCTACGATTAACACAGCAATCCAGTATTCAATACCAAATAATAGTTTAATAAGCGCACCTGCACCTACTAATTGTGCAATCATATAAAGAATAACGATAATAATCGTACCTGTTGCAGCAACACCACGAACGCGTTTTTCATTGAAACGAGCTGTTAGCATATCCGCTAATGTAAAACGACCTAAATTACGCATTGGTTCAGCAATTACATATAGAAGAACTAAGTTTGCCACTACATAACCAACTGAGAAAAAGAAACCATCAAAGCCCGTTAACGCAATCGCACCGGACACCCCAAGGAAAGCTGCGGCTGATAAGTAGTCACCAGCGATGGCAAAACCATTTTGCCAACCTTTAAGACCTCCACCTGCTGTATAGAAGTCACTTGCAGAAGAAGTACGCTTCGCTGCAATAAATGTCACAATAAGTGTTAACCCAACGATTCCTAAAAAGAAACCTACTGATACTAAATTCATTTATTTTCCGCCTTTCGCACGATATTCTGCAAGAACTGCCTCAGCTTCTTTATCAAATGAAGCTGCTTTTTTTACATAAACAGTACAAAGTACAATCGTCATGATGAATAATCCTGCTGCATATACCCAAACCCCAGTGATACTTCCGACAACTTTTTGTTGTAGTACAGGTTGGAAAGCAAGGATTGGAAGTAAGATGTAAAGCAATAAAAAACTTGCAGTAATCGAGAAAAGGAATGTATTTTTCTTTTTCACGAATTTGTTGAACGATTCCATAGCTTCAATTGCATTATAGTCAACTGATCGTACGTTTTTGTTCTCAGTAATGTTAGCCATTATTATTCCCCCTAAAGTTATATATTTCTGTTTTAAACGGCATATTCCTATTTGCTCCGCCGCTATATTCACCTATTTTATGAGGTATAATCCTATAATGCAATACTAAATTTTGATTTTTTATAATTTTTAGTCTAATTAACAAGCAGGAAATAACGTAGAATTAATAAGGATTTATGAGCGTTTTTACGTATTTAAGAGAAAAATCTCTTTCTATAGAATAATATTTCAATAGTATTAAAGTGAGGATAAAATCGAATTCTCAAGAATATATAATCTTAAAAGAGAAAATTACGCGAATTACTATTTTGAAATCAGAATGTAAAAAATAAAAAAAGCAAAAATAGATTGTTATATAACAATTGTTGAACACGTTGGGAAATAATGAAATAAATTTAAAAAAGAAAATTGATTTTTTATAAAAACTGCGCAATATATGGTGATCAAAGGTTACTATTATTCCAGAAATGAACTAATTTATGTACTAAATTGTTTTTTTTGGTAGAGTTTCAAGTAAGTTATCTTGTTTTTAATATCCATTCTATATACAATAAACTGCGACGATTAATCGAAGGGAAGTGAACTTTTCTATGAAAAAGAAAAGCATGATGCTTGTTATGGTGATTTTTGTTAGTAGTATATTAGCGTCTTGTGGAAGTTATAAATTCCAGCCAGAGCTTAATATTAAAGTAGAAGATTTTACACAAACAAATCAAAATAACGAGGAAGTAACACTGGAGACTCTAAAAGGGAAACCTTGGCTTGCAATGTTTATATTCACAAAGTGCAATACAGTTTGTCCGCCAATGACGTTTAATATGACCGAAGTGCAAAAGGCACTGATTGACGATAAAGTAGAAGACTACAACATTGTAGCTTTTACCATCGATCCAGAGGTCGATTCACCTGAGGTACTAAGCGAATATTTAAAAGCTTATCCAATTGCAGATACGAGCAAATGGCAGCTATTAACGGGCTATAAACAAGAGTACATTGAACAATTTGCCAGAAAGTCGTTCAATTCGCACGTGAAGAATGATCCTAATACAGACCAAGTCATACATATGTCGAGTTATTATTTAGTAAATGCAGATGGCATTGTTGTAAAAGACTATGACGGCGCTGCAGATGTACCAGTAGATACTATTGTTGCAGATATGAAGGTCTTAACAAAGTAAATAAAACGAACCAAGAAATCATAATGAATTTCTTGGTTCGTTTTTATATTCTGTCTCACTACTATAAGTATACTTAATGATGATACATAACTTCCTATAATATATATTATGTAAACTAAAATTATTTTGCGTTAAGGAGGGCTTACATACGTCAACTACCTATAATATCTATTCAGACACTATATTGTGTTGCTTTCATCACAACCCTAGCTCAAGTTAAATACTTCCTTGTAATCGTTCTTCTCCTTTATAGCCCTTAATAGTCGTAGCGATGCATCTTACTTGTCACACTAAGGTGCTTATTTTTTTCAGAGCATTCATAAAGTAATTATCAATATGTGGTTGTATTAATTTATCAAACAAATTGCTACCTCCACCATCAAAAAATATATATTTGAAATTGATTACGGGCTTACCGTAAAATCGGGCATTTACTCTTATTTATGGGAATAAAAAACTAGGCTTTAGACTGACCTAACGATATGAGACACATATAAAACACCTTATTAGGCTGCCATTACACCATATTTTATGGGTGTTAGGTAGCCTAATTTTTCTTGGATACGTTCTTCATTATAATAATTTAAATAGGTAATTACCCGCTCAATTACGTCTTGATTACGTAATGAATTAAATTTAACATATTGAAATTCCTCAGACTTTAAGTTCGAATGAAAAGATTCAATCACCGCATTGTCCCAACAGTTTCCTCTACGTGACATGCTGCTGACAAGGTCGTTATCCTTAATGTAGGCCTGATACGCATATGACGTGTAAACACTCCCTTGATCTGAATGCACAATCACACCTTCGGGGTGGTTACGGACAGACAGTGCCTCCTTTAACGTGTCGATTACCAGTAGTGTCTGTTGATGATCGTATAATTTATAAGCGACAATTTCATTATTGAATAGATCCATAATGGTCGAAAGATATTTTGTAGTACTGCCATACTGAATATATGTAATGTCTGTCACCCACTTCTTGTTCGGTTCACTAGCCGTGAAATCTCGTTTAAGAAGATTAGGGGCAATTATGATACTTTCACCTTGGGATTTCCACTTCCGTTTTGGCTTGATACGGCACTGTAAGTTATGCTTTTGCATAAGGTTCTGAACTGTATTGCGATTCAATTTTATATCATATTTCTGCTTCAACATTGCCTTTATTTTTCTATGACCATTCCGATACTTAGTGCTTTTGCACAGTTCTATAATAGATTCCTCTACTACTGAAAGCGACTTATTTATGCCGTGAAGATACCATCTATAATAGTTCGCCCGTGGTACTCCTAACGCGGATAGGATAGCTGTAATCGTGTACTTCTTTCTAAGTTTCTCTACAATCTGTAGAACTATTTCTTTTTTAACTCCCTTTCGATCTCCATGTACTTTTTTAGAATTTCGTTCTCCATCTTCAAATGTGATAATTGTCGTTCCCGTTTATCGTCTTCACTGGCTAACTCGGGACCGTGACCGAAAGTGTATTGTTTACCAATCGGCTGATCAAATCGATAAATTTCATTCGCGCGGTACCATTTCATCCAAGTTTCGACCTGTGATTTGTTTTTGATTCCGTGTTTCTCCATAATTTCATTAGTTGTCAATTCACCACTTAGTTTATCTTTAACAACAGCCCATTTAACTTCGCTTGAATATACGTTCTTGCCCATGCAAAAACACCTCCGATGTAAGTACTTTTTACAAGTGTACCACTCCGAAGGTGTTTTATATTGTCTCAATAATTTAGGTTAGTCCACTTCACATTAAATGCAAGCCTAGTTTTTTGTTAAGCGTTTATTATAGATTTTTTAAAGGATGGTTTCACTTCCGCGATTATTATCGCAGTAAAGATCAGGCAGCAACCAAAAATCATTCTTCCTGTTAAAATTTCGCCTAATAATAATACAGAGAAAAATGTTCCAAATATAGACTCTGTCGACAGAATTAACGCAGATTTTGTTGGATCTGCATACTGCATTCCAATATTTTGGCATACATAAGCAATGAGAGTACAAAAAACAGCAAGAAAAATAATTGTTAAAACGCCTTCCACACTTGCAGAAGTAGGGATTTCTCCAAGTGCAAGGACACCAATCCAGCTGAAAATTGAAGCCACGAAAAATTGGACAATTGTTAACGCTAATGCATCTTCTTTTTTTACGAAGACATTCGTATAAAAAATATCGAATGCAAATGCAAAGGCACACAGGATCGATAACATATCCCCGAGATTAATTGTAAAGGAATTTTGTAAAGATAAAAATCCGATACCGACAATCGCGATGACGGCTGCCAAAATCTCAAAGCGGTCAAATCGACGTTTATAAATGATGTACGCAATAATTGGTACAATGATAACGTTAATGGCCGTTAAAAAGGCATTTTTAGACGGTGTTGTATACTCAAGCCCTAGTGTTTGCAAGGTAAATGCTATAAATAAAACAGCACCTAATATGGAACCTTTCCAGAAAACACTTTTAGAAATAAGCCTTAGTTTTTTATTGAAAATAATGGCTAATAGAATCGTTGCTAATGTAAAACGAAGCGCCATTAATTGCATTACGCTCCAATGCTCTAAGCCTACTGACATCCCAACAAAACCGCTCCCCCACATAACAGCGGTAATAATCATTAATAATTCACCTTTATACTTCTTCATGTTAAACCTTCTCTCTAATACATAGCTACAACATCAAGGTGTTTTTTTCCATGTAATCAATATATATTAAATTATACTATTACTTTTTCACTATTTTAACAATATCATATTTTTTAAATGAACTAATGTTTATATTGCCGAAAAAAACAGGTCTGAGACGTTCTGAACTTGTTTCATAAACATGGGAACAAATTCATTTGGTAAATGAAACGATTCGAATTGATGGAAAAGGAAAAAAAGAACGAATATTGCCCCTTCATCCACATTTAATCCCGCTTCTAGCATCCTATAAAACTTATTTAAGATCCTATCAATTGTATCCATCAGAACCTGTTTTCTTGAATAAAAACCAAACAGCATTAGATTCGCGCGGTTTGCATGTCATCTTTAAAGATGTGTTGAAAAAGGCAGGCCTCCCACCTATCCGCTTCAAGCTGCATCACTTGCGGCATACATTTGAAACACTGATGTTGCAACGAAATAAAGAGAATGTTGATTTTCGTACACTTCAAGGATTACTCGGTCATGAAAGTATTACATCAACTCAAGTCTATACACATATTGAGTTTGAACAGAAAAAGAAAGCCATTGATTCTTTTCGAATATTTTGATGCCTTTCGATTTAATAGAAAGAAAAATGTATAACCAAAAATACTTTTTTTAATGATTCTGCGCCTCCCCCCTACAGCACGATAACTTCTTAATGAGTAAGTACATTCTAAATATAGCTATACAAAAATAACACGTATGTATTCCTCGTTCTTTAAGCTTTCAAGATGATGCAATTCGACTTCTTTAATAGTTATACGGCGGCTTTTTAGTTTTCGGTCGTAATCTTCTGCCCAAAACCTAATTAATTCTGCACTATGCTCCGGTTTTATATGTTGCTTCAAATAGATTAAAAAGTCCGATAAAAATTGAGGACCCCAATTTCCCTCGATACCGTATACAAAAGTTTTTAATTATAAAATTCTAAATCATATGGTGGATTATTCCACTGAAATATATTCAAATGACCAAAAACCGATTCATCTGGCACATGTAAAATACGAGTATCATCATCCATCAAATGCCATGATTGTGCTGTTGAACTCTCTGTAATTGGATATATTTTTTTCAATTCTCTTACTGTAATTTCAGCAATTCCTGTACAATCAACTTCTTGTAAAAAGCTATTCGCCACAAGTACGGAATATAAAGTCATATGTTTGTCTCCTTAATTTTTTAATAATTTTCTATTCGTCTTCTGTGTTATACGGTCTGATTGTCTTTCCGTTTTTAACCATAGCCCATTGTTCGATCTTGTCTTCTTCATTTAAGTATAATAAGTATTCTATATCGCTTTCCTTATCATCATCTAATGGTTTCACTAGATATGTTCTCGTTGCTGCACGCAATGTACCGTGTGATTGTCTATCCACGACTTTAACTTCAAAACCCAATTCTAACTCAATTTGTTGAACTTCTTTTGATCTTTCAGTCGAGTCCCATATACTTAATCCTACCAACGCTAGAAGTACTATTCCTATGCTGAAAAACATAATCCACTTTAAAGTACCCCTTTTAATCTTCATCATTTCCCCCTCCTTCGTTCTAACAGAGTGTCTCAACTTGTTGTAGAATCACACCCGTTATCCTAATAAGTAATTTCCTTCATTTTATTTTTGATTAGAAACCTACCCCACCAAACAAGTGAAAGTAAGAAACAAATGATTACATAAATAGAAAGAGTTCTCCAATTCTTAAAGCCATTCTCTTTAAATTGCATAAGACTTACAATAGGGAGTTTCTAGGAAATTAGCCCAATCACTAGACTAACAATATTAAGGAAACCTCATTCTAAAACCTCTGCTTTATCTATTTGTAATTTCCATTTATTTAGCATTTAGACGTTTAGCTAGACAAATAGTTCCAAATACTACTGGTGTTTAACTCAAAGAATATCGAATTCCCCTTATGGCAAAGACTCTTTCTTTAATAAAAGCTCTGAAGCAGTCGGTTTTTACACTGCCATCATTAAGTTCATAAAATCTTGAAAGTGTCTGTACTGCTTTTAGGAATAGTTCAGGGGTAACACGAACTTGTATATCTAAATCACCCTTTGTAAGGCTATGAGGGACAGCTGTACTTCCAACGTGCTGGACATCAGCTCCAGGTGTTACTCCTACTTCGGTCAAGAGAGTAACAACCTTAGAGAAAACAGCCTATATTATTTACGTTTAGAAAGCTTTCAAAAATAATGTTCGTGTTTTGTTTGATGGATGACGTATCCAGCCGATGAACGAATAGCACTTCCATGAGCAAAACGCGAATTTTTAAAGTTGTTTTGCGTATGATTGTTCGTTTATTATCCTCTGTCAGGATTTTTACACACAATCGTTCCTAAGTATATATACTTAAATCCCTTCTTTCCAAACGCTGTTTCTCAAGAAATAAAAAAACAAGAGCAGCACAACACGTAATGATGTTGTGTTTGCTCTTGTTCTATTGGCAGTTAGTAGTAAACTATTGACCAAATAATTTCATATTAATAAAAAATTCAGCATCAAAAAAAGAAGACAAGTGTAGATAAAAATACACTTGTCTTGTAATTAAAATATCAATTATTTTGTAAAGTCAATAACCATACGTCCTGTAATTTTACCTTGTTCCATTTCTTCGAAGATTTCATTAATTTCTTCGATTTTACGTAATGCCACTTTCGGTACTACCTTACCTTCTGCAGCAAATTGGAATGCTTCTTGTAAGTCTTGACGTGTACCAACTAATGAACCTACTACTTGGATACCATCTAGTACTAAACGAGGGATATCTAAATCCATTTTATCTACAGGTAAGCCAACCGCTACTACGCGTGCACCCGCTTTTACAACATCGATTGCTTGGTTAAATGGCGTTTTAGCTACAGCTGTAATTACTGTTGCATCTAAGCCTTTACCATCTGTCAGTTCTTTCGCTTTTGCAATTGGGTCTTCATTTAATGAGTTCACCACAACGTCTGCACCTAATTCCTTAGCAAATGCTAGCTTTTCATCATTAATATCGAAAGCAACTACTTTAGCACCAAATACATTTTTCGCGTATTGCACCGCTAAGTTACCTAGACCACCAACACCAAATACACCAATCCATTGACCTGGGCGGATATGTGATTCTTTCACAGCTTTGTAAGTTGTAACACCCGCACAAGTTACAGAAGAAGCCGCTGCTGGATCTAAATTATCAGGGACCTTTACAGCATAGTCAGCTGTTACGATAACTTGTTCAGCCATCGCACCATCTACTGTGTACCCTGCGTTTTTCACGTCACGACATAGTGTTTCGCGACCTGTCGTACAATATTCACAGTGACCGCAGCTTTCAAACATCCAAGCGATTGATACACGGTCGCCAACTTTTAGTGAAGTAACACCTTCAGCAACTTCAATAACTTTACCAATACCTTCGTGACCTAGAACGACCCCTGTCACATCACCGAAGTCTGCATTTTTCACGTGTAGGTCTGTATGACAAACACCACAGAATTCTGTTTGCACTAATGCTTCACCATGTTTTAATGGTCGAAGTTGTTTCTCTTCTACACTTACTTTTTTGTCTTTAGTTACAACTGCTGCTTTCATAATTAATATGCCTCCTCAAATGTAAGAAATCATTTTAATTTACAATCGCAGATCCACAAATATGTGAATCTATTTTCATATTAAAAAGGATTTAAACTGAATGCAAATATTTTGATATTGACTCCTTAAAAAGCGTCTTGTTTCCCGTAAAATTGTTAAATTTTTAAGTAATCAACAGCATTTTAGCTTTATCCTGTACTTAAAATACAATTGGCTGAACCTCATCATAAAAATGGTGAGGATTAATTTGTTCTATAGGTAATCGAATAGTTACGGCTTCCTTCCCTACTCGTTGAATGGACATGTCCGCACTAATATATGGCTTTAATAATTCAATAAAAGAATCTGCATGTTCATATAATCATTCGAATGGACAATAATGTTACGTAAGTTATTAAACATCCATCTTGCGACTTGCCATCCAGCGAATCATTTCTGGATCAGTATGAGAGAAGAATTGGCTTTCTCCTTCGTTTAATGTTGCGATTTCTTTCTTGTCTTCCTCAGTTAATTCAAAATCAAATACATCAATATTTTCTAGCATCCGTTCTGGTTTAACGGATTTTGCCAAAACAATAATATCTTGTTCAACTAACCAACGAGTGATTACTTGTGCAACTGATTTGCCGTATTTTTCACCGATTTTAACTAAAATAGGATTATTGAAAATGTCGTTTTTTCCCTCAGCAAATGGCGCCCATGCTTCCGGCATAATGCCTTCCGCTTTTAATACATCAATATTTTTCACTTGTTGCTGGAATGGATTGATTTCAATTTGGTTGACTTGCGGAGTTACTTTGTTAAATTCAGCTAAGTCAACCGCTCTGTCTACCGCAAAATTTGAAATACCAATCGCACGAACTTTTCCTGTCTCCTGAAGTTCTTCCATTGCACGCCATGCACCATAAACATCATTATATGGTTGGTGAATCAATAATAAATCAACATATTCTAAGCCTAAACGTTTCAATGAACGCTCAAATGAAGACTTTACGCCATCATAGCTGACATTTTCTACCCATATTTTTGTGGTGATAAATAATTCTTCACGCGGAACGCCTGAACCAGCAATTCCACGGCCGACAGCTTCTTCATTCATATAACTTTGCGCGGTGTCGATATGACGGTAGCCGGCATTGATAGCTTCTTTTACCGAAGTTTCGGCTTGTTTAGGGTCAGTGATTTGAAATGTCCCAAATCCTAAAATTGGTACCTATACACCATTGTTTAATTTAACAGTTTGCATTCAAAATTCCTCCAAACAACTATTTTTGATTACATTATTAACTATAAACCTTGGAGTTGACTCCATAGCAAGAGATTTAATCACTTTTTCTCTCCCATAGTTTTTCAACGTTCTCAGAATTCATTTCTCCAGTCTTAAATTTAGCGATATGTTCATCATAAGTTTCAATTTTATAGACCAGTAAATCTCGTACTCGATTCATTTCAGCTAATTTTTCATTCAACTCTTTCAATTGATCTCGCAATACCTGTTTTTGGGCTTCTTCAACATTTTGCGTTTCTCGAAACTGAGCTAAAGTCGCAAACTCGATTAAAGACTCAACTGATAGCCCTGCATTACGCAAATTTTTAACTAAGTAAATCCAGTTCAAATCACTCGTAGTATAGTCGCGATAGCCGTTCTCATTACGATGAACAGGCGGAATAACGCCAACTCTTTCATAGTAACGTAAAGTATCAACTGTTAAATCAAACATTTCAGCAGCTTGTTTAATATTCATAACTATTCACCTCGTATTATTTTTGCATTCTGTTTATATTATAAACATTGGAGTAAACTCCAAGGAAAGACTAATACTCACAATCCGTTAAAAATGGCTTGAAGTGAAAATTTCTGGACACGTTTCTTTTTATCTTTTGTCACTTTTGAAGATATTTTGCTCTAATTTAAAGTAATAAATCGCATTAAAAAGCTACCCATTAAGAGTAGCTTTCAGACTGTAGACAAAGTCGTTTTTTCGACTTTGTCCATTATTTTTTTATTGGGCTGCTATCAACACGATCTGTTGTTGATTTTCAAGGATTTAGAAAAATATACGAGAATGGAAAACTAAAATGAAGCTCCGACAAATGATAAATTTTTATGTATATTGAACAAATCTACATTAAACGATAATTAGCATTATTTAAACGAATAATCCCCTTTTGAACGATAAATTATAGGAACCATCCGATAATTAAAAAGTTGTGACCAACGTAAATATATTATGTAAACTAAAAAGAAATAAAAAAACATGGCCCCCTCTATTGAGCCACGTTTTATATTAGTGTGTATCTTTTTTCTCGAGAATTTCATTTGTAAAGTCTATCACCGACAAAGGTTTGCTGAAATAATAGCCTTGTACAAATTCACAGCCATGTTTGCGTAGGACGTTTAGTTCTTCTTCTTGCTCGACACCTTCAGCAACAACTTTTAATTCCAGGGCGTGTGCTAACGAAATCATTGCAGAAATCATTGCAATACCGGACTTACCTGATACGATATCTTGAACAAACGCTCGATCGATTTTCAAGATATCTACTGGGAATTTTTTCAAATAATTGAGCGATGCATAACCTGTACCAAAGTCGTCAAGTGAAATTGTTATACCTAGAGACTTTAAGTCTTCAATTGTTTGAATCAATTCCTCTGTATAATCAAGCATACTCATTTCTGTAATCTCAATTTCAAGTGTATTTGGATTTATCTTTGTTTCAGCGATTACTTCGCGTACCATGTCTACAAAGCCACCTGTACTAATGTGGATTGGTGAAATATTGACAGCTACGTGTAAGTCTAAACCATACGTCTGGTTCCAAATGTGGGCCTGTGTAGTGGCTTTTCTTAGCACCCATACACCAATATCATTAATAAGACCACATTCCTCTGCAAATGGGATAAAGTAATCTGGAGGCATGTACCCCAATTCCGGATCATTCCACCGTAGTAGAGCCTCCATACCAACAATTGAACCTGTTTTCAAATCTATTTTGGGCTGGTAATGGAGTTCCAACGTATCATTTTTTAATGCCTGATGTAATTTCGTTTCAAGTAAAAGCCACTTATCGGTATTTCCATCCATATTTGCACGATACAGTTTATATTGATTGCCTCGTGTAGATTTCGCAGCATACATGGCAATATCAGCATTTTTTAATAATTCCTCTATTGAACTTGCTTGTTCTGGGAAAACACTAATCCCAATACTTATACTCGCATAAAACTCATATGTATCAATGACAAAACTTTCATGAAAAATTGTTATAATCTCTTTCGCCATTTCTTCAATGCGATTTACATCATTTAAAATAAACACGAATTCATCGCTATTATGACGATAAAATGAATTTGAAGTGAAATCAATATTTCGTAGGCGATTTGCCATTTCAATTAAGAACATATCACCAATAATATGGCCAAGACCATCATTAATGTTTTTAAAACGATTTACATCAATAAAGAATAACGCAAATTTTTCACCTGTACGCTTTGATTGATGGAATTCATTTTCTAACCGTTGCTCTAGCTTTCGACGATTTGGTAACCCTGTTAACTCATCGTGGTAAGCAATATGTGTTATTTTCTTAATATCTTTTTGTGCGGTAATATCTACACGAATTGCTATGTATTGATATGGCTTATCGTTTTCATCAAGGAAAGGAATAATCGTAGTTTTTACCCAGTAAAGGCTACCGTCTTTCGCCCGATTACAAACTTCTCCATTCCACATTTCACCCTTACCAATTGTTTTCCACATTTCTCTAAAGAAAGACTTTTGATGGAAACCAGAATTTAATAATCGATGATCCTGCCCTATCAATTCTTCTCGATTGTATTTCGAAATTGTACAAAAGTGATTATTTACAAAAGTGATTTTCCCTGTACGGTCTGTAATAGCTATAATTATCGAACTGTTTAAAGCTGAAAAAATATCCTGTAACTCTTTCAAGCTATAATTAGCTTGATTGAAACTATTAGGCGCGATATTAATCATCATCATTCTCCGTTCATTAAAATAAAAAGTGATTTTAGGTCTTTTGATTTATAATAATACAGGTAAAAAGTTCCGTTATTAGTAACCACTTTTATGTAACTTTATTATAGTCCTAGAAATACAGTTAATTCAACCCAAGTTTTTAGTTGGAAGTGATCATTTTTCTACTTTATTCAAACAAGAGAAAACAGATTGTTCAAAATAATCTTTTGCTCAATCTGTTTTTCTTAAGTATAAAAATTCACAGTGTTTTAATTAGGTTATTTACTTTTATATTATAAAGAATTGGAAGTGCATCACTATTATCAAAATTAAGATTTGTGAAGTCTGTATCATTCCATTTAATTTTCATGGCAGCTACTTGTTTTAAATAGGCATCCCAATTGTTTAATTTCCAAGTATCACGTAGCTCATTACGAGTAATTAACCGATTTAACAGTGTTTGTTGATCGACTGTTACCAAGACAACCTTGAGATCAGCTAGCGCACGAATTTTCATCACATCTAGATTGGTATGTAGCCAGTTTTCATCTGAAATTTCCAGTTCAAATCCGGCAGTTAAAACGACGTTATTACCAAGTTCTATATTTTCTAGTGTTAATGCTAATATTGTTTTGTATTCAAGTGGTCTCACTGTATCTAGATAAAATGCGGACTCTCGGTCATGTTTATTTTTCGTTGGTGAAGATTCTCCGAGATATTGTTCTGTCAAACTAATAGTTGCTGTATCTTTATCAAGATACGTATAGTTTTTTTCACGTGCAATTATTTTACCAACCGCGCTTTTTCCTACCCCTGCCTCACCAATGACGAAAATTACACTTGGCCGCGTCATACTATAGACCCCCATTTAACTTTTCCTTTATTTTAGAATTACTTACTTATACTACCACGAGTCTTAGATAAAAGAACTATCCAATTTTGGATTTAATTCATATATCATTTACAAATCACGTTAGATACCTTTCCAAAAAAATGTGAAATGCCTTACTGTCCATGTTGGCAGTAAGGCATTTCACAATCGACTAATATATTTCATATTCTATTTAACCTCCTAATGTAATTGCCTGTTCATTGTACGCATCTAACTGTTCTTGTGTTAAATTCAAGATATAATAGTGGAAATTAATAGGTTCCAGCCCATGCTTTTCGCACATTTTGAGGTAAAATTCATAGCCTTTTTGATAATCTGTCATCTTAGTAACTTCCCTTCAATCGTAATGCAGCTTCATTGTAATACTCTAATTGATCTTGAGATAGCTGATTCACATAATAATAGAAGTTAATCGGCTCTAACTCAAACTGTGCACATTTTTCTAAATAAAAATCAAAGCCTTCTCGATAGTGTGTCATATGGATTCCTCATTTCTTTGTACTATAACAGATATTGTTTTGTATAAATACTATATAACAGAGAAGATACTATGTCAATAAATAGTCTGGGATTTCTTGCTAGCATATAAAAGCCAAGTCCATTAAATTATAAGGGCTGGGCTTTTATAATATATTCAGATCGGCTTTCGTAATAATCACATCCTAACAATCATCATTTTACACGCCTAATTGTTTTGCTCGCACGTTATATGCAGAAAGTTGCTCATGCGATAATTGGATTACATAATAACGAAACGAAATCGGCTCCATTCCGTAACGCTCACACATCTCACAGTAAAATTCATACCCATCACGATACATTGACATAAAAACCCCTCCTCATTGTTTCAAACTGTATTATAACAGTTATTTAAAGTTGTTTATAATATATAACAGATAGATGTGTAAGTCAATTGTTTTTTATAGAATTATCTAAATATTCCAATTGAAAAAGGGCCTACAACTTCTTTGTAGTCGCCCTATCTCACAATATTAAATGGATTTTTTTCAATTACATGTTGTAGCTCTTCATCTTCAATATGCGTATATATTTGTGTCGTTGCAACACTTGAGTGCCCCAAAATATGCTGCAAGCTACGTATATCCGCCCCTGCCTTGTACATCATTGTCGCTGATGTATGACGTAGTTTATGGGGAGTTAAATGATCCTTCTGCAAACCAGATTGCTTGTTAATTTGTTTCACAATTTTAGCAACCGTTTGACGAGTTAATCGCGTTCCTTTTTGAGAAACGAATAGCGGCTCGTCACCAATACCTGTATAAGCATGCTTCCCGCTGTTTTCATAAGCCTTTAGAGCTTGTATACAGCTATCATTTAAATAGACAATACGTTCTTTGTCTCCTTTTCCAACAACCGTTAAATAGCGACCTTGTATGGATGACTTATTTAAATTACACAGTTCGGTTACACGGATACCGAGATTTAAAAAGAACATCATCATGCAGTAATTACGTGGTGAGGCACTATTTGGCTGAATTCCTTCGATAAACTGTGTTGCCTCTTCTAAATTCATGTAAATCGGCTTCTTACGCCCTATTTTGGGCGTTTCAAGTTCATCAGCCGGATTTTCTTCGATTAATCGTCGTTTCCCTTTTATGTATTTAAAAAACGATTTTAATGTAGCTACTTTTCGCGCTCTTGCTGATGCGGAATTATTGCGCTGCACCTCACAATATTCCATAAACAAATACAAATCTTCTAACGTTATTTCTCGTATTGCTTCTATTGTAATAGTAGAAATATCTATTTCCGACATGTGTTCCATTTCTAAATCGTTTTGCATAGCCAAATGAAAACGAAAAAAAAGTGTTAAATCGTATTCGTATTCTTTTCTCGTACGATGAGATTTCCCTTTAATCGTCGTTAAATACACCAGGAAATCTTTTATTATTTTCGGGAGTTGTTTCTTTTGCATGAAAATCACCTCTATACTCTCTATATTACCACGAAAAAAGGTTCCCAAATATAAATTTGGGAACCTTATTGCAAAAAAATGTCCTTTTTCACTATATAGAACAAATGTTCTTGTGATAGAAAATAAAAAAAGACTATTTTCTTTTACCTCAGAAAATAGTCTTTTACGTCGATTCACCATAAGAAGTAATATAACAAACCCGTTACAAAGAACCCCTTCCCTATGTGGAGGAACATCGTTAAACGTTTTACATCACTTATATTTGATTTCGGTACTTTAAAAGGAGGTCTAATAGCAAATACAACACTAGATGCTACTATTAGATACTTCAGAAATTCTGTAGCGCATACTGAAAAAATAACAACTTCAATGAACATCGTAACTGTAAAAAAAAGTAATGACCCGAAAATTTGTTTCCGATTTAAAATCTCGGACCTCTAAACTTCCATCTTACGAATAAATGTATTTGCAATATAAATACCCTCCTTTGCCACTCTTAAAATTCATAATATTAAATATATATAATATTATTTTTATCTTTTTCTAGTATTTGATTAATATTTTCTTTGTAATATTTATTTTTTCTATCTTATACGTATATTTCATCGAAAAAACGAATATTTAAATCTATTAACATAAAAAACGCAGTGAGACGTTCTGAAAATCGCATGGACGGGTGGTTATGCAGTTCGAATCGTCTCACAGCTTACGTGGGATTTTTTTGGATTTTGTAATATTTTTCAATTAAATGGCATATGTATTACTTGGCTATATATTATTTTCCAATTACTATATACTTTTCATTTCGATTAACTAAATACCTTTTATGGTTAAATTGAACAATAATTGATTCAAGTAGTTACTAGTCCTCCGCTGTTTCTAATTGGAAGCGAAGTTTTCGTCACTTACAAAAATAATGTTTCTTTTTTTCGTAAGATGGCATTGCTTTCAAAAAATCATCATGTCGCATTTTTCTGTCGAGTAGACACATCTAACATTTCTAAAGTGTGCAATATCTTTACATCTGTTAAACCACATTTTGTTTGTTTGTCCAGCTTATATGCTTGCAATAAATTAGTGATTGGCAATTCGTGTACTTCTTTTTTATGTAATTAGTTTTTAGTGCAACATTTTTTGTATTTCTTAAATTTGGAGGCGATTCACATGGTTAAATTGTATGAATCTGGTTTGTTTTTTGATGAAATGTTAGATGGTATTCAACCGAAACCACATTACCAGTCCTTCCATCGTAAATTAAGCGCATTTTCAAAGGAACAGCTAGAAGAAAAGCACCAGCAAGCGCAGTCAAGCTTCCTAAGACAAGGAATTACGTTTACGGTTTACGGTGCACAAGGTGGTACCGAACGCGCAATGCCGTTTGATTTTGTACCAATCATTATTCCACATGAACAGTGGGTGATAATTGAAACGGGCATGAAACAACGCGTCGAAGCTTTGAATCGCTTTTTACATGATGTGTATCATGAGCAATACATTTTAGAAGATGGTGTTATACCAAGATTGCTCGTTGAAAACAATCCCTACTACTATAAGGAAATGCTGGGTGTGCAAGTACCAAATAATAATCATATATTTTTAGCAGGCATTGATTTAATTCGAGATGAAAATGGTGTGTACCGTGTTCTTGAAGATAATTTACGTAACCCTTCTGGCATGTCGTATGTATTCCAAAATCGACATGTGATGAAGGAAGTATACCCTGAATTTTTCTCAAAACACTCAATTCATTCACTTGAAAAACAAATGGCGCATATGCAAGAGGTCCTACTTGCACACCGCCCTCGAAATTTAGATCCACATTCCGATGCAAAAGCCGTTTTATTAACGGCTGGTATGTATAATTCAGCCTATTACGACCACGTTTTCTTAGCGCAGCAATTGAACATTCAGCTTGTGGAGGGGCGAGATTTAGTAGTACAAGATGCCAAAGTATATATGAAAACAATTTATGGGCTCGAACAAATTGATATTATTTATCGCCGTATTGATGATGATTTCTTAGATCCAACTGTTTTTCGTGCTGATTCTTTACTAGGTGTAGCAAACATGATTGATGCTTATAAGGCTGGTAACATTTCCATACTCAATGCCATTGGCAACGGAGTAGCTGATGATAAAGCAATGTATGCTTATGTACCAGATATGATTCGCTACTATTTAAAGGAGGAACCAATTTTAGAAAATGTTACAACATATCATTTAAGTGATGAAAAGCAGTTAGCGTGGGTGCTCACACATATCCAAGAGCTCGTGATTAAAAATGTCGGAGCATCTGGAGGCTACGATATGCTCATTGGCCCCCAAGCAAGTAAAGAAGATATCATGTTATTCCGTAAAAAAATATTAGAAAATCCACATCAATATATTGCGCAGCCGACAATTCAATTATCACGTGCCCCTGCATACCAGGATGGACGCTTCTATCCTTGTCATATAGACCTACGTGTATATGTTATGAAGGGAGATGACACTTACGTATTACCAGGCGGCTTGTCTCGTGTTGCATTAAAAGAAGGATCCCTCGTCGTCAACTCTTCACAAGGTGGAGGCGCAAAAGATACATGGATACTAAAGGAGGAATCGCAGCATGCTAAGCAGAGTAGCGGATGGACTGTACTGGATGGCACGGTATAGTGAACGAACAGAAAACAATGCACATATATTACAAGTACAGCTTTTAAATATGCTAGAACAATCAGGCAAAGATAATGAGTATATTGATCACTGGGAGGCAGTTTTAGATATTTGTGCTTCCAAGGAAGAATATGCTTCGTATAATGATCATATTCGGGTAAATCCGTTAATTGATTACTTATTATTCTCTGAAACAAATAGCAATGCATTACTCACTACTCTATATGCCGTTCGTGAAAATGCACGTATTTCAAGAGATAGCATCCCTATTGAGTTATGGGAACTACAAAATGCCTTTTATTTATATTTACAGCAGGAAATCACAGATCGAGAAAAACCGTTTCCGCTAATGTCTCTGAATTATTTTTTACAAAATGTACGAAAAACTTCAATGACCGTTACAGGATTAATAGAAGGCTCGATGGACCGAGATTTACCCTTTTATTTAATTCAAGTTGGGAAATGGCTAGAGCGTGCGGAAAAAACGATTCGAATTGCGCTCATTACGCTAGAGCATCAACAGCAATTGAATGTTTCTTTACAGGAAGCGGACGGGGCATTTTTACTTGACTTGTCGAGAGCAACTGAATCGTACCTACGGAAACATCGACAAACAAACTTGACTGGTGTTACTCATTATTTATTGCATGATGAACACTTCCCTCGTTCTGTTGCCTTTTGCTTAAAAAAAATAGAGGAGGCTTTAATGAATATCGAAAAAGATCACTTATCCATTCGTTTTCTAGAACTAAATAATCCCTTAAAAGCTTTATTATTTGCTATCATGAAATTTGATTTATTGACGATAACAATAGAAGAAGCTATTTTGTCAATGGAGGAAAGATTGTTCCAATGCGTTGATCTCAGTCGTGCATTTGAAACAATTTATCATTTATATGAACCTATCGAACAGCACTGAAAGGAACAATGAACAGGTCCCTTTCAACACGCTAGTCAATAGCCGGAAGGAAGCGGACACGATGAAATTCGAGATTCAACATACGAATATTTTCAACTATGAATCTGAAGTCGATCAAAGTTTAAATACAATTCGTTTAAAGCCTCGTGGAGATGAACGTCAGCGATTATTATCATATCGTATTGCGATTACGCCTTCCTCACTCACTCGTGAACATCTAGATATTTGGGGCAATACAGTCGGAACTTTTTACATCCCAGAGCAGCACAAGGAGCTTGAAATTCAATCGACATCCATTGTTAGTATTCAGAGGGCGCCATTCATTCATCGCATTCATTATTCCCCTGAAATGCAGACAATTTTCCACTCGCAATTATTTTATGAGCACTATTTACCATATATAAAGAAAACAAGCTTTACGTATGTGACAGATAACCAGTTAAATGAGATCTACCATGCTATTGGCCATGCAGAAAATCCAGTGCTTTTTTCGCTTAATTTAATGCAGTATTTATATTCGTCTTTTGAGTATGATCCAGGAGCAACGGACATTTCAACGACAGCAACCCAGGCCTTTGCATTGAAACGAGGAGTCTGCCAGGATTTCTCTCATGTCATGATTGCTGTATTACGAGCTAAGGGTATCCCGGCTCGCTATGTAAGTGGCTATTTATACGTCGATGAAAACTCATCCTTAATTGGAGATATTGCAACACACGCTTGGGTAGAAGTTATGATTCCTGGTATCGGTTGGGTTGGGTTGGATCCAACGAATAATGTTGAAGTACTAGAGAACCACATTATTTTATGCATTGGCCGTGATTTTGCAGATGTTAGTCCCGTCGAGGGTGTTTACACAGGTGGAAAACATGATTTAACAGTCAAAGTAAGTGTCAAAGCATTAAATTATCTGTAATAAAAAAGTGCAGGCATAGGCGTAATAAAGGCCAATACTGCACTTTTTTCATTCGAAACGCTTTCCTCTTTCTGTAAGTACCCATTTTCGTACATAACCCATTTGCTGCTGGATATTTTCGAGTGCATTCTCGCTTTGTAACGCCTTTTGCATTACTGTGTAGCGTATATCCGTCGCACGTACAGTCTCTCCAACTTCTTTTGAAATCGTTTGGAAAATACGTTCTACTGTTTTTGTCGTAATTGGTTTCACTTGGCTTGCCTCACTCACCCAAAGCCACTCCCCAATAGGTTCTTGATGTATTTCCTCTGTTGCTTCCCGATAATAAAGTAGCATTTCCAATAAAATAGTTGATATCTTCAACGCACGTCTTCCATTATGATTCGATAGTCTAATTTGACTCACCGGTTCGTCGATATGCGCCCATTTCATATGAACAAGCTCAGCTGGTTTGCACCCGGTTTCCAATAACATCTGTACAATACAGCCGTTACGTCTTGCCAGCCATAAATGATCCTCAGTTTTCGCATATTGAAAATATGTTGGCCACACATCAGAAATCTTTACTAATTGTTCCTTCGTCAGTACTTTTAAGGGTGCTTTCACTCTTTTTTTAGGTTGTAAAATTGCCTCATAATCAAACGGTTCCACCCACTCGCGTAATAACAAAAAGTCCACAAAACTTCGAATTGTGGCAACTTTATGATTGTATGTATTAACATTTTCATACGTCTCTTGCAAGTATTTAGTATATAAAAATATCAATTCTTTAAATTGCTCATCTAACTGGAAGATGTTTTTATTATGAGCAAACTCCAAAAACTGCTGTCCAACTAAATAATATTGCTTTTTTGTAGCAGCACTCTTTTTCAATGATGTTAGCAATAACAAATAACTATCCAATGCATTTTGTATCGATACCATTAATATACCCTCCTTATTTACTGTGCGTGGTTTATTATTATTTTATATTAAACTGGATGCGTGTATAGTCTATATTTTTATTAAGTTTAATGTCGGTTAATCTGTAATTAATCTACATCAACCGCTTCTTGCATCAAAATGCCCTTATGACATCCGAAGAACAAAAGTTCCGTATGTAGTTTCTCACACATTTCCCTTTAGTACAATAGTAATTTGCCGAGTATCTTTCGTATTACAATTTCTTAAAACAACCATTTTTTCCGTAAACCACGCCGGATTTACATGAAGATTCGCTTAATTTAATGTTTATTTACTTTTGTATTATATAATATGTTTATCAATTTAATGTGGGAGGTATATCAATTATGCAAGTAAGAACGACAAGACTTGAAGCGGAAGATGCAAAGATTATTTATCAAGAAACAGCTGGGCTTGCCATTATAACGATTCACCGTCCGCAAGCAAAAAACGCTTTAACAGCGAATATGTGGGATCAATTAGCACAAATTGCGCTGCAAGTTCTAGAAAACCCTAAGAATAAAGTGTTGATTTTACGAGGCTCTGGTGAAAACTTTTCAGCTGGTTCAGACATTAAAGAGTTCAACTCGATATCGTTGGAAAAAGCTGAAGAAGCTTTTGTACATATGGAAAAAACGATTTCGACGATTGAACGCTTACCAATTCCAACTATCGGTGTAATAAATGGTCCAGCGATGGGTGCTGGCTTAGAACTCGCGTTAGCATGTGATATCCGTATCGGCTCTGAAAAGACGAAATTAGGTATACCAGTTGGTAAATTAGGCATTACGTTAAATAACAAGTTTGCTCAGCGCTTAGTTCAGCTCGTTGGCCCTTCTACAACTAAGGATTTGGTGTTTACAGGCCGTATGTTTAAAGCAGAAGAAGCATTTAAACTAGGCATGCTCAACTATTTAGTCGCTGAAAAAGACTTAAATAAATACATGATTCGTATGGGGAAGCTTGTTGCTGGCATGTCACCAGACTCTTTACTAGCAGTAAAACAATCCGTACAAGAATGTGTCGATAGCGTGCCGAAGCTTTGGGAAGGCTCTTCACCATTCGTTGGTAGCGATTTTACAGAAGGATGCCAAGCCTTTGTTGAAAAGCGTCAACCTATTTTCAAGCGTCAACCATAATAAAAAACATGTGCTCTATTCGTTTCTTAGCGAGCAGAGTACATGTTTTTTATTATTTTCGTTTCTTTTCAACTGATTTTATCTGAATATTAATGGCATCTAACTCAAAACCAAAATGCTGATAAAATGATTGTTGCACCGCTTCTTGCATACTTTTTAGTCGATCTACTAGTATATAGTCTATCGGCATTTTTAGCTGCACGATAATGTTGGTCTGCACATGTTCCTCCATTAAAAACTGTACATGCTCTACCTTATTAACGATCGCTTCTTGTGCACAACAATATGTAATCAGCTGAACATATACTTGCTTTTCAATATCTATATATTCTTGTTGAAAATCCGGACGAACAATTGTCGTTTCTCCAATTTTCTCGCGTTTTGGTGAGAAAATCTCTTTCCCTCTCTGAATAAGTCTTTTAAAAAAGTTTTGTTCCACTTGTCGGTACGGTATCGGCATGACATGTTTCCCTTGTGTCCCTCGCACAAACCGAGCCTTTTGTATTTCTTTCTGTGAACGTATATCCTCTACATAATAAAACGTATCGATTGGACCGAGATCTAATCGTTGTGCAATATTTTTTGTCATTTTATCAGATGTACCAATAAGTAATATAGATTGTACCTTATATGTATCAAGTGCCTTTTTGACTTCCTCACAATGCTTATTATCTGAAAAAATAGCACGACGAACTGCGGTAATAGTGTTTTTTTCAAATTTCGCTGAAATACCAGCGACTTTGACGCCATTTACAATAAGTAAACCATCGTCAATAATCGCATCAAGCTCTACCTTATGTGCAAACACCAAAGCGCTCGTACTTTTCCCTGTCCCACTTGCACCACTTAATGAACATACTTTCATTTGTCACCTCTCCTTCCCTTAACTTTATGATAGCAGAATTTCTTACTATTTTTCCGTCACATTTTCGGTAATTTACAGGCTTTCGTTAATTCTTAGCTGTATTTCCTCACATTTTAAAATATTTACACTGTTTTTCCTATTAAAAATTGTATATTCTTTTTTTATTATTACTTTCCCTTTCTTTGCTTTAGTATGATAGAATATTTACTATTATTCTGTTATGTACTAGTAAGGAGTGTACTATTTTGAAAATCGTACCATCGAAAAAAATGTCTTTATTTACACCAGCAATTTTTGGGGATTTAAAAAATTCTGCCAAACAACAACAAGCTAAAGGTATGTCTATGATTGATTTAAGCTTAGGTAGCCCTGATCTTCCACCTCATGACAAAATTCGCGAGCATCTATCACAAAGAGCTAATCTTGCTGAGTCATATGGCTACACATTAACAGGCACACAGCGTTTTTATGATGCCGTTAGCCGTTATTACAAACGTCGTAGTAATGTCGATTTAGACCCCGCTTCAGAAATTATTCAAACAATGGGCTCTCAAGAAGGCTTAGTGCATTTACCAATGGCTTTTTGTGACCCCGGTGATATCGTTCTTTCGACAAACCCAGCCTACGTTGCCTATGATGCAGGTATCCATTTAGCTGGCGCAACACCCTACTATATGCCACAGACAGCTGCTAACGACTTCTTACCAGATTTAGACGCTGTCCCTGAGGAAATTGCACATAAAGCAAAACTACTTATTTTGAACTTGCCAGGGAATCCTGTACCGGCTATGCCTTCTTTAGACTATTTTGCAAAAGTAATTGCCTTTGCAAAAAAATATAATGTGATCGTTTTACATGATGCGGCGTACTCTGAGTTTTACTTTACAGGTGAAGGTCCAATTAGTTTCTTAGCTGTACCAGGTGCAAAAGAAGTCGGTATGGAAATTAACTCATTATCGAAAAGCTTTAGCTTAGCTGGCACACGTATCGCCTATATTGCAGGGAATGCAGAAATGATTGCTATCTTAAAGCAATTAAAATCAAATTTAGACTTTGGTATATTTGAACCAATTCAAGACGCCGCTGTTATGGCTTTAGACAACGCGGAAGAAATTACTGCTAGCTTACGCACAACGTTCTCAGAGCGCCATAAAACACTTATGAGCGGCTTAAGTGACATCGGTTGGGAAGTAGCGCCATCTGATGGTGGGATGTTTGTGTGGGCAAAGTACCCGTATGATGTAGACTGCACAGATTTCGCTTTCAAGCTCATCGAACAAGTTGGTATTGTAACCGTACCAGGAACAGCCTTTGGTACCGCTGGACAAGGTTATCTTCGTCTAGCACTTGTACAACCAAAAGATGTATTACAAGAAGCTGTAGATCGCTTAAAAAACGTTACGCTCTAATATATAAAGAAAACAGCTACTGCTTTGCGCGGTAGCTGTTTTCTTTTACTTAATATCGTACTTTTGTACCTCTGCGTCCTCATAGCGGTTGTAACGCTGTTTAAAGAGCTTAAATAGATGTGTAACCAGTACCTTCAATATCGCATAGCCCGGTATCCCTAGAATTACACCCGGAACACCGAATAGCGAACCTGACGTTAGAAGTACAAAGATAATTGAAATCGGGTGAATACTCAGTGATTTCCCCATAATTTGTGGCGAAATGAACTTTCCTTCAATCAGTTGCACAACTGTCCAGACTATCGCTAATTTAATCAACATGAACGGGGATGTTACAAGTGCAATAATAGCAGCAGGTGTAATCGCAATAACTGGTCCTAAGTACGGCACAACGCTTGTAATCATCGCAAGAAACCCTAATAATAGCGCATATTTCATACCGATAATTAAGAAACCAATCGTAACCATTGCTCCAATACACATGGATACTAAAATCTGTCCTTGAATATATGAACTAATTTGCTTATCCATATCGTGCATTACTTCTTGTAAGCCTGAACGCATACGTGGCGGGCAAATTTTCAATACAAACTTCGGTAATTTTTCCCCGTCTTTTAATAAATAGAATAAAATAAACGGCACAGTAATAAGTGATAGCACAATACCTGTTAACGTTGACACAAGACCTGTAACTCCAGTAGCGACACCTTGCGCTAAATTCGCCACAGTATCTTTTACGGTATCCACCATACCATTTGTAAAATCTTCGATTACACGATCATAATCGCTTCCATATTTATCTAAATACTCCGTGATACGAGAGTTGTTAATGAAGTTGACAATGTTTTGCGTTAAATCCTTAAAGTACACTGGGAACTCTTGCACTAAGTTCATAAATTGATCGCGTAAAAATGGATAAACGAGTAACACTAATAATGTCACTAAACCAATAACAGCAATATACAAAATGAGAATGCCCCAAATTCGCGGTATTCGCCATTTTTCTAACACTCCTAGTAATGGCCGTAGCAAGTAGTACGCTATAGTAGCCAGTACCCCTGGTAAAATAACAACTTCAAATAATACTTTAAGCGGGGTGAATATGAATGACACCTTATCATACATGTAAATAACACATGCAAGTAGTACTAAAACAATAAGTGTAAATAATAAATTTTTCCCGCCTAAAAAACGAATAAATTTAGTAGAGAAAAGCTTCGTCTCTTCTCTAGGTCTTTTTTCTTGCTCCATACTCTCACCCCAATACAATTGCTCTAAACAACACTACCTTTATATTACAGGATAAACTTGACTTTTGCGAAGCATCAATCCAAGGAAATCCCTAAAAATTCACGCAAGAAAGTTTTATTCTCCTCTATATCAATCACAATGGCAGAACCAGCGTGGCTAAAGTTTTGGAAATTATAGCTACCCTCTATCGGCACAGTTGCTTTTTCAATCGTTATTTTCCCTTTCGACAACATCTTTAACACTTGTAGAATTTCGCCTGCAGATGAATAATCGGTTGTTACATAACCTTGTGCAGCACCGACGAATTTTGGTAAATGCAAGATGTTTTGAGGGGCTAATATTTCATCCTTTAACGCTTCAATCACTTTTTGCTGACGAGCTACTCGTCCGAAATCACCTTCAGCATCTTGACGGAAACGTGCATAGCCAAGTAATTCCTGACCGTTTAATCTGTGCACACCTTGTGTCAACGTCACACCGATTTTCTCAGACATATCCTTTTCGACCTCAATCTCTACACCATTTGGCGCCAAAATATCAACGAGGGACTCAAAGTTTTGAAAATCAATAAGTGCGTAATGATGAATCGGTAAACCGAACATATTACCAAGCGTATCCTTTAGTAATTGGACGCCTCCTAAATAGTAGGCTGTATTAAGCTTATACGATTGATAGCCAGGTATGTCTGCATAAATATCACGCATAAATGAGACAAGTTTTATATCATTCGTATCCTTATTCCATGATAGTAGCATCATCGTATCCGTTCGCGATTGCTCTTCCCCACGTGTATCGATACCAAGTAATAAATAGTTTTCAATACTGCCTTCAATTGCATCTCCGGTAAAGTCCTCTTGTGCTACCTTCGTGCCACTAGCCAGTTCAAAGCCGTTTCTATATTGTACCACCGAATATACAGCTACTGTAATGACGCACAGTAATAAAAATATGAAAAATGTACGTCCTTTTCGCAATCGACGTTTTTTGGGACGTTCTGAGCGTCTTGTATATTCTTGCTCTTCCATAGCTACAAACACCTCTATTTTTTTATAGTTATATAACGCTTCATAGCAAGTTAAGTTTCAAGTTCGCTGACAAAATGAGTCTTTATGAAATTCTACTACAACGTAATATATACCTATCTGATATTTTACACCCAAATGCCATAAATTTAGTGAAAAAAGTGCTATAATATTTTCACGATAGAGAGGATGAATCGAATGATTGAAAAAGCTGCGTTTGCAGGTGGTTGTTTTTGGTGTATGGTGAAGCCGTTTGTTGAATGGGACGGTATACATAAGGTAACATCCGGCTATATGGGCGGCCATATAATAAACCCTACATATGAGGATGTCAAAAAAGGTACTTCTGGACATTTAGAAGTTGTAGAAATTGAATTTGATTCAGCAATTTTCAGCTATGAAAAATTGCTTGATATTTACTGGATGCAAATAGACCCGACCGATGCATTTGGCCAATTCCAAGATCGAGGTGATTCCTATACAACTGCGATTTTCACTTATACAGAGGAGCAAAAACGCATTGCTGAGGCATCGAAAGAAAAACTCGCTGAAAGTGGCCGCTTCGATAAGCCTATTGTAACCATAATTCGCGATGCTCAAAACTTTTACCCTGCGGAAAATTATCATCAAGACTACTATAAAAAAGAGCCTGATCATTATAAAGAAGACCGTGCGACTTCCGGTCGTGACGAGTTTATTACAACACACTGGGAAAAATAAAATTAAAAAAACCTTCGTAAAATGTTATCCATACTTTACGAAGGTTTAATTTTTATTCTTTTTACTGAAAAATCGAGATAAACATTAACTTACAATACAACGCCTTGGCTGTGAAAAGTAATCTTTAAGTAGCTTATTCCGTAAAAGCATGTATCGCTTCAAAGAAACGTTTTCCATATTTTTCGAACTTCACTTCCCCAATACCACTAATTAAACGCATACCTTCTAGTTCTGCTGGTTTTTTTTCACATAATTCTCGTAGCGTCTTATCCGAGAAAATAACAAATGGAGGCACTCGTTCTTCGTCAGCAATTTCTTTACGTAGCAATCGTAAATGCTCAAACAACGGATCATTTTCTGCCAGCTTTCGTACGGTTACAGCTTGTTTTCTTAGTACCGTCCGTTCGCCCATTAGCACAGTTTTTCCTTCCTCAGACACATAAATTGTTGGGAACGTACCATGCTTAACGGCAAGCAAGCCTTCTGCAATTAAAAATTCAATAAAATTCGATACATCTTTTACTGATTGGCCCTTTAAAATGCCGTATGTCGATAGCTTAGTAAAGCCAAAATCAAGCACCTTTTGATTTTTCGAGCCGACTAACACTTGTGCAATCATCGTTTTCCCAAATTTTTGGCCCATTCGAACGACACACGCTAAAACCTTTTGTGCATCAGTTGTTACATCATTTACCTCACGTCCGTCATTACAATTACTACAACGACCACATGGCTCCTCAGGAACTTCACCGAAATACGTTAAAATGGCATTTTGAAGACACCCTTCTGTATGACAGTAATCTACCATCGTTTGTAATTTAGCTAATTCTTGTGAAATCCGTGTTTCATCCTGCGTTTGCTCGATTAAAAAACGCTGTGTCTGCACATCTCCAGATGCATACAGCAACAGACACGCGCTTGGTAAGCCATCTCGCCCAGCACGGCCCGCTTCCTGATAGTAACTCTCCATATTACGTGGCATTTGATAATGAATAATGAAGCGTACGTTACTCGCATCTATACCCATTCCAAACGCATTTGTTGCTACCATAATTCGTGCTTCGTTCTTCAAAAAGCGGTCTTGCTCAGACATACGCATTTCTTCCGATAATCCAGCATGATATTTAGCAACAGACACGCCAAAACGAGTTAGTAGTTCATATAGCGCGTCCACCGCTTTTCGAGTTGCAGCGTAAATGATACCGACCTCATTTTTGTTCTTTTCCACATAATTTTTAATAAAACGCTCTTTATTTTCTCCTATTAGTACTGAAAATGCTAAATTTTCACGTGCAAATCCAGTTATAACTGCTGAATCCTCGGCAATACTTAACAATTGACGAATGTCATCACAGACGGCTGGCGTCGCTGTTGCGGTCAATGCGAGAACAGTTGGTTTTTGCGGCCATAATGTAAAGAGCTTTTGAATCGAACGATAGCTCGGTCGAAAATCATGCCCCCACTGCGAAATACAATGGGCCTCGTCCACGGCAATAAGTGGCACATGTAAATAAGAGAGCGCCTGTAAAAATTGCGTGCTCTCCAGCCGTTCTGGCGCAATATATAAGAGCTTCAAATAACCAGCACTTGCTAGCTGCATCGTTTCATTCACTTCTTGTGCCGTCAATGTACTATTAATGTAGGCTGCCGGTATATTAGCCGCACGTAATGACTCTACCTGATCCTGCATAAGTGAAATCAGCGGCGAGACGACGATCGTTAAACCATCTAACATTAATGCAGGAATTTGATAGCAAATAGATTTCCCACCACCAGTCGGCATAACACAAAGACTAGACTGACCCGTTAGCGTCTGCTCGATTATTTGCGCTTGCCCCGTACGGAATTCATCGTAACCGAAGTGATGCTGTAGCATTTGTCTTGCTTGTTCCATCATTTTTCTCACTCCTCAGTCGTTAAACGAATCATTTTGTATTCACCTTCAGCATTTTTGAAGATTTCATAAATAATCGTCGAATTGGCCAGTGCTTCTTGGCCAGCTGCATTCGTTAAAACATACTCAGTCTTTGCTCGAACTGCAATGTTTTGTCCTACAATATCAATGCTCTTCACCTTTGTATTCGAAAATTGGATTTTTGCATTTTTAGACGCATAATAAGCCACCATGGCATCCAATGTATGTTGTAAATCTTCTGCTCCCGTGATACTCTCCATAACAGTCGCATCATTTTCAATCACCGCACCCCTTAGATGCTCTTGGAACAAGTCAATAAATATTTTCACTTCATCTGCGTTATAAGCAAAAACATCCTTACCGAATTTTTCGACTGCTTGCTTCACTGCCTCCTTGTCCCCTTTTTCAATATATGGATACAAGTTTTTCGATTGTGCTAGACGTTCCTTAGCATTCATACCCTCAGTAATCCATTCATCAAGTAACGTCACAATATCCTTCAATGGTAATATGTATGGCTCTGCTACACCTTGCTGCTGACGATTAAAATAAACCCCAACGATTTCTCCGCTTGATTCCTCCATCACTGGGCTGCCAAGTGGTAACACTTCTTCCGCATCAACATAGTATGCTGCCACTTTATCTGCATACTTTTCAACCGTATATGGTAGTCCGTCTACATATACAGCTAAATTTTGTAGGTCCCCATTGTAAACAGTCGGCACTTTAACCACAGACTTATATTTCACCTGCAAAACCGCAATGTTATGTGCGGTCGACATAAAATGTACATCTGCCTGTACTAACTTATCATTGCTAAATTGTATAAGCGCTGTCGGTTTAGAAGCAACTAGAGCACCATTTGTGACGATATAGAGCGTTGAATCGTCTTTTTTTACGATAATCCCAGCCCCTACACCATTTTCCCCGATGATCTTCACTTCAGGTACAATTGTTTCTTCCTGCTTGCTGACCTGTTCTGTTTTTACTTCTTTTTTTTGATTTTTTAGCATCTCAGCGACTGTTTGATCGCCACAACCTGCTAAAAAGACTGCTGTAGCGCCAATCATTAAAACTTTCTTTCGCATACGTTCACCAAAACTTTCTTTTAAACTTCTTTTCTTACTCCTTATAATATACAAGGACTTCATCTGTTTCAAGTTTACATAATATTATTATTTGTAATTAAATATTCCCATTCATTCACTACGAATCTTTCCACCCATAAATTCATTCAATATCTCATCCTTTTACATGACAAAATACTCAAATTAATAATGTTTTGCATATTTTTTACGTCAAAAAAAACATGCTACTATTTTGTAGCATGCTTCACATTTTTATTTTTTCTTAGGAGTAGTGTAATGCCAATGATACCTATCATGAAGATGATAAAAATGGCGTACGTAATATTATGATTTGCTGTTTTATCATACAAGACGCCAATAAGCAGTGGAAGTATAGCACTTATCATAAAGCCACCTGACAGCACCATCGATGACCAGCTATTCGCTTCCATATTATTCGTCGCTTCATCAAGCGGTAATAACAAGCCAATTGGAAACAAGCCACTAAGTACTATGCCAATAATGAATACTGCAAACCACACCATATAACCAGTGCCTATCCATAATAATACAAAGCCAACAATGCCGAGTGCACTTAAAGACAGAAGCCAAGCAATTCGATTTGACCATTTTTCCATCAACATAGTAATGGTGATATTACCGACCAATTGCACAATAGACATAAACGTTAGCACCGCACTTGCTACTACCAGTGTAAATCCTTTGTCTTGTAGCATTGCTGGTAACCATGACATCAACGCAAAAAACAATGCCGTCTGTAACCCGAAAAATATAAGCATCATCCATGCATGCCCGTTCTTCCACGGATTTCGTACTTTGTCATGTTTGGTTATTGTCGCTTCTTTCTTCCCTACTTGCTCTTTTGGTACCCATAGTAGCCAAATAACTAATGCCATTATGGCTAGTACGACCCAACCACCAAGTGCAATCGTCCAACTTTTATCAAATGCATTATAGATTGAGACGGTCAAACCGGCGCTTAATGTTGCCCCTGCACCAATACCAAATGAATAGACACCAACAACAGTCGTAAATCGACTAGGAAATTTATCCTTAATATAAGCATTTAAAATAGGGCCAATAATCGCTATTGCAAAGCCAGCCGCAAAGCTTGTCACGACCAGTAAAGAATAGCTTTCTTCAACAAAACGTAATCCGTTTGCAATTGCAATAATGATAAGTAGAAGTTCAATCGACCCTTTTGTACCTAGCCTTTTTTGCAACGGTACTGCTAACGGAGCAAATAGCCCCATACAAAACACTGGAATCGATGTGAGTAAACTTATATGCGTATTGGATACTTGAAGTGACTCCATTAATACATTGAAAAGTGGCCCAATAGCTGTTACAGCTGGTCGCGTATTTAGGGCGACAAAGAAAATACTTACGACAATCAGTATCATTGAAACTGTCCATTGTTTGTTTCTCATAGGATCTAAAACCTTTCCAAGCCCAAATTTCCTTATTAAACTAAATCACATTTTGCTAACGTAAACAATCGACAGACCTCTGATTTTCATAAAACCGCTTCCACATCATTATCTGCTCTAACTACTATTCTTAATCCCTGTGCACAAAATTCCCCGTTTATTGCTTTCTCAGCTATTTCAAGTTTACATATTTTATTCTTGTGAAGATTCAATTTTGCTTGCATTAACTCCCTTCAACTAGTATGACCTTACTCTGCTATACTAATCATTTAATAAAAATGAAAAATCCCCCTTTAACGTTGAGTTTTAAAAAGGTTGGATCAATATATTCGAGATAGTCTATTTGGTTAAAAGTAGTAGTGTACTCTAAGTAGATACTAGTTTATGGACATTAATAATGTCAAAGACTAAAAACCTTGATGTAGTAATGTTAATAGACTATGCAACGTAATTCATGCTATACTAGAAGCATTGTGAAAAAAAGGAGGAACTTACATGATCCAAGTAAGTAATGTAGGTCTTCGCTATGGCGACCGTAAATTATTTGACGACGTAAATATTAAATTCACACCAGGAAACTGTTACGGCCTGATCGGGGCAAACGGTGCTGGTAAATCGACATTCTTAAAAATTTTAGCTGGTGATATCGAGGCACAAGAAGGCCATGTATCAATGGGCAAAGATGAACGCCTTTCTGTCTTAAGACAGAATCACTTCGAATACGATGAATTCAACGTATTAGATACAGTAGTTATGGGGAATAAACGTCTTTGGGAAGTAAAAGCTGAAAAAGACGCTATCTACGCTAAAGAAGATTTTTCTGACGAAGACGGCATGCGTGCTGCTGAATTAGAAGGTGAATTCGCTGACCTAAATGGTTGGGAAGCTGAATCAGAAGCAGCAACATTATTAAGTGGTTTAGGGATTGGCGACGAGCTTCACTACATGCTAATGGCTGACCTAGAAGGTTCTGACAAAGTCAAAGTCTTATTAGCACAAGCTCTATTTGGTAAGCCGGACGTTCTATTACTGGATGAGCCTACCAACCACCTTGACTTAAAAGCAATTCAATGGTTAGAAGAATTCTTAATTAACTTTGAAAATACAGTTATTGTCGTATCCCATGACCGTCACTTCTTAAACAAAGTATGTACGCATATCGCGGACCTTGATTTCGGTAAAATCCAACTATACGTTGGTAACTATGACTTCTGGTATGAGTCTAGCCAATTAGCACAAAAAATGATGGCAGACCAAAACAAGAAGAAAGAAGAGAAAATTAAAGAGCTACAAGCATTCGTTGCTCGTTTCTCTGCGAACGCTTCTAAATCAAGCCAAGCTACATCTCGTAAAAAAATGTTGGATAAAATCGAACTTGATGACATTAAACCATCTAGCCGTAAATATCCATTCATCAACTTCCAAACTGGTCGTGAAATCGGTAATGACGTGTTAACAGTTGAAGATTTAACAGCAACTAACGAAGGCGAAACACTATTTAAAGATATTCGCTTCTCGATGAACAAAGATGATAAAATCATTTTACTTGGTAACCCAATGGCAAAAACGGCTCTTCTTGATATCCTAATGGAAAAAAGAACACCAGATGCTGGTACATTCAAATGGGGCGTGACAACAACTCAAAGTTACTTTGAAAATGATCACGATAAATACTTCCAAGGTTCAGAGAAATCATTAGTAGAATGGTTACGCCAATATTCACCTGATGATGAAACTGAAAGCTTCTTACGTGGTTTCTTAGGACGTATGCTATTCTCAGGTGAAGAAGTGAAAAAATCACCTTCTGTATTATCAGGGGGCGAAAAAGTTCGTTGTATGCTTTCAAAAATGATGCTTGCTACTGCAAACGTTATTTTACTAGATGAGCCTACGAACCACCTTGACCTAGAGTCAATTCAAGCACTAAACGAAGGCTTAATCCGCTTCAAGGGCGCTATGATCTTCACATCTCATGACCATCAGTTCATCCAAACAATTGCAAACCGTGTCATCGAAATCCGTGAAGACGGTTCAATTTTAGATAAACAATTGACTTACGATGAGTTCCTTGATTGGAAAGATAAACAAGGTTTAAAATAAGTCGTTCTTTCAATAAAACGTAATTTAAAAATTGATAAATCAACATTTAAAGAAGCTACTCATCTCGAGTAGCTTCTTATTTTTAGTTTATTAAATTCTCAACTACTGGAATTTTTCGTTTTCTTAAACCTCACAATAATATACATCCCTTCACTGAAGCAATTGATACATATAATGCCTTTCATCATTGAGTAACTTTTTAAAATTGTAAAGGCTGTTTACTAAAAGATTAAATAGATATCTCGCAAATCGAATATATAACAAAAGCTATCCGTAAGTTAAATAGAATCATACATTCTTATATATAAAAAAATTATTCTTCTGTAAAAAATTTCGGATCTATTTTATCAATAACTGAAGTAGTAGTAAAAAAGGATCCCATTTTTATTTTGTCTTCATATGTTAGTTCCGTTTGACTATTTTTAATAAAAATTACCCAATCATTTTCGATTTCACTAACATTTTTTTCGTATACTCCCTCAATTTTTTTAGCCAAGTCCTCTTCGTTGTATATCTGTTCAAACTTTTCTAATCCATAAGTGTCAATTAAATAAGTAATAAAAGAAGCTGAATGAATATAGCTCATCCATTGAAGGGTGTACTCTTCTTGGTTTGTAAGTGCTGGGCGAAAATAGGCATCGTCTTGATTTAAATCAATCAGCTTGCTAATTGGTATTAATTTGTTTGAATCGATAAAATACTTCATAAGCTTATGGGTATTTGATTTTGATTTTTCATACTTTTCTCCCATATACGTAGCAAAACCCTCTTGCGTTAAATAGCCACTGCTTGAATCAAAATTATTGCCATAACCAAGTAAAGAATGTGTAAGCTCATGGACAAGTGGATATTGATTTTCCTTAATGCCATAAAGAATGATTTTTGATTTCAATCCCCATGATACTTGATTTCCTTCATTGAGAAATACATTTATTGTCTCAGATGGAACATATGCCGTATGAATTGAATGTTGAATTTCATCATAGGCATCAAGAAGTTCTTCTTTTATTGATTCTACTTTTTCTTGTGGAACCTTTATTGAATTAATAATCTTAAAGGTCATTTTCCCATCTGCTGTAACCACAATGCTATCATCAAGTTTTTCTTTTTGTACTTTTTCTTTTGGAACAACTGTATCCTGCGTACAGGATGTTAATAAGAATAATAATATAAGGAAGAAGCCTCTAAACTTAAACATATTACCTCCTGAAAAATAAGTATTTTCCAATTAATACGAACTTTAAATCCAAAAGTTTTATTTTTAGATATTAAAATATAAATAACAATTATTTAATCATACAAATAAAAGCAGAGGTTGGTTTGTATACCAATTCTCCTACTTGTTTATTATTGTACTTTAATCAATCTAATGTTGTTTTACTCGATTAAAACAACAAATTAACTATTTATATTATTTTGCTGTAACGTATTTATTCACGCAATCGAGTTTTATCTAGAATTAAGAACTATTATATGTATTAAGTAGTGTATAAAATGGAGTTCTACCAATTTAATACAGATAGCGGGAAAAAATATCAAAATTCAATTCAGATTTTGTCTTGTCCCGAATAATGCAAACAGATAAAACTGTTAACATAGGTGAGTGTTATAGAACTAAAAGGAACTCCTGATAATTTGGAGTTCCCTTATTTATGATACTGCTTGTATTTGATTTATCTTTATTGGATAATCAACATATCATTTTGATCAAAGTTCCAGTCCGCTGAGTATGCGACTTCCCAATAGTAACCGTCTGGATCAGAAAAATATCCGCTGTACCCTCCCCAGAAAACTTTTTCTGGTGCTTTAACAATTGTGCCTCCAGCTTTTTCAGCCTTCATCATGATCTCATCAACTTCTTCTGCTGACTTAGCATTGTACGCTAAAGTAATACCTGAAAATCCTTGTTTGCTTGGCGATTCTTTTTCATTAATATCTTTTGTTAACGCCTCTAAAGGATACAAGGAGAGTTTTGTACCTGCATTATTAAAGAAAACAATACCTGGGCTTTCCTCGGTCATTGATGTTTGAAAACCTAAGCCATCTCTATAAAAAGTTAAAGATAAGTTAATATCTCTTACACCTAGCGTAATAAGATTTATTCTATTCATTTTTATACCACCTTTCTATTATTATTGTAATAATTCTGTATTTTTCAAGAATTACCTCTTACTATAATATAACTTAAATTACTAATATCCAGAGAGAAAAAGTCAACTTCCTCTATTCATCAGTTATGTTATTATATAATTCCTAACTTTTTTACTAATATCATTGGAATTTTACGCTTCGAGAAGGAAGAAAAGCTTTAGTTTTTGGGCAACAGAAAGTAAATCGACATGAGGTAGGAAAAGAGTTTGAACTGAATGCTGCAAATGCAACGTCAGGAAGTGCTGTTTTGTGTTTGATTACTGAGGATGTATTATCAGATGTAGTAGAATATTTTAATCAATTAGGTGTTTCAATTGAAGAAGGACCGATTTAAAGATCAGACACAATGGGTCCAATTATGTCAGTTTACATTCGAGATTCGGATGTAAACTTGATTGAGATTTCGAATTAATAATGTGCTGTAATATTAATATTACATAACATCTCTTTCTTTACTGACGATTGGAGATATGGCTAGAACATTATCGATAATAAAAGTACGTTTGGCACGTCTTGTAAAGCAGTACGCTTGAAAAGAATCACAAGCAATCTTGATAATTTTCACACACCTTTTTGATATTGTTCCCTCCTTAGACAGGTATATCATGTTTATCGGCTGATTACGTTGTATTGCTTTTATTAACTGTTCTTTCAACAACTGTCCCCCTTTTCGAACAATTATAGAACAAACGTTCTTGTCCGTGCAATAGAAAAGACATTCCTTCGCCATTAAATTATCAAGGCTCAAAAAACAACGGGGGCGACGATAAATCCATCAGTCACTTGACAGCCATTACGTACATATTTATTTGTAATATTAAAAGTCCTGACTTTTCTAAACGATAAGTCAGGACTTTCTCATTTAAATGGCTCTCTGCACTAAATAGTAGCTCATGTTGTTTTAGGATCTACTAAAGAATATATATTCGTGTCATAGGCTACACCATCCTGATACATATATTTTTTTAATACGCCCTCTTTTTCAAAGCCTATTTTTTCTAACAATTTAATAGATGATTCATTTTCAGTAAAAACCATTGCGCCAATACGAGTTAAGTTAAGCTCTTGAAAGCCATATGAGATTACTTTATTGACCGCTTCAATTGCATACCCCTTCCCCCACATTTCAGGGATAAGTGCATAGCTAATATCAGCTCTTTTATGCTCTTGGGACCACTCTTGAAAACCAATTGTTCCAATAATACCTGCTTCTCCTTTTACTGCAATTCCCCATTTAATACCTCGTTTTTCTTCATAGTTCATAGAAAAGTTTCTTATAATTTGTTTCACTTGATTTTGATTAGCTAATGGACTTTGCCCGTAAAATCGCAAAACATCTGGATTAGAGAAACAAATTAAAATATCTAAAGCATCATTTTCTGTAAGTTCTCTTAACATCAAGCGATCTGTATTTAAAGTTGGAAACATACTTCCCACTCCCCTGTATATAAATTGTATTCACTTTTCAAAGGTACTGTATCATCACTAGTTTCATTTACTATACCTACAGCCCAATCATATGACAGTAAGGTTATAATATGTAACAAAAATTTGATGCAAAAAGAATTATCTCGACTTAGTACCTCAACACACTGCTATTTAAAGATGCTTAAAGCCAAGATGTAAAAAAGCGACAGATACGTAATGTATCCACCGCTTTTTTGATAATTATTGCATTTCTTTTGTAGGTCCCATGATACCTGGCACAGTTAAGCCTGCTTGACGTAGTAATACAGTCATTTGGCCACGATGATGTGTCTGATGATCAATAAGTGTACGTAATAATTCACCTCTAGGAATTGGACCAGTAAAGCCTTTTACTTCCTCTACAAGATCTTCATCAGAAAGCTTAGCTGCTTCCTCTTTCACACTTTTAACTATGTTCTCATATGCAGCAACAATTTCAGCAACATTTGAAGGGATTGGTGCATCCTGAGCGATCATTGGTACTTGTAGGCCTGCTAAATAACTAAAATAGCCTGTAGAACCTACTAAATGCCAGCTTAACCAACCTAGTGAACTATGTCCCTCCACAATGCTTTGGTCTAGCTTTTCATCTGTCATTGCTTGCATTACTTGAGCTGTGCCCATTGCTGCAGCAGACCAATCTTTTAGAAAGTCATTTACTTGACGATACATTTAATTGCCTCCTTGTTTGCTACTTCGCTCCTATCATATAAAATTCCAGTTCATCTATCAAGTTATCACTCTTAGTTTACATAATACAATTATTAACAATACAACTTCTTCTGTTAATTTAAACATCTATTCGATAAACGCCATGTATTGGAACATATCACTTTTAAATCAGGTATAATAGCATCAACTTACACGAATAGAAAGAGGTATTCTATGTTCTCCCCATTAAAAAAAGGCGATATAATCGGTATTTATTCACCATCTAAACCTGCTTCCGTCACCGCTAAAGCACGTTATGAAAGAGGAAAAGCTCGTCTAGAAAAACTTGGCTTCGTTATAAAAGAAGGAATTTTAACAGGAAAGGCAGATTTTTACCGCTCAGGTACACCGAAAGAACGGGCAGAAGAGCTGAACCTACTGTTACGTGATTCTGAGGTGAAAATGATCCTACCTACAATGGGCGGTACAAATTCCAATAGTATGCTACCTTATCTTGACTATGCTGCATTTAAAGAAAATCCTAAAATACTCATGGGGCTTTCCGATGTTACGGCGATTTTACTTGCCATGTATGCGAAAACGGGTATCCCTGTTTTTCACGGTCCATCTGTAGCCTCGACATTCGGTGAATTCCCTCCGTTTGTTGACTTTACCGAGCACTATTTCAAGCAACTTTTCATGCAACAGCTTAAACTGCCTTACAAGATGCCAATTCCCCCTATTTGGACAGATGACCGCATAAATTGGCTTGAAAAATCCTCTGAGAAGACACAACACAAAAATGCTTGGATCACTGTCCAAGATGGTGTTGCAGAAGGTCGATTAATAGGAGGTAATATCAATACGATGTGCGGTTTTATCGGCACACCCTACTTTCCTACAATCAAAATGGGTGATGTCTTACTATTAGAAGACACCTCGAAAACTATTGAAGTAGTTGAGAAAAATTTTGCTATGTTAAAGCTGCATGGCTTTTTTGATAAAGCTTCAGCCATTATTTTAGGCAAGCACGAACAATACGATGATTTAGGTACTGGTCGCAAGCCATATGATGTGTTAATTGAACAATTAGAAGGTCGTCAAATTCCAATTATAGCTGATGTAGATTGTAGCCATACACATCCATTACACGCAATGCCACTAGGCTTACGTGTATATGTTGATGCTTCACATAAAGAAATACACTTCATTGAACACTGGCTGTCGTAATATTCGTCTATTAAGAAAAATTTCCGTATAATGAAAGCAACTTCTAAAAGTAGTATTTTCCATTTTTCTTATAGAAAACCACTGATTAGCTAGCTACATTCTATGTACGACCGTTACTCTCTTATATATCCTGATATAGTACCTACTCTTTCATAAGCAAACAAACCTATATCCGTTCAGATGATTTAGTGATAGTGCCATTTATTTTCTCGGCTACACTAAAAAAAGAAAAAGTATTTTACAAAGGCAATCTTTGCCATTATAGTTATGGGCGCCTTTGTTTAGTAATTAGTAAGGAGGCCAATATGACTGATATACATAAGCCAACAATTGAAGAAGATTTAACGGAGGAAGAGTTTATTGAGCTAGTTCTTGCAGAGCAGCAAAAGGCATTAGCAGAAGATCGTCAACAGCGAATACAGGGTAAAAAGCCAAAGAAGCAACGGCCAATAGTAAAATGGATTATTTGGAGTATGGCATTCGTATTGTTTTTCAATACATTTGCATTACTGTTCCAAATCTATACCATACCAGCTATTGAATTTTTAAAGGTGTCCACGAGGCTTTCTGCACAAGAAGATATTCAACTATATAAAAAAGCTGTAGTCGAAGTTTCTACTGGATCTAGTAAAGGCACTGGTTTTGCAATTTCACATGATGGACTTGTGGTAACAAATGACCATGTAGTGGATAATGCACAAACCTTATCTGTTGTGTTCCCTGAGAAAGGCATATTTGAAGCAGAGCTAGTTGAAAGCTATCCGGAGGTAGATTTAGCAGTTCTGCAAGTACAAGGTGATGACTTTCCGGCTCTTGAACTTGCCCAGAATCCTAGCTTCACAAAAAATGAGCGTGTATATTTTATTGGGAATCCACTTGCCTTCACTGGTATAGCTAATGAAGGCATTTTACTCGAAACGACACTTCTTGAGGATTGGCCGGAAACAGTAATGATGATGCAAGCCCCCGTTTATAAAGGAAACAGTGGTAGCCCCGTTCTTGATGAAAAAGGTCAAGTAATCGGAATTATTTTTGCTACAATGAAGAAAGAGCCATATGGTCGTGTCGGTTTATTTGTACCAATTCAAGTGCTTCATAATTTACGACAATAGTATAATAGTCGAGAATAAAATGTAATGTAAAGAACGCCAACTTCAAATTGAAGTGGCGTTCACCATTTTAGTTAACATAATAATATTACTTCACTTTATTTTCTCTCATAATGACATTTGCAAAGGCTGATTTAACCGGAATTTTGCTAACCATTTGATCACTTGTTTCAGAGACTTTTTGCAGTACATTAAGAAGCTGTTCATCACCAGACCAATACTTTTCAAGTACTTCAGGTCCAAGTTTATTGATTAGTGTATTAATGATAATTGTCGCAATAACAATATCATCCATAAAGCCTCCAAAACCAATTAACCCTTCAGGCATAAAATCTACTGGCAACATGAAATAAGCAATTCCCCCGCCTATTAATGCTTTACTTTTCGCATCAACACTTGAATCCATCATCGTTTTCACCAATAAGTGAAAAAGATCTGGAGCAAACAATAAATATTTAGTGAATTTATTGCGTTTACCTTTTTTCGATTCAAGAAAATGTACTAATTTTGCACGTAACTTATTATAAAAATCGAGTTGCTCTTGTTCATTCGGTAAGTTGTGTAATTCACTCAAGCTACATTTCCTCCTCAAATATTTAATCCCTATACCTATTACCATCATCGACAATAGTTAATCCTCTTATTCATCCATCTCTTTTATGATAATTGATGATGAAAGGAAAAGCGTAACTATCCCCTTTGTTACGACAACATTTTTCTAATCCAGATCGCTACGATTGATTTAAAAATGAGCCTTAGGGTGTTGGATACTAAACACAATCTTATGAATACCAAAAGGCATCCTATAAATAGGATGCCTTAAGTTTAACAAATGTGGTTTTAAATACTGAGAATTAAAGTTTAGTTACGTTAGCAGCTTGTGGTCCACGGTTGCCATCAACAACCTCGAATTCCACTTTTTGACCTTCGTCAAGTGTTTTGAAACCTTCACCTTGGATAGCTGAAAAGTGTACGAATACGTCGTTTTCGCCTTCAACTTCGATGAATCCAAAACCTTTTTCTGAGTTAAACCATTTTACTGTACCTTGTTTCATTTAAGAAAACCTCCAAAAAATAAAAGTGAACAATATGTAATTTCTTCAGCGAATGAAAAATTCACATATTACAAAAAATACCGAACAAACGCGATCACTTTTTGTAATATGTGAATACATGTTGTTTCCGGTGAAGCAATTTAATTGTTACATAAAGTATAACCATTATCCAAAAAAATGTCAAATAAAGAAAATGTTTTAATCAACGTAAGAAAAAACCTATTTGTTATATACCTAGAATCAAGCCTCACATCCACGATGTCAACTCGAAATATCAAATACAGACTCAAAAATCATCATCATATCAATTTTGCAAGTACCCTTTAACTATTACTAAGTACTTTTATTATTTTTTTGCAATTCTTTTTCTAATACATGCGTTTCAATTGCTATAATTCCATGATACAGTTGCGCATCATCATCACAAGCCTCACAATAAAAACTCTCTTCCTCTGACCAAAATGCCCAATACTTGCCTTCCTTACTTTCTTCATGTTCATACACTGGCCGAAATTCATTCAACTTCTTTTGCAATGCTTGTTCGAATTGAATTTTCGTTTCATATGATTCTTTTGTCACGATAAATGTATGCCAACCATCAAATTTCCACCAAGGCTCATAATCTGCTTTCATGTAAAGTATCGTATAGATAATTTGCCACTTCCCTGCTGTAATAGACTACTTCCCATTTTAGCAAACACACGTGAAATGTCTATTAAAACACTCAGGAATATGCTACTATACATTTAGTATGTAATAATTACATTGGGAGGTATTTTTTATGTTTTCCAGCCTTCGACCTAAGGCAGAACTTGATGAATTATTAAAGCGTGGAACAGATTTGACTGCAACAGGCCGTTTCAAAACAACATTAGCGTTTAATAATTTTAATGCCAAAGATGAACAAAATTTAACAAAACTTTACGACAAATTACAAAACACTACTCCTTCTATGGCGGGTATTTTTAAAAGCTATTTGAGTGAAATCTCAACCTCATCTCAACAAACAATCAGTGATGAAAATATAAATCGATATATGACTCAATTTTTCCTTGCAACGCGAGATGATCAATATGTAGATGAAACACTGAAATTTTTCAATCTATTTAGAAAAAATCAATTTGAACCTGGAAAACTAATTGTCGTATTCAATCAATTCGCCTTCTATATTACGACGAATATTTTACATAACTTTGGACTTAAGCCCTATAAAGCTTTTGAATATATGAAATCCTTCCAATCAGCTGTCAATGTCGACCAAGAATTGCTAGTAGAAGTGCTAACAGAGCGTATTATTGAAAATGTCGTGTCTGAAATTTCTTCACTTATGGACGTCAATGCGAAAATTATGTATATGAAAGATTTAGTATTTAGTTTAGATCAACAAAGTGAGGAAATCCATTCCTCGACAGCAGCAACGGAACAAATTGCCGCTTCTATTAATGACGTGGCACATATGTCTTCTCGCATATCTGAAAAAACAGCTGAGTCTGTTGACCATGCTGTGAATGGGAAAAATGCAATAGAGCTTGCATTAGCAGAAATTTTCAAAACTGAAGAAACATTTACGACAATTGTTCATTCATTTGCAGAATTACAAAAACGCGTTGATGACATAGAAAACGTTGTTACGCTTATTAATCAGATTGCCGACCAAACAAACTTACTTGCCTTAAATGCTTCTATCGAGGCTGCACGCGCTGGTGAGCATGGTAAAGGCTTTGCCGTTGTAGCGCAAGAAGTACGGAAACTTGCCGAGGGAACCGTTTCCGCCTTAAGTGAGGTTTCTTCAAATGTGTATCATTTAAAGAGCTATTCAAATGATGTTTCAAAATCAATTACAGATACAACTGCTATTATTAAGGAAGCTACAGTTGAAGCAAAAGATTCATTACCCTTACTAAGTGCTATTGTCAGTGCTATTGAAGAGATTAACCTAGATGTAACAAATACTGCTGCAATCTCGCAGGAACAAGCTGCTGCCATTGATGAAGTATCGGTTCGAATGATTAAGATTTCAAGCCTGCAGGATGAGATTCGCGAATATAGTCAAAATACATCAAGTGATATTCACTTACTGGGGCAAGAAATCAATCGTTTCCGCAATGATATTATTTCAAATAATAACGTACAGCTTTCATCTATTGCATTATTGCAATTATCTAAGGCAGACCATATTTTATGGAAATGGCGTGTCTATAATATGTTCCTAGGATTAGAAAATGTTAGGCCAAGTGATGTTTCATCCCATAAAGATTGTCGACTTGGAAAATGGTATACAGCTAAGCGAACAACAGAACGCTTTGGGCATTTACAAGATTATCGCGATTTAGAGCAACACCATGCCCGTGTTCATGAATCAGCCAAATTGGCTGCGGAAGCATATGCTGTCGGGAATATTCACCAAGCAGACCTACATTTAAAAGAAGTAGATCAAGCATCCGAACGTGTACTATCCTTTATTAATAACCTAATTGTCTATTTAGAAAAAGAACGTGTGATGCAGTAATTATAGAGGGGTTCCCCTCTTCTTATAGTAGGAGGTTTTAGCGTGAATAAACGTGCATATATCAAATTCTTTGGAGATGTTTATGGAACAGGCTACCGCTTTTTTATTAAACAAAAGGCGATGGAACTTGGCTTAAAAGGTTATTGTCTATTAAATGATAAGGAACAAATTGAGGTCGAAGTAGAAGGATCAAAAAAAGCACTCGATGAATTCCTGCTATTTGTCCAAAAAGGAGTAAGCCCGCAAGCAGATTCAAATTCATTCACTTTAGAACTGTTCGATGATTTAAAAGGTTATGTGCGCATGGAGTCGGATATTGTCTAATCCGACTTCTTTTTTTTATAATATGGTTTATCATTGAGAAACTTGTTAATAAGCAGTAAAATTTAATTAATGACGATTTGATATATTGAAACCTTTTATCGCTCATTTCGTACAAGTAGATAGACATATTTTTATAGCAAGGAGGAAGAAACTATGCTTAGCGTCGGACAATTTTTCTCTCGACATACTATTAGCTTTTTCATATCACTCTCCAGTGTTTCAATAGCAGCCATAGTGGCAAATCCAGGATACGTCCTTGGTGGTTTACTGTTCGCCGGAACTTATACCGCAAGTACTATGTTGCAGAAAATTAATCAAAAAAAGAAAGTGATGAAATTAGCAGGCATTTCAAAAGAAGAATATCAACATATTGAATCACAGCTATCATCAGCACAAAAACATATTCATACTTTAAGTCAAAACTATTTACGTGTGCGCTCTGTTAGCACATTTAAGCAGTTACTAGAAATGACACGTATTTCAAAAAATATCGTCAAAATCGTCAAGACTAATCCACAAAAGTTTTATAATGTGGAACAGTTTTTCTATGCACACTTACCTTCAGCTGTGCAATTAACCGAAACATATACGATGTTAACAAAACAACCCGTAAAAGATAAAGAAATTCAATTAACATTGGCTCAAACACGGGAAACTTTAACAGGTTTAAATGATACCATTCAAATTGACTTAAAAGATGCGCTTTCGAACGATATTGACCATTTACAAATGGAGATAGAGTTTGCAAACCGCTCGAATACACGAAAAAAAGAACAGCTAGGATGGCGAGGAGATAACAAGTGACAGTGAATAGAGAACCGGCAATTAATCTAGAAGCATTAAATGGTGTGTCCCCTCTTGTCCAAGCTTATTTAGCCGCACCTTCTACACAAGAGGCGATGAAAACGTATGAAACGCTTTCGCCTCCTGCTCAAAGTCGGGCCCTGTTACTCGCCAGTCAACTTGATTTGTCGAATTTTGAATCCGTCCTTTCCTTAGGTCAAGGTTCTCAACGTGCACTTTCTCAGTTTGCCGATCAAATGTTGTCACAAATGAAACGAAAAGATGTAACGAAAATCGGGCAAATGCTGGACACATTAATGCAAACACTCGATCGTGTAGACCCAGCAGAATTAGAGCCCAAAAAACCGTCTTTTTTCAACAAGTTATTTGGAAAAAGTAGCCCAACATTAAAACAAAAGCTAACAGATTTTGAACGTATTAGTATACAGGTTGAACGTATCGGCATACAGCTAGAACGAGCTCAATTCCAACTACTAAATGATGTCGAGATGCTAGAACAGCTATATATGCATAATAATGACTTTTTCGAGGGACTAGCAACCTCTATAGCTGCTGGACAGATGAAGAAACAACAATCGATTGAAACGGAATTACCTGCTAAAGTCGAAATTGTACAAATGAATAACCAACCACTCGCTATCCAACAGCTTAATGACTTTGTCGCGCAAATCGAGCGACTCGATCAGCGCATTTATGATTTACAAGTATCACAGCAAGTGGTTTTACAAACAGCACCACAAATCCGAATGATTCAACAAGCCAACCAAACACTCGCTGAAAAAATCGAATTTGCAATTGTTACCCTTATTCCCCTATGGAAAAATCAATTAGCTATGATGTTGTCGATGAATATGGATCAGCAATATTCACAGCTAGAAGATAGACTTGCGCGTGCAAATGACCGCTTTACAGAGAGTCCTTCTTTTGAAGTGCAGTTATCTAAATTTAAAGAAACACAGCATGAACTTAAAACAGCTCTTCAAGATTTATTTTCGCTACATACTAAGACTGAAAAAGATAAAGAACATTTACAAGAAGTAGCCGAAATGAAGAGTACTAAAATGATTTAGGTGAATGTCCTAGTATTGTCTAAATAACGTAAAAGAGCATGCATAGGAGTTTATCCTGTACATGCTCTTTCTTTAGCTCACTCAAAGTATTCTTTATAGTAGCCGCCAACATTACCTGTGTTGTCGATGATGAAAATGAACTCATCCGTTTCATTTTTCACTTCGTATTCTTTACCTACTGTTAACACGTTTGACACCAAATATTTCGATGCATTCGTATGTTTACAAGTAACTGTACGTAATGTTGGTGCATCTTTCCATTTTAAATGTAACATAATTTCTCTACCTCTCTTTACTAGCACTAAGCTAACCGCTTATTGTCTATTTTATACGATTTCTGTGCTTTTGTGGAGAAAAAAACCATACTATTTCATATTTCACATAAGAAAGTGGTATTCAAGCCTTTATCCACTTGAAATCTATTCGATTCAACTGATTTATTGGGTGTCTAGACACCACAGTGTCTAGCTATAATGTTACAATACTATTAAGAGGTGTTCAAATGAGTTTTGGTGGTGTTCCGCAATGGTTTTTCATAATCGCCGTCGCGTTTGCAGTTTGCTTCGTTTTATATGCAGAATGGAATTCTAGAAAATAAGTGAGTCCGGTTTAGCGGGCTCACTTTTTCCTTTCTATTCTATTTCCAGGCAATCCCTTGATTATTTCAATGTCCGTTTTAAAAACTCTTTCGTACGATCGTGCTCTGGATTTACTAATACCTTTGAAGGTACTCCCTCTTCTACGATAACGCCTTTATCCATGAAGACTACGCGGTCTGCTACTTCTTTCGCAAACTCCATTTCATGCGTTACGATAAGCATTGTATTCCCTTCATCTGCAAGCTTACGCATAACTTTTAACACTTCCCCCACCATTTCAGGGTCAAGAGCTGATGTTGGTTCGTCAAACAACATTACTTCTGGATTCATAGACAGTGCACGTGCAATTGCAACTCGCTGCTTTTGTCCTCCTGATAACTGACGAGGCTTTGCATTGACATACTCCGACATACCTACGACATCTAAATATTTCATGGCCACTTTTTCAGCTTCTTCTTTCGAACGTTTCAATACTTTCACTTGTCCGACTGTACAATTTTTTAATACATCATGGTTATTGAATAAGTTAAACTGCTGAAACACCATACCTAAATGTGTTCGATATTCCTGAATATTATGCTTTTCATCTAAAATATTTTCGCCTTTATAGATGATTTGACCACCGCTCGGTATTTCGAGTAAGTTAATGCAACGTAGAAGTGTCGATTTACCAGATCCTGAAGAGCCGATTAAACAAACAACCTCCCCTTTTTGCACTTGAAAATTTACATCTTTTAACACTTGGTTACGTCCAAATGATTTACTTAAATGCTCTATTTGAATGACTGCCATTTGTTCGTCCCCCTACATTGTTTCTTTCTGTTCTTTTTTATATGCATCTGGCCCATCAAGTCGTTTTTCTACATAAAGTAAAATGCGAGATGCTGTAAATGTCATAACGAAGTACAGTACACATGCTACAAAGAATGATTCGAAGTAGCGGAAGTTATTACCCGCAATCGATTTTGATTGGAAGAATAACTCCGTTACGCCGATTACACTTAACACCGCTGTATCTTTAATGTTCATGATTAACTGGTTACCTGCAGCCGGTAAGATGTTACGTGCAACTTGTGGTAATACTACGTGAATCATAATTTGAAAATGACTCATCCCTATCGCAGAAGCCGCTTCATATTGTCCCTTATCAATGGAAACAATACCACCACGCACAATCTCTGCCATATACGCTCCTGTATTAAGTGAAACTACTAAAATACCTGCTGTAATAAAGTGCATATCAATACCAAAAGCTATGTCTAATCCGTAATAAACTACCATTGCTTGTACAATCATTGGTGTACCACGGAAAAATTCAACGTAGCATGTCAGAATAAAGTTAAAAAGTTTTAAAATATAATGCTTTACGTTCTTTTTACGCGTTGGAATGGTATGCATAATCCCGATAAAAAATCCGATAAATGCACCAATAATTGTACTAATAGTAGAAATTAGTAGCGTATAATATGCCCCTCGTAAAAACATTTGCCAGTTGTTTTCTATAATTGAAACGATCCATTCAAAACTCATGCTGTTCCTCCTAACAACGACTGTTGTTCGTCTTATGTATAAAACTACACGGACCACCACTGTAGCCCGTGCATCCTCACATTACTGTGCTGCTGGTTGTTGTAAAATTGCGTCTTCCATAATTTGTTGACGATCATCTTCAGAAATACCTTTTAATATTTCATTGATTTTTTCAATATTTGCATCACCTTTGCGAGCACCAACTGCTATAGATGTATTTGAAATATCAGTGTCAAAACCTTTTTCACCTTCAAATGATACGAATGTGAATTTTTCGTTAGCAGCTTGTGCTGAGATTCCTTCTGGTCGTTCTGCAACGTAACCATCAATCTTCCCTGCTTCTAATGCTACGCGCATTGCTGGGAAGCTTTCCATAGCTGTTTGTTTTTCGACACCATTGATTTGATCGATTACATCGTAGTTTGATGTGTTTAACTGTGATGTAACTTTAGCACCTGAGAAATCTTGAATAGATTTAGCATTTTCATACTTACTTCCTTTTTTTATAACCATTACGAAATCCGAAGTGTAATAGTTTTCAGTGAAATCGATAGTTTTTTTACGCTCCTCAGTCGGAGACATCCCTGCAATAATTGCATCAATTTTTTCTGATTGAAGTGCAGGTACTAAGCCATCCCACTCCATCTTTACTACAACTAATTCTTTGCCTAAACCTTCAGCGATTTTTTTCGCCATCTGAATATCATAGCCACCTGCATATTCAGCATTGTCTGCAATTTTCACTGCACCATTTGCATCACCTTGTTGTGTCCAGTTGAATGGAGGATAACCAGCTTCCATCCCAATGCGGAACTCGCCGCCTTCTTCAGATGCAGCACCACCACCTGTTGTTTCCTCTTTTTTGTCGCCAGTGCCACACGCTGCTAGCATGATTGCAGTCATTACTGTCAACATGAATAATAACGATTTTTTCTTCATGAAATCTTCCCCTTTTCTGTAAAAAAATAAAGCAACAGTATGAAAAAACGACCTAAGTTTAGAACTTAGGTCGTACGTTATCAGCAGTTGCCCAAATCCTCACTATAGCTTCCATGTTTCCGAGATAGCACAACCTAGTAAACTGGAATTATATTTACTAGGACAGTCCTGCAACTATTGATTGCAGACCCAGCATAAAAGTACGAGCTCCTTTTATGCTTCGGCGACATTTCCTTCTTCATTGCGTCTTCGCTTGCTTTTACTCAACAATGAACTAATAAATATCGCGCCTCTACCTCACATAGATCGTGAGGTTAAATATTTAATTGATACATAGATACTACTATAATATAGTACTTTAAGTCAAGAAAATTTCTTCATTTTTCAGACTATTGATAAATTAACTAAGATTTAAAAAATTAAGTTATGTAAAAAAGAGCTCTATACCCAAATCAGTACTAGACAGCACATTCTACTAAAGGCGGACGCTTTCCAGGTGGCGAGCCTTGATGTCGCCACCTTCCGTTCCATGGGTTTATTTATAGTGGGGTTTATTATAAGTCAAGTATATGTTTTGGGAATAACTCAAAAAAGGGAATAAAATTTTAATTCTAATTATTTGTTTCCTTCTCTATAGGCAATTGATTGACTGCACTTTGAAATGAGATAAGCAAAATACCTTACCAACTACCAATCTAATTAGATAAAACGATTCATTGCATCTTTTAAATACAAGAAAAAGCCTTGCAAAACAAACTCGTTTTGCAGGGCTTTTTGGTAACTACTAATTATGAATTTAACAATAAGTCTTCTGGATTTTCAAGAAGCTCTTTAATTGTTTTTAAGAACCCTACAGAATCTTTACCATCAATAATACGGTGATCGTAAGATAATGCTAAGTACATCATTGGACGGATTGCTACTTCACCGTCTACTTCAACAGGGCGTTTTTTAATTGAGTGCATACCAAGGATAGCTGCTTGTGTACCATTCATTATTGGTGTTGACATTAATGAACCGAATACACCACCATTAGTGATTGTGAATGAACCACCAGATAAGTCACTAAGACCTAATTTTTTGTCGCGTGCTTTTTTCGCTAATTCCGCAATTGAATCTTCAATTTCAGAGAAGTTTTTACGGTCAGCATCGCGTACAACTGGCACAACTAGCCCTTCTTCAGTTGATACTGCTACACCGATATCAAAGAAGTTATTTAAGTGAATTTCGTCTCCATTAATTTGAGCGTTCACGTATGGATATTTTTTAAGAGCTGCAACTACTGCTTTTGTGAAGAATGACATGAAGCCAAGTTTAGAGCCTGTTGACTCAAAGAATTGGTCTTTTTTACGTGAACGAAGTGCCATCACATTTGTCATATCTACTTCATTGAACGTAGTTAACATCGCTGTTGATTGTTTAACTTCAAGCAAACGTTTTGCAATTGTTTGACGACGACGGCTCATTTTTTCAACTGTTACACGTGATTCGTCAATTGCCACCACTGCTTTAGGTGCTGCCGCCGCTACAGGGGCTACAGCCACTGGTGCCGTGCCGTGAGCTGCTACGTCTTGTACACGTACGCGACCTTGTGGATCTACTGGAGATACAGCTGCAAGGTCAATCCCTTTTTCGCGAGCAAGCTTACGTGCTGCTGGAGAAGCGATAACGCGTTCGCCGGAAGATTCTTCAACAACTGGAGCAGTTGCCACTGGTGCAGGTGCTGCTTGTGGAGTTGGTGCCGTCGCTTCTACTGGAGCAGTTGCCACTGGTGCAGATGCTGCGCCTTCGCCAGCTTCTACAACTGCGATGACTTGTCCTACAAGAACAGTATCACCTTCTCCAGCAATAATTTGTGTTAATACGCCAGCTTCTTCAGAAATGATTTCTGCATTTACTTTATCAGTTTCAAGTTCAACGATGAACTCACCTTTTTCTACACGGTCGCCCACTTTTTTAACCCATTGAGCGATACTACCTTCTGTAATTGATTCTGCTAATTCAGGGACTTTAATTTCAGCCACTTTCATTTCCTCCTTTGATGTTTACAAACATCTCATTTCACATGTAAGGCTACCATAGTTGTAGCCCCACATGCCATAGTTATATCAAATTCTCCTGGCGTTTCACGGCCAATGAAACCAGTAAATTATTTAGTTAAAGCTTCTGCTAGTAATTTTGCTTGTGCAGCTTTGTGAGAGTCAGCGTCACCTTCAGCTGTAGAAGACATTGCTGGACGACCAACATATGTTAACTTTTTACCGTTTTCGTTTGCAATATCAATCATGTATTGCGTTGCAAATAAGTATGAACCTTGGTTTTTCGGTTCTTCTTGTACCCATACAAGTTCTTTTGCATTTGGATAACGTTTCACGATATCTGCAATTTTCTCTTCTGGGAATGGGTAAAGTTGTTCTACACGTACAATGTGTAGGTGGTCAAATTCCGAACCATCACCAATCTGATCTGCTAAGTCAATTGTTACTTTACCAGAACCGAATAAGATACGTTCTACTTTAGCTGGATTGCCTCCAAGACCTTCTTGTTCTAGCACTGTTTGGAAACTTCCTTTAGAAAGTTGTTCCGCAGTTGCACCAGCAAGTGGGTGACGAAGTAAGTATTTAGGTGTTACAACAACTAATGGACGAATTGCTTCTGTGCCTAGCATTGCCGCTTGACGACGTAATAAGTGGTAGTAGTTTGCTGCGTTTGAGCAGTACGCTACTGTCCAGTTATTTTCAGCAGAAAGTTGTAAGTAACGTTCCATACGGCTTGAAGAGTGCTCTGGACCTTGACCTTCGTAACCGTGTGGTAATAGCATTACTAAGCCCGTTTTTTGGCCCCATTTAGCACGACTTGAAGAGATAAAGTTATCGAACATTACTTGAGCCATATTCGCGAAGTCGCCAAATTGAGCTTCCCAAACAGACAAGTTGTTTGGATTTTCCATGTTATAACCATATTCGAATCCTACAACACCTGTTTCAGTTAGTGGTGAATTGTAAACTGCAAATGAAGCTTTAGCACCCGAAACATTGTGAAGCGGTGTAAACTCGCTATTGTTATTTTTGTCATGTAACACTAAGTGACGTTGAGAGAACGTACCACGTTGTGCATCTTGACCTGTAAAGCGTACTGAACGACCATCTTGAATGATCGTTGCATAGGCTAAAGTTTCTGCATGACCCCAGTCGATTTTACCAGTTTCAAATGCTTCTTCGCGCTTTTTCAAAATTTTAGAAAGTTTATTTTGTGGTTCGAAACTTTCAGGCCAAGCAAGTAATTCTTCGTTTATTTTTTTTAGACGGTCTTTATCTACACCTGTCTCTACAACTGGGAAACCATCTTTTACTGCATCTGGCATTTCAGTTGTAATATGTTCTGCAGTTTCCCCTACTTCTTTAACATGATCGTAAGAAGCTTGCATTTCAGCATAAATAGATGTGTCTAATGTTGCTACTTCTTCGTTCGTAACAACACCTTCAGTTGCTAATTGCTCTCCGTAAAGAACACGAACTGTTGGGTGTTTCGGCACGATTGCATATGTTTGTGGGTTAGTTACTGTTGGGTCATCAGTTTCGTTATGACCGTAACGACGGTAACCTATTAAATCCACTAAAATATCTTTACCAAATTTTTGACGGTATTCAAATGCAAAACGTGCTACTTGCACGACTGCTTCCGGTGCATCCGCATTCACGTGTACAATTGGCACTTCAAATCCCTTAGCTGGGTCAGAAGAATACACAGAAGAACGAGAATCAAAATGTTCCGTAGTGAAACCAATCATATTATTTGAGATAATATGGATTGAACCACCTGTTGAGAATCCATTTGTTTTTGCAAAGTTTAATGTTTCCGTTACAATCCCTTGACCCGGGAATGCAGCATCACCATGCACTAAAATCGCTAATGATTTAGATGCATCTTGTGTTGGTGCACCCGCATGTGTTGTATCATCTTGTGCAGCACGTGTTTGACCAACAACAATAGGTGCTACAACTTCAAGATGTGATGGGTTGTAAGCTAGTTTAATTTTCATGCCTGATGGGCTTGTATATGTAGCACCCATATGGTATTTCACGTCATTAGTCCAACCTTTTGTAATTTCTAATGAACCATCTTTTGGTAAGAAGTGTTCATTTGAAACGTGTGCAAAGTCGGCGAACATCATATCGTACGGCTTACGTACAATATGAGTTAATACGTTTAAGCGACCACGGTGAGCCATACCAATTTGGATATTTTTCATGTTAATTGCACTTGATTGATTTGCGATTTCGTCCATTAAAACAACTAATGTATCTAAACCTTCAATTGAGAATCGTTTTTGCCCTACAAAAGTTTTATGGATAAATTTTTCAAAGCCTTCAACGCGAGTCAAACGATCTAAAATCGCTTTTTTCTCTTCAATAGAAAGTTTAGCTTTTAAAGAACCAGATTCGATTTTACCTTGAATCCAAGCACGTTCTTCAGATTGCGCAACATGTGCAAATTCAAAAGCAATTTTGTCGGTATATAAAGATTTAAGGTAATTAATAGCATCTCTACCATTATTAACGCTTACAGGAACGTCGTTAAAGAAAAGCGTTGCAGGCATTTCAACTAGGTCACCCTCAGTTAAGCCATATGTGCTTAACTCAATACGTGATGTGTCTAAATGACGATCCTTTAAAGGGTAGATATCAGCGGCTAAATGCCCTTGGTTACGAATAGTATCTGCAAGTTGTACTGCAGCTAAAACTTTTTTGAAATTACCCGGTTCAACATTTACTGCTTCACTTACTTCTCCAGTAGCTAGTGCAGGTGCACCAAACTGTTGGAATAGAGTAACTAATTCAGCTTCTACTTCATCAGGAGCCTGTAAGAATAAGTCGTATTGCTCCATCACATATCCTAAGTTAGGACCAGAGAAAGCTGACCATGGAGAACTTACAGTTGTAACGTTGTTCGACATGAAAAATAACCTCCAAATTTTGCCAATAGGCAGTTCCATTAATTAAATTACAATTAATTATATAATATTTCCACGTTCATTAATAGGCTGTTCGACACAATTTATCCACAATTTAAAGAACGTTTTTTCCATCTCAATCTTACTACTCTTCACAGAAAATACAACACTTTTTAGAAAATTAAGCATTTTTTTTCATGAAGGCTAGAATAATTAAATAAAGCGCGTACATTTCTTACTATTTTAGCGGAATTTTCACAAAGAAAACGGTTCCAACATTCACTTTGCTCTTGACTTCTATTGTTGCATTATATTTCCCAATTAACATTTTCGTAATGCTGAGTCCTAAGCCCGTTCCACCGATTTGACGATTTCTCGCCTCATCTACTCGGTAAAAACGATCAAAAATATATGGTAGGTTTTCTTCCGCAATACCGATACCGTTATCGGCAATTTGAATCAATATAAAATTTCCATTTTCTTCAATCGAAACTTTTACTTCTGGCGTTTTTTCACAATAACGTATGGCATTCTCTATTATATTGCGGACGATTTGACTTAGTGCATTTTCCGTCATATATATTGGTCGAATTTCTCCAGATTTCGACACCATGATTCGCGCCTCCGGATAAAGTTGTTCCATCTCGGCAACAACACCTTCTACTACAGCTTCAACATTAGCTTGGCTATCTTCACTTTTTTCCTCACGACGTGCTAGTTCAAGTAGTTCCTCTATCATCTTACGCATGCGCACAATTTCTGTAAGTGATGTATCGATAGACTCCTCTAAAATTTCAGGATCATCTTTGCCCCACCTTTTTAGTAAAGAAAGGTGGCCCTCAATTGCTTGAATCGGAGTGCGTAGTTCATGCGAGGCATCTGCGATAAACTGCTGTTGTTGCGTAAAAGAAATTTGCAGTTCATTCATCATCGCATTATACATTTTTAGCAAATCCCCTATTTCATCTTGTGAAGTATACGATAATTGAATCGGTTCGTTGAAGCCTTTATCCATTACTGTTTTCATTGAACTACGTAATTCGTGTAGTGGCTTCATTAAATAATTTGCTAAGTAATAGCCGATCGAACCCGACAGCAGGAGTGCTCCAAGACCTGCAATAAGCATTGCTATTAATAAATAGTTCATTAGTGACTGATATTGCGTTAGTGGATGAATGACTTGTAAATAACCATGAAATAACCCAAGTCGAATCCGCTCATTCGCAATAAAGGCACTTGTATTATCTATCTTCAATCGAATAATTTCCATATCATTCGTTAATGGAGCGGCCTTAGAAGCATCATTAATACGTAAAATTTCAATACCATCAACATTAAAAATACGTACAGTTTGATTACGGTCGACAATAGAGTTCAACAGACCTGTATTTTGTTGTAATTGTTGAATGTCCACGCGGGCTCCTTGCTCCTCAAAAAATGAAGTTAAATCATCTCTCGTACGTTTAACCTTACTTTCTTCCTCATTCAAAAGCCAGGTATGGAGCGACACATAAACAACTACACAAATAATAGCATAACTAATAAAAATAACTGCACTTGATGTCAGCATCCATTTTCGTTGCAATGACTGATGAAGTAAACGCTCTTTTAACATCTTCATTCGCGCATCACGTATCCTACGCCACGTACGGTCTCAATATAGTCATTCATCCCTCCAGGAAGCTTCATTCGCAAGTGACGAATATATACATCAACTACATTGGTCTCAATATCCGTCTCATAGCCCCACACAGAAGATAAAATTAGCTCCCGTGTACACACACGGTTTTTATGCTCAACTAATAACTTAAGTAGGTCATATTCCGTTTTCGTTAAATCTAGCTTTTTCCCTTGTACTGACACATCATAAGCAGCAACATCGATTTCTATATCACGACAAGTTAGTATTACATTACCCTTTTTTTCAGGAGTTACACGTCGTAAAATCGTGCGAATTCTAGCAAGCAGTTCTTCAATTGCAAACGGCTTAACTATATAATCATCAGCCCCGGCATCTAGACCTGCAACTCTATCCATTACCGCATCACGAGCCGTTAATAATAGAATAGGCACTTGTGACTGTGCACGAACACGACGGCAAATTTCTATACCATTTAGGCTCGGTATCATAACATCTAACAAAAGCACATCGAAATCTTCAGTCAGAGCAAACTCCAAACCATCTCGTCCATCGAAAGCAACTGTGACTGCATAACCCTCGTGCATTAGTTCTAGCTCGACAAAACGTGCAATATTTTTTTCATCTTCAACTAATAATATTTTTTTAGACATGAAATCACCTTTTATTTCTTTTAAGTCTGTTCTTTTATAGCATAACATCAAATAAAAGGCCTGTACCACAAGTAGATACTCGTTTGTACAGACCTTCCTATTCTTTTATGATCCGATAATGTACAAGTTATTTTTACCTAATTCTTTTGCCTTATAGAGTGCTTGGTCTGCTAAATCTAATAGCTCATCCAACGTTTTCCCATGATCTGGATAATAAGCAATCCCCATGGAAGCGGTCGGCGAGAAATGATGTTGTTCAATTGTCCATCCGGCCTGTAATTCTTTTCGAATACGGCTAATAATTTGCATCATTTGTGCTTGTCTAGCCTCATAATCTCGTGTTAAGCCTGTTAAAACCACTATGAATTCATCGCCACCGATGCGGATAACCAAATCATGACTGCGAATAGATGTCATGATGACACTGCCGAATTTCCGGATAAAGGCATCCCCTGTTTCATGACCAAATTGATCATTGACTTCTTTAAAATTATCACCATCAATGTAAATCATGGCAAAACTCGTATGATCAATATTCGCATTTGCTAAAACTGTAGGGAATTCTTTTAGTAAATATCGACGATTTGGTAACTGTGTCAAACTGTCATGATAGGCTAAATACAGCAAATTGTTTTCTCGTTCTTTACGATGCGTAATTTCACGGGAAACCATCATAATTTGTGAAACCGTTTCACGATCTGGATCATTGACAACGGTTACATTCCCCTCTGTCCAAATGGGTAAGCCAGTTTTTGTTTCTAATAATAGTTCAAATTGTGTATCCGATTGGCACTCAAAATTATTTAAATAATTTTGCCATGCATTTTTGCTTTCATCGGCAACGATTGAACTATAAAATTGGCCTTGTAACTCGCTTGATTCATAGCCTAGATAGTGGGTATAAGACGGTGATGTATACATAATAATACCGTCTTCATTTGTAATAACGATTAAATCATTTGTGTTTTCTGTAATAAGTCGAAAAGTGCGCTCAATATTTTTTAATTCCGTTAACATTCTCTTCTTATCTGTAATATCATAGTTAATGGATAAAATTTGTTCAGTTATACCCGCTTCATTTTTCAAAGGTATAATCGTTACATCCATCCAGTAAAAAGCATGATATTTTGTGCGATAACACAATTCTCCACGCCAAATCTCACCTGCATGAAGCGTTTTTTTCATATTAGTTAAGTAGTCCTCAGGATGGTTTCGGGTTTCTATAAAATCAAATGGTGTTCCAACCAAATTTTCTTTCGAATAACCCATTATATTTAATAACATTTCATTAATATCTATAATACGACCATCTACATCTAAAATTGCAATACCTGCTGCGGAATTTAGTGCTGCTTTAAACACTTCAAAACCATGCGTTTTTAATCGAAGTTCCACTTTTTGCTCAGTAAACTCGGTAATGTCCTGCAGTATTATGAATACTGCAAAAGAATCGTCCCCCTGCATTACAGGTGAGAACGTAGCTAAGTAATAACGCTCATACTTCTCCACCGTATGGAATGTAAGTATTTCCCTTGCGATATTTTCCCCCATTGAAGCCCGTTTTATATAGTCAGTTATTGCACTTATCTCAGCTTTTGGGATTATAGGTAAATGTATAAAAGGTTGTTGTTTAATTTGTTCATTACACAACCCAAACTCATTCATAAAATTAGCATTCACTTCCAAAATCTCTCCCGTATTTGAGAGGATTACCGTAGAAAAAGAAGCATGGTCGAACATCGAGCGCATAAAAAGAAACTTGTCTTCAATATTTCGATCATACAAGATCTCTTTTGTAATGGCTAAAATATATTGTTCATGGTTCATGGTAATCGGACGAACGGACGTTTCATACTTTCTAACTTCCGCATTATAGTATGCATAATCACCATAATCTATTTGTTCATTTGTCAACGTTGCTTTATTGTAATTATCTATAATAATTTCTGCATTTCGATTAGACATAACCGCCGAAATAGTTTGTCCAATCACATCATAGGAATATAATGATTTTGCAGCATCATTCAATCGAATGTATCGATAATCGTTGCCGCATTTTCTTAATAGGAAGGCAAAATCTTTGCCCATAAATACTTGCTTAAATTGTTCTTCTGTAAAAAGGTGCTCCACTTCATCACCCCTCACCTATAAAATAATTGTTAATATACATTAAGGTTATGGAAATCAATTTGCATTACTTATACTTTTTAAGAACTTCTATTAAGATATACAAAATCAGCAATCTTAATTATAGCATATATTCGTATGCTTAAATTTCTAGAAAGCGAAGGATTATTCTCTTTTTTGAATACAATTTAATCACTTCTCTTTTTTTGAGTACATTAACATGGCTGGCTTGCCATTTCCAATTTACCACCTAATTTTTTCTATTCTAGACTAAAAACTTCACTCTTAACATAAACTGAAAAAATAGAAGTAAAGTTACTTTATCAGAATAAACTGATAATTTAACATATTTTTTGTATTATCGAGTAAATATGTTGCATTAAGTAGTAAACTCGTTATAATATATTAAAAAAATAACCATTTTTCGGTATGGTGGCAAAATCGGTAAGACAACGGGATATTATGGATTTCATAGTTTTAACGTCTAGTTCTTTGGGTTTTTAATTCCAGTACGAAATTGAGTTTACTTCTTTATATCATCATTATTGATGGTATCGGAATTGCTTTAACTACCCTAGTAAAGGAGGCGTTTCGTATGCTCAAACATCGAGACCTACATGAATGTACAGAGCTTTTTGAGCTATTGTCACACCCTACTGTTTTTCCATTCGTTCGTCAAAAAGCCACTTCAGCAGATGAATACTGGTTTATGACAAAACAACTAATTGAAGAAGAAGCGAGAGGACTCGCTATTTCTAGGACGATTACCGATGATTGGGGGCAACCAATCGGCACCATCAGTATTCATGATGTGCAGGACGGTGCAGGCTTCCTCGGAACGTGGATTGGCCTCCCTTATCAAGGTAAAGGGTATAATCAAAAGGCAAAGTCGCTTTTTTTGAATGAACTCTTTTTTGATTACAACTTTCATACGGTTTTTTTGCGTATTCGAAATGAAAATGCTAAATCAGAACGAGCTGCACTAAAATTACCTTATGTTGTATGTGCTAACGAAAGTCATCCAACATTATTAGAACAAGTAAACGATGGTGAAGCTCAGTTTAATTTATATAAAATTACACGTGATTTATTCTATTTGACTACTGCCAACCACATGGAAGATGGCGAAGAGCAGGCCATGTAAAAAAATGAAGTTGACAAAGAAAAAGCTAGCTACGAAGTCGATTATGACTTTGTAGCTAGCTTTTTTGTCATTTCTTATATTGTAAAATCAATTTCGCCATTTCTTCTGACGTCTTCGGTGTTTGTGTTTTTTCCATAGTTGCAACCATTTCCGATTTCCGTGACACTAACGTATGAATGGATTTAATAAATGTTTCCTTCGTTAGTGCCTCTTCCTCCAACACTTCAGCATAGCCTTGCTTTTTAAATAAATTAGCATTTAAAATTTGATCACCACGGCTTTTTTGTGCAGATAGTGGAATAAGCAACATCGGTTTATGCAATGCTAAAAATTCAAAAATTGAATTTGAACCTGCCCGAGAAACAATAAAATCTGCTGCATGCAATAAATTCGGTAGCTCCGTCGTTACATATTCGAATTGCTTATAGCCTGGCATTTCATCAAGTGCTTTATCAGAATTGCCTTTCCCGCATAGATGGATAATTTGAAAAGTCTGTAGAAGTTCAGGTAAATTATGACGCAGTGCCTCATTTATCACAACTGAACCTAGACTTCCCCCCATTACAAGAAGAACAGGCTTTTCTGGAGTAAATCCACATGCTGCAAGTCCTTTCGCTTTATCTCCACTAAACAACTCCTGACGAATAATCGAGCCCGTACAAGTCGCTTTTTCTTGTGGTAAATGCTGCAATGTTTCTTCAAAAATTGTGAAAACATGTGAGGAAAATGGAAGTGCTATTTTATTGGCTAAGCCTGGTGTCACATCTGATTCATGGATGACAACGGGGATACCCGACATTTTCGCTGCCATAACAACCGGTACCGACACAAAGCCGCCTTTAGAAAAGATTACCTGTGGCTTTACTTTTTTGATGATGCGGAATGCTTGCATCACACCAGCCAGTACACGAAATGGATCGGTAAAATTCTTCATCGAGAAATAACGACGCAGTTTTCCACTTGAAATCCCGTAAAACGGCACTTGCGGAAACGCCTCGCCGATTAATTCCTTTTCAATTCCTTGCTCTGAACCAATATAATGGACATCATAACCTAGTTTAAGTAAAGACGGGATAATCGCTTGGTTGAGCGATACATGGCCAGCAGTCCCACCACCGGTTAAAATGATTGTTTGTTGTTTCACGTAAATTCTCCTATTCTAAAAAAGCTTTTGGCATAGCCCGTAACTTTACATAAAGTAAGTATTACTATGCCCTTTTTGGTGTTGTTTTATTGTCGCACAGAAATTAATTGTCTCAAAAATATGTTCAAAACAACTAGTTTTGTTTACAGTCTTTTATTTTACTATATGCCTTGTAAAAGAGATAGATGAAACCACCGACAATTTTTTCCGTAAAACAAAACAATTATGGTATACTATTGATTTATTATGCAAAAAAGGAAGAAGTCATCATGTATGAAACAACCACGTTAAAAGAGAAATATGTATTAATGTTAAAAATGATTGTGCCGATTTTAGTAACACAAGTTGCCATTTATTTAATTTCGTTTTTCGATATTTTAATGTCGAGTCGCTATGGAACGACTGATTTAGCAGGCGTCTCTATTGGTGCCTCGATTTGGATGCCGGTCTACACTGGACTTTCTGGTATTTTACTAGCGATTACACCGATTGTTGCACAACTTGTCGGGGCAAAAAAACAAATGGATGCGAAAAAAGCCGTACAACAAGGGATATATGTAGCGTTACTGCTAGCTGCCATCATTTTTATCCTTCTGTTATTGAGTATTGACTGGATGCTCGGTAATATGCAACTCGAAGCCTCCGTACATAAGATTGCCGAAGCTTATATTTATGCAATGTGTGCAGGTCTTGTACCACTCTTTTTATTTTTTGTATTACGTTGCTTTATCGATGCACTTGGAAAAACTCGTGTGACGATGATTATTACATTGCTCACAACGCCAATTAATATCTTTTTGAACTATATTTTCATTTTCGGCAAATTCGGTGCACCCGAACTTGGCGGAATCGGGGCTGGTGTTGCGACTGCCATTTCATACTGGTTAATTTTCTTTTTTACAGTATGGATTGTTGCAAAGCGCGTACCTTTTGATAGTTTTCGTATTTTCAAAGATTGGCCGAAGCTGGAGTGGTTACGTTGGAAAGAAATTCTACTCATCGGTGTACCGATTGGGCTATCACTCTTTGCAGAAACAAGTATTTTCTCTGCTGTTACGATGATGATGAGTAGCTTTAGTACCGAAATTATTGCAGCACATCAGATTGCTATGAATTTCACCTCATTGTTATATATGGTGCCACTGAGCATCTCCATGGGCGTGACAATTTTAGTTGGATTTGAAGTTGGTGCAGGACGCATGCATGGCGCAAAAGTGTACAGTTACTTGTGCGTTGGGACTGCAGTAATATTCAGCTTTCTTTCAGCACTTATTTTATTCATGTTAAGAGAACCGATTGCAAATATATATTCATCTGATGTTGTAGTCCTTGAATATGCCGTTCAATTCTTAGTGTTTGCAGCAATCTTCCAATTGTCTGATGCTATTCAAGCGCCAGTTCAAGGAGCACTCCGCGGCTATAAAGATGTTACGATCACGTTTATAATGGCAATTATCTCTTACTGGGTTATTGGATTACCTGTTGGCTATATGCTTGCAACCTATACAGATTTCGGTCCATTTGGCTATTGGATTGGTCTTGTTACTGGATTGTCTGCTGGCGCGATAACCTTATCAATCAGATTATTGCTTGTACAAAGAAAATACAAAATAGCATAGAAAAAGGGAGAGGCAGTCTAGCTTCTCCCTTTTTCTATTTCTAGACATAAAAAAATCACCCTGCAACTTACGACAGAGTGATTTCTATTGTTATTTTTTAATGAATTGTTGTGTCCAATGGTAACCCGTTTCTACAAAACCAACACCGATATGTGTAAAGTCTGCATTTAAAATATTTGCACGGTGCCCTGGTGAATCCATCCAAGCTTGTACGACCTCTTGAGGTGTACGTTGACCCTTAGCAATATTTTCACCTGCTGATTTATACGAGATCCCAAGAGCTTTCATACGATCGAAAGGTGAACCAAATGTCGGGCTCGTATGCGAGAAATAGTTTTTCGATTGCATATCTTGTGATTTTTCACGCGCGGCTGCCATTAATTTTTCATCCGTTTGGAACGGTGCTAAACCAGCCTTTGTACGCTCTGCATTCGTTAATTTTACTACCTCTTGTTCAAAAGCATTGACATCAGTCGCGTTAGTTGACGGCTGCGTTGTTGTTGTTGTTGTTGGAGCAGTCGTATTTGAATTATTTTTTTGCGAATTGTTTGTAGACGGTTGTGATGTTGGCTTTTTTGAAGACCATTTATATTGATAGATTTTATATTTTGTCGTCTGTTTGACTGTTGTCCCCTCAGTTGTAGTTGAAGTTGCAGCAGAAGCCAATTGAATTGGAGCTGCTAATAAAAGTGTGACACAAATTGCAATGAGTGTTTTTTTCATTTTGCAATTCCTCCTCTCTGCAACCTATCTTAAAGGACGATTTTATAAAAAATCCTACCAACAACTGCTAGATTCACCACTTGGGAAGTAGATTCCTTGAAACAAGCGTTTTATAGCTATGGTTTTTAGGAAATTTGTCCAGTCTATGAAATACTTACGTTTCAAATAGGGTTGACACTATTTGAATCTTGTTATAAATAACGCTAGTCTTTGTCATATTGGACGCCAAAATAGATGCTCGCTACCACCGTAAATCCATGTTCAATTTCATCAGCATCTTCATGATTAATACCAAAGCTAAAATATTCTTCTGGACCTTGTGCAAATTGACCAAGGGCTATTTCTTGCTCATTTTCACTTAGTAACTGAATGTTTGGCATCGGTAATTCACCTGTATAATTCGCTAAATTTTGAGTTATAAAATAGCCACTTTTTCTTGATAACTTATTTTCTACTGTAAATGTGAAATAGACATCATTTACTTCTTCGCGTACCCATATTTCAGTAAGCACAATTTGAGAATTTCCGACCCGTGTCACGACCTCATGCATATTTTGACGCTTATTTGTGTCCAACTCAAACCAATCTGGCTTTATAAAGAATTTAACAGCCCTATATTCCTCACCAATAGTAGATCGATAACCATCTCCAATCAATACGCTTTCTTTGATAGTTTGTGAATCATAATTATATTGATGAATCAACCATCCACATATAATTATGAGGATGCCTAACACTATGTATAAAACCTTTTTCAAGAAAATAAACCTACCCTTCAATTTAAAAAGCTAGAAATCAATGATTCGATTTCTAGCTACAATTTTTAGTCGACACCAATCACTTGGACATTGCCAACATTTTCTCCGATGATGACTAATTTAGCTGGCATTTTCACAAACTCTGGTAGCCATTGGACCATACCATATGCATATTGAAAGAGCATCGGATTTTTCACACCTTCAATTGGCACAAAGCCCTTCATTCGATAAACAGAATCCGGCAGTTGACGTACCCAATCTTCAAACTGCTCTTGTGTAAACGAGCCTTGCTCAAACTCCACTAAGCGAGATCCTAATTGCATAGAAGATACCGAAGCCTTCACTACATTCGATTTATCTATTGGTGTTGTTGCAGCTAAACCTTCTAACAAATGCAGTGGCACACGACCATTTGTTGTTTGCAAAATAAATGCTTGTGGATTAAAGCCTTGTAGCTCATAAACTACTTTCGCCTGCTCTTCTTCTGTCAGTAAATCAGTTTTATTGGCAAGAAGTAAATGTGCATGACGAATTTGCTCCATAAATAAGGAACGTAACTGTGGTGTTAACACATCACGATTCAGCCATAGTTTACTATCTGCTACAGTCACAATTCCTTTAATATTTAATTTTTCCGCAAATAGAGGTGAATACACAGCATCTAGAGCCTCCACAGGATGTGCTGCTCCTGTTGTTTCAATTATCAGTACATCAAATTCATTATCTAAAAGAAGCGACTGAATTTGCGCTTCCGTTTTCTCAGCTCCTGAGCAGCAAATACAGCCCTCTAGCATTTCTTTTAGGGGGACATCCTCCTCCACTGCTTGCGAGTCAAAAGGTAGCTTGCCCAGTTCATTCATAATCACAGCAGGCTTTAAGCCCTTTTCCTTTAGTTGCCGAATTACATCAGTTAGCATCGATGTTTTCCCACTGCCTAAAAAGCCACTAAATAAATATACATCTTTCATATAAAAAATCCTCCTACGTAAAAAGCTGTCGCAAGCTTGCCGTACGAGACGACTGCTGCGACAGCTAATGTGTTAGTTTGTTGTTTCCTCAGTTTTCACTTCGTTGTTAGTAGTTGTTAGAAGTTCTTTAGCTTTCAGTACTTGAGGATCGTCTTTTTTCAGTTTCGCACGTAACGCATCCATTAAAGCATACGTAGTATCGCCTGTTAGCACGCCTGTTTCTTCTAAATCATTTGCTGCTTGTAGCTTTTTCACCGCACGAGTAGTATAGGCATCAAAAATACCGTCCGCTTTTCCTGGTTCGAAATCCAGAACTTCAAGCATTTCCTCTGCAGCTTTAACAGCATCCGATTCCAAGCCCTCTTTCATTTCAATAGAAGCATCTAAGTATGGAAGAGAGGCATACGAAGGGTATGCTACTTCAACATCTGGTTTAATACCTTTTTCATTAATCCAGTTGCCGTTAGGTGTTAGCCATTTACCTGTAGTGAATTTTAAGATAGAGCCATCTGTCATAGGTTTCGTCGCAGCTTGAACTGTTCCTTTACCGAAAGATGTTTCACCAACGATTTTAACACCTACCGATTCACTTAGCGCAGCTGCTAAAATTTCAGATGCTGATGCACTGCCATTATCAATCAGCACAGTCATAGGTAAATCGTATTTTTTACCGCTAGTTGCGTTTGTAACAACAGGGTCTTCATCTTTATTTTGAACTTGCACAATCGCTTTACCCTCAGGGACAAATAAATTTGAAATTTCAACTGCTGCATCTAAATAGCCGCCAGGATTTTGACGGAGATCTAATACTATTCCCTTCATTCCTTTAGCTTCGTATTCAGCTAAAATAGTCGTTAACTCTTTTGCTGTACTTTCATTAAAAGAAGTGATTTGAATGTGAGCAATGTCACCCTCTAGCATTTCACCATAAACCGTTTCTACAGGAATATCATCCCGTACAATCGTCATGGAAATAGGCTCTGCAGTTTCCCCACGTTTTACAGTTAACTTTACAGAAGTACCCTTTTCTCCACGAATCAATGCAACGGCTTCAGTTGCACTAAATCCTTGAATGCTTTTACCATCAACTGTTAAAATAATATCTTTTGGTAATAACCCTGCTTTTTCTGCAGGTGAATTTTTTATTGGTGACACGACTGTAATAAAGCCGTTGCGTTCTTGAATTTCTGCACCGATTCCTTGGAAACTAGACGATAGACCAGAGCTAAATTGGTCCGCTTCATCCTTCACCATATAATCTGAGTACGGATCTTCTAATGCGTCAAACATACCGTTAATGGCACCATCAATCACTTGTTCATCATCAATATCCTTGTAGTATTCGTTTTTAAGTGCATCAAATGCTTCATATAATTTCGCAAATTCTGTTCGTTCAATTGGTACTTTTACTTCTACTACTTTCTTTTCACCGAAAGTTAACGCAAAAATCGTTAAGCCCGCAGTAATTAAGATTGTTAAGAACATGAGCATAATAAATTTAAACGGTTTAATCTGTATAAATTTACCCGCTGGTTTTACTTCTTCTTTCGGTGTTTGCTCTGGTTGTTCTAATCCATCTTTTTTCTGTTCATCCATCTTGATTGTCACCACTCTCATATACACTAACTTGTTGTCACACTAGTACCATCTTAACAGGTTATAGAGTAGACGAAAAGAAAAAGACTGTCAAAATTTCATGACCGTCTTTCCCTTTCACCAAACTTTGAAAAACTAGTCATGAAACACTATTTCTAAACCGACAGTATCAGCGTCTTTACTACTATATAAATACCTTTTTAAGTCTTACGTTTACGCATGTTACCTTTCTATTGTACGCATTTAATAGTATCAGTCAAATAATTTTGGTTAATGTTCAATAAATTTCTTAGTCTAAATCAATTATGCCACTAAAATATAAGTAACTTGTGCTAATTTTGCTACTTTAATTTTATTTTCGGCACTTTGCGCATCAGCTTCACTTGCAAACGTACCTGTTTTCACTCGAAACTTGTCTCCATCTTGCACGACGTATGCTATCCAACCAAAACGTATTTTCATAACTTCTACAACACTTTCTGCTCCTTTGCGATTGCTAAATGTACCTGTTAAAATACGATATTTTCTAGACGCAGTGCCAGTCTTCCTCCGCTGTACAGGCTCCGCATTCGCAACCATCTGCAAGAATTGCGACCAAGACACTCTACCATTACGTATATTGCGCGGACAATTCTTCCCACTAAAATAATTATGCTGTACAACATTACGAATTGGGATGTTTTCATCTTTCATAATTTTAGCAACAAGACTAGAGGCATTTTTCAATGCACTGTTGTAATTACCATCACTGTTCACACAAATTTCAACGTGAATCCCCTGATCATTACCAACTAAAGTTCCAGCTGCCCAACAAGCCCAATAGTGTTCGAATGATTGTACTGCTTCATTTGCATCCACTTGCCAGTGCCAACTAGCCGCCCTAATATTTCCATTAAATTGTAAACGTGCATGTGCATCAGCATCAGCACCAGCATTTGTATTATCTGTTTCATGTATAACGATATATTTTTTCGCATTATTTTTACCACTTGTAACTTTAGCTGCTTGCAAAGTTGATACCAATTTTTGGCGGATCGTTACCAATTACCCTCCTCCTTTCAAAAAGTTATTTTAAACCCCTGGCTAGTTAGCTGTTGTAAATACTGTAAAATAATAAAATAAAACCGAATACGAAAGCTGTAGTCGGGATGTAACGGCTTCTATTTACTTTTTTAAAATAACCCTCGTCTCAGCCGTAACCTTAACAACAATCATTTTCACAACTATAAAAATTGTTGTTGATTCTATATTATGCATCTCCCTAATCTCTTACTGTGCTTTTATAAGTAGTTAATTATTGATAGGAAGGTATCTATTTATGTCGTCACACGCTAATAAAATATCCAAGTTTTTATGTAATCCCCCAATTTCATATAGTGTTCATGATTGTTTACACGCTAATATGACAATCGTCGTAGAAATAGCAAATAACATAATTGCTGTATTAAATGTTCCTGACACTCCGTTCCCATCTCAGAGCATCATTACTATTAGGTTTTGAATTGTTAAAAAGCCTTAACTAACATACAATAGTTTTTATTACTCTAAATTAATGTAGAAGGTAAAAGGTGATAGTATGACAAAAAGTTTCAAAATTGAACTTCCAAAAGTTCCTGGTAATTTACAAAGCGGAGATTTTCAAGATATATATCAAGAAGATGAATATTATCTATCGAATTGTATTATTTCTAATGCTGAAGTTGAAAATGTGGAGATTGATAAAGCAGTTCTTTCTACAGTCCTTTTTAAAAATACAACACTCATTAATAGCCGTTTTGAAAAAGTAGACATGGTAGATATTATTTTTGAAAACTGCGATCTATCTAATGCATGTTTTAGAGAAGGTATCATTCACAGAGTTACGTTTAAAAATTGCAAATTAATGGGCGTAGATTTTTCACTAGCCACTCTTGCCAATGTTACATTTGAAAACTGCATGGCAAATTTCACTAATTTTGTAGAAGCGCGTTTAAAACAAGTTTTCTTCAATCAAACAGCGTTGCAAAGCTCTAACTATTACAATTGTGAATTCAAAAAGATAAAATTGGACAATTGCGAACTTAACAAAGCTGATTTTTATCAAACATCTCTTAAAGGTATAGATATTAGTACATGTACATATGAAGTACTTAATGTGACGCCAGAGAGTTTGGACGGTTGTGTAGTTTCTGCTGATCAAGCAATTGGCTTCTCGAAGTTACTTGGTTTGCAAGTGAAAGAATAGATGCGTTAAAGTAATTGAAGCAGGTTATACTAGCAATGCGCTTCTATTACTATTGAAGCTGATTTTTATGTAGTTCAACCTAAAATAGACGTAGACATAATTAATAAAATCGTTTTATCGAAAACAGAAATAAGGTGATGACCTAATGAGATGTATTATAGCTTGTAATAGGCAGTTACCGATTCGCTATTACCCATTACATCAATTATATTTCACAAGAGGCATTCACTGTCCAAAGGAAATTTCACTGCCCTTCTTTGTGAACGTTGAGTTAGATGGAAGCAATTATTCATTACTTCTTGAGTATCTCAAAGAAATAAATGGACAATATATCCAGTGTGATTTTCAAGTATATAGCGATGATTCTTACATCATCTCTTTCTTACAACAACATATCCCTAAAGTACACGTACAAGGAAAAGTACTGATGATTGAATTTTAAAATAGAAATTAAATGAATGCTAAAAATAGAGTTGGCTCTAAAAACCAACTCTATTTTTCATGTAGTATTGCAAGAGCCCCTTGTTTTTTATAGCCAATTAGAGTCATCCTACTGTTAATTTGACGTTCGAAATCAGTCCTTCTATAACCCATTTTTTCGTATAAATAGCACGTTCCTTTTCCTGTAATATCGTTTGGAGCTCCCATGTTTTGACCTCAGAGAATAAGTCTTCTGCTAATTTCATGGCTTTTTGTGTAATCCCCTTGCCTTGGTATCTTGGGAGAATAAAAATTGAGCTAATCCAGTTCCTATTATTTCGTTCTCATTTGATGTTAATTTCCCAATTAACTACCAAATGACGATTTACTATGTTACAATTTTTGTAAAGATTTATTTTTTAGTTAATTAAGAAAGAGAGGGGAAATTTGAATGGCCTATCTGAACGATTTACAGAATTTCTTAGACAGTAGTTCAATTGGGATTTTATTTGAACTCATATTGGTTACTACATGTATCTCAACGATAATTTTCTTTACAACTAAAAACCAATATATTTCTTATTTATCATCAGCACCGATATTTTATTTCATATCTAAAATGTTTTATCACAACACACATTTAATATTCATCATAATTACGATGACTGTCCAAGCTCTTGTTATTTTATTAATCCAAAAACAGAATAATTTAAATGAAGTAGCTTTAAAGAGCCAAACTCAAAAATTTTGATAAAGTCACTTTCATTATTAACAAGACTTGTGTGTATGATTGAATACCATATATGCAAGTCCTTTCGTTATTTTTTCACTCACTTGCAGGAACACTTCTATAGCTTCATACGAGGCTATGTACCCCTTCCATTAGACAACCTGTGTTTATTGAATCACTAGAATTTGAATCAACTCTAAAAATCTCTATAGTTGCTCTAAACGTTTCCACAAGATTGCATGATTCTCATTTTCCTAACAACCAATATGCTGCTTTGTTATCATTCCATTGTAGGAATAATTTCCAATCAGTTAAGTGAGAGGTAATTTAAATGGCTTTGTACAATACTTTAAAACAAGATATCAAAGAAAAATATAAAAAACATAACTTAGATAGACCTCTTATCGTCGCAATTGACGGATTAGGTGGTGCAGGAAAAACTACGCTAGTTAATCACCTTAAAAATGTAATAGATAATGTAGTGATTATTCATATTGACGACCATATTGTTGGAAGAGAAATGAGATATAATACAGGGTACGATGAATGGTTTGAATATTATCAGTTACAATGGGATACTACTTACCTAAAAGAGAGTTTATACGAAAAACTACATCAGAATGAAAAGCAATTACGTTTGCCCTTTTACAACAGAGAGGAAGATACCTCGACAAGCAAAACAGTTAACATACCAACTAATAGCATCGTTGTAATTGAAGGTATTTTTCTTTTGAGAGAAGAATGGAAAGCATTTTACGATTACATAATATTTATAGAATGCCCTAGAGAAGTAAGATATGAGCGTGTACTTCATCGTGACACATATATAGGCGACTTAGAAGAACGATTAAGAAAATACCAAAATAGATATTGGTTAGCAGAGGAATTTTATTTAGAAAAGGAAATGCCTTTAAAATTCGCTCATAGTATTCTACGAGTATAATGTTAATTTATACAATCCAATACCCTAGATCACATCTTACTCATGTTCATTCATATTTTTATTTTATTGACAATAGCAAATTTTTTCGAGTCTTCTGCTTTTCTATCCCTGTCATACCCTCCCTTGGCTTGTATTTTCCATCGACATTATAATCAGCAGGATTATCGCTAGGAGCATTTTCAGGGACATATTCATCGTTTGAACTATAATCATTCGGATCCTTAGACGGACTAAAGGGTCATTAATTAATTCCTCTTCCCTGTTAGGTGAACTCGTTTTGCCAGGTGCTTCTTTTAGATTTTCTAGTTCTATCGAAAGCAGTCTATAGTATTATACTTCTGCATTCTCTACAAGTGCTAAATTTTCTCCATTTATGTATATTGGATTATCAATTTAATACTTTTCAGTTTAGATAAGTATGTAATTTCAATTTACTTGATGTTCTCAAAGGATAACCTTTTTCTAAATCATACTAACCGTATGAGTACTAATGGCATAAACATCAAAGTCATTCAGGAGCAATTAGTACATGCTACGATTCGTGAAACGCCCAAAACTTATTATAAAAAAATACCCAACAAGCTCCGTTTTGTACGGTCACTCATTGGGTACTTCTCTAACCTAACTTTTCAGTTTGTGAACTTTAAAATTTATTCCAACTCACAAACCCTCGATACTTCTAGTCTTGGATCGCAGCTTCAAGTGCAATTACCATCATGTCATTGAACGTAGTTTGACGTTCTTCTGAAGTAGTCACTTCACCAGTAAGGATGTGATCGCTTACAGTTAAAACAGAAAGTGCTTTACGACCATATTTCGCTGCTAATGTGTAAAGTGCTGCTGATTCCATTTCAATCGCTAGCACTCCATATTTTGCTAATTTTTCATTTTGATTTTCGTCAGAGTAGAACGAATCTGCAGTGAAGATATTCCCAACTTTCAAGTTAAGATTTGCTTCTTTACCAGCATTATACGCTTTTAGAAGTAAATCAAAATCTGCTGTTGGTGCGAAGTCTATACCACCACCCCAGATGACTTGGTTCATACGAGTATCAGATGATGCTGATTGCGCTAAAATAACGTCACGTACTTTTACGTCTTTTTGAATTGCACCGCAAGTACCTACGCGGATTAACTTCTGTACGCCATATTCTTGCATAAGCTCAGTTGCATAAATCGAAATCGATGGAACACCCATACCAGTACCTTGTACAGAAACTCGTTTCCCTTTATACGTACCTGTATAGCCGAACATATTACGTACTTCGTTGTAGCAAGTAACATCTTCTAAAAACGTTTCAGCAATGTATTTCGCACGTAATGGATCTCCTGGAAGTAGAATCGCTTCAGCAATTTCTCCTTTTTTTGCATTAATATGAATACTCATACTGTAATCCCTCTTTTCTGTAATTTATCACTGTACATGATACTTTGTTTCAAACTTTTTCGCAACGATAGACGTCTAGCATCTAAAAAGAACATTATTAATTTTCAAGCTCTTTTTACATACTCTTCATATAAATCCCATAGTTTATCAAATGTTTCTGTCGTTAAATTTTCAGTAGCATACATTTCGATATAGGATGAAAGCTCGTTAAAATCCATGCATTGCTTAGGGAAATTATGCTCGTAGAACACTTCCTCTGCAAATCTTACTTTGGGATCTGACCAATCTCCTCCACGAAATGTTAATACAAATAAATAAAAGCTCTTTTTCATAAACGAAAAGTGCCACCCTTCATTTCTCAATATACTTTTCGTAAGTTTATCAGAAAAGAGGATGTTCGTCACAAAAAAATGAATTTCACTAAGAGGACATACGATGTGAAAACCTCTCACTATGTAATTATTACTTTTTTGCCCACCATTATACCCCTAAATGTCCACTTCAAATGGAAAAATGAAAATCAAATGGATTAATTTAGCATAATGAGATAAAATTAAACTTGACTAATCAAACATTAGGAAGGTGATGACAGTGCAAACCTTAAATAACAAACATAACGCAAAGAAGAAAAGCTCGTCTTTCTTTGGATCAAAAATACTTAGAAAAAAGACACCAAATGATCAAGAAACGACTAGACACAATCCCCCTCCTATGAAAAAGAAGCAACAACGCTTTTATCATTTAATTCGAGGAAAAGTACTCATTATATTTACACTTCTTATTTTTATTAATGCTGCAATGGGTACATTATCTTACGTAAATATTACGAATCTCCAACAGCAGATGGAGGAATTTACAGATAAAAACGTCCATGAACAGCTAACCGTCAACATGCTTGCGTACGAAATTTCGAGATTAACCAACTTAGAGCAGGCATATTTAATTACTGGAAGTGGTAGCTATTCAACTTCCTATAATATGAAAATTGATTCAATCAATAAGAAGATTCATTCTTTGCAAGAGAACTTTGCAGACCGTGATCTTGAACTAACTCATATGCAAGCAATCGATCAGTATTATAAAAACTACTTAGATTACTCCCAGAGGGTCATGAAAATGCGCGATGAACTTGGCCTTGAGCAAGCGCGTAAACTAATGATTGGCGGTAGTGGCGAATCTTCTAAAATCCATATCGATAATAACATCGAAGCAATTAATGCTATCATGGAAGATTCAAATAAAGCTAAATTAAGCACACTTCAAACACAAATTAATATTTCAATTACATCATTTTTTGTATTATCGATGATTGCCCTTATTACAACAATCGCATTTGGCTATATATTATTCAATTCACTAAAAAATAATACCCGTGCCATTAACCGTTCAATCCTTGATATTGCACAAGCAGGTGGCGATTTAACACGCCGTGTACCTGTTCATAACAATGATGAATTCTCGACCATCGCTATGTCAACGAATACTTTAATTGTTTCTATTTCAAACTTAATCAAACGAGTAAGCGAACTTGCGAATCATGTTTCCGGTAGTAGCCAAGAATTAATGGCACTTGCGGATGATAACGCTCGAACGATTCAAAACATTGCCGATGCAACGGCCGATATAGCAAGTGATAGTGAAAATACGATATTTAGCATGAATAGTGCCCAGCAAAAAATGTCTGATTTAGAGCACTCTATGCATACCCTAAACAAAAATGCCTTTGATGTACAGCAAGCTTCACTAGCAATGCAACAAGCTGCGGATGATGGTAGTCGCTCGATTCAGCAATCTACTGCAGTAATGCAATCTATTGAAGCAACGATGGCTTCTACATCGTCTACTGTCGAAGCACTTGGTCGTAAATCAGCTGATATTACATCTATTATTGGTACGATTACTGCCATTTCCGAACAAACTAATTTATTGGCGTTAAATGCTGCAATCGAAGCAGCTCGCGCTGGTGAACATGGTCGAGGCTTCGCTGTCGTTGCTGATGAAGTGCGTAAGCTTGCTGAGCAGTCACAAAAAGCAGCTCTGGAAGTTACGAATATCGTTACATCCATTCAAGATGAAGTTGTATCAATTATTGAACAAAACCAAACAGGTGTAACGTCCGTTATAAGAGGTGTTGATGTAACAAATGAAACAAATCAATCATTGTCAAACATCTTAGAGCAAACAAATCAAACGACAAAAATTATTGCCGCAATGGTAAAACAAATTGCAATGACACTTGAATATAGTAATGCTGTTTCAAGTGATTTCGTAAAGGTCAATGCTTTCGCGGAGCAAACAGCGGCAAATACAGTAACATCTGCAGCTGCTGCAACTCAGGGCTCTGCATCAATGCAGGAAATAAATGCTGCTGCAACCGAACTAGCTCACCAAGCCGATAGTTTACACAGTGTCGTTAGTGAGTTTAAAGTATAGTAATATTAAATGTCCCCTTTGTGGGGGCATTTTTTTGTTGAACTAAAGCCGTTTCCGGCGTGAAATCGAGCGTTCCAAAGGTACACCTGAGTATTTTACATATAAATAAAGAAAACGCCCAGGACAAAATGCTCTGGACGTTCAGTATTATTTAAACAAAGCTACGTATTCACCATAGCCTTCTTTTTCTAAGTCTTCTTTTGCGATAAAACGTAGTGATGCCGAGTTAATACAGTAGCGTAAACCACCAAGTTCTCTCGGTCCGTCTGGGAAGACATGTCCTAAATGAGAATCTGCCTCTTTGCTACGCACTTCTACACGGCGCATACCGTGGGACGTATCAAAATGTTCCACAACTTCTTCTTTGGCAATCGGTTTTGCGAAAGCTGGCCATCCGCAACCTGCATCGAATTTATCTCGAGAGCTAAAAAGAGGTTTCCCAGATACTATGTCTACATAGATCCCATCAGCAAATTGTTGATCGAACTCATTTTGAAATGGGGGTTCTGTTCCATTTTCCTGTGTAACATAATATTGCATATCGGTTAATTCTTTTAAACGTTTTTCTTTATTCATTTTCTATGCCCCCAGTGCTGTTCTTGAAACGCCTTACGACCCGAACCAACAGAATACCGCTCATAATGCGTCGGATTTTTCTTGTAATAGTGTTGATGATACGTTTCTGCCGGATAGAAGGTACTCGCTGGTAAAATTTTCACTGCAATCGGCTTGTCAAACTTGCCTGAAGCAGCTAAATCCGCTTTCGATTGCTCTGCCAGTTGTCGCTGTTCTTCATCATGATAGAAAATCGCAGTTGTATACGATTCCCCACGATCATAAAATTGCCCACCTGCATCCGTTGGGTCAATCAATGTCCAAAATGTTGCCAGTAACTGCTCGTACGAATAAACATCATCATCATATACTATTTGCACTGCTTCTAAATGACCTGTTGTTTCCGAACATACCTGTTCATACGTTGGATTTTCTACATGACCACCTGTATAGCCTGAAATGACTGCTTCAATGCCAGGCGTCTCATCGAAAGGCTTGACCATACACCAAAAACAGCCACCCGCAAATGTTGCGTATTTTGTTGCCATTATTCTTCACTCCCTATTTAGCTGGTACAATAATTTCAAGCAAAATTTTATCATTTGGTAAGTCTAACTCTTTTGCACGAACTCGAGAACCCGAGGCAATATTTACACGTGATAAGTCCACATAAATTTCAGCCTCATTCGGGTTCACCGTGATCCACGACGGGAATTCCACCGTATCCCGCATAATTTTCATCGTAGTCTCCGGTGGAATATTTAATAAACCGACGTTCATCCCCGTTTGTTTCAAAATAATGTTGCCACTTTCATCGACAATCGGTTCAAAATTCATGGTAATTGGAATTTCCGTATAAAAAACCGTCAATTTACTTTGAAGTTGAATATCATCGCCAACTGTAAAATCAATCGGTAGTGGTGAACCCATCGCTGCATCTTTTAAATACTTTTTCGAAATGGATTCAAATTCCTTTGTAGTTGTTTGAACAACAAGAACATTCCCTTCACTTTCATCATTTTCTGAACCCTTCGCTAAATTTACATCATCTACTGGTCTCGTAGCTAAATAAACGATGAGGATGATCGCAAAAAGCACCGTACCAGATAACGTAAAAAAAGCGATTTTCCATTTATTCATTTTGTCACTCCTCGAAGCCTATTTCCTGTTTAATCTTCTGTTCCATGTCACATAGTTCCATACTTGCAACAATTCGCTCTGTCATCTTATCGTAGCCCTTTGCATTGGGATGAAAGAAATCCGTATGATAGACGAGTTCTTCATTCGAATCGAATAAATCTTCCACTGACACATAGCAAGCATTGGTATCTTTACTCGCTATATTTTCTATCATGCGATTCCATTCGGTAATAATCGTATCGAATTCATTTGCTTCTTGTGTCACAATCGAGAATGGATTATAAAACCCAATGAGAAGCAATGGGACCGTTGGATTTTTTTCTCGAATGCTGGCAATAATTTTACTATAGCGTTCCTCATAAGCAAGTAATTCCGCATCAAAAGCATTGCGCTTTAAGTTGAATACATCTTTCTTGACGACCTTCATGACATCGTTGCCACCCATCGTCATCGAAATAAATTGTGCTTGTTGCAATTCTTCATCATAATGCCCTTTTTCTAACAATTTTAACAGCTGATCACTACGACGCCCTCTTTTTCCACGATTATCAATTTCGACCTCTGAAATCGAAGACCAAGTTTGCAGTGTCCCTGCTAATCTCCCAACATAACCGTCTTGACTGTACTCATCACCGACACCTTCCGTTAAAGAATCTCCTAGTGCCAAGTAATGCAGTTGCTTCGCTTGTTCCACATCCATATCTGGTGAATCTTCTGTTGATGGGTCAAAAAAATGCTCAAAAAATTGCGTCAATGCATTTGATGAGGTCTTACCCTCTTCTTGCACCTGCTCTACATTCTTTGTCTTTTCTTGTTCTGACGCTGTCTGTTCCTCTATTCGTTCAGTTTGAGGATCTGGTTCATCAATTGAAATGGCACAACCACTTAGTACTAAGACGATCAAACATGACAAGATACCTCGCCAAATGTTCATTTGACCACCTTCCATCATTTTGCTTTTATCTTTATTATAAATAGTTCATGCACGTATGAAAAGCCAGTTCCCTTAAAGAAGTTGAATAATTTTTTAAGTTAGACATATTATATGCTTCATGAAAAAGCTAGCACACCCGTAATCAGATGTACTAGCTTTTATAAATTTATTCTGCGAAATAAATAAAGCCAATCGCACCTGGGCCTGTATGTGTAGAGATAATTGGCGATGTAAAAGCAATCTCGACATTATTAAAACCAGTCTCTTCAATTAATGCTTTTAAAGGATTACCCATCGTTTTCAGACCGTCTGCATGTGAAATACCAACTGCCTTCACTGTTTTTCCAGCAGTATCTGCTTGGAACTGTTTAAATAGGTAGTTAACAACCTGCTTATGACTGCGTACTTTTGAAACAGGGTTGTACACCCCACCTTCCAAGTTCGCAATTACTTTAATATTAAGAAGTGAACCGATAAAGCCTCTACCTTTACCAATACGTCCACCCTTGATTAAGTTTTCAAGCGTATCGACAATTACATATAAATGTGTACCTGCACGTACTTCATCCAGTCGAGCAATAATTTCTTCCATAGTTGCACCAGCATCACGCATTTTAATGGCTTCGCGTAATTGAAACGCAAGAGCAAACGCAATAAAACTGGAATCAACAACTGTCACATCTGAATCTGTCATTTGTGCAGCTTGACGAGCAGATTCCACAGTCCCACTCATACCACCTGTCATATGGATTGAAAGAATTTGATCGCCATCTTTTCCAAGTTCATCGTACAATTCTTTAAATTTACCTGGTGCAGGTTGCGAACTTTTTGGCAATTCTTTGGCATCCTTCATTAAACCTAAAAAAGATTGAGGCTCTACATCAACCCCATCCGTATAAGTCTTTCCATCAATTTGAATCGTTAACGGCACAATATGTATACCATTTTTTTCTACTTCTTCTTTCGTTAAATCACTAGTTGAGTCCGTTACAATATGAATTCGTCTCATTTAGACACATCCTTTTACTTCGTTAAATATTATTATATCGGCAATAGTTTCCATATGCAATCATGACTTTTGCCATTTGGCATGCACACTTTTAGTTACTATCGTAGCCTTTTCCTTTGATACTATAGCTTTTTCTGTTTGTCTTGTCTACCAAACACCTTTATATAAGTTGGGAATCCTGTATGACACTTTTGACATGAAACACATGACAAATGTAAATAGTAGTTTGTTTGTTATTGGAGTATAGTAATAGTATGAACGAAAGGAGTGGAAATTATGATTGAATCATTTGATTATAAAACGTGGAAAGAAGAACTGTGGAATGCGATTACGCATGGAATAGGCTTTATTGTAAGTATCCCTGCACTTATTGCACTTATTTTAACAGGGATTCAAAATGGCAGTGCGCTCCAAATCACTACATTTAGCATTTTCGGTGCTTCGGTTATTATCCTGTTTTTAATGTCCACCCTGCTACATAGCATGCCGGAAAAATACAAACGCTTCTTTGCAATTCTCGATCATTCTTCTATATATATTTTAATTGCAGGTACGTACACACCCTTTTTACTTATTGCCATAGGTGGTACACTTGGCATCGTGTTACTCAGTATTATCTGGACACTCGCTATTCTTGGCGTTGCCTTTAAATGTTTCTTTATCGATCGTTTCGAAATTCTATCCCTTATTTTTTATATAGGAATGGGCTGGCTCATTATTTTTGCAGTGAAGCCACTTTATGCTTATCTTGGCTTTAATGGCTTTGCACTGCTGTTTGCTGGAGGTCTTTTCTATACAATCGGTGCGATATTTTACGCATGGCGCTCATTGCCCTATAATCACATGATTTGGCATCTCTTTGTATTAGCGGGCTGCGGCTCGATGTATGCGTGTGTATATCTCTATCTATAAAAAAATGCACGGTGTCTGTTCGCACCGTGCATTTCTTATTTCCGTTCAAAAATTAAGTATTGGAATGTATAGCCTTCCGGTACTGTAACTGGCTCTTGTGCCGAAACTTGGACAAATTCCGATTCATATTCAGGGAAAAAGGTATCTCCAGTAAACGAATGATGAATCGCTGTTACATAAAGTCGATCTGCAATTGGTAAAGCAAGTCGGAATATTTGCTCCCCGCCAATAATCATAATTTCCGGTACATCCCCGGCAAGTACAAGGGCCTCATCCAAACTCGCGACCGTTTCAATCCCGTCTGCCTGGTAACTTTCATTCCGTGTAATAATAATATTACGGCGTCCCGGAAGCGGTCTGCCGATGGATTCAAACGTTTTACGCCCCATAATAATAGGTTTGCCCATTGTTTGTTCCTTGAAATATTTTAAATCTCCTGGTAAATGCCAAGGCATACCGTTTTCATAGCCAATTACACGCTGTTCATCATGTGCCACAATTAAAGAAATCATTTTGTCCCTCCAAGTTGGAAATATAACTATATTATAAACTTAATTTTGCTTACTAACTGGTATATTTGCATCCATTTATAAAATAATTTTCTTTTTCAGTAATAAAACCTAGTAAAATTATAGGGATAGTTTATAATAGGAATAACAAACGTTACAAAAAAGGAATGATGATGATGACACAACTAACAAATGAAGCCATTCGCTATATAGAAGATACCGATACAGGGCTACATTATTACGAGATGACACCACAGGAGGCTAGAGCTTCACGTACTGTTCCAAAATGGCAATCCGCACTTGCACCTACTCTTGCTTCCATCGAAGATAAAAAAATTACTGTACGAGATGACTCAAAAATTAATGTTCGAATTTACACACCTGTAAATGAAAAAATGTTGCCTATCATTGTGTATTACCACGGTGGCGGCTGGGTGTTTGGAGATTTAGAGTCAGCAGATGCCGGCTGTCAACTACTTGCTGACAAAGCACAGGCAATTGTTGTATCGATTGATTACCGCTTAGCACCTGAATTTCCGTTCCCAACACCTGTTTTTGACGCTTATGATGCACTTCTTTGGGTACATGAACATGCCGCTGAACTTAATGGCGACCCGTCACGATTAATTGTCGCTGGTGATAGTGCTGGCGGTAATTTAGCAACCGTTATGACACATATTGCAAAACAAGAAAACGGACCAGCAATTACTGCACAAGCTCTTATTTATCCGGTAACTAACACAAATTTTACAATGGACTCTTATAAAAAATTCGGTGCACATTTCGGATTAGATATACAGGGTATGGAATGGTTTTCTGGACATTATTCCATTAGCGAAAACTTAGCAAATCCCCTTGTGTCTCCTCTTCAAGCAAAGGATTTTACTGATTTACCGAAAACTATTTTACTCGCTGGAGAGGCAGATGTACTTTTCGACGAAGGCGTGAGTTATGCAGAAAAACTAGCTACAGCTGGTGTAGAAGTTAAGCATATCGTTATGCCTGGTTTAATTCATAGTTATTTCAGTAAAATGGAGTATTTTGAGAAAGCAACGATCGAGACCGTCGAAAAAATTGCAGCATTCATCAATTGTCCCTCATCGTAACTGCGTCTGAAGGCTTATCTTTTTTCAGCAATTGTTACCCCACTCGCTGAAAAAAGATAAAATAATTTGTCTATCTCTATCAAACAATGCGATAATAGAACAAAATGCTTTTTAAAGGATGACAACATGACACAAACAATTGCACTACAAATTAACAATCAATTTGCCGGCCCACTAAAAAAAGGCTACCCACTTATCTCAAAGGATGCTGTTGATGCACGTAAGCTTCCTGCCGAAGAAGGTGCCTTACTTCGTTTACTAGATATTCACAAGAAATTTATCGGCACTGGATACTACGGCTTACAAAATAAAGGGATTGGCTGGGTGTTATCAACAGATCCCGAAGAAGAAATCGACACGGTGTTTTTTGCAAAAAAATTCAAAAAAGCTATTCAAAATCGTGAAGCCTTCTTTAATAATCCTAACACAACGGCGTTTCGTGCCTTTAACGGTGAAGGCGACGGCATTGGCGGTTTAACAATAGACTTTTTTGACGGCTACTATATGGTGAGCTGGTATAGTGAAGGCATTTATTCCTTTAAGGAAGCTGTCTATGCAGCACTTTCTGAAACGGTGAATTATAAAGCTATTTACGAAAAGAAACGCTTTGATAGTAAAGGCCAGTATATCGAGCAAGACGATTTTGTCATGGGGACACCAGCTGAATTCCCACTTATTGTGAAGGAAAACGGCATGAATTATGCAGTCAATTTAAATGACGGTGCGATGACTGGCATTTTCCTCGATCAACGTGAAGTTCGCCTTGCAATTCGCGAACGCTATGCAAAAGGTGCGAATATGCTTAATACCTTCTCGTATACAGGCGCATTTTCTGTAGCGGCAGCACTTGGTGGTGCTACGAAAACAACAAGTGTAGATGTCGCAAAGCGCAGTTTATCTAAAACGATTGAGCAGTTTAGCGTCAACGCGATAGATTATGAGGCGCAGGACATTAAAGTAATGGATGTTTTCCAATATTTCAAGTATGCACAGCGTCACAATTTGAAATTTGACCTGGTTGTATTAGATCCACCTAGCTTTGCTCGTACAAAGCAAATGACGTTCTCGACTGCGAAGGATTATCCGAAGCTTTTAATGGATACGATTGCTATTACTGAGAAAAACGGTGTCATTGTCGCTTCTACAAACAACGCAAGCTTTGGTATGAAGAAATTCAAAGGTTTTATTGACCAAGCCTTTAAGGAAACAAATACACGCTATAAAATTGTTGAGGAATTTGGCTTACCAAAAGATTTCCGCGTATCGCGTGAATTCCCTGAATTCAACTACTTAAAAGTAGTTTTTATCCAAAAATTAAACTAAATTTGCGAGCATGTGAAATTGACTCACTTTCACATGCTTTTTTAACTTTATTCAGCAGATTCAGAAGTAACCCACCTCGATAGATTACGAGAAAATATAGATTAATCCATTTTTCACAGTTGTTCGAATGCCAGCTGAATAAAGTTAAAGCCTCCGGCGGATGTCACAGATGTTTTTTGCGCGAAAGCGTAGCGACAGCAGCAGATTTTGAAAGGAGTGAATTGTGCAAGCACAATTCAAAATCTGGACGTAAATTCGCTCTAGCGAATTCATTATTGGAAATGAGGATTTTTATGTATAAAACTATTGGCGTGTTGGCCCATGTCGATGCAGGTAAAACAACCTTCTCCGAGCAGCTCCTTTACCACACAAATAGTATTCCAGCACGCGGCCGTGTCGATCATCAAGATACGTATCTAGACAATCATGCGATAGAACGTGCTCGAGGCATTACCATTTTTGCTGAGCAAGGTCGCATGCAAATCGGAGATGATACATATACACTCATCGATACACCCGGACATGTCGATTTCTCTCCTGAAATGGAGCGTGCTATTCGCGTCATGGACTACGCAATTATCATTGTCAGCGCAGTTGAAGGTTTGCAAGGGCATACAGAAACCGTTTGGCAGTTACTTCGGCAGTATCACGTACCTACTTTTTTCTTCATCAACAAAATTGACCGAGAAGGTGCGAATATAGCAACTGTTACCGAACAGCTCCAAAAGGAATGCTCCGAAAATGTGCTGTTTATCGAGGAACCACTTAGCATCGAAACTGTCCCTACTCAAGTCGCTGAATGGCTAGCAGAACGTGATGAACATTTACTAGAGCAATATTTAGAGCAAACGCTAGATGTTACAACTTGCCTTGAGCGCCTTCGATTGATGATTAGGCACGAGCAAGCCTTTCTATGTTTCTCAGGCTCAGCGTTGAAAGATATTGGGATCATGGAGTTTTTCGAACAATTCTCTCAATTGACGATGACAAATTATGAGGCCAATCAGCCATTTTTAGGTGAAGTGTTTAAAATTCGTCATGATGAACAAAATCAGCGCATTACCTTTATGAAGGCATTGCAAGGAAAGCTCCAAGTACGCGATGAATTTCACTTTGGAGACGTTTCTGAAAAAGTAACGGAAATCCGACTGTATAATGGTAGTCGCTTTCAAACAGCCAAAGAAGTCTTAGCCGGAGATATATTTGCAGTTAAGGGGATTTGCGAGGCAGAAATTGGTGACGTAGTTGGTGACACATCAATTCAAGCTCAGCCGTTTGAACTCGTACCGACGCTACAGGCAAAAGTTACATACAACGGTGTGATACACATAAAAGATGTACTGCGAACATTTCGTTTATTAGAGGCAGAAGAACCTTCATTACGCGTGGTTTGGAATGAAAAGTTTAAAGATATTCACGTGCACGTCATGGGTGTAATCCAGTTAGAGGTATTAGTAGACGTTCTAGAAAACCGCTTCCAAATACCTGTTGCATTTGAAGAGCCAAAAATATTGTATATGGAAACAATTTCTTCAACCGTCATTGGCTACGGTCATTTTGAACCATTAAAGCATTACGCGGAGGTTCATCTCAAAATGGAGCCAGCACCTCGTGGCACAGGTATTTCATTTTTCAATGCATGCCATGCCGATCATTTATCCGTTGGCCATCAACGACTCATTGAAAAACACTTATTCGAGCGTGAACATCACGGGTTATTAACCGGCTATGCACTAACAGATGTCCGCTTCACGCTTCTGACCGGGCGTGCACATAATAAACATACCGAGGGCGGCGATTTTCGTGAAGCAACGTTCCGCGCACTTCGTCAAGGACTTGAACAAGCCGAAAACGTTCTATTAGAACCTTACTATCGTTTTAAAATGAAAGCTTCGAGCGATTTTGTCGGTCGCATGATGACAGATATTCAACAAGCAGCTGGCACATTTGACACTCCATCGATAACTGAGGATCATGTCATACTAACTGGCAGAGCACCTGTAGCAACATTTATGAGTTATAGTACTACATTTGCTGCATACACAAATGGCAAAGGGGCATTAACATTACAGTTTGATGGTTATGACGTTTGCCATAATACAGAGGAAGTCATCGTACAAATTGGCTACGATAAAAATGCCGATCCCGAATACAAATCCTCCAGCATTTTTTGCGCAAAAGGAAAAGGTTACTCTGTTGCTTGGCAAGATGCAAAAGAAGCAATGCACTGCTTAGAATAAACCCTAATTATAAACTGAATTATTGAAAAAAATGGGGGTGTCTCTTTTCGGGGCATCCCTTTAATTTATTAGCTTTTGCCAATAGTTTGCCGTTTTTGTTCTTTTGTAAAATTTGTGAAATGGTTCTTCATGACGGGCATATTCTTTATAGAACATGATAATTTCCTGTAAAAGATTTTCAATATGCTGCACAGGTACTCTTTTGGCAAATAATTCTCCAGCTTGCGCATTTTTCCCCATAGGAACAGCCCCTAAATACACATCAAAGCTTTCTTTCTGATAAACAAGCCCAATATCATCATACATGGCATTATAGCAAGCTGAAGCACAACCGTTCATATTCATGCGAAGCCTACTTGGAACTCTCATCCCTTCAAATTGACGAAACAGTTCCTCCGTAATCGCTGCCGCTTCCATCTTATCGCCATCACAAAAATCACAAGCCTTCATCGCAACAATCATTCCTTGTTGCGCAATATATATACCAGCCTGTTCCAGCTCTTGCTTCACCCTTATCAAATCTACCGTGGGAACGGAGAGTAGGATACTGTAAGACGCAGAATATTTAATTGCCCCACCCTCTCCGACTACTTCCGCGATTTTTTGAAATTGTGCTGGTGTATAATGCTTGTTGATAATGCCGGGACTTACAGCAATACGTGTATATTCGCCTTCACTGTTTAACTTAGCAAATGTTTTTTCTGGAATATTATGATTAAATGCATTTGTTGTCAACGTTTCCCCTCCTGTGATTTAGAGAAACCGGGCAATAACATGGCCGGTCCTATTTACTTTGTTGGAGATCCGATCATCTGTATGCGATGCCATGTAGCTCATTATAATATTCAAGATACATTTGGCCTCCGCAAGAATCACATATGATGAATCATCTTTTTAATTCAAATGAGAGCTTTTGAAATATTTTTTTCATAATCATCATCATGAAAAAATCGACATTTTTGATACGAAAACGAACGAAAAATGACTAAGAACCGCCTTCAATCGCAGCACTTTTTACCGTTCCCTATCGTAAATAAAAAAACGACTAGGACAATGGACTGATGATTTTCATGGTCAAACAAGCTGAAAACCTGTACTATTCACGTAAAAACTAGACGGTTTCATCTCGTGTCTTGGTACTAAAACGAGGCGAGTGTCGGCAGCGGATGCAGATCGTTTTTCTTCGCTATACCTTTTAACAGCTTCTCTGTAGCACCTTCCGCTTTAAAAAATCATCCATTATTTTTACTGGTGCTCAAAAAAAATCGACTTTTTGAAAAGCATCGATTTTGACATACAACTTATTTCAAAATATGTGCCAATCAGGACTTTCCTCCCCATTTGGCACTTATTTATATTTAAGTCGTATATCAATTCTGCTAATTTGCTGTCTTGGTGTTTGAAATCTATGTCAGCAAAATGCATGCGCAATTTTTTGAATGCATCCAGCTGACCACAAGTCTGAAATGAAAATCAACTCTATTATTATTGCTAGCGCGAGCAAATCGCAAAGAGATTGACTAGACATCACTATAAAGTTATCCTTTATCTTTTGAAAAAGAAGCTCGCACATGGCTAGCTTCACTTCATTATTGAAAGCTATCTGGATAAAACCCTTGTGCCAAAATTTGAATTGCTTCAGCTGCACGAACACCTTCAGATGCTGCTGAAAGTGGTAAAATAACAAAACGTTCGTTTAATACCGCAACTGTTTCTTTTAATGCAGGATCATTTTTCAGGAAATTTATTTTTTCTTCAGCAGTTGTTGAACCATAGTCAATGACAACAATCACTTCAGGGTTGCGCTCTACTGCATCTTCTTTTGAAACAGTTGCCCAACCAGATTCAACATCACCAAAAATATTTTTCCCACCTGCCACTGTCACAAGTTCATTCATGAAATTTTGTGCGGCAGTGAAAACTTCTTGCTCTCCACTATCAAATACAAGGACACGCAAATCACCCACTCCTTGTGGAAGCTTCGTACGAATGTCCTCTACGTCTTTTGTCATTTGCTCAATTAATTCTTCACCACGCTCTTCTACCCCGAATATCTTGGCAATATTTTGGATATCCTCGAAAATATCTTCTAACGCAGGATTTGTAATACTTGATGACGTATGTAAATATGTGTGAATACCCAGTGCTTCTAGTTCTTCTGGTGTGCCAATACCCTTCTCACTAAATCCACTTTTCCAACCAGCATATAAAAAGTCTGCTTCTGCATCAATCACCTGTTCTTTTGTTGGGTATTGCTCAGCTAAAACTGGAATCGTTTCATATGCCGCTTGTAACGGTGCATAAATTGCATCATCTAAATATGCTGTTCCGACCATTGAATCCTCTAAGCCTAATGCTAGCATTATTTCTGTTACATGTTGATTTAAGCTAATGGCTTTTTTAGGTGCTTCCGTATAAACTTGTGTCGTCCCATTATTTTCAATCGTTACTTCCGTTGCGCCAGCTTTGGCTGGTTCCACTTGCTCACTATGCGATGCTGAATCTTGTTTTTCCTCATTACCACAAGCCGCCAAAATACTTAACATTGCGATTGCAAGAACAAGCCACACGCTTTTAAATGTCTTCATGTCTATTTCTCCTTTTGTGTCAAAAATATTTTGAAAAAAATCTAAGGTTCCTTACCAAAGCATGTACTTTACTAAAAATAAACCCTACTAGTTAGTAAGCACATGGAACGCGTCCGCCTGCAGTGGAATTTGCTGTCAAGTACAGACTTTGGTGTAGAGCCAAATTTAAGAACCCTTAACTAACTATAAAAATTGCTCGGATATATAAAATATGTGGGGCTTTTTCGTGACCGGATGTACGCTTACTTCCGCATGAACACCAAACACCCTTTGTAACAATGAGGGAGTTAATACTTCGAATGGTGTCCCATACGCTACAATTTCTCCGTCCTTTAAAACATAAATTTTATCGCAATAAGTTGCAGCAATATTTAAATCATGCAAGGCTACAATGACCGTAATCGGCAAGCTCTGTATCAAATCCATGAGCTGGAGTTGATGCTGAATATCTAAATGATTCGTTGGCTCATCTAATACCATGACCTTCGCCTGTTGTGCCAATGCCCTTGCAACAATGACTCGTTTTTTCTCCCCACCGGATAATGAACTAAAGCTACGCTCACTTAAATGTAGTACACCTGCCTGCTGCATCGATTGCTCGACAATTGCAATGTCTTCTCTTGTATCTACTTCCATAAGCCTTTTATGTGGCGTACGTCCCATTGCAACTAGATCTTTAACAGTAAACTCAAATAGCACTGGTGTTTCCTGCCCTACTACAGCCAGTTGCTTCGCTATTTCTTTTGCAGGTTGTTTGTAAATATTTTCATTAAATAAAAATACTTCTCCATCTTGAGGTTGTAGCATTCGATACATATTTTTTAATAGGGTCGATTTTCCGCTGCCATTTGGCCCGATTAAGCCAACAAACTCTCGTTCTTGAATATGTACAGAAACATTTTTTAAAATTTCCGACTGTTGCACAGCAAACGAAAGGTTTTTTGCTACAAATACCATTTAATTCTCCTCCCCGAAAGAATACATTTGTTTACGCAACATCCATATAAAGAATGGGCATCCGCATAAAGCAGTTATAATTCCAATTGGCATTTCCTCAGGTGCAATCACAATGCGCGCAGCTGCATCTGCCCATATTAAAAATATTGCACCAATTAATGCACTGACCGGGAGTACAAACCTATAATTTGAGCCGACAATCATGCGTGCGATATGTGGAATAATCAGGCCAATAAAGCCAATTGCTCCACTTACTGCAACAAGGACACCTGTTAATAGCGAAATTAATACTATTAGTAGCAATCGAAATCTCTCTAAATTAACACCGAGCGTAGCAGCAGATTCTTCGCCAACTAACAGTAAATTCAAATGACGTGTATGGAGACGTAAAATGACATAAACGACAATTAAAACGATGAATGGAATCGTTAAATTCACCCATTTCGCTCCAGCCAGACTTCCCATCATCCAATACATCACAGCCTTTATGCCGCCCTCTTCCTTCGTCATCATCAACATAAAATTTGTCAATGCCGACAACACTAGTGACACGGCAATTCCAGCTAATAATAGTCGAATCACTGAAATTCGTCCCTCCACCCGAGCCAAGAAAAACACGATAAGTACTGCTATCGTTGCCCCTATAAAAGCAGCAAATGATAGCGCATACATACCTAAAAATGAAAAAGCACCAAGTAAAATTACAGATGTCGCCCCTACAGATGCACCGGATGATACGCCCAAAATATAGGGGTCCGCGATTGAATTGCGAACCAAAGCTTGAATGGCAGCCCCTGAAATAGCAAGTCCAGCACCTACTATCATGGCAAGTACAACGCGTGGCGTACGAATTTGCCATATGATGATTTCCTGCGAGCGACTCCAATCCGCTGTAATGCCAAATGGATTAAATGGGATGTGCGTTAAAATAATACGCCATACAATACTAGGTGTAATTGACACAGAGCCTACCATAATCGCTAACGTCATAGATATTAGAACAACACCAGTCAAAACTAATAAGAGTAGGGTTATAGTTCTTGTTGTTGAATTTTTCAAAGTGCTCTCCTCTCTTATTAAAAATGGGCATAAAAAAAACCCCTTGTTTACAAGAGGATGTCATAGTGAAATAATAGGCTTCTTTGCCCTGTCACTACAACCATCCTCGTGGTTCTATGTAAATGTGTTGCTCTTATTGGCAGGTATCCTGGCTTAGGTTCATCATCTATACGCCTTCCCATAGCTTTGCTACAGTGGCATATTGTATAGACTCCCCATTTACAGTTGCGGGACAGCATCGGATTTGCACCGATTTCCCTTTTAAGCAAATGTCTAAAGACATTCGCACCAATGAAGTAAATTAATATATTGTTATAAAATTTAGAATAGCACAACTCATTTTTTGTGGCAATTGCACAAAATTATTCATTCGACAATAATCATTGATATATTAGCATTACCTCATCACAAAGGCTATTAATCGTACATGAAATCATTTTAGAAAATCCCTGTTACAATAAAGGTCGACAAAAGATAGAAATGTGGATTTTATGATTAATACAATTGACGTTCTTGCTTCTCGGAGCAGCTTCTTTACCACACAAATAGCATCCAAGTTCAGGGTCAGGTCAATCACCAGGATACATTTTTTTGATAATCATGCCCTTAAACGTCAAATACTAAATCTTTCTGGCAAAAAACTGATCAATTCATCGCTGTATCTTTTTCTCCAACTTTTTCTTGTACACTTTTGAAGGTTTATGGTAGGTTTATTGTTTGCATTTTCGATGCAATGGCTTTAGTTAACAAATAAATCGAGGTGACGGCAGTATTATTATTTCACAAAATTTAGCGTCGGATAATCTGTTCAATATGCTTTCATCGAGCCGATATTGGAAGCAGTTTGGCGATATGTAAGGTATCGATTGTTAAGCCCATTTTGCTTTTCTAGTAACGCACTATCACATTTTTCACGTACAATGGGATTTTTCACTATTAATTTTTTCAATTTATCAAGTTAACGTTTTCGGGCTTGTTTTGAACGAACCTTTTTCTAATCCAACATTTATCCAATAAAATTAATAAAAGTGCTTCTATTGTTAGCAGAAGCACTTTTATCTTCAAAACTATTTAAATTTCATCATGCTTGCCCCAGCAATTCCTGGGTGCGTCATTTCATATGGGTCTAATATTAGATCCAATTGCTCAGCTGTTAAGACCCCGTCTTCGATACAAAGTTCACGAATCGAGCGACCTGATAAAATTGCTTCACGTGCAATACGAGCTGCTATTTCATAACCGATATGTGGGTTTACAGCTGTTAACACGCCTACACTCTTCTCTACATATTCCTTCATGCGTTCTTCGTTTGCCTCGATATCTTTCAAGCAGTTTTCCGTAAACGCATGGAATACATTATTCATAATGCTAATCGACTGGATTAAGTTAAAGACAAGTACTGGTTCCATAACGTTTAGCTCTAATTGACCTGCTTCTGATGCAAGGCAAATCGTTTGGTCATTCCCGATTACTTGGAATGCTACTTGGTTTAGCACTTCCGGCATGACTGGATTTACTTTCCCTGGCATAATCGAAGACCCTGGTTGACGAGCTGGTAAAATAATTTCTCCTAAACCTGCTCGTGGACCAGATGCCATTAAACGAAGATCGTTCGCAATTTTAGACATATTAATCATACAAATCTTTAGCGCACTTGATACTTCTGTATACGCATCTGTGTTTTGTGTAGCATCAACTAAATGTGTTGCACCTTTTAGTGGTAAACCAGAAATTTCAGCAAGATGCTCGTCTACAGATTTAATGTAGTCTGGGAAGGCATTTAACCCTGTTCCAACAGCCGTTGCACCCATATTGACATCATATAAGTTTGGACGTGTTTGACGAATGCGTTGGATATCACGAGTAATAACACGGCTATACGCCTCAAATTCTTGCCCAAGACGGATTGGCACAGCGTCTTGTAAATGCGTGCGTCCCATTTTAATAACGTGCGCGAATTGCTCCGCTTTTTGTTGGAACACCGCTTGCATCTTCTCCATAGTAACCAGTAGTTCATCTACTAAATTAAGTACGGCGATATGGATTGCTGTTGGAAATGCATCGTTTGTCGATTGAGACATATTCACGTGGCTATTTGGACTAATTGTTTGATAGTCCCCTTTTTCTTTTCCTAAAATCTCAAGGGCACGATTTGCGATAACTTCATTTGCGTTCATGTTAATAGAAGTTCCTGCGCCTCCTTGAATCGGATCCACGATAAATTGACCATGCCATTTGCCTTCAATAACTTCCTGCGCGGCTTCAACGATCGCATTACCGATGTCTTTTTGTAGTAGATTTACTTCCATATTACCAAGCGCCGCTGCTTTTTTAACAACCCCCATTGCTGTAATCAATGCAGGATGAATCGTGTAGCCTGTGATTGGAAAGTTTTCTGTTGCACGAAGCGTTTGAATACCGTAATATGCTTCTTTCGGTAAAGCACGTTCCCCTAAAAAGTCTTTTTCAAGTCGTAATGTGGACATTAGTTAAGTCTCCCTTTATGTATACTTCTTATGTATAGTAGCTAATTAAAGGCGTATTGTAAACTGTTGCTTTTTTACATAACTAAGTTTATGCAAAATTACCTTGTTTTTTTGTTTTTACGGGTAATTATTTTAGCTAGATTGATGATTTCTAAAACAAAATAAGCTTGGTACATTATTTTGCACCAAGCTTATTTCTTGCATACTTATTTATTTGATATTACTGTAAATCGACTGTTTATATGTTTTGGATTTTCTAATTCATCAACTACCGCTATTGCGTAATCTGCATAGCTGACATAGCTTTCACCTTCAGCATTCACTAATAGGTGATCGATACCCGCTGTGTAATTGCCTGTACGCGGACCTTCTGGATCGAAGAAAGCTGACGGACTAACAAATGTCCATGTGATAGATGAAGCTTGTAGATCTTTTAAGTTTTCACCCTGATTTTTCGCAGTTTGATAATAGATTTCTGGGAAATCTGGTGTATCCATTACACGCACTGTTTTTTCCGGATCCACAAATAAACTACCTGCACCACCGACAACTACTAACTTTGTGTCAATTCCAGAAAAGATTTCAATTAAATGACGTCCTACTTTCACGTGTAATTCTTCTTGCCCTGGAGCTGCACCAAAGGCATTAACCACAACATCAAAGCCCTTCACATCTTCTTGCGTTAATGTAAATACGTCTTTTTCAAGCACCGTAATTTCTTCTTTTACTTTTGAAGTTGAGCGAACAATGGCTGTAACTTCATGTCCACGATTAAGTGCTTCTCCAACGATTTTTTGTCCTGCTTTCCCTGATGCACCGATAACTGCTATTTTCATATTCAAATTCCTCCTAATAGTAGTTGTAACAAAATAAGTTACAGGTTACTTGCAGTAAGACCGACCTCGTTACTTTTAACGAAGCTGATCTAGCACATCTTGTAAGGTTTGTGCCTTTAACTGTTCTTCCATTGCTTGCCACACATTCTCATAGACATCTTCTAACGTAGTCTGAATCTTTTTACCGACAGAGCATGCAGGATTAGGCTCTTCATGAATTGCAAACAACTGCTTTGGCCCATCAATTGCCTTGTAAATGTCCAATAATGACAAATCCTTTGGCTCAGTTAACAAGTTATAGCCTGCTATTCCTGTGTTTGAAGTAACTAACCCAGCCTTCTTTAAAACACCAATCATCCGACGAACGACGACTGGATTCGTATTGACACTGCCTGCGATATAATCAGACGTTAGCTGATTTTTGTCTAATGACGTTGCAATGAGCGAAAGAATATGGATCGCTACCGAAAAACGACTGTTCACCATACCGTATCACCACCTGTTGTAATCATTATAGTTACAGGTATAGAAAATCGCAAGTACTTCGACTTCTAAACCCGCACACTTTTGAGTAATCATTTATGACAAATGACTTTTGAAGAAGAAAACCGATTTGACTTAGATTAAATTTTCTTCACATAGATCACGAGTTCTTGGCGAATTTCACCGTTTTCTTCATAAAAATCTAAGTTGTGAAATTCATATTTAAAATGGCCAACTGGAAACGTTATACTTTCCCCCTGAGCAGCAGCTAAAACGCCCGCTACATCATGTGATACCATTTGTAAAAGATCTGTTCCCGTTAACGATTCTACAAATACTACGTTCATAAAAAAAACACCTCCTCAGCCATTATAGCTTAGAAGGCGTTTGCATTATAGTAACTTTTTAAGGCTATTAAGTCGAATATCCTCAACAACTTGCATCATTTGATGAAGCTGCTCTTCAGATAACTTAGGCGAGATTGAGTATTTATCATGTTGTTTTCTCATATAAATTAATTGTTGCTTAGAAGTATCTACAAAATCATTTTCTATCAATCGTAAATACCTCATATTTCCTCCCATATGAAACACCATCATTCTTCTCACTACAATCACCCCCGCCTTTTTATTTGGTAAATAATTCTATATATTACATATAAATCATAAAGGATGTTCGTAAGTTAAATCATCAACCAACTAGCCTATTTTTCAAAAAAGATTATTTCGACCTAGTACTTTTTGGAAATCTGATGTAAGGATATTCAGTATAAATTGTTTAGTCAGAAGTAAAAAACAAATTTCACTTCTTTCTTATTACGCTTGTAAAATAGTTATGGCTGCGTTATTTAATTTGTTCCATAGAATGGAACTGACTTTATTAAGTTTGAGAAAGTCCTGTTGTTTACACCGCAATTGGTGCTTTAATCGCTGGATGTGGATCGTATCCTTCAATTGTTAAATCTTCTAACTCGATATCAAAAATCGAAGTTTTTTCTGGGTTTATTTTTAAGGTTGGTAGGTCCTTAGGCACGCGAGATAACTGTTCTTTCACTTGCTCAAGGTGATTTGAATAGATATGTGCATCGCCAATACTATGAATAAATTCGCCCACTTCCAGCCCGCATTCATGAGCGATTAAATGTGTCAGTAACGCATACGATGCGATGTTAAACGGACAGCCAAGCAACGTATCAAGACTTCTTTGCATTAATTGACAGCTTAACTTACCATTTGCGACAAAAAATTGGAACATGACATGGCATGGTGGTAATGCAGCCTTACTACCCTTTTTCCCGGCATTAATCACGTCCTCAGGGTTCCAAGCATTGACAATTAAACGACGAGAATCGGGATTCGTTTTAATTTGGTCAATTACATCTTGTAGTTGGTCTAAGCTCTCACCAGTAGACGTTGTCCAATTTCTCCACTGTTTACCATATACATTACCAAGTTCACCGTATTTATTTGCAAATGTATCGTCTGTTAATACACGTTCACAAAACGAAGCTAATTCTACTTTATATAATGCATTAAATTCCTCATCTACAAGGCAACGACGACCAAAATCCGTCATATCAGGGCCAGTATACTCATCAGATTCTACCCATTTTTTAAACGCCCATTCATCCCAAATGTGGTTGTTGTTTTGTAGTAAATAGCGAATATTCGTGTCACCTTTTATAAACCAAAGTAACTCGCTTGCCACAAGTTTAAATGGTACGCGTTTAGTTGTTAAAAGCGGAAAACCCTTGCTTAGATCAAAGCGCATTTGGTAGCCAAAAACACTGTATGTGCCAGTTCCTGTTCGGTCTTCCTTCTTCACGCCGTTTTCTAAAATATGTTGTAATAAATGTAAATACGCGGTTTCTGGATGTGTCATCTCTGTTAACAGCTCCTTAAAGTTTGCTGTTGACCATTATAACATCAATTATGCCTCGTTGAAATTACGTCCATATTTTCCCACAACTCTTTTGATACATCACGCTCCGTTGCTACAAAAACCATAGGCATCACGATAATACTAAGTAAAATTGGAGTCACAATTAGTAGTAAATCTATACCTGGTTTAAAATAAAGGCCAAAAGCAGTAAGTAATCCTGACGTTACGACAAAGATTATTTGAGCAATAATAATAAGTATCGGAATGAATTGATACATATAACTAAGTTTTCTATATTGATGCATTTTCTCTGGATACTGTAGAAGTTGCTTTTTTAATCGTCTAGATAACAGTAGACAAGCGACCACCTGTAGTAAAATGAAGCTAAAATAAATGACACAACGCAACACCATCTGCACTTTATCAATCATGCCGTCAAAATTGCCGGTTCTTTGCTGTAACAGTTCATTCACTGGACCCTTGTATACATATTCGCGTTCACTTAAATAAGTAAGTGGTTGCGCAAAGCCAAATGATGACCATTCTTTTGCATTAACCGTCCAATTCGTCAGCTTACTCGCCACAAAACGTAATTGAATAGCTTCATCCTCACCGAACATACCAACTAGAATGCTATAAGGAATCGTTAGTTTTAACTGCCCTTTTTTCTTCAACTGAAATAAATCTTCTATGAAAAACGTATACTCCACGACTGAATTATTTTCCTCATAATGTCCAGTCTGAATCTTCCAATGTGATGACAAAGATTGTTCTATATTTTCTTTCATCTCGTCATAAGCAATTGCATTATGAAGATGCTTCGGAATTTTATAGACAAAATGATTGTCACCGCCGATTATACATACGTCCACTTCTACAGAGTCAGTTGTCATGGCAGTTGTCTTAAGCGTAACTAAACTCATTATCAATACACAAAAAAGCACAATTAGAACTAGTCTCTTTTTCAACATGCCATGCGCACCTCTTTCTGGCATAGTGTTATTTTTACACTAGCACAACTCTTACCGAAACTACCATTGCGTTATTCCGAAAAAACGCTAGTGGTTTTCCGAAAGATTCCATTTCGGTCTTCCAAAATCGCTAAAAGTTAAGGATAATTAGGTATATATGCATCTGAAAAACATGGTATTATAAATAATATTTACTATATTGTGGAAAAGAGATTTAATATGACTAAATTAACCTCTAGTATTTTTGCTATTTACATAGTGCTTGGCATCTATTTTCTCTCAGTAGCTATTCAAACACCGTTTGTTAACATCGCACTTAGTGAAGTTAAAGAACAACTGATCATAGCTGACCCCTATTATCCAAAATGGGCTCAGCGGCAACTTATTGAAAAAGGCGATATTTTACTGAGTGTAGATCGGCAGCCAGCTGCAGATAATCCTGCTGTTCAAAAACATCTTACCGTTATCGAAGCAAAAGAACTAAGCATTTTAAAAGCAGATGGAACCATTCATACCGTTCCGATTACGCATTTAGACATACCAGAGCAGCTTTTTACCCTTTTTATTTTCCCAATGCTCTATTTTGTTCTATCCATTTGCGTGACAATTTATTTATGGCGGAAAAATAAGGAAAACTTTTTAACGAATCTACTTATACTTTTTTTACTAACCGTTTCAATGGCGTATATTAGCAGTATCGCTTCTAGTAGAGCAAATAGTATGGGGCATATAGTAATTAACTTTTGTATTGTTCTATGCCTAACCATCCTCATTCATTTTTTGGAACATTATTTCCGTTATTTACATATTAAATGGCCATTTATTGAGTCTCGTTTGCTCTATATAATACCTTTACTGGTACTTTGTCATGATATCGTCAATTTCATTAACCCTACTATCCATATCTTGACGCCTATTACTATTCTTGCACTATTTTGCCTACTCGTCATTTGCATCATATGTATTTTGCTAGCAAGCTATTTACAAACACGCTCGCCCAAAATACGCATCATTGCGATTTCATTAATCATTCCGTTTATGCCGTTTTTACTATTGTTTGCCGTGCCTGAAATTTTAGGGCGTCAGGCTATTTTATCTTCAGAGTTTAGTGCACTATTCTTACTGCTCATTCCCTTTTCCTTTATTTTCATTCAAGTAAATGAACGATTATTCGATATTGAATATCAATTATCTCGCTTACGTTATTATTCTGCCCTAGCCTTTGCTATCGCTTTAGTCTTGACTATAGGGATTGCAATCTTACTTAATGAATACGATTCGATAGCAAAGATAACAGGTGTCTTTATATTACTTTTCATCGGCATTATTGCAGGGTTCTATGCAAAAGAGCAACTAGACTTTAAACATCGGAAAATTATTTTTTCCTCTAACGGGGATTATGTACATAATTTATATGCTGCAGTTAACAGCATCGGAAACGCAAGAAATCAACAAGAATTAGAAGCCCGCTTCACACAGGAAATTGCCAATAAGCTCGGTACAACCACATTTACGATAGAAACGGTTACAGATGATTTACCATTATCACGTGGTGAAATGGTCATTGAATATAAGGTAATTCAAATAGTATTGCATGATACGGCTGAAGAAAAAATTGTCTTAACCATTTCAAATACAATACAAAAAAAAGAGCTTTTATGGCTAGAATTACTGTCACTTTACTTTTCAATGTTTGTTGATAATTTAAAGCTCATTGAGGATTTAGTGGATGAAATTCATCACATGAAAGTAGCGAGTAATACACAAGTTCCGTGGCTAGATACATTACTATGGAATATTATCGAGAAAGAAAAAACCATTTTGGCACAGGAATTACACGACACCATTTTACAGGAACAGCTACATTTGGCGAGAGAGCTCGATGTAATCGCAGGCTCCCAAGTTATTAAGAAAGAAAGAGTATTAGAGATTCGAGAGCAGTTACTCGATTCCTCACAAGATTTACGGGACTATTGCGAAAACTTAAGCCCCCCATTACTCGATACATTCGGCTTACAAGTCGCATTGAAAAAACTCATACAAAAGGTGAAAATACGTGCAAACTTTTTACTCGACGCACAAATTGATCGTGTCGATTTCCAAGACGTAACACTACACCTAGTTGTGTACCGGCTGGTTCAAGAGTTGCTTAATAACGCCCTTAAACACTCCGAAGCGATGGAGGTCACACTTCATCTTACTGCTATCGACCGTGGCTTTGCCTTACAGTACTCAGATGACGGAATTGGTTGCAATATTGATGAGATGATTGCATCAACAACGTCTATGGGTATAAACGGTATTCGTGAACGCGTTCGTTCCTTTAGCGGCGACATGAATATTACGTCAATACCAGATGAGGGCATGCAAATATACATTCAAATACAAGAAAAAAGTGAGGACAAACATGATTGAGCTACTTATTGTCGATGATCACCCTGTCGTTTTGGACGGCACAAAGACTCTCTTACAGGACTTAGCGAATGTGCATATAGAAACTGAACAGGATGGACAGTCTGTGCTTTCGCTTATGGACACAAAAACATTTCAGCTCTATTTAATCGATATTAATATGAAACCAACTAACGGTGTTCAGCTTTCCCAGATGATAAAAAAGAAACAACCTGAAGCACTTATTTTGTTATATACAGGCTATGAGCTCGCAGATTATTACGAACTTCTTGTAGAAAAAAAAGTCGATGGGCTATTATCGAAACTTGCGACCAAAGAGCAAGTTATTCAAACGATTCAAGCAACTCTTCGTGGGGAAATTTTACTACCTGCTGACTTTTTAGATTTCATACAACGTCGCTCACATCGACCGGAAGCACAGCAGGAAGTATTACTTAGTGATAAGGAACAAGAAATTTTGCAATACGTCGCTCAGGGCTTTACCAATAAAGCCATTGCTTCGAACCTTGGCGTCACGCAGCGCACAGTAGAAAATTATTTATCGAAACTCTTCGTGAAACTCCATGTGGAATCGCGCGCAGAGGCTGTTATTGTCGCCAAGGAAAATGCGTGGATCGACTAAGAGGTATACCTACTCAATTAAAGATTGTAATGAGTAAATTCACTTTAAATACCTACCAAAAGAAAAAATATCGACGAGAGTGCAACTATTCCTCAGGTACGTGCGGCCAGTACGAATGTATAGGTAGCAACATGGGAGAATTTTCAAGATCAACTTATATAGAAATCCACGGTTAACTACTATGTAGTACAACGATTATGTTTAATTGAGGTTTCCGTCTCCTGTTCTGAAGCCTCACTTACCCGCTTTCCACATTGGATAATTTATTCACAAAGCTGCCCTAGATAGCTTCGTCACCATTGTCTACTTTGAAAAGCATTGGAATCCAGCCAGTGGTACTCTCTAAACGTAATGCCGATGTTCAATGCGAACTCAAATAACACATTCGACGGTACGTTTTCCTTACGATTTATTGAATCTACATCATTAAACTTTAATGAGTACCAATCTGCAATAAGCTGATTTCAGAAAGCACCAGTTATAGCCCCAAAACCTTTTAGAGAACACGTTGTAGTGACATGGATATCAATAGTCTCCCCATTTCATCGTTTTAGTCGCAAATGCCCTATTATTTAATTCGAAATTTTCATACAATAACACATAAAAAACAAAAGTGAATTACCTTTTTGAGATTTTTTTTATTTATTTTGCTAGACAAATGTATGATTCGATTGTATAATTAAGTCAATCCTTCAATCGTAAACAGTGAAATCACCTATTAAAAAAGTGATCGTGTTAGTACGAGCATTTTTTATACGTGATTTTTTTACATGTTGTAGGAACTAGATTTTAATTTATTTTTTGGAGGTCGTTTAAATGACACAAGGTACAGTAAAATGGTTTAACGCAGAAAAAGGTTTCGGTTTCATCGAGGTTGAAGGTGGAAACGACGTATTCGTACACTTCTCAGCTATTCAAGGTGAAGGTTTCAAATCACTTGAAGAAGGTCAAAAAGTTGAATTCGGCGTTGAAGAAGGCAACCGTGGCCCACAAGCTACTAACGTTGTTAAACTTTAATTCTTAAATTTGAATTAATTTTTGAGCACAAGAGAGAGACATCCATTTATGGGTGTCTCTTTCTTTACATATACTATTGATAATAAAGTTGTTTACCTGGATTACATTTTTAAAATAGGAGGTCGATTTCCGCTCTAGAAACTCACTTTCCGCGGTCAAGCACCTTGCCGCTTCCTTGGCTCCTGTCACTTCGCTTTCGTCGCAAAACACAGTTTTTATATGCTCTGTGCAGGGTCTTTAGTTCGTTTGCATTTCCTGGAACAGTAGAGCATCCTCCACTACAATCAACAATAAAATGTTGCAACATACGTTAATCTTGAAAATAAAATAACCCATTTACCGGCACATTACAACCTAATGTTTTTAAAACTATTTCAAAGATTGTTGCTTATACGCATAATTCATATCCTGTACTTTCGATATTATGAGTTGATGCACTACGACTTTGAAGGCATAAAAAATGCAGAGAACATAATGATTATAGAATTTAAAACGAAGCCACTTGTAAGTAAAACAGCGATAAATCCTGCACCAAATCCCCCTTCATCAAATAATAAAGTAAATCCAAGCGACCCTAAAAAAATAATAGGTGAAATTAAAATAGAAATAATTCCTGCCCATAACCTCTTTCTCTTTGATTGTCGTGTATACTTAATCCCAAAGTAATTTAATCCAAAAAATATAGATAGTGCCATAATAAACACTAATAATAGCCCTAGTGATTCAGATACAACATAAATCCCCTCCTTGAACAAATTTACGCAATACTACCTTCACATTATTAAATCCTATCCGACATTTGAATAATAGTAATTTGGCTCATTACCATAACTTGGGGTTGATTTCCGTTTCGACTGGGCGCTTTCCAGGGGGCGTCCAGTCTCCACTTCAATCAATAAGCAATCTAAAATCAATACGCTCTTTAATTAAATGTCATCCCCGACTTTTGATGACGAACCAATAATTTATATATTTATAAAACAATACCAAAAATGAGTGCACTTCTAGGTTAATTCGTTATTTCACAAGCTATAATTTATACGCTAAATTACCGTTGCCGAAATCATTAGACCAATATCCTTTTTCCACATGCATACGCATATTACTTATCCTCAACTACTTCAACACTTCGTTGTTGGCCTAAAAAATTCACAAGCCCAATATAAAAAGGATAGCTAATGAGTTGCACCAAGATGATAAGTCCTTGTACAGGCGCAGGTCGATCGCCCCGATCCATCATCGGGAATATATCAGCAAAAATCTTGATCAATAATACGGTATACGGTAGCCAAAGAAGTAGCGTCCAATAGCTAGACCACTTCTTTGCTAACCATTTACAAGTCAACCTGTACAGTAAAATGCTGGCGCCAAAAAATCCAATCGTATGCACACCTAGCAGCACTATTTCTAACTGCTTGCCTTCCCAGCCGGAAAGCCGCATTATTCGGTAATAATTCAACTGGAGCTCAATCGAAACAAAAAGCATAAACCCGTACAAAGCACTTACAACATTTAGCTTTAACAAATACTTAATGAGCATTCACCCCTACTTTTACATAAAACTACTTCCTACAACTATGCATAAGAATGTAATCCTGCTATCACTAAATTCACAAAAACTTGATTAAAGACAATGATACCGAATCCAATAATGGCAAGCCAAGCCGTTCTCTCCCCTTCCCAGCCCTTGGAAAGTCGGAAATGAAGGAATGCAGCATAAAATAAAAATGTGATGAGTGCCCACACTTCTTTCGGGTCCCAACCCCAAAACCTGCTCCAAGCAATTTGCGCCCAAATCATAGCAAAAAGCAACCCGCCTAATGCAAATAGAGGAAAGCCAATAACCACAGCTCTGTATGAAATTTCATCCATTAAAGGTGCATTCACTCGGTTTGTCAAAGGCTTTAATAAGACAATGACTTTCTTTCTAGTTAGTAATCGAATGACACAATACAATGCAGATCCTACGATAAATGCCCAAACAATCGTATTGAATTTTTTTGCATCAATAGAATTTGGTATTTCTAGAACACCTACAGATTCCTCACTAGCTGTTACTGCCCCCTTATTCACAATGAGCGGCATCATTGTATAGGTAGCTTTCTCTACTTCTCCTTGTGCATTTTCAAATTGAACACTTACTTCTTCCGTCGTAAGATTGAACACAGTAGATGCACCGATAAAACCAATTGTTACAATTAAACAGTACATGACAAATTCCAACGCACGTGTGCTGATTGTTTTCTTATGTACATCTAACGTTCGAAGTAAATAAATAATCCCTGTAGCAAATGAAATCGACAAAATCGCACTTGAAAATGCAACGGTAATAACGTGTATTGTCAGCCAATTACTTTGCAGTGACGGAACAAGTGGTGATACTTCTCGTGTGAAAACACTACCGTAGCCAATAATGATCAACGAAATAGGAAGTACAAACAAGCCTACGACAATTTGCCTGTACAAATAATGAATAATTAGGAAACTACCAATCAACATAATGCCGAAAAACGTCATAAACTCATACATATTGCTAACTGGTGCATGTTCAACAGCCATCCACCTTAAGATGAAATAGTTTAATTGTAGTACAAAAGCAAAGCCTGTAAGTACAAGCCCTACTCGCTCAAACATTTTCCCCTTCGACTTTACCGCAAGTCCCAGTGGCAAAATAGCGAGTAATAACAAAACAAATGCAATAAATAATGAATTACTACTTAAACTTAATAACTTTTCTGTACTCAATTTGATTTCCTCCAACGTCTTTTTTTAGAAGAACCTGTAAAATAGTCTTCATAAACAGAACGTTGAATAACAAAAGAAGTGCCACTTTACATCGACAAATATTCTTATTTTTCAAAATTGTTACAAATGTATGGCGAATCTATGCCATTGCCATACACTTACCCTACTAAAGTAACGTAACTACACTTTTCCCTACAAGTAACGCAAGTAATGCAGATGGCGTTTGTACTATGAAGCCAAGTAGTAGATACACGGCTATTTGTTTCATTGTAAGAACCTTTTTGTTGTAGAGCTTTTTGACGGCTAGTATACAATAAGGAATCAATAGGAAAATGGCTGTTATGACACCTGCCACATACTTTTGAAATACTATGGCTTGCAGGACATGCCCAATGCCATTAGCTAAGAACACTCCCGCTACCAGAAAAGAGAAGAAAGGTAGCGGTTTGATCCCTAGAAATCTTCTTCCGTTCGCTGCATATAAACAACCTACAGCTACGATCATCCATAGAAAGACGAATGCAATTGTGAACTCCAAAGCCGAAATGGTAAATGGTAGTCGTATAGGGAGCTGAATCTGTTCAATTGTTACTATTTCCTCTAAATCATGTATCAAAAAAATGAGTGGAAAGAATAAGATTAACCTTGATAGTGTTGATTGCAGCATATGTACACCTCAAATTTATGTAATATTTGCGAAAAGTCCTTACTAGCACCAAATCTAACCAACTAAGCCTAAGCTTGAAAAGATGGTGAACTACGATTTAAACACTATCCAAATTTCAATCATGCGTCTATTTATTTTTAATTTTTCATTGTGAATAGGCCATGCAATCAGGAAGAGTTCACTTGCATATTTTCTATAAAACACTTATATTTGCAACTAGATAAGATTCTTCATCGAGACAGATTGGTTAGGTATCAAATTAACGGCACTAACCTCGAAGTATGTTTAGTATCATGAAATATCGCAAAATTTTTTAAAAGAAATCTCATAGTTTGCTTGCATATACATAGGGGGATAACAAATGGCTTTTGGATTTTTCAAAAAGAAGGAACAGGCACCGCTGAAGTGTCAGATTGAATTTTGCGTCTCAAATATGGCACAAGGCTCTGCCGATGCCTATGACGAAATGTTGAACAGAACAGATATCGATGTAGAAGAGTTCGGATGCACATCAAACTGCGAGCTCTGTGTCGAACAATTATTTGCTGTGGTTAATGGAGAAGTTGTAACTGCAGAAGATGCAGAAAGCCTTGTTACAGCGATTGAGGAAGAAATCAAGAATAATCCACTTTTTTAAGGACTATTTTAAACAATAATGATCATTTAAACTATGTAAAATAGGCTCTGTTCTTGCTTTAGAAATAGGACAGGCCTATTTGGTTCTATCTATTCCTGTTTTGATGTGTCTTAGCAACTCATTACTAGTTAGATTCATTTTTCTCCTTTTTAATAACACATTGGAAAAGAAGAACTAGGAAAATCACCAAGAATATCACAAATCTACAAACCATTTTTCTTATTCCTGCCAATCCATATCCAACGCGAACCGCAAAAGGAGTACCTGCTAACCACGGCAATAATGGTGCAATTAATATGATCGTATTCATTCACAATATGATATACTTCTTTTTTAATGATTGGTTGCAACTAAAACAAACGGCCACAATTATTGATAATGCAAAAATCCCAGCTGCTTCAGCTAATCATACATGCTCCTTACTGTTACAAAATCATGCCCAACAGCTCATCTATTTGCTAAAACCGCTTCTTGAATATATGCATATATATAATTTTGCACTTCTTTATTACATTACAAATTCGCACTCATTATAATTAATTCACCCTTATTCCCCATCGAACGAACGCCCTCATCGATGAAGCCACATGTTTTATATAAAGCTTGAGCTGCTGTATTTTGAATATTTACTGCTAAAACGAGTTCATTTATATCTGTAAAATGCATTTGCACGAAGGCAGGTAATAATTGTAGTGCCTTTTTAACGTATCCTTTACCCTGATGATAAAAATCAGTTGAGAAGGAACGAATTAAAATGGCTTGATTATTTGAGGAATACGGTTTAACCCCTTCCCTTTGGTGTAACACAAAAAAGCTAACGAGCATTTCATTCTCCAATGCTAAGATAGCATGTCGATCCGCATCTTTATTCACTAATACGATACTATCTTTAGGTGAATACGTATAACGAAGCTGTTCTTCCATAATCTGATATTGTTCTACCAAATGATTATATGAATATTCGTAAAATTTAAGTTGCATTGTAAAATTCACTCCTTTGAATGACCCCTCTTTAACACTTCAACTAAATGATACACATCAATCTTCCAAATCCCATTTTCTTGCTTTAAAGCAAAAGTTATTCCATACGTATTACTTCCGAATATAATTTCTAATTGTACAATCTTTAAATCTTGAGTACTTTCTTTCAGATTAACGGAAATCGAATCATAGTATCTAAACATCAAATAATCTTGTATAAAATCAGCAGATAAGTATTGGTTATATTCGGTATTGAATTGTTCAAAGGGTGGAAGCTTGCCACCATCGTAGGTTAAGGCGTATAGTTTGCTAGTGTTATGTTCAAACACTAAATTCATATGAATTAACACTATTTCCTCTGGTGTAAAATCTTTCAAACTTTTTGTATCTCCATTGTTTAAAAATTCATGATATTTTTCCAACTTATCATTTGGCAAATCTTCAAGGTACGAAAAATCGTATTGCCTATCTATGTTAGGAATTTCCGGATTGAATTCTTCAGCTTGAACAACGAAGTTTGTAACAGGAGCATCATTAATTGTAACAGTAATTTCCCAAAGACCTTCTTTATCAAAGCCAAACTTTGCTCCACTTTTGTTACTCCAGATATCCCATTCGTAGAGTTTAATTGTCTCTTTTGTATCTTGATGAATGGCGGTCATTTTATATTTTTTTCCGTCATTTTCTTGCGTATCTTGCTTCCTGTCTAAAAAATACACATCGTATAGTCGTCCTTGGCCTGCCGGAAAATCCGGTTCATTTTCATGTCCATTCACTCTTACTATGCCAAACGCCCCTTCCGTCCCATACAACTGTATTCCCTCATGAGTAAATGTAGGCGTTTGCGTCCAATCGACTTGCTCTTCTTCAACACAACCAAATATTAATAACGAACATAAAACAAGTAAAAAACTCATTGCGCTAAGCTTTATCTTTAACAATATGCCTCCCTCCACTTCTCTTTGTGTTATGCATTCGTTCTTTAATTTAAAGAAAGACGTTAGTCAAATTTCAACTAACGTCATCAATAATTAACCAACATACATAATTTAATAATGCCATTTATTACAAATATTCTCAACTTTTATTACAATTGATTTATCTGAACCCGATCAGTGAAATTATCGTTAAGTACACCCTCATGGAGTGTACCAAACCCCCATTATGTAGAGCCGCAAAATTCACGCCTTACTGGACAACTAAAGTTTCTTCTTGCCCTTGCCATTGAATTTGAATAGTGGGAGTAGTATCCTCATTAAATATTTTTTTTACATCTTTTTTCTGTATAATTATTTTCCCTTCTTCGTTTACTCGCGCATCCGATATGGAAAGAGCTTCTTTTTTTCCTTCAATCTTGATTTGTATATCCCCAACTTCTTGCCCATCATCAAGGTAAATTAACATTAAGCCATCTCCTGTATTGCTATGATAAACCGCCTTCCAATGGCTACTTTTCGCTACATAATGCACTTCTTGATTTACCAAGCCACATCCAGCGAGAACAACAAGCATCAGAAGTAGTAAATACACTTTTTTCATTTCTTTTCCCTCCGGATTATCAAATTCACGGGTTGATTAATACTCAAATTATGCGCAAATAGAGTAGGTCTCAAACAAATAATAGTGTAGGTCTATAAATTGATTATAATGAGGAACACACTATAACTGCATCACGATTGATCAATTAATAGAGCCATCGAATCTAAAGATTTATTTACTCAGTTTGGTTAAATAGCCCTTTAATTGATCATTTGAATTTTGAATGAAATCTTTCAAACATTTATTTATCCGATTCTTCATCATTTTTAAAATTCAACAGGACCTTAGCTGCACACTCAACTAAGACCCTTGTAAGCAAACCTATTCTACTTGCATGCTGATCTCTAGTCCTGTTGGTTTATCCCCATAGACGTCGCTATACTCTTTAAAAGTAAATTCTAAACCTGAAATATCGTCGGGTAACGGCGGTGAAACAACAAATTTGTACCTATAATGTCCTGTTGAACCCCCTCCACTTTCCTGCCGACATTCGTATTGTTCGCCTAAAAAAAGTTCAAAATGATTGCGAGAAAACTTACGATCCAGATGGATTGGAGGATCATTTGTACCATCCCAATCGATAAGGAGTTGTAAGACGCTAGCATTTTCATATTGGCGGATAAAGGTTACCGTATAGTGGCGATCATCAATTTCAAGCGATTTTAAAACAGGTAGATGCTTTCTAAATCCAGCCGGTTCAATACGAGGTTTAAGTTGCTCCTCCATTCTCATTGTCCCGAATAATGTTTTGAGGTAGTCTTCATAAAGTTCATATTTTTTAGCCCAGTTTGAGATTGATTCATCTGGTGGAAAACCTGGATTATTATTCGATATATATTTGCGTTGTTTTAAAAGCGCACAAATTTGTTCATCGATTGGGGACAGTCGTTTATCGTAATGCTCTGTCGGACGTTCAAATGATGAGTGGTTCATATTGTTCCTCCTCAATTACCATTAAATTCTATACCGTAATCCTAACACCAAAAGAATATAATTGTAATTAATTTCATTAAAGCCTTATGCGATAAATTGAGTAAACCACGCAATATATTTGGCACCAGGAATAAACAAAGCTTGAGCGAGCAATGTCCCTAATAATCGTGAACTCATCATCATCACTGAAGCCCGCTTAAGTTCGAGATAGCTTCCTCTCTGATTTATGACATCATCTGCAAGAATTGAAATTTTAGGATCAATAAATATGATCAATAGCATCGTAGCAATACCGTTGATGAGTCCCGAAGCCATAGTGGCAGTTATTGCTCTTTCAGGGACCAACAATGCAGCATATAACGCAGACAGCACTCCTATCGTGTAAATAGCTGTAATGATTATATTAATAATAAATAATTTCAGCGGAATATCTCGCCAACTAATGCCCTTCAAGTATGTAAAACTCGGCAGATGAATATGTTTAATGCCTCGTTTAAAATATTCAAGACTCAAACCTTTCTTCAATAAAGCTGGCATAGAACCCCTTTCCTCCGACAAATGTATAATTGCACGTGAAAAAATGGCTACAAAAGTCGGTAACAAAAGAATGCCTATCAGTGTACCAATTGAAGCAAAACCAATAATAATACGATACTGTTGTTCAATAAATTCTAGCGCATTTTCTTTCGGTGCAGTATCAACCAAACTTCCTGTAAAGGGTTGCTGCATCATATTCGCCAATCTCGATACCATCACCATTATATTAAATAGAGATAGGGCTGAAGCTAATAGTTTTACCCGTGCACCAGATAACCTCACTGCATAAGCTAGTGTTTCGATGGAATGGATGATTAAAATAAATAATGAAATCATGAGTAGCTTTTCTGTTAGTAAGTCCAAATTCTTTTACCTTCTTTTTTGTTTTCTATCTGTTTTTTATTAAAACTTCACATGCTAAAGTTCCCGATTGTTCCCCTTCAACTGTTACTGAATATGGAATTACTTTCATATCAACATATACATTGATATTTGGAGGGAATTTGCTTCTCCACAGATGATGGAATTTCTCTGATTTTGCAAAAAGCGGTGTAACGCATCATAATTTTCTAATAGACTAGAGAATTAAAGACTGACACGCTCCTATTTCTATATTCTACGAATTGCATCTAAATAAGTTCCTTTAAGATCCTATTTTCCATCTCACTGCTTCATCACAGTAACTTTCGATGGAAAAAATTCAGGAATTCAAATTATTAAAAAACTACATGCCGTATCCATCCTGATATATTACTAAAATTGCTGAATAACCTTTGGAAACACTGAAATATTCTTTTGAGTGCTGAATTACTCCCTTGGAACGCTGAATTTTCCATTTGAGTGCTGAATTATCTCCTCCGAACACTGAATTTTTCATTTGAGTGCTGATTTCCCCTCTCGGAACGCTGAATTTTTCATTTGAGTGCTGATTTACTCCCTTGGAGCGCTGATTACCCTAATAACCGTAGAATCCACCACTCCTTTTACTGATGAGCCCTTTCTCTTCCAGACTTTCAAAAGAAAAATAGCTATTCGCGAGATTCCTCATACAAATAGCTACCTGATCACTTATTTAATTACTTACGACAAACTCATTATCCCAGCTAGTAGAATCAGATAATTGATAAGCAACCTTATTGGTATGGATATCGATGATCATGGCTACGGTTGATTTGGACGCAATAGAAGGGCAATCTAACGTAAACATAACATAGCCCTCCCCAGCACCATTTTTGTCTACCGCATTCGTATCATCTATTGCAAAAGTAAGAAAAGACTCATTCAAATCTGATGACAACAAACTGTCCTCTCTATATGCTCCATTCTCTTTAATACTATATCTAACTGGCTTCCATCCCTCTGACCACTTTATATGCGCAAGCATTTCCTTATTGCTAGTCGATAGTTTCCCAACTGAAAAGGTAAAAAGTACTTTCATGACGACTTGTCCTAGTTCATTTACCCCTTCGTATATGGCTTTTACTTGAAATTTTGTTTGTTCCTTAGAAGATTTGAATAAGACCATTAACACTACACAAAAGATAAGAATTACAAGCGCTATTATTACTATTAATTGCTCCATCTTAATCCCCCTAACAATTGTAAATACTACCAATTACATCTTAACACATTCAAGAATTTTCTGAATATTTTTATAATATAGTTTATTAATAAATTGCATTTGCTAGTGTAAAAATGGGGATTGTACCAGACAGAAATTTTTCGATTTTAAAAAAGATGAAAGCCAACTGCCTCCACCTTTTCATTTACTATGAAATTCTTGCCTTTTCTATTGTCCATTTAATAACTTATGTATTCTGTTCAACTGTTTTCAATTCAACAGATAATGTAAACGGAATTTTTAAATATTTATAGTGGATTGTAATTTTTTGAATATCTGTAGCTTCAATCTTCAAGCCAAAATGTTGTGGCAACTTACCAACTGCTTTTCGATCTATGTATCTGCTTGGAAACAGTTTTATCTGCTTAATACCGTGGAACGTGATGTTTGGATCATTTGGTACATCTGTTTCTAGCTGCTCCGCCTTGCTCACCACCAGTTCAGCATTTTCAGGCAGACCATCGTTAACAACTACATTTTGTAATTGCAACTCTCTTATTCCTTTATTTTCAATCTCAATTAGTCTTATTTTTGCATTGTCGTCAAAACTTTTATAGCCATTTATAACGAGTGGCGGATTACTTTTCAAATAAATTATACCTACCGCTCCAACAATGAAAATACTAAATATCAATAAAAATAGTATTTTTTTCATCTGATTCCTCCTTCGCACTTCTGAACAAGTATAGCCGGAAATCTTAGGTAGTGGAATCACTATGTTCTTAATCACTAAATATGAATGTTTAAAGAGAAAATCTGGCTTGTTAATTTTATCCTCAACAAAAAAGTAGCCAGAAATGACTAGGCAACAATCACCTTTTGTCTTTCTGACTACGTATTTTAGATGTGCCTTATACACAATTATGTTAGTATCCTTTGTCCCGCTACTTGACTACCGCCTTATACTGAAGCTTCTGTCAGCCAATTTTCTATGAAAGGATGGATTTCGTTAATGGCTTTCCTTCCAGTTACAACGGATACATGACCAGTATTTACATGGTGTAATGTTTTATTTTTGCTAGAAACTTTGTCATTCAGTGGCTCAATCTGTTGTGGTAGAACAATATTGTCACGCGTTGCGACAATATTTAACAGGTTGGCTTTAATTTTGGATAGTTCCACTTTGTGTCCGCGGATATAGAGTTCATCTCTGATCAATTTATTTTCTTGATAAAATTCGCCAATCCATTGTCTGTATGATTCACCTGGGAACGGGATTCCATCGTTAAGCCATTTTTGCATTAGCTTCCAGTTTAATACGAAATCTTCATTCTCTACACGATCGGCAAGGCTGATATATGGCCCATACACATTCGAAATTGGACTTAGCAGTTTATTGCCATAATCGATCATTTCAAAAGGTACATTACCAAGCGTATCGACTAGCTTATCTAGGTTGAAGTATCGTTTATCTAACCAGTTTGAATAGTGCCCAGCATCTTCAAAATCAATTGGGCTCGTTAATAAAATTAGATTACGAATCGGCAATTCTGGATGAAGAGCAGTGAAAATAGCCGTCATTGTCCCACCCATGCAATAGCCGAGAAGAGAGATTTCCTTCGCCCCAGAAGTCTGGAGCACTTTTTTTACAGCACGTGGTAAATAATCCAGTATATAATCGTCTAGTTTCATATGTCGATCTTCATGGCCAGCTGTTCCCCAATCTAACAAATAGACATCATGGCCCTTATTCGTTAAATGTTCGATTAAGCTGTTGCCCGGATAAAGGTCCAATATATATGGTTTATTGATCAGGGCATATATCATGAGAATTGGAACTTTATTCGTTTTCTTCACAGCAGGCTGATAACGATATAGTTTAGATTTGTTTTTTGTCCAGATGACTTCTTTAGGTGTCTGACCAACTTGGGGCTCAGGTTCAGTTGTAATGACTTCTGTCACACGTTTGAAACGATTGTAGCTTTTTTTAGATTCGCCTTGCATTTGGTTGAACCAATCTTCCAACTCTTTCGTACCAAGATTCATCGAATAATCTCTCCTTCAGTATCATTCACTCACAAAAAGAGCTTCTCTAGGAAGCCCTTACCATTTGTTACATATACAATCCGCCATTTACATTGATTTCTTGACCTGTAATGTAGCTCGACTTAATTAGGAATAAAACCGTCTCTGCAACTTCATCGGTTTGCCCTAAACGTCGCATTGGTACTTTGGCTATTATAGATTCTTTCACATTATCTGGCATTGCAGCAACCATCTCTGTTTCAATGAAACCTGGACAAATTGCATTTACTGTAATACCATTCTTTGCTGTCTCTAGCGCTAATGATTTCGTAAAGCCCAGTAACCCCGCTTTGGAAGCCGAATAGTTTGTTTGGCCGAAACCACCAGATTGACCTATAATTGAACTGATATTAATAATTCGTCCATATTTCTGTTGGATCATATGATTAATTATTTCAGATGTCGTCTTAAATACACTATTTAAATTGACATTAATTACTTCTTCCCATTCTTCAATTGACATATTTCGGAATGTTTTATCTCTTGTAATTCCAGCATTATTGATAAGAATATCAATTTTGCCGTAACGTTCTAAGACTTCCTCAATAAATTTGTGGACATTATCAGTCACCATTACATCTGCCTTGAATGCAAATGCAGTACCACCTTCTTGTTCAATTTCGTGAATAATGTCATCAGCTTTTTCCGAACTACTTTGATAGTTAATCGCAACTAGTGCTCCATTTCTTGCTAACACCTTAGCAATTTCTGCACCAATACCACGTGATCCACCTGTGACTACCGCTACTTTCCCTTCAAGAGGCTTTACATAATCTGTTTTTTCTAAAACATTTGGTTGTGAATGTACCATTATTGAAATCACTCCTAATTCGTAAATGTTATAAAGAAATGAGGATTAAGCATTATTTTTTTGTGTTTATATCATCTGGTTTTACTGGTGTTGATTGTGAGGTCACCTTTGCCTCAGGCTGTGTTGTTGCTTCATTTGTTTGTATTTTTTTATCCAGCGCCGTTAGAATTTCTAACACCTTGTCGAATTTCTTCTCCAAGCTACCAACAGTACGTTTTAACTGGTTGATCTCTTTCGTCACTGTTTCACTATTTTCATAGAGTTGATCATCAATATTATCGATTTTACCTTCTAGGTTGATGACAAGTGAAGCAACATTTGCGACTTCATCTCGTGTTGGAATATTTGCTTGTTTGAAATAAGCTTCTGTTAAATTACTGATTATTTCATGATATTGCAAATAGCTTGATTGGATTTGCCCTAACCCTTCAGAGAAAGATTCTTTTCCAAGCGTATCCTGGATTACATCATTCCAAGCCTTTTCCGTATGTTCATACATATCCTTCCACATTGTAAAAGGTTCAAATGGTATTTTTTGAGTCAATGAGTATCACCTCCTTAAATTAACTACCCTCGGAATCATAACATAAATTTTCCATTTTTATAATTATTTTCTTATATTTTACAAAAATAAAAAACATTGTCCTTTATGTCTCTAAATAAATTCGCGTTCTAAATGATTGAACTGTGTTTTTCGGGAAAGCCAAACTGAATTTGAATCTGACCCAAGACTTAGACTATGTATTAAGCACAAAAAAAATTACATCAAGCAACATTTTTAAGATTCAGCATTTACCTCAAATTACATGTTTATGTTGCTATTTATATATTTATGAAAGTAAATGTAAAACTATGACAGTTCTCTTATAAATCAGTTCTTTTGGTATCTACAATATTTTCAATTTGCTATTTTTTTTATATTAAACGTCTAATATAGCAACTGAGTACCAAAACATTTTTAGAAAAAATTTAACTTTATTTAAATATATTTTAACTTTATTTCCTAAAGTTGACAAAAGAAACACATAGGTGTAATTTACATGTATAAGTATTTTTACATTAGGTAGGTGGATAACGATGGGACACAAACCAGAAGAAACAAAGAAAAGCAAAACTACAAATATGGGTACGCCCAAAAATTTCCTTATTCCAATCATGTTGTTACATTTACGTGATTGGAATAGCCATGGCTATGAGTTAATGGAAAAGATTATGCAGTTTGGAGTCGAGTCTGTAGATCAAGGGAATTTTTATCGTATGCTGCGACAACTTGAAAAAGATGCACTGGTTACCTCCGAGTGGGATGTTACGTCAGGTGGCCCTGCTAAGCGAATTTATTCAATAACAGAAGCCGGAGAACAGTATTTGGAAGTATGGGCTGGATCACTGAGTCATTATCAAAAAATGTTGGACCAGTTTTTCAATTTGTATAATCCTTTTTTCACCCCGTATAGATCTCCTCCTCAAAAAAAGGATGACAACGACTAAAGCTGGAATGTTATGCAATAATTTGCATTCATTATATATTTCATGAATTTATGGAACCAAGTTAAAGGAGGAATTATTGATGACAAAAGTACAAGAAACAAAAGCTGGTAATCAAGTGGATTTAATCTGGGACGGTTGGCTAAACAACCTTAAAACCGTACAAAATTTCCAAGAGGATGTGCAACAAAAAGCATTACAAGCGTTCTCTTATCAAAAGGAACTACTCGACTTTTCAGTAAAGACATTAAGCACGTTTGAGGAAGAGTCGAAAAAAATTACAAAAGACTGGAATGAGAAAGTCCAAAGTACTGTGAAACAAAATAATCTAAACCAAGGTGAGCAAGTTTCTGAGTGGTTGAACAACATTCAAGACATTACGGAAAGAGTCCAATTGCTTTCATGGAATCCAAGCCATGCAATATTGGATTTATTCATCGAATCACAAAATCAAGTCGAATCGGCTATGAAAAAAGCGCTAGATAGTCAGCAAAAAGATCGTACTGAAAATTTCAAAAAAATAGAAGAATTGACTGTACAAATGAAGGCAACTCATAAAGGAATAGTAAATCCTACTAAAGCTTAAATTCCCTATCGAGCTACACCCCTTCTACAGGCTGAATTTGGAGGTTTTAAGAAAGTGCCCAACTATGAAGATATTCAAATAGGCGATAAGGCTAGTTTTACAAAAACTATTTCCGAATCAGATGTCTATCAATTTGCAGGAATAACAGGTGACTTTAACCCGGTCCATATAAATTCTGAATATGCCAATCAAACCGTATTTAAAGAACGTGTCGCACATGGAATCCTAACAGCGGGATTCATATCGGCAGTGCTAGGGACAAAACTCCCTGGAACGGATACAATTTATTTGTCACAAAATTTAGATTTTAAAGCACCTGTCAAAATTGGCGATACTGTAACAGCTGAAGTTGAAGTATTAGAAAAAAAAGATCGAAAAAAAATAATCCGTCTCCGAACAATTGTCAAAAACCAATTGAATGTAATTGTAGTAGATGGTGAAGCAGTTGTTATGAAATGATTAAACAAAAGTAGACGATTGTGTTTCCAGTTTATTCTGGCACAATCGTCTACTTTTATATTGCAATTGAGTTACTTCTTTTCATTTGAATCTAACTTGTCTGCAATCGATTGTAAAATCTCATTTTTCTCTTTTTGCAGCCTTACAATTGTGAATGCAAACCAAATTACAAATCCAATCGGCAATACATAAAACAATAGCAATGGCAGAATGCTAAAAAAACTAATTCCCATACCAGTTCCCCCTCTATTGACCAAACTTCTTTACATACTTTCTAGACGTTAGAGCTTTCTTTTTTGCACTCCTCCATCAATGATTATATGGACGCCCGATACCGTACCATTCTCAATATGGTTCTCGATTTGTGAAACATCAATGAGCGTCTCAACCCTTACCCACTTTTTCTGTTTGCCCCTAAGTGTCACTTCATACGGCGCACTTTCATTCATTAATGACACCATTCGTACGTCGTCCTCATACCAATAGTTTTCATAAAATTCAATATTGAACGTGACGTCCTCTGAGCTCAAATTTTGAAGTGGTAAACGACATGCCCCTTTCAACGTGAAATCATCCACCATTTTAAACCGACAATCACTTTTATCCACATCATAAGAAATAGCATCAATGCCTTTTGCTAAAGTGTATTGATAGACATTCACTAAAATAGAAGGCACAAAGATGAAACATATAATTGCAGAAATAACTAAGATCACCTGATGTCTTTTGACTGCCTTTACTAAAAAACATAGGCTTGCGATGAGTAATAGAACCGTTAAGATTCCGTCCTTTTGATAGCCATTGTTTGTTTGGATAAGTACATTAAGTACCGATACACCTCGCTCAGTATTCAATGCATCTGGGAATGGCACTGTTAGCACCATACAGATTAGTAATAGAACAATTGCTATGGCAAAAAAATACCCATTTTTTATCATTCGTCACCTCTCCTACTTATTCAAATTTATGATCACCTTACGGACAACAGTATCATTTAAATAGTATGTTTAAAAGACTGCTAATTTTCAAAAGTATTCATCTTTATGTGCGGAATGGATAAAATACTTACTTTATTCTATTTTTTTGTCCGTCACTTTTAGGATTCTATCCGCCTAAACCTCATGCAGCCATAAAAAAATCCCATTCACATATGCGCGTGAATAGGGCTTATGTGAATGACAATCATTTAGGTGTTGTGTTTTTCTCCAAGTAAATTAATGAGGTTGCACACTACGAAATATAAGTAGCATTGTTCATTTAAGTAGTTCCTTTATCTTCGTTCATACCAATAATTTTTGATGTCATATCTTTCGCCTTCCCATATACAATTGTAAATAAGAAGTAACCGGAAGTATATACCAACACTACAAATCTGACACAATAGAAAAGGGACGCTCCAATCGAACGTGACTCAAATACAATTATTTAACTTTTATTTTTTCGATTTCTGCAACATATATGGATTCTTCACTAACTTTTACATATTGATTTTTCGATTCCTTACAATATCCTTCTTTTTTCAAATACTCTTTTAGTTCCGATTTTTTCTCAAACACTTTTTCTTTAACCTTCTGTTCACATTCTTGACCATCTATCCCTTTAGTAATTGACATCATATAAATTTTAGTCAAGTCAAATCCCCCCTTGAATAACTTACGAATATTCATGGAAAAAGTTTCATAACAAAAATTCACAACTTGTAGTGAGTGCGACTTTATGTATTCGTTACTTGTAGATTATCATGGCTGAATAAACTAGAAAACCAAAGCTATTCAAAACACTAGCGGAATACTTAATATCAATAATTTCATGACTTTGAAGTTCTTTTAATGATTTGTTAACTTAGTTTTCGAAATCATCTTTTTTACGACTATCAATAACTTTAACTTTAGTCATCCCTTTCACTTCCCTTCATTCTAATCATAATGCGAAAGAAAGTGATTGTAACTATTATAAATCAAAATAAAAAAAGCCACGCTCACTGAACGTGACTAAAAAGCTTATTGATTAGTATGAGTTAATTGATAATTCATTTATTTTTTCTGCTTCTCACAAAACTTTTATACCATGATAGTCTTAATACTTCGACCGTTTTTCTTACTAAAAATTTTGTTTTAATGTGAAACTATATTATTTCGAAACAAGCTGGATTTAGATAACGTTTTATATTGTTTCAACGTTATATACAGATCGTTCACTTTGCACATTACCGGTATTTAACAATTCATATGGCTCAATAAGAGCAACATAAGCTTCTTCTTCAACTACCGGCATATGTTCAACTCCTTTTGGGATAACAACTAATTCACCCTCACTCAAATGTATATCATCTTGATCTTTTATTTTTATTTTCATTTGCCCTTTAATAACTAAAAATAATTCATCAGATTCGTCGTGGTGATGCCATATGAAATCACCTTTTAGTTTTACTATTTTAAATGCTGAATCATTTACATTTGCAATACTCTTAGGCTGATAATACTCTTGAATCAGGTCAAACTTGGACATAAGATTTACTTTTTCAATCACTGTTATCCCTCCAAAACTATTAGTTATTTTAAGTATAACATAACAAATCCTGTTAATAGTATCACCTAAATTAATTCAGACGACAGATTGGTTTTACTTTTATTTTGTTTGTATTACCTAAACCACCACCGATTAAGAACTGACTAAATGTCCAACATACTTTTTCCATCGTCATTACCTTAGGTCTCCAGTGGGTGGATATTGACTTTGAAAAGCAGACCATTACTATTATTCGGAATCGAACAAGACACGGTACTGGAACAACTAAAACAAAAAATAGTGCACGTAAAATCAAAGTTGGTAAGAATGGCATTGATCAGTTAATTCGTTATCAAAAAGGAATCAAAGAAAATTTGTTGTCATTCGGGAAAAAGTTAAAGGATGAGGATTATGTATTCCTTTTATTAGAAAGTATGTTACCTATGCCACTGACAACTCTTCACAAAGGCTTTAAAAGAATTGTTCAACGTGCATTCTCTCAGGTACTCACACGCTACTATATTAATGAAAGACGGTGTACCAGGGAGGCCGATTGGGAAACCACACCTGAAATGATTTATACAACATACGGCATTTATTGAGGGAGATGGCAGATAAAATTATAGATACATTTGACCGTGCTATCGAAAGTGGAGCTAATCTCTAATAGATTACCCCAGTGGTAGTCTTGTATTACTCAAAAGTCTCATCATCTTACCTTTTTCAGGTGGGGATGAATGGCAGAGGATCCTAAAATGTATTGAGTAACTGAACAAACATCATCTGAATTATGCAAAAGCTATTATAGATAGATTTATATCCACGAATATAAATGTGTGGTTCCCTTTTTATTTTGCATTATACAATATCGTTAAGTTTATAAAGATAGAATCGGAAAGCCCTTTAAAAACTTTTTATTGAAATTGATAATCGTTATCAATTATAATGAGGATTACTATGAATTAAAGGAGCTTATAAATGATTGGTATAATTTATTACGCATATGGCGCACCTAAATCTTTAGACGATGTTACACCTTATTTTTCGCATATTATGAAGGGTAAAACGCCACCATCTCAAATGATTGAAAAAATCACTGCACAATTTAAAAAAATAGGTGGTGTGGATCCATTAGCAGCAAATACGTGCCGTATCGCTAAAGGGCTGGAACATGCTTTACAGCAGCGCATAACACAGACTGTAAAAGTATATAACGCATACAAACATACCGAACCTTACATTCCAGATGTTGTCGACACAATGCTTGAGGAAGGAATCACAACTTTCATTACGCTACCTGTGAATCCGATTATGTCTTTGACAGGTGCTGGCGCCTTTCATGATGAAGTAAGTGCATTATTAGCTTCTCATGATGTTACTGTCATTCATGCGAAAGGTTGGCATTTAAACTCTGAACTACTTGCTGTTTATAAAGATCGCATTCAACGTGCCTACGAATGGATTCCTGCTGAAAAACGAGCTCAGACTCATGTTTTATATACTGTGCATAGTCAGCCAATTGATCCTGAACGTAATGAAATATACGTACGCCAGTTTTCCGAATTATCAGAAGCCATTTCAAAAGCTGCTCAAATAGACAACTGGCATATTACATATCGAAGTGGTCATGGTAAAGCTGACTGGCTTGGCCCAGATGTAAAAGATAAGATTCATACATTATATGCAGAAGGTGCTCAGGCCTTCGTCACATGTGAACTTCTTTCGCTTTCTGCGGATATTGAGTCCTACTTTGAAATCGGAAGCGACTGTCAGAGAATTTGTGAAGAACTCCAGGTTGACTTTGCCCAAGCGGAATTTCCAGGTGATAGCTACGATACCATTCAAGCTTTAGCGGCCATTGTCGAATCATTTATTCCAGCAGAATAACAAATGCATTAAAAAGCTTAGTCACATCTGATAGCCTCGTGCATTGGACTTGCTCCTTCAGTAGAACCACTACTATTAAATAATAGGTATTTCACCACCTGTTTTATTAGTTCCGACTTATATTCTATTGTTATTTCTGATAATTTCTTTAAGTTGCGATGTCACCTTTGTACATAAACCAGTTGAAATTATCGATTGAAGTGCGTGTAAAGGAATTGCAATCAGGTGAATAAAAAAAAAGGACCAGGCTCACGAATGAGTACCTGGTCTTTTGCTGTTTAGACTCCATGTCCATCATCACATGCTATTAAGTAAGTCATTATTTGTCCTCCAAATCGTCACGTGATTTGTTATATCCGAGCACCTGACCACTTATCAGGTTACCAGTTATAGTTGGGCCAATAAAAACGCCAATGAGCACTAACAAAAAAAACACTCATTTCGAAAATGAGTGTTTCGTGAATTTTTAGGATAACCATTTAGGCGGAGTGTTTTTCTCCCAGTAGATATCGCCAAGGTTGTAGTGCGTCATGAAGTTGTCTTCGGCACTGTGGTAGTGGAAATTGTAATAATAGCCTTCTTGTGGTCGTTTTTCTGTACGCACATGAAAGCGAATTACGTCATCACCTGTTTGGCTATTGGTAATGTTGAAGATTTTTTCACCATAATTGCCACTTGGTTTTTCTGTGATTGTTAGTGATGCGAGTGATTCATCGTCTAATTCTGCGACTGTCATGGCAATTGCCTCTTCCATTTTTGGAAAGATGATCGTTTCGAACTCATCGCTAATTTTCGGGCCTATCTTTGTGCCGAACTTTATGTACGATTGCTCTTTTGCTGCATCGACAAGTAAAGAGCCGTAGTCAATTGCTTCTTGCTGTATTTCAGTGTTATCAATTACTTCTGGTTCGGCAGCACTTGCTCTGTTAGCATTTGACGAACCAATGGCGGAGCGATTCGACGAATTTTGATCGAATGCATCCCAAATTTCATGCGTTGGCGTAATTAAACCAAATGTTAAAAACGCAACCATAATAACTATACTTTTTTGAACCCACTTTTTCATAAATTGTCACCTTCTCTTTTATGGACAAATTGGTAATACATCTATCAATATATACGTTTAAACCTATTAAAAGGTTTCATATTTCTATATTTCATTGTACAATAATTTATGTATAAATGTGGTGTTTTTTATAAAAGGAGGTACAAAGAATGGCAACTGTAATGGGTATTGGTCTTTTATTAATGCTAGGTTATTTATCATCTTTATGTTTCACGAACTAATTCTTCTATACAAAAAGCCTGCGAACTCTACAGAATTCGCGGGCTTTTCTCTTTATTTTCATTTCCAATCTTGCAGTTCGCAATCCCAATTTCCAAAGAATTCATCCTCAGTCACAATTGCATCATAAATAGGTACTAATACTTTTTGTAAGCGCTTAATCACTTCTTCAAAAAATAATGACTTTTGACCTACGAACACAAGCCATTGTTCATTTCTTTGTGCATCTAAATAAAATTGATTCTTCAATACAGCTTGATCCTTTTCTATAAGCGTTCTACGTTTATCAAAAACTTCCAGAACGGCCTCCTGTAATACTCTTCCTTCAAAACTTTGAGTATTTAATAGCACATAGACATCATAGAAATCTTTCATTCTGTTGTCTTCTTCAACTAGACTAATCATCGCCTCAAATTTTTCTGCAATAATAACCTCTGTCGAGTACGCTAATAGCACTGGTGGCTCCATTTCCAGCAGAGTTGGAATCGTCACTTCTTTAGGTGTTAAGATATGATTATCTTTATAACTAATCTTTATTTGTATGTATGTCCTCATTTGTCCTAATATAACGGGTATTTCTATGCTAACGTCTTCTTTTAAAGCCGTAATCTTTAATTCATCAACTAAAAAGTCAACACCATCTTCTGGTACTTTTATAGCACATATATCTTCAAATACATGTTGCAACTTACTGATGTCCTGTGTGATTTGCTTTGCCGATAAAGAAATTATTACAGACGGTTTTACTAATCCATTTGTCAATGTAGCTAACAGATGGTCTCCTTTTAGTAAAAATCTTTCTTGAAATGCAGAGATTGATAATCGGTAAAGCCACCTTTCTTGAAAATAACGATGTCCTATCTCATCTAAGCTTTCGCCATTTTTAGTAGCCACATTTTTTAGTTGCTCCGATACTTTGATCGGAATAGTCTTTACGTTTTTCATCGTAATTTCTACACCTCTACATTCAATTTTTAGTCAGTGACTAGATCGATTCCAAATGTTTTATATATGGAATGTCTAACACATCTATAAGTTTGAAAAATTAAAAATGGTACAGCGCTTTCAACATAAAAGCACCAGCTAAACCAAATAAATTTTTAGGCTTCTCAATACTTATATACTAATTATTACCTAATATGCGCAGAGTGTAAACGGTAAAAAATTACAAATTTTCAATCTCAATTAGGATGCAAATAATGCCATAAAATTAGACAAGGGGCGACCTCGCCTTCGCGAAGCCACCCCTTTAGTATTTAATAGGTAACATTTTTGTAATTTATAAAGTCTCGACCCAATCATCTGGGGAATTATATCTTGAAACACTATTGTTTCTTCACCGCGGTAAAATTCCACTGTTTGCCTTCTAACTTAAGCAACGCAAACCCAACCTTCTTTTGCGTCCTTGCAGCCCTTAAGCATGCGCCAGTGTGAATAAGTATCCTAAAAAACATAAAGCAGAATGCCAGATTACAGAAATTAGCTACCTAAAATAGCACCTATGTAATATATCATAGTTTCTGTTAAAAGTAAAGTTATTGATACACAATGAAGACAATGATTACTACAATGTTTTCTTTGTAGGTATTGCGTAGCCAATCAATATACCAATAATTGCTGGTAATACCCAACCTAATCCAATATCATACAAAGGTAATGTATTTGAGTAAAACTTCTCAATTGCCTCAAACAGCCCGAACTCTGCTGCTGGTAAGCTATCAACTAATGCTTTGTAACCATCAATAATACTAATGAAGAACGTAAAGAACATCGCCGTCGCATAAACACTTTGCTTATTTTTAAATAGTGATGAACTTAATGCTAATAATATCAATACAATTGCTAGAGGATATAAGAACATTAAAACTGGAATAGCAAATTGAATAATGTTGTTTAAACCAAAGTTCGCTATTGTAAAGGAAACAAGACATAGAATTAATACAAACCACTTATAGCTTACTTTCGGGAAAACTTCATGGAAAAATTCACTACAAGATGTGATTAAACCAATACTTGTTTTTAAACATGCAAGGACGATAATAATAGCGAGTAGAATACCACCGAACGATCCGAAGTAATGCTTTGCAACTGCTGCAAAGATTAATCCGCCATTATCATACGTTCCAATCGCTTCAATACTCGATGCACCCATATACGTAATTAAACCGTAAATAAGCATCATCAGCGCCATCGCAAAAATCCCTGATTTCCAAGTTGCTTTAGCAATTTCCTTGCGATCTGTAATACCTGAACGTTTAATCGCATTGATGACCACAATCCCAAATGCTAAGGACGCAAGGGCATCCATTGTGTTGTACCCCTCTTTAAATCCAGTCATGAATGAAGAGCTAACATATTCACCCATAGGCTGTTGGAAATTCCCCATAGGAGAAAGAATGCTAATAATAATTAAAACAAATAAAAATATTAAAAATGCAGGTGTTAAATATTTACCGATATAATCCATAATTTTCGCTGGATTTAATGAAAAATAATAGACAATTGCGAAGAATACAAAGCTAAATAAAGCCAGAAACATCGTTACATTCTCTGGTTGAATATATGGCTCAAAGCCAACAGTAAAAGGCACTGTTGCAGTACGGGGAATTGCAAAAAACGGACCGATTGTCAAATAAAGCGCTAATGAAAAAATAACGCCAAATAACGGATGGACACGGCTCGCTAAATCTCGCAGGCCATTACTACCAGATAAGCCAATCGCTAAAATTCCAAGAAACGGCAAACCAATGGCCGTTATTAAAAAGCCAAGCAACGCAAACCAAAAGTTTGTCCCGGCCAATTGTCCGAGCTGAATCGGGAAGATTAAATTCCCGGCCCCGAAAAACAGTCCAAATAACATGGTGCCAATGACTGCATACGTAGAAAAAGGTATTTTACTTTGCATAATTGATGCTCCTCTAAGATGTGTTTAACTATAGCAAATAATATGAATATAATAATTTTTTCACTACAATGCCTTTTATAGTATCAAGCATCGCTTTTAAAAACAATAGTTTTTCAATGAATAGTATCATATTTCTTAGTCAGTATTAAGATCTTGTTTAAGAGACGTATCTAAAAAAACAAATTTAAACATTTCCCAAAGAAAAAGCTGCCCAAAGAGTACGAGTTCTCTTGTTGGACAGCATCTTGAATTGAATGCGTTTATAAATTTTCTAAGACGCCGTAATGAAACTTTGAAGTTACGCGCGCTAACCGTGTAAAGCCGTACTTTTCAAACCATTCCGAACGAAAATGCGCCTTCAACACAACACGCTTTTTCGCCACGCGTTTCGCTTCTTGCACCCACTCTTCCGTTAACGCAACATGCGCTCCAGCTGAACGTAATGCCTCGAAATTATTCGCTTCTTCTATGACTTCCTCAAACATGGGATCCATATACACGACATCAAAAGCATTATCGGGCAATGCTTTTAAATAGGCGACCGCCTCCGACTGTACGACCTCTATTTGTCGCATACAAGCCGTTAATGGCAACTCCGTCGTATCATAGGTCTGTGTACCCTGCGCCACAATAAACGCCACATTCGGATTCGCTTCAAGTCCAACAACTTTACCATGCTCACCAACTGTAAAAGCTGCAAGCATTGCATCAGCTGCGAGACCCAGTGTACAATCTAATACCGAGTCACCCTCTTGAAGTTGCGTTGCCTCCAAAAACGGCTCCGCTTCCCCTCTTGCCACGCGCTTTAATCGAAAAGCCGCCGAATTAGGATGAAAGAAAAACGGCTCACTTTCCCCAAATGCATAATATTCAAAGCGATTTTTCCCAGCAACGATAACATTGGCCTGTAAGCTTACCGAAATTTTTCGTACTGAACGCTTTTTTCTAGGTTCAAACGGTGCATTTAACTGCTTACACGCAAAAGCAGCGAGCGCCATCGACAAGTCGTCTGGTCTGCCCGCTGTAGTGACAATCGTTGTTACTTCGCACATGTTTGTTCTAAAACACCTGTTAAATGCGCTGCAATTTGTTCCATTGGGAAGCCTTCAATTTGCTCACGTGGAATAAAATACGCTAACTCGCCGTCCTTTAAAATCGCCATTGAAGGTGAACTTGGTGGCACCTCTCCAAAGAAACCACGCATTGCTGCAGTTGCTTCTGGATCTTGGCCCGCAAAAACAGTTACTAAATGATCTGGTTTCACAGCCGCTACCGCTTCACGCGCTGCTGGACGTGCTAGCCCTGCCGCACAACCACATACTGAGTTGATGACAACAAGTGAAGTACCTTTTGCCTCCGCCATAAATTCATTCACTGCATCCACAGTCGTTAGCTCGCTAAACCCAGCCTCCACTAACTCTTCACGCATCGGTTTAACAACCTGTCTCATATATTCATCGTAAGCGTTCATCTATTTACCCCTTTTCATATGTATTCACAAAGCCCATTATAGCAAGGTTTTATGCATTAGTATAATATTTAGATTTCACGCATATTCACACACATTCAGATTTCCGGTTGCTTTTTTGTTGCTTTGGTTGCTTTGGTTGCTTTTAATTTATTTCAGAAATAATAGAGTCTTAACATAAAACACAAAATCTTAATATATAACATTTTATCGCTTTGATTTAATATTAGAGTAATAGTTTATTTCTTATTTAAGGTGGTTATTAAAATTAACATATCAATGGAGAATTTTTTAGAGAAATATAATATTAATCGTTCATTAATTGATGAAAATAATATTAAGTGGGATACATTGAGACTAATATATCTGGATTTTATTGAATCAAAAGAAAAGTTAGTAATATACTCAAATTTAATTGCCGAATTACTTAGAAAACAAGAAAAAGTTCATACAGTGAGGTCTAGAATAAAAGACCCTGAGCACTTGATTGCAAAATTAATAAGAAAAACGCCAGAGAGAAAAGAGAAACATGGAGCAGATTTTGAATTTACAGTAGAAAATTATAAAGAGGAAATTACTGATTTAATAGGTGTACGTGTTATTCATATTTTTAAAGAAGATTGGGTAAATATTCACAGTTTTATAGAAAATACTTGGACTGTTAAAGAAGCTCAAGCAAATGTAAGAGAAGGCGATAATAAAGAAAAGTATACAGATTTAGGAATTAAAATAAATTCCAGAAAAACTGGGTATAGATCAGTTCACTATTTAGTTGAGTTTATACCAACTAATGAAATAATAACTGCAGAAATTCAAGTTAGGACTATTTTCGAAGAAGGTTATGGTGAAATCGACCACCAGCTAAGTTATCCAAATAATAATGTTCCAGAAGTACTAACATTGAACCTCTTGATGTTAAATCGTTTAGCAGGAAGTGCAGATGAAATGGCGTCAGCCGTAAAAACTATTAAAGAAGAATGGGCAAAAATGCAAATATCCTTAAGCGAAAAGGATTCTGAATTAGAAATTCTTAAAACAAAAATAGAAAATCTGGATATTAAAAAAGAAGAAAAAGATTCTTTAGTAAAGGATTTAGGGAAGTTGAAATTAAATTCATCGTTTTCAGATTTCATATTCCATAGGTTAGATGATGAAGTATTAAAAAATATTGCTACAATCAAAAACATAGATCCAACATTCCTTCAAACCTTGGGCACGATTAGTAAATCAACTCTAGTAGATTCAAAATTAAAAGTTGCCGAATCATCTTCTGTAATTGTTGATAAAATAGCTAAAGATGATAAAGTTGCTCATCAAGCTTGATCAACTACCATATACCAGAAGGCAAATACCTTCTATATAAATAAAGACATGTTTCTACAAAAATAGAAAAAGACCGAGATCACTTAATAATGTGAAAGCTCGGTCTTTAAATTCTATAATGTACGTTTCACAACTGAAATAACTAACCCTAATGTCTCACTATCAGTCATACGATCACCACGGTCGCTATGATCAACTTTCATAATACCAAGTTTATATGTCTCTTTTAATAATTCCTTTAAATCCTGCTTTGCTGTACTCGTTAATGAATTTGCCACTGGTGTTTCCTCCCTTTTTGTCGGTACTTCTGTTGTTACTGCTACATATTTCATTCCGTAAAATTCACACATTGCTTTAGTGAGCTCTTGTGCCACTTCTTTTTGGAACGCTACATTTACCATTAATAGTGCCTCACGTTCGTTGTCCATAAAGCCGCATTCAATTAACGCTGCAGGCATTTTTGTTGCTCGTAGAACATAATAATTAGCTTCTTTCACACCACGATTTTTTTGAGTTGTCCCAGCTGCTAAATGTTTAACTGCGAGCTTGGCGAACTGGCCGGATTTCGTATTCGAATTATTTAAGTAAACGAATGCTGTAAAACCTTCTGGATCTTTACCTGGTCCATCAAACTTTCCGTCTAACGCATCATAATGGTTCGATAAATAAAAATGAGCACCTGCTTTATTAGCAAGTGCTACACGTGATTCGAGTGATGTATCAGCATCTGTTTGTGCGACTAGTAACGTTCTGAAGCCACAACGCTTTAATTCTTTGTCTAAGAAACCGACTACTGCTCTGTTAAATTCATTTTCTGGAATATAACGCCCCAAAGAAGCGATGTGAGGTGTGCGTTTACCTGCTGTTTGCATACCGTGTCCATCATCTAATGCGATTAAATATGTCATTATTTACCCTCCAAATCATCACGTGGTTTGTTATAGCCAAGCGCCTGCTCACTATCAGCTGTGCCAGTTGTTGTAGGATCAATCACAACACCAATGAGCACTAAAAAAGCAAGCACAGTGTTAAATAACTCTGTCGCTTGCTCATTATAAATTGTTGTATCGTAACCAAATACTGCTGCTACCTGTTGCACTAGCAAAAGTGCTAATGCGAATAATGCTACCAGGAACGGCTTGTGTTTTAATCGTACTTTCCAATTGATTTTCATAAATTTTCACCCTCCAAAGATTGAATTTTGTAATGCTATAAAAACTATACCTACCACACCACTTATAGCTGCGGCTAAAAAATAGCCTTTGATTTTGTCGCTGTTCTGCTCCATTTTCCCAACAGACTTTTCAATTTGTTTCACACTTGAAGCTGTATTATATACAATCGGTTTAATTGTATTTACATCCTTTTCTAACTCACTCAACCGTCTTTCATGGTCAACTGCTGTCACTGCTTGCTGAAACGTTGATACTCCTTTTACATCGTCACTCATAACACATGACCTCGCCTTCCTGCCCTGAATTTGCACAACAAAAAACACTGTGAAACGAATCGAATAATTGTATCGTGTACAACTTTGCCCTCACAGCGTTAAAAAACCTATGATTTTTTAATCAATTCACTTTGTTTGTGTTTCTTATTTTAAAAAACACCTTATTTTCGGTTTAAGAAAATATAAAAAAGCACCCTCGGCTGAGAGTGCTTTATTCGTTAATTTCTTTGCATACATCGCATACGCCTTTATTGTTGTATGCAATTTGGTCTGAAATCATTTTCTCACATTTACTACAATACTTTTGTGGATCTTTATCACGGTATTCCGGTATTAACTGATCTTTAAAGTGCCCCATCGAATCTCCCCCCTTTTGTTAACTACAATTCGGCAAAAGGATAATATCCCCTGCTATTTCTGACATAAAAATAATGCTAGCTTATGCTGCTTTTAGATACTGAACAATATGAACTATAACATATGCTAATGTGAGAAGCATGAGAGGTACAATAAATACAAAATACATAATCCTAACAAAATAAATGGTGTAAATATTCCCTAAGATCTTTAGCATATCTTTCTTACAATTATCTCTACAATAGTACTTTGCATATTTGTGAGCATCTAACTCTTTTTCACTTACCCAATAGATGACGTTCCCCATAAATTTTTGGAAGTTTGTATTGGGGATCTTAAATTTATATTCTTTATTTTTATATTGCCATGCATGCCGTAATTCATGAGCTAATGTCCTGATTTTTTCTTCGTCTTTCAATAAAATTGTATTTTCATTTTCCGCCCATAAAAAAAGACCATTTGCCCATTTATATTTGGACTCTAAATCTAAATTATGTTTTTTTTATAATCTCCTTTATGATCTTCTACATATTTTTTTGCGTCTGTTCCAACCAAAACTTTAACAGTATCATCTAATGCCAAATCGTTCTTTATTTTTCTCTCGTGTTCTTTGAAAGTAATTTCCTCCATTAATAATCACCCCATTTCTTTCTAATATTGTATATTTCAACAAATAGATACAGGATTCCTTTTTAGCTAATTATATTTTCACGAATTTTATTGGCGACTCATATCTGTAACGGTTAACATTTCATAAATCCACATCCTTTCAAGCAATAGAAAAAGCACATCCAAAGTACTGGACGTGTTCTATAGATAATATCTAACTTTCACAGTTGAACTAAGCAGACTTTTAGGTGCATCAAGTACCTTATCATCTTCAGTCATTACAGCATACATAGCCTTGCAACAGGAAGGGAATCTAGAATTCCCGTTAGGGTATCCTCCTATCAGATCATGTACATCTCTTGAAGTGATATCTACAAACTCCAAACCTTTTCCTCTGGCATCCTGCTTCAATTTGATAACTATCTTTTTAATTGATTCAATAGTGACTTTTTCCATTGTAATAACCTCCATGTCTAATACTAATATTCGACATAGATGCTATTCATCCTTTGATAAAAATCTGCTAGTCATTATGACTAGCAGTTACTGCACAATATGAAACCTTTGTTCATAATAAAAAGGACACGCTTTAGCGTATCCTTTAAAAACACTCTTTTTAATATTCTTTTAAATGTCACAATATACTATCCACGATTGCAACTTGAACACAAATCTTGTCTTATATCTGCCCCATCGTCATGTGGATGAAAATGGCATCCGCAATTTTCACACTCTATCATAGTTCTTCCCCTCCCTCTTTATCTCTCTGAATTCTTAATTCGACAAAATTGAGGGGTTCCCTCTAATAAGTTTTTGCTAATTACACGAATTAAAGTTATTACGTAATTTGAAACGAATATTTAAGAATCATGCGTTAATTATCTTCATTGCCTCTTCCTCTGTATAAGAAGGAACGCGCCCTAATTTAATTGAACCATTGACAATAAGTACATTAAACGATAAAAAATATGGTTTTTTGTTAATCACTATATAATCCGAAGTGTTTTTTATTTTATAAACTTCTAAATCACCATGATTACCATTTGATTGAATGAACACTTGTGAGTTAACATCAGCATTATTATTTTCAACCTGTACCCTAACTGCATTATTACCGTGTACAGTTCCTCCTATTGTAAAAGTTAGAGATTTTACTTTTGGAATCTTTTTCTCAAAATCTTCTAATAGCTCTTTTTTTATCATTAGCATCCGTTTTTCCAACCGTATTTCCAATCCTTTTTCAAACCAATGCCTTGCCATTACATACAATGCTCCGCCAGCAGCCGTAATAACAAATGCTAACACAGCCCATTGAATTGTTAAATGAAATTTGACAGTACTGTCTATCAATGATAATGAATCTTCTATTTTGCTAATTTGAACACCAATTGTATCAAGACTAGTCATAAAAATAAATAAACCTCCTATATCCATATATAGATAGGTTTCGACAAAAACTAAAATATTCCTTTTATATTGCTATAGATTTTAAGGCTAATATAACCTCCTGCTATTAAAGCGATTATTGACCAATCGTTAAATCCCCACCCTCTTTTGATAAAAGCGTAATTAAAACCAACAAACCAAATAAGCAAGGGGAAAAAAGAAAACCCTGAACTAACAATTAATGCCTTCGGATTGATTTTTAACTTACTCATATTTTTCACCTCTTTACATGTTTAATGTTTATTGTCCCTATTACCCTCGTCTAACTCTATTGATTTTAAACAATGGTCTTTGTCGATAAAGTTTAATAACCAACACATAAATCGACATACTGGACATTGCTGATGTTTTCCTATTCGACTCGATAGGGTTTCATCAGGATAACCGCCTAATAACGTATTAAATAATTGGTCAATAGCGATAAATAAAAACCAAAAATAACGTTTTACCATACTATCGCTTCCACTTGTTCTTTTGTAGTAGCATCATTCACTTGCTGTAATAGTTGATTGTACTTAGTTACGTTTGTTTTTTGATGTTGTAACGCAGCTAGTGAAACAATATCAAAATTACTTTGATTTAACACAATGCGTACACGCTGTTCATTTTCATAAGCTGTCCATTCAATTTCAGATATCTTATTAGCAAAAAATAAAAGCCCAATCCCATTAAAGCGAGACTGTGCTTCTGCATCGTAACTAAATTCATATTCGATTTCATTAATTGTTACTTTGAATCGCCCTAAAATAGTTTGCTTGCATAATTCGTCTAGTTCATTAATCTTTCTTATTTTAACGACGTCTAAGGTATTACCTGTAATTTCATCGATTTCTTCTTGTGTTGCACCTTCTATCCATTCAGTGCTGTTCCATTTCGGTTTGAAAATTCCATGTGGATCGACCGATATCCAATCTTTTTTATTGCCATCTAATATGTTGCCATTTTCGTCAACGTCGGCTAAATCGATAGTTATTCTCCAACCATACACATCAATTTCGTATACTTGTTTTTGCATAACATTTACACCTCCCTCGCTCTGTATGAAAAGTTAAATGTGTACAAATTGTCCTGCGTCATATTTGCAACGAAATAACCGTTTTCTTGAATACTCATTCCTGTACTTTGAATCGTAGAAGCAATAGAGAGCGCGGCGACAAATGGTTTTTGTGGAATATATCCTACAGGCATTTGAAAGGCAATATAAGTTCCTTTAACCCTACCTGCCACATGCACTTCTCCGAAATCATCTTTATAGTACTGAGGCGGATAAGTTATGTCTGGCGTACCACCAGATAACACAACATTTATCCAATTCCCTTGTTGTTTATTCGCCTTTTGACTTATTGCATATGAAGTAGCTGCTGCTGTTTGACTAATGCTGTCTTTATCATTGGACAGGTTTAAGTTTGCATACTTCCACCCGTTGAGATAGCCAGGAATCCCCGATTGCGGAACTCCCCACGCAACAACTCCATCATCTCCCTTTAGTCCGAGCCTTCGGAAAAAGTTATCATTGGGTCTGTTTTGATTTTCTGCCCGAGCTTCTTGCCATATAGTTTTACCATTAGATGACACTAAAACAGATATTAACCATTTTCCTCCGGTAGGAGCATTAAGTGGATTATCGGTACTGTAATACCCATTTTCAACCAAATTATTCAAATCACCTACAAACGCTTTAGTCGCACTACCAGTTTCAATCTCGTTCCAAATTGAACCGTCATTAAACTCTAATTTGTCGTTAAAATAACGCAGGTCATGTGCTCCGTTTTCGCCAGCGACACTTTCAGCCGAATGTTCAGTAAGCGCTGTTTGCACCTGTGCCACTTTTGCATCCACATAAGGACGAGATGCGATGATGACAGTTGGATCGATAGTTAATTTGATGACATCGGCATTAGAAGTTTCAATAACAAAGTGAATAATGGTTTCCTCTGATACACCTTCGGATAGTTGCGGTTTATATTTTTCAGGATATTGACCAATTGCTATCAAACGATTTTCATCGTCAAAGATACCGATTTCTCTGATTGTGAAGCCCCCAGCAGTTACTGGAATAACCGCATCGATAATGATTCGTTTATCATTTGTGGGGTCAGTCGTTTTTTCTGCAATTGGCCCACGCCAAACCTCCTTGACGAGTGCTGTTTGATTCTGAGTTGGTACATAGTGTGAACCGTTCCCGTCGCCCAATGCGATATACGACAACCCTACCACGGACTGCGTAATTTGAGCGTTGGCAATTTGAGCTAACCCTATGTTTGTAATTAATGTGCCGTATTGGCTCATGTTAACTCTCCTTTCATAGTGGTAAAATGGTAATTCTAGTAGCTGTTTTCATACCGGCTAGACTGTTAGTTTTGGCACTTGATTCAATGTTGCCGATGTTCATTGGATGCAACGTGATTTCAGAGCCAGTTGCTAAGTAGCTTGGCAAGTACGTAGTAGTATCGATTTTAAATCTACGCGCAGTTCTTAAAGCGATATTTAGTGGTACGATTCGTTCTACTAAACTCTTTACTTCTTTGTAATAGATAGTTTCCGGCGTCACATATACATCCATGTCAAACGTTTCGATATCAAGATTGATTTCATAAGTGCCTTTGCCCAAAAGTGAGTCAAGTATGCTTTTTAAATACTCGAAAACTAAGTTTGTATTTTCTTGCATCCTTGCTAGTAGCCGTAATTTTCGGAACTCTAAAGTTTCCGTACGCCGATCTGCTATAATACCAAAATCTTTTTCTCGGATAGCAATAGCAGCTTCACCTGACGATAAAATGAATTGGTCTTTTTCCGTATTAAAAAAAGCCTCACTGAGTTTGCCCCAGTCCGATACGACCGTTTCTGACAACTCCTGAAACTCTCTAACATCTTTATAATATGGAGGTAATTCATTTATAAAATCGTTGCTCATGAACCCACTTCCTTTAGCACAATACTAACAAGTGAAGGAATCTCCTCATTCAAGCTAATATTACTAGCAAGGTTATTTAGAAGCGTTGATGTAATATCCTCTATACCTTCAATTTCTAATAGCCTAGATTCGATATGTGTAATACGCACATTGATGTCAAGATCTTTGTACCAATTAGCACGAAGTTCAGCGAAATATTCTTTCAGCGATTCATTTACCTGGGATTCAATTTGACCGATTGTTACACCGTTTAGGATGATTTCACATTCGACAATAACGTTAACTACTCCTACACCTTCAACAGTCACCTCATGGCCAATTGGTGCCGTACCATAGCCATCGCCCTTAAATTCAATAGGGTCCATTATTTCTTGTACATATAATATAAATTCAGGTGTAGGGGCATTGAAATCAGAGTCAATTATTATCGCTTTGACTGTGCCTCCACCATATGGTGCACGTCTTAATCTAACTCCACCGACACCTTGTATAGCTCTTATTTTTTTCTTGTAATCCGCACGATTCCCACCGAAAGCTTTTTCACGTATATGTTCTAAAAACTTCTGATAAAGGGATTCGTCTGTTTCATCGTCCTCACCTGGTACGAGTACATCTGAAAGTATTGCTTTACCTAATTTGTTATTAGCTTCTACTGGTAGCATTTCTCCGAAATCTCTATTACCAACAGCACCAGCTGATTGAGCCTCTACTTTAAATTCACCTGGATTTATTTTTTCAATCACTTTATAAATTATTGCATCTAAACGATACAGCCCACTTAATGCAACGTTGAGCGGTTGACCGTCTCTTCCAGTGAATACAGCTCGACGAATCGCTTTACCAGCCTTTTTACGCTCAACACCATGCTCATTTACACGCTTTTCTAGGTCGATACCATCTGCAGTTACTGCAAAAGTACGACGATATAACACAGCCATGTCCCAGTACGTTTCAGCAGTCTTTAATGCGGTTGGTGCAAGTGCATCGTAAATGATACTTCCTTCACGCTTATCGACGTCATCAGGAACCTGATCAAGCATTTCTGTTAATAATTTTTCAAATGTTTGGGCTTCCAAGTAATCAAGCAATTCTCACCGCCTCCTTTAACAACTGCACATCTCCATATATCGTGTGCGCTACAAAATCCACTAGCACATCGTCTTTCGTCACAAAATCAAGACTGAAATTTGATAAACTTGTAATGCGCTCATCTTGCAATAGTGCCTCCTGTATACGCCTTCCTAAATCACCGCGAACATACAACTCGTCATGACCAATCATATTCTCAAAGCCATAATTGTCCGTGTAAATTAGATGTTTAAAACGCACAGTGTTCAACACTTTAAATATTACTTGCTCCATAGCTTTTTGACCGTCAATAAAACCACCACAGCGCCCTTTTATGAAATCTAAATTGTACGTCCTGGTAGGTAATTCAGCAGCATCAACTACTTCGATTTCGGGTGTAATTGCGATTGTCCCCTTAGGTATTACCATACTTTATCACCTTCTCTATATCTGTCTGAAACATAATATTTCTGGCCACCTTGCACCCTATGCATCACTACTTTATCGCCTTCTTTAAGTCCATCTTCAAAGTTTAATTTTGCATATTTCATTTCGTAAATCTCATAAGGGTTCGAGTATGGATCACCAATGTTTTTTCTCTTAGAACTCGCTTGCTTTAGCTCATCACCGATTTGACCTTTAGGAAAGTTTTTCGGAAATTCATATTCGACTGTTACAATACGTTCGTGTCTTGTAAGATGTTCAGCGACAAGCAAAAACTCGTCCGTTAAGATGAGCTTCGAGTGTACTTCAATTTTTAATGGCTTGGATTCTATCACCGTACCCAAAATAATGTTTACTGGATTAGACGCTCGAAAGGCAGCCATTGCCGTTGTTTTTATTAAATCTAATAAACTCATTAAACCACCTTCAATTCTAAGCTCATTGTATGCACTTTCGGTGACCAATCTTGTGTGCAAGTTTCCACTAAAAACAATTGTTTCAGCCCTAATTTTTCAATATAAATAAAGACCATCTTACCAGCGCGCACTCGCCAGTCACCTAAACACTTCAATGACAATTCTTTCTTTTCTTTATTGTGAACAGCTAGTAGAGTATCTAACAGACTTTCAACTTGGGCAGGTGTCATATTTTCGTCTACTTTTTTGTAGTACTGTAGTTGCCCCCACTTTGCGATATTACCGCTGTCCTGCGCAATAAAGACCTTTCGTTTAGAAGCCTCTTTGTCATCTACAACTAATTTAATCCTGTTATACGCATCCTCGATAGACACTGAATAATCAAAGTCGTATAAAAGACTTTCCTCACCTATATAAAATTCTGTAGGTGGGATAACGAGATCACTGATATTGTGCAAACCAAGTGACCCGAAATCATCCATGAATACAAAGCTCTGATTGGTCGCAACAATTGCAGAGTCGATATATTTCATAATGACATCTAATGCCTTTTTATCTTCTTCAACCATTCCTGGCGCTACAAACCCTGTGCTTGCTGATTTACTAAGCGTTAAATTCGCTTGCCCGCAAATACGAGCTATAGCTGACTCAGCTGACATCGAGGGAATTACATAAGTGTCGTTGTACATTAAGTACTTCAACTGATCGTAGGCCGTAACTTTAAATTCGCTGTTTTTGCCAAACCCTGCTTTAAATGAATAACCATAAAAAATTTTATGAACACCATCAGTAACTCGCACGATTGCACCAGATACAACTTCATCCTTTATCGGATCTGGATTTAGCAAAGTGACGTTTAATTCCGATGCCTTACCTGTTTTTTCTGTTTTCCAACTAACTGAGGTAATAGGTACTTCATAAATATTTCCGTCACGATTATCGATTAGAACTTCCATACCTGTCACCTCATTTCTTAGCTGTCCATTCAGGTGGTATTTTCACTTTTAAGCCAATTGGCAATTTACGTAAATCACTGTCCTTAATGCCATTCAACGACTGCAATGCTTTATAGTTAGCGCCATTCCCTGTGTACTTTTGAGCAATTTTCCAAAGAGAGTCTCCTTTCACCAAGCTATACGTTTGTGGTACTGGCTTGGGATTTTCTCTAGGGGCTTCCTTTTTCACAACCTGTTCTGTTGCCTTTTTATCAGCGGACTGAACAGCCTGGATTTTCTTTTTTACAAGCTCCATTTTTTCAAATCCAAAAGGCACATATTTTTTGAACGCTATAGAATAGTCAACATCTGCAGTGCCAAACTGATCCTTCGCTTCAAAACTCTCAATCGTAACCAGGCCGTTAATCGAAAAAGAACCACCAACATAAATAAAGCGAATAACCGTTTCTTCGGCCATCCACTTGTTAATTTGATCAATATATTTTTTAGGTTCGACAAATTGAGTCTCGGCGTAATGCGTATCACTTGCTGGGAAAAATGATGAAAATGCGAATTCCGTTAGTTTCATTGGTTTAGGTACATTCACGGAACCTGTTTTAGCAATACTAAATTCTTCACCATCAGCAGTATTTTTAAAAGGTAGATCAGGAGGATTTACAGGAATACGAAAACCTTCTGCATCGTTTTTAGCACTTAGATAAATGCCTGTCGTCATCCGTAAACCCCCTCTACTGAACGACCTTGTTCATCTTTAAGTCCTTGCGTAATGGCTTTCACAACATCTTCAACGTCCACTTTTTCATTTATATCGCCTGTGAAGTAGAACTTAGGCTCACTCTTGACATGTTGAACAACCGTCTTGCTATTGTTCATGATAGGTGAAGCTGCAACCTTCTCACGCACCTCTTTAGACACCACAACATCATCTCTAGATGGTGCGTTTAATGATTGCGAAACAAAGTCATTCAACTTTGCAGCATAACCACCAACATTTGATAAGTCACCAATCTTATTCAGGACTTTACTTAATACACTACCTGCAGTGTCCTCAAAGGTGTTGTTGACCTGTAAATTCGGTGTTAATGACACGATATTGTTAATCGCTTTTCCCTCTGCAATATCCTTAAATAATTCTAGATATTCGTCTGCTAGATTGATTTTATCTTCAATCTTACCGACCGTATCCAATTTTCCACCTTTAAGTTTGTTATCTTTATCAGCACTTTTACCAAGACCTGACTCTGAAGGTGCTGTATTTACTACGTTATCCATTAAACTAGCAGTATCACTAAATGGATTCTCTTTATTGTTAGAGTCTTTACCTAAACCAGCTAGACCCTTAGCTTTATCTACAAGACCACTCATTGTATCAGCAGCCTTCATCGTACCGTTATAAGCCCATTCATTCGCCTTATTAAATGCATCAGGCATGCTCATAAGATTAGTCTTAGATAAGTTCACTACGTTTTTATCGCTAGTTGGAGCTTTAAGGTTAGCAGCGAAGTTTTGCCAATGCTTTGTGACGACGTTGGATTTACCAGTCTGTAGCTCACCCACAGTACCGATATCAACACCAGGTATTTTGTTGAGTAAATTAATTAATCCGTTTACTGCTTTAATTGCAATATTTGCTCCAGATACAAAGGCATTACCTAAAACCGTTGCAGCACTATCAAAACTACCTGCCATTGCAGACATGTTATCAACAACCATCATTACTAAGTCATAAAATAATTTCTTCACGGCATACACTGGATCAATAAATAGATTGATGAAGAATTCAGCAAAGATTGTTAGGAAGTTTGCAATGTTAGCAAAAACATTGAAGATAAATGCTCCTAACGCACCAAATATTCCAGCGACAAAGCCAACTACTGTTGCTGTTTGTTCACCCCACATAATCATTGCGGTAACGACCAAAACGATAACCGCAATTATCGCGATTATGACCCACGTAATAGGACTAGCTAAGTAAGCAGCATCTACCACCCATTGAGCTGCTGCCCATGCAAGTGTTGCAGTCCTAATCAATCCTAAAACTGCATATTTAGTCATCAAAATAGCTACGATAGAACCTAAAACAACTGCCATTACAACTAGAATTGGAACCACCCATGCAGCGTTATTATACATAAATTGCCCCACAGCCCCGATTGTGTTGTACATCATTTCTAATGCATCAAATACAAGTGATAAACCAGATACGAAAAGATTTACAAATATCATTGCATGACCGGCTAATACGCCAAATGCATCAGAATTAACGAATTGTCTGAATCGAATAAACATCGGTTCAAACGCTTTTTGTGCCCAGTTATTAAACACAGTCATTGCATCAGCAAATGTTAATGGCATGTTTTTGAATTTCTCTTCAATATCTTTGGCAGCTTTGAATAAAGATGTTTTGATAATATCTGCTGTAATAGTTCCTTCAGAGCTCATCTCTTTTAGCCCTTCCATCCCAACTCCAGTTGCGTCTGCAATTGCCTGCGCTAACAACGGTGCATTTTCTGTAATAGAACGGAACTCATCACCTTGAAGTCGTCCCGCTGCCATAGCCTGCGTCAATTGATACATCCCTGCTTGTTTCTCTTGTGTAGAAGCACCTGATACCGAGAACGATTTATTCATTAATTCTGAAAAGCGAATTGCTTCATCATTGCTAGCGAAAGACTTACCTGCTAAGAGATTCAACTTTGCCACACTCGCTGCAGTATCGTTGTACGAACTCAAACTTCGCTGTGAGGCTCTATAAATCTTGTCTTGCAATTCAGCTTGTGTTTGAAGACCATCATTAATATTTGATAAACGAGCATTCGTGTTAGAGTAGTTATCCGAAGCCTGAGTAAATTTATTGAAACCATTGACAATACCTTGGATAGATAAGTACGCAGCTGCAAATCCCAAAAGACTATTTAACAATGTGCGTACGCTACTGGTGGCTGAATTCGCGCTATCCCGAACACTATTTAAGCCATTTCGCAACCTAGCACCAGCGTTCTGCCCTTCACTTCCTGCTAACCTTGCACTTGCTCTTAATCGTTCAAAAGATGCACTAGCACTCTCTATATCACGCCTAGCTCGCTGTAAACTACGCATATCACCTGCTCTGTTTGATGCGGTATGCATCTGTTCCATCGCTCGAATTGTACTATTCATTGCTTTCATCATCTTTTGCAAAGTACCTGTCATGCGGTCTGTTAAGGTCATAGTTGTACGTACTGAAATGGCTCTCACCTTCTTTCTGGGCATAAGAAAAAGCACCTAGTAGGTGCTTAATAGTAATTCAAGTTATATGTGATTTTTGCAATACCAAAGTTATTTTTTTCAATTTCAAGAACCCACAATTCTGCAACTTTTTCTGAAACTGGCGTAAATCTTAATGCTGCACCAGTATCAGCAACTTTTTTTAAATCGTCGCTTGGTTGGATATTAAACATAGAAAAAAGATCTTCATCATTCTTAAATTCAAATGATGTATCATCATATCCCATATATGTTCCAGAATAAATGCTCATTCTTGTGACCGCGTCCTCGATTACCATAAATTCATATTTATTTCCTTCGTAAATATATGTTTTCGCCGGTATTTCCTTCCCTGTCGATGGTACCAACCAATTATACTCATCTACATATTCAGGTTCCCCCATAATTTCAATCAACTGAGCACTGCTAATTCTACTAAATTTTGTCGCGTCGATAATAGGTTCAGTTTTTTGACTATCTTTACTACTCTCGGCAGAACAAGCACTAATGATCAGTAACAATATTGACGCAAAAATAATACTAATTTTCCTCAAATTCATCCCTCCTCATGTCTAGTAATCTTAGGAGATAGCGAGCAAGTTGCGACTATAATTGCAGGGGTATTGATAAAATCAAAGTAACTTTTTCATTCATTTGAATTCCCCCCACTCCATCATACCCCGAACTAGAAGGTAACTCCTTAACATGTTTTTGCTGTCACCCCATTATGCTAATTGCTTTTTTTATTTTTAGGCGTAGAAAAAGCACCTCCGTAGAGATGCTTAAAACTATTTTTCAAATTTTATATTCGTTACTAAAGAATGAAAATATACAGCTATTGGATATGTTGAAAAAGCACGAATCATTAGAAAAGTGAAATAGATTGCTATTACCAAGGTCACCATAAACGAAAAAATAATAGTGCCAGTGAACTCGTCTAGTAGTTTATAAAGAGAAATAATAAATCCAAAAATAGCTAGTATTACAGGGAAATATTTTGAAGGGTCGTTAGATTCTTTAAAATCCGCAGCCCTCCCTATAATTAATGCTTGTTGGGTCGAATCCAAAGTTTTCAAAAAATCTATATTTTTGTTTATCCTTTCAATGCCAAAAGGGGATTTCTTTATGTATAATTGTTTACTAATAAATTTTTTCAATACTTGATCTTTCCCTCTCGTGGCTTCGATTAAATCACTAATAAAAATATTATGACCCGAACTATTCGTTTGATCTAATTCAGTCATTCAAATCACCTCCCTCTTTATGTCACTGTTCGACACAAAAATGGAAAGTCCTTCTAAATTTCCGAACAAGACCAGTATTTTTTATATTTTTAAAAATCTCACGATAAGTTTAATCGTCCCACCCGCACACGCATTACATTAGGAACTGTCTTTTTCTCAGTCTCATTTCCGACAATCGTACGCACATGCTTCTTACTAATGATTGGAGCTGGTCGTTCACAATTTTCGCACTGCAATACATGATTCATCGTCCTCACCTCATTCTGATTTTGTTCTGTCCTCAAAACAACACCAAACAAGTCATTCGTGTCTTATAATGACTTACACTCTTATGATTGCTTCCTAACACATTTTTAAAATGACTGTTTGATGCAGTTTTCAAATCAAAATAAAAACACCCCGTAGGATGTTAAACTAACATTAAATGAATCTATATATGTATTATTCGTTTATTTTGATTTCATCTTTATCTCGACTGTTCTTTTTTAAAAGCTCGATAATTTCTTTATTTTGTTCAACTTGAATATTGCTATTCACTTTTATGATTCTTATCCATCGTAGTGTTAATCCTATTAATAAAACTAGCGATAATAAAATCAATACGGATTCTTCCGACATCCCCATATCCAACTCCTTCCTAATTAGGATTATTTCATTTTAATTATACATTATGACCAAAAAGAGATGGTATGCAAATTCTTTGTCATAATAAAAAGCCTTACCGTGCTAGGTGTAAGGCTTTCATTCGTCTATTATTTAATTGTGGTAAAACTGTCGATAGCCCACTTCTGAGTCACGTAGAGCTGCCCGTGTATTATTGCAAAGCGAATTGTGTTAGTGCGAATCCGTGCACTTTGGAAAGTTTAACTGAATAAAATGGAAAGTGGACGAAGTTCACATATAAACCACTCCTTTTAACCTTTATATTATTAAGATACCTAATCTCTTAAAAAATATGGGCCGGCCATGTATGTCTTGCCCTGAACAAGTTTATGGGGCGCGGGTCGGTCGTCGGTCTGTCTTTCTCAAAAATCTAGTAATTATAAAGATCAAAAGAAAAAACATTTACCTGACCAACCTCCCCTTCATTTTACATTTCAACCAGTCAAAAAAGAAACGTTTGGAACATCTGGCACATTTGTAACAGTTGTAACACTTGGCGCATTGGATATAAAATAGATATGTAAATAATTACAATTTTATATTAGGGAGAGAAATAATGAATCAGACGAAACAAGAAATAAAAAATGAATTACTAGTTACAATTATAGTTCTCATCATAATATGCCTCTCATTTTCCACTTTATTATTTTTCAATTGGCAGACAATTGTGAAAAACACTTTAAATCTAATGGAAAATCTAATTTCCGGGTTAATTTCAAGCACTATTCTTTGTTTGATAGCTTATTTTGTACTTTCATGGTTCCAACATATACTTTTTGAAAAGGAACAATTAGCTAAGCCAAATTCAATGGATCATTATTTTGATATTTTCAAAACATCTTGTTATTGCTTTATAGAATTATTTAAAATTTTCATCTTAATAATTTGCACTTTTGTAATTTGTATCACAATTTTAGTAAACACTGAATTATCTCCGCATTATTTTTTAGTGCTTAGTATTGTTTCAACTTCGCTATTTGTTATAGTTGTAAATTTATCATTCAGTTACATTGCAATGAATAGAAAATTCTTTAAGCCCAGCAAGAAAAATATTAAAACCATCTACAAGAAGTATGATATGCAAAAAATATTCAGCATACTGTCTTCTATAATTACCATAGTAGTACTAGGTGATACAGCCGCAACTGCCGCATTTACTGTTTCTAACCCGGAAGACATAAATAATTCATTTAACGAATACATAGAAAGCCCAAGCTACAAGATATTAATACCTTCCCTTACCGTGATAGTTGCATATATTTGTGTGCAAATTAATTATGGGTTTAATTTAATAAACAAAGATGAAGGTTCTTCAAATTAAAATACACAATTCTATAAAGGCCATTTTCTACTTTAAAAGAAAATGGCCTTCTCCTTATTCCATCATCATATCCAAAATACGCTCTCTCACTCGCTGTACACTCGTATGACTCATATTTAGTTTTGCCCCAATCCAACGGAAGAGCATGCCTTCTAACAGCCAATAAAGCACTTCTTGCTCAATGTCACCAGTTACCTTTTCTATTAGATTTTGCACCATCAGCAATTCAATCTTAGTCTTGTTAATACGTACTTCACGTGCTGCTCGAATTTGAACATGTGCATGTACTGGATCACTTGTTCCCCCTACTGCTTTAGGCATAGTTGCCTCAATACCATATTGTGCTGTTGATGCTGCTGCCGTTAATGAATCTAGTTCATCCTTCATTCTCATGTACTTACACATGTTGTCGTGATACTTTTTGATTGCCTTGTCCAGCTGATAACGATTTAATTCTGTTTGCCCTTGTTTTCCCATATAGGTTTGCCCTCCTACGTTGTGGTATAATGCTAATGTCAATACAACTCGAAGGGTATGAATCAATCAATCCGCTGTAGCGTCTGCAAACGCTGCGGCTTTTCTTTTATGTTATAATTTACATAAAATACATATTGAGGTGGTTTAATGGAATTAGATAAACTAGTTTGTAAAAGATGTGGTAATGATTCCTTTGCACAAGGTGAATTAGGCGGTCCTTATTCAAATGTAAGACCTATTAGAATCGATAGGATCAATCTTTCGAGTTCACCACTAATTTTGAGTATTTGTACGAATTGTGGAGAAGTAGCTTCGTTGAAAGTGAAGCAACTGCATAAGTTCAAATAGTTTCATGCCGGAGCTGTAGTGTCTACCAACGCTGCGGCTTTTTTATGAATAAATAACCTTAATTTGCACACACTATTAAAAAATGCATATTGAGGTGCTTTAATTGACTACATTCGGAAAATACTTATATATTACTTTTTTTGTAACACTATTCTTAATTACAACGGTTTTGGATTATTTCAATAATGGTAATTGGGCTTTGCTCGAAAATATCTTTTATTCTTTTTGGGTAGCAAGTTTATTATTCATGTTATTACTATTTAGAAGTAGAAAAGATGAAACAAAGAACTGAAACATATTTAAATCATCTAGATATTCAGTTTATTTATCTATTAAAATATACTAAACTGAGATTGATTTCCTTTTTATTCACGTATCCTTCGTTTTTTAGTAAATTACATGTAGCTCTTAAATTTAGGAAAGGTTTCACCACTACTAGGACTAATGATTAATTCAAATTCAGAACCAGGATTTCCCTTTAAATGCTTAGCTTTTAAAGAGTCGATTTTACAATTCTTACACATCTAATTACTTCCTCAACAATTTGTTACTTTTACTGCACAATATTTATCGATTGCTAAGCAACATGCCCTACAATTACCATCTTTTCGTTGTCTAGCACTCCGTTTTCATCCACACAAGGGAAGAGATCCATTCAAAAACAACCCCAGTAACTTTCACTTTTGCAGTCGCATCATCGAATGAAGGATGGGATACCATTTCCCTTACCACTGTTTTAATTCGTACTACAAAGCGACGTATCTCTCCGTCCACTTCTAATTCGGTTAAATCGCCTTCATACATATCGTCACCGTTTCTGCACGGCACACACAATGCAGCCAAAATGATGTTTGCTTATGCAAAAGAAATTGGCTTGATTGAGATAAACCCTGTTGAAGCTTCATTTGTACCAAAGAAAAAGCTGACGTTAGAGGATGTTAGTAATGAGGAAACAGCGAAGCTTTATTTAGAAACTAACGAATTGAAGGAATTTTTAAGTTACGTGGACAAACACCGCAACATTATGTACCTCACCCTCTTTTATACAATCGCATTCACAGGCAGGGGACATCGATTTAGACAAAAAAATCATTCACATCAACAAAACAGTCTATGCGAAAAAAAGTATCCGTGGCGACTTCGAGCTCACACCACCCAAAACTTTTGGCAGCGTCCGCTCCGTAGACATAGATGATATTGTCGTGGAGAAATTGAAGCTGCTCTACCAATGGCGTGAGGATCGCGAATGGATTACATCCGACTTTGTATTCGGTGACAAAGAAGGCATCCCCCCTACCGTCAAGATGCTTAACCAAACCGTCCGACGACTCGGCGCCCTCACCGATATCAACAAACAATTCCGCACCTACATCCTCCGCCACACACACATTAGTCTGTTGGCAGAGGCTGGTGTGGATTTGAACTTCATTATGAATCGAGTTGGCCACAAAAACTCTGAGACAACGACTAAGATTTATTTGCATGTTACGTCTGGGATGCGAGTAGCTGCTACTGAAAAAATGCATGCTAAGTTTACGGAATTACTAAATGACCATACTGAAAACGAGTAAAAAGAAAAAGATAAAAAAATTAATTATAGAAACGCCCATCTAAAAGTAGATGGGCGTTATTCGTACATAGTATTCTATTATTTTTGTAAATTTAACGCCCTACATAAAAAGGCTGAGAATTGGGCACGTGTTACAAGGTCATTCGGTTTGAAATTTCCATTATCCCCTATCGTAATGCCATGTTCTTCAAGTGCTGCAATATATCCATTCGCCCAATGATCTTCAGGGACGTCTCGGAAGGTAGTTTTACTACCACTATTTAACCCAAGAGCTAATACTAATACTTTTGCCATTTGGGCACGCGTCATATTCGCTTGAGGATGAAAGGCATCATTTGTCCCATCAATAATGCCCGCTACTTGTAGCCTACTAATAGCATCATAGTATGGACTACTCGTTGAAACATCTGTAAAAGTACGTGCTGCACGAATCGGCTTTAACTCTAAGGCACGTGTTATCATGACGGCTACATGTTCTCGTTTGATGGAGTCATTTGGTTTAAAAGTACCGTCTTGATAGCCTGTAATAATACCAAGCGTAAACATTGCCCCAATTTCTTCTTCTGCCCAGTGTCCAATAGTATCACTGAAATTGAATTCTACTGTAGTATCTTCAGTCGGAATTTCAGAGGGTTCATTGGAATCAATTTCCACTGTAGTATCAATTATCGCCATTCCAGTTGTTTTATCTACAACGAGTAGCGCATACTTCGAAAACTGGTTGATCTCTGCTGTCAGTTGATTTCCCTTTATGATACCACCATCAACTTTCACCCAAGATTTCTTCAATTCGTCATAATAAAATAGAGCAACAGTTTCATCACTTTTTAGGCTCTCCAAATCGAAAGCTACAGTTAATGTTACAGGTTTATTTAAATTTTCTATACTATTTTTCTTAATTTCAAACACTTGGCTTGCTAAAATTTCTTTATTCCTTAGCAAAGTTTCTATGTTCTTTAATGCCTCTATTGAGATTTCTAATTCTCTACTTGAGGCACCCTTAGGAATAGAAAGTCTGATTATTTCGCCTAGGCTAACCACCCCTGATGTGCCAACTGATAGCGTAATTTCACCATTAATTGAAGTAATTACTTTGTCAGACGGAATAGATGGGGACTCATTGTTGGGTATATATATCGAACCACCTCCATCAGTTATTACTTGCGTGAAAATAGAAAACTGATTGGATTCAGTTATACCCTGTCCTGCGTTACCTCCACTATTATACACACCGCTATTATTAAGTGTGATTAGATTTTTGGCTACATTTATGTTGGCTTGTGGTGTGAATGTTGCTGTCCATGTGACACCACCATCCTTAGAACTAACAGCACTTAGTGTTCCGTTTACAATTGTCAAATCTGCATTGGTGAAGCCCGTCACTGCTTCTGAGAAGGTAATCGTCACCAGTGAGGTTTCTCCAATGTTCAGTGCAGTGTCTGCGACTACAATAGTCGCCGTTGGACGAACCACCGCAGGAACCACTGTATCAATCGCGTAATTGTTCGAGTCCGTGGTACCCAGTCCAGTATTGCCTGCAGCATTCTGCACACCCGTGTTGTTAAGTGTAATGACATTCGTCGAATCACTGATGTTTTTCGTTGGTGTGAACGTTGCTGTCCATGTGATACCGCCATCAGAAGAACTTACGGCGCTTAGAGTTCCGTTTGCGATTGTCAGATCTTTATTGTCGAAGCCCGTCACTGCTTCTGAGAAGGTAATCGTCACCAAGGATGTTTCTCCAATTTTCAGTGCACTGTCTGCGACTACAATTGTTGCCGTTGGACGAACCGTAGCAATCGAATAGTTGGAAGAATTAGTAGTACCCGTTCCTGCATTACCTGCCAAATCAGTCACACCTATGTTGTTGAGTACAATGAGATTGCTTGTATCAGTGACACCTTCAGTTGGCGTGAACGTTGCTGTCCATATGATACCGCCATCCGTAGAACTTACAGCACTTAGTGTTCCGTTGGCGACAGATAAATCTGCATTGTCGAAGCCCGTCACCGCTTCTGAGAAGGTAATCGTCACCAGGGATGTTTCTCCAGCTGTCAGCGTACTATCTGTGACTACAATCGTTGCCGTTGGACGTTGCGCATCAATCGCATAATTGTTCGAGAACGTAGTACCCGTTCCTGCATTACCTGCAGCATCAGACACATCCGAGTTGTTGAGCGTAATGAAATTGGTTGCATCAGTGATACCAGCAACTGGTAAGAACGTTGCTGTCCATGTGACATTATCCGAAGTACTAAGGCCACTTAGTGTTCCGTTGTCGACTACTAAATCTACCAAGGTGAAGCCCGTCACCGCTTCTGAGAAGGTAATCGTCACCAGTGATGTTTCTCCAATTCCCAGTGCTTTGTCTGAGACTACAATAGTCGCCGTTGGACGTTGCGTATCGATCGCGTAATTGTTCGAGTCAGTGGTACCACTTCCTTTATTACCTGTCGCATTCTGCACACCCGAGTTGTCAAGCGTAATGAGATTGCTTGCATCAGTGATGCTACTTGTCGGCGTGAACGTTGCTGTCCATGTAATACCGCCATCCGAAGAACTAACGTTGCTAAGTGTTCCGTTGGCGATTGTTAAATCTGCATTGGTGAAGCCCGTCACCGCTTCTGAGAAGGTAATTGTCACCAGGGATGTTTCTCCAATTTTCAGTGCATTGTCTGCGGCTATAATGGTTGCCGTTGGTGAAACCGTATCAATCGTATAATTGTTCGAGTTCGTGGTACCACTCCCCGCGTTTCCCACTAAATCAGTCACACCTGTGTTGCTGAGCGTAATGACATTGCTTGTATCAGTGATCCCAGCATTTGGCGTGAATGTTGCTGTCCATGTGATACCGCCATCCGAAGAACTAACGGCGCTTAGTGTTCCGTTTGGGACTGATAAATCTGCATTGGTGAAGCCCGTCACTGCTTCTGAGAAGGTAATCGTCACCAGTGGTGTTTCTCCAGAGTTCAGCGTACTATCTGAGACTACAATCGTTGCCGTTGGACGAACCGTATCGATCGCGTAATTGTTCGAGTCCGTGGTACCACTTCCTGCGTTACCCGCTAAATCAGCCACACCTGTGTTGTCAAGCGTAATGAGATTAGTTGCATCAGTGATGCTATTTGCCGGCGTGAACGTTGCTGTCCATGTGATACCGCCATCTGAAGAACTAACATTGCTTATGGTTCCGTTGGCGATTGTCAAATCTGCATTGGTGAAGCCCGACACCGCTTCTGAGAAGGTAATCGTCACCGTTGATATATCTCCAATTTTCAATGCAGTGTCTGAGAATACAATCGTTGCCGTTGGACGAACCGTATCAATCGCATAATTGTTCGAGTCCGTGGTACCACTTCCTGCGTTACCCGCTAAATCAGTCACACCCGTGTTGTCGAGCGTAATGACATTGGTTGCATAAGTGATATTACTTGTTGGCGTGAACGTTGCTGTCCATGTGATACCGCCATCTGAAGAACTAACATTGCTTATGGTTCCGTTGGCGATTGTCAGATCTGCATTGGTGAAGCCCGACACCGCTTCTGAGAAGGTAATCGTCACCGTTGATATATCTCCAATTTTCAAGGCAGTGTCTGAGAATACAATCGTTGCCGTTGGACGAACCGTATCAATCGCATAATGGTCCGAGTCCGTGGTACCACTTCCTGCGTTACCCGCTAAATCAGTCACACCCGTGTTGTCGAGCGTAATGACATTGGTTGCATAAGTGATATTACTTGTTGGCGTGAACGTTGCTGTCCATGTGATACCGCCATCTGAAGAACTAACATTGCTTATGGTTCCGTTGGCGATTGTCAAATCTGCATTGGTGAAGCCCGACACCGCTTCTGAGAAGGTAATCGTCACCGTTGATGTATCTCCAATTTTCAATGCAGTGTCTGAGAATACAATCGTTGCCGTTGGACGAACCGTATTAATCGTAAAATTGCCAGAATTAGTAGTACCTGAACCTGCGTTACCCGCTAAATCAGACACACCTGAGTTGCTGAGCGAAATGATATTGGTTGTATCATTGACATTAATATTCGGCGTAAATGTTGCTGTCCAAGTTATACCACCATCCGAAGAACTAACAGCGCTTAGGCTTCCATTTGGTATTGTTAAATCTGCATTGTTGAAGCCCGTCACCGCTTCTGAGAAGGTAATCGTCACCTGGGATGTTGCTCCAGCTGTCAGCATACTATCTGCGACTACAATCGTTGCCGTTGGACGAATCGTATCAATCGCGTAATTGTTCGAGGCCGTGGTACCCGTTCCTGCATTACCTGAAACATCCTGCACACCCGTGTTGTCGAGCGTAATGACATTGGTTGCAGCAGTGATATTAGCATTTGGTATTAACGTTGCTGAGTAAATGGAACCGCTACCCGAAACGGTGGATACAGTTCCGTTGGCGGCTGATAGATCAGAAATGTCGAAGCCAGTCACTGCTTCCGAGAAGACAATAGTTACCAGTAAGTGTTGCCCAATACCCGGCACATTGTTTGCTACTACAATTGTTGCCGTTGGACGTTGCGTATCAATCTCGTAATAATTCGAGCTCGTGATACCCTGTCCTATATTACCTGCCGAATCAGTCACACCCGTGTTGTCGAGCGTAATGACATTCGTTGCATCAGTGATATCAGCATCTGGAGTTAACGTTGCTGTCCATGTGATATCTCCATCCGAAGAACTAACGGCGCTTAGTGTTCCGTTTGCGATTGTCAGATCCGCATTGGTGAATCCCGTCACCGCTTCTGAGAAGGTAATCGTCACCAGTGAGGTTTCTCCAATTACCAGTGCAGTGTCTGCGACTACAATCGTCGCCGTTGGAGATGCAGCATATACGGTACCGATTGGGTTTATACTTAAAGTTCCTGTTACTAACAATAAAACTAGAAATAATGACCCTATTTTCTTTATTAAATTCATTTCAAACCTCCTTTTTCTCCATTTTTAAAAAATCAATTATCCTATTCCCATATTTCATAAGAAATCTAACACAACGTCTCCAGTATTTCGGGGAAATATCAGTAAGCTACCAAAAAACGTATGAGAAATAAGTATGGAAAGTAGAAAAAATTGAAAATATTCTAGTTATCGGTTTTCTCATTTGACCCCTCCGTTCTGATATTTCAATTAATTTTAATACACAAAGGTTAAAATTAGGTTAAAAAAATCAACGTTTTTCAAATATTCTAAAATATATTTCTATTTAGAAAATATTTTTGATAACATAAAAAAGCACCAGAATCTTTTTTGATTCCAGTGCTTCTTTAGTCGTTACTTTTCTAATTATTTATATTTTAAAATTCTAAAGATACCAAATTTGGAGAAATGTTATCTTTTTGTGACTTTTTCAAAAACAAACAACAACTAACCTTATGTAACCCTTGATATATCAATGTTTCCGAAAAAAATGAACGCTTATATTCATCGTAAGCGTTCATCTATTTACCCCTTTTCATATGTATTCACAAAGCCCTTTATAGCAAGGTTTTTTCATTATTATAATAATTGGATTTCGCCACTATTCACATGCATTCAGAATTTTGGTTGCTTTTTTGTTGCTTTTATTTTTCATAAAATGCAATTTAAAAACATACTGATACAAACTGAAATAATTGATATATCAAAAAGCCACCCGCTATCGGATGGCTTTCATTCTTCATAACTTTCTTCATCTAATCGTGCAGCGTGTATAGTGTGAATGGGTATATGTTTAATCTTGGTGATGGTCTCTAATGTAAGTTCTTGCTTATCCGGATTTAAAGCTTGAATAAGCCCAGTCCATTGCACGTACTTTATGCTTTCCCAAACAGTTAAAGTAACGATTTTTTGCTGTGTTACTGCTTGATCTATTGTTAGCTGTAATTCCTCTAGCTCCCATTCAGTCAATTCTCTAGGTGCTTCAGCATATGATTCTTGTTTCCAATCGCGGATTTTCTGCACATGTTCCGGCAACATCATCGCCGTCCACTTAATTGTACCTCTATCTCGTATCACAATTTACGCCCCTTTTATGCTAAATGTCCACCGACTAAACGATCTCTTTTTATAGCGGTTCCAGCATCGGTATATGAAGCTGCTCGTAATAATGAAGTCGCACCAAACTTACTGCGAATAGCGTCCATAGTATGACCTAGAATCTGCCGTTTCTCTTTCCGCTCATCGAATAAATCCAGCTGAATACTACGCTCCGGCTCTAAATTTGTTAAACGGACAGATAATTGTCGAGCTGGTTCGCCAGCAAAGTATTGATTCAATAATTCCATGCAAACTTTGTGCATCACAAGTGTCTCATTCGTTGGGATTTCAATGGTTTTTGACCGATGGAAGCTCTTTGTCATCGCACTGTGGCTATAAGACAGACCGAGTGTTACCGTCCGACCAACATATCCAGCCTCACGGGTACGTTTCATTACGTCTTCGCACATTTCTAACAAAACAACCGATATTTCCTGTCTTGTGTGATAATCACGCATGAGCATTTGGCCTTTGCCAAAACTTAAAGCAGAATTTGTAACTAGAGGCTCGCCTAACGTTGAGAGGTCGATTCCCCACGCATGATGATATAGCTGATTGCCCATAATACCGAAGCGTTTTTCAAGCACATTCAGATCTGCATTTGCTAATTCTCCAACTGAAAATATGCCCATATCATTTAGGTTTGCTTCCATTCTTGAGCCAATTCCCCACATTTGCGAAAGTGGCTTCACTGGCCAAAGCTTTTCCGGTACATCTTCGTAGGTCCATTTAGCAAAACCCGTCTTTTTAGATTCTAAATCTAGAGCTAACTTCGCCATCAACATATTTGGTCCCATCCCTATAGCTGATGGAATATTTAGTTGAAGATAAATTGCTTCCTGTATTGCTAAAGCAGTCTCTTCAGGTGGACCCCATAATTTTTCTGTTCCTGTTAAATCCACAAAACTTTCATCGACGCTGTATACATGGATGCATTCTGGTGGTACATACTGAGAAATCAAACGCGTAATAGCCATGCTCATTTCTATAAAGTACGCCATTTTCGGCTCAAACAATTTAATGTCTGGATGCTTTGGTATTTCGTAACGCCTATTCCCTGTTTTGATTCGGAATCGTTCTTTCATTGCTGGAGATGCTGCAAGAACTACGCTACCAGGTTGTTCAAAGTTACCAATAATCGCTATTGGCGTTGTCATAACGTCTAATCCGTGCAGAGTAGCCATACAGCTGGCATAAAAGCTTTTCATATCGATGCAAAAAATACTTTTGTTTGGCATGTTTTCGTAATTCATACGACATCACGCGCTTTATGGATTAACGGCACAACAGCTAGAACATGATCGATAATAAAAGTACGCTTTGCCTGTTTCATAAAACAAAATGCTTGAAATAAATCACTTTCCATCTTAATGATTTTGATACGCCTTTTTGTTATTCCACCAGTCTTTGACACGTACATCATGTTTACTAACTGATTACGTTGCATAGCTTTTATTAGCTGTTCTTTCATTATTTTTCCCCTTCCTAATAATAAAAATAGAACATTTGTTTGTATTTATCTTACGCACAAACGTTCTGTTTTACAAGTGATAACATAAAATTTCGTTATGTACTTTTTACCTATTTTCCAATAAAATTCAAAAAATAGTTCATGTCAAATAATTAGGGCAAAGAGAAAAAATACAGAACATACTCCGATTAGTTATGAAACTGAGGAATAAATTTAGTCACTCACCTAAGTGGCTTTTAAAATTAGGAGGCCCAACATTGAGGTACATAAAAGGATTGTTTGGATTCATAATGATTTTGTTCGGAAGTTCACTAATAGCCATAACTATTGATGATGATATGATCAATAACATAATTTTGAGAATAGCTGGTGCTATTTTCATTTTCTTTGGATCGACTACACTTCATAGACAAACCCACCCACACAAATACAAAAAGACCAAGACGGCAATTAAGTTATCTTGGTCATTTTTATGTTGTAGCAAAACAAATGAAATTGGAGGTACTGAGTACGCTCTAATTATCAGCATTAGCCGTACCGACTGCAGCACTTGCGAATGTGCCAAGCATAGTCAACATAACAGCAAACCGACAATTTGGTCCTAATGATAGTGTGATAGAAGGGCAGTTTGCTAAAATGTTAACTAGTTAGTTTAAGTACAACTTTTGCTACATTTTAATAACTCATATGAGCAAATTCACAAACATTAATTTCCATACAATGAAGTGGCAGTTGCTTTAAAGGGGAGACAAGATTCTATCAATGGATGTAAACACACTTTTAAAGAACTTATTCATTGTAGTATGCTTGTTGAGTGGAGGCTGGGCGACTCCTGGGGGATCAGCGTCCTAGATGAGACCCTGGAGCGAGCTTGCGAGTGAAGCGGCTCATCAGACGCCCCCCGGAAAGCGCCCAGCCGGAACGGAAATCAACCTCCATTCACGATATCGAGCAATAATGAATATACCTTAGGTGTTAAGAGCTTATGCTATTCTACTGGCTTAACCTTATATCTCAAAACAGTTTTTAATTTTGCAGGTTCAACTTTTCTAAAATCTGAAAGATATATTTCCCTATGTAGCATCGCAACTCTTTCAAGATTGTTGTTTTTCGCGAATTCATTCATTAATTCAAAACTTTGAGGCTCATCATCATATGGTCCTACATGAAGCATTTGTACAGATAACCCATCTTGAATCGTATCGAATGTTACATCCTTTAGGAATGGATGTGGTTTCTTCTTTTCTACATGCTTGAACGCTCTCTCTACTACCTCTTTTGTTACAAAATTCGGCTGTCTAATCATGATTGTATATAACAATTCATCTTTATCTAATGTATCTAATTGCCTTCCCTCTTCGGTTAAATCCCAAATACCTTCTAATGGATATACTGTATACTCAAAATAACCGTCCGGCGTATATCCTTGCTTTGGCATCATTCTGACCGCATAAGCCAACGAGTAAAGAACACCAATCTTTTCTGCAAATTCTTCCTCATTCGGATTGCCCTGCCCTTTTATCATAAAAAACTGCTGTTCTGGAACTGTTACAAGTTCAGGTTTTTGTTTTGGGATATATAAATTCTTCTCTTGTTTTCTCCATTCGTATTTCATTAGCTTTTGTTCCCTTCTATATATTATTTTCATTATGTTTGAGCACTACTTCAAAATTAAGCTGATGCGATCGTAAAAAGCGTCTCCACTTGTTGTAGAGACGCAAGCGTTAGTTGAAGTCCAATAACTTCACAACCGCCTAACAAAGAATGCTTCAATTGTTAGCAAAAAAGAGATAGGCTCTGTTAAACAAAACCAACAGCTAAATAGAAGCTCAGCTTTATTCCGTTAAAAGGCACTTTAATGGAGTAACGAAAAAGCCCAATTTCTTAACATTAATCTTAAGAAATCGGGCTTTATAATATTGGCGTTTCCTTAAAATTATAAACACGAGGTTTCTGACGCAATCACTAAATAATCGTATATTTAGAATGAGTCATTTGTTTTATAAAATAGGGTTTTTCTTCCCTTTTGCAATAATTATGCTTCATCTTAGCGAAGGTCGTATAATTACATTGATAAAACTAAGAAATTGTGATAAATTTATATAGTTATACCGAAAATAGTTTTAACTATGTATAGTTATCCTTATTTTAATTATATACTATAGAATCCTTTTCAGTCAACCCATATGTTTATTTTTCAAAGGAGTGTTATGGACATGGAACTTCGCCAGGAGCAAGAACGAGTGAACAGCGTAAAAGAGACAATTACAGAGCAAATCAATAGATTGGAGGCCGAAACTTCCAAGCGTCGGATGGAAGTTGTGAATATCCGCAAACACTTTTGGGATGAAGTGAAGGTTAATCTTGATACCTTCGACGATTATCTTGAGACAATCATCGGCTTGAGACAAGAGGCTCAAGCTCTGTCCGTAAGCCAAAGCACTCATAGACATGCATCTAAAAGATTATCTGCGCTAAGACGAATGCAAGAAGTGCCCTATTTTGGTCGAATCGATTTCATTGAAGAAGGAATTTCAACTACAGAACGAATCTATATCGGCACCTCAACACTAACGGATACAAGCGGAGAAAATATCCTTATTTACGACTGGAGGTCTCCTGTCTCTAGTGTTTACTACGACTACCAACCTGGTCCCGCCAAGTATACTACACCCGGAGGTACCATCCATGGCATACTGGAGAAAAAGTGGCAATATCTTATCCGTGGCGGCATTATCCAATCTATGTTCGATACCAGTATCACTATTGGTGACGAAATTTTACAGCAGGTACTTGGTAAAGGTACAGACAAACATATGCACAGTATAGTAGCCACTATTCAACAGGAGCAAAACCAGATCATCCGGCACGATCGTGGACGAATGCTCATTGTACACGGCGCTGCTGGCAGTGGTAAGACATCGGCTGCCCTACAACGGATTGCATATTTACTCTATAAATATCGAGATATGCTGAATGCCGATCAAATCATTCTTTTTTCACCGAATTCGATGTTTAATAGTTACGTTTCCAATGTGTTGCCAGAACTCGGCGAAGAGAATATGCAACAGGTCACTTTCCAGGAATACTTGGATCATCGGCTGAAAAATGAGTTTGAAGTTGAAAATCCTTACAATCAATTGGAATATGTTTTGACTGCAGTGGATAATCCATTATACAAAACAAGGATTGCGAGCATCCGGTTCAAGGCTAGCACCCGCTTTTTTGAAGCGATTAAATCATACAGGGAGTCGCTGGAATCATCCGGAATGGTATTCAGAGGGATTAGCTTCAGAGGAAATAAAATTGTTACTGCAAAACAAATCACAGATAAGTTTTATAGCAGCGACACCTCTCTCCGCTTTCATAACAGACTTGAAAAATTAAAGGATTGGCTAATTAAGCAATTAGATGAAGTAGAGAAACTCGAACGGACTAAGCCATGGGTACAGGAGGAAATCGACCTCCTTAGCAATGAGGCTTACCATAAGCTATTTACCTACTTAGCAGAAAAACGCGGCTTTAAAGGTGAGTCGATTCATGATTATGAAATCGAACCTGAAGAATTAGCTCGTTTGATTGTTCGCCTGAAATTGAAGCCGTTGCGAAAACAGATAAAGGCGTTTCGTTTCGTCAACATTAAGGGAATATACAAGCAGTTTTTTACCGATCCAATCCTGATCAAACAGTGGATGGACCGGGAAGCACCCGAAGAGTGGCCAGCCATTTGCCTATTGACAGTGAAAATGCTGAACGAAGGTAAACTATTATACGAAGATGCTACTCCCTTTTTACTTATGAAAGAGCTGATTCAGGGCTTTCAGACAAACAGCTCGATCAAACATGTAGTTGTAGACGAGGCGCAAGATTATTCTCCGTTTCAATTCGAGTTTTTGAAACGTTTGTTTCCTTCGGCAAGAATGACCGTGCTCGGTGACTTTAACCAAGCAATTTTCGCCCATGCCAGCGAAATGGTCGATTTTCACACACTTTCTGGCTTATACGGTCCGGACGAAACAGCTGCGATCAACTTGACACGCAGCTACAGATCCACAAAACCGATCGTCGAATTTACACGCGGACTCGTACCTAACCGCGAACGGATTATCGCTTTTGAACGCGATGGCGAGAAGCCTATATTGACGCAACTGTCCAATCGCGATGAATTGCATCGCTCCATAGCTTCCAAAATTGCAGACTTACGGAAAAGGCAATATAGCACAATAGCGATTATATGCAAATCTGCAGCGGAAAGCAACGTTGCATACAAGTCCTTGAGCGACATCGAAGAAATTAAGCTCGTGAAGAGTGGAACAATTGAATACGAGCAAGGCATTGTCGTCATACCAGCGTATTTGGCAAAAGGTATCGAGTTCGACGCTGTTATTATTTATGATGCATCAGCGGAAGTATACGGAAATGAAAGCCTACGTAGATTGTTTTATACTGCCTGCACCCGGGCTATGCATCACTTGCAACTTTACAGCGTAGGTGAACCGAGCCACTTTTTACGCGACGTAGCGCCGGAAATGTGATTTTTTCATTATTTAAATAAGAAATACAAAAACTCCATTTTGAAAAAGATTGATCAAAATGGAGTTTTCGTATTTTATGAAGTGTGAGATTAGTATAAAAATGTTTGATCATTTCAATGTGCCTTATTCTACAAACGCTCCTGTTAGTTGAAGAATAAATCAATATTTGAATGAAGAATTTTCCCTTATAGTCAGAATGACTTCATCTAAATCCGATGGCTGTAAGTAGGTTGTATTATAGAAAAAGCGTTTATCTATTCCTTTAATTTCAAATTCATTCACTAATTCTAAACATCTTACTCCCATCTGATGTTCTTTAATCCTTAAAGCATCTCTTCTCAACAGTTCACCACTATCAACCCATAAAACAACATATATAATTTCTACGTTTTTTACCTCAGCATAAATCTTTTGAGAAAATTTTTCTACTTCTTCTGGGAAAGCAACATAATCAATGATTACATCCTTATTTGCCTGTACAAAATTGATAGTTAAATCAGCTATGTTTTTCCAAACTAACGATAGTGATTCTTCACTTTCCCAAGGTGGAAGATACCCGCCAACAACCATATGATTTATTAAATCACCTTCAATATAAGCACTATGATCAAACTGTTCTGCAAGACCCTTTGTGGTTGTTGATTTACCCACTCCCGCTGGTCCAGATATAATATAAATTTTATTCATTATTTCCCCCCACTTTTTATATGTACATATGTAATTCAATGTTAAAACCTTGAAGTCCTTGTTCAACTAAACTACGTCGTTAGTTCAGTAAGAAAAAAGAGATGCTTATGCAACTCAATGATCTTCAAGTAAAGCCTCGTTAGTTTAAGTACAAACTTCACAAGTTAACTATTATAAAAATATAAGAGCCTTTCTACATTTTATTGTAATAAGGCTCTTTAAAGTTGTTTGCACTCAAAATTTAATAATAAAATTGTTTAATTCTTGTTCAACTAACACACTCGTTGACCTTTCAGGTAAATAACCCTATAATGAAATTGACCTAGTAGGTTAATCCTCTTTTCTTATAAAGGAATGACAAATGTTGACAAAATTATTGGATTTAGACTCTCAAAGAAGGAACGCCATTCTAAATGCAGCGTTAAAAGAATTTTCATCAAAGGGATATGATGACGCTTCAACAAATGTAATCGCAAAAGAAGCCGGAATTTCTAAAGCCCTTATGTTCCACTATGTAAGTAGCAAGCAGGAGCTTTTTCTTGTTGTGTATGATTACTTCTCTGCCCTACTTAAAAAGGAATATTTTGAATTGATGAATTATGATGCAAAAGACATTTTTGACAGATTGCGTCAATCATATCATTTGCAAATTAAATTATCGGAAAAGTACCCTTGGATTTTAGAGTTTAATAAACTTTCACGAACTACTAATTCCAACGAGGTTAATGAAGAACTCGAAAATAGAACACACAAAGATCATTCAAGCTGTTATCCTAATTTATTTGATGAAATAGATGAAGCTAAGTTTAGAAAGGGGCTGGATATAGAAAAGTGCAAGCAGTTTATATTATGGTCTAATATTGGATTTACTAATGAAATGTTAGATGACATTAGAAATTCAGAATCTCAGTCTTTGAACTATGAACTCATTGTTGAAAAGCTCGATGGATATTTTGATGAACTGAGAAAAGTATTCTACACGTCAAGCCATAAATAAGGGGTTAGGGAATGTGCGTTCAACACGAAAATGCAGGTAAAGAATCGACGGAGGAGGGATATGAGATGATTGATGCGCGTGAGCCGATAATTGTAGAGTTTCCTTTGAGAGGAGAATGGTACTCTCCTAACACGCCAGGGACAAAAATTCCGAGTCATGGCACAAACAAATTTGGAACAAGATATGCTTATGACTTTGTACAAGTGGATTGGGAAAGAAAGGGTTTGCCCGCCTATCGCGTTAGTTTGGCGCAATATCTACTTTTTGGGGTTCCCATAGATGAATATTATTGTTGGGGGCAAGACGTATATGCTCCTTGCGACGGGATCATTGCCCAAGCAGAGGATGGTTATACAGAACGAACACGAACAAAATTGCTTTCAGATATGTCTAATGCTTATAAAAATGCTCATTATTTTGACCCGAAGAAAGATGACATACAATCCGTTGCTGGCAACTACATCATTATAGAATGTGCCGACAATGTATATGCTGGATTGGTCCATCTTCAAACAGGGTCAATTCAGGTTTCAGTTGGTCAATGTGTTAAAAAAGGTGAAGTTATTGGTAGAGTTGGTCATTCAGGTAACTCCTTTGCTCCGCATTTGCATTTTCAACTTATGGATAGTAGTGACATAGCTATCGCAAACGGATTGCCTCTCGCTTTTGAACAATACGAATTGTTTAGAAATGGCATATGGGAAAAAGTAAATAATGGGATTCCAACAAATAAGGATAGAATAAGATTTCAGAAATCTAATGAATTGGAATAAAGTTTTCACATATGGCAAAGTCAATAATTTTTCTAGCCCATTATTGAGCTATCCCCCCGTTAGTTGATAACATTTCACAATGGGTCGCCGAAATCTACTTGATGTTTTGGACGTGAAAATAGACCATCGAAATGATGGTCTTGCACCGGTTTATTTAATAATTCCTACCCAAAATTCCTATCCAAAAACAGAAGCATATAACTACCTGCACAAAGATAAATGGCAACTTGAGTTATGACATAAATCGAAAATTCAAATAAAGTTAATTTCCTTTCTCTCCTAATTTTTTTAAAGTGTCTATAGTAATAGAATGAACATAGGAGTAATATTATTGCTGATACTTGGAATATGTTTTCCAATAGAATAACCAAAAAATCATCTCCTCACATTAATAATATTTTTTCATTAACTCTTCTGTTCCTACTTCAATAAATATATAAGTTCTCCTGAGAATAGATAAATCCTTTTTCAACTATTCTGCGCCTGTTTGTTGAAAAAAAGCACACAAAGCGAGATTTGGATGCATTCCGGACTAACATTTAGAGAAAATCATTTTTAAAAAATGGTTCTATATCCATCTCATGTAAAAGGTACTTCATTTCGGGTAGTTGTTTCATATCTTTCATGTGCTCGTTAGATTCCAAAATTTTATGACGCAATTTATAAAGTAAATCTTTAGGAATATCTCTATAATAATATTCATATTTTTTCCCAATTACTTCTTCGTTATTGCTCAAGAAGTAAACTGTGTGATGAAAAATATTAGGAAACACTTCTTGTAATTGTTGGTGGTGAAGTAAAAATGCTTCCACATAGCATTCAAAATCATAGAAGGTGTTTGGATTTTCTTGGTCTTTTGTATATTGTTTTCGACTACTTAATACCCCTGTATGTCCAGCATTTAGATTTCCGAGTAAATACATAAATAAGAAAAATGAATGCTTACGTAATTCTTTATCGGGAGCGTTAAAGTATTGATAGAAGGTATCAAAATTATTTTTTGAATAGTTTCCTACTGTATGATAATAGCCGATATTAAAGCAATCAATAATGGAATGAACCTTTTCTATTATTTCTTTCATCGTAAATCCACTCCTCTTATAAGTATCTATTTATAATGTAACTATAATATTTGCTCGGTTTAATAAATAGAGAATACTCGTTATTCAATGAAAGATTTTTTATTTGTCTCATGTTATTAGGGCAGTGCGCTACCCCTACTTTTTGCAAATTTTGTATTGACTGAATGCCATAATTATCTTCCCCAAAACTACTGAGAGTTGTCGTTTGATTAGCATCTTTCCCTCCAAAATGTATCATAAAATCCGTACTGTAAATTGTTTCACCTGTTTTTACAATATAAGGAACTAAGTCGATATTAACACTTCAGACTAATTCAATTTTCGCCACCGCTTTAACCTTTTTCAACATTTAAACTTCATTTACTATATTTTTTAGCATGTCATTAATAGACACCGTCTCTGAATAGATTAATTTATAACACTCAAAATACTTTGTGTATTGTTGATGATTATTCATATTTGGTAATAAAGTCCTTGAAGTTTCTACACATATAGACACGGCCTGTTCATAGGATTCAAACCACCCTACTCCTATACCAGCTATCATCGCTGCACCTAACGCTGGACCTTGTTCATTCGTTAACTTTGATACAGGCATACCGAAAATATCTGCAACTATTTGTAACCAAATTTCATTTTTGACTGCACCACCTATACAAACAATTTGTTCAATTTGATTATTTTGTTCTTTTAATAAATCAAAACATTGCTTTAGTGAAAAAGTAATTCCTTCCACAATTGCTCTTGTAAAATGCGATCGGTGATGTGTATTTTTAATTCCAATAAAGCTTGCTCGGATATTAGCATCTCCATATGGTGTACGTTCACCAAACAAATAGGGTGTATATAATAGACCATTTGATCCTATAGGTATTCCCTCTATTTCATGGAGTAAATTATCAAAATCTAGATTTGGCGCAAAAGTAGATTTATACCATCTTAAGCTTTCACCTGCCGCAAGTGTCACCCCCATTATATAATTCGAAAATTTTTCTAAATAGGAGAAAGAATGAATAAAGTTCCCTACATATCGTGCAGTATCGCTCGGTGTTAAGACAACCCCTGATGTACCTATACTAACTAAAGCACTTCTAGGGTTCACAATCCCTGCCCCTAGTGCACCACATGCATTATCTGCTCCACCTGCATAAACTGAGATTTCACTATTTTGCGAGAAAAGTTCCTTATATTTCGGCAATAAATATCCAACTAACTGGTCGGATGTTACTAGGGGTGGACATACCGTTTGTGGAATATTAAAACTAGCACAAATCTCTTTACTCCATGATTGATTGTCCATATCAAATAATAATGTCCCTGCTGCATCAGAAGGCTCTATACACAGCTCCCCTGTAAGTTTAAATCGCAGATAATCTTTTGGTAAAACAAACATATGCAACTGCTCATAAATGTTAGGTTCATGTTCTTTTACCCATAATAATTTTGGTAATGTGAAGCCTTCGAGTGCATCATTTTTTGTAATGCTATATAATTTTTCTCCTAGTGTATCTTTAATTAATCGACATTGGCTTGTTGTCCGTGTATCATTCCATAAAATAGCGTTCCGCAAAGGTTGTAATTGCTCTGATAACATAACGAGCCCATGCATTTGTCCTGAAAATGAAATACCCTCTACGATTACGTCAGTCACTTGTTGTAAAAGCATTTCTATACCTCTTATGGTTTGTTCAACCCATACACCTGGATCTTGCTCAACAAAATTATCTTTCACCTCAATTAATGGATATGATTGTGTGCACTGGCCAACTAGCTCACCTTGCTTATTTAGCATCACAATTTTCACTGAACTTGTACCTAAATCAATACCTAAAACAACATTTTGCATATTCATTCACCTCTATAAGAAAAAGTGCCAGTTAGTTGGCAGGCAACCTACTGACACTATTTTCTATTATTTTCACTTTGAATCTGACATGTAAACATCTACTAACACTTCTGATTCAGGTTTTTTGCCATCTTTTAAATATGCATCTACAAAGTTTACAGCTTCTTTACCAATAAAATCGAAATCTTGTACAGCTGTAACTGACATTTTCCCATCTTTTATTAAATCATATGCTTCCTGGGCACCATCAAATCCAATAATAATAATTCCATCTTTATCTCTACCAGCTGTTTCGATTGCACGTGCAACACCTACTGCCATTGTATCATTTTGTGCAAATACAGCATCAATATCGTCATGTTTTGCAAGTAAATCAGACATAGCCGCTTCAGCTGGAGCCATTGAGAAATCTCCTACAACAGTATCTAAAATCTTAAATTTACTTTCTGGATTTTTGGCTGGATCAATGACGCTTAAGAATCCGCCTCCACGCTCACGTTGTGGTGCTGTACCCATAACTCCTTCAATATGGATTACGTTACCTCCATCTGGTAATTTATTAGCTAACCATTCCCCTGATAATACGCCACCCTTTGTATTATCTGTAACTAGATATGATAAAATCCCATCCACATTTACTTTTCGGTCAACTGTAACAACCGGAATATTTTGTGCGATTGCCTCTTTTAATGCATTTGCTGTTGAATCCTCATCCCCAGGGTTAATTACAATTGCTGACACACCTTTTTGTAATGCATCTTCTACTTGAGATGGTTGTTTTGAGGCATCATTTTGACCATCATATATAATTACCTCATAACCTAAAGATTCTGCTTGTTCCACTACAGCATCACGTAATACATGGAAAAACGGATTTCCTAAATCAGCCATTAATAATGCAAGTTTTTTGTCTTCCGATGTTGAAGTACTATCATCTGTTGAGTCCTCATCACCACAAGCTACTAAAAATAACATTAGTAAAGCCAGAAATAAAAAGCGAACCTTCTTCATACCCATCTTCCTCCTAAAAAAAGTTTTATCTAGAACTCTTACGATCTAATATAACCGCAACGAGTATAACTAGCCCTTTAATTACTTGTTGATAAAACGAAGAAACACCTATAATATTCAAACCGTTATTTAACACACCTATTATTAATACCCCTATCAATGTGCCAAAAATTCTTCCTCGGCCACCTGCTAAACTTGTACCACCGATTACAACAGCAGCAATCGCATCTAATTCATAGCCTGCCCCTGCAGTTGGTTGGGCCGAGCTAAGACGTGATGTTAAAATGATTCCTGCTAGTGCCGCCATAGCACCACTAATCACATAAACAAGCGCTTTCGTTTTTACAGTAGCAATTGAAGATAATCTCGCAACTTCTTCATTACCACCGACTGCGTAAACACTGCGTCCAAAAACTGTTTTTTCAATTAGTATATATAATAAAAAGAAGGCAATGAAGAATACAATCATTGGAAATGGCAATCCCAGTGTTTTCCCCTGACTAACAAAATCTAATACTTTTGCATTTGAAGTTACGCCCATTGCTGGTATACCATCCGAAATAATTAGCGTAATACCCTGAAACATCGTCATCGTTGCTAAAGTTACAATAAACGCTTGTAGTTTTACTTTTGAAATAAGGAAACCGTTTAATAAACCTAACGTTGCACCAAAAAGAATAACGATTATTATTGCTAATACATCTGGAGTTCCAGCTAAGATTAATAAGCCTAACACCATACCTGACAAACCTAAAATAGCCCCTACAGATAAATCAATCCCACCAGTTAAAATAACGAATGTCATACCCAAAGCGATAAGACCATTTATCGATACTTGCCTAAAAATATTTAAAATATTATAAGTTGTTAAAAACTTTGGATTCATCAATGAAATAACAACAACTAGCAAGAGTAATACAATGACGGTACCGTACTTTTCGTAAACCCCTTTAACTTTGTTCATTGTCCCTATCATCCCCTCGTTGCAAAATCCATTATGTTTTCTTGATTCGCCTCTGCTCGATTAAAGATTTTCACTAATCTTTTTTCACGCATTACTGCAATTCGATCGCAAATACCTAGTACTTCTGGTAGTTCACTAGAAACGATAATAATCGCAACTCCTGCAGCCTTTAGTCCATTAATAATTTCATAAATTTCTTTTTTTGCCCCTATATCTACTCCCCTTGTTGGCTCATCTAGTATGAGAATCGATGGATTTGTATGTAACCACTTAGCAATAACTACTTTTTGTTGATTCCCACCAGATAAATTAGCAATTTTCATAGTCGGTGAAGCCATTTTGATATTTAATTTATTTTTATAATGCTCAGTTTCTTCAAGTTTCATCTTGTTATTTATCAGACCAGACTTCGTAAAATCCTTTAATGATGGTAGTATCAAATTTTCAGAGACATTGAAGTCTAGTATAATCCCCTCATTTTTACGATCCTCAGTAATAAAACCAATACCAAGCTTTTTAGCTACTTTGGGCGATTTTATATTTTCTTCTTTACCTCGAACATAAATTTTGCCACTTGTAGCCGGGCAGCTTCCAAAAATTGCGTGCATAACATCTGTACGTCCAGCACCCATCAAACCTGAAAACCCTAAAATTTCACCAGCACGGACGTCAAAGCTTACATCTTCAAATTTCCCTTCAAGCGTCAAATTTTCAGTTTTCAACAAGACATCCTTAGGTTCTATGTCAATACGTGGAAAACGCTCGTAAAGGTCGTACCCAACCATCATTTTGACAATTTCATCAAACGATGTATACGCTTTCTTTTTTTGCCCAATAAAAGTACCATCACGCATAACTGTAATTTCATCACATATCTCAAATATTTCTTCCATACGATGCGAAATATAAATGAATGATTTTCCTTGCTCTTTTAATTGGCGAATTACTTTAAAAAGTAAATTGATTTCTTTTTCTGTTAAGGCTGCTGTTGGTTCATCCATAATAATAAGTTCTGCGTCTAACAAAAGTGCTTTTGCTATTTCTACTAATTGTCTTTTACCTATAGAGATTGATTTGATGCTGTCATCTGCATCAACATACAACCCCAGCAATTGTAATTTTTCTGTTGCAAGGGCTTTCATTTCTTTCTTTTTGAGCAGTCCGAATTTATTAGTAATCTCTCGACCTAAAAACATATTATCTACAATACTCATTTCATTTAGAACATTTAACTCTTGATGAATAAAAGCTATTTTGGCCTTCTCGCTATCGCGAATTGAATGTATTTGTACTTCCTTATTGTCAATAACAATAGTGCCTTCGTCTTTTGTATACACTCCCGTTAATATTTTCATAAGTGTAGATTTCCCTGCTCCATTTTCTCCCATTAAAGCATGCACTTCAGATGATTTAACATGAATTTGAGCGTGCTTTAATACTTTAACTAAATCAAAAGATTTTTTAATATTCGTCATTAACAGTTCCAAAGATATCCCTCCGAATACTCATTATTTAAAATGATTACACTGCATTAGACATCTGTTTTAGAGAGATGTAGTAGAATTTCTACATATGAATTTTGTATCAATTGTCACTTTAACACTAACTTCATTTTTTCGAATTAATGTATTTAATCGTCTAACCGCCGTTATGGCCATTTGCTCTTTATCGACATGAACTGTAGATAACTCCGGTGTAATTACAACAGATTCTACTATATTATCAAAACCGACTACGGATACTTGTTGAGGTATTTGAATATTCATATCCGTGAGTGATTTAATTACACTAATTGCTAAGTAATCATTTTCACAAAATAGTGCTGTTGGTAATTGTTTACCTTCCATATGCAGTTTTTCAAACCATTGTTGAAACGGTTTGATAACACCAATTGCATTTGATGAAAATGAAAACTCAACAAAATTATCCTCTAATTTAAATTTTTCTACCGCCTGAATGAAGCTTTCATTCCTTTCATCTAAATTTGGGATACGTTCTTCCGACTTAATGTATCCAATATTTCGATGCCCTAAATCAACCAAATGCTGAACTGCCTGAAAAATCCCCATTCTATTATTCATCACAACAAAATCTACCTCTAACTCAGGAACTAATGTATCTAGTACTACTAATTTAGTAAATTGATTTTTTATTAGTAAAATTTGTTCTTTTGTTAGATTAGTTCCTAACAAGATAACACCATCCTGATCGGATTCCGTATATTCAAATTTATTCTCGATTAAGCTTTTTAAGTCCATTGTTGAGAGTGTTATTTCAAATCCAAGTATTGAACTCTGTTTTTGAACATGTTGAATCAATTCGCTAAAGAACGGTTTCTTTTCATATTGTTCTTGCATAAATGATGTATCCGTCACAACTAAAAATCGAATATTTGATTTACGAATTACTTTTTCTTCATCAATTAATGCTTTATGTTTGTAACCATTTTCCTTCGCTATTTTTATTATTTTATCTCGAGTTCTCTCACTAACACCTTGTTTACCGTTTAATGCTAAAGAAACTGCAGATTTTGAAACACCTGCCAGTATAGCTATATCGTCTATTTTCATATTTCAACCCTCTGTAAAAAAATTTATTTAATTAAAGTTAACACAATATTCTGAAAAATAAAAGGTTATTTACTAAAATTTTTAGTTGAATAAGAGGATATATTTAGTAATACACTTAAATATAAAGTAAAAGTTTAGTTATTTTTTATTTTTATTTCAGTAAATTACTAAACTTTTAATTGTTTAATTATTCTGATAATGTTAAGATTTGTGAAAAATAACAAGTTGGGAGTGTTTGCACATGGAAAAAATAAAATTAGGATATGCACCTACCCGAAGAAATGTATTTAGTGCAGAGGATGCACAAAAGTACAAAAAAATAGTTTTACAGAAAATCAATTCTTTTAATCTAAATATCGAGATTGTTGATTTGGAAGGTATTAATCCAGAAGGGTTGCTGTATGGTGACTTGGAATGTGAAGAAAAGATTGTTGAGCACTTTACAAATGAAAAAGTTGATGCACTATTTTTCCCACATTGTAATTTTGGTACGGAAGATAGTGTCGCACGTGTTGCCAAAAAATTGAACAAACCTGTACTCTTATGGGGTCCTCGTGATGAAGCACCTTTAGAAAATGGTATGCGCCTACGTGATACACAGTGTGGATTATTCGCTACTGGGAAAATATTACGACGATTTAATGTACCTTTCTCCTATATTGTAAATAGCTCCGTTAATGATATTGTCTTTGAACGAGGCTTTAAGACATTTATCGGTGCCGCAAATGTGGTCAAACACTTCCGCTCATTACGCATTTTACAAATTGGTCCACGCCCTACTGATTTCTGGTCGGTGATTTGTAACGAAGGGGAATTACTCGAACAATTTGGCATCGAATTACATCCCATTACAATCGAAGAAATTAAGCGCCAAACAAACAAAATAGAAAAACAAGATTCGGATGAACTACAAGATGCCATTCAATACATTAAGAAGCATCTTGAAGCAATTGATGTTGAAGATCAGTACATTCGTAAAATTGGCGCACTAAAGGTTGCGATGAAAACGCTTGCAGTAAAGAATAAATGTACAGCCATTGCTATTCAATGCTGGTCTTCTTTACAGAACGCAATTGGCATTATGCCTTGCCTTGCCAACGCTATTTTAACAGACGAACAAATCCCAGTAACGTGTGAAACTGATATTCACGGAGCTATTTCTTCTGTCATGTTACAGGCAGCTGCTTTAAACGAAAAACCAACATTCTTTGCCGATTTAACCATTCGTCATCCTGATAACGATAATGGGGAACTATTATTCCATTGCGGGAACTTCCCTGTCTCAATGAGTGTTGAAGAAACACCTCGTTTACAGCGTCATTTTTTATTTGATACACACGCTCCTGGTACACATGAGGGAGAAGTTAAAGGAGGAGCTATGACACTTGCTCGCTTTGATGGCGACCATGGTAAGTATTTTTTATTTTTTGGTGATGCCCAAGGTATTAAAGGCCCTTTTACACGTGGTTCATGGGTATGGGTTGAAGTAGATAATTGGCCATTATGGGAAGAAAAGCTTGTAACAGGACCATATATTCATCACATTGTTGGTGTACATGATCGTGTTGGTGCTTCCCTATATGAAGCGTGCAAATACATCCCTGGCTTAAATCCTGATCCCGCTACGCCAAATGAAGAGCACATTAAAGCTTGGTTGAGAGGAGAGTTTTAATAATGAATATTACTGACTTGAAAATTAAAGCCGCTCAAATTCGTATCGATTTAATGACAATGATAACCGCTGCGCAAGCTGGACATACGGGTGGCTCACTTAGTAATACTGATATTTTAACAGCCCTTTACTACCGCGTGATGAAACATAATCCTACAAATAGCAAAGATGAGAACCGTGATCGATTTATTGCAAGCAAAGGACATTCGGTTGAATCGCTATGGTGTATTTTAGCGGATCTCGGTTATTTTCCAAAAGAAGAATTAACTACGTTTTCTCAGTTTGGAACTAGATTAATAGGTCACCCAAACAATAAAGTGTCAGGTATTGAAATGAATACTGGTGCCTTAGGACATGGACTCGCAATTAGTGTCGGCATGGCATTAGCGGGAAAACGCGGGGGAAAAACGTACAAAGTATATTGCTTAATGGGTGACGGAGAACAAACAGAAGGTTCTATTTGGGAAGCTGCTATGGCTGGCGCTCACTATAAATTAGGAAATCTAATTGGCATTATTGATTTAAATGGACTTCAAATTTCTGGAAAAACATCAGATGTACTTTCCTCTGAACCACTTGATGAGAAATGGCGGGCATTCGGTTGGCATGTGATTGAAATAGATGGTAACGATATAGAACAACTTATTTCTACATTTGATATGATCGACCATAAATCAGATAAACCTACACTAATTCTTGCTAAAACTACTAAGGGCAAAGGGGTAAGCTTCGCAGAAAATCAGATTAGTTGGCATCATATAGTTCCTACAGTTGAACAATTAAATCTAGCTACCATAGAGTTGCGACAACAAATCGAGGCTCTTAGAAAGGAGGAAAACTAATATGAATACAACTCCAAATAGACAAGTAGTTTGCGATACACTTTTAGAATTTGCAAAAAACGACTCCTCTATATATGTATTAGCAAGCGATTCTCGTGGCTCTGCAGCAATGACATCATTTGCAGATACCTTCCCAGAACAGTTTGTTGAAGTTGGCATTGCTGAACAAAATATCGTTGGAATTGCAGCAGGATTAGCACATAGCGGTATAAAAGCATTTGTAACCTCCCCTGCTTGCTTTCTTAGCATGCGCAGTATTGAACAAATTAAAGTGGATGTTGCCTATTCACAAACAAATGTAAAACTAATCGGAATTAGCGGTGGAATTAGTTATGGGGCACTAGGTATGTCACATCATTCTGTCCAAGATTTCGCCGTAACACGCGCCATTCCTGATTTAACAGTAGTTGTACCTGCAGATCGACATGAAACAAAAAAAATGATTGAAGCATTAGTACACTATGAGCAAGGAGCATATATGCGTATCGGGCGTAATCCAGTGGAAGACGTTTATGATTCTGATAATTTCGAATTTGAAATCGGTAAAGCTATTCAATTAGCTACGGGGAATGATGTAACAATTATTGCATGTGGTGAAACAGTACGAATTGCGCTCGACACGAGTAAAATGTTACGTACATCAGGTATTCACTGTAGAGTTATCAATATGCATACAATTAAACCTCTCGACACTGAAACTATTATTAAAGCAGCACAAGAAACGAATTATATCGTTACTCTTGAAGAACATTCAATACACGGTGGACTAGGTTCAGCTGTTGCAGAAGTAGTTGTACAGCATCACCCTGTTGCTATGAAAATATATGGGATTCCTGATGAACCAGCTATCGCCGGTAAAACAAAAGAAGTGTTTGATTATTACGGTTTAAATGCTGAGCATTTAGCAGCTAATATTACAGCATTTTGTAAAAAGGAAATCCGGTAATGGGTCCATTTATTTTAACTATCGATCAAAGTACTTCTGGAACAAAGGTGTTACTCATAAATCAAAAAGGTGACATTGTTCATAAGTTAAGTGTTGAACACGAACAAATATATCCTCAGCCAGGTTGGTTAGAGCATGATCCTATAGAAATTTATCAAAATACGCAACGTCTTCTTCACGAAATTGTACAGCAGCAAAATCTATCTAAAGGTGATATACATGCGATTTCAATTACAAACCAGCGCGAAACATGTTTACTTTGGAATAAAGATGGCCAACCGATACAAAATGCCATAGTTTGGCAATGCAATCGCACAGCCAAACTATGTGAACAGTATATTTCACAAGGCCACGCACCAACAATTAGTGAAAAAACAGGCTTACTGATTAGCCCTTATTTTTCCGCTACAAAGCTACAATGGTTATTGAATGCTCATCCTCAAGCATCTCAAGCATACGCAGGTACAATGGATAGCTGGCTGATTTATAACCTAACGAATAAAATGGTGCATGCAACGGATTATACAAATGCTTGTCGAACTTTACTTTTCAATATCCATACATTATCGTGGGATGATCAATTACTAGATTTATTTAATCTAAAGTCAATCATCTTACCAAACGTACTTGAATCTGACGCAAGCTTCGGAATTGTAAGCGATCCAAACTTGCCTGATGCCATTCAAGGTACTCCTATTTGCGGAGTCATTGGCGATTCGCAAGCAGCACTATTTGCACATGGCTGTTTTAAAACAGGAACGGCAAAAGCAACGCTAGGAACTGGATCTTCTGTACTGATGAATATTGGTGAAAATCCACTCCCTGCCAAAAATGGTTTAGTAACAACTATCGCTTGGAAGCTATCTACTAAAACTAGCTATGCTTTAGAAGGAATTATTTATAGCGCAGCCGATACGCTATCATGGGCAAAAAATAACTTAGGTTTATTTCAGGACTACAATGAGTTAATGGCTATTTTAAAAGAAACTCCTTCTAGTGAGGGCGTCATTATAATACCAGCTTTCTACGGTATTGGAGCACCCTACTGGAACGTTAATGCTAAAGCAACGATTTATGGGCTTAGTCGTAGCTCTACACGTTCACATTTGTTAAAGGCTTGCTCAGAAAGTATTGCTCATCAAATTCGTGATGTTATTAGTTTACTCTCACAAGAAACATCTATTACCCTACAGACACTTCGTTGTGATGGAGGGGCATCTGCAAATCAATATTTAATTCAAGATATGGCGAATTTCCTTCAATTGAATATTCATACGACAAATAAAATAGACTTGTCTCCACTTGGCGCATCGTTTATTTGTGGCTTAGCTTTAGGTTGGTGGGATATGCAAACAATTGCTGAAAAATTCATTATTTACAGTAACTTTGAACCTAAATGGGACTTACAAACAACTCAACAAAAACAAGATGAATGGGAAAAAATTGTACAAAATATTAATGCGTATTATTAGATAGATAACTATAATCGAATAGACAGGTTATTGATTTATCAATCTTTTACACCACTATACGTATGATTCCATATCCGGCAGTTTAATCTATTAAGCAACTACGTTCATAAAGTAGGGATAAATTTTTCCTCCCTTCTTTGTGAGCTTTTCTTTTAATATGGCTTGATCTGGTCTACACTGTGAATTTAAGAATCTATTTTAATTTCTATGGGCTAGTTCAGAACACTAAAAGAAAAATCAAAGGCTCCTGCTCCACCGTTAGATGACATAACAAAAAGCCACACCTAGTTAGATGTGACTTATTACTTATTCTATATTAGGACAAAATTTCATTGAAAATTTGTCCGCCTCCATTTATATTAACGATTTTTAGACGACTAGTATTTTTGATAAATATAGTTTTATATTGCTTTGCACCATTTTCATCAAGAACGTATAGAACACGTTTATCCTCGTTATCTGTTACCGTTTCAAAGCTAAAATCTTTGTTGCCGATTTGTTCAACAATTTTATTGTATTCAGGTAATGATGCCCATTCACCATGATCTACGTTTTCTTTAGATTGGTCTTGAACCTCTTCCATTGGTTGATCCTTCACTTGTTGATCTACTTGTTGTTCCTCCGTATGCAAGGATTCCTGATTTTTTTCTGTAGCCTCACTATTGTTGTTAGCCGCTTCATTATTGCTGCAAGCTGTTAACATTGTCACTGCTGCAATTAGTGTAATCATTTTTTTGAACACTATTCTTTACATCTCCTTTTGATTTATTCCCTTTTTTATTTTAACAACATGTGCTTCTTATTATCTAGGAATAAGCTTAAAAGCAGACAAAAGTTATATATAAACAAGGCTATTTTTCAATGTTTGTTGCGTTTACTATCTTGTGATAATTCTGCAAAAATTTGTGCAATCATCTTTGATTTTAAGAGCTTATTATTGTCTAACCATGCCACTTTGATCTTAACGTCGGTAGTTGAGGAACTACAATCATTTAAAAACAACCTTTTTCAAAGCTCATATTCGCTTTTTAATAGAGAGAAGATAGCAAGATCAACATATTTCCCATTTTCAAATTCATGTTGTCTTAAAATGCCTTCTTTATAGAAATTTGATTTTTCTAACAATCTGCTTGAAGATATATTTTCCGGTTCAACCTTCGCTTCAATTTTATTTATTTTCATCGTCATAAAGGCAAAATGAATGATACAATTTAATGCCTCTTTCATAACACCCTTCCCCCAATAGTTCGGAGATAAATCATAGCCGATTTCTATACGATTATGAGCTTTTTCATAATTTAAAAACCCACACGTGCCAATTACTTTTTTGGACTCAATTTCTTCAATTACCCATCTAAAACCTGTCTGTTCTTTGAAAATCTTATCATACCAATTCATCTCATTAATCGCATCTTCTATTGAAGTAAATGGAGTGAAAGGCATGTATTTAACCACTTTTCCATCTGAATAAAGTTCGAAAATATCATGACAATCATTTTCTACAGCTTTACGTAAGATGAAACGTTCAGTCTCAAATATAGGAAAATCAATAAATGCAAAATCTGAATTCATAACAATCCCCTCTATTTCCGTAAATTTAAAACTCGTACCCGTTATCATATCAATAAGTTCAAGCGAGTTGATTAATCGATTTTCACCATTACTATTAAGGCGAGAGGTTGATTTCCGCTACGGATACTCGCTTTCCGTGGGCAAGCACCGAGCCGCTTTCTTGATTGCTGACGCTACGTGTAGGGACTTTATTCCCGTTTGGAACGATGGATAAACCGCTTTAAGAGAGTATCTACAAAATATCACCTTACTTGGTTCTTATTTGTCGATATTCGCAGTAATGAAAGCAATAAACAGCATATTAAAGAATTTCTATTAACATCATTGTATTTGAAATGACAGACACATATGATAGTTTAAGAATGTTGAAATTCAGCGTATAATCTTGTTGAACAAACTATTTTTTTAATACGGAGGTGCTGTTGTTGGAAAAATCTAATATTCTTATATTAGGAAGTCTGTCTTTAGCAACTACATTCGGAATATTCGGTCAGGGAATTGCCTATTTCATGAATGAAAACATTGTTTCAATAGCACCTATATATTATTTAACTGTACTAACCTGTATAAGCATTTTCTTGTACTTAGTCACAGTTGTATTAATCTATCTCGCCGGTAAAAAGCAACTACTGGATAAAATTGAAATCCGTATATATTCCCGTATCATTGGTTTTGTAGGGATATGTACTTCTCTTTGGTCACTATTTGTTTTGGCAATGTGGTGGGGTTAATGAAAAAGGGAAACCCTTATAGGTTGGGTCTCCCTATATTTATGGTCTAATTATCAACATTAAATTTTAACAGAGCCAATTTTTCAAAACCATTTCATGCAAGCTTCAATTTATTTATTATCTTAACAGAATGGATGTGACACAAAAACAACTATTCGCGTTTTTTTACCGCTACCACAGCAATTATAACCATCACTAACTTTATAACAACTAACAAAGCGTAAATACTAAAGGAAATAATCGTTGGTAATAGCACTAACCACCACGACCATGCAATTACTCCTGTTAGCTTTAATACTACGAATATAATCGTTAATACTTCTGCTATCCCCACGTAGTTATCACCTCTACTAATTTGCATACTAAAAAGTCACACTAATAATAATGAATTTGGAGATAATTATAACCAAACTATTTTAGACTTTTACTAAAATAATACACTAAGTGCCTCTACAAAGGGGATGGAATTTTTCAGAACTTGCATAATATTACCGAATATTAGATTGTCTACATGCTTTGTTCCCTATTATATTGATTTGCATACTACCTTACGAATATGGCTATATGAATAGCCAAGAATATCAGCAACCTCCTTATATGAATGACCATCAATAAACCGTAACTTGGCAATCTTATATGGCAGTCCTTCAAGCTTTTCAATATTCACACGAATCTCTTCTTCAATCACCACATAATACGCAAGCTTCTCCTGCAACTGGTAAATACGATTATTCAGACGATCGCTACGCTCAGCTGAAACATCTAATCCGTAACGATGGCTACCCTCTGACCGAAGTGGCAAGTGCACACTCTGTCCAAACCAAAACTTATTATCCTTCTCCAACATCTCAATCTCAGCCTTCACAATATCGATTAAACTTACTAAATCCGCATAGTTTTTCATAATCTCCACTTACACATGCTCCTTTACCATTTTTCGATTTTGCTTGAATAACTTCACGGCCAATTCGTGCAGCTCGTCCATTGGCTTTGCACGAAGCACATCCGTTCCAATGACTTTGCGCTTACCAATGTGGAACCTTTGCTCATTCAGTATTGCTGCCACTTTTGCTACATACAACTTAATGGCATGGCATGCCACTCAACCGTCTCTGGAACATTTCCTTCAATCAATTCCATGTAAGCCTCTAGCCTAAAAATCCGTTCTTTTTCTTCATCTATCGTCATACCGCATTTTGCCCTCTCCACCGCACTTCAATACATATCAGCAAGCGTAATACTCTGAATGAGGTCTTATGACGCTTCACCCTTGCCACCATATAAGTACTTTGTGTTGCTTTTACTAAAGGATTTGAAGTTGAATAGAGCAAGTTTCTTTCGCTTACTCACTCCAATTTACTTCCTGTCCCTTTAACGCATCTAGAAAACCATCACCTTGATTTCATCATCATCGTCTGCTCGGCTTCGATTTGCGTTCATCTTCTGCATCTGCCATTTCAATAAACTGACGAATAGAAGAACGCAACTTCCCGATAGCTCTTGATTGAGCAGTGAGTAGTTGCGTTTGTCATTCCCATACAAATTGAAAATTGCATTCTTCCTCAGTTGTAGCCTGTTCCATACCCCACCTTCTTCTTTAGAACGTGGGTAGTATTCCAGCCATATCTCATAAGCACCACCTCCAACATTTGTTTAGTAATCACCCCACTTGTGCTAGTTGCTTATAAAAATAGGCAGTTTTCTCAAAGATTGCTGCTAAACGAAAGAGTCAGATATTTAAAAGAGTATGTTATATTTTGGATTTCAGAAAAGGTCGAATGAAATAGTATAATTAAGCGTAATTTAACTTATTTCGTAAGAGGTGCTTAGTTTGTTTAAAAAGAAAATATTGATTGGGCGTTCAGAAGATACTGTTCCGGCAATTATTGAATACGTAGAGAAAAGGATCGTTCCGTCAGAAGATACTGCCCGGGCAATTATCGAGCACTTAGAGAAAAGTAACATTCCGTTTGAAGATACTGTCCGAGCATTTAGAGAAAAGTAGCATTCCATTTGAAGTAGACATCGAAGCTATTTTAAAACCGTCGAACGATGATTTTTACAAATTGTTTTATACGGTCGAAGTTCGAAAAAAACATGCGGAACAAGCAGAATCTATTATTACGCAGTATGTGTCGCAAGAAGATTTGAATCATTGGTATAAAGTGGCGAAAAAGAAAAGTAGAAAATTAGAGAGGAAAGAAAAAGCATTTTATTTATTTGCGGCATTTATATACTTTATAGCGGTAGGAGCCATCGAAATGGGTAAAAGTTTTGGAACGGACATCGTTCCGTCTATCGGTTGCGCCGTGGTATTGATAGGCGGTGTGTTTATGACGAAAAAACATTACAAAGAGATGAAACAAGAATCGGGTGATTTGAGAGAGAACAATATGATGTTGATGAGCTTCGGAATTGGTATGATATTCTATGCCTTTACTTCTTTTGTATCTGTACTTCGATTTTAATTACTCCTTTTGGATAGAGATCTTGTTCTAGTGCCTTAAATAAGGCTAGTTATGTCAACGTTTTGATCGCCTCCTGAAACTGCAATATATTCAACATTTATCAAATCAATCTATACAAAATCAGCCTAAAAATAAAAGACACTTCCATAACATATAGAAGTGTCTAACTTAATTTCAGTACATATCTTTCAAATTTAATAAATAAATTTCTATTTCATTTATTGAAGCCGTAATTTCTTTGTGCAGTTGATTATGAGCATTATCTTCAGCATAGAATTCTACATATTTATTTACCTCTTGATAAAACTCTTCAAAGTCTTGCAAAAACGTGTCAATTTTTGAATCACCAGGCGTTACAGTTTGATAAATAGCTTTAAATAAATTGAAATCACTATACGCATTACTAAAAAAATAGATTGCCGGTATTTTGTCGCTATTCATAAAAGTCTTTGCAGAAGATAGGTTTCCCTTTAATCTAATCAATGAATTTATAAGATTCGAAGTTTGTTTTTTCATATTTGCCGTATTGCTATACATCTAATAATCACCTCCAACTCAATCATAAGCTAGGTGGATAAAATTATGCAATAATAATTGAATATAATCAGAACCACCAGTATAACTGGTGGTTTGCTCTGCGCGTGAAACGCTAGGGTACTGACCTACGTCTAAAGACATTCTGAGAGGTCCACAAACCGCTAAAGCGGCTTACTTATTTTTCTTTCTCTTGATTTCTTCTCCTGTGAATGGGTCACTGAATTCTTTCATTATCATCTGATCGTGTAGGATATTTCCTTGTGATTTTATATTAACCTTTACATAATTCCACACTGAGACAACAGTATTCATTTACGTACTTACTTAAATTATTGTAGATATCCACTTCAAAATCTTTCTGACCACGTATAAATTTTTCCTTTAGATTGTAATAGCAAATTTGAAGATATTCATTGTCGTGATGATTCTTAAAGGGTTTAGCATTCTTAACTAACTCTAAATCTTCAAAGTATTTATTCTTTTTTTCATATGTTCTAATTTTATAACCACGCTTCATCATTTCATCAATTACTTTTTCTGTATAAACATACAAATCATCTTTAGGATATTCATATATATAATTAATTAATATGTGTTTATCTTCTTTGGCAAATATACTATTTAATTCTCTCCACTGTGAAAGCAGCTGTCCTTTTGGTAGATACTCTAATAAATCCACATGCCATAACCTCATTCTTTATCTCTCCTTATTTCGAATAACACGGTTCTATTATTTATTATCAATATTCCTCTATGAACCCACAATTATTACATTGAATTGATTCTCTATATATACTTACATTATACTCAAATTGTGCAGTAACTAAAAAATTAACATTGGTATTAACATTCGTCAGTATTTATTATCTTAAAGAGACTTTAAACTGAGTATAGTAGAAGTGAGTGAAAAACGCTTTTACAACTTTTGAATAAAAAAATTCAAACAAATCTCAGGAGGTCTTATTATGAAAAAAGTGTTAATCGGAAGTACATTAGCAATAGGTCTATTATTATCTGGAGCAGGACAAGCACCTGCATCTGCAAATTCAACTGGATTGAATGTTGGTGGTATAAACAAAAGCAGTATAGATATACAAGCTATGGATCTTGAAACTGCTCTGATGGCGGTTCAATCACAAAGAGCCGCTCTATTAGATGCCCAAATTGATTCAATGAACAACTCACAACAAATGGACATGCTTCGCCTTCAAAGTATGAGTAATAAACGTAATGAAGCATTTGATGAGATGTCAAACTTTTTAAAGAAAATGCAGGACGCTAGATCATCAATTATTGATAATATGCGCTAAAATGAAGGGGCTATAGGTTTGCTATAGCCCTTTATAATGCTGTTTTACTACATCTATACTTGTTCTTTAAGATGCTAAATACTTTCCTCATAATTTATCTCTCCTTCTTACTGCACAATATTTTTCAAATCTTCAGTATTTATTTGTTATACTTTTGTATTCATTTGTCGATAATGCTAATAAAAAACATAAAGAGGTAAGCATTATGACTGAAACACTCCCTACAAGTAATATCAAATTCCTAATTGAAGGTCTTGAAATAAGAAAACAAATTTATACAGATAGTATTAACTTTTGGCTAAAGCAACAGCATAAAAACCCCGTTCATTTAAAACAACTCGTTCAACAGTTAATTAAAGAAGAAAAACTTAAAATTGATTTAATCAATTCAATTCTGGATGATATTAGAAATGAGTTATATCAGTCCTAACGAACAGATTACTGTACAATATTTATCGATTAACTCTCAAAGTATTCAGTTAATGTTAAAACCGTAGCGTTTGACCACGCTGGGACTTTTTAATGCCATAATTATTTAACGAGGTGATATTACGAAAAATGATAGGTTGGTCTACAAGGCTTTCTATCACTAGAAACATAAAAAGCCACACCTCAATAGATGTGACTCTAATCTAAATATTAATTAAAAATAATAAATGTATTCCCGCAAGAATCCCCATTGGATAAATAATCGATCTTGAAAATGAATTTTTAAATTCGTTTCGAGAATGCCTTTCAAAAAATAAGTGCAGAATTGCATGAATAATAAAGAATACATCAAGGACCCAAAAAATTATTGTTTGATATTGGCTGAAAAGTAAGGAAAGTATTATTACATAAAGAAAAAGGTGAATAAATGTGAATACTTTATAAGCCTTTGAATCTTCCATATCTTTAAGTACGATAAACAATCGCCACTCAGAGCGCCTTATTGCGTCCATTTCATGCAAAAGAAATAAAGAAAGGTTAAATAAAAAAAGTACAAGTAACAAATCAGGCATATAAAACCTCCTAGATCTTTATATACCCAATGTTACTATAAAACTACTTTCTAAATACTAAGTGACCTGCCAAAATATGTCGATATAAAGTCGCAAGAATGTGGACGTAGTTCACTTACTTTTGTATTTTAGCCTTTTATATTATTAAGATACCTAATCTCTTAAAAAAATATGAGCCGGCGATGTTTGTCATGCTCCGAACGAATTTGCTCGGCGCTGGTCTGTCGTCGGTCTGTCTTTCCCTAATATTAAATATTTCGTAGGAAAACAATTCCGCACCGACCTACCTCCGATTTTACACGTTAAATTCATACTTACATAATGTGTAACATTTGATACAAATGATACACTTGCGCCCTTTGATACATATTATTAAGATAATTTCCAAGGATTGATGCAAAACTGTCCGAAAAATATAAAACCAGAGCTATTCTACAAAATGTAGAATCAACTCTGGTGACGATGGTAGTAAAAATTCCAGTTACCTTTATGGGTGGTTTAATATTATTTTATTAATTGTCTCATGATAATTTCTTCTCCGATACGTCCTATTAATCTCTCATTTGTATCTTCAAATCCTACTTTTAAATATAGTTTTTGTACTGGTATATTATCTTTGTCGACAACTAAAACAATTTCATCGCAATTAGGAAATTCCTTTTTAACAAACTCAACTAGTAATGTCATTCCTTGTTTTGCGTAACCTTTTCCTTGTTCAGTATGATTAATTGATAGTGCAGTTAATAACAAAGCATTCAAATTATTGGAGTATTTCTTTACTCTTTCATTTGAATTTAGGAGAAAGAAACCAACGGGTGTATTATCACTTAAAATTACAATACGATACTGTCCTTCATTAATTTCCTCAAATTTGCTTGGAAGTGCAGAAAATTGTTTTTGTTCTTCTGTAAGTACAAAAGAGTTCAATTCATTCAAATATTTACTTGAAAAATGCTTTAATTCAACCTTTTTCAATTTTTCCACAACATAATTCTCCATTCATTTTTTCTATACTTTACGACTTAATTAGGTTTTGGTTGTTAATTTATTTGAAATTTCGAAAAATAATACCGACGTTAGAAAACAGCATTGAATAAAAAGGCGCACTACGCCCCATCAACATTTGTTTAACTATACAGTCTCTTGTGAGAATAATTGTTGTACTTGATAGTTTCATGTGCTTGCCAATAGCTCTCATGCTATCACCATCTAGCAATCTATGAAGTACTTCCACCTCTCTGTCGCCAATCACACAGGGAATGCGTTTTTGCACCTCTACAATCTTTTGCTCATATTCCTTAATCCGATAATTAAGTGCATATACCTGACGTTGTACCTCTGCATACACCGGATCACTTGTACCTCCACTATCTTTTGGTAAAGTCGCCTCAATCCCGTACATCGTTGCTTTTGCCCCAATATAACTGCTGTTATCGACCTTTACTACTGGTTGTCTCGCTTCCTCTACTGTTTCAACCATCCAACGATAATTTTCAATCTACTGAAGTAAATTCTCTTTAGTAACCTTGATTTTCCCTTGTTTTCCCATATAGGATTACCCTCCTACGTTGTGGTATAATATTGTTGTCAATACAACATAAGGGCATCAATCAATCCGCTGTAGCGTCTGCAAACGCTGCGGCTTTTTTATGTTAAGCTTTACATAACTTACATATTGAGGTGATGTTATGGAAAACAATAAATTAATCTGCAAGTCCTGCGGTGGTGATTCATTTGGCGAAGGTAAACTTGATGGTTATGCTGCCTTAAGACCAATTGACAATTTTTTCTCTACAGGATCTCCACTTATTTATACTGTGTGTCAAAATTGCGGAGAAGTAGCTTCAATTAAGGTTACTAAACCACAAAAGTTCAAATAGTTTCGTACTGAAGCTGTAGCGTCTGCAAACGCTGCGGCTTTTTTTGAATAAATAAACTTAATTTGCACACACTATTAAAAAATTGCATAGTGAGGTGCTTTAATTGACTACATTCGGAAAATACTTATATATTACTTTTTTTGTAACACTGTTTTTATTTACAACGGTTTTAGATTATTTCAAAAATGGAAATTTGGCTTTGCTTGAAAATATTTTCTATTCCTTTTGGGTTGCAAGTTTATTATTCATGCTATTACTATTTAGAAGTAGAAAAGATGAAAAGAAAAAACATATTGTGTGAGATTCTCCAATTCGCTGTAGCGTCTGCAAACGCTGTGGCTTTTTTTATGTTAAAATTTACATAAAATACATAAAGAGGTGACAATATGGAAAATAATAATTTGGTTTGTAAGGCTTGTGGTAGTGATTCATTTACAACCGGTCAAGTTGGTGATGCTAGTACTTATGGTAATGTTAAACCTATCGGATCTGCATTTGCTGTAGGATCCCCATTTATTTTTCGCTTTTGTAAGGCTTGCGGAGAAGTAGCTACAATCAAAGTTGCTAAACCTGAAAAATTCAAATAGTTTCGTACTAAAGCTGTAGCGTTTGCCTCATTTCATCAAAACATTCAGCTTCCTTGATAATAAAAGAAAGATAAACTATTTATAACGTGAAATATAGAGGAGGATAAATATGAACATCACAGCTTTTATTGGTAGCACAAGAGAATATAGTAATAGTGAAATGCTTGCTGACCTTGTATTAAAAGGCATACCATATCAAAATTTATATATAAAGAATTTAAACATTCAACCGATTCATGATTTACGCCATTCCAAGAATGGGTTTAAATTCATTGATGATGATTACGACCAAGTAATTCAAGCATTTTTGACAAGTGATATTGTGATTTTTACGACGCCAATTTACTGGTACAGTATGTCTGGAATCATGAAAAACATGGTTGATCGCCTGAGTCATGCAATTCGTGATGAACGCTTTCCACAACTAAAGGAAAAGTTACAGACAACAGAAGCTATCGTGCTCGCTGTTGGCGGAGATGATCCAAAAATCAAGGGATTGCCTATGATTCAGCAATTCCAATATATCTTTGATTTTTTAAAAATGCCCTTCACTTCATATATTATTGGCGAAGCCAACAGGCCTGGAGAAATCACAAAAGATGAACATGCTTTAACTCAAGCAACATTATTAAATAAGCAGCTTATAGCTCGTATAAAAACTTAATAAAACCTGCCTAAAACCTTCTTCATTTTAGGTCGTTTATATCATCTTGTTTCTACTGAAATCTGATGAAATGTTGTAATATCAAATAGCCCTGTATCCATTAACATATCGAGTATTTATTTCTGTAATGTTTTGTTGTGTTGAAATTGTCGGCAAGCATCCAATTGTTTTTCACAACGTTTAAACTGCTACGACCACACCGACTTACTTTCAATCCGATTTACCCTGTTTGAATCCATAAAAACAACCAATTCTTGATGGTTAGAGTCAATTGCTAAACAGACGAAATAAACTATCTCATCTTCTTTATTAACGTAATAGCCGATTTCAAATTGCATATGAGTTCTCCTTTCATATTGTTCAGTAAAAATAATTTTTCATGAATTATATTTCTGATTTTGCCCATACTACCTTTGTTTGAAAATGGCCAATAATGAAAGGAAGTGCAAGTATGGGTATGTTTAGCGGTAACTCAAAAGACGAACCATTACATTATGGTGAGGTGTTCGGTATCTGGACAAACCTTGCTACAAACTATGGCATGATTGCTGGGTATCAAACATTTTATAATCATGCTGGTGATAAAGACTTAAAAAAGATCATCGAGGATTTTATTCAATGCGCTAAAGAAGAAGCTAAGCAATTAGAAGAGATTCTAAAAACCAATGGCATTGCATTACCTCCTGCACCACCTGAACGTCCAGATGCAAGACTAGAGGATATTCCTCCTGGTGCAAAGTTTAATGATCCTGAAATCAGTGCCGCATTATCATTAGACGCTGCCGCTGGTTTAGTTGCATGTAGTCAAGCAATGGGAATGTCTATTAGAGAAGACATCGGCTTAATGTATGGTCAATTCCATACAGCTAAAGCACAGCTTGGCGCCAAACTATTACGCCTTAACAAAAATAAAGGTTGGCTAGTACCTCCACCATTACATGTAGATCATCCAGAAAAATAATAAATATTTATTAAGCCTGATTAAACCGCCAAATTAGTTCCCCAGTTTAAAGCTGGGGATTTTTCAATTTGACTGAGTAACTAAGAAATAACTCTACTGCACACTTTCTTTCGATAAATCCTCAAAGAGTTCATTAATCTTCTTAATAATTCAGAATCATAAATTTCTACTTCAACTGGGTTTCATGCAGCTCCACACGAGCCATGTTCTTTCTCAAACTACGTAACATGATTATTTATTTTTTTCAAAAAGAATGATTGATTAGATGAATACCATCTCTCCTTTCTATAACTCTGCATATTCTAGATTATAGAAAGGGGGGATTTATTATGGGAAATGAGGTTTATGGTACGGACTGTGGTAATCGTAATAATTCATCATTCGCTCTAATCGTTGTCCTATTCATTCTTTTAATTATTGTCGGCGCTAGTTTCATGCAAAGATCGTATTAACAAAAACATCTTTTGCTAGCTATCTCCCAATAGCAAATGTAAGGATAAGGTAATTTCGCCTTACACACCTCCTTTTTTCGACACCGAGGGTCACTTTCCACCGAGTGACCCTTTTTTGTTTAATTCTTCAAAATACGTAACCCGATTAATTCATTTTTTCTAGAAAAAGAACGATTGATTGGATGAATAGCCCCTCTCCTTTCAACGACTATACATACTATAGATTAAAGAAAGGAGAGGTTCTCATGGGAAACTATGGATATTCAGGGTATAATAGTTCTTGCGGAGGTTATGGCATGGATTATTGTATGGACTATGGTAAGGATAATAGTTCAACATTCGTTTTAATCGTAGTTCTATTTATTCTTCTAATTATTGTCGGCGCAACTTTCATGCATAAAGGTTATTAATAGTTACAGTTTTTTAAGTGTAAGAAAATGAAAAGAAGGTTAGTGCCTTCATAAATAGCAACGATCCATACTCTCCATAACCCCTTCAGAAAACTATCGTAATAGTTGTGTAATGCTAATCTATCAGCCTTATATACTCCTGTTATGATCAAAGGGTCACTCCCAGCCTGGTGACCCTTTTTATAGTTTCTTTCCTCAAATACATACTAAATTCACACCTCACTTACTGCACGTTTTCTTTCGATTAATGCTTATATTGTGCAGTAACAAAATAAACGCAGCATAAGCTATCCTATTTTAAATTTTTTTAAAAGTTTAACCTGAATTTAACCTTCGTGCTATAAAGTTCTATTTAAGGGATTGTTAAATGGTATTTTGATTATTCCTTAAACACTTATTCTCAGGAGGTTTTATGATGAAAAAGCTATTAATCGGTAGCGCATTAGCAGTAAGTCTATTAGTATCTGGTGCAGGCCAATCACCTGCATCTGCAAATTCAACTGGATTGAATGTTGGTGGTTTACAAGGTATGGATCTTGAAACTGCTCTGTTGGCGGTTCAATCACAAAGAGCAAATCTACTAGAAGATCAATTAAAGGACCAAATTGATTCAATGAGCAACTCACAACAAATGGACATGCTTCGCCTCCAAAATTTGAGCAATAAACGTAATGAAGCATTTGACGTTATGACAAACTTTGTAAAAAAAATGCAGGAAAATCGTTCATCAATTATTGAAAATATGCGTTAATATGAAGGGGCTATAGTTTTGCTATAGCCCTTTAATCATGTTTTTTTACTACATCTACACATTTTCATTAAAATGCTAAATACTATTTCCGGATTGTATATCCATTTTCAAGTTCTCCACCTCTTATAACATATTAACTCTCCTACTGAACAATTTTTATCGGATAATCCTCAGATGAGTGTTATTTCCTCAAGGAGTTAATAACACTATTGTCTTATATTAGATAAACTCCCATACTAGCAATAGCTTACAAGAATGAGATGATTAATTTTGAACACAAGGAAATTCCCTTTATCTTGCTGCTGGACTCTTAAAGCTCATTCAACATATTCTGTATTTGTTAGCATTTACAATCCCAATAAATTCACTGTGCACGACTGGGATAATGACCTTATTTTAGTCCTTTCAACTGAGGAAAATTCATTAGAAGTTCACAAAGCCAATTATGGTGCAGAATACAAATTAAACATATCTGACCATACAATCACTTTGCGTCTCGAACCGAATGCACACTAAGAATACAGATATTAGAGCATCAAATTTGATGCTCTTTTTGATGCCTGTTCCTCATGGTGTTCTTCAAGGTTCTTTGTTTTCAAGATATTCTCCAAGTAAAAACCTCCAAATATAAGTTAATCAATAAACACTTTTGTGTTAACATATTAGCAACCTCATTATTTGGAGGTGTTTTTTTGACCGACAAGAGTAGAACAGTACTTAACTCAGTTAGTGGTTTGGCACTATTTTCTGTGGGAGCATATAGAATCTTTACAAACAACTTAGAAGCAATGTCTATACTAGTAGCATATATTTTCTTAATTGGCGGGTTGATAGGCTTTGTTTTTAGTGTTGTAAAGTTGTCTAGGATTGATCGAGCTTAGCGTTGCTTTATTGCAACGCTATTCTTAATGCTGTTGCACCATATCTTTCAAATATTTTAAAACTTTTTGTTCAAACAGCCATATACATTAATACAAACTATTCTCTGGGGTGATAATTATGGAAAATCAAAAATTAATTTGTAAATCTTGTGGTGGCAACTCTTTTACAAAAGGAAAACTTGAAGGGAATGCTAATATAAGACCCATTGATAAAATATTTTCTTCCTCTCCGTTAATCGTTACTTTGTGCAAAGATTGCGGCGAAGTAGCTTCAATCAAAGTTGCAAATCTAAAACCATTTCAAAATTGATACATATTTTATTGTGCACACCACCCTCTTTTGCTGACTTCATCAACAATTTCACATCATCGATCAAGGGTATTACCCAAACATGTCTTTGACTTTAAAAGAGTAACATTCAAGGAGCACCGTACCGCATTCTACTAAAATATTTTCATTCGAAAGTGTGCGCCAAATAATATTGCATCCACACGAACAAAACCAGCGAAAAACACCTAAAAAAGTACAATAACAACTCGAAATAGAGCCATTTTCTCTCCTCAAATCATGCTTCAAAATAAAGTGGATAGGTCAATGCACCTACATCCTATCTAATAAAAAATGCTGAATTCCCTCTAAAAAATGCATTGTTGTTTACCTTTTGCTTCTGAAATGAATCATCTAAAAAGCATCTGGCACTTATCATGTTTTTCCAACGACATGATAAGTGCCAGATGCTTTCTTAAAAAATGCCGCCTAGTCTTCCTTAATAACGAGGGACATCAATCTGTATACAAATGAAAAAGATGCTATAGTAAAAGAGTAATGATTTTAAATAAACACTTTAAAATGTCTATATAATAAGGCTTCTACACGAAAAGTCACCTCAGTATCCTTTTTTAAAAATTGAGCAGCTAAAAAATTGTAATGAGAAATTAAATTCAGCAAATGTTCTTCGTTGATCTTTCATCAAACGACATTTTTCCATCAAAATTATTCGAGGTCATTTTCGTTTTAATATAGGAAATTTTAATAGTGACTTAAATAACTTCGAATTTTTTCAAACGCTCGATTTTGATATACGACATATTTTTAAATAAGCGCCATTTCAGGACTTTAACCCTATTTGTCACATATTTATTTTTAAGTCGTATATCAATTTGGATAAATGTGATTTTTAATATTTGAAAAATATTCAAAAAAATTAGCTGGTCAGTATTCGCTCGTGAAAAACGTATGCGACCTAGCGATTTTGATCTACTCAGAATTTACGCTACTGTTTTGCAAGGTCAGATTTTGGTATAGATCCATTTATCAAACACTAAATAAACTCATCCGCTTCTACTGATCCTGTGGCAGCTCGTTCACTGGCTCCTCGAATATTTTCAAACGAGAGTAATGGAAAGTACCCTTTTGGATGCTGTAACGGGTGTTGATTAGGGAAATATCAGGTTGTTATTTACCTTGGAATCGCTTATTTTTATTTGATTGCAGAGGTGGTTGGTCGACTCATGCGGGAAATCCAAGCGAACCGAGACCCTGGTCGGGGCATCAACCTACCACTTTAATAGTTGTGGTTAAAATTGGTTATCTAACACGCCTGATGTAGTATAAAGGAATTTCGATGAATAAAAATAATAGCCCTCCACAGATGTGGAAGGCAAAAAACTAATCGATTTTCCAATTATATAAAATAGTATGTTTTTAATTAAAAGTTTTTAAAAAATAACTACACATTATGAAACTTCTATAGTATTAAGAAGAAATATAGAATGATTCGCCTTACTAATTGTTGTTTGCTTTTAGATCAAAGTTATATTTATTATTAATCTTGCTTGCAATCTTCTCTAGGAATGATACAACGGTCATGTTTTCAACTTCTTTTGTATACCATGCAAGTTTCACACCATGATTTTTCTTATTATAATTTACTTCTAATGGCCCAAAAGTTTCTGTTGCATAAGTATAATCAAATTTAACGAATAATTGCTTTCCATAAGGACATTCCATAATAACGTTATAGATAGGATTTTTTCTTTCTGGTTCAAACTTTACTTTTCTAATTTTGGTTATCACTTAAATTCCCCCTTTATATTACTAAATTCGACAAAAGAAAGGATTTCCCTCTATTTGTGCAAGGCGTAAAACTTATCGTTTTTAAATTCCTTGTTTTAAAAACAGCATGTTTTTAATTTAAATAACAAAAAAGACACGTCAATTGACGCATCTTTTAAATTCTCGAATTTTTAGGGTTATTAACGTTTGGCCGCGTTTATTAAAAATAAAGCACCTTCTGCTCTCTGATCCATAATCACCATATCCCCATTTCCATCACCAAAGGAAATCCTCACTCTTAACGTTACCTACCTTGATTATCATAATATGTTTCATCTGCAGATTTTTTGTCAGTTCCTTTCAAATAGCTAAAATCAGTTGTGGACGTTTTAGTAAAGCTCAGTCACCATGCTGATCAAATCCTCTGCATGAAGTGACCATACCATTTTTGATTAAACCGTATTTTTCACTGTTTTTCTTGCCCCATTCTTTTAATAGTGACATTTTACAATTAATCAATCGCCGTGAATCCGATTAACTCCGTTACTGCCATACCCTAAGTCCTCCACACTCATTGAGGTTCCGTCTTCTGTCGGGAAATGATAAAGACCTGTTCATGTTTTTTGCCCTACCCTCCTTCTCATTGATGAATAGACTAAAGAAGAAAGGAGGTGTTTTTATGGGATACTCTCAAAATATGGGTAATTACAACAATTACTGTGGAGGCGAAAGTTCTGGCAGTGGTTCAACATTCGTTTTAATCGTTGTCCTATTCATTCTTCTAATTATTGTCGGCGCTACTTTCATGTACTAACCAAATCAACACTTCTATTGTTTACGAGTAAAAAAATTAGTTCTATCCTAATGGATAAGACTGAAGTCTGTTCCATTAGGTTAGGTGTTTCCAAATTGAAACAGCCTCCAAAACCTCTTTTGCTCGCTACCACCCCATTGTGCTAGTACTACCTCTTATAGTTATATAGAAGAAAAGCGCTCATTTTGAAAAAAGATAGATCAAAATGAGTGCTTTTTTAATAACCTTGGATCTTATTATGTAAAAAAGATTGATTATTTCAGAAGTCGAATAGTCAATAATTGCGACCAGTAGTAAAATAAATTCGTTCACCCTATTCTTCTAACGCTTTATTCTTTTCAGGACGAATCATTATTTCTGCTTGTAATACAATAATCGATGGTATAAGTGTACTGAAAATCGGTAATATTGGATAATTCGTCAAGCTAAATTTCGCTTCATCGATTTCTATCCAACCATTGAGTCGGTCAGCATCTTGTATCTTTCCAACAGAACGATAATCTACAATGTACAAGCGAGTGCCGTCGTCATATTCAGCTGCCATCCAAATTTCCCCTTCTCTTCGTGGGTCAATTCCGAATTGCTGCAAAAATTGTTGAATCGCTGCTGATGTTCGCATAATCGCTTCCGTATAATAACGACAATCCTCACATCCACAATGAGCCTTATCCGAAACTAGTGGTAGTGGTGCGTACAGCTCTTTTGTTTTCTGTGCATCTACTAGCACAACATGCCCTTTTAAATTCAATTGCTCCATTTATTTTCTCCACTTCTGCCCTTTGGCTCTATATTGGGTTATTTTTGTACTTTTTTAGGTGTTTTTCGAGGATAAATTTGTTTTGTGCAGATGAGTAGAACCCCAATAAAGGATTACATTTTCTTGAAAGAATTGAGCTAGCACACCAAATTCATAGAAAAGAGGTTACCTCAAGTAATATGAGGCAACCCTGTTATTTTTATTTCAGTACATATTCAGCTAAAACATTTTGAACTTTATAAATATTCAGCGTTTTATTGAATCTTTTTTCAATAAGACCACCAGCGGATAGCCATATTTTCAATTCTGCATCTAAATCGAAATTGCCTGCTGTTTCTACTGAGAAATGTACAATACTTTTGTATGGAATTGAATGATACTCAATTTTCTTCCCTGTCACGCCTTGCTTATCAATTAAAATAAGCCGCTTATTTGTAAAAACGAATAAGTCACGTATTAGTTTATACGCATGTTCTACGTGTTCAGAAGACGTTAAAAGATCTTTAATTTCACTTTCAACTGCTGTTACGCTAGTCTCAGAGGCATTTCCCATTAACCCATCTAAAAAACCCATTTTGCACACCGCCCTTTTAAGAATTGTGTAAGTGCCAGGCACCACCATTATTCCCCTGATTTAAATCGTGACCAAGTAACGACTGATACTAACAGTACGGCTAAACACGTACCGATAAAGCCTAAAATCGCATAACTCGAATAGGCCACTATAACACCCGATAAAATGCTACCCGCAGATCCTGCAAGTGCTACCCATACGTCTACTGAGCCTTGCGTTTTTGCGCGGTTATGAATATTCGTCGAGTCAATAATAATTGCCGTACCACTAATCAAACCAAAATTCCAACCTAGCCCTAATAACATAAGCGCAAATGTAAGCCATAGTAGTGAATCCCCAGGGGCAAACGCAGCTACTAAGCCCGCTGTTGCCAATATCATTCCTGAGGCAACTACCACAAATGTGCGACCCATTTTATCGACCAGTACGCCCGTACCCAAAGATGGTAAGTACATAGCAGCGACATGTAGTCCAATCACCATGCCAATGGCACTTAAATTACTCCCATGACCTTGCATATGAACCGGTGTCATCGTCATTATGGATACCATAGTGACATGTGACAAGATTAATACAAGCGCCCCTACTAAAACACCAATGCGGTTCACCTTATTTTGCATTACATTCACAGTCTTCGTACCATTATTCTGTTGCTTCTCTTGTTCATCCGCTATTGCTTTCGCCACTATTAACGGATCTGGACGTAAATAAAAGAATAATGTCAGTCCTGCTAAAATATATGCTACCGCCGCCAAAATAAATGGGCCTGCCAATGCTGGCATACTCATTGCTGTAGCAACTTTCCCCATCGGTGCCACTAAATTAGGGCCTGCAACTGCGCCAAATGTCGTGGCAACCATCGCCATACTTGTGGCTGTTGCTCGTTGCTTTTCATTCGCTAAATCTGTACCTGCATAGCGTGCTTGTAAATTTGTCGCCGTGCCAGCTCCGTACACAAATAATGATATGAATAATAACGTTAGACTATTAATATTAGCAGCCAGTATTACGCCAAGTGCACCGACTCCACCTGCTATGAATCCAAAAGATAACCCGTAACGTCTACCATATCGTTGAGAGAGCTGTCCTACTACATATGCTGCAAGTGCTGAACCGAGTGTAAACAGCGCTGCAGGTAACCCCGCAACACTTTCTGTCCCTAACATTTCCTTCGCGAGCAACGCTCCTACGGTAATACCCGCTGCAAGCCCTGCCCCACCGAATATTTGAGACAACATGACGATCAGCAACGAACGCTTATATAACTTTTGCTGTGCCTCCGTTGAATGTACATACTGCTCTACTGTATTTTTATTTTTCATAAAACTTCCTTTCTAGCATATTCCTCATACTATCTTTTACATATAATTATAGTTGTTATCTCGAGAAAATTTAATAATTATTTAATTTACTTCTAGAATTAGCTTAAATTGGTTAATCACCAAAAAGTCGTGGATGACATGCTATTACTTGATTGATTGTAATGCAGGCTGGCGACTCCTGCAGGAATGGGAGACAGTCGAGACCACACACGAAGCGAATGCGAAGGAGGAGGCTCGACGCTCGCCCGCGGAAAGCGTCCAGCCGGAACGGAAATCAACCACAAGTTATGGTGATGAGCCCTTAAATTCACTCGAATTATTTTGCAGGAAATATACAAATTTTTCTTACTCATTCGTCTATTAGTATAGGAGGTGAAAAAATGGATTTTGATCAGCTATATGAAGAACATTTCCAACGTGTTTATCAATACATTTACTATATGGTGTCTGACTCTAGTTCAGGCGAAGATTTTACACAAGAGACATTTCTTCGAGTATATAAGGGCCAAAAGCCACGATAGCTACGTACATAAGCCAAATTGCCTGAAACATGGTATACGATTATTTCCGAAAAAAGCAGTGATTAATTGGCTACCATTTCAAAAAAAACACAAGGGTAAAGCTTTACAAAATGTACCATATGATTGGATTCTTCAATTTGAAAATCGCCGTCTACTATATGAAGCTATGCAAGCACTGAAGCCACCCCATCGTGAAGTACTGATTTATCGAAAAATTGAAGAACTATCCCCAGAAGAAACAAGTGTAATTTTAGGATGTTCCGTTACAAAAGTAGCCAACACACAGCGAAGTGCCTTGAAGACACTCGAAAAAATTCTTGGAGGTAACAAGTATGGATTTACACAATCGATTAAAAGAACGGAACAATCTTCCAGAAGATCATGTGTTAAAAGTATGTATTTACGAAGATATTCATCAAAACAAAAAGGCTAACTTAGTGAAGCGGAAAGAGGCTTTTCCTTTTCCTTTCCTCTTCATCTGCTTATTCTTGCGCCACACGATTCTACGCTGATTTTTCTAAAAAACAAATGTAATATCCAGATCTAGATATACTCATCAAATCTCATAAATAACGGACTAAACGCTTTAATTTATACTTTTCCAACTACATACAGACTTGCAATTTTCATTACAAATTCAAAAATCCCAAACTATTTGAGATGAAAAACTTCTCAAATGTTTGGGATTATCGATTGCAGTTTGTTATTTACCTTTGAAATCCTGGACTAAAGAATTTTTAAATCCGGCAAGTTTTTGCAACAATACGCCGTATGCGTCACGCTCTTTGATGGCTTCTTCAATATCCTTTTTATTTTTTTCGCGATATGTATTAAAAGCGTCCAAATCGAGGATTTCAACATAATCAGAATTTAACGTACCGTCTTTTAACTTTTCCTCGTATAACTTCATCATTCGAGAAATGCCCTCCTCAGACACATGAACAGCCCCACTTGTTATGCCTAAAGCCCTGACAAGAAACATTGCCATATCACCTCTTGCCTTCATTTCCTTAATATTGTTTTGGCAATGCTCATTTACGAGTTTAGCATTAACTTCATCAACCAAATCTAAAAAGCTGTTCTGAAAAATTTGGTTGGTGCTTTGATCGTCTGCCTGTCCGCCAAATATGCCTTTTTCTTTGAAGTCATTATATTTCGTCATAAACTCGTCTAATAATTTGCTGTCAGAATTGCGATCGGAACTATTTTGTAAACTTAACTTTAATCGAGCTAAATCATTCGTAAAATCTTTTAATGTATCGTCTGACACGTTCGGTTTTAAAGGTGAACTGCTAAAAATAACTGCGGCGCTATTTTTTGCACTTTCATTTGTGCTAATAGAGCCTTTATTGATTTTGTTAAACATGCCGATATTGTATGTTTGCATTCCGCTAACAACAGATGAACCATTCAAACCCACTTTCATAGTATCGCCCCTTCATTTACTGTGAATAGCTTTTACGCTTTTAATATATATATCGGTTGAATCCCAAAATTATTTATACTTGTTATTTGTTATAAAAATACCCTATTTTTACCTATAGGTATATATATACTCGGCAAATAAGATTTAGAATGATACTCAGATTACATAATCTATGAAGCTGAGATTATTGAAAGTAAGAACGTATACTTTTCATTCTAGTTATCAAACATCAAATATATAGCAATGTTATTTTTATGATAAACGCGTTTAATTCAGCTGAATTTATATTTTTTCAACTTATAACCGGATTTTTACCCACGAAAAAACCAATCCTTTATATGTACGAACTACATATAAAGGATTGGAGATGTTGTTTTATTAAGTTTGAATTGGACGTGTTGAAGCTTCGTTACTTCATCTCATAGTGAGTTCAGCCAGAATTTGACGCATACTTTATTCGATATTTCCCCATAATTTGACTAAAGAAAGAAGCTAGTACTTGTTGAAATAACATACCGAACACGACCGGCATAACGGTCTTCGCTGGAAAATACGTAGTTGCAATAACGACTCCGACCGCAATATTTCGCATTCCCCCTGTAAATACAAACGTCGTAATGATACTTGTATCTTTCCAAATAAAATGTCCAAGCACTAAACATAGAGCATATCCAGATACTGCAAGGGCAAAAACGACAAGAACTACACCAACAAGCTCCCAAGTAATGTTCTTTACATACGGGGCAATCGCGCTACTATTGATCATCACAATACCAAACAGACTCAGCTTCGAAAAAGGAGCCAATTTCTTGCCGACGCTCTCCTCAATACCCCCTTTTGTCCATTCGTTCAATAAAATGCCTGCAATAGACGGTAAGACAATCATCCATAGCAAATCAAGTATTAGTGCAGTCGTATCCATTTCGATTGTTTGCCCAACTACAACATGCAGTAACGCTGGAATAACAAGTGGTGATAACAACGTATCAATTAGAATGATTGCTAAACATAGCGCGAGGTGACCTCTACAAATGCTCACCCAAATAAAGCTCGTAATCCCTGTTGGCAAAGCAACTGCCAAGACGAATCCTATTGTCAGTAAATCATCATGAAAGATGATCGTTGACACCAAATAAGCCCAAATCGGCATTAAAATATGTAAAAATGCAATTGCGATTAAAATAGTTCCTGGATACTTCTTAATGCTTTTTACCCCTTCGAAGTTCATGCTTAAGCTACCTGAAAACGTCATAAAGGCAAAAATCCACGGAACTAAAAATAAAAGCTGGCCTCCAATATCTTCTAGTAATATACCAATTACTAGACTTAGGGGTGTTAAAATAGGCATCAATTTTTGGAGGTGTTTATTCAAACTGTTCAACACGGTTGTTTCCTTCTTTCTATACAATGACTAAGACTTTAAATTCAATAGATTTTACCCACTTCATTATCCGAACTGTTCCTCACGTCTTAGGAAATTCATAGCCACTATACCTACAAAAGGACCGATGGCGAGGATTAAAAATACCCATTGCCACCCTATCACTGTTACAAAAACAGGTATAATATAAATGGAAATCGTCGTTAATAAAAAACCAATCGCCATTTGAAAAGTGAGCGCCGTGCCCACATATTCTGACTCTGCAAATTCTGTTACCGCAGCAGAAAATTGCCCTGAATCCGCAATGACAGACATACCCCAAATGAGCGAGACAATCACGGTTAACCAAAAATATTCAAAAGTAAAACCTATAATTAAACAACATGCAGCACTAATTGCCATAGCTAGCATGGAAAGCCGTACTTTCCCGATTTTCTCGGCGAAAATACCTCCCACGATACAGCCGATTGCCCCTGCAATACCAATAGTTAAAAAGCTTAACAACGTACTCATTTCTTGTAAGGAGGTTCCTTGTAACGTTGAACGAAAGCTAGCTGTTAAAAAATACGGTAACCACGTCCACATCGCATACAACTCCCACATGTGACCAAAGTATCCGCAATTCACTAACATCACTCGGCGATTTCGAATGACTTTCTTTAACGTATCTCGCGAGATAGCCCCAGCCCTTTTTGGTTGTGCTGGTGCCTCTGGTAGTACCCACTGCATAATCCCAGCTGCAAGTAATGCGAGGACTGAGCTAATAATCATTATGATTTTCCAGTTAACATTCGAAGTAAATAGCACAAGAAGATGAGGTAAAGATGAACCTAATGTAAGTGCAGCAACCAATATGCCCGTACCCAATCCTCGCTTATTTGGGAACCACAGCGATAATAATTTTACCGCTGTTGGATACACACCTGCCATTGTTATTCCTGTCAAAAAACGAAATAGTACTCCATATGTTATGCAAGGACTCAAAATAAATAAACCATTAACAAGGGCCCCAATTATACAGGCAAGGGCAAATAACTTTTTTACATTAAAGCGATCAGCTAGACCCAGGAAAGCACTAATAATAGCGCCAACTATAAAACCAATTTGTACGGCTAGTGTAATCCATGAACCTTCTACAGCAGACATACCCCATTCTTTTTCTAATTGAGGAAGAATTGCTGAAGCACTAAACCACATGCTTAAAGCAAATAATTCGGCAATGGCAATCCACCCTAAAGCGAACCATCTATTCATAGGAGCATTTTTAGAAATTGCATCAGCCATGGATATCACACCTTTCCCATTTCTCTTCCGCTCTATTTTCTTTATATCATTCCAAAAATTATGTACCTATCATTCTATTCAGAAAATTTTACCATATAATCCAAAATGCCAGCGAGAAAAGAATTCTTGAAACAGAGGGAATTAATGTTCTTTAGTTAAAATAGAGGATTATTAAGTTCAACTACTATTTTTAAAGAAGGCGTTTCAGATGAATTGGATTTCATAGCGAAGATGGCATACTTTATAGCAGTTGTGTTAATTAGAAGGACAAGATGTTCCTCTTCATCATTTAGGTTTGAATGAAAAATATGTTAAATTCCAAATTGCTACATTAAGATGATAGTTTATCCGCCTCATTTAATATTTGCAGTTTTTAACAATATCTAGCAAACTAGATATAATTACGCCAGGAAAGGATGGATGTTGATGAAACAATTAGTGAGTATTTTATTGCTGACAGTACTTGTTGTGGCAGGCAGCTATAAGGTAGAGGCTGCTGGCTTTAAAGATGTTTCAAAGGATCATTTTGCCTATGAAGCGGTCATGTGGGCGGAGGAATATGGTATTATCGATGGCTACGCTAATGGCACATTCAAGCCAAACGCAACGATTACCGAGCAACAATTTGCTAAGTTACTTGCTAATTTTTATGAGCTAGAGACACCGTATGGCAAGTTAAAAAAACAGACTACTACTGCGAACTGGTCAGATGAATATTACAATCGCCTTGCAAGCTATGGCGTGCCGTTCAATGGTTATTTTGATAATAATCTTCGAGCAAAAGCGGTAAAACGCGGTGTCGTGGCGCAAGCAATTACCCATTTGGCTGAGGGTAAGCGAGGGTTAAATGACTCAATTCAATTTTTACTCGACTACTTCATTTCAACAGGGCAAAATCCCCAGTATGAAGATCGTGACTTGCAAAAGTTTTTCGGTGTATCGAACAATGTGACACGTGCGCAAGTCGTGACAATGCTGCACCGTATGGATTCGATAAATCTTTATTCTATTTCTAATGACGCTGAAGAAATTCATGAAAATGCAAACAATATTTCTTTAAATACGCGTGCCCAAAATGGACTAAACCAACTTGATAAAAAAATGCAACAAACAACAGCTGAAAAAAGTGCGTGGGCTGCTACGTATAGCTTTTACTACAAATGGGGCAAGGGGGCGACTGAGTATAACCGCCGTGATGCCATCATTTCAAACGCAACAAGCAAAAGCTTCGACATCTCTATGACGACGAATGATGGTCTGGAAGCAGGTAGCGTGGAAGGAACGGCTACCATTACTTCTAGCACAAAGGCCGTTATGTACAAGTCATCCAACGGCAACCGCTGCGTGATGGAGTTCGAACGTCTAAATAACGCTCTCAAAGTAACAGAGGTAGACTGCGGCGCAGAACGTAGTCAAGGTACGAATTTTTCTGGGACGTTAAAAAGACAATGAGTGACGTGGCAATAAAGAGAGTATAGAAAAGAAAAGTGTACGAAATGATATGAGTCCTTCATTTCGCACACTTTTCTGAACGCTTTTCACCATTTAAGGAAAAGCTGCAGACAACCGAAGCATACAGCATTTTCTACCGCTCTCATTCGGATACTCCTCAAAAATTGATATTTTGTATTGATAAAGTATCTTGTCCATAGAAATAACATGAATAAATCGTTCTTAAAGATGTAGGTAAAAGCAAAAAACAACGCTATTTCCCGCGGGAGCAGCATTGATATTGCTAAAAAGATGGTGCTTCTAAAATTTCCGCATAAGGCCTGTCGCTTACAACTACCTACTAGCAAAATTAGACTGGCTTATTTCGCAAAGCAAAACAACTTTATTCTACTAAAAATCTAGTTGATTGGAGTGAAAGGCGGCGACTCCTAGGGGATTGGCGAGCAACTTGAGACCCTGCAGGAGCAGTGTTTATTGCGACGAAGCGGCTCAAGGCTCGCCCCCTGGAACGCGTCCGCCTGTAACGGAAATCAACGGGTTCTTTGAACAAACTCTCATAAAGGTCCACAAAAAATTTATTGATTTAATTGTTTTCAACAATGTGAAAGGCTATAGGAGATTTCCTATAGCCTTTCATTCTTTATATAGAGTATGTTCGATTATTTTTGTGCAATTTCTAAACACCAAGTGAATTCTTCCCAAGCCATATTCCAGCCTTGGTAGTAATCATTCGAATCACCCCAGTGAACTAACAGTCTTGATGGACCGTCATTCGCAGTAATTGAAATGAATAAGTCTGCATCAGCTTTTCTAGACTGCGCTATTACGATACCTTTCTCATCTACTAATTTCTCTTGTGGCAGAATAATTTCTTTCAATGGTCGATTTTTTACCGCTTCGAATAATTCTGCATTAACTACCTTGTAATTCACTTTTTCCACTTTATTTCCAACTTCCCTTTTTAAATTAACCGGTATTTTTAATAACCTCTTAAATACACTTATATATTCTATACTACTTTATATCATTTTCCTAAAAAAATGATATTTTTCGGATTCAACTATTTACCCTAGCTACTCTACTCTTTTAAATATCCACAAAGAAAAACAACCTAAAAGCTACTTTGCTTTCAGGTCGTTTCTCGTTATTATACTTCCACCGAAATATGCTTGAATGTTGACACATCAAATAATCCCGTATCTGTTAGCTTCAAAGCTGGAATAACCGGTAAGGCGACGAACGAGAACGTTAACAAGAAATGGTAATCTAAGGTTGGATTTAACTGATGCAGTGCTAAATGTAGGCTCGCTAATTGCTCTTTTGCAATATCAGCTGTTGCATCTGTCATTAACCCACCAATTGTTAACGGCATTTCCGCTAAAATTGCACCATCTGCTACGATGACAAAACCACCCTGTATTTCTTGAATACGTTCAAGTGCTACTAGCATATCTTCATCGTTTGTACCGACAACGAGTGCATTATGCGAATCATGGGCAACGGTCGTCGCAACGGCACCCTTTTGTAAACCGAAGCCTTTGATAATGCCAAGCCCTGTCGTATGCAGATTGTGATGACGCTCAATCACGGCTAGCTTTAATAGATCTTGCTCAACAGATGGCACAAAGACACCATCTTTCACTGGTACATCTAGTACTAAATGATTCGTAATGAGCTGATTGGGCACTATTTCCATAACATTCGCCTTTGTCCCTTTAGTAAATGGAATGGCTAGCATATCCTTTGTGACATTCGGTAAATGAACCGATTTATGAATATGTGCAGGTACTTCCGTTGCTTTACGAGCTGTCAGCATTTCGCCGTTTTCAGCCACCTTGACCCCATTTTTCCACACCGCTTTGGCACGCATTTCTTTTATATCTTCAACTAACACAAAATCCGCCTTATAGCCAGGTGCTAGAACACCTCGGTCGTATAGTCGATAGCACTCTGCAGCGTTAATCGTTGCTAATTGTATAGCTTGAAGTGGCTCCATTCCCTCTTCAATCGCCATAGCTATATCAAAGTTAATGCTTCCCTCATCCATTAGCTCGTCTACATATTTATCATCCGTACAAAAACCAAAACGGCGTGCATTTGTCGCATTAACCGCTGGCAATAAATCACGCAAATTTTTCGCTGCAGAGCCTTCTCGAATAAGGACGTACATCCCCTGCTCTACACGATCTAATGCTTCTGCGGCTGTCACACATTCATGATCAGTATGAATGCCTGCTGCGCGATAGCCTGTTATTTGTGCACTATTTAACCCTGCACAATGGCCATCTATCACTAAGTTTGCCTGTTGTGCCAGCAAGATTTTCTCTAGCATTCCCGCTTCTCCGTTTAACACCGCCGGAAAATCCATAACCTCAGCTAAGCCCCTTACATCCTCATGTGCAAAAAAAGGTGCCAAGTCTTGTGCCGCAAGCGTTGCCCCTGCATTCTCGAAACTTGTGCCCGGTACACTTGAAGGCAGCATCACAAAAATATCCATGTCTGCTTTTTTGGCATCATCAAGCATAAATTGAATGCCCTCTGCCCCTGCAACATTAGAAATTTCATGTGGGTCGGTAATAACTGTTGTGATTCCATGTGGTAGTAGCACGCGGCTAAATTCAGCGGGGGTTAGCATGGACGATTCAATATGTATATGTCCATCAATGAACCCTGGTACCACGTAACTCCCAGCTGCATCTTCTTCATGTTTTGCTGTGAAACGGTGTTGTGTATCAAGAGCTACAATTTGGCCATTTTTCACGACGATATCCGCCTTTTTCCACGTCAATGTAAAAACATCAGCAACCTGTGCATTGCGTAAAATAAAGTCTGCTTCTAACGCCCCTTGAGATGTCAGTATATTTTGTGTGAGCTGTTGTTGTTTTACTGTCATTCTATGCACTCCCTTTTCATCTTTAAGAATTATCATGCATGAATTACCTACTAGATTCAAGTAATGTAAGGCGATTGAATTTGAATTTGAATTTTATCGGACATATTTTTTCATTTATCATCTGAATCAATTTCATAATTCGTATTTTCATCAATAAGTATGAACAGTGCAAAGATAAAAAATATAATTGCTCCCATCGTTACACTACAGGCGGACGCTTTCCGCTCCACTGAAATGTTTGTGATTTTTCCATGTCTATTTTCTCAAAGATTGTTGCTAAACGAAAGCATCGTATATTTAAAAGAGTATGTTATATTTTGGATTATTGGAAAGGTCTTATGTAAATAGTATAGTTCAGTGTAATTTAACTTGTTTCATAAGAGGTGCTTAGTTTGTTTAAAAAGAAAATAGTGATTGGGCGTTCAGAAGATATTGTCTTGCCAATTATCGAACACTTAAAGAAAAGTAACATTCCGTTTGAAATAGGAATCAAAGACATTTTAAAACACTCTTCTGAAAGATTCCGCTCGAAAAAAAACGATGAAATATACGAAGCGTTTTATACAGTTGAAGTTCTAAAAAAATACACGGAACAAGTTGAAGCTATTATTGCGCAGTATGTATCGCCAGAAGATATGAAGCGTTGGTACAAATTGGCGAAAAAGAAAAGTAGAAAATTAGAGTTGAAGGAAACAAAGCTTTTTTCATTTGTTTCTTTTTTAAACTGTATAGCGTTAAAATTCATCAGCATAGGTAAGATAGATGGAGCAGACATCTTTTCGTATATTGCTTGTGCCGTGTTATTGACATCTGGTGTATTTATGATAACGAAATTTTACAAAGAGATGCAAAAAGAATCAGGCATTTTGAGACAAATCAATACGTTATTGTTAATCATAGGTATTTGGGTGATATTTTATGCCGCTTCTTCTTTTTTATATCTTCTTCGATAATATTCTCAGTAACTTTTTAATAGGGAGAAACAATTTTTTACAAAAACAACCTTTGTTAAAAAAGGATTTACTAAAGACCAAAACAATCTATACGAAAACAACCTTTTCCCAAAAAAATATTTGTGAAATTAATCTCTACTTTCATAAAAAAAACGACCACACACTATGGTCGTTTTTACTTAAGCTATTCTGTTGCAAATTCTAATTCTTTTGGGGGCTCTCCTTTTTTATTCATCAGGCGCATACGAATGGGTTCAATTTTCAGCGTTAACATCTCATCCTTGTTGCCAATAAAAATGCCTGTAAAAAATTCAGCGAGCTTATTTTTTATGCCTTCATCTTCAAATGCTGTTACTTTCCCTTCAATCTCGACAAAAGTATCGCCAAATCCTTTATTTTCGTAGCCGTATAAAATATGTGTATACGGATTTTTTTTCAACTCTTCTACTTTTTCTGAGTGTTTGTTTGTAACCGTGTATAACACAAAGTCTTCGTGTTGGAATGTCATATAGCGAGAATATGGTTTTCCGTTCTCTACTGTAGCCATGGTCCCTACTTTTTCTCTATTCAATACCTCTAATATTTCATCACGTACAGAAGTCATTTTATCCACCCTTTCATGATTCACTGTTATTTTACCCTTTCTGCCATATACTAAACGGTCTTTTCTGAAAAATAAGAAATGATAGTTTTCTGCATTCTACAAAATATGTTGCTATAATATTTTTTTGGACAACATGATTTTACAGAATGAAGGTAGTTAGTATGAAGCAAGCATTTTTGATGAGGTGCCTCTTTTTCTTTGTAGGCATTATTATTTTAGCTTTTGGTATTACATTAACGATTAAAGGTCAAATTTTTGGCGTCGGCTCTTGGGATGTTTTACATATCGGACTTGCCAAATCCATTGGCTTAACAATCGGTACTTGGTCAATTCTTATTGGCTTAGCGATTTTAGCAGTTGATATGATTATGAGAAAGAAATTGCCTCTTCCTGGGACATTTTTAGATATGTTTTTAACGGGGATTTTCATCGATATTTTTAATTATTGGCTACCAGACATTGAGGGCTTTTGGATGCAGTTATTTGCTTATATTACTGGGTTAATTTTACTCGGTTGGGGCTGTGGTATGTATATGGTGGCCAATTTAGGCATTGGCCCACGTGATACATTGATGCTGCTTTTCGTTCAAAAGTTTGGTTGGAGTGTTATGCGTTCACGTACAACAATGGAAGTAACCGTAGCAATTCTCGGATTTTTCCTTGGTGGACCAGTTGGCTTAGGAACCGTTCTGATGGCAATCGGACTTGGGCCAATTGTTCAATATGCTCTTACTGTCAATGATCGATTATTTACAAAATGGACTGGCGTAAAAAGTTCAGTCATATAAGAAAAAGACAATGCACTTACCACGCATTGTCTTTTTTTATTCCAACATTTACTATACAGTTGCATTATTCAGTTCAACTGTATATAATCCAACTATACAGTTAAACTGAATAGAAATGAGTGCGAATATGAAAAAACATAAACTACTACCTTTATCTGAAACCATGCATTATATTTTGCTTGCTTTACGAGAACCACTTCACGGGTATGCCATTATGCAAAAAATTGAAGATATGAGTCATGGTGATGTACGCCTTGCCGCCGGCACATTGTACGGGGCGATTGAAAACCTTTTAAAATATGATTGGATTATGCCCGTCGAGTCCGATGATCCACGTAGAAAAGTCTACAAAACAACAGAGGCTGGTCTTGCCATCCTTTTAAGTGAGCAACAACGCTTGCAGCATATTTTATCTTTATATGAGGGAGATGAAGGAAATGAAAAAATTTAACATCTTTTTTGATATTGAAAAAGAAGAGAAATGGCTTAATTCTATGCTTCAAGAAGGATGGGAATGTAACCGTATTAATCCCTTAGGCTTCTATACGTTTAAGAAAAATTCCGACACCGAGAAAATTATTCGCCTTGACTTTCAAAAAAAACTAAATAAAAAAGCACGCGAAAATTATATACTAATGCATGAAGAGTTTGGTTGGCATGCCATCAATCCCACTTCAATCAACGGCACATACTACTGGTTAAAACCAAAAGATGGGCATGATGAATTATTCTCGGATAACCACTCTCACATCGCCAAATATAAACGATTAATGAAATCGATAGGTTTTTCAGCAATGATGTCTCTAGCCTTTTTAATTATTCTTTATACGTCCTATGATTATCCACTATTTTATGATGTGAAGGGTGCTTATCTCACACCTGGTTTATGGGATAAAGAAGGTACCTCATTTGTTTTTGCTTTCTTATTTGAAACACCATTTGCTCTAATGCGATTCTTAATCCCTTGGCTATTTATATTTATGAGTTTATTCTATGGCCTCACATACTTGCGTTATCGCAAAGCTCTCCAACAACTTTCATAATAAATTTAAAAAAGCCGATGCTTTTTTAAGCATCGGCTCCATACTTGTTATTTATTTTTGACGCTCTTTATTGTATTCCACCCAAAAATCCGCATTTTTAATGCCAAGTTTCTCAGGATCAAACACCGGGTCTTTACCTTCCTTACGTTGTGCTTCATAGTCTTTCAATGCTACCATTGCAGGCTTCACCATCAATAACATACCAAGTATGTTGACCCACACCATTAAACCAAGACCGACATCTCCGAGTGCCCATGCTAAATCTGATGTACGTACCGTACCATAGAAAGATGTTCCAATAACTGCCGCTTTAATAAACCAAGTCGCCGTCACTTCTTTCTTCCCTTTAAATAAGTACGCTACGTTTGTTTCTGCAATATAGTAATATGAAAGAATTGTTGTAAAAGCAAAGAAAAATAAGGCTATCGCTACGAATGCTGAACCAAAGCTTTGGAAATTCGGGAACGCACTGTTCACCGCTACTTGTGTAAATTCAGTGTAGGTAATGCCTGCTACATTTTCTTGCACCACTGCACCAGTTGCACTACCTTCTTGTACGTTGTATGTACCCATGAACAATACCATTAATGCCGTTGCTGAACATACTAGTAATGTATCAATATAAACAGAGAATGATTGTACTAGACCTTGTTTAGCTGGATGAGAAACTTCTGCTGCAGCTGCTGGGTGAGCACCGTTTCCTTGCCCTGCTTCGTTTGAGAAGATGGCACGTTTGACCCCCCATGCAATTGCAGAGCCGACCATCCCACCAAATATCGCATCCGCACCAAATGCACTACGGAAAATAAGACCTAAAACTTCTGGTAACTCTGAAATATTCATTGCGATAATGACCACTGCCATTAATAAATAAGCAATTGCCATAAATGGCACAAGGATTGTTGCTGTTTTTGCAAAACGTTTAACGCCACCCACAATGATAAAGCCTAGAGCCACAACTAAAAATAAGCCGGTAATCCATGGCTCAATTCCAAATGCATTGTCTATCGCACTAGAAATAGCATTTGATTGTACACCTGGAATTAAAAAGGCTGTTGCTAAAATCGCCGCAATAGCGAACAGTATACCAAACCAACGCTTACCTGTTCCTTTTTCAATATAAAAGGCTGGACCCCCGCGGTACACACCATTTTTCTTTTCTTTATAAATTTGAGCGAGTGTTGATTCGACAAATGCTGTTGATGCACCAATAAACGCTGTCACCCACATCCAGAACACTGCACCCGGACCACCAAATGCGATCGCTGATGCTGTTCCGATAATATTTCCTGTCCCAACGCGGCCTGATAACGCCATGGACAGCGCTTCAAATGAAGAAACTCCACTTTCTGATTTTTCTCCTTTTATCATTAACATTACACTATCTTTAATAAGACGCACTTGCACAACACGCGTCATAAAAGTGAAAAGTAAGCCAACTCCAAGGATTCCGTACACTAGCCACGGACCCCATAAAATATCATTCAGTATCTCTACAAATTTGTCCACTGTAAAAACCTTCTTTGTTGTATTTTAATTAATGTATATTACTATAGTTTATCCTCCCCATAAAAACAACACACCTTTGGATTTTTAAATGATAAAAGAAAGTAAAACACACAATAACTCAGCATTTATAGAATAAAAACGCTAATAAAAACACTTATTTAACTTACAATCCCTAACACCAAATACTATTATCACTAACTACACATCACTATCGTACTTTCAAAAAACACACTCTATGTTTTTGTAGGATAAATTTGTTTCCCTTCTAAAAACACATCAAAATGTCCTTTTCAGTAGCACACGGGATTTCAATAAAAAATAACCACTCATTTATGTATAAATGAGTGGTTACATAGTGTTGAAAAAAAATTGTCTTCGGATAAAATGTTGAATTTTAGATAAAATCTCTTCATTGAATCAAATGAAGGGGTTTTTTACGTATGTTGCATATTCCAGAAGAGAGATTAATTAATTCATTATTATTTGTTTCGTAATCATCTTTGTATTTCCTTAGCTCTCTAAAATACTATTCAATTATTGATGATTTCTCTTGATCTTCTTTTAATATTTCTGCATCTGTTTGACGAATAATTTTTTGATCTACTAGACTATCCGTTAACCCTTCAGCCTGATGTTTATTTTGTAATTCAAAATATTTATCCAACACTTGACGAGCAATCGTATTATTATAATAAGTACTAGGGTTTAAATTAGTTGAAGCCCATGGAATCACAACAGCATAAGCTACCTCTGGCTTATCAAATGGCGCAAATCCCACATGAACCAAGTTAATAGTATTTGTATGATATCGATTTTCCTGTGGTCCAAAATAAACTACTTCTGCTGTACCTGTTTTACCAGCTGCTGTATATGGTGTATCAGAAAAATTATAACGGGCTGAACCTCTTGCCCCGTAATATACACGACGGAAACCTTCTTTTACCCGATTAATCTCGGCTTGTGTATTATCAATTTGATTGAGTATTTCCGGTTCAATCTCAGAAATTAAAGGACCTAGCGTTACACCATCTTCTGAAGGTTTACGTATTTGTTTTAAGAACCTCGGTTGTACACGGTAACCATTATTTGCAATAGTTGAAACGTATTGTGCTAGTTGCAGCGGCGTATACGTATCAAACTGACCAATTGTAATATCGAGTACTTTACCTGGCGAATCTGGTTTATTTATTACCCCGGTTGTTTCTCCAGGTAAGTCGATCCCTGTTGGCACACCTAACCCCAACTGTGCATAACCGTTACGTAAACGCTGTAAGGTATCATCCTTTAATAATGAAGCTGTCGCCATATTTGGATAGTATGTTAATCCCCCCATGCTCAAAGCAGTTTTAAACATATAAACGTTAGAGGATTGTTCTAAAGCCATTAAATCATCCATCCAAATTCTACTCCCATGATTAAAAATAGACTTTTTTACCAAACCTCTACCTAATACAATTGGTTCATCAATTTGTTTAGTTCCGATTGAAATTGCTCCTTCACGATAACCTGTTAAGACTGTTGCTCCTTTGACTGTAGATCCCATCTCATATGCAGTCGTAAATGTCCCATAAGAATAATCTGCTAGATACATCTTACCTGCTTCATCATATTCTACCTTTTTACCAACCATCGATAAAATCTCACCAGTATTAGGATTCATCATGATATAGAAAGCACGGTCTAATAAGCTCCCATCACCACTAGACTTCATTTTCAATAAAGCATCCTCCACGATACGTTCTGCCTCTTGTTGCAGTTCAATATCAAGTGTTGTTACTAAGTCTTTTCCAGGTTCTCCTTCATCAGTCATCAATGTTTCGACAACAGTACCTGATCTATCAGTAATGTTTTTCATTACAGACTTCTCACCTTGTAAAATATCCTCGTATTGAGCTTCAAAAAAACTTTCTCCCACACGGTCATTTCGCGAATAATCCCGCGCTAAATAATAGTCCAACTTACTTTTGGGTATTCCTTTACTTGGTGTTGTCGTTCTACCTAAAATACTCAAAGGTACATGGCGCACACGCTTCCAGTCTGTTGTAGTATTTACACCAGACAGCTCTGATAATCGTTCAGAAACTAATGCAAACTCTTTATCAGTTACATTTTCACTTTTTATAATTTGTGGCGATAAAAGATAGCCAGACGTCATTTCACGATAAATCGCTAACACTTCTAAATCTTGTGGCGATAATTGGGCCAATTCTTCTTCCGTAATGCGTTTTAGGATTCGACGATTATACTCTTTATCCACTTCTTTTTCTGACATGTTTTCCTTAGTTAATCGGAATTCATCCATCTCTTCAGTTTTAACTTTCTTCATTGCCGCTTTATTATTTTTTAAAACCCAAAAATCTTGCTTATCACGATATGTCACACGATCAATTGGCATATCAATCAACTTGGCTAGCTGTTCTGCAATAGTTAGTATTTCATTATTTTTTATTTTCGGCATTCTCGTATATGTAATGGCATTTTCAGGTTGATTATCAATTAAGACACGCCCATAACGATCATAAATACGTCCCCTAGGAACACTCGTATTCACTTGTATTTCCTCTGTACTTTTTACCTCGCCAACGTAATAATCTCCCTGAACTATTTGTATATAACCAAGACGGAAAATAAGCAAAGCGAATAAAATAAATATTAATAGAAACAGAATATTCATTCGCAAAGGCAATGTCGTTTGTTGCTTCGCTTTTTCTTTTGAATTTCGTTGACTTAATACTCGTTTACTCAAGCGATTCCCTCTTTCTTTATAAATGTTATAAATATCAATGCATTATCATCTGGAACAAAAGCATCCATTATTTACATCTTCTACGTTTTAGAAATGTGTTTTCATCCTTTTTCCCTAAAGGGTTTTCAACAATTCTGTTTCTCGAAAACTATAAATGCCTAAACGAGTGGTGCATATCTTTAATAAATAAATACACAAATCTATAATTCTCATTTTTATACAATTATATCAATATTTTCATTTATAACATTTTAAAGATAATTAATCTACAATGAGCATATTATTATGTTCATCTCTATCAATACGATATTTTTTGAGCGTGTTTTATCTTCATAATAAATATATTGATTCTTACAAGTAAAACTAGTTACAGGTGTATTAATGATTTTCCGTGATTACATCTGATAGAATTTTTTCCGAGTTTATATATGTGTCATACTGGTCAATTTGATTTTTTATTTAAATCATAAATATGTTGTCCATCAAAAGCGACATTTCTTAGTCTTGGTTATGTAATAATAACTTTAATTTCACCTGTTAACCTATCAACCCTACTTAATCTTATCTTTATTGAAAAAGTAAAGGAGGCTGAGACATAACTAATTTATCTACTATAAAAGTCAGATAATTTTTAAATTAATAAAGCAATATAAACAAAAAACCCGAACTATTACAAAACACTAAATTAGAGTTTCGTAAAATAGCTCGGCTTTTTCATTGATTAAAATCCTTTTGTCCCAGTTTCGTTATTGATTGAAAAAAATACAAATCACCGTTATCCATTTTATCCAATCCCGCTAACCCAAAATTTCCCTCACCATATTTAACTACTCATTTTCACTTAAATGAGTGGCTATTTTTTCTTTTTATAATCTTCCCGCCACCTGTAATGTCATGTAAAGCATTTTTGTAAACTGTCCACGATTTATACTTTGTGCAGGTGCGAGTGTTTCACGATAGTCAAGAGCACCTAATGCATAGAGCGTTCTTGTATGCTGGTATAATTCATCGTCGAAATTCTTGATATCATTGTAAGGTAAAGCGACGATTTCTTCATCAGGTTTGAAGTCAACAGCTTCTAACGTACGACCAAGTATCAAAATGGCTTGTTGGCGTGTTAATTGACCATTCGGATCAAACTCATTATATGATTTCCCTTTCATAACCCCCAGTGAGGTTAAAGCTCCAACATAACCGTTATACCATGACTTTTTCGTATCCATATCCTTAAACTGAGTTGTACTTACTTGTTGGAGACTAAAGGCACGCACTACTAAGGCACATACTTGTGCACGTGTTAACTTGCTATTTACACCAAAAAAATCTGGCGTTTGTCCGTTTATAATGCCACGCTCCGCCAATGTTGTAATATACATTCCATATGACGAATTCGATAAATCCTGAAAATTATTTGCTATTGGATAGACGAATTGTAAATCAGCATTGCCATGAATCGTTGCAATGACACGGTCTCCTTCATCACGATACGCCACTGCTTCCATTGTTTTTTTTGTTACCTGCTTTAAGACACCAGTATGACCATTTTTAAAAATCTCTACTTCTAGTGGCTGTCGATTATTAACAACGCTGGCTTTTACACTGAATATTCCATCTTTTTCAGTTGCAGAAATTGTTGCGCCATACTTAGAATACACAATCATATTGTCAGTTTTCATATGTACATAATTTGTTGGTTCTTGATATGCGTGCGTTTGCATTGGAACACTAATAGATGCGCAAAGTAATACAACCATTGCTGCCATTTGAATTGTTTTTTTCATATCTCCTATCCTTTCATTATGTCTATTACTATCATAATAGATTCAATCATATAAAAATATAGTATTTTTAGCGCAGACCTATCTACTCTCTACACATAATATTCGTTTATAATAGATGCAAGGAGATGGTGTCTATGTGGTCCAAAATTTTAGCTTCACTTGCGGTTCTATTAGGATTCATCACAGGCTGTGCTAATTCGGAACAAGCAGATTTAGAAGTGAAAATCTTTAAAATTGGAAAAGCTGATAGCATTTTAGTGACTGTTCATGATAAACATATGCTTATTGATACGGGAGAAGATGAGGATGTTGTAGAGGTTTTATCTTATTTAAAGGACGCTAATATTACATCACTCGATACATTGATCATCACACATTTCGATAAAGATCATGTTGGCGGTGCCGACCATATTCTTAAACAATTGACAGTAAAGCAAGTCCTCATACCAAACTATAATAGTGATAGTAAGCAAACAGTTGAATTTATGGAGGCCCTAGAGGATACAAGCGTGACAGCAACACGTATAAACGAACCGTTCAATTTTGAATTTGGTGAGACACAAGTTTCTATACTACCTCCTCACCAATCTACGTATGACGGTGATAATGATTATTCCCTTGTCACAAGTGTAATTTACGGTGAAACAAGCTTTTTATTTACTGGGGATGCTGAAGCTACGCGTTTAGCTGAATTATTGGATGACGGCGTCTTAGCGCATACGTTTTTAAAAGTACCTCATCACGGTCGTTTCAATGAACAAACTACAGCGTTTTTCACAGCGGTGAAACCCGAAATTGCTGTTATTACGGCTTCAAACAAAAACCCAGCTGATGAACAAACATTAGATGCTTTACAAGCCATTGATGCAGATGTCTATATTACAAAGGATGGCACGATTACTGTTACTAGTGACGGCCGCACACTATCTGTACAGCAATAATCAAAGCTATCCACCATTTCAGTGAATCTATCCGTTTAAACAGAAAACCCTCGCAGAGTATCATATACTCGCGAGGATTTTTTTGTTTTCTAATAGCATATGTAGTTCATTTAGCTTCTTAATTTCATAGTGCGGCTGAATATCACTTGTGTTGTCAATGTCACGAATATTAAACCAGCATGTATCTATACCTGCTCGTAAGCCACCCTTTATATCAGATGTCAGTGAATCCCCGACAATTAGTGTTTTATTTTTATCCAGTCCATCAATACGTGTAAACACATAGTCGAAAAACTCGATCATCGGCTTTTGATACCCCGTTTGCTCCGAAATAAAAATACCTTTAAAATATTTCGCTAAATCCGCATCGATTAAACGTTTATTTTGCGTTGTCGTCTTACCATTCGACACAACGTATAAATCATAATCTTTTGCTAACTGCGCGATTACATCATAGGCACCTTCGACAAAATAATGGGCCTCCTGCAAATATTTTTGGAATCCTGCTTCAAAATGCTCGCCGTCTATATCTATGCCATATTCTTTAAAAAAATTCGAGAATCTTGTGTTATGAAGTACGTTTTTTGTCACTTCCCCACGTTCAAAGGCACGCCACATCGCTTCATTCAATTCTCTATAACGTACAAGCATAGCTGGTGTTACTGTAATATTTTCTTGTTCGAATAATCGAGTTAATGCCGCATTTTCAGCTAGATCAAAATCTAGTAATGTGTCATCCACATCAAATAATAATGTTTTATATTTACCCAAAATATTTTCCTACTTTCTTTCTTACGTATTTGCCGCCTTGCTATCTCTATCATAGCTTGTTTTTCTGTAAATTACAGTCGAAAAGTGCTTGAAGTTTTACACATCTTACTAGGTTATGACTCCGCACTACTTCCGTGCGGAGTTACTATTTATAAATAGGCGTTTTTGCACTTCTTCTTGCACTTCATTTTTTAGCGCTTTCGTGGAATATTGCAACTCCATATCTTCTCCGCGTGTTGCAATCGTATACGCGCAAAAATATTCATCTTGCATCGTTAAATGCAGTACTTTTAATCCTTTTGCTTTTAATTGGCTATTTAGTATTTTACATTCTCGCTGCAATATTTTTATCTGTTGATCGAACCAAAAGGAAAAAGCATCTGCCATTTTCATCGGCTCGACATATTTCCAATCCTTTACTAACGTGCGATGCATTAAATCCGTCACAATATAACGATGCAATAAATAACGTTCATCAGAGGTTATCACTACTTCTCACCACTTTCATTCTACTTCTACTACATCTAGTATCGTATCCACATCAATACACGTTAATCCCCTATCACCATCTAATTGCAAGCTACGTTTAGAGGTATTCAACGCTGTAATAATACCAGTATGCTACACCTTATACCAAACTTCTTTTCAAGCTCTTTGAAATTGACATTGGATAAATCCCCCACTAAAAAATTGCCCATCTCATTTAACTTTTTTCCATCCGCGCCACAAAGCTTTCATCAACACTTTATACATGAATGGATTCTCGTGGGACAAACTGATGAAATAAACGTGTAATGCCATGGACATTCGTAAGTACAGCCATGTAACTTGCATAATATGACCACATGTCAATACACATAATCGAACGCTCCGGCAAATTTTTCATCATCACCAACACCTCATTCACCATTCTCTACCCTTATTATAGAACACTTGTTCCGTTTTTAGAAGCGAAAAATATTGGTAACGCACCTTTTACTTGATTCATCAACGTAACTTAACATTGATGAAAATACATGTAGAAATATAAAAACAATTGCGAGTGCTGAATTTTCACTGTGAACGCTGAATACTTTTATGACAAGAAATGATGAATCCCTTACTCGTGAAAATATATAGAAAATGAGCATATGATTACCTTATAGACGCATAAAAAATGTTCGCCTAGTACAAAATCAGCCCTTCCAAGGGTTTCATATTTAAAAAAAGCGCTGAATATGAGAGAATAGTATGCTAGAAAGGAAGATGTACGAATTATGACGACGTTACAAAAACTTACGCCTGTCTTTGATCCATGGGAAGCGTATTTAGATGTTGAACAACATGGACAAATGACTCTATCGAATATTGAATTTACAACGACTAACCTTTGCAATATGCGCTGCGCTCACTGTGCAGTCGGCTATACATTGCAAAATAAGGATCCTGAGGCACTGCCTATGGACTTAATCACGAAACGTCTTGATGAAATTCCACACTTGAAAACACTCAGCATTACAGGCGGCGAGCCGATGATGAGCAAAAAATCCGTACAAAATTATGTACTACCTTTATTAAAATACGCACATGCACGTGGCGTACGTACACAAATCAATTCCAACTTAACAATGGAGCCAGAACGCTATTTACTCATTGCACCATATTTAGATGTGCTACATATTTCACATAACTGGGGCACAGTCGATGAATTTGTCGAAACAGGTTTTGCCATGATGGACCGTAAACCAACCTATGAACAACGCGCTGCCCTTTTCCAACGCATGATTGATAACTCTCGTATGTTAGCTGAGCACGGTGTCATGGTATCGGCAGAAACGATGCTCAACAAAAAAACATTGCCTTATTTAGAGCATATCCATAACCAAATCATCAACGACATGAAATGTGCGCGACATGAGGTACATCCAATGTACCCATCAGATTTTGCCTCAAGTTTGACTTCTTTAAGTCTAGAAGAAACACGAGAAGCCATTCATCATCTACTTGATGTACGTGACGAAAACACATGGATGCTCTTTGGTACATTGCCATTCTATCCATGCAGTACAAACGAGGAAGATCAAAAGCTGTTAAAACGACTACGTACGGCGAAAAACGTCACACTGCGAAATGATCCAGATGGTCGCTCTCGCCTTAACATTAATATTTTTACAGGTGACGTCATTGTCACGGACTTTGGTGACACACCAGCACTGGGAAATATTAAGAACGACGAACTCCCAGCAGTTTTCGATAAATGGATGGCTACTGATTTAGCGAAATCACTAAATTGCCACTGTCCAGCCGTTAAATGCTTAGGGCCGAATGTTCTTGTGAAAAATATGTACTATAAAGACGCCGCTTTTGTTAGTGGCTCGGCGAAAATATAAACAACAACCCCCAGCATCCCTTTTCGCTGGGGGTTGTTCATACATATATAAACTTGCTATATGCAAGCTTTAAATTCCCTCTATTTCAATTGGTTTTCTAAAATATTTGATCCATGTACGGCTGGTTTGCGATTTTTCCATGGTAAGGCTTGTTCTAATTGCGCCGCTAATTGAAGTAATGTAGCTTCATCAGCGAATCTACCTGTAAACTGCATGCCAATAGGTAAACCAGCACTACTCATCTTCAATGGTAATGAAATTGAAGGCTGACCCGTTGCGTTAAATAAATTCGTAAATGGCGCATACGTGAAAATTTGTTCAGTCCATTCTCGGGCATTAATAGATGAATTATTGGCATTTAACTCGCCAATTTTTGCTGGTAAAGTTGCCAAAGTTGGCGATAATAAGATGTCGTAATCCGTAAAGAATCCTCCGACTTGTCTTGATACCATTGCATTTGTATTAATCGCCTCTAATAACTCCGAAGCTTTTAATTCCTTCCCATATTGATAGCATTGCCAGATTGCCGCTTCAATATTTTTCTCAGAAGGTGTTTTACCAGTTAAGCTCGCTGCACCTTCAATCATTTTATAAATATTCGCCGTCCATATATTTAACGTTGCATTAGCAAATGGCTCTTGCTCGTATTGCGGTGAAGCCTCTACTACAACATGCCCTAAATCCCGGCATAATTGAACAGTTTCATAGAGTGCTTTTACACACTCCTCATCCACTGGTGCACCTGAATTTGGTTTTGCTGTCCATGCTATTTTCAATGGGCGAACAGGAACATCTAGCACATTTTTATAGGCTATTTCAGGATTTGCAGGCGAGCCGTAGCAACCGATGTCTGGACCACTTACAGCATCTAGTAAATGCGCTGTATCTCTCACCGTCTTTGTCACCGCAAATTCAATTGCAATACCATTTAGCGGTTCGCTATTAAACGGTCCAGCCGGAATACGTCCCCTAGTAGGTTTTAGTCCAACAAGCCCACTACAAGCTGCTGGAATACGAATGGATCCCCCACCATCATTTGCGTGTGCAATAGGCACTATCCCTGCCGCAACCGAAGCCGCGGAGCCACCGCTTGATCCACCAGGGCTATGATTTAAATCCCAAGGGTTTCGAGTTGGTCCATATAATACAGCCTCTGTTGCTGCATTATAACCAAATTCAGGTGTTGTTGTCGTACCAAATGTGACAAAACCTGCTTGTCTAAAACGTTTCATCAGTTCACTGTCAACTGGAAATACCGAATTTTCGGCAACTCTACTGCCCATACTATGCGGTACATTTTTTGCATGTAGAACCAATTCTTTAATTAGGAACGGCACACCTTCAAAAGCGCCACTCGGCAACCCCTGTTTAATTTCCTCCAAAGCAACTTCTTCAAACGTTTTTACAACTGCATTTAACTCTGGATTTAATTCCGTGACCGTTTTGATTGAAAGTTCCAGTAATTCTACTGGTAATACATCCTTATTTTTCACAAGTTCAGCTAAACCCAATCCATCGTAATTTGTAAACTCCCCAAGATTCATCACACATCTCCTCCTTGTTCTTCTCAGTATACAAACAAAGAAAATTAATTCGTATTACCCGAAAGGATAATCTTTAAAGAAAGAGAATATATTCATTAACGAGTATATTTCGACAAGGAGGACTGTTTTTTCGTGAATCTAACTATTCAAGAATCTAAAGAATTATTAAATACAGTTCAATCTTTAGCAAAAATACAAATTAATCAAAATCTAGAAACATATCGCTACGATGTGCTAAACATACTGTATGAAAAATTAGGTTTTAAGTCATCATTATTTTGGTTAGTTGACGATCAAAAGAATCTAGTGAATCCTATTTTATTTAATATAGAAGAATCTTTAATCCGAGAGTATTTCCAGTATTTTCAGAAACATGATCCGTTGCATCCAAAAAACATTAAACATACACAAGCCATACAAAGTATCACAAATAATGTGTCAGAGAAAGAGTATTTAAACTCTGATTATCATAATTTATTCATGAGCAAGTATAATGTAAGAGATGAGATGGCTATATATATCCAAGTCGATAACGTATATGCCGGAGTTATTGGACTACTGCGTGAAAACGATGAATTAAATTTTAATCAAAATGATTATACAAAACTAAATTTCCTTATCCAAATGATAGAAAATGGTTTTATTTTCAATCTACAATCTACAGCACTAGCAAGAAGTCCATTAACTACTCTGACCAATAGAGAAGAAGAAATAGTTATTGAAATTGCAAAAGGGAAAAAAAATTATGAAATTGCTAGGCAGCTGTTCATTAGCGAAAATACTGTAAAAAAGCATTTGCAAAATTTATTCCAAAAATTCGAAGCCCGAAATCGAATAGAATTACTATATAAGATAAGCAATATTAAGAGTTCAATAACCTCTAATTTCTAAAAAGAAAAACAAAATCCATCATAAAAATTGGTATTATTTTAGATGTCAAAACTACTGCTTTAGATGAGTTCAATTTTGTTATTTGTCCCTTTCAACTTAGCGGGGTCGATAAATATTAAAATGATTCTTATAACACTATAAACTATAGCAAAAAATCAAAAAAATATTCCGATAACTCTGCAAATCATGTCAATAAAATCCCTTATGTACGACCTAACAGATCTATAGAACCTCAAACAGGAGCCATGTTCAGCAATAATAACATGGCTCCTGTTTTATTTCCCACAGCACTTCTTGTATTTCTCACCACTACCACAGGGACACGGATCGTTACGTCCTACCGTTCACCATACTGACTGGCATAGCTGAAAGTGGTTGACCACCACTCCCCATCTGAGCAAGTTCATGCGGTGTATGACCACGATTTTCCCTAATACGCGTTGTATTCATAATACCAATCACAACGGGCAAATAACGATTTAATTGCTGCGTATCCTTAAAATCTAATCTAGTTGAGAAACTCTCGATGACGTGATTCAAATTGTTTCCTAATGCTTGAATAGTGGAGACGAGTTCATATATTTCCTGCTCTGCCAAGGAAAAATCACCTTTAAAAAAGTCCTTCGCTAACATATCACGTAATTGCTCTTGTTGTGGTGTACGTTCAATAAAAAATCCATCACAGTAATTGAGCAATTCGTCTTGTGCAGGTACATAATAAGGTTTCCCAAAAGCCTCCGCTGATAGACGTTCAAAATCATCGAAAACCTTAACAGTCTCGTGTACAAAATTATGATATTTTGTATAAACATGCCCTTTTTCTAAATATAGTTTGAAATCTGGTGTATCAAGCAGTGCCGATAATTGATTCGTTGTTAAGCTGGCCCCATTTTGCTCATTATAAATCTCTCTAAATTTTGAAAATGACACAATACCGTATAGACTTACACAAGCAATGATATACTCTGAAATTAGGTCCTTATTCATAATCTTTTCTACATCGATAAAGTCCGTGCCTCGATACTTATCTGAAATAATTTTATAACGCTCGTGATGAATATGTGCCCATTCATTCTTCTTGTAACTCATATGTTTGAGCATTTGATTCGTCCAGTCAATATCAAGCGGCTCATACTTTTGGCTCTCCGCCCACTTATGCATTTCTAAATAATCTGGGTGTGTAGGATCATGATAGATATTTAAAAAATGGGCATAGCCTGGTACACCACCTACATCTTCTGGTGGGGCCGTGCCTTCGCCAGCCAGTAGTGTTGGATAGCCGAAATAATAATCTTCCACCGTTTCCTCAAGCTCAATATGAATACGCCAGCTATCACCAAAATCATATTCATAGTCAAATGCGCCGTACTTTTCTATATAAGCATCAATTTTGAGACTTGCTGGTCGTCGAAGTGTTTTTCCCGCAAATTTTTTATCTGTCGATTCCTCATGAATCCCGTCATTATCAGTAATAAAAACATCCTCTAGTTCAATCGCAAATGAATGAATTGCTATATCCGTCCATTCACTTTGAAAGTTCGTTACACGCTGAATCAGCTCATGTAATCGATTAAATGTCGCGCCGGCCGGTAAAATAACACGTCGCCAGACAGTCGACTCCATGTCTTCAAATGTTAGTTTTAGTATATATGCTTTCATAAGTCACCCTCATTTTCATTTAAAAAATAGTTGCTTAACGTAAGCATAACAGAAGTTTTAAGGTCGTATAGCAAATTCAAGCTTGTATTCGTTATGGTAACGGCGGATTTTCTATTGTTGTATCTAATGACAGTATAGACCTAATCCAATATCTTAATAGAAAACATCAGGCGTGTTGATTAACAAATTTTCACCATTGCTATTAAAGTGGGAAGTTGATTTCCGCGAGCAAAAGGGGTCGCTCCCCTACAATCAATACACCTGTTAAAAATAATTATCAACATACTTTATCCACCACAGTATAGTGATACAGTACGTATTATCAGTAAAAAACTACCAAACGCCGAAGCATTGGGTAGCCATTTATCATAGTAATTCCTTCGCCAGTAGCTTGTAACAATTCAAGCGGCTTTCCTGCGAATAAAGATTGCAGTTCAACATGACTTCATCAAAGCCATATTGCACTTGTTCAGCTTGTAAAAACGATGCGACTTCCTTTGCTGTACCAACAAGATGGGCTTTACGATTATTATCAATCGCCAACTTATCCATTTCTGTTAATGGGTAATCTTTTGCTTCTTCAGGTGAAATCGACTGAATAAGTTGCCCCTTCATGAGCTGTAAACGAGTAATATCAATAGGCTTAGCCAAATACTCCGCTTCTTCTAGTGTCTCCGCGACTGTTGCGGCATATGTCACAAGTATTTGTGGCTTTTCCATATAATAAGAAGGCGTAAAATAAGCTCTATACGCATCAAAAATATCCTTCGACATATTGCCTGTGAAAAACTGTGCATAGGAATAACCGACACCTAACTGCCCTGCCTGCATCGCACTTTGACCACTAGAGCCAAGTAACCATGCCTCGGGAAGCTTGATATTCGTTGGAGAGGCAACGACTTGATCGTATACATATTCACCTGTTTTTTGTTCGTTCATCAGCTTCAAAATAATTTCAAGCTTGTCATACTGCTCGGTCATACGTTGGCGACGCCCCTCGGCCAGTGCATAAATGGCAGGATGATCTCCACCAGGGGCACGTCCTACGCCAAAATCAATACGATCTGGTGCAAGCGCACTTAATGTTTTAAAAACTTCTGCTAGCTTATACGGTGAATAATGCATCATCATCACACCGCCTGTCCCAATACGCAGTCGCTTTGTTTTCGCCGCTAAAAAAGCAGCTGTAATTTCTGGCGCTGAACTAGCAAGAGACTGTGTATTATGGTGCTCCGCTAGCCACATACGATGAAAGCCCAGTTCCTCCCCTATCATCGCTAATTGCTCTGTGCGCTGCATCGCTTCCGCTGCAGTTTGTCCTTTAGGTACAGGGATTTGATCTAAAATACTTAATCTCATGTAAAACACCCTTTCTAGATATGTATATCCTCCCTTCTACTGTAATATAAGAAAACTTTTTTCAAAAGTAAAAGCAACTATTGATAAACTAATTGCCTCGCATGCCATGTGTCATAGACATTACCAATAAGTGTCCACTTCTGTTCAACATCCTGTACGACTTCATTAAATTTCATAGCACCCAATGTAAAAACAGTAGACTCTCCCTCAACGATAAACTGTATAACAGCACGTCCTTTTTCCCCTGAATGTGAAATCCCCCCCGATAATTCCACTACATGCTGACCGGTCTTTGCCTTATAGTAACGCCAATAAGGCTCTGTCAGCGCATGATTAAACGCATCCCGAACAGTTACCTCTGAAAATCCAGTTAAGTGACCACCTTTTACCGTGTCAATATACACGTTGTCGGTAACATCCTTTTTCGCTGTATACACATAGCCTACAAGTACCCCCATAAACACAACGCACATAAATACTCTAAAATGATTTCCTAAACTCAATGTCATCACGTCCCCTTTGCGTAAAAAACACCATTTTCTACATAATATCATTAAAATACATGGATTAAACAGAATATTTTACACCCAAACCAGAAAATAAACGCTTTTATATAATTCGTGTTCTTTCGCTATTTTCGATAAAATAAGGAATAAGAAAGAGAGGCGGCCGATGAACTTACAAAACTTTGACAAATATATTTCTAGTACAATAGTAAAACGCGGAAAAAGCTATTTTAAAAACGGTCATGTGATCGCTTTAATACATCGAACAAGTACAGAATGGCAGGCCGAAGTCACTGGTAGTGATTCATATGACGTAGAGGTTCAACTAGCCGATACTGATGAGATTGTCAGCTCTTCTTGCGATTGTCCATATGACGGACCTTATTGCAAACATGAAGTCGCGGTATTTTATGCGTTACAACAGGAGCCTAAAAAGGAAATGTCCTCTTTACCACTAGAAATCGTATTAAACGAGCAATCAAAAGAAGACTTACTCGCCTTTCTACTAGAGCTTGCACAAAAAAATACCAAACTCCAACAGCAATTGATGCAGCGATTTTTAACAACTCCGAAAAAAATCGATCCTTATACGCAAGCACAAGAAACAATCACCTATTCACTCCAAAAGGTACACCGCAAAGGTTATTTAGCTTGGAATGAAGTACCAGATGCCCTTCATTGTATTGAGCAAGCACTCGATACTGCACATGGTTGTATCACAGAAAAACAGTACGGTACGGCGTATAAGATAGCCATATTGTGCTACGAAAAAACAACAGAGCTTCTGGAGATATCTGAGTATCACGACATGTTAGACGAAATACTCGCCGAAAGCTTAGCATGTTTAGAAATTGCCCTTGTGGATGGATTAAACATATGGTCTCTAGATGAGCAGGGACACTATTTCGAGCATCTAGTGGAAATGTCAAAGCTCCCTATTTTTGAGGATGAAACGGATGCTAAGCTTACACTACTTGAGCAAGCCTTACCTTTTTGTCAGGACCCTATCTTCGCACAGCGCTTACAAGACTATTTAGCAACACTTACACTTAGCGACCATTATCAAAATAAAATTGAAAATTTACAGCTTCAAGCGTTGATGCAGTGGGCAGAAGAAGAGGATATGCTCACTCATTTACAGGCACACCCCGATAATCCTGATATGCGAGAAACCGTTATTTTGCATTATATCGAGCAACAAAATCATGAGCAGGTATTATCACTTTGTGCAGAGGGCGTTGAAATCGATTTTAATGATAGATATCTTCGCCAAAAATGGGAGGAATACGCCTATCAAGCACATAAAGCACTAGGCAACAAGCAAGCGATGCGGGCAATTGCTTTTCCACTTGCCGTAGAGGGCAGTATGGAATTTTATGAAGCGCTCAAAACGCTGTATAGTAACGATGAGTGGCCCGAAATACTCCAAGATTTACTCCTGTCCTTCGACGAAATGCCAAGCTATCCTTTCTGGTATGCAATCAAAATGATTGAAGAACAACAATGGGCAGTACTACTGCGTTATTGCAAAAAACATCCTGAGTTTTTAGAAAACTACGCCAGATATTTAATACAGGATTATCGTGAAGACGTAAAAGCTTTGTTTATGCAAAAACTCACAAAGGAGGCAAGTACCGCTTCTAATCGCGGTCATTATCAGGCACTTCGCAAAACATTACAAAATTTTAAAAACCTTGGTTTCACAGAAGAAGTGGCATCAATTATTACACAATTAAAAAAGCAGTACCCAAAAAGACCTGCTTTACACGATGAACTAGCAAATATCCATTAGTAAAAATCTTACGTAGCCTATTTACAGCCTCTCCTCGTTCCGATACTATCAAATTATTACAACGAGAAAAGAGATGACCTGTTTTGCCATTTGATTTAGATTTAAACATTTTACTTATACTCCTTCTTTTTGGCTTTTTAGCGGCTTTTATTGATTCCGTCGTTGGTGGGGGGGGCTTGATTTCACTCCCAGCTCTTATGTTTGTTGGACTTCCCCCTTCAACGGCCGTAGCCACAAATAAACTAGCCGGTACGATGGGGTCACTAACGAGTACCATCACGTTTTACCGCTCGGGCAAACTAGATATTAAATCCGTCTACAAGCTTTTCCCATTTGTATTCATCGGCTCCATGATTGGCGCCTGGATTGTCCATTTACTAGATCCCAGCGTCCTAAAGCCGTTAATGCTGATCATGTTAGCAGCTGTAGCGGTTTATACGATTCTCAAAAAAGACTGGGGTGGCGTTTCTACCTATAAAAAGCTCACACCCAAACGTTATGTACTGTTTATCGTTGCTATTACGTTAATTGGCTTTTATGACGGCTTTTTAGGTCCTGGAACAGGCTCGTTTTTACTCTTCGCCTTTTTAATGGTCGGCTTTGACTTTTTAAAATCCGCAGGCAATGCCAAGTTTTTAAACTTCGGCAGTAATATTGCTGCTCTTTTGATGTTTATGTACTTAGGGCAAATCAATTATGCTTATGGTCTACCCATGGGACTTGCACAAATTGCTGGAGCCATTGTCGGTTCTAAATTCGCCATTAAACGTGGTAGTAGCTATGTCCGTAAGCTATTTATCGTCGTCACAATTTTATTACTTGTGAAAAATACATATGATTATTTTTCGTGAATTCGTAAATCTTACCTGTTAGTTGGGTAAGATTTTTTTATTGGGATAAACTTTTCCACCCCTTTCGTACGTCTAATAATTGTATACAAAAGAAATTGTTAAAAAGGAGCTTCTTTTAGCATGAAAACCAGAAATGCATTTCAACACGAAGAGGTGTTTGTCCAGTTCATACGTGAAAATAAGGAACGTTTTTATTTGCTAGCTTATAGCTATACGAAAAACGAGCAAGATGCACTCGATGTCGTACAGGACAGCATTCAAAAAGCCATGATTGCGCTCAACAACATCGAAAAAGTCGATTATATGAAAAGTTGGTTTTACAAAATCGTCGTGCGTACGGCCATCGATTTTTTACGCAAGCATAAACGTCTACAAGTCACGGATGATGAAACACTTCATCACTTAACCCCCGCACAAGAGGACAAATACGAAAACGTCGACTTAGAACATGCTTTAGCTGAACTGCCGCAAATGTACCGTGAAATCGTCATTTTGCATTATTTCGAGGATTTAAAACTCGCTGATGTGGCGGACATACTTGGCATTAAGCTTAGCACGACCAAATCGCGCCTTTATAAAGCGTTAAAAATACTTAAAATCCAACTGCAAGATACAGAAGGAGAAATGAAACATGAATGATAAGAAATTAAAGGATTTACAAAAACAATATGATAATACGCCAATACCAAAGGAATTAGACTTTATCGTGGAAAATGCGTTAAAGCAAGGAAAGAAAAAGAAACGTCGCTCACCTCAGTGGCTACTCGGGACAGCAGCTGCGGCAATGCTCTTTACAGCTAGTTTAAATATTAGCCCAGCAATGGCGCGAACACTTGCAGACATCCCTGTTGTTGGAAGCGTCGTAAAAGTGTTAACGTGGACAGAATATGAGGTGTCTGAGGAAACATACGATGCGAATATTAAAGTTCCTGCCATTGAAAATCTAGATAATAAAGAGTTAGCAAATACGTTAAATGAACAGTACCGTGCTGAAGGCAAAGCTCTTTACGAAGAATTTATCGCAGACGTCGGTGATTTAAAAGAGAATGGCGGCGGACATTTAGGTGTCGACAGTGGCTATGAAATCAAAACAGATAACGACCAAATCTTATCAATTGGACGCTACGTGGTAGAGACAGTCGGCTCTTCTTCTACAGTCATGCAATACGACACAATTGATAAGAAAAATGAGATTTTATTGAGCCTTCCAATGCTCTTTAAAGACGACGCCTATATTAACGTTATTAGCGAAAATATCAAAGAACAGATGCGTGCAGAAATGATTGAATCAAATCAAGAAAAAACATACTGGGTCAAAGGTGCAGGTATTGCCGACGAAGATTTATTTTTCGATTTCACAGCCATTGATGCTGAACAAAAGTTCTACATTACCGATAAAGGAAAGCTCGTGATTTCCTTCGACAAATACGAAGTTGCCCCAGGCTATATGGGCGTTGTGGAATTTGAAATCCCAACAGAAGTATTACAAGATGTCCTTGTAAGTAACGAATACATTCATTAAAAAAATGGCACTGTCTCAACTTATATGAGACAGTGCCATTTTTGAATCTTATAGGCCATTCGGAGATTTCATGTATGCCCTACATCCCAACCGACCAATTGCCGTTAATTTTTAACAAAATCTATTTCTTGCTTTTCCCCTTCACTTTTACGAAATTGAATATGATGCAATTTCGCAAATAGTCCATTTTGAGCGACAAGTTCATCATATGTGCCGTCCTCTTCAATGCCGTTCGGTGTAACAACAAGTACCCGGTCAGCATTACGTATTGTTGCTAAACGATGCGCAATAACAAGTGTTGTGCGATTTTCAGCAAGCTCCGTTAATGACTGCTGAATAATCATTTCTGTTTCGGTATCGAGTGCAGATGTAGCCTCGTCCAAAATTAGAATCGGTGGATTTTTTAAAAACATGCGTGCAATGGCTAGTCGTTGCTTTTGCCCGCCCGATAATTTCAAACCACGCTCACCAATTTGTGTCTCATAGCCATCAGGTAGCTCTGCAATAAACGCCTCTAAATGCGCTTTTTTCGCCGCTTCGACAATTTCTTCCTCACTAGCATCTAAACGCCCGTAAGCAATATTTTCGCGAATGGTTCCCGTAAATAAGAAGACATCCTGCTGCACGATTCCAATTTGAGCGCGAAGTGACGCTTGTGTCATATCTCGCACATCGATACCGTCAATTGTAATTGCTCCCCCACTCACATCATAAAATCTAGGAATAAGTGAACAAATAGTCGTCTTCCCTGCGCCAGAAGGTCCAACGAATGCGATTGTTTGCCCTGCACGAACATCTAGTGAAACATCTTTTAAGACATGTTTTGTATCATCATAGCTAAAATCAACGTTCCTAAAGACGATATCCCCACATAAATGTGTGACTGATTTTGCCCCTTCACGATCTTGTACTTCTGGTTCCTGCTCAATCAGTTCACGGAAACGCTTAAAGCCAGCCATTCCTTTTGGATATAGCTCAAGTAGGGCACTAATTTTATCGATAGGCTTAATGAGTACATTCGTATACAACACAAAACTTACTAGCTCTCCATATGACAATTTCCCATTAAAGCTTAACCATGCGCCAACTACAAGCACAACTAGTGTTAATAGACGCGTCATCATATAAATACTCGAATGAGTACCTGCCATTATTTTATAGGCATATAATTTTGCTGTACGGAAATAGCCATTTTGCTCACGGAAACGTTCCATTTCAAACGTTTCATTTGTAAAAGATTGAACAACACGTACACCCGAAACGCTATCTTCCACACGACCGTTTACATCAGCAATTTTGCCGTACATTGTTTTCCAAGCCTTGTTCATTTTCACATTACTAAATGTGACAAGCCATGTTAAAAACGGCACTATGATAGCTGCAATAAGTGCCAGCGTTGGATTTACATTGAACATAATGGCAAATGCCCCGACAAACGTCATAATGGCAATAAACAGATCCTCTGGGCCATGATGCGCAAATTCACCAATATCAAATAAATCATTTGTAATACGACTCATAATATGACCCGTTTTCGTATTATCGAAGAAACGGAACGACTGACGTTGTACGTGATTAAACAACTCCTGCCGCATATCCGTTTCAATATTAATCCCAAGCTTATGTCCCAAATAATTGACAATGAAATTCAATACTGTGCTTAATAAATACACAAATAATAAAAGGACACTAACTTTAACAATCATACCCCACTCACCCGAAGGTAGTAGTTCATCGATAAACCACTGAACAGCTAGCGGGAAAGCTAGCTCTAAAATCGCAACGATAATGGCACTTGAAAAATCAATAGCAAATAATCGTTTATGCGGCTTATAATAAGAAAAAAACTTTTTATACATTTGAGACTCCTTTCTAGTTGAGAGAAAATATCATTTACCATCAATAATACCACTAGTTTGATTGATTCGACTAATTATTTTCCCTATATAATAATTACTTTTTATTTACTTTATACTATACGCATGCTATAATCCTAATAAGTAGAACAGAATATCTTTTGACATTTTTGTCAAGGGGGAGTAGCTAGCAGATGCGATCGATGCATCTGGTTTCACATCCGTCATTACATGGCTTATGCCATCGGGTGTGATAGCAAAACCATGTACGCCACAGTGTACATGGTTTCTGTACCGAAAGCGTAGCGACAGGTACAAAATATTTGTCTAGATAACAGATAAATATTTGCTTAGCAAGACCTTTGCCTATTTATTAGGCATGGGTCTTTTTCTTTTGTCTAAAATAGGGGAAATTGTATTAAAGAGGCATGTTCTTTTTCTACCATTTGTTTAAAGGAGGAAAAAATTTGGAAGCAATATTATTAGAATACGCATGGGTACTTGTCGTATTAATCGTTCTTGAAGGCTTACTAGCAGCAGATAATGCTGTTGTAATGGCTGTTATGGTCAAACATTTACCGAAAGAGCAACAACAAAAAGCATTATTATACGGGTTAGTTGGGGCATTCGTTTTCCGCTTCGCTGCTCTATTCTTAATTACAATACTAGTGAACTTCTGGCAAATCCAAGCAATTGGTGCAGCATACTTATTAATCATGTCAGGTAAGCATTTATACGACACCTTTAAGGGGAATAATGAACCTGATGAAATTAAGGAACCTAAGAAAAAATCTGGTTTCTGGATGACGGTTGTAAAAGTTGAATTGGCCGACATCGCGTTTGCGGTCGATTCCATTTTAGCTGCTGTAGCTATTGCAGTAACACTACCGCATTTAGGTAACTTTGATATCGGTGGCATTAATGCCGGTCAATTCAGTGTTATGTTCTTAGGTGGGCTAATCGGCGTTATTATGATGCGTTTTGCAGCACGTTGGTTCGTAAAAGTTCTAGACAAATTCCCATCACTTGAAACAGCTGCCTTTTTAATCGTTGGCTGGGTTGGAGTAAAACTTGCAGTACTTGCGTTAGCGCATGAAAAACTAGGTATCATTCCACACGATTTCCCACACTCAACATTGTGGAAAACGACTTTCTGGATTGTCTTACTTGCAATTGCTCTTGGTGGCTACTTAATCGGAGTAAAAAATCAAAAGAAACACGCTTAAATATGCATAAAAAAAATCGCCATGACGTAAAGTCTTGGCGATTTTTTTATACTACTTCATTACGTAGCCAATTTAAAAGTACATCATTGAATATGCTAGGTTCTTTTAAAGATATCCCATGCCCTATATCCGGCCACACGATTTTATGGCAATTAGCATTAGACATGACTAAATCATGTGCAGAATTTTTCATAACTCCCCTCTCCCTCTCACCAACTGTCACAAGCATTTTACTTTTGACTTTAGGAAAGGCTTCAGGTATTTTGAAATTCATATTTTCTTGCATTACACGAATGAGGCTCTCTGGAGTCACTGCACAACTTTCTTCATAATAACGATTAAATAAATGTGGTGGGATAAATAGTGTTTTTGCCTGCATTTTTGCAAATGTTTTGTACTTGATGAGCGGGTATGTAAGCTTCACTGTGGATTTAAGAATACTCTTAGGCAGAGCAATTGGTCGCGTAAGAGCACTATTAATCATCGCCTTATCAATAAGTGTAGGTTGCAAACTTAGCATTTCTACTACTATTTGAGCACCTAGTGAAAATCCAACAACATTTATTTTTTGTCCGTTCGCTTTTTCTACGATTAAGTCATTTAATCGTTTTGCACTTTCTCTAATCGAAAATTGACTGCCTCCCTTCTGTATGCCGTGCTCTGGCAAAGTGGGCACTAAGCAATGATAATCCTGAAAGAACTTTATCTGTTCCTCCCACATCCAACCGCCTACTCCGCCTCCATGAATAAATACTAAAAGTGGTGCTTCTAACGCCCCATACTCTTCAAAGTATAAAGTCAAACACAACAACTCCCCTTTCGTATGTTAATTACTATACGAAATAATACTTAAAGAGTTTCACTACTCTGTCGTTTATCACAGTAAACTACAATAATCAGCAAGAAAATACAATTAATCTAGAATCTTTTTACACTCTTATTCGTATACATACTAGGAAGATAATTCACAAGAGAAAGGATTATGCAAATGGCACTTACCAGACGCAATCGAAACCTAAATAGGATTTTAAAACATTTTGCCTTCATGTGGGTATTAACTGTGGTCGGTATGTTTATTGCAACACTGTTACCCCCTTCAATTGTTATGCCATTATCAATTGTTTGTCTAGTACTCCTCATCATTACCTGCTTTGTACGAAGTGTAAAGCTTGCCAATTCCATCATGTACACGATTCCATTTTTAATGGGCATTTTATTATTTTGGATCACGCAATTTTTCATTTGGGAACTAGGGAAAGAGTTAGTTTTACTCGTATTTGGAGCAACTGTTGTTACTTTCATTATACTGGCGCTCATTGGAACGTTAATGAGTGCGGACATATCTAATTGGGGAAGCTATTTATTTACAGTGCTAATTGTTGTCATTGTATTCTCACTTATTTTTACGTTCGTACCCGTAAGCAATATGTTTGCACTCATTTTAGCCGCTATTACCGTTCTACTTTTCAGTGTCTACACCGTGTATGACTTTAACCAAATTCGTCATAATTACGTATCAGATGAGCAGGTTGTTAGAATGGCGTTAAATCTTTATTTAGATTTCATTAATCTATTTACCAATCTATTAGAAGTTATTTGGCGGTTGAAAAATGAATTCACTTAACTTCTCTAACTGAGAAACAATATCAACCTTTTTTGCAATATTTCCTATGAAAAACAGATTTTTTTGTACCACTCCCTCTATTCGCTGTATACTAAAAGAGTAAGTATACGGTATTTATTGTAAAGGGAGGAATACTTTTATGTTATCTGAAAAACTACATGCAGCATTAAACGATCAAATGAATTTCGAGTTTTACTCTGCACATGCTTATCTGGCAATGGCAGCGCATTGCACAGCCGAAGCATATGACGGGTTTGCCAACTTCTTTTTAGTACAGGCTGAAGAAGAGCGTTTCCATGCGATGAAATTTTATAATTTTCTAAGCGACATGGGCTATCGTGCAACAGTTCAAGGCTTTGACAACCCAGGAAATGACTTCGATTCTATTTTAAATACTTTCAAAACAGCACTTTCCCATGAAAAAGAAGTGACGCGCCGTATTTATAATTTATCAGACATCGCGTTAGATGAACGTGAACATGCGACAATGGCCTTTTTAAAATGGTTCATCGATGAGCAAGTGGAAGAAGAAGCCACTTTCGATACATTAATTCACAAAATTGAACGCATCGAAAACGATTCCAATGCAATCTTTATGTTAGATGAACAGCTTGCAAGCCGTTCATTCACTCCTGAATCTGGAGCGTAAAAAATATGACAAGGGCTATCTCAGCATTCACGTTTGAGATAGCCCTTGCTTTTTATTTTAGAGGGATATTAATCGTTTGGATTCCATCTAAAAAGTTTTCATAATGTGAAAAATAAATGCGGACAGGATTCTCGACATCATTAAACTTATAACTAGTTGTCTCCTCGATTTCCCACTCTTCCGGCCCATGTGAACTATTAGTCATTTGGGAATAAACCGTTTGGCCATTAGCATCAATCGCTGTTCCCATCATACCAATCATTTTATTTTTATACGCTGTTGGCGATATTACTGTAAGAAACCCATTTTTCAGTTGTACCTTTAAACCAGGTAACAATGGTTGATATAAAACTCTATTTTTCACAAAATCAACTTCAATAAAGTCCTCTCCCTTTGGCAAGGCTTTCACCTCGCCTACCTGTAATGAGAGCTTTTTCGGCTCTCTAAAATAATTACTTTGCATAAAATAAGTAGCTTCACCATCCATCAAATTCCCTGTTGCTGTTAGGCCATTCGTAATCGTGCTCCATTCTTCGCTATTTTCATCAAGTAAGCGTAAATCATCAAAGCCTAAAATACGCATGTCGTTATCAGGATCAATAGCTATCACAATACCTGTGCGCAGTGGCGAAATTGAAATGGATTTAACAGTAATGTTTTGTCCCTCAAAGCTCATTCCTTCATTGATTTCATAGTTTTTGGTCTTCGCAATTGGTTTCTTCAATGTAAATGGAATCGTAAATTCTGTCTTATTTGCATCTGCCAATTGAATGTGAAATTCAAACTGTGCATCCTGATAATCTATAGGATTCTCGCCAGCAGTAATTTCAATTTTCTCTTCAATTAATTTCGTTTCTTTTTCACGATACCAGCTATACCCTATCCCAACCTCTAATGCTTCTCCATTACGGCGCAGATCCACGTTCTTCGTATCTAACTTCTGTAAATTAAACGGTGCAGATAATGTATACGATAAAATCATTCCCGATTCATCAGCAATTACGCCGTGCAATGTAAATGTTAAACCGTTCTTCGATTGCGTCGTCCCGATTTCTTCGTAATAGTCATTATCGATAATATCTGATACCCCTTTATCGTACGTAATCATATGGACAAGTGGAGCAAAGCCGGGAATTTTAGAAACAGCACTTGCGAATGCGGGGGATACACGAATTGATGTCACAAATACGAGCACAAGTAGTGCCGCAACCACCACACTTTTCCAAGCACGCCTACGTATACGTTTTTCTTGTTGATGACGAAGCAAGCTTTCAGTGCGTGTTGCTGCTAGTCGTTCCTGTGGCACATCGATACTGGCTAACTCCCTTACTAAAGCTTCATAATCCTTATCCTCTAACGGCTTCATCTACAGCTCCCCCTTCTCCGTAAAATATAGTTTGAGTTTCTTTAAGGCCGTATGCAATCTCGATTTCACTGTACCTTCAGGAATATTTTGCAGCGAGGCAATATCTTGATTTTTATAATCTTGAAAGTACTTTAGGAAAATGAGTTCTTGCTGCTCCTTTGTTAGCTTTGCAATAGCATCAGTTATTTCAAAGCGAGTATGATTTGGTGCCTCGCCACTAATTTCTATATCTTTCTGCAAGTCAAAGCGACGATTTTTTTCGCGCATATCATGACAAATATTAAGTAAAATCCGGACAAGCCATGTGCCAAAATAGGCTGGTTCCTTTAGGGTATGTATCTTTTTCAAGCTTCTATATGTCGCCTCCTGCACCGCTTCAATTGCATCATGCTCATTTTTCATATAGGCATAGGCCATGCGATACATCGTCTGTTCATATTGCCTAAGTAACTGCATAAACGCTGATTCGTCCCCAGCTATCGCGCGTTTTACAATTGCCTGTTCATCCATCGCCCTCACTCCTCTCTACTCATTAGACAGTGCTACCTATTAAATAGTTCAATCTTTTTTCGTTATCTTGTCGTTTTATTTTCAAATCTCCCTTTTCAAAGTACAATACAAAAGAAGGAGTGTTTTTTATGAATATTCGTGAACAATTATTCGCCCTACAAGATAGTAAATACCAACAATTTTCGTCAGCTTTAATCCCCAACATTGATGCTAAAACAATCATTGGTGTTCGTGTTCCATTGCTACGACAAATAGCAAAAGAAATCGCTAAAACTGAACCACTTACCTACTTACAAACGGCTCAGGGTACATATTTTGAGGAATTATTGCTGCAAGGTATGGTTATTGGCTATATGAAAGTGTCACCACAAGAAAAGCTACCACTGATTGCGCAGTTTATCCCGAAAATCGATAACTGGTCGGTTTGTGATAGCTTTTGCTCAGGGCTTAAATTTACGAAATCCAATCAAGCACTTGTTTGGGATTTCCTTCAGCCTTACTTTAAATCAAAAGAAGCGTACGACATTCGCTTTGCTGTTGTAATGCTACTAAATTATTATGTCGATGAGCGGTATATTCAAGAAACATTACGACTACTCGACGGGGTTTCCCACGAGGACTACTACGTAAAAATGGCTGTTGCCTGGGCCGTGTCCATTTGCTATATTAAAATGCCGAAAGAGACAATGCCCTATTTGCAAAATAACAACCTTGATTTATTTACGTACAATAAAGCACTGCAAAAAATTACTGAATCATTACGCATCGATGCAGACACGAAAAAAATGATTCGAGCAATGCGACGAAAATAAATTGTTTGAACAACTTTTCCAACAGTTACAATATTTTCGCTGAGATTATTTTAAGTGGCTTACATTTATGTCGGTTAAAAATTGTATATTTTTCTTCAAATTACTAATTTGACATACAACTTATTTATAATTAAGTCGTATGTCAAATACATCATTTTCTGTCATTTTACAAAATATGTATTTTATCTTATGTACTACTTCGCGGTCGCTTTCCCTGGGCTGAGCGCTTATCCCACCGGTTTATGTACCTCACCACTATTCTTTAACTTTTATCAATTCATCTAATCGCGCTAAAATTTCTTCATTTTGTTTTTTTAACTCGTTATTCTGATTCCTTATTACATGCCCATCAAACAACAAAACAATTGCGACTAGCATTAAAAATATTCCCACCTATACTCCACCTCGTTTTCTATTCATTTGTTTGATGCTAAAATATTCGTATCCAGCTTGACACATTCAATCTCCTTTTATCAATATAAAGCGGGTTATTTCAACATTTCCTCTTTTATATTAAGGCTGTTTTCTCAATGATTGTTGCTCTTACTGTCTTGTGAAAAAACAGCTTCGATTTTACATTTTACGGAATAAATACTGCTTTAATTTGAGTATTTCGTGAATCGAATATTCAACAAAAGCGTTTGTTAGTTTAACAAGAATATCTACAAAAACAGCGTTTTTTTTGGATTAATGCAATTTCAAATAAAATAACCCTTTAATTTTAATCAAATAAGGTTTCCTTTTCTGGGGTCCGCAAAAATTCAAAAAGAGTATTAATTTGTGACTTGGTATTTCTATTAGTAGAAAGCTGTGGTAAATTGTGTTCCGAAAAAAATTGAATGTTATTCGTTTCAATACCTATAGTAGCTTCCCCTCCAATAATCTCACACAAAATAAATATCTTATAGTAATGATATGGTTCTGGAGGATGTGTGTGTTTATTTTTATCCAATAAAGCAATTAATCTGATTGGGATTACATCATAACCAGATTCCTCTTTAATTTCCTTTACTACATTCTCTGAAGGGGATAATCCAATATCACAAAACCCACCCGGTAAAGCCCATTTATCATCACTATTTTCTTTTACCATTAAAATTTGTTGGTTTTTAAAAACTACGCCACGAACATCGACTTTAGGAGTTTGGTAACCAGTCTCATTTGTAAATAAGTCCTTAATTTTGTTCATTTCAAGTTCTGTGTACTCCGACATAATCTCCACACTAATCTTACGTAATTCCTCGTAACGCTCGATATCATAGATATCTTTAGAAAAGGTTAATCCTGCCTGAGATATTGATTGAATTCTTTTTGCCCACTCCAACCATTGATTACTCATAAGCCTCCCCCTTTACAGAAACTTTTAAATTCCATTACACTTTTTATGATTGAATCAGGTTGTTCCATAAATGCAGATGTTTGATATTCGGGTAACCATTGTACGCCAATTGTAAAGACATTAGCTTTTACACCGGCAACTATATCAGCATCACTATCTCCAACATAAATCACCTCAGAATTTTCTACATCTAAAAGAGATATTGCTTTTAATAAGCCCTCAGGATCAGGTTTAGGTTTTATAACATCATCACCAGTTATTATGACATCAAACAATCCTTCCATATCTAATGCTTTTAGAGAGATATCTAAGCTTCTTTTTGCCTTTCCCGTAAAAATCCCTATTTTTATTTCTGCTTCTTTCAAGGACATTAATAATTCAAAAATGTCAGGATTGACTTCTACCAAACTTTTATGTGATTCTGAATATTTAGTATAGAAATATTCAATTGCATCTTCCTTATTAGGATTTGAAAGGTTATTTATAATAATACCTGTTTCAGAAGGACCAAACATTTCTTTAATTTCATTTGAAGTAAGATCCTTTTTATCAAATTCTTTAAATACATTTTGAAAAGCATAAAAACAAATCGGTAAAGTATTTGCCAATGTTCCATCAAAATCAAACACTATAGCTTTCATAATTAGCTCCCTTTAGTTAGTATAAAGACCTTAATCTTCACGCTTACATTAATAATCAAAATAATTACCTTCTCCGTTTCTTAAACAATTCTACATTTTTCTATTTAACCCTTCTTCTTCAACTATCCTGCTCCGTTAGCTCAATAAGAAAAGCTGCCATTGATTTCGGCAGCCGGGTCTTAAACTCTTGCCCCTGTTTGTATTATAAGTTCAGCCAGAGAAATCTGGTTGACTATTTTTTATTCAATTTATAGATTGTTAGTAGCCTGGGTAGAACGGATCTGCGTCTGGGACTCGAACCCGTCAACTAATATGTACACCATCTACTTGTTAACATATGATTAGGCTGGTTAGTTGAATAGCAATAATCTTTTAGAAAATAGCCTATATAAAAGAGGTTATCTCATCATTCGTTGAGACAACCTCTTCAGTATTATTTATTATTCGCTTCCGTATTGAACAACAAGTTTTTTCGGAATTTCTGGAATATCATTAGATTTAATATCTAGTTCTGTTAACGCTAGTGCATGTAGCGGATATTTTTCTTCAAAATCAAATGGAATCGCCTTACTTTCTATTTGATTTTTCATATGGCTACGTGCCAACAGACCGTTGTATGATAAATCAATTGCACAAATACTATTGATTGTTTCTTTTAACATCACACGGTCTTTATCGCGTAATGGCAAGTTTTCATCCATTAAAAACGGTTCAATTGCATCGTTTAAATAGCCCTGTGCTTCGATTAAACAAGTAAATTCATTCAGTTTTGAAGCATACGATTTTAATTGAAGCTTTTCTTTAGCTCGTTGATCATTTAGCTCTTGTACTTTTTGTTCCACTTGAGATAAACGATTTTTCGTTAAATTCATTAAATAATTTTGTGTTTCAGAAATGTTTTCCAATAGTACCATCTCATCTACACGTACTTTTTCAAATAATGCAACACAATTCTCTTGCTGATCATTCAGCTTATCAACGCGCTCTTTGAAAAATTCATTTTGTGTGTGATGACCGAAAATGGCTTTAATAAGTCCTTTTCCATGAATTTTTTTATGTTGTACGTCAAGTCGATCATATTCACGAATATATTCACTATGCATGCTTCGATATTCTCGTAGCATTTGCTGATAGGAAATTGCTTTTTCAGAAAAGGCATTAACAATAGGATCCTGTAAAAAATCATATTGTTCAATTGTTTGTAAAAGCTGATAAAGCGTATGCACATTCGTAAAAATTTCTGTTACTTGCTTATACTCATGCTCATACTCCCCAACAATGGCTAAATCTCGTTGATAACGAGAAAACTCATATTGCGAATCACCCGTATATTTTTCAATATTTTCTACAGCAGATTTAAATGGATCACGCTGTGGAATAACTGTTAATTCAAAGCGGAACCGCTCTAACCATTGTAAAAAGCGGATTAAAATTGCAGATGTCTTCTTATCACTTTTCGTTGCTACACGGTTAATTTGTTCGATGAGCTCAGAATATTGACTTTGCTGCCAAAGTGCCTCATTTTCCGTATATTGGGCTTCCAATGCATTTTTCGCAGAAACCGTTACGAAATCACTCACTAAGTGACCAATTCGTCCCTTTTCGGTTGCGATAAAAGCTTCTGGTTCCGTATTTTTCATATCGATAGCATTGACAACACAAAGTGGCTCTTTCCCGTTATTTTTCAACACTTCCATTAACTTAATTTCTGCATCAATCGCCATTGAGCCACTACGTAACACCCAAAAAATTTCGTCGACACGATTAATAAGTGATTCAGAGAAATATGCCTTATCCCCATTACCTGCTTCTAGAGAAACAGAGTCAATAATCGTCACTGATTTTAGTAAATCATGTTTCACATATACTTCTAAATAATCTAAATGTTCACGTAAAATTTGAGAAGCAAATGTATCACCAGTTGTTAGTAACTCAAGCTTACTAATATCAAAAACAGCGATTACGCCGTCTAAAAAATAGGCTTTAATTTTCTCCCGCTCACCATATCGCAAAAAAGTATTAACACCTGTTGGATTACTGTCATTTACAGACAAAAGCGTACGACCTAACAAACCATTTACAAGCGTCGTCTTCCCCACTCGTTCCTTTCCAATAATTAACACCATTGTCTGGTTGTTGGCATCTTGAATAATCCGATCTAAATGCTTAGACGTATCTTTTACATATGTATTTTGTATTATAATGCCGTGCAATTTACGCAAATTGTCGACTAGCTGTGGCAGCACATTATTAGTAGTAGCTACACTTCCAACCAGCTTCTCTTCTAAATTCGTCATACCCAATCCCCCCTCGTATAACTATACTTCTATTATAGATGAGATTCCCCTTTTCCTTACATATAGTATTTACAATATACAACAAAAAAGGACAATTTGCTTATTCGAGATTGTCACAATTAGGATATCTTTCATAATAATTTATTCCGTTTTGTATTTTTATACTAAACACCCGACAATAATGTAATTTTTACCATAAAAATCATAAAAACCTCTCCTTCAATTGAAAGAGAGGTTCATCTATTACCAAATTACTTTTTAATTAGTTCAAGCTCTACTGGAATGCTTGCATCTACAGCTTCATCTTTTAAATATTGGATAGCTGTTTCAATCGCTTTTGAACCGATTTCTTCTGGCTTTTGTGCAACTGTTGCTGCCATAGTACCAGCTTTTACTGCTGCTTGTGCATCATCCGTTGCATCGAAGCCTATCACTTTAATATCTTTACCAGTTGCTGCGATTGCTTCTAATGCACCTAAAGCCATTTCATCGTTATGTGCAAATACACCAACAACATTAGGATTTGCTTGTAAAATATTCTCCATAACTGTTAAGCCTTCTGCTCGGTTGAAGTTTGCTGTTTGTTTTGCGACAACTTTTAATTGCCCTTCGATCGCTTTGTTAAAACCTTCACCACGATCACGCGCAGCAGATGAACCTGGGACACCTTCAAGTTCTACTATTTTTGCGCCTTTACCCACAAGTTCAGTTAAATATTCACCAGCTAATACGCCACCTGCAACATTATTAGATGCAATGTGAGACACAACTTCTCCACCTTCAGAAGTACGATCCACCGTAATAACAGGAATACCAGCTGCATTTGCCGCTTCAACTGCTGATGCTACTGCCGCTGAATCAACTGGGTTGATTAACAGTAAATCTACACCTTGTTGAATTAAATCTTCTACGTCACTAGCTTGTTTCGATGCGTTATCTTGTGCATCTGCTACTGATAACTTTGCACCAAGCTCATCTGCTTTTGTTTGTGCACCTTCGCTTAATGTGACGAAGAACGGGTTATTTAATGTTGAAATTGATAAACCAATTGTAAGGCTATCTTTTGATTTAGCTTTGTCGCCATCTTTTGACGAGCTTCCATTTTCTAATGAACAAGCTGCTAACACAAAAACAAGCGCGAACGCAGCGAATAATAAGTGTAACTTCTTCATGTGTTTACCTCTTTCTTAAACTGTTTTTTTACGGTCGATTAATACCGCAATTAATATTACAGCACCCTTCACAACTTGTTGGAAGAATGAAGATACCCCGATTAAATTCAGTCCATTATTTAGGACACCAATAATGAGCGCACCCACTAACGTACCGAAAATCCAACCGCGCCCACCTGTGAGGCTTGTCCCACCAAGTACGACAGCTGCAATGGCATCAAGTTCATAAGATGTCCCAGCTGTTGGCTGAGCAGAATTTAAGCGTGAAGTTAAAATTAATGCGGATAGTGCCGCTAATGTTCCTGTTAATGAATACACAGCAATTTTTACACGATCTACACTAATACCCGATAAACGAGACGCATCCTCATTGCCACCAACTGCATACACACGACGACCAAATGTTGTTTTGTGTAAGATGAAATATAAAACACCAAAGGCAAGTGCTGTTGTCACAACAGGCACTGGAATGCCAAAGAAATAACCCTTCCCAAGCATTTGGAACGAAATTGAATCACCTAAACCAGAAATAGGGCGTCCTTCTGTATAGACAAGAGTTAGCCCACGATAAATAGTCATTGTTGCTAATGTTGCAATAAACGGTGCCACTTTCCCTTTGGCGATAATGATCCCGTTAATTGCACCTAGAATTGTTCCTAGGATCAACGCAACAAACATTGTTAAAATTGGGTCCATGCCGCTTGCAAGCATACTTGCTGCAACTGCCCCTGTTAGTGCTAATGTTGAGCCGACCGATAAATCAATACCACCCGTTAAAATAATAAATGTCATACCAAAAGCAATAAGTGCACTAATGGATACTTGACGTAGTACGTTCAAAATATTGGAAGCTGTCGCAAAGCTCGGGTTTAAAATCGTTACAATAATAACAATTAGTAACAGTCCTAATAGTGGACCAAGCTTGGATAGCAACGCTTTGGAATTAGATTTGAACACCTTTTTCCCCTCCTGTTGCATAATGCATGATAGTTTCTTGTGTTAGTTCATCTTGTTGTAAAATAGCTGTTTGTTTACCTTCATGCATAACGAGTACGCGGTCTGCCATTCCAATTACTTCTGGTAATTCAGATGAAATCATAATAACGGCTACACCTTGTTCAGCAAGCTCATTAATGATTGTATAAATCTCCTTTTTCGCACCGATATCCACGCCGCGAGTCGGTTCATCTAAAATAAGTATTTCAGGCTCTGTACCTAACCATTTGGCGATAACAACCTTTTGCTGATTCCCACCGCTCAGTGATTTTACAGCTAGATTGGCACTTGAAGTACGTATACGTAATTGCTCAATATAGCCTTGGCAAATATCTTCTTCACGCACTTTATTCACAATGCCTGTTTTTGAGATCTTTTCTAAGTTTGTCAGCATCATATTTTCTTTAATAGAAAAATCCAATACTAAGCCTTCTGATTTTCGATCTTCCGTAACAAATGCAATTTTGTGGTTCATCGCTTGAATCGGATTGGCTATCGACACTTTTTGACCATCTATGACAATTTCACCTGCAGTTTTTTTACGATAACCGAAAATTGCTTGTGCCACTTCAGTACGGCCAGCACCCATCAAACCTGCAATCCCCAGCACTTCACCCTTACGCACTGAGAAATCAATGTTTTGACATACATGGTCGCAGCTTAAATTTTTCACTTCTAGTTTGACTTCACCAATTTTTACATTACGTTCTGGGAAACGCTCGCCAAGCTCACGTCCTACCATCATTTGCACAATCTCATCGAATGTCGTGTCTTTAATAGTACGTACGCCAACGTATTGCCCATCACGTAAAATTGTAATACGGTCACAAATCGCAAAAATCTCTTCCATTCTGTGAGAAATGTAGACGAATGAAATGCCTTTTGCCTTTAGCTCATGAATCGTAGAAAATAACGTTTCGATTTCACGATCTGTAAGTGCCGCAGTCGGTTCATCCATGATGATGTATTTCGCATCACTCGCAATTGCTTTGGCAATTTCAATAATTTGCTGTTTGCCGACAGATAATTCCCCAGCAAGTTGGCGAACATCTAATTCAAGACCGAGTTTTGCTAAAATTCGTGTTGCTTCTTTATTCATTTCTCGTGTTTTTAAAATACCTGTAGGGCCATATGTTTTTTCATTTCCTAAAAACAAATTTTCTGCCACTGTTAAAGCAGGCAAGATATTTAATTCTTGGTGAATCACTGCAATCCCAAGTGCTTCTGCCTCTTTGGGTGAATGGAAAACAACCGGTTGTCCATCTACTTTTACTTCTCCTGTATCACGCGCATAAATACCTGTTAATATCTTCATTAACGTTGATTTACCAGCGCCATTTTCACCCATCAGTGCGTGAATTTCACCGTCTGCAATTGAAAACTGTACATCTTGCAGTACAACATTTCCACTAAATGCTTTCGATATACCAGACATTTCAATCATGACTACGTACCTTCTTCCTAAAAAATGACACCACTTTGTAAAATCACATTTGCGTAAGGCGTTGTTTCACCTGTACGAATGATGACTTTTGCTATTTTTGTTTGTTGTTTAAATTGTTCGTGCGTAATGTAAGCAATTTGTGGTAAGTTCTCCTGTACTGCTTCATTTACAAGTGGGTTACCATCTTTTATTTCTTCTGCTAAATAGGCTTGCTCAACTTTCAAATCATCCAGTACCGTATTTAAAATCGTTAAAAAGCTTGGCTCGCCTAGTTTATAGGCTAGATCGATGCATGTAACACCATCGGGAATTGGTAACCCGCAGTCAGCAATGACAATTTGATCTGTATGACCTAATTTTGCAAAAATACCTGCTAGCTCACGGTTTAATATCCCTTGTTTTTTCATTCCTCAAAGCCCCCTAAACGGGCATATACCGCATTCAATGTTGGCATACCACCTTGAGCACCAAACTTTTCAACAGATAACGAACCAGCTATATTTGCAAAATACACAGCCTCGTCTAGTGATTGTCCTTCAGCTAATGCATGTGCTAACGCCCCGTTAAATGTATCACCTGCTCCTGTTGTATCGACTGCTTTTGTCATATACCCTGGCACATGAATATGATGCTCTCCGTCAAAGAAACGTGCACCATCACTACCTAGCGTTACAATCAATTTATTAGGATACTGTTCTAATACTTGCTCAAAATCTTCGCCAAATAGTAAAGCACATTCTGTTTCATTTGGCGTAATATACGTGATATCGTCCATCCACTTACTATTAAAGTTCGCTGCTGGTGCTGGATTAAAGAGCACCGGCACATTTGCTTCTTTACACATCTTAAGTGCATATTCAGTCGTTTCAATAGGAATTTCTAGCTGCATAATGACCATTTGGCTGTTACTAATAACATCCTTCACTGCGTCGATATGCGCTGGGCTCATCTCGTAATTTGCACCCGGAACGACAATGATACGATTATCATTTTCATGCACTAAAATATTGGCAATGCCCGTCGGAGCACTTGTCGTTTTAACTGCATCCACGTTAATATTTTCATTGTCCAAAATCGTACGCATCGTTTCTCCGAAGCCATCCTCGCCGACACAGCCTACCATTGTAACCTGACTGCCTAAACGAGCTGCTGCAACCGCTTGATTTGCACCTTTGCCCCCAGGAATTGTCTTGAATAATTCACCATGAACCGTTTCTCCCTGCTGTGGGAAAACATTCATTTGCACTGCTAAGTCCATATTTATACTACCAATGACTGTAATCATAATTTTAGTCCTTTCTCGTCGTGCCACGCACGATCAACTCAGCAGATACTGTGACATTTTTCTCTGTTAAAGAAGTGTCTTCAATCATCTTTATGAGCATTCTCGTTGCATAGGCACCCATCTTATAAATATCTTGTGCAACTGTCGTTAAGCCTGGTGACACCATCTTTCCAAGTTGCACACCATCAAAACCGACAATTTGTAAATCATTTGGTACATGTCTGCCCATCGCCTGTGCCACTTTTAGCGCAGCAATGGCTGACGTATCGCTACTCGCAAAAATACCATCAATATCAGGGTAATCTATTAAAATCTTTTCTGCTATTTTTTCAGAGGCTTCAAAAGAAAACGGGCATTCAACAATATGTGTTTGCACATCTTTATCTGCTGTTGCCTCTATAAATCCTTTGACACGATCATCTGCCAGACCTAAGCCAACAGGACCTCGCATACAAACGATGTTTTTCGCTCCGCATGCTAGTAAGTGTGCCGTACCAATCCTCGCTCCTTCTACGTTATCTGTTGTAACAGTAGGAATCGAAAGATTGATTGTACGGTCAAGCGCTACAATAGGCACTGAAACATCCTCATAATGTGGCGCCTTTAGCAAGTTAGTCGTAACAATAAAGCCTGCGACATATTTTTGCGTCAACATATTTATATATAATTCTTCTTTTTCTGCTTTTTCATCTGAATTACAAAGTACAATCGTATAGCCATAAGAAAGCGCAATATCCTCTACTGCTCTTGCTAGCTCTGGAAAGAATGGGTTCGTTATATCAGGTACAATGAGACCAATTAAATTGGTTCGTTTAGTACTAAGGGAACGGGCCACTTGATTTGGACGATAATTAAGTGACGCAATCGCCGCTTCAATACTTTCCTTAGCAGCCTCACTGACATAGCCTTTTTTATTTAAAAATCGTGAAACCGTTGCCACAGACACACTCGCATGCTTTGCAACATCTTTAATATTCGCCATCGCCATCATCCTTTAGGAGGTATAATACGTTGTGTAATCGGTTACACATTCATACATTTAACATTTCTATATGTATTGAGTATAACGTAAATACCAAATAAGTATAACCTAAATGTGTAATCAGTTACACAAATATAAAATAGTCATCCTAATTTGTCAACAGAAAATGATACACAATAGTACTTTTTTGTCCTGTTTTATAACAAAGAACCAAATTCACTAGTAATTACTCCCACTATTACTAAAATCATTAGTGTTAATACAGAAAACAGCTGATTAGAAAGAACTTCCTAATCAGCTGTTATTATCTAAATTAATAAGCTACACGTTGCGCTTCGTATGCAGCGATTTGCTCTTCATATTTAATCGTCAAGGCGATTTCATCCCAACCATTTAATAACGTTTCTTTGTAATAAGGATCGATGCTAAAGTTATATACTATGCCGTCTTCCCCTGTTACTGTTTGATTTCCAAGGTTTACTTCTACACTGTACGGTGCTTTTAAACCTTTTGCCAAAATTTCATCACACTCTGCTTCAGTTAGTTTAATTGGTAAAATCCCATTTTTATAGCAGTTATTGTGGAAGATATCCGCAAATGATGGTGCAATGACAACGTTAAAGCCGTAGTCTAGAATTGCCCAAGGAGCATGCTCACGTGATGAGCCACAACCGAAGTTATCCTGTGCAACTAAAATTTTCGAGTCTTTAAATTCTGGTTTATTTAACACGAAGTCTTTTACTTCATTGCCATCTGCATCAAATCGCCAGTGATAAAATAAAAACTCTCCGAACCCCGTGCGTTCAATACGTTTTAAAAACTCTTTTGAAATAATTTGGTCTGTATCTACATTTTTACGATCCAGTGGCGTAATGATACTGTTTACGATATTAATTGGTTCCATATTCTTTTCATCCTCCCAATGCGAAGAAATTTCTTACACAGTTTCTTTTACGAATTCACGTACATCAACGAAATGTCCTGCAATAGCTGCAGCTGCTGCCATCGGAGGTGATACTAAGTGTGTACGCGCTCCCGTTCCTTGACGACCTTCAAAGTTACGATTTGATGTCGATGCACAGCGTTCGCCTGCAGGTACAACATCGTCGTTCATCGCTAAACACATAGAACAGCCAGTCTCACGCCACTCAAAGCCAGCATCTGTAAAGATTTTGTCTAAACCTTCTTCTTCCGCTAGTTTTTTCGTTGTGTGAGAACCCGGTACTACGATTGCTGTTACGTTGTCATGGACTTTACGTCCTTGAATAACACTTGCAGCTGCACGTAAATCACTTAAACGCGAGTTTGTACAAGAACCAATAAATACATGTTGAATATCGATTGTAGTCAGTGCTTGCCCTTCTTCTAAGCCCATGTAAGATAGTGCTTTTTGAAGTGCCGATTTGTCTGACTCGTCCTCGTAGTCAGCTTGTGTTGGTACGTTTTTTGATATGCCCGAGCCCATCGATGGGTTTGTGCCCCATGTTACAATTGGTTCGATTTCTTCGGCTTGGATGATACGAACTTCATCGTAAGTAGCATCTTCATCAGAAGCGAGACTTAACCAGTACGCAGTAGCTTCTTCAAACTTCTCGCCTTGCGGTGCATAACGACGGCCACGGATATAATCAACTGTGATTTGGTCAGGTGATACTAAGCCTGCTTTTGCTCCGCCTTCAATAGACATATTACAAATTGTCATTCGTTCTTCCATCGAAAGCTTGTGGATTGCCTCTCCAGTGAATTCCACAATATGCCCTGTTCCAACGCCGATACCGAATTTTGAAATAATCGCTAAAATTATATCTTTCGCAGCAACACCAACAGGAAGTTCACCTTCTACACGAATTTCCATTGTTTTAGGTTTGTTTTGCCATAATGTTTGTGTGGACATAACATGTTCTACTTCTGAAGTACCTATTCCGAATGCAATTGCACCAAATGCACCATGTGTAGATGTATGTGAGTCACCACAAACAATTGTTTTACCTGGCTGAGTTAAACCTAGCTCAGGTCCAATAACGTGCACGATCCCTTGATCCGGGTGTCCCATTCCAGCAAGCTCAACACCGAATTCGACAGCATTTTTGGCTAATGTATCGATTTGATTTTTTGCAATAGGATCATTAATTGTCGGTAGGTTTTTTGTTGGTACGTTATGATCCATCGTTGCAAAACTTAAATCTGGTCGACGTAATTTTCTTCCGTTGATACGTAGACCCTCGAAAGCCTGAGGAGATGTTACTTCATGAATTAAATGAAGATCAATATATAACAGGTCCGGTTTGCCCTCTTCCTGATAAACAACGTGTTTATCCCAAATCTTTTCAATTATATTTTTTCCCATTCTCTTCACCTATTTCTTAAATGTATGTTGTCATAATGCTTTCTGATACAAAGCTTGTATCAATTTCATTAATTACTTTGTCTGTCCATTCATTCGTAGTCATCGTACGTGCACCATCACGAGTAAGGTCAGCAGTAAAGTAGCCATCTTCGAATACAGAATTTACGGCACGTTCAATTTCTGCTGCTTCCTCTTTTAAACCAAATGAATATTGTAGCATCATCGCTACAGAAAGAATTGTTGCAGCTGGATTTGCTACGCCTTGACCTGCTAATTCTGGTGCAGAACCATGGACTGGCTCATAAAGGCCAAAATTATCGCCACGAATTGATGCTGATGGTAATACGCCAAGTGATCCTGTAATAACAGATGCTTCATCACTTAGAATATCGCCGAACATATTTTCCGTTACTACAACATCATAGTGCGATGGATTTGTAATTAATTTCATTGCAACCGAGTCAACTAAATTGTGCTCAACTTGCACATCTGGGTAATCTTTTTTCTTCGCTTCTACAACTTCACGCCATAAGCGACTTGTTTCAAGAACGTTTGCTTTATCTACAGAGCATAATTTGCCTCCACGTAAACGTGCTAATTCAAAAGCATTTTCAACGATACGTTCAATTTCTGCAGTTGAGTAAACTGTTGTATCAATTGCGCCGTTTTCAGTACGCATACGTGGTTCCCCGAAGTATACGCCGCCTGTTAATTCACGCACGATCATTAAATCGACGTTTTCGGCTACTTCACGTTTTAATGGTGAAGCATCTAGTAAACTCGGGAACGCCTTTACTGGACGTAAGTTTGCAAATAAATCAAAGTGCTTACGAATACGTAGTAATCCTTTTTCCGGACGTAATTCAGGTGGGTTATTGTCCCATTTCGGACCACCAACAGCACCTAACAGAATGGCGTCACCGCTAGCACACAATTCAATTGTTTCATCAGGGAGTGGATTGTTGTGCTGATCAATAGCAGCACCTCCGATTGTTGCATAACTTAGATGGAATGTATGGTTGAATCGCTTACCAATTACTTGTAATACACGTACAGCAGATGCGACAACTTCCGGCCCAATTCCATCACCAGGAAGTACTGTGATTTTTTTCTCCATTGTAAAACACCTTTCTTTGTATAGCGCATGCGCCTTTTTTCTTATGAATGAACGTGCGCAAAATACGCGCTGTACTTTTATTCAATTACGCCTCAGCGTAATTGCGCCCAGATTTTAATCGAGCTTGCTCGATTAATTCCTCTAAAAATCTGCCGCTGACGCTTTGCTTTCGCGCAAAAAACATCTGTGGCATCCGCCGGAGGCTTTAACCTAATTCATAGGTTAAAATCTCTCACCTGTAACTAGACAGGTGAGAGCAATCAAATCATGTTACATCGTTAATTGTTGTGCACGAAGGCTTGCTTGAATTAAATGACGGTTGATGGCATTTAAATACGCTTTTGCAGAAGCTTCTAACACATCTTGTGACGAGTTACGACCAGTTGTCGAAACACCATCATAGCTAATATTAATAACAGCTTCACCCAGCGCATCACGGCCTTTGCCAACCGATTTCACACGATAGTCAACGACATTAATGTCCCCTGGCACGAGCTGTTCAAGTGTATTAAATATTGCTTCCACAGAACCTGAGCCCGTTGCTACAACATTCTTCACATGACCCTCTGGTGTTACTACTGTAGCTGTCGCTGTAGGAATATTTTCTGTACCGTATTGAACCTGTACCATTTTCAGTTCAAATAACGGAACATCTTCAATTTGTACTTGTTGCTCTGTAAGAAGCGTCATTAAATCTTCTTCAGTAATTTCTTTTTTGCGGTCTGCAAGCATTTTAAATTCAGCAAATGCTTTATTTAGCTTTTCGTCTGATAAATTAAAGCCCATTGTTTCAGCACGATCACGGAATGCAGCACGCCCAGAGTGCTTACCAAGAACTAAAGGCACAACACCTTCACCAATAAGCGCTGGTGAAATAATTTCATACGTTTCAGGATTTTTCAGCACGCCATCTTGATGAATACCAGATTCATGGGCAAATGCATTTTTCCCAACGATTGCTTTATTCGGTTGAATTACAACATTCGTTAATTTACTTACTAATTGAGACGTACGTTTAATTTCATGTAAGTGAATGCCTGTTTCTACTGGATAAATATCTTTACGAATATGTAGTGCAACAGCTATTTCTTCTAGCGCAACGTTACCCGCACGCTCACCTATACCGTTAATTGTTCCTTCTACTTGCGTAGCACCATTTTCGATTGCAGCGATTGTGTTGGCCGTGGCCATTCCTAAATCATCGTGACAGTGTGCAGAGAATTTAACGTTTTCGGCACCTTTCACATTTTCAAGAAGGAATTTGAATAATGCACCGTATTCCTGTGGTGATGCATAACCAACTGTGTCAGGCACGTTGATCGTTGTTGCACCAGCAGCTACAACTTCATTCATAATACGCACTAAAAATTCACGATCAGAACGGAAGGCATCTTCTGCTGACCATTGCACAAGTGGAAAGAATTTTTTTGCATATTTTACCGCTTCAACCGCTTGCTCAACGACTTGCTCAGGCGATTTTTTCAGCTTATATTCCATATGAATTGGAGAAGTCGCTAAGAAAATATGGATATGTGGTTGTTCCGCTACTTTAATAGCTTCCCATGTTGTATCAATGTCTTTTTGCACACAGCGTGCAAGTCCTGTAACGATTGAATTTTTGACAGTACCAGCAATACGGTTGACTGCTTCAAAATCACCAGGTGAAGAAGCAGGAAATCCTGCTTCAATTATTGCAACACCTAGGCGTTCAAGTTGCTTAGCGATTTCAATCTTTTCAGCTGTATTTAAATTAATACCCGCTGATTGTTCGCCGTCGCGTAATGTTGTATCAAAAATATCAATTTTTCGCACTAACGCTCACTTCTCTCACGACTTTTTCTTTACCATCGTTGATGAATGGCATCATCGCACGTAATTTAGCACCAACTTCTTCGATTTGGTGGTTTGCACCAGCTTCTTTGAATTTCGTGTATTCTGGGCGACCATTTTCGTTTTCAGCGATCCAACGACGAGCAAATGTACCGTCTTGAATGTCTGTTAATACCTCTTTCATACGACCTTTAACTGATGCGTCGATGATACGTGGACCTGCAACATAGTCACCCCACTCAGCTGTATCTGATACTGAATAACGCATTGTAGCCATACCGCCTTCAAACATTAAGTCAACGATTAATTTAAGTTCATGTAATGTTTCGAAGTAAGCAAGTTCTGGTTGGTACCCAGCTTCTACTAATGTTTCGAAACCAATTTTCACTAATTCAGTAGCACCACCGCAAAGTACTGCTTGCTCACCGAATAGGTCAGTTTCAGTTTCTTCTTTAAATGTAGTTTCTAGTAAACCACCGCGAGCTGCACCAATACCTTTACCGTAAGCAAGCGCGATGTCTTTTGCTTGACCAGAAGCATCTTGGTGAATTGCGAATAGTCCTGGAACACCAGCACCTTGTTGGAATTGACGACGAACTAAATGCCCTGGGCCTTTAGGTGCTACTAGGAATACATCGACATCAGCTGGTGGTGTGATTTGACCGAAGTGAATATTGAAACCATGAGCAAACATAAGTACTTTACCTGCTTCTAAATAAGGTGCGATTTCTGCTTCATATACTGCTTTTTGACGCTCATCTGGAAGTAAGATTTGGATTACATCTGCTTCTTTCGCTGCTTCTGCAACTGTTTTTACGTCAAGACCGTCAGCTTTAGCTGCATCGAAAGATCCGCCTGGGCGAACGCCTACTACTACGTCGAAACCTGATTCTTTAAGATTTAGTGCGTGAGCGTGACCTTGTGATCCGTAACCGATAATTGCGATTTTCTTTCCTTTTAGTACGTCCTCATTGATGTTTTGTTCATAATACATTGTAGCCATTGTTAATTTCCTCCTAGTATGTGTGGGTTTATTTTTTGTTCAGCTCCAGACGCTTGCATTCTTACTTTAGAACCTGCGCATGAAACCTTTAATTTTATATGCAAACTATTTTAAAATAGAGAGCTGCGTATTTGCGATTTTTTGCGTTTCACGAACAGAAGCTGTAGCACCCGTACGTGTTAGTTCTTTAATGCCATATGGACGAATTAATTCGATAAAGGCATCAATTTTTTCAGGATTACCAACCACTTGATAAGTCACAACATTTTTCGCTGTGTCGATAATTTGTGGGCGGAACGGTTCAACAATTGAATTCATTTCAAGACGAACATTAGGTGGTGAAATGACCTTTACAAGCGCTAACTCACGAAGCACGATTGATTTATCTGTAATATCATTGACTTTTAATACGTCAATTTGCTTCGATAATTGCTTCACTAGTTGTTCAATTTTGCTTTCATCTTCTACGTTAACGACAAATGTCATTTTCGAGGAGTTCGGCTGCTCTGTAAGACCTACTGTGATGGATTCAATATTGAATTGACGCTTCATAAGTAAGCCCGTTACACGATTTAAGACGCCGCTTTGGTTAATCACTGTTACTGTAATTACTCGTTTCAAATCTTTTTCACCCCAATCATTTCGTGTAAGCCTTTGCCTGGTGCAACCATTGGATATACACATTCTAGTTGTTTAACGCGGCAATCAATTAAAACTGGCTCATCTGAAAGAAGTGCCTCACGGAAAATACTTTCCGCTTCATCAATTGTATTAATACGGTAACCTTTGATACCATATGCATCCGCTAATTTCACAAAATCAGGCTGGATCGGCATTAGTGATGACGAATAACGCTCTTCATAGAATGTTTGTTGCCACTGGCGTACCATTCCAAGACAGCTATTATTTAAAATCACGATTTTTACTGGCAAGTTGAATTCTTTTAGTAGTGAAAGTTCTTGTGCAGTCATTTGGAAGCCTGCGTCACCTACTATTGAAACAACTTTTTTGTCTGGCTTCGCAAATTGGGCCCCAATAGCAGCTGGGAAGCCGAAGCCCATCGTACCAAGTCCACCAGACGTTACCCATCCGTGATCGTTATTTAAGCGGTAGTATTGTGCAGCCCACATTTGGTGCTGACCAACGTCAGTTGTAACAATCGCTTCACCTTCAGTAATTCTATGCACAAGTTCCAATGCCTCTTGCGGTAATACTTCTGTATCGCCTGCTTTTTTTGAATACCATAATGGATATTCTTTTGCATGATCTTGTAGATAAGAAAGCCACTCTTCTGTTTGTGGACCTTCAAAATCTTTTTTCAGTAAAGATTTAAGTGCTTCTTTCGCATCCGCTACGATTGGAATATCTGTCGGTACATTTTTTCCAATTTCCGCTGGATCGATATCAATGTGGATTATAGTCGCATTTGGTGCAAAAGTTGCTAAGTTACCCGTTAAACGGTCATCGAAGCGAGCACCGATATTTAATAATAAATCCGCTTTAGTAATGGCCATGTTTGCAGTTACTGTGCCGTGCATACCTGCCATACCTAGGAATAATTCATGTTCACCATGAATTGAACCAAGACCTAATAACGTGTTTATTACTGGAATACGGTATTTTTCAGCAAAAGTTGTTAACTCCTCACGAGCATCTGCAAATAGTACACCTGCCCCAGCAAGGATTACTGGGTTTTTCGCTAACGAAATTGCTTGGATTGCTTTTTGAATTTGTAAATAGTTCGGTTTGTATGTCGGTTGATAGCCCGGTAAGTAAATTTCTTCTGGTGCTTGTGGCGGGTTCTCAGTATCGAAAAGCATCATTGAAACGTTTTTCGGGAAGTCAACAACAACCGGACCTTTACGACCTGTATTCGCAATATGGAATGCCTCTTGAACGATACGCGGGATGTCATTTACATCTTGCACTTGATAGTTGTGCTTGGTAATTGGTGTTGTAATTCCCATGATATCCGCTTCTTGGAAGGCGTCTGTACCGATTACTGAAGTCGCTACTTGACCAGTGAAAATAACAAGTGGAATTGAGTCAATCATTGCATCAGCTATACCTGTTACTAAGTTCGTCGCCCCAGGACCACTTGTTGCAATTACGACACCCGTTTTATTGGATACACGTGCATACCCTTCTGCAGCGTGAATCGCCCCTTGTTCATGTCTTGTTAAAATATGACGAATTGGATTTTTGTACATCGCATCATAAATTTGAAGTACTGCACCACCCGGGTAACCAAAAATAATATCGACACCTTGATCATGCAGCGCCTGTACTAAAACGTCTGCACCATCTTTAGGTTTATAGGTTTGTTCAGCTTGTGCTACAACTAATTCTTCTTTTTCATTTACCGAAATATTCGCACTCATCAAAATACGCCTCCCTCTTGTTAGTTCAAACAGTAAAATACTATTTTAATATCGTGAAAATAATAAAAAGCCTTTTTCTCCGCACGCAAAGAACAACCTTACGTAGGGATGAAAAAGACTTTTCATGGTACCACCCTTGTTTATAGCAAAAAATTGCTACCTCGCGAATAAATGGAAACATTTATGAACCAATACAATGGTGTATCTAATATGGTGTCATAAATCATTTATTCATTAATAACGAGCACTTCGATTATGCCCGGAGCTATCTAATAGCGATTACGCGTTTAATAGCTCACTCCGAGGGGATGTCGGATCTAGTTGTATCGCCGGCTTCCAGCACGACCGGCTCTCTGGTAGATACAAGGCTCTAGAACCTTTAACCTCATCAACGTTTTATAGTATTCTCTTTTTTTGTTAAATCTTCATTACGCCACCAGTAGAGGCGCTTGTTACTAATTTTGAATATCTTGCTAACCAACCACGTTTGATTTTCGGTTCAAATACTGGTAGGTTCGCACGACGTTCAGCTAAAATTTCATCTGAAACTTCTAAGTTAATCGTACGGTTTGGTAGATCAATAGTAATGATGTCACCATTTTCGACCAAAGCGATTGGACCACCTTCCGCAGCTTCTGGTGATATATGACCAATAGAAATACCGCGAGATGCACCTGAGAAACGTCCGTCAGTAATTAACGCAACTTTTGTTCCTAACCCTCTACCTTGGATAGCAGATGTTGGTGCAAGCATTTCAGGCATCCCCGGGCCACCTTTAGGTCCTTCGTAGCGAATGACGACTACATGGCCCTCTTTAACAATACCGTTATCAATATTTTCTTGCGCAGCTTCTTGTGATTCAAAGACGATTGCTTCTCCTTTAAACACCTTAATAGAAGGATCTACTGCACCTACTTTAATAACAGAGCCGTCTGGGGCGATATTACCGAATAATACCGATAAACCACCGACTGGGCTATATGGGTTTTCTTTTGTACGAATTACTTGATCATTTGTAATATGGTAATCCTTCACAAGTTCAGCCATTGTCAAACCTGTAACAGTCGGACGGTCTGCGTGAATTGCGCCAGGAATTTGTGCTAATTCATTAATGATGGCACTTACGCCACCTGCTTTATTAATATCATCCATTGAATAATCAGAAGCTGGCATGATTTTTGCTAAGTATGGCACGCGTTCTGCTACTTTATTAATCTCTTCCATTTTGTAATCAATTTCTGCTTCATGTGCAATAGCTAATGTATGTAATACCGTATTTGTAGATCCACCCATCGCCATATCTAATGCAAATGCATCGTCAATAGCTTCTTTTGTAATGATATCGCGAGGTTTAACGTCTTCTTCTATCATACGGATTAATTGTTTTGCTGCTTCCTTAATGAGCTGATGACGCTCGTCAGAAGTTGCTAAGATTGTACCGTTACCAGGAAGTGCTACCCCTAACATTTCCATTAGGCAGTTCATCGAATTCGCTGTAAACATCCCTGAACATGAACCACATGTTGGACATGCATTGTTTTCAATATCTAATAATTCTTCAGCAGACATATTTCCTGATTTATGAGCACCGACACCCTCAAAAACAGAAGTTAAAGAAAGTTGTTTCCCCGATGCAGAAGTACCTGCCTCCATCGGACCACCAGATACGAAAATTGATGGTACGTTAGTACGAACTGCAGCCATTAACATCCCTGGTGTGATTTTGTCACAGTTTGGAATGTAGAACACACCGTCAAACCAATGTGCATTAATAACTGTTTCTGCGGAATCAGCGATAATTTCACGGCTTGGTAATGAATAACGCATTCCTATATGCCCCATTGCAATACCGTCATCTACACCGATTGTATTGAATTCGAATGGTATCCCACCCGCTTCGATGATTGCTTCTTTGACAATATCTGCAAATGTACGTAAATGAACGTGACCTGGAATAATGTCGATATAAGAGTTACAAACCCCAATAAACGGTTTGCCTAAATCTTTTGCTTTTACTTTGCCAGTTGCATATAAAAGACTTCGATGTGGCGCACGATCTACGCCTACTTTAATCATGTCACTTCTCATTTTTAAACGCCCCTCATTTATTGCTATCAATTGCTATGTTCGTTTCTATATACAAAATGTTCTGTCTTTTTAGATTTTGTGTATAACCTTGTGCACTTTCATGCAATCGGCTGTTGCAACGAACGTACTAAATTGTTGTTATCATAGTACGAAAAACAGGGTCTCGTCAACTGTATTTTTTGAATTGTTTAAACAATTCAAAAACTCAGTATACTTTGAAATCGTTTTCATGCTGAATAAGCATGGGTTTTATCTCGTTTTGTTTAATATTTTTACATTTCAGTTAAATTTAAATTTTTAAAAAATAAACAACACTCCAATAGTGATATATCCATTTATTAGGATTTCAACATAAAAACAGTCTCTTTAAATAGTTTGTCAGAAACACATTATCTGGGTCATATTGTGTGCGTACAGCTAAAAATTCCGCTACATTTGGATATAACTCATGCACGTACTCAGCTGTTAAATGATGTTGTTTTCCCCAATGCGGACGTCCGTTATATTTCTTCATCAAAGTATGTACCCACTTGAAATACGGCTCCTCCGGCATACCTTTATACATATGAAAAGCAATAAACGCTGATTCAGCCCCTTGCGATGGACTTAAATAACCAGCTTCGCCCGCAGTAGTGCGACACTCTAGAGGAAAATGCACATTGAACGCACCGCTAATAAACGTGGCATGTATTTCTTCCATACATGCTTCAAACTGAGCTAATGGAATTGCATACTCACTTTCTTGGAATTTTACACTACGAGGCGACGGATATATTTCATAACTTATGCCGATTTTTTCACCTTCTACGACACTAGCTGCGGATAGCTTACTTATAGCACCACTTAACGAAGGCTTCCATTTACAAAGTTCTGAAACTGCAAAAAAACCACCATTTTCTACTATTTGCAACTTCAGCGTTTCAACCCTCTTACTCCACTCACTTTGATAAACAGGTGCTACAGCATTCATCCGCTTCACTTGAATGAGCTCACTCCCAGGGAAATAAAACCATTCAACATGCCGATGACGACGAATATCTTCTGCAAAAGTTGTCAGTCCTTCCGATAATGCTTCTCGGGTCCCTACATAATGTAAGCTATAAAGTGGTATTACCTTAACTGTCACCTGTACAAGTACGCCCAACATTCCAAGTGATACATGGAGCGCTTCAGATAGCGCATCCTCCCCCCTTGAATGCTCTCTATATTCCCCTGTACCATCCACAAAACCCCAACGCATCACTGTTGAAGATAAAGACCCAAGTGTTACCCCTGTGCCATGCGTCCCTGTCGAAATGGCACCAGCAATTGTTTGCTCTTGAATATCACCCATATTGATGAGTGCAAAGCCGTGATTCGCAAGCAGTGGTCCAATTTCATATAAATAGGTTCCTGCCGATAATGTTGCCTCCTGTTTTTCTTTGTCAATATGAATGAGGCCTCGCATTTCATGTAAAGACAATGCGATATGCTCTGGCATAGCTACCGCACTAAATGAATGCGCGGCACCGGTCACACGGATTGTTTTTTTCTTTTCACGTGCTTGCTTCACAATCGCAGCAACTTCTTCTATAGAACGCGGCAAAGACATCTCACCTGGAAACGAAATCATATTACCAGCCCAATTCGTCCACTTACCGCCATTTTTCCACTTATCTACAGAAAACATTGTCCATTCCCCCTGTATGTTGTGTAAGGTCCTACGTACTTGTCACCTCTAACCGCATGCAATACTTGAAATCTCTCACAAAGTTCACCAGCCTTCGCATGACGGAAGTATAGTGTGTCACCGATACCTACTGCTTTTCCTTTCAATAGTACCGGTGTTTGTACTTCTCCCGCTCCCTCTAAACCAAGAAATGAAAAATGTGAAGGGTCATAAAATACCGGAAGCCTGTCAACTCCTATTGCACCAGAAGCCGTATAGCCTCCACCATGGCAAACGACAACGTTCTCCTCAGGATTTCTTGTCACACGTAGAGCAAATCCGGCCGCCTTGGCTAATTGCAAATGGTTGAACTGATCAAAAAGTGCTGGTGCATAAAATGCTGAACCAACCGTAATTTCAGTCACTTCCTTTTGCTGTGCCGTATACGTCATACTGCCTGAACCACCGCCATTTACAAAACCTAGCTGTGGGAAATACGCTTTTATATGTGCAATAGCAAGTCTTCGAAACTGGGTAACTTGCTTTTTCGCTTGCGTTTGCATCGCTTCAATTATTTTTCCCTTCACAGCATTTACTGGTTTATTCCCTACACCTGCAATTTGTGCTTCGTAGCCCATTGCCCCAACCACTTCAACAAATAACTCTGTTTTCACATATTCTAAAAACGGTGTAAGTTGCTCTAGTGAATGAAGTGAAGAACGTTTCGTCCCAAAATACAACACCTTAAAGTCCGTTGACATATTAACGTCAATACAAATGGGTACTTTCACATTCATCTCTGCCCCAAGCTTCGCTAAAAATGCTACATGTTCTAGCTTATCCACCATAAACGTTACAATTTTACCTTCTTTAATAAATTTGAATAAATGTCGAACAGCCGCCTCTTCCATCACCGGGTATCCAATCAAAACATCATCAAAATGTTGTTCAAGTAAAAATACTGTTTCTGCAGCTGTATATGTCATCCATCCTTGCGTATTTTCAAGGTGTTGTTGTAAGTAGCGTAAAACTTCCACTGAGCGCACTGATTTTGTAGCAATACGTATCTTCTTTTGCTCACAAGCTTGCTGTACAGTCGCAATATTTTTATCGAGTGCATCGAGATCCAACCATGCAAATGGGCGCTCAAGAGTCGCAAACGCGCGTTCAAATCTTTTCGTCATTTTAAAAATCACCCTTTTTCACTGATGCTGTATGTATTTGACATATTATCTGAAAATCCTTTTATATGAATATAAAAAAAGCAACCGTGAGTGACTATGAAACTGTCTTTACGGTTGCTTTTGTATAAGATTAACATTGTACTCACCTTTCTAGTTATTTTTCACGAGATTACGATACAAATAAAAATTCTATAGCTAAGTTCACCATAACTAGCATATGTAGTGCGGCAATGATAAAACCTTGACGATCTAAACGTTTCATAACAGACATATTCATAATTATCACCTCACCTTTTACACATTATACCAGTGGAAAAGTTAATTTGCAAAATAATCTGAATATTACAATAAGTTTATTTTTCTGACAAATCAATCCAGTTATGGCATGATAAAAGTGTATAAATACCTAAAGGAGTGTGGAGCTCATGAAAAAAGCTTTACTTGTAATCGATTATACACATGATTTTGTAGCAACTGACGGAAAATTAACATGTGGAGAACCCGGTCAAGCATTGGATTCACATATCGCAAGGCTTATTGAGCAATTTATTGCTGAAAATGAATTAGTCGTATTCGCCAATGATTTACATGAAGAAAATGATACTTATCACCCTGAAGCAAAACTTTTCCCTCCGCATAATATTCGAGGAACTACTGGACGAGATTTGTATGGTGAAGTAGGCGAAACCTATGCCGTATATAAAGAGAAAGTACTTTGGCTCGATAAAACTCGTTACAGTGCATTTGCCGGGACAAATTTGGGCATCTTATTAAAGGAACGTAACATCGAAGAAATTCATTTGGTTGGTGTTTGTACAGATATATGTATTTTGCACACGGCGGTTGATGCTTACAATCAAGGGATCCCAACAGTTATTCACAAGAACTGTGTTGCAAGTTTTGATGCTGCGGGACATGACTGGGCACTAAGACACTTTGAGCATACATTAGGTGCAAAGGTTATATAAAATAATTATTTCCAAATGAACGTTAATTATTATAATAAAATTTGAAATAACAATTTTAGGTTTAACATCCGCTTCTTAAGGGCATAATTAAGTAATCGTCATTATATCTTACGATTTAAAGGAGATGGATGTTATGTTTAGTTTCATTTGGTATTTAATTATTGGAGGCATTTTAGGTTGGCTTGCGGGTGTTATCCTAGGGAAGGACATCCCGGGTGGCATTATTGGAAACATTATCGCAGGGATTATCGGTTCTTGGATTGGTAGTGCATTTCTTGGTAACTGGGGCTGGCAAGTAAGTGATTTTTACGTATTCCCAGCATTAATTGGTGCGGTTGTGTTAATCTTCATCGTAAGTCTTGTTTTAAAAGCTATGCACAAAACAACTGAATCATGAATAGAAGAGCTATCCGCATGGGTAGCTCTTTATTTTTACATCTATGTATTCTTTACAATCTCTGGTGCAAATTGCATTTTTCTTATTTATCAGCTAACACCGCTTTTTTGAGCTCTGTATTATAATCATTATATAAATTATAAAAATACAGAACATCTTCTACGTACTTATCACTGTGATTATAGTTGAAAACTGCGCGTTTTAAATCGCCACTTGCTGCACCGTATTTGGATAAATAATTCGCTGCACTGTACACAGCATCCTCAATATCATATGGATCCGCTATGCCATCGTCGTTTGCATCAACGCCATAACCACCATATTTTCGTATCGTTGCAGGACTTTTTAATTCAGACGCTGATATTTCCCCTTTACCAAGACCTGAGCAAGTCGGGTGATCCCAACCAACAAATGTACATGGCATAAACTGCATATGTCCTTCTGCTCCGGCTGGTGACACGAGGGATTTCATTGTAGAAAAACGTGTTTCAATGCGATGATGGGCCGCAAGCAATGTCCATGGTACGCCGTATCTTTCCTCTGCAGCTACATATACCTTAATATATTCTTCTGGAATTTCAATATCAAAGTTTTGTTGAATTTCAGCAAATGCTTTCTGTTGTTCTAGCTTTTCAAAAATCGATAATGTTTGAAGCTCTTTCCAAGCAAAAAAAGCGAGCACATACACTGTAATGGATACAGGTATAAGTAAAATTATCATGCCTAGTTTTGTCGCAGGTGAAAGGAGTGGTTTTTTCTGTGTCTTTTTCTTCATATGTCACACCTATATTTTAGTATTTACATTAAATATTAACAAACTTTGAGGTTCTGTGCGGGAATTTTTTAATAACAATGATTCTCCTATGAATATAGTTGAAAAATAGTAAAAAAACATTTAGAATAGAGCGTTGATTGTATACTATTGGATAAATATAGGAGGTTATTTTTTGTGTGGAAGGATTTTAAAGCGTTTGCGATGAAAGGCAATATTGTTGATTTAGCAGTAGCGGTTGTAATCGGTGGCGCATTCGGTAAAATAGTTACATCCTTGGTAGAAAATATTATTATGCCATTTATCGGAGTATTAACAGGTGGCATTAATTTAACAGAAAGTTTTGTTTACGGTTCAGGAGAAGCACAAATTCAATTAGGCGTATTTTTGCAATCCATTATTGATTTTTTAATTATTGCCTTTGCCATTTTCTTGGCATTACGACTCATGACAAAACTTTCTCGTAAAAAAGAAGAAGCAGTTGTAGAAGAACCTGTACCAGCACTTGATGCGAAGGAAGAATTACTCAAAGAAATCCGTGACCTATTAAAAAAAGAACAAGCTTAAAAGAAAAAGCAATTGTACAGTGTGCAATTGCTTTTTCCTTTAAGCTTTTACAATCTATTTAATTTTCAGAAATCATCTTGTTCTTCTTGTACTAACATGGTAAATTGATAACAATTATAGAGAATACTATATATTATGAAGATTGCATAATCTACTTACCCTATAAGAAATCGGCCCAATAATGATACGTGGGTCCGTTCTATATTTTGATGAAGAAAAGAGTGACGAAATGACAAACAACCGAAGTATTGAAACAAAGCTAGTACAACTAGGAAATTTAAGTGACCCATCAACAGGAGCTGTCAATCCACCAATTTATTTATCGACAGCTTATAAACACACTGGTATCGGTGAATCTACTGGTTTCGACTATACTCGTACAAAAAATCCAACACGTGCGATATTAGAGGCTGGAATAGCGGATTTAGAGGGTGGCGACGCGGGCTTTGCCTGTAGTTCAGGCATGGCTGCTATACAGCTTGTGCTGTCACTTTTCAAACCTGGCGAAGAATTAATTGTTCCTGATGATTTATATGGTGGTACATACCGTCTCTTTAATTTCTTTAAAGAAACGTACAACATCAAACCTGTCTACTCAAAATTTGAGTCAGTAGAACAAGTAGAATCATTAATCAATGAAAATACGCGTGCCATTTTCATTGAAACGCCAACAAATCCATTAATGCAAGAATTTGATTTAGCTACATACGCTGAACTTGCACATAAGCATAACGCTTGGCTAATCGTCGATAATACGTTCTATACACCGTACTTCCAACGCCCAATTGAAATAGGTGCGGATATTGTCCTTCACTCTGCTACGAAATATATAGGTGGCCATAATGACGTATTGGCTGGATTAGTGGTTTCAAAAGGCGCCGAACTATCAGAACGTATTGGGTTTATCCATAACGGTAGTGGTATGGTACTTGGCGCAATGGATTCTTGGCTACTCATTCGCGGATTAAAAACGATGCATCTTCGCTTAAAGCAACATGATGCCAATGCCAAAGCAATTGCTGCATACTTAGAACAAGAAGAACTCGTAACAGATGTACTCTATACTGGTCAAGGTGGTATGCTATCATTCCGCTTACAAAAAGCTGAATGGGTGGATGCATTCCTACGCAATATGAAGCTTATTACATTTGCTGAGAGTCTTGGTGGTGTAGAGAGCTTTATCACCTACCCTGCAACGCAAACACATGCGGATATGCCGTATGAAGAACGCGTAGAGCGTGGTGTTTGTGACCGCTTATTACGTTTCTCTGTTGGGATTGAAGAAGCTGAAGATTTAATTGCAGATTTGCAGCAAGTATTTGATACGCTTAGAAAAGAGGCTTAAAAGTTATGACACAACATATTGAAACTGCATTAATTCACGCAGGTGTACGCGATGGCTTTGCCAATAAAAAAGGTGCAGTAAATGTACCTATGTATCTATCATCAACCTTCCACCAAGAAAGCATTGATGAGTTCGGTGAATATGACTATGCACGTTCTGGCAATCCAACACGCGATGCATTAGAAAAAGCAATAGCAGAGCTTGAAGGTGGCGTTCGTGGCCACGCTTTCGCTTCTGGTATTGCCGCAGTAACAGCAACATTAATGCTGTTATCACAAGGTGATCACATTGTCATTACAGAAGACGTTTACGGTGGTACCTATCGCTTCGTAACGAAAGTACTACCACGCTTTGGCATTACTCATACATTTGTTGATTTTACAGATTTAGCAGCAATTGAGGCAGCCATTACTCCTGCAACAAAGCTATTGTTTTTAGAAACACCTTCGAATCCAACGTTAGGTATTACGGATATTCGTGGTGTTGTTGCTCTTGCGAAGCAATATAATTGCCTCACATTTTTAGATAATACGTTTATGACCCCTTTACATCAGCGACCACTTGAACTTGGCGTGGACGTGGTCATTCATAGTGCGACAAAGTTCTTATCAGGCCATTCTGATATAATCGCAGGTCTTACGGTAACAGCTGACGAGCAGCTTGGAAATGACTTATACTTCATCCAAAATTCATTTGGTAACATTTTAGGTGTGCAGGATTCGTTTACATTACTACAAAATATGAAGACGACGGATGTGCGTTTTAGTCGCTCAAGTGAATCAGCACAAAAAATTGCAGAGTTTTTAGATGCCGATCCTTTAGTCGAGCAGGTCTACTATCCAGGTCTTGCATCACATCCTGGCTACGACATTCATCATAGTCAGTGTACAAGTTCAGGTGCGGTATTATCGTTCCGTCTACCAACCTATGAAAAAGCGAAGGCGCTTGTAGAAGCAATGAAAATTCCTGTATTTGCAGTATCTCTTGGCGGTGTAGAATCGATTCTTTCATATCCAGCAAAAATGAGTCACGCCTCAATGGAGCCAGAAGAACGTGCAAAACGCGGGATTACAGAAGGCCTACTACGATTCTCGGTAGGACTAGAGCATGTTGATGATTTAATCGCTGACTTTGCACAGGCACTAGTAATTGCTGCAAAAGCATAAGCACAACATCTACTTATTGCACAAAAAAGGTGCCTCAGATTTCGTTCTGAGACACCTTTTCTTTTGTTCGTTGCTTTACGTCTTGTACTAACTGATAGCCTAAAATACAATAGAATACTAACAAAATACTAAAAAAGCTTGTTGTACTATATGCACCTATTCCCTTTAGCTGTAAATAGAGCAAAATCGTACTCAGTATTCCTGCAAGAATTTTCTGCGCAAATTTCACATGCCATTTGAATCGTTTAAAAATAAGACCTACAATAAATAAGCTGAAAATCATAATTAACATGCTCACATTTATAAATAGTATCTCTTTATATGCTGAGTTATTTTGCTGTGCAAACTGATCCCGCAAAGTTGCCTTAATATATTGTTGTAGTCTTTCTTGCTCGCTACTACTAAGCGTTAGGTTACTAGAATGGATAAGCTGTACGTCTTCCAAGAAAAGAGTCAATGGTTCTGTTTGCATTGCTCGACGTACACCTGTTAAAGGTGTCTCTGCCTCAATTGTATGATAGTGACCAACCTCGGTCTCAACATAATTGCCATGTTGGTCAAACATATCTACTAACACAAAGCGTGTGCTGTTGACCTCGCCACGCACCTCTTTTTCTGTTGTATAAGCGTTGACCTTATGAAAACCGATTACTTGTCCTTTTTCTTTTACTTCTTCCACATAAGCCTCTGTCTTTTCCTGCTCTTCACTACATGCACCCAGTACTAAACTCAGCATACATACTACTAGAACGAATACTTGTTGACTTCGAATACACGCGACCATCAACTAGCTACTTTTCACCTTTGACAATACGCGGTACAAATAATCCCCATGCCCCTTAGCAAGCAATACTTCCCGCGTATCATTTATCCAATAGAGTGAAAATTGTAAGCCACTCTCATTCATACCAGTAGGATCATGTTGCCATGAATCTCGCTGCTCTTGTGTCGTTAAATGGTAAAAATAGCGCTTATGCAGTGCCCCTGAATAATGCTCGAAATAATCCTGAGCGATTAAATCGTGAACAACCAAATCCGTTAGGCCTGTCTCTTCAAACATCTCTCTGGCAATTGCCTCTACTGGCGTCTCGCCTTCTTCAATCGTACCTTTAGGTATTTGAATGCCCGACCCTTCCGTATTTTGCTCAAAAACTAGTACTTGTATTTGTCCCTCATGCCCTCTCGTAATATAGCCATATGCCTTTTCTACAACTTTCATGACATCCTCCCCTTTTGCATTCTATTATGTTACGATAACTAAAAATTCAGAATTGAAGGTGAATATTGTTGACATTAATTATACGTCACATGACGCAAGATGACATCCCTTTCGTGCAAGAAATTTCCAGAACGAGCTGGCATGCTACCTATGAAGGGATTATTCCAAGACCAATTCAAGATAAGTTTTTACAAACTGCCTATAGTAGAAATCGATTAATGCACCGCTTCCAAGATAGTCCATTTTTTGTAGCTGAACATAATGGAACTCTAGTCGGCTTTGCTAATTTTTCGAATGTAAAAGACGAGCTAGCAGAGCTTTTTGCAATTTATTTAATACCCAAGATACAAGGACAAGGTATTGGGACAGCACTTTTGCAACACGGTATGCAAGCTCTACAAGGGGCTAAATCACTCACTGTTTGTGTGGAAAAAGACAATATAACAGGTGTTCATTTTTACAATGCAAAAGGTTTTCAAATTTCGGATGAGTTTGACGATCAATTTGATGGTCATATTTTAAAGACAGTTAGGATGGTGCTTGAATTGCCCCCTGCAGAATAATAATGGAAAACGTGCTACAAATACCAAAAGGCAACTGTAACACGATTCTAACTCTATAAATACTTTCATTAATTTGAAAAGGCATAGTCATTCTTAGCACCTTCATACACTTTGCACTGATTTCTACCACTTTCTTTTGCGACATATAGTGCTTTGTCGGCTTCATCAAGCAACTCCTCGAAAGTTGATAAACGCCCATATTCAGCAATCCCAATACTTACTGTAATATGAATTAGCTTGTCTTTCATTTCATATGGATTTGTTTCAATTTCTCTTCTTATTCTTTCTGCTATTTTCACCGCGCTCTCCAGTGTTGTACTTGGAGCCAGTATAACGAATTCTTCCCCACCATATCTTGTAACAATATCTGTATCTCGTACTGATTTCATCATTATTTCGGCAACATGTTTCAGCACCTCATCACCAATAAGATGGCCATATGTATCATTAACCTTTTTGAAAAAATCGATATCGAGCGCTATACAAGAACAAGGCACACCATTTTTTGTACTTTCATTGAACACTGTCTCACCATACTCTAGAAGGTAGCGGCGATTATAAAGCTTCGTCAATTGGCACGTAATCGACAGCTCCTTCAGTAAAATAGTATCCGCTTTCACTTTAGCACTCATTTGATTGAAGGCTGAACAAAGCTCTTGGAATTCTTTTGCATATGGTGCCATTTGCTCTTCATTAATTTTATAAGCATAATGCCCTTGTTCAATACTTCCCACTCCTTCTAAAAGCTGTTGTACAGGCTCCTCTATTTTCCGAGTAATAGTAAGCATAATTTTAATCGTGAAAAATGATCCTAGCAGTATACAAACAGCTAGCAGTGCAAATCTCTTAACAAAGGGCATATAAGCTTCCCATATATTTATTTCTGAAATGATAAACCATTTTCCTTGGTTAATTAGCTGACTCTTCGCTAAAACCCAATCGCCATTTGCATTCTTATAGCTTACTGGTGATTGTGTTATTCCATCCTTTGCTAACGCTAAAACACGTTCATCAATACTATATTTTTGTGATAAAACATCTTTTTTTTCAGCACCCACTACATTTTGTTTTGTCGAATTGAACTCTGTTAGCAATGTTCCATCCTGATTCACGACATATGCGCGCCCTAAAAAACCAACCCTTGACTCATGAAGTAGATCATCAATCGTATTCAAATTGATTGTTCCCATAACGACACCGTTAAACTGTTTCTTCTCATCAAAAATAGGCGACGCAAAAGCAATAATAGGTTGCTTCGTTACTTTACTAATAAGAATATCCGTGATATGCGGCTCTTTCGTTATTTTGGCTGCTTGGAAATACTCCCTGTCATTGACATCAACGCCAATACCATTTTTACTATATTCAGTGACCGTATCAAATTGCACGATTCCCTCTTTATTGACAAATATTAAATCCGTAAACTCAGTGTTCTCTTTAAACTCTTTAAAGTATGTGATAGACTCTTCATAATTGTAATCTTTGACAACATCCAAACTAGCAATCATATGTATATCCATTGAACGCTCAGTTACCCAACTGTCAAAAAAATAGGCTTGCGCGTCTAAATAATTCGTCATTTCTTCATCTTGATGCTTAATCGTTTGACGATATTCAATATAAAAAGTTGGAATAAAAATAAATAAACTTATAATAACCGTAATAACAATCAGCCATTTACGTAGTTGGCTTTTTATCGTATTTTCGAAATCCCTATTTTTAAAGATTTTCAAAAAATCCCCCCGTAAAAGCAATACTTATATTTTCATACTGGGCTATAATTCCAATAAACACTATCTTTTATTGTACTCTACTTTAGGATCGATATTAGTTGCCCTATTATTACAATTTTGTTAACAAACACACTGAATTTCCATCTCAATTCATTTATGCCTCCCTTCAAAATATCATAACCAACATATAGCCAATATAATAAATGTTTATATTTCTATGTACATATAAGTAATTCCTAATTTAATATTAGAAGGCACTAGTTATTGTGCTACTAGTGCCTTTTTTACTTAGATACTATCTCTAGTGAGGAATTTTTGGAATTGTTTTAAATCATTTGTTAAAAAATCATTGGATAATGCTGTATTGGCTGTTTTGATATTTTCTATAAAGTTAGAAAGGGAGGTTTTATCTAGATTACTAAAATGGTTTGGAATTGTCGTATTTTCAATCATTTTTTTCCACTCACCATAATCGCTGATTTTATCTTGTACTAGATGGTTCTGATTTGTAAAGACATGTTTAACCAAATTATCGTATTCCTTAAAAGCAGCTATAAGGGCGTCATAATCTTTACTTTCAATCGCAGCAAGTCTTTTTGCTCTATTGGCTTCCCATTCATCAGGATATGCTTCTTTTATGATATCACCCATATTAACATTATCATCTGGCGCACTGTTAAGCGGACCTTTCTCAATGGCATAAGTAACTTTCCCACTCTCGTCTTTCACACCATTCACCCCAAATTTTGCAATGGTCGTCATGGCGTCCATATAATCTTTTGCTTGTTGACCCTCCAGATAATTATCCGCAATATAACGTGCTTTTTCTAAGCCAAGTGAAATCATAGCCTGACGTTGTTCTTCAGTCATATCTCCAACATCCCGAAGTAAAAAGTTTTTAGAAATTGTAGTAAAGGTTGCATCACGAACTTGTTGACTTGCTCCTTCTAAACTATCTTGTAATTTACTATTAGTTTGGATATGTGGAATAATTAGTGTACCAACATTGTGATGGATAGCTTCATCGAATTCCGCCTGCTTCTTTGCACGAATGGCAAGTTCCTCCTCACTTTCAACATAGTGAAGTTTGCCTCCATTCTCAAATGTTGATGCTATTTTTTGAGCGATTTCCTCTGGGACTTCTTTAAGTTGAAGTTGCTCGTCAAATAAGTCACGCGCTTCTTGCCCAATTGTTACCGCATCTTTATTTTCCGTAATTGACGATCCATTAATCCCCTTTTCTTGCGACGCTACATTCATTGATTGATTAAGAGTTACTGAGTTAGTTTGTAATGTGACTCTCATAGCATTCAAATCCCCCTTGGATATATGTACTATATATAACATCGGAAGTTTTAACCATTTATTGAACAAAAATGTTTATTTTATACAGAAAAATAGGTACATCATCAAAATTTAGGATTGATAAAAATTTCGAATAAAATCCTGTAAATGTTTTGCCTATCTCCTGTGGTAGAAAGGCTTTAAATCATCAATAAATACTGATAATATCTTGAAAAACCTAAGAAATGAAAAGATTTCTTTACTATGAAAACCGAGCATTCCTTCGCCAAACAGGTTACTATCAATTCTCACCAAATTACTCTTACACAAACTAATAATGCCCATTTAATATATTATCTAAAAAAACAGTTGTTACTAGACACATGTAGATTAAGCTAATTGGATAACAAATGTTTCAATACACAAAAATCCAAATTCTATTTGTTAGAATTTGGATTTCATTTACCTAAATATTCACTTAATTCGTCCCGTTTGTAAATGACAATAAAGTTATTTAATATTGAAAGCTCAAACAAGCATAACCCCGTTCTAATTTAGGACGGCGTTAAAAATATAGTTGTTTAATTTTTGATTTTAGATATTTCACTATCCTAAAAAATATAACAATAAAGTCGTTTGAAAATCTAAGTTTTATTGAACAATCGCGCCCAATTCTTGAAGCCCTATTAGTTTTTAATTGTTTTTAACCTTTTTTTATTCTTTTGGAGATGTAGGGGTTCCAACTTTTCCACGTTGCTCTTCAGCATCTTGTGGAATACCAATATTTTCTGTATCTACTCCACCATTTATCCTTCCAAATTCAGAAGGGTCATAAACGTTGTAAAATGCTGTTATTATAATAAAAACTACTATTGAAGCAAAAAGAAGTCCTATAGTAATAAATAGAGCTAACTTTTTGCCATTCTTCTTTTCATTTACCATATTAAACCTCCAATAAATACATCTTCATACAAAGAACCGAATACATAACAAAAGCCTTTATGTAGTGAGCCATGATCTTTTGGATTTTTTATCGATAATCGTACTATCTCGTTGACTTCATAATATATCTGCTTTGAGTTAAATATCCTCTTCGAATGAGCAAATTATTCGTACACCTGCTATATCACTAATTTTTTCTTTAATTTCTTATATATACCATTATAATTACTTATGTTCAATCTTTTTCGTAATACTTTTAGGAGATTTTATACGAGTTGCAACGTGCTCTATCGGGCTAGATTAATGTATTATATGTTTTTTCTAAAAGAGTCCAATTTTAGTATTACATGCTACATTAACTCCACAATCTGTCAATTTGTAAATTGTTTCTACAACGCATTCCATACACCTTTCCTATACCGAATATTAAGAAATTAAGTTATACTCCTTGTGCCCCGTTAGTGGAAGTAGTATTTTTAAACAACTATATTATTTTTTGAATGACTTTATTGTAAATTAAACAACTTTATTATCTCTGCACACCATTTACACTTTTCAATACGCGCTTTATTTTTTAAAACGATTGCCCATATTGGCATATACTAGGGCTAATATGTGTTAATCAACACGCCTGATATAATTTCATATTTCGGATTGAAAAACTACTAAAACTTCCTACCTTCCGTTTATTGTTCATCCCTTATAAATGCACATATGGCCGGCAGTAGCTCTTCATGCAAAGGAAGTGTTGGATCCGCATATGTCGCTAAGTTTCTTGCGTGGTCTGTTGGCGCAACCTTTAAAATATGATTCATGCCTTCTAGATAAAGTAGTGTCGCATCAGTTTTACCCTTCTTTAAAGCCTCCGCATCTGTAGCTTTAACTTGTAAATCATTTGTTCCTTGAACAATCAATGTACGATTCTCGAGTTTTTGAATAATGCTCACAGGGTTATATTTCAGCCACGAAATCATATATGGTTGTACGGAAGGTCTAAACAGCCCTTGTAACTCAGGTGATACCTTCTCGACAAGTTCCCCTTTTTTTAGTGAAGCTAGCGCGTTCTTTGCTTCAGTTGCTAGCGCTGGTGTTAACTGACCGGCTAACTGTTCAAGTAATAGTTCATCAACCGCTCTACCCGCGCCTGCAAGAGATACAAAGGAATCCACATCTGTTTTTTGCGCTGCTAACATACCAATTAAAGAACCTTCACTATGACCAATGACATGTACGCTTGTAAATGAGTCGTTTGATTGGAGATACTGAATAATTTGAACAGCGTCTTCTACAAACAGTTCAAATGATACGTCCTCTTCCTTCGTGAATAAACCTGTATTATCACCTACTCCACGTTTGTCATAACGAATTGTCGCAATGCCTTCTTTTGCTAACCCTTCTGCTAACATTTTGTAACCGTCATTTTTCCCAGCTATAACTGAGTTGCCATCCTTATCTGTTGGTCCAGAACCTGCAATAATGAGTGCAACTGGCGAAGGTTTTTCCTCAGTAGGCTTTTCTAACGCTACTTTTAGATTCCCATTTTCAACGGGTATGCTAATTGTTTCATAAGTTACAGGCTGTTCCTCATATCTAGTCAAAGTAATTGGGAATGTGCCACCATTTTGTGTGAATGTCGCCTTAATTTGTTCATCCTTTAACTCGCCAGTAATTTTAATAGCAACGGCTTGTATGTCGATTGAAATGTTTACTTTATCGCCATCATACGTAATGCTTTGAAAAGGAAGATTTTTCAAACCTTGTGCTGGCACCGATAGAGTTCCAGCGTCTTTTGTTAACTCCACAATAATTGGCAGTGGTGTATTCGGAATTTCAATATTCCCAGACCACTTCCCTACAAATTCTGTATTCATTTCACTCATTACACTCTTCTCCTCCTTCTTTGTACAAGCAGTTAATAACAACGCAACTATACATAAAAGTAAAAATTTTTTCATAAGTCTCCGTCCTTTACATAAAAATCACTAAAGCTATAGAGAATGCAGTAAGCCATTTATCAAGAAATTTCTTTCATTCATGCTGTATGAATTCGATTGGATGTATGTTAACAATACAATTATTACATTCTAGATAAGAACATCTCCTCCAAACTGAAGTTTTTTGAAACTACAAAAAATCTGTTATATAAATAGTATTACAGATGTTTTATTAAAGTCAAATTTTTCTAGTAATATATAAAATAGCTTTCTCTAAACATTTCCGTTTAAATAAAGTCGTCTCATTCGGATTGTACAATTTGTTAAATAGATACCACTTACACTTCCATTGCCTTTAGATGAAGATTATCGAAACTAGAACCCCTAGCTTTTTTCGAATTTACAACATCTTCGAAGGAGTGTACAATCATATGAAAATATATAGAAAAGTGGTTTTGATTGTATATGATGAAACTTACTAACCTTTTACAAAAAGCGATTAGAAGACATTATTTCTTATCAAAACAAATTTCATGTTATATCGAGATACTTATTCTTTCGGAATAGGTATATTCCTAATAGACAGAGATTGACCATGAGAAGAGAATCTTTCTTGTGGTTTTTTTATTGGCTCACTGCACGTGACACCTACTTACAGGAAGTTAATACTTTCTAAGTAATTTCTTTAAAATACTAATAACATAATGGAGGATTTATTATGAGTGACTATCAATTAATCAGCGACTACAAGGACGTGGCAAAATATAAAGAAAGCTTCAATGAGCTTGCGAAGTATGTATTTGAATTGGATTTTAAGGAGTGGTATGACAAGGGCTATTGGAATGATGACTATATTTGTTATTCATATATAGATGGTGATCAAATCATTGCGAATGCTTCTGTCAATAAGATGATCGTGATCGCTAACGGTAAGGAATATCAGGCAATACAAATAGGAACCGTAATGACGCATCCTGATTACCGTCAACAAGGATTGGCAGCTAAGCTGATGGATCATATCATTGAGAAATATGAAAAGGATTATGACTTTATTTACTTATTTGCCAATGATACTGTGTTGGATTTTTATCCTAAGTTTGGCTTTGAACAGGTTCAAGAAAGTAGTTTCAGATTGAAGGCTTCAGATGTGAAGAAGCAATTAACTAAAAAATCAGCTTTACGCAAATTAGACGTAAACAATCAAGCTGACTTCGAACTGTTGAAGGAGTTCGCGGCAAAAAGAATTCCTGTATCTTCAATATTGGGGGTTAAAAACAATGAACATCTATTAATGTTTTACTTTATCCTCGTATTCAATGATGCGATTTATTATATCGAAGAGGAAGATGTAATAGTTATAATGGAGCAAGAGGAAAATCAACTTCATATTTTCGATATAATCAGCAAGAAAAGTGTTGATATAGATTTCATTTTAAATTACTTTATTTCTGCTAATACAGAAATGATTCATTTCTATTTCACACCTGATTATGATTGCAAAAACCTTCTAACTGAGTTTATAACCGAGAGTGAAGATACATTATTTGTCAGACCGTCATCAAAATTTGGAACAGATCATTTTTTATTTCCATTAACTTCGCATGCATAATATGTAACTAATACGATTCATTCACCTAAGGCGATTAAAAATGAATCAATCCCTACTCTACTATAAAATAAGTAGGGATTGTTTTTCGAAATGTATTTGACTTTTACTTAAAACACTATATTTAAGTATGTGGTACTAGCCCTATCATCCCCACACTTCTTTTAATGTGTTTCTAAACAAATCATCAAGTTTGTTCGTAGGGTCATCAATTTCAACTGTGAGCGTTTTAATATACGCTTCAAGGCGTATCATTTCGCTCTCTACGTACTCATTGATCACTTTAATTCTCGGTTCAATATCTAATTCATCACCTATTATCTTCCGTTCTAAAAGTCTATCGATTTCAGTTCTTAACTCGCCTTCTGGAACCATGATTTGCAATAATTCATGAAAATCGATTGGTGGAACCGTTTTACGCTCTTCAATCCATTTACAGGCCAATACCGGACGAAGAACATAAAAATATTTCTTGATTTTCACTTCTGGACCTCGCAGGTATTCGCGATAATTATTTTTCGCCATATTCAAATAATGATACAAGCTAGCGTTTGGATAGAATACTTCAGACTCTAACGATCTCAAATTATCGATAAATGAATACTGCTGAAAATAAAGTATATTGCTCCTCATCCACTCTAATAGAGGAGGATTGCTTTTTCTAAAGAGTCGCAATGCTTTTGTTATTTCCCAACCGCTTATATCCAACAAATCATTAATTGGCATCTCAATTACATCTCTCTTCGCGCCAATCCCTTGTGGATCAATAGATAGATACCATTGTGGTTGATGAATATAAATAAATCGAACATCATAATCACTGTCTTTTGAAGGAAAGCCCCAAGCCCGACTTCCAGATTCTACAGCGTATAGAATCTTTATTTGATACGCTTCTTCAATTTCTATTAATTTATCTTGAATGATTTCATTCATACAATACACTACCCTTATCCTTTAAATTCTGAATCCCCGTATATCCCTAGAATTAATATTAGAAGAACTCCTATATTACTATACCTTATTTTCTTGAGAGCTTTTAACGATTTCTATCAAAATCAATTAATTCTCCATCTGCATCCCCTAGTGAATTGGCTATCCCCCAGCTTGTTGTCCCAATTGCTTTGAAGCCTGCCTTCTCGAGGGTTAACGCAGAAAATAGATCCCAAGCATTCCCTATAAATTATATTTCCTGTGATGCAAATAGCTGATTGAATTCCTGAACTTTTGTCAGATTAATTCCTCCCTAATGTTCGTTAGTCATCATATTAACTAGGGAAACTGCTTTTAGTCTATTTTAAAAAACAACATATCAGCAAATTAAGACAGGTGAAAAAAGTGCAATACTTTTTTCACCTGTCTTTGATTGTTATTTTTCTTTAACAAAGTTACCCCAGCCTGTTTTTAGAAACACATGATAATGTCCTCGATTTCCAAATTAATTAGGACTAAAGTATATCTATTTTTTATAGTGTTCAACAATTTATTGGTAAATTATTTGGTAACTACTATCCAAAAATATTACAAGGATATTACATCAGAAAAACAAAATTCGTAAATATTCTATATAAAGAATGAATTTTCTACTTAATGATATAAATTTAGTTAATCGTTTCCTCGTTAATAAGTAACAGAAATGAAAAATTACAAGCCCTCATTCTATGATATTCTTACTATAGTCAAAAAAGTACTAGATTTTCAAAAGGAGTTTTTTTTCAATGAAAAAGAGATGGTTACTTCCGATTTTTGCATCTTTCGTAATTTTCACAGGTGTAGGTGTAAATAATGCAGAAGCAGCAACAAGTACAGAATTAACAAATACTGCAAAAGAATATATCGGAACTCCCTATAAATATGGTGGCACAGATATCAATACAGGTATTGATTGCTCAGCCTTTACACAATATATATTTTCAAAGTTTGGAATTTCATTAGATCGCACATCAACAGCTCAATATCAACAAGGTACTTCTGTATCGAAAGATAATTTAAAAGAAGGTGACTTAGTATTTTTTAATACTTCAGGCTCCGGTATTTCTCATGTTGGAATTTACATAGAGAATGGTGAATTTATATCCGCAACAACAAGTTCAGGTGTTAAAATCGCTAAAATAAACGATCCATATTATTGGGGATCTCGTTATGTAGGTGCGAAACGTGTCGCAAACTTCACGGCAGATGAAAAGGAAGAAGTTAAGGATGCAGCAATCGATTTTAGTATTTACGCATCACGTGGAGAAGTAGCTCTTCAACTTGCTGAAGCCTTAGGATTAGATACAAGTAACACGAATTCAAGTTTCCCAGATGTTAAATCTACTTCTAAATATGCTGGTGCTGTAGTAGCCCTAAATAAACTTAATGTTTTTAATGGCGATTCGAATGGGAAATTCAACCCAGGTTCTCCAATAACTCGTGCTCAACTTGCAAAAGTTTTAGTTGAAGCATTTGATTTAAGCCTACAAGGCAATGCAGCAAAATTCACAGATGTTTCTAGCTCTCATTGGGCAAATAATTATGTAGCCATTCTTTCCTCAAATAAAATTACGACAGGAAAAGCAGATGGTACATTTGGTATAAACGACAAAGTAACATTAAAACATTTAAATGTCTTCTTAGATCGTTTGAATAAATAGTTTCATATGAAAAGGGACACCTCTATCACTTAGAAGATGTCCCTTTTTTCTTGTTCTAGTCAAATACTGGGCGTAGTAACGTTACATAGACTTACCCAAATGACCCCTGATTTTTCATACTTCAAATTTAATAATTTTTTGCTCGAAGTTGATTGAAACGTATGAAGCCACATGCATTTCGTTTAATCACTTTTGTTTAGTTACTAATCCCTCGTCCAAAAGCCGCCGTAATAAAAAAACTATTCAGAATTTACACTCACTTACTTTTAATATTCAGGAGTTTATTCCAATAGAACCAGGAGAAAGAAAAAATTCTCTTGAACAACAAGGGAAATGGTTATAACGAATGGCTATGTTCGTAAAGATTATTGTTCAAGCTCATAATAATAGAACACCTCGTAGTTGAAGCACTACTACCATAAATAATTGATACGTTGCACTTCTATATGTCCAAACTATTATAAAGTCCTGTTGCTTTTTTTGTAAAAAAGCAGGGATTATTTTTCGTTATGGATTTGTCTTTATACTCAAAGTACTTCATTAAACCTGAATTATTTCATTTATACATACACTACTTTCCAAAAAAATAAAGTCAATTTATTGAAAGATCATAAACATTAAAAGAGCCCAGAATAAATTCTGAGCTCAATGACACTTATTGCTTCTAGCTGACTAAAACTGTCGGGCTTTCGCTTCGCTTCTCAAGAGTCGGTTATGCAGAGTAATCTCCGTTTCACCATTCACTTGAGATTTTGAATGCTTAATCCTTGTCCAGTTACGGTGGATTTTTCGAGATTTTGGGTCTAAATTCTCAGGCCTACTCATGCTCCATCCTCCTCATCAAATTAGACTTCATAAGTGAAATCTTAATTATTATGACCATACGATACGATTTTATTCGTTCAATATTAAATTGTTAATATAAGTTATTTCGATAACCCTGGAAAATGAATTTTCTTTCTTGTATTTTTACCATGTTAGCGTGAACAAAAGAATGCGATCTCTTTATTTATTTTCACTTAACCAATTAAGTGCATATTGTACATATAATTCTGCTCCGATGCGTAAACCATCTTCATCGATATTAAAGTGACCATTATGATGTGCCCAACGTGTATCTTTTTCCGTATTACCTGATCCGACAAGTGCGAAACAGCCTGGTGCTTCATCTAGATAGAAGCTGAAATCTTCTCCACCCATTGTAGGATCATCAATATGATAAGCATCAGGCCCAAAATGATCTACAGTAAGACGCTCAACAAGTGAGGCACTTTCAATATCATTATTCACCGCTTGTGTACCGTATTCATATACGACCTCTGCAGTACCACCATACATAAGAGCAACTTGATTGGCATAATGACGAATTTGCTCTTCGATATGTAAACGAACCTCTTTATCAAAGCAACGCACTGTTCCTTCTAGGATAGCATCTTCCGCAATAACGTTGAAACGTGTACCGACTTCCATTTTACCAATAGTTAATACAGCTGGACGAAGCGGATTCACTGTACGTGATACGACAGTTTGTACATTTAGGGCAAATGTTGAAGCAATCATGACCGCATCAATTGCATCATGTGGCATGGCAGCATGACCACCGCGCCCTTTAAATGTAACTTTGAAAATATCCGCAGATGCAAATGCGGGTCCTTTATTGCACTGGACTTTTCCTGTATCAATTTGAGACCAAATGTGGATACCAAATACGTTGTCCACATCTCTCATCACTCCTTGTTCTACCATTGCTTTCGCGCCTGAAGCCACTTCTTCTGCAGGTTGGAAAATGAAGCGTACAGTTCCCTCTATGTCGTCTTTGACTTCACTTAATGTTTTTGCCGCAATTAACAGCATGGCAGTATGTGCATCATGACCACAGGCATGCATTTTTCCTTCTGTTTTAGAACGATACGGAATATCTTCACGGATTTCGTATACCGATAATGCATCCATATCTGCACGTAGAGCAACCATTTTACCTGGCTTACCACCTTCTAGTTCGGCAATAATACCTGTTGGCACTGTACGTCTATATGGAATACCAAGTTCGTCTAAATACGTTGCTACATAATTTGTCGTTTCATATTCTTCCCAAGAAAGCTCAGGTTCACTATGTAGCTTTTGACGAATTGCAACTAGCTCATTATTTAAATTAGAAATCATTTCTTTTATGTTTTTCATGTTGAATCTCTCCTTAGTAGTAAATTGCTAGATTATAACCAGTTAACGAAAACGCCTGCTATAATGACCGAAGTGATGGTAACACTAATAAAGCCCCCTACAAGCATCGGTGGTAACATATGGCTTAACAGCATTTCTCGCTCTTTTTCATCTGTTGTCGATGAATTAACAACTTCATTCGTTAAAATATAATCGGCTGGGAAACCATAAAGTGCCGTTAATGATATAGCAAATGCTAAATTTGGACTTACTTTTAAAATTTTGCCTGCAATGAACGAGAATATATACATCCCAATAACCGCTAACAAAATGGACACCACTAATGGCACAATAATGCGCACTAGCATATCTGGTGTAGCACGTTTTAAACCGTCGAATATAAACAGCATCAAGCCCATAATAGCAAAACCGAAGCCATTTGCTTTTTGTAAAGGTTGCTTTTCCAAAAAGCCAACAGTTGATGCGATTACACCAAACACTAAACAAAGTACTAAAGCATTCACTGTCACGATTGGTTCTAATGCAACTGACGTACTGTACGCTAATAAACCAACAAACGCAATACGGAAAAATTTAAAATAATCGGTATTGTACTTTTCTGGCATTCTCGCAAATAATTTTGGCTGCTCAGAAGCTTTCTCAGCTGATTCCTGCTCCTGAACAATGGTATGTAAATTCCCACTTTTATGCTCCTTAAGTAAACGTTTTGCCTCACGCTTCAACATAATTGAGGTAATCGGATAACCGGCAAAGCCTTGAATAACATAAATAACTATAGCGAAAACAGCTAAATCATCTAAGCCAGCTGCTGTAGCACCATCAGACATTACTATTGCAGCAACAACTCCTCCAACTAGTGGCGGAATGGCAACAATCATTGTTTGCAAATCAAAAATCATGGCACCAATAGTAAATAAAATTACGACAATACCTACAATTCCCGAAATGCTAATGACAATACTCTTCCATTGATTTTTTAGTTCTTTCAATGAAAGCAATGTCCCCATATTTGTAATTAAAAAATACATGAACATAGTTGCAACAACAGGATTTATCCCTGCGATACTGACGATATCTTCTGGAAAGAACGTCCAATATCCGATTAAAAATAATATCGCACAAACGAATACAGATGGAATCCAAGCCTTCGTTCTAGTTGCAACAATATCTCCGGTGTAAAGAATGGCAAGTAAAATCGTCAGTGCTAACATTTGAGACATAAAAACACTTCTCCTAACTTATTATTTATTTAATGTCCTTTATCATAATACTTATTATTCTAAAAATTCTATTTTAACAAAATAAAAGAAAAATTCCGTATTTTTAAGTAGATTTGCAACATAACTTTTTTCACAATATAATAAAATTACTTCAAATTAGAAAAATATGTAATAGAAAAACGTTGAAGATAGTTCCTTAAACTCATTTGAGGTTGAACTATTTATTTGTTATGAGACTAAACTTGAATACCCATATTGAAAATTCACCGTATCACGAACGACAAAAAAGCCCAGAATAAATTCTGGGCTCGATGACACTTATTGCTTCTAGCTGACTAAAACTGTCGGGCTTTCGCTTCGCTTCTCAAGAGTCGGTTATGCAGAGTAATCTCCGTTTCACCATTCACTTGAGATTTTGAATGCTTAATCCTTGTCCAGTTACGGTGGATTTTTCGAGATTTTGGGTCTAAATTCTCAGGCCTACTCATGCTCCATCCTCCTCATCAAATTAGACTTCATAAGTGAAATCTTTAATATTATGGCTGCTTCTCGCAATTGTATACATGCTATTTGAAAATCGTTATGATATTTTAGCTGCTTGTCTAAGTTTCTTTTTATCCAGTTTGCCTAAAGATGTATAGGGCATACTAGCAACAAAGACAATATCTTTTGGCATTTGGAACCTCGCCACTCTAGGGTGCAACCATTCTATTAGCGCTTCTTTTGTAAGATGCGCATTTACTGGCTGCACAAACACCTGCAACCTTTGGCCAAATTGTTCATCATGAATACCGATCACTGCGACAGCGTCTACTAAAGGATGATGTATTAGAAGTTGCTCGATTTCAATTGGATAAACGTTTTCACCTGCTGAAACGACCATATCATCGGTTCGACCACGCAAAAAATAATACCCATTTTTATCGATATAACCTAAATCGCCTGTTTCTATCCAGTCATTCTTACTATTTCGCATTGACCACCTGTTCTTTATACAAAATTGACCTACCATTCCATCTTCAACAGGCTCCTTATCTTGATCCAATATCTTCAATTGAACACCCTCAATTTTTCTACCGATAGTACTGGTCGAATATTGCAAGTCCTGAGGTGTGGCAATCATATTCAAACCCGCCTCGGAAGTTCCATAAAGATTGTATATCACCGCTCCTAATTTATGAAAAACCTCTTCGACAAGCTTCGTATTTAACTCTGAACCACCTGATGCAATACATCTCAGTGATGTTAAATCTGAAGCATTTGTTTCTAACATTTTATGTATCATTAACGGCACTACTGTAACGACTTCAATATTGTGTTCACGAATAAGCTGACATGCATCTTTTACATGAAAGTCCTTACGGATAATTACTTTTTTTCCTAATGCAATACATGATACTAAAATAGCTATCCCATATCCATGAAAAATAGGCGTAGCAATATAGGCCGTATGATAATTGAAAAGCTTTAATCTCGTCAGTAACGTTAAGAATGGATTTAAAAAATTAAATAGAGAGGGCTTATGTGCTACTTCTTTCGCTTTTCCAGTAGTACCACTTGTCAGCAGCATTATTTTACCGCTTGAAGATTGCTGTAGTTTGGACTTTTTATCAATAGTACCATGCAGTAAATGGTTAATTGCTGGCAGGTCTTTATGGGTACTCAAAAGCTGCCCTTTCGAATAGCCCGAATCCTCAAGAAGATCACTTAGTTCAAAATCAATTATCAAAAAATCAAAATCATGCTGATTCACTAATTGCTTCAACTGCATTTTGCTCATTTCGGTATTGAGCAAGTATATATCTGGTCCTAATCGAGACGTTGCAAAAATTGCTTTCACCATTGAAGCATGATTTTTGCATAAAAAACCTACCTTCTGTCCTGCTTTTAACTGAAATTTTTCTTTGAAAATAATGGCGAGCTTTTCGCTCTGTGACAGCAATTGCTTATAGCTTACGGTTTCATCTTCATCTACTAACGCAACTTTATCACCATATACTGCGCCAGTAATTTTTAACAAAGTCATCAAATTTATTCCGTTTCTATATATTGAAGCTACGAGTCTATATAACCCTACTGGCGAAAGCAATTTGATATGATATAAAACTTTTATTAGTCTAATTATCATCATTGCCCTTCCCCCTTTTTCTTAAAACCATAGGCATTACTGATTCCCAGATACCTCTAAAGAGCAGTGATGCCCACTGCCCGAAAATCAACCACCATGGCCTATAAATCTTCCTTTTTGTATACATAGATTTACAAATAATTTGAGCCACATGGTTTGGGCACATAGCTGGTATTTTCTCATAGGCGACTGTTGGTGCAATCATTGGCGTTCTCACTAATGGAAGATAAAGAGTCGTTGTTTCTATGCCCATACCATTTAGCTCTGGAGCTGCCGAACGAAGCCAGGTGTCAAACGCCGTCTTTGAAGCCTGATATGCAGCCCAGTGAGGAATTGGTAGTAACAAAGTATTGACTGTCGATATATTGATAATTTGACCTTTATTTTTTTCTAGTAGAGGAATGACGGACAGCAACAATTGAACCGGTGCAAAATAATTGATCGCCATTGTTCTCGTAAAATCATGATAACGATGTAATGAATGCTGGATGGAGCGATTGATCGATATCCCTGCATTACTAACTACGATATCTACGCCTTTTGGTAGTTGTTGAATAAATGTCAGTAACCTCTCTATGTCCTCCGCATTTCTTAAGTCAGCCCTGAGAATACTAACTTTAGCTACTTTCTTTTCGATCTCATTTTTAATAGTTTCAAGCTTTCCCTCTCTTCTAGCCACCAAAATCAAATGCACATTCATTTCAGCCAATAGGTACGCTACTTGCTCTCCTATCCCAGAACTTGCACCCGTTATCAGAATTGTCTTTCCTTCGATTGTGCGTCCGAGCTTCTCTTTATTCAAATTAGTAGGGAAAAATAGTAATCTTTCAAGAAGGTTATATTCATGCATAAATACCAACCCCAATTCCACCATTTATTCTCAAAATATCTTCCTATTATTGTACATGAGGTAGTAAATACCGTATAGGTTCAAATATATCGATCAAACTTATTGTGCGGGGGAATTTTATTGATACACTGAAATTCAACATAAAAAAAGACCCAGAATAATTCTGGGTCCGTGGACACTTATTGGCTACAATTGACTATAACTGGTTCGCTTCAGCTTCAGACCTCAAGCAATAGCTGTACAAAGTAAACTCTGTTTGACCATTACATGTGAGATTTTTTTGAAGCTTACTCCTTATTCAGTTGTGGCGGACTTTCCTGAGATTCTTGGTCTACCGGCTTCGAACTACTCATGATGCATCCTCCTCATCAAATTAGATTAATAAGTGATACCTCTATCATTATGAGCTGTTTACAATAAATCTATACATGTAATGTGAATTTTTATATAGTAAATAAAATATTTTGTTTGCTCATTATATAGCTCAACGTTAATTGAAAATAATGTGTATAAAAAATAATAATTGACCTATACTATTAAAGATTTCACTTCAAATCCATTGTGACTAGGAGGGTTAACCCGATGAGTAAGATTGACCGATAGCTCTGAAGGACCATCAATACTGAATAAAGCTAAAGTACGGTTGTCTTAGGAAATTCTTAAGATCCAATGCGGAAGCGAGGCAGTGTGTCATGGAGGAATTAATGTAAGTGCTAATCAAACCCGGAATATTAATTCCGGGTTTTTTACTTTGGTATTACTCTACATAAACAGGGAATTCAAACAAAAAATAAGTTGAATATTTTTCTCCTAAAGGGAAAAGTTAAAGGATTGAAGTTTATAACTTTTTGCGGTCACTTTTTATATTAAATCACCACTGGTCGAATTACTCCCCCATTAAATTATCTTCCTAATAGAACAACTAGCTATTCGAAAAAAACCTCAAATTTTAACGAAATGCTTTGCTTATTTATGCTTCATTCACAATTCACTATTCTTACACTGTTAGTTCTTTTTCTTGAAACACTTGTTGTGCAATTGTTAATGCATTTTGCACACGTGGGAAGCCTATGTATGGCACTAATTGCAGTAACGCTTCCACAATTTCTTTAGGTGTTAAGCCTACATGCAATCCTCGTGTAATATGTGTTTTTGTTTGTGGTGCTGCGCCTTGTGTGACAACGGCTGTAATAACAACAAGTGCACGACTTTTGTTATCTAGTCCTGGTCGTGAATACACATCACCATAGGCAAATTCCACAATCATTTTGCGTAAATCAGGTGCAATATCGGCTAAAACATCATGCTCCACCATACGCGTTGCCTCTTCTTCTGTCACGTACTGCTTAATCGTCTCAAACCCCTTTGTAAAACGTTCGTTCATAATAAATACCTCCCACTAAATGGTAGCATATTTTCACGTATACAAAAACCCCAATTCCACGTCTCCAGAATTGGGGATTGTCCTTCACATATGTAAGGTGCTCTTTTTCGTTTCACCCTCTGGCTCAACTGAAAAAGGAAAATTGGGTTTCATAGTGCCTCACCGGACAACTTTAATGAATTATCTATGCAAAAGTCACAAGGACATGCACGCAAATTTTAAGCGAGGCAAGCTTTTGCCTTCTCAATTTGGATTTTTACTTGATCAAAGCCAGTGCCACCTAATGAGTGGCGGCGACGAACTGCCGCTTCTGGTGCTAAAACGTCGTAAATATCCGCTTCTAAAAGTTCGCTTTCTTTTTTCATATCTTCAATCGGTAAATCCAGTAAGAAGATTCCTTTTTGAATACAAGTGAAGACAAGTTTACCAGTTACTTCATGTGCCTCACGGAATGGCATACCTTTTGTTGCTAGGTAATCTGCAAGTTCTGTTGCATTTGAGAAATCAGAGTGTACAGCCTGGTGCAGACGCTCTGTGTTGACTGTCATCGTACGTACCATACCTTCAAAGATTTTTAGAGATCCAAGAATTGTATGGACTGTATCGAACATACCCTCTTTGTCTTCTTGCATATCTTTGTTGTATGTTAACGGCGTACCTTTTAAAACGGTTAATAACCCCATTAAGTTACCGTATACGCGACCCGTTTTTCCGCGAATTAATTCTGCCATATCCGGATTTTTCTTTTGTGGCATGATTGACGAACCTGTAGAGAATGCATCATCTAGCTCGATGAATTTAAACTCATCTGTTGACCAAAGAATAATCTCTTCGGCAAAACGAGATAAATGCGCCATCATTAATGATGAATTGCTTAAAAATTCTACGATGAAGTCACGATCACTTACTGCATCCATAGAGTTTGCGTAAACCTCGCTAAAGCCTAATAACTCTGCCGATTTAAGACGATCGATTGGGAAAGTTGTCCCAGCCATCGCACCCGCACCTAAAGGCAAAATATCAATGCGTTTCACAGATTCTGTAAAGCGTTGTTTATCACGCTCAAGCATCCAGAAATACGCCATTAAATGATGCGCAAAAGAAATTGGCTGTGCACGTTGTAAATGCGTATAGCCCGGAGCAATTGTTTCCACATGCTCTTCCGCTTTTTCAAGTAACGTTTTTTGGAACGCCTCGATTAAACCAATTGCTTCTTTAACACGTTTTTTCAAGAAAATATGCATATCCGTCGCCACTTGGTCGTTACGGCTACGACCTGTGTGTAATTTCCCACCAACAGGACCGATCAAATCAATTAGCATTTTTTCTAAGTTTAAGTGAATATCTTCATTCGCTACCGAGAATTCAAGCTCCCCTGCGAATGCTTTTTCTTGTAATTGTGCAAGACCGCCAAGAATCGCTTCGACGTCAGCTGCTGGTAATATACCTGTTGCACCAAGCATTGTAACGTGTGCTACGCTACCTTCTAGGTCTTCCATTACTAGTTGTTGATCGAAGCCGATTGATGCACCGAACTCATCAACCCAAGCTTCTGCTGATTTTTGGAAACGTCCGCCCCAAAGTTTTGTCATCACAGCTCACCTTTTCCTTCATATCTTATGGAAAAGGTGTAGCACAGCGCGAATGCTACACTACACCTTTGTAAATTCAATGTTATTGTTATTTTTTGTTTACAGAAGAGTTTACCACTGTTGGTAAGCCCCATAATTCGATGAAGCCAACTGCTGAAGCATGGTTGAATTGGTCTTCCTTCGAGTAAGTTGCAAGTTTTTCATTATATAGAGAGTTTGGTGATTTACGTCCTTCAACGATCGCATGACCTTTGTAAAGTTTCACACGTACTGTCCCGTTTACGTATTGCTGTGACTCAGCAAGGAATGCTTGTAATGCATCACGTAAAGGTGAGAACCATAAACCATCATAGATTAATTCAGATAATTTTTTCTCAATAACTGGTTTGAAGTGAGCCAGCTCTTTTACAAGTGTTAAGTCTTCCAGCTCTTTGTGAGCTGTTAAAAGAACTTTTGCACCTGGAATTTCGTATACTTCACGAGATTTAATACCAACTAAACGGTTTTCCACGTGGTCGATACGTCCTACACCGTGTGCGCCAGCTACTGCATTTAATTCTTGAATTAAATCAGCAAGTTTCATTTCTTTACCATTTAAAGAAACTGGTTTACCCGCAACGAATTCGATTTCTACATAGTCCGCTTCGTTAGGTGCATTTTCCACTGAAACAGTTAATCCATAAGCTTCTTCTGGTGGAGATACCCAAGGATCTTCCATGATGCCCGCTTCGTTTGCACGGCCCCATAAGTTTTGGTCGATTGAGAATGGTGAATCAAGTGTCGCAGGAATCGGCACATTGTGTTTCATTGCATATTCGATTTCCTCGTCACGGCTCCAGCCCCACTCACGTACAGGTGCTAATACTTCTAAATCTGGGTTCAGTGCTTTAATAGAAACTTCGAAACGAACTTGGTCGTTCCCTTTACCTGTACAACCATGTGCTACAGCATCTGCATTCACTTGGTTTGCAATTTCTACTAATTTTTTTGAAATAAGTGGACGAGAAAGAGCTGATACTAATGGATATTTTTGTTCGTACCAAGTGTGTGCTTGTAATGAGATAAGCGCATAGTTTTCAGCGAATTCATCTTTCGCATCTACCATATATGATTCAACAGCACCTACTTGAAGTGCTTTGTTTTTAATGAAATCAAGGTCTTTCCCTTCACCTACGTCAAGACATACTGCGATTACGTCCCAACCTTGTTCTTTTAACCATGGAATTGCTACTGATGTATCAAGACCACCTGAATATGCTAATACTACTTTTTTATTTGCCATGAAAAACGCGCCTCCAATTGCTCTATTCTATGTATTTTTATACATTGCATTAAAAGTTTATACACGAATAGTATCATGTTATAAAAATAAATACAAGTGCATTTTTATAAAAAGATAGACTTTTGTGATTTATATAAAAAGTCAGACACAACAATGTTTAAAGGCTCAATTAGAATAGTGATTCTTTTCACTCGAGAAAACAATTTCTTCCTAAATCAGGCGATGTATATGATATTAGTAGACTTCAAATTGTACCTGTCGCTTCGCCTTAGTACAAACCCACATTTATCTCACTATTTTATAGAAATGGTGTTTTGTACTGAATGAAAATAAAAAATAGCTGTCCCAAAAGTCATTTGGACAGCTATTTTTTCTATTTCTTATTAAAAAGAGGCTTGCCTAGAAATTCAATCATGGCAGGAGCTATCGCATAAAGCTTACTTGTTAGTCCCATAATTCGCGGCAAATTCACTTCACGCACTGGTCGCGCAATCGTCTTCACAGTTTCTTGCGCTACGTGCTCAGGCGTTAGTAAAAAGCGCCCTAGCGATTCACGGTAGCCACTTTCATCATTCGCCTTATCTAGAAATGGCGTATCAATCGGTCCTGGGTGAATGGCAGTTACTTTGACGTTATAAGGTGCTAGTTCCATGCGTAAGCCGTTTGTAAATCCAACAATAGCATGCTTCGTTGCTGCATAGACACTCGCTTTCGGTGTCGCAACCTTCCCTGCCTGTGAGCCGATAAAAATAAGTTGTCCGTGACCACGCTCCATCATTTGTGCAGCGAAACGTTTTGCCAAATACATCGGTACCGTCACATTTAAATCGACCATTTGTGCAATCGCTTCATCCGAAAGCTCTGGTGCAATACCAAACTTTCCAACGCCAGCAGATAAAATCGCAACATCAAGATCAGGTAACTGTGCACAAACCTGATCAATGGCGTCCAGTGACGTTAAATCAGCTTGTATGACATTTGCCCCAAGTCGTTCTAAAGTCTTAAGTGCCACTCCATTACGTCCGGTTGCATAAACCTGATGCCCCTCGGCGACTAATAATTCGGTAATTTTTAAGCCAACTCCACTCGTCGCACCTGTGACAAATATTGTTTTTTTATTCAACTCCATGTATAAACCTACTTTCGCTTAAACAAATAGACGCCTGCTTCATTTTTCGCCGATGTCACGAAGCCTTTTGCCTCTAAAAAATCTAAATGTCCAAGTGTTTTTGACATCGTCAAACCAAGCTGACGTTGGTAAATTGCTGGGTATAAGCGTCCTGTCAGTTGTACAGCCGTTAATTCTTCATCACCCATTAACTCAAGCACCTTCATTGATTGCTGATGCTGGCGTTCTAAACGCTTCACAATGATTTCATGGATATTTTCTAAGTCTGCACCATGCCCTGTATACATTTTTTTCACCGGCAATTGTTTTAAAATTTCAAGTGATTCATTATATTGCAGCAATGATTTTGTTCTTCCAAGCGTTCGATCTAGTGGTGGCTCAATCAATGGATTTGGTGTGATTTTATCTAATAATAAATCCCCACCAATAACATTATTAGTTTTCTCACTCCAAAAAATGAAGTGACTTTGTGCATGTCCTAGTGTCTCGATGGCCTTTAATCCTGGATGTCCTGGCACCTCATCACCGTCGTATATTATTTGCGTTAGCGGTCTTTCACCGACAAGTTCCAATTCACGACGAACATGTACACTCGTCTGAATAAATTCACGTGGTACACCATGCTCATATAAACGCTCGCTATAAAACTGTTCATGATAACGAAGAAACTCCTCATCGTGACGCAGCCATTTATCATTATATTCATGCCCAATAATTTCTGCATGCGGGAACGCATCCACCCAGCCGGCATGATCAGGGTGATGATGGGTTAACACAACTTGCTCTATATCTTGTAATTGATAGCCCGCTGCACGGATTCCCCACTTTAGCGCATCATAGGCCTCCGTTGTTTTTGGTCCAACATCAAAAATTGTTAGTGCATCCCCTTTTACAATAAATGCATTAACATCTCCTACTGCATAGGGTGTTGGTATTTCGATTTTGTGTACCGACAAAGCTGTATCCCCCTCTTTGCAATTAATGAATATTCATTCATACTATTCTACAGGTTTTTTTCTATTCCGTCACGCTAGTGTTGACAGTCCACAAGTTTATCCCTATAATTTTGAATAATCTAAAATAAAAAAGCTATGACGAAACCAAGTACGTATGTGGTGATGGTGTTTAAAGAGAGTGTTACATTTGCTGCAAGTGACACCACCCACTCCCACTGCCGAACCTACTACTGAGCTGTTATGACAACATAACCTTTTCCCCTTGCGATAAAAGGGTCTTTAAGTTGTGCCAAATGGCAAACAAAGGTGGTACCGCGGAATGCTATAGCGTTTTCGTCCTTAATTTTAAGGGCGGGAGCGCTTTTTTATTTTGAACTGGAGGTTTTTACTTTGAAGAAAATACTATTTATCGGTGCAGGCTCGATGGCCGAGGCACTTATACAGGGCTGGATTAAACAGGAAGTCTTTAAGCCTCAAGAAATATACATCACGAATCGTTCAGACAACGAACGCTTACAATGTTTACACGACACATATGGTGTGTCTATCCTTCAAAACGATGCGACTTTCGCTCAATTAGATGCAATTATTTTAGCGATGAAGCCAAAAGATGCCGTAACAGCTATGCAACTAGTATGTACGAAATTAGCGGATCATACGGCTGTCCTATCTATCTTAGCAGGCATACCAATTGATACAATTACCGAAAACCTTGGTGACCGCCCCGTAGCGCGCGTCATGCCAAATACGTCAGCCACAATTGGTATGTCAGCAAGTGCTATTGCCTTTAATAACGTGGTATCAGTTGAGCAACGCAATACTTTCCTTCAATTATTAGAAGCTGTCGGTTCAGTAATTGAAGTACAAGAAGATCAACTCCACGCAGTCACTGCCCTTTCTGGTAGCGGCCCAGCTTATATTTATTATTTAATGGAAGCATTTGAAAAAGTAGGCACAGAAGTAGGTCTAGATAAAGATACAGTGCGGCTATTAATGACGCAGACTTTAGCAGGTACTGCAGAAATGCTCAAGCAATCGCCTGAAGAGCCAAATGAACTGCGTAAAAAAGTAACGAGTCCTGGTGGCACAACAGAGGCTGGCATTAAGGCGCTCGAACATCATCATTTCAATGATGCCATTAAAGCATGCATTAAAGATGCCGAAGCGCGGTCTCGTGAACTTGCTAAAAGCTAGTGATATGGGCAAGATAGAGTATATCGATATGAATTAGGAGGCAACCCTTTGAGTAAATTATTTGAACCTTATCAACTACAAACAATATCACTAAAAAATCGTATTGCTATGGCGCCCATGTGCATGTATTCTGCAGAAGATGATGGAATGGTGACACCGTTTCACGTTGTACACTACGCGACACGTGCAGCTGGTCAAGTTGGACTTATCATATTAGAAGCAACTGGTGTTTTACCAGAAGGACGAATTTCAAACAAAGACCTTGGCATATGGGATGATGTGCATATCGAGGGCTTAAAACAAGTCGTTGATGGTATGAAAGCATATGGAGCAAAAACAGCTATTCAATTAGCTCACGCCGGTCGAAAAGCAACGGTGGAAGGTGAAATATATGCACCGTCAGCAATTGCTTTTAACGATGCATATAAAACACCGACAGAAATGACGTTAAACGATATTGAAAAAGTCATTGAAGCTTTTAAACAAGCCGCCATTCGTGCTGAAAAAGCAGGATTTGATGCGCTTGAAATTCACGGGGCTCATGGTTATTTAATCAGTGAATTTTTATCGCCAGCAACGAATAAGCGTACAGATGCTTACGGAGGCTCACAAGAAAATCGCTATCGTCTACTTCGCCAAGTAATCGATGCAGTCCGTAGTGTTTGGGACGGCCCATTACTTGTGCGTGTTTCTGCTGAAGATTATGCAGAGAACGGCACAACAATGGATGATTTTATCGTCTTTAGCCGCTGGATGAAGTCTCAGGGTGTCGATTTAATCGATGTTTCTACAGGTGGCGTCGTGCAAGCAAACATTAACGTTTTCCCAGGCTATCAGGTACCACATGCAGAAGCTATAAAACATGGAGCTGGCATTCCAACAAGTGCAGTTGGTCTGATTACAACAGCTATTCAAGCTGAAGAAATTTTGCAGAATAACCGTGCTGATTTGATATTCTTAGGGCGTGTGTTGTTACGCGAGCCCTACTGGCCACTGCATGCAGCGAAAGAATTAGGAGAAGAAGTCACACCACCGACACCTTATGTACGCGGTTGGTAGATTATAGAAATCTCCTTATTCAGGTATTCTATCGGTGATTCCACCGGAAATCGATTAAAAATCATTTCCATATCGTTTTCTTATTTAAAAACAGCTTTTGGCTATTAACCAAAAGCTGTTTTTTTGAATTGTGTGTATTTCCGGCACTTTTAAAAATCATATTCCTCGTCTTTTTTTGCTCGGATAGCTGCAAAAGCATCTACCATTACGACTGTGTCTTCAGCTAATCGTTCTAAGCGGAACAGGACGTCATCATTGATAATTTCTTTGCGTAAAAAGTCTTTTTCTTCTATAAATACATACGTTGGCACGATATGAGCCTTCATATAAGCAAGGATTGGTTTCAATTGCTGTTCGACCATTAAATAGTGCTTTGATGTACCAGCTGTTACAACCGTACTCACAACTTTGTCTCGGAAAGCATTCACAGGTAATAAGTCGAAAATGTTTTTTAATGTCGCTGGAATCGATGCTTGGAACGTAGGTGTACCAATAACAATTGCATCAGCAGCCATAATCGTTTCAGTCACATATTTTGTATCGCCTTCGTATTCAAAGTAATTACGTCCATCACTAAACTCCAATTTATATTCAGCTAAGTCCAGTAATGTCACTTCGTGCTCAGGGTATTTTTGTTGAAGCATTTCAACGACTTTCACCATCGCTGTTTTTGTTTTAGAGCCGACAATTGAGCCAGCTAATGCTACAATTTTCATGTTGTTCGCTCCTTATTTCGCTGTATATTTTTTAATCGCTGGAAGAATGTCATTCCCAATAATTTCTATATTTTTCATAATTTTATCGAATGGTACGCCACCAAAATCAAGTTGGGCCATAAAGCGTTGCATACCGTAAAGTTCAAATTGATAGAGCATTTTTTCAATGATTTGCTCTTTGCTACCAACCATTAGTGCGTCACGTGTATCTGGTGCTTGCGCAAATTGTTGTTTTGGATACCCGCCACCACGAATTGCCTGGAAGCCACCATTAATATGTGGGTACATTCCTTGTAATGCCTCTTGTGCCGTATCTGCTACATAGAAAAGACTTGTTGTCGCGATTGGTAATGTGCTTGGATCAAAGCCACTGCGATCTGCTGCTTCACGATATGCATCCACAGAAGGCTTGAAGTTCACAGCCGGACCCCCTAATGTTGTTAACATCATTGGCATACCCATATAGCCTGCTTTAATAGCACTAGCAGGTGGTCCACCTACTGCTCGCCAAATCGGCAGTGAGCCATTTTTTGGTTGTGGCAAGATTTGCGCATTTTCGAGTGGTGCACGGAATTGCCCTTTCCAAGTCACAAGTTCCTCGTCATTTATCTTTTTCAGTAGCTCTAATTTTTCTTCAAAAATTTCTTCATAATCTTGTAACTCGACGCCAAGTAAGTGATATGCGCCAACACGAGAACCACGACCTGCGACGATTTCAGCTCGACCATTAGAGATTAAATCAATTGTCGCGAAATCCTCATATACACGAACAGGGTCAGATACACTTAGAACCGTTGCAGAACTTGCTATTTTTATTTTCTCAGTTGCTTGTGCAATAGCACCTAATACAACCGTATGCGCCTGCGTTGTAAAGTACGTTTGGTGACTTTCACCAACACCAAATACATCAATGCCAGCTTGTTCAGCTAATTTACTTGCTTCGATTAGCTCATTAATACGTTGTTGTGCGGAAATACGTTCACCTGTTAGTGGGTTTGGGATATGATCCCCTAATGAATAAAGTCCAAATTCAATACCTTTTGATTGATCAATACGATAGTTTTCCATGTTGTTTCGCTCCTTTAATCTAATGGTTCTAAAATTGCTTCAATTTCTGCTCGTCTACCTTCTAAAAATGGTGGTAAATCAAGCCCTTTACCTAAGTCTTCAATCTTTGAATCTACTGTAAAGCCTGGTCCATCTGTCGCCATTTCAAATAAAATGCCGTTACGGTCTCTAAAGTACAGACTTTGGAAATAGTAACGATCGACAACGCCTGAGCTGACTAAACCGCGCTCTTTAATTAATGCGTCCCATTTGTGTAATTCTTCAACAGTATCTACACGCAATGCAAGGTGATGAATACTCCCGCGACCAGGCTTCTCACTTGGTCCTTCCTGCTCTTTCACCACAATCTCACCTAGTGTTTCACCTTCAATTGATTGAAGAATTGCTTCTTTGTCATCTTCAGTAACAACTGTATAATTAAACAGCTCCTTCAATAAATCCACAGTACGGCTTAAATAACGTACTGTTATTTCTACTGTCCCCATACCTAAAATGCGATGCTCTGTCAGAACCTTAGAATCCTCCCATGCCTTCCATCCCGTTGGTGTCTCTTGCCCATTGTGATTTAGTAGCACCATACGTAAGCCTTCATGATCCTCAAAAAACAGTGCCTCTTTGCCTGCATACGTTGTTATCTCGCTATGCTCGACATCTAGTAGTTCAAAACGTTTTTTCCAGTACTCTAAGCTTTCATAGCTAGGTACAAGTAATCCGATGCGTGTAATGGCATTCGTTCCTCGTACTGTACGTCCTGCAACTGGCATTTCAAAAAAAGATAATTCTGTGCCGGCAGCCCCTGTCAAATCTCCATAGAATAAATGATACATAGACGGTGAATCTTGATTAACTGTTTTTTTAACGCGACGTAAGCCAAGGACCTTTGTATAAAAGTCACTATTTCGTTTCCCGTTTTTCGTTAGCATTGATATATGATGATGTCCGCTTAATTTGTTCATTTTAGTTTCCTCCAGATTTTCACTTGACTACGCAAGTGAGAGTGTAAAAAAAATTACGTTGTCGGCAATTTTTTTTCTCGGCTATTTTTTTCTAACTTCGACATTAGTGTATATAGTGTTTTCATTTCTTCTTCAGTTAGAACATCTACAAAAAATGAGGATTGAAAGTGGAGCTGATATGGTGTCGCTGTATCGATCATTTGCTCACCCTTAGCCGTTAGCGAGATCGTTTTTGTTTTCCAATCTTGCTTACGCTCAATCAGTTCTTCTTTTTCAAGACGCGCGAGCATTCGTGACATACCACCCTGTGTGACAGTAACTTTTTCAGCTAGCTCTGATTGTGTTAATGGTGCATATGTCTTAATCTGCATTAGCACATCAAATTGCGCCGTTGTTAAGTCAAAACGCTTTAGAAATTCATTGGATAGCTGATTACTTTGATTGGTAAAGCGCATCATACGCAACCAAGTAAGTGAACCCAGTGTATGTTTTCGCATCGCTTCGTCTCCCTCTCTGTGTTCTGTATTATCACTTTACCACGCAAGTGATAAATACACAAGCATAATATCTCGAATTCGAAATAAATAAATGAAGCGATCCCTAAACCACATACAGTCGACTTTTAGGATCGCCTCAATCGCATGTCACTACTATAGTAGTGACAGTTGGATATTAAAATTCATACTGATACACAATTTTATACAATTCCATTAGTTCTTCTTGCGTTGGCACTTTCGGATTATTCCCTGGACTTCCGCTAGCAATTGCATCAACTGCCATTTTCGGAATTGCTGCATAAAAGGAATTTTTTTCAATACCCCATTGCTGTAAATTTCCGATGTTCATCTTTTTGCACAGTTCCTTTATCGAAGCGATGGCTAAATCAGCAAGCTCCTCTTGCGACAAAGACTCTTCTTCTTTATTAAAGAATTTACCAAGGTCAGCTAATCGATCCACACACGCATCTTTTGAGTATTCTAATACAGCAGGTAAAAGCATCGCATTCGAAATACCATGTGGTACATGGAATAGTGCTCCGATAGGACGAGACATGCCATGTACTAAAGCAACTGAAGCATTAGAAAATGATAGCCCAGCTTGTATGGCGCCAAGTGACATGGCCTCTCGTGCATCAATATCATCACCCTGTTCATAAACCTTCAATATATTATTGACGATTAAATCCATTGCAGATAACGCAAGAAAGTTAGAATAAGGATGTGCTAAACGCGATAAATAACTTTCAATGGCATGACTTAACGCGTCAATACCAGTTGCAGCTGTTATGGATGGTGGTGATGAGATCGTCAATATTGGATCGACAATCGCTACATTGGGCATGAATGCTGGTTGTTTTATCATCATTTTGACATCACTCATCGTACTTGTTATCACGGTTGCATCCGTCGCCTCCGAGCCTGTACCAGCAGTTGTTGGTATCGCAATGTGAGGGATAGCTGTTTGATCTGCCACCTTTTGCATCTTCATATAGTCCCCTATATATCCGCCATTTGTTGCCATCACTGCAATGGCTTTCGCTGTATCGATGCAACTACCGCCACCTAAAGAAATAATAACATTACATTGTTCCGACTGTAGTATGTGCAGCCCTTCCGTCACATACGTATCCACCGGCTCTGACGTTACCCCTATATATGAAACCGCTTCTACCCCTTGCTCTTTGAGAAAAGATATACATTGTTGAACAAAGCCCAAGTTGTCCATAATAGGATCGCTTATAATAAGTGCTTTTGTTCCTAACTTTTGCGCATATACCCCTACTTCTTCAAACGAATTCCGACCATAAATAATGGTCCCAGGCGAGTTTACCGTAAAGACTGTTTTTGTCTGAATCATGTCCCATCCGCTCCTTTTTTTATAAAGAATACAGCTCTATATGATCTGTTAATCGTTATTACTTGGGAATGCAAACGTTGATGTTGTTGACGTACTAGTTGTCATCCAACGTTCAGAAACCGTTTTCGTTTTCGTAAAGAAACGCGCCTGATCTGGTCCAAACATATGCCCTTCACCAAAACGAGAACCCTTAAATCCAGCAAAATTGTGATAACCAACTGGAATCGGAATTGGCACATTTACACCAACCATCCCAACATCGATCTCTGTCGTGAACTTACGAGCTGCAAAACCGTCATTTGTAAAAATAGTTACCCCATTGCCAAGCTCATGGTCATTAATAAGCTGAATCGCTTCATCTAAAGAAGCAACACGGACAACATTACGAACTGGACCGAATACTTCTTGTTCATAAATTTCCATGCCCGGTTTTACATGATCTAATAATGATGGACCTACGAAGAAACCTTTCGATTCTTTTACGATATCTAGTTCACGCCCATCACAAACTACTATTGCACCCTCTGATTCGCCGCGATCAACTGCCGCTAAAATTGCTTCTTTCGATTGTTGAGAAATAACAGGACCAAAATCGGTATCTGCCTCTGTATAAGCACCTACTTTTAACGCTGCAATTTTCACTTTTAAGATGTCGACAAGGCGATCTGCGGTTTCTTGTCCAACTGGCATCAATGTAGAAATCGCCATACAACGTTGCGATGCGGCACCATACGCAGCTCCGATAAATGAATTTGCGACTTGCTCAAGGTCTGCGTCTGGCATCACGACCATGTTATTTTTGCCGCCACCTAGCGCTGTGACACGTTTTCCATACTTTGCACCTGTTTCATAAATGTATTTCGCGACTGGTGTCGATCCTACAAATGAAACGGCTTGTACTTTTGGATTTTCTAAAATCTCATTTACAGCGTCTTTATCACCGTTGACAACTGTCCAAATGCCGTTTGGTAAACCAGCCTTTTTCCATAACTCACTTACATACAAAGCCGTCATTGGCACACGTTCAGATGCTTTTAACACAACAGCATTCCCGACAGTAACAGCCATACTCGTTTGAGCCAATGGCACCATAATCGGGAAATTGAATGGTGAAATAGCCGCTACAACGCCAAGCGGGTATTTCGCAGAATAGGCGTTAATGTCGCCACCTACGTTGACAGAGTATTCCCCCTTCACTAAATGAGGTGCACCAATCGCTAAGTCAACGGATTCAATCCCTCGTGTAATCTCACCTCTTGCATCCTCAACGGTTTTACCACTTTCTGTACAAATAATTTGTATTAGTTCATCCATATTTGCGGTAAGCAGATTGCGGAATTTTATTGCCACTTCCGCACGTTTTGCTACGGATGTATCCCGCCATTTTGGAAATGCAGCATGTGCCTTATCAATTGCCTTGCGTGTCTCCTCTACTGATGCTAACGGTACTTTTGCAATAACCTCTCCTGTTGTTGGGTTGTATACCGAGCCGTAGCGACCGCTTGTCCCTTCGACCATTTCCCCGCCGATGAAATGCGTTAATGTTTGTACTCCATGTGCCGTTGTCATGTGTGTTCCTCCTTGAAATTTCAAATTATTATTTACTTCAATAAGCAGATGACCAATCATTTTCTGTCAAAATCTGCTTCAGGATTAAAGTTAAAGCGGATTAATCCTACCTTCTCATTCAATCCGTTATTTATAGAACATTCGGAAAATAAAAACGAGTGATGCACTAGTCAACTGTATGTTTTTGTCGTAGCATTAATAACGAAATATATTCATTAACCGAAGTCATTGACTACGGTCAATTAAAGCATAATGGAATCCAATATATCTCGTCAATGCATAAATTTTCTTAATAATACGAAAAAAATTACTAAAATTTCTATAGAATACTAAAATTCCGGAGGTCGAATATATGAATTCTTTAACTTCTCGTCAGAAAAAGGCATTAGAAACAAGAGAGAAATTACTAAAAAAATCCTTAGATTTATTTAACGAATACGGATTTGAACATATATCAGTTGAACAAATCACAAAAGCTTGTAATGTGTCAAAAGGAACTTTCTATACGTACTTTCCATCCAAGTACGATGTTATTTTAGAAAAATTTAAAGAGCTGGATAGTTTCTATAGCACTGTGGAAAAAAATATTGACCCCGCTTTACCAGCAAGTGAAAAAATTCTCACACTATACAAGGAGCAAATGCTGTATTTAACAAATGTAGTTGGGAAAGATTTAATGCGTACAGTCTATACTGCCGCGATGACTAACCAAGTTGAACAAGTTCATTATTTAATTAGTCCACAGCGGAAGATATTCCAAATACTTAATACATATATCGAGGAAGGGGTTCGCGACGGGGAGTTTCGAGCGAATTTAGAGTTGACACAAATACAGGCTACTATTCAGCGTTGCATGCGTGCAAATGTGTATGACTGGTTAATTCATCATGAAGAATTTGATTTAGTAGTTGAGATGGATCGATTTACAGTAGTTATGTTAAATGGGATGAAGATGACATCAAGACCATAATATCGAATGTTATTAACACCTAGCAGGCTCTTAACCATTTGTATGAAATCTCCATAATAAAGTCGCAGAAAAACAAGAGATTTTCCTACGACCTTATTTAAAATTATTTTGTTTTATATGCAAGGGTAAGGACTCTTTATTTTCTTGTTTTATAATTTATATTGCAAATTTACTACCATACATCCAAAACCTAATAAGATTATTTCACGTAACTTATTGTGTTTGCACTAGCTGGGATTGAAGATGTATCCTTTACTATTCCTTCATCTGATTTTATAGTTTTATTGATATATAGGATTGCAGGTATTGCAAATAGGATATTAACTAAAATTCCAACTGACGCGGCAATATGGATGCTTGCAAATGAAACTATGACACCATACACAGCTGTTGAAATCGCGATGCCAAATGAAAATCCGAGTGAGCTCGACATTTTATAGATTCCAGATGCTACACCTACCTTATCATCTGCAATATTAACAACGGCTGTATCTGTTGAAGGTGTTGCGTACATTCCGATACCAAGTCCAGCAATTAAGAACCCAATAAATACAACAAGAATATATGCAAGGTCTGGCAAGAATGTCATTGCCGTCATACTAATACCGATTGTTGAAACGAACACGGAAATCAGCATAGGTTTACGGGCGCCCATATTCTGTAACATTTTTTCGCCTACTCGGATCATAACAAGAACGGCAATAACATTCCCAATAGTTAATAATCCTGTTTGAAACGATGTAAAGCCACGAGCTAACTGGACGTAAGTATTGGCAACGACAACTGTTGCTGCAATTCCATTTTGCAAAAAGTTTGAAACAACTGCCCCTGAATATGCCTGTGTTTTAAACAAAGAAAAATCAATAAATTGATTTGTTTTACGACGTTCTACCAAGAAGAATGTAATCATCAATACAAAAGCAATTGCAATTAAACCAACAGTTAATGGGCTTGTCCAACCGAAATCTTGTCCGCGCGTCACAATCATATTAATAGCAAGCATCGTCAGTACGAACAACAAAAATCCTGTGAAGTCGAATTTTTGTTGTGACACTTCTTCTGCTTTACTCTCTGAAATATCCTTTAATAAGTACATTGAGAGAAGTGCAATCGCGATTGAAAAGACAAAAATCCATCTCCATCCGGCATAAGTAGCAATTGCACCACCAACAAGTGCCGTACAGCCACCACCACCCCAAGAACCAAATGACCAATAGCTAAGTGCGCGTTGACGATCTTCACCTTCAAATGAAGATTTAACCAACGCTATGGTTGACGGCATAATACATGCAGCAGAAAGCCCTTGCACAATACGTCCCAAAATAAGAATCGATGCATTTTGAGAAATAATAATAAGCACACAGCCTACGATACTAAAAACCAACCCAAAATAAGTTAATTTTTTCCTTCCTATTTTATCTGAAATTCCTCCAGCCGCAACGATAAAAAGTCCTGAAAATAGTGATGTTAAACTTATTGCAATATTCAATGTTCCTAATGAAACATTTAGATCTTTTTGGACTGCTGGAATAATATTTACCATGGATTGTGCAAATAGCCAAAATGTTAATACAGCTAAAATGATTCCGATAATCATACGATTCGTACCAGTTTTTTTAGCTTGCATCGTTTTTCCCCCTTTTAAAATACCGCGAATAACAGAATTTTCAGACTTTATATAATGAATAAAATTCTTTATTTCGAATCACGTTCTTTTAAAATAAAGCTAATAAAATCAAGCATTATACGAGCACCAACTTGACTTGTAATTCCTGATAAATCATAGGGAGGTGAAACCTCAACTAAGTCAAAGCCAATTACATTTCCACGTTTCGCAATAGCATCAATCATGTCATATACTTCATCGTATAAGAGCCCGCCTGGTGATGGGGTACCAGTTCCAGGTGCAATAGATGGATCCAAACCATCGATATCGATAGTAACATAATAGTTATCTCCTTCTGGAATTGAAGCTATTACTTCCTCGATCCCCATTTTACGAATTTGTCTCGGAGATAGAATTACACTTCCATATTCTTTCGCAGCATCAGCATCTTCTTTTTTACTACTACTAATCCCACGAATACCAAATTGGAACATTTTGTCAACATGATCCATTTCTGATAATCGACGAAGAGAACTACCATGACCAAATCGTTGACCTGAACGATGATCTGCCCAATCCAAATGCGCATCTATTTGAATAACATGGAACTTACCGATGTTATCCAACGCGCGCCCCACTGGAATTGTAATAGAATGGTCGCCACCCATAACAACTGGTATTGCACCTTTTTCAACGATTTTCCGAATTGCTGCTTCTACATTATCAAAGCTTTGTTCCAAATCACCATGCACCATATCTACATCGCCACAGTCATATACTTTATAATTAGGACTTAAATACGTAATACCTTTTTCAATATCATAAGCTCCCTCTAATCCGAAGCTATATAAAGTAGAACCCTCACGGATACCACGTGGTCCCATTCGTGTGCCACCCTTCCATTGTGCCCCCATATCATATGGAACTCCAATTACAGCTACGTCCGCATCTAATTGTTCTAAGTTTGTACAGATTGGATATTTTCCGAATGAACAAATTCCCGTGTAAGGTAGGTTTAAAAATTGTTTTTCATCTGGATTTCTCATTTTGCATACACCCTTTTGTAAATTATTTAAGCACACAAATTGCTTATTAATATTTTTATAGCAATTTGTGTGCCAACTTTAGGGAATATACGGATTTTAATTTTTGATAAGCATTATACTCCTCTAAACAGGCGTAATTCTAAGCATTCAAGTAGAATAATTTTTTCTACAGGTTCTTTACTTTTCAACCTCAATACAAATATTGACTCTAAAACGAATTAAATATAGTCAGCTTTGACTAACCCTCTTCAACTATCTATATAAAACACTGAAAATATACTAAGTAATGATAGGTTTCAAGAGAGTGCAGAAGGACCCCCAATAAGAAGATACTGTATTCACGGAGGTGTAAGAAGGATGGAGTATATTACTCCCTTCTACTCGTTTACGTATTGATTTATTTTTCGATTCGCGGTGGATTGACTTATTCCTAATTTTTTCGCAAGTTTTATACTACTAGGGTATTTTTTATACATCATCTTAATATAATCACCTTCAACTTTTTCTAATAAATCACCAAGTTTGGGTTCCTCATTTGAAGTTACTATATTCTCATCAACTTCTATATCTACAAGATCCTTATTGGAAGTTATTAAGATTCTCTCGATATAATTACGTAGTTCACGAATATTTCCTGGCCACTCTTGCAAATACATCCATGAGATTAAATTGGTCGATAACACTTTTTTCAGATGATGTTTGTTATTCAATTCCTCTGTTATTGCATTGACTAACACTGGTATTTCCTCGCGTCTTTCACGTAAAGGAGGAACTTTAATTTTAATAACGTTAATACGATAATATAAATCTTCACGGAATTTTTTCTCTAAGACGAGTTGGTGCAAATCTTTATTAGTTGCATAAATAATTCTGCATTTTATGTCAATTTGTCCGTTACTACCAACACGTTGAATCGCTCGATTTTGCAGAACTGATAACAATTTCACTTGAAGATTATGTGGTAGTTCGGCAATTTCGTCCAATAGAATCGTACCCTTCCCTGCAGCTTCAAAATACCCAAGTTTCCCTCCTTTTTTTGCACCAGTGAATGCGCCTTCCACGTATCCAAACAGCTCAGATTCAATCAATGCCTCTGGAATTGCACCACAGTTTACTTCAATAAATGGCTCTCTATTTCGATTAGAGAGCATATGAATTTTTCTTGCTATGTAGTTTTTCCCAACACCTGAATCACCTTCCAACAATACTGATACATCTAAATCGCAAACCTTTTCTACTACTGCAAAAACATCACGCATTTTGCCTGATATACTCGATTCAGTTACACTTTGTTCCTTTTTCAGTGCCTCTATTTCTTGTTCATATAATCGAATTTGCGCAGCGACATTTTCATTTGTTCTCTTTAAATAATCCAGCTCTGTAATATCTCTTGAAAAGCTTATTACCCCAACCATTGCACTAAATTCTACAATCGGAAAACCTGTAACAACAAGCTTTCGGCCCATTATGGAGTTTTGAATTACCATTTCTACTTTGCCAGTTTTCAACACTTTACATATAACTGAAGGCGATAAAATCCCTTTCGCTTCAAGGTCAAAAGCATTTTGATGGACAATTTCTTCAGATTTCATTCCAAAAAAGTCTTTCGAATTTTCACTTGCATACAAGATCCTTCCTTCCGTATCAGCGATAAAAATTTCGTCAAATGAATACTTTAACAAATGTTGTAAAAAGACATTACTTCGATGTATCAACTCCAAAGAAATCCCCCCTAGTCAATAATGGGTATAGCATACCCGTTATTGACTGACAATTCAATTAATTTAAAATAAAAATTTACAATTCTAGTTTCAAAGTTCATGAAACCATTATGAACACTAATATTTTTGTAGAAACAAAAGAAGGGAAAAAGATTGAGAGATAACGCTCCGCATGGTTTTGAAATCCCAATTCAAATACTGAAGAGATTAAATTTTGCTCATGTAAAGAAATATAAAAATCATTATATAACATGTTTACAAGAAAACATTCAAGATAAAGTATTTATTGTTATGACTTCGCACCACAATGTAAAACTTAAGAAAGAAGAATTACTTTGGTTAGAGTTACTCATTATATATGTAAATAGCTTTATTGGAAATGCTAAGGTAATTGAAGAGTTATCTAATTAATACAAAATTTCAATAAGTATTGATTCGTCGTTGCAGAAGGAAAGAATAATTTCTAGAAATGGTATTGAAATGTGGGGGATATTTGAAGAACAATGGATTCCTTTAGAAGAATTATATTTTAATTTTTTTTCAATACGTTTGAAACTAGCGATTTACATATTCAGTAATCTTTTAGATTATAGTAAAGCTGTGCTTTAGAGTTTGCAGCCCTGATATTTAGCTTAAGGTTGATATAAAATACAAAAACAGCTCTCAGTGTCACAATGAAAGCTGCTTATCCAAGCATCTCAACGCTCACACTCTTCATGCCACCTTCCGATTGCGAAAACCTGTAGTAGTTATTTTGAGAATGGCTATTACAGGCTACGCGCTTGTGTTCTTCCTGAATATTTCGCACAACATCCACCAGCTATCTCTTACAATAAAAGTAAAAAATCTTTAATGAATCACATGGAACTTATTATTGATAGACACATGCAAGGCGAGCCGTTTCATCATTAACATAACAAACCACCATTCCAAGTTAGATAGATGGTTACTGTATTTCTAAGAGTGAAATTAACCAATTTCAGTACCATTGTTTACTAATTTCAAAGGCAGAAAAGCATATTCTCCCTTTTTAATAATCTCACATTTACGAACAAGAATAGGTTGTTTGAAAATGGGTCCATTAATTACCGAAGTATGGAACTCCCCACCTTCTCCACATGGGTCAATACCACGAGCTTCAAGCTCCTTCACAAATTCATGGGTTAATGTTCGTCCTAAATCGTCTTCCCGCATTCCTAATGATAAATTAACAGTTACTACGATTGTTTTAAATCCTAGATTTATGAACTCCTCGACAGCTTCACGATGGTTCATTTCCCATAATGGAATTCCCAGTTTTAATCCTACATTCTTCGTAACCATTTCATGCCAACAGTCCTGAGCAGGCAAATCTATGTCTCCTGTGACTAATACTTCTGCACCTTGATCTTTAGCTTTTTCTAATAAAGATGTAAATACTTTTTCATAATCTGTCCAACCTGAAACTCCAGTATATACAGGCAAACCAATCGATTTAGCTTGGGCATGTAGGAGTTCTGGAGGCATTCCATGGGATCTAGAACATCCCCCTTCTTCCTCCAGCATTACAATCAAACCCACCGCTTCTCCAACCTTCAATGCTTTATATAAAGCTAAGGCACTATCCTTTCCTCCACTAAAAGAAGCTACAAATCTACGCCCGTAAGCACCATTTTTCCAATCCATTAATTCTGACATTCATTTCTTACCCCTTTATTTCAAAATATCTGCTATTAGCTATTCCATATTTCATTGATTTTATCATGATTGGGCATTACAGATAGGATATTATTGCACATCGGTACAAAAATATTTGAAATCACTTCTACAATAAAAAAATGGATTCTCACTAAAATCTGTACGTGACAGCTCATTCCACTACAGGCGGACGCTTTGCAGGGGGCGAGCCTTGAGCCGCTTCGTCACAAAACACACTGGTCCTGCAGGGTCTCAAGCTGCTCACTAATCCCCTAGGAGTCGCCACCTTTCGTTCCATGTGCTTATTTATAGTAGTGTTTACTCTAAATCAAGCACATATTTTGTGGATGTTCAAAAAAAATAATCAAACATTATTTCAATACGATAACGAAAAACACCCGCAACTGCTAAATGTAAGCTAGCAATTGCGGGTGTTCTATTAAAATATGTTCGCATTAGCAATGTTTCACATATGACCAGCACGAATTTTCTTCACAATACTGTATGTAGTCAACATTGACATCGGAGCAAGAGCAGCAATTGAAATAAGCCAAATTTTCAAGTTTTCTGCAGCCTTTAACCCTTCATAATTTGTTAAAACAAAAATAACAAGTCCACCTAAAAGTAAATAGCTCAGCACGTTTGGAAAAATGACAAGTAAACGCAAAACCGCTGGCGGCAATTTCTGTTGATTCATACAACCACTCCCCTTCTCTCAATTATACGTAAATCAGCTATCAAACGCACTACCTTTCTCAAAAACCTCTAAAACTAATACTAGCCTCCCTAATAGGAGGCTAGTATTCTTATACTTTATATTTGCCAGCAGATTGTTGCAGATTATTAGCTGTTGAATTTAACCTATCAATTACAGCTGTCATTTCATTCATGCTAGTCGCTTGATCTTGCGCTTTTTGCGCTACTGCATCTACGCTTGTAGCCGTCTGTTTCGCAAGTAATGAAACATCTTCCATCGTAGCTGTTACTTCTTCTGTGCTTGCTGCGATTTCTTCTGTTGAACTTGATACTTGGTCAACTTGTTCAGCTAACACTTGAATCCCATTATTAATTCCTTCAAATGCTCGCTGAGCCTCATTGGCAATTGTACGGCCAGCATGTAATACGTTGGCTGTTGAATTGATTGCTTCTACAATTTCAGTAGTTTCCATTTGTACACTGCCAACAACTTGTGAAATGCGCACGGCTGCCATTTTTGATTCTTCCGCTAGTTTTCGTACTTCCTCTGCTACAACAGCAAATCCCTTACCTGCTTCACCAGCACGCGCCGCTTCAATTGAAGCATTCAATGCAAGCAAGTTCGTTTGATCGGAAATGGCTGTAATTACATTCGTAAATTCTCCGATCATTCCTGATAGTTTCACTAACTCTTGTGTACGTACAACAGATATATCTGTTTTTTCATACACATCTATTAATTGTTTATGTAAACGATTCATGATTTTCAAACCGTTGTTAGCATTTTCTTCAGTATCGCGAGAAATAGAAGAGATTTCAGCAATAGACTCAGAAATATGCTGAATACTACGTGCTAATTCTTCCATCGAATGTGCGCTGTCCTCTGTATTTTTCAGTTGCCCAAAAGTTGCCTGCGCAACCTGCTTTGACTCTTCTTGAATAAGATGAGAGGACGCAAGGGTATCATGAGAATTGCTATGAATGATACTCGTGGCATCTTTAATTTGATGCGCTTCCTGTTTCAAATCACGCATAATATGTTGGAAGTTTTCCATCATTGCGTTAAAGGACGTTACGAGCTGACCAATCTCATCTTGAGACGTCACTTCAATACGCTTCGTTAAGTCCGCTTCGCCTTGGCTAATGTCCTCAAGTGAATTTCGCACACTTAAAATACGTGTTACCTGACGTGATATTGAAAAACCTGTTGTAAAGAAAATAATACACACGACCAATAAAGAAGCAATAATCGTACCTGTTAATATATTTGTCAGAACATTATTCGAAACAACCACAGCTAAATACGAACCATCTGATAGCGGTTTCACATATTGCGTAACACGTGTACCCTCATAGCGTCCTGAAAAATCTGCAGCATCCTTTGCCGTAAATTGGTCTTTTGTAAAACCAATCTCCTCTAAATTCTTCTCTGATGTAGCAACAATGGCTTCCCCAGCATCATTAACAACGGCTGCAAATAACACTGTAGATGATAAATGATTTTTTAATTCGTTTATGTAATATTCACTACCAATACTCGTTTCTAAATCAAGTAGCTGTTGACCGTGGCGTGCGACTTGTATGATTTGAGGAGTTGCTGGGTCCCAACTACTAACACCCACAAATTTATAAAATTCACCGTCAACATCACGAGTTTGTGCTTTCTGAACAATTTCCTTTGTACTACCTTCCAAAAGCTGCATATATTCAGCGGCTTGCCCGTTTGGATCAGAGCCAAAATTAAAATCTACCGTTGGTGCAACAGAAGTCACGGCTGTATTCCCTTTATCATCTGTACTCCAAATTTCATCCATACCACCGCGTTCTGCAATTGCTTTTAAATCTTCATATGTAGCGCCTTCATTAATAATATATGAAGCCATCACGGACTCTGCAATCATTTCCTGTTCCATGATTTCTTCAGTTTTCGCCCTAGATTGAATAGCCCCTTCCATTCCCATAGAGATTGAATCAACAAGAGCCTCACCATTACTTTTCACGCTTTTATAGGTTGCTTGAAAGATATACACTGAAAATGCGCCGATAATTAACACAACAATTATCATAATCTCGAGCATCATCTTCCACTTCATTGACTTCACCATAAACCTGTCCCCCTGATGATGTTACATAATTTCAATTTCATCATACAATAACCGTTCAATATATTTAATTATTTTTTCCCAAAAATTAGCTTATTAAATTTATTTTAGATAGGAAAATGTCATTATTTCGTAATAAAATTTCAGAATTTTCTAAAGTAGATAGAAATATATTAATAAATCATGCGATATTACAAGATATTTATTATTTCCACCTGAATTATTCTATATATTTCTTCATTCCTATACGGTTTGTTTGGCCTATTTAGACAAAAAAATAAGCATCTTTTTTAGTGTACATTCACAAAAAAAGATACTTATCTTTATATTTATATAATTAACAGGTTAACTTACCATTATGCCAACTAAATAAAGCATAATCTGATGTTAAATAAGTTTGAGCAAAAATCCCCTGTGCTTCTGCTAAAAACTGCGGGAAGTCACTTGGTAAAAATCGTGCACTTAAATGATTTAAAAGTAAATAACGTGCCTGGGCTCGGCTTGCAACAGTCGCCGCTTCCATATTTGTTGAATGTCCATAATTTGCTGCTAATTCAATTGTAGAACCGTCAAATGTAGCTTCATGTACAACAATATCTGCATCTTTTGCTAAGGCAATCGCTTCTTCACAGTATTTTGTATCTCCTAAAATCGTTAAAGTAAACCCTTTTTGAGGTGGTGCCAATACATCTGTAGCTCGCACTATTACACCGTTATCTAGTTTAATGTCTCGACCGCTTTTTAACTGGCCCAAAAGAGGACCCTTTGGCACACCGAGTGCCTGAGTTTTTTCAAACAGTAACTCTCCTGGCAAATCCTTCTGCTCAATCCGGTAGCCGAAACAAGGTACAACATGACGTAATTCACCTGCTCGTACGACAAACTGTGCATCTTCGTAAATAATGCCCTCACTTACCTCTACAAATTTTAGCGGATACGTCAAATGTGTTTTGGATAAAGCGAGCGTCATCTCAATCCATTGTTGTAATCCAATTGGGCCATAAATCGTTAGCTCCTCATCCCCACCTTGAAAAGAACGTGAGCTAAGGAATCCCGGCAACCCGAAAATATGATCACCATGTAAATGTGTCACAAAAATCTTTGTCACTTTACGAGGCTTTAAAGATGTACGCAATATTTGATGTTGAGTCGCCTCACCACAATCAAACAGCCACATTTCGCCGATTTCATCAAGTAACTTCACCATTAATGCACTTGTGTTTCGTTCCTTAGATGGCATCCCTGCGCCTGTCCCTAAAAAATGTAACTGCATATACTTCACCTCAATTTACTCTGTTTCTTATTTTATAAACCAATTATGATTTAATCAATTTAATAATTCGTATTTCCATCAATAAATATGAACATTGCAAAGATAAAAAATATGATTGTTCACATCGTTACGCTACAGGCGGACGCTTTCCGCGGGCAAGCACCGAGCCGCTTCCCTCGCTACGCTCAGTCCAGGGTCTCGGTTCGCTTGCTTTTCCCGCTGGAGTCGCCGCCTTCCGCTCTACTGAGATGTTCGTAATTTTCCCTAGAAAAACTATTTATGAAATTAACTCGATTAGTAATAAATAGAGTTATTATATCATGACGAATCACTACCAACTACTCATTCGTCTCCTGCATCAAATCTGAAAGTCTCTTTCAAATAAAATAGCTGTATTCCTTTAGGAGGAATACAGCTGTTTTTTTACTAATCATCTAATTAATTGTGTGCTTAGCACTATTTTGGCTCCCAAGAAACAAGGGCTGCATGGAAGTCGTGGCGATAGTAATATCGACCATCTACTTCTTCAATAAAGGGTGCAAGTGCCTCCTCTACATGCGCACGTTGGTAACCTTCAGTTAAGATTTTTTTACTTTGCGTCGTAATGAGTTGCTCATAGGAATTATATTCATATGTACGTTTAAGTTTCACAATATCACACTCCGCATAAATATCCATTTCATAGAGCAAATTTAAAAATTCAATATAGTCTCTACGTGGAAACTTGATATCGTAGCCATACTTTGCATGTAGGACCTCATAGTGTGGTTGAATCGGACCTGTCGTCATCCCTATGATGGCACGCTTTTTCGCAAGTCGGTTCATATGGCGAAGTGCCTCTTTAATATGAATCATACGATAAAAGCAATTTACCCCGATTACAACGTCATGCGCGCCGATAGTATCCTCGCCCAGTTCTTCCCACTTCGCATGGACATAACTCACATGCTCTTGATCACTTAAACAGCTTTCTAAGTATGCAAGCACACTCTCAGAACTATCAACACATGTTAACTTCTTTGCATAATCGGCCAGTGGAAACGTGTAGTTACCCCAGCCTGGTCCAATCTCCAAAACAGATTGTTGCGGTTCAATCTTTTCGCGTATTGCTTCAAAAATACGTGCTGCATATGGATCGGTTTGTCCAATTTTCTTACGTGCGATCGACTGTGCCCAAAACTGCTCTTCTAATGTATCATCTACCATACGCTCCGGCATTTTCCCATGCCAATCTTTCATACCTTCTTGCCATAATGCCTCATAATTAATAGCGAGTGGTCCTTTTCTTGTCATGCCTTCACCTCTAAATTAAGCAGTTCATATACTTTTTCCATATCTATATTTGCACGCACATGTTTAGCCAACATATTATAGGCTTCCTCACGGCGTTCTGCATCACTTTTCACATCACTTGTTAGCAATGTTAACCCTTTTTTCACGCGTAATTCATTGACAAGTTTTCGTGTAAACAGACGGTTATGGAATAATCCGTGGAAATATGAACCGATCACTTGCCCATCTGCACTTACAGCTCCATCAACACGACCATCTGCTAACTGTAAAAACGGTGATACTTCTTCACGTAAAATCGTTGTGCGTCCAAGATGAATTTCATAGCCAGTTAACTCCATAGCACTGTCCGTTAATGTGCCGGACATTTGTACCGTTTTTTTATCGCCAACAAAAATCGTTTCAATAGGCAATAACGCTAACCCTTGTGCATTTTCTCCATTGCCTTCAACCGCATCAGGGTCTAATAACGTTTCCCCAAGCATTTGGAAGCCACCGCAAATACCGATAATTTTCGTTCCACATGCACGTAGATTTTCAATAGCTAAATCAAAACCTTGCGCCTTTAACCAAGCTAAATCATCTATCGTACTTTTCGTTCCCGGCACAATTAAAAGGTCTGGTGTCCCTAGTTCAGACACATTCGCTATTAAACGGACACCGACTTCAGGCTCATCAAAAAATGGATCGACATCGGTAAAATTCGAAATACGCGGTAAACGAATCATGGCCACATCAATCGCAAATTCATCTTTTTTTGGTTTTTTAAATCGTAATGCAGACAATGCTAGTGAATCTTCTGCTTCGATATTGACATCCATATACGGCACTACACCCAGTACAGGAATTCCCGTTTCCTGCTCAAGCCACGTAATTCCATCATCTAGCAATTCGCGCATACCACGGAATTTATTAATAACTATGCCTTTGACACGCGCACGCTCCGCGTCATCTAAAAGAGCAAGTGTTCCAATAATCGACGCAAAGACGCCCCCTCTATCGATATCGGCCACTAAAACGACTGCTGCATCAGCTAAATGTGCCATGCGCATATTAGCAATATCACGGTCTTTCAAGTTGATTTCAGCTGGACTTCCTGCGCCTTCTAACACAATGACATCATATGCTTCTTGTAATTTCCGCACGGATTTTTCTACAATTGGCATCGCATCGCTTACAAACTTGTTACGGTAGCTTTTTGCATCCATATCTAAAAAATGCTTGCCGTGCACAATTACCTCAGACACCATATTTTGCTTTGGCTTTAGTAAAATCGGGTTCATATCCGTCGTAGCGACTACGCGCGCTGCTTCCGCCTGTACGCCTTGTGCACGACCGATTTCCCCACCATCCTCTGTCACGAACGAATTGAGTGCCATATTTTGTGACTTAAAGGGCACTACACGTAGTCCATCATTCGAAAATATACGACAAAGCGCGGTACAAATCATACTTTTCCCTACATCTGAAGCCGTTCCTTGAATCATAATTGACTTAGCAGGCATATTAGTTCCTCCTTAAAATTCGAGCCCTTTGACTGCTGGAATTCCTTCGTCATAATAATGTTTCGTCGCATCGATTGTCGATACTAAATCAGCCATTTCAATGAGTGTTGCATTTGCACTACGACCTGTTACGACAATATGCATCGTTGGGGGGCGATTTTGAATAGCTTCAATGACTTCAGCTAAAGGTAGGACATCATCGACAGGGAATTTCGTAATAGCAAGTGCATTATTCAGTTCATCTAGCACTAGTAAGTCGATGCTGTCATCTTGCAAAGCTGCTTTTGTTTTTGTCCAGGCTTTTGCAAGGGCTACTCTGTGTTCTTCTGGTGTTTTCGTCCATGTAAAGCCGATCCCCATTTGTTCCATTTCAACCCCGAGCTTACGAAGCGCAATTTGCTCTCCATAAGTACGATCGGGTGATTTAATAAACTGCATATAGCGTACATTTAAGCCGCGGCCAACTGCACGTAATGTCACACCAAGTGAGGCAGTTGTTTTCCCTTTGCCTTCACCTGTATACATTAAAAACAAGCCTTTTCTAGCCATTTATTTTCATCTCCTATCAATTAAGCTAAGCAAGCCAAGTTGTTTTTTCTTCAAATGAAGTGCGTTTCTTTTCTGTTACGAGTTGCTCTTCTGGATAGCCAATGAAAATCGTACCAACGACCTTTTGTGTGTTACTTGCACCGATAAATTCATGCATACGCGTATCATGTACAAGTCCTACGCCACGTGTACGCCACACGAAGCCAAGTCCTAGTTCCTCTGCTGCAAGCCACATCGACATAATGGCACTGCATACAGCAAAAACATTGTCTTCTGTTGCGTCAGCATCACCTTCAACGATATCTGCGGTAACAACAATAGCAACTGGCGTCGTTTGTACAACTTTTAATGAACTTTCAACTAGATTCGGTTTTGTCGGAAAACGTTCTTGTAAATAAGCAGTTGCCATTTCTTCATAACGTTGCATTGCCTCACCTTGCATGACATAAAAATGCCAAGGTTCACGCATTCTGTCATTTGGCGCATAAGTAGCTGCTTGTAAGATTTGCTCAATCTTCTCTTTTTCAACAGCTAGTGTTGTGTAATTACGAATCGCTCGTCTTTGTTTTAATGCTTCGATGACTGACATACTGTTCTCCCCTTATTATGTAGTTTCGAGTTGTTGCTCTTGGAACCACTGGATTTTCTCACGTACATGGACGACATCTCCAACGACAATCATCGAAGGGTTATGATAGCCTTCTCGTTCAATAATGCTTGCAATTTCATCCAGTTGTCCCGTAATCGTACGCTGTTTGTCTGTAGTGCCCCACTCAATGACTGCAACTGGTGTTGTTGCTTTACGTCCATGTTCAATCATTTTTTTCGCAATATATGAAATATTGCCGACGCTCATATAAAAGGCAACCGTATCTATACCTGTTGCAAGCGCAGGCCAATTTAAAAAGTCTTGTCCTTTATCTTCACGGCCATGTCCAGTGACAAGCGCAAAACTTGTAGCGTAATCCCTATGTGTAACAGGAATTCCTGCGTACGCTGGTGCTGCGATACCTGCTGTAATGCCCGGAACAATTTCATAGGGAATACCATGATTTTTTAATACCTCAGCTTCTTCTGCACCACGTCCAAAAACAAACGGATCTCCGCCTTTTAAACGCGTTACAACCTTACCTTCTTGCGCTTTTGCAACAAGAAGTTCATGTATTTCCTCTTGAATAAGGTGATGTTTCCCGGGCAATTTTCCGCAGTAAACGAGTTCGGCATCTTTTTTTGCATAGTCCAACAATTTAGGATTAACGAGGCGATCGTACGCGATGACATCTGCCTTTTGAATGCATTCTAGACCATATACAGTAATCAATTTCGGATCACCAGGGCCTGCTCCAACTAAATATACTATTCCGTCATTCATTGTGATTCTCCCGTCAATAATTGTTGTAAAAAAGCTTCTCGTTTCTCGATATCGCCACTGCGTGTCCATTCCAGTAAAGACGGTTCAAGTAAAGCTTTTAAAGCCGTACTACGCTTTTCACCTTTTTCAAACGTAGCGGTAACCATCAACCGTGCTTGCTGTAAAAAGCATACATAGTCTTCATAGACATCATCAAATTGCAGTGCTAAATCTTTTTTTATTTTTCGCGCTAAAGCCGGGCTCGCACCTGACGTTGAAACGGTTAAAACAAGTGGACCACGGCGAACCGTTGCTGGTGTTATAAAATCACTAGCCCCTTGAGCATCCGCACGATTCAATAACTGCCAGTGTTGTGCCGCTTCTTGCACCGCATCATTGACTGCGGGTTCATTTGTTGCCGCAATAATAAGCGAGGCATCATCTAAATCACGCGGCTCAAATGCTTTTTCACGCCACGTGATTTGTCCTGACTCAGCAAGTGGCACTAGTGTTTCATGCAATGTTGGACTGATAATCACAACATTTGCCTTTGCTAGTAGTAATGATGCCACTTTTTGCGTTGCAACATGCCCACCACCAACAATGACAACTGTTTTATATTCGATATTTAAATGTATTGGAAAATAATTAGTCACCGTTTTTCACCTTCTTACATGCTGTAATCCAATTGTCCACGAGTTGTGGATTCGATACGAAATGAAAATGCGTATAGCCCGCTACTAAATTGTTCACGTTATAGCCTTCCTGCTTTTGACCGAAACGACCTTTCGTTTCATAAGCTGGTGTTTCATGCTCACCGCTATATTTCGAATAATGGAATTCATGCCCTTTCGCCTCTTCATTCGCTCCAATTAAAAAGTTACCCTCTGTGCCGGAAATTTCGCGATACCCGAGTGCCGCAAGTTTTGTTTGCATCGCTACCTCACCTGGAATAACTCCAAGCATTTCATAACGTTCATCAGAACTATTCGTAATGGCTTCTGTGCAATACATAAACCCTCCACATTCGGCTAAAGTCGGCAAGCCCTTATTAATCACCTCGCGAATTGATTGCTTTGTTAGATCATTTTGCGCAAGTGTTTCAGCAAATTCTTCTGGGAAACCACCACCGATATATAGCCCGTCTGCCTCAGCTGGCACAGGTTCATTCGCTAATGGGGAGAAAAATTGCAACGTCGCACCTTTTGCACGTAGCAACGCTAAATTTTCCTCATAATAAAAGTTAAATGCTGCATCTTTTGCTACCGCGATGCATACATCTTGTTGTGGTTCTTGGTCAAATAAGTGACCTGTTTCTTCAAGCACTGGTGCTTTTGTCAAGGCAAGAAGTAAATCCAAATCAATCGTTTCTGCTATTAAAGCGCCAAGCTTATCAAAAAAGGTATCTAGCTCTCCACGTTCAATTGCAGGAATTAACCCCAAATGGCGGCTCGGAATATCAATGTCTGCCTCACGCTTTAAATAACCAATGACCGGAATGCCACATTCTTGCTCAATGGCTGCTTTTGCAATTTCATAATGTCCTTCACTACCAACTTGATTGGCAATGACGCCAACAATATTCGGCTTGTCAGAAAGTAGTTGGAAGCCCTTCACAACAGCAGCAACACTTCTTGCCATACTCGCGCAGTTCACAATCAAAATCACAGGACTTTCCGTAACCACACTGATTTCAGCAGCCGAACCGGCATCCGATAACGGGCTTTTGCCATCATAAAACCCCATGACACCCTCAATGATCGAGACTTCTGCATCCTTGCTTGCACGTGCTACAATGTCACGTACTGCTTCATGTGAAAACATCCAGCTATCAATATTACGGGATACACGGCCTGTCACAGCTGTATGATAGGTTGGGTCAATATAATCAGGACCACATTTAAAGCCTTGCACGATTTTCCCTTTATCCTGTAATGCCTTCATGAGACCAATTGTAAATGTCGTTTTACCAACACCACTTCCAGTCCCGGCAAGTACAAAGCGATTTGTTTCCATGCAATTCCTCCTTAAAATGGGCGTCTTGCAACAGAAATCGTCGCATTGCCTGATTTTTTCTTTGGTAATACTAATGTCTCAACTTTTGCGTAACGCATCGCGGCTGGTTCACTCACACCGTATGCCCCTGTAAATTTGAATACCGTTTCAGATGGTGATGGGAATTTAATTTCGTTCAATTCATCTGGTGTATACGTGATGAATTCCCAATCGTATTTTTGTGTTATATCAATAAAGCACTGCTCGTCTTTTTTCAAGTCAATCGTACAAAGTGCTTTGACACTTTTTTTCGATAGCTTTAGTTCAGCCAATGTTTCATCAATGACTTGCTCGATCTCTTCGATTGATGTGCTTCGATTACAGCCCATACCAAGAACAACTGACTTTGGTCGATAAATAACACCATTCTCAAGTAATACTTCTTCTTCTGGCTCAATGATGCGGTCCGTAATAAGTAACGTCGCATGAGGCTTTGCTTCGATTGCCGCTTGCGTTGAGGGATACACTTTTATTTGTTCTGGCATCGGCGTATCACGCATCCACCAATCACGCTCACCTGTTTCCTGTACAATCGCAACATGCTCCTCATTCACAACAGAAGCACTAACAGGCGTTAACTTATCCTCACTATCCCACACCCAACCAAAACGCGAACCGAATAAATCGACCGGAATCGTTTTTTGCACATCAGAAGCTGTTGTAATAATAGGGTTTGCACCCATTGCCGCCGCCACTTCATACGTTAATTCATTGGCACCGCCTAAATGACCAGAAAGTACACTAATGACATTCTCCCCTCGATCATCAATAACAACAACACCCGGGTCTGTCTTCTTATCCTTTAAAATCGGTGCAATCATACGAACGACTGCACCGAGTGAAATAATTAAAATTAACCCTTTATATTGCTTAAACAAAGTTGGTAGAAGCAGGCGCACTGTGCCAGTAAACATTTGAATATGTTTTTGCTCCTCGTCACCGTGCTCGAATTTCCCCATATAGTAAAGGTCGCCTTGCGAAAATGACTGTTGTAATTTTCGTCCCAGCTGTACACCATGCTTCGTAATCGCGACAATTGCATAAGGATGTCGCTGATTAACCTCTGGTAATACGCCTTCTTGTAACTCAATCACTTGTCTTCACACCTTTACGGAAGCCGTGTGTAAAGCTTGCGTCGTATAATTTCGAACGGTACTCATCCTTGTCATGAATGTCCGGATCTAATGCCCAGCCTGCTAAAATCATAGCATGTTTACGAATGCCGTTAACGCGCATTGCCTCATCCAATTCGACTAAAGTCGTACGCACAATTTTTTGATCCGGCCAAGTCGCTCTTTGAATAACAGCTACTGGCGTATTATCTGCCCAGCCTGCATCTTGTAATTCCTTAACAATTTTCTTCGTTAACGTCGCACTTAAAAATAGCGCAATTGTACAATGATGACTCGCTAAACTACGAAGTTTTTCAAATTCAGGCACTGGCGTACGTCCTTCAGCACGTGTTAAAATCAGTGTTTGTGTTAAGTCAGGAATCGTTAACTCCGCACCAATAGCCGCTGCAGACGCAAATACAGAACTTACACCTGGAATGACTTCATAACCAATGTCCTGTTTCTTTAATAGAGCTACTTGTTCCATAATCGCGCCGTACATCGCAGGGTCGCCTGTATGCATACGCGCAACAACTTTACCTGCATTTACACGGTCCGCCATCACACCGACCATTTCTTCTAAATGCATACCAGCTGTACGAATGACTTCCGCACCTGGTTTTGCCTTCGCGATTAAATCCTCATTCACTAAAGAATCTGTGTACATCACTACATCAGCTGTTTGTAAAATATGTAAACCCTTAACTGTTATTAAATCTGGATCCCCAGGGCCAGCACCAACTATAAAAATCTTCTTCACTATTTACGCACCACCATTAACGTTAAATATTCTAAATCGACGCCATCTAGCTCGCGCACATCCCAAATGATTTCCTCATCGGATGTCACTTTTGTCACAACAGAGGCTTTATCGAGTAAATCTAAATCACGCAGTACTTCAAGCATTAAATCGATGACTTTCGCCACTTTTATGAAAACAACGGCATCATGACTTTCAATCGCTTGACGCATCGCATCATAATCATCGTGTGCAGGAATAATCGCTACATGGTCATCTCCATCTGCAAGTGCGATACCTAGACGCGAAGCCGAACCATTGAATGAAGAAATACCAGGCACTGTACGAATTTCCACGTCCGGGTGCATTTCCTGCATCAATTTCATCATATGGATAAACGTACTATATAATAGTGGGTCACCTTCTGTAACGAATGCCACGTCTTTACCTTCTTGCAATTTTCCGTATACAAGCTCAACGGATTTCGTCCATTCACGCTCTAGCACAGCCGCATCCTTCGTCATTGGGAACACAAGGCCTAGCATGTCCTTCTCTTCCGGTTTAATATAGACTTCAACAATACGATGTGCATAGCTTTTACTACCTTTTAACTTTTTCGGATATGCAATTACCGGAGATTCTTGAATGATACGGAATGCCTTTACTGTAATTAACTCTGGATCGCCAGGGCCAACGCCTAAACCATATAAAATACCTAAGTTACTCATGATTTTCTTCCTTTCGATGTGCCGAAATAATGTAAATTGGATTGAGTGGTACAAATCTTGTCATATCTAAAATCGGTTTACTACGAGAAAGTTGCGCCTGTAAAATATCGACTGCAAAACCGCATGCCTTAAATGCTTCCACCGCTTTATATAAATTTTCAATAGTTGCCGCATTTAAAACGATGCGTCCATTTGGCTTCAAACGAGTGCAGCAAAGCTTTAGTAGCTCCACCATTTCGCCACCCGTACCGCCGATAAAAATGGCATCTGGATCTGGGAAGTTTTCCAGTCCTGCAGGCGCTTTACTGTGAATCGCTGTAATATCGACACGGAATTTTTGCTGATTTTGCAGACAGTTCTCTAGGTCTGGTGCATTTTTTTCCACCGCAAACACTTGACCTTCTGGTGCTAGCTTCCCTGCTTCAATCGCCATTGAGCCTGTACAAGTTCCAACGTCCCACACAATGCTATCCCTTTGTAATTGCATGGCATGTAGGCTGAGCACACGAATTTCCTTCTTCGTAATTAATCCTTTATCCGGCTTACGCTGGGAAAATTCTTCGTCGTCAATGCCGAGTGCATAACGTTTTGGTGCTTCCATTTGCTTGAGAATCACGACATTTAGTGGTGAAAATTCAGCTTCTTCTAATTCATCTAGTGAATACCAGCCACATTTTTCGTTGTCACCTTGTAAATTTTCAGCAACAAATGCTCGGTATTCTGTCATACCAAAATGTTTTAAATAGCGAGCGAGTGCATTTGGGCTATTGTCTGCGTCTGTTAACAGTGCGATCTTTTTCTTACCATCTATTCGCTGAGCCAAACCTTTCATAGATCGCCCGTGAATACTTGTCACATATGCGTCCTGCCAGCTTTCACCCATTCGCGAAAACGCTAATTGCATGGAGCTCATATACGGATATAACTCAATATCTAGCTTCTTTGCTAATAAGCCGCCGATCCCATAAAACAATGGATCACCTGACGCTAAAATAACGATATTTCGAGTTTCTGTTGACAGTTTCTCTACAAGAGTAGATAGACCACCTTTAATCACTATTTTTTCGCCTGTATAAGCTGGGAAAAATCCGAGTACACGTTCTCCGCCGACAAGTACTTCACTGTCTTCAATCCACTGTATGTACTGTGGCAGTAAGCTTTCCTGTCCGTTATCCCCGATCCCAATCAATTTCATCGATGGATGCAATATTCTCAGCCCTTCCTAATAGTTGTCCCTTCATCGAGTAAATCGATGTGGCGAGTGTCATGTCGCCCTTAATATGATGCAACGATGAAAAACAACAAGCCTCACACAAGCGGTGAAAGAAAGCATCAAAGCCCTTTTCTGCCATAATTTCACCAACTTGTGATGCCGTATTTGCATTCCGTACTTCTTCCTGTGTTTCATCATCTGCGCCAACATCACTAGCTAACTGCGCTAAAAAATTAAAGTCAATGCCAGCACTTTTTGAATGCACCATCATGACACCTTGTGCGACTTTTGAAAATTTCCCCATCATGCCAACGAGTGACACTTGCTTGATGCCTTGTCGTTTACAATGCTTCAACGTAAAGCCGACAAAATCACCCATTTCAATAAATGCCTCTTCTTGTAACTCTGGATACTGTGCCATCCCATATTTCTCACTGCGCCCACCTGTCGTTACAACAAGATGTTCGCAGCCTGCTGCTTTTGCTACACTGATAGCTTGCACAATACTTGCCATATAGGCGGAACTCGAAAAAGGCACGACGGTTCCCCTTGTGCCTAATATCGAAATACCACCGATAATGCCGAGCCGTCCATTCAATGTTTTCTTCGCCATTTCCTCACCCAGTGGTACTGAAATAACGACATTTACCCCACGTTCAATTTGAAATGTTTCGAGTACTTCTTGGACAGCACCTAGAATCATTTTGCGTGGTACTGGATTAATCGCTGCTTCTCCGACTGGAACAGGCAAGCCAGGCTTTGTGACACGCCCGACGCCAATACCTCCATCTAGATGAATACCCGATTTATCTGCCCAGCTTACCGTGCCAATAATTAGCGCTTTATGCGTAGCATCTGGATCATCACCAGCATCTTTAATCGTTTCACAGCTCACTTCGTTGCCGTCAAATGTACATTTTTCAATCGTAAAAGTTGCATCACGCCCAACAGGCAAATGAATCGTACTCGTTTCTTGCTCTTCATTCGTAATGAGGGCAATAAGGGCTGCCTTTGTGACAGCCGTAGCACAGGCTCCCGTTGTGTAACCGTGACGCATATCTTTGGGATCCTTTTTTGCCTTCCGTTCCATTATTTTTTCGCCTGTTCGTCCGCTAATAGTGAAATGGCATTCAGGGCTGCAACCGTTACTGTACTTCCACCTTTACGGCCAACATTTGTGATGTACGGAATTCCTTCAATTTTTAATAATTCTTCTTTTGACTCAGCAGCTGATACGAAACCAACCGGCATCCCAATAATTAAATCAGGCTTCGCAATACCTTCTTTAATCAGACGAATTAACTCAAGTAGAGCAGTTGGCGCATTACCAATCGCATAAATACCGCCTTCATGTAAGCTCACTGCTTTTTGCATAGAAATAATTGCACGCGTTGTATTTTGCTTTTTTGCTTCAATCGAAACATCTTCGTCTGCGATATAGCAATGTAAATCCCCACCATGTTTTTGGAAACGTTTTTTCCCAGAACCACTTTCGATCATTTGCACATCCGCAATGACATGACGACCCGCTAAGATTGACTTAACGCCTGCTTCAAGCGCTCCTGGTGTGATAATTACACTACGTCCTAATTCGAAGTCAGCAGATGCGTGAATAACACGACGTACCACTTTCCACTCATCCTCTGTGAAGTTATGCTCGCCCATTTCCTCGGCAATAATTGCGAAACTATAATCATAAATCTTGTCTGGGTCTACCGTTAAAGGTTTGAAATCTGTTTTAAAGTCCATTAGTGTTGCCTCCTAAAGTGTCTGTGACAGCTTGTACTACCTCTTCAAAAGTAGAATATTGCTGTCCATATTTAATATTTGGTCGTGCAATTAAAATTGTTTCTATATCACAAGCAAGTGCCGCTTCAAGCTTCTCGTCGACAGAACCGACCTTACCACTTTCTTTTGTAATCATTAAAGTGACGCCGTATTGGCGGAATAATGCTTCATTTAATTCTTTCGAAAACGGGCCCTGAATGGCTACGATATCCTTTTGTGCAACGCCAAGTGCCTCACATTTCTCCATATTATCGAGTCGAGGGAGCATGCGTGCGATCAGGCGTGTGTTTTCTAAACCGTGCAATACCTTTGTGAAGGTCGCAAGTGTTTTACTACCCGTTGTCAACATAATGACACCACGTTTTTCAGCAGCTAACTGTGCCGCTTCCTCGTAATCTTTGACGACTGTAATGAGTGGATGTGCGTACTGCTCATGGGCACGCTCATAACGAATATATGGAACATTTGCTATTTCAGCCGCAGCCATTGCATTTTTCGAAGCTTCCTCTGCAAATGGATGCGAGGCATCGACAACGAGTTGGTAGCCTCGATCTGTTAAAATTAACGCCATTTCCTCCGCCGTTAAACGACCAACTAAATGCTTAAGTCCCACTTCTTTTAGGCTCGCCGCTGCAGATTCTGTGACAACAGTTGCTGTCACATCATAATCCACTTCCTGCAATTCAAGTGCTAAGCTTCTTGCATCACTTGTACCCGCTAACATGAAAATCATTTCACTGGCTCCTCATGATGGTGGTGGTCGTGACTGTGGTCATGGTCGTGATGATGATGATGGTGTGCATGACCATGGACTTCTGCATAAGCTCGGTAATTTTCTAAATCTTGCATACCCGTCGATGTACCGTTAACTGCTTGTTCAACACGCTCAAGTAGGACATTTTGCAGACGCTCATGAAAGCCAAAATAATCGGCAATCTGAATATCGCACGCTGGATATTTTTCGCTAAATTGCTGACGCATCTCTTGCATGCGCTCCATTAAGATACCTGTAAATAAAAAGTACGGCAGCATAATGATTTTCTTTGCACCTAGCTTCACACAACGTTCAATGCCTTCTTCCACTCGTGGGTCCGCAACGCCCATAAATGCACTTTCAACATACTTCACAGGTAACTTCTCCCAAAGCAAACGCGTAATTTTATAGAAATCGCCATTTGCATATGGATCACTGCCGCCACGTGCAATAAGTAAAATCGCTGTGTCTTCATGTTTTGCTTCCGCATCAAAGCCTGTCTCAGCTAAACGATCTTGTAAAATCGCAAAAATCTCTTCATGAATGCCAATTGTTTGCCCATACGTAAACTGAACGTTTGGATAATGCTCACGTGCATGTTCGATTTCTGCTGGGATATGTAACTTTGAATGCCCTGCATGTAGTAAAATAATCGGAATAACATGTACTTCTGTTGCGCCCTTTTTCACACAATTCGTTATGCCCTGTTCAATATTTGGGGAAGCAAACTCTAAAAAGCATGTTTCCACTAAAAAACTTTCATCGACTCTTGGCGTCATTTGTTCAATAAATGTACGTACCTCATCATTTCCTGCTGCTAAACGGCTACCATGGCCGACAAATAAAATTGCTTTCATCTCTTTACCCCTCACTAATCGCCACATGGAGCTGGCTCTACTTCAATTTTTGAAGACATATCTTGATAATTAAAATGCAAGATTTTTTTCACACGCTTAAAATATTTGAACAAACGCTCATTTGGATGCGCATTTGCTTTGTATTCATCAATAATATCTGTAATCAATGGGATCAGTTGTTCAGGCTCTAAACCTTCTACCACAGGCTGTGCTGCATGGGCAGTACGACCAACTGGCTTTGCCCCAATAAAAACATCGAATTTACTTTTCCTATAAACAATTCCAATATCATCAAACACTGCACGGTAACACGCCATACCACAGCCGTTAAAACCGATATGTAATGTTTTTGGTAACGATAACCCGCCTAGTTTTTCTTGAATTTCCTCGGCGTAAGGAATTGAATCGACCTTTTCGCCGTAACAAAAATCACAAGCTTTTAGTGAAAGGACATCTCCAATTGGTGCAAGTAAGAAGTCCACACTTCTCAGTTTCGCTGTAATTTCACCAGGCTCTGTCGTCGGGATTTTCAAATGAATTTGGTGGTCTGGTGTATACTCCATCGTGCCTTCTTCTCCAACAACCTCAGCTAACATCATCATTTGTGCGGGCGTGAAAAACTTATTTGCCACACCTGGACTGACAGCAAGCTCAAAAATCGACTCTATTTTCTGCTGAACTAGTTTCGGAGTTACTTTAACTGCACTTGTCCCCTTCACCATTGCTAGAGCATCACTCGCTATTTCAAGGGATGTTTTTTTTTTCACAGGTTGGGCTGTTATAGGCATCACTCGCCCAGCATTTGGATCTGCTGCAAAATCAGTGCGCGCTGCTCCCGTTTCTTGATTCATTGCCCATGGTTCGGCTTCTTCTTTTAATCGTTGGTGTGGACGTAGTGGTTGTTTCTCTTCGCCAAGTGTATATTTACGCTGGTAGCCCCTTGGTGTAATCATTTTATTATCATAGAAAAATGTCGAAGAGTTCCCGATAATAACCGTCGTTAACATACCGATATCATGATTTAGCATTTCCGATAAAGTTGTCATCGTTACTTCCTGACGATCTCGGTATGCACTTTTCACAAGTCCAACCGGTGTATCTGGCGAACGATATTCTAGTAAAATACGCTGTGCTTCAACAATTTGACGCGTACGTCGCCCACTTTTCGGGTTATAAAGGGCGATCACAAAATCCGCCATAGCCGCTGCTTCCACACGTTTTTCAATTAAATTCCACGGTGTTAAATGGTCACTCAAGCTAATCGTGCATGAATCATGCATAATCGGTGCGCCTAGTAAACTTGCACATGAGTTAATAGCTGAGATGCCAGGTACGATCTCCACTTCGACACCTGTTGCTTCTGTCCATCCAAGCTCAATTAGCACTTCATAAACTAGTCCTGCCATACCGTACACACCAGAATCACCACTGGAAATTACCGATACGATATTCCCTGCTTCTGCCTGACGAACCGCATCTTGTGCACGTGACACTTCTTCAGTCATCCCAGTGCTGACAATTGATTTTGCACTGACTAGATCTTGGATAAGATCAACATACGTTTTATAGCCGATAATAAAATCACTTTGTTGAAGTGCTTCTACGGCACGCGTTGTAATATGTTTAAAATCGCCAGGGCCAAAGCCTACAACAAAAATTTTCCCTTTTTTCAACGTCTCATTACCCCTCTTTCACTTTCTTAATCCCTTTAATAGCAGTCGTTTGTGCCGTTCGCTGTAACGTACCTTCCCGCAGTGTAAACACATGTTCACTTTGCAAAGATTCATGGTGTAAATCTTGCACTAGTGCCTTTGCATGCTCAGTTGTTGGTACACGATACCAATTGCCCTGCGGATACGCAATCACTACACAAGCATCCTTACATCTGCCATTACAACGTGTTCTTGTCGTATGTATTTCTTGATCAAGCGCAAGTGTTTGTATTTCATCACGAATCACCTGCGTAATATCCTCCCCATCTTTTTTCATGCAACTACTCCCGTTACATATAAAAAGATGTGTTTTCATGCCTTCTAAATTCCAAGTTGTCAAAGTAATTCTCCCCTCATTACTTCTAGAAAAAAGAAAAAACCTTCACTCAAGACGAAGAGTAAAGGTTTTGTTGAAGCCAAATGAATACGGATGTATACAAAAAACCGCATTCGCTTCAACTTCTCCCTCCGAAAAGTTTGCATGCCATCAACTAAGCAGGTTTCCTGACTTAAGCTTCCATTTACTTTCGCGCCTTCCCAAGTTTACACCAGTGGCATTTGCGATTTCATCAGCTATTACAGTAGCGGGGGCTGTACCGGATTCTCACCGATTTCCCTATTATCTCGATTGATTTCGAGCACTTATAGATGTATTTATATTAAATTTTTAGATTGTTAAAATAAAATAGAAAACTCTCTTTATCATAGCCTATTATTTTCAAATTTCAACAATTCTTTTTTTAAATATTGCAATTCCTATAATTTTTCGACAAATATTCCCTGCAATACTACCTAACTTCTCTTTGATTTGTCAGAATTTTATACTTCTCAACTTACTGAAAATATATATTTTTCTAAAAAGGGGTGGCTTATTTTCTGAAAATTATGTTACAATCCGTTGTGAAAACTCACAACAATATCATTTTTTGGTGCAAGATGCATGCATTTTGCTTAAAAGGGAAGCCGGTTCAAGTCCGGCGCGGTCCCGCCACTGTAATAGGGAGTTTTATAGAAATGTCACTGTCCAACGGATGGGAAGACCTATAAAATGATGAACTAGAGCCAGGAGACCTGCCAAAAAAAGTGTGATCGTTTCAACCTACGCGGATAGGTGTGCGGCTTAGCAAATCGTTTTCATATTTGCTTTTTTCAGCTATGCACTTTTCCAAAAAGGAGAAGTGCTTTTTTTATTGCGCACGCTAAAAAAGGTTCATCATCAAAGGTAGATGATGACATTTGGGTAAAGAGCATAAATATTAGAATGCTTGTTGATTGGAGTGGAGGATGGGCGACTCCTGGGGGATTAGCGTCCTAGATGAGACCCTGGAGCGAGGCTTGCCGAGTGAAGCGGCTCATCGGACGCCCCCCGGAAAGCGCCCATCCAGAACGGAAATCAACCCCAAGTTATGGTGATGGATCTAAAAAAACAAAAGGAGGAAGAATGTTGAAATTTTCATTTTGGAAGCTTAGTTATTTTTTAGTGGCCCTATTAATGGTGCCAAATCGTGCGTTTGCGATGCACATTATGGAAGGCTTTTTGCCGATTGAATGGGCTATTTTTTGGTGGGCCGTATCGATTCCATTTATTATTTTAGGATTACGTTCAATTCGTAAAACCATTGATGAAAATCCTGAAACAAAAATGATATTAGGTCTTTCAGGTGCCTTTGCATTCGTCTTATCGGCGCTAAAAATCCCTTCTGTTACAGGAAGTTGCTCACATCCTACAGGTGTTGGCCTTGGTACCGTTTTATTTGGACCATTAGCGATGAGCGTCATCGGAACAATCGTATTATTATTCCAATCTTTACTTTTAGCACATGGCGGGCTAACAACATTAGGAGCAAATGTCTTCTCAATGGCAGTTGTCGGACCGTTTATTGTGTACTTTATTTTTAAAGGGGCACAAAAGGTTGGCTTATCATTCTCACTTGCCGTATTTTTTGCAGCAATGCTTGGGGATTTAGGTACATATATTGTGACATCTGTTCAACTTGCACTTGCCTTCCCATCTGAAGTGGGCGGCTTTATGGCTTCATTCACTAAGTTCTCTGGGATATTTGCATTAACACAAGTTCCACTGGCAATTAGTGAAGGAATTTTAACGGTGATTGTCATGAACTTCTTGAAAAAATACAACGTCAGCGAATTAAAAGCATTACGTGTATTTACGACAAAGGAGGCACAATAACATGAAAAAAAATTTACTATTACTAGGGATTGTTGTCCTACTCGCAATCATTCCCCTATTTGTACAAAAGGGCGCTGAATTTGGTGGTGCTGATGGAGAAGCAGAGGAAGCAATTGGTGAAATTAACGCAGAGTATGAGCCGTGGTTTGAAAGCATTTGGGAGCCACCAAGTGGTGAAATTGAAAGCTTATTATTCGTACTACAAGCTGCTATTGGTGCTGGTTTTATCGGTTATTTTATCGGTTTCATGCGTGGCAAACATAAAGAAGGTTAAAAGAGATGTTACTAATTGACAAATATGCTTACATGAATAAACTAGCGTCTGTTCATCCACTAGAAAAAATGATGTTTTCACTTGGATTACTTCTTTTGTCGCTTATTATTCGAGATGAACATATTTCACTCATTACATTTATTGTAATGAGTGCTTTTATCATTTTAGGTGCAAAAATTCCCTTTACGTATTATGCAAAACTACTACTACTACCTGGATTTTTCCTGCTCTCTAGTCTCGTATCAATCTTGATTTCCGTTGCACCTTCGTCTAGCGTTTTGCCAACCCATATATGGGCTTACCAACTGAATGCTTGGACGATCTTTATCGGTACATCAAGCGTGGCAACGGCGCAGGAATTATTTTTTATCGTGCTAGGAAGTATTAGCTGCCTTTACTTTTTAATATTAACGACATCCGTGCAATCCATTTGCTATGTGCTACGAATGTGGCGTCTCCCGGTCTTATTTGTAGAACTAGTAGAATTAACGTATCGCTTTATTTTCATCTTTTTAGAAAGCATGCAAAAAATTCACCTTGCCCAGCAAGCACGACTTGGCTACCATTCGCCAATGCAGTGGCTTCGGTCCGTTTCAATGATGATTGCGGCATTATTTGCTGAAATGTTCCAGCGTAGTCGGGAACTAAATAACGCAATGCAAGCACGTGGAGGTGCAACTGTTTACTGGCAGGATACAGCTATTTATAGTACGAAAAACTGGCTCGGTATCGCTGGCATTGCCACATTATATATCATTTATGGAGGTTTTTTCTTATGACAGAACTTTACTTTGACCTCAAGAATTTATCGTATGCCTATGCAGACGGTACACATGCACTAACAGACATTACATTACAAATACCAAAGGGTAAAAAAATTGCTATACTCGGCCACAATGGCGCTGGAAAATCGACGTTATTTCAGCATCTAAACGGTATTTTGCAACCGACAACTGGTAGTATTTCGTTTTGCGGTGACGCATTACGCTATAACAGAAAATCGTTAAAATCGTTGCGCCAACAAGTTGGGATCGTATTCCAAGATGCCGACAATCAACTCTTTTCAGGTACGGTCAAACAGGATATCGCCTTTGGTCCACTAAATCTCGGCTGGCCCACTGAGAAAATCGAAAAAAATATCGCTTGGGCGGTTGCTCAAACAGAGGTTGAAACTTTACTTGAAAAGCCCATTCACTTTTTAAGTGTTGGTCAGAAAAAACGCGTCGCTATGGCTGGTGTTCTAGCAATGGAGCCGTCTGTGTTACTGCTAGATGAACCAACCGCAGGACTCGATAATTACTATGCTGCACAAGTATTACAATACTTAGCCAAATTGGAGAATGATGAACGTACAATACTTCTTGCTACCCATGACATTCAACTTGCCTATGAATGGGCTGACAGTATCCTTGTGATGGAAGCCGGTCAAATCATCTATAACGGGGATCCGGTCGCACTTTTCCATCATAAAGATGTGTTAGAAAGAGCCCATCTCGAACGACCTTGGGTATTTGAAATGGCCCTCGCTCTGCAAAATAAAAAGCTATTTGACAAAAACATTCCGCTCCCTCGCTCTAAAAATGATTTACAGCAACTGATTGAACAACTTTAAAAAGCATCTCTACCATGAAAAGGTGGAGATGCTTTTTCTTAATCAAAATATTTTACATAATTACAGTATTCATCTTGCTTCATACCTAACTTCTCATAGAGCCCACGAGCATTTGCATTATCCGGGGCTGTTTGAAGCGTTACATAGCGCGCATGCTGCTGTTGACTATACTGGAATACTTTCTCTGTTAATGCCTTCCCAGCCCCTAATCCCCTTGCATCCTCTGTAACATACAGATCATTTAATATAAATGCACGTTGCAAAGCTACGGATGAAAAGGTCGGATAAAGCTGTGTGAAGCCAATCGCTTTACCATCTTGAACAGCTAAAAAAATAATAGATTCATTTAACGTCAGACGTAATTGTAAAAAGGCCTTTGCGCTTCCTACATCCGATTCATGACCGTAAAACTGACGATAATCATTAAAAAGTGCAGTTACATCCTCTAATTCATTCATCGTCGCACGAATAATTTCCATCATAATCCCCCTACTCTATCAAAAATTTTCTCAAGCTTTTCAGTGAATTATACGTCTTGAAATTACCAATATCAAGAAGGTAATCTTTTATTTCCATATTTTATGTACGTCTCTAAAGTAATTGCCTAGAGAAGAATTATTCGGTTGCATATAGTAGATAAAGAAGACAGACTTTGATTTTCAAGTAAAAAAGATGATTCACCCTAAATAATACTTATTAAATATTCAACAAGACTATAAAAGAAAATATTATTTTTCGGTATTAATAACTTTGGAAAGGAGGAAAACCTTGAAATTTCTAATTCTTGGCGCAACAGGAATGGCCGGACATACAATCACCTACTATTTACGAGAGAAAGGTCATAACGTCACTACCTATTCAAGAACGCACTTCCCTTTTGGAAAAAGTAGTACTGGAGATATTACTGATCCTTCTTTCATGCGGTGGATTTTATTAAATGATTATGATGTGATTGTCAATTGCATCGGTGTTTTAAACGAAGCCTGCGATGCAAACCCCGAAACAGCCATCTATTTGAACAGTTACTTACCACATGCCATTGTCGATGCCCTAAAAAATACAAAGACGAGGCTTATTCATCTAAGTACAGATCGTGTTTTCTCCGGAAAAGCAGCACCCTATAACGAAAATAGCGTTCATGATGGGGATACTTTTTATGACTTCACAAAGAGTTTAGGTGAAATTAATAGTAACCTGCACCTAACATTCAGAAATTCGTTCATTGGGCCTGACATGAAAGAAAACGGCATTGGCTTATTTAATTGGTTTATGAAACAAAGTGGCACGATTAATGGATATGCAGGAGCAATTTGGACCGGTGTAACAACGTTAACATTAGCAAAGGCAATAGAAAAGGCTGCAGCAGAAGACATCACTGGACTCTACCACCTCGTTAATTCAACAAGCATAAGTAAATTTGATTTACTCCAATTACTCAATAAACATTTTAAAGACAACAAAATGACTATAATACCTTCCCATTCAGTGAATGTAGATAAAACTTTAATTAATAACCGGCAAGATTTTTCATTTATCGTACCTAGCTATGAAGAAATGATTGTCGACATGAAAGATTGGATAGGGTCACATAAAAACCTATATCCGCATTATTTTAAGTAACGAGGTCGTTCACCTCGTCGATTCTCTGAATATAATGTCCATTATTTGTTCTGTTTTATGATCAAACTTAATGTCAACAAATACACTGAACTTTTTTTCTCTTAACCAAAGAATGGTTGAAGCATATTTTCTATACTACAACCACCCTTTTTAAATTTTTTGCGAGTTATAGGTCAGATGCTTGCCTTCATCTACGCCGAAACCATGCGAAAATTCACTGGGCAATGACAAGTGAATATCTTGCCCTACAAGGCTCAGTTACATCGAAATAACCTTCATCAATCAATACGGCTCAACTAATTCCATGTAACTGCGCAAACTATCAAATTGAATTTCGAATCAATTTGAAGGCTCCTAACCAAAACATGTACTTACTCTCTTTAAGCAATCAAGAAACATTTAACTGCATTCTTCTACTAAAATCCATGGTTTAGCTTCGTTCATAAATAAGTGTCATCCACATTGACAAAAACAACCAATAAACACCTGGAAAAGTACAAAAACAACTCAAAATAGAACCAATTCTGCTTCTCAGATTATGCTTCAAAATAAACACAACAGGAAAATAGACTTATATTTTTTCTGGTGAAACAGGTCATAAAAGTTCTGAATTCCCCTTAAAAAATACATTTTTGATTACTTTTTGCTCCCGAACGAATGATTTGAACGCATCTGGTTCTTCTTATGTTGTACCGAGACATGATTGATTCGTCATCTACTTTCTAAAAAAATGTCGCCAAGACTTCCTTATATTTTGAGTAAAAAGCAAGGAACACAACTCTGTATTTAAATGAAAGAACCGTTAAGAATACCGCTGAATATTTTTTGGGAATTCTTTGAAATGCTTATATAACAAGCTTAAAAGAATTCCTATACGAAGAGTTGCCTCAGTAGTCTTTCAAGAATTAGCGCAGCAAACGTTCTTTGTTGATTTTTCTGCAAGCTATATTTTTCTATCAAAATTGATCGAGTCCCTTTTCGTTTTAGCACAAGGGAATTTTAATAGCGCCTTAAAAACCTCGCATTTATTCAATTTGTCGAATTCGATATACAACATATTTTTATATAAGTGCCACTTTAGGTCTTTAGTGCCTGTTTGTCACATATTTATTAATAAGTTGTATATCGATTCTGACAAATGGGCTTTTTTACGTTTAAAAATTGGTTGTGCAGTATTCGCCTCTGAAAAACGAATGCGACCTCACGTTTTAGTGCGCTCAAAATTCATGTGAATGGTTTGCAAAACAGATTTTACTGGGAACCTTACATCAACGAATAAATTAAGTACCTTTGAATTTTTATATTGACAATGAATCTAATAGTTAGGCTGCAATATTAGTATCGGCAAGTGATTATCTCTTTTTATTGGATGCGAAAGTTGAGCTATAAGAATATGCTTACGCGCTTCTTCATTTTCCATTCCATTCACTCCTTCATTAAACGGACTTAGTCATTTAAATTATCACCCGTTCCCTAGAGCCTCTCTAAGTAACCCTGTTGCAAGCATGTCTCTATTACAAATTTTTTTATATCCTTAGTAAATGACAGTTCAATCAACCCACGCGATACGGATAAAATCTTCCCTTCTCCAAACGCAATATGGCGGACCTTCAACCCTTCAATTAATTCAGACTCAGATGTAATTGTATTTTCATTGAGATATTGCTTTGGTTCTTTTTTCTTCTTAGTCTTTGGTTGATTTGTAGTTTTATTATGAGGTGAGACAATTCGATTCAGTTCCCTCCAAAAAATGGACGGCTTCACCGGTACTTCAAAACGGTTCAAATACGAAATACATTCCAAATGACGTATCGCTCGCGTAATGCCGACATAAAAAAGGCGCGCATCTTCTTCAACTTCTTCCTCCGATTCACTCGGTAAAACCCCGTCAATTAAATCAATTATATACACACGCTCAAATTCCAATCCTTTTGCACTATGTAAAGTCGTTAATGTAATCGCACTGGCTTCATTTTGAAAATGCGAAGTACGTGCTAGAGTCTCGAGCTGCTGCAAACGGCTGGCAAATTCGGTCATCGTTCGTGTATGCCTCGCAATGAGGCCAAGTATATTGAATACGTCTAGTAAATTATCAGAATTCAAACCAAGATATTCACTCATGTTTTTCAATTCACGTTCATAGCCAAAATCAGCGCGAATGTGCTCTAACATGACGGTCGGAAGTGTTTTGTCAAATTGAATACTGTCATATGTTTTTCGGATGTGCTTAATATACTCCAGTTGATAGTTCTTTAACTCTACATGATTTAACAACCGCGTAAAGACACAGCCATCCCCTTGCACCTTCTTCAGTGCCTTCAATTGAGCATGCGTCACATAAGCATTCATTTTACGATAAACTTTTTCAAAGACCGCGATATTTTTCGTGTTATAGGCAAGTCGCATGAAGTTTAAAACATCCTCCACGACCCAGTGAGTAAAGAAGCGCATGGACGAATCCTTCATATAAAATGGAATGCCCGCACGATCCAGCGCATCCATCAGTGGGATTGCGGACGTATTATTACGATATAAAATGGCCGTACTACTAAGGTCAGGTAATTTTTTCAGCTGGTCGACTACATATTTCGCTTGGTCTCGGTAATTTTCTAGGGCTTGAAACGAGATTGGTTCAGCCGCTGCATTTTCAGTAAACATTTCCTTATTATAACGCTTTTGATTACGTTTTATAAATTGATTGGCTGGTTTCACAATAGTAGATGCCGAGCGATAATTTTGTGTCATTAACAAAATATGTGCTTCCGGATAAACCTCTCGGAAATCTAACAAGTAATCCGGCTCCGCACCGCGCCAGCTATAAATTGCCTGATCCTCGTCCGCAACAACACATAAGTTTTGATGTACCGCTACAAGCTTGGCAATAATGGCATGTTGCACCGGCGACGTATCTTGACTTTCATCCGTTAAATAAAAATCATAGCGGCGTTGGTATTGTGCTAGCACATCTCGATTTTGTGTAAATATAGCATTCGCCATTAGCAGCATATCGTCAAAATCGATTAATAAACAGTCAGCTCCCGTGCTCTTATATTCTTCATATTGCTTAAATATCCCTACCTTTTTCGGCACCTTTACTTCCGCAATATCCCACTCATTTTCCGGCAACATTTTATTTTTAATAAACGATATATAGGTTAACAGCTCGTCCAACTGATCTTCTGTAATTTTCGTCCCATTTAATTTTTCAAAAATCTCTCGTAGCACACTTTTTTTCGATACAACGCCTGGCTTGTCCGATTCCTCAATGATGCGATAAGGCGTCCCTTGACGATCAAGCGTCTGACGTACTACTTGAAACGCCAAACTATGGATTGTAGAAAAATCAATTGGCGGTAAATGCGGAAAAAATTTTGCAAAGCGCGCCTTCATATCACCTGCTGACGCCTTACTAAACGTCACCGCTTTAATGCGAGAAGGCTGCACACCAAGCACTTCAATCATATAGCCAATGCGCATAATAATCGTTGTCGTTTTCCCTGATCCTGGTGATGCCAATAATAATAGCGGACCGTTCGTTTCTAGGACCGCCTGCTTCTGCACATCATTCAGGCGCACCCCAAGCGTCTGTTCCTTTTCTTCAAAAAATGCCTTTTGCGCTTGCATCATAAATTTCGTCCCCGTTCCTAACAATTCTCTACTGATTATAACAAATGAAAGAAAAAGAGAGGAACGAATACGACCTCACGATTTAGAGCGCTCAAAATTCATGCGAATGTTTTATCAGAACAGATTTTGATGTAGATCCTCTTTATGATCATACCTTGCACGGCAATTACTTTTCTCCCTCTTTAGCTAACAGGATACAATTTTGGTTTTTTAATTTTAATGACAAATTGACTTGCTAATACACAGAAAACACCTGGTAAAGGAAAGCGCACAGTTGGAACGGAATTCAACAAGCATTTTTCTGAAAAAAAAAGGATTCTTTTCTTCAACTTATATATTAGATAAGCTTCAATGTTAGTGCTGGCACTTGAATGGAATAAAGCTGTCTAAAAAAGGTACCTGGTTCTGATACAATTCTGTATTGCGTTAGTACCAGGTATCTTTTTAAAAATTTTCACAAATTTGCGATATATAAAAATAATATGATAAAATAAAAGAGAATAAATTCCAAAAAAAGGATAAGGTGATGTATGAAATTGATAACGGAGAATAAAGAGCAAACTATATTCAGTCACGTTGGAAATAAAATAATAACAGATAGAGAGATTGACATAATCACTAGATTAGAAGAACCTTTGATCGTGATTTTAGGAAATGTTTTAAGTAACGAAGAATGCGATGAATTAATCAGTTTGTCGAAGGACAAAATGCAACGTTCAAAAATTGGGGCTACACGCGAAGTAAATGAACTGAGAACAAGTAGTAGTATGTTTTTTGAAGAAAGTGAAAATGAATTGGTTGCTAGAGTTGAAAAAAGAATCTCATCTATTATGAATATCCCCATTGAACACGGAGAAGGCATTCAAATCCTTCAGTATACTCCTGGTCAAGAATATAAGGCTCATTATGATTTCTTTTCATCAACAAGTAAAATAGCAAACAATAATAGAATTAGTACGCTCGTTATGTACTTAAATGATGTAGAACAAGGTGGAGAAACTTTTTTCTCTAAACTGAATCTTTCAGTATCGCCCCAAAAGGGTATGGCAGTTTATTTCGAGTATTTTTATACCGACGAAAACTTAAACGAGTTAACTTTACACGGTGGAGCTCCCGTTATAACTGGTGAAAAGTGGGTTGCAACGCAATGGATGAGAAAACAAAGAGTAAGGTGAGAAGATTTCACTAAAAAAATTACCTAGTACTAACCCCTATTCTACAAATCCACCGGAAGCTTTGGGCCAACAGGATGTTGGTCACTCAGGCGTTGCCGCAGGACGCGGGGTTCTTAGCCAAAGTTCCACTATTCAGCAGGGGTTTGAACACCCACTGAATTAGAAATTTCGTTCGCATTTATCTCGCTACGTTTAGTAATGGGAGACTTTTGCAGAATCAAAAAAACAGGATATTTATACAACAATCGATTAATCGAAATGGCTTGTTGTATAAATATCTTGTTCAAATGACTTTACCCATGATAACTAACTTTAACAGTCTCCATTAATTCATTCAGTCCAATGAACATCAAATTCCAACCATGTTCAGATCCATCGAGGTACTCTCCAAGTGCTTTTTCAATACCAGCTGTTTTACCTAATATGAAAAATCGTTTGCGCATCATCTCGGGGATCAGCCAAGCGTTAAGAACACGTTCAGGTGCTACATTAAATTGTATTGTCACCTTATCCCCAACCCTATGTTCCATTGCAATCGGGAATTCTTTGAAAATTATTCCTTCTATCGGTTTGACTTCTGCACGTCCAATTATTGTATACGCCTCCTCTTCCCCATTTGGGATTTCGATGAACGATACGATTTTTCCGAGAACGATTGTATTTACACGCCACTATTTCCCTCGATAATCTCTACGTTCAAAACCACCTCTTTTCGCATCAAAACAAGTGTTTCAACGTCTACCTGTTCTCCAAGTTACGCTCAATATTCCGAATACTAAAAAACAATAAAACTACAGACGCTTTTATGCGTTCAATGAAATTTTGGCCCATGTTGTCGTGGACCACCCTCTCGTATACAAATCGTCAGTATTAATTCAAAAAAATGCCCACTGCATCTAAATATACAGTGGGCATCTTTTATTAGTGAGGTAAGAATAGTAATTGGAATGCAAATAGGATCGCGAAAACATAAAGCATTGGATGCACTTTTTTCGCTTCACCTTTCACTATTTTTAAAATAGGGTAAATGATAAATCCAAAAGCAATACCTGTTGAAATGCTTGAAGTAAGCGGCATAATCAAAATGATTAAGAAAGCAGGGAACGCTTCATCAAACTTACTCCACTCAATTTCTTTTACAGAACCAATCATCAATGTACCAACAATAATTAAGGTTGGCGAAGTAATTGCTGCAACACCAGATACAGCACCTACTAAAGGCCCGAAGAAAGATGCAACAATGAATAGAACCGCGACAGTTAAACTCGTTAAACCTGTACGACCCCCAGCAGCAACACCAGCTGAAGACTCAACAAATGCTGTTGTTGGACTTGTCCCGAACATAGAACCAAAAGTTGTAGCAACTGAGTCAGCTAATAATGCTTGACGAGCACGAGGCAATTTACCGTCCTTCATCAAACCAGCTTGCTTAGCGACACCAACCATTGTGCCTGTCGTATCAAAAAGTGTAACTAAAATAAATGAGAATACAACTCCATATAAGCCATAAGAAATAACCTGGCCAATTGCTTCAATTGGATTCCAAATTAAAATACCTTCTGGTAAATGAGGAAGAGCTACCACTTTATCAATTTGTAATTGATTTGTGAGCGCAGCTACAATACCCGTCACAACCATACCAATAAATAATGCACCTTTGACATTGCGTACCATTAAAATAACCGTAATGAATAAACCAAATAACGTTAAAAGTACACCAGGAGAAGTTAAATCACCTAGCATGACTAAGTTACTATCACTTGCCACAATAATGTTAGCCATACGTAAGCCTAGGAAGGCGATAAATAAACCAATACCTGCCGTAATGGCATGCTTTAAATTTTCAGGAATTGCCGTTATCAATTTTTCTCGTAGTGGCGTTAAAGATAAAAGAATGAAAATGATCCCTGACACGAAAACAGCAGCAAATGCTGTTATATAATCAATTTTACCGTCAGAAGCTAACACGACAGCGTACGTGAAATATGCATTCAATCCCATACCTGGAGCAATTGCGATTGGATAATTAGCACAAAGCGACAACCATAATGTACCGATTACAGCAGAAATAATCGTTGCCATAAACACTTGGTCAAGTGGTACACCTGCATCCGATAAAATAATCGGATTCACAACAACGATATATACCATAGTGAGGAATGTAGTCATTCCTGCAATAAGTTCAGTCTTAACATTTGTACCATGTTCCTTCAAACGAAACATCTTTATACCGCCTTTCTTAAACACGAACATTTTTTACAACATCAATTATAATATTCGTTTCTAAGACAGAATTCAACCCTTTTACTTAAAGTCATTATTCTCTAAATTGTTTGATTACATTCGCATAATATATTATCCAATTAGAGGTTCTTCATCATAACTTGGGGTTGATTTCCGTTCCGGCTGGGCGCTTTCCGGGGGGCGTCCGATGAGCCGCTTCACTCGCAAGCTCGCTCCAGGGTCTCATCTAGGACGCTAATCCCCCAGGAGTCGCCCAGCCTCCACTTCAATCAACGAGCATTCAAATATTGTTTTGCTCATTAACCAAATATCATCCCTGGCTTTTGGTGATGAACCCAATTAAAAGGATTTTCCACAATTCATCTGCTATAAGATACTTAATTTCCTATTATAGAAACGCTTAGAATCACTAGCTATTCCCTAACCGAGTTTATCATTCCTCCTACTTTAGTTAACAGGCTGTAATGTTGGTTTTTTAATTATAATGACAAATAGACTGGCTATTACACAGAAGACACCTGCTAAAAAGAATGTCCACGTGTAAGAATCGAAAAATTTATAGATAAGGCCACCACCATAAGCAGCTGTAGCGGCACCTGCCTGATGAAAGGCAAAAATCCAACCATAGATAATGCCGCTTTTATTTATCCCGAATATTTGTCTTGTGATTCCAATAGTCGGTGGAATCGTTGCAATCCAATCTAATCCATAAAATACAGTAAAGATAGCTAAAAGTATAAAGGAACCTTCCATCAATGAATATGGAAGTAGTACTAGAGAAGCCCCTCTTAAACTGTAGTACCAAAATAATAACCATCGATTATCAAAACGATCTGACAACCAACCTGATAAAGTGGTTCCTACTAAATTAAAGATTCCCATAAATGAAAGAAACGAAGCCGCTGTAACTAAAGGGATTCCAAAACTGATGCAGTAAGAAACAAAATGTGTACCAATTAAACCGCTTGTTGAAAGCCCACAAATGTAGAAACTACCAGCTAATAACCAAAACTCCTTCACTTTCACCGCTGCGAATAAACCTTTGAAAGCCAAAACAATAGGATTTCCCTTCTGTTCTTCTTTGCTAACTTGTTCCTCATCTTCAATTCCATATGGAAGAATGCCTGCATCTTTCGGTGTGTTTTTCATAAATAAAAAGATGATGATAAGCATTATGAAGCAAAGAACTATAATTAAGGCAATAGCCCAACGCCATGAATATTTATCGATAATAGCCGCTAAGACCGGGAGTAAAATTAACTGACCTGTGGCAGTACTTGCCGATAATATTCCTAATGCAAGCCCCCTTCTTTTCCCGAACCAATGAGTCGACACGTACGGACTCACTACCGTTAAAAAAAGACTCGCGCCAAGTCCTATTATAAAACCCCAAATGATGATTAGATGCCATGATTGATTCATTACTAATGTTAGCGTGCTACCTGTTATCAAGGTTGCCATTGAAACTAACATCATTTTTTTAACCCCAATTACTTCTAATAATGCAGCCATAAACGGACCTGATATACCATATAAAAACAGGCTAACGGCGAACGCTAATGCAATAACAGATCGTTCCCAGCCAAATTCATTTTCGAACGCATTAATAAAAACTCCTGATGAAGATATAACGATGCCAGCTACAATAATAGAGAAAAATGTAATGACAAGAATAATCCAGCTATAGTGAATACGTTTCATACCCTCCCCCGCTTTCTACGGATAATTTTAGTCCATCACCATAACATGGGGTTGATTTCCGTTCCGACTGGGCGCTTTCCAGCGGGCGTTCGATGAGCCGCTTCAATCAACAATCAAAATATCATCCCCAACTTTTGGTGATGGGCCACCAATTTCCTTAACATTAACTCGTAATTAATCATTAGTAAAATTGAAGTTTATGAAGTTATCCATTGATTTTTTTGATACTATAAAAGAAAGAGTAAAATAAAGGTTGGTGAAAAGATGGAAATACGCCATTTTGTTACGTTTAAAAAAATCATTGAAATGGGTAGCTTCACACAAGCAGCAGAAAATTTAGGTTACACACAATCCACAGTGACTTCTCATATCCATGCGCTTGAAGAACATTTAGGTGCACCCCTGTTTGATAGGATGGGTCGAAAAATAAGTTTGACTGATATTGGAAATAAGTTATTACCCTATACGCAAGAGATTTTAGATACTTATGGAAAAATCGAAAGTATTACTAGTGATGGAGAGGAAATGAGTGGAGAGTTAAAGATTGCGGCTCCAGAATCTCTAACAGTATATCGTCTAGAACCGATATTAAGAGAATTTAGAAAGAAGTTTCCTCATGTAAGCATTAGTCTAACTAACGCTACCTGCGGAGATAACAAAAAAGCAATACTTAATGGTAGTGCTGATCTTGCATTTGTCATGTTGCCCCAGATGCAGGATTCAGATTTAATCGTCCATCCTTTATTGGATGAACCTATTGTCCTTGTTGGAAGCCCTGACTGTCTGCTGAATATTATAGATGAGCGCTACAAAAATCAAAAAATAAGCGAATGTTTGATTACCAACGAGAAAGAATGTAGTTATCGAAGAATATTTGAAGAATACCTTGGAGAACAGAGAATTATTCCTTCCTCCACGATGGAACTTTGGAGTATTGAGGCGATTAAGCGCTGTGTAATGAGTGGGCTTGGTATTTCTTATTTACCGTTAATGACTGTAAAAGAAGAAATCCAAGAAGGAACATTAAAAATTATTCCTTGTGTCGGTGACTTAAAACAGATTTTTTCCCAAGTCGCTTATCACAAAAACAAGTGGATTTCCCCAGCTTTAACCATGTTTATCGAAATTACCTTGAAACATGCATGTGAGTGGTCATGTGCGGAGACTACTAGTTAAGCGAACATGTTGCTTTAATTAAATAATGGCTTTTTTATTAAAGATGTTGCTAAATTAAATCTTGAGGGACAACAAAAATACAGAGTTAATCTACAAAGATTGAAGTGATGCGTAGAAATTAACTCTTTTTTTTATTTCGCAAACCGAATCTTCAACTAAAGCCCCGTTACTTTAATAAGAAAATAACTTAATTCTTTATCTTTTCCCCAATCTTCTTATATATATTGAAACGCAAACATTAAACCGATAGGGATAGTTAACCAAAGCAAAGAGTTACTCAATACAATTTTAAAATAAGAAGTATTTTCTAATTTGTTTTTAGAAACAAATCTCCACATCAATAGTGCCCCAATAGCCCATATTGGTAAGATTAAAAAAAATTCTGGTGTCAAAGTATCAGATTCGCCTATAGCCCCTTCTGCAAAAAACCAAGCAATAAATAATGCAGCAAAACCACTAGATGTGACATTACCCTTAACTAATTTTGATTTCACTTTGAACCCCTCATTTCTCTTTGTTTATATAAAACTCTTTATTCACCAGTTTATTTATATATTATTCTTACTAAACTATTCTGCAACGTTCGTATTATAAGGTCAGCCAGAGAAATCTGGTTGACTATTTTTTATTCAATTTATAGATTGATAGTAGCCGGGGTAGAACGGACCTGCGCGTGGGACTTGATCCCGACAACTAAACAGTTCGCCATCTACTTGTTAACACATGATTAGGCTGGTTGGGACATAGTGATCCCGTATGACAAGCTATATAGAGGTTATTTTAATAAGAACAGTGATGCTTATTCAAGATAAGCACCAGTTACTTTAAGTGCATTCCTTCCCAATCTAACATATAAAATTGCATAATCTGAGCATAGATAATAATATCGTTTAATTTCGAAAGGAGAATAGTTCATAATCTCCCTATATACTAATTTATGCTTTCCTGTAATTTTGGCACTAACGATTTATAATTCACCCAAAAATCTTGTATTGATACAGCCAAAAAATAAGGGATATTCACAGATTTCCCTATTACATATTCATCAAAAATCAAAGTAATATGTAGAAACTTTTGAGGCTTTCTTCCGCTTTGTTTAAGTCCATTAGATAAATCATTGTATAAGTTTTGTGCCTTATCGCCAACAGAGTGTTCCACTGAAAATTGCCCTGCTAAACTTCTCCACCATACTGAAAATGCTTTATAAATCTCGTTGAAATGCTTTGACGTATCACGCTCAAACAACGTTTCATAAAACAATCGCTTTTCATTGCAAAAGATTTCCATATCATTACTTTCTTTTTCACATAATCTTACTAGAAGTTCATTCCATAAACCTTGGAATTTCTCTTCAAATGTTTCTATAAAAGGTGATGCACTTTGCATCAAAGGATATTTCAAATTGTCATCGTCCAACTTTTCATTTAAGTAAAGATTTTGAAGGTAAATCATAAAATTTAATACATACGTTGCATCTAATTGAATAAGCAATGACTTCTCCATAATCGTCCTCCTTCTATAAATATTATTATATCAACGGATTAGAATATGTTCCTATCCTTAATAACAAGTATTTCAAATCCATACATTTTTTACAACCACTTTACTCCACAATCTGGCCCGTTCGTAATATGAGGTTAGCCAGATTTTTCTGGTTGACCTTTTTCTTTTAGGTCTTATTATAACGGTAGTCGGGGTAGAACGTCTGGCCCGTGGGACTTGATCCCGTCCGCAAAACTGTTCACCCCCTACTTGTATAAACATGTTTCGAGCTGGTTGGGACAAGGATCCCGTTTAACAAGCGAACCTATGACATTACAAGCAGCTTTAGGGGTTACCGACGAATTTAGTTTTCTTAAGGAGGAGATTTGATTATGAATCCAGTCGTAGGTCTGGATGTTTCAAAAGGAGAAAGTCAGGTTCAAGCCTTTTTAGATAAAGGCAAACCATATCGTAAGAGCTTTAGTATTAAACATACTCTTGATGGTTTGGATGGTTTATTAGGATTTCTAAGGGATATAGAGAAAGTGGCTGATGGTAAGCAACCTTCGGTTATTTTAGAATCTACAGGTCAATATCATATGCCTATCATTCAATTTTTGGAGGAGCAACAATACGTCTATATTATTGTAAACCCACTTATCTCTCATCGTGCTAGAAGTACAAATTTACGCAAAGTAAAGACCGATGCCATTGATGCCTATCATCTATGTGAACTATATTACAAGGAAGAGTTAGAACCATATAAAAAAAGAGGCATACAACTCTTAAATCTTCGTAATCTCACTAGACAACAAGAAACCGTATCAAGTACGGCTGCACAAACAAAGTTACAGCTACAATCAATATTAGATCAGGTATTTCCTGAATATAGAGGTGTCTTTGGGAATCTCTACTCAAAAATCTCGTTACAGATTCTATCAATCTTCCCAACCTCCAAAGAGGTTTTAAGTGTTAACGAATTAGATCTTACTAATAAAATTGCGGAATTATGTACAACCCGTTCAGAAAAATGGGCAAAAGAAAAAGCAATTAAATTGAGAGAAGCTGCATTACGTAATCCATTTCAAAACAACTTATACCAAAGCCATATCTTTAACCTAAGAATGTTTATTAACATTGTTCTTCAATATCAAGAGCATCTATCAAAGTTAGCAGCAGAAATAGATGCCCTCGCTAAAGAAATTGAAGAATATGAAATAATCCAGTCTATCCCTGGAGTTGGAGAAAAGATTGCGGCAACAATCATCTCCGAAATAGGAGAGATAGAGCGGTTTAATCATCCTAAAAAGCTAGTAGCATTCGCTGGGATAGATCCTAGCGTTTACTCTTCTGGTAGGTTTACTGCTTCAATAAATCGCATAACCAAAAGAGGTTCTAGCAGGTTAAGACAAGCGTTGTTTATGGCTGTACAATGCGGTATAAGAGATGCACGTAAGCAAAAAACAAGTGATGAAATAATCCCTAGAAATAAGAAATTAAGAGAGTTCTACGATAAAAAACGCGAAGAAGGAAAACCTTTTAGAGTAGCAATAATTGCTTGTGCTAATAAGCTTTTACATTGGATTTATGCCCTACTTAAAAGGAAGATGACCTTCCAAAATACAGATTAAAAAGAAATAACTAATTACATTAAATAAAACCTTCCAATTTTATAGGAAGGCTTATTTGGTATACCCTTTTTTAGTATATCATGTAGGTTTTAATTTTTTTATTGAAAAATCTTGACAACTATTAGCTGGTTTTGTTGAACAAGTAGGACTTTTTACAAATTATCAATTTTTATATAAATGATCAGACTTTTATATAAATTATCGAACTATGGACAAGAACTTTTAGATGTTTTTTTAGTACAGTCCGAAATTTCACAACCTTTTTTACTTGTTAGGTCACCGCAGCCTGCCCATTCTTGTCCACGCCCGTAGTGGAAATCAACGCCTTTACTTCATTTTATAGTAAAAGAAAAAAGACTGTAGGCAAACTCAAAATTCATTGAGTTTGTCTACAGTCTGAATAGTGCTCATTATTGAGCACTATTTTCTGGTTTTAATGGTTTTGTAAAATAAAATTTGATGTGCGATTTTTCTTCTTCGGGCGTTAATAAACGAATCGCTTTTCCAACCTCTCCATTTTGCATTTCCCAGATAGAATTATGGTCATCAACAGCATTTGAAAAATCTCCTACCGACCATCTCTCCAATATTTTTATATATACATCGCCATTGTCGTAATTTTTCATATTGAGTTTTGCTATTTCTAACAATCGGTCTACTTTGGCTTTTGTTATTTGCGTATTTCCTATTTTTTCGTCATTTTCAGTTTTGACTTTTTGGTGGGACATGTTATGAATGATGTTTCTCATTTTAAATTCTTCTAAATCGTCAGGATATGGCAACTTTTCTTTTTCTTCAGGAATAGTATTATCTTCAAACGTTACTTCAACATGTCCAACGGCTGCTTTTTCTTTTTCGGGAGTAGGTTTCCCCATCTGTTCAGTGAATTTGATGTAACCAAAAATCCCTCCAAAAATGACCAATACTGCAATGATAACAATTGCCGACTTTGTTTTCCTCTGCATATTATTAAACCCCACTTATAATTTGTATGTATTTGTTTAATTCGGTTTGTTTTATATAATTAGGTTAATAATAACAGATTATTGAAATCAAGTTAACTGGGAGTACCTATATACATTGTATATAGCGTGTTAACCAACACAAAAATGTGTCCGTTTAATTTTAACCAACTCAGAATTGAGTTCGTTAATTTCAACCAAATCAAAGTTGATTAGGTTAACCAACGCAAGTGGTCTTGGTAGACTGCTCTAAAAAAATGAGCGGAGTATACGATTAATTTACAATCTAACAACGGTTTTAGCAGATGTATAATAGTGTTGGTCCACAATCGCGCCCGATCGGATATATGAAATTTGATTAACCCTCAACAAACCCATAGTATTTATACAGTTTACCTTCTGATTCTACGAGTAAAATTGGTCCTCCAATTTCTTCTTTTTCTTTAACCGAAAAGACTTTTGCACCAACAGGCAATTTGTTCGACATTTCGTCTTCAAAGTTTGTATCAGTATCGTTTTTTGTTTTTATTTCTCCTACCTGCTCGTCTTTTGTTAATGTTGTTTCTTCAACCCAATCAATTCCAGTCTGATAAATCACTCCATTGAACTGAAATATATCGGCTTCAGGATCTAATTTTAAAATCTCTTCCGCATTAGGATTTTCAGGTGTATAAATCTCTACTTTACCTTTATCCGATGAATTAGAACATCCAACAGCAGTTAATAAAACGAAAATAACCAAACACAAAATTAATCTTGACACTTTCACTTTATCCCTCCTTGGATTGTTAGACGGATAAAGGTTAATTAAGTTACCTATTTGTTCTGTTAAATGGCCCTTTAATGGAGGAAGGTGCATTCCTTATTAAAGAATTGCGCCCGATTGTGGAACAAGTACCCAGATGGAAATATAGACGTACCTACAATAGATAATTATGCTATCTATATATTAGGGTGAAAACTTATCTGCTCTAGGTTCGCAAATAATTGTAATTAAACCAATCATAGAAAATATCTTTTCTTCGTGGTTTTTGAGAAGTTGTGCTATATTCAAAGTGTTAGGAGTGAGTTGATGAAAAAGTTTTTAATAATTACCGCAATAATTCTTGTTTTACTCGGAGGAGCTGGCTATGCTGTGTGGCATTTTGGGACAAATATCGCTTCCGAAAAAATAATCGAAAAAGTGGAATCTACTTTAGATGACGAAAATCTAGAAGAAGTAAAATCCTATATCGAGAACGATTCGCAGGTTCAAGAAATTGTAAGCGAGGCAGCAACTATAAATCCGGATACCCTTCCCTTCCAAACTAAGGAAGAAGCGACACGTGTGTTAATAAAAAAAGTGGGCATTAATCGTTTACTTGAAATTCAGGAACAAGCGCAAAACGGTTCAATTAGTAAGGATGAGGTATTATCCGAAATTGAAGGTAAACTGTCTGAAGATGAAATTTCTGCCTTAAAATATATTTTATATAAGGAATTGAATAAATAAAACTAGCCATTGAAGAGTTTAAATTAAAAAAGCAGAGAGGCTGAGATTCACATAAGGATTTTCAACACATCTATTTTTTATTTATGTATACTAACTCCAACCACTCGACAGCCTCACAATGTGTCGAGTGTATGTGGCAACACATTGGTGCAGGTGGGTTTAATTATAGAGGCTCGATTCCTATTTAGTGGAATCGAGGCCTTTTTTCTTACCATTCTTCTACTGTTCCTTTATTAAACTAAAGCGTCCGTTTACGGAACAAAGCCACTCCTCCTAAGAATATTTTAAAAAATAGCGAAAAACAGATACCTTTTCATAAAAAAACTCTATCCTACGAAAATACCACCACTTTGGAGATATCTTGAATTGACAATTAAAGCCCTTCTACTAAATTCACCGAAATTAGCTCACTATTAAATATATTAAGATGGTATGTTCCGTTTCCTACCTTTAAAGTTCCTTTGTAAAGTTTGTCGTTTACTTCCTCTTCAAACTCGTCGATTCCGCCTTTGTCTGATATTTCGATTGAATCCCATTTCACATTACCATTTTCCGGTCTATTTCTTGAAGTAGCTGAAAGTAAAACATCATTATTTTTTCCAACATGCATGGTAACATAGCTTGGTCCATCAACGGTCCAATGGTTTTTAAGAGAACCTGGATACAGCGCAATTGTATTATGCTTTCCTCTCACCACTAAGCTAACATTATCTGGCACAATAATTGTAGGCTCGATTGCGATATAGGTCGAAAAAGGACCCGAATGACGAGTAGTAGCTTTAATCGTCACATACATTGTGTCACCTACTATTTTTGTTAGCGTATAATTATCCTTATCTGCAATCGGAGGATTGCTTTTCGGATTAACCTTCGCGCTATAGGTACCAAATATATTTATTTGATTTACGTCAGAACCCTCTATTTTAACTTCATGATCACTCGTTTCCAGGACAATTCTTTTAATGTTGTCTGGTAGCTCTTCCTCAATTGAAGGTAGATTGAATGATTTATCCTCTGCCACCACAAGGGTTTGAAGCTCGGTTAATAGACCCGTTGAAGTTAAAAGCGTAAAACCAATTCCAATAGTACCTAATATTCCAACAAATAAAATGCTTATAAAATCGTACTTTACAATCGGATTTTCTTGCTTTGATAAAAAGAGGTAAACGATAATTTCAATCCCTAACACAACAAGGATGATCGGCCACCATACAAGAAATGGTTCAAACATAATTTTTCCCTTAATTTGAGTTATAAATAAAAGAACCCCTAGTAACATAAGGGATAATCCCATTGATACAGTACCAACACGCCATTTACGCATCATGACTCTCCTTTCGGCTTTTGCTTCCGAACATCAGCTTCAAGCCTCCGCCAATTAATAAAATACAGATAACACTGACTTGGAAATAGTTATAATACCAGTATTCAATATCAATTCCTAGATTCGTCATTAACGCTGGCGCTGACGCAGGGATGATCACATTTGCAACCAAATAATAAAGTCCTAGTGCCAACATACCAATCCCTAACCATTTGTGGTGATTCACAAAATACGAGATCACTGGGATATCTTCTAACTCCTCTTCCCCGTGCATTGAAACCTTTTGCAATGCATCAAAAAAGCTGTAAAACCAGATGATAGGGATTAAAAACAGAAACAGTGAAAGTCTTAAAATGTCTAAAATATAAATTCCCAACAAAAACGCTGCCATGAGCTGTAAGCCGCGTTTTTGTAAGCCTAAGTACATATGTCCAGCACCTGGGAAAATCGATAATAAGGTTGCTAAAGTCTTACTTTTCTTCCCTTTTTCACGTCGTGTTTCTTCGAAATCCTCTAATATCGTCTTATCTATTAATTCTTCTCCTCGTAACTTTTTGCTCACTTGTTGAATCGCATCAAACATGTTATAAACCCAAAGCACAGGGAGAATCCCTATAAATACCAAGAATGCAATTTGGTCCGTGAAAACTGAAATAAACAAGACCATCGTTCCAAGTCCAAAAAAACCGATAAGGAATGTTAATCCCCTATTCATTAAACCTAGATGAAAATGACCTAACCCCGGGATAAAGGAAAGTAAAATTGTATAAAAGCGTCCATTTTCGTCCGTTTTAGTTTGGGTTGGGTCCTGTAACGTTTCTTGCGTTTGGTCAGTTTGTATCGTAACTCTCTTATTCTTTAATAAGTAAAGTAACATATCCATTACACTAATCGCCGTGACGATTAGTGCGATGAAAATCCCAATAACTAGTGGTTGTTCTGAATACATCAGAAAATATAGGAAGAAACCAAATATGAACGGTAATATAGCCCCTGCCCCGTAGAGGAGCCCTCTGACATTTCGATTTATGTAGAAATGGCCCGCCCCCGGAATAAAGGTTAGGAAGAACGCAAGTAGTGGATTTTTAGTCATCATTATTGACCCTCCTTTTGTTTTATATCAATTATTTCAAATAGTGCCAACGATTTTTTCATTAGGCTACTCGATACACTTTGCTGTGGCTTTGATGTCGATGATACTTCAACGGTAGTTACAACACCCATAATAGATTGGAAGAAGCCAGTTGTCATAAGTGTTAATGTTATGACGGCTGCTACTGCGTAATGAAATAGTGTTCGCTGATAAAGTATTTTTTTTCGCATCTTCTTTTGAGGGAGTTCTGCAATAATTTCATCTGTAAAGCTACTATAATCTATTACTGGTAGCTCCTCTGCCTGTCTATCTATCATTTTAATATAGACTTCTAAACATTGGTCACAGGAAAATAGGTGATCTTCTAGCTCTTCACACGTTGTTTTTGATAACTTATCGTTTATATAACTCATCCACTCTTCGTTGCTGAAATGCCTCATCAAAAATCATCCTCCTTCCAATGTTTCTTCATCCAATTTCTTGCACGGTACAGCTTCATTTCTATTGTCTTAACCTCAACCTCCTGCTCATCAGCTATTTGTTTATAACTTTTTTCAGTTATGTAATACGCATAAATAACATCTCTATAATTAGGGGGCATTTCATCTAATCGTTGTCGTACCACCTCTCTCTGTTCTTTTCGCAGAAGAAGAGCAATGGTATTACAACCCGTTTGAGATATTGCTGAAAACACTTCTGGTTCAAGAACCGTTTCATTCTGACGTTGCTTCTTGCGCTTCAAATCAATTGCATGATTAATTGCAATCCGCGTCATCCACGCCTTCAGACCTTGCGATTTGTACTCAGGGAGAGCATAATAGATTTTTAAAAACACTTCTTGAGTTACATCCTCTGCATCCTTCTCATTCCTGAGGATCGGATATAACGCCTTGAACAAATCATTTTTATATCTTTCAATAAGAAAACGAAATGCCTGCTCATCGCCTGCTTTCACTTTTTCTACTAAAATCTCATCCTGAATAGCACTCTCCCCCCTTTCTCACTATCTACCTTATAAGACGAATCTACTCCTACTATACCCTACACATTTTCAAAAAAATAAAAAAAATGAGAAAGTCTGGCACAGTTAAATAAATACTTCTTAATCCATTATTTTCGCCATCTTTACTAACTTCCTCATTGTTTCCCAAATGTTCCATCTACTCAATAGGTACTTGTTCAATTAAATAGCCCGTTTACGCAGTAACCTAATATTAAGGTTACTAAAAAGAAACCCCTTTAGATGAATCCAAAGGGGCAAAACGGTATAACTTTATTTTAAATGGTACATCTTTTTTGGAAAACGATATGACCATATTTCAAAGCCATAAAGAACAATATTTATCAGCTATTCATTCTATATAGTGATGAAATTTTAAATTCTACTTTTGTATAACTGTTTAAAGAACCATCTACTACCTCATCTTCAATTAACATGTTCCTTTAGTTTAATAAGAAAAAAGAGCCGCATACTTATCTCAACGTTCTTTCACTAAAGCCTCCGTTACTTTAAATACCATCCTTCACAAATCAATAATCTTAACAATCATTTATAGGGGTCCCGGCAGATTTATGCGGATTTACAACGTTAAGAAATATACACGATTTTATGCAAAGTGAAAAACAAACCAAACAAGTAACAATACTGCTACATCAACCGCTTACGCCATCTGTATAAAAAGACGTATAAACAATGTTCATAAGAAAAGCCATAAACGTTGATTTAACAACATTTTCGGCTTCTTGGTGTATTCCAAAACTTGCGTTTGGGAACGTTTTTAGGTATATATGTGTATATTTTATTCGACAATTTTTGTTTGGTTGTTTAATTTATATGAGTGAATATAATTTACTGCGTACTTTACTAAAAATATTCCTAAGACTCCACCCAAAACATTAAATAACAAATAGATAATATCCGTATTACCAAAGTTGCTTATAGTAAAACCAGACCACCCAAGTAAAAGACGGGCGACATCTATCACTAAACAACTTAAAATAACAATAGAAATTGCTTTTTTGTTACTTTTTAAATTGAAAAGGAGTAATAAGAAAATCCCAAACGGTACAAATAAAATAACATTATAAAATAAAGCTGAATAACTCCAAATAGAAATATTAAAGTGCATCGTATCAAATATTCCAAACCAGTCATTCGTTGAAATAAAGCTGCTACTATTGTCTGCTGGATTTTGAGGGAGCGTGAATCCACCCAATTTAATTTGAACTAAGCTTATTACGTAAAAAATAGAGCTATATAACATAACTCGTTTCTTAGCACTTTTTTCTACTTTTCTAAAATAATCAAGTAATACATCAATAAAAATATATACTAGCAAAATTAAGAATGCTAAGGGAACAATATTGTAAAGAACATATGTTGAATGCATAATTAACATCTCCCGTTGTTTTTAACATTTTATAGTCACTATTCATTTTACTAATTTTTACATTGTAAAACAAATCAAAATAAGAATAATCAAATTTACCCTTTTATATGTTACCGCCATTCAGAACAAGTGGATCGAACAGTCTTCTTTAAAATTATTTTTCGCAGCGTCTCAGAGTGTTATTTTCTATAAAAAACAGCGAAAAACACCGATTTAACAGTGTTTGTCGCTGTTTGAAATGTTATCAAGCTTCCATTTGGGAACGTTTATGAGGTTTAGTTATGTATACGTTATAAATCCTTGCTGCACTAAATCCCCCGTTGAAGAACAAAATGCAATTACTAACATTCACACATCCATAAAAAAACGGATAATTCTCTATTTTTCTCTCTTGTCAACAAAAGTATTAATTACTTCTTGAGTAATTGTTCGATCTCCATCATATAGTTCTACAATAACTGCCTTATTATTTTCTATATATTTTTTTATTTCACCTATTTTATATTCTTCCGTTATTTCCCTAAAATCTGCTGCACTAATAAAGTGTACTCCACCTTTTGGTACTGACACCATTTTGAAAGTTTCAGGGATTTCTATTACTTCGGCAGCAATCAGGTCACTTATATGAGTATCTTGAATAACGAATCTAACATTGTACTCTTGCTCTGGTTCATTTCCATAATCGTTAATTTATACGCTAAAATGTAGTACCTCAACATCGGAACCCTCAACGGAATTAATTTCAACAGAAGCACTCTCAATAACAGGATACTTTAACTTTTCATTCTCACTTCCACAAGCAGACAAAACGATAAAAATTATACTTAGGTAAGTTAAGAAAATAATTTTATTCCTCAATATCTCATCAATCCCTTCCCTGCTGCGTTAGTTCAATAAAAAATGCACTCAATACCTGGTTTTGTTACCTAACTTTCATTTGGGAACGTTATTGGGTTTATTTATGTATACGTTATAAATCCTTGTTGCACTAAAGCACCCATTTAAGTACATTCATTTACAAATCATCATTATATAATTTATTAGTTGACTCCGTTACAAATTGAAGCCACTTTTCTTCTGACAAATCATCATAAGCAAATCCCATTACAGAGAACTTACCATACTTGATTACATCTAGCACCGGATCAAGCAATCCTCCTCCAGCTACCCAATCTCGAAATCTTGCATCGCTACAAGAAAATGTATCTTTACAATTTCCACACCGAATATAGACTATATTTTTTTCATCTATTTTACCATCATCGTCATAGTATAAATTATCGCTTGCAGCATTACAGGTAGGACAAACAGCTTCAAGATACTTTTTATACAGATTTTCATAATATGTACACCTTTTAGTAGCTAATTCTAATGAACATTTACAAACCTTTGCATACTCTTCAGGATTCAATAAAATCATCAATTTCATTCCTCCCTATATGGATAATAATTATACTCTTCATTCAGCTATATTGGGACATTTTGTAAAGTGTATAATATACCATTTAGTTATTGCACTAGACTCCGTCGTTAGTTGAATAAAAAAATGCACCCAAAGCTTAGTTTGGAAAGCTTTCCTCGTAGAGTCACCAAAGTATGATTTGGAAACGTTATTAGGTTTATTTATGTATACGTTATAAAACCTTGTTGCACTAAATCCCCTGTTAAAGAACTTAACTTTGTTAAAGTCTTTCTAATTAGTTCGATGGAGCATCACATAGACTAACAAAAACATCCCCTTTAAAAATTCTTCCATCAGATGTTGTGACCATTATTGTATGATCACCAGAAGAAGCAGCTGATTGGACCCATGTACTAGAACCATTAGCCACTAAATTATAAGTTTGCGTGTGACCACTCTGTTGAATTTGAACGGTTACATTTGTCCCGGTATTGTTTGTGACATGAAATTGATAGTCCTTCGAATCTGATCGTTGCGCCCAAGACATTTTATAGATACCATTTCCTTTAAAAATATCTGTACTAGAAATAATTAAATGGTTTGCTGTTCCTTGAAAATCTTCAACAACATCACTGATTACGGCATCTAATTCAATAGTACTTTCATTAGTACGCTCTATAACCTGGATTTCATAGGAAATATCTTTTTTTGATAGTTCTGCGCTCTTGGAAGCTAATACATAATCTAATTCCTTTTTCATATTTTCGCTAGAACGTTCATTGGATTTAGGAATTGATATTTTTAATATCGGTTTAGGTTCAATTGAAGGATGGTAAAGTTCCACATCGTGATATTTTTTTTCTTGTATATAATCAGATACAATATCTGAAACCTCGCTCATAAAACTCTCTGTCTCAACTTCTTGTAAACTTTTTTTAGTAATATCGATATTGTATTGGCTCAAATCTGTTTTATTCACATTTTCCTCTAAATACTTTTTCAGTTGTAATTCACTTTTAGTTTCATCCATTTCAATTAAAATTGTTGAATCTGGGGTTACTTGAAAACTAAATAAACCAAATTCATCCCACGCATTGTCAAGTACAGATGCAATACGGTTCCCTTGTTTCTCATCGTCATTATTAGAAGAGAAACTATCATTTTTATCGATGTCTATATTAATTACTAAGACGACTACAACAACTATTATGAAAACAGAAATAAAATTTCTCACTACATTCCCTCCCTCTTAATCTATTTTACCAAATTAATTCACACTTTTATTGAACTATAAAACGTCCCCAAGCGTGGTTAGGGGACATACGGATTCTAAGCAGCAAAAAAACAAACACCTCATTCAATTAAATGGGTTGTTTTACTCCCCAACTTACATTTGGGAACGTTATTAACGTTTATTTTGTATACTTTATAAATCTTTATTCTTTTTTGCTATAAATTTCATAAGCAAAGTATCCAAATAAAAAACCTATTCCAGCTCCTAAAGTAATTGCAGAAAGTAAAGAGATTGGGGAAAATATGCTAAGGAGTATACCAACAACACAACCACTCAACATTCCCAATGGTATTAAACTATCTAATAAATTTTGAGCGCCTTTTGATTTTTTCTTACCCAAGGAGCCTTTCTTATATTTACGTTCCATTCTTTTAATTACGAATACCGCAATTCCACCTACTATTGCAAGAGGTAGTAAAGTGCGAGCGATTTCCAAAGCTAAATCCATATTAGAATCTCCCTTCTTTCGCCTTACAATTATTTCAACTTTAGCATAATTTGTTCAGCAAAATGGCCCGATTGTTGAATAATGAAAATGCCCTCAAAGCGAGATTTGGGGACGTTTTTTTGCCTCACATTATAAAGCCATATGAACCGCAATAAGAAATTATTTTTTATTTTTCAATTCTAAAAGTACAGGTGCTATATTTAGTAAAATAGAAACAATTGTCAAAAACCAAAACGCCCTAGCCATACCAGGTACTACATCTGATAAAGCTGCCCAATCTTCCACCTTTACCCACCTATTTAGATAACTGTAATCTGCACAAATTGTTAATGCTGTAAATGATAACCCCATTGCCATTGCAAGCTTATAATCTTTACCTGTTGCATACATAAAAAGATTTATAAAAGTTGCTACTATTGCAATAAGACCTAATATTAACCACATAATTATACCTCCATTATAGTTTTATTTAAGATTAACGTTTGAATGAAACTAATAATCAACAAGATTTTTAAGAAGTTAAATAATTCCTTTTAGTAAAGACTGTTTTTATTTTAGTAAGTTCCCAAACCCTCGTTTGGAAACATTAAGTGCTTAACGTTGTAAATCCGCATTTTTCTGACGCTACCCCAATAAATTATGGATTAAAAGCTTAATTATTAGTATCTTCATCACTATTTTCAAATATGGAAAAATAGATTTCTTGTCTTTTCTTAAATCTCGTACTTCAGTTATAAGTAAACTTATAAATATTAATATGAATGCGACTTCTGTTAAATTATCGCAAGTAAACCCAAGTATTGCCAGTAGTAATCCGATGCTAGCAATAACGATTTGTATCTTATCTAACTTTTTAAAAGTTTTTTTCATCGTTCCTCCTTTTCACCTTCATTTGAAACAAATTTCACCACAAGAAACAGTTACATATTGAACTAACCTGCGCCGTTTAAGTGTAAAACTTCACAAATTATAATATATATTGTTTCTTACATTCTATGGACATCCATTTAAGAAACCTCTGAAATTTGAGAATTTGGTAAAATGCCTTCTGCTTCACAACGCATTTGATAAAACTGAATAATAAGTGGATGTGTTTTGTTTGAAATAGAAAATAACATCAGTCTTCTTTTGCCAAATCTTTTATCGAATCATGCTAATGCTTGATAAATTAATATATTTGATTGAATAAGTTCATCAATTATTATTAAACAATGCACATATTCCGCAGCTCAAAGAAAAACATCTAAGTTAATTGAGCAAACCAACTTATAAAGAAACCCTCCTAACATAAAAACGAACGTTAGGAGGGTTGACTTCATTATAGTATGGTATATTAGCTTGCCAAAGCACCGTTTTTAATATGGCAGGTTACTATTCGGATAACTCTACCATCTTACTTTCTCAATGCAACGGCAGGCTCTGTGTTTATAAGTTTATGGCTTGCAAAAATACTAATTATCACAACCGCAAATCCTGTCGATACTATTGAAACAAAAATTTGCAGGGGTGAAACGCTAATTGCAAAATCAAAAATCATTCCAATTAGGTACGCACCTCCGATAAGCACAGCATTGAAAATTGCCGCCATAGCGGATAAAAGAACATTTTCACTGATAAGAATCCTTTGTATTGTGCTTTTCTTAAAACCTAATGCAGATAAAAGCCCCAATTCCTTATACCTTGAATTTTGTAGTTTAACAAGTAATACTGCACTGATGAACAAACCGATTGCTAAAATCATGCTTGAAACGGTTAGGAATAAGCGACTAAGACTTTTGAATGTACTTTGCAAAGCCCCCACTTCACTAGCTGCGTTTTTACTGTCTATTTCTTTTTCACTAAGCATTTGACTGACTGAAACAATATCTTCAAAATTTTTCACATCATAACTGATGGAATAAACTTGCTCATCCTTAATATCAGTATAAAATCCCTGTTCAACATCAGAGCTGACAAAGAAATCATCATACCCCGCATTATAAATACCACTTACAATTAGTTTGTACGATTGATCTCCATATTTAAGTGTTATCTCTTTACCTACTAAATTGCTAATATTACTCGCAAATTTTTTAGCAAGACTTGGAGTTAGGGCAATTTCATTTGCCTCTTTTTTCGGCATTGTCCCGTATGACATACTTTCCGTTGTTTTCGGCATCGGATACTTTTCTATCATTGTTTTGCTGTTGTCACCCATACTTAAGCTAACATTGTTTATCTTATATTGACGATAAACATTTTCAATACGCTCATCTGCATTTAACAACTCAAAAACTGCCTTGTCATCTTCGGCTTTGATATAGCCATTGTTATAAGCTGTATTTTTCTCCTTGAAATCCGCTATAGACTGCTGCATAATATTGCCCGAAGACAAAGACAACATAAAGCAAAATACCCCTATAGAAATGGCTAAACTGACAGCAGCATAACGTGTGAAGTGCACCTTGAAATTTTTTAGTCCTCTTTTGAAAGCTGATACTTTTATAGTTGGTTTAGTTTTAAGGTTTTGTACGCTATCATTTTCTTTTTGAATATTTGCATCTTTTGCGACTATTTTAGCATTCTCAATAGAGATCACGTCATCAGCAAAATCGCATATTTTTTGGTCGTGAGTAATCACGATAACCAATCTATCCTTTGAAATCTCTTTAAGCAAAGTAATAATTTCAGTAGAATTGCGACGATCAAGTGCTCCTGTGGGTTCATCCGCTAAGATGATACTTGGATTACTGATTAAGGCTCTTGCAATTGCAACCCTTTGCTTTTGACCGCCTGACAAATTTTCGATTTTTTCACTAGCCTTTTCCGCTATGCCGATTCTGTTTAATAATTCTTTTGCATTCTCTACATTGCTTTGTTCATCTAAACTGTTTAGTTCACAATGTAGCATGATATTTTCAAGTACAGTATATCCGCTCAACAGATGATAGTTTTGAAAAATAAAGCCTATGTTATCTCTGCGGTAAGCACATAACTCGTCCTCATTCATTTTGCTAATTGATGTGCCGCAAACGGTAATATCACCGCTGTAATCACTATCAAAGCCTGCAAGTATATTAAGCAATGTACTTTTGCCACTACCAGATGCACCCAGCAAGCACACAAGTCCTTTGTTTGGAAACGCAAAGTTTGCATCGTCAAGAATAAGCGAATTATCGTATTTTTTTGTAAGGTTTTTAACCTGTATCACTATCGGTCACCTTTCTTTAAAGCTGTTGCGATGTTTGTTCTTACATAAGCTAGTACAGTTGTACCATAAGCAATAACCGCAACACCAAGTATTAGAAGCATTCCTTTAGTCAGCATTTCTGCATTTAGAATATTCACGGAAAATAAAGCTTCGGTAGCTACATTAATAAGTGGAGATGTAACAAGCATTAGTAAAATGCCAGTGATAGCTACTGTTAGTGTTTCCGCTACATTCAACAAGTTCAAATGACGATTGTTAAATCCGCTTACCTTATAAATAGCATATTCTCGTTTTCTCATAACACCTGTGATCAGGAAAATAGCCATGACCATCACAACAGATAAAAATCCTATAGTCGTACTTGCAGAGCCTGTTTGCTCGGTTGTTTGAGTATTTAATCTAACAATGTCCTCGACCAGCTCAAATCTACCAAGTGGAACGATACCTTGTTCGTTTAGTTCATCTTTAATTGAAATCAAATCGGCAGGGGATTTCGCTCGAATAAGGAAGTTTATCCCATCCCCCTTAATCTCTGTCTGATTTCTCAAATCATCAAGAGCTGTTTTGCTGAAAAAGAAGGAGTCATCAACACTAAATTCCATCATTTGATCTTCATATTCATAAACAGCCGTTGTATCAGCAACGCCTACAATAGTTGCTTTAATTGTGGCATCTTTCAATACAGGACTACCAGTATCCCAATTATACATAGAGACGCTGAAATCAATTTCTTTGCCAATTGCTTGATCATTATCAATTCCTAATGTTCTTACAAAGCTCTCAGGAACAACTACCTCATTGCCCGCACCCGATGGCATTTCTCCCGTTACGAGTTTATTTATAACAGGCGCGTTACCGGAGCTTTCCACTGTGTAGTTTTTCCCGTCGACTGTAACAGAAATGTTATCCATGGCTTGTAAAAAGGCTGTGAAGGCAACACGCTCATCACTTGCATACTTCTCATACAAGCCTCCAATATCTTGACTTACATCGGCATTTGGCTGGTCATCCTCGTTTCCCTCCGTTCCTTCAGCACTTGTAAAGCTCCCAACAATACTGAGATCCAGTAGTCCCTCGCCATAAGTATCAATTAGTTTTTCAAACGCATCTTGGCTATTGGTGTTAATTGCTCCGCCCAGTGTTGTAAGCAATAATATTGCCGCCATCATGAGCGAAAGTGTAGATACTGTAAAACGCCCAATATTTCTTTTTATCCCTGTACGCGCTATCGAAAAAGCATTTTTTAATGATAGGCTATGATTTTTTCGCATGTTTGGTTCGGACGTTTTGACAAGCTTATTGCCCACCGAAGAAAAAAGTTCACCTTTATCAAGCTCAAAGACATTGTCTTTATCACTAATCAAAGAGGTGTCGTGCGTAACGACAATAACTGTTCTGCTCTTTGAAATCTCTCTTAAAATATCCATTGTAATCTTTGAATTTTTTTCATCTAATGCACTTGTTGGCTCATCTGCAATAATTACCTGTGGATTTTTCATGAGCTCTCGCGCAATGGCCACACGCTGTTTCTGTCCGCCCGAAAGGTTCTTTACTTTTTGGCTTGCAATATCGAAAATTTTAAGTTCTTTCAGTATTTTCTCGGCATTCTTTGTTTGTTGATCGTCTTTTAAATACTGAGGTAGCAATACATTCTCAAGCACTGTAAAATCCTCTATTAAATTAAAATCCTGCCAAACGAAGCCAAAGATATTGTTGTAAAAATAGCTTTTTTCCTGGTTTGTTAATGCTTTTATATCTTTACCACCATATGAAACTTCTCCGTCAAAATCCTGCTCCATACCACTCATGATTTTTAGCAAAGTAGTTTTGCCGCTCCCCGAAGCACCGACAATAAAATTAAGTCCTTTTCCTATTTCAACTGTGACATTATTCAAGGCAAATTCGCCTTTATATTTTTTCGTTACATTTTTTATTTCAAACACTTATTTTCCACCTTTCTGAGTTAGTTTTTTTTCCTCACAAGAGAAAGTTTACCGTCTGTAATACCCCAAACTTCATCTGCATAATCTGCAACCTTTTCGGAATGGGTAACAATAATCACACACTTGTCTTCCTTTTCGGAAAGTGAGGTTAGTATTTTCATAATGCCTTCTTCTGTTGCGGTATCCAAATTCCCAGTTGGCTCGTCCGCTATAATTATATCGGGATTATGTGATAACGCTCTTGCAATACCGATACGCTGTTGTTCACCGCCGCTTAATTTAAGTACTTTTCTGTCGGCGGTTTCCTTGTCGATACCAACCTTTTGCAAAAGACTGTATGCATATTCTTTTTTGTTATCCACTTTGACACCGCTAATATCAATCGAAAGCATAATGTTATCCATTGCAGTAGCATTCGTAAGCAAATTATAGCTTTGAAAAATCACTCCGATTTTCTTGGAACGGTAATCATCTCGATCAATCGTTTTTAGGTTGTCGCCGTTGTATAGGATTTCGCCGTTCTTACAAAGGTCAAGCCCTGAAAGCAAGGCTAAAAGAGTGGTTTTTCCTGAGCCTGACTTGCCAATGATTGCGTAAGTTTTCTTTGATTCAAAGGAAATGTTTATATTATTAAGAACTTTCTTTTTTGTCCCCTCATAAACATAAGAAAGATTATTGACTGTTAATACGCTCATTTTGTCCCCTCCTAATTTCTTTCCGATAGAATTTTAATCGGCTCGTATTTTGTGATATAGATTAGTGACATTGAACTTGAAATTATCACGAGCAAGCCACCAATCAGAAATATTGCAAATACAACACCTAAATCCAATTCTGCATTTAATGAATCTATAATGTCAGCATCATTTGGCAATGCTGCGCTCGCTCCGCCAAAGTTACCGCCCATATTATCCATTTGTTCTTGCCTTTGCTCAATTTGGTCAGCAAGAAGTTTATCTGACACTGGCTGTGAAGCAAGACCCCCTACCCCTAGACCAATAGTTACAGCAACCATCGTTACAATGATTGACTCATATACCAAAGTTTTGATAACGTTAATTTTTTTCATTCCGATTGCTCTTAAAACGCCGATTTCATATTTACGTTCTCTTAAAGCAATTAGGTTTAAAAGAACCAGAATAATTCCGCCTAAGATTAGCACTACCACTAAAAATACGGTACTTATTTTTTGAACGCTTTCAACAGGACCTGCAATCTGCTTGTACAGATATTCATTATTTGTAAAATTGTAATACTCACTAAGTCCCTTACCTTGCGCTTCTTTTACAAAGGATTCTAAATCATCGGGAGAATTTAAGAAATATTTAATGCGTGACATCGTATTTGATTGTTCACCTACAAGAGTTGTTGCAGTTTCATAATTAGTAAGAAGCTCATTTCTCCGTGTCATATACGGATCTTTGTATGCATAATCTGCGGAATCGTCTTTGGTTAAATCTTGGTAAATGCCTGTGATAGTTAGTGTGATATCTTTTTCTACATCAGCTATTGAACGTAACACAATGTTATCGCCGGATTTTAGGTTGTTTAGCTTAGCTAAATCTTCGCTAATCACTATTTCATTGTCATTTTCAAATATTCTGCCGCTAATGATTTTGCGTTCGCCTTTCTTGAATTCTTCAAAAAGCTGATATGAAGTGCTTCCGATTACTTTCAAGTTCGGCGGGCCAAGCTCTGGGCCACCGCCAACAGCCCCTTCGCTGCCCTGTATCCCCGAATTATCCTCTTGATTTAAGGAAGAAATGTGATTTGAAACTGCAGGAGCTTCTAAATAAAAGTAATAATCCTTAACATAATCAGAGTCGGCATAACCCTTAAGTTCTTCAATTGTTACAGTTGGAAGCTCATTTATATCTCCGCTTTCATAGATTTTTGCATAATCAAGTTCGACATTTACTTCACTTCCAAATTGATTTTTATAATCGGTTATGATGCTTGTTGTCGCACCGTTAATTACCAATGCAATAACACAGGTAACCGAAATAATAACCATTACTATAGCCATTAAAAGATTTCTGCCTTTATTTCTTTTAATGTTCTTCATTGCGTTTTTAAAAATGTACATCTCAGTTCCTCCTAGTTATTATGTCGTCATTGTATAACAATCCATGTTAAATTCTTGTTAAGAGGAATACTTCTTATAAATTTGCAGAAAAAAAAGGCTTTGAATATACAGTTTCAACTGCCATTCAAAACCTTTTTCACACGAACAACAGAGCTGTTTCAAAAGCTCCAGTTACTCTATTGATTACTTATTGCTTGTTTCTACTTGCTTGGCCTCTGTTAATTTTGCAGCTTTTGTCAGCTTGCCTTCTTTTTCAAGCTGCGCAATCAGTTCATCTAACGTGATTCCTTTTTCTTTAGCCATTTCTTCTAAGTTGACAGGTTCACTAGATTTTATGGCTTCAGTTGACTGAACTGCTTTTGTCATCTTACCTTCTTTTTCAAGCTGCGCAAACAACTCCTCTAGTGTAATGCCTTTCTCTTTAGCAATTTGAGCGAAGTCCTTGCTGTTATCCTCTTTTGCAGCCTCCTCGATACTAACTGCTGCAGAAGATTTAGTAGGTTCCCACATGTCGGTGTTGCTCGCAGCATATGCAGATCCTGCAACAACAGATAACCCCAGCACCAATGTCGAAATTGTTAATTTTTTCTTCATCTTAAATTCCTCCTTGAATGTTTTTAGCATCACCCATACGATGGATAGATACCATAATTTTCACAATATAAACTGGTAGCCTGCATCCTTTCTATTTGATGTTGTTAATATATAACAATTCATGTTAAATCCGTGTTAAGAGGATTATTTCTTATAAATTTGTAAAAAAAGTCTTTAAATAAACAGTTCTATCTGCCATTTAAAGCCTTTTACGAATCCTGTTAAATTAATTGAAAATAATCTTAAAACAAGTACCGCCATTTTGGTTGTCCGTAACTGCAATGTTTCCTTTGTGCTTGGTTATGATACTTTGCACAATGGAAAGCCCCAAGCCTGCGCCGCCCAATTCACGAGAACGTGATTGATCCACTCGATAAAACGGCTCAAATACTTTCGTTTTTTCCTCAGCGGGGATACCAATTCCCGTGTCTTTAATTTCAACCATTATCTGCTTTTTATCCGATTTAACTTTAATCATTACCTTACCGCCGTCAAAATTGTATTTAATACCATTTTCTACAATGTTATAAAACGCTCGATACAGTAAGTCTGTATTTCCATAAACAACACTTTCATCGCAATCCAAAGATAGTTTAACCTCTTTTTCATCAGCAATATGAGAAAGTTCGGAAACAATATCTTCTAAAACATCCTTCAAGTAGTTGGGTCCATTCTCAAATTCATCATTCATATTTGTCATCTCTAAAAGAGTAAATACAAGCTCGGATAATCGCTGTATTTGCTTCTCAAAAATGTTAATGAGTGCATCATATTCTTCTGTAGAATGTACGTTTTTCTTTTTGAATACATCCACCTTTGTTTTTAAAACTGCAAGTGGTGTTCGGAGTTCGTGGGCTGCACTTGCAGAAAAGCGGCTTTGCATGATAAAAGCCTCGTTTAGCTTATCCGTCATTTCATTAAAAGACTGCGTTAGCTCAGCTATTTCATCATTGGTTGGTGGAATGTCCATCGTTTCCGATAGATTATGCACAGTCCTATTTTTAATTTGACTATTTAATGTATCAAGTGGTTTTAACACTTTGCCCGATACATAGTATGTCAATACGCCACCACAGACAATGATTAAAAGCATATAAAAAACACTTTCAAACCGAAAGTCCGTTCTTGCTTGTTGTTTATTTACAGATGGTGTAGACATCATGCCATCTGATGGCATTTGAAAATGGTCAATAACATAACTTTCTTCACCAACCTCTTGTGCCGGTAATGTAGAGGCTGCATCAATTCTTGTTGCCATTATACCAGCAGAAAAATTTAAAATTACTGTAAGCCCTACACAACAAATCGTTAATAAAATTACCATCATTGCAGTAAGTCGCAGCCGTATTGGCATTTTTTTAAACATCAAGCGTCACCATCATTTTTAGTAATAAAATAACCCTCACCAATCTTTGTACGTATTGGATCATAATTTAAAAGAGCTTTAAGCTTTTTTCGTAATGTAGCTATGTGAACTCGAATAACTCCACTAAAACTATCCGTATTTTGGTCCCATACATGTTCAATCAATTCTTCTTGACTGACTACCTTTTCTTGATTAAGCAGGAAGTATTCAAGCAATCCGAATTCTTTTTTTGTGAGTATCAGTTCTTCTTCACCTACAAATGCGGTGCGTTTTGACAAATCAATTTTTATATTACCGCAAGACAAAAGACTATTTTCCTGCACAAATTTCCGCCTTAATAAATTCCTTATTCTTGCTTCCAATTCCGCAAAGTCAAATGGTTTAGTTAAATAATCATTCGCACCAATATCTAAACCTTTAACTTTGTCATGTACGCTACTTCTTGCACTAAGGATTAAAACTTTTAATTCTTTATTTTCTTCTCTTAACTTTTCTAAAACCTTTATTCCGTCCATTTTCGGAAGATTTAAGTCAAGTATTATTAAGTCATAATTTTCAACATACGCCAGTTCATAAGCATCTTCACCATTACTACAGGTATCAACTGCATACCCTTCCATTCTGAGTCCCTCGGCGATCGCTTCCTGCAAATCTAACTCATCTTCAACAATAAGAATTCTCATATCGTAATCACCTCATTATCATTATTTTAAATAGGTGTGTGTTAAATCTATGTTAAGCAATTATTATCAAATAATAATTTATTTCTGTAAAGAAATACATCCATTGTCCCTGGTTGATGCTTACATGCATGTTAATTAACCTATTTTTACCATTACTATTAAAGTGGGTGGTTGATTTCCGCTACGGGTGCTCGCTTTCCGCGGGCAAGCACCGAGCCGCTTCCTTCGCTTCGCTCCGTGCAGGGTCTCGGTATGCTTGTATTTCCCGCAGGAGTCGAGCCCCTCCGCTCCAATCAACTAAAAAATAAAGTAATATACGTTTGTGTTGAAGATAAAAATAACCAATTTATCGGTAATTAACAACCTAATATATCCCTTATCAACACACCTGCTAAAGCGTTTTTCTATGCAATTGTTCAAAACCCTATCTGTAAGTATGTTCTTCTGTCTCCACAAACCTTTCTCTCCCTTAAACAATATTAAAAGGGATGAACTAATTATTTATGTTCATCCCAAAAGTCCTTACTAAAACTCGTATTCGCATGATGTTTCCCTGTTGGTTTGGCAATATCTGAACCACGAAGAATTGCACCTTTTCCAAACTTCTGCTCAATTTGATCGACAAGTTTAATGATGGGCTCTTCTTTTACATAATCTTCAAAGTTAAAAAACGTTAGCTGCTGTGTCGTTTCTTTAATATCACTAACATTCGATACGGTAACTCCCAGTAGTCGAACAGGCTCATCATTCCAATGCTTATTAAATAGATTCCATGCTATCTCAACTATTTCTTCTTTTGAGTTAATCGCGTTATTCGTGGATTTACTTCGCGTATAGGTCTCCCAATCCGCTGTACGAATCATAACACTTACGGTAACCCCAGCAAGTTTCTTTGCCTTTAACCTTTCAGCTACCTTTTCAGAGAGCGTTGAGATTATTTCATATAATTCATCTCTGTCCGTCACATCATATGAAAGCGTCGTTGAATTCCCTACACTTTTCGTATCGTAAATGGCATCTGGGTCAACAGGTCTATCATCTACCCCATTTGCCTTTTGCTTCATACGTGGACCATTGATGCCAAAGTTTTGCTTTAATAGATATTCGTCTGCTGCAGCAAGTTCTCCAATTGTTTGAATACCTAATTTTTTCAACTTCTCTGCTGTACTTTTGCCAATCCCATGCATCTCAATGACATTCAGCGGCCACAACACCGATGGCACATCACGCTTACGCAGGACTGTAATACCCATCGGCTTTTTCATATCACTCGCCATCTTCGCCAAAAATTTATTCGGCGCAATACCAATTGAACAAGGCAGTTGCAGCTCGTTCCAGATTCTATCTTGCAAATTTTGAACATGTTGCAATACATTTTGGCCCTCGATAATTGGTAGTTGCAAATACCCTTCATCGATTGAAACGGGTTGCAGGATTTCACTATATTCTTTTAACAAATTAAAAAAGGACTTTGACGCAGCTCTATAGCGATCAAAATTAGGAGGTAGAACAATAAGTTCCGGGCATTTTCGTCGCGCCTCCCCGACATTCATCGTCGTATAAACACCTTTTGCCCTCGCTTCGTAACTACATGTAATGATGATCCCTCTACGTTCCTTAGGATTCCCCGCGATTGCGATTGGTTTTCCCTTTAAAGTAGGATCGTAAATTTGTTCAACAGAGGCATAGAAGCAATTAAGATCAATATGTAAAATGATTCTTCCTTTGTGCATAAGTAATCACCTCATTTACTCAACTACAGTATATTATAAAATTATTAATACGCATTTTTTCTCGTAGACTGTCCATTTTGTTATAAATGCTAACTTGAATTGTGTATAAAAGTGCTCATGTAAGTTTGTACACTTTTGCTTAGTTACATCATACTACTCTTGATGTAACTAGTGTGCATATAATGATTGATGTTAAAACGAATTTCTAGATTTTACGTTTGACCATTAAATATTACTCATTTTACCTATAAATACGCCTTGAGTAATTAAAAAAGGGATAGTGACTAGGATTTCAAATCCTGATCAATATCCCTACTTCACTATGAATACTTTTAGCGATTATTTCACTGTGGATATGTTGGGGGTCAAACCGTCGATTGACGTTACTACACGGATACCGATAGCCTAATTGTAAGTACGTAAAAGTTATATGTAAGTAAATTTTATTTCGGTATAATTTCAATACATAAATAGAAGCACGTTTTAGAAAGAAAAATGAATTCCTCAAAACTTTTTTTCGTTAATAGTACTTACATTTACATATTGAACTCTTAGCTAAGTTTTTCGATTACTAGTGGATTTTCATATTATAAGACATGCTCACTCTCTATATTGAAATTTCTATAAACATCCACAAGTGATGCCTTTGCAGGGCTGCCTTTATATATTTTCCCTTCTATCGTATTCTTAATTACTAATGCTCCTGAGGAAATAAAACAATCCTTCCCAACCTTTATTTCATCATTAAATGTACTATTTACGCCAATAAAACAATTCTCTCCAATTTCACAGTTTCCTGCAATAACTACATGTGAAGAAATAAAACAATTATCCTTAATAACCGACCGGTGTCCAACATGGTTTCCACTCCATAATATAACGTTATTCCCTACACTAACATGATGCTGCAATACATTATTTTCAAAGATAAAACAGTTCTCTCCTACTGTTACATTTCTCCAAACGAAAGCTTTGGAGCTAATATAAGTTACTAATTCATATCCTTTATTTTTAGTTTCATGATATAACCTCGTTCTTAATCTATTAAAATTAGTATAAGGAATTGCCACAAATGCTTTATATTCAGTTGCTGGATAAATTTGATGCACCTCTTCAAAAGGAACCACAGGCAAATCATAAAGCTTGTCATTTTTTATATATTCTTTCTCAGCAGAAAAAGCTACTATTTCATATGGAGAATCGAAAGTGAAATATTCATATGCAATTTCTGCTAGCTCCCCAGCTCCCACAATTACTAACTTATCGCCATTCTTCATAGGTTTATCCATTGTATCCATTCACCAGATCCTTTAGATGATTATTTTTTACTTCTTCCTAGATAAACATATGAATAATAATCCGTTGAAATGTTAAAACACTAAAAGATGTTAAAATTTCTTTCTTCTCGCTTAATTGGATATATAGGATTCACTAAGGAAGGATACTATGACATAGGATTTTTAACGGGGATGCAGCTCAAAAATTTGATTAGAGCAGTACTATATTCTCTTGGGGTATAACACACTAAAACCTAATCAATTAGCTTTTAGTAATTGAGCAGAATGACTTTTTACAACTCTCCAAAACACATAAATGTCTTGTTTATGAATTAACAAAGTATAATCTACCAAAAATCACTACACATGGCCTGTGCCATATGCGTTGCTCTTTACTATTTGAAACAGGTGCAAAGTTAAAAGAGGTACAAGATTGCTTAGGACATTCTGATATGAAACTACCATGGATATCTACACACATATTTCACAGAAAGCCAAGGAAGAATCTATTCAGAAATTCGAGGGCTAAAAAAAGTTTGATTACGGATGAATACGATTAAATGAGACTTAATGAATTATAAAAAAAGCGCAAAACCATTGATATACAAGAGTTTTGCACTTCGTTTGAAATCCTTTAATTTCTATTTAAATCAATGGTGGGACTAATATCGCGACTGTGATAGAACAAATCATATTCCTATTTCCCACATTTTCGCGGTAACTTTCTCTACCCTGCCATCCATATCCGTCCCGTCAAACCTCGGAAGCTTCAGCTCGCTTACAATTTTCCCATCGAGCATAAACATAATACGCTCAGTCCGCGCCGCAATCTTTGCGTCGTGCGTTACAAGCATTATCGCAGTACCATCGGCGTTTATTTCGGAAAATATGTCCATAATCTCCTGCGCGGATTTTGAGTTAAGCGCGCCCGTAGGCTCATCGCCGAAGATGATTTTCGGGTTGCTCAAAAGCGCGCGGCATATTCCCGCTCGCTGAAGCTGACCACCTGAAACCTGTGTAATGTCGCGCTTTTCAAGCTCCGCTATGTCTACCCTCTTCATAAGTGCTCTAGCCTTCTCCGAAATTTTTGCGACGTTTTTTCTGTTGTCGCGCATTGATGGAAGAATGATGTTGTCAAGAATATTCAGACTTTTAAGCATAGTTGGCTGCTGAAAAACAAATCCCATTTTTGTTCTACGTAAATCTGAAAGCTCATTCTCTCCTACTGTTGATAAATCCCTCTCGTCAAAAATGACCTTTCCGCCGTTTACGCTGTCCATTCCACTCAGCGCAAACATCAACGTTGATTTCCCCGAACCTGAAGGTCCCATTACTGCAACAAACTCGCCCTCATTTATTTCAACAGACACTCCGTCGAGAACATTGTGCTGTTCATCGCCCTCGCCGAAAGATTTTACTATATGATCACCGATAATAATCTTCTTCATATGCCTACTCCTTTATATTTTCGGAAATTTTTACTTGTCCCGCGCCTGAAGTGCCGATCATTGTTGCGATAAGTACCGCGCATATCATCAATAGCGGACTAAACAGATACGCCGAGAGCGGATTGACCGCAAACTTAAACGTCGACGCTCCAAACAAGGAAATAATCGCGCCCACAAGTACTTCTCCGAGAGTATTTGCCAGAAGTGTGCCGAGAACAATTCCGACAATTAGAACGAATACCGAACGTGAAACATACTGCGCCTTAATATCTGAGTTTGTAAAACCGAACGCCTTCATTACTGCAATGGAATATCTGTCTTTTGCGACAAGCATTTTCATAAATATCAATGTAACTAGGACCGTTATAACCAGCGCAACGACGATCGCAGCATTGGAGGCCTTGTCGACGGAGCTTATTGTCGAGCCGAATGTCTGTGTAACAAATTCATCAATGTCTGAAACCTTTGCAAAATCAATCATGTCCGCATATTCCGAAACCTTTTTTTCGACTAGAGAGTTATCCGAAAGCTCCGCACAGATAATGCTCCACATAATGTCTGCCGAATTGTCGGTAAAAACAGCCTTTGCGGTTTTTCCGCCGTTGGTAATGTCGGAATATATTCCGCTTATCGTGAGTTTTTTCTCTTTCCCCTCAATCACTAGTGTAATGACATCGCCGATCTTTTTGCTCAGCTCATCTGCGTTCAAAGTCGAAAGTGCAATTTCTTTTTCTGCGAAGGGTGCTCTGCCCTCAGAATATTCAATAGGGAATATCGAATGGTCGCCGAGTTCAACTTTTATATTTCCCTCCGATTCGTCTTCCATTTTTACTTTGAATGTTTTTGTTGTAAGGACGGTATACTTCGAAATCGTATTGTCGCTGTTCATCTTCTTTATAATTTCAGCACCTTTTTCAGAGATATTGTCGGTCTGCTGAATATCAATGCGCATATCGTAGTTTCCAATCCCCATATATTGAATGAATCCTTTTGAGGAAATCGTGTTGTAAAGGTTTTGCGGAACAATAATGATAAATGACGAAATCACAAGCACTGCAAGCATCGTGGTGTAAAATCTTTTCCTTGCGAGAACATCTTTGATACCAAGGAAAATATTCGTGTGAAGCAACCTGTTTCTACTCAGGTAAAAACCCTTTGTGCCCCTGTTTTTTTCCTGTGTAGTACCATAGCGTATTGCTTCCGCAGCGGATATTTTCCGAAAGCGTCTCAGCACGAAACTTACATATGCAATAATTGCTAGGAATACAAGCAGTATGCCGAGTATGCCGAAAAGTACGGCAAAAGAAGAATTTTCGCTTTCGCCCATATAAAGTCGTATATTTTCAAGAAGAATACCTTTAAACATAATCGAAAGTGCCAAACCAAGAATACTCCCAATCGCCGCAATCGCTGCGTATTTCGCTAGATAAATCTTTTTCATGTCAGAAACTCGCAGCCCTATTGCCTTCATGACACCAATCTCGCGGTAGTCGTCTTCGATTTTAGCAAGGAGCGTAAAGCGTATGCACATAAATGCAATTGCAACAACAAGTGCGCTTATAAGAAGTATGACAGCAATCATCATCCCGTCGGAAAGTGCATTTATCAATTTTAAAAGTGGATATGTAATCGTTGGTCCGTTCGCTTCAAGTCCTGCGGATGCATAAGCCATTTCAAATGCACCAAGCGCCGACAAATCCTTTAATCTGAACTCAATCAGATACTCGATACTTCCCAAGCTTTTTATAGCAGCGTAGTCATTTTTGCTGACGAGAAATCTCTTTGAGGCGGAGAGAGTAGAATTCATCTGCGAATCGCGGAGAAATCCTGCAACGGTAAATTCCTCCCTGCCTATAACTGCCTTGTCACCGACCTTTGTGGTGTTGTCCTTCATATAGGTTACTGGAACATAAAGCTCCCCATCGGATACGTTGATAATGTTTCCGTTAAGATCAAGAAGATAATCGAATTTATCACTCTGTATGCTGAAACCGTTATCCTGAACACTATTCGCAAGCGAACTACCGCCCAAAATAGTCTGCGCACCGTCTAAATTGAGAAATTCTATCACCTGAAAATCATCGACTTTGTTATTTCGCTCTGCAAAAGTTGTAAGCCGCGCAATATCAATTTCACCTGAATGCATCTGCATAAAATGTGGAGTTTTAGCTTGTTTCATAAGCGTATCTAGTGCGCCCGAAAGATTGATGACAAGTATCGCCGCGAGCGAAACAAGCATAGCCGAGACAGCAACAAATATCATTGTTGTCAGCGTAATTACTTTGCTCTTTAAAATGTCATTGCGAATTATTCTGTTATACATAAGCCACCTCTTTTTCAAGCTTTTTTACTGGCGATTCCTTTCCCGTCTGCTCAAAAACATAAACCGCAATCCCAAATGCCGTAAGCCCGCTTCCTATCGCTAAAATACATTGTCCCGACCACAAAAGATGAAATTTCCTGAAGGATTGCTTAAAATTATTCATCTGTGCCACCATTTCCGCTACCAAACATCTGCATAACGACGGATATTAGACTTCCGCTTTCGGCACCAAGTAGCCTTTCAACGTTAAAAACAAAGGCTTGCATGCGGGAAGCGCGCTCATCGCTCGTCATTTCAACCATATCATCATCAAAAACGGTATTCATATATGCCACAACCATTTCCATACATTCATATGGGAATGGCGTGCTGAACAGTCCTTGCTCAATGCCCTCGCGGATTATTCCCGTCAGTATCGGGGGAACGCCGTTGATTATGACCTTTTGTATTTTCTGATGCATAAGCGCGTTTTGCGGCTTATGAATGTGCTCCATAATTTCCTCACTGCTTTTGCCACTTATATTCAGAGCCATTACAACTCCAATAATGCGTTCGTTTAAGGAAAGACTTTTGTCTGCACCAATTTTCTGTGCCGCGCCTAAAAGACTGACACTAATCCGCTCAATCAGCGCGTCCATAATATCCTCCTTCGACTTGAAGTGATAATACAGCGTTCCCCGCGCAATTCCGACCTTTTCGAGAATATCATTTGTACTTGTGCCGTCAAAGCCCTTCTGCCCAAAAAGCTCATCTGCCGCGTCAAGAATTTCGTTCCTACGTTCCTCAGCTTCTTTTCTCATTTTCACCCCTCCTTACAAACCGACTGTCTGTCGATAAAATTATAACATTCTACTTTAAGTTGTCAATATACTATTCTTAATTTTCTAACAATTAATTCAGAATTTGAACTGTTGGAATTTCCGGACTGATCATACCGTTATTCTCATTGAACATTGAATAATGAACAGTGTTTTACTATGAAAATGACAGCTATTTCAATTCCCCACAATAAAAACATTTTAGAATATTCCAATCTTTTTCATTGGTGGAAAATGATAAGATAAAATTATTGAGGCGCAAAAATGAATAAATAAAAAAATTGTTGTAACGAATCAACAAATTTTTGGATATATAGATGATTGGCTTTCAAAAGACTTGGTTCAGAATAGCAAAATTCTCATTAGAAAGGAGGTAAATCGTGGATAAAGAAAATATATATCAAGAATATGGGGACTTTATTTTCAGGTATTTATTAACCCTTACAAATGATAGTCAATCTGCTGAAGAATTAACGCAAGAGACGTTCTATCAAGCCATTAAGTCCATTGACAACTTTCATCATAACGGAAAAGCAAAATTTTCAACATGGCTATGTTCAATCGCCAAAAACGTGTGGTTACAAGAAATGAATCGCGAAAAAAACAAGCACCAGTTGGTGAACTCATTAAGTGATGAAACGCCTAACTTTTATAATTTAGAAGATGAATATTTTAAAAACGAAGACAAAATTAGTTTTTATAAAAAAGCGCAACAACTAAGTGAGATAAACCGTGAAATACTTTATCTCAGATTATTAGGTGATTTATCTTTTAAAGAGATTGGCTCCATTTTGGGAGGAACAGAAAACTGGGCAAGAGTAACATTTTATCGTGCAAAACAACAAATCAGAAAAGGTGGGGAAAATTATGAATCATAGCGTTTTTAGAGATTTAGTCCCGAGCTACATAGAAAATTTAACAAGCGAAGAGACAAATCAACAAATAGAAAAACATATGGAACAATGTGAGGATTGCCGACAGTATGTAAAGGACATGCAGGAAGACTTGTTGGTAGAACGTACCCATGAGCAAAAAAAGGAGGAGAAAAATATCGACTTTTTAAAAAAGGTACGATCAAAAAACAGGAAAAAGATTCTCATTATTGTAGGATCACTACTATCCATTTTCATTGGTTGTTTCTTCTTCTTTGACAACATGTGGATTGCAGATGAAAAAGATGTGCAAACAACAGTTCAACAACAAGGTACAACGGTTACGCTGTCCTTTCAAACGAAAAATGACAAGCGATATATTTTACCAATGAGTTATAGGGGACAGAAGTATATCGAAGAGATCATTATTTATGAAAAATGGAATGATTTTTCAGAAATATCCAAGATAGTAAAAGACGGAAGTCCTGTCACATTTATATTTTTAGATGAAAATACATTATCACTGGGCAATGGTGAAGAAAAGAAACTGACAGACGAAGACAAAATACTCATTCGATATAAAAATAGTACAGAAGAGATCCTATTAAAGGATTTATACAATCCTGAAAATAAAAGAAAATGATAGGAACATGGATAAACTAGTAACTACATTAATCCTAGTTTATTCACCGACCAATATAAAATCCCGCAGAAAAGCTAGCAAGTCAGCTTTTCTGCGGGATTCTCTTTTTCACTTAAAGTATTCTAATTCTTTCATTATACTTGCTTCTATTCTTTCTCTCAGTTCATCTTGCGAAAAAGGAACTTCAAATCCAATGTGGATGAGGATTATTCAGTCGTATGCAATCGTCCGAGTCTCCATGTACATAACAATAAAGCAATTAAAATCGTTAACATGAACGGGAACATAGACATCATCTCCCATTGATTTGCACTTAAATTCAAATAGCCCCAAGTTGCAGGAAACACCTTACCAATCATTTGCATGAAATTTGGCAGCATATCAATAGGAAACATAATTCCTGAAAGCATAACGGAGGGTAGAAATACTAGCTGTGAAACCATTGTTAACTTTGAAGTACTTTTCACAAACAATCCGAGTATCACACCTACAGAAAGAGAGGTAATAATAAAAAGCTCCAGCGTCACAAAATAGCGGAATAGATTTGAAGGGACACTCGCATCAAAGACAATTTGAGCGATAAAAAATAGAATAATGCTCATAATTGATAGATGAATCAGTCCAGAAATGAAATTATTTACCGCTCCTGTCCAAAGTGGTACGCCACCAACCCTATATGCTTTCCTTATATCACTGTTGTAAAACTCTACAAGAGATGTAGGTGTACCTATAATTGCACCCATTGTTACACCAAAAACCGTCATAGATTGAATAAGCGTTTTATAAGCATTAGGATCAATTGAAGTAAAAATGCCACCCATGAATAAAAAGAAAATGAGTGGGATAATATAATAAGTTAGTAATATACCTTTACTTCGAAAGTCCAACTTCCATTGCAGGCCGATTCCATATAGAAATGCACTCATACCTTTACCCCTTTCGCAATATGCATAAAACTTTGTTCTAAGCTAGTGTGTTCAATTTTTAAATCCTGCATAGAATTGTTTTGCTCTCTTAACAATGTTGTTAATTCATATAATCCGTCTTCTAGTTTATTCGTCTCGAATATCTGGTAACCTTGTTGTTCTCCTATATAGGAACAAGATACGAGATCAACCATTTCTAGGGGATTAGCTAATTTAATATGCACTCTATATTTATCTTGATTTTTCTTTGTTAGCTCATACACCGTACCTATAAAACCGATATCACCGTTCTTCAGTATTGCCAGGCGATCACAGAGTTCCTCAACTTCAGCCATGTCATGACTTGACATGACAACTGTTTTCCCTCTTTTTTTAAGTTCTTTTATTTCTGCATGCAATGCTACCCGCCCCTCTACATCGAGACCTGCTGTAGGCTCATCAAGAAAAAGTATATCCGGATCACCAATCATTGCCATGACTAAATGTAATCTCCGTTTTTGACCTGTTGATAGTTCTTTATATTTCTTATTTAAAATCAAATCTACATTCAACCTTTGAACAAGTGCCATATCAATAGTAGTAGAGTGCCATTTGGTAATTAGTTTTATTGCTTCAATTACTTTAATGTTCGGAGGCAATGATGCTGTTTGAAGTTGCACACCAATTTTCCCGTGAGTTTCTATCGTTCCATTATACTTACGAAGTCCTTCCATACATTCAATAGTTGTGGTTTTCCCAGCTCCATTGGTGCCAATTAAGGCAAAAATCTCTCCACGTTGAATGGCAAAAGATATGCCGTTAAGTACCATTTTATCGCCATATTGCTTTGTCAATGAGTCGATATTAATTATCGTAGTCACCAAAATCCCTCCACTTTTGAAATGCAAACACTAAATCAATAAAAGTAAGCCACGATTACTTGATTAAGATGATAATGAACATACTATTTCAGCTATTTATAAGGCATTCATTTGTACAGAGAAACGCTTCTTATTCATTATATCTAATATTTATAAATATAGTTAAATATTACAAAATCAAACTATTTTATTGGAGGTGTCAATATTTTCATGCAAATGACAATCCCATGTGATAATTTATGTGAAATTATTACATAAAAGGATGTATTCTTTTTTCAAAAAATGTTTCAGTGGTCAAAAAATCCCGAATAGGGTCACTTTTTTAAAGTGTCCACTATTCAGGTTCAGTTCAGTACCAGGAGGTGCTGCGTATTTAATATACTTTTTAAATCTCAGAATTACTTTTCAATTACGTCGCATGTCGATTTCATCCAAAATGTTAACAAAGCCTATCAAGTAAAACCTCATTTCAAAAAATCTTCAAATTTTACTTTACATTTACATGTAATATGTCTATAAAACCATACTTCTTTTTTGTTGACGATCGTAATGCTTCTCACATTACCATACATTTTAAATAACTACTTTAAGCAGTTTTTCGCTGTTTAACACATAAAAGTAGTTTAATTGAGAGGGTGGGAGAAAAAATGGGACGATTACAAAATAAAGTTGCTATCATTACAGGTGCTGCTAGTGGCATGGGGTTAGCCGCTGCACAGCTATTTGCAAAAGAAGGTGCAAAAGTTGTTGCAACCGACATTACACAGGATATTTTAAACGAAAAAGTAAATGAAATTGTAGCAAACGGAGGAGATTCCATTGCACTAACATTGAATGTTGCTGACCAAAACTCGTGGCAAAAAGTGATTGATGAAACAATCGCAAAATACAGTAAGATTGATATTTTAGTAAATAATGCAGGCATCCATATCGCAAAAGGTGTACTTGAAGCTGAGCTAGACGATTGGAATAAAGTAATGTCCATCAACACGACTGGTGTATGGCTTGGTATGAAAGCTGTTATTCCATACATGCAACGAAATGGAGCTGGCTCTATCGTCAATACTTCATCTATCGCGGCAATTATCGGTGGTATTGCAGATGGTGGTGGAGCTGCCTATAGTGCTTCAAAAGGAGCCGTTCGCGCACTGACAAAACATACTGCACAAAACTTTGCAAAAGATAATATTCGTGTGAACTCTGTACACCCTGGCGCAATTTATACGGGCATGGCAGCGGCTGCAGGTATTAAGGCGCAAGAAGAGATGGGCGCACATTATCAAACGTTCGCACCTTTAGCACCGCATGCAGGTGAAGCAATCGACATTGCAAATGCCTACTTATATTTAGCAAGCGACGAAGCAAAATTTGTTACGGGAATTGAATTAGTTGTTGATGGTGGCTGGACAACTAACTAAGAATTGGAGGTGCTGATTAATATGGGACATTTAGATGGTAAAGTAGCAATTATTACAGGTGCTGCACGAGGAATGGGCGCAACTCACACGCGACGTTTTGTCAAAGAAGGAGCAAAAGTTGTTTTTACGGATATTTTAGAAAAAGAAGGGCAAGCATTAGCCGATGAACTTGGTAATAACGCTTTATTTATAAAACATGATGTAACAAACGAAGAAGATTGGATAGAAGTCGTACAAAAAACAGAGGACATATTCGGACCTGTAAGCGTACTTGTCAACAATGCAGGTATAGACTTGCCAGAAGTGAACTTAGAAGATGTACCAATTGCAACTTACGAAAAAGTAATTGCGGTCAACCAAAACTCGGTGTTTCTCGGCATGAAATCTGTAACGAGTTCGATGAAAAAGGCTGGTGGTGGATCAATTGTTAATATTTCATCGTTAGCTGGTATTATCGGGGCATATAAAAAAATTGCTTATACTGCTTCTAAATTTGCTGTTCGTGGTATGACAAAAGCTGCTGCACTTGAGCTAGGTGTTTATAAAATCCGTGTCAATTCCGTACATCCTGGTTTCATTAAAACGGATATGACCAAGCATTTAATCAGCCCCGAGCTTGAACAGGCTTTCCCTCTTCGTAAAGCTGGGGAACCAGAAGAAGTAACAAACTTAGTACTTTATTTAGCTTCAGACGAATCTAGCTACTCTACTGGTTCTGAATTTATCATCGATGGTGGCTTAGGCGCACAATAATCAATTCACTTGAAAGGGCGTGTAAGTCACGTCCTTTTATTTTTGATGTGCCATAATACGAACCGTTTGTATTGGAAACTGCAAAGCTTGTACTAAAAGCTTAGAAAATTCTTCACTTTCTATTGGGAAATCTGCTATGATCCAATCTATTATTAAGCCAATAATACCGTATGCAGTATAACGATTCATGACATCATTATTCATTGCACCGTTCGTCAAATCGAAATCATCCTTGTATAGTTGAATGATCACTTGTTTCATACGCTCACTAAAATCAATTTGAATATTTCCCCCAAGCAATCCTTGGTAATACCTTCTATATTCCTGTAAATGCTTTAGCGTGTAAATCGGTTCGTTCACCATATACTGCACTTCAATCGTTTTCTTCCCTACATACGGCTGTCGATATACCTTTTTTAACTTTCGAAATAAAAAGTCAATAATCTCATGCAACAAATCATCCTTTTTTTTATAGTGGCTATAAAAGGTTGCTCGACTATATCCAGCTCGCTCAATCATGTCTTTAATCGTAATTTGTTCATACTTCTTTTCTTTCAACAATTCAAAAAATGCATCATACAAATCGAGCTTTGTTCTTTGGACCCTTCGATCTAAATATTGAAAATCCGCCATGCCATCACTCCACTCTTTATAATGAATTGCGAGTCTTTATATGAATATAGTATAAGAGTTAAACTTATTTACAATTCGACAGTAAGGGTAAGAAAACACTGAATGTTGCCTTTAATTATTCCCGTTATTTTTGAATTGCTTCTAGCGATCCTAAACTTTCTTGTACTCACTCAACTGTTAATTGATGAATCACAATAAAGCGGTTAGCTTTGGTTCAGAGGACACTCTTTTTATTTTGAGCGCCCACAAGAAATCTCTATGCACAATTAAATGACTGGGTCAGTTCAAAGCATACTCATGTTATAAAGAGTCTGAGATTACTAAAGCAGCATTCGCAAAAATTGTTCAAAATTCACGCCTGCCTCACGCGGAACTTGCTCCTTCGACGTAGCTTCAATTGCAGCGGCTAAAAACGTCTCTGCCAACTTCATCGATTCTACTAAATCCTGCCCGCGCATCATGCCACCCATAATGACTGATGCAAACAAATCGCCTGTGCCTGAATAACTCTCACCGTTATAGTCGCGGATACTATAAAATAAACGATCTGCATCGACATACATATTGCCTACATAACGCTTGTTCGCATCTACTGGCGGCGGATTTAAACCGGTAATAATGACATTTGCCCCAGTTGCCTGCTGCAGCTGATGGCCCGCTTCATCTAGCGCCTGAAAATAATCTGAATCGTCTTGATAGCTCTGTAGCTTCTCATACGACAAACCTGTAAGTAAGCAACACTCTGTAACATTTGGTGTAATAATGTCTGCACGCTTCACTAGCTCCTTCATACGATCAAGCAAGTCGCCTGTAAACATTTTATACACCTCGCCCATATCCCCCATCACTGGATCGACAAGCAGCTTCGTTTCACTCGAATGAAACACGCTTAAAAACTGAAAGATGTTATCGATTTGCTCTTTTCCTGTCACAAAGCCTGTATGAATGCCATCAAAAGTCGCACCAAGCTTGCTCCACTCATCCACAAAAATGTCCATCTTTGACGTTAAATCCTTACAATAAAAACTCGGATACCCTGTTTGCGCCGTTAAAATCGCAGTTGGCAATGGTACTGCCTGAACCCCCATCACTGACAGCACAGGTATCGCAGCTGTTAACGAGCACTTCCCAAAGGATGAAATATCCTGAATTACTGCAACTTTTTTCATCATACTCTCCACCTAACTAATACTGCTTATACTCTCTTCATCGTATCATAATTAGAAAGATGCGAAAATACACTCAACTTCTTTTCGAGAGATGAAAATTTTTATACATGAAAAATCAATCTGACCTTTAATATTTTTACTAAATTGACACTTTTATAATAGTCAGTCCTTTGCTAAAGTAGGAATTATCAAAAAATTCATTATAGTGAGGAAGATACAGATGCAAAGTGTACAAAGACACACCTATATAAAACCACGCACTGATACCTTTGATTTAGTGATTACAGCAATTTTAGCAGCACTTGTTTTCGTTGCCACCATGTTCATCAATATCAGACTCCCATTCGGTCAAGGCGGGCTTATCCATTTAGGAACATCCATGCTTTTCATCTCGGCGATTTTATTCGGCCCTAAAAAAGGGGCACTTGCTGGAGCAATTGGGATGGGATTATTTGATCTTGTAGGTGGTTGGTTAATTTGGGCACCAACCACAATTATCTCTCGCGCATTACAAGGCTTTATTGTTGGGAAAATCGCTTGGTCTAATGGATATCGAGGCGACAATATGGGGTTAAACATTTTAGGAGCAGTCGTTTCAATGCCCGTGATGATGGCCGTATACTACATCGGGCAAGCAATCATGTTCAAAAGTTGGATTGCGCCCCTGGCATCAATGCCAGGGGACCTAATCCAAAACGTTGTCGGTTTACTCATCGCGATTCCAGTATGTATCGTGCTGAAAAAAACACCGTACTTCAAAAAGAATTTTTAGTACGTTCAAAATAAACACGTCATCTATCTTGCTGTTTTGCTTGCAGCATAGATGACGTGTTTTTATAATTTTCTAAAATACACTTTCCTGAGGAACCATGATTTATAACTTATATTCCGCGATCGCTGTAAGACTTGGACATATTGATGTAGCGACAACTCTAAACATATATAGTCACTTATATCCAACAACGAAAAAGGAGCTGTTATCGATATAGAAAACGACTTCAAACCTGTTCGAATTTTTTCTAATCTAATCTTCTAAAATACCTCTAATCTAATGTGTATAAACTTTTCATTTTATATTATCAGTATTCTCGAAAAACGAAAAACATCACAAAGTCTTATGTTTAAAGGATTTGCGATGTTTTTCAACTGGTTCAAACTTTTTCTATCTGAATCATATTACGTCCCAGGAGGGAATCTAGCATCCTGCTAAAGCATTGATATTACTAGATTTTCATTTATGATGTGTAGAGAAAAATATATGAATATTTATTCTATATTTATGCATACTATCTTACTGAATCAGCTGCTCTTATAATTTTCATTTTTCAATACCAATGTTACGAGTATTTATTAAGTTCATCACACTTAGATCGCGATCCAACAAATCATTTACTTCTGCTGCTACTTGCTGAACAAATTCATCGAAGTGTGTGTTTATCTTAAAAGCTCAACCTTTGATTTCCAAGGTAGTTGAGATGTATTAGTAATGAGGGATTCGAACCCCCGACCGACTAAAGTTAAACTACTATTGGGATGCTGCACCTTATCAATCAAACTCATTCATATCAAAGGCTTGGACAGATTATAATTTACAGTTTATTTGTTGTAGAGATTAGAACAAAACTCTAACAAAGTTTTACTTATATACTCAGCATATTACTTTGTACCAGTAGAACCAAAACCACCAGTCCCTCTATCAGTATCACTTAGTACAGCAATTTCTTTAATTTCCACTTGCATTACAGGAGCAATAACCATTTGTGCAATTTTCATATGCTTTTCAACAACAAAATCAGATTTGCCATGATTAATTAAAATTACTCCAATCTCTCCTCTATATTCTTCATCAATAGTACCTGGAGAATTTAATACAGTAATACCATGTTTTAAAGCTAAACCGCTTCTTGGTCTAATTTGTGCCTCAGTGTTAGAAGGTAATTCAATTGAAATACCTGTTTTAATTAATTTATACTCACCAGATGAAATAACTACATTTTCAATAGAAAATACATCAAAACCTGCGTCTGTTGGATGTGCTTTAACAGGTAATTTAGCATCTGCAATACTTCTTTTTATAAATAGATTTTGCATGAATTTAAGCTCCCTTTCTTAAATGGGTTATACCTCTAGAAATTAGATAGCCATTTAATTACTTTTGGCAAATGTTTAATTAGTTCTCCAATAATAGCCCCTAATACCAATAGCATTGCCGGATGCATAATAAAATTATTAAGTTTCCTCAAGGGAGTATGAGCTTTTAATTGTTTATATGGATCTGATCCAGACATGTTATTGATAATTCTAAATGGTGTTCTATGGTCTGTTCCATCTAAATATTGTTTTTGATCTATAGTCAACCTACTCATATCAAACCTTTTATATATATCTTGTCTACTCGCAGCAATTTCAACATGATCTTTAGAAGCCTTTTTATTAAGATAATCAAAGGTTAGTGTAACTATACCATCTCCAACATCTATGCTCTGATCATACTTTGAGTTATTTGTCATAGAAATTAATGATAAACCACACCATTTAGGATCTAATGTAGTAGAGATATTACTTAAACCTTTAGCTGATAAAGAAACTCTCGAATGATATGTTCCACTAATTTTTCTAGACACCCATATCGCTTCTTGAGTTAAAATGTTTACAGTCTCCCCTCTAGGTATCTTTATCACCCCATTATTAGCTGCTAGTGTACCAGGAATTTCAACTTGAGTTTGTGATGCCCCATCTCCTATTACTTTCCTCTCTGCAGAATACCAAGCATATTCACTTGCAGTTAGATTTATAGAGCTCCCATTTATATTCTCCAACTTCAAAGGATGTATTGCTAAATCTTTAGCTTTTATAATTTCTTTAAATATATCTCTGTTACTAAGCATAGTTTCCTCCATTGTCATTAAAATATATATGCTTCAAATTAGATAAAACTTTTCTCTTTGAGCCTACCATTAATTATAATGGTATGATATTCAAATTACTGCAAATACTTCAATAAAAAATATGTGCTCTTAAAAGTTAATAATTCTATTTTTTCATTATATTGATTGTCAGTATAAATAATATTGTCAATTTCAACAAAAACCTTCTCCAAGAAACAATTCACAGGATTATAAACACACACTGTCTGATTCTCACCTTTATTAAACTTAACTGCTTTTAATAGCGTTCTATCGCCAAATTCCTTATTCACTAATCACTTTACCTACTTGTTGCCTTGTCAGTCCCACAAGCTCTCCAATCTTCTCTTGTGAAACGCAAGAATAACCATCATTATCTGTAAAACTAGCAATTACTAATAAAACCTTTAAAGCAGATGGAGATAAATCCCTTAATCTCCCAGATGCATTAAAATCTTTATCTAAAGATACATATACTTTGAAGTGTTCCTCATCATATTTATCTTGCATACAATGTAATAGAATGAATGGCTGTTGCATTTGCTCTTTTTCTGAATATGTTTGAGAAATATAATTTTTAGCTTTGTCACATCAGTTGCTGAGTCTTTCGAGCGCTAGTCATGCTCATAGAGGCTCGATGTTAAGCCTATCGAAGGATATTGTAATAAAGTACTTTCGTGAAGAGAGTGGATCAATCCTTAAGATGTGAAGTGGTCATAACTCGCAACAAAGAATGAATCGAACCCACTCAAAAAGATCCAACACATGCTCCTGCGCCCCTGAACAAGCCATTTGACACGTTTATGACTGCTTCACCTCAGCTCATTAAAAAGTTGATTTTACTCAATTTCTATTGAGCAAAGTGAAGTGGCTTCAAACCGTATAAATTAAAGGTTAAATAGATTAGGTTACGTTCATGCACCCTTAGAGATTCACCCTGTCAACTTAGAAGAAAGATACACCTTTAATGCTGTTCTCAGTGACTTTTCTGTGATTCCAATATAGCGTAGAGTTGTTTTCTGCTAGCTGTGGTTAAAGATTTTTATTAGTGTAGCCACATCTTTTGTTGCTTTTAGTACGTGTATCCAAATGTTTTTCCCATTGTATGAGTACTAATGGACTGATTCCCAATCATATAAATACGGTAAGCTTGTGTAGTTGTAATGTGTCCTTCGCCTTTTATACTTGGAAACAAATACATCATATTTACTGATAATGTAGTAGGTGAAGGAATGTTATACAACATTATCATAATTGAATAATTAACTAATTTAACAAAAAATACCTTTGGATGATATAATCTCACTAAACTATTTCAATTTAAAGAGGTGAACAAGTCTTGTTTGAAAAATTATTAAATGCACTAAACGAAAAACAACAACAAGCTGTAACAGCTACTGAAGGGTATATAAGAATTATCGCAGGTGCTGGTTCTGGAAAAACTAAAACATTAGTAAATCGCTATGCTTATTTAGTTGAAGCCTTGGGTATATCTCCTAAAAATATTTTATGTGTTACTTTTACAAATAAGGCCGCAGCAGAAATGAGAAAAAGAGTAAAAAGCCTTTTAGGTAATAGCAATGATGGATCTTTAATTTGTACATATCATGGCTTTTGCGTAAAAGTTTTGAGAGAAGACATTCACCATATTAACTATCCGAAAAATTTTATGATTCTTGATGAAGATGACCAAAAAGATATTTTAAAGGAAGTTTATGAGGAATTAGGATTAACAATTAAGTTTATGAAGTTTGACGATGTCCTTAAGGCTATAGGTTTCTTAAAAATTGGATATGACTATGTAGAGTCATTAACAAACCCATTAGCTAAAATTGAAATACCTGCTGAAACTCCTATGCTTTCAAAAGTAATCTCTTTGTATTTAAAGAAGCAAAGAAAGTACTTCGCTTTAGATTTCCAAGATTTAATTAACTTTGTTCTTTACTTATATGAACAAAATACTGAAGTTCAATTAAAATGGCAAAATCAATTACATTATATTCAAGTAGATGAATTCCAAGATAGTAGCGGTAAACAAATTGGATTAGTGAATATATTAAGTGCTACACATAAAAATCTATTTGTTGTTGGCGACCCAGACCAAGCAATTTATACTTGGCGAGGTGCGAAGCCTGCGTATTTAGTTAATTTCCATAAAACTCATGAACCTTGTGAAACTATCATCCTGAATGAAAACTATCGTTCAACACCTGAAATTTTAAATCTAGGGAACTCAATTATTAAAAATAATAAAGTTCGAATCGACAAAGACCTTTTCACCTATAATAATAACGGTGTAGATGTTATCCATTATCATGGAAAAAAGGAATTTGAAGAAATAAAATATATTTCAGAAACAATAAACTCTCTTGTAGAAAAGGATGGAGCTAAATATAGCGATTTTGCTATCATCTACAGAGCTAACTATAATTCCCGTTTTGTAGAACAAGGTTTTATGAGAGCTAATATTCCTTATACAATGTTCAGCGGTTTCAAGTTCTTCCAAAGAGCAGAAATTAAAGACTGTATAGCTTATTATAAAATGGTCCTCTACGCAGATGATTTATCATTACTAAGAACGATTAATAATCCTAAACGCAGCTTCGGTAAAACTAAAATTAATTGGTTAAAGCAACAAGCAGAAAATGATAATTTATCGTATTATGAAACTCTTCTAAAATACAAAGAAGAACCGAGCTTCAATAAAACTAAAGTTAAACAGTTTATAGATACAATTGAAAAATATAAAAAATTGTACAGTAGTCTAACAATTTCTGAGTTATTAAGAGGTCTATTAGATGATTCTGGCTATGATGAGGAATTACGTTTAAGCGGAGACCAAGAAAGAATTGATAATGTAAGTGAATTACTATCATCTATTATTACTTTAGAAGCCGAATACGGAGAAAAATTAGAATTAGACGATTATTTACAACAAATTGCATTATTTAGTGATAATGACAGAGAAGTAAACAAAAATTCAGTAAAACTTATGACTATTCATACAGCAAAGGGGTTAGAATTCCCTTATGTATTTTTAGTTTCGTTTAATGATGGAGTATTACCATCTTATCGTTCTTTAGATAAAGGGAATGAAAATGGTCTTGAAGAAGAACGACGATTAGCTTACGTTGCTATCACAAGAGCTATGAAAGCATTTTATATGACTGAATCAGAAGGATTAACGAATTACGGTAAAAGAAAGTTTCCTTCTCGATTCCTCTTTGAAATAAAGCAAAATCTTTTTACTCGTTTAGGTGTCATTGAACAAGAATTAATAGACGAAGCAATGGAGGCTTTTAAACAACCAAGTGAAGAAAAAGAAGTTATTAGTACTGAAAAGTTTAACGTGAATGATAAAATTCTTCATTCAGTATTTGGCGAAGGGATTATAAAAGAAATAAATGAAGATGATAATCAATATATTATCCATTTTTCAGAAAAAGATATTTCTCGACCACTTTCTATGAACTTCAAAGGATTAACTAGGGTATAATCATATATTACGATGCACAATGATAACTGTGCATCGTCTTTTTATATTAAGATTCACTTATAATTTTATATACATTAGTCTACCAATGTTATATTCCTTTACAATATCAATTGCACGTTCACCAGCTTCAAATAATGCTCGAACTCTTTTCTTTGTTTTTTCACCAATTAGTGGTCTTCCACAAATTCTCCCTCTCTTATGTGCCGCTTCTAACCTTGCTTTTATTCTTTGCTGAATATATCTCCTTGTGTTGCTGCTTTTCATTGCATTAGATAACTCCACACGTTCATACTTCCGACTCGATACTTTCTCTACATATAAAACTAGTGCCACTCCTCTTTGTTCTGCATAATTCTGAATTGTACGCTCCTGCATGTCTAAATTTTGTTCTTCTGTGCTTACACGGTAATAACCAATAATTCTATTCAATACATAAACCACCATTATTTAGACTTATACCTTTTATGTACCATTTATAATAGCCGCGTTTATTAACGAATCCACTAAAAAAGTGAGCACAAACGTTAATTTATACTCTGGTCTGAAAATGTCTACTAAACGAAGGTTTTATAGATGTCAACGTATCTTATATTTATTTAAAATTTCTCTAGATTCCTCTAGGATTTCTTTCATCTCTTTTACAATAGCATCGCATCTTTGTAATGTAGGAGAATCGAGTAACTTTACATTATTTACTTTTTTTACCACCACCCTTACACTACTGTATGCATGATTCCATTTCTCAAATATATACATCGTTATAGTAGATATACTGAATAAAATAGGTAGTGTATATGTATAATTTATATCAGCAAGAGTAATCTTAAAAAATCCTTCTAATTCCTTAATAATAAAAGATTTATTTGAGTTTTCTTCTGCATTAGGAACATAAAACTTAACAAGTGCATTTATAATGATTATCGAAAAAACGCTAAAATATCCCGATATTTCTTTTAAAGCTATAAAAGTACTTTTAGATACATAGTATTTCTTGAATATGTAATAGTAAATTAAAAGAGTAAATAAAATAGAAATTACGGCTGGCATTAGAAAAACAAATGTCGTCCACAAGATACTAGTAAAATATTCTCCATGGTTCCTAATATGTATAACTAAACAAAAAATAAATGCATATAAAAATGTAATTAAAGTTAATCCCATATAGCTTAATACAAATGCAAAGGAATTTTGTTTCTTTTTTTTGTACTCTATATAATCCATAATCCCCCACCTACTTCAACTACATTTCATTTTCTCATATTTTGTCGTATAAATAAAACTCCGATTTCATTTACATGCCGAGTAGAATCAGAGTAAGCCCGAATTCAAAAAAATAAGCGCACCTCACGGCACTTACGACAAATAGCCAGCTTTCAGATGATTTTTTTCAGATAGCTGGCTTGATTATGCACATGTAGCTCGAATCGACCCGAACCAAGGCATGTATTCTTGTAATAATTCTGGTTGTTGATGAATTGGAATATTAGGTAAATCCGTCAAAATCTTGACGAGGTATTTATAGAAATCTACGCCATTGGCTTTTGCGCCCGCCTCACTGACAGAGAAGAGCCAGTTCTTCCTTCCAATCACGGTTGGACGGATCGCATTTTCGGCTGGGTTATTATCGATTTCGATTTGCCCATTATACAAAAATACTTTTAGTTCATTTCTTCTGTTCAACGTATACTCTGTTACTGTGGCTAATGCGTTTTTGCCAAAGAATTGAGACTTTTCGAGCCAGTTAAAGAACTTCCGAATGATCCGTTTTGCGTAGCGCCATCTCATGTTTTGACGTTTCTTCGGTGACAGCCCCTTGAATTTTTGCTCTAAGGCATAGAGCTGATTACAGTAGGCCAAACCAATTCGTCCGTTCTTGCTATCGACTTTTAACCAATAACGTCGAACGTGCGCCCAACAGTTGGCGAATGTAATGTTGGGTAACTTATCATAAGCGGAATAGCCATCACAAATAATGGTGCCCTCAAAGTTGACCAAATATTTTTCTAATACCGTTCGGCTTCTCGTTAACGCATGTTCAAATAGAATGATTACTGGCCCCTCAGTTGGGACTGTTCGGAATATCCAGTTATACGCGTTTGATTGCGCTCGCTTTCCATCAGAACGATTCAATACTTGGGCAACCGTTTCATCCATATGAAGCAGCGTTTTGACCGAAAGAACATTTTTTATCTCGTCATAAATTGGTAATAGCCATTCTTCCGCAGCACAAATCACCCAATTCGAAAGATTTTTATCATTGGTGATTAACCCCGTATGTGCCCATTCTTTTACTTGACGATAAAGTGGTAGGTAGAGTGAGAATTTATCATAAATGACTTTCGCCAACACCGTTGGCCCTGCAATGCTACGAGGAATCGCTGCCATCGGCGCTTTCCCACGCTGAATAAACTGATTTTGTTCACGATCTTTTTTACATTGCTCACACTCATAGGCATGCTCAATATGCTGCACACGCACAAACTTGGCCGGAATAAACGCTGCTTCTTCACGGGCAATTGTGGAGCCGATTTCATGTAGCTGACTTTGGCAACAGTCACATTGGAGATTTACTGGATGATGGTGAATTTCTTCCACTTCCACACCTTCTACGAATGAATCGTTACGCTTTTTCTTTTTATTTAAACGGGTCACTGTATACGTCACAGTTTCCGTGCTTTGTTCTTCTGTTTGCTCAGATACATTAAAAGACGGATCCTTATCGAATAATGAACATTGTCCATCTGGTGCTTGGTATTTTGACTTCTCCGAGCGCGAACCATAAATCGTTTGGTTAACTGGCGAACTTGTTCAGACAAGTATTTATTTTGAGCGAGTGACACATCTAACTTTTTAGAAAGCCCTTCGTTTTGTTGCTTCATAAAAGCGAGTTGCTCCTCTAATAAGTGAATTAATTTTTCTGTTGTTTCCATACTCATCTTGTTCACCACATTTCCGTTCAAATAATAGGTGGTTAATTATACCATTTAGAAAGCGGTGATTAAAAGACACTTTTTGTAAATTTCGGAATTGCCCTCGGTTGTTGAAGAGATAAACCTTCCAATAACCAACGCAATTCTTGTTGGGATAGATTTCGTACTTCCTTTTCATTTTTGGGCCATTGCAGCCTGCCATTGTCTAGACGTTTATAAATACGCGCAAAGCCGTCACCGTCAAAATAAAGATACTTATAGCGGTCCTTACTTGTACCTGAAAATAAGAATATCGAGTCACTATAAGGGTCTAGTTCAAACGAGTCCTGAACGAAGGTCGCTAGACCGTCAATCCCTTTACGCATGTCAGTTTTCCCGCAGACAATTTAACTATTTTGCACGCGCGTAAAATCGTGCTTCATTTTTGAATCAGCTCCTTCATTACAGCTTGAATGATGTGCTCATCTACGCCATTGAAGAAGGAGATTTCGCCCGCAGCAGTTTTAATCACACAGCTTGGCCCAGCTGTCTGTTGGAAAGAATGAGTCGAGGGTGTTTCAGTTGGTAGGGGATCCAGTTTAACTGGAATAATGGTTAATTTGTTAGTTGACATAAGGAAAGCACCTCCTTTCATAGATACATCTATCGTACCGGAGGTGCCAGGTTGTTTATATGCGTTATTTGATTACGGGCTTACAGACTAACAATTGTTTGAGGGTTTATTATTAACATGAATGGGATCAGTATATTTCTTCAGGTTCATTATAATGAAAAACAACCAAAGTACCTCCCTCTAGTAAAGGATACTTTGGTTTAAATAGTAAATTACTCAAACTTCGCACAATGAAATTGGTAAATAAGCCTTGATATAACTAGGAAGGCCGGTAATCCATTGCTGAAGTTGACTTTTGATGAGCTTTTGAATCTTGTGATTGATATGTTTCAACGCACCTTCAAAAAGCTCGATTAGTTGCTGTAATGCTACAGCCCAATCCTTTTCGTTGATTTCATCGCATAATTCATAAAATAGTCCGCCTATTGTGCGTTGATCCGTGTGACAGAGATTTTGCCATGACAGAACATTGTAACGTGCAAAAACAATGGTTGTATGACTAATGAGCAAGTCATACGATGTGCCTTGGAATTCTTTTTGTAGGCGTAGAGTGATTTCGTCGCCTTAAAGAAGACTTCGATATCCCAACGCATCCCGTAAATCCGGATGATTTCTCGTTTCGAAAGTGTAAAGTCAGTGCTGAGAATCGCCAGCTATTCACTTTTCTTATTACGGTTTTGGATGAAGACAATCTTTACAGGTACGCCATTCTTCAAGGTAACTTGGATGGAATGTAAAATGTCTTTTGGCCCTTGTACAGGCATCGCAACGTTGTACAGCTCTTTTAAAGAAAAGCTACGGTCGTTTACTAGATAATGTTGTTTCGTTGGTTTGACCATGCCTAGGGCAATCACGGATTGAACTAGTGGTGCGTGTGTAAACCAGCTACCCATGAGCACATACTGAGCCGTTACACCTGCTTGTAAAGCACGATCAATCATATTTGGCACAAGAGACGGTGCTATTTCTAATGCTTCGATCCGGCGCTTATAGCCAGAAGTACGCTTATCAATCTGTTCCGAAATGCCATTCATTTGTGCCTTTTTTGAACTCAGTAAAGCAAAATCAACTGGCATAAATGTCGCACCATCTGACCAGCCCAATGTAAGCATCTGAAAGCCTTTATAGAAACGTTTACCGGTCGAAGAATGGTCACGACAACGTGCGAGTAATTCTACCTTTTTACTGCGATTGCGGTCGTACATGGAGTCATCTACAATGAGTACTTTTGGTCGATCTGCGTTGGTAAGCTCACTTACTTTTTGGATGGTGTGTGCACTCAAAAGCGTAAAAAATCGACGCCATGCAAACTTCGAATAGTTTAAGAAACGATAAACTGTATCTTTCGCTGGATATTGGTCACCCCTCTTACTTTGACGTAAGGTGAACCAGCTTTTGTGTTGAAATACGAGACAAAAGACAAGGTGAAACAAGTAGCTTGTCGAAAAGCCAAAGCCTTTTATAATCCCTGCGTTTCGTAAATGTTTATTGATTTCTAATTCACGAAATACGTGATGAATTTCTTTTGGTAGTTGATTATTTTGGTAGTTTCTGTTTTATCATAGTGGAAGCACCTCTTCTGCTTGGTAGTGTTTTCTAGACAATCACACTATACCAAAGAATGAGATGCTTTTTGTATACCTAAAAATAGTGTCAAGGAACATAAAACCATTACAGTGCACCTTACAGCCAACTGCTTGGGGCTGGTTTATCTAGCCGCGAAGTTTGAGATATTACTATATTAAATTTCAGTTATCGATACTTAATTAAACTTTCCCTAATATGATTCATGTTATAATTCAATAAATAACCAATTGTGTTTTTTAAAGGAGATAGTTTATGATAACCTTCGGAATTTTACATTTATCAGATTTACATATCAGTTCTAAGGAAGACCCTAGTAATAAAGAACTTCGTCAAGAACTAATTAAAGACATAAAAAAAATGCAAACTACTAAGAATATACGAATAGACAGTATTGCGATGACTGGTGATGTAGTAGATAAAGGTGGAGATCCTAGAGCATTTGATTTAGCTTTAGAATTTTTTGAAAATCTGTGTAATGAATGTGATATTAAGAAAGAGAATATAATTTTTGTCCCTGGAAATCATGATATTCCTAGAAGAAGCAGATTAGTAACCTCATTAATTGAGGATGATTTTTATGATGAAGATATATCAACTGAACATTGGGAATCTTTAAAAATACGATTTAAAGATTTCGAAAATTTCACCACCCTTTTAACGGGAAGAACAGATTTTATTGATAGTAACTTAGGGAGTGGGACAATCACGCTTGATATAAATAATTTTAAAGTTAAGTTTCTTTTATTAAATTCTTCTTGGAGTACTGTCGGGGAAAGTGATTATAACAATTTACTTATTGGTAAATGGCAACTTGAAAGACTTAAACAACTATCAAAAGCTTCCGAGAATGGTGACTTAACTTTTTTATTAATGCACCACCCAATAGATTGGTTAAGAAATGAAGAAAAAGATCTATTAACACAAAATCTTATCAATAACCAAGATTTATATACTAATTTTATTCTTCATGGTCATATCCATGACGGGAAATTTGAATCATATTCAAATCCAGATGGTACTATAAGAAGCTTGGTAACTGGTATTGGATATCCTGATAAATCTCAAAAAGGACCAGGAATATCAAAAAATAGTAAATGCAGATATTCAATTTACAATTTCAATTTAGATGAAAATAAAATTCAATTTTATTTACGTGTCTCTAATGAATACGGGAAATTTGTATCAGATACTAATCTTTATGCTAAAGCAGGAGACAATGGTGAATTTGAAGATTATATAAGATTCCCCTCGTATAACGAACAATTTCAATTAGCAACAATCAAACAAACTTATGATATTTCAAATGTCAAGGTCGATTCCATTAAAAGGGTTTCTGATTGGGTTGGACGAGAAGATGAATTAAAATTAATAAAATCAAAAAATTTATCAGCTTTAGCAATTACAGGTACAGGAGGACAAGGTAAATCAGCATTAGCTTCTGAAATATTAAGGCGTTACACTCAAAAAGGAAATACTCAATTTGACGTCGGAATATGGATTGATTGTAGGGAGTTACCAGATTCATTACACTATAAAATAATTGAAACACTTGATAAAATTTCGGGTGGAAAAGAAAGCTCCTTACTTTATAAAGATGAACAATTAAAAGATACCGTTAAAAGGTTTGGAGATTATTTATCTAAACATAAATTATTACTGGTGTTTGATAACATAGACGCTTATATAAGATTGGATACTGAGGGTCCAGCAGTTGAACTCGAACCTTTTTTAAATTGTATTTTAGAAACTAACCATAATAGTCTAGTGATATTTACCAGTAGACCTTCATTAATTCATCATAGTTCTGACTTTTATAACCTTCGATTAGGTGGATTGTCTGAAAAGGATGGTATTGAATTTTTCAAAAAAAGAGATATTAAACTAGAAAATAATAACTCCATTGACTATTGCAAAAAAATTATTGAATTAACTAAAGGACATCCTTATTGGCTTGGATTAATTGCTGGTCAATTAGATAAAGGTAGCGATAATTTTAAAACTCTTGTGCGAAATTTTTCACTTAACAATGTTCCAGAACGAAGAAGAATTCAGGAATATTTTAAAAATATATGGGATCAACTAAATAATGATAGACAAAAATTATTGAGATATTTGGTAGAGGCACACAGGCCATTAACTGACTCAGAAATATTAATTTTGGACAAAGGACCTCATAAAATAAGACAAGAGTTGCGTAGACTTGAAAGACTTGGCTTATTGGAACCTCATTCAAATCTCCATGACGAAGAGGTTCTATATCAAGTACACCCACTTGTAAGGGAATTTATTCATGAAACTTTTACTACTCAAGCCCAAGAACAATTCGTCCAAAAAGTTTTGTATGTATTTTTACCAAAAACAATAGTGGATATGTTATTTACTAATCCTTCAAACATTACTGCTATTGAATCTGTTACCCCTTCAGCTATACTTGAATCTTTAGAGACATGCTTAAATTCAAGAAATACTTCAAAAGCACTTACTTTAATAGAACAGTATCAATATATAATACAAAACAGCGGCTTCCATCACCAATTTTTGTCAGTTGGATGTAGAATTTTAGATAGCATAGATTGGGAAGAAGAGAATTTAGTTAACAACTTTAGATCACAACAATTTTTAGATAATATTATTAATCAACTCATTCATATGGGAGATAGTCGATTTGAAATTTATTTAAAACAGTATGAAAGCTTAGTAGAATCAAATACTAAAAACTATTTGAAATATCTAGCCTTATTAGCGGATGTTGAATGGAAACTAAGAAATTATGAATCAACTATAAAATATTCATTTCAATACGAAGATTTAGCCGGGAAATTAGATGATACAACCGGTATCATTGACGTTAAATATTCAAGAGCTTTAGCTTTAAGAGATTCTGATAAAGCAGATGAAGCTTTAAGCCTCTTTAATGAAGTTAGAGAAACTAGATCCGAAGATGATAAGGAATACTTAGGGAATTGCGCCAAATGTTATCATAAATTAGGTGATTACGATAATGCAATTAAATATCTCAATAAATCACTAAAATTACTTTTAAAAGATAATACCTATCAATCACGTACTAATCTTGGCTATGCTTATCTTTGGTTTTCCGAAATTATGTATGATCAACATAAAATCAGTGAAGCCAAAGAATATCTTGAAAAAGCCGAACAAATTTGGCGTGAATACGCCCCAGGATTACTATATATTGTTGAAGATAAATACAACTTGTTTGCCGCCAATAAAAATTGGGTAAATGTCTAAAATTTTCATTTAAATTATAAACGCATTACAAAAAAGCGTTACATTTAAAATGTAACGTTTTTTATATTTATACAAATAATTTATCAACTTCTTTATAAAGATTAACAGTAAAATAGGCTTTTTCATGTTTAAATAATATACTTAAAAAATTTACTGTTCCATATTCACTCTTTAAAAACGAGTGCCTTCTTAACGAAACATTCCCTCCACTCAATCAACAAACGCATAATCCCCATCACTCTCCAGCAAATCCTTCAACACCTTCAACCCCTGCTCAAGTTCCGCACTACTTTCCGGTGCCGTCACTGCCAATCGCACAGCATTCACAGGCTTCGCATTTCCAACAGCAAAACGTTCAGCCGCATATACTTGTACACCCGCTTTTGACGCGAGCAGTTCGAACTGCATACCTGTAAATTTCTCCGGCAATAGGAGCCATCTGAAAATACATTCCGTATCCCCTAGTACTTGATAATCACTTAAGTAATGATCGACAAGGGCGTTTTGCTCTTTGGTATACAATCGCTGCTTTTCTAAAATGGTATGGGTGATCCCTTCTTGGATGAGCCTAGATGCTAGTTCCACCATCATTGCTGATACGGAAATATTCATATTATAAAGCGTCTCCACAATTTTCTTTTTATAAGCTACTGGTGTGACGATAAATGCTAATCGTAGTCCTGGTGAAATGGCTTTTGACATACTTGCGATATAGATGACCTGTTCCGGTGCATAGCTAGCAATCGGTGCTACAAGATCTTCCTTCAACAGACTATAAATAGCATCTTCAATCACAATTAAGCCCGTCTGTCTCGCTACTTCGCCGATCATTTTTCTTGTTTCAATAGACATCGAATGTGTCGTTGGATTATGAAAATCAGGAATGACATATAAGCCTTTGATATGCTCATTTTTGCATGCATACAAAAGCCCTTCCTTTGTTATTTCTCCGTCCTTTTGCTGAATGGCAACTAGCTGAATACCTAGCATGTTAGCAGCTGTTTTAATTCCGGCGTAGGTGATTGGGTCAGTACCTATCCGATCTCCCGGTTGAAATAGCGCTAGTAACGATCCCACAATGGCATTTTGCCCACCCGCTGCCAGTATAATGGGCTGGTCAGTTTGATAGCCTACCTTTTCAAAAAGACTCTTTGCCGCTTCTGTTTGCCAGGCGCTCCCCTCTGGTCGTCCGTACTGAAATAACTTACTGAAGTTCGGATTACTCAACATTTTTTTCATATACTGCGTAATTTCTTCATTCCCATGATTTGCTGGTAGTACTGAGCCCATTTCGATCATGTGGGAAGAACCACTTGCTGGTAGCAACATTTTATTTGTTGTCGCATCAGAGGAAACAAATGTGCCACTACCAATGGATGCGTAAATAAGCCCCTTTTGTCCGCATAGTTTAAATGCTCGTGAAATCGTGCTTAAATTAACATCCAAAAAGTCGGCAAGCTCTCGTTGTGGTGGGAGCTTTGTTCCAGGTGCAAGCTTTCCTTCTATAATTTCTTGCTCTAACTGATCTGCAATCGCTATATAAAGTGGTACCGAAATATCGCTTAAATCCGGCTTCCAACTCATAGGGTACTCTTCAAATGAATTTACTGGCATAATTGGTTACTCCTTTGATGTACTTAATTTGCATACAATATTATAATTGTCTTGCATACAATCATAATATTGTATGCAACAGATTACAATGGTATAATTTCTAAAAAATCAGAAAAAGAGGAATGATTCATTATGCAATACTCAGATAGAATACTAAATACCCCTTCATCATTTATCCGCAATATTTTAAAAGTGACAGATTCAAAAGACGTGATTTCTTTTGCAGGCGGACTTCCAAATCCAATCTCATTCCCAATCGATGCATTGAAGGCATCTGTTGACCATGCGATTGGTGAAAATGGTAGTAAGCTATTCCAATATTCTTCTACACAAGGCTATGCGCCTTTACGTGAATACATCGCAGCAAAATATCAACGCGTACATGGATTAGATATTCAGCCAGAAGATGTATTTATCACAACAGGTTCACAACAAGCACTAGAATTAATCGGAAAAGTACTGATTAACAAGGGCGACGGTATTATCATGGAAGAACCAGGTTACCTAGGGGCTATTCAAGCATTCACTCTAAGCGAGCCAACGTTTTATCCAGTGACACTTGAAAACGACGGTCTGAACCTAGAAGAGCTAGAAAACGCTCTACAACAAAAAAATGTGAAATTCGTTTATACAGTACCGAACTTCCAAAATCCAACGGGTCTTACATACTCAAAAGAGAAACGTGAGCAAATTTGCGAGATACTCTCAAAATATGATGTAGCATTGATCGAGGATGATCCATACGGCGAGCTTCGTTTCCAAGGCGAACCCCTTCCATACATCGGTGCCGGTAAATTAGAGAACAGTATTTTACTTGGCTCATTCTCTAAAACAGTGACACCAGGTATGCGTTTAGGCTTTATCATTACGAAAAACAAAGAGTTAATGCAGCATATTGAAACGGCAAAACAAGCGTCTGACTTGCATACAAACATTTTCTCTCAATATGTCATTTATGATTACTTAGCAAATAACGAATATACAGAACACGTAAATAAAATCATTGCTCTTTACAAAGAACAATCAGATACTATGCTTGCGGCGATGGATGAGTTCTTCCCAGCACATGTAACGTATACAAAACCTGAGGGTGGAATGTTCATTTGGGCAACGATGAATAACGGAGCTACAGCGTTAGAAGTGTTCGAAAAGGCGATGGAGCAAAAAGTTGCCTTCGTTCCAGGTGACCCATTCTATACTTCCAAGACAGGTGTTAACACACTGCGTCTCAACTACACAAATGCCACTCCTGAAGTTATTCGTGAAGGCATTAAACGTTTAGGTAGTATTCTATAACACCGATTTGGCGTCTCATCATTCGTGAGGTGCCTTTTCTTATGTATAAAAAAATCCCGTAGCCACTAAATCGCTACGGAATACTTAAATGGCGTACTATTTCGTATAAGTTAAGACAGCGTTCCTGTCGAATCCTGCCATTGCTTTTATTGCTTCATCTTTGTCTGCATACTCAAAAATACGAATATTCTTTTTCTCAAATACAGTAATAACCCACATTATTAAATCCCCCTTTTTATTTTTTGTAATATAACAATCACTTAAAATGTGATACGTAGGTCAAACTGACTTATAAAAACTTCTTGCTTAATTCCTATTATATGTCGGATTTTTCAGTAATGAATCTATATGTGAAATTTTTCACAAATCATTCAAATTCAAAACGCTTTCATTGAACAATTTGTGAAAGCTGCAATTTTTAATGCATAAAAGTTCTTTTTTGTTTACCGTCTTAAACAAACAAAGGCCGATTATTTCAACAAGTATTTTGCAATATGCCTTAATACATGGTGAAGAAAAGCATCCAAGCAGCACTCGATCCAAATAATATTATGAACCCCGAGAGTATTTCCCCCATGCATTTTAATGCTTGAGCGAACTTGAGGCCAGGTTGAGCGACTTCGGCTCCAGGTTGAGCGACTTCAGCTTCATGTTGAGCGACTTCAGCTCCAGGTTGAGCGACTTCAGCTCCAGGTTGAGCGACCTCGACTTCAGGTTGAGCGACTTTGGCTTCAGGTTGAGCGACTTTGGCTTCAGGTTGAGCGACTTCGGCTCCAGGTTGAGCGACTTCGGCTCTAGGTTGAGCGACTTCGGCTTCATGTTGAGCGACTTCAAGCCTCCGTCGAAAATATCTAGACTTTGATCAAAAATTTATACTTTCTTACTCAATAAGAAAAACCGAATGAGCGCCTTTTCCACGACGCACATACGGTTTTTCAATTTCGATAATAATTTTGTAGTAGTTTTTAATAAAGATGTTAGATCTTACGAACAAAACGCTTCTTCTTGCTTTTGTGTTAACTCAATTTCAAAGCCTAAATCTTCTAACATGCGGTAATCACTGTTCGCTTCTTGTCCCTCAGTTGTTAAGTAATTCCCTACGAAAATACTATTCGCCGCGTACATACCTAGTGGCTGAAGTGACCCAAGATTCACTTCACGACCACCTGAAATACGAATTTCTTTCGATGGATTGATATAGCGGAATAGCGCCAACACTTTTAAACAATACCGAGGATTTAATTCTTTTGTACCTTCAAGCTTCGTGCCATCAATTGCATTTAAGAAATTGACTGGAATTGAATCTGCATCTAATTGATGAAGAGCACGCGCAATTTCCACAACATCCTCCCTCGTTTCCTTCATGCCAATAATGGCACCTGAGCAAGGTGAAATGCCGTGTTTTTTGGCAATTTCAACCGTATTCACACGGTCCTCATACGTATGGGACGTTGTAATATACGAGTGATGACGTTCGGATGTATTTAAGTTATGGTTGTAGCGATCGACACCCGCTTCTTTTAATTGCTGTGCTTGCTCATCTTTTAGTAAACCAAGGCAAGCACACACTTTCAATCCGTACTTTTCTTTAATTTCTTCGACTGCTTCACTGACCACATTAACGTCCTTACGTGTTGGACCACGACCACTTGCCACAATGCAATATGTACCAATTTTATTTTCAAATGCACGTTTAGCCCCTTCTAAAATTTCTTCTTTCGTAATGAAGGGATATTTTTCTATCGGTGCTGATGATTTTGACGACTGCGAGCAATAACCGCAATCTTCTGGGCAATATCCACTCTTTGCATTTAGTATCATATTCAGCTTTACTTTTTTTCCATAATAATACTTACGAATCGCAAAAGCACCATCCATTAATTTTAATAGCTCATCATCGTCACTATTTAATATTGCTAATGCCTCATCATTACTAATGATTTTCCCTGTAATAACTTCCTCTGCTAACTGTAACCAATTCATAATACACTCCCCTTTTTCACTTGTACTATTTTTAACGCTCTCGAAGAACGAAATACTTTATAAAGTCGTTCAGCTAAAAGTGCAGCTGCAATTGCTAAGCAAAAGTCTGCGACAATGCTATTTAAAAAGCCAACTAAGAAAATATGTGACCAGCTCGTTTTCACGTGTAACCAGAAATTCAACGATACATATAAATAAGGTACGGCCACTGCATAAATAATGATGAGGCCTACAATATTTGCACCAATAAAGTGTTTTTTCGTTGGTAACTCTACTTTTTCAATCATCCAACCGATGACAAGCGCGGCAAGCGCAAAGCCAATCAAATAACCAAATGTGGGTTGTAACACATATGTGATGCCTCCACCTTGTGTAAAAACCGGTAATCCAGCTAAACCAATACCGATATACACTAGCTGGCTTTGAAATCCATGGCGACTACCAAGTAAGCACCCTGCTAAAAAAACAAAAACAATTTGTAATGTAAACGGCACTACCGGTAACGGTACTTTAATAAATGCACCAATTGCAGTTAAAGCAGCAAACATCGCAATCATGACGAGTGATAGCGTCGATTGTCGTTTCAACATACATTAGCCCTCCCTCTCCCAAAAGAATTGCTCCATTATTTCTTTCGTCGTCTCAATCATGAAACTCATCTCATCATCCGTAATCACATACGGAGGCATAAAATACAAAATATTCCCAAGCGGACGAATGAGTAACCCTTTAGCTAAAGCTCGTTTGTAAATTTGATAACCTATGCGCTCCTCACTTGGCAGTGGCACTTTCGTTTCTCGATTCGCTACAAGCTCAATTGCCCCTACAAGCCCAACTTGCCTATATTCTCCAACATACGGCAAATGACAAAAAGCTTCTGTTGCTAACTTGCGCATTCGTTCACCTTTTGTTTGCACAATATCGATATAATGCTCTTCTTCAAACATCGTCAATACTTCTAGTGCTACACGGCAAGCTAATGTATTGCCGGTATAACTATGTGAATGTAAAAATGCTTTCATTGTGCCATAGTCATCATAAAAAGCGTCATATACTTTATCTGTTGTTAACACCACGGATAACGGTAAATATCCACCCGTTAATCCTTTTGACAAGCACATGAAATCCGGCGAGATATTCGCTTGTTCACAGGCAAACATTGTCCCTGTACGTCCAAAACCTACAGCTATTTCATCTGCTATTAGATGGACATCGTATTTTGTACATAATTCCCGCAGTCGTTTTAAATAAATAGGCGGATACATTTTCATACCGGCTGCTGCTTGAATAAGTGGCTCAATAATAACGGCTGTAACTTCCTCATGATGTTCTGCAAGCTTTTCCTCTACAAAGCCGATGCACTGCGCTTGGCAACTCTCTGGCTTGTCTTGAAAAGGACAACGGAAGCAATCAGGTCCCTGCGCACGTACTGTATCCAGTAAAAGTGGCTGATACACTTCGTTATAAAGATCTACCCCACCGACTGACAAAGCCCCCAGCGTTTCACCGTGATACGCATCCGTTAAAGCAAGGAAGCGTTTTTTCTTCGTCTTACCGCTTTGCATATGATATTGAAAGCTCATTTTCAATGCGACTTCAATTGCTGCCGATCCGTTATCTGCAAAAAACACTTTATTTAAACCCTCTGGTGTTAGAGCTACTAATTTTTCCGCAACCTTAATAGCTGGCTCATGCGTAAAATTTGCAAAGATTGCATGTTCCAATGTAAAAGCCTGCTCACTTAATGCTTTGCTAATACGCGGATTGGCATGCCCAAATAAATTCACCCACCAGGAAGACACCGCATCTAAATATCGATTGTCGTCCTCATCATAAAGCCAGACACCTTGTCCTTTTTTGATAACGATTGGTGGGAACTGTTCATAATCTTTCATTTGTGAGCAAGGATGCCATACATGTCGTAAATCTCTTGTTTGTAATTCTGATAATGCTTGCTTCATGACGTAACAGCCTTTCCCATAATGTGGTGTGTTCGATGTTGTATGAGACAACCTCTCCAATATCTTTTAGCTTTGGTATCGTTGCATGTGGTAATGGCTGATGTTGTAAAATTGTCTGGATATTATTTTGCTCCATCGAGGTACTTGTATTGCTGTTAAAGACTAGCCCAAGCACTTCGATATGTCGTGTACGTAACGCCTCTAGTGTAAGTAACGTATGATTAATCGTCCCAAGTGTCGTACGCGTAACAACAACAACAGGTAGTTTACTTTGTACAATGACATCAAGCAGTGTTGTATTCCCTAGCACATCTAACGGTACAAAAAGCCCTCCTGCGCCTTCACAAATCACAACATCATTCACTTGCTGTAGGACTTGTATTTGCTCTAATAAACGCCCACCGTCTATTTGCTGTCCCTCCAGTTGTGCAGCAAAATGCGGAGAGGCCGCTTCTTTGAATGAATATCCATTCAAACTCTCTCGTTCAAGCGATTGCAAAGAATACTTTTGATACATCATCGTATCGTAGTAATAGGACTCCCCATTATCAATCACTTCACCCGTTTGTACAGGTTTATACGGTGCCACCCGAAGACCATGCTCCTGTAATTGGCGCATTAACAATGTGGTGACACACGTTTTTCCAACATCGGTATCTGTTCCAACAACCCAAAAATGTTGCATCGTTAACCTCCCCCTTAATTTAAGTTAACCCATTATATAAAATAAGTTAACACATTTATTTTCATTTTGTAAATGCTCTTTCTAACTTTTCACAAAAAACCCTCTTTTATCACTAAAAAACGGATAATATTAAAGTAACTTGATTCATCACCAGAAGTCGTGGATGACATTTGATTAAATAGCGTATCGAGTATAGATTGCTTGTTGATTGGAGTGGAGGTTGGGCGAGTGAAGCGGCTCAACGGACGCCCCTCGGAAAGCGTCCAACCGGAACGGAAATCAACCCCAAGTTATGGTGATGAACCAGTAACTTTTATTAAACTATTTGGTATTCAAAAAAAACACTAGATGCTTACCCTCTAAAGGTAAAAATCTAGTGTTTTTTCATTATTTGTATTGCTTAGGAAATATAAAGTAATTCACTTACCGCATCTTATTTAACCATTAATACAGGGCATTGCACGCGTTTCATGACTTTATGACTCACGCTCCCTAACACCATCTCTTGCAAACTATTTAATCCTCGACTACCGATAACAAGGAGATCTACATTGTGTGCATTCACATACTTCACAATCTCAGGACCCGGTGTACCACGAAGAATCGTGATCTTATAGCGAATTTGCTCTTCCTTACAAAGTTGCTCGATTTTCATCGTCTTTTGCCTGCGCATAAGCTCTAAAGCCCCAGTAGAGCCTGCATGCAGTATTTCATTTTTTACTTTTTCAAAGTCTGCTACGTATACGATATCCACGAGTGCTTCTTCATGAAGCTTCGCGATTTTACATGCCTCTTGTGCTGCACGAAATGCATTTTCCGAGCCATCTACTGCAAGAACGATATACTGATACATAAGCAACGCCCCCTTATCCAAGTAATTGTTTATATAACTTTGTACTTAACGTATTCAAGCCTCGTACTTCTACTTCTTTTCCTTGCTCCTCTAGCTTTGTCACAACTTTTAGTAGGCTACCAACTGCCGACTCATCCCATAAATGGCTGTTTGAGAAATCTAGCACGACCGTAGATGCTTCCACATGCTCTAGTGCATTTTGAAAGCTCTCAGTTGAAGCGAAAAAAAGTGGTCCTTCTATATAATACACATTTTCTTTGATTGACATTTTTATTTTTGAAATTTTCGCCACAAAGAATATAGCACTTATAAAGACGCCAAGGATGACGCCAATTGCTAAATTATTCGTCCATACAACAGTAGCTACCGTTACGAGCATAACAAAAGCGTCCGCTTTCGGTGCAGTCATTAAGTATTTGAACGAGCCCCAATCAAATGTGCCAATACATACCATGACCATAATGCCGACTAATACTGCCATCGGAATTTGCACTACCAAATCGCCGAGCACAATGATTAAAAACATTAAAAACGCACCTGCCATAAATGTTGACAGACGACCACGTCCACCAGATTTTACATTGATGACCGATTGCCCAATCATTGCACAGCCTGCCATACCCCCGAAAAATCCTGTTATAAAGTTTGCCAATCCTTGTCCACGTGCCTCTTTATTCTTATCACTTTTCGTATCGGTCATTTCATCAAGAATCGAAGATGTCATCAAAGATTCCAGTAAACCAACAATTGCTAATGCCACAGAATAAGGCAAAATAATACGTAAAGTTTCGAATGTCAACGGAATTTGGGGAAAGAAAAAGGATGGTAGACTTTTCGAAATTGTCCCTACATCACCTACTGTTTTCAGCTCAAAACCATTAAACATCGCTATCGCTGTTAAAACCACAATCGCAATTAACGGCGCTGGTATTGCTTTCAAAAAGCGTGGCACCAAATAAACAATGATAAGCGTAACGGCAACAAAGATATACGTCGTCATCCCGCCCCCAAAAATATGTGGTATTTGTGCCATAAACATTAAAATAGCGAGTGCATTAACAAAGCCAATCATTACTGCATTTGGAATAAAGCGCATAAGCTTTGCAATTTTAAAAACGCCAAATAACATTTGAATAATCCCTGTCAAAATGGTTGTAGCTAGTAAATAATCAAGACCATATTCTTTCATCAAGGGCATCATAACAAGTGCCATCGCCCCTGTAGCTGCTGAAATCATTCCTGGTCTGCCACCAAAAAACGCTACAATTACAGCTATACAAAACGAGGCATATAAACTTACCATTGGATCGACCCCTGCAATAATTGCGAAAGCTAGTGCTTCTGGAATAAGAGCAAGTGCAACCACAATGCCAGATAAAATATCTCCTCGTATATTTCCAAACCATTGTTGCTGATATGTTTGCATATATGTACTCCTTCATTTCAATTAACCTCGGCGTAATTATACCTGCCGCTGCGCTTTTGGTACAAAAAACAATGCGTCTAGATTTTGAATTGTGCATAGCTCTGCGTAATGCAGGTCAGCCTCCACTTTCAAAACCCATGACTTCAATCCGAGACTTTAACTGATTCAAAGGGTGTTTAGAAACCCATTAAATAGATATTTATCCCACCAATTATGGGAGATAGGAATCCTACACTGAATCATGTTAAAATTAACTCAACTATCATAGCATTTAGATTCCCAAAAAGGAACCTTTATGGAACGATTCGGAGCGATAATTGATGATTTATGGCTATAAAAGACCTCTCCTAAATGACGAACAAGCTGAAAAACAACTCGTGAATATAAATTACGATCAAATCGTGTGCGAGCAACATAGCTCACCAAAGAAACGACACGCGCTTGAGCAACTAATGATGGAATGGCAGCAAGATGATATCGTCATTGTGCAGCGTCTCGCAGTTCTAGCAGACTCCATGCATCAACTACTCGATATTCTGCATGTTGCCAAAAGAGACGGTGTTACTCTACAATTTTTACACGAAAAGATCACTAGTAATAATTTATACGACATGCAACTCGTCAATCTAGTTGAGCACTTCGCAAACTTCCAATCGGAAAATATAAAGCAAGCGACTTCACTCGGACTTGCTTTAGCAAAGAAAAACGGTAAAAGCTTAGGTCGTCCGAAAAAATCTGATAATAACTTAAAAAATGCTATGACGATGTATCATAGCGGCGACTACACGCTAATGCAGATTAAAGAACAAACAGGTATCAGTAAATCCACACTATATCGGTATTTAGATCATTTTGAGAGATAATCAATCTCCATTATTAAAGAACTCATAATGAGCAAATTAGTAAAAATTCACTTCCATCTAATAAAAGGGAGACTGGATCCTATCAATGGATGTAAGTATTCTTTATAAAAAGCTCATTGATTGAAGTAGAGGTTGGGCAACTCCTGAGAGATCAGCGTCAGAGGTAGAGCCCCTGGAAAGCGCCCAGCCGGAACGGAAATCACCCCCATGTTTTGGCGATGAACCTTTTTAAAGGGTTTTTACCATTTCATGTAGTATTTAATTATACGGGGGTGGCTGTTTGTTAAGACTATTTAAGGAAGCCGAAAAGACTATGGATACATATGAGCGCGCAGGTTTCATTTTGAAATCTCTGCTCACCTATGAATTAAAAGATTTACCCGTGCGCTATGAATTTTGGTATCGTGTCGCACTTCGACTAGAGGAATATCGAACGTTACAGAATGAACACCGCGCGAAAATTTCGATGTACTCTGCAGTTGGTCGCTTTCATCAACTACAATATGAGGCGACAAAGCAAAGGTATGCAAAACTTGAAAGACTTACGGATATTTATAAAGTGTTTTGTATTGAAGAGGAACGTGACAACTTAAATCACCGTCTTTCCTTTTACAAAGAAAATATCACATCACTATATGAACATATCCACAATAAAGAGCTTTATAGTTACTGTGACCACGTGCAACATCAGTTTTGGGAAGCAGTAAGTGAAGACATACTAAACACAATTGCCCACCTAGACTAAACTAGGCGGGCAATTTCATTTCACTAATTTATCTATTTCTCTCTCAATTAAACGCTGAAGTCGCGCGCGATTTACCTACACAAAGCTCTTTAGCACATGGAGCAGATCATGATACATCTTCCCTATATCAAGTAAGTAAAATTGGGGGAATCACTCTTGTAATGGACGCTGTTATTCGTTTTTCATATGTTCTATTTCCTAGTAAATAATAATCATTTCACTGGGTCTCCATTCACTTATTATACAAAATTTAGTATATTAAAAAGATAGAAAGGAGGGTCGAAGAAATGACCAATGAAAAAATATTGATTGTAGAAGATGATGTCGATATCATGGAAGTGTTATTTCTTTCTATTAAAAGTGCAGGCTATGAAGTAATACAAGCCTCAACCATTTCTAAAGGTTGGGAAGCTGTTCAAACGCAACATCCTGATATGATCTTACTTGATGTTAATCTACCCGATGGTAATGGATTTGAGCTAGCGGGAAAAATTCGTGAAATTTCTGACGCTGTCATCATTTTTTTGACAGTAAATAGCTTAATTGAACATAAACTAGAAGGCTTTGATGTGGGTGCAGATGACTATATAACAAAACCATTTATTCCAAAAGAATTAATAGCACGTATTCAAGCACATTTAAAAAGAAAAATACCTTCACAAAAAGAAAACATCCTACATACCGGTAATTTAAGCATACATTATGACCAATTGGATATTTATAAAAATGGTGAATTACTTAATTTATTTACAAAAGAGAAAAAGCTATTACTTTATCTTATTGAAAATGCCAATATTGTATTAAGTGTCGACCAACTCATTAACCAGGTTTGGGGATATGATGGTGTAGCAGACTCAAAAACCCTTTCTGTCCATATCAGTACTTTACGACGAAAAATTGAGGATACACCTGCTAAACCACAGCAAATTCAAACCATTCGAGGATTCGGCTATAAATTTGTTGATAAACCATAAAAAAGCGTCTAGATTAAAATACACTAGACGCTTTTATTTTACTTCATTAAGATCGTACTATCTCATTCTCACTCTTTTCTGCTATAAGTGGTAAGACAAAGCTAAAGCGTGACCCCTTATGTTCTATGCTTTCAGCAAAAATAGTCCCATTATGTTGAGCAAGTATATTCTTGCAAATAGCAAGTCCAATCCCATTTGAATTCTCATGATTAATATTCGATGCACGGTAATAATTGTCGAAAATGAAAGCTAATTCGCTTTCAGGAATCCCAATACCACTATCTTCTATCGAAAAGATTAGATTCTCTTCCTCAACAAACATCGAAAAACGAACACTTCCATCATCTGTATATTTTATGGCATTTAACATCAAATTTGTAACCACTTGTTTTATCCGATGTACATCAATTAATACACAAGCTTCCTGATTCCCATATAGATTTGCACTATAATGCAAACCAGATTTTTTTATTTCCTCTTCGTATTGTTGTTCAAATTGTGCATAGAGTTCAGCCACTTTTATTTTCGTGAATGTATACTCTGCCCTTCCTGATTCTAAATTTGCTAAATCGAATAAATCTTGAATTAATAGATTTAATGATAATAGGCTTTCCCTACTTCTCAGTAAATATTTTTCTATTTGGTCTTCTTCAGAAATAACACCATCTAATATTAATTCAATGTAGCCTAAAGTAGATGTTAAAGGGGAGCGTAATTCATGTGAGATACTGTGCATTAAAGTTTTTCGCTCAAGTTCATTTTTTTCTAAACGATTATTTGCGTTTTTTAAATGTTTATTCATCTCATCTAATTCTTTTGTACGTTCTTGCACGCGATTTTCTAATTCCTCATAGATTTGAGCATTTTCAATTGATACGGCAATTTGCCTAGAAATCATTTTTAACAAATCCACCTGGGTAGAATTAAATGCATCTGTCATTAATGTATTTTCTAAAAATAATAGTGCAATTACTTCGCCTTTATGATGAATCGGTAAACAAAGAATGGACTTTGCTGTTGGTGGAAAACCTTTTAACGTATTATGACTTTGAGCATTCTGGATAATGATATGCTCTTCGCTTTGTAAAACATAACGTACAACAGCCTGCATACTTTCGTTGAGAAGATTGATGGCTTGATTTTCAAACATCGTAAAAGCTGCTTCACTCGCTTCTGCTTTTGCTAAAACAACTAATTGATTTTTAACATTTCTGATAAAATAACCAATATCCGCTCCTGCATGCTTTAATAAGGTAAACAACATTTTTCGCAATAAGTCTTCCATACGAATTTCTTTTGCAAGAGACTGTGTTGTCTCGAAAACTGTTAGCATATCAAATGATAGTGGCACTTCATTTTGAGACTGCACACGAGGCGTAAAATTCACCTCATATAGATTCTCCCAGAGTTGTGCAACTGTCTCTGCTCCCCATTGTCTCAAGTTCTGAATGCCGCGTAAAATATATGCTTGTGCCATTTCTTGATTTTGATGGGACACATAGTAATTTGCTGCACGTTCACAAGCAACTGCCTCATCCTGTACAAAGTGATGCATTTTGGCTAATTGAATCGCACGATCATAATAGAGAACTGCTTCTCCCTCAAGCCTTTTCATACGACAATTTTCCGCCAATAATAATACATATAGATGTTCAAAATTTTGAGGTGCAAATTTAGACCACTTTTTGAATTTACGTATACTTTGTCTAATTTCACGACGATACACGCTTTTCTCCTCATTTGAGCATGTCCGCTCATGTATACTATGAAATTGCCACAAAGCACGGTAAAAATAATACAGAGGTGATAACAGTAAAGTATAAGTATCTTTCACAGGCTGATTTAATGCCTCCATAATCACTAATGCTTGCTTTTCATTTCGAAATAAAAAAGACATTTGTAGACGTATGGCATAATGCATGATCGTAATGGCTGGCTGATCTTTTATTGTAAGTGGATAGTCCCAAGTGACAGCTATATCAGAATGACTGAGTACATCCATCCATAATTTTAATTCTTGCAAAAAATCGACAGACAATTGCATAGTATTTGTGGGGAAAATCTGTTGCTGACGTCTTATTTCAGCGCTAAGTTCTTGAATTGAATCCCCACGTATAAGTTGCGTTGCACAAATAAAACAAGAGCTGGCAGACACAAAATGATGCCTTCCTATATCTTGAGAATTCTGCTGGGCTTTCGTGATATATTGAATATTTTTATCATAAGAATTAGTCCAATGATTAATAAACACACCATATACAAAATAAATATGACCTTTTATATACATATTATTTTGATTGTCCGCAATTGTAATCGCCAGTTTTGCAAACCTAGAAGCTTGCTTAATATCCCCAAATGCCACATTTAATAATATGGCATAATTGATGAACACGATAGCGCTCGATGAGGACGTACCGTATTTTAACAGAAGGCGCATTCCTCTCATTAATAACATACCTGTTAAATTTGCATTAAGTACATAGGAATTACCTGTCATATTAATAATCATTTGAATTAATAAATCGATTTCTTTATTTTCTATTGGCGGTAAGTTTAATAATTTTTGAGTAGACTTATTTTTCAATGCGGCCTTTAACAATAACAACTCTTTGGCCAATTGTAACTTTGTCGGTTCTTCTCGAATATTCATTTCGCTTACACGTAAACCCTCAAAACCTGCTTCCACTCCAATAATTTTATTTTCTGATTCAATGTATAACATTGTTTTCAAATTATAAATCGTTAATAATTCTAATACGGTTGAGGAATGATTCAAGGCCTCTTGTAAATGTATTTCAGACAATTCATAATGCCCTATTAAGTATTCACATTCACCTAATTGTGCATATATTTCTAAAGACTGCTCTCGTAATTCACTCCAATGATTAGGGGGTAATAATTCAACGCTTGTTGTCAAAAAATATAATGCATTTTCAAATAGCCCTGCTTTTTTAGCATTAAAACCTAGTGTAAAATTCCACATCGCTATGTATTGTTTCTCTTCAGCACTTAGTAGATGTTTGCAGTAATTAAAATGTTTTACAGCTTCGTTCAAATGAAGGCTTCCCTCGATATCTTGTTCATTTTCTGTCAGTAATTTACCAATGTTATAATGTATTTTCGCTCGTTCTTCATTTGGTAAGCTATAGTAGGCTACTTGCTGAATGCGATCATGCACAATTCTAAATTTCAATGAAAACGCATGTAAAATCCCTTCATGTTCAAACGTACTTGCCCATTTAAAATGCGCATCTAATGATACGATAAACCCTTGTTCCATAAGGATAGCTAATTCATTTAATAAATTTTCCGAAGAAATAGATAAAAGTTTTGCCAACGAACTAAACTCAAATTGGGTACCAAAGCACGCAACAATTTGTAAAATCTCACGCGTATCCTCTGCTAAAAACTCGATTCTATTTTCGATAAATAACAACAATTCATTGTTTAAAAAATCTTGATTTAACTTTTCAAGATTGAGTTGCCACTTTTTCTCCTGCTGTTCAAAGTATATGATATGATCCCGTTGAAAAGTTCGAAAAGCTTCCTTTACAAATAACGGGTTTCCTTTCGTTAAAATCTGAAGTTGCTTTGCTAACAGTGAAAAAGTATTTGTTTGCGCGTTAAGAGACTCTTCCAACCACATTCTTATTTCTTCTTCAGATAATAATTGAAGCGTAATAGTTTGATAGCTTTGTAAATGAAATTGCCAATCTACAAACTCTTTGAAATCGGATATACCTTCAGGTCGATATGTGCCAATTAATAAAAAATAGCCTGCACGATGCTGCTCATAAACTTGCTTTAACATCTCAATAGAGCTACTGTCCGCCCATTGAATATCATCAACAAACCAAACAATCGGTCTTTTCTGCAAGGCAAACGTCAATAAGATCTTCTGAATAGAGGAGAAAATAAATGCATGTAGCTGCTTTGTGGTTCCTTGCTCATCGGGCATGACAATACTACTAACATCTGAAAACCACTTAAGCTCAGGCATTAGCAACATCAGTTGGTCCGTATAAACTAACTTTACCTCACTAAATAAACTTCGCCATAAATCGACGGATTTTTCACCTTCTACATATACTTGTTTAAGTAAACTTCTTAATGGTTGAATCATAGGTGCAAAAGTTGTCTCTTGCTGTAGTTGGTCATATTTACTTTCAACAAAATAACCTTTTGAAGACACGATTTCATTTTTCAATTCATGAACAAAGGCCGTTTTTCCATAACCAGAGCTTCCAGAAACAAACACAATTTTTTTATCACCATTTTCAACCTGCCGATAGGTATTTTGAAGCTCCTCAATTTGAGTTTCTCTTCCAAACAAATTACTCGTTAGTCCCATATTTAAATTAACATCCTGCAAACCTAACTCGAAGGATTCGAGTGTCTCCCCCTTTTTAAATCCATGCTGAATTTTTAATAAGTCCTCTTTTAGCCCAAAGGCACTTTGATAGCGTTTTTCAGGATCCTTTTCAAGTAGTTTTTCTATTACTTTTACTACTTCCGGTGATATTTCAACATTTAGCTTTGTCAGCGAGGTAGGCTTTTTAGTAATAATTTCATAAACTAAATCAACAGAATCCATTGCTTGAAATGGGAGCTGTCCACTAAGTAGTTCATAAAAAATAACACCTAAGGAATATAAATCAGTTCGATGATCAATATCTCTATTTAGCCGTCCTGTCTGCTCTGGAGAGAAATATGGTAGATGCTCCATCCGCTCATGTGGATTATCAGTTGCTATAGGCAAATCCAAATCATACTTCGAACTGTACTCTGAACTAATTAGTTTGATTTGAAACGAAGTTGGGTTTATAAGAATGTGTTGCGGATTTAAATTTTGGAAAAATATACTCTTCTGCTGTAAGTCGATACAGGCATTTGCTAATTCAATCGCAATTCGTAAAAAATGATGAATAGAAAGAGTATTCACACTTTTTAAGCCAATTCCATTAAAGTCCTCAAAAAGAATAGCAAATTGTTTGTCAACGTATTCTAGAGTTATTGGTTTTAATATCCAAGGGTTTTGTTCTTTTGCAAACAATGAAAATTCATATTGCAACTTTGCTCTTTTCTCCGCTGAACTTTTATGTAAACTCTTGATCAGAAGCGTACTGTCAAACTCACTCATATACTTTCTCTGTAAAGTCCAATCCACTGTAGATTGTAAAATCATATTTTGACCAACCATTGCCTACACCTGCCTATATCTCTATTATGATTGCACTATTTACTTCGTCACAGCCTAATAATCTTTTAAATTCCGCTCTATATCTACTTATCTAAATTCTTCACCCGCAAAACTAGAGATACATTTTCTCAATAGTTGTTCGCAAATGTCTTATAAATTTGATTTGTGCTCTTGGCATTAGATTGGCTCAAACTCTTTATATAAAAAATGGTTCGTCATCATAACTTGGGTTGATTTCCGTTCCAGCTAGGCGGCGTCCAATGAGCCGATTTACTCTCATCGACAAGCAATCTAAAATCGATACGCTCTTTAATCAAATATCTTCCCCGACTTTTGGTGATGAACCACAAATAAGAATAAATACTTTTGCGCAGTATTCTCGTGAATATTGTTCTTTCAATTTTTTAATAGCACCTCTTAAATAATTGAATACTCAGAAATTATAAAGTGCAATTGTTCATGTAATTCAGCATTTAATGAACAGTCCGTCGAAAGTCCGAAGGTAAGATAAACAATTTATTCATATCCAGTCTTTTTTCAGAAGGCAACAATGGATGGATTCCAATAAAGTCTACAAATCGCTCAAAAAGCTCTTCATCCAATAAATGTTTTTCCTTATACATCGTAGCGATTGCTTCTGCAGCACCTATTTCATCTTTGTATGGTTGATTTAGCGTGATAGTGGAGTATATATCTATTAATTGCAAAATCAAAACTTCCATTGGTAGTGCGGCAGCTGTTAATCCCTCTGGATAACCTGAGCCATCTATTCGTTCATGGTGTAACTTTGCTAAGTAGGCTACGGATTCTAACTTTACCTCACATAATATCTCATAACCGTCTTGTGTATGTTCTTTCATCTTATCAAATTCTTTGTTTGAAAGCTTATCTTCTTTTTTTAAGATATCAATAGGCGTTTTTAATTTCCCGATGTCATGAAATAAAAAGCCGATCGCATAATTTTCTAAATTTCGTATGCCTTCCCTTTTGGCAAATAACGTACATAGCGTAAAAACATCTATCGCATGCATATATGAATAGTAATCATGTCTTCCTAAAGCAAGTAGCATTGCTCGGTAGCGAACATTCTTCATGTATTTTTCAAATAAATCACGTACATAAATAATATCTTCCAGATCTTTCGGTGCATACCCATAGCGAATTTCAGGGCTTAATTCTGCTAATGCTAGTAAAAAATTCGGGTTATGCCTTGAATCCTCAATGACAATTTTTTTTTGCAATTCAACTACATTTTCAGGAACTAATAAATTTTCTTCTTGCAGACACTCTACTTCATTAGATTGAATACATACAAATTGTATCCTATGTTTTTTCAATAACGAAATAATTCTTGGATTTAATGCACTGCCTTTTTTCATAAGTATTTGATTTCCTACAAAGAGATCCTTCCCCAGCACCAATCCATCGTGCAAATCCACGATTTTCATTTTAGTGACTTCCAAAATAAACACTCCTTCTGTATTTGGTCTTACCTAAATATACAAACGTAAGGTTAAATTCAGGTTAAATTTTTCAAAATTTTAAATTAATTTAAAATATAGTAAATAAATTTACAATCCATGAGGATAAACATAAAAGATTTTATCAATTCACTATTTTTCTTAATGGTAAAGTACGAGGTTTTCTTTTAAGAAACAACCTACAAAATCCTTATTTCATCATACTAATTTCGTATATACCACCAGAACATGGATTTCTGGTATGGATATTTAAAAAAATTTTTTTCAGATAATTCATTATTAAACGAAACTCTTTCTACATATTTTCCGTAAGCATATGTAGAAAAGGAGTCGAACTATATGAGCATTGAAGTTGCTATACATAGAGGCGGGTACCAAGAACAGGAAGCAGTTATTTCTAATATTGAATTTAATGTACAAAGTGGTGAGCTTGTTGGGTTAATTGGTTCGAACGGAGCTGGCAAAAGTACAACACTTCAGGCAATTATGGGGGTCCTCCCCTTTATGAAGGGGCAAGTCTCGATTGATGTATACGGTTATGTGCCGGAGCGACCAATAATATATGAGTATTTTACTTTATGGGAACATATTGATTTTTATATGCGCACAGTTGGGAAAGAGCAAAATTTGACGGTACGTGCGCATGAGTTACTAGAGATATTTCATTTAGCAGACAAGTTGCATGAATTTCCAACCTCTTTTTCGAAGGGTATGCAACAAAAGGTGATGCTCATTTTAGCGTTCCTTGAAAACCGTTCAACATATATTTTGGATGAGCCGTTTATGGGACTAGATCCACAGGCCATGCGTAAGTTACTACATATTTTAGAGGACTTAAAGAATGAAGGCGCGGCAATTTTAATGAGTACCCATGCTCTGGATACCGCAGAAAAAATTTGTGACCGCTTCGTGCTGATTGACAATGGGTATATTTTACAGAAAGGAACGCTAGAAACACTGCGAGTAACAGTAGCACTGGAGAAGGGATCACTTCTGGATGTTTTTGATGCGTTACTTGAGGGCAATGCCCATGGTTAATTTATTTCAAACAAGAAGAAAATTAGAGAGACAGAATAACGTCAAGCTTCTCGCAAGCATTGTTGACTGGACAATTGCACTCTATATGATCTTACCTGGAGCTATTATTGGCTTTTTTCTATATAAAGATTTTGTCACGGATGTAGAAACACTTTGGGTGGCACAAGTTCCACTCGTTATTTGGATGGTGCTATTATTTTTCATCACAAGTATGCCAACGATTCGGACATATTTACAGCGTGCAGATCGCTTGTTTTTAATACAGGACAGTAGGCAGATGACCCAGTTAAAACGAGCCGGATTCACTTGGACATTGACAAAACATTTGTGCCGAATTGTCTTTTTTCTCGCATTACTAGTACCAATCTTCATAAAAGTCCATCACCTGACAACACTAGATTTACTGATTTATCTACTGCTATTTTTCACTGCAAGCTTTTGCAAAAACTTGGTCCACTTACGAATACAAATAAAGTGGCAGCAATTCTGTATTTCATTTGTTGTCTGGGTGGCTGGTATCGCGTTATTTTTATACGTATCACCCGTAGTGATTGCCCTCATATGCATGGTACTTTGCATTGTCAATTACATGTATTATGAACGACATTTTGTGCAAAGCATGAAGCATTTCGACCAATTAGTTGAACTCGATCAAGTCGAATTTTACAAATGGCAAAGTACCATTTTCAATACAGCACCAGAACTTCGCAGCATGCTGGCACCAAAAATGAAGAAACCTCGATTTTTATGGACAAATTCCAAGCGTATGTTTAGTCACTCAGATTATTTTATCGAGGAATTACTATGTAAAACGATGCTTCGTCAATCGCAGTATAAATGGGGCTATCTTCGTCTATTATTTACGGGCATTGGGTTCATTATAGTAGTACCAGTTTGGGTAAAATTTGTACTTTTAATTTTACTTTTCTTCGGCCTACGCACCTACATGAAGTCTATACTCCAGCAAACATTTGAACATAAAGTATGGACGATTTTTCAAGTATCCGAAGAGCAAATGCAACGAGCACGTACACGTCTACTAAAAGGCTTCGTTGATTTCCCTATTCTAATAGTCTTTGTAATGGTTGTTGTTTATTTAACTGGCTATTCGTAAAATGTAGTGGATATGTAACTTGCTATGTTTTCTTTTATTTACATTGGTAAGATTTTTTTCAGTAAAGAGAAAAGAGAGTTGAATATAATAAAAAAGTCCAAAAAAATTTAAAAAGGACGGCGGGACTGCCCCCGACAGTATAGACAAATAAAAAAAGCATCTTCGATTTAAGATATACTACAACGGCAATCGTAGAACAAACTGGCAAAGACTTTAAAAAATATTATAACTATATCCGAATTCAATCGAAACTAAACAACCAGTTGCCGTTACAATACCGACAACTGGTTGGATAAATGATTTTTTGACCTTCGTCTCATATACAGTGGCAGTATCATTGTATATTGAGGCTTTTATATTACATTTATGCTAATTCAATCCCTTAGTTGACAGAGTAAATTTTTGTAGATAATCCGAACTAAGGCTATAAGAAACAACTTTCTCCTTGTACTGCTTGACTACATCCACGTGATTATCGGAACTATAAACAAAGAAATTAACATCTTTTTTGCCACTTTTTACGTTGATGACAAATGGTTTAACATTAGTCTCTGGATGTAAAAATAATTTTTCATTGCCTGGAAATATATAATGTTTTTTTAAAAAGTTGGCTTCATTAAAGTATTCAGTATATTTATTTTTTTCTTCCTCTTCTAAATTCTTTCCGTTAAATGTTACAGTAACATCTTTTGAATCCAGTTTTTGATGAAGTTCAAATTTACTTAAAAGCCATGCCACAACTGCACTTGGAGGACTCATTAACACTTTAATAAGAATTCCAAACACTACCAAAATCCATATCATATCATATCAACTCCTTCAGTAGTGATATCTGGTTACTAATATACCTATAGGTACTCATTTTAATAGCATACAATATAGTATCACAAGAGTAGTAATTGTCAAACGGCGGCTTTTCTTCAATAAGACAACATAACGAGCCTCAACAATCGGGTGCTTTAATGGAACAAAAATAAACTACCATATTATTTCTATTAAAGTAGTAGGTTGATTTCCGCGGTGGGATGCTCGCTTTCCGCAGGCAAGCACTCGAGCACCCTCCGCTATAATCAACAAAAAAGCAGGTACAAATGCTAGTATTGAAAATAAAAAATAAGCAATTCCTAGTAATGAACAACCCATTATTCCCCTAATCAACACACCTGATCTCACTACTTACTACGAATACGCTTTTAATTCAAAATGAAAAGGTGAATGCCTGCATCTAAGCTGGCACCCACCTTTCCCTTATCCATTATTCACCATTCCCTGCACAAGTGTATTTCTAAATTCCTGCACTTGATCGGCTTTGATCGCTACTTTTTTATATTGTTTTTTTATGCCAAACATAAAAGTCACATCAATAGGTTCCTTCATATTTAATATAAACTGAGGGTGCACCTTGTCAAAATCACGAGCCACAAAATCAATCGTATCTTTTGATAATTTACCCTCTACTATCTCTTTGTCTTCAATTATTTCTTCGATATCCGCAAAACAAATTTCTGTTCGCTTCATTAAACCCATTGACAAATATAGCTTATCTTGCGTTACATAAACAGGATTTAAGCGTATCGCCTGCATATCTGCTAAAAAAAACACAACCGAATATATATTGAATATCAGTAAAATAATTGAAAGTACCATTGATTTTTCATGAAGCCACCAATGGATACCCATTGTCTCAATGACGATGGCATGAATAATCATAATTTGAAAAGCGATATAACTAGAATTTTGATGCAAGGTAAGACCAGGTTTTACTTTTCTCTTCCAGCTAGCTAAAGCATAATAAAACATTAAAAACTCCGCACAGATTATTTGAATAATTGGATGCTTTGGTGCATGTTGTTCAACAGATTCTGCAAATGAAAACATATCTGGCAATGTACTCGCCCTAACATCTGCTATAATCTTGGGCATGTAGCGAACAAGTGTCACCACGAGTAGTACTTCCAAAAGGAGTAGCGCGCCTTCAATCGCAAAACCAACCCATGTAACAGCAACAAAAGGTTTTAAGTACTCCATCGGGATTATAAAACGCGCAGCAATACAGCCTGTAGCAGCTAATAGAATTGCTTGTTTAACAGAAAATTTCCGTTTATATAGCATAAATAATACGGGCATTACAACGACAAAATCAATCAATGACCCTACAACAACACCCTGTGATTCACCCTTGATAATGGATAGACCAAAACCAGTATTGTACAGCGTGTAATTACTTACTAATACTAATAGTAAAAATGCTAACCATACGTTCTGCTTCTTCTTTAATGCAACCATTCGTATCTCTCCCCCACTACACTTATTGTTTCCTACACGTCAAAATGGAATCAGCTGTGTTAATAGTTTTCTTAGGCATCTCAAATTGAACGGTAACATTCACATCTCAACAACAAGTCCTCTAGAAAGTCTTTCTTACTCTTCATTTATTGCCCTCTCTTTCAACACAATTCCATTTAACTTCTCAATTATGTATTTCAATTGCTCTAATTCACTCATTTCCAACTTTGAATAATATTTCGAAACGATATACCGTTTTATTTCTTCCTCTTTTTCGAAATACTTGACGCCTGCTACATCTAATTGCACAAAGATTTCACGGCGGTTTTCTGAGTTAATTTGTCTTGAGAGGTAGTTCTGCTCCTCTAGCTTACTAACAAGCTGACCAACAGCACTTGATGTGATATTCAGGAATTGTGCAATTTGACCAATCGTCACATTCGAATTTTTTTTAATAAAATCAATAAGGATCATTTGCTTTGCTGATAGATCATCTGTCACTAAATGTTGGTGTACTTTTATAAAATGGCTATCCATCGAATAAATCGCATCATTAATATCCTGAACTAGCTGATATGTTTTTTCTTGTTGTTGTGTCATTTATCCTCAAATCCTTAAAGTGTAATTAATAGTAAAGGTAACTTTACTATTAATTACACTTTACCATCTCATCCACAATTGTCAATGACTGTAATAAAACGGATGCATACGATTTGCATCCGTTTTACCTATTTTAAATTCGCCTGTGTATCCTCGCATTCTACAAAAATGCTTTCCGATATGCATAAGGTGTGTATCCCGTATAACCTTTAAATTTTTCAATATAAAAACTTACTGTACTAAATCCAGTTTCAACAGCAATTTCTGTAATGGAAAGTTCCTTGTTCCGTAATAATTCCATGCTTTTCTGTAGTCGATAATGAAGTAAATACTCAAATACTGTCATGCCAACCATTTTCTTAAAAAAACGGCTACACTCTGCACGACTTAAAAATACATGTGCTGCCAGTTCATCTAGTAACACTTTTTCCATAAAGTGTGTATGTAAATAATCAATCATCTGCTTCACTCTCTCATGCTGCACAATGTTTGAAATGCTTAATTGTTCTTCCATCAATGCAGATTGCTCCAACAAGGACTCCCATATATGTAATAGCCCACGCCATACCTTCAGCTCGTAAAACTGCTTTCGTTCCTTTAATAATTTCGCTACAGCCTCTATTTCACACGCCACATCATCAGACAATTTCACAAAAGAACGTCTCCCCTCAATCACATACGGTAATACAAATTGAGTAGCAATGATACTTTCTTCATGTCCAGCAAGCATAGATGGATCCACATTTATACAATAAAATATGGCCTCATCCACCTCAAAAGGCTTACCCTCATGAAAACGGCCCGCATTCACAAATAACCCTTCGCCCGCTTCCAACACAAAAGACTCATGCCCTACTCGGTATAATATGCGACCTGTTTTTACGTAGACAAATTGAATTTCCTTGTGCCAATGTAATGGTAAAAAATCTGTCCTGTCTAACCGTAAAACTGTTTCATATAGTGCCACAGGAAATGATTTTGAACCATGTGAGGTTAATTCCTGCAAGTCCTTCGCTAATTTTATATAAGTTAACGCCAATTTCATCACCTCAATATATTGATATTTTTAAAGCTAAACACGATATTTTTTCCTGTTAGTACTTACTATAATCAGTATATATTGATAGTTTAGGAGATGTTACAGCATGAATCAACTAGTACAGAAAAATAAAACAATTGGTTTTATCCTCGTTATTTTAGGCGCAAGCTTTTGGGGTATTGGTGGTACGGTAGCACAACGTCTATTTCAGCAAGAAAATATTGAGGTAGGCTGGCTTGTTTCAAGTAGACTGTTACTTGCAGGTATTTTACTCATTTTTATCTACAAATTCACGCATAGAAAAGACTCTATTTTTGTCATTTGGCGAACGAAAAAAAATGCGTTTAGACAGATTCTGTTTAGCTTAGTCGGCATGCTTGCCGTGCAGTATACATACATGGCTTCTATTTCGCTTGGTAACGCAGCTGTAGCGACAATGCTACAATATTTAGCACCACTTTTCATTATGGCGTACTATTTACTAACTCGGCAAAGTTCGCTAACTAAGCACGATGGAATTGCTGTAACATTAACACTGATTGGAACATTTCTGTTGCTGACAAACGGCTCGCTTTCCACTTTTTCTGTTCCTACGATGGCTATTTTATGGGGTGTTTTATCGGGGCTCTCAGTTGCATTTTACACATTGTATGCTGTACCTCTCCTGCAGCAGTTCCACTCGCTCCTTGTCGTTGGTTGGGCAATGCTCATCGGGGGCGCTACCATGAGTATTTTCCATCAACCGTGGCAGATTAATCTATCGTCTTGGACATTTGAGACAATTGGCTACTTCACTTTTATCGTGATTTTTGGCACGATGTTTGCCTTTTGGTTTTACATCGAAAGTTTACACTATCTATCACCAAAGGAAACGAGTTTACTTGGTAGCTTAGAACCACTTGCAGCGGTCGTGACAAGTGTCGTGTGGCTACATATCGACTTCGGATTTTACCAGTTACTAGGAACACTTTTAATATTATGTATGATTTTATATCTTACTACCTTTCAAAAAAACACCTAAAAACGCAATAAAGTGTCAAAAATACTCTTGCAGCGCTTTTAAATCAGAAATTTCAAAAAACAAAAGGATATTAATGCCTATATTAACTTTTTAAATCTGTGAAATTATACACAAAAATTACATATTTCATGTAGCAAATTCTCTACCTTGTACCTTATACTGAAAATAATATTTAATTACTAAGGGAGAATTTAGATGGAGAGAAAAGTGATATTTTTTGAAGTGCAAGGCGGCAGTGATAAAGGAGCAGACGGCTATCGTAAAGATACAATGCCAATGGTTGATGCTTTAAAAGAACGTGGTCAGGATGCTGAAGTGATATTCTTTGATGTTACAAAAAAAGATGAAATTTTCAATTATGTTAAAGAGAATGGTATCGCTTATATTTCACGCATTAACCCAGGTAATCTTCAGCATGAAGCGGAGTATTTCGATATGCTACGTGACTTATGCGCAGTTGGCGTAATCGGCATGCCACATCCTGATGCGATGATTGGTTATGGTTCTAAAGACGTTCTCTCGAAATTAGTGTCGACAAACCTCGTGCCAGACGACACGTTTGCCTATTACACAATCGAAGCATTTAAAGCACAGTTCCCATCAGCACTTGCTATCACTGAACGCGTATTAAAGCAAAATCGTGGTTCAACAGGCGAAGGTATTTGGCGCGTAAAATTAGTAGAGCCACTTGCTGAAGGTGTTACAGAAGTGCCACTTGATGCAGCAATTAAATGTACCGAAGCGAAAGACAATCATGTAGAATACTGGAAGCTTGGCGAATTCATGTCATTTTGTGAACAGTATATTACGGGACAAAACGGTATGTTAATCGATATGCGCTTCCTACCTCGTATTACAGAAGGCGAAATCCGCTTATTTATGCTACATGATAAACCAGTTCATGTTGTACATAAAAAGCCTGCTGATTCTGAGGATGCCTTTAGTGCTACACTTTTCTCAGGTGCACAATATCGCTATGATTCACCAGAAAAATGGGAAGATCTTGTACAAAACTTCTTAACTCAGCTGCCTCAGGTGACAAACTTACTTGGCAACTATAACCTACCACTCATTTGGACAGCGGACTTCATGTTGGATACAGACGACGCAGGCAATGACTGCTATATTTTAGGAGAAATGAACTGTTCATGTGTGGGCTTCACGTCTGAGCTAACACTTGCACATCAGGTAGCTGAAGAAATTTTATCTTGTATTGGTGACATTGGAATGATTTCAGCTTAAATGTTAAAAAAGTGCGACAAAAGCGTCGCACTTTTTTATATATAGACTCGAATAGCTGTGACAAATTCATACATGAAATAACAAGCAAAGCCCAGCAATAGTACTCCTGCAGCAATCGTTAGCCATTTAATGGCGGTACGATTCATCGCCTTTCGTGTCAACGAAATAATGGCCATTAAGCCTACATCATGAAGTAAAATACCACTTAACACACCGGCTGCGACAATGAGGAAATTTTTCGGTTCTCCTTGATCATACGAATTTGCGAGTACAACTCCAAAAACATTCACCCAAAAAACGAGATTCCCCGGTGATACTGCTACAAGTAAACCATTACGATAAGAACTAAAAAAGGATTTTGTCACCTTTTCCCCCGATAATGTAATTCCTTGATCGGCATTTTTAATGGAATCAAACCCTAAAAACAGTAAAAAACCTGCCCCAATAAGCCACATTGGGATTTGAACAATCGGCATTGCTAATATAGAGGCAAGCCCCATGTACAAAGCACAAATTAACAGCAAATCAATGGTCATGCCACCTAGCCCAACCGCCCATCCATGCATAAACCCATTCTTTAGCCCTTGCTTCGTCATTTCTACGGTAATTGCACCTACTGGCATTGCGATTGCAAGCCCTACCAATACATACGCTACATACAAACTCAAAGAAACAGTTCTTTCAAACAATCAAATACGCTTCATTCGTCCGTTTATAAGATTATAATAGCATAAATATACATAATTTCAATTAATTTTAAATTATTATTCACCTTTAGGGCCATATTGACTTTTTGTATTTCTCAACGTATTATACCCTGGCAGGTATCAAATAAATTCATGGAGGATTTCCCATGCAGAAAATATTTATATCACTTATAGCCTTATTGTTGATAGCTGGTTGCTCTAATAGTCAAGAATCCTTTGAAACGATTGATATTACTACGATTGAAGATAAGGTCGCGGATGGTTGGAAAATTGTAGATGTTCGTGAGGTTGAAGAATTCGAGAATGGGCACATTCCAAATGCTATTAATGTTCCACTTTCTTCAATATCGCAAGGTGAACACAGTGTACTTGAGCAAGATCAGAAATACATCGTCATTTGCCAAAGTGGTAATCGTTCTCAAAAAGCAAGTGAACAACTACATAAAGCAGGCTTTCAAGTACTCAACGTCAAACAAGGCATGGGCTCTTGGACAGGTGACATCGTTAGTCCATAATGAAAAATGCGAAGCTCCTCTTAATAGTAAGAGAAACTTCGCATTTTTTACAACATTTGTTTTTTCCACTGCGCAAGTACATCTTTAGACTTCGCAAGTTCAACTTTTAATGCAATCTGCTTGGCACTGCAACGCTTTTCTGCCTTCAACCATGCCTCTTCAAGCGCAGGTAAATAGCTTAAGTTTTTCGTGGATGCCACAAGCTGCAACAAAATATTCCCTTGAATAAAATGCCAGCGTGGGTTCATTTCATCTAACAGAATCGCCTCTTCAATCAAGCGAAGAGCTAAATAAGGGCTTGCCTCTATACGATTGATGAACTTTGCAAAGGCACCCCAGTACAGTGCTTTATTTGGTTGCAATTTAATCGCTTCTGCATATTGTGCCATCGCTTTATCATTTTCTTTCGCTAATAAAAAATACTCAGCCATCGTATAATAGGCATTGGCCTGCGTCTCCACTGGTCCTGCTAATAATTCATCCACAACCTTGCCAAATTGCTCCGCATCCTGACTACCAACATACGCAGCAACTGCATCACGCTCTGGATACGATTCATCCGTCCGCTCAACACTTTGCTTTAACTTCTCAGCAGTCGGACTTGGCATATTTTCGTAGCCATTAGCTTGTAGAAGTGCTACATGCTGTTGCACCGTGGCAAACGATGGATCCGTCGCAAATGATTCAACCTCTAGTAGTGCTTTCGCTACTGCATAACTTCCCTTCACTTTCCCACTTACAAATAATTCATTGATATATTGCACTTGCTCGTCAAACTGTTTAATCACTATAAAATCCTCACCTTCACTTAAAGAAAAAGTCTTTCGTTAAGTTTACCATCTTTAAAGAGAAAATTAGCTATTTTCTTTCAATTTGAAAGTCTCAACATATTTTTCGAGTTCCTGTGCCATGAGAGTAGTTTCATTCGAGCTTTGAGCCACCTCATCTATGCTATCGGTTGTTTGCTGGGCAGCAACGGAAATATGATTCATCGTTTCTTCAATTTCTTGTATAGTCTCAGTTAATTGTTGAATCATGTGCACAACATGTGTAGATTTCTCTGTTTCTGCTGTCATCAAATCAGAAATAACTGTAATTTCATCCACTGTTTCTGCAACTGCCGATGAAATATCACTGAGTGACTGCGCTGTTAACAGAACTGTCTCTGCGCCTTTTTCAATGTGTTGCGTATTGTTTGTTGTAGAAGAAATTACATGCTGAATATGTTCCATAATGTCTTGAACGAGTTTTTCCACTTCTAAAACTTCTCGATTAGATTGTTCCGCAAGTTTTCGTACCTCATCTGCAACTACCGCAAAGCCTTTACCTTGTTCGCCAGCTCTAGCCGCCTCAATAGATGCATTAAGTGCTAATAAGTTCGTTTGTGTAGCAATACCCGCAATAGAGTTCGTAATATCTTGAATTTTCGTTGTTGATGTAACTAAATTTTGAATTGTATGACGTACTTCTTCTGAACCGCTACGAATTAACTCCATATCGTGACTAATGTCCTTTGCACGAAGCTCCCCTTCAGCAGCAATTTTCATTGTTTGATTGGAGTTTTGAACAGTATAATCTGCTTTTGTTTTCATATTTCGCATGTCTTCAGCAAGAGATGTTAATATTTCTGTTGCATTTACTGCATGATGCATGCCATCCGTTACGGCCGCTGTTACTTCCCCAATGTTATTGGCTACGCCCTGGACGGTATCCGTCATTTCATTCAGCGTAATTGTAGTTTCACCTGCATTACCCGTCAATTGATGAGAAGTGGAACGCATTGTTAATAGTATATTTTGCAAATTAACTGTCATTCGATTTAAGGTGCGACCTAAATCTCCCACTTCATCATGACTTTTCACCTGTGATTCAGAAACTGCTAAATTTCCGTCTGCAATTTGTTTCGCCTGTTCAATCAGTTGGCTAATCGGCTTCACTTTTCGACGAATTAAGAACCCCGTAACAATCGAAGCTAAAAGCATTGGAATGATGCTAAGTAAAATTCCGTTACGTACGACATCCCAAGTTCTTTCTTTTACAATGTTCGCATCAAAATCAATTACACTAATGGCAATAATTTCTTTGCTCGTATCATGATCTTTAAAAATTGGTGCATATCCTGATAGACGATCCATTCCCCCAAACGTATATGGTTCAGAATAGGTTGGATGTTTCATCTCAAGTAACATCTTAATGGCTTCTTCATCTATCTGAAAAGAATCACCAGGTGCAAAGCCCTTAGCGGCAAGCTGATCATCAAGTGCAAGCAATGTTCCGTCAAGATTTAAAATATACTGTGTTTGGAAAATATCTTTATGACTGGTTGTCCAGTTAAGTTCACTACTGATTTTATCCATCACTGCACGATCTCCTGTAAGCGCTTTATCGATATCCACAGGACGAATTAAACCTGTCGTAATATTGGCACAGCCATATGCCTCCACACCAGCAGCATCATATAATTTATTATAGGCAGTTATGTATGTAGCGAGCGAAGTAATGCCAAGCATTACAACAAGAATTCCAGCAATAATTGTTCCGAGTTGAAAAGTTAATGAATTTTTTAATTTCATGATTCATTCGCTCCCCTTTCTTGTAAGAATCTATGTAACTTCATAATTTTCTACCATCATACTACAGAAAGATGTATTTAAAAAGAATCTTTTATTCTTTTTTTAGTTTATAATCGCAAGAAAAACTTTCTTAATTATCTGAATTATGAGATAATAGCAAGAAAATCTCCTTACCGCAAGAGGAGCAAATTACATATAAGGGGGGTATTGATATGAGCAAATTCACTAACTTTTTATCGCTTTTCATCGGAAATATGTTAACGCTTGGAGCAATTTTTGTGTATGCTACTCAAAGTCAAACGAAAGTCGAGCTTGGCACGTATGGATTAGTGATGGTGCTCTTTAGTACTCTCTTAATCACTGTTTTTTATGTATGGAGTGATACGAAAAAACCTATGATAAATCGATTTTTAGAATGAATTATACCATACTCTACAATCCCAGCTCTTTTAAATAGGTTATGTTAATCAAGGATATTGCGATTCAGCACAACTTCAACATTGCCTGAAATATTAGCTGGTAAATTCTGCCAGGACTCGGAGATAACCTATAAAACTTTAAATGAAGGTGACTCAAGTAAAAATTGAGCCACCTTCTTTTTTGTACTAAACGCTTCCATTTTTAAAGAACTCCTCTTTGAAAATGGATGTTTTTTGTTGAAAAGTATATTTTTTTGTAAAAAAAATAAAAACAATGATTGTGACTTGAAAAAATTTTCTGTATAATCAGCTTGTTTGAAAAATACATTTATATGAACCTGGGGGTAGACAATTGGGTAAAGCATTGATTATAGGAGCTGGCGGAGTTGCCAGTGTGGTAGTTCACAAGTGTGTACAGAATTCGGAGGTATTTGAAGAAATCTGTATCGCAAGTAGAACTGTTTCAAAATGTGACGCTCTAAAAGAAAAACTAGATGGCGGAAAGACGATAATTCATACCGCACAGGTAGATGCAGACAATACCGACGAACTGATCGAGCTTATTAAAGGCTTTGGACCAGACGTAGTCATTAACGTTGCACTGCCTTACCAAGACTTAACGATTATGGATGCTTGCTTAGCTACAGGTGTGCACTATGTGGATACTGCAAACTACGAGCCACCTGAAACGGCAAAATTTGAATATAAATGGCAATGGGCTTATAAAGAAAAGTTTGAAAAAGCTGGTCTGACTGCGCTACTTGGTAGCGGCTTTGACCCAGGCGTAACAGGCGTTTTCACAGCTCATGCACAAAAACATGAATTCGATGAGATTCACTATATCGATATCGTCGATGCAAATGCCGGTGACCACGGCTATCACTTCGCAACAAATTTCAATCCAGAGATCAATATTCGCGAAATTACAGCGAATGGTCGTTATTGGAGAGAAGGCGAGTGGATTGAAACAGCACCACTTGAGAAAAAAGAAGTATATAACTTACCAGAAATCGGCCCTAAAGATATCTATCTTCTGTATCATGAAGAACTAGAGTCAATCTCTAAAAATATTAAAGGTTTAAAACAAATCCGCTTCTGGATGACGTTCTCTGAGAAATACTTAACACATTTAAAAGTGTTAGAGAACGTTGGTATGACATCGATTGAGCCTATCGAATATGAAGGCAAGATGATTCAACCAATTCATTTCTTATCGAAAGTATTACCAGACCCAGCTTCACTTGGGCCACGTACAAAAGGAAAAACAAATATCGGCTGTATCGTTCGTGGACTCAAAGATGGCAAGGAAAAAACATACTATGTATACAATGTGTGTGACCATGAAGAATGCTATAACGAAGTGGGTTCACAGGCAATTTCATACACAACTGGCGTACCAGCGATGATTGGCGCAATGCTTGTGATGAACGGTACATGGCAAAAGCCAGGTGTTTACAACGTCGAAGAGTTCGATCCAGATCCATTCATGGATGCATTAAATAAATGGGGTCTTCCATGGCAAGAAAGTCATAACCCTGAGCTACTTGACCTTGAAGAAAAAGCTACGGAACTAAGCCGATGAAACCTATTGACTTCACAAAAGTCCCTTCCCCTGCATACGTAGTGGATGAAAGACTATTAACTAAAAACCTAGAGCTTTTAAAATCTATTCAAGATCGTACGGGTTGTCGTATTTTACTTGCACTTAAAGGATTTTCGATGCATTCGACATTTCCTTTAGTCGGTGAATACTTAGCTGGTATTACGTCAAGTTCGCTATTTGAAGCGCGACTAGGCTATGAAAAAATGGGCAAAGAAGTCCATGTCTATGCACCTGCTTATGTAGAACATGAAATGGACGAACTACTTGGCTATGTTGATCACATTGTCTTTAACTCATTCAGCCAATGGGCACAGTATAAAGACAAGGTTCAAAATTTCGGTACGTCAATTGAATGCGGTATTCGAGTTAACCCTGAATACTCTGAAATTGAAACTGCACTTTATGATCCTTGCTATACAAATTCTCGCCTTGGAACAACCTTAGCAAATTTCGACAAGTCACAACTTGACGGTATAGACGGCTTACACTTCCATGCAATGTGCGAGCAAAACTCTGATACGTTGGAACGTATTATCAAAGTTGTAGAGGAAAAATTCGGTGACGTCTTGCACCAAATGAAGTGGTTAAACTTCGGTGGTGGTCACCATATCACACGTGATGATTACGACGTAGAGAAACTTGTTGGCATCATTAACTACATTCAGGATAAATATGACCTACAAGTGTATTTAGAGCCGGGTGAAGCCGTAGCCCTAAATACAGGCTATTTAGTGGCCACAGTACTGGATATTCAGAAAAACGGCATGGACTTAGCTATTTTAGATACATCTGCCACATGTCATATGCCAGACGTACTAGAAATGCCCTACCGTCCTGTTATTATCGACGCAGGGCAACCAAATGAGCTAACACACACGTATCGTCTTGGAGGGCTTACATGCCTTGCTGGGGATGTTATTGGGGACTATTCATTTGAAGAGCCACTTAAACCAGGTGATCGTTTGGTTTTCACAGACATGGCCCATTACTCCATGGTGAAAAACCATATGTTTAATGGTGTAAACCTTCCTTCAATCGTTTCTTATAATGACGAGGAAGGCATCAAAATCATTCGTGAATTTAAATTTGAAGACTACAGCGGTCGTCTTTCTTAATTAATTTAACGCAATATTTCTCATCTTCGTTTTATTACTAGGATGATCATAAAAAAAAAACGTAGAGCTCTTAAGCTTCTACGTTTTTTTCATTTTCAATCATCTTGTGTAAGTAGTTAATAATCTGACGAATACCATCAAGTGAGTTTACCAATACTTTCGGATCCACAAAAGTGATCATACGATTTTCTAGATTTGCAACGGCTGTAAAATAGCGTGTCTTTGAATAATTAACAAGACCTACTTGCTTTAAAACAGACTCATCAAAATCAAGAATTTCCTTCGCTTCCGTCACAAGTAAACCATAATTCACCACATCCGTATTTAATATGATAATACGAGAAGCATCCCCATTCGTCGAACGATTATATAAAATCCGCTCAAAATCGAGCACAGGGATAAGCTCCCCACGATTTCTCGTAAAGCCTAATAAATAATTCGGCAAATGAGGAATAGGTGTTACACGGTCTAGCTTTTCAATGGATATAGCCTGCTCTACGGGTACTGCATATTCTTCAGTCCCACATGCAAACACAACAGCCTTTATACTTTCCATACGTTCACATCCTTCAATCTGATGTTAATTTTTTGTAGATTCCTTTACGATTTCCACAAGTAAATCTGCCAATTTCTCTAGTTCTTCAACCGGAATTTTTTCATTAGTAGTATGAATATCTTCGTAACCAACAGACAGATTTACTGTCGGAATACCGAAGCCAGCGATGACGTTCGCATCAGAGCCACCACCTGAAATGCCAAGCTGTGGTGTACGGTCAATATTTCGTGCAGCTGCCATGGCCACTTGTACAACCTTATCTGTTTCAGTCACACGGAAGCCAGGGTACATTAACGTCACTTCCACCTCAGCACGTGCACCAAGTGAAGCCGACACCTGCTCAAATGTATCTTGCATATGCTTTGTTTGTGCATCTAGCTTATCTTTGTCTATCGAACGAGCCTCTGCTAAAATCGTTACTTCATCACAAACGATATTTGTTGCTTGACCACCTTCGAAACGACCAATATTCGCAGTTGTTTCTTCGTCCAAACGACCAAGCTTCATTTGTGCAATACATTTCGATGCAACTGTAATCGCAGAAATTCCTTTTTCCGGTGCGACACCAGCATGTGCCGTTTTACCGATGATTTTAGTGAAAATTTTCGCTTGATACGGTGCTGCTGTTACAATCCCTCCAACTTTACCGTCGCTATCAACCGCAAAGCCATATTTTGCATTAATTTTTGAAGGGTCTAATTCTTTTGCTCCAACAAGACCACTTTCTTCACCTGCAGTTATGATAAATTCAATATCTCCATGCGGAATATCTTGCTCTTTTAAGCGTTTTACCATTTCAAATAAAGCTGCAAGTCCAGCCTTATCATCCGCACCTAAAATTGTTGTACCATCAGAAACGATATAACCGTCTTCACGGATAGACGGTTTAATGCCTTTCCCCGGAACAACTGTATCCATATGTGAAGTAAAGTAGATAGGTTCTACATCTAATGTACCCTTTAATGTTGCAATTAAGTTACCTGCCCCATGGCCATTACGAGTATGAGCATCATCTTGCTCCACAGTAAATCCAAGCGCTATTAATTTATCTATTAAAACCGGCGCAATCTCTTGTTCATTTTTTGTTTCTGAATCGATTTGTACGAGTTCAAAAAACTCTTCTACTAAACGACTTGTCATATTGTAGGACTCCCTCGGTTTTTATATTTTCCATGTTATAGTATCTTCTACATTTTATCATAATGAACGTAAGGTTAAAATCAAACGCTTTGCCTAATGTACTAAGTTTAGGGATAGATAAAAAAAGTCTGTGAGAAAAACGGCTGAACGCTTCCCACAGACTCTATTAAGCTTGTAAAATTTCTATTTGCTCCTGTTTGAGCTTCGCTAAATATTCATCAGCCTTATTTCGCTTGTCCTTTAAACGCCTTATTGTATTGTGGACATCGTCTTGTACTCGCGAAACCTGCTCTCTAGCTGTTGATATTTTAGAATGTACCGACCATGCAGAAAAAATATCATCAAAAAAGTAGTCTGCAAATTTTACAAATCCATCTGTTTCGACATGCAATGATTGCGTATTCATTTTTTGCACATCTAGTAGTTCGTTTTGGAAGCGTTGCAAAGCTATTTGTGCATTGTGAAGATAGCTCTCGGACTTATCGAGCGCATCATGCTTTAAATGAGTCGCCAGTAATCCACCTCCGAAAAAGGTATCCCATGTTGAATAACTTCCTGCCGAATGAAGAGAAGCCGCCGCATGCCCTAGTGCTGAGAGTGCTACATCGCCTGCTTTCTCTGCCTCAATAATTTCTTTAATCAATTGCTTTGTCAGGATTTCCTCATCAACTATCTGCTCAAGTTTCTGCGCTTTCGCAGGCGCATGTATTTGTAGATACCCTTTTTTCTTTGCCTTTAGATGAGATAAAGCCTCTTGTAGCAATGGTTGTTTGATTTGTGCTAATTTTTTAGTTACTTGTTCGAGGTCTTTTATTAAATCTTTATCTATCTTTTTTGCTTCTTTTATTTTTAATTCTAGCACTGCCGCTTTATCTATTTTTTCTGCACGAAGCTCGTCCTGTTGACCCGTCCATGTACGAATCATATTCATAAACGAAAAACCTTCTAGCTTATCGAGTTTCAGGCGAATTTTATTGAGTGCCGCTGTGTTACCAGCAATATCCTGCTTCGCATGCTCGATTTGCCCTTCAATCAGAAGTTCCTGCTCACTGAGCCTTTCATAATTTCGGATTTGTGCATGAATCATTTCTTGCTCTTTTTGTAGTTGCAGCCATTCCACCCGCCTCATCTCCCTCTATAATATATACGGATGAAAAGGATAAAAGTTTCAATTTTCTGTTATTTTTATCACATTTCTTTATTATGAGCAATTTTCTATTCTCTTTAAGCTAAATTATCAAACTCAAACCCTATCAAAACAAAAACCCAGCACCAAAATGGCTACTGAGCTTGTCCATCCAAATCTTATAGTGGAATGTTTCCGTGTTTTTTCTCTGGACGTGTTTCTTGTTTGTTTGAAAGCATGTCTAATGCTTGGATCAACTTGATACGAGTATCGCGTGGGTCTATTACATCGTCTACCATACCACGAGATGCTGCAACGTATGGGTTTGCAAACTTTTCTTTATACTCTTCGATTTTTGCTGCACGCGTTGCTTCTGGATCTTCTGATTTCGCGATTTCACGTGCGAAAATGATGTTTGCTGCACCAGCAGCACCCATAACAGCGATTTCAGCATTCGGCCAAGCGAATACAAGGTCAGCGCCGATTGCTTTAGAGTTAAGGGCTACATATGCACCACCGTATGCTTTACGAGTGATTACTGTAATTTTCGGTACAGTTGCTTCTGAGTATGCATAAAGGATTTTTGCGCCGTGACGAATGATACCACCGTGCTCTTGTTTAACACCTGGGAAGAAACCAGAAACGTCTTCAAATGTGATGATTGGTACATTATACGCATCACAAGTACGAATGAAACGAGCTGCTTTATCTGAAGAGTCAATATCAAGACCACCAGCTAAAACTTTTGGTTGGTTACATACAAGACCCACTGATTCACCTGCGATACGCGCAAAACCAACTACTACGTTTCTCGCAAATTCAGCGTGAACTTCCATGAACGAACCTTCGTCCACTACCTGTTCAATAACTTTACGTACATCATATGGACGAGTTGTTTCGATTGGCATAACATCCACGATTTCTGGACGGTAATCGTCACCCTCTGGCTTCGGTTGACGAGGTGCTTTTTCTTTATTGTTTTGTGGTAAGTAGCTAAGTAATTGTTTAATTTGATCGACAGCAGCTTCTTCTGAAGGTGCACGGAAATGAGCATTACCACTAATCGCATTATTTACTTTAGAACCACCAAGGTCTTCAGCAGAGATTTTTTCACCAGTTACTGTTTCAATTACTTTAGGTCCAGTAATGAACATTTGAGATGTTTTATCAACCATTAGAATAAAGTCAGTAATCGCCGGTGAGTAAACAGCACCTCCTGCACAAGGTCCCATGATAACTGAGATTTGTGGGATTACACCAGAATAAATTGAGTTACGGTAGAAAATGTGACCATACCCATCAAGAGAAAGTACGCCTTCTTGGATGCGCGCGCCGCCTGAATCGTTGATGCCGATAAATGGTGTACCATTTTTAGCTGCAAGATCCATTACAGTAGCCATTTTTTTAGCATGCATTTCACCAAGTGCACCACCGAATACAGTGAAATCTTGAGAGAATAAGTATACTGGACGACCGTTAATTTTACCGAAACCAGTTACAACACCATCACCGGGACCTTCTAACTTCTCCATACCAAAGTCTACTGTTCGGTGTGTAATAAATGGGTTAATTTCGAAAAATGTACCTTCATCTAGTAATAATTCAATACGCTCACGAGCTGTTAATTTTCCTTTTTCATGTTGCTTCTCGATGCGCTCATAGCCGCCACCTAGTTCAATTATCGTCTTACGGTCATACAGGTCATTAATTTTGTCGAACATATCCATATTAATCACTTATCCCCTTTTCCACTTTTATCGCATAATTCGTATAGCACACCGAATGATGATTTTGGATGCATGAAAGCAACCTCAGCACCACCTGCACCCGGTCCTGGTTCTTCTGACAAAAGACGTACACCTTTTTCACGAAGCTCAGCCATGCGCTCACGAATTCCTGTTACACCGAATGCTACGTGGTGAATGCCTTCGCCACGTTTCTCGATGAATCCGTGAATCGCACTTTTTTCACTCATTGGTTCTAGCAACTCAATTTTCACGTTACCAGCATCGATGAACGCAACACGAACCTGTTGAGATTCAACTTCTTCTACTTTAAGTAACTTTAAGCCTAAAATTTCTGTATAATATGTAATGCGTTCATCAAGATCGCGCACCGCAATCCCGATATGGTCTACTTTCTCCATGGTGACATCTCCTTCTGTTATGGTACATACCTATTTTACAGATTTTTTTGTCAAAACTCTACTACTTGAGAATTTTTTCAGATTTGCTAAACTATTTATAAGAAAAGAAGGAGAGAACGAGCATATGAGCAATAAAAAATTTCAAAAAATCGTTGTTTATGCAATGATTATTATCATGTTAATTTCATCGCTTGCTTTTGGTTTATCAATGCTGGTATAAGTAAATGAGGCGCGTCCACACTACTGTGTACGCGCATTTTTTACCTTCAACCCTTCAAAAGACTGCTTAATTTCTAAATAACGATCCATCTCCTCGATAAACTGGTAGAGTGCTGCTTGTGCTAAAAATTCCTGATGATCTTTAGGCAGTGGTAACTGCGCAAATTCCTTCTTCACAAGCTCTAACTTTTCTCGAAAATGATACGCTGTATTTCCAGAATGTACGTTATCTGCCAAATCCTCCATGAAGTCCGCTACAAGATCGGCCTCTTGTACTATAACAGGAAGTGCAGTCACTTTTGGTAATACACGTTCAATTATTTCAAGTTGCTTCTCACGCATATCAAAATAAACATAATAATTATTTTCACGTCGCAAAAAATGATTTTCTACATCTTTAAACGCTAGTGACTTCGCAGTATTTAATGCTTGAACAGCCTCAATAATTTCTCGGCCGTCCCAGAGGGTATCACCCTCTCTTAAGTAGGAAACAATTTCTTTGAAAATTTTGCGGTATAGTTCTTCCACATTGACACGGTAATACTCTAACTCTTTACCTATATCTCCCATATGCATATTAATCACTATTCCCGTGGTGAAACCAATAGCCATTAATGCGAGTTCATTATAAACCAGCCCCATTGAAAAGCTTTCAGCTGAGTAAACATGCAAAATAATAACCGCACTCGATACAAAGCCGTCTTCCACCTTTAACGACACGATCGTCGGGATATAGAGCAGTAGCATCCCTGCTAAAGCAAGTGGATGATAACCAAATAACTCAAAAAACATAAATGCATAAAGCATGCCAACAATACCTGAAACAAGGCGTGTATAAGCGGATTCAAGAGATTTCTTTTTTGTCGGTTGTATACATAAAATTGTCAAAACGCCAGCTGAAGTATTAAAGTCTAAGTTGAAATACTGTGCAATAGCTATCGCAATAGCCGTACCAATTGCAGTTTTTAATGTACGATAGCCGATTGAAAATTTTCTCAGGGTCAACTGCCTCCCATCTATGCAGGCTTTATAAGGATTTTACATCCATTACAAAATTAGCTTACCCCTCAATCCTCCGACTTATAAATATGAGCCAATATTGCAAAAATTAAAAAGAAATTGAGGCTAAAGCGCATAAAGCGCCTTAGCAAAACTTTACTTAAAGCTCATCACAATATTCTTCGAAGTTTGCTTGCAGATTTGTCACAACGGACATTGGATCATGACCTTCGATTTCATAACGGCCAACTTCTGCTACTACTTGTCCATCTTTTAATAGAACAAATGATGGAGAAGATGGTAGGTGGTCTTCGCCGAAGTGATAACGAGCCGCCGCCGTTGCTTCTTTATCTTGCCCAGCAAATACAGTTACAAGGTGGTCTGGACGTTTATCATAATGTACGCAGTTTGCTGCAGCTGGACGAGCGATACCGCCGGCGCAACCACATACTGAATTCACCATTACTAAAGTTGTTCCTGGGCGTGCGAAAGCCTCTTCAACAGCTTCCGGTGTACGAAGTTGTTCGTAACCAGCAGCCTCCATTTCTCCGCGCGCTGTTTTTAAAATTTCTTGCATAAATAAATCATAATCCATGTTCATAAATGATACGCTCCTTTCAAGTTTGAGCCAATGATCGCTGCAAAAGTATCCATAAGAAAGCTTTTTAGGTTACCTTTGCGCCGCTAGTATTCAACAAAATTTTTGTCGAATTGATACATCTCTTATCATAGCAGTAAGTTACGATTTTGTGCACCTACTTGCGCTTAAAATGAGTGCATTATTTCTATATATTGTCGTCGCAGAACAAACTATCAACACCTTGAGTAACCGTCAATTGTCCATTAAGGATTTGACGCTCAAGAAGCTGTACTTGTTCTTTACGTGCAGGATCACCATAAAATGAATCAATTAAATGGTCGGTAATCATCGATTGGAACCATTCTTTTGTTTGATTTTGACGTCGAATTGACCAAAAATTATTCGCTACGACTGTTTGTTTAAATTCACCAATCGTGTCCCAAACTTTGTCTAGTCCTCGGTTTTCCCATGAGCTGACTGGTAATGCAGTAGACATCCACCCTGGAGTTGCAGGTTGTAAGAAGTGTAAAATTTGCTTATACTCGGAAACAGTCTTTTTCGCAAGACGTACATTGTCACCATCCGCTTTATGCACAACAATCGCGTCAGCTAACTCCATAATGCCCTTTTTCATACCTTGTAGTTCGTCTCCAGCGCCCGTTAAGACAAGCAATAAGAAAAAGTCAACCATACCTCGGACGTACGTTTCACTTTGCCCAACACCGACTGTTTCAATTAAAATCACATCATAGCCCGCTGCCTCGCAGACAAGCATTGTTTCACGCGTCTTTTTGTGGACACCCCCAAGGGTACCTGCTGACGGTGAGGGACGGACGAATGCATTTGGCTTTTTCACGAGCTCTTCCATCCGTGTTTTATCACCTAAAATACTGCCTCCCGATAATGAAGAACTAGGATCGATTGCAAGAACTGCTACCTTTTTCCCCATGTCACATAGCATCGTACCGAAAGCTTCAATGAACGAACTTTTCCCTGCACCTGGCACACCAGTAATTCCAATGCGGATACTGTTTCCTGTATGCGCTAGAAGCTCTTGTAATAGCTCTTGTGCTTGTGCCTTATGATCAGCATTCGAGCTTTCAATGAGCGTAATTGCTTTCGACAGTTTCGTACGAGAGCCTGCACGTACTTCACGGGCAAGCTCTTGAATATCTATTTTTTCTACTTTTTTCTTTCGGAATTTTTTAGGTGTACCGGATTGCATACCGTCGTGAGCTGCCTCAACGCCATCCATAACAAAAAGCGCACTTTCTTCTATTCCTTTGTTTTTGTCCATTATTCAGACACTTCCTCATACCCTAAACGTTTGTAGATTTCTTCGATAATTTTTTGTGCAGATACTGGAATTACTGTACCTGGTCCAAAGATTGCTACTGCGCCAGCTTCATAAAGGAATTCGTAGTCTTGTGCTGGAATAACGCCTCCAACGATAATGATAATATCTTCGCGACCTAGTTTTTCAAGTTCTGAAACTAGTGCTGGCACTAATGTTTTATGTCCAGCAGCTAATGATGATACGCCAATACAATGAACGTCATTTTCTGCTGCCATTTGCGCTGTTTCCTCAGGCGTCATAAATAGTGGCGAGATATCTACGTCAAACCCTAAGTCAGCATAGCCAGTCGCAATAACTTTTGCGCCACGGTCATGGCCATCTTGCCCCATTTTTGCGACAAGAATACGCGGGCGACGGCCTTCATTTTCTTTAAACTCTTCAGTCATTTGTTGAACTTCTGTAATTTGCTCTGCGTCAGAGAAGTTTGCAGAATATACACCCGAGATTGAACGAATAATCGCTTTATGACGACCAGAAACGGCTTCGATAGCATCAGAAATTTCACCAAGAGAAGCACGTGAACGCGCTGCATCAACTGCTACGGCTAGTAAATTTTCTTCACCATCTTGTGCTGCTTTAGTCAGACGCGCTAAATGTTTTTGTACTTCTGCTTCATCACGAGCTGCTTTCATTGCATCTAAGCGCTCGATTTGTTTTTGGCGTACAAGAGTGTTGTCAATATCAAGAATATCGATTGGTTCTTCTTTATCTAGACGGTATTTGTTTACACCGACAATTGTTTCTGATTTAGAGTCGATTTTCGCTTGGCGTTTTGCCGCTGCCTCTTCAACTTTCATCTTTGGAAGACCTGTTTCAATTGCTTTCGCCATTCCACCTAGCTCTTCAATTTCTTCGATTAAAGCCCATGCAGATTTTGTGATTTCATCTGTTAATTTCTCAACATAATACGAACCGCCCCATGGATCGATTACTTTCGTCATACCCGTTTCTTCTTGTAAGAATAGCTGTGTATTACGAGCGATACGCGCAGAGAAGTCTGTCGGAAGTGCGATTGCTTCATCTAATGCATTGGTATGTAGGGATTGTGTATGCCCCATCGCTGCTGCATTTGCTTCGATTAATGTACGTGTCACATTATTGAATGGATCTTGCTCAGTTAAAGACCAACCAGACGTTTGTGAGTGCGTTCGTAAAGCTAATGTTTTTGAGTTTTTCGGATTAAACGTAGACATCATTTGTGCCCAAATACGGCGAGCTGCACGCATTTTAGCTACTTCCATGTAATAGTTCATGCCGATTGCCCAGAAGAACGATAATCGCGGTGCAAAGGCATCGATGTCGATACCTGCTTTAAGACCCGTACGTACGTATTCGAGGCCATCCGCTAGTGTATATGCAAGCTCGATGTCGTTTGTCGCGCCAGCTTCTTGAATATGATAACCAGAAATAGAAATCGAGTTGAATTTCGGCATAAATTTCGCAGTAAACTCGAAAATATCTGCAATAATTTTCATCGACATTGCTGGTGGATAAATATAAGTATTACGCACCATATACTCTTTTAAAATATCATTTTGGATTGTTCCTGCTAATAAGTCAGGTGAAACCCCTTGTTCCTCAGCAGCTACGATATAGAATGCAAGGATTGGTAAAACCGCACCGTTCATTGTCATCGAAACTGACATCTGATCTAGTGGGATTTGGTCAAATAGAATTTTCATATCTTCTACAGAGTCAATAGCTACCCCTGCTTTACCTACGTCACCTGTTACACGTGGGTGATCAGAGTCATAGCCACGGTGCGTTGCTAAGTCAAAGGCAACAGAAAGACCTTTTTGACCCATCGCAAGGTTACGTTTGTAAAATGCATTCGATTCTTCTGCTGTTGAGAATCCAGCATATTGACGTACTGTCCAAGGACGTGCTACATACATAGTAGGGTATGGTCCGCGTGTGTTTGGTGCAAGTCCAGCCACGTCATTTAAGTGTTTTGCATCTGCGATATCTTCTTTTGTGTAGATATCTTTTATTTCAATACCTTCATTCGTCATGAACATTTCTTCAGACGCCTCAGGTGCATCCGCTGTTAATACTTTTTCGATTTCAACTGTACTAAAATTTGGCTTGCTCATCGCTCTACCTCCTTCATGCTAGCAGACACAGAGTTTAATTTTTCAATGATGTTTTGTCCCGCAAAAATAAAGCCATTTAAGCCATTTGCTAACCATGCTTCTTCTTCGTCTTTAAATTTACCGGCTACGTCTACTACAACACCTTCAGGTTTACCCGCTAAAATTGCCGGTAACAATTCTTTTGTATTGTCGTCGTTTGCTGCAATCACAACATATTTCGCTTCTGTTGTATGTAACCAAGCTACTGCTTCATCTGCTGTTGCAATTTGACCACTTAATTCTGGTACTAAACCAACTGTATTTAAGAAACCCGATACGAAATCTGCACGTGGTTTCGAACTTTTTAGTGAACCTAATGTTAAGATTCCTGTTTTCGCGTCAGCCGCAGTCATTTCAGCACGTAATTGCTCAAAAGGAATAGCAATGCGCTTAATATCTGCAAACAGTGGATTTGTTGCGTTTTCAAGAACGTCTGCTGGATTTGCATAAATATTCGTACCGATTAATGATTGTTTACGTGTTTGTACTGCTTTTACACGTGCTTGATAAGAAGCTTCTAACTCTTCTGCTAATTTACCAGATGCTATGTAAGCGTCAATACCACCAGCTGCTTCAATATCTAAAAATAATGCCCATGCCTCTTTCACAAAGTCCGCAGTTAAAGATTCTACAAAGTATGAGCCACCTGCTGGGTCAGTTGTTTTTAAGACATTCGTTTCTTCTCTTAATACTAATGATACGTTACGCGCAATACGAACAGATTGCTCTGTTGGTTTTGTTAGCGCATCGTGGGGGTGAACTGTAAAGATATCCGCACCGCCAATTAGACCTGAAAGCGCTTCATTTGCTACACGTAGTAGGTTGACATAAACGTCTAATTTAGAGAAACTGCGAAGTGAAGTTTCCGCTAATGTTGGTATTTTTATATTTTCTGTGACACCATATGCTGATGAGAACGCTTTCCAAAGAACTTTAAAAGCACGAAGTTTTGCGACTTCTGTAAAGAATTGCGTATCAACGGCAAATGAAACGTAGAATTTCTTTGCAAATGCTTCAAAGTTTTCTGCTTGTTCTGCATATTTTGCTGCTGTTGCAAGCGCATAAGCTAATTCTTGTACAGCATGTGCTCCTTGATTGTGATAGAAGATTGTATCTGCGCCATAAGTTCGTACATTTGGGAAATCCGCAAGTATAACTGGCTCTTTCGATACAATATAACCTTTTACTGCTTCTCGTTTGCTAGCATCAATTTTATTGAATACTGCTAGTAATGGGTCATTAGCATGTTCAACCGTTATTTTAAATGAATATTCCGATAAATAAGTAGCTAATTGTGCTATTACTTTTTCAGACCAATCAAAGTTTACACGACTATCAATTGTCACAACTTCATTACCTCGAGCTAAGCTTTCATCAAGTTGACCAAAGAAGGCTTCACTAGAATCTGCATACACTTGCTGAGCCACACTAAATACAGAAGAATTTTGTAGGGAACGGATTGTGGCAACTTGTTTTTCAAGATCTTCACCAAGTTTTGCAACAAGACTTTCTTGTGTGTATAGTGGTTCAAGTGTAATTCCTTCACTTGTTTTCGTTAAAAGAGACTCGAATGGTTTCCCTTTTAAAGCTTTGATTGCTGCATCTTGCCATTCTGAATAGGATGGCTTTTCAAATTCAATATTTTTCATGTTGTTTGACATGCGGTCGCTAATAGCTTCCCCCCTTAGTAGTTTCTATTTGTTATTCTACCTTACAAATTGCGTGTCGAAAAGCATAAAAAAACCGGAAACCGTTATATAACAGGTTTCCGAGTAAATGTCAGTAGACAGACGTCGAAGATTTATTTGTGTTTTCGAGGATTTCTTTCACTCTATTTAGAAATTTCCCACAAATCAAACCATCTAATATCCGGTGGTCTAAAGATAAACATAAATTCACAATATCTCTTGCAGCGATCATACCACCATGTAAAATGACCGGCTTTTTAACAATACTTTCCACTTGAAGAATAGCTGCTTGAGGGTAATTAATGATGCCCATAGACTGCATAGAGCCAAAAGCGCCCGTATTATTTACAGTAAATGTTCCACCCTGAATATCATCCATAGCTAATTTTCCAAAACGTGCTTTTTCTGCAAGGTCATGAATTTCTCTTGCGATGCCTTTTATCGATTTTTCGTCAGCGTGTTTTATAACAGGCACGAATAATGCATCATCCGTCGCCACAGCAATGGAAATATTAATGGCATGCTTTTGAATTATTTTGTCATCTGCCCAAACAGTATTCAACATTGGGAATTCTTTTAATGCTTGCGCTACTGCTTTCACAAAGAACGCGAAATACGTAATATTATAGCCTTCTTTTTGTTTAAACTCAGTCTTTATACTATCACGATAGGTCACTAATTCGGTTACATCTACTTCCATCATCATCCATGCATGTGGTATTTCCTGTGCACTACGAACCATATTATTTGCGATAGCACGGCGCACCTTCGTTACTGGAATTTCAATATCCCTACCTTGTGCTGCTGGTTGTGGTGAAGTTGATTTTTCGTATGGGTTTGTTGCAGGTGCAGATGAAATAGTATCTGCATTCGTTTGGATTGATACAGTTTGGGATGGGATATTTGTCGATATGCTCCCTGCATCTATATACTGCTGTATATCTTTACGCGTTATACGGCCACCCTCACCTGTTCCCATAACTTGATCTAGTTCAACGTTGTGCTCCTGAGCTAGACGTAGCACCGCAGGAGAATAGCGTGCTTTATCAGAACGTACTGTTTTCTCCGTCTGTACCAATGACGGTAATGGTTTTGGTGTTTCTTGTTTTTTCTGTACACCTGCATTTAAAATAGCTGAGCTCACCGCTGACTTTTTTGGTGGTGGTGGCGGTGGTAATTCGCTGTCACTAGCGATTTCGATGGAACAAACGACTGAACCAACTGGTAGCGTTTGCCCTTCTTCCGCTAGAAGCTCGGAGATAACTCCTTCAAAGGAAGATGGAATTTCAGCATTTACTTTATCTGTGACAACTTCTGCTAATGGGTCATATTTTTTTACCGTATCGCCTGGCTGTACGAGCCACTTTTCAATCGTGCCTTCTGTTACACTCTCTCCAAGCTGCGGCATTGTAATATTTTGAATCGCCATCATCTATTCCTCCCATCAATTACGCCTCGGCGTAATTGTACCTGCCGCTACGCTTTCGGTACAAAAAAATCTGCCGCTGACGCTTCGTTATCACTTCGCTTTCGCGCAGATAAACATTGCGTCCAGATTTTGAAGTGTGCTTGGACCTGTGTGATGCAGGTCAGTTAGCCATTGCTCCTGTCGCCCCGCTTTCGGGCAGATAAATTGTCGCATGGATGCGACGTACTTAGGCTAACATCCTTAGCTACCTTTCAAAATCTGTGACATCCGCCGGAGGCTTTAACTTTATTCAGTAAGCGTTCCTTCGCCCACTGAATAGACAATACAAATCAGTATTCATCTCACCACCTATTGAGGTAGGAATCTTCTACTGAAAAATGTTAAAATGCAGCTAATTCGCGCATCGCTCGTTCTACTTTATCAGGATTAATCATAAAAAACTTTTCCATTGTCGGTGCATATGGCATAGCAGGTACATCAGGGCCTGCCAAACGCTTAATGGGTGCATCTAATTCAAATAAGCAGTGTTCAGCAATTATGGCCGCAACTTCGCTCATAATACTACCTTCTTTATTATCCTCTGTGACTAGTAATACTTTGCCTGTTTTACTTGCCGCCTCTATAATTGCTTCTTTGTCCAGTGGATACACAGTGCGAAGATCTAAAACATGAGCAGAAATACCGTCTGCAGCCAGTCGTTCCGCTGCTTGCAAGGCAAAATGCACCGCTAATCCGTAAGTAATCACTGTGATATCTTCACCCTCACGTTTAACATCTGCCTTACCAATCGGCAACGTATAATCATCTAATGGTACTTCACCTTTAATAAGACGATACGCACGTTTATGCTCGAAAAACAACACTGGATCTTCATCGCGAATAGCTGCTTTTAATAAGCCCTTTGCATCGTATGGTGTTGACGGAATAACAATTTTCAAGCCTGGCGTTCCAGCAAAGAGAGCTTCCACTGATTGTGAATGATACAGTGCTCCGTGAATCCCACCGCCAAATGGTGCTCGTATCACAATCGGACAAGACCAATCATTATTCGAACGATAACGGATTTTCGCTGCCTCTGACACAATTTGATTCACTGCTGGCATAATGAAATCCGCAAATTGCATTTCTGCTATCGGGCGCATTCCGTACATAGCCGCCCCAATACCAACACCTGCAATAGCACTTTCAGCAAGTGGTGTATCTAAAACACGATATTCACCAAATTGATCGTAAAGTCCAGCTGTTGCTTTAAATACGCCGCCTTTACGACCAACATCCTCCCCTAAAATGAAAACACGTTCATCACGTTCCATTTCTTCCTTCATCGCTAACGTAATTGCATCAAGATAAGACATAATTGCCATTACACGTCACCTCCGTCCGTTGGTGCATACACATACTTCAAGGTATCCTCTGGTTTTGCATATGGTGCTGCTTCTGCATAATCTGTCGCATCATTCACCTCAGCCATCACGCGATCTTCTATTTCAGCACGAAACGCATCGTTCATGATACCCGCTTCACGCAAATATTTTTCAAATAAAACCACTGGATCTTTTGCTCTACCTTCTGCAATATCTTCAGCAGTTCGGTACTGGCGATCATCATCATCTGAAGAATGTGCTGTTAAACGGAAGGTCACCGTTTCTATTAAGCTCGGGCCACCTCCATTACGCGCACGCTCAGCTGCTTCCTTCACAACTTTATATACTTGCAATGGGCATTTACCATCTACAGTAATACCCGGCATTCCGTAACCAATAGCGCGGTCCGATACTTTTGCACAGCCTAACTGCCGTTCTACCGGCACAGAAATCGCATACTGATTATTTTCTACCATTATAATGACTGGTAACTTATGCACACCCGCGAAGTTAGCCCCTTCATGAAAATCGCCTTGGTTAGACGATCCCTCACCAAGCGTCACAAATGTTATGAAATCTTCTTTTTGCAGACGTCCCGCTAATGCAACACCCACTGCATGTGGCACTTGCGTCGTTACCGGTGATGAACCCGTTAAAATACGATTTCTCTTTTGTCCAAAATGCCCAGGCATTTGACGCCCCCCTGAGTTTGGGTCTTCTGCTTTCGCGAAAGCTGATAACATTAAATCTCTCGGCGTCATTCCGAAATGTAAAACTACACCCATATCCCGATAATACGGTGCAATATAGTCTTTATTTTTATCTAGTGCGAATACAGCACCCACTTGTGCCGCTTCCTGTCCTTGACAGGAAATTACAAACGGAATTTTTCCTGAACGATTTAATAACCACATACGTTCATCTAAGCGTCTTGCCATTAACATTGTTTCAAACATGGCAAGTACATCTTCATTTGTTAACCCTAATTCTTCATGTCTAATTTGAACTTCTTGCATACGAACACCCCTTTCGTATTGTTAAGCAAATCATTAGTTACTCAGGCACTGCCTGCTCACCGCTGACATCTTGTTAAAAATGAATGGCACGATTATCTACAGCTAACGCAGATTCCACTAAAACCTCATTTAATGAAGGATGAGGATGAATCGCTTGGCTAATTTCCCACGGTGTGGCATCTAACAGTTTTGCAAGCGATGCCTCCCCAATTAAATCTGTCACATGTGGTCCTATCATATGAATACCCAAAATATCGTTAGTTTGTTCATCTGCTATAATTTTCACAAAACCGTCTGTTTCACCATTGACTAGCGCCTTACCTATCGCTTTGAATGGGAATTTCCCTATTTTCAATGCATACCCTTGCTCAATAGCATTTTTTTCAGTTAAACCGATACTCGCCACTTCGGGATAGGAGTACACACATTTTGGGACTTTCAATGGATCCAATGCTTCTGTTTTCCCTGTTGCAATATGTTCAATTGCCAACAATCCTTCATGTGAAGCAACATGCGCAAGTTGTAACCCACCAATAACGTCTCCAATTGCATACATATGGGACTCTTTCGTTTGGTATGTTTCACGCACTTTGATAAAACCATTTTCTACTTCAATGTCTGTATTTTCTAAACCAAAGCCTTGTGTATTTGCTTCCCTTCCTACACAAAGTAGTAACTTATCTGCCTTGAACTGTTCTTCTTTTCCTTCTACATGCGCAGAAATGAAAACGCTATCATTTTCAACTTTAAAAGTAGAGACATTTAACTTTGCATTCGTAACAAAGCGTACGCCTCTCTTCTCGAGTTGCTTTGTTAATTCCTTCACTACATCCGTATCTTCCGCTGGTAAAACCGTTGGACCGAATTCCACAACCGTTACGTCAACACCAAAATCACACAACATCGAGGCCCATTCAATCCCAATCACACCACCACCAATGATTAGTAATGACTTTGGCAATGTAGACATCATTAGTGCATGGTCTGAGTTCATCACATAGTTGCCATCAACCTGTAGTCCATCTATTCCCCTTGGCTTCGAGCCTGTTGCAATAATTACATTCGCAGGTAGCAGCATTTCATTTTCTTCACCATTATAAAACTCTACAGAGATCGTGCCAGGCATTGGTGAAAAAATGGAAGGCCCTAAAATTCGACCGATTCCTTCGAACACATCGATTTTCCCTTTTTTCATTAAGGTATTCACACCTTGACTAAGCTGTTCAACAATTGCTTGCTTTCTTGCCTGTACTTTGTCAAATTGTAATGTTACCCCTTCTATTTCAACACCGAATTCAATTGCCGTTTTATTGGCCATTCGATAGACCTCAGCACTACGTAGAAGCGCTTTACTAGGAATGCAGCCTTTGTGTAAACATGTACCACCAAGCTTTTCACGTTCAACTATTGCTGTTTTAAGACCTAGCTGAGCTGCACGAATAGCTGCTACATAACCCCCGGTACCGCCACCAACAATCACAACGTCATAATTTTGAGCCATAAACAATTCCCCCTTTTATCTATAAAGAGGAGAGGTCGATCAATTACACCTCCGCGTAATTGCGTCAGGAGACATTATATTCATTCAATCGGCATTTGCAATTGCCACTTCGATTTCAGTGCAAAACATTTGTGGCTGAAAATTCGTTTTTGTCACTAAGAATGTTTGATGAATGAAGATAAATCGACTTCTCATGACTAATTTGCTGTCATTAACGACCGTGTAAAATATTTTTCTCATTTTTTAAAAACTGGCTACGAGATTTTGCCACTCGCGCAATTCGATCTTCTGCTAATCGATTCGCTGCTATATATGTCGGTATATTGTCTCTCTTTGAAATACTAAATATTTTTTCGATACTATCATAAATACCCTCAACGCGCTTCATTGCACGATCTTTGTCATAGCCGTAAAGCTCATCTGCTACGTTAATAACGCCCCCTGCATTAATTACATAATCAGGTGCATAAACAATACCGAGTTCATGTAATTGATCGCCGTGACGAGACTCCTGTAATTGGTTATTTGCAGAACCAGCAATTACTTTTGCTTTTAACTGAGGAATTGTGTCATCATTTAAAATTGCACCTAGTGCACATGGTGAGAAAATGTCCACGTCTTGCACGTAAATCTCATCTGGTGAGACTGCTGCTGCACCGAAATCAGTTACAACACGGTCTATTGCCGCTTGATTAATATCAGTAACAATTAGCTTTGCGCCTTCATTATGTAAATACTCGCAAAGTTTATAAGCTACATTTCCGAGCCCTTGAACTGATACTGTACGTCCATCTAATATATCTGTGCCAAATGCTTCTTTTGCTGCTGCCTTCATACCACGATATACGCCGAAAGCCGTTACAGGAGACGGATTACCAGATGACCCAAAAGCAGGTGAAATACCTGTTACGTAATTTGTCTCTTCGTGGATTAAATCCATATCTGTAACAGTCGTACCAACGTCTTCTGCAGTAATATAACGTCCGTTCAACCCTTGAATAAAACGCCCTAATGCACGAAACATTTCTTCATTTTTATCTGTAAAAGGATCGCCAATGATTACAGTCTTCCCACCACCAAGATTTAAGCCGGCTGCTGCGTTTTTATACGTCATGCCACGCGCTAAACGTAGTGCGTCCTCAATCGCATTTTCCTCAGTAGCATATGTCCACATACGCGCACCACCTAGTGCTGGTCCAAGTGTTGTATCATGGATAGCAATAATTGCTTTTAGTCCTGATGCTTCATCTTGGCAGAATACTACCTGTTCATAATCATACTTTTCCATATACTTGAAGATTTCCATAAAAACAGCCCCTTTGCTTCAGAAAGTTTACATGAGATGCTAATCTTATCAATCATAAATAATAGTAAAAATTATTTGAAATGGAAAACTATGTTCCATTTAATTTTACAATACTGACAATTTCATAATTTCGCAACTATTATTACATTTTCTCTTTTAAGAAAGAATCTTCTAAAGATTCAGTATATTTACCTCTTATTTATTCCACATTAAACATGTTTATAGCCTTTTTGCTAACCACGACATTTCTTGACATTCCTTCGTCCGCAGGTACAATTAGAAATAGGTAAGAGGAGGGACATGCATGGCTCGTTTTGCTGCATTTATCGTAATGCTAGTTCCCGGTCTTATGGCTGCGGGTGGCATTAAATTTATGCGTGATACATTATTCGGTAAGCTCATCTCACCTTTCCCATTTTTATGGCTACAATTTGTTGTTGGCATCATTTTCTTCGTTGTCGGCTTTGGCTTTTTCGCAGGATTTTTACTACACCGCGATCGAAAAAAAGGAAAAGTGGCTCCACGCTTCCAAAAAAAATAAAAATAGCTATCTACTAAACCGAACTGTTTAGTAGATAGCTATTTTACTTTCACAATAGTGCTATTTAATGGAAGCAGCACGTTTTTGTTCTTTTATCACTTTATCCGGAAAATCTGTAATCCAACCAATTACAACCGGATGCGGATTCACTATAAATTTTTCGCTACTATCAATGGCGTAAAAGCGACATTTTTTCTCGTTTGCTACACAGGCCTCCAGATAGCGAGGCTTATAATATTTTTTATGTGCATGCACACTGTCAATCGCCTGATAATCCCTTAATAAATCCCAGTTTAACTTTTTCGTGGCAATTAATGCTGTTTCAAATTGCGGCGCATGCTGCTTCACCACTTTCAACAACTCATAATGAAAGGATGAAAAATGACTACCTACAGGCAATTTAAGCCCCTTTAGCATGCGAATAAGTGCATCTGTATTTTCTAACATTGTAGATTTCAGCTCAATGTTAAGCGGCATTTGACGCTGATTTGCCCATATTAAAACCTCTTCAAAAGTTGAAATTTTATATGTGGAAAAAAAGCGTTTCCATGGCTTACCTAATTTAAACCGTTGTAACTGTTCGAGACTACATTCATTCACGAGCTTATTACTACCTGCTAATCGAGAAAGCTGTGGATCATGATACACAACCGGTACGCCTTCCTTTGAAACTTGAATATCTAACTCAATACCGTCAGCACCAAGTTCCCAAGCCTTTTCAAAAGCTCTCAAACTATTCTCTAGTGCATGTGCTGAAGCACCTCGATGGGCAAAGACAGGTACGTAGTCATCACTACACATTTAATTCACCAAACTCTAATATAAATTTACCGTTTGTCATTTTACTTAGGATAGAGGATTTTTTTCCAATTTGAATATAGGTTCCAGAATAAGCTTCTTTCGTCACCGTGATTTCTTCTTTTCCCGCATGCCTTAATTCATCCATCATTAGCTTAATTTCACGATCAATTGTAACAGCTTCTGCTTTCAATTTAGACAAAGCTTGCTTCGTTTCTTCAAACGCTGCAACTTGCTGTGTATTCATTTGCTTGATGACAGGTAGCAGGCTTTTAATTTTATCTTCATAGCTTGTAATTTCTGTCTGTAATTGCTTCAACTGTCCAGCTCTCTCTTGCATTTTGGCATAGCTTTCCTGCTTATTGACACTCTCAATAACTAAATCTGTTCTACGTTCTAGACGATTCCCAGATATAGCTGTGACAATTGTGCTTTTCGCTACTGCTCGACCGCCGATGATTTTCCCTTTACGTTCATCCACGAAAATAGAATGTGCTTCAAGCTGTGAACCTAATGCATAAAAGCCAATGTGAATACTATCTGAAGCGACTAAATTGGCTTCATTCACATGCTTTACAAAGATATTTCCACCCGCTTCAACACGCGTCGAACCCAGACCAAAAATGCCTCCTCGAATATAGACATCCCCTTCAATTGACTTTATGAGCTTAGCACCACTTACGCCTTCAGCCCCTTCAATAGAAATGTCCCCGGTTGCAATGACTGTATAACCTGCAGTGATAGTACCTCGAATACTTAATGAACCATTAAACTCAAGGTTTCCTGTTTCTACACCTACATCACCATGGATTGGTAAATGTCGATTGACACCAATCATGCCTTTCACATCATCTAAAACACCAGCAATCTTTGAACGAATAACGATTTTACCTTCTTCTTCCACTTCGTATGCCGATTTTTTATCGTAGCGAATCGGAAAATCTCGGCCGGGTGCTGCCGGTATGATTTCACCTAATATGTTTTTCCCTGGTTCACCTGCAGCAGCAGGAATTTTCTCGCCCAGCCAAGATCCTTCTGAAATTTCAGAAATAAAGTTCATATCATAGTAATCTGCTTTTCCATCATCACGAATGACAGGCTTTCTCTCAGGCTTTGGTAAGTATGTAATCTGTGCATCTGTTCCTGCTACAGGTGATGAACCTTGAGCAATTAAAAATGCCTTTCCTGGTTCAATCATTGAAATATCAAAATCTAATATGCCCTCAACAATATCATTGTCAGCGAGTGCCTCTAGAATTTGCTGTTTCAACTGATCCTTGTTTTTTTGAATATAATCCATTGTTTCATATATAAATACAGAGGCAGACATTTTATCTCTTGCAATCTCAGCTTCTACATTTGGAAGCCACCGCCCAATTTCAACTGGACTTACGCTCTCTGTCGTTAATACATTTTTTAATACAGAAAAATTGGATAATTTTAATCGGGGATGATTTCGTAAAATTCCATCGAAATCTTTTAAAGGAAAGCCAGCACTAAAAGTAACTATATACACTTTTCCATTATCTTCAGATATTTCAAAATTATCATTTCGAACTAAAATCACGTTATCTCCTCCTTCCCTCTATATGTAATAAGTATATACAATCTATTTACATTTGTTTAGAGACATTTGACCCTGCCTACAAGGAAAATACTCCTATTTATATGTAATTTATCATATTTAATTTATTTTCATGGAGTTTTCTCTATAAGCATGGTTAAAATGTCTATCACTTTAATTATACAGATAGTCAACTAACACTAGTTTATATTATTTGTAAATTATCCCAAAAACCTAATGATTATTTCTTCTACATGATCATTCTACTATTCCTGTTGATAGCTAAACTGCTTTTCAACAGTACAGCAAATAATTGTAAATACAAAAAAATGGGCCATCCTATTGTAAGGACAGCCCATTGTGCTTTAATATCGAAGTTTTCGCTTATCTGTTTTAATGATGGACGACGCGATAATGACGAAGCCAAGCATTAATATAAAGATTAAATCGAGTAAACCCGTATGCATCGACACAGTAAATACTGTAATCACAAATGCGTAGGCTACTGAATGGAAACTACGAATGCCGCCCTGCTTCACTTTATTATAGATTAGTGAAATTAATACACCATACAATAAAAAGCCAATTGCTACTAATAAATAACCACCGTCTAGGAATAGCTGACCAATAAACGTTGGTGTTGTTGTTCTGGTTTCGCGAGTTATATTTTTACCTTTTTCTATACTTATTGAATTTACAACTTCCGTTACCTTCATACGAGGTGAAATTTGTTCACCTGGTAAAATAGTATTAAAGATACCACGATGCAATTCACCATTTAAGTAGCCTTCCTCTTTTGTATACTCAATAATTGTACTTAATACAATATGACCTGTTACACTCTCCGCATTTAATGCAAGCATCCATTTTGGTGTTAAGTTTACCTTTTGCTCAGCAGTTAACAGTTTCTTTCTTTCCTCTACTGACAATTCAACTTCTGGTTGGTCACGCCTATTATGTTCCTTCGTTATATCTTCTGTAAGGACACGTATGAAGCCAAACATCGAGAATGCCACAGCAATTACGAATAATGCTGAAAGGAACCATGTCAATTTCACACGTTTTACAACGAAGTGGAAAATAATAATACCTGTAAATAACATAATTATTAACGGCGTACGATAACCCATTAATAAAAATAAGAACATTACAACCGCGAAAATCGAACCAAAAACTAATGCCTTTTTCCATGTCATTTTCTGCTCTAAAATCATTTTGTACGAAAGTAACAACAAAACCCCGAACCATAGTAACTGACTAAAGAAATTTAACTTTGGATCCAGGTTACGACGATTTTCCTCATCAGAAATCCCTAAGCCACCGCCAAAAATCATCATTAAATAGGAGCCTAATCCGAGTATTGTTAAGAAAATAACAAAGTGAATCACATATTTACCTAAGAACGATAATCCAAATGATGGTATCGTCCACTGAAGCTTATCAATTAAATATACACCTATGTAATAGCATACAAGCGCTAAAGTTACAACTGGCCAAATCGACTCTCGGATATTAAATAGTTCAAATCTATGCCAATCGAATAAGCTTGTAAAGAAATACAGTAATAATATAAAAGGCAAGAAGAAATACGGTGAAAACGTATCTATTTTATTAACCTTTGTTAAAACTTTTTTTAGTTTTTCCATATATGTAATACATCCAATTTAGATGTTATTTCCCTCCCCTAGGATGAACCAGTAGTAGCTTAACACAACCTCGTCCATTAATTTTTTTACAATATACATAAATTCAATTATAGCATGCTTACGCCTAGACTTGCACAAAATATTTCATAAAAAATCAATAATTACCTTTTTATTCAAAAGTTAATGTACAACATTCTTTTACAAAAAATAACACACTTATTTTACCTCAACAGAAGTTTATCGGTAATAATCCTGTATGGTGTCATTGCCTACAACCTAACCACACCAATATCTAACTCATCATCTTTCCATTGCAAATATTTAATGAACACCCTCTATTTAATTTCCGTAACCCCACATCCAAGTAAGGATTGTGACAATATATGTGAATGAAATTGTTAACCATATTGCATTTTTGTCAATATTCGCTTTGCTGTCTTTAAAAAGTTTTTGTATAATAATCACCAAATTCACACAAAAAACTACTGCAAATATTGGGTTTAAGAAAAAACCTAATGCCATAAATGTCTCCATATAAAGCTCTCCTCTCGTTTCATACTGCAACTGCCCGATTCTGAATAAAAATTCTAACCATTCTAATCTTACTCGGTTACATCTGATTACACACTAATAAAAAACGAACTAAACACTTAGTTTATTCCTCTTTTGATTCCATTTCATTTGCCCTAATGTAAAACATATCAGAATATTTGGATATATTATAGATTCATGGACACGCTTCGGTTAATTCAATAGAATTGAGATTACGAGAGGACGAGTCCGTCAATAGACCAAAATACCCACGAACTATATCGTAAAGAAAAAAGGCTAAAAACGTCTATAACCCTCTCTAACCTCCGTTGAATTACCCTAATAATCCCGTTCAATTTAGCGACGCTATTCCATCAATGATAAATACTTCACTTAGCGATGCAAAACGCCTGTCAGCTTGATTTAGAAAGGCAAGACAATGCGCTGTGCGTTTGTTTAATCAAAACTGTTTTCTAAACGATTGGTGCTATTCAATTGTCGAAGCAGTTTAGTTGAATAAGAAGGCGTAGTGGGTTATTTTAATATAGTTATACCAAAGTAGAATTATAAATTTCATCTCTATACTGATTGAATATCTGAAAGATAATGTTCAGCTTTACGTATAGGAAGGAGGAACATACTTTTGAAAGTATTTGATTTGTTTGCATTACCCATTCTAGGTGGCTTATTTCTTCTTTTATTAAGTTTCATCTATATAATTATGGGTGGGGTGTTCCGAAATAAAAAAGAAAAGTAATTCTGGTTATTTTATTAGATTTGAATTATTTACTGGCTCCGCAAGTATTGTGATTGAGGTTTTATGTCGGCTTATTTATTCAGGATATTACGGAACAATATGAGGAAATTAATAAATAGGATAATCCACTAGTGATTACGATAAAAATAAGAAAGCTAGGCGTGTCAACGCCTAGCTTTCTTTGACCATTATTGGCGCAGACTCTAGCGTTGTGTATATTGCTAGTCATAATTCAATTGATTGCTACAAAAACAAAAAATTCAATCGCTATATATAACGCTGTTGATCCGTAATGCCAATAACGCAACTCTGAATCTTCACCGAAAAAATATGCGTCTACTTGCTTAGCATTATTAGCGGCTGCTATCGTTAGTAATTTAATGTACGCCTTCTTATATTTTTCGCTCAAACGACTGTACTGGTACTTTGTGTTCAATTACTTGTTTCATGAAAAAATCCCAAAAAACGAATCAAGCTACAATAAGTAACGACCGCATTTGCTAGTGACATGGTGACGTCTTTGCGCAAAAATGAATGCCTATGTTTCAGAAACTAACTTAACAGAATCTAAATCATAGACAGCCATTGCCACATAAATCCGTCATTTGAGGTTTATGTATGCCCTTGTTAGTGTGAGATTGCTCTCGATACACTTAGTTCCTACTTCTGCCCCCGAAACGTCTTATCGTCTGACACACACTCTCATAACGTGTATCGTAAATTCTTATCCTAAAGAATAAAGCAGCAATCTCAAGAGAGTTAATTTATTCAAGGATAGGAAACTGAATAAAACATGATTGCTGTTAAACCAACATTCATGGGTTTTAAAAAGGGTGTCTATAAGTCTAAAAAAAGGGATGGCAAGCATCCCTCTTAAAAAATCATTACTTTATTATTTGAATAAAATCGCTCTTGCCCGTTACTAAATCATATACCAATTTAAAATCATTGCTGAAAGGAATTCCGTTATCATCATCAGTGCTTCCAGAAACAGTAAAGGATATTTCTAATCGATTGTTCTTATTTTCTGTTACACTGTAGTGTTTTGCTCTGCCACCTGCCCCATAGCCTCCTTGCTCTACTTGTCTAACATTCATTTTAATGTTCTCGTTAATCTTATCCTCTACATCTTTGCTTGCAAGTCTTCGAACTTGAGGGTATTTAGTAAGATGGTCATAATTAGCCCACGAGATGTGCGCACCATTCTCTTTTACTTGCTTCTGAATTAAATCTGTCGGCACTACCTCATATTTAGAAAGGTTTGACTGCTGTACTCGAACGCCTCCACCTAAATCGTAGACATTCATATTGCCTTCCTTCGTAATTTTATGCACTCGCCACATAGAACCTTTCTTAGCATTCAAGTGGAACTGTACTGGATTTTTACCGTCTCGTTTATAAAGCTTTGTATCTTTTAAGAATGTGATTCTACCAATTTGAGTACTCGTTAATTCACTTGCTCCCCACATGATCTTTTGAGTTGATTGTTGAGTTGATGTTTCTGCTAGAGTTGATGCTTCTACAGAGTTTCCTGCGATCGGTGAAAACAGCATTATTGCTGTTAATGCTCCTGCACTTAAAATACGGTTTTTCATTTATGTGTCTCTCCCTTTAGTTGAATAGTGTACCAGTATTTTCATAGCATCGCTTTCAGATTCTACCTAATGTTTCCTAAAAATATATTTAGATATAATTACCTCATTATTTTCCGTAAAATATTACTAAAAGTAAACCTAAATTTAATAGTAATTTGTTCCAATTACAAAGGGAAGAAGCCTCACATTGATTATGTTGTCTGCTCATTTCCTAAATACTGATTTATGTCTATTTCTTACTTACAGTTAAAACAAGAACAATTACGTTTTTCAGTGCAAGCTTTTTTTGGGGACTCTATTTGCTCTGTATCTTCATACTTTTTAAAATCCCCGTTTTCATCATATTTTCTTTGAATTCTTATTAAATCAAATGAAAATAGAAATTCATCAACTTTACACAGTATTTCCATTTTGTACTTCTCTTTTGCTACCTCCTTTACGACTTCTTCAGCCCAGTCCCAACGAAAGTATCTCCAATGGCTGCCTAATCCTTTCGAGAGATTTTTGGGAGGACGAAGATACCATATAAGTAGGTATTCTAAAACCAATAAATGCTGATCACTGATATCTTGAGGTGGTATTATCACATCCATGAATTTAACTTCCGAAGTAAGCGTGGTAGTCCTGTTAATGGAATTATTGATGTATCAGTAAGTTTCCCAAAGAATGTAAAAGCTGATGATACGCTGATTCAACAAATAGTTGAAGATTCTATAAAGAAAGTTTCTGAAACAAAAAACGAGACAATTAGCGAAGAAAATATAACAATAAAAATTGAGAAATACTAACGGAAAAGTTTTTAAAGGATACAATCAACCTTAAAAGTATAGTTATTTTTTAAGATTGCGAAAAAATGTACTTAAACAAACTTGTGTTTTAATTTAATTAGAATAGGACTCGCGTGAATGATTCCTCTCCCTCTCTATCGACTCTCACAGGCTCGTTAAATACTTCTAAGAGTTTACTATGGTTGTTGTAAGCTAACTCGAAATTGAATCTGTTTCACCTCATCGTTCCACCATGCTTTAACGGTCAATCTTTCTTGTTAGTGTTTCACATTCATCTCACTCCAACATTTGTCAATATGTTACACTTTTCTATACAAGTGGTTATTAAGTTATTAAAAATAATATAAAAAAAAGGAGGATTAATATGTATAGTGACAAATATGATAATGAAAGTAATGAAATCTACAGTTATAAAACCTACAATATTTTTGCTTATATTATAGGTATTTTATTATCACCATTGTTAGGGGTGATTATGGGGATTGTTGGTGTAACACAGCGTAAAAAATATGCGTGGAGTATTATTATCATTTCTATTCTCGGTTATATTCTGAATTTTTTCTTACTTAATAGGTTACTATAAACATTAGGCGAAATTTTCAAGGATTCAATTTCCAAAACAATAACTAATTCTTTATCAAAGCATCAATCTAAGGACTTGCTTGTATGATTTAATCTCATATATGCAAGTCCTTTTGTTATGCTCTCACAATCTCTCCTGTAACTCCATACACATCTTTCTTGCTCCTCTAGGGAACAGCTATAGGCTATCGCTGTATCTATCCCTATGCCGTATCCAACGCTTTAAATCGACAGACATCTTATGACCAAAAAACACATATCTTTCATGTCCATTTTTTGCATTTTTCACAATAATGGATTTTGTTCTAAAATCAATATCCTCAGGCATTAGTAAGCAACATTCAGTGGCTCGTATCCCTGTATCAAGAATCAATAGTAGTTGTATCCACGTTCTATACTCATGGAAAAGAGTAACATCATATGCCCCTAGCATTAATTTCAATTCCTCAGGTGAAAGAAGCTCCTTCTGTTTACGCTTTGGTTTAATCTGCGCCACTGTTTTTATAGGATTTTCTGAAATCTCATTCTCTACCTTCAAGAAATTGAAAAACACTTTCATATTCCTCGTATAATTCGCTATTGTCGTATCACTTATAGGCTTTTTATAGTCTGTTCTCCTGTCAGGATGGTTGATATTATGTGACTTATCCGAAGCTGTGACAGTGTATTTACCACGCTCTCTTAGATACTTGATGTAATGTCTAACATGACTGGATTTCACCTTTGAAGCGTCTGTGATATTGAGTTCTTGCTTCGAGTAGTTCTTAAAGAGCGTTAAAGTTTGTTCATATGACTTCAAGGTCTTTGGTGACAAATGTTTAGCGTCACAATGCAACATAAAGGAATCCAGTTGTAAGTCTAATTCAGTAATCGTACTCTCTTTTGAACGCAAAAAAAGACACCCTCTCACTCTTGATTTTCTAGAAAACCAATAAATGAAGGCGTGTCAAAATTAACACATTCGTATTTAGTTAATTATAGGTTTTAAAAAGTAGTTTATTGCTTTATACATCTAGTTGTCTAACAACTATAACTACTATAAACGTTAATTTATCAAAGCCTAGCTCGCCATCATATCAATGCGAATCTTGTCCGCAATCATAGCGATGAACTCCGAGTTAGTTGGCTTCGACTTTAAGTGATGCACTGTATAGCCAAACATCGACGAAATGGATTCATAATTACCACGATTCCATGCAACCTCAATTGCATGACGAATCGCACGTTCTACACGTGATGGTGTCGTATTGAATTTTTTTGCGATTTCTGGATACAAAATTTTTGTCACCGAACCTAATAATTCAACATCTTCATACACCATCTGAATAGCCTCACGTAAATAAGAGTAGCCTTTAATATGTGCTGGAACACCTATTTCTTTAATGATCGCCGTGATTGTACTATCTAATTGATGTTGATTTAATTTTTGTGGAGCTGAAGGCTGTAAAATGCTAGCCTTTTTCGGTAACGCGGCTTTTTGACCTGCGCAATGCAATATCTTTTGCACAAGTTGGTCAAATTCAAAAGGCTTCAACATAAAATACGAAGCGCCTAAATCGACAGCCTGTTTCATGACATCCTCTTGCCCAAATGCAGTTAACATAATCACTTGAACGGATGACATTTTTTCACTTTGATACATTGCTTCTAATACTGCTAATCCATCAAGATGAGGCATAATAATATCCAGTAATAAAACATCTGGTGAATACTCTTCAAGCATCTGAATACAAATCTTCCCATTTGAAGCTGTTGCAATTACCTCTATTTCAGGATGATTTAGAAAATACAACTCCATAGTTTTCAATAATTCACGATTATCATCTGCGATTGCCACTTTTACTTTTGTCATTCCAATTCCTCCTTTTGGATTTTGCTTTGAAACTTCTGTCAAAGCATCGAACCTTTACCCCTTTTATGCGTTTTAGACACATTATGGAATTTTCGACATTTTTGATCAAATTCCTTTTTCTTTTCCAAAAATGAGTACGTAGTCTGAGAGATTCTTTGCAAATCGACAATTAACTGTATTTTACAACAAATAACTGTATTCCCCTAAATTTTGTCGAATAGTCATTAACCCTATTGTAAAGAAAAATACTTGATAAAACTACTCTTTTTGCTAAAACATCGATATTCTCTGCTTGCATATGTATGAAATACCTAATGAGTGAGATAATATTTTGTATATGGAAATAGTGGATGTGTTAAAAATGAGTTAACCATTTTTAACACATCCCTCTATTTTTGATAAACATTTCACGATGAATGCATCTGACTTGGATTCATCTATTTTCTAGGATGATCTTTCCAACATCTCTACTACTGTAATTGCAGCACCTTTTTTTGGTTCTTCCACAAACATATGCGTAACAGCGCCTACAAAACGGCCTTCCTGAATAATCGGGCTACCACTCATTCCTTGTAAAATGCCTCCTGTTTTCTCAATGAGCTTCTCGTCAGACACAATGAACTCGAGTCGCTCATTTTCGACCTTCGTAATATTAATGGTAAACGACTCAACTTTACTACCCTCGATTGCCGTATAAATTTCTGCTTTCCCTATTTTTATATCCTTCTCATGCATAATTTCAATCGCTTTTGGCAACCTTTTTTGATAACCAACTTCCCAACGTCCAAATATTCCATAAACCGTATTTTTCTCAATACTACCTAATCGTTCCTGTTGTTTTTCAATTGATGAAATTTTATAACCTGGTTGTCCAGGTGTACTTTTACGGATTTGATGAATGGAGGCTAAAAAAATCGAGCCATCATTAAAAACAGGAGCCTTTTGTAAGGTTGAGTCTACAATTTGATGACCAAGTGCACCGTAGTTTTGTGTCTCTGGATCAATATATGTCAGTGTGCCTATACCATCTGTTTCATCTTTTAAGAAGGAAATTACATTATCTGCCTCATTCTCTTGCAATTCTAATATTTGCTGTTTACCTTCACTTTGAATAGTCCACTGCTGCTGACCATTTTTCTTTATGGCTTGTTTTGCATCAGCAAGCGTCTTAACAGACATATCGTCTATTTTTTCAATGACAGCCCCTCCTTTCATCCATTGATTAGATGCTAATAAAATGTCATGCGCAACGAATACATGGGATAATTGAAGCTGTATACCGATAGCTTCACCCATTGGAATAAGTTTTTTCGCTGCGAGTGCTTGAATAGGCATAAATAACAAAACAAGAAGCATGGGCAGTGTGACAAATTGACGCCAACGACGATTCATATGACACCTCCTTTTCAATATTGTCTTGTTACTATGTGTTGTTGTGTCATTCTTATAAGCGGTAAATATTTGTGTAAAATGAAAAAAGCCTAGAAACGGTTCATCCTGTTTCTAGACTCCTTCTTATTAACGCATTTTACTTTTTCTCTCATTTGCCATATTTAAAAGTTCATTCGCATGTTGCAAGGTTAATTCGGTGATTTCTGCTCCAGACATCATGCGACTTACTTCTTCAATACGAGCTTTTGTATCAATTTCTGCTAGAGATGTAAATGTACGATCGTGTTCGACTTCTTTTTTTATAAAGTAATGATGATCTGCCATCGCCGCTACTTGTGGTAAATGCGAAATACATAAAACTTGCGAATTTATGGAGATTGCCGCAATTTTTTCTGCAATAGCTTGTGCCACACGACCACTCACGCCTGTATCCACCTCATCAAAAATAATTGATGTCACACCGTTTGAAGATGAGAAAATTGTTTTTAAAGCAAGCATCATACGCGATAGTTCCCCACCTGATGCAATTTTTGGTAAAGATTTTGGCGGTTCTCCAACATTTGTCGAAATATAGAAAACAACTTGGTCTTTGCCGTTTGCATCAAAACTTGGTAACAAATCAAAATTTACGATAAACTTTGCTTTTTCCATATGTAATTCACGTAATTCTGCCATTATCGCTTCACTAAGTTCGATTGCAGCCTCTTTACGCACAGCTGATAAATGTTCTGCTAAGTCCGTTAAGACTGTTTCCATTTCAAGTACTTTTCGTTCTTTTACTTGCAAAATTTCATCGCGGTTTAATAATTCATTTAGTTCGTTTTTAATTTTTTCATGATAAGCTAAAATTTCTTTAACTGTAGAACCGTATTTTCGCTTTAAATTTTGCATTAACGCAAGACGTTGTTCAACTTCGTTTAAACGAGCTGGGTCAAATTCTAATTCATCAAGAATATTTTTGATTTGATAAGCCGCATCTTGCAATGCATAAAATGCTGTTGTCACGGCTTCTGATGTTTCTTTAAAATGCTCGTCAATAGCTGCTACATCGTCTATAGCACCCATAGCAGTACCAATCCAGTCTAAGCCCTTAGATTCCCCTTGAATCGCTTCATAGGCCGTGCTGGAACGCTCAAAAATTTTATTAAAATTCATAAGGCGACGACGCTCATCGAGTAAATCATCTTCCTCACTGCTATTAATATTGGCATCATCGAGCTCTTTTATTTGAAATTGATATAAATCAATTCTTTGTGCCATTAACTGCTCATCAATTGAAATAGATGCGAGCTCTTTTCGAAGCGTACGGTACGCCTCATAATGTTCACTATACTTCTCTTGAATCGGTGCTAATCGCTCTGCCGCAAATTGATTGAGTAAATAAATATGTTGCTTTTCATCCATCAATTCTTGATTTTCATGTTGTCCATGAATGTCAATGAGACTTGAACCAATATCTCGCAAAACAGAAAGCGGGACGAGCTTACCATTGACACGACATACACTTTTCCCAGAATCATTCAGATCACGTCGTAAAATAATCGTGTCTTCTTCTACTTCAATGCCTGCTTCATCCAGTTTTTTATAAATAGGATGCTGGTCAGAAGAAACTTGGAATAATCCACCGATTTCTGCCTTTTTTGCTCCATGACGGATAAATTCAGAATTTCCCCGACCACCCGCAAGTAAATGCACAGCATCTATTATAATGGATTTTCCAGCACCTGTTTCCCCTGTTAAAACTGTTAAACCATCAGAAAAGCTCACCGTTAAATCTTCGATGATGGCAAAGTTTCGAATACTAAGCTCTCTTAACACAAAATGTCACCTCTGTATCAAATTCACCTTACTGTACATCTAGTTTACAACATTTCTAATAATCGATTTTTTGTATTTTCTCGCTCACTATCATCGCGACAAATAATTAAAATCGTGTCATCACCAGAAATTGTTCCTAAAATTTCTGGCCAATCTAAATGGTCAAGCAAGGATGCAATCGCATTTGCGTTCCCTGGTAAAGCCTTCATTACAAGAAAGTGGGATGCTCCATCGATGCTTATGAAAGCATCAGCAAGTGCACGATGTAATTTTTGCACAGGATTAAAGCGTTGATCTGCCGGTAAGCTGTACTTATAACGACCATCTTGTAATGGTACTTTCACTAAATGTAATTCTTTAATATCTCGTGACACAGTTGCTTGGGTTACGTTATACCCTGCTTCTTTTAAGAAATCCACCAAATCGTCTTGTGTCTCTATTTCATGATTGGCAATAATATCTCGAATTCGAATATGTCGTTGGCTTTTATTCATCTAGGTCACCTCTAATAAATAATTAACTATTTGTATATTTACACTAACATTTCAGAGGCAAAAGCACAAGAAAAAACACGGCTCGGATGCCCGAGCACGTGCTATTTAAGAGTGCTATGCGCTTCTTCAACGAGTGCATTAAAATCTGTATATGCCTGGATTTCTTCCTCACCTACAGGGTTCACTAAATGGAATAAAAATTCAATATTCCCTTCACCACCTGTTATCGGAGAGAATGATGCATCTTTGACAACAAAACCGACTTCCGTTGCCATGGCTGCTGTTTTTTCAAGAACATTTAAATGCACCTTTTTATCGCGAACAATCCCTTTTTTACCGACATTTTCTTTACCTGCTTCAAATTGAGGCTTCACTAATGCCATAACATCCCCGCCAGGCATTAACACTGTTTTTAATACAGGTAAAATAAGAGATAGTGAGATAAAACTCACATCAATTGTCGCAAATTCTGGTAAACCTGCTGTTAAGTCAGCTGCTGTCGTATAACGGAAATTGGTTTTTTCCATCACCGTTACACGTTCATCTGATCGAATTTTCCAAGCAAGTTGATTGGAACCAACATCTAGGGCATAGCAGTGTCTTGCGCCATTTTGTAGCGCACAATCCGTAAAGCCTCCCGTCGATGAGCCAATATCAAGCATTAGCTTGCCATCTACAGACATATCGAAAATTTGTAGCGCTTTTTCTAATTTCAAGCCACCACGACTTACATATTTTAAATCTGATCCTTTTACTTGTAGTGGTGCGTCAATCGAGATTTTTTCACCTGCTTTGTCAATGCGAATCTCATTGGAAAAGACGAGCCCTGCCATAATGGAGCGCTTCGCCTTTTCGCGAGTTTCACATAAACCGCGTTCTACAAGTAAAATATCTACTCGTTCTTTCGGTTGTTTTGTCATTGTAATTTCAAACCTACTTGCTGTTTATGTTGTAATAGTGTGTGAATACGGGTTACTGTGTCTTCTGCGGTCATGTGAATTTCTTTGAGTAACTGATCAACATTTCCATGCTCAATAAAGTGATCCGGAATACCCATACGGTCAATCAATGCATGTTGATAACCGTGATCGTGTGCGAACTCTAATACGCCACTTCCAAACCCACCTTGAAGAATCGCTTCCTCAATCGTTAAAATTGGCTTGTTGTTTGTTAAAATACGGTGCAACATATCTACATCCATCGGCTTAATAAAACGAGCATTGACTACTTCCACTTCTACACCTTGTAGTGCTAAAGCTGCTGCCGCTTCCATTGCCATTGGTATCGTTGTACCGAATGTTAAAATCGACGCATCTTTCCCTTCACGAAGCACTTCCCAACTACCGATTGGTAATACCTTTAGCTCGTCATCCATTGGTACACCAATACCGTTACCACGAGGATAACGTAGTGCAATTGGTCCGCCATCATACTCAATTGCTGTTTTCACCATATGCTGGCCTTCATTTTCATCTTTTGGCATCATAATGGTCATATTCGGAATATGACGTAAAAAGGCAATATCGAACACACCTTGATGCGTCTCACCATCAGCACCGACTAGGCCGGCACGGTCAATCCCAATAAATACATTTAAGTTTGGACGTGCAATATCGTGCAATACTTGGTCATACGCACGTTGCAAGAACGTGGAATAAATCGCAAGGAAAGGCTTCATTTTTTGCGTTGCAAGCCCTGCAGCCATTGTTGCTGCGTGTTGCTCGGCTATGCCGACATCAAAGAAGCGATTCGGGAAGTCTTGTTGGATACCTTGTAATTTAGACCCTACTGGCATTGCTGGTGTGATTGTCACAACACGCTCATCTTCATGAGAAATTTTACGTACCGTTTCAGCAATCAGACTACTCCAAGCAGGACCTTTTGTAACTGATTTGACAAATGCACCTGTTTCCATTTTATAAGGTCCAGTCCCATGCCAATTTCCGATTGTATCATCTTCAGCTGGTTTATAGCCCTTACCTTTTTTCGTAATCACATGTACGAGCACTGGGCCCTTAACTTTTTTCGCATACTGTAATGTTGTTTCAAGTGCTTCAAAATCATGTCCATCAATTGGCCCTAAATATTTAAAGCCTAGTTCTTCAAAGAACACACCTGATACCACTAAATACTTCAAGCTATCTTTTACACGCTCAGCTGTTGCAGCTAGCTTACCACCGAGTACGGGAACTTTGTTGATGAGTGATTCTAGTTCTTCTTTTGCTTTTGAATATTCTTTCGCTGTACGCAGACGACCTAAAACACTGTGTAATGCACCAACGTTCGGTGCAATTGACATTTCGTTATCGTTTAATATGACAATCATATTGGTTTTTTCATGTCCTATGTGATTTAACGCCTCAAGCGCCATCCCACCTGTAAGAGCACCATCACCGATAATTGGTACAACGTAATTTTTTTCTTTTTTAATATCACGTGCTGCTGCCATTCCCATGGCTGCTGACAAGGAAGTCGAGCTATGACCTGTTTCCCATTCGTCATGTTCACTCTCCACAAGCTTTGGAAAACCACAAAGCCCTTTGAACTGACGTAAAGTGTCAAATTGACTGGCACGACCTGTCAAAATTTTATGCACGTATGCTTGGTGGCCGACATCCCATAAAAACTTATCTTTTGGACTGTCAAACATCTTATGAAGCATGATTGTAAGCTCCACAACACCTAGGTTTGGTCCGATATGACCACCCGTGACAGAACATTTTTCGATTAAGAAAGATCGAATCTCTTTTGCAAGCTGTTCTAACTCTTTCTTATTTAAGTTTTTTAAAAAGGATGGACTAGAAATCTTATTTAAATCCACCTTTCTCACACACCTTTTCAATAAATTATTCACCGTAATCGCGTTTCCACCATTATAACAGTGTTATCGTTATGCTAAAAGTACGAACACTTTTGTTTACCTCTTTTGCAAACTTTCCCTCACCTATTCTAGCATAACCCTTGCTTAAAAAGCCTTGTTTTTCTCTCAGTTTTTACGATGAACAATATAAGCTGCAAATTCACGCAGTATACTTGCATCTATATTTAATTTTTCAAGTGCCGCAATGGCATAATTATAATGTTCAGCAAGCTTTTCTTTCGCACCATCTAATGTAAGAAGCGCTGGGTACGTACTTTTTTCACTTGCCACATCTTTACCCGCTGTTTTCCCTAGTTCTTCTGTTGTACCTTCAATATCCAAAATATCATCTTGAATTTGGAAGGCTAAACCGATATGATGCGCATATTCTACTAAAATTGCACGTTCTTCTGGCGTTGCATCCGCTAATACTGCACCTGATTCAATACTAAAGCGAAGAAGTGCACCTGTTTTATTGACATGCACATGCTCAAGTTCGGTTAAATTCAATTGACGTTTTTCACCTTCAATATCTAAAACTTGGCCACCTACCATTCCTTCAGCGCCAGCAGCCACGCTTAACAGATTGACAAGTTCAATACGTTTTTCCGCTGAGAGATTCATACGTGCTAACACACCAAAAGCAAGCGTATTCAACGCGTCTCCTGCTAGCGTTGCAAGCCCATCACCATATACTTTATGGTTCGTTAATTTTCCACGGCGGTAATCGTCATTATCCATACTTGGCAGATCATCGTGAATGAGTGAATATGTATGAATCATTTCAATCACTGCACCAACTATAAAAGCATCCTGTTTGTCTTTTCCATAAAGCTCTAAGACAGCCAGTACAAATAGTGGACGAATGCGCTTCCCACCTGCTTTAAGTGAATATACCATTGATTCTTTTAAATTAGCAGGTGCCTCAATTCTTTCTACAAGTGCATACATCGTCGCTTCAACTTGTGGTGTGTTCAATTCAATAAATTGCTTTAACTGTTCATTCATGAATTAATTCTCTCCCTTTAGCGGATCAAATGCCTCTGTCTCTCCTGTCTCTTGGACAATTGAAATGAGCTGCTCTTCGGCATTTTGTAATTTACTATGACAAAATTGTGATAATTCCATGCCTTGTTTATATAAATCAATCGCATTTTCTAGAGGCACATCGCCTTGTTCTAACTGACGAACAATTTCCTCTAATGCTGTCATCGCCTCTGCAAAAGTTTGTTGTTTTTTAGTCACTTTAATTCCCCCTCACTGTTTAGCTTAACGTCTTTTACTTCAGCTATAACTTTACCGTCATAAAAAGACAGTGTCACGGTATCATTTGGCTTTAAGTCAGCAGATGATTTTAGCATTTTATCCTCTTTATAGGCTACTGTAAACCCTCTCGTCAATATCGCAAGTGGATTGAGTGCTTCAAGCGTTCTTACCGATGCCCCGAATTGTTGTTTTTGCTTTGCGACATATTGCTGGGCCGCACGCGTTAACTGCAGTGTAGACACTTCGAGTTCTCGCCGATGGAAGGCTAGTGCTTTTTTGGGAGAATGCTGCTGTACTGTGCCGTGTAGCTTTTGTAGTTGGGATGATTTTTTCATCAAGTCTACTTGCATGGCTTTTTGAAGCCCCGTATCCAATTGGGCTAATTTTTCTGTAAATGGACGGTATAATCTTTCCGGCATCGCCAGTGGATAGGATTGTTGTAGTTTACTTAGACGTTGACGCTCCGTTATAAGTTGCATACGCACTATTTGATGGAGTTGTGATTTTTGTGTCAATACACGCTGAAACAATTCTTGTTGATCTGGTACTGCCATCTCTGCTGCTGCAGTTGGAGTAGGTGCACGCAAATCCGCGACAAAATCAGCTATCGTTGTATCCGTTTCATGTCCTACCGCACTTATAATCGGAATACGACTATCAAAAATCGCTCGAGCAACCGCTTCCTCGTTAAATGCCCATAAATCTTCAATCGAACCACCACCGCGCCCGACAATTAACACATCACATTGAGCCTCTCTATTAGCATTCTCAATGTTTTTTACAATACTTGGACTAGCTTGTGCTCCTTGCACGAGAGTTGGATAAATTAGAATTTCAGCAAGTGGGTACCGACGCTTTAAAGTCGTGCAGATATCTCGAATTGCCGCACCAGTTGTCGACGTTAATACACCAATTTTCCCAGGAAACTTTGGGATTGGTTGCTTCCATTCCGGCTTAAATAGACCTTCCTTTTGCAACTGCTCCTTTAACTGATTAAATGCAACAAACAAGCTTCCAACACCATCAGGTTGCATTTCCTGCGCGTACAGTTGATAGGTGCCATAGCCTTCGTAAACATTTACATCCCCGCGGATAAAGACTTGCATCCCTTCCTTCGGTTCAAACGCAAGCTTTGTAGCAGCTGTTTTAAACATCGTCGCCGCAATACGAGCCCCGTCATCCTTTAACGTAAAGTAAATATGTCCAGACTGATGAAGTTTCACATTCGATAGTTCACCTTTCACATACACATCTCGTAAATGTGGGTCGGCATCAAATTTTCGCTTAATATATTTCGTTAACGCTTTTACTGTTAAATAAGAAGCTGACGACATTTTTTTCGGCTCCTTTTCTTAGATCAAGTTTTCACCAAAACTATAGTTATCATAACATTTTTTGCGGAAAATGACGTGTAAAATATCGATTTACAGAAGAAAAGTGCATTCGTGCACGTTCGTTACTATTGCTCAGACAAAACATTCGCACACGACGAGCAATTGAGAATTCGAAGTATCCCCCATGATATAGCGCTTCAGTTAAGATGACGACTATGCCTTATGTTATCCACTCCAACAAAAAAGGATGGTAATTGTTTTTTTGAGTGCCATCCTTCTCGACATTTATTATTTATCGATACATTGAACCTCGGCCCCAAATGAAGCGTCCACCAGTATGTGCAGTTTGCCCATGTAGCTCACTATCAACAAGTTGTAGTTGCCCAGGTTGTTCATGATGATGCCAAGTGTAGCCCTGTGGTGTTACACCTTGTTGTAGATTTTCAAGGTCCATATCACTTAATCCAAGCTGATTCGCAAGTGCAAAATTTGCGTGAATAGCTCCAGCAAACTGTTCGTTAGCTTCTTGGAAATGCAATTGGTCATTATTTAAATAATGTGCTTCTGGAATCTGTGCCGTATACGTCTCTGGAAATACATCTGAAATAATTTGATCATTGTAGTGAATTTCCGCACGGTCGAATGGCACTCCCGATACAGGGTGAACATCTCCCTCAAACGTTGCATTAATTGCTTGAATATTAGTAGCATGTGCAACATCTGCAGGTGTTAACAAATCAAACGCTGTAATACCCACTGTCGCCACAATGAACATTTGCGATAAAATAACAGTAATCCATTATTTAATATACTATATTATACAATAATGCTTATATTTAGAGAATCGACATGACAGTAAAAAGCCTCCTAACGAAATTGTCGTCAAGAGACTTGTTTCTTAATAAAAAATTAACAATAATATACCTATCAAAAAGCAATAGTACGTAAAGTAGCTAAGCTTACCATTCTTTGGTTTTCGCTGTCCACGCAGAAAGAGAGTGTCTCAATATAATTTGAGACACTCTCTTATCCTACTAAACTACATACATTTTTTATTGATTGGCAAGCTTATTTTCTGCTGCTTGCACTGTATTGAATAGTAACATTGTAATTGTCATTGGTCCTACGCCACCTGGTACGGGTGTAATATGGGACGCAATGCCGTTTACATCGGTAAAGTTTACGTCGCCGCAAAGCTTGTTGTTTTCGTCGCGGTTAATACCGACATCGATTACAACTGCCCCTTCTTTAACATGCTCCTTCGTAATGAAGTTTGCACGACCGACTGCTGCAATTAAAATATCCGCTTGTTTTGTGAATGAAGGTAAATCCGGTGTTTTTGAATGCGTATACGTCACAGTTGCATCTTTTTGTAAAAGAAGTTGTCCCATTGGTTTGCCAACGATATGACTACGACCGACGATTACCGCATGTTTACCTGCAATTTCAATTCCTGAATATTCAAGAAGCTTCATAACTCCAAACGGCGTACATGGTAAAAAAGTTTCTTGGCCAAGCATCATTTTCCCAACACTTACTGGCGAGAAGCCATCAACGTCTTTTTCAACAGCGATGGTAGCAATAACTGTGTCCTCATCAATATGTTTTGGGAGTGGTAATTGTACTAAAATCCCGTGAATGTCTTCACGCTTATTTAATACTTCAATTTGTTCTAGTAGAGCCTCTTGTGTTGTTTCCTCTGGTAGTTTCACAAGCTCAGAAAACATACCAATTTCTTCACAAGATTTTTGTTTATTTTTCACGTATGTAGCTGAAGCTTGGTTGTCACCTACTAGCACTACTGCTAGACCTGGCGTCAACCCTTTTTCTTTTAAGCTAGCAACGCGATCTGCTACTGAAATTCGAATTTCTTGACCAATTTCTTTACCATTAATAATTGCACTCGACATAAACTTTAGTTACTCCTTCCAATTTTCAACTCTCAAATACACCTCGGCATTATGTAAAACTGTCACTTCGCTTTCGCACAAAAAACATTTATAACATATGCCAGAGGATTAACTTTAATCAGCATGCTGCTTAAAGGGATTATTGTTCTGTAAATTTAGAAAGTACGCCATTAACAAATTTAGACGATTTTTCGTCGCCAAATGTTTTGCATAACTCGATTGCTTCGTTAAGTACTACTCGATTTGGTGTTTCTTGCATGTATAAAAGTTCGTATACAGCTAGACGTAAAACAGTTCTCTCAATTTTGGGTAGACGGGCAAGTGACCACTTTTCTAATTGTTGCTCTAGTGCCGCATCGATTTCCTCTAAATGTTCAGCTGTTCCGTTTACAATCTTTTCGTAAAAAGCATTTGTTGGTTGGCCTTTAATGTGCCCCATTGCTTCTTCGACTGTTAGATCCGTATTGTCTAGCTGAAACAAAACTTGCAACGCTTTTTCGCGTGCTTCATGTCGTTTCATGTAAAGCTCTCCTTCATAAGTGGCATTAAGAATTATAATAGCATAAATTCATGCAAGAAACATGGTTTAGCGCAAGTTTTCAATAATCTGAAACCTTTTCAAAGCAACTTTACGCATGTTTTTCTCAGCTGAAATTAAAAAGCCTACCATTATTTTTAAAAATCTCATGAATGGTATACTAAAAAATATCAAAATCTATCATTTTGAAGTGACATGTACAAATATTTTTCAATTTACTCACAATGAGTAAACCCACAAACATTTATTACCATTATCGAATTTAATTGAAATTGCCCTTCCCATAAGTCGGAGATGACATTTGAATAAAGTACATATTTATTTTAGAATGCTTATTGGGCGAGTGTAGCGGTTCATCTGACGCCCCGCGAAATGCACCCAGCCGGAACGGGAATCAACTCAAAATTTAGGTAACGAACCATTAAATTAGATTTTTTTAGTTATCACTTTGCAGGAGGCTTTTGGATGAAAGATAACTACTATACAATCGGCGAAGTTTCGAAATTAGCTAACTTGTCTGTGCAAACGCTTCGCTACTACGATCAAATTAATTTATTCAAACCGGCTTATACAGATACTTCGAGTAGTTATCGCTATTACAAAGACGAACAGCTATTTTATTTAGATATTATAAAATCATTAAAGTATATTGGCATCTCCCTTGAAGACATTAAAAAGGCACTTCATCTAACACCAGAGGAGCTCCTCGTTTTTTTAGAACAACAAGAACAACGTATCGAAGAAAAAATTACTCGTTTGAATGAAGTGAAGTTCACACTATTAAAAACTAAAAAGCAAACACAGGAGCAAATTGATATCCCCGTATTTGGTGAAGTGTACTTGCGAAGTGAAGAAGAAATGCCGATTCTACAGGTGCAAACAACGGAGCTTACTCCTACCCACTTACCAAACGCATACTATAGTACACTTACGAAAATATTAGAAAATGAAGGTAGCGTGCTCAATAGTCGCTATGGTTGCATTTATCAACTTGCAGACTACAAACATGTAGATGAAATCATGTACGATGCAGTATTCACTCCCCTTTTAACTGTACGTACTTTCTCAAAATTATCGGCGGACGTTCAACAAACAATAGTACCAGCTGGAACATATTTTTGTATTGCGTTCATTTATAATCCCGAAACGTATTTTTCTTATTATGAAGCATTAAAGAATTATGTAGAATCCCATCAGTACCTTGTAGAAAATAAAGTGTTTGAGCTTTATATGCCCGCCACATTGGCCACCTCCCAGGAAAAAGAATTTATCGTCGAGTTGAAAATAAAGAAAAAATAACCAATCTATTAACTTAAAACAATTCCCTTGACTCTATAGTTACTATAGGGTTTATTTTAAAGTGTATGTTCAAAAAAACGCTATTGCGATATTCTATATTGAAATGAAGGAGAACACCATGACAAAAACACAAAAAGTCACCTTAAGTATTTTACTCACAAATTTATTCATCGCCTTTTTAGGTATCGGACTTGTTATTCCAGTTTTACCAACTTTAATGAATGAACTAGGCATTACCGGCACCGTCGTCGGCTATATGGTCGCAGCATTTGCCATTACACAATTGATCGTGTCACCAATATCCGGACGCATGGTAGACCGTTTCGGTCGGAAAATAATGATAGTCTCAGGTCTATTTATTTTTGGGCTATCTGAATTTTTATTTGGTTTAGGTAAAACAGTCGAAGTCTTATTCATATCACGGATGCTTGGCGGTGTTAGTGCTGCCTTTATTATGCCAGCTGTTACAGCATTTATTGCGGATATTACGACAATGGCACAGCGTCCAAAAGCACTTGGATTTATGAGTGCAGCCATCAGTACTGGCTTTATCGTCGGACCAGGAATCGGCGGCTTTTTAGCGGAAGTGGGTACACGTGTGCCGTTCTTCGTAGCCGGTATACTTGGTGCATTTGCTGCTGTTCTATCTCTTATTCTATTAAAAGAGCCAGCACGTGCTGTAGATGATACAGATACAGCTCCCTCAATACTTGGAAGCTTTAAACGTATTTTCAGTCCACTATATTTAGTCGCTTTTGTTTTAATCTTCGTATTATCTTTTGGCCTTGCTGCTTTTGAATCACTGTTTAGCCTATTCGTCGATCATAAATTCGGCTTCACACCAACGGATATTGCAATTATTATTACGGGTAGTGGTATTGTCGGGGCAATCGCGCAGCTCGTACTGTTTAATTGGCTCACACAAAAAATGGGTGAGATTAAGCTCATTCGTTATTCCTTGGCGTTGTCAGCTATTATGACATTTGCGATGACAATTGTGGGTAGTTATGCGGCGATTTTATTTGTTACATTCTTCATCTTTGTAGGCTTCGATTTAATCCGACCAGCCATCACTTCCTATTTATCCAAAATCGCCGGAAATGAACAAGGCTTTGTTGGCGGCATGAACTCAATGTTCACAAGTCTTGGGAATGTATTTGGACCGATTATCGGGGGCATTTTATTCGATATTAACTTAAATTATCCGTACTATTTTGCAACAATTGTATTAGTAATAGGCGTTGGCCTCGCCCTATTTTGGAAAAAGCCAAAGCATATTCAGCTATAACTATCAAAAAAAAACCGTTTACGACATACGTCATAAACGGTTTTTTCTTATTCTTGAACAGCCACTTCTTCTTTTTCGAAGTGAATACCAGTAATATGGACATTTACTTCTGCTGTTTCAAGTGCAGTCATATTTAAAATCGCTTGGCGAATTTGTGATTGTACGTCTTTTGCAACTTTCGGAATGCCGAAACCATATTTCACTGAACAATAGACATCAATTGAAATTTCCCCAGTTTCTGTTACACCTGATTTAATACCTTTATTGTGTACTTTTTTACCAAAACGTTCCACAACTCCAGTTGCAATATTACCACGTGTTGCAGCGATTCCTTCTACTTCATTTACTGCAATACCCGCTACAATTTCGATTACTTCTGCAGCGACTTCAATTTTTCCTAATTCTTCTTTTCCAGACGGCGTTGGTTGTACAAATGATTGTCCTACTTTCTCTGCCATGCAAATCATCCTTTCCCTTACACAATACATAATACAATTGCTGTTATTACGCTTATTATACTATAAAATGGTTCACTTGGCGTGATTAAGGCGTTATAAATTATCTGTAGCGCATTCGACTTGAATAACCACACGAAAAAATTCGATAAATAAGAAAAGCGAAGAAATCGTAAAAGATTCCTCCGCTAATATACTTTGTAACGCTGAATATGTCGTTTTTTTCTAGGAATTTCGCAGATTTGAATGTATTGTTGTTCCTTCAACTAATTTAAAATTCTTATATCTTAAATAATATGAGAACTAACAAATTCTACTACCTTCTTAATACCAAATAATACTCTACTTAACTATTTTCTTCATGCAATTGTTATTTGTTCTCAGGGGAGTGTCATGTGCGTGATTTGCACCATCTCTATTGTAAAATGTTATATTTAATTTTAATGCGCTTTAACTTTTCGCCAATAGGTTTTGCGAGTAAAAGAAGAAAGATTACATTCGACACAGCGTATATAATCGTAAACGGCAAAGCGGTACCAAGAGCTGCTACATAGGCTTCCCATGAAAAAATACCGGAAAATGAAATAACGCCCCATACATCCATCCCAAAGGAAAAGAGCCCACCTGCAAAAACACCAAATAAAATCAGTGCAACTTTTTTCTCCATTACACCTGTTTTACCAAGTACCCCTGCTAGAAATCCAATCATCCCCCACATAAACATTTGAAATGGCGTCCACGGTCCTTGTCCAAAGAAAATATTCGAAACAATTGCTGAGAGTGCGCCTGTTAAAAAGCCTGCCTCTGCGCCTAAATAAATACCTGTAATAATTGTAATAGCCGCCACCGGTTTAAAGCCTGGTACAACTACAAATATCATACGCCCAGCTACGGAAATTGCAGCCATAACAGCAATTATTAAAATTTCACGGGGCTGTGGCTTCCGCCTTTCAAACTTTATGAATAGTGGCACACATGCAAGTAATACAATGACAACTGAAATAAAATAATATTTTCGGTCATTTAAATACACGACACCAGCATATAACACAATTGGTATGATCACGAAAATAACTAATGTTGAAATGATTAGACGGAGACGTTTGTTGTCGCTTTTTTGCATAAAGTGATCACATCCTCACAAGTTATGGCATTTTTGAAAATCCCTCGTGATAAACGGTGTGCTGCCGTTGTATAAAAACTGTTACCGCTATAGAAAGTACGGGGATCTCCTTCTGATACAAGATTCCCATCAAAAAATAGCGCGCAACGACTACTGTATTCTGCTGAAAATTCAATATCGTGAGTGACCATGACAATCGCAACGCCCTGTTTTAGTAAAGCATGTAATATATGCGCAAGTGCTTTTTTGGCATGCGCATCAATTCCTTTTGTCGGCTCATCTAATAATAATATTTTCGGATTCAGTAATAGTAACTTGGCTAATGCTAGTTTTTGCTGTTCGCCACCACTTAAATCATAGGGATGTCGATCCATCAAATGTTGTAAGTCCAATAAAGAAATAATTTCTGCTAATTTTTCAGCTGATGCTTTCATCGCAACCTTTTGCATACTTTCAAGTTCTTTACGTACTTGCTTTTCCACAAACAATGTTTTCGGATCCTGCGGTAATACAGCTAATTGCTCTCTATACAAATCACTATTGCGGTATTTTTTTAACTTCTGACCATTGACAAACACATTACCTCGGTAAGGCTTTTCCAATCCAGATAATATTTTTAGAGCTGTGGATTTCCCTGTCCCATTCCCTCCAATAATAGAGAGCATTTCACCAGCACGTACATGCATTTGAAAACCGTGCAATATATCATCGCTATTTTTTTCATAACGAAAAGCAATATCCTTTGCCTCTAAAACGACGAGGCCCAATTCTACATAATTCTCATCCACGCTGACGCAATTTTGTTCAACAGGCTGTTGTAATAACCATTTTCGCCCTTCTCGGATCGTTAATGGCGCATCTCCTTCTTGGTCACATGCGTTAAAAATACGCATTGCAGTCGGAAGTGCATCATGCATTGCGTGATTTTTGGGGATATCCGTTAATAGTTGCTTTGGATGTCCAGTATAGATAATTTCACTATGATCCATCAGAACTACTTTGTCCGCAAGTGGAAGAACTTCCTCCAAACGATGCTCAATTAAAATAATGGTTAACCCTAACTCTTGGTTTAATTTATGTAACGTCGTGATAAATTCCATTGCTGCAATTGGATCTAATTGAGATGTTGGTTCATCTAGTAGAAGCAATTTTGGTTGCATCGCCATCACAGCTGCCAAATTTAATAATTGCTTCTGCCCACCAGATAGACCAACTGTTTTTTGGCGAAACCAGCTTTGAATACCAAAAAAATTAGCCATTTCTGCGACACGTCTACGTATTGTTAATGTATCTAGTCCCAGATTTTCTAAACCAAATGCAAGCTCATGCCATACTTTATCTGTTACTATCTGATTTTCAGGATTCTGTAGAACATATCCCACCTCTGCAGCAGCGGTTTTCATATCTAAATCCTCTAATCGCTCATTCCGATAAAGAATGTCGCCACTTTTTTTCCCATGAGGGGCAAGTTCACGCTTTAGATGTTTTAGTAGAGTACTTTTCCCACATCCCGACTGCCCTATTAGAACAACAAATTCCCCTTCTTCTATCGTGAGGTTAATATTTTTCAAAGCTGAGTCTATTTCTTCTGGATAATAAAAATTTAAATTGTCGATCTTAAGTAGCGCCATTTAATGTTCTCCTTTATTTCAATTACGATTGGGATAGCTAATAACACAGCATACACACTATAAAACCCTACACTCGTTAGAGACCATTCCATCTCTGAAAATGTGGGATAAAAGTAAAATGTCGTATAGCCTAAAAAGCTACCAGCTACACTAATCCCTGCAAGGAGAGTAATAACTCCCAATAACCATCCATCCCGTTTTTCAAATACAAATAATGAAAATGTAGAGCGCTCTGGCAATCCATACCCTCTAGCCTTCATAGAATCTGCTGTTTCAATCGCATTTTCTAACGCCCATGTGATTAGAATCGATAGTATACGAGTGACACATTTTATACGCTCCCATACACTCCCCGATGTATAATCCATGCCAATTGTTTTTTGTGCTTGTGTGATTATATGGATTTGATGTTTAAAACGTGGGACTAGTCGCATCGTAATCGAAATAGTTAGCGCTAATACTGGTGAGAGCTTACCAAAAAGATATAAAAATTTGTCAGACGTCATCACACCATTATAGCTATTAAACCAAATAATTACAGCTAATATCATAAGGGCCATAGCCATCCCATAACAAATGGCTTCCATCGTTACCGCATTGTCGTTCACGTATAGTATGACAAGCTCGCCATTATGACTAATTAGGGGATTAATAATTGCCATAATGAAAAACAAAGGAATATACATCATCAACTTTTTCCAAAAGCCATGTCGCAGAAGTAAAAAGTTCAACAACACGGCTTCCATAAATGTGAGCACTAAATAAATGGGATGCATAAAAAACATCGCCATACCAATAACCGTCATAAAATAGTAGAAAAGAACAAGCGGATGATACATTTCAAAAGATTTCATCTTTCACTCATCCGATTTTGCCCCAAATCACGACCTAAATCTACCGTGTAATGCCATTCGATGATATCTCCATCTTTTAAAACATATTGATTACTCCCGTAATTAGGGAAATGTCCATTCACCTTATACATCCAACCACTTAACTCTCCTGCACTAAATTCATATAAATGATTAATACCTTCTATATAAACACTGTTGTATATATTTTCGTTAGCACCTTGATATTCCATTTGAATATTATGCTCCTTCACTGCGCGCGAAAGTATGGTCCAAACTGTATCCTTTTCACTTAATAACTCATACTTAATAGTTTTTAAAATAACGCCGTCTTTCGGAACGTATTTTTCATTTTGCAACGTTGGGTCTAGCAGTTCCCAATTTTCTAGTAGCGTTTTTGCAAAGATCGCAATGGTTACATGTTTTTTTTCTTCTACGGGCTTAATCGGCTGTTCTGTATTTGGCTTCGGTGTTGGAGGCTTTGGTGTCACAGTCGTCGTATGATTTGCCTGAGCATCCTCTTTTTCTTTACCTGCATTATTCTCTGCCTTGTTTGCTAATCGGTTCTGCTGTGAACGGTTGTCAGTACTTGGCTGTTTTTCTTTTTCCTCCTCTGATGTACGTTCATCCGAGGGCGTTGTTCCTTCAACACTTTCACTGTTAGGGTCTTCTTGTGCATCGGGCTTTTTATTCTCACTTGTAGTTGTATCATCCTGTTTATTGACACTTTTTTCATATGTCTCCTGCTCCTGATGTTTTTCAACTGTCTCAATCGTGCAAGCTGTTAAAAAACATGTTAGCAATACGAATAACAAAGAGATTAACCATTTCTTTTGCATTAATCGTCACCAGCTTTATCTATTTTTCATTGTATAATTTTGTAGAAATTCACGAAGATTTTGGCAGCATGCGCACGCTTTGTGGGATTACCTGGCTTATACTGGCCATTCTCACCAGACACAATTCCAAAATCATAAAGCATCGAAATTGCCTGCACGCTTTCTACATCATAAGAACTAATGTCACTAAAAGGGGCATTTTGCTGAGGCGTATAAACTTCACCTTTTTGATGTGTGTATGCACGGGATAACATTAAGGCAAGCTGCGCACGTGTTACTTTTGCTGAAGGATTATATTTACCATTACTGCCTTTCACGATACCCGCTTCGTATGCTGCAGCGATTTCCTTTATTGTTGCTGCCGGGTATGAGGATATATCTGTAAATGGCGCACTACTCTTGGCCTCTAATTTTAATGCTCGTACGATTAAAGAAGCCGCTTGCGCTCTTGTTAAATCTACATTTGGCTTAAATGTGCCATCCTGGTAACCATTGAGAAGCTGTAAACTTACAGCCTCGTCAATAAACTCCTTCGCCCAATGTCCTACTGTATCGCTAAAGCTCGATTTTGTATCTCTCATATCATATAACTTTGTCTGACCATTTTTCATACGCAGTAATGCAGCAAGGGTATAATGTGCCTGCTCAGTTGCCATCCCATCTGAAGTAACCTCACTGAGTGCATGCTTAAATCCACCATCTGTCGCAATATAAAAATCTAAAAAACGCGGAAGGACTTTCTTAAACTTAGGATCCTTCGTTGGCTCAATATTTAGACTAGCTAATGCCGTTAACACTTGAGCAGCACTTTCTGAATTGGCTATTCCCAAACTTTCAAAGCTACCTTCTGCTGTTTGTATCTGACCCATTGCCTCTACAGCTCGCTCGATAGCCTGCGCAACATTTTCACGGTGCTTATATGCGGATAATGCTTGTATCGCCATTCCTGTCATATCAGGGTCTGCCTTCTTACCAGATAAGGCAAAACCACCATCTGCTAACTGTTTACTTAAAATATTGTCTATCATTTTTTCTCGACTGTTTGATGCATTTTTCGGTAGGTCATACTGCCATGAATCTAATGCAATTAACGCAAAAATCGGACCATTAACCCCTTGCCATGTCACCTTGTCGAAATCAGCAAGCTTTTCTAGTAAATTATAGCCACCTACATCCCTTGCATCCTTGCCAATTGCCGAAAGTGCCAAAATCACACGTGAATACTCTGTATATTTTCGGTCATGTAAATTGCCTTTTACTGCCTGTACTTCTTTCACCAAATTTTTATAGTACTTCTCAAAATAAGTACTCGGAACTGGGTAGTTTCCTCTAGCAAGACCAACGATAAACCACTCATGGCCGAAAGTTGGATTTGGTATGGTTTCAACTATATATTTTCCTGAATTTTGATAAGCTCCCTCTATTGAAATTGCAGCTTCAGCTGGTTGAGTCACTACAGGTAAAACAATCGATGCTACTAACATAAAAATAATGATCCATGATTTTAATACGCGCAATTCGTCCACTCCTTTATACTGGAAAAAGGGCGTCCTTATGAAGCCATTATTACAGCTTACATCAGGACTAACCCCTTTCTTTATTTGTTTTCGTGAAGTATCTCTAGCTTCATCTATTATTCTAAGTTTTACATCATCTCTGCTATTACTAATGTGCGTTTTACGACTTTCACAAGCTGAGCTCTCGTTAAGTTTCCTCTCGGATCAAAGTTGCCATTTTCTTTACCACTCATAATATCAAGTGATTTCACTAAGGCTACACTTTCTTGGAATTCTTTTGAAATATTGGCTTGGTCTTTATAGTTCGTTGCCCCTGCGTCAGTTGCTTGATGATTTACATAATCTAAAATACGTGTAGCAAACGCAGCAGCTTGCTGACGTGTGATTTTTGCTTCAGGGTTAAAAGTATCTACGCTCGTACCTTTTGTAATACCAGCTTCATATAAAGCTTGAACATAATCGGCATACCATTTCCCTTTTGTGTCCGAGAATTGTGATTCATTTTCTGCCTGTAAACCTAATGCACGAGCAATAATCGCAGCAAATTGACCACGTGTTACTGATTCATTTGGTGCAAATGAGCCATCTTCACGACCTGTTACTACATGACGCTTTGCTAAAAATTCAATTTCATCTTTATTAAAAGCATTATTAATATCATTAAATGATATATTTTTTGTACTCACTATAAATATTCCGTTCGTTTTCGTTTGGAATACGATCTGTCCGTCTATGATTCTATGCGGAACAGCTTGATACTTACCATCTACTAATTGTAGTAAAACTGTATCTTTTGCAATATCGCCAGCTGAAATTGTTACTTTTACATAGTCTTTGTATGCTTTAATTGCTTCAGTTTTACCGTCTGAAGTTTGAACAACTATCTTAACATCGATCGTTGTTTGACCATTCACTTCTTCTTGCTTTGCAGATATTACTAAATTATAGTCGTCGCCTTCTATAGCTAATTTCACTGGATCTACCATCGCTTTAGGGACTTCGATTCTAACGTTCTTCCCATCTGTTACGACTAATTTTTTTGTTGTCTGATTTTGTAATTGCGCCTTAACACTAGCTGCTGAGATTGTTGCTTTCGTTTCACCGTCTTTTGTTTCGCCAATAACGACAACATCCTTGCCATCATTTTCAACTGAAACATTAGGTTCTTCGTCTGGTGTTTCACCTGGTTTCTCTTCAGGTTTCTCTTCAGGTTTCTCTTCAGGTTTCTCTTCAGGTTTCTCTTCAGGTTTCTCTTCCGGTTTTGGTTTGTTTGAATTATCTTCTTCAACACCACCACCGACATCTTCACCTAAATCGCTAGTATATAGCCATTCAATATTGTCGCCCGCTTTAACATCAAAATTATCAGCACTTATATTAGGGAATACACCGTTTACGCGATACATCCACCCACTTAATGGACCACGGTCAAATTCATTTACTCCACCAATACCAACAACATACACGCCATAACCTGTCTTACGTGTATTCAGTTGAATACCGTATTGTGTCGTTGCACGTTGCAACACATCAAATACTGTTTCATTTTCTTTCACTTCTATTTGTGTTGTGGATAACGGCACTTCTGAAGAAGAAATAGTAATTGACAGGTTTACATCTTTATATGCTTCCACCGGTGGTTTAATATCATCTTCAGGGTTCGTTGGTGGTGTTGTACCTCCATTCCCTCCATCAGGATTCGTTGGCGGTATCGTGCCTCCACCCGAGTTACCCAAGTCATCTTCAAATTCCACATCCCTCATGTCATATAAAGATGTCTTTCCTTCTTTGAAACGCTTGTAAGCTACCAAGCCATATGTTGCTTGTTCTGTCGCCATAGGATTTATTCGATTACTTTGTTTGAAAGCACCGACTTCATGATCATAAAAATTCATCATTGCTGGAATAATCCCAGCTCCATTGTTTTTTAGAAACTCTTTATCGGCATCTATCCCCAATGCCGATAAAGCCACCAACACCTGTGCCGGACTTTGTACGTTTTCGCGCCCCCAAGAGTCATAACCGCCATTTTCCTTTTGAAGCTCTTTTAATTTAGCTAACGCTTGCACTATCGCCTTATTTGCATCAGCTTGCCCTTTATAAGGAATAAGTGCTTGTATAGCCATCGCTGTAACATCTGGATCTGGTGTTCCCACCGATAAAGCAAAGCCGCCACCAGGAATTTCTTTTTTCACAATATAATCTACTAATTTTTCACGTGTAGTAATATTCGTCACATTACCAACTTGTGGAATTTCATATCGGTATGTATCAAGTGCAATTAAGGCAAATATTGCTCCGTTCACACCTTGAGCAATAACTTTGTCGTAATCTGCCATCTTCTCTAATAAGTTATAACCACCAACATTTCGCGGATCTTTTCCAATTGCTGTTAAAGCAATAATAAGGCGTGAATACTCAGTATAGCTTCCTACTAACGTTCCATTATTCTTTTGAAGCTGATCCAATACATCGTTGTAATATGTATCAAAATAACTCTTTGGTATAGAATTATTATCACGAGACAAAGCCAACATTGTCCATTCTCTAAAGAATCCAGGGGTAGGGTATTGATCGATTAAGTATTGGCTAGCCTTTCCAATCACAACTTCAATCTCCGACATGATATTTTGGGAAGGGGCACTTGTCACCACAACTGTGACAGGCACTAGGCTAATAATATTACTCTCATTCGTATTTGTTGAGTCTTGACTATACTTTTCAGCAGAAATCTTATGTTCACCAATCGTCTCAAATTCAATTGATGCTTGACCATTTTCATCTGTTTTAAAAGAACTTGCTTGATCATCAATTAGAATTATTGCATCTACTACAGGCTCTTGGGAGTCCTTTTCATTTATAGTTACTTCAAGTTTCTCACCAAGTGTAATAACCTGATTAGGAACCGTTATTTCCGTAGCTATAGGTTCGTTCACTGGAATAACTGCATCTACCGCAGGTGGAGTTATCTCTTCCGTCAGCTCTGCTTCATTTACTACTACTGTTTTTTCATATTCTATTTCTGTTGTTGTCGTACCTTCTTGTTGCCCTTCCGCTTTTACAGCAGCTGGTGCTAATAACGACAATGTCAGAATGAAAATAGTCACTATTTGTAGCCATCTCTTCATTAAGTTCATTGTTTTCCTCCGATATTGTTAATGTGAACGTTGATGCTTCTGAAAGCATAAAAAAACTATTTTTCATAAAGAAAAATAGCGGTAAACAGCTTAAGGCATAGATAAAAAAATATACGCTCGTCCATTTGCCGTATATTCTTCTAGCCTCCGAAAAGATTTTATACGATCAGAAAAGGTAGGTCTCCTGGCTCATGCATCACTTTACTCTAAGAACCTTCCCATCTACTAGAAGCATTTTTCTTCATTCGACAGTGGCTAAATCTTATTTCATCTGCATTTACAGTTGCGGAAACAGCTTCGGTTTTTCACCGAATTCCCTATTAAGCTGACTAGTCAGCACCTTCATCCTACAATCATTATTCACTTAATATACAGTCTACCATATTATCAGAAAATTACAATAGACGTCAAAAGAACCCTAAAAAAACTACACATATATGACAGAATCCTTCATAAATAAAAAGGGAAGTCAGATTACAAAATAGAAAAAAGGCTATAATTCAGCTTCTCTTCCCCCCTCTTGGAATTCAACATATTCCCTTTTGCACAATCGAAGAATGACTTTCCCAACATCCTTAAGTAATTCTCCGTATATCATTTCCTCCTATATTTCGGAATGAATACTATGTAATACTTACAATTTCATCTTGTGTGATAAGCTGTTGTCACTCGATATGAGTAAAGATTCCCCTTATTTACTTTATGTGTGCCGATACCCATTACCCGTTATAACAAAAGAAGACCTTTGTTTACAACTCTATAAGTAATATTTGCCCACGTGCAGTGTACGTCATTTTCAAAAGAAATAATAAAAAAAGCGAAGAAATCGTAATAGATTCCTTCGCTAATATACATATTAATTATTTAGTTACACCTAATACGTCGTTTTCTTCTAGGAATTTCGTGTTGAATTTCGCAGATTTGAATACGTCGTTATTCATAAGTGCTTCGTGGAAAGGAATTGTTGTATGAATACCAGGTCCAGACACTTCAAATTCACTAAGCGCACGATTCATTTTCGCAATGGCTTCCTCGCGCGTATCCGCATGAACGATTAGTTTTGCTACCATTGAATCGTAGTATGGAGGGATTGTATAACCTGCATAAACAGCAGAATCAATACGTACACCGTAACCACCTGGTGTGATATACGTATCTACAGTACCTGCTGATGGCATAAAGTTTTTGTATGCGTTTTCAGCATTAATACGGCATTCAATTGCCCAACCACTTAATTTAATATCATCTTGTGTGAATGGAAGTTTCGCACCAGATGCTATTTTTAATTGTTGTTGTACAAGATCGACACCAGAAATCATTTCTGTTACAGGATGCTCTACTTGGATACGAGTATTCATCTCCATGAAGTAGAACTTGTCCTGTTGGTAATCATAGATGAACTCGATTGTACCAGCACCTTCATAGTTGCATGCTTCTGCTGCTTTCACAGCAGCTGCACCCATTTCAGCACGACGTTCAGGAGATAGTGCAGGAGATGGAGCCTCCTCTACTAATTTCTGCATACGACGTTGAACTGTACAGTCACGTTCGCCTAAATGTACAACATTACCATGTCCATCCGCTAGAACTTGGATTTCGCAGTGACGGAAGTACTCGATGAATTTTTCTAAATATACGCCAGGGTTACCGAATGCTGCAGCAGCCTCTTTTTGCGTAATTTCAATACCTTTAATAAGGTCTTCTTCTGTACGTGCTACACGAATACCTTTACCGCCACCACCAGCAGTTGCTTTGATGATAACTGGGTAACCGATTTTTGCAGCCCATTCACGGCCAGTTTCGATATCTGGTACGATACCAGTACCCGGAACTAGAGGAACGCCCGCTGCTTCCATAGTTGTACGCGCAACGTCTTTAATCCCCATGATTTTAATAGAATCAGATGAAGGACCGATGAACTTAATGCCCGCATTTTCACATGCTTCAGCGAAATCTGCATTTTCAGATACAAAACCGTAACCGGGGTGGATTCCGTCTGCACCTGTTTTTTGCGCTACGCTAAGTAATGCTGGGAAACTAAGGTAAGAATCTTTTGATAATTTAGGACCGATACAATATGCTTCGTCTGCTAATTTTACGTGTAATGCTTCTGCGTCTGCTTCAGAGTATACGGCAACAGATTTGATGCCTAACTCTTTACAAGCACGAATGATACGAACAGCGATTTCGCCGCGATTTGCAATTAAAACTTTTTTCATAAATGTATGCACTCCTTACTCAGCTTTTACAAGGAATAATGGTTGACCGTATTCTACTAACTCGCCGTCTTTTACAAGAACTTCAACGATTTCGCCTTTGACTTCTGCTTCGATTTCATTGAATAGTTTCATAGCTTCTACGATACATACGATTGTTTCATCGCCAACTTTTGCACCTATTTGTACGTAAGCTGGTGTTTCAGGGTTTGACGCTGCATAGAAAGTACCAACCATTGGAGATACGATTTTATGTAACGATGGGTCGTCGTTAGCTGGTGTTGCTGCTGCCGCTGGTTCTTCAGCTTTCACTGGTGCTGCTGCAGGTGCTACTTGTTGTACAACAGGTGCTGCTACATCTTTTTTAGGTGCCACTGCTTCAGTCACAACTACACCGTTCTTTTTCAATTTAACTTTTGCGCCTTCAACTTCATATACGAACTCATCAATTGAAGAAGAATCTACTAATTTAATAATTTCACGAATTTCTTGAATTTTGAACATGTCTAACTCTCCTTATTAAATAAAATCTACTACAGGTACTATTCTATCTGCTTTCTTGATAATTTGAAATAGTTAAATGAAAATTAAGTAAATACAAACAAAATAAAAGGCTTTCTTATACTAAACGAAAGCCTTTTCATTATACTGATATATAACAATAAATAGAAAACAAACAGAATATTCCTTTTTTTCTCTATATTTTAAAAATTGTTTGCCTTAAATTCTACTTGCACTTTGTTAGCGCCTTCCATCTCTGTTTTTACTAGATAAACAATTTCTTCAACCTTGGCAGCTGATAACTCTTCTGCCATTACAGTTACAGTTACTTTTTCTCCCTCTGCTCGAACAAAGGCATCTGAATAGCCTAGTGATTTCACAAGCATTTCTAACATAGCTTCTGCTGATTCTAGTTTAATAAGGTTATCAATATCATCGTAAGCTTTACTTTTTTCTTCAGCTGTGAATTCCTCCGAACCTATTTTTTCTGTCCATTGCTCACGCAGCTGGCTTCTCTCGTCACTAACTGTCATACGCATCTCTTCAAATAAGTGACTTGGTGATGAAACTTCTTGTGTCAAACTTTCTTTCGTACCATCCGTATCGGTTACACCCGTGATCGCTGTTTCTTGTAATGTATCATCACTAAATATAGTTAAACCATTAAATTGTTTTGCCGGATCAACTAAGTAATATACTGAAATAACAGCTACTAAACTCAATAATGTCATAAACCAAACCGTTCTTCTGCGTACGCGCATCAATCTTCCCCCTTATTTTTCCATTGGAACAATAATAATTCGATGAATTGGCATTTGCATCACTTGACTGACGACAGCGCGAATTTCATTTTTCACAAAAATATCAGCAGCACCCTCTGAGACAATGAGCATGCCAGTAACATCTTTCGCGCCTTGGTCAGTACCTCTAAAATATTGACTGAATAGGTTATTTTCATCTATGTCAGCCGTCATCTGTCCATAATAAAAATAAACTTTAACCTCCCCGACACCTTGCATAGCCTTTAGCGTCTGTTCAAGCTTTTCCTCATTTGTATAGGTTGCTTTTTTGTCGGTTGAATTCGTTTGACTGCTTGGAAGCATAATGAAAAGTCCTACGGAGGCGACAATCAACACTATGACCATTAATGGTATTGTTTTTTTGCGTGTCTTTTCCACATCACTTGTACATTGCCTCCCTTCATCACACTCTTTTTCAAGTGTATGTACGCTTGTTTCTTCCTATGAATTAATAAATGGAATCTTTAATATCAGTTGTAAAAAAACTAATGTAATCACAAGCTTCGTAAGAGAAATGATTTGTTTGTCATCCGTTAAAAATACGAATATCTGACAAATAAAGAGCAACATCAATAAAAGTACCAATCTATCTCCCTCCAACCATTATCTGTACGAAAACGATGAGGAAAAAACAAGAAAACATAAACGAAAAAGCAATTAAAAAGGAAACAGCGCATAGTGTAAACAAAGATTTGCTAACCTGTTCAAGTAGCTTGCAAATATCATCAAAAGCAATCGGCTCTAAAATAGCAGCCAAAAGTTTTAATGAATACGCACTGACTACTAGCTGAACTGTCGGAATAAAAGCAACCGTAACTACTGCAACGAAGGCACTAATGCTTGTAATAGAAGTCGAAAATTGCGACATTTGCTGAAACATTGAAAAACTATCGACAATAAATGAACCGACAATCGGAATATTTTCTTCGATCAATTTTTTTACCGGCTCCGCAACTGCTCTATTGACGCTAAAGGCAGCCACACCGCTTGCCGACATTAATATGATGTAGCATATAACAGATGCCGACACAATACTCAAAATCGTAAAGCGAATGAACTCTGCAATTCTCGTAAAAGAAATATCCTTCACAATCACACTGCTTACATCAAAAACAACCGCCAATAATACCGCTGGAATAAGCCATTTAGCACTTACAATCGTCAATACTTGTACAAAAAATAGAATAAAAGGCTGCCAAGAGGCAATTGCCATGACGCTACTTGAAAGTAAAAAGGTTGAGGTTAAGATTGGATAAAAAGCCATGAAGATATGTGATATTCCTTGTGCAATTTCATCAATCAAGCGAAATGAATCGACAACGACTGGTCCTACAGTTGCCAAAACAATAAGAAAAAATAATATCCTTGTCCCTTTTTCAAACTCTGGTAATACCATATTTACAATGAGAATGATCACGACATAGCCACATAAAATAAGTGTCATCTTGAGCAAGAGAAAAAATGGGTCCGTTAAAAACGATAATATTTGCGCCTGCAATGGCTTCGCTCCTTAGTTTAGCCTTTGTAAAATAGCCGACACCTCCTGCAATACCTCCATAAATTCTTTTAACCAGTACAGTAATATAACGATTTTCACCGCATCTAAAACAATCCCCCCTAGCACTTTATAGCTGTGCTCGACTAGTAAGAGCGATACCCATTGCCCCACATAGAAAAGACTGGCACTAACAACAATTGCCTTTGCATACGGTAAAAACGCCATCAATTCAAGTAACTGTTTTACAAATGGCATAAGTAACGTTGAGAACAATAGACTAAACAACAAAAACGCAAACATGACACTAATTAACGCATGGAGTGGCTGTATAACTTCTTTTATAAGCATTAATAAAAGCAGCATGACAACAGCTACGATGACAATTTGCATCTACACTACCCTGATGAGGTCAACCACTGGAAAAAGGTTAATATTTCAGTGAAAAACAGTCGTAGAAACCGCAGTAGCTCTGCTGTCATATACAAATATGCAATGAAAAATAAAAAAAATGAAAACTCCTTTTTGCCTGTTTGATCAAAAAAAACATGAAGAAGCGCAACAACTAGTCCCACTCCAGCGACTCTCAATACGTCTTGTAATTCCATCCATACGCCCCCTCGTGTACAGCAATATATGACGTTGCACAAAAAAAAAGACCTCTACACAAAGGTATAGAGATCATTTCTTCATATGAATTTTGCTAAGATTTCCTTCACGGAACCTGATTGCACTAAATAACTATTCTCACCCATCCAAAGCGATAGATATTCTTTGTTGCCTTGCTTCATACTCTCTTTACGAATAGTAGACGTCAAATCATTTTGCAGAGGATATGGTGCAATAGCTGCGTCCTTCATACGTTCAGTGAAATCATTGATTAATCCACGTGCGGCCTTACCTGTAAAGGCACGTGTAATCGTCGTTTGCTGTGGCTTTGAATTCAGTACTGCTGCTTTATATATATCATTAGCTTCACATTCTTCTGCTACTAAAAGAGCTGTACCAATTTGCACTGCCTGCGCCCCGATTGCTAGCGCCTCTGTCACGTCTGCTTTGCTGATAATCCCACCAGCTACAATAATAGGTATGTCTATTACACCTACCACTTGACGTAGCAGCTGATTACGTGAAGAAAGTTGCATCGGCTCCGTAAAAGAGCCACGGTGTCCCCCCGCTTCACTACCTTGTAATACAACTGCATCCATGCCAGCCGCTTCTACAAGCTTTGCCTCCTCTAAGGTTGTTGCTGTGCCAATCACATAAATATTTTTTTCTTTAAGACGTTGTATAATACGTTCCGTCGGAATTCCGAATGTAAAAGAACAAATCGCTACGTCTTCATCTATTATTGCTTGCAACTGTTCTTCAAATACGTCTTTCGACATAACACTTTGTACTGGCGAAAGCCCAAGTTCCTCATAAAAAGGTTGCAGGGCCATACGTGCCTTTTGTAATACATCGATATCAATACGAGGTTCCTCTAGAACAAACAAATTCACCGCAAACGGCTTTGTGGTAAGCCTTTTGACTTCTTGAATAAATGTTTGTGTTTGCTTTCCATCTAAATAACCTGCCCCTATAGCACCGAGAATACCTGCTTCTGCACAAGCTGCCACAAAATTCGGCGAGGTTACCCCAGCCATTGGTGCTTGAATAATTGGATATTGCATGTCAAACCTATGTAACATATCTCTCACCTCTTCATTTTATTTATAGTTCATCACCATAACTTAGGGTTGATTTCCGTTCCGGCTGGGCGCTTTCCGGGGGGCGTCCGATGAGCCGCTTCACTCGCAAGCTCGCTCCAGGGTCTCATCTGGGACGCTAATCCCCCAGCCTCCACTCCAATCAACAAGCATTCTAAATCAATACGCTCTTTAATTAAATATCATCCACGACTTTTGGTGATTAACCTATTATATAATACTTCCAATTATAAACATCTATCTGAAGATACAATATCACTCTACTAAAATATATACTATTCCTTATGAAAATGTCACAATTTTTCGAAAGTAAAATATCCATTATTGAAAAGCAAAATAAAAACCTACCCTTTTAATAATAAAGAGTAGGTTTTTTTGAATTAAATATATTCGGCAGATTTTTAGCTATTTTTTAATAGCGTTCTAATTGTTTGCTGAATAGAGTTGATTTACGCACGAGATACGTAAGAAGAATCAGTAGTATTGATAATCAATACGTCACCTTGGTTAATGAAGAAAGGTACTTGAACAGTAAGACCAGTTTGAAGTGTCGCAGGTTTTGTACCACCTGAAGCTGTATCTCCTTTAATACCTGGTTCTGTTTCAGTTACTTCTAGCTCAACAGTGTTTGGTAATTCTACACCTAGCATTTCACCTTGGTAAGATTGGATGTGAACTTCCATGTTCTCTTTAAGGAATTTTAGCTCATACTCAATTGCAGATGAAGCTAATTCTGTTTGATCATAAGATTCTAAATCCATGAATACATGCTCGTCACCTTGTGCATATAAATATTGCATTTTACGGTTGTCGATTTGTGCTTTTTCAACTTTCTCACCAGCGCGGAACGTTTTTTCTTGTACGTTACCATTACGTAAATTACGTAATTTTGAACGCACGAATGCAGCACCTTTACCTGGTTTTACGTGTTGGAAATCCAAAACACGGTATAATTGTCCATCGACAATAATTGTTAGGCCTGTACGGAAATCGTTTACTGAAATCATTTGTTTTCCTCCATTAATTATAAAATAATAAGTTCTTTTGTTGAATGCGTTAGAAGTTCATTTCCTGTTTCTGTGATTAAAATATCGTCTTCGATACGTACACCACCGATACCTGGTAAATAAACACCCGGTTCAATCGTTACAGTCATACCTGGCTCAAGCACCGCTTCTGAACGTAATGACAGACCAGGTCCTTCATGTACTTCAAGGCCAATCCCATGTCCTAATGAGTGACCGAACGCCTCACCGTAGCCTTTTGCTTTTAAGTAATCACGTGCAATCGCATCCGCCTCAATACCTGTTAAACCAGGACCAACTTTTTCAACTGCTAAAAGCTGCGAAGCGAGTACAGCATTGTACATATCTACTAATTTTGCAGAAGGTTCGCCGACTGCCACTGTACGTGTAATATCAGAAATGTATCCATTATACAGTGCACCAAAATCCAGTGTGACAAAATCACCTTTTTCGATAATTTTATTCGTCGCCACACCATGTGGTAATGCAGAACGAAGACCTGATGCTACGATCGTATCAAAGGAAGACTGTGTTGCTCCTTGTTTACGCATGAAAAACTCTAATTCATTCGAAACCTCAAGCTCTGTTTTACCTGGCTTGATGTAATTTAGAATATGTGTAAATGCGTGATCAGCAATTTCACACGCAACCTTAATAATATTAATCTCTTGCTCCGTCTTAATCAAGCGAATTTTTTCAATTAGTCCGGAAATCGGCATTAAATCTGCTTGAATCACACTTTTATAAAGTTCGAACGTGCCATAGCTTACAGTATCTTTCTCAAATCCCAATGTTTTGGTACCCATTACTTTTACTTGTTTCGCTATTTCTTCAATGATTGTCGCTTCATGTTTCACAATGCGAAAGTCTTGGATCTGTGCAGCAGCTTGCTCTGTATAGCGAAAGTCCGTTATAAAAACGGCATCATTTTGAGAAACAATTGCTACACCCGCAGATCCAGTAAAATCAGTCATATAACGGCGATTATACTCGTTCGTAATTATAATACCATCGATTTTTTTTTGTTGCATTTCTGTACGTAGTTTTTGTAGTTTCAACAAATTATTTCCCCTTTTCGATAAATGTGCGTAATGCAAGCTCATATCCTTTCGTGCCTAACCCGCAAATTTGACCAAGACAAGCTGGTGCAAGATACGAATGATGACGGAACGCTTCACGCTTATGAATATTAGAAATATGTACCTCAATGACTGGTACTGTCACACCTGCAATGGCATCATGTAGCGCAATACTTGTATGGGTATATGCACCTGGATTAAAAATAATGCCATCATATCGTTCGTCCTCTGCTTCATGCACCCAATCCACTAAGACACCCTCATGATTAGACTGACGGAAATCTACTGTCGCCCCTAGAGTTTTCGCAAGCTTTTGTACGTTATTTTTCACATCTTCTAACGTTTCATACCCATATATTTCCGGCTCTCTTTTGCCAAGTCGATTTAAGTTTGGTCCATTTAAACATAATAACCTCAAGCCTATTCGCCTCTTTCTATGTACCTGCCCTTTATTTTATCATACCGAATATTTACGGCAACTAATTTCCTTTTTGTGCCGTGTGCTCTTTCATGTGAAAATTTGCTGTTTCCAGTAAAAAGCGTAATAAGCAAATTACAACAACAATAAATGGAATCGATAATTTTTTAAAGGATGCAAGCTGTAAAGGTAAATCAAGAGCAAACCACTCAATTGTAATCGTAAATAGTAGCCCTAATAAAAGAGATGTTAAAACGGCAGGGATTATGTGAACGAATTGCAAACTAATATATAAGAGAAGTGCCACAACAAATAAAAGCAGCGTTAACGTACTCCACTGAAACAACTTCGAACTCCCCTCAAACAGTTCCCATTTTTTATAAAAACCAATTGGATTCCATTTAATTAAATGAAAATAATGGAGTCCCTTCAAACAAATTGCTAAACTAATTGCACTCACGATTGCTGTAATACTAGCTATTTTCAATTTTACTCCCCCTAATTTGAATTACTCAGATGTGTTCTTTACAAGCAATGTAGTTCTATGCCGGAATAATCCAAGCATGCATAGAGATACTCGTAAGAACAAAATAATACAACTAGTGTAGCCACATAAAAAAATTGCTATGCGTTCCTCTAGAGGTTTTTCTCTAAATTTAGTACAATAATACAGGTAATAAAGTTACAGCCTCCGGTAAATGCCACAAATTTTGAAAGGATCAATCATCCGAGTACGATTCAAAATATAGTCGGCAATTATGCCAAGGCGAAGTTGAAATAATTTTTATAGAGAGTGGTGTCAGCCTTGAGCAATTCACCTGTATACGGGGGACAAGCACAGTTAGAAGGTGTGATGTTCGGAGGAAAGGAACATACAGTTACAGCTATTCGCCGTAACGATGATTCCATCGATTATTATCATTATAAAAAAGTTCAAAAACCAATCCTACAAAAGCTGAAGAAAATTCCTTTTGTTCGCGGTGTTGTTGCACTAATTGAATCTGCAGGTATCGGATCTCGACATATGCAGTTTTCAGGAGATCGCTATGATGTAACTCCTGGTGAGGAAGAAGAAAATGTAGAGGAAGGCTCTAAGCTCCAGATGATTTTAGGGGTCGCCGTTGTCGGTGTACTATCCTTTTTATTTGGTAAATTTGCCTTCACGTTAATACCAGTCTTCTTAGCAGAGCTATTTTCAAAATGGGTAACTGGTAAAGCTGGACAGATTTTACTAGAAAGCGGCTTTAAGCTTATTCTATTATTGACGTACTTATACTTAATCTCGTTAACACCAATTATTAAACGTGTATTCCAATATCATGGCGCAGAGCATAAAGTCATTAACTGCTATGAGTCTGGTGCTGAAATTACAGTTGCGAATGTACAGGCACAATCTCGTTTACATTATCGTTGTGGTAGTAGTTTCATATTATTCACTGTAATTGTAGGGATGTTCGTGTATTTCTTGGTGCCCACCGATCCATTATGGTTACGTATCGTCAACCGCATTCTATTGATTCCGGTTGTACTTGGGATTTCTTTTGAAGTATTACAAGCTACCAATGCTTGTCGTAACATCCCAGTATTACGTTTCCTTGGTTATCCAGGTTTATGGCTACAATTATTAACTACACGCGAACCAAGTGACGATCAAGTAGAAGTCGCTATCACTTCTTTCAATAAATTACGTGAAGTAGAAAAAAACCCAAAAATTGCTTTAGAATTAAATCACGATTAATCAAAACTGCTCGCAAACATTGCGAGCAGTTTGTTTATATTTATCTATCTTCCCCTAAGTGTTTGATTCATTTTCTCGAGCAACGAATCTTCATTCCTCGCTTTAATAAGTTTGCCGTTCACAATGACAAATAAACTTCGATCACAAATTCGGCAATTTGATGTGCAACCCTCTTCGATTAACTCGATGTCTTCACGATTTAGAAGCTCATCGTATATATTTTCACCGTGTAGAGACATATTTGATACACACACCATTACTGGCTGCAAAAAGCCATCATCATTCATAATTACTTGTTCTTGCGAAGTTTTTTTCAAAAAAGAAAAAACCATTCCTTATTCCCCTTCTCAGTCATTAATCTTCTGTTCTCTCTATATAACGCTCCGCATTTTTTGCAATCCTTCCCAGTAATGCAAAGGCGTGTTCTTGCTCTTCCTCAGTAAGGTCACTTGTTAAGATCATTTTCCATTGATCTAAAATAGCCCTCAATTGCTTTTCAAATTGACGTGCCCTCTCTGTCAAATACAGCTTTTTAGCACGCTTGTCCATCATATCTACTTCTCGTCTCACATAGTCTTCTGCTTCTAACTTGGCAACAGCGCGTGCAGTTGTCCCTTTATCCATCTTAAGAATAGAAGCTACTTCATCCTGTGAAATTCCTTCTCGGTAAAATAACACAAGTAAAAATTGATATTGCCCCGCACTTAGCTGATAGGGTTTTAATTGCTCATTCATATAAATATTTCCATATCGATATAACATCGAGTTTAATTGCCCGATTGATTCTGGTAATTGGTTTAACATACTTTTAACTCCTTTCAAAATAAGAATAAGTTATATTAGTTGCGCTTGCAACTAATAGCGTTTATTATATTTGTACCAACTAAATTAGTTGCACACGCAACTAGAAAGAAGGATTTAATATGCAACAAACAATTCAGTTAGAGCCGAAGAAGCGAACAATTATGCTTATCCTCTTAGTTCTAGGCTCCTTCACCTCTTTACTCAACCAAACATTACTGAACGTTGCTATCCCAAAATTCAGTATTATTTTTAATATCGAGCTTAGCACGGCACAATGGCTAGTGACTGGATTCCTATTAATAAACGGGATTGTCATTCCAATGAGCGCCTACTTAATTGGTAAATTCACAACTCGTCAATTATTTATTGGCGCATTACTCATTTTTGCAACTGGGACTTTTATTAGTGCCATGGCATCAAGCTTCTACATGTTATTAGCTGGACGATTAATTCAAGCTGTTGCTGGAGGCGTAATGATGCCTTTAGTGCATATTGTTATTTTCAGTCTATTTCCACCGAACGAACGTGGCAAGGCAATGGGGATGATTGGAATCGCCATGACGTTTGCCCCTGCGCTCGGACCAACATTGTCGGGCTGGCTCCTACAGCATTACTCGTGGAGAGCATTATTTTACGTAGTATTACCATTTACATTACTGAATATTATACTGTGCTATTTCTTTTTAAAGAATGTAACAGAGACGACATCACCACGCTTTGATATTTTCGGTGTATTAGCATCTACTATCGGCTTTGGTTCATTACTTTACGGTTTTTCAATGGCAGGTACACTAGGCTTTGGCTCTACAACGATTCAAGTCATTATTGGTGTCGGTTTATTATTTATCACACTCTTTATTTGGCGTCAATTAACAACTGAGCATCCAATGCTAAATCTTCGTGTTTTCACGCATAAGCAGTATTTATACGCTACACTCATCGGTGCATTCATTGCATTAGCAATGTATAGCGTGGAACTACTAACACCTGTGCTACTACAGCAGATAATGCAGAAATCTACACTTCAAACAGGGCTTTTACTATTGCCAGGGGCCATTATTATGGGGATTATGTCACCAATTGCTGGATCTATACTAGATAAACGTGGTATTCGACCGCTAGTTTTAGTCGGCTTAACAGTTGTTTTCATGACCGCTTTAGGCTACACGCGCATTACATTAGACACTAATGCGATAGTCATTTCTATCATTTATACATTATTCTTATTCGGCATATCGATTATGATGATGACCATGACAACATTTAGTGTCAATCAATTGTCACCTGCACTTAGCCGACACGGCGCTGCAGTGACAAATACTACACGTATGCTAGCGGGTTCCATTGGGACAGCACTATTAACTACTATTTTATCAACAGTAAGTGCTCGCTCCTATGAAAAAGTACAGCATCTGCCTGACGCAAACATGCAAGCACAGCTCTCTGGTATACATGCAGCATTCTTTGTCATTATGGTGGGAAGTATCATCATGCTATTCCTTGCAGTAAAATTAAAAAGAAATGTGAATCACAATTAACTACAAAAAGCTTGTCTCTGTCGATTTCTCGGCAAAGACAAGCTATTTTTTTGTAATATTTATATTCAATTGAATCAATTTCATAATTCCTATTTCCGTCAATAAATACGAACATTGCAAAGATAAAAAAACATGATCGTTCGCATCGTTTCGCTACAGGAGGACGCTTTCCGCTCCACTGAAATATTCGTAATTTTTCCTAGAAAATCTATTTATGAAATTGACTCAATTATCATATCATTCTTTATCGGTTTTAGCTTTCCGATCACATCATCCTGCAGTTAATAACTTCTTTTAGGACATGAAACGTCATCTTACTAAGGCGACTTTTTCTTTAGCAAGCTCATATTCCTTCTGTAAAGTAGCCACTATTTCTGCTATAGATTCCTTTTTGTCTATATTCGTCACGCCGTGCCCTGCAGACCAAATATCTTTCCATGCTTTCACATTAACAAGATGCGTCAGGTCAATATCCTCTCTCGGCTTTAGTGTTGCAGGGTCAATCCCTTCCTTTAGAAGCGATGGAATTAGTACATTTACATGCACACCACTAAAGGAGTCTGTATATAGAATATCATCGGTCGTACTTTCAATGAGCATTTCTTTGTAAGCTTCTGGTGCATTCCCCTCATTGCATGCAAGAAAACGTGTACCCATATATGCGTAATCTGCCCCAATAATTTGCGTAGCTAGCACTTCTTCACCTGTTGAAATAGAACCTGACAAAATAATCGTTCCTTTATAAAATTTTTTAACAGCGGAGACAAAGCCAAATGGACTGAGTTGCCCTCCGTGTCCACCTGCTCCTGCACAAACCAAAATCAGGCCATCCACACCTGTTGCTGCAGATTTCTCGGCATGCTTCACATTGGCGACATCGGCATATACTTTGCCACCATAGCTGTGCACAATTTCAATAACACGCTTTGGGTTGCCAAGTGACGTAATAACGATCGGTGGTTGATAGGTCTCAATCAATTGTAAATCATCCTCGAATCGTGGATTGGCAATAGGATGACAAATAAAATTCACTGCCCATGGCTCGGTTGGCAATGCATCTTTGATTTCTATTAACCAGTGGGCGCATGTTTCTACTGGCCTAGCGTTTAGTAATGGAAATGATCCGATAAGACCTGCCTTGCTTGCTTCTATCACCATCGCAGGATTTGATACTAAAAACATCGGCGCAACAATAATTGGTAACTTTGACATACTCCATCCCCCTTATCAAACAACTTATATTCTAAATATTCTGTTTAAAATCAAAATATCCTACTTTATTTATATATTTTCTTCATAAAAAAAGTGCCTATCCGTCAAATTTGACTGGATAGACACCTTTTAATTATTTTAAAGTCCACATTTCAGCTGTGCACCACAATTTGTACATGTGTTACAGCCGCCCATTTCTTCGACTGTTCCTTTACGACAAACAGGGCATGTATTCCCAACATCTGAACCAATTACTGATGTAGATGTAAGTGCTTGAATCGTATCAACTAATACGACTGGACGCGCTATTTGTTCTTCCACTAAATCTTCGCCAAATGATAGCTGGTCCATATCATTTTCTTCGGCTTTTAGTGTTAATACTTGTGAATCACGGCTTCCATCAACGTAAACCGTACCACCTTTAGCGCCACCTTTATATAGACGCTCGTATACTTTTTCTACTTGTCCAACTGTATAGCCTTTTGGCGCGTTTACTGTTTTAGAAATAGAAGAATCAATCCATTTTTGAATAATACATTGTACGTCTGCATGCGCTTCTGGTTTTAATGCCATCGCTGTCACAAACCATTCTGGTAATTCGTCTTCTTTTGCTTCTGGATGACGATCTAAATATTCTTGGACGATTTCGGCTTTCACTTCAATAAATTTACCTAAGCGACCTGAACGGTAATACGTAAATGAGAAGTATGGCTCGAGCCCAGTTGCTACGCCGACCATCGTTCCTGTAGATCCTGTTGGCGCTACCGTTAGAAGATGAGAGTTACGAATACCAGTTGCTAGAATTTGCTCTTTTACATGTGCAGGCATGTTTTGCATGAATCCAGTTTCTGTAAATGCTTTACGTAGACGAGCTGTTTCTTCGTCGGTTGCCCCTACTAGGAATGGGAAGCTTCCACGCTCTTTCGCAAGCTCTGTCGATGCCTCATACGCTGTTTCCGCAATTGTCTTGAAGATTTCATCAACCAGTTCATTACCAGCTTCTGACCCGTACTCTTTCTCACAATAAATAAGTAAGTCTGCTAAGCCCATTACACCTAAACCAACACGGCGCTCACCAAGAGCTTGTACACGGTTTTCTTCTAAGAAGTAAGGCGTTGCGTCAATTACGTTGTCTTGCATACGTACCCCGACACGTACTGTCTCACGTAATGCTTCATAATCGACTGTTTGATTTTCTTTAATCGCAAACTGCGCTAAGTTCACAGCTGCTAAGTTACACACAGAATAGGGTGCAAGTGGTTGTTCCCCACAAGGGTTTGTTGCTACTACTTGTTGACCATAAGCTTTTGCGTTAGTCATTTCATTCGCATTATCGATGAAGAAGATACCTGGCTCTGCAGAATAAGTTGCACAAATATTAATTAAATTCCACAACTCTTTTGCTTTAATCGTACGGTATGTACGTACTTTATAGCCCATCTTCTCCCACTCACGAACGTCTCCAACTTTATGCCATTCACTATTATAAATAGCCATTTCTTCTTTTGTATATTCTTCAACTGCTGGGAAACGAAGCTCGAAATCTTCGTCTTTTTCAACAGCGTCCATAAAGTCTTTTGTTAATGTAACAGAAATGTTTGCCCCAGTTAAAAACTCTGAGTTATGAACAGTGTAAGTACCACCGTCACGTAATTTATTTTCTGCTTCACGGATAATTGCCTCATCGAATCCACCGTATCCTGGGATTGATTTATAGTTAACAATTCCTTGATACATCGCTTCATCTTGTTGAGATAAAGGCTTAAAGTTTAATTTTTCTTTTGCTAATCGAATAATCGATTCATCAGTCGTATTTTCGATTAAGTAACGTAAAATACGCGGATTTTGCATTTTCGAAATAATGAATTCCACAATATCTGGATGCCAGTCTGCTAGCATAATCATTTGTGCACCACGTCTTGAACCACCTTGCTCAACAAGGTGAGTCAGCTTAGCGATGTCATCTAGCCATGATACAGATCCTGAAGATTTACCGTTAACACCACGAGCTAATGTGTTACGTGGACGAAGTGTAGAACCGTTTGTCCCAACACCGCCACCACGACTCATAATTTCCATTACTTGCTTACGATGGTCACTGATACCTTCACGTGAATCCGCCACAAATGGCATAACGTAACAGTTAAAGAATGTTACATCTGTTTCAGAGCCTGCTCCGTAAAGAACACGGCCAGCTGGAATGAACTTTAGTGATACTAATTGCTCGTAAAACTTCTCAAACCATTCTTGACGTTTCTCAGCTGTTTTTTCTACAGAAGCAAGTCCAGTTGCATTTCGTTTTGCAATTTGCTCATAAAAAATTTCAAGAGGCTTTTCTAGCACTTCGATTGAGCGCGTAATCACACCCGTTTCTTGCTCTATTGGATCATCTAAAACGCTACGATAATCTTCCTCAACTAAAATATCTGCTGTTTTTGCAGACCAATCTATTTTTTGGATTGTCCCTAAACCACGTGCAGGAAATTTTGGATCTGCCTTCACCGTTAATACGACGAAATCACCAGCTTTTAGCGTTTTCTTTTCCGTATCTTTAAAAGAATAACGATCAATCATGACAAGTCTCGATACACCTTTATGCGTTATGTGCATGTCTGGTGTTACCGGATGAACTTGTGGGAATTGCTCAATGTCCTTATTTAATTGTTCTATTTGTTTGTTTACTTCGGGTTGATGATTAGTGATTACCATCATTTAGCCTCCCTTATTCTATACCTTACAATAATAAATACACAATATCATGTGTGATTAAACACTACATATTGTGTATTGCTCATTTAAAAAGATACTATATATAGTTTTTTAATTCAACTCTTGCAATTCAGGCCATTTTAATAACTACTTGGCATGACACGGTTTGCACACTAAAAAAAATTTTTAATAAGCTACTTTTTTTACTTTTTAAAGTTCCAATCGTCATGCGCATACTTTTTATCTTCAAGTGCTTGTACATATTTCAATTGCCCCTCAGAAAGTGTAAATGGTTTTAACTCAATTTGCAACGTTTTTGCAAAACCATCCCGGAAAGCTTCCACACACTGCTCGATTGAAATCGGCTCATTGACAAGACTATTAATGGATACTGCTTTCTCTGGTAACTTTTTGCGCATACGTTCCTTGGCTTCTTCGCTGTCAAAATTAAACACCGACAATAATTTTTCTTCATCTAAGTCAAGTAAAATCGCACCATGCTGTAAAATAACACCTTTTTGACGTGTTTGTGCACTCCCCGCTACTTTTTTCCCTTCAACGACAAGTTCATACCAACTCGGGGCATCGAAACACACTGCACTTTTTGGCTTTTTCAAATCAGCCATTTGTTCTTCCGTAGCTGGCACACTGAAATATGCATCCATCCCTAAATTATGAAAGCCTTGTAAAATCCCTTCACTTAGTACACGATAAGCCTCTGTCACTGTCTCTGGCATGTTTGGATAGCTTTCCGTTACAATGATGCTATATGTGAGCTCATGCTCGTGTAAAACGGCTCTCCCACCAGTTGGACGGCGTACAAAGCCAAGCCCTTGTGCCCGAACAGCCTCTAGATTAATATCTTTTGACGCCTGCTGAAAATAACCGATAGAGAGTGTTGCTGGCTCCCATTCATAAAAACGAATAACTGGAGGAATCAGTCCCTCACTATGCCAATCTAACAACGCCTCATCTAAGGCCATATTAAAAGAAGGACTACATTTCCCTGAATTTAGAAAATACCATGTTGTCATATCATCAGCTCCTACACTATATATGTATAATATAATCAAATTATCTTTTACAACTTTGCTCCTTTGCTTAGACCTGTATTAGACGTCTCAATTAGTCATTATCACATAGATGAGAGGTAATGTCGGCTACTATTCGCAAAGGACTTTGATATTATTCAGCAAGAACTAAATTACCTGCTAAAAAATGTTTAAGCATAATGTAGTTAATTTTATCAAACTCATTGGACTATCGCCACCGCATCTTTTATAATAGTTAAGAAGATAGAAAGGGGTAAGAACATCTTGCAAATACTTATTACAATTGGTGTTATTTTACTGGTTTTGATAGCATATATCGGGATTAATGCGATGCGCCTAAAAAAAGCAGTTACCAATTTAACACAAGAACAATTTATTGAAGGCTATCGCAAAGCACAATTAATCGATGTGCGCGAACAAAAGGAATTCGATGCTGGTCACATCCTTGGGGCTCGTAATATTCCTTCTACTACACTACGTCAACGCCATAAAGAAATCCGCCCAGATTTACCAGTATATTTATACTGTCAAAATACAGGCCGTAGCGCTCGTGCTGCATTATTTCTAAAAAAACGTGGCTACAACCAAATTTACCAACTTGAAGGCGGATTCCGCACTTGGACTGGTAAAGTAAAAACAAAAAAATAACAAAAAAGAGCTTGCATCTACATTGGATGCAAGCTCTTTTTATGGAAAAAAAACGAGTTTCTTCTATTATAATGTCATTGTCTAATAATTAGCTCATCATTTCTGCTTCATTAAGTCTTTTATCATGTATTGGATAAAAAATACGTATCAGCATGTTGTAATATAAGGGTTTACTATTTTTAAATTTCAACACTACATAGAAAAAATAGTAAAGAAACAAAAACAAGCAAACATCTGCTCTTTATCGTTTTAAAATACCATGTAATCACAACATTCTTCTTATTTCAAAATAGAAAAAATATTTACTTCTTGAATTAAGTAGATTTCACTGTTACGATTAATAGTATCTTAGAATAATACAAACACATGTTGATATCATTGTTATCAACCAAATATGCAATGAATGCTATGGATTAAACTATAGCAGGAGCAATTTCTGGAGAGAGCGCATATCGCGTCGCCGAAGGGTTCACTATCTCAGGCAAAAGGACAGATGAGTAATAAAGACAAACTTTCTTGATAAAAAGAAAGTTGTACCAATTAAATGTTTACCAATAAATATTTTTTCTGTAAAACTAATATTTATGATATGCATATGGTATTTGTTATTCTACTGTTTAAGAGACTAGTGTAGCCACTAGTCTCTTTTTTGTTGCTTGTGTTATTTTCAATGCTTACATCATCTTGGAGGGGTCATCTTGGAGCAACAACAGTTAAAACGTGAATTAAAAAATCGCCATGTTCAATTAATTGCCATTGGTGGTACGATCGGTACAGGCTTATTTCTTGGCTCAGGTAAAGCAATTGCTTTAGCAGGACCTTCCATCATCCTAGCCTACTTAATTGTCGGTACCGCACTATTTTTCGTCATGCGTGCACTCGGTGAATTACTATTATCGAATGCTGGCTACACATCATTCACTGATTTTGCAACTGAATACATTGGTCCATGGGCAGGCTATGTCACAGGCTGGACATACTGGTTCTGTTGGATTATGACTGCCATGGCAGATATTATTGCTGTTGGAGTCTATACAAATTATTGGTTTGATATACCACAATGGGTACCAGCAATTGGTTGCTTAGTATTATTATTAATTTTAAATTTATTAACGGTAAAACTCTTTGGCGAACTTGAATTTTGGTTTGCTCTAATAAAAATCATTACGATTGTTGCACTTATAATTATTGGTGTATTTATGCTTATAACAGGGTTTCAAACAAGTTCAGGTACTGTTTCAATTGAAAACCTATGGGCACATGGAGGATTGTTCCCGAACGGCGTCACTGGCTTTTTAATGGCCTTCCAAATGGTTGTATTTGCCTTTGTCGGTGTGGAGTTAGTCGGCGTTTCCGCTGCCGAAACAGCGAATCCGCAAAAAAACATTCCATCTGCAATTAACAAAATCCCACTACGTATTTTACTGTTTTACGTAGGTGCATTATTCGTTATCTTATGCATTAACCCTTGGAATGAAATGTCCGCTGAAAGTAGTCCGTTCGTACAGGTATTTACATTAGCGGGTATTCCAATTGCAGCCGGAATCATTAATTTTGTTGTACTAACATCGGCTGCCTCTGCAGGGAACAGTGGCCTATTCTCAACAAGCCGTATGCTGTATAGCCTAGGAAGCAACAAACAAGCTTCACCAGCATTTGCTAAATTAAACAAAAACAGCGTACCTAGTAACGCACTGATCGTGTCTACAATTGTCGTGTCAGTTGGTGCATTATTAAGTAAACTGATGCCAGAGAATGCCTTTAGTGTAGTAACTACGATAAGCGCTATCTGTTTCATATGGGTTTGGAGTATTATCCTAATCTCACATATCATTTACAAGCGTAAAAACCGTGCATTGCATGAAGCATCTATTTTCAAAGCACCACTAACACCATTCATTAACTACGTAGTATTAGGCTTCTTTGTGTTTTTATTAATCATTATGTTCTTCTCTGAGGCAACACGTACAGCACTGCTCCTAACGCCTGTATGGTTTATCATGATGTTTGTAATTTATAAAGTTAAAAGGAAGAACTAAAAAAACTGTAGATAACCCCATTCTAAATGAGTTTATCTACAGTCTAAAGCTAGCATCCTAACTGGAGGATGCTAGCTATTTTTATTACAATCTTATTTATCACCCTTATACATATCCGTATATAGAAGTTCTAATTTTTTTGACAGTTTTGCAAAGGCTGTTTCCCAAGCTTTACGGGCAGTATCACTATTTTCTGCTGTGATTGCTTCATATAGGGTATGCACCTCTGCTACCTTTTTTAAATCCGCCTCAGCTTGTGTTAGCTTCGAATAGTTTTTCACGACACTTTTTTCAGAAGCACTCAGCTTGTCATATGCCGTTCGAATGATCGTCACATCAGCTTGCAAGTTAGCCTTGTATACACCATTTTGAAGAAGTGTATTGATGGACTCCACTAAGCCAAATGCCGTTTCATTCGCCCCTTGTTGTCCCTTTTCCGCTTCAATAATCTTTTGGCGAACATTTTCACTCACTAGATTCATTTGCTTTGCTGTAAGCTTAGCGAAAGCTTTAACGACCGTTGCTGGCGATTTTTCGAATGATTTATCGTACTGCTTCATAAACGACTCCACTTTTTTCACATCAGCTTCAGCAGTTTTTAAAATAGAGGCGTTCGTTATAAGCTTTTTATCGCTTGTACTAAGTTTTTTATATTGTGCAGAAAGCTGTTGAATTCCTTCTATAGTCACAGTATATAAACCGTTGGAAACCATTTTTCCGATATCAGTATTTAACGTGACAATATCTGATGCATTGCCATCTGCAGGACGTTTATCTAGTAGTAATTGATATTGCTCTTTTGCTAAATGCTGCTGATTTGCAGGTAATTTTGCATAAGCCTTTTCTACAGACTCAATTTTTTTCGCTTGCTTGGCAACATCCGTTTCTTCACGAGCGGCTTGTACTTTTTTATGGAAGGACACTACGGCCTTAACATCTTTACTTGCTGCTGTTAATAAATAATAATTCGTGACATACTTACGCGCAGCAGATGAAAGATTTTTGTAAGTAGTTGTTGCTGTATTTACTGCTGTTTCTAGTTGTGTGAACGAATATTTTGTTAGGTCAGCAAACTTTGCGATATCAGCTTTTAGCACTTCAGCTGCTGCTTTATCTGCTGGCTCTTTCCCGTTATTATCAACCGTCATATTCGGTGGATTATTTAATAGCTTATCTTCATTATAGACAAGAGATTGTTGCAAACTCGTCAGCTTATTATAAGCCTTTAAAGCACTGTTATAACTCGATTCTAGTTTACTTTCTTTCACACCATTTATGGCTGTGAGCGCATTATATTCCTCTATTTGCTTAATAATTTTTTCAGCTGTCTTTAAGTCTTTTTGTAACGTCACGATGGCTGCATAACCTATGACTTTAGCCTCTGAATTTGTCGTTAAATTTTTATACGAAGCGATAATTCGGTTTACATTGCTCACATGAGCCTGCCATGTTTCCGCTGTCGGATTTATTGGATAGATATCATCTCCAATATAGCTATCTATCTCTGTATTTATAGTAGCAATTTGAGTTTCTTCTGCATTTTCTGCTTCTAGTAATTTCGTTACATAAGTATCTGGCACTAACTGTAGCTGTTTGTAAGTTAACTTTTCATATGCGGTACGAATGGATTTTGCAGTCGTCACTTGCTTGTCTGGTGCAATATTTCCTGACAATTTTTCAAAGAGTTTAATAAATTGTGCTATCTTTTTGATATCTTGCTTCGCTTCATTTAAAATCGCTTGATTTTGTACCGTTGTTTGGTAGCTTTTTGAAAGCTTCGCAATGTCGGCTTCAATCTTCTCAACGGCCGCTTGTAATGACTCCACACTAGTAGGTACGTATTTAATAACATTATTATCATAGTTTAATAAGTCAACAATCGCTTGACTCAGTATTCTCACTTGGGCAATGTCTACGATATCTGTTGGTTCTTTCATCATAGCTCTAATATTATTATATAAAATATCCCCAACATCTAAGCTACGCTGCAATAAATCAAGCTTGTCATAGGCCTCTTCAATGTCTTTTAAATGTTTGGGCAGGTCTTTATCACTAACGTCGACCTTATTCACTTTTTCATTTAAGGCATTGATAGCTTCTACATCAGCAAGTGCTCGCTTAAGTACAACATAATTTGTCACATTTGCCTTTGCAGCATCTGCCAAGGCTTGATACTTACTTTCTAGTGCCTTTACTTCTGCTGTAAATACTGCTAAATCTGTAAAGTTATATTTGCTGTCGCTTACACGTAACTTTCCAATATCCTCAATCATTGTGTTTGATGCCTCGTTGGACACCGTCAGCATATGCGAAAAATCTGACACCACTACAGATGTTCCTACCTTCGCTGTTGCCTTGACAATAATATTAATCATTTTTTTGTCTAATGCATCTGCTGGAACTTTATACGTACGATCAGTCGCACCGCTGATAATTGTAAATTGTTCCCCCACTTTATAAAACCATTGATAGCTATATGTAATTTGACTACTTTCTAACTCGGCACCCGCTTTATCTGTTACGTCCGCCCCAGTTATTTTTACTGTTTCACCTGGTGCTACAAAGCTTGAAGCTGAATGCCCTTCAAAAGTTGGAGCCGTAATAGCAAGAGCTAGTTCCTTTACTACACGAGAATCACCTTCGTATTTATTGCTATTCGTATCTGTAGCTTCTACAGTAATCGTTTTACCTGCAGCTTCTGCTGGCAACTTAAAGGTAGCTTGCGTTGCACCGGAAATTGGCTTTCTCGTCGTTGACCCACCATCACCTGATTTTTCTTCAATATAATACCATTGATAACCTTTGATAGTCGTACCTACCGGCAAGTTAGAAATTGACGCTGTCAGTGTACCATTGACACTAGCAGTCCCTGTAATTGTAATACCTGATAAATTTTCTGCTCCCGTTACTGTTGGTGCCACAAAGATCACTGGGATAGCCGCTACTGCAAAAAGTAATTTTTTATTCAATATTTGTTCAGTCCTCCTCTATCCTTCTAAAACCTATATCGGTCACATTCCGTGGAACTTTATTTGTTTCACACAATCTACATAAAATGAGGTGTTTTCTACTGGATATTTGGTTCAATTCAAGTATCTTGAGCGTAGGTTTAGCCTAGCCGCATTCAAATGATTTTTGAGCACACTTATTCCGCATATCATATGTTTCTTTCAAGTATTCAAGGTTTATATAATAGCGAGATTATCGCCTATTTAATTGGTGCTGGCTAAGATACTGATTTCCTATTGACTACCTTATCCCAACTAGGTACTTTACCTGAGGGCTGTAAGCTGCATAGGGACCACGGTTCGGTGTACAACGTCTTATCAATATCAACGGCAAAGGCGTTATCATGAGCGAGTCCCGTAAAGGTACGCCCTCTGATAATGCCCCATCTAATCCATTAAAGTCTGAAACATTCTACTTAAACAGCTTAAGAAATACTACGAAGGCAATCGTAGAACAAACTGTCAAAGACTATATAAAATATTTTAATTATATACGAATATAGGCGAAACTAAACAACCAGTCACCGGTACAATACCGATAACTGGATGGTAGATACTTTTTGACCTCTGTCATATATACAGGGGTCCATCCCTTATTGAACGCCAGCTCTTTTTACGAAAAAAACATTAGATTCTTCTATAAAGAATAACAATAGCTGTCTAATGACTTACATTAAGAAGAAATTCATATTGGAATTTTATGACTCAACAAGAAGTAGCGAACGCTAACTAAGTCTTTTCTGCCTATAATGAAGGCTCATCAAATAACTGATTATACAGCTTAGCTAGCTTATTGTTTAGCTTATTATAAGCACGTTTAAACTCTTCTCTAGCAAGTTCACTATCAGGGGAATTAACAATCGCCTCTTCTTGCATTCGCACTTCATACACTTTATCCAAATCTTTTTTCGCACTATTTAATTTTGAAATATTTTTCACATACTTTTTATTAGTCGCATCTAAACTATCGTACAAAGATAGTAAATCATTAACTTCTCCTTCGAAATTGGGATTTTCTTTATAATCCCCTCCATCAAATAGATTATTAATGCTCTCAACTAGCGTAAGCGCACTTCCCTGTTGGTTTTCTACATCACTAAAAATATTACTAATTGCAAGATACAAATCGTTAAATTCTTTATTCAACATTGATAATTGAAGATTATTCAATTTTTTAAAATCATTTACAACCGTCAAAGGCTTCTTAAGGATATTTTTTTGAGCGTTAGTGGCAAATTGTTGTACTTTTTTCATATCTGAAATAGCAGTAGTTAATATTTTTCCACTTAGTATTTCTTTTCTTTCTGTTGTAGAAAGTCGTTTATAAACAATTTCTAGATTTCGAATATCTTCAAAACTCTTTACATATTCACCGCCAACAATTAAATCTTGAATATCACTTTCAACTTCTTGTACTTTAGTACTAAAATCACTTGAGGTATTAGTAAGTCTTTCTTTAAATGCTAGATAACCTACTTCCGAATCCCCAAAAATAAGTTGTTGTTGAAACGCTGGTAACTTTAAATAACTTGACTCAATCGTTTTAGCTTTTGTTAAAAAGCGCTCATCACTTTTCTCAAGCATTGCTTCGTTCATTTTTTTCAAAAATGCGTCTATACTTTTCACATGTTTAGTTGCATCTGTTAACACGTAATAATTAGTCACATATTTTTTATATTTGCTATCAATTTTTTTATATTGAAGTGTAGATTCCGTTACCTCTGTCTTATATTCATTATATTTGTCTAAAGTAGGTAATGACGCAATGCTAGCTACTAAATCTGATGTAGCAGCTTCAGCTTCGTCATCATTAAGTTTATCATCATCTTTAAGATTGCCACCTAGTAAAACATCTGCATTTCCAACTAATAATTGTTGGTCTGGTGTTAATTTTTGGAAGGCAGAAGAAGTGGTTCTGAATAATGAATTGTACTTAAGTGTAGTACCTTCAGTACTTTCCATTTCATCTAGTTTAGTAATATTTATAATCACCTTTTGAGCAGCACGGATATCAGTTTCAAGACTTTTCAGGATATTGATATTATTAACAGTTAGTTTTTCTTCCTTTGAAGACTTATTATATTCTGAAATAAGCTTTTTAACTTCTTGCGCTAATTTGTCCAATCTTGGATCATCTTTGAAGATTGCATCAACACCACTCTTATCTGCTACAGAACCAAGTAATGCCATAATCTTTTCAGCTAATCCTGTTGTAGGATCGACTGGTGACGAACCAGGAACTAGTCCTTTTTTTCCTTCTTCAATTATCTCCATTGTTTCCGATGTCACTAATAATTGTTGGCGTAATGATAGCGCTTTATGAGCTTTATCTGCTGTTTGTGCAAGTGTCTTCTTTTTCTGAGGAATGGTCGTTGCTACAATTTTATCTACTTTTGCTATAAATCCTGAAACAGCTTTCACATCAAGTTCCGCTTCTTTTAAAATAGTATGATTTAGTACGAGAGAAGCATATTCTTTTGATAAGTGTTCTGTCTTAACCATTTCTTTAATCGCATCTACTTTAACTACCAAATCTTCTATTCCACCTGTTGTAGTATAAATTGGCATGGAAGAAACTAATCCATCAATCGAGCGTAATGTAACAATGTGATTTTTTATGATATTTGTCGCAGTTTTTAACTGGCTATTGTTATTTAACAATGCTTCTGCCTCAGTAAGTTGCAAAATGGCATCACCTAATAGTGAAGATTGTAATAGATTTAAATTATCAACCGCTTGGCGAGCTGTATTTACAGTACTTTCATTTGCATTAGATTCTAATTTCCCGATCATTTCAACCACTTTATTAACTAAAGCTATATCGTCTAATGCCTTTTGTAAAACGTCATAATTTGAAACTTTCATTTTTGCAGCTTGTGTAAATGATTGATAAATCTCATCTAATTCTTGAATTGCATCCATAGGAACATATTCATTTTTCGTTTTTGACTTATCAATTATCTTATCAATTTTATCTATAAGTGAAGCTATGACATCTGTAGTTACGGTTACGTTTTTTGTACTTATTGAAATTGTTTGATCCAAAGCTTTCGCTGTTACTTTTACAATTATTTCTTTCATGTTTTTTTGTAATGCATCTTCGGGAACTACGTACGTACTACCTGTCGCTCCAGGTATTTCAGAGTAAACCCATCCGCCATCATGACTCTGCACTTTATACATCCATTGATATGTATAACTCACTTTTTCTTTTGGTATATTATATTCTGCTTTGCCAATATCTTTTACATCAATATCAGTAACTGAAAGTGTGTCTCCAGGTAATGTAAAGAAAATTGAATCACCTGATTCATTTATAACATCAGATCCACCAACAATAAGAGCAAATTTCTCTTGGAAAGCAAGTTCTAACGGAAAAATGCTCACTTCAGTAGATTCATATTTTTTTATTCCGTCGAAATCTGTCGCCACTACCTTAACTTGCTTTCCCGATGCTTCCATAGGAACAGTGAAGTTTGAACTTTTAGCTCCAATTATTTCTGATTCCTTTAAGCCATCTACATAATACCATTGATATGAAGAAATAATTGTGTTGTCCGATAATTTTGAAACATTAGCGTTTAACACACTATTTATAACATTTCCCCTATTATCATTTGACTCAATAAAAATATCTGAAGTTGAAGCAGCTAAAACGGTTGTTGGGATTAACACAGCTGCAGGTATTGTAGCTAAAATTACTAATTTAGATTTATTCATAATATATCCTCTTCTTCCATATGTATTAGTACCATAATACCATCAAATTACCTCTACTTTCAATAAATGGGTAATCGAAAGTATAATTGAATTCAATTTTTCAACTTCACAAATTCCTAGAGGATAAATTAATCACTACTTGTTTAAAAAATAAAAAATGCACGCTATTCGTTTGATACTGAATAGCGTGCATTTTTATTTATTTCAATCTAATTATGCTTTTTGATAACGAAGCACTGGTGTACGTGCAGCGCGTGTTTCGTCTAGACGAGATATTACTGTTGTGTGCGGCGCTTCTTGCACGATGGATGGATTTTCTTCTGCTTCTTTCGCGATTTGAATCAGGATGTCGCAGAAGGCATCTAACGTTTCTTTTGATTCTGTTTCTGTTGGCTCAATCATTAACGCTTCTTCCACATTTAATGGGAAGTACGTTGTTGGTGGATGGTAGCCAAAGTCTAACAGACGTTTTGCGATATCTAGTGTACGTACGCCCAATTTCTTTTGACGACGACCTGATAACACGAATTCATGCTTACAATGACGGTTATACGGTAAGTCGAAGAACGGCTCTAGGCGACGCATCATATAGTTTGCGTTTAGTACAGCGTATTCTGTAACTGCTTTTAAACCATCTGGACCCATAGAACGGATGTATGTGTACGCACGAACGTTAATACCAAAGTTGCCGTAATATGGTTTTACGCGACCGATAGATTGTGGACGGTCGTAATCGAAGTGGAATGTGCCCTCTTCTGTTTTCACTAGTACTGGTTTAGGTAAGAATGGAATTAAGTCAGCTTTAACCCCGACTGGACCTGAACCTGGACCACCGCCACCGTGTGGACCTGTAAATGTTTTGTGTAAGTTTAAGTGAACACAGTCAAAGCCCATATCACCAGGACGTGCTTTACTCATAACGGCATTTAAGTTTGCGCCGTCATAGTAAACTTTACCACCAACGCTGTGAATCAATTCAGCCATTTCAAGAATATTTTCTTCAAATAAGCCAAGTGTATTTGGATTAGTTAACATAAGAGCTGCCGTATCTTCACCAACAACACGACGTAAATCTTCTAAGTCTACAAGACCGTTTTCGTCAGATTGTACCGTGATTGTTTCAAAGCCCGCTACTGTTGCAGAAGCCGGGTTCGTACCGTGCGCTGAGTCCGGCACGATCACTTTGTTACGATGACCTTCACCATTTGCTTCATGGAAGGCACGAATCATCATTAATGCAGTCCATTCACCATGTGCACCTGCTGCTGGTTGTAATGTCACTTCATCCATCCCAGTAATTTCTACTAAAGAAGTTTGTAGTTCATATAGAAGTTCCATTGCGCCTTGTACAGTTGACTCATCTTGTAATGGATGGACATTGGCAAAGCCAGAAAAACGCGCAACAGATTCATTGATTTTCGGATTGTATTTCATCGTACAAGAACCTAGTGGATAGAAGCCTGAATCTACACCGTGGTTACGACGAGAAAGTGCTGTATAGTGTCGCATAATATCAAGCTCTGATACTTCAGGTAGTTCAGCCGCTTCTTCGCGAATTAGATTAGTTGGGAGTAAGTCAGCAAGATCAACATCTGGCACATCAAGTGCTTCTAAGTTGTAGCCTACACGACCTTCTTTTGTAATTTCAAAAATGAGTGATTGATTTTCGTTATGCATTGAGAGCCCCCATTTCTGCAACAAGTGCATCAATTTCTTCCTTCGTGCGTAATTCAGTTACCGCTATTAACACATGATGCTTTAATGATTCGTAATCTTTCCCTAATGGGTAACCACCAATAATGCCTTTTTCGATTAAGCCTTTATTAATTTCCTTCACACATTTATCCGTTTTTACAACGATTTCATTAAAGTGTGCGCCTTGGAATGCTACTGTGAAACCGGCTGCTTCAAAGGCATTTTTCGCATAGCGTGTTTTCGCAATATTTTGTGTTGCCATTTCACGAACACCTTGCTTACCAAGAGCCGTCATGGCAACTGCAGCTGCAAGCGCAAGAAGTGCTTGGTTCGAGCAAATATTAGAAGTCGCTTTATCACGACGGATATGTTGTTCACGTGCTTGTAACGTTAATACATATCCACGGCGTCCTTCACCGTCCACTGTTTCTCCAACAAGACGACCAGGAACTTTACGCATTAATTTAGTAGTTACGGCAAAGAAACCACAGTGCGGACCACCGAATGCTTCTGCAATACCAAAGACTTGGGCATCCCCAACACAAATATCAGCTCCTAGTTTTCCAGGAGGTGTTAAAATTCCTAATGCAAGAGGGTTTGAAGATACTACGAATAAGCTTTTTGCTTCGTGCGCGATATCACCAATCACTTGTAAGTCTTCAACTTGACCGAAGAAGTTTGGATATTGAGCAATTACAGCAGCTGTATTGTCATCAATCAAGTTTTTCAGTGCTTCAACGTCTGTCACACCATCTTTATGTGGAATTGTTACGATTTCAATTGATTGACCGTATGCATATGTAGCGACAACATCACGGTACTCTGGGTGAACCGTTTCAGACACAAGAATCTTTTTACGGCGTGTATGACCAGCAGCAAGCATACCTGCTTCAGCTAAAGCTGTTCCACCATCATACATAGATGAGTTTGCAAGGTCCATGCCTGTAAGTTCTGCAATCATTGTTTGAAATTCAAAAATAGCTTGCAATTCACCTTGAGAGATTTCCGGTTGATATGGTGTATACGCCGTATAAAACTCTGAACGAGAAATTACATGGTCTACGATAATTGGTTTATAGTGGTTGTAAACCCCTGCACCAAGGAAGGATACGTTAGCATTTGTATCTTTATTTTTCGCTGCAAGTGCTGTTAGTTCTTTAAGTAAAGCCGATTCTGATTTTGCTTCTTTAATGTTATAAAGGCCTTTGAAACGCACTTTTTCTGGAATATCCTCAAATAACTCATCAACTGATGATACACCAACTACGTCTAACATTTCTTTTTGATCTTGTTCCGTCATTGGTAAATAACGATGTTTCATAAGTGTAGGTCCCTCTTTTCAAATTTTATTTTGAACGCTTGTAAAACGGTGTTTCTACAGTAACTACTTTTAAATACTTCCCACGGATCTCTATTTCCAGTTCCGTTCCGATTATTGCGAATTGGCTGTCAATTAATGCGTTACCAACGTTACGTTTTGTTGAAGGCAACTGAGTACCGGTTGTTACTTCCCCAATTTCTTGACCATCTTTAAACACTTTGTAGCCATGACGCGGAATGCCTTTGTCAATCATTTCAATTCCAACAATCTTACGGGGTAGACCGTTTTCCTTTTGTGCCACAAGTGCATCATGACCAAGGAAATCATCTTTATTTAATTTCACTGCAAAGCCAATACCTGCTTCAAGAGGTGAAATCGTCGGTGATAACTCTTGACCATAAAGTGGTAGACCCGCTTCAAAGCGAAGTGTATCACGGCAACCAAGTCCTGCTGCAACAACACCTTTATCTTTACCTGCTTCTAAAATTTTGCCCCACAGTGCTTTAATATCAGAAGGTGTACCGTACAGCTCAAAGCCATCTTCACCTGTATAGCCACTGCGTGATACTAATGCTTTATGTCCCGCAATTTCAACATCCTCTTGGAAGCGGAAATATTTAATAGCGCTTAAATCAGTCGTTGTTAAAGATTGCAGTACTTCTTCTGCTAATGGTCCTTGCAGAGCAATTTGTGCATAAGCATCTGATTGGTTATCAATTGTTACATCAAATTGATGTTGATTTTCCATCATCCAATGGTAATCTTTTTCAATGTTTGATGCATTAACGCATAGTAGATAATGATTATCAGCTAATTTATATGTTAATAAATCATCCACAACGCCACCGTCTTCGTAACACATCGCATTGTATTGCGCTTGACCTATTGCAATTTTTGATATGTCGTTTGACAATAAATTTTGTAGGAACTCAAGTGCCTCTGGACCTGTCACGAGAATTTCACCCATATGTGATACATCAAATAAACCTGCACGGTTACGAACCGCATCGTGCTCCTCTTTAATCGAAGAGAACTGCACAGGTAATTCCCAACCACCGAAATCAATCGTTTTGCCACCATATTTTGCATATTCATCGAATAAAGGTGTCCGTTTTAGTTCATTCGTCATTTTTATTGCCCCCTTAATTTTTTTGGGTTTCATTTCAACTTTTAGCAGTTCGTCTGTTTTTAGACACAAAAAAAGACAGACGAACCCCTTTTGAGGATTCTCTGTCCTTGCACCTGAAAGTTACACCGCACTTACTCGCATATGTTGACCCATATGCCAATAAGCAGGCTTTCCCCTTTGGTGGCTGTTATAACACAGCACTCTCCAGAGTTGCGTCTTGTACGAGTCCTTTTACCTGAGAGATTCATAGCCCTTTGCTACTTGCTCCTTCGGTGGCGTCTACACGCTCTCTCCCCGCACAATCATCCGCCCAAGAAATATCTTGGTACTATTTAGTATTCAATGTACTTAAAATGAAATGTCCTTATTAGTCTATATCCTAACATTGATCATAGTGAAAAGGCAATCATTTTTTAAACCGACTCAAAGAACGAACGTTTTGCAGAAAACAGACATCATCGTTCGCCTTTCAGTCTTTTCACTTGGAATACTAAATACTCAAGAATTTGGCGTATTGTTCTACCTTCAGTCAGTACTTGTATATGCCCTGCCTCACGATAAAACTTTCTTCTGTAGTGATACAGTTCTTCTAATTCTTCTTTTGTCGAACTTTGAACAATTGGCCGTCTAGGATCATGCTGAATTCGTTTGTAAATATCAGTGAATGACGCATCTAAAAAGAAAACAAGTCCACTACGTCTCATAATTTTGCGATTCTCTTCTTTGACTGCAACTCCACCACCAGTGGAGATAATACAGGCTTCATCTCGAAAGTTTTCTAAAAACTCCGTTTCCATTTCTCGAAAACGCGTTTCTCCGTATTTTTCGAAAATTTCCGGAATCGTCATTCCCTGTTGTCTTACAATTTCATGATCCATATCATAGTAGGGGAGCTTCAACAAGTAGCTCAAGCGCCTCCCAAGAGCACTTTTTCCGCATCCCATAAAACCAACTAAATATATTTTTCGCATTCGAATCACCTTCTTATAACTACGATTCTACACTGTCAGACAAAATTTGTCCTAATAAATTTATTGTAGCACGAACATTGACATTTTCGAGCGCATTATATGTTCGAAAATGCATTTCATATGACATACAATACGTAAGGACAAATGTAGTTACAAAAAATAATAAAGCAATTGCGATAGGAAAAATAGTCCCTTTTTCATTTTTCGATAATCGGAACATAATAGGTTCGCTCCTTTTTAATGCCGTTCGGAAATTCCACTACAATCGTCAGTTCTTCATCTTCATAGTAAAACTGACAGGTTTTTATTCCAATCAGCAACGGTTCATGCCCAAGATTATCCACTTTTTTTCGAATAATATTTTGATAACGCTCCATTGAATACAAACCATTTGGGGTTTGAAAAGTAATTTTAGAATTTACTTCATTTACTTCAAATGATGTGACATCCACAAAATACATATTCACATCATAAACGAAAAGTTCCCACTTCGTTTGTTCAATAGCCATTACAGTTGACTTCATTTCTGTAACCCACAGCATAATAAGTACAAAAATATGTGAAAAAATCATAAAAACAACTACTTGAAATAACGCTTCTAACAGCGTATAGCCCTTTTCATTCATAGCACTTCCCCATTGGCGTTAATACACTTTGTTCGATTTCCCTTCGTATTTTGGAAAGTTACACAAATTTGTTGCCCATCGAAACTCCAATGGTACGCAACCCCCTCAATCATTTTTGTCCCTTCGTTTATACCCTGATAGTGACTTATCTTTACACCCTCATAGGCTGTCTCTGCAGCAAAAACCTCAAGCTTTTTATGATGTAGATTTGTCTTCATCGTGTAGCTAATCGGTATCAGTGTACCGCAAAGCAACATGATAATAACGACAGATAAAATCGTTTCAACAAAAGAATAACCGTTTTCATTCATTCTACCCGCACCCGTCCTGCCCCTAAAGTAATGACAACTTTTTTATCGCCAATGGGTGTTTTAAAGTATAATGTGCCTGATTGACTTACATTGCCATTAGCTTTATACCTAATCGTGACAAACGAACTTGGACCAGACAGAAATTCTACATTTTTAGGAAAAGGCCTTTGGTAGACAGTTATATTATATAAAGTTTTATTTATACTATAGCTATTGGTTGGTGCTGAAAATTTAATCGAAAAATGTTCTCGTTGTTCTACACTAGACATCTGTATAAATTGAATATCTAATTGTAGCTGTGTATAGAAATGTTCAATTTCCTTTGCTTCAGTTACTTTCATTGAAATTCTTGTCACAATCCCTGTTAAGCACATCACGATAAACAGCACGAATAACATTTCTAAGAGCGTAAAGCCCTGTTCATTTTTTAAACGTTTCATCCGTCACTATCGCCTGTCCCTGCCGTTGATGACTGGGCGGGTGCGTTCAATAATTTCACTTCACCCTCATTTGTAATCACAATTTCTTCTTTATTTGGACATGTTGTTTCATTCGCTTTTAAATATCCCTTATCCACTAAATCTTGTAATGTCGGATAATCCATTAAATCTACCCGGTAAGCCTCTACTTGACCTTGTACCATACTTACATACGCATCGCATCCCTTTTTATCAATCGTTGCGAAGTGTTTGGAAATATTAGGTACAGTTATTAAAATCAGTATAGATATAATGAGTAGAACAATTAGCATTTCAATCAGTGTGAAACCATTTTGTTGTTTTAATCGCCTCATTTTTTCGCCCCCTTATACTAAATCAATCATTTTATAGATTGGTAATAACAAACTTAAGTACGCCGCTACAATACATAACGCAATAACAATAAAAAATGTTGGTTGTAAAAGAGCAATCATTCTTTGTAGTAATTGCTCTTGTTTTTCATCTAATAGCTCGCTGTATAGCATAAGCTCTTTCCCCAAATAGCCACTTCTCTCACCATGCTCTACAAACGTCGGGAAATCCTTTTGCCAAATCGACATCCAAGAAATTGCTTGTGCTAAGGTGTCACCGTAAATAACTCTTTCCTTCACTAGAATTGAAAAATACTGTACAAATGGTTGTAATTGTTGTTCCTCTAATATTTGTAAACTTGCCTGCAATGAAAAGCCACTTTGCAATAAGCTTCCTAAATGTTTAGAAAAATCCTTTGTCATTGATAATTTTGTATAACCTCGAAGTAGAGGTATTTTTAACAAAATGTTTAACTGCTTTGAGACAGGCTGGCGTTTGACAAAAAACTTAAAAAATACGACAATGCAAATTATCATAATTCCTGAAATGACTAACGCATCTGGAACATGTAATAGTCCATTTGATAATGCTAAACTAGATTCCCCGCCTCCATTGCCGCGGCTAATAACCATATTTTCAATATTTGGAAAGAAAAATGTCCGAAAAACTAAAAATAGGATCAGTAAAAAAATGATTAGCGCGACCGGATAAACAAGTAATTTTTGTATTTTCTTTTTAGTTGCTTCTGCCAGAGCCATTTGCTTTGCTACACCCTGTAGCGCTTCAATCATATGCCCATTCTTTTCTGCAATCGAAATTGCCACTAAATATGGACTCGACAACTGGAGAGCCTCGAGTACTCCTGTTACACCAGCTCCTTGTCTAAGCTTGTCATCGACTAATTGCTGTACATCCTCATACGCCTCTACATGATGCGGTAATAATATGGAAATAGAATCCGCAAATAGATAGCCTTCTTGCATGAGGTTACTTAGACGACTGAAAAACTCAGCTTCTTCTTTCACTTTTCGCTTTGTAGCATTTATATAATGAACATACAACCTGTCAGTAAACGAGTTTACATTCATCTAGCTGCACCTCTAGTAATTCTTTTTGCCCTGCGATTGTTACCATCCTTGGCAATTCATAAGTCTCTTTACGCATAATAGCGGCAATCGCTTCGCTCAGATAATTATCACTAAGTATTTCATATAGTGCACTACGCTCATCCCGCTTATTATGTGTTTGTATTAAAACTTGACCGACAATTCCTACTACTGTTTGTCTAAGTTCTTCAATCGACACACCTAAATCTAGCAAACGGTATAAAGCATTTACAGAATCTTTTGCATGTATAGTCGACAGGACTAAGTGCCCGGTTAATGCCGCTTCAATCGCAATTTTCGCTGTTTCTTTATCACGAATTTCACCAATCATGATGACATCTGGTGAGTGTCGCAATATTGCTTTCAAGCCAGTTGCATAGGTAACCCCTGCCCGCTCATTTACTTGAATTTGCAGTACATGCGCTTGCGTATTTTCAACAGGATCTTCTAAGGAAATAACATGACGGTGTAAATTTGTAGAACAATGATGGATCAGAGAATATAAAGAAGTTGTCTTACCAGAACCAGTTGCACCACTAAATAAGACAATGCCCTGTGTTTGTTCGACAAGCTCTAATAGTTTTTTTGCTGATTGTTTTGAATAACTTAGGGAAGTAAGTGGGAATGCATGATTTTGTAAAAGAAGCCTAATGATTAAGCTTTCTTTTAAAAATGCGGAAGGAAGTGTGGAGACGCGGAAAGCAAATTGCTCTTGTTCAAGCGTTTTTTGGAAAGAGCCGCTTTGAGGTTTTCGCCGTTCACTAATATCTAATGCGGATAAAAATTTATAATAGGAGATAATCCGTTCTGCTAAATCATAGGGAAGCTCTCCAGCTTGTAGTAACTTGTCATATTTCCGAAAATAAATTAAATACATACCGTCTTCCGGGACTAATAATAAATCAGAAGCACCGAAATGATAGGCCTTTAGTAGTAGTTGCTCACATTTTTGTTCGACAACCGATTCAAAGTTTTGCATCAATGCACCTCTCTTCTGGTTCGTTCGAATATGACCGCCCTATTCGTTACCCATAGTATAGTGAGAAACTCATTATGAGAAAAGACCTTTTCACAAAATAAAAATTTGTTAGAATATTATCCTACCAAATATGAATTTTAAAGCTATAATGTGGATATCTCCTAAACATCTTGTCGATAATTGTTTATTTTCCGTAAAATGTCCAATATTTTCATCAAAATCGACTGTAACTTTTTCAATAATACAATATAATAGAATTATCATTATTATTTTCCATCTGTATGTTTTCAAAAAAGAAATTGAGGTGAAGCATATGATCCATCCATTAAAAATTACGAGTACATTAGCTGATGAAACTCGTTACTCTATTTATGAATACATTTTAAAAGAGAAAAAAACCGTGACTGTTCAAAATATTGCAGATGTATTCGGTATTCATCCTAACGTTGCGCGCTTGCATTTAACTAAACTATCTGAGATTAATATTATTTCTTCTGATTTTGCGAAAACAGGTAAAGGTGGTCGACCTGGTCGCGTTTATAAAGCTGCCGAAAAAGGTGTATCACTTAGTTTTCCTAGACGTGATGATGATCGTTTATTAAAATGGACAATTCAGCTCATTCAGGAATTGGGACCTACTGCCATCGTAAAATGCCAAGGGATTAGTTATCAAGATGGCTACCAACAAATGAAAGGTTATTTAACTGCAGAATTAAAATTAAACAGTTCGATTAGCTTTGAACAAAAGCTTCATTTTTTAACGGAAAATGCAGCATTAGTAGGGTATATTCCGCAAGTACAACAAACTGCGCAGGGCAAAAAAATGATTTTCTCTATTTTTAACTGTCCCTTCCAATCACAATTAAACGCGCATTCTGAAGTTGTTTGTAAGCTACATGAATCCTACTTAAAAGGGCAACTAGATGCATTATTCTCAAACAATGAATTTGTACAAATATCAAGTATGGTACATGATTGTGATTTATGTAAATATGAAATTAACGTGACAGAAAACGAAGGTTAATTCAAAAATCCATTTGTTTGTCACAATCAAGCATAAATTCCAGTTTACAGATACCTTTCATATCATTTATAATGGGTATGAGATTATTGTGTCGTGGGCAGAAGGAGGGGAAATCTTCATGGATAATATGTATAAAGTTATGGCTTTCTGGACAGGTATATTCGCAGTTATGTTCTACCTTGGTGGTATGAACGAGGTATCGCTATTATTCGTAGGTAATACAGGTTTATTCTTATTATTAGGCTTCTTAAACCTTTCAGAACGCATGTACATGTACATTTTCGGAGCGTATTTAACAGTATTCTTCGCAGGCTTCACGTACTATACAACATTCATTCACGTACCTGGTGCGGGACATTAATACAAGTAAAGCACGTCTCATAAGTATTTGAGACGTGCTTTTTCAATGAAATATATTTTTTATTCATGTTTCTTGTCTTAAACGACCGCTAAATACTAAAGGAAAATCCCCTCTACATCCTATTAGACCGAGACTTGAATAAGGCGATCAATCCTAGTCGAAATATAAGGGGATTTTTTTACATTCAGATAATTCAGTCTACTTTAACATTTCTGTTGATTTTACTTCCACCGGCATTCTAACCGATAATATTAAAAACCATTTAAAAATGGATTTGTTTCCATCTCCGCGCCGATTGTTGTGTAATTTCCGTGCCCCGGGTAAACAATTGTATCCTCAGGCAGTGTTAACAACTTATTATGAATAGAAGCTAGTAAAACTTTCGTCGAGCCGCCAAGTAAGTCTGTACGTCCTACCCCCTGCTCAAATAGTGTGTCCCCAACAAGCGCAAAACCATCTTGATTGAAAACATACGAAATACTTCCTGGTGAATGCCCCGGAGTGAAAATTGCCTTGAAAACAAAATTACTGATTTCAAACACTTGCTCCGCTTTGATGATATTTTCTTCAGCTGGTTTTGTTACAACATAATCTGGTAGCGCTGCATATTTACTAGAACCATTCTTCGATGGGTCATCTAGCCAACTCACTTCTTTTTCATGAATCCAGACAGGAAGGCCAAATGCTTCTCTCACCGCATCAACAGCGCCGATATGGTCGAAATGCGCATGTGTTAAAAAAATGCCTAAAGGCTTTAGGCCATTACTTCTTATCACTTTAATAATGCGCCCTGCTTCTTCACCTGGATCAAAAATCAAACATTCTTTTTCTTTATTTGATACGATATAACAATTCGTTTGGATTGGACCAAGTGAATAGCTACGTACATTCATCATCTAATCACCTCAATTAACTATTATACATTCATTGCCACAATTTGACGATAAAAGTTCATACTTTTCTCTATTATTGTTCTCGACAAAAAGAAGGATAACGTTTACAATTAAGTAGGAATATTGTTAACGACATTCATTTTCTGATGTCGAAAGGAGTGTCTTTTTAATGAACTTATTAATGGTTATTTTTGGTCTAGTAGCGATCTTAGCTGTCGTTGGTACATTCCAAGCAATTAAAGAAAAGAACCTTTTAAGCGTTGTTTTCAACTTATTAAGTGCAGCTGTATTTGGTTGGTTCACAATCATGACAGTTATCCACAGCGGATACCCACCAACATTACACTAAGATTCAGACAAAAAAGAGCAATCTCTATATAGAGATTGCTCTTTTTCAATGCCCAAATTTAGAGGTAGCTTCTCTTAGCATCTCACCCCTTCTATCTCACCTAAGTCCCACATTAAAACAAAAAAGGGATATCTCAATTATTAGAGACATCCCCTTCTATTGTTATTTCACTGCATCTTGTTTCAAGTTACCCGTCTTTTCATCATAGAATCGAAGTAAGTCTCCGTTGATGATTGCATCAGAGTTTTCTAATTCCATTGTTGCACGGTCTGCATATGATTTACACGGCTCGCCATCAATTTGTTCGCCTGTTGCCTTATCGTAGCAAGCTTCACCTGCATATACATATTTGTCAGTAACGAAACGTCCGTCACGGAAGATAACGAAATCTTCATGCTCAGGAGAGAATAAATCTGCCCCCATCTGCATATCTTTCGATGTTTCAATACCTAGCAAGTGTAAAATCGTTGGACGAATATCTATTTGACCAGATACTTCTGTCATTTCTTGTCCTTCACCAGAGCCAGGAATATGGATGAATAAAGGCACTTCTTGCAACATTGCATTATCGTAAGGTGTTAGTTCTTCTTTGCCTAAGTACTGCGCCATTGCCTTGTTATGATTTTCAGAAATACCATAGTGGTCGCCGTACATTACGATAATTGAATTTTCATAAATCCCTTGATCTTTTAAATCTTGGAAGAAGTCCTTCACAGCTTCATCCATATAACGAACTGTTTGGAAGTAACGGTTCAATGTACCTGAGTTTGAAGTATATTCAGGAATCATTATGTCCTCTTCATCCAATGTAAATGGATAGTGGTTTGTTAAAGTAATTAAACGTGAATAGAAAGGCTGAGGCATTTCTTTCATTAATGCTGCCGATTGCTCAAAGAATGGAATGTCTTTCATACCCCAGTTTACTTCTTGCCCTTCTTCAACTGTATACGAATCTACATCATAAAATTTATCGATTTTTAATGATTGGTACATCATGTCACGATTCCAGAACGATTTGTTGTTCGGGTGCATCACACTAGTATAGTAACCATTTTCACCAAGTCGTTCAGCCATTGAGTTATATGTGTTCCCACCATGTGTGAAGAATACAGCACCTCGGCCAAGACCAAATAATGAGTTTTCTACAATAAACTCTGAATCAGATGTTTTTCCAAGACCTGTTTGGTGATAGAAATTACTGAAGTAATACGTATCTGGATCTTTAGTTAATTCGTTTAAGAACGGTGTAATCTCATGTCCGTTCATTTCATTGTTAATGACAAAGTTTTGTAAAGACTCCAAAGATACAGCAATTACGTTGCGGTCTTTATACTTACCAAATAAGTCTTCGTTCACAGCCGCTTGGTTTGAACGAACATAGTTATTCACTTCTACTAATTCACTGCCATCAGCTAATGCGCGTTGTGCAGAAGATTTCGTTTGAATGTAAATATCATACAAATGATAATTATACGTACCAATGTTTTTCACAAGTAATTCACGGTCGAAACTACGAGTTAATAATTGTGGTCGTTCTGTTTCTGCTAAACCTAAGTTTAAGAATGTAACAGCTACTGCTAATACAAAGAACGCACGACGGAATTGTACATTCACTTTAATAGCTTGCTTCATTATTGGTAAATATTTATTTGCTAATACTAAAATAATCACATCAGCAAAAAATAATATATCCCAAAAGTTAATGATAGATGCTGCTGATGATCCTAAATCACCAAAGTTACTTGTCTGGAATAATACCGGTAACGTAATAAAGTCATCATAGAAACGATAGAACCCAACATTACCATATAAGACGATTGACAAAATCACACTAATAGAAATTATATATCTATTTCTTGCTTTCGGTGATTTAAAGAATAACGATAAACCATACACAAATAATAAAAAGCTTAGAGGGTTTATAAACAAAATAAAATGCTGCATAGCATTCTCTAATTTCATATCAAAACTTGTGTGGTATACAATGACCGTTTTTATCCAAGTTGCTACAATTGCTAGTATCATAAATGAATGTTTAGGCCACTTAATTGATTTCATTCCTAACATCCTCCCTATTTCTCTTAAGTTAAAGTTATGCACTAACAACAACTCTTTATAGAAACAAAATATATCTTAATCCATTTTTAAAAGATACGCAACAGATATATTTTATGATTCATTTTCTCCTAAAATGCTTGTTTTGTGCACTATCTTTAATATATACGTTTTTTCAAAAGAAAAGTTTCATCAAAAACATAAAAACAGTGGACAACCACTGTTTTCATACAATTCAAACGTCTTTTATCTAATTCTTGTACCCTTATTTATAGAGAGAAATCGATCTTATTTATTTTGCTCTACTTGTAATCTTGTCGCTTCTTGTCGAAGTAATAACAATGCCATTTGATAGTCTTTTATATCGAGTACATTCGCTTTATATAATTCTCGAATTTCATCTTCCATTAGTGCTAAATCACCAAAACGATCTAGCGTATATATATATGTGCCATATTTTTTTAGTAAGTCATAAATATCCATCATCTTATCCATTTACGCTGTACTCCTCTCTTTGCGCTACACAGTCGATACGCTTTGTCGGTGTGAGTAGGACATCAACCGGACAGTCATGCGCTTCTCTAGGTACTTCCTCACGTAATTGCTCATCAAAAATAAGCGATAGAACCTTACCGCTATAGTTTAATACATAGCGATCATAATAGCCACCACCGTACCCTATTCGGTAGCCACTTTTGTCAAAAACAACTCCTGGAACGAGCAATACATCTATCTCATTTGCGTCAACAAATTCACATCTATCAGTAATTGGCTCACGCAAATGCATGTAGACCGTTTCCAACTGTGCAAAAGAGTCAATCACATAAAACTCCATTGTTCTAGTCTTTGGATTACATTTTGGCACTGCTACTATTTTCCCAAGTTGCCATAGTGCCTCAATTAGATGGATTGTATCGACTTCTGGCTTATTAGAAATCGTCAGTCCAATGGTTTTTGCTTCTATAATAGAAGACTCTTGCAACACTTTTTTCGCCACCAAAAAAGACTGATCACGGTATAGAGCCGCTGACATGTCGGCAAGTGACTCTCGCACCTCGTTACGAAGATTTGTTTTTTTCATGCGCGTTTCCTCCAGTTAGAAAGTAAAAAGCCAAAACCACACGTGGTTTTGGCTAAATGAGCAATTACTTTGTTTCACGGTGAGTAGTGTATTTCTTCTCACGAGAGCAATATTTTTTAAGTTCAAGACGCTCTGGATTGTTACGCTTGTTCTTTTTAGAAATGTAGTTACGTTCGCCGCAATCTGTGCAAGCTAAAGTAATATTTACGCGCATTATTAACCCTCCCACTCTATATCAAGAATAAAAATTTGAGCATGATTTATACGACTAATCCATTATAACACAAATCGAAAAAAAATCTACCTTCATTTCAAATTAGGTTTGCTTGTGTTAAAATTACTAGTAATTACATATTTTAACGAGGTGAATAAAATGGATTTATCCATCATACTTATGATTTTTGGAATCGTTCTTATACTCTTTTCATTCTTTATGAAAAGTTCCACAAAGAAAATTGAGCAAGATGTAGAAGAACTATCCATCTCTATTTTCCAAGAAACAAATAATTTAAAACGTCGCCTAAAAATGGTCGAAGAGGAGCTTCTACTAGAACCAGAGTTTCAAGTGAAATCACCAAAAGCTCAGAATCAAAAGGTTCAACAGGTGATGCAAGCTGTTCAACAAGCTGCAAGCCAATCTTCCATCAAACCTGTGCAAACAACACAAAGTGCCAAGCCTATTCACCAAATTATTGTTAGTCAAGTACTCGAATTAAATAAGCAAGGATTAGCGATTCCTGATATTAGCATGCGCTCTAACTTAACAGAAGAGCAAGTTCGACAAGTCCTCGCTAACGGAGGTCGTTAACAATGAATACATCTTCTATTCGTGCTTTTGGTATGGCAATTTTTCTAGTCGGAGCCATGCTCGCACTAGCTGAACGATTTGATGTCAATATCGGTTTAGCTACAAGTACTTCATCTTCTGATAAAGAAGTTACCAGTCTACAGAAAAAGTTGGATGCTGCTAATAAAGAGATTACTTCATTGAAAGAGCAACTACCGAAAAAGGCGACTGTCAAATCAGAATCAGCAGATGGAGTGGTAAATGATCGTGCATCTGACGGTGATGAAAAAACAAATGCATCTTCAAAGCCTAAAGACGCTAAAACGATGACGCTACAAATCTATAGTGGCATCACTCCATATGTCGTGGCGCAAAAGCTTGAAGACGGTGGCATTATTTCGAATAGTGTTGAAATGGAACTCTTACTTGCCAATGCGAAATATTCACGTAGTCTACAAATTGGCTCGTTTGAAGTAAATTCTTCGATGTCTAACGAAGAAATTGCCAAGCTCATTACAGGAAAAAAATGATATGAGTAATCCCCTAACCTCGCAGTTAGGGGATTTTTTTAGATCGTTTGAAATTGTTCAATGAAGGCTAACACCATTTGACTGCCCTCCTTTGTACCGATTGATTCAGGATGAAATTGAAGACCAAATACCGGATAGTGTTTATGTTGGATTGCCATTATTTCACCGTCATCACTCGAAGTAGCCGTCACGATGAAATCCTCGTGTAGTGTACTCGGCTCAATACTGAGCGAATGATAACGCATTACTTCAACGTCATTGTCTAAATGAGCAAACAAGCCAGTGCGCTCATAATTTAATGTCGATAGTTTACCGTGCATTATGTTTTTTGCCTGAGCAATAGTACTACCAAATGCTTGCCCTATCGATTGATGACCAAGACAAATGCCTAAAATCGGAAATTTTGTGTAGAGTTCTTTCACAACATCTACCGTAACACCCGCTTCATCAGGAGTTCCCGGCCCTGGAGACAAAATAATTGCCTCTGGCTGTAATGCCTCTATCTCCGCAATTGTCAGTTCATCGTTTCGCACTACTTTCACGTCCTTACCAAGCATGCTTACTTGCTGATATAAGTTATATGTGAATGAATCATAATTATCGATTAATAGAATCATTATTTTACCTCCAGTAGCGCGCGGGCTTTATTTAATGTTTCCTCGTATTCAGATACCGGCACAGAATCATACACAACACCAGCCCCAGCCTGAACGTGCGCACGGCCATCTTTGACAACCATCGTACGAATGGCAAGTGCTAAATCCATATCCCCTGTAGAAGAAATATAACCAACCGCACCCGCATACACACCACGTTTCACAGGTTCCATTTCATTAATAAGCTGCATCGCGCGAATTTTCGGTGCGCCAGATACAGTACCAGCTGGTAAGCAAGCACTGAGTACATCTAATACATGCACCTCATCACGCAAATCACCCATAACCTCCGACACAATATGCATCACGTGCTTATAACGCTCAATATTCATATATTTTACTAACTTTACCGTACCAATTTTTGAAATGCGACCGATATCATTGCGTCCAAGATCTACAAGCATGCGATGCTCTGCAATTTCTTTTTCATCATTTAGTAGGCCTTCCGCAATGGCTGTATCCTGCTCTGGAGTCTTCCCGCGTGGTTTCGTACCAGCAATCGGGTTCGTCGTCACTTTGCGGTCCTTTACTTTCACTAAGCTTTCCGGTGACGTCCCTAAAATCGTATACGCACCGTAATCCATATAAAACATATATGGCGACGGATTCGACGTTCTTAGCTGACGGTATAAAGCAAATGGATTACCCGAAAATGGTGATGTAAAACGTTGCGATAATACTATTTGAAAAATATCGCCCTTCACAATATGTGATTTTGCACGTTCCACCATGGCAACAAATTCTTCTTTTGGAATCATCGGATGAAAATCTAATTCTCCCAAATCCATCACACCATACGTTGTACCTGCATGTAGTTGTGTTTCCATTTCAGCAATTGCTGCATCCATTTCTTTAATTGAACGCCCCTCACCAAATAAATCAATCGCGGCTAACGTAATTTCTTGCTTTAAATGATCGAACACGATAAACGTATCATAGAAAAATACGTGAACATCTGGCATATCTAAATCATCTTGCAAGTATTCGCCGATTTTTTCTGCGTAAAATGCTGTCTCGTAACCAAAAAGGCCAATTGCTCCACCGAAAAAACCAAATGGATAATCTGCTTCATGAAATGGCATTACTTGCTTTAACTTTGCTAGTACGTCACCGCTCGAGTTCACAATATTTTCATTCTTGGCGAATGTATAGCCATCTTTATCTCCAACAAGTTCCGCAATCGGATTAACGGCGATGAATGAATACCGACCACTCTCCTCATGCTTTGCGGATGATTCAAATAGCATTTTATGTTTTCCTACAAGTGATTGATAGACCGAAATTGGCGTCATCATATCCCCTTGCAATGCCTTCATGGCAAAATTTCTAAGCTCAACTGTCATACTCATTCTCTCCTTCGCTCTGCTCTGCTACACCCAATAATGCATATAAAAAGGCCTTTCCATCAAAAAAGGACGGAAAAGCCGTGGTGCCACCTTCATTGGTCTATACAAGACCCACTCAACTATACCCTGTAACGTAGGCTTACGCTAACCCCTACTTTCCAATGCTCTTTAACGTTTAAACGCCAAGGCCATTTTCGCTAGGTTCAGGGCTAGAGCTCCGAAGTCCATTCACTAATCGCTTTGTACTAGCTTCCACCAACCGCTAGCTCTCTCTAACAATTCAAATAGCTACTACTCTTCATCAAGGCTGATTACTAATTTCTATTGTAAAAGAAAAAGTCTAACAATTCAATTTATATTTATTTATGCAACCCATATTCTCCAATTGGCTCAGCAAGGGCAATCTGTTGCTCTTCGAAAATTTGGCGAATTGCAAATAAAATATCCTGTCGCACAGCAAGCGTATCTGCTGTATCATTCGTCACCACAAAAAATCGAATAAGGACACGATAAGAGGTTGGATAAAATTCATCTATAAATACATGAATTATTTCTTTCTCCGTTTTCGCATGCAGATAAATTTGTTGGTGAATCGTGCTTAACGCATTGCGCAAATTTGCTTCTTCATTTTCAGCCGATACATAAAGAAACTGTTCGCATTTACGTTTTTCACGTTTGCTCAAATTATAAAGAGGACGATTTACCAAGTAGGAGTTTGGCACATAGACAAGCCCTTTATCACCTGTTTGGATGAGCGTACTCCGAAGATTAATATCTTCAATCGTCCCTTCAATTTTTTGATCTTCTGTTGCAATCCAATCACCAATTTGAAATGGATTATCAAGTGCAACTGACATTCCACCAAAGACATGCGCCAGTGTATCACGTATACCAAAAGCAATCGCCACACCAGTCAAGCCAATCCCAGTTAAAAAGCCATTTAAGTTAAAATTCCAAAGAGAAGCAATAGTAAACATGGCTAAAACCATGATGAGTACTTTCGCAATGCGCAAGAAAAATGGCATGAGTACATTTTGCTCATCCTTAATACTAAGAGGGACAGGTTCTCTTGTATAATAATGCAATACATCGTACACACCTTTAAAGGCAAAAAATACTATTAACGACATTACAAAACTCTTCGTCGAATCAGGTGAAAAAAATGACCTTTCGAACAATCGCGCCAAGCTAAACACTATGATCGCTGACATAAACGCATAGCGAATTGCTTTACTAAACTGAGCAAGTACAGTCGCATAAAACAGCTGTGAACGCTTCTTCAAAACCGCTACACATCTTGTAATAATTCTTTTTAAAATATAATGCTGAAACAACCAGCCTACAGCACAAACCCCAATTACAATGAGGACATCTATCCACACTGGCATTGCAATATCCGTTTGTAACCATTTCCATTTCAATGAATCCATTTCATTCTCCTTTATATATGTACGTTTACAAAATAAATTGCTCTTTTCACCTTCGAAAGGAGCGTGAATTCACTAAAAAATCGCATCCTCTGCAAAAAATACTTTATCGGCAAACCAAAAATATTGCTCTTTAAAATTATTTTCTTGCATGGCTATGACTGAGACATCTATGTGATATTTATGAATCATTTCTTGCATCATTGTTTTCACACTCGGCTCTACTAAACGTCGCCCATCAATTGGCACACCTTCTGTGAATATAATGATATCCGCATCTGTACACTGTTGTTTTTTTTGTAGCAACCCTTCGACAAACTGTAAAACAGGTATGATGGCTGCTTCACTGGCAACATCACATTCAATAAAATCAGTAAAGTAAGATAAATTTAACCTTCCTTTTTCAAATCGATAATGCCCATGAACAAGATTATTATACGGTACAATATATAAATCACGGTGCTCACGATGTGCAGTGACGAACAATGGTAAAACCATGCTTTTACAAATTTCAGTATACTTCGCCATTCCTTTAGTTTGTTCTAAGCAAATTATAATTGGACCTGGCTCTTTTTTATACTTGGCGAACGGGACATGAAAAACATTGCCCTGTTTCGTTGTTTGATGCTTTAGATCATTTAGTTTCGCATCATTCCATTTACGTTCATAATACAACCGTTGCTCCTCGCTATTCGCTAAACGTTCTTCCAATTCAATAGCAGGTATATTCCCTTCGATTTCATGAATGATTTCCACTAAAGCTATTGCAAATACTGCCATATTTCGTAACGTTTCACTATTGAAAAAATATTCAACAAAAAAAGATTGTTCTTCTTCACTTAACTCATCTACGTGTAAATTTTTATATAAAAAGAGCAGCAATTCGCGTTGCTCATCTGTTAAAGTTCTGTCTAGTTTTTCTACGAATGTTTCTACATTATGCTCCACGAAACAGCACCTCCAATATAAACTTTTTTAAAATCTTTTCTATAGTATATCCATTTTCGTTTTTTGACAACAAAATACACACCACAGTATATAACGAGATTGTGGTGTGTAACGTTGCAAAATCTGCTTTATCTTTCTGCTTCATCGTTGTAAGGGACCTGAAAAATGCATGAATAATGTTCATTCCATCAGTTACCTCAATCTATTATTAAACTTTCGCTTAGTATCTACAAAAAAAGAGAACGGCTTCTAACTCGCCATTCTCTTTCCCATTAGTTATTCAATTCATAATGTTTGCCTTTGATTAAGTAAAATAAATGTTCAGCAATATTTGTGGCATGATCCGCTGAGCGTTCTAAATAGCGGCAAATAAACGTCAAATGTGTAATTTGGTGTATATGTGCAGGATTTTCAGCACCAGCACGAAGTAGTAAGGTCACAGTTGCACCATATAAATCATCGACATAATCGTCTAGCTCAGCAATTTCCTTTGCCCTTACTGTATCTTCTTCTGTAAATGCTGTAATAATATTCTCTAGCATTTCCACTGTTTTATTGCACATCGTTTGCAGATTGTTCGTCGGGAATATAAGAGGATCTTTGCCAATGCGAATCGTTTCTTTTGCAATATTCACAGCATAATCTCCCACTCTTTCCATATCCGATGCCGCCTTTACAAGCACCATCAGACGGCGTAAATCTGTCGCCACTGGCTGCTGTTTAGCAATGAGTAAAATAACACGGTCATTAATTTCTTCTTCTAGACGATTAATGACTAAATCATCTTCTAATATTTTTAAAGACTTTTCTAAATCTTGTTCTAATAATGCATCAAAGGCAGTTTTTAATGCATGGATACTACTAGTAGCAATTTCTACAAATTGCTTTTGTACCTCTTGCATTTCTTGCTCAAAGCGTTCGCGTACAATCATCTAATCTTCCTCCTTAGCCGAAGCGTCCCGAAATATAATCTTCTGTACGTTGATCTGCCGGTGTTTGGAAGATGACATCCGTTTTATCGTATTCAATCACTTCACCACTTAAGAAAAAGGCTGTTCGGTCTGAAATACGTGCAGCTTGTTGCATATTATGTGTCACGATGACAATGGAATAATCTTTTTTCAGCTCTTGTACAAGCTCTTCTACTTTTAACGTCGAGATTGGGTCAAGTGCAGATGTTGGTTCGTCCATTAAAATAACATCTGGCTCAACAGCTAAACAACGTGCGATACAAATACGTTGTTGCTGACCACCCGAAAGACCATATGCATTTTGGTTTAATCGATCTTTCACTTCATCCCAAATAGCGGCACCTCGCAGTGACTTTTCAACAATTTCATCCAGTATTTTTTTGTTTTTAATGCCATGAATACGTGGACCATAGGCAATGTTATCGTATATAGATTTTGGGAACGGATTTGGTTTTTGGAACACCATCCCCACTCTCGTACGCAGCTCTTCCACTGTATAATCCTTATCTAAAATATTTCGCTCACGGTATAAAATTTCACCAGATGTTCTAACAATCGGCACAAGCTCTACCATCCGATTTAACGTTTTTAAATAGGTAGACTTCCCACAACCAGAAGGGCCAATAATTGCCGTTACTTCATTTTCATAAATACCTAAATTAACGTCCTTCAAGCCGTGGTGATCGCCGTACCATAAATTTAAATTTCTCGTATCATACACAATATTACCCGCCACTTCCGTTACTGGCTTTGCACCCGTTTGAATCTTTTTGACAAATGTTTTTTCTTCTTGGATTTTCAGTACCATTTGGTCACCTCATTAATAACGTTTTTGAAATTTATTTCGAATAAAAATGGCTATAGAGTTCATCAGCAATAGCACCGTCATCAACACTAAAATACCTGCTGAAGCAACGTATTGGAATGCTTCTTGTGGACGTTTTGCCCAATCGTAAATTTGCATTGGCAAAGCCGTAAATTGACTCAATAAACCATCCGGTAAAAACTGTAGAATAACCGGAATCCCAAGTACAACAAGCGGAGCTGTTTCACCAATCGCACGTGATAAGGCTAAAATACTCCCTGTTAATATCCCAGGAATAGCGGCTGGTAGCACCACCCGAAGAATCGTTTGCCATTTTGTTGCGCCCATACCATAGGATGCTTCGCGCTGTTCACTTGGTACTGCTCGAATAGCTTCCTGTGCCGCTACAATGATGACCGGCAAAATGAGTAAACTCATCGTGAAGCCTGCTGCTAAAATACTTTTCCCAAGTTCCATCATACGAACGAAAATTGTTAACCCAAGTAGACCAAATACAATGGAAGGTACACCTGCTAAATTTGAGATATTCATACGAATAAAATCATTTATCCTATTTTTCTTTGCATATTCCTCTAAATAAAGCGCCGTCCCTACACCAAGGATAATGGACACAGGTGCTACAACACCCATTAGCCACAAGGAACCAACTAGCGCTGCCTTAATGCCAGCTTTATCTGCAAACCGTGAAGCGAAATTTGTTAAGAAGTCTATATTTAAATAGCCAATTCCTTGCGTCACAATACGAAATAACAAAATAGCGAGCGTTATAAGCGCGAAAATTGTTGCTAAGAAAAACAACGCCTTCCAAACTTTATTGAATGTAATACGCTTCGTCATTCGTTTCATGACGGCCGTCTCATCTATATAGCGCATGCTAGTATACCTCCCGGAAGCGTTTCGAAATATAGTGAGCTAGTAAATTCATCACTAATGTGAAAATGAATAATGTGAAACCAACTGAATAGATCGAATAATAAATGGTTGTGCCATACCCTGCGTCACCTGTGGATACTTGTACGATATAGGCAGTCATTGTTTGAATTGAATCCGTAACATTTAGATCAAACTTCGGCGTTGATCCTCCTGCCAAAGAAACAATCATCGTTTCACCTATTGCCCGGGAAATAGCAAGTACAACTGAGGCGATAATCCCAGACAGTGCAGCTGGTAACACTACTTTTATCGCAACTTCAAACTTCGTTGCACCAACTGCTAATGCTCCTTCGCGCATACTATTTGGCACACTGGACATCGCATCTTCAGATAATGACGTAATCATCGGTAAAATCATGACACCTACGACAATCCCAGGACTAAGTGCATTGAAGATTTTAAGACCTGGAATTAATTCTTGTAAAATCGGTGTGACAAATGTTAAGGCAAAAAAACCGTAAACAATCGTTGGCACACCAGCTAGCACTTCTAATATTGGCTTTATCGTACGTCTTGCTTTCTCACTCGCATACTCACTTAAATAAATCGCTGAACCTATACCAAATGGCACTGCTACGATAACAGCGATAAGCGTTACCTTCAACGTTCCCGCAATTAGAGGTAAAATCCCAAACAACGGTTCCTTTCCTGAAAACGGTAGCCACTGTGTACCAAATAGGAAATCCGTAATCGACACACGCTTGAAAAATTCAAACGTTTCAAAAATAAGGGTGAAAACAATGCCAAATGTCGTCAAAATAGAAATGAGCGCTGCAGAAAATAATAGAGCTGGCATGGCTTTTTCCACTATTTTCTTTGTTTTATGATTGCGTGAGTTCGCAATTAATTGCTGCACAGATGATGACTTATTTTCTTTTTGAGAAACCATGGGGTGCTCCTTTCAAGCAAGTAAGGGAAAGAGTATACTCTCCCCCTTCAAGCATAGCTACTTATTTTAAGCCTTCTAAAGTTGTTAAACCTTCAGCATACTGTTCATCTGGAAGACGAACATAACCTACCGCTTCCGCCATATCTCCTGCATTTTCAAGCGTATATTTCAAGAAATCATATGCCGCTTCGTTATCTTTGATAGAATCATTTTTTACGTATGTGAATAGTGGACGTGAAAGTGGTAAGTAGTCACCCGTTTCAATTGTGTCATGTGTTGGTTCTACACCGTTTATTTTAACAATGTTTAATTTATCTTTATTTTCAAGATAGTACGCGAAGCCGAAGAAGCCGATTGCGTTTTTATCGCCTGCTACACCTTGTACGAGCATATTATCATCTTCTGATAATGTCGCAGCGCTTACTAAATCTGCACCGTCTAAAATAACTTCATCGAAATAATCATACGTACCAGAGTCAGTACCTGGTGAATAGAAGATAATTTCTTCAGCTGGCCAAGAAGGATCTAAATCCGACCATTTTTTCACTTTACCATCTTCTGTCCAAATTTGTTTTAACTGTTCTACTGTTAAATCCTTTGCCCAATCATTTTCAGGATTTACGACTACTGATAAACCATCATTAGCTAGCGCTAATTCAGTATAGGCAATACCTGCCTCATCAAGTTTAGCTTTCTCTTCATCTTTTATATAACGAGATGCATTTGCAAAGTCTGTTTCCCCTGCGATGAATTTTTCAAAACCACCACCAGTTCCCGAAACACCTACCGATACTTTGACATCCGGCTGTGCACCTGCATACTCTTCTACAACCGCTTCAATAATTGGCGCTACTGTAGATGAACCGTCCCCAGCTACGGATCCTTGCAGTTTTTTGTCATCTGCTTCTTGTCCAGAATTTGCCGCCGAATTTGTTTCTGCATTGTTACCTGAGTTATCACTGCCACATGCACCTAGCATTAATGCTGAACCCATTACCGCTGTCATCGTTAAGTACTTCCACTTTTTCATCTCATTTGCCTCCGTCACTAACGTTTTTTATAGTTGTTTTCCTTACATTCTTTACTATAAAGGCTGATTGTTGAAGTCGTATAAACCATTCGTAAAAGAGACGTAAAGGAATGTAATGTTTTGTAAACCATTGTAAATGTAGGTTTACAAATGAAATAAATTGCTTCTATTTTAAATAAGGCTATAATGAACAATTGTGTTAACAGTGACAAATAAGAGCCTAAGGGAATTTAAGCGGCTATCCTGCTAGCCTAGACACTAATAAACAATAAGGAGTTTGACATTGTGAAAAAACATTCAAATCTACAAAATGCCGACTACTTCAAAACGTATTTAACACTAGTAATGGATCATCGAGAACTTTCTTTACAGGAAGCAGTAGATTTTATGATACAGTCTTACTTCAGTAATAACGTAGAACTTTATGGCGTGCAATCAAAGCAACAATTTGAACTAGCTATACAACAATTATCTGCATAAAAAACAAGCTACTTTCTGTATTTAAGAAAGTAGCTTGTCTTCAGTGTTCATTTGAATTTTTCAGCATTCACAAATAAAAAAAAAGCTGGGCTATAAATAGCCTCAGCGATTTTTCTTATTCTTGCTCATCTTCACCAATTTTATCTTCTGTGATTGCTGGAAGAATTGGTTGTTCCACATTACTTTCAGAAACTTTAGTCGATTCATATTTTTCCTTTAGCTCGTAATACTTATCGAGTGAACGTTTAGCAATGACGTTCGCATGAGGCAAATAAATATTAAAGTTAGTTGTTGCCCATGGAATAACGACTGCATAGGCAATTTCAGGGTTTTCAAGCGGTGCAAAGCCAACATGCGTTAGGTTAACTGTATTCGTACCGTAATAATCTGTTAATGGTCCGTAATATACTACCTCAGCTGTCCCTGTTTTACCTGCTGCTGTGTATGGCGCATTCGCAAATTGTCCCCGAGCAGAACCTTGCGAACCAGCATATACACGACGAAGGCCTTCTTTCACATAGTCAATCTCTTCTGTTGGATTATCAATGCGGTTTAAAATCGTTGGTCCAATTTCTGTTTCCAATGGACCAAGTTGTTGTCCATCTTTTGAAGGCCCACGTACTTCCTTCACTACATGCGGTTGAATTCGATAGCCACCATTTGCCACCGTTGAAATATACTGCACTAATTGCAACGGAGTATACGTATCGTACTGCCCAATTGCTAAATCGAGTGTTTTACCACCATACGTTGGACCAGATGGACCCATCACACCACTAACTTCATTTGGTAAATCGATACCTGTTTTGATCCCTAAACCAAATTGCGCATAATTATTACGCATTTTCGAGAAAGTATCGTCGTTCAAACGTAACGGCATATTGTAGCTATATGGCGTCCCGTTAATTAGCATCGCAATTTTAAACATATATACGTTAGACGAACGTTCAAGCGCCGTTAAATCATTCATTGAGATATAACCACTACGATTAAAAATGGAACTCTTTACTGGCGTACCTGCTAAGTGAATTGGTTCATCTCCTAATGTAGTACCCATAGAAATAACACCTTGGTTATAACCAGTTAATACCGTTGCTGCTTTAACGACAGAGCCTGCTTCATAGGCCGTTGTAAACGAACCATAAGCATAATCCACTATTACATTTTTCCCTGTATCCGGATCCTTCTCGATTTTCTTACCTACCATCGATAAAACATCGCCTGTATTTGGATCCATCATCACTAAAAAGGCGCGGTCTAATAAGTATGAACTACCCATAGCTTTCAAAGCGAGTAACTCTTCTTCTACAATTTTCTCCGTTTCCGCGAGCAGTTCACTATCGAACGTTAGTACTAAATCCTTACCTGGCTCACCCTCGTACGTTGTAATCGTATCAACAACTTGCCCTTTTTTATTCGTAATATTTTTGACAACTGTTTTTTGACCTTGTAGCAACTCTTCATACTGCGCTTCGATATAACTTTCACCCACTCGGTCATTTCGCGAATAATCACGCGCTAAGTAGTAATCAAGCTTTTCGTTTGGAATCCCTTTAGCAGGAAGTGTAGTACGACCTAAAACAGACAGTGTTGACAGTTTTACACGCTTCCAATCCGTTGTTGTATTCACTCCTGGTAATTCTGTTAGACGTTCTGATACACGTGCAAATTCTTCATCTGTTACGTTTTCACTTTTAATAATTTGCGGTGATAAGTTGTAGCCCGACGCCATTTCTCGGTAGATCGCTAGCACTTCTAAATCAGCCTCTGTTAGTTGCGCTAATTCCTCGTCAGTAATACGTTCACGAACAAGTTTATCAACCGCAGCGTTCGCTTCACTTGTGGTAATATTTTCTCGGCTATTAATTTCTGTTATTTCTTCATCTGTTACTTTTGCATAGGCTTCTTCATGATTTTTCAAAATCCAAAAATCATATCTATCACGCATCGTCACACGATTCGTTGGTTGCTCGATTAAAGCGGCTAATTCCTCTGCAATTTTTAACATGTCTTCCGATTTGGTCGTTTGCATTTTCGTATACGTAATCGCATTTTCAGGCTGATTATCGACTAAGATTCGTCCGTAACGGTCATACATACGGCCCCTCGGTACACTTGTATTCACAGGCACTTCCTCTGTACGCTCTAGAATTCGCACATAATCTTCACCTTTTACAATTTGCATATAACCAAGTCTAAAAATCAACATTGAAAATACGATAAATATAGAAAAGAAAAGGACATTCATACGAAATGTTAAATTGGAGTGATGCTTTGCTTTAACACTCGACGCGCGACTCTTTCCTTGCGTTTTGCGCATATAGATCCCCTCCTTCATACATGTCTGCTCAAATACACGATACTAAGTATACCACCCAAAGCCACAGCAGAAAAGCATGGTCTTTCACTAGCGAGCATTAGCCTTAATTACTTCATTTGGCCTTTAATTAAATTGTACTTACTCAATAAGCTCCCTTTCAAAATCCTTAATCATCGTTAAAACTTTACTTTTATTCATTTGTTGTTTCTGCACCCACAAAAATATGCAAAGAAGTACGCATCTAATAGACGGACTTCATTTAAGATAAGTTTCATGTATTTGCTGGTTTTATCAAAGTATATTTCATAATGCACTATATTGTTCGACAACGTTCTTTAACTAGATTACTATATAACGAGGATTAAATTCCCTATAATACAAGTTAAAGGAAGGTTGGTTTTGTGAAAAAATATGTCCTAAGCTGTATCCTCATTATCTTAGTAGTAAGTTCCCTCAGTATACCTAAGGGTAACGCACAAACATTTGATGATCCTACCCATGGTCCGGGGTTAAATCTTTTAAGTGAAAAAAATGCATTATTACCTGAAAGTGATGGTAAATACTATCCGTACCGAAAAGTCACACGAGCTGAATTTGCATTTTCCCTTGCTAAAACGTTCGACCTACCTACTGCAACGGGTACTTCTTTTAAAGACGTTCCTACTACCAACCGCTATATTTCCGGCATTCAAAGCGCAGCGAAAGCAGGCATCGTCACTGGTTATACAAAAACCAATGAATTTAAGCCAAACGAATTGATTAGTCGCCAACAAATGGCGGTCATGATTAATCGTACATTAGATTATTCACAAGTACCGAAAAAAACTACAAAGCTAACGTTTACAGATACATCAAAAATCGCTGTAGATTATCGTGATGCTGTAGCAACTGGTGTTGCATTATCCATTATAAAAGGTTTAGAAAACAACACTTTTGGTCCACAAGAAAACGCGACGATTGCACAATCCGCAACATTTATTTACCGTCTTAACAATTATATAGCGACACAAGTAGTTGACACGCAACCCTTTAGTACGGCTACTATTCAAAAAGATGGCCAATATGCAACTGTACAGAAGTTCGACACTTCAAGTGAAGCCATTCAAGCGATGCCTGCAAACGGAGTCGTACTGAAGCAGGGTAAAGTCATCTCAATGTCAGCAGGAATTGCTGTATTAAACAAAGAAGTCGCTTATGACATTACCCGTACAGATAAAATGCCTCTCGCAACTAATACAGAACTTGGTTATGTTAAGAGTGACGGTAACAAGGTAACAGTTACAATTGGTGGTCGCACAGGTACATTATCAATAGATGATATTACCCTAGTACCCGCACATCCGGCATTAGATCGATCTTATTATGAAGTAGTGAATGGTGAGTTAGTGTTTAAAATCTATTCTCATAACAATAAGCGTAAAGAGGGCGATAATGTGATTGGTGTTGCCCCTAACTTTATGAAAGCAGGAACTCGCTACTACAGCACAGACGGCATTTCCTTTACAAACGAAGATGGTAAGCATGTAGGTGATGCCTATAATTACTATCAATTTTTGCCGATGCGCACAAAAACTGCTTACACAGCAAAAGAAATTGATGCGTATATTGTACAAGAGTTGAAAAATCGTGAAGCAAAAGGCTCAAGTAGTTATGTAGATGCTACTAAAAAAAGCAAACTTCTCAATGCAGGAGTCACTTTAAAAAAACTCGAAGAGCAATATCAAATTAACGCCATTTTGATATTAGCAGTTGCAATGAACGAGAGTAACTATGGCATGAGCAACGGCGCACAAAATAATAATAACTTCTTCGGTATCGGTAAAACATCCAGTGCAGTAGTCGGTAATGTGTATGCTACTGCTGAAGAAGGACTTTCGGCATTTGCTATAATTGTAAACAAGGACTTTATTGCACCAAGTGGTGATATTGAGACCTACGGATATGGTGCGGTACTCGGATCAAAAGCAGTTGGCATGAATGTGAAATATGCCGCAGATGCAAACTGGGGGGCTAAAGCTACAGCTCACTATTATGCACTTGATAAAGCGTTGGGCTTTAGAGATGCTAAACAAAATTACAAAATCGGTTTTACTATCGATCCAGACTATCCGTATCTAAATGTTCGCACAGGTCCGTCTGAAACTTTTAAAAAGTTATACAGCTATAAACGCTTCAACCTACCAGTATTAGTATATGGCGAGGAAAATGGATGGTATAAAATCGCATCCGATACATTACATGACCAAGCTGTATACATTATAGGAGATTATTTAAGATTACAAGAAACTACTAAATGATAGATTAACTACAGCAATTTCGTTTCCATACAAAAAGGGTGTCTCGAAAATTATCGAGACACCCTTTTTAATTTTACCTCTATATTCTACTCTGCAGAAACAACCTATTTTTCTTTATAAATTGATTATTTAGCAGCTTGGAATTTAGCTTCTACTACATCCCAGTTTACTACGTTCCAGAAAGCACCAATGTAGTCTGGACGACGGTTTTGGTAGTTTAGGTAGTAAGCATGTTCCCAAACGTCTAAGCCAAGGATTGGCGTTTTACCTTCCATAATTGGAGAGTCTTGGTTTGGAGTTGAAGTTACAGCAACTGAGTCGCCATCAACGATTAACCAAGCCCAGCCTGAGCCGAAACGAGTTGTTGCAGCTTTAGCAAATTCTTCTTTGAAAGCATCAAAAGAACCGAATTTAGCATCGATTGCTTTTGCTACTTCGCCAACTGGTGTATTAGAACCGCCTGGAGCGATTACTTCCCAGAATAATGAGTGGTTTGAGTGACCGCCACCGTGGTTACGTACTGGTGTTTGTTTGTCAGCTGGAAGTGCATCGATGTTAGCGATTAATTCGTTAAGATCTTTCCCTGCAAATTCAGTACCTTCTACCGCTGCGTTTAAGCCTGCAACATAAGTATTGTGGTGTTTAGTGTGGTGAATCTCCATTGTTTTTGCATCAATATGTGGTTCTAATGCGTCATAAGCGTAAGTTAATTGTGGTAATTCGAAAGCCATGTTTGTGTTCCTCCCTATAATTAAAGAAATAATTAGTACATCCTTAGATTATCAAAATTGGTCAAACCATTCAATGAAAATTACCTCAAATCATAGATTTCAGCCTTTTGACTGAAAAACCAATCAGAATACTTACTTCCCATGATTCAAATTATCTAAACCTATTAAAACAATTATGACTCACCGGAATTTTGATGATGATCCCTATGAAATCTATAAATCCTTATTAGATAGTAAACTTTTCTGCTTAGTAAAGTTAAATTGCGATAAAAAACACAACAATCATAGCTACTTGAATAACCGCTTTCGCCACAGTAGATGTTAAAAAACCAACAAGTGAGCCTACGCCACTTTTTACAGCTTCTCCTACTGCGCGACGTTCTACAACAAGTTCCGCGATGACAGCGCCTAAAAATGGACCGATTAATATCCCAGCAAAAGGAATTACAAATGGACCAATTAACAAACCAATTGTACTACCCCACATGCCGGCATTCGAGCCACCAAACTTTTTAATGCCAAATGCATTCGCAACAGTATCTGCGCCAAACAATAACACAACAAATAATATTTCAATGATCCAGAACCACCAGCTAAGCTCCGCAAACGAGAAAAACGCCCCGTATAATAAAAATCCTCCAATTAAAAATATCACGCCCGGTATAATAGGATATACTAACCCGACAAATGACACGATGAAACAGGCAATCACTAATATCCATCCAACTATTTCCATATCTTATTCTCCTTCTGACACACATTGCCTACTATACGTGCTACGACAAAAAAAGTTTCAAATCATCAATGTCGAATACCTAAAATAGAATCCGCAATATTCACCGCATGATCGCCAATACGCTCTAAATTACTGACTATATCCGTAAAAACAATCCCAGCAGTTCCATTACATTCGTTGGTATTTAAGCGCGCAATATGCTTTTGACGCAACTTATCTTCCATGTCGTCAATCAAGCTTTCTAGTTCCGTTACTTCCTGCGCAAGACTCAGACTAGCTGTATCTAGCGCCTCCATGCTTTTACGCACCGCTTCAATTGCCAAACTAAACATGCCAATCAGATCCTGTCTTGCTGATTTACTTAGGATCACCTGATGATGCTCTTTATATTGCAGTAATTCCAAAATATTTTCAAAATGGTCACCAATACGCTCAATATCACGTACATTTGTTAACAGCATATGATGGCGCACAGAATCAGCACGCGATAACGATTGCTTGGATACCATGACTAAATAGTTCGTTATTTCTTTATCTAGATTATTTAACACCGCTTCAAGCTGTAAAACAGTAGGAATATGTTCTTCATCACCTGTTTTCATATAGTGGAACGTTTCCTCTAAACCTCTTAGTGCATGGTCGCCCATTCGAAGAACTTCCTCTTTCGCCTGCCCCAGTGCAATGGACGGAGAAGAGTCGATAAACGAAGGATCCAAATGCTTTGCTGTAAAGTCAATATCGCCACCTGTCCCTGGCATAATTTTTGTTACGATTGTCGCTAATACCGCTATAAATGGTAGTTGAAGCATTGTGTTGAATATATTAAATGAACCATGGGCCACAGCGATTTGCATGCGTGGTTCCAAGTGAAACATTTTACTGATCCATTCAATATAGTGCAAAAATGGCGTTAAGAAAATAATAAAAATAATCGAGCCAATGACATTAAATAAAACATGTGCCGCGGCTGCTCTTTTTGCGTAAATTGAGGCACCTACCGAAGCTAATACAGCTGTTATGGTTGTACCGATATTTTCACCAAATAATACTGGTAGAGCTCCATCTAGCCCAATCAATTGCTCAGCAAATAAGCCTTGCAATACGCCAACCGTTGCTGTCGAACTTTGCACGATTAATGTAAAAACCGTTCCCACTATAACGCCCAAAATAGGCTGGTCACTAATATGTACGGTTAGCTCAGCAAAAGTAGTTAAATTATGAAGGACCTGCATGCTTCCTCCCATTAGTTCAAGCCCTAAAAATAAGCCCCCAAAACCAAAGACAATCTGCCCGACATGATGATAACTTGCTTTTTTGAAGAAAAAGATGAGTGCTGCACCAATCGCCAATAATGGATAAAAATACATACCAAGATTAATACCAATTATAAATGCCGTCACGGTTGTTCCAATATTAGCCCCCATAATGACACCTATTGCTTGCCGTAACGTTAAAAAGCCCGCACTAACAAGTCCGACTGTAATAACGGTCGTTGCCGAGCTCGACTGAATACAAACCGTTACCACTATCCCGACTAACACACCTATTAGCGGATTTGTCGTAAAACGGTTCAACCACTCTCGTAATCTATCATCTGCAGATTTCTGTAAACCTTCGCCCATTAATTTAATGGAAAATAAAAATACACCTAATCCACCTAAAAACTGAAATAGCATACTCTGCCAATCTATCGTCAATTGTGTCCGCTCCAATTCCCATATCTCTACTTGTCTAACCCTAATGATTAATAGATAAACTATAAAAAGTAAAGAAATCATTCAACATCTTTACAAAATGTTAACAATTTGCCACAACCTTATCCCACTACATGCACGTTTCTTTTATTGTAACGCTTCAACATGTTAGAATAGCGAATGGAGGAGATATTTTTCATGAAACACTCACAACTATTTATCGATAGCCTGATTCATCCAAAAAAACTAGCAGCCTATCGGTTATTACCAATTGGTAAAGTCATTCAATATACATTTTTATTAATTTTACTTGTCACAGTCTTTTCATTCGGAAGATTTACTGCTGGGGTAAACGTTGATAATTTTGACATTAGTGGCTTAACAGCATACATAGAAGAAATTAAATGGTTGTTATATCCTGCAACATTTCTAATGCTTTTTATCTTCACGACTATGCTTATTTTTGCTCAAATTGCTCTCTATGCATTTGCTGGTTTATTCTTTTTGAAGGTCATGAAACGCCGGGGAGAATACCGTAATGTATGGCGCACGACAACCTTTGCGATTACATGGACAACATTGATAAGTTTACTAGCTGCTTATCTACCAATTAGTGAAACAGTGACTTCTGTTTTCTCATTATTATTAACACTAACTCTATTAATAATTTCCTTTACAAAGTACCCAATTCAACCAATAACAAAATAACGTGCATGATTCCCCCCTTTTCTCAATATAGTGTAGGAAAGGAGGGGGTTTTTTGCGTGCATTACTATTAACGGCAATTATTGTGCTTGTTGCATTCATAGTGAAAATAGATTTAACTGAAGGCACATTGCCACTAGCATCCTTTTATCCAAAAGAAACGGAAGAGCTTTGTGAAGATCAACGTGAACCTATCTACATCAGTGTACAAGTAATTCAAGGTGACACCATTCACAGTCTATTTGCCATTCAACCCGCAAAAGTACCCATGACCTTCCCAGAACGCTTACAGCTCTTTTACCAATTAAATCCACATTTACAATTACAGGAACTTGTCCCTGGTGAAAATATTAAACTTCCACTCTCATATGAACTCGAAAACTTATGCGGAAAATGAAAAGTTAACGTTTCTTCCTTGTTCTTATTTTCCTACACTGCTAAAATAAATGTCAGTGACGGCCAAAAGTAGCGGCCCGAAAAGGAGAGAAAGTTAATGAGTGAAATTTGTCACCGTACAAAAACACGTCCAGTACGTGTCGGTAATTTAACAATTGGTGGTAGTAATGAATTATTCATTCAAAGTATGTGTACTACTAAAACACATGATGTCGAGGCAACAGTAGCCGAAATTCTACGTTTAGAGGAAGCGGGCTGTCAGCTTGTTCGTGTAGCGGTGCCAGATGAACGCGCGGCCGATGCAATCGCCGACATAAAAAAACAAATTCATATTCCATTAGTAGCTGATATTCATTTTGACTATAAATTAGCGTTAAAAGCGATTGAAAATGGTATTGATAAAGTACGTATTAACCCAGGTAATATTGGGCGTAAAGAAAAAGTAGAAGCGGTTGTAAACGCAGCAAAAGCAAAAGGTATTCCAATTCGTATTGGGGTAAACGCTGGTTCTTTAGAGCGTCACATTCTAGAAAAATACGGATATCCTACTGCTGATGGTATGGTAGAGTCTGCGCTACACCATATTAAAATTCTTGAAGACTTAGACTTCCACGATATTATTGTGTCGATGAAAGCTTCTGATGTAAACCTTGCGATTGAGGCATATGAAAAGGCATCTAAAGCATTTGACTACCCTCTTCACTTAGGGATTACAGAATCAGGCACACTATTCGCGGGTACTGTGAAATCAGCTGCTGGTCTTGGTGCAATTTTATCGAAAGGCATTGGGAATACTTTACGTATTTCTTTATCGGCTGACCCTGTAGAAGAAATTAAAGTAGCACGAGAATTATTGAAATCATTCGGCCTAGCATCTAATATGGCAACACTTATCTCTTGCCCGACTTGCGGTCGTATTGAAATAGATCTAATCTCTATTGCAAATGAAGTAGAAGAATACATTTCTAAACTAAGTGTACCTTTAAAAGTAGCGGTTCTTGGTTGCGCAGTGAATGGTCCTGGTGAAGCACGTGAAGCTGATATCGGGATCGCTGGTGCACGAGGTGAAGGTCTGTTATTCATGAAAGGCAAAACAGTCCGCAAAGTACCTGAAGCAACAATGGTAGAAGAATTGAAAAAAGAAATCGATAAATTAGCTGCAGAAATGTTAGAAAAACGTGAAGCAGAAGAAGCAGCAAACACAAAAGTCTAAGGTGGTGCAAGCATGACAAAGCCTCGTTTTGGTATTGATATTGACGGAACAGTAACGTGTCCAGGCACACTCATTCCGCATATTAACAAACAGTATAATGTCAACATCACACTTGATGATGTCTGTGAATATGATTTTTTATCCGCGTTCCCTCATCCGGTGGATCGCGCAGCTTTTCAAACATGGTTTAAGGAAAACGAACCGTTTATGTATGAAGTATCAGAAGCAGCAAAAGATGCTAAGTACATTTTAAATACTTGGCGAAATAACTACGAGCTGTATTATATTTCTGCTCGCGGTGAAAACGTATCAGATATCACAGTAAATTGGTTCAAATCGCAAGAAATTCCTTACGATCATATCGAGCTAATTGGTAGCCATGACAAACTAGCTGTTGCTAAAAAACATGGCGTCCAAGCATTCTTCGAGGACAAACATGATAATGCCGTAATGCTCGCTGAAGAATTAAAGATACCTGTCGTTTTATTCGATACACCTTATAATCGCCTTGCCGTGCCTGACAACGTTGTACGTGTCTATAACTGGCAAGAAGCGAATCAATATATTACAAACTATTTTAAATGAAAATGAGTCGTGTTCAACATCTTGTTGACACGACTCATTTTCTATTTACTATTTCAGATTTCTACTATCCCCCGTAACCAGCGTTCCACAAAAACCTCGAACGTAATTCCATAATTTTCATATACATTATGATATACGAAATACACACCTAATCTATTAAGTAACTCATCATTAATTTTTATATAGGCCACCTCCTTAATAAGGGAAATTATTTAAAAAGTCACACCTAAAAGTTGAAAAAAAGTAAATACACCTATTGCACTTAATCTGAAGCAACTCTTTCCCTGAATCCAGTAAGTTATGTAACTCTTCTACTTATCAGCTTAGTCGTTGCTAAAATGTCACAATCTTCTACCTACATGCCCTTTTTTCCAAATTTTTTTTCGTTAAGATAAAGGTAACAACTTGTAAAATAGGAGGGTACTTGTGAAATTGATTAAAAATATAGTTTTTATCATTTGCCTTAGTGTTCTTTTGACGGGCTGCGGAGATAGACTCTCAGAAATTAAGGATGCTGCATCTGGCATAAATGCAACAGCAAATTCAGCAGCAAGTGCGCTAGGCCAAGATGTCCACTCTGTAAGGGAAATTACAATTTCTTACAACGATGAAACTTTCACGATAAATGATTTATTTAAAACTATATTACGTGATACACGTTGGGAATATGACGCACACGAAGGAAAGATTCATATTAAGGGGACATGGATTGACCCACTATTCTCCGATCAACAATGGGATGACGTCTATAAAAAACAATTAGCGGAAACCGGAGAAATCACGGTGACATGTAGTATTCAAGATGGCCAAATTAATAGCGCTTTCACAGATGTAAAACTCGTATTCGATGAGGAGACTATCCTTCAGATGACGGGGGAAGATGCCCTTTACCATCTATATGAGACCTATTTACAAAAATAAAAAAACAGCTTTTCTAACGGAATTTCCGTTCAGAAGAGCTATTTTTTATGCTCGCGTGAAAGATCTCAATATTCTTTCTAGTCAAACTATTATATACTAAAATAATAGGTCATTACCAAAACATGTACTTTACTGAAAATAAACCCATTATAGGTGAGCACATGGAACGGAAGGCGGCGACTCCTAGGGAATCAGCGAGCAACTTGAGACCCTGCAGGAGCCAAGCGACGAAGCGGCTAAAGGCTCGCCTCCTGGAAAGCGTCCGCCTGTAGTGGAACGTGCTGTCCTGTACAGATTTTGGTGTTGAGCCAACATAATAGATATATATTTTTTCACAGAGGGGTTTTGCTATGAATAGAAAACATGCAGGGGTTTTACTAGGGGGAATCCTATTGCTAGTTCTTGCAATGGGTATAAGTCGCTTTGCATTTACACCAATATTACCGTTTATGCGAAGAGACACGGGATTCACACTTGAAACAGCAGGTTACTTGGCGTCAAGCAATTATGTTGGCTATTTTATAGGAGCATTATGGGCTGGGTTTTTATTCCGCCGCAAAAAAATGATTTTACTCGTGAATGTATTATTAAATGTTGCGTCTGTTATTTGGATGGGCTTAACTGAAATATTCACACTTTGGCTGTTGTTACGACTAATTGCTGGCATCACAAGTGGATTCATTTTCGTGTTAACTTCGAGTATCATTATGGATTATTTAGCACAGGAAGTACTTACGAAATGGTCTGGCTATTTATTTAGTGGAATTGGTCTTGGTATTGCTATTTCAGGACTATTCGTACCTTATTTAGAATTAGCTTACACATGGAAAGGTGCATGGCTTGGACTTGGGTTGCTTTCCCTTGCATTCTTCTGCGTAACACTTGTCACGTGGCGCAATTTAACGATTCAGGATGGTGTCAAGAAAGTTAAGGCATCTAATGGCAAAATGACAGCAGGGTTTATGCCATGGCTCATTGCTTCCTACGGGTTAGAAGGGCTTGGTTATATCATTACAGGGACATTTTTAGTCGATATTATACATAATATCCCTTCCCTTTCATCCTATTCTTCCTATAGTTGGGTTGTAGTCGGACTCGCTGCAGTACCCTCTGCCCCGGTATGGATCGTACTGTTATCAAAATATTCACCGGTACATATTTTAACGGTTGCGTATATCATGCAGGTGATTGGGATTTTACTACCGGTCTTTTCGCAAACCGCACCAAGTGTATTACTGTCGTCGTTTTTATTCGGCTTGACATTTGTTGGGATTGTAACATTGACTACGTCTTATGCAAGACAGCTATTTCCCACACAAAGTAACGCAGTCGTTTCCGTTTTAACAACATTTTATGCACTTGGACAAATTATTGGACCGATTGTCGCGGGCAAGTTAGCAGCATATTTCGATAGTTATAAAGCTGCCTTATTATTTGCAGGTGTAATGGTTTTTGCTGCTCTCATCGTTATGTTAATTGGGCATATTAAAACACAGTTACGTGCTGAGAACAGTAATACCGTGACCACAATTGAAACATAAAATTGATGGAGTACACTAAAAGAACAAAACATTTCTGTCTTTAGGGGAACATTACCAAGGCATATTACACTGTAACTCCTTGTTGTTTTCCGAAGCTTTCCGCGGGGCGTATATAGCGAGTGAAGCGACTCATCGGACACCCCCTCCCCCGGAAAGCGTACAGCCGGAACGGAAATCAACCCCACATGGCAAGTACAGATTTTAATTTAGAGCCTTTTTTACGAATATCTTATTTCAAAAAAAGCTTCCATATGAAAATCTCATTTTTCATGCCGGGATTTTTCGTAATTTTACATTTTTGCTCATTGACAATTTTTTCAACACTATGAGTACACTATGCGTTTATCGCATAGTGTATTTTTTTGTTCAATCTTACAAATTTGAAATGTCGTTACTTATTATTTGTATAGTATAAAATCATCACGTTATAATCAAAGCATCACGTTATGGTTTGGAGGTGTTCATATTGGGACAGAAAAATTAAAAATTGGTGAACTTGCTGAAAAGACAGGTATCACAAAAAGAACAATTGATTATTATACTAATATTGGCTTGTTAGAAGCAGAACGTTCCGCATCCAACTATCGTTATTATGAATCATCAATGATTGACCGTCTCCAATATATTGAACAACGTAAACATGACGGTTTATCGCTTGAAGAAATCCAGGCTGAATTACAGATCACACCTTACGAAGAAATCGATGTGCAAACGATTCGCTTAAAAATGCAAAACTTAGAGCACGATGTAGCATCTCTGCTCGCTCATTTTGACAATCAAGATCAAAAAAATATTCAATCGATTAAAAAAAATGTTTCAACAGAAAGTATTGCGCTCATGCAATCTTTACTACTACTTATTAATTAGGAGGTGACGTTCTGTTTTTTTTTGTAGAAACAGAACGACTATTTGACCATACTTAACTTATCAATTTTCATTATTTTATTAGCATTAACAGCATTTTTCGTTGCGACGGAATTTGCCATTGTCAAAGTACGAACATCAAGACTTGACCAGCTTATTGCTGAGGGCAATAAGAAAGCAATCCCTGCAAAGCATGTTGTTGACCACCTAGATGAATACTTATCTGCCTGTCAGCTAGGTATTACGGTAACTGCCCTTGGTATCGGGATGGTCGGAGAAAAAACATTCGAATTTATGCTGCATCCCCTATTCGATATGATTGGGATATCAGATAAATACATGAGTATATTCACGATTGGTTCGGCATTTGCCATTGCAACGTTCCTACATGTAGTTGTAGGTGAATTAGCACCAAAAACTGCCGCAATTCAAAAGGCTGAAACCATTACATTACTCTTTGCTAAACCAATTATGACCTTCTACAAAATAATGTATCCGTTCATTTGGTTCTTAAACGGCTCTGCTCGAGTACTTGTTGGTCTCTTCGGCATGAAGCCCGCTTCTGAACACGAACTATCACATACTGAAGAAGAATTACGTTTACTACTTTCTGAAAGCTTTAAAAGCGGTGAAATCAATAAATCCGAGTTAAAGTACGTAAACAACGTCTTTGAATTTGATGAACGTATTGCGCGTGAAATTATGGTGCCACGTACAGAAATTATTGGGATTGAAAAAAATGACACTTACACGAATATGATTCACTTTATTGCCTCAGAGAAATATACGCGCTACCCGATTTATGACGGCGATCGTGATAACATTTTAGGTTTTATTAATGCCAAAGAGTTATTCGCGCACGGTTTAATCGACAAAATTACTGACGAAACACTTGTACTAGATGATTTTATCAACCCAGTTATTCATGTCATTGAGACGATTCCAATTCAGGAATTATTAGTACGCATGCAAAAAGAACGAATCCATATGGCTATTTTAATGGATGAATACGGTGGCACGTCTGGTCTTGTAACCGTTGAAGATATTTTAGAGGAAATCGTTGGTGAGATTCGTGATGAATTTGATGACGACGAAATTGCTGATATTCGAAAAATAAGCGACAATCATTATATTTTAAATGCAAAAATGCTTGTAGAGGATGTTGAAAATTTACTAAATGTAACACTAGATGCAGAGGATGTCGAGACGCTAGGTGGTTGGTTCTTAACCGCTAATAACGGCAATAAAACTGCAGAAAATATTGAGTTAGAATCCTATATCTTTAGTATATACGAGCAAGAAGGACATCAATTACATTACATTGAGGTCCGTCCTTTACAAAAAACGATGCCTACAACTTCTGAAACAAACTAATATTAATGATAGTTTATTTGTAGTCTAAATAGAAAACCAAAGCTATTCAGACTACAAATTGCTATCAATAGTCCATTATTAGAGCGCTATTCCGTCTAAAAATTTCATACTGTTCCTTTTTTATACATAACACTATATAATTAAAGGTATTGATAGTATCTTTTTTTCAGGGGGCATAGTTATGAAATTATTCAAACTTTATCATTCAGATGGAATTCACATTATTACAGATGTAAAAAAACACAAAACAAATATTGAATTAAAAACGATTACAGGCGAAGCTTTATACATCATTGTTGTGACCGACGAAAACTATACTGTATATGATGACCGTTTCGCTGGTGCTTCGAAACAGCTAAATTCTGTAGAAGCTTTTGATATTGACGGTAGTTTCCGTAGTCTAGACTTTGATAATATGCGCAAGCTTTTCAAGGAAGCTTTTACAAAGTTACTAGATGAAATTGCAGATTGTGTAAACGACAAAGATGAGCTTGTAGACATCGATACACTACGACATAAAGTAAGTGCACAAATAAAGGGAATTCACTTTCGTGTTATTTCTGACACAAAAAAATATGAATATTAATGACATCCTCTCACTATCTTCTTACTAGTTAGTGAGTTTTTTCTGTCTTAAACGGTATATTACAATGAAGCAGGATAACTGCTTTTTCATTTTTTCGTGTATACTGAATGATAACAACCTAAAAGAAGGGGTATTTTTATGCATCGCGACCAACTTATTGCACTCATCTCTGATAAACTAAAACTAATTCGTACCGAAAAGCAATTTACTCAAGATCAAATGAGTGATTTACTCGGTCTCTCAAAAAAAACGCTCGTCCAAATTGAAAAAGGTCGCATTCAAGCTGGTTGGACCACAACTGTTACTACTTGTGCTCTCTTTCGTGAAAGTTCCATTTTGCAGCATGAACTTGGTGGAGATCCGCTTGAAGTCGTCGATTTAATCGCCAATCATGGTACATTACAGCCAAAAGAAAAAACAATGGGTGGATATATATGGTGGAAAAACATCTCAGAACACAGTGGCTACCGTCTACAGCAAAACGCTATTAGCAATCACTATCGTATTTTAGATACGAACAACTACCGTCTTCTATCAAGCTTTGACGAAGAAATAGCGAAAGAAGCTTGGGCAAAAACCCTACAGAACCCATAAAAAATGCGTGGAAGCCTTTCATTAGACTTCCACGCATTTTTTACACCTCTAATATAACCAATATTACACGATAAAAGCAGCTCTCCACCCCTTTACAACGCTATAGATGACTAAATAATGAAAAGAATCACCCTATCATTAAATAAAAGTAAAAAAGTCGAATTTTGCAAAAATATTCTTTATACTAAATAATAACTGCTCATGTACTGGAAGGGATGCTATTTTATGACACGGATACTGGCCATTAGTGATATTCATGGTGAACTAGGGCTTTTTCAACAACTATTAGTGAAAGTAAATTATAATGCGACACAAGACCAATTATTTTTACTTGGCGATTATATAGATCGAGGTCCTGCTTCAAGTGGAGTTTTAAATTTAGTAGCGGAATTAAAAGCAAATGGTGCGCGTGTATTAATGGGCAATCACGAGGCCATTATGCTAGCCGCCTGTCGTTCTGGTCACCCTAAGCCTTGGATGCACTGGATTACTGTCTGTGGTGGCGTAGAGACCCTTACAAGTTATGGCTATCAGGCACAAGATTTCGAAGAGGCCATTAAAGCAAATGCTTTACCCGCTTTTATTCGTACTTTACCGAAGCTTGAAGAACATTTACAACTTATCGAAACATTTGAAACGTATATTGAATTAGAGGATGCTATTTTTGTACATGGTGGCGTTGTACCCGATATGGCGCCAAAAGATACAGAGAGAAATCAGCTTTTATGGATTCGAGAAGAATTTCATGCAGGCTATCGAGGTGAAAAAACAGTGATCTTTGGTCATACACCGACCTATAAACTGTACCAAGATGCTACAAATTATAGCGTATACTTGGGAGAAAATAATATTATTGGCATTGATGGTGGTGCTGTATTTGGCGGTCAACTTCATGCAATTGAATGGCCAAGTCGTCACATCACCTCTGTTACAAGTGAAAAGCCAACAAGCACAGAATAAGTGCTTGTTGGCTTTTATATATTTAATACAGTTTAAAAATGACCCCTACTAGAGAATAGACAATAACTGTTGTGAATAAAATCGTCATGTGTATTAAGGAGAACACAAACATCTTTGTTGCCCATTTCACCTGATCTTTATTGCTATGATAGCCGTAAATACTCATGATCAACCATGCCACACTTAGTAGTAATGCCACTAACATAATTCCGATACTTATCGAGCCAAATAAGAAGCTCGATAAAATAAGTAGAATTAAATAAAAATTCGTTTGATAGTAAGTACGACGCATTCCTTTAACCACTGGTAGCATTGGTACACTCGCAGCTTCATAATCAGCACGCTTACGAATGGCAATTGCATAAAAGTGCGGCATTTGCCAAATAACCATCACAAAAAAGAGACCGAATAACGCTGGATGTGTAACGTCCGAAGAAACAGCAGCCCAACCAATTAAAGGTGGTACAGCACCCGAGATACTACCCACTTCGGTATTATATATCGTATGACGCTTTGTCCACATTGTGTATGGCACAACGTATAAAAAGACGCCTAGGAAACCGAATAATGCGGCCAATGGTGAAGCTAATGCTAAAACACCTATACCTGCAACAAGCATTACAATTGCTAAAAACAATGTTGCTTTGGCAGTCATTTCTCCAGTTACAGTTGGTCGATTTTTTGTTCGAGGCATAATTGCATCAATATCGCGGTCATACACGTTATTAAAAGCTCCTGCTGCCCCAATAACAAGTGCTGAACCAATAGTCGCAAATAGTATTTCAGGAATATTCTCCTTCAACGACATTTGATTTTTATACATCCCCAGCGCCAAACCAGCCCACATTGGAATTAAATTGGATTTAATAATCCCCGTCTTAACTGTCTGTGCTAAAATATTTGAGCGTGATTGCTTCACTACAGTGATTTCTGCAGATTGTGGATTACGCTCTGTTTTCAGATTTTGTTCCATTCAATTTAATTCCTTTTCTCTATAAATTTCTAGCCGCATTCTTCCCCCGATAGAAAGCGACAATTTTCGCATAATACATATTAAATTATCATTCTACCCCTTTTAGAGCAGGTATGTCTCTATGTTCACATAAAGTACATGATTTCATACTAGTGAAAAGACATGACTCACTCTATGATACCATCGACCGACATGAATTTGAACAGTATTGCCTCGATTCTTACACATTGCTATTCAAGAATAATATTCTGTTCTATACTAGTAGGGATGTTCTTTAAAGATAAAGGAGTGTACAGCACGTGAAATACGGATTTATCGGCCTCGGTAACATGGCCACAGCAATTATAAAAGGCATGTGTAAGAGCGAAGATTTCGAATCATCTTCTATTCATGGCTTTAATCGTACAATTGCCAAAGCAACTACTTTAGCTACCACTTATGGTATTCACGCAAATAATTCTATTGAAGAGTTAATGGCAAATTGTGACGTCATTATTCTAAGCGTAAAACCACAAATGTTACCAGATGTTTTACCTGAAGTGAAGAAACACTTACTAGATCGACATATTATTGTATCTATTGCAGCAGGCAAAAACATTTCTTACTTCCAAGAAAACTTGTCAGCAACGACGCCTATTATCCGTGTAATGCCAAATATTAATGCAATAGTTGGTGCTTCAACAAGCTGCTATACAGCAAGTGAGCAAGTAACAGATGCACAACTACAATTAGTGACATCCTTGTTTGAAACGGTTGGTACTATTATTGAAGTACCTGAGAATTTATTTTCGATTTTCACAACGATTGGTGGCTCTTCCCCAGCATTTACGTATATGTACATCGATGCATTAGCACGGGCAGCTGTGCGTGAAGGCATGCCAAAAAATATGGCCTTAGATATTGCTGCAAATGCAGTACTCGGCAGTGCAAAAATGATCTTACAGTCACAAGAACACCCATGGGAACTTGTCGACCGAGTTTGCTCACCAGGTGGGACAACTATTCAAGGTGTGTCTTCGTTACAAAGTAATCATTTTGAAACAACGATCCACGATGCAGTGGCAGCCGTTACAAATAAAGACCGTAACTTATCTAAATAAGTGTAAAAAGAAGCCGAGACGATTGTGATGATCGTCTCGGCTTTTCAACTATCCATTACTGCATATTCTCTTGTAATCCCTCGGCTAAAAACGCGACGATATCGCGCATATTTTCCGGTGTTACACCATGTCCATCTGGATATTGTTTAAATGTGACATTTGCTCCGAATCGCTCAAAAGTTTCTTTACTTTCAACGCCCCATTGTGGTGGGATGACGTAATCATAATCACCATGCGAGATGAAGATTTCCAGGTGATCCACTGGGCGAATAGCATATTCTTCTGTAACAAATTTGGGTGTGTAACCACTAAGAGCCACTACTCCGCGTATTAAATTACCCATAGAAAATGCTAGTGACTGCGCCAAAATAGCACCTTGGCTAAAGCCGAGTACATACACCTTATTTGGGTCAATTTGATATTCGTCAATGGCCTCTAACATAAAACGTTGTAATGCGACTAACACTTTATCAAAAATGGCACGATCAGGCATACCGATTTCTTGAATCGTGAAGAATGCATATCCTGGTTTTTGTGTAATGGGCCCTCTTAAACTAATAATATGACACTGCTCTTTAAAATCTTGCACTAGCTGAGGAAGATCTTCCTCATTACTTCCCATTCCGTGAAGTAAAAAGATAGCTGGATATTTTTTATTGGGGTCTAAATTAGACGGTTGTGTATGTATAAATGTAAATGGTGAATTCATGGACAAAATTCCTTTCAATTGAACTTACTTCAATCTTATCATATTAAACAATTATCCTGCACAAATGTTGTATTATTAATTTGGCTCTACACCAAAATCTGCACTTGATAGCACATTACACTACAGGCGGACGCTTTCCGTTCCATGTGCTTATAAAAAAGTAGACTTTCTTTTATAGTAAGGACATGTTTTGATAATGACCCATTAATTCCTTACAAGAAAACGCTTTTCAAATAAATAAGACTCCGCTATCTAAGAAGAGAGTCTCTTTACCATTATATTAATCTTGTTTTATTTATAAGGCCATCTGTATGATACGCAATATACCCATTAACAATACGAATTGTTTCCTGCGGGTCGGCATCAAATAAAACCTTTGACTGCTCTGGTGTTGACACAAGTACCGTCAATAAATCCATACGCATCGAATGTCCAGCTGAGCTATAGGCATAATCATAAATAATATCTTCTTCGGTTAAATTTTCTGTTTCATACTGCTTGTGAAAAAGTTCTGTTGCATCATCCATTTGCTCTGCTACTTGCTGACGTACACGCATTTGTTGCATCAGTAACTCTTCTTCAAGCTTTTCCGCCTTCAACCATTCTTTTTGCTCAAGCATTTTCGCAAATTCTCGTTCCCAAGCCTGCTCGTTTTCAGTGAAATATAGCATATTTATCATTAACATATCCCAAAATGCTGTTTGTGACGTTGCCGATTCACGCTGTATCGCAATGGTTTCCTTCAAATGCTGTTCTACTTTTGTAATATTCATATTACGTACTAAGTGATTACATACTTTTTCAATAAATTTATTTGCTACTTCTTGTGCCATCATAAAAACCCGTCCTTTATCTCAACAAATCGTTACGTAACTATCATACCATGATTGTCGAATATAAATAAACGGGCATTGTTTAGCCGCGTAAATGTGGTTGTTGGAATAATAAACTCTTCACAAAGATCATCTTCTGATACTAGCAAGGCAAAGACGATTGGGTTTTCATTCATCGAGTCACTTATTCAATTCCAAAGTTGTTTCATACTTTTTTCCCTTTCTTATTTACCCAATTAAACATCCCCGTTTCAATGTGAAACGGAGATGTTTATGAACCTTATTTTTTTTGCCTGCACTCTTTTATATTTCAATTAATGTAAGTTGTCCTAAAATACTTTGAGCATTATTTTGAATTTCATGAAAATTCTCTTGTAATAACTTTGGTTGTATCGGTTTACTAAATAAATAACCTTGTACTGTTTCACAATTACTCGCCATTAAATAAGCAAGTTGCTCGACTTCTTCAATTCCCTCTGCAACGACGTTTAACTGTAGATGCTTCGCCATTGAGATGATCATCGCCACAAGTGCCTCATCCGTAGAATTCGATTGGATTTTTTGTACAAATGATCTGTCTATCTTTAAACAATCAATTGAAAAATCCTTTAAATATGATAGTGATGAGTAGCCTGTTCCAAAGTCATCAATTGCTATTGTAATCCCCAGCTCTTTTAAATTGCGTAATGCTGTAGTCATTTGGTCAATGTTGATGGTCATACTCTCTGTGATTTCTAACTGCAAACATTGCGGTTCCAACTCTGTTTTCACAAGTACTTCTTGTACCATCTCTACTAAATCCTGCTGGAATAACTGTCCTAACGATAAGTTGACTGCTACTTTCAGTGGCGGCAAGCCTTCTTTCTCCCACAGTTTCACTTGATAACAAGCCGTTTCCAGTACCCATTGTCCAATCGGAATAATTAGCCCTGATTCTTCTGCAATTGGAATAAATGTCCCAGGCGAAATCCACCCTTTTTCAGGATGTTGCCATCGTATCAATGCCTCTACTCCTGTAATTCTCCCTGTCTGCAAATCGATTTGCGGTTGATATTCTAAAAATAGTTCATCATTGTCTAGTGCTTTATGTAAATCGTTCTCTAAAATAAGCTTGTCCGTCATACCACTAGACATTATTAACTCATAATACAGGATACGCGCAGGTATTTTACCCGCTTCAAGCATTGCATATTTTGCATGCATCAACAACTCTTCTTCTGTATTGGCATCTGTTGGGTAAAGGGAAATACCAATATTTAAATTGACGTTAAGTGAAAAATGCTGTAAATGGATAGGCTCTGTCATAATTTCTTGTAATTGTTTACCTAGATGCATCAAAGACTGAGTGTTTTTTTGATCATCTATAAAAACGATAAAATAATCTTCCCTTAAAATACTAAGGATATATTTTTCTGGCAAGAATTTTTGTAATCTCTGTGCAACAATATTTAACATTTGATCTGCATAGGTATTACCAAGCGACGCTTTAATGGTAGAAAAACGATCTACTTCTATCGCCAAAACAGCCTTTTCCGATTGATCTATGTATAAATTCTCCTTTAACTCCTCCAATAAATATCGCTCATTCGGTAAATTCGTAACATCATCGTGGTAGGCCATAAAATGCATCTCTTCTTGTGATTTCTTTAAATGTTCCTGCGTCCTTAACAACTGCTGAAATGGTTTTTCTATGGATGCATAATAAATTGCCCTAAAAAATAGATAAAACGCAGATAACTGAAAAATATGTCCTATGAAATTTTTAATATCGTATACATCAATATAGGTTGTAAATAAGATATCACTAATAATTAAATAGACTGAGCCCCCAAGGAATAACGATATTCTGCTTGGCGCCAATTTATAATTGTTTATCAAAAATAGAATTAAAACTAGTTGAAAAAAAATCGCCATATATTGCAAATTGTTCTTAAGTGCTGTTGGGCCATTACCCTCTTCTACAAGAGGTGGTAAAAAAGGTGTTGGTAAATAGATAAATACAACACAAGCACTTATAAAAAAAAGTGGAATACTAAATATAATCCAACGATAGTATGCATGTATCTTTTTTTCCTTCATACTGAAAATAGCAAGTAAGCCAATAGGTAAAAGTAATCGTGCTAGTATATAAAACCAAGTTGGAGCATAAGTCGTACTTTCCATAATAAAAAACGGCATACCTTTATAAGAGAGCGCATGTACTATTTCAAGTAAACCAATCGTTAAAAATAGCGCACCCAAATACAGGCGCTTATTAGATTGTGCATACGGGGAAATCAACCAAGATTGAATGGCAATTGTAATTGTCACTACAATAATGAGAATTTCAATCATTAAGTGAATCGTCACATAATTATTTTCTCCAAAGACCCCGTAAAATTCGTCACTCCAAAAACCAATAATCGTGAGTAAAATGAGCGTTAATATTAAAAAACGAAGTCCCTCTTTGTAAAAAGATAAGTCTGCCCCAAATTTTCGCATATTTACGTACCTCCATTCTATTTATTTTAAAATTAGAGATGCAATTTGAAATATTTAGTACAGTAACTAATGCTTAAAATAAATAGCTTTATAAGGTTTTATTTCACACTAACATTATAATAATATTACCACGAAATACAATTATTGTAATAATAATTATTAAACTATTCCGGAAATAAAGGTTGTCAGTAAAATGAACGCTTAAAGCAGATTGTTTAGGTTTTCACAAAAATAAAGGCACTATCAAACAACCTATCTTTCGAATAATAATATACTCTTAAAAACGAGGGATTTTAGTAGATTTTTTATAAATTTTACGTAGAAAAGAGTTGTCTCAGTGACTTTTGAGACAACTCTTTTCATTTTACGAAAATACATAACTATCCATATTATCAAGCGTATTTTGAATAGCATCTTTTAACGATAATTGATGTTCGCCACAATGAGCAACTGCCTCTTCTAAAGTTAATGCAGCATTGGCGATAAACGGCGCCATTTGTAAATCTTTCGCTAATTGAATGAGTACCAGCGCTTTGTTCCATTTCCAACGCGCATTCGTAGGATCTAATTGAATCGCTTGCTCTAAATAACCTAGCGCATCAAATGGCATCCATCCAAAGCGGTGCATCGTTTGTCCTGTCATACCCCAGTATAATGCCTTATTTGGGTTCGCTTTAACAGCTTGTGTGAAGCAATGTACACTTTCATTGTAATGGTGTGCAAATAAGAATAGCTCAGCTTGTGTGAAGAAAGACTGTGCCTTTTCATCTTCTGTGCCCGTTGTTGCCACTTCTTCTAGTTCCTTTACACGCTGCGTAAACACCGTTTCGTCTTTTATAGCGCGTATCTCTGTTACCAAGTCAGAAGCAGGATAGCTTTCATCGGCACGCTCTTCCTCTTGCTCCACTACTGCTAGTGTCGGTTTAGGATATGAAGCAAAATCATATTCCACTAATAATGCTATGTATTTATCGGCTAATTCCTTTTCATGTCCATCCGTTACTTGCTTAGCAGCTTCATAGCACTTCATCAGCTCACCATTGTAAAAATAATCATCCATTGTCATACATATTTCCCCCATTATTCACAACTTGTTTTCCGTACGTATAGTATACACTACCAAAACTCATCACAAGAAAATGCTCTGATAAATTAGAAAAATCCCTTACAACTAACATGTAAGAGATCCTGTACTATCTTATTTTAAAACTTCCGCATCAAAAAATGCGCGTAAATCTGCTTCTTCTAAAGCACCTAGGAAACGAGCTACCTCTTTCCCATCTTCAAAACGAATGAATGTTGGTGTTGCTTCAATATTATATTTATCCCATAATTCAGGATATTCAAGAACGTTTAATTGCGCAATGTCAATGCCAAGTTCATCAGCGATAGGCATTAATACAGGTGTAAACGCTTGACAGTGTATACAATCCGGACCGAAGAAATAGGCATTCACATCTTCACCTGCTGCAATTTTCTTTTCAAGTTCATCAGGTAACATAATGTTTTGGTAATTTTCATCATCCAATTGATCAATTGTTTCTTGTTGTAGCTCTTTATCGCCATATGGATTATTTGCGCCTGATAGCTTTTTGTTGTTAGACATATTCGTTAGGACAATCACTGCTGCAAATAACAAAACAATAATAGAGCCAATAATAAGTAGCTTTTTCACTAGATTGTATTCCTCCCTTTTTGACACTAAAACACCCTATTTTTAGTGCATTCGCGATTGATTATAAAGTGTTTTTAATTCATAGTAAACTAATTTGTCTTTTACAATTATCTTTTACATTATTTCATCATAATTCAATTCATTTTTGGAATCCTACTTAATATAAAATCAAAATGAATGTGAAGTGATTTATTGCATGAAATCCTCTATCCAACATATTTTTCAAATTTACAAAACAGATATCAAGAACATTCTAACAAATTGGGTAACAGCGGTCATTATTAGTGGTCTGATCTTTTTGCCTTCTCTTTATGCATGGTTTAACATTTATGCTTCAATGGATCCATATGCAAACACAGCCAATATGAAAATTGCCATTGTCAATGAAGATACGGGAGCAATCGTCAACGGAAAGGATTTAAATGTAGGTAATGAAATAATCACGAATTTAGCTGCAAACGAAAATTTTTCTTGGCATTTTATTTCGAGAGCAGAAGCACTAGATCAACTAAAAGATGGTGACTATTTCGCAGCCATTATCGTACCAAATGATTTTTCGCAAAATTTAACTTCCATTATGACCGATACACCTACTAAAGCCCAGATTGACTATTACGTAAATGAAAAAATTAACCCGATTGCACCAAAAATCACCAGCAAAGGTGCCAGTGTAATTAGAGATCAAATTTCAAGTGAATTTGTATCAACAGTAAATGGAACGATTTTCGATATTTTTAATACAGTTGGTATCGAAGTGGAGAAACAAATTCCTGATATCAATAAATTCGAGAATTATATTTTTTCCATTGAACAACATTTACCCGAAATCGAATCAATACTTACTCAATCAACAAACGATGCAAAAGCAGCACTAAAATTAGTAAATGGTGCCCTAGCGCAAATTCCTGAAGTACAAAAAGTCACAGATACCGGACTTTCCTCTATAGATAGTGGCTTAACACTTATTAATAAAGTAGATACAATGTTGCAGAATTTATCGCCCATTGTCATAGAAAATTCAGCGACGATCCAAAGTATAAAAACTAATTTTAACCAGTTACTTGAACAACTTCAAAATATGCCTTCTAACGGCACTAACGTAAGTCAAATTCAAAAACAACTATTGGAAGCTCAGCAACTTGTAAATAATAGTATTCAATCCATGGAGACCCTACAAAAAGTAACTAGTACTGAATCAGCAGCACGTGAACAACTAGAAAATTCTATACAAAATACAATTACACAATTACAACAAAATACTTCTGAAGAATCGACACAACTAGAGACTAATAAGTTAATTCAACAACTACAATCTGTGCAAAAACTATTACAAACGAATTCAAATTTAGAGGACTACCCTTCCAAATCGCTCACGCAGCTCAATCAATTAAAATCATTATTAACGGAAGTGTCTAACAATGTACAACAGCTAGACACAACAAATGGTAGTAGCGAATCCATCAAAAATGATATTGCTCATTTACAACAAGTTGCACAAAATATTACGGACCATTTAGATCAATTTTTCAACGACTATGTCAATCAATTTGAAACACAAATCAACTCAACTTTAGCTGGGGCAAAAAACACCCTAACAAGTGCCTCTACAATGTTAAATAAAGTCCAAAATGCGATTCCACAAGCAACACAACTGTTAAAAAACACACAAGGGACTTTGTCGACTGCCTCGAATATACTCGATCAAGTTCAACCAAATATTCCAACGCTAAATAAGAAAATTGTTGAACTAGCAGAGGAGCTCCGTACTTTAAACAATGAAGCAGATATTACCGAAATCGTTCAGTTACTAAAAAATGATGTCAATGCAGAACGAGATTTCTTCGAGGAGCCCATTAAATTAGAAGAACACAGAATGTTTCCAATCGCTAATTACGGCACGAGTATGACACCTTTTTACACGGTACTAGCGATTTGGGTTGGCTGTTTATTGCTGATTTCACTTCTTGCGGTAGATATACACCATGGAAAAACATACAGCATACGAGAAGTCTATTTTGGACGCTTACTTACATTCGCAACGCTTTCCTTTTTACAAACAATCATTATTTCAACAGGTGACATTTTATTGTTAGATGGTTCCATTAGTGCTCCACTTTACTTTGTACTATTCTCGCTCTTTATTAGCTTTGTATTTGTTACAATTGTTTACACCCTTGTAACCGTTTTCGGGAATATTGGCAAGGCTTTGGCTATCGTAATGCTCGTCTTGCAAATTGCTGGTTCAGGTGGGACATATCCTGTTGAACTTTTGCCTAAATTCTTTCAAATTATTAATCCATTTTTACCCTTTACGTATGCGATTGAAATGATGCGAGAAGCCGTTGGAGGTATAATTTGGGGGAAAGTTTTTATTGATATGGGTGTTATGTTATTCGTGTGGCTCTTCTTTATTCTTTTTGGTTATTTCTTCAAAAAACTGCTAAGTGAAAAGATGGAGAACTTAATGAGGAAATCCCGAGAATCAAATATATTCCACTAAATGTCTTTAACCTTCTACCAGCAGCCAATCAATCATGTTATAATGTGGGCATTGTATACTTGTAGGAGGTATTATACTTGAAAAAATTAGCATCTATTTTTATGGTATCCTTATTAATTTTAAGTGCTTGTGGGGCAGAAAAAAATACAGCTGAGGAACCAGAAGAACCTGCACAACAAGTAGCTTCACATGAAGGGCACGAACATGCTTCTGGTGATATTCAAGAAGAGACAACAGGTGCAGATGTTTTACCATCTTTTTTAGATAGCCAAAACGAAAATATTCGCTTAGTCTATCAAATCGCTGGACAAACTACTGAAATTTTAGAATGGATTCCTTGCTATTGTGGTTGTGGCGAATCCGTTGGTCATAAAAGCAACTTAAATTGTTTCATTCAAGAAAAACGTGAAGATGGTACGATCGTTTGGGATGACCATGGTACACGTTGTCTTGCTTGTCTTGAAATTGCTTTACAATCAGCGAAAATGCATAAAGACGGCAAGAGCCTAAAAGAAATCCGCGAAGCTATTGATGAGGCTTACAAAGAAGGATACGCAGAACCAACACCAACAAAAATGCCAGTATAACATCAAAGTCGCTAATGCGACTTTGATGTTTTTTTGTCATACTTTTATTTCACAAGTTTTAACACTGTTTTAAAATGTTCATGATCTGCTCTTTGCAGTAGTTCGTATAAAATCATTTCTGTACTCGTAGGCAAAATACCAAGTGCCTGCATTTTTGAAAGTCCTATTTCCTTATTCAATTTCGTACGCGAAGACACCGCATCCACCACGACCTCTACCTCAAAGCCCTGCTCCTTTAGCTGTCTTGCTGTTTGATAGACACAAATATGCGTTTCAATACCCGTTAATATGAATTTCGTACGACCACTCGCTTTGACTGCATCGATAAAGACCTGTTCCCGACATGCGCTAAAATCCATTTTAGCAATCGCTTGACCTTGCATATGCTGTGCAATATCCAGAGCTGTCCCGCCTAAACGACTTGGGTTTTGTTCAAGCCAAAGGATAGGTACGTCTAAAGCTTGCATTGCTTGTACGAGCTTTGAAACATTTTGAATAACTTCCTCACTATTATCTACGATTGTTGCTAGTTTGCCTTGTACATCGATTACAACAAGACAGGCTTCATCTACAGTAAACATTACACAACACTCCCTATTTTAGATTTCTACATTATTATAACGAATTTCACTCTATTTATCATTTTCGTAAAATAGGGAGCCGTTAATATTGCAACTATAGTACTCCAGGTACATTATTTCTCCAACAGTAGATAAAAGGAATCTGCACTTCCATTCTTGAATATTACTTTAAGAACCAATAGGAAGGAGTTACTTATATATGCCTGTATCTGTACTTTTACTTTTTACTGGAGGATTTCAATTATATGACCGCATCCATTTTGGTTGGTTACTAAGTATTTGCCTTGTCGTATCTATATTGACGAGGTATTACCGACAAGCTTCACTGTCTACACGTCTAAAAATACGGAAATCTCTCGCCTGTATCATCTTGGCGATGGAGATTGTAAAAGATTTATATCATGTTTCACAAGGTACTTTTTCATTTTATTATTTACCATTACATTTATGTAGCTTGGCGATATTCATTGTTTTTTGGCACGCATTTCTTCCAACTAAAACGAATAAAGAAATGCTCTATGCCCTGGTGTTTCCAGGTGCACTTGCTGCCCTTATTTTTCCTGAGTGGACGACAACAGCAATCTTTTCCTATATGCATAATCATAGCTTTATCATACATGGCCTTTTAATTGCTTATCCAATTTTGCTCCTTGCTACAGGCGAACTTGTTCCAGATTGGCGTCAATTACATAAGGTGGCAATTGCTTTGTCTATTACGGCGTTCCCAATATATTTCTTTAACAAGTATTACGATTTGAATTTCATGTTTCTGAACACCCCCTCACCCGGCTCTCCTCTTGTTTTACTAGAGCAATGGTTCGGAAATCCTGGCTATTTAATAGGCTTTGCTGGGTTGATTATTGTTGTTTGGTTCGTGATGTATGCGCCTGTTAGTGTCATGAAAAAAGTATTGTATAGGAAGACTCATGTAAGTTGATCTTTATACGTTTTTTATAAATATTTTGCCATCGTGATATCCGTGTTTTTATAACCAACCTTTTCATATAGGGCAATGGCTGTTGTATTGTGTGCAAATACGTGTAGAGCAATTTTATGAATGTCGAGATTTTTAGCGACTTCTTCGAGAACCTTCAACGTTTGATGCCCATATCCCCTACCGCGATATTGTTCAAAAATGACGAAATCCAAAATAAAAGCTGTTTTCCCCAACAATGTTTCACTTAATTGGAACCATAAGTAACCAACTTTTTGACTAGCTTCGGAATTTAGGATGGAAAAAAGATATTCGTTTTCTGTATTCACACCTTTTGGCAATAATCTTTCAAACGCTTCTTTCGATAATTGCTCTGACTCCGCTTTAGCCCAGGCACCTGCTGCAACCTTATCTACTGCGTAGTCGGTAATGGCACTTGCCATATAATCCTCAAAATCAAGGTTGTTCATGTTTTGCAATTGGATCATCTCAATCATCCCCTTCCATTCTTCTTTTAGCTTGTATTCTGATTGCATCAACATTTAAATTTTATACTAATCTACCATACTCGTTCATTGCAAATTGTATGCACCAAAGCAAAAAAGGCTGACTTCAATATAATTGAAGTTCGCCTCTATCTTTTAAACTACTATTGACGCTTTTTCAAAAAAACAATTGGCAATAACAGTAGGATCCAATAAACGATGACAAGACCAATGAATCCGATTATATAATACTTTTCTCCAACAATGTCCTCGAGTAGCACTAAAGGTGTCCCTGCTGGTGGTTCGTTTAAAAACATAAAATTCGTCCCCCACACCACATTCAAGACGTAAATAAGCGGTACGATGATACATAAAAATAAGATTGGTTGCCATATTTTACGAATGGATAGCTGTAACTCTTGTGCTGCTAACATCGTCACAGGATACGCAAACAAAAGAAGATGAAATAAAAAACTATGGAAATGTAAATAATTAAATGCTGATACATCCGTCCAATCTGGTGTTAATAACGACATGAATGCACCTGGCAACGTCAAACAATAGAGCAACATATCTACAGAATGACCTTTCCGAAATGCATGAACAAGTACGATAAAAATGCCCAATCCGCAAAGATGAAATGGCAATGATCCATACCAAAACGCATCTTGCCCTACTAACACTAGATTTTTGATGCCCTCAAGCATCAAAATAACAAGTGCCCATATAATACGAATTTTCCTCCGCTTTTTCAAATCCGCCTGACGATAAATTTTAAACATTATAAAAATAACAAGTGCCGTTAACACCAACCAACTCACATGATACCAATCAAACAATTGGAAGCCATTTTCTAATGATTGAATCGCATCTTTTAGCATACCAAACACCTCGCTGCAATCTAAAAAGGGAATTGATTTTCAATACTCTATTTTATAGATTGTATGGGAATTGTGTGCGTGCCTGGCACGAATATGACAAACAAAATATTTAGAATCCTGTCTTTTCGCAAGGGATTTAAGTTATAATTCCATATAAAGAGTTTTCATTAAACAAACAAGGAGTGTACAATTTTGACACAACGTGCATACAATTTTAACGCAGGCCCATCTGCTCTTCCAGTAGAGGTATTAGAAAACGCCCAACAACAACTAATAAACTTCCGTGATTCTGGTATGTCTATTATGGAGATGAGTCACCGCAGTGCTATTTTCGACGAGGTACATAACGAAGCCATCGCTCGCTTGAAAAAACTTTACGCAATTCCGGAAAATTATGAAGTGTTATTCCTACAAGGTGGGGCAAGCCTTCAATTCACAATGATCCCTATGAACTTCTTACAAGCTGACAAACAAGCAAGCTATATCATGACTGGTGCATGGTCAGAAAAAGCCTTTAAAGAAGCGAAATTTTTCGGCACACCTGTACAAGTAGCAAGTACAAAAGAAAACAAATACCGCAATATTCCTGCGCTTGAAGATATCCAATTCGGTGCTGATGATGCATACGTACACTTAACATCAAACAACACAATTTACGGTACACAATGGAAAGAATTCCCTGAAACAGGCAATGTTCCATTAATAGCAGATATGTCTAGTGACATTTTGTCTAAGCCTGTTGATATAAGCAAATTCGGCATCATATACGCCGGTGCACAAAAAAATCTAGGTCCTTCTGGTGTGACAGTAGTCATTATTCGCAAAGATTTACTAGAAAAAGAGAATGCTAACGTTCCTACAATGCTTAAATACACAACGCATGCAGACAGCAACTCTTTATACAACACACCTCCAACATTCGGTATTTATATGTTAGGTGAAGTATTGAAATGGGTTGAAGAAAAAGGCGGCGTAGAGGCAATTGCAAAGCACAATGAAGCAAAAGCAAAAGTCATTTACGATGCAATCGACAACAGCAACGGCTTCTACACTGGCCACGCAACACCAGAAAGCCGTTCATTAATGAACATTACTTTCCGCGTTGCTGACGAAGAGCTTGAAAAACAATTGCTAGCTGAAGCAAAAGCAGCTGGATTCGTTGGATTAAACGGTCACCGTTCAGTTGGCGGCTGCCGTGCATCAACTTACAATGCAGTGCCATTAGAAGCATGTGAAGCATTACGTGACTTCATGGTTGAATTCCAAAACAAAAATCAATAAGTATAAAAAACGACGAATGATTACAGTTTGTAATCATTCGTCTTTTTCGTATTTAAATGAGATGATCAATTCTACCAATACTTCATTTCTTTAAATGTAACATCCCATAGCCTCACATTTCCTTCAATTGTGATTCCGAGTTCATTTACATCATCTAATGCCACTTCAGAAGAGCCTACTCTGTTTTCACTGTTAATAGAATAGACATCCACCTCTTCACCATTAACAGATATAATGATCTCCCTATTGAAGTCACTCACATTATCAGGAATCCCATAATTTAAAGAAAGTATAATGTCTTTCCCACCTAATTGGTAGGTGAAATTTTTTGCTGTATCACCTTCAGTACTAAAGAAGTTTATTTTTGGTTCGATTTTTTCATCATCAATTTCGAAACTAGGAAGGTTGTCATTCATTATTTCATTAGCATTTAGTCCAAATTCATTTAAAGCTGTAGCCGGTCCTTCTATTTTTGTAAACGCTTTGTTTATCAACTCTGAGAAGCCTATGACTCCGATTGAAAGGATGACAACGGACACACCAGTGACAATAAGTTTTCTCCGACTATTTTTAGAACGAACCCCAATTTTATACGCACAAAAACCTATAGTTGCACCTAGTGTATTTACTATTGCATCCATCAAATCAAAACTTCCTAGAAAAGTAAGCATTTGCAAAGTTTCAAGTACTAGAATTGACAAGAAGAACAATGAAATAAATCTAAAAAATTTACATCGATATAGCATAGGGATCAATATACCAAAAGGAATAAATCCGGCTAAGTTACCAAAGTTAAACAACCACAATTGGAAATATGCCAAATCAGACATAGTCGGAAATTTTAAAGGAATCTCAGTAGGAATAATATAATATTGATACTCATGATTGCCGATTGCACCTATTCTACCGAAACCCAAAAACATAAAGTACAATATCAATGCTGAATAGGCGATTAATATAGTAAAGATTATCTTTTGTTGCTTCGTTTTCATTTTATACCTACCTTACACATTATAAATAGCATAAAATTACTATAACATTCGGTATAGGTAGTGTAAAATTATAGGATAAAAACACCTCTTATTCCTCACATTTATTTTCATTTTCATACCTGAGCATCCGATGGATTATCTTCAACTTTATTCCGTAGTATTGACATATATACACGTAAAATAGGTATGTCTCATTGAAGAAAGCCTTGCCATACCTCTTTCAATAAAAAATTATGCGTCTGGTCTTTACCGATATTCTTAGACAATTCGACCAACAATTTATACTCAATACGCGTTAAATGAACTTTTCCCCACCAACAAAACTTTATTTGTCGAATAATCGATTTAGAGTTCCCCCTCTTAGACAAAGGCTTTTTCAAAACAATGATAATGTAGTGTAAAATAGTTCAGAAGTTAAAGATTCATATTGTGAAACTATGGAGGAATATTTTTGATTGTATACACTGTTCAACCTGAATATCTTTATAAAAAAATGCGAGCGCAAGGATACTTAGAAGGAGATAAGAAATTTGCTATGTTTCCCGGAGCCTACGAATGGATGGTAGGTCAAATGAAAAAGCGCATAGCCAATTGTGGCACAGAAAACTACCCTATATGGTTATGGCAAAGAAGACCAAACAGAAATGAGCGTGCACTTGCAACAAAAGGTGAAAGATGGGTTATTTTAAAATTAGATGTTCCAGAAAATCAAATTTTATGGTCATCATTTGATGAATGGCATAGCGTTCTAAATGATAGTCCAATAACTTATGACGAAAAAGAATGGGATTTTTTTGAAGAAAGAGGATTTCCAAAAGAAGAAGTTGCAAAAACTTGGGAACGATTATTTGACCATAAATGGTTAGCAAGTAGACCGACTGAATGGGCGGGCAATTACAAAGAAAAATGGTTTCAAGGTGTTACACCTCGAATTACAATGGAGCAAGTTAAGAAAGTTTCAAGGTTTATCGGCAAAGGATAATGCCTATAGCTATACGAAAAAGTAAATTAGGTCGGGATTTAAATAGGATAAGGCTGTTTCCCCCGTTTATTGAATAGCAACAATCTTTTAGAAAACAGCCTAGACAAAAAAACGACTCATTCTACTAGAGAAAATGAGTCGTTTTTTTTATTCTGCAAGCATTTCAAGTTTGCATTTCGGACATTTCCCATAAATTTCGAATTTATGGTTTTCTATTTCATAATCAGGCAACTTTTCGCCAAGCATTTCCATCGGACAAATATGGAGCTCTTTAACATTACCGCAATCCATACAGATAAAATGATGATGATGATGCTCTGATTCACAATGCATACGGAAATTACGCTCACCAGATAATTCTGTTTCTTCTAAAATGCCGAGCTTCACAAATGTTGAGAGATTGCGATAAATCGTATCAAAGCTCATACCAGGAAAGTCTTTTTTCAGCACAAGTAATAAATCACGAGCGGTTAAATATTTTTCCGTCTCAGCAAACATATCTAATATTAACTCACGCTTATCTGTTTTTTTATAGCCGTTCTCTTTTAAAATTTCCCACGCTCTTGAAATATTCACAGTGCTTCCTCTCCTTGTTTCGCTGACATTTTTAATGACATTTTCTTACCTAAAATCACTAGTAATAAAATGAGAATCGAAGTAACCACAATCGTGCCGCCTGGTGCTAAATCTAAATAAAATGCACTAACTAAGCCTATTAAAACTGCTGTTTCCCCAAAGATAATCGAATAAATAATTGTTTGTTTAAATCCTTTTGCCAAGCGCATTGCTGCGGCTACTGGTAATGTCATCAGCGACGAGACAAGTAAGATCCCGACAATACGCATACTCGCGGCAATCACAAGTGCTGTCACAATCATGAATAATAAGTGAACCCAGCGTGCTGGTAAACCGCTCGCCTTTGCATATTCCTCATCAAACGATAGCACAAATAATTCTTTAAAGAAGAAGAACAGAAAGGCCACCACAACGACAGCAATTGCCAAAACGACATATAAATCTTGACGTGACACTGCCGATACCGAACCAAATAAATAGCTCATTAAATCCGTACTAAAGCCGCTTGCAAGTGAAATGAAAATCGCACTAATACCAATCCCACCCGACATAATAATCGGAATAGCCAGCTCTTCGTAATGTTTATAGAGACGGCGTAAGCGTTCAATTAAAATCGAACCACTCACAGATGCAAGGATTCCTAAATAAATAGGATTGAGTAATGCAAATGCTGCCACTGACTGGCTTAAATACAAGCTCCCCGCAATCCCAGCTAATGTAACATGTGACAAGGCATCTGCAATCAGTGAGAGCCTGCGGACAACGATAAATACTCCTAAAAGTGGTGCGATGATGCCAATTAATAGTCCGGAGAAAAAGGCATTTTGTAAAAATTCATAGTTAAAAATCGCTTCAATCATTGTGCCTTCTCCTTCTAGTGAATCTTTCTCACAGAATGGCCATACCAAGCTTCTCGCGCATCCTGTGAAATATTATCAAATTCATTTTTGTAGCCGTGGAAGTGAATCGTTTGGTTCAAACACGCCACGTGACTAATACGGTTCGACACTGTATCCACATCATGCGTGACAAGAATCATTGTAATTCCTTGTTCCCGATTTAATTTCACCAGCATATCATAAAATGACTGTACATTCTCATGATCAATCCCAACGGTTGGTTCATCTAAAATAAGTAGCTTTGGCTCACTTATTAACGCCCGAGCAATAAATACACGTTGTTGCTGCCCACCAGAAAGCTCGCCGATATTTCGCTGCATAAAGGCATCCATGCCAACTGCTTTTAATGCTGCTCTCACTTTATCATTTGCATCTCTTGTTGGACGCTTAAATAGCCCTAATTTTTTAGTTAAACCACTTTTCACAACTTCTTGTACAGTAGCTGGAAAACCAGAATTAAAGGCATTGGATTTTTGAGACACATAACCAATCCATTCACGATGTTTAAAAGTCGAGCTAGACTCACCAAATAATTTAATCTCTCCAGACATTGGTTTGAGTAAACCTAAAATTATTTTTAATAGAGTAGATTTTCCAGAACCATTCGGACCAAGTAGCGCTAGAAAATCTCCTTCTTCCACTCGGAAAGAAATGTTTTTTAAGACTTGTGTATAGTCATATTGAAATGACACGTTCTCAATTTCGATTAACGGTTTTTTCATGCATTTTCGCTTCTTTCTAATTCAAAATCATTACGATTTACAAAAATTTAGTATAGATGAAAGTACAGCATTTGTAAAGAATATACGACTAAAAGGAGGCTTCGCTTTGAGTATTCAATTTTTACAGCAACTAGCACAAAGTACGGATAAGGAAATTGTTGCATTTGCACGTGCCGAAGGGTTTGATATTAGCACTTCTGAAGTGAAAAAACTTCGACCTTATTTAGAAAAATTTTCATTTTCTTGGCTCTTTGTCGGTATTCCTAAGGACATTCTTGTAGAGGTCGAAGCTGTTTTAGGAAGGAAACGTTCTCGTCAATTGATAGCACTCTTTACAAAATAATTTATAGGAGCTTTTCAAAACACTAGCTAACCATCATTCAGGGTGAAAACTCCGACTGATGGTTGTTTTGGTTTAATATCTATTAATGTGTATAGGTCCTTGCATTTGTTAATATTAGAGATAATTAGATTTTTTCGTGTGTTGATATATTGTTTTGGTTGTTGGATCAACTCGTTGAATGCTGATATTCTTGTTATGAGCGCTGAATTATCCCGGTGATCGCTGATTTCCTTGCTATGAGTGCTGAATTATCCTGTTGAACGCTGATTTCCTTGCTATGAGTGCTGAATTCTCCTGTTGATCGCTGATTTCCTTGCTACGGGTGCTGAATTTTCCTGCTGATCGCTAAATTACCTCATAACCGTAGTATTATCTTACTCTTTACGATAGAAAATAAAAAACAGCCCGAAGATCAGTTCAAACTGACTTCGGGCTGTTTTATTGACTTATCCGCGTAAGGCATCGATCAATTCTGGTTTGAACTCTCCGCTACGTAGCATATCAATTTCATATTTATATGGTGACGTTTTTGATTTGGCATCGCTATTTAGTGCAACAAATGGTGTTTCTAAAATTTTAGGTACATCCATTAATTGTGGATGATGCACGATATAATGTAGCGCGTCAAAACCAATATGGCCAAAGCCGATATTTTCATGACGGTCTTTGCCTGCACCACGAACATTTTTAGAATCATTGATGTGTAATACTTTAATGCGGTCAATACCGACTATTTTATCGAATTCGTTTAACACGCCGTCAAAATCTTCTACGATATTATAACCAGCATCATGTGTATGACATGTATCAAAGCATACAGATAAACGCTCGTTATTTGTTACACCATCTATAATTTTAGCAAGCTCTTCAAATGAGCGACCACATTCTGTTCCCTTTCCTGCCATCGTCTCTAAAGCGATTTGTACGGGGAAATCCTGTGATAATACTTCATTTAAGCCTTCAATTATTTTTGCAATCCCTGCATCTGCCCCTGCTCCTACATGTGCACCTGGATGTAACACAATTTGCGTAGCTTCAAGTGCTGCAGTACGTTCGATTTCAGACTGCAAGAAATCCACACCTAGACGGAATGTTTCAGGTTTTTCTGTATTTGCTATATTAATAATATAGGGTGCATGCACGACAATATTAGACATACCATTTTCTTTCATATGCAGTAAGCCGTTCATAATATTAAGTTCTGATATCGGCTTACGGCGCGTGTTTTGCGGTGCGCCGGTATAAATCATAAAGGTATTAGCACCGTAAGAAAGAGCTTCCTTACTGGAACCAAGCAACATTTCCTTGCCACTCATAGAAACATGTGAGCCAAGTAACATCTAAACGCCTCCTTATTTTTTACCGCGCGCTTTTATGCGACGTTCACGTTTTTTAATTTTATCCATTTCCCACTTCATGTTACGTTTGTAGCCTGGTTTTACTTTCTTCGGCTTACGTACCAATGCTTTAGCTTTTACATCAATTTCATTTTCATGCTTAACACGATTTTTACGGGCATGACGCTCTTTTAACTCTGTCCATTCACCGTCTTTTACGTCTTTTTGCACAAAAGGAACACCCATTTTTTCGACACGTGCTATTGCATCTTCATCAGACGGCTCGAATAATGTAATTGCAGTTCCCTTATTACCAGCACGAGCTGTACGGCCAACACGGTGGATGAAGAACTCTAAATCTTCCGGAATTTCGTAGTTAATAACATGGGAAATCCCTTGAATATCGATTCCGCGAGCAGCAAGGTCAGTTGCTACGATATATTGATAATCTAGATCACGAATTTGCTTCATCATACGGCTACGTTCACGTGGCGCTAGGTCACCGTGAATTTGTCCACAACGAATACCATTTTCAAGTAAATAGCCCGCTACGTGTTCAGCTGTTTTACGTGTATTCGTGAAAATAACTGCTAAAAATGGATTGATGCCTTCAATTACATCTAGTAAACGTTTGTTACGTGATTTAGAACGAATTGGTACTAATACAAAGTCAATACCTTCTGCCACAGGGCGTTTGTCGTTCATATGCACGTGAACAGGCGCATCCATATATTTTTTCAAGAATGGTTGTAGTTTTTCTGGAATTGTAGCTGAGAACACATACATTTCCAGTTTGTCCGGCATATGTGAAGCAAAACCGTCGATGTCTTCAATAAAGCCCATGTCGAAAGCTAAATCTGCTTCATCCACAACTAAAATTGGTGCAGTATGCACAAATAACGCTTGCTCTTTCACAAGATCACGAATACGTCCTGGAGTACCAACAACGATTTGTGGCTGCGTTTTTAACTTATCAATTGAGCGTTGTTTGTCCGTACCCCCAATAAATAATTTCGCTTGAATATCTGTTCCTTCTATTAACTGATTTAACGCATCGAAAATTTGTTGCGCTAATTCACGTGTTGGTGATGAAATAACAGCTTGTACCTCCTGTTTTGACACATCTACACGTTGCACAATCGGAATTAAGAAACTATGTGTTTTCCCTGTACCCGTATGTGCTTGGCCAATTGCACTTTTCCCTTTAAGAATAAGCGGAATAATTTCCTTTTGAATTGGCGTTGGTTCTGTGAAGCCTAATTTTGCAATTGCATTTTGCAAAAATGGCTGAAAATTATAATCAGTATATTTTGACATAATTCGTACCTCCTAACATCTAACCTATTGTACCATGAATCGTATATTTAAGTGTGTTTACGTACGATAAACACTAATAATTATTATAATATACTTTCAATCCTTAACCAACTTACTTTAAATAGCGATTTAATGCAATGAAAAAGAGTATTTGGACAAATTATCATCAAATAATTTCAAGGACATCCTTTACGAATGGTCTTGTTGAACTTATATTAAATGAAAGGTTATCGAAATACTGCCCTCTTATATTTCAGAAACATAGTCTCGTTCCACTTTACAAACACGTAACGAAAATCGACTATAACACTCTTCTTTTCCACGTTGTTGTGCGATTTGATGTGCAGCATTCGCTTTCCAAGCACCGATATCTTCAATTGTCTCCCAATAAGAAACCGTAATCCCCAGATCTGAATCTCTCGCACTTTCAACTCCTAAAAAACCCTTTTGTAGACTAGCTAATTCATCCATTTTTGATGCCATTGCGCTGTATCCTTTGTCATCGTCTGTACGCTCCGAAGCAAAAACAACTGCATAATAAGGTACAGGAAATGCTTTAGCTAACTTACTCCTCTCTCACAACACTCCTTTTATGTAGAAAATCTATCTAACTTACATAATAGTAACAATAAGAGGTTTAAAATCATATTTGCAATCAACCTCATTACTTAGATTACCATTTTATGACCACTTTTCACTCTAACTGTAGATGACTACTTCGCATAGTGTATTATTTGGTTTTACTGTTTCGTTCAAATGAAGAACAATAGCATGGAAAGATTTCTAATCAATGTAACTGATGAAAAGTCGAAGGAACTTTGCAAGTTAAGAAAACATAAAATAACTGTAGCTATATTCAAGGATGAACTACGTAACTTCAACACATATTTTAATAACTTGAAAGTAAAAACAAAGAATTTACCTAAAACTTTTTTCTAAAATCAGGATTAAGTAAGTTGAATCCGCCTTTTTTACCCTAGAACTAAAAAAAATTAGGCTATATCTATTAAAAATGTTTATTTCAATTAATTTGTTCACAGGTGTTTTCAGAACGATAACATGTGCATTTGCATATCATATTTATAATCAAGACTGTCGTCAATGACAAACTTGCGACGAAAGGAGAACAACATGGTATTTCGACCAAATTATCCGTTTTCTATGTATCCCGGCGCAATGCGTATGCCGATGCAAATGCCCATGCAGATGCCCATGCAAATGCCCATGCAAATGCCGATGTCACCACAATCTTATTTACCTCCTGGTGGGTTTCCTTTTCAACCACGAATCCCGAGTGGTTTACAAATGCCCGGCGGTTTTGCGGGCATGGGAGGGCAAATACCTGGTGGTTTAGGTGCTATGGGCGGACAAATACCTGGTGCTGCGGCAGCTGCTGGTGCAGCAATGCAACCACCATCAAAAATCGCATCATTTTTCCAATCAGCCGATAGCTTGTTTAACTCAGCAAAAACGTATACCCCTTATATCCAACAAGCGATGCCGATGATGAAAAACATCCCGTCACTTTTTAAATTATATAAAGGATTTTCAGGGTTACCCGCAGCTGGAGCAGTTGCAGGCGCTGGAGCTGCCGCGGTAGCTGACGTTGGTGCTTCACAGTCAAGAAGTAGTCGACGTTCATCAACTCAAATTGCACCATCGATACCACTTGAACCCATTCCTTCTAAACCACGCATTTTCCAACCCCCAATATAGTCCGATTGATCCCGCCACTTCCATAAGTGGCGGGATGATTGCAGTTCTAGGATCCTACTTAATAGGTATTTGCATTAAGTAACTCAAGCTGATATCACAGATTTTATAATGGCTAATGGAACTGTATCACGTAGAGCTAAGTGCGACAAAAATATGGAAAGATTGTTTAGCTACGCCGAATCTTAGTAACAGGTACAATTTCTCCGAGTCGTAATTGAATGAACGTTTCTTTGTATTCATCGTGCCTGTCCGTTATAATAGTGGTACGTAAGCTTGAAAGGAGTCACAACATGCAAGTACTAAAAATTAATCCACGTGGCTATTGTTACGGCGTTGTTGATGCGATGATTATTGCACGCAATGCTGCGCTTGATAAATCTTTACCAAGACCTATCTACATTCTAGGGATGATCGTACACAATAAACATGTCACAGATGCCTTTGAAGAAGATGGTATCATTACATTAGATGGTGAAAACCGCTTAGAAATTATTGAACAAGTTGAGACGGGTACTGTCATTTTCACAGCGCACGGTGTTTCACCTGAAATTCGTGAAATTGCAAAACGTAAAGGCTTAGTATCGATTGATGCGACATGCCCAGACGTAACAGTGACACATGATTTAATTCTCGAAAAATCAGCAGAAGGTTACGATATTATTTATATCGGAAAAAAAGGACATCCTGAGCCAGAAGGTGCGATCGGTGTTGCACCAGACCACGTTCATTTAGTACAATCTTCAGCAGATATTGATGCATTAGATTTAAAGAATGATAAATTGCTTGTAACGAACCAAACAACAATGAGTCAATGGGACGTTGTACATTTAATGGATAGTTTAAAAGAGAAATTCCCACATATTGAAGTGCATAAAGAAATTTGTTTAGCAACGCAAGTTCGTCAAGAAGCTGTTGCAAAACAAGCGGGTGAAGCCGAGTTACTAATTGTTGTCGGTGATCCAAAATCTAATAACTCCAATCGTCTAACACAAGTTTCTGTTGAAGTTGCTGGTACACCGTCCTACCGTATCGCAGACGTATCAGAACTTAAGATCGAATGGTTAAAAGGAATTGAAACAGTCGCTGTTACAGCTGGTGCTTCAACTCCAACACCAATTGTCAAAGAAGTTATTGCTTTCTTAGAACAGTTCGACGAAAACGATGAATCTACACATGTCATCAATCGTACGGTAACACTCGACAAAATCTTACCGAAGATCAAAACGCCAAAACCAGTCGAAAAAATCATGCCATATTAAGGTGCCAAAAAAGCTCTTGAGAGTGTGACAGCTTATCCACGTTAAAAAACCCAAATTGTCCATTGACGACAATTTGGGTTTTTCTCTATTTACCATTATAATAATTCACCGGACGACCAACACCGCTCTCCACTTTTTCAAGCGTGCCATGAAGCAACTACACCTCGCCCTAATTGAGTCACTGTCTAATTCCCTTACAAATTAATAAAGCGAAAATGTATCCCATCGCTAAAGTACCGGGTATTAATTTCCCAGTTGTATAGAAAAGTATGAGACATGATTTTTCCTTTCATCGATAACTTATAAAATTTCAAAATCATAGTCTCACCTCTGACTATATTTCAGCGGACTTCTTATGTTAGAATAGCAAAAACAAAAGAAATTACTAACAATTTGGTGTAAATATGAAAAAAATTATTATTTTATCAATATTATCGGTCCTACTATTAACGATTGCTATCAATATTCAACAAGGCCTATTATTTGCCAAGCCACTTCCATACGACGATGAACAAAAAGGGTTAAATACGCAAATTACAATTCGTCTAAGTCACGTCGTGGCAGAAAACACACCTAAAGGACTAGCGGCAAGTAAATTCGCTGAGCTTGTTGAAGAAAAAACGAATGGTGTAGTAAAGGTCCAAGTTTATTCCAATGCTTCGCTTTATAATGACGAAAATGAATTTAAAGCATTGCAAAATGGCGAAGTCGAAATGATTATCCCCACTTTTTCAAAGATGACTTCATATATTCCTAAATGGCAAGTTCTCGATTTACCTTACCTATTTAACACGGATCAGAAAGTCCACGATGTACTTACCGGCCCTATAGGTGATCTATTACTAGAGGAACTAAAGCCTTATCAGGTAAAGGGACTTAGCTTTTGGCATAATGGATTTAAGCATTTAACATCGTCTGATGATCCGATTCACACATTTGAAGATTTACAAGGTTTACGTGTGCGTACTATGCCTAGTAAAACACTTGAAAAACAATTCGAAACTGTTGGTGCAACGCCAGTACCTATATCCTTTAGTGAAGTTTTCAGCGACTTAGAGGCCCATGCTATTGAGGCACAAGAAAATACAGCTTCAAATATTTACTCAAAAGGCTTTTATAAAGTACAGCAACATATGACATTAACCAATCATGGGATTTTAGGGTATGCAGTTTTGATGAACGAAAATTTTTGGCAAACGCTCCCTACAAAAATCCAAAAACAAATTACTGAAGCTATGGAGGACACGACAGACTGGCAATTTGAACAAGCCATTTTAGTGAATGAAAAAGATTTACGTAAGCTTCAGCAAATGGATGATTTTGAAATTTATGATATGAGCGCAGAAGAATTAGCTCACTTTAAAGAAAAACTGGCACCTGTTTATGATTACTACTACGCTAATATCGATGATGATAAAGTGTTAGAGCAAATTCAACAAATCGTTTCACCATAACTAATTTTGGTCATTAATGATGAACTCCTCACCTCGTGTGAGGAGTTTTCTTTTTCTATAAAAAACTACTAAGAAGAAACAGTTTATAAAAATGTCCCAAACCATTGATATACCTATATTTACATCAGTTTTAGAGTTACTACTATATATAGTCTCAAAAACGGTAGACGAATTTGACTTATAGCAGGAAAAACGCGTTTTGGCCGGTGACGTAATAATAAAATAGAAAACCTAATGACAAGTAGATTTTTTGTAAAAGAAGGAAATTACACCCCCTTGTCGAAATTAGTTACTTTACACAATTTTGCAATGGAGGGGTATTTTATGTCAAAAATAATGCAAGATAAAGTTGGGATTGTGACAGCTGCTGGAAGTGGTATTGGAAGAGCTAGCGCTATTGCCTTTGCACAAGCAGGGGCCAAAGTAGTCGTTTCAGATGTCAGTGAAGATGCAGGGATTGAAACAGTGAAACTCATTAGAGACAATGGGGGTGACGCTATTTTCATCTCTTGTAATGTGGCAGAAGAACAACAGGTCATTGATTTAGTTAATAGCACTGTAGAACATTTCGGTCGTCTGGACTGGGCGCATAACAATGCAGGCATCGGTGCCCCATCAAAACCAATAGGCGACACTGACTCAGCTGACTGGGACCGCTGTATTCAAGTGACAACAACAGGTATGTATTATGCACTGAAACATCAAGTGAATGCTATGGTGAAAACTGGTGGCGGAGCTATTGTAAATACAGCCTCTACATCCGGTTTAATCGGCACTGAGAATTTGGCAACATACAGTGCAGCGAAATGGGCAGTCAATGGACTAACAAAGTCTGTTGCACTTGAATATGCAAAAAAAGGAATTCGTGTTAATTCCATTTGTCCGGGCATGACATTAACTCCCGCTGTAGAACATTGGGCAAAGGAAGTCCCAGAGCAAGCAAAATACATTGAAAATGATATCCCGCTTGGTCGTATGGGCAAACCAGAAGATCAGGCAAATGCGGCTGTTTTCCTTTGCTCAGATCAAGCCGCCTATATTACAGGAGTAAATTTACCAGTCGATGGTGGACAAATCGCAAAATAAAATAAAACAGTATGTGAAACCTCCGATCTACTCACTCGTATTAAGTAAGTAGATCGGAGGTTTTTATATGGCTACTTTTTCATTTACATATCCTAAATTACTAGACGGACTTTCTAATATTCCAATACTAAATGAACAAAACGATGCTTTTTGCGTACTGCAAAAAGTTGAACGTTCATCTGATGGTAAAGCACTTAATGTTTTGCTCCTTATTGCTGCGCAACAGTCACTTCCATTTCATTATGAAACACGTACAACACTCGGGGCTCCCCTCTTTCAAGTGTAACCCACCCTATTAACAAAAGGGTTGAGTCATCAACTTATTATGCCCGTTGGATCCGATGACGCTTTATTTATTGCATTATTGGCTACACTTTATCAATCGCTGTTTGCTTATAATAACTAACATTATTTTTATGTTATAATATTAGTTATTCTAATAGATGTGAGGCATTTAACATGAACGGACAAAATCGAAAAGATATTCACCCAGGTCTTGAGGTCAATATTATTCTCAAAAAGGACCAACGCACAGGAGTCAAAACACGCGGCATTGTCAAAGATTTACTGACAAACTCAGCCCGCCACCCACACGGCATCAAAGTACGCCTAACAGATGGACAAGTCGGTCGTGTATGTGACATTTTTCAGAAATAATGCTTAAGGCTATCTCTATACGGAGATGGCTTTTTTTAATACTACACGCTCGTCCTTCCTGCTATACATTTAAGTTTGTTTATATACATACCTTCATTACACCTGAAGTTAATATTTCAGTCCGTACTATAATTACTTCATCTACCTTCTGACTTGTAAATTTATTAGACCGCCGCTTCCATTAGTCCCTCTAGGTTCTCTTTAGTGAAATGATAAGTTTCATTACAGAAATGACAATTTGCTTCAGCCTGTCCGTCAGTTTGAATCATGTCTTGAATCTCTTCGCTTCCTAAACTTACGATGGCATTGGCAACTCTCTCTTCCGAGCATTGACACTGGAATTGAACGGGCATTCTTTCTAGAACTTTTACATTCCCTTCGCCTAGTACTTGCTCAAGAATTTGTTCCGGCGTCATACCTTCTGCAATCATTGAAGAAATTGGTGCAATTACTTTCAGACGTTCTTCTATTGCGCTGATTATTTCATCCTCTGCCCCTGGCATGAGTTGAATGATGAAACCACCTGCAGTTTGAATTGTGTTGTCAGGGTTCACTAGTACACCTACTCCTACAGCAGAAGACGTTTGTTCGGAATTAAAAAGATAAGATGTGAAATCTTCTCCTATCTCACCAGATATAATAGGGATTTGTCCTATAAAAGGTTGCTGTAATCCTATATCTTTTGATACTGTCAGCAATCCATTTGTACCTACTGCTCTTTTCACATCTAGTTTTCCCTGTTCATTAAGATCGAAATGAGTATGAGGATTGGATACATAGCCTCTAACTTCTCCTTTGGCGTTTGTATCAACGAGAATTGTGCCAATAGGACCCCCACCATTGATTTTCACTGTTATTTTTTCTTCACCTTTGAGCATTGCTCCTAGCATCACACCAGCAGTCATAGATCGCCCTAATGCAGCCGAAGCAGTTGGCCAAGTATTATGACGACGTTGTGCCTCTCCCACTGTTACGGTTGTATTAACTGAATATGCACGTACTTGATCATTATAAGCTAGCGCTTTTACTAAATAGTCTTTCATTTTCTTCTTCCTTTCTTTCTTTAAAACAATTCCTGTGCTAATAATTTATAAACATTTAGTCGTTTCTCTTGTGAATGAGGGATGCTGCAAATCATCGCTTCATCAAATCCATAGTGAGCTTGCTCTTCTTGTAACAATGTTGCGATTTCTTTTACATCTCCCACTAAATGGATTTTACGATTTTCTTTAATCATCATGCGATCCATTTCCGTCAATGGATAATCACAGGCTTCTTCAGGCGTCAAAACTTGCCCAATTTTGCCTTTCAAAAACATTAAACGCCAAATATCTTGTGGCATTGCCTCATACTCGGCTTCTTCTTTTGTTTCAGCCGTTGTCACCATATAGGAAACATTGATTTCTGGTTTCTCCATAAAAGCTGAAGGTTGAAAATTCTTTTTGTATACATCTAAGATTTCCTTAGTCATTTCGCCATTAAAAAATTGTGCAAAAGAATAACCAACGCCCCTGCGTCCAGCCTGAACAGCACTGTTGCCGCTTGAACCCAATAGCCAAGCTTCCGGCAAAATGACTTGAGACGGTGTTGCGATCGTTTTATTATACAAGCTATCTTCAGGTACCTCGTCGTTGATCAACTGCAGGGCAGTATCAAATTTTTCATACATATTATCTATCATCGGTTGGCGTCCTTCAGATAAAGCATAAATGGAGTAATTATCCCCTCCCGGAGCTCGACCAACGCCAAAATCAATACGGCCCGGTGAAAATGCACTTAGTGTTTTAAACACCTCCGCCAGTTTCAATGGGGAATAATGCATCATCATCACTCCGCCAGTTCCAATCCGAATATTTTTTGTTTTAGCAGTCAAATAGGCTGTCGTCACCTCAGGGGCTGAACTCGCAAAAACAGTTGTTGCATGATGTTCTGCCATCCACATTCGATGATAGCCTAATTCATCTCCTAAAATCGCTAGTTCCTCCGCCTTTTTTAAAGCGTCTGCTGCCGTGTTCCCTTTCGTAATGGGTGCTTGGTCCAAAATACTTAATCTCATTTAGATATCGTCCTTCCAATAAGCTTATTCTTCTCATAAATCCGTTTCCTTTTCTTTGCGCAACTTGTCTGGTGTGACATCATTGCCAAGTGGATCGAGCACAGTAATTCCTGAAAAAGTGTCGAGAACTTGTCCGCGAATTGCGCGTAAGTAATCTTCACGCAATACTTGCTGCTCAACCCGTTCAGCATTTGTCAAACCTTCTTCACGCTGTTTTTTCGCTAATTCATTAATACGCCCTAAGTTATTTATCATCTTATTCCATCTCTATTCTCTTCAATAATTTTTCTTATAATTCAAGCATATTTGATTACTTATCATACTCACACTCTTTACAACTACCCTGTTATCCAATCAGTTATGTAGTCAGTGTTGGAAAATGCGGTACCACATACTCTCCCAATTCTTGAATCACTTCAGCCGTAGGACGATCTCCATTTTTCAAAGCAAGTATGACATGATTAATCCCTATCTCTTGTAAAGCATAAAGGTAATCGATTAAAAACTGACGACCGGATGTGAAACCGACTTTTATCGGAATTGGGCTAGGTGAAGCCATTGGATTCTCTGATAAGTTAATAACTAAAGGTTGAGAAAATGGCTTAAATCTTCCCGTCACTTTCCTCCAAATCTTGATAAGCTCTTGCTGTCGATTCGCCTCTTGCGCATAAAACATCCAGCCATCCGTGTTTTCTGCTAACCATTCAATTGTTTGCCCAGAATATCCTGTACCCAAAATAGGAATATCGGCTAAAAGTGGCTTAGGAACCACATCACCCTCTGTTAGTCCTACTCGATTTGACTGTATTATTGGGAATGTTTCTTTCCACACTTTTCTCATAACCAGTATGGACTCCCTAAACAATTCTGCCCGATCATCACGTTCTACTTTAAATGCAGGAAATTCGATTGGACGGTCTCCTGTTGCAACACCAAATAAGAGGCGTTGTTTAGACATATCATCCAAAGAAGCAGCTGACTTTGCTAAGTGAAGCGGATGTCGCAATGACGTGACAATACTTGCCGTGCCAAGCGCGATTTTATTCGTATGTGCGGCTACGTATGCAAGCAATAGGAAAGGATCGTGAATAACGCCATTATCCCCAAAATTGGGATCATAGAGCGGTGAATCCCTTACAAATAAAGAAGCAAACCCTAGATCTTCCGCTTTTTTGGCTAGCATCATTTGTTCTGCTAGATCTATTTTCTGAAAGTTATCCGCAGACAACTCCAAAGGAAACGAAAGGCCAAGCGTCAATTTATTCTCTTTAAATGTTCTTGCGAAGCCATTATGTGATTGAAATTCCCCCATACTTACTCCACCTGACTATGATGCTTTTCTATTATAAAACCATTTTTTCTTTTACCCATTCTTGTAGCAACTGCACTTTTGGTTGATAATTTTCATTTATTTCTTCATATAAGGATGCAACTGTTTCACGCTTTAACACGGATTTCCAAGAAGACTCGGCTTCTTCCATTAAGTTCGTTAATAAGCAGCAACTATTTTCTTCTTCTATATCCAACATGCCATGCATAACTCCACTAGAGGAATAAAGAGATTGTTGTCCCTCTATAGCAAGATAAATATCGTAAACGCGAATATCTTCAGGTTTTTTCCTTAATTTAAATCCGCCTTTGACCCCTGGTACTGAAGTAATCAAGTCTGCACTAACTAACTTCCGCAACAATTTTTGAAAATACGTTGGTGAAGCTCCCAATTGTTGACTGATCGCTTCTCCAGGTAATACTGCTTTATCCGGTAACATGTTTAGGATAAGAATGGCATACACTGACTGTTCGACTCCTGTTTTCATCTGCATTTAAATCACCGCCTGTAATCTAATATTTTTCACACCTTCAACAAATACTAAAACGGATAATCATTATCCACGTTAGTCTAACATGACATTATTTAAAAGTAAACTTTTCTATACTGTTGCTCTCTTATACCATGTTCCTAACCCTATCTACATCTTAAATATGGGAAGCTACGCTATTTACTCCGAAAATATCCTTAGATGTATAGAAGTATTCCCAATTGAAAACGGTGCTTTAACAGTAGTTATGACGATTTCTCAGGATGGCGAATCGCTAATAGAATTTATGTGTACGACTATGAAACTTTTATACCACCAAGGACATATTGCAGGGATAGTGAAGGCCGTTTCCTTATTATTAACTACAAATAGTTTTTAGCTGACTCCAAGTATTTTCAAGACGTACATTTTACGAGCATCTATGCCAAATCCATATTATTTTTACTTTTAGCCATAAAAAAAGGCAATATGCGCACGAGTTCATGCACATATTGCCATCTATTTTATTAGCGGATTGTTTTTAATGCTGTAGACCAAGAAATAACTTGATCTAACATTTGGTTAACTGAATCTGCTTGCACTTCTTTTGGTTTAAATACTGTACCGTTTTCGAAGTCTGTAAATAATGATAATGCAGGATGTACGCGAACATCCGCTACTAATAATTCACCAAGAATGCCACGTAAATGCTCAGCAGCACGCGCTCCACCAACTGAACCGTAAGATACGATACCAGCAGCTTTGTTATTCCACTCATCACGTAAGTAATCTAATGCGTTTTTAAGTGCACCTGTGATTGAGTGATTATATTCTTGAACGATGAATACAAAACCGTCGCACCCAGCTATTCTTTTTGACCACTCAGCTGCACCAGAAGCATCTCCACCTGGCTCACCTAATAGTGGCAATTTAAAATCTGCAATATCGATAATTTCGTATTCAGCGTCACCGCGTTTTTCTGCTATTTCTTTAACCCATTGACCTACTTGTGGACTAACTCGCCCTTCACGTGTACTACCTAATACAATACCAATTTTCAACATTTCATTTCCTCCTTGTTGTTCTTCAGTAACATTCGAACCGAATAGTTTTTTAAAAAAACTCATTGAAATACCTCTTTCTCATTTCTACATGCAACGTGTTTGGGAAGACACTCTAAATGTAAATCCCTTCTCGTTATGCATATCTATACCATGTACATATTTTTGTTGAATTATTCTTTCTTATAAAAATATCTCGAATACGAGATATAAACTAAAAAAATTGAACATATGGTGACTGCAGTTCACTTAATATGCTTGCATTTTTTTTCGATGAATCAAGAAAAAGGTTACATATTGGAATCGAATATTATCTTGAATTCGAGATAAATTTATCACATTTCCAATATCGTTGTCAATCGATTAAACCTCAAAATATTGAATTTAACTTTCGGCTCTATACAAAAATCTGTATTTGCAGAGGAATCCCACTCCCATTCCGCGGGCAAGTCGCAAGCCTAGTACAGCATTTACCCTTGAAAATGATGTACTAAACATTACAGCCGAAATCACCGACATGATACGCCACACAATATTACATCTATCTATATCTTCGAATTATATTTCCCAATAGGTAATGGTGTCGAACACACCAATAATGATTAAAATAGTTCCCGCTATGAGTTGCACTATGTTGCCAATCTTCCTACTGTTTTTCATGATCAGCTTCTGTGTATCAAGGGCTCTGATTAATAGAATAAGTAAAATAAGTGGGATAGCCGTAGCAATTCCAAAAATCCCTGGTAATAATAAGCCATATGAAGTTGAAACTACCGTCGGCATTAGCCATACGAAAAAGAGCACAAACATCGTTGGACAAAAGGCAATTGAAAAACTAGCGCCTAGAAGAAATGAGCCGAATTTACCTTCTTTTAAAATAAGGGGCATTCGTGATGATATACGGTCAATAAACTTCAATTTTAGAAACCCTATCAAAATAAGCCCCGTTATGATCATCAAGGGACCAATAGCTTTTCTAAACAGAGGAAAATACAGGGTCATTTCCGTTTCAAAGGATTGCCCAAATAACCAGGCAAAAAAACCTATGCCACTAAAGACAACTACTTTTCCTAAAATAAAAAATCCGATTTCTCCCCAGCTACTTTTCATCTGAATAGTACGATTTCCATAAAGCGTAATTGCACTTATATTGCCAGTTAGCTGACAAGGTGCTAGTGCCCCAATCAAGCCTAGTAGTATCGCGATAATTAAAGGTGAATGCTCATATGTATTTAAAAATAAGGTAATAGGTTCACTGATAAATTGACTAATTTGCGACACGAGACTATACATTTTTCCGAACTCCTTCTTGTCATGCGGTTGCTATTATTTTAACATTTTTCCAGACACTAGAACGACGAAATAAGCCACAACTTAGTGTCATGACTTATTTTGCAAACCTTTTACACATACGTTACTATCCAGTAGTGATAGATAGTAAAATAATTGCAAGTATGCCAAGAACAGCAATCGGTAGTGTGTCCTTCAAGCTATCTTTCACACGAATATGTGTGAGTACGCCACCAAAGCCTGTTGCTACTAATAGCACCGCGCCAGCTAGTAATGCGGTCTGTTGCCAATAACCGACGATTAGTAACAAAGCGGCTACTACTTCCACCAGCCCTGTCACAACACGGAACCACTGTGGAAGTCGCCAATGATCGAAATTTTTTGTATGCATCGTAGTACCAGATATTTTCCCAACACCGGCCATGAAAAATGATAAAGCTAATAACCCCTGCAATATCCAACCGAAAACTTCCATTACAAATCCCTCCTTATCTAATTAAAGACAATCGGCATTTTATGAATCCATTCATCCTCAATAGCTGCTTCAATCATTCAATGAGCAACATTTGCACGGGACACACCCATTTTTCCTTTCGTGCTACCAAAAGAAATGGCATAACCTGTGCCACCACTTTTCACGTTCGGATTGATGATACGAATAATTGTCCAATCAAGGGAAGAGCCTGCGAACAGTTTAGCGATACCTTGCATTTCCTGATAGCCAGTTGGGTAGAGTAACTTTGCCATTATACCTGGTACAACTGTTACTATTTGTTTTTTCCTCCTTCGCTTGAATAGAGGGTGTACCCAGCGTAATAAAACGCTTTTTTCCTTATCGCTCCATGGTCGAAATAATGCCTTGATGCGCAGCTGTGATAGGCAATGCCTCTATTTTTCTACTCATCGAAAGTGCTGGTCCTAGTGTACTTATTACTACATCACTCTGCTGAATTGCTTCATCTATTTTAATCGTTTCGTTGTATTATCTAACGTTGATTCGTAAATTCAAAGCACCTTCTCGGCGAATAAAAGCCGTCACTTGATTTCTTACCTGTAATGCGAATCGTACCACTTGTGCTCTAATTGCACCGTTTTCGTCAAATTGTACAAGATTCATGTTTACCTCCAACAGTATATGATTATCCAACAGATGTTGTAGTTTAATATATTAAAATAAGGCTTGTCTCACAACCAACAAAAAAAACTATGTATTCCTAATACGACATATTCAACAACCTACCCACGTCTATTTACACACCTCGTTAAATAAAAAACATCTTTAAGTGGCAAAGTCTACACTTAAAGATGTTTTCATTTTAGAGTAAGAATTAGTGCAAGCATTACGTTTTTCGGATACGTATCTTAAGCAAGTTCTTTTAGTTCATACTATTGCTTACATTCAAATTTATAGCTTGTGGAAAGGAAGCTTTTTTCTTTTGAGACAATTGCTTCGCCCCCATCCTTCTCACATTGTTGCGTCATCTCATCGATTCTCTTGTCATTCATATTATTAGTCATCAGTGTCATTCCGATGCCGAACACAGCAATCATCAGACCTATAACAAGCCAAAGTTTACCGGCACCATTGCCAGCAGGTCTTGTATTTGCCACACAAATACCCCTCTCTATACAAATAAAAACGGTTCTGTTATGTACCTCTGATTGTACAAATTCTACCGTATATTTCTTGTCAGCACATAATGCAGCCATTTTTTGCGCAACGCCAGCAATCATTACCTTTTCAACATGGTGACCAGGGTCAACAATTTGCAAACCAATCGCTTGGGCGTCCTGTGCCGTATGGAAATACATATCCCCTGTTAAAAATACATCTGCCCCAGCACGTTTAGCTGTATAAATATACTTATTGCCGTCGCCACCAACAAGGGCAACCTTTTTCACTGTTGAATCTAAATCCCCTACTACGCGTACAGCTGGCACATCTAGCTGCTTCTTTGCAAACTCTGCAAATTCACGCAGTGTCATTTCTTTAGGTAAATAGCCAACACGACCTAGCCCCATAATATTTGTTTGTTGATCTAAACGAATAAAGTCATAAGCTGGTTCCTCGTATGGATGTGCATTCAGCATTGCTTTTAAAACCTTATTTTTAATAGGTGCAGGGAAGACGACTTCCACTTTTACTTCTTGTTCGACATGTAATTCACCAATAACACCGACATGAGGATTGGCGCCTTCAAGAGCGCGAAAACGGCCTTCTCCAGTCGTTGTATAGCTACAAGCCTCATAGGCACCAATACGCCCTGCTCCAGCCTTTGCTAGTGCCTCACGTAAGCTTTCAGCATGAGTTGTTGGTACGAATACAGCTAGCTTTAATACATCTTCCGCATATGTCTCTTCTAAAATAGAACGGTTCTCTAATTGCAATGTATCTGCTAGTAAATCATTAACGCCGCCTTCAGCTACATCTAAATTCGTATGTGCTGCATAGACGGCAATATCATGTTTAATAAGCTTTTCATATAACTTACCTGCTGGATTGTCTGTACGAATATTAGCTAGCTTGCGGAAAATTGGGGGATGGTGCGCAATAATTAGCTCACATCCATTCGCAATCGCTTCATCAGCCACTGCTTCATTGACATCAAGCGTAACTAAAACCTTAGTAATTGGCTTATTTAATGATCCAATTGCAAGTCCAATTGGATCATTCTCCATACATGCTAGTTTTTTCGGTGACCATGTTTCAAATAATTGTATGATTTCTTGTCCGTTGACTGCTTTCACATTACAACAACCCTTCTACTAAGTTTAGAAGATGCGTTAATTCCGCACGTTTTTCATCGATTTCAGGTGTTTGCTCTGCTCCTTCAATCGACTGTAGCACACGTTGCCAGTTTTGTTTTTCTCGCGTCCATTTCTGCACAAATGCTGGTGCTTTGCGTAGCATTAGTTTTGGACCAAATAAAATTTCAGCTTCTGTTAGTTTCATCGACCCACGTTGTAAAACGACAATTTCATAGATTTTTTCATCTTCTTCAAGAATGGCTTCATCCTGAATTGCCCAGTTGTTTGCTAGTGCCCACTCACGAATAACTTTCGCATGAATATTCGGCTGTAAAATAAGACGAGTAACACCGCGTAAACTTTCTGGATGTTTCTCTAAAATCGATACGATGAGTGGGCCACCCATACCTGCAATAGTTACCGTATCTACTTTATCCGCTGCTTCAACTGCTGCAAGTCCATCTGCTAATCGTACTGTTATTTTTTCTGTTAATCCTTCTTTTTTCACTTGTCCTACTGCTGATTCAAAAGGACCTTTGACAACTTCACCCGCTACTGCACGAGTTGCAACACCTTTATGAATTAAATAACATGGCAAATAAGCATGGTCACTGCCAATATCGGCTACAACCGCACCTGTCGGAACAAATTTAGCCACTGTTTCAAGTCGTTTTGATAATTTTTGAGCATTCATCTTTTTACCGCCTACCTTAAATATAGTCAATTCTAGTATGTATGAAATTGTAGAAAAAAACAAATGGAGATGCTTCAAAAAACTTTTGAGGCATCTCCGTTCTACGCACAAGTGGAAGCCATCAAATGCACCTCCCATTAATACGCTTTATTTAATTGCAGAAGCTGTGTCAAAAGTGAATGTACGCACTTTTAACACAGCCCCTGTAAGAAATTATTCTAAAGTTGCAATGTACTCAGCGATTGCTTTTGCTTCCGCTTCGTTTTTCATTCCTGCTGTCATTGGCGTTCCTTCAATACCGTTTGTTAATACATCAACGATACGGTCCTCTGGTAAGCCGTGTAGGTTTGGACCCATACCACCAGTTAAGTCACCACCGTGACAACCGATACAAGATTGTACTACTGCAGAACCATCATCAGTTGCTTCAGTTTTTTCGCCTCCGCCTTCAGCTTCAGCAGCAATATCTTTCTGGTTACCAGCGCCTTGTAAAGACATGAAGAAAATAAGACCAATACCAAATGCCATAATTAAGATGTAAGGAACGATTGGATTGTTTTTCATGTGTTTCCCCTCCTCATTTTCAAATCTACTTCTATTATAATATAGAATCAGTCAACATCTAATATTGTACTGCATAACACTGGAAACGAAAAGCCCTATTCGCTAAGTTTTCCTTTGTTTGTAACATTTTCGACATTTCTGCAACATTACCAAAAAATATGACTTGCTATCACCAGTTATTAGATATTAAATTAAATATCTTCCATTTATTTCAGTTCCTCATCTAGGAAGCATAGTATTTTACTATCGCCGCTTCCTTACAGAACAGAGTATTAGCTTTCATTGTAAAACCCTTTCAACGGATTTAAGGACCGATAAAAGGGTTTTCATCACACTACATTAAATTCATGACATAATAGCCTATAAGTACGACTAAACCAAGAACTCCTGAAATCGTGAAATAAAGGAGCCTCATTTTAATACCTGACCATAACCATACGATACAGTTCCCTGCAATCAAGCTAAATAGTACTAAATTATTCCCACTAAAATAAGTTGTACAAATTTGAATGGATGCGCAAAATAATAAAATTGCAGCAAAGACATGAAACACAGGTGCTAACAAGCCGTTTGTCTTCGCAGTCTGAAACGCCACAATAAATAAAACAATGGCGGCAATCGCTACAACAATTGATAAGATTAGAGTAAGTGATGGTACTGTGAAATAGACAAATAATAGAGCAATGATACCAATAAATACGCTTGCAGCTACGACCAGTATTTTTCGTTTTTCTGAAGACAATACCGCGCGATTAGGATTCGCCTCTTCTATCGCCTCTAATTCGTTCCCTTCCGCATAGAGCGTTGTTAAAAAATCACAATAATGTTCAGGTAATAGCTTATTTTGCTTCCAAAATAAAATCTCATTTAATATTATTTTTTTACGAGGATTTGTCATACTACATTCTCCAAACATTGTTTAATAATGGTTGTACTACAATTTTATCTCACGTTATGTAAAATGACATCTGTATAAAGTAGCAATAAACCAAACTTATGACCCGTTCTAATTATATATTTTCAATTATTTCGAACCTTTTTATAAGCTATTAGAGTGATTATTTCTTGTATTAAATATATTTTATCAGGCGCGTTGATTAACCAACTTTACCATTACCAATAAAGTGGTAGGTTTATTCTGCTACGGGCGCTCGCTTTCCGCGGGCAAGCAAAGAACAACCTGATATTTTATATCAGCATTACTATCATGGTAGTATATGCTTTAAATATTGCACAATAATAACAAAAAAGATACCTTCATTTGAAGGTATCTTAATTCATCGTATTATTCTAAGAAATCTTTTAGACGTTTAGAGCGTGACGGATGACGTAACTTTCTAAGTGCTTTAGCTTCGATTTGACGAATACGTTCACGTGTAACGCCAAATACTTTCCCTACTTCTTCTAATGTGCGTGTACGACCGTCATCTAAACCGAAACGTAATCGAAGTACGTTTTCTTCACGGTCTGTTAATGTGTCTAACACATCTTCTAATTGCTCTTTTAATAATTCATATGCTGCGTGATCAGAAGGTGATTGCGCCTCTGAGTCTTCAATGAAGTCTCCCAAGTGTGAATCGTCTTCTTCCCCAATTGGTGTTTCAAGAGAAACTGGTTCTTGTGCAATTTTTAAAATTTCGCGTACCTTTTCAGGAGTTAAGTCCATTTCTTCCCCGATTTCTTCAGGTGATGGCTCACGACCTAAGTCTTGTAATAATTGACGTTGTACACGAATTAATTTATTTATTGTTTCAACCATATGCACGGGAATACGGATTGTACGTGCTTGGTCAGCAATGGCACGTGTAATCGCTTGACGAATCCACCAAGTAGCATACGTAGAGAATTTAAAGCCTTTACGATGGTCGAATTTCTCAACTGCTTTAATAAGCCCCATATTTCCTTCTTGGATTAAATCAAGGAATAACATCCCACGCCCAACATAACGTTTTGCAATCGATACAACAAGACGTAAGTTTGCTTCTGCTAAACGTTTACGTGCTTCCTCATCACCTTGCTCAATACGTTCAGCTAATTTAATTTCTTGACTCGCTGAAAGTAAGTCAACACGGCCGATTTCTTTTAAATACATACGGACAGGGTCATTGATTTTAACACCTGGTGGTACACTTAAATCATTTAAATCGAAAGTTCCTTCGCTTGCTTCTTCTTTCAGCAAACTTTCTTCTTCGAATTCTTCTTTACCGATAATTTGAATATCTTTACTTTTTTCAAGATCTTCAGCGAAATGAAAAACTTCTTCGTTTTCCAATTCATAAGGGGTTAATCTCTCAGCGATTTCTTTCATTGAAATCTCGCCATCAGATTTCGCCTTTTCTTGTAATAATTTTTTTGTTTCATCTAGTGTAATTTCTACTTCTACCTCTTTTGAACGTTCAGACTTGTCCGCCATAAACCTTCCTCCTTCTAAACAACCGAATCGGGTTAAATCGCCGATAACGATTTTCTTAAATGAATAATCTGTTGGGCGATTTCAAGAGCACGTGCATACTCGTGCATCTTCTCCGCTTCCTTCGACTCATGCATCTTTTCATTAATTTCTTGTTCAATACGATATTTTTGAAGCTGACGCAAAGAGTCTGTTACCTCTGCCTCTGCCTGATCAGGGTCACGCTCTACTAAAGACGCTTCCATGACAATTTTACGTAATTCCGGGTCATCCAGTACTTCAACAAAGCGTTGATAATCAGGATGCCCAAATTCCTCATAAAATCCAATTAATCGAACAAAAACAGCCATATAAGCATCTCGTACAAATGGTTCTTTCTGTTCACTACGTAATACCCTGTCCACTACATCTATATTATGAAGCATATGGGCCAGTAATAAACGTTCAGCACGTTCTGCTGCGTCCATAGGCTTTTGTTGTTGCGTGACTGGCATCAATGGCAAAGCTTGTTTTTGCACTTCAGTCTTTACTGAACGTACCTTGCTCGCCTCTAACTTTCGAAACTGTGCATAAATTGCTTCTTCCGAAACATTTGTTTCATTTGATAGCTGCCTTATATATAAATCGCGCTCGACTGGTGAAGACCTGCCCACAAGTTGTTCCAGCACTTCTTGTATATATTGAAGCGTATCATTTTCAAACTGAAAATTTTTATTGCGTCTAGCATGCATCATCATGAAAGCAATATAAGCATGCGGATTTTCAAGAATTTGTTCCTTAAAGGCTTGACCACCTTGACTCCGAATATACTCATCGGGGTCTAGTTTGTCAGGTAAAACCGCAATATTAACATTCATACGTTCAGCTTGCAGTAATTCTGCAGCTCGTTTCGCCGCATCAAACCCAGCATGATCACCATCATAGCAAATCGTAACTTGCTCTACTAAGCGCTTTAGCTTTGTGATATGCTGGCTTGTTAGCGAAGTACCCATCGTAGCTACAGCATTTGTTATACCCGCTGAACTAGCTGCTAACACATCCATAAAACCTTCCATCAATATAACTTGACGATTTTTGCGAACCGAGGTTCGTGCCCTGTCTAGGTTATAAAGCACCTCACTCTTATGGAAAATAGGTGATTCTGGACTATTTAAATATTTCGCCTCTTCCCCTGTCGACGATAATATCCGCCCTGAAAACGCAATTATTTTACCATTTTCATCACGAATGGGAAACATAATACGACCTCTAAAACGATCAAAATAGCGCTCTTCTCCTTCACGCTTAATGATTAAGCCACTTTCTGATATTTCTTGTAAGTTATAACCTTTCCTTTCAAGAAGTATCGTAAGCGCATCAAAGCTTTGGAGCGACCATCCAATGTTATTAGATTCGATAAGTTCCCTCGTAAATCCTCTTTCTAGCAAATAATTTAACGCTTCTTCACCATCTTCTGTGTTGAGTAGCAAATGTTGGAAAAAATCTGCCGCAAAAGCATGCGCTTCTTTCATGCGCTCTTCTGTTTTAGATACTGTTTTCATTAATTCTGGCATACTAGGTTGAATGTCTAAATGTATACCAGCTCGCTCACCAAGCTTTACAACGGCGTCTGGAAACGAAATATTTTCAATGTCCATGACAAAAGTAATGGCGTTACCACCTGCACCACATCCAAAGCAATGAAAAATCTGCTTATCGATAGATACAGAAAAAGAAGGTGTTTGTTCACCATGAAATGGACAGAGGCCAAACCAGTTGCGCCCACGCTTTGTGAGTTGCATATATTCACTAATGACATCCACAATATCCGATTGCGTTCGAATCTGCTCAATCACTTCTTCTGGAATCTTCCCAGCCAATTTCATCACCATCTTTAAATTATGTTCTAGAACACAATTCGCTATTAATTTTAAAAACCCTTTATTTCTCGACAAAAAAATAAGGATTTTCTCTTTTCAAATATTTTTACCACAATTCTATTATTATAAAACAAATTCCGACTTTTATCTATATATTTTTGCATCGACTCAAAAAAACCGCCTCTTTCTTGCTGAGGTGGTTTAAATAATATAATAATTAGTTATTTATAAGTCGCGATATATTCGATAATGACATTCGCTGTTTCTTCTACAGCTTTGTTCGTTACATCTATTACCTGACAGCCAATGCGATCTACAATTTTCTCGAAATATTTAATTTCTTCTAGTATTCGATTATGCTGTGCGTAAACTGCGTCATCATTTAACCCTAAAGAAATTAATCTTTCTTTTCGAATATAATTTAATTTTTCTGGAGAAATAACTAATCCAATACACTTGTTTGAATCAATCATAAATAACTCATCCGGTGGATCTACTTCAGGTACAAGTGGTACATTCGCTACTTTATAGCGTTTATGCGCAAGATACTGCGAAAGAGGTGTTTTTGAGGTACGTGATACCCCAATAAGTACAATATCTGCTTGCAATAAACCTCTTGGATCTCGACCATCATCATACTTTACCGCAAATTCAATCGCTTCAATTTTTTTGAAGTAATCATCATCGAGTTGATGCACAATACCAGGCGTTTCCAATGGTATTTCTTCCATAAAAGCGGCCATAGATTTTAGCCCAGGTCCTATTATATCAACCGCATGAATTTTTTCTTTTTCACAGAGCTCATTCAAAAAAGTACGCATTTCCTGCTGAACAAGTGTATAAACAATAAGTGCATTCTGTTTGACCGCTAAATGTACAATTTTACGAATGAGTTCTTCTGATTGAATATGAGGAAAGCGTCTAATAATTGTCTCTTCAAAACTCGGTCGAAACTGGCTAATGATTGCCTTTGCTACGTGATCGCCAGTTTCCCCGACTGAATCTGAAACAACAAAAACAAGAAGTCTTTTCATGTTGTTCACCTTCAATTTTAGACATTTTGTGCAAGCGATAAAAATGCACGTGTAATCGTCGTTTTCGTTAAGCGCCCTACAATTTTCAAACCTTCTGCATGTGGCTCAACAACTGGTAGAGAATCGACCGCACGCTCAATCAATTTATTTGCTGCGACAATTAATGAATCTTTTCTTTCACAATAAGAAATATTGGGCATACGCGTCATAATAATATGGACAGGAATTTTATTTAAATCCTGTGTGCCTATACTAGTACGTAATAAATCTTTACGAGAAAGTACCCCTGTCAAATACTCATTCTTATCCACTACAAATAGCGTACCAACATCTTCGGCAAACATAAAACAAATTGCATCATAAACCGTCATTGTTTCAGGCACAACTACGGGTAGTGAATGAAATTCATTCACTTTCAATTTATTAATGCTATCCGTCATTTTTACGGATGTTTTTTTCCCTGAATAGAAATAGCCAACTCTTGGTCTAGCATCTAAAAAGCCAGCCATTGTGAGAATTGCTAAATCCGGTCTTAATGTCGCTCTTGTCAGACCGAGACGTTCTGCAATGTGTTCCCCTGTAATTGGGCCATTTTCTTTCACAATTTGTAAAATATCTTCCTGACGTTTATTGAGTTCGATTGGATTCACCGCCTCAAATCTAATAGTGTTATACTCATGCTCAATTATTATATACTATTTTAATCGTTATTGCGAAGAAAAGAACTACATGCTACAATATTGACACAGACGCTAGCTCCGCATGTATTTTCGAGCGATAATTTGCGTCATCTATAGGCGATGATAGGAAAAAAGTATCTGTTCTACCTAAAAGCGAGTAGAGAATGGTGAAAGTCTACACAGAACACAGAGAAAAGGCATTCCTGGAGCTATTTTTTTTGAAAAGAGGTTTTAAATATTTGTCTACTAGGCATAAACTATGCAAGTTCACAAAGTATTTAAAACAATCAGGGTGGAACCGCGGGTAATAGCACTCGTCCCTGGGCATTTACTTTGCCCGGAGACGGGTGCTATTTTTTAATTTAGCCACTGGCTAAATTAAAAGTTTCCTCCGGCGGATGTCATAGATTTTGCAGAGGAGTTAATCGCGCTTGCACGATTAAAAATCTAGACGTAAATGTGCCGAGGTAAAATTAACTAAACTCCTTTTTTGGCTCTTTACCGTAATCTGTACCTGACTCTAATAGAAGTGTTGTTTGGAGCAAACGAATCTCGCGATACTCCTGCAGAAAAGCAAGTCAAACAAGACCACACAGGAGCTTGCAAGCGAGGAAACTTGCGACTTGCCCGCTGAAAAGGAGTGGGATTCATCTGCAAGTACATGTTTTGGTATAGAGCCCCTTTTTACTATTACAAATTTCAAGGAGGCTATTAAAATGGCTGGTAAATCAATGGAAACAATCGTATCTTTAGCAAAACATCGAGGCTTTGTCTTCCCAGGTTCTGATATCTATGGAGGCTTAGCAAACACTTGGGATTACGGTCCACTAGGTGTAGAACTTAAAAACAACGTAAAAAAAGCTTGGTGGCAAAAATTCGTTCAAGAATCTGAACACAATGTAGGTCTTGACGCTGCTATTTTAATGAACCCTAAAGCGTGGGTGGCATCAGGTCACGTTGGAAACTTCAATGACCCAATGGTTGACTGTAAAGCATGTAAAGCGCGCCACCGTGCAGATAAAATCATCGAAGACGCTGCACTAGCAAAAGGCGATGAAATCATCGTGGATGGTATGACATTCGACCAAATGAAAGAAACAATGGTGAAATACGACGTAGTTTGCCCTGATTGTGGCAAAGCAGATTTCACAGACATTCGTCAATTCAACTTAATGTTCAAAACTTTCCAAGGTGTAACAGAATCTTCATCAAACGAAATTTTCCTACGTCCTGAAACAGCACAAGGGATTTTCGTAAACTTCAAAAACGTGCAACGCTCAATGCGTAAGCGTACACCATTTGGTATCGCACAAATCGGTAAATCATTCCGTAACGAAATCACGCCGGGTAACTTCACATTCCGTACACGTGAATTCGAACAAATGGAACTTGAATTCTTCTGTAAACCTGGCGAAGACCTTGAGTGGCACTCATACTGGAAAAACTTCTGTAAAGACTGGTTATTAAACCTAGGTATGAAAGAAGACTCAATGCGCCTTCGCGATCATGAAGACGACGAGCTTTCACATTACTCAAATGCAACAACAGATATCGAGTTCAAATTCCCATTCGGTTGGGGTGAACTATGGGGCGTTGCTGACCGTACAGACTTCGACTTAAAACAACATATGGAGCACTCTGGCGAAGATTTCACGTACATCGACCCAATAACAAACGAACGTTACGTGCCATATTGTATCGAACCATCTCTAGGTGCTGACCGCGTAACATTAGCATTTTTATGTGATGCTTATGATGAAGAAGCACTTGAAGGCGATGACAAACGTACAGTTCTACGCTTCCACCCTGCTTTAGCACCATTTAAAGCAGCAGTATTACCACTTTCTAAAAAACTATCAGAAGAAGCTGGCGATCTATGGGCTGATCTTCGTAAAGCATTCCCAGTTGATTTTGACGAGTCTCAATCTATCGGTAAACGCTACCGTCGTCAAGACGAAATCGGTACACCATTCTGTATCACATACGACTTTGATTCTAAAGAAGATGGCCAAGTAACAGTACGCCACCGTGATTCTATGGAGCAAACACGCATGCCAATCGCTGATGTGAAAGCATATATTGAGAAACATCTTCAATTCTAATTTAGTATTTTTCAATGGTAACATGCGTGTTCTGCGACGAAAGTGCTACGGCAGTCGCAAACACTCTACGCATTCCTATCACTGATGTTAAGGCACATAATGAAAAACATTTACAATTCTAACGTAAAAGGGAGTCGCTAGCTGCGGCTCCCTCTTTTTATACCTTTAAAGTTGTAAACAATCGTTCTTGCATCTTTTCCTCGAATGAAAATTTCTTCATACTCATACCTACTAAGCTAACAAGTAACTCTTCGATATCTGTTAATGTGTAGTAGAGGAATGTTCCCTCACGCATTGGCCGTACACGTTTATCTACAGCCAGCTCATCAGCGATAAAATACGCAACATTCACATTACAGTGCTCCATCAACTCCGTTATACGCTGATCATCACAAGGAGTAATAAAAAACGGTACAATTTTATCAATATACAAAATACTTTGTACAAGTTTTATAAAGAAATTTTCTCGAAGTGATGTATCCACCACTAAGATAGTTGTTTTTTCATGTTGATAGTCCATATATAACACACTTAATTGTTCTTCTAAAAGTGTCTTTAAAATATTTATTGAATTTCTATACTTCGTCATATCCGTTTGAATTTCTCTCGTTAATAAGCGGAGAATACGAAATGCTGGTAAAAATATTTTCAGAACAATTTCTTTTGGATGGAGATGGTCAATTAACTTATTAAAGTAAATTTTCAAATTATTTTCTTCACCACGAATTAGCTGTTCAACAAATAAGTTGAAAATTTCTTCAAAACTGTCTGCACGATAGTCGATCATTTTCATAATTTTAATGCTGTTATTGAGTGGTAAATTCATCGTTGTTTGCTCATCCAACAACTTTAATTTCGGAAGTGTTGGAAACAAGTCATAGACCAGTTCCACTTGTGCCGAGCGATTATCCGAAAGTAACACGAGCGAGTTAACCGGATAAATGCCTAAACATTCTACAAATTTATGCATGAATTTTTCGTTATACAAGTGACGTTCGCGATACAAAACAGCTAATGCATCCGTCGCGCCATATCCTGAATGATATACGCGCTTTGACGTCATAGCGGAAAACACATCGATAATTTGTAGCGCCTGTACACCTTCACTTAGTTCATCCGCACAAAGATTGTTCGGATAACCTCTTCCTGCAAAACGTTCATGATGATCACGCGCAAAATAGGCAATTTCTTCTTCACCATGTTCTATCAATAGTTCGTAGCCTCTTGTCGTATGTGTTTTCACGATCTCAAATTCATCTTCATTTAGTTTGCGCTTTAAGTTCAAAATTTCTTGCGGTATAAATACTTTCCCAATGTCGTGGAATAAATAGCCCCTTGCCAACGTCTCGATATCCGTTAAACCAAGATGACGGGCGAAGACTATTCCTAACACAAACACATCAAAAGAATGGACATAAGAATATTCATCCCATTCTTTCAAGCGCATTAATAAATCATAGCGATGCTTCTCTTTTAATATTTTTCCGAAAATATTTCTGACAAAGGCTGTGTCCTGTAAACTTTTTAATATTTGGCCGTAGCGTAATTCATGGACAACATTTTCCAAAGTTATCGTAAATAAATTGTTAATTTTTTCTTGATACTCATCTATCTCATTCTGCGCAAGAAGTGGCGCAAACACATCTTCATACTCTTGTACACGTACCTTACCTAAATCATGCACAATCCTTACCGAGTCTGTCGGTAACCTAACCGTGAGTGTATCCACTTTTCTAAGCTTAAGCAACACAATAATCCGCTCAGTTAATACTAAATCTTGTTTGGCAAGCAAACGATAATCGACAAATATATCCTCCGCTAAAATATCGCCAGCTAGTACTTCATTAACACTCAATGTCACTTTCGTAAGCATATTTTTTGCCACATACACGCAAACCTACAGCATTATGTGACCTCCCCTCCTTTTTTTCATAAACTACGTTAATCTTAAAAGCGCACTTTATACGCTTTGCTGATAGAGGTACTTTCCAACTTTTAATTGCTGAGTTGTATATAATTCATAATGACATTTGACCCAAATAAGGAACATTACGCCCTACCCAAAACAATGTAACTTACTATATAAAAATAACTACAATTACTTTATTTACCTCTTTACATTATCATAGGTTAATTTGTCTTTTCAACCTTATTTATAGTACGAGTATGATCAGTTTTTACTATGAAAATGATATTAACTAATCGTTAAGTGGGTATTTATAATTATTTTTCATTCGAACTTAGTATACCCCTTCTCATCTTTTCAGTATCAATAGAACTTTCTTTACCATAAAAAAATAGATTAATTGATAAAAAATAATAATCTTTAGATATTTAGAATAATCAGAGAAAATAATATTTTTTACCAACAGTTTAGTAAATTCTGAATAATCTGTATGTATTTTCCGCATCAACCAAATATAATTCTATAAAAAGCAGGGCTATCACCTTAATCCTCAGTTACTATTTACTAGTACGACTTTAAATTATTTTAGAAAAATAAGTTGAACTTTAGACTCCTGCAAGAAATACAATCAAACCAAGACTCTGTATGGAGCGTAGCGAAACTGTTTTTTACGACGAAAGCGAAGTGACAGGAGCAAGGAAAGCGAGCATCTATAGCAAAAGTTAACTTATTACTTTAAAAATGATGAATAAAATCGGTTAATCGACTAACCTGGTTCAGTATATATAGACTCACTACTTCAAAAGCAAGTCATACCCCTATCATGTAAAAATAGTTATAAACTTATCTCTTTTCCACTTAAAGTTACACTTATATCTATTAACTAGGATAATATTACCACTACCCAACGTTAAGTAAATTTGTTATAAATTATATATTATAGTTTATTTTTAATCATAAATAATGAAAATATATCATTTGCAAAAATAGAAATGAATACTAATACATACAAACATCCAAAATAATACATTGTATTCTAGTTATATTTCTGTTGATTAAAAAGACACTTTAAACAAATAATCTAGTTTTTTGGAGGAAATGAATTGAATACAAAACGTTTTTATCATTATGCAATGGCTGCTACGTTAGCAACAAGTGCCATTGTCATTGCCGCACCTGCGAGCGCTGCCACTACATTCCCAGATGTAAATTCATCTACAGAAACAGGAAAAGCAATACTCAACTTAGCTGAAAGAGGGATTATTTCAGGATATCCAGACGGTACATTTAAGCCTGCAAACTCGATTACACGTACACAGGCTGCAAAAATTTTAGCTGGAATTTTGGAACTTGACACTAAGAATGTAACAAACCCGAAATTTAAAGATGTAAAACCTGGTGATGCAAACTATGGTGCCATCGCTGCATTAGCTAACGCTGGAATTATTAGTGGCTCAAATGGTTATTTCAATCCAACAAAAAATATCACACGTGGCCAAATGTCAAAAATGATTGTACGAGGTTTCGATTTAGAAATTGCTGAAGACACAAACATTCCATTCACTGATGTGGTAGCTGGAAGTGAATACGAACCGTACATTCAAACACTATTTGCTAATAATATTACTAAAGGCACAACGCCGACTACTTTCGGACCACAAACTAATGTAAAACGTTCGCAATTAGCTACTTTTGTAGTGCGCGCTGAAAACACTCTAAATAGTGCAACTGTTTACGCAAGCAAATATAACCAAGACTATATTTATGCATCTTATGGTGGCATTACTCCTGCTGAAGATATTTTCACTTGGGATGAAGAACAAGATATGACGGATGCTATTACAATCAAGCCATTAAAAGAAGGTACAGGCAAATTAGTCATTACTGGCTTTACTGAAGAAGACGAAGATTTTTTAGACGTATTTTTCTTAGTACATGTTGAATCCGTTAACGGTAAACTTCAAGCAACACTGGAAGAAGTAGATGAAGCGGATTACTTAGAAAATATGCCACTTACGTTAGCGGAAGGTGATTTAAACTTTGTACCAACAGATGTGAGTATTAAAACAACTGATGGTCAAGCATTATCAAAAGACGCATATGCTTTCGAAGTTAAAGATAAAGTAACAACACTATCCATTTTCGAAAACGGCGAATATAAGGTAACATTTACTGCCGGCACTCGTCAACAAACTATGATTGCTGATGTTTATTCTTTTGACTTCGTTCGTATGATTGATCTGTACGAAGTAACAAATCAAGTTACTTTTACGGCTGATGACTTAGCACTAGAGCCAAAATCAGTAATGTTTAAAGACCTAAGTGATGAATGGGATACAGATTATAAAGTTCCTGTAAAAGCTACAATCCAAAATGGAGTACTTCTTGTTACACCAATATCAGAAGGTCCAGCTCTTTTAAAAGTGACTGGTAATGATGGTAAAATAACTTATATCTATATCGAATTTATGAAATTTGCCGGTGAGTGGGCTAGTACCCATGTAATCGATCCAGATGAATATGAAGATTTCATAGACTAAAAAAACGCCAGAAGACCGATGTTATTCGTCTTCTGGCATTTCTGTTTTTGCAGGTATAGGTCGTGGTTGCAATTCTGGTGTTCGCTCTAATTGTTCTATAAATTTTTTCGTTTTAAATCGTATACCCGTTTGTTCTTCATAAATCGTGGTTACAATTTTTTTAATAAAATATTTCGTTTCTTTTTTCAGCTCTAGCTTGCCAATTTGATCAATCGGCACCGTGTAAAACATACGAATCAGCTTTAATTGCGTTGGTGTTAATCTTATAATATACGGATCTTGCGCGTAACAGCGATGACATAAAAAACCACCTTGCGTAAACGAAAACGCAAATTCCCCATCTACCGCACTACATGAGGCACAAGCATGCAAAATTGGTTGCACACCGGTAAAGGGCAGCATTTTCCATTCTACAAATAGTGTAATTGCTTCTGGATCATAACCATCCTCAATCGCCTGTAACGACTGAAGTAGCACATCAAATGCATATGGCTCAGGCTTTCCTTCTTCCACTACTCGCTCAATAAGCTCCATAATATAACTTGCATACGCTGTCGCTATGATATCTTCACGAATATGACGCATCGAATTTAGATGCTCTCCTTGTTGCAATGTCCCCATTCCCGTATGATGCTGTACCATAAACATACCGTATGTAAATGGCTGTGTCACAGAGGCAAGCCGACTTGATGGCTTTTTTGCTCCGCGAGCCATCGTTGCTACCTTACCCGCTTCACGCGTTAACAATGTCACAATTTTATTGGACTCCCCATACGCACGTGCTTTTAATACGATTGCTTCCCATTTATAAAGCAACTGTCATCCTCCTTCTTTTTAAAAACCTACGCAAGAAAATGCGCCAAGCACAAAGGCCAAGCGCATTTCTTCATCAAACTTCCATCAATAGGAGTTGTCCTTTATTTAATACTCATCATCACGGAAACCGAAGTCTCGTAGATGCGTTGATTTGTTACGCCAATCTTTTTGCACTTTTACCCACAGCTCTAAATACACCTTCGAGCCAAGTAGCATTTCAATATCTTTACGTGCGCGTGTACCAACCTCTTTTAATAGAGCACCACGTTTACCGATGACGATCCCTTTTTGAGAGTCACGCTCTACCATAATTGTTGCTTGTACTCGAATCATACCTTCTTTTTCTTCGTCAGGTTTAATTCTGTCAATGACAACAGCGATTGAATGCGGTATTTCTTCACGTGTTAGATGTAATACTTTTTCACGGATTAGTTCAGAAATAATGAAGCGTTCTGGATGATCCGTCACTTGATCAGCAGGGTAATATTGCGGCCCCTCTGGTAAATATTTTTCAATCGTCGTTAACAGTGCATCGACGTTATTACCTTCAAGTGCTGAAATTGGAATAATTTCTGCGAAATCGTATTTTTCTCTATACGTTTCAATGATTGTTAATAATTCATCTGGGTGAATTTGATCGATTTTGTTAATGACTAAAAATACCGGCGTTTCATTGCCTTCTAACCATTCTAAAATGAATTCATCACCTTTACCGAATTTTTGTTCGGCATTCACCATGAATATAATACCGTCTACTTCGCGCAAAGTGTTTTTTGAAACCTTTAACATGAATTCGCCCAGTTTATGTTTTGGTTTATGAATACCAGGTGTATCAATGAAAATAGTTTGGCTATTTTCTTGTGTTAAAACACCTTGTACTTTATTACGCGTTGTTTGTGGCTTATCGCTCATAATGGCGATTTTTTGGCCAATCACGCGGTTTAACAATGTTGATTTCCCAACATTAGGTCGTCCAATAATCGAGATAAATCCCGACTTAAAGCCTTTTTTACTTTCCATCATCGAGTAAATCCTCCGTTGTAAATGCAAACGGTAATAATTCGCCAACTGACGTTACCGTAACATCACCTTTTAAATTTGTTAAATAAACAGGCATAGATGGCGCACAAAATTCCATCATCACTTGACGACAAGCTCCACACGGCGCACACGGTCCATCTGTATCAGCTACAATTGCAATTGCTTCAAAATCATAGACACCTTCTGATACTGCTTTGAAAAATGCCGTACGCTCCGCACAGTTTGTCATGCTATAGCCCGCATTTTCAATATTACAGCCGTGTATCACGTCGCCGTCTTTTGTCAGTAACGCCGCCCCTACTTTAAATTTCGAATAAGGAACATACGCTTTCTCACGTGCAATTTTAGACTCTTCAAGTAATGAATGCATATCGATTGTCATAGATGCCAATTCTCCTCTACATAAATGTATAGTGGTCCATCAATTACGCCCGGGACTTTAACATGTTTCAGCAAATGTATGTACTTGCTGCTAAGCTTTCGATACAAAAGAATCATGTTAAATCCATTTCGGTAAAAAGATTAGTAAGCCGATTATAGCACTAAATACAGCAAACACAAGCACTGCGCCTGCTGCGATATCCTTTGCCTGCTTGGCGAGCGGATGAATGTCTGGTGACGCTAAATCTACCACTCGTTCAATAGCGGTATTCATCATTTCAAGTGCAAACATCAGTGCTATTAATAATAACACAATGATCCATTCTATACGTGATAAACCTGTGAAATATCCTGCAATTAGCACTATCATAGCACTTACTAAATGCGACAGGAAATTCTGCTCCTTACAAGCAGTCACTATACCTTCACAGGCATAACCGAACGAGCGAATAAATTTGCGACCATCCATTATTATCCACGTCCTAAACCATATGATTGTAAAATTTCATCTTGTTTGCCGAACATCACTTTTTCATCCTCCGGCACCATATGGTCGTAGCCAAGTAAATGTAAAAAGCCATGTACTGCTAAAAAGCCTAGTTCACGTTCAAACGAATGACCGTACTCCTCAGCTTGTTCTTTTGTACGATCTGTTGAAATAATAATATCACCCAAAATTCGTGGCATACCTTCAAACGTTACTTCCATTTCACCTTCACCTAACTCTTCAAGTGCAAACGAAATAACGTCTGTTGGTTGGTCTTTACCACGGTATTCGCGGTTAATTTCTCGGATCGCCTCGTTCGTCACAAACGTTACCGATACTTCCGTTTCTGGCTCGATTTTTTCAATGGATGCCGCATGCTGTAAAAGCTTTTCGACTAATGCCATATGCTCTTTTGTTACTTCATTTGTTTCATCTGTAAAATCAATTGTTAAAATCATAGATGCCTCCTACTAGTCTGCCTTTGGATATTCAATACGCGAATGGAAAATACCATTCAACGTTTCACAAAGTACTTGCTCTATACATTTTAACTCTTTTATCGAAATATCGCATTCATCAAACTGATTATCTTGCACTCGATCATCAATAATTGACCGTACCAACTTGTGAATCTTCTCAGCATTCGGCTCTTTCATCGATCTTACAGCCGCTTCCACGCTATCAGCTACGCTAATAATCGCTGCTTCTTTCGTTTGCGGTTTTGGTCCTGGATAGCGGAATGTCGCCTCATCAAACACCTTACCTTGTTCCTTTGCTTTAAACAGGAAAAACTTCAACAAGCTTGTCCCGTGATGCTGAAGGGCAATATCAATAATTTCCTGAGGCATTTTATAGCGTTTTAACATGTCCGCTCCATCTGTTGTATGAGCAATAATAATTTCCGCACTCGTTTCAGGTGGCATTGAATCATGTGGATTGACACCAGACATTTGATTTTCGATGAAAAATGCTGGGCGTTTTGTTTTACCGAGATCATGATAATAACAACCGACACGAGCTAGTAGTCCATCTGCACCAATTGCCTCACACGCTGCCTCAGCTAGATTCGCCACCATAACACTATGATGATATGTACCTGGCGTTTCCATTAGTAGTTTTTTCAGCAATGGATGATTTGGATTCGATAATTCAATGAGTCGTAATGTCGACAACAAACCAAATGCTGACTCAAAGAATGGTAGTAAGCCCATTGTCAACGCACCTGATAGTAGTGCAGATGTAATCGCTGCGATAAAGTAAAACATCAGCTCTGATATGCCATATGACGACTGTGTCATTAGTAAATAGAATGTAATGAATGCCATATTAACTAATGAAATAACACCAACTGCTTGTAAAATATGCGAACGTTTTTCAACACTCCGCATAAAGAATAAACTAGCAAAGCCACCAAAGATAATATATAGCGTCACTTCCATTTGCATGACAGATGAATAACCTTCTTGGAACATGACACCAGCGGATGCTGCGGTCATCACTGTCACAAGCACTGCAGCCCGATCATCTGCAAGTAGTCGCACAAGCATTGTCGCAAGGGCTGTCGGGAATAAAAATGCGATCGTCACATCAAATTCATCCGCAACTATGCCAATAAATTTCATTAAAACAATCGATAAGCTATAAACAATCGCTGTTACAAGTAAGGCATTACGCTTTTTACGCTCATCTGTTTCCAGGCGTTCAAACAAAATAAACATAAATATCATTTGTATAAAAATCAAAATGACAAGCCCTGCTATCGGCTTCATTGAAGCTTTATTACTCACCATTCCTAGCAGTTCTAATTGACGATAGGCTTCATTGTCGATGACTTGTCCTTCTTGTACAATAATTTGTCCTTGCAAAATACGCGTAGGCTCCACAGCTTCCTTGGCTTGCTCAACGCTAGCCTTCGTTTGTTCTTTGTTTTCCGTTTCCGTTTCGATAATACTTGCACGTCCAATTAATACGACAGTGCCTAAAATTTTATCAGGATATCCTCGTTGAGCACGGATTTTTTTTTCAAACTCATTTTGAGCAGTTGGTAAATCTGCCGTACGAATGGGTTTATTTAAATACTCATTCACGAGTTTTGATAGCTGAGTACTCGATTTTGTTAAATCTGTTTCACTTTGTATAAGTAAGTTCTCAAGCTGCGTATCAGTAAATGTCACTGGCATTTGTTCAAAATCAATTGTTTCTAGTTTTTTTCGCAGTAATGCTACTTGGTCGCTTTTAGCAAGCGGCTCTTTACGACTTTCAATGTCGGCTTTCACCTCTAGCACATAGTCAAATAACGATGTGACAATTGCAGCCCGTTGTTTCGCAACATCTTCTGAAAATTGATAGACCGGCGTTACTGCATTTGCAGCCTTCTCACGCTCTTGTTGCGTCTTCACGGTGTCTTCTATAGTTTTAGTAGATCGAATCGTTTCTGGCGCAAGCTGTAACGGTTTAAAATCATATGTAACACCTTTGACATCGCCAAACATTAAAGAAAATTGTAAGGCTCCTGTTAAGATGAGAACAGCCATTAAAAAATAACGAAAACCAATTAGTTCTGTTATTTTTCGAAGTTGTTTTTCCATTTGGCACCTCCTCTATCAATCTCTATCATACCAATTCAAAAAACATTTTTCTCGAAAAATAAATAATTAAATAAAAAACAGCTACACAAATTCGTGTAGCTGTCACATTTTTTTAGCAATTACGCCATGCGTAATTTTACCTGTCACTGTGCTTTCAGAACTGAAAACAATTTCTAGTGTGACACATAAAACATTTGGTCACCCAAAATTTGAAATACCGAACTTGCAATCATCCCATCGCTTATAGATATGAGGGACCTCTATGGAATCATATTAAAGAAGTTGATCCTCGTAAGCTTGGATAATTTTAGCGACTACTGGATGACGCACGACATCACCTTGCTCCAAAATTTGGAAGTGTATATCTTTTACATACTTTAATGTACGCTCTGCAACGATCAAGCCAGACTCTGTATTTTTCGGTAAGTCCATTTGTGTTTTGTCGCCTGTAATTACCATTTTGGAGCCAAAACCTAGACGTGTTAAGAACATTTTCATTTGCTGATGTGTTGTATTTTGCGCTTCGTCTAAAATAACGAAAGCATCATCTAAAGTACGACCACGCATATACGCTAAAGGAGCAACTTCAATAGTACCGCGTTCGATTAGACGTTGCGTTTGTTCGGACCCATAAATGTCATTTAACGCATCATATAGCGGACGTAAATATGGATCGACCTTTTCTTTTAAATCACCTGGTAAAAATCCTAGAGATTCACCCGCTTCTACCGCAGGGCGCGTTAAAATAATGCGCTTCACTTGACCATTTTTCAAAGCTTGTGTTGCCATGACAACGGCTAGATATGTTTTCCCTGTACCAGCAGGACCAATAGCAAAAATAACGTCCCTGTGACGAATCGCTTGTATGTATTCCCGTTGACCGATTGTTTTCGCACGAATAGGCTTCCCTTTCGTTGTGCGAGCAATCTCTTCATCGTATAGTTCTGCAAAATATTCAATAGTACCTTTTTGAGTCATTTCAACCGCTGTTGCTACATCTCGTTGATCGATATTAATACCTTTACGAATTACTTTTAATAACGCGTGCAGAAGCTGTGTCGCTTGTTCTTTCGCTGCCTCTTCACCAGTTAGCTGAATTTGCGCACCACGTGTAATGATTTGGACATGAAACGCTTCTTCAATTAATTTCAAGTTTGCATCGGAAATACCGAGTAGCATGATAGCTTCGTTTGGATTATCAACTTGTAATACAGTTAACTGTTCAGACATAATCATTCTCCTTGTAAGGCATGTATTGGACTTGCAATGTTTTCATTTACTAAAAATAGAACTTTCCCTTCAACTGTACCATCACCCCACTTTAACTGTAAAAGGTTTTCTTTTTTGATGACAGTTTTTGAAGGTAGTGATCGAATCATTTTTTCATGAAGTAACGGTAAAAGTAACGACTCAATTTTTGATTCATCTAGCTCCACTTCCATTTTTTGCGTTTGTTGTTCTTCTACAATAGATACGTACGGATCGAGCCAATTTGGCAGTTCTTTCTTCTGCACATAATCCACCTCACCGTGGACACCAGTAATTAATACGCGCCATCTCTTCTCTTGCATTGTCTCCATAGTAATCTTAGTCGGAATTTTAAATGTAGATTCTAACCAATAGTCCGCATAAACCTCTCCCTCTGCACCCACAAAGACTTTGTCCTCACCACTATCAATCACGCCAGATACTAACACATCACCGTCATATGCCGTGTCATTGACCGAAACTTTGCGTTCACCATGTTGGATATTAAAATTCGTAATGACACCATTTTTCGTTGCAACCAAATGTGTTGCAAGCTGTTCCTTTTTTTGCTCTGTTTGCTTTGGTGATTCCTGTGGTCGTAACACAACGCGACCACCACTTTTTTCAATGTGCACCCACGCAAGTTCACGATGCTTTTCTAATAACTGTTGACGGATCATTGAATCCGACGGTACTTTCGTTTTAGACATGGGTGTTTCTAGTTGAAAGGTCTCATGAAATGTTTTTTCTATTTGCTGCCTTATTTCAGGTGAATCCGCCTCGACATCAATGCGCCAAACCACCTGTGCACAGAGTAGAGGGATGATGACCATTATAATTAATCCCAGTACTGTCCAAAGTTGCGCACGAAAAACTTGCATTTCATCTGCATAATGAACGGTCATTTTCAGTTTATAACGTTTTCTTGTCCGTCGGATTTTCGATAGATAAGCCATATTTGTTTCAAAAGTTACCTCTTGATCACGAAACGTGACATGTTTAAGTTCAATCTTTTGCCCATGCAATGCTTGTATAAAAGGATGAACATTTTCATGGCGCTTTATACGTATGATAATCGGTCTATGATTCCATATCATTGTTCCTGTCCTCTTCCTGTCTAATTTTAATATGCATTTCTTTTAAGTCGACAATAGTGAGTTGGAGCATTTCTTCTTTGATGGCATCTATTTCAACTGATTTCCCACGAATTGTAACTTGATAATGTGCATATATAAACGAACATGATGATGCATCAGCATGTAAAAAACGATATGGACCGATAATTTTCAATGATTCGTACTGTGATAATTCAATGAGTGGCGTTAATTGAAATAATTTTTTCATAAAAAATGCCTCCTTCTTCGGCAATATATGCTGCGAGGAAGGAGGACATGCTAGTTATTTTCTTTTTGCTTTTGGTGGCCCTAATACTTCAGCCATAACAATTGCCTGCATAAGCGATTGTTTAGAAGTCGGAAGTTTGAACGTTTTATTTGTAGACGTTACCCGTACTTCTTTTTTACCCGCCGCCATACGACCAATGCTCGAACGTTGCATTTTACGACCTGGCACTTCTGTGGGTATAAGTGGTGGTGCCACATAACTCGGCGTTTGTTCCACTACTTCAACTGGTATAGGCTTCACACGCTTTTTCCGGACGTCCGTTTCATCTTGAACATCCCCTAAAAATGTACGTGCAAAATCTTCAAAGGATTGCGTTTTCATTGTTGGACGATTCGTCTTCGGCTCTTCTGCATTCATGACTACAGGAGGTTGCTGCTTAGCGTCCTTGTCAAACGATGGCATTTGTTTTTGGTCTTTATTTTTTGCTTTACCGAAAAGAGAGGTGACTATTGCAATGATGGCAAAGAGAATTAATTGTTCCATTGGATAGTATTTACTCCTTTCCGTATTTTACGATTGTGGATCATTTTTTTCAGGCTTATCTGTGCTGACCTTCGAAATGGAATCACGCATTGCTGTATCTGCTTGAATATTACGGTAATTCATGTAATCCATGATACCAAGGTTACCAGAACGTAATGCCTCTGCCATCGCTTGTGGTACTTCAGCTTCAGCTTCTACTACTTTAGCCTTCATCTCTTGAACACGAGCAATCATTTCTTGTTCGTTAGCTACGGCCATTGCACGACGTTCTTCCGCTTTCGCTTGGGCAATATTTTTATCTGCTTCCGCTTGCTCAATTTGAAGCTCGGCACCAATGTTTTTACCGATATCAACATCAGCAATATCAATCGATAAGATTTCGAATGCCGTACCAGAGTCTAAACCTTTTTTCAACACTGTTTGAGAGATCATATCAGGGTTTTCCAATACAACTGTATGATGTGTAGCACTACCAATAGTGGAAACAATACCTTCCCCGACACGTGCTACAATTGTTTCTTCACCAGCACCACCGACTAAACGCTCGATGTTCGCACGCACTGTAATACGCGCTTTTGCTTTTACTTCGATACCATTCATCGCTACACCTGCAATAAACGGTGTTTCAATCACTTTCGGGTTAACCGACATTTGTACAGCCTCTAATACGTCACGTCCAGCAAGATCAATTGCTGCACAACGTTCGAATGATAACTCAATATTTGCACGGTGCGCTGCGATTAATGCGTTTACTACGCGGTCTACGTTACCACCTGCAAGGTAATGACTTTCTAATTGATTGATCGTTACTGGTAAACCTGCTTTATGTGCTTTAATTAACGGATTTACGATACGTGATGGAATTACTCGACGTAAGCGCATCCCGATTAATGTGAAAATACTAACACGAACGCCTGCTGCAAGAGCAGAAATCCATAGTGCCACTGGTACAAAAGTGAAAAATACCGCAATGACAATGAATAATAATACAAGTCCGACTATTGGACCAATTAAAGCTAAATCAAAACCCATTTGTTATTCCTCCATCTCTTTTTCTGTTTGTCTAACTACGATGCGAGAGCCTTCTACTTTAATAATCTCTACATACTTGCCTGTGTCAATGTAACTACCTTCAGACACGATATCGATGCGTTCACTGCCCAATTGCATTGTTCCAGCTGGGCGAAGAGGTGTAATCGTCTTTCCTACTTTACCAAGTAAATCTGTCCGATTGACATTTGATACGTACCCCTCTTCTGTAGATGTCGAATCTTTCAGGACAAGCTTATTAAAAACATGCATCTTTTTACCAAAAAACTTCATCAGGATCACCATCCCTATAATTGCTACCACAAGCGCTATAAAAATCGCCAATATCATCTGAGACATATTCGCACCAGCTAATAGCAAACTAAGTATTATTAAAACGCCCCCTAAAATACCAACAATACCCCCAGGGACAAAAAACTCCGCAATGACAAGTGCCAAACCGGCAATAAATATTAATAGCGTTTCATAACCAGCAAAGCCTGCTACTAAATGACCGAAGAAAAATAGGCCAAGTGATGATAACCCCATTATACCTGGAACACCAAATCCTGGCGAATACAATTCCATAACAAGTCCTAAGCTCGCGATCGACAGCAAAATCGGTACGATAATCGGATTCGTAATAAATCGCGCAATTTTTTCAGAGAAAGTTTGTTCAATAGGTACTATATCGCTACCCTTTAAATCCGTTGCCGCTAATAGCTCTTGGAAGTTCGAAACAGTCCCTTCTGAATAGCCGACTTCAAGTGCCTCTGATGCTGATAACGTTAACAGGTTATCGCCTCCAGCTCTGTATTCTGGAAGATTAATTCTTGTATCCGCCATAGCTAAAGCATAATTCGGATCACGACCAGATGTTTCTGCTGCAGCCTTCATTTGTGCAAGCCATGCACTATTGGCCTTTAAATCTGCCGCATTTCCTGCCGAATCAATGACAGCGGCCGCTCCAATTGTCCCATTAGGAACCATGTATATTTCATCTGCATGCAAGGCCAAAAATGCTCCCGCTGAATGGGCATCTTTATTGATATACGCTATTGTACGGATTGATGTTTCATCCATAAGCATGGCGATATCACTTGCTGCATTAACAAAACCGCCAGGCGTATGTATGTCGAGTATGATGGCTTCTGCATAATTGTCCTCTGCCTCTTTAAAAGCTCGTTCTAAAAATGCGTGAAGACCTCGTTCCACTTCATCGTGAATTGGTACGTGGTACACCTTACTGCTTGCAAAGGCCGTCGTCATCGGAAACGCTAACAAAAATGCCATCCACATCACTAGTATATAGCTAATGATTCTCTTTTTTCGCATCTTTTCCCCTCCCTTCTGACATGTCACCTACTTGTTATACGGACTACAATGAAAAAAGTTTCACAAATTCACGTATTTTTATTACGGCTCTTTTCCAAAACATGCACTTGGCAAAGGAACATATAGTATCCGCACTTGCCGCAAAAAAAAGAGCAGTATCCTTTTTCACGTTCATGCGGCGTAGTAGCCGTGAATGAATCAAGTATCACGTCAAATTTAACAAGATTCGATTCAAGTATAGAACCTCTATCTTATATGTAAAAAACCGAATGAAATCGCAATCGACTTCATTCGGCCTTTTCTCGTATAGAACGTAAAATCAAAGCTAAATGCAAAATACCTAGTACAAATCACAAACGCGATTTATACTAGGTATATCATTGTCTGCTCAGTGAATCATGAATTGCGTGTTTTGAACGTAGGGATTTTTAATGGGAAATTAAATTACCACTTACGTTTACGTGCAGCTTCTGATTTCTTTTTACGTTTAACGCTAGGTTTTTCGTAGAACTCGCGCTTTCTAACTTCTTGAATTGTACCACTTTTTGATACAGTACGTTTGAAGCGGCGAAGAGCATCTTCAAGCGATTCGTTTTTGCGAACGACAGTTTTTGACATCTCTCTTTCCCTCCCTCCGAACACACGTCAACACAGACTCAGGTCAATCGCCTATTGCTGTGTACTAAAGAATTATACCGTATTGTCTAATAATGGTCAATAGAAAGTATACGATTTAATACTGAGAATCTGAAATTAATCCATTCATGATCGCTACGCCTGAACTTGCACCTATTCGAGTTGCACCTGCTTCAACCATTTTTTGCATATCTTCTAGGCTTCGAACTCCTCCTGATGCCTTTACACCAAGGTCTGGTCCAACGGTTTTACGCATTAATGCAATATCCTCTGCAGTCGCTCCGCCAGTAGAAAAACCAGTCGATGTTTTCACAAAATCAGCACCTGCTGCTACTGAAAGTTCACATGCTTTCACTTTTTCTTCATCTGTTAACAAGCAAGATTCAATAATTACTTTAACAATTGCACTACCTTTTGCCGCTTCAACAACTGCAGCAATATCAGCTTGTACTAGTTCATAGTTTTTATCTTTTAACGCACCAATATTAATAACCATATCCACTTCTTTTGCACCGTTCGCAATCGCATCCTTAGCTTCAAATGCCTTTACAGCTGATGTGTTTGCACCAAGTGGGAAGCCAATAACCGTACAAACTAAAACTTCAGTGTTTTGTAATAGCTCACTACATAATTTTACCCAAGTTGGATTTACACAAACAGAAGCAAAACCAAATTGTTTAGCTTCTGCACAAATTTTTTCAATTTGTTCTTTCGTTGCTTCTGCCTTTAATAGTGTGTGGTCAATCATTTTTGCATATTTTTTTGTCATGTGAGATTCTCCTTTTAAATTCAAGTTGTACGTACCTCATTGGCATAATACCATTTTTTCATTTGGTCGTCTAATTTACTATGTACCAAAATCCAGAAAAAAAAGCATTGTCCATCGTCGAAATTCAACAGAACAATCCTTTTTATAGTGTTGGAAACTTTTTTGCGTTAATAATTTTCTTGAATACCCATCAATATATTGGACTATTATTTTTGATTTTAGACCGCCATACACCTGATAATAGAGAGCATCCATAATTAAAATTGCCTCAATAAGTTGACATGAAATATCTATTAAATAATGTTCTCCCTCTACAAAACATCGGAGGATACGAAGGTCGCCATCATACATAAAACCCGTAAACACTTCTAATTCTTCACTTGAGCCATTGTATACCTCGTCATAGGATGACTTAATTGTACTTTTAAATCTCACGTAAAGATAATTCAAAGTCTAATAAAGTCATACGTAGCAAGACACGATTTTTTTCAAATGTAAAAGACTGAATACGATTCGGATCAAAATTACGAAACTTTTTTAGAAGTCCCTACAACACCATCTGGAATAGCGACTTCTACAAATGTTATATTGTGATTTTTCTTCTGCTGTAAATTTAGCCATAAAAAAACACCCCAATTGATTAGATTGTGTGTCTAATAATTGGGGTGCTGTTCATACTTAGCTTGCTGATTTTTAATTTAATCTATTCTGCAACAACTGTGTCTAACACGCGCACAAATTGGCCTTGTGAAAGCGGATAGCCGGCTTTTGTGATTTTCACTTTGACAAGTTGTCCAATTAAGCTTTCTGGCCCTTCAAAGGCAACTTTTAAATAGTTATCAGTATAACCTGTTAATAAGCCTGCTCCTTCACTGCCTTCATGCACAAATTCTTCTGGAATCACTTCTAATACTTCATCTTCAAAACGAGAGGCATACTCTTTTGCTAATTGATCGTTTAATGCGATTAAACGGTGCACGCGCTCGTTTTTGATGTCCTCGTCGATTTGGTCGTCCATACGTGCAGCTGGTGTACCTGTACGTGGTGAGAACGGGAAGACGTGTAATTCAGAAAACTTATGGTCACGAATGAAATTATACGTTTCCATAAATTCTTCTTCTGTTTCACCTGGGAAACCAACAATAACATCAGAAGTAACTGCTAGATTCGGTAATGCTTCATGTAGTTTCGTTAAACGTTCTCCGAAAAATTCCATTGTGTATTTACGGCGCATACGTTTTAGTACTGTGTCCGAACCTGATTGAATTGGAATGTGTAAATGGTTGACCACTATATTTGATTCACGTAGCACATCAATTACTTCATCCGTTAATTGACTTGCTTCGATTGAAGAAATACGAAGACGTTTTAAGCCAGTTACTTGCGCCTCTAAGTCTCGTAACAGCTGGGCTAAATTATAATCTTTTAAATCTTGACCATAGCCACCTGTGTGAATACCAGTCAAGACAATTTCAAGATAACCCGCTTCTACTAGTTGCTGTGCTTGGTGAATAACTTCTTTTGGATCACGTGAACGCATTAAACCACGTGCCCAAGGAATAATACAAAACGTGCAAAAGTTATTACAACCTTCTTGAATTTTTAGTGATGCACGTGTACGGTCTGTAAACGCAGGTACGTCTAACTCCTCATACACACGGTTTTTCATAATATTACGTACTGCGTTAATTGGCTGACGCTCGTTACGGTATTGCTCGATATACCCAAGCATTTTCGTACGGTCTTGTGTCCCAACGACAATATCAACACCTGGAATCGCCATAATTTCACCTGGTGATGTTTGTGCATAACAACCTGTTACACAAATAACAGCATCAGGGTTTTGTCGAACCGCACGTCGAATTACTTGGCGAGATTTTTTATCGCCTGTATTTGTTACTGTACATGTATTAATAACATAAACGTCGGCTTGATGGTCAAACTCCATACGCTCATATCCTTCTTCTTTGAACAGTTGCCAAATTGCCTCTGTTTCGTAATGGTTTACCTTACAGCCAAGTGTATGAAAAGCCACTTTTGACAAGGTTAAACACCTCTTTCATTCAAATTCATATGATATTGCAGACAGTGCGTATAGTGGCGCTGTTTCTGCACGTAAAATTCTTGGTCCAAGTGACATCGTTTGCGCACCGGCTTGGATAAATGTATCCGCTTCCTTTCGCGAAATGCCTCCTTCTGGACCAAAGATAATTAGGACTGATTTCGATTTCTTATCATACACGTTTTTTAATTTCTCCGCAAACCTCGTGCGTTTTTCAGCCTTTGCATCTTCCTCATCTGCAATAAAAACAGCGTCATAATTCCCTAGTAACTGAACAAGTTGTTTAAAGCTAACAGGTTCATAGATTTCCGGAATATGCGTACGATGTGACTGCTCGGCAGCTTCTTTCGCTATTTTTTGTAGACGCTCCTGCTTTTTCGCACCTTTTTTAGCATCCCACTTCACAATCGAACGCTCTGCTTCAAAAGGTAGTAAAGCAAACATACCAAGCTCTGTCGCTTTTTGCGTAATCAGTTCCAACTTATCGCCCTTTGGTAAACCACACGCCACTGTCACGTTTACAGGTAATTCTGGTGATGGAATAGTGCGATCTGTCGCTTGCACCAGTACATCGTCTCCATCAAACGCCACAATTTCACAAATATGCGCTGTATTCTGGGCTACGACAACGACTTCTTCGCCTTCTTTCATACGCATGACACGCGCAATATGGCGGGCGTCCTCACCTGTAATACGTGCCTCCTCAATTGGAGTTTCAATGAAATAACGCTGCATTTTTAGTCTCTCCTCACATGAAGAAAACGCCAATCGTGAATAAGTCGAGACTCCTCACGATTTGGCGCTTCTAAGTCAACTTATTGTGGACGACGTGCAATAATCGCAACCCAATCTTCCATCATTAATACTTCCTCAATAACAAAGCCAGAATTTTCTAGAGCCACTTTCACATCATCACGTTTAGCGCCGATAATGCCTGAAGTGACATACAATCCACCAGGTTTAACAATTGAGAATGCATCGTCAGTGAAGGACATAATAATCTCTGCTAAAATGTTGGCCACAACTACATCTGCTGGTTCTTTTACAGTATCTAATAAGTTACCATGGAATACTGAAACCGTATCAGATACTTTGTTTAGCTCGACGTTTTCTTTTGCAGAACGTACAGCAACCTCATCTAAATCAAGGGCGTGCACGCTTTTAGCCCCAAGCATCGCCGCACCAATTGAAAGAACACCCGAACCTGTACCGATATCAACGACAGTATCTCCTGGTTTCACAACTTTTTCAAGTCCTTGTAAGCACATAACTGTCGTTGGATGCGTACCAGTACCAAAAGCCATACCAGGATCTAATTCGATGATTAATTCATCTGTAGAAACCGGTGTGTATTCTTCCCAAGTAGGTACGATTGTGAAACGTTCAGAAATTTTTACAGGGTGATAATATTGCTTCCACGCTGTCGCCCAATCTTCCTCGTTTACTTCAATGATCGATACAACATTATCTCCGATATCGATGTTGTAGTTAGTCAAATTGGTAATAGCTGCTTTAATTTCTTCCACTGTTTCATTTAAAAAGCTAGACTCTGATAAGTAACCTTTCACAATAACGCCTGATTTTGGGAAATCATCTTCATTTAGCGCATAAATTTCGCCAAACTGATCTTCACGTGGCTTTGCATATTCAGCTGAATCTTCAATTACGACACCACTTGCACCTGCTTCATGCAAAATATTCGAAATTGCTTCAACCGCTTCATTTTTCGTATGAATGGATAATTCTGACCACTTCACGTAAATATTCAGCTCCTCTAACTATTCACCTTGGAATTTTTTCTTAATTTTATCGAACAGTGAGCTTCCTTGTTCTTCAGGAATATCTCCACTAATTTCGGCAAATTCACGTAGTATTTGTCTTTGTTTTTCTGTTAATTTTTCTGGTGTCATGACTCTAACTGTCACGTATTGGTTACCCATACCGTAGCCATGTACATTTTTCACACCTTTGTCTTTTAGACGGAATTGCGCACCTGATTGTGTGCCGGCCGGAATACGTAATTTAACTTTCCCGTGAACAGTTGGCACTTCTATTTCATCCCCTAGAGCTGCTTGTGGGAATGTTAACTTTAATTCGTAGTAAATATCGTCGCCATCACGTTCAAATTCATTATGTCCTTGAACGCGGAACATAATGTATAAGTCCCCTGCCGGGCCACCATTAATGCCTGGTTCACCTTGACCAGATACACGGATTTGTTGACCATCATCTACACCGGCTGGAATCGATACTTTGATTTTTTTACGTTTTTGTACTTTTCCTTCACCGCGACAAGTCGAACATTTACTTTTAATGATTTTACCCGTTCCATGACATGTCGAACATGTACGACGATTCATCATACGACCAAATGGTGTATCCACCGCTTGGTTCACTTGACCAGCCCCGCTACATGTCGAACATGTTTCTGCCTTTGTACCAGGACTTGCACCTGAACCGTGACACGTATCACATGTTTCATCTTTTGGAATTTCGATTTCTGTTTCTTTCCCAAAAATCGCTTCCTCAAATTTAATGTTCATGCGATATTGTAAATCGTCACCTTTACGTGGTGCATTTGGATCTTGACGACGGCCACCACCGCCAAAGAATGAACTGAAAATATCCTCGAAGCCGCCAAAGCCGCCGCCATTGAAGCCACCGCCGCCAAAGCCCGCAGTCGGATCTTCATGGCCAAATTGGTCATAGCGTGCTTTCTTTTGGTCGTCACTTAATGTTTCATACGCTTCAGCGATTTCTTTGAACTTTTCATCTGCCCCTGGATCTTTGTTGATATCAGGATGATATTGTTTTGATAATTTACGGTATGCTTTTTTTATCTCATCTTTCGAAGCTGATTTCGTTAAACCAAGCACCTCGTAATAATCACGTTTCTCCATGCTCCACACTCCGCTCTTTTTGCATAAAATCTATTGTAACATGCAGTCAAAAAAACTGCCTTATTTTTTTGATAATGGTAAAGAGAAAAGCCAAAGCCGCGTACGGTCTTTGGCTTTCTCTTAAAACGAGTTCACTTATTTGTCGTCTTTAACTTCTTCAAAGTCAGCATCTACGATACCATCGTCTTGTTTGCCTGCGCCAGCATCTGGGCCTGCTTCGCCACCTTGAGCCGCCTGAGCAGCTGCTGCAGCTTGTTCGTACACTTTCATAACTAGAGGTTGTAGAACACCTTCTAATTTTTCTTTAGCTGATTTGATACCTTCGATTTCACCAGCTTCAAGAGCCGTTTTCAATTCGTCACGTGCATCTTCAACTGATTTTTTCTCGTCTTCAGTAATTTGCTCACCAAGGTCAGTGATTGTTTTATCCACTTGGAATACTAATTGGTCTGCTTCGTTACGAAGTTCAACTTCTTCTTTACGTTTAGCATCTGCTTCTGCGTTTGCTTCAGCATCTTTTACCATACGTTCGATTTCTTCTTCAGTTAAACCTGAATCAGATTGAATTACGATAGTTTGCTCTTTTTGTGTACCAAGGTCTTTTGCTTTAACAGATACGATACCGTTTTTATCGATGTCGAAAGTAACTTCGATTTGTGGAACACCACGTGGTGCCGCAGGGATATCTGCTAATTGGAAGCGACCTAACGTTTTGTTGTCCGCTGCCATTGGGCGTTCACCTTGTAATACGTGAATGTCTACAGCTGGTTGGTTGTCAGCAGCAGTTGAGAACACTTGTGATTTAGAAGTTGGAATTGTTGTGTTACGGTCGATTAATTTCGTGAACACGCCACCCATTGTTTCAATACCAAGTGAAAGTGGTGTTACGTCAAGAAGTACTACGTCTTTTACGTCACCAGTTAATACGCCACCCTGTACAGCAGCACCCATTGCTACAACTTCATCTGGGTTTACGCCGCGGTGAGGCTCTTTACCAGTTTCTTTACGTACAGCTTCTTGTACAGCAGGAATACGAGTTGAACCACCAACTAAGATTACTTGGTCTAGTTCTGAAGCAGAAAGACCTGCATCTTGTAATGCTTGACGTACTGGACCAACTGTACGGTTTACTAGGTCTAAAGTGATTTCATCAAATTTAGCACGAGTTAATGTTACTTCTAAGTGAAGTGGACCTTCAGCACCAGCAGTGATGAATGGTAATGAAATTTGAGTAGATGTTACACCTGATAAATCTTTTTTCGCTTTTTCAGCTGCATCTTTAAGGCGTTGCATTGCCATTTTGTCTTTAGAAAGGTCAATACCGTTATCTTTTTTGAACTCAGCTACAAGGTATGCGATTACAGCGTCATCGAAGTCATCTCCACCAAGTTTGTTGTCACCAGCAGTTGCTAGTACTTCGAATACACCATCACCTAGTTCAAGGATAGAAACGTCGAATGTACCACCACCAAGGTCAAATACTAATACTTTTTGGTCTTGGTCTTGTTTGTCTAAACCATAAGCAAGTGCAGCAGCTGTTGGTTCGTTGATAATACGTTCAACTTCAAGACCTGCGATTTTACCAGCATCTTTAGTAGCTTGACGTTGTGCATCACTGAAGTAAGCTGGTACTGTAATAACTGCTTTCGTTACTTTTTCACCTAGGTAATCTTCAGCGTAGCCTTTTAAGTATTGAAGGATCATTGCTGAAACTTCTTGAGGTGTATATTCGTTACCTTCTACAGTTACTTTTTCAGAAGTACCCATTTTAGATTTAATAGAGATAATAGTGTTTGGGTTTGTTACTGATTGACGTTTTGCCACTTCACCAACTTGGCGTTCACCATTTTTGAATGCCACTACAGATGGTGTTGTACGGTTACCTTCTGGATTTGGAATTACTTTTGGTTCGCCACCTTCAAGTACAGATACACAAGAGTTTGTTGTTCCTAAGTCAATGCCGATAATTTTGCTCATAGTAAAATTTCCTCCTAATATTCATATGCTTTAGTGTGCTACTGATTATATTGTTCAAATAGTGGATTGACTATTCGTTCACAGATACCATTGTAGGACGTAATACGCGGTCTTTTAAGATATAACCTTTTTGAAGTTCACGTAAGATAACGCCTGCTTCTTTTTCACTATCTTGTTCTTGCATTACAGCTTGGTGGAAGTTAGGATCAAATGCTTCCCCTTCTGCTTTAATAACTTGTAAGCCTTCTTTTTCTGTTGCTTCGACAAGTGAACGGTATACCATTTCGATTCCTTTCACAATTGAAGTAGCTTCTTCAGAAGTTGCTTCAACTTGCAAGGCGCGTTCAAAATTATCTAATACCGGCAATAAATCCGATAATAATTTTTGGGCACGATATTTTTCAGCAGCTTCGCGGTCAAGTTGACTACGACGACGCATATTATCAAAGTCAGCACGTAGGCGAAGGTGACGGTTTTCCTCGTCTTCTAGCTTCGCTTGTAGTTCAGCAATTCTCGCTTCATACTGTTCTTCGATAGTTAGCTCTACTTGCTCTTCTACAGCTGTTTCTTCAGTTGTTTTTTCGTTTTCAGCTTGTACATCTTCTTGCACAAGGTCCTTTTTTTCAGTTGTTTCAGTCACGTTTAAGTCCTCCTCATTAATCAATCACTACGATTCGTCCTTGTAAGAGCATTTGATAAATCCATGCGCATTACATCTAGTAAAGCAACTACACGTTTATAATCCATACGTGTAGGACCAATAATAGCAATGGCCCCCTGCTGATCTTCACCAATTGAATAAGTGGTCGTAATGACACTACAGTTTTCCATTTCCATCTGTTGATTTTCCGAGCCAATACGAATATGAATACCCGATTCTTTCGGATGGAATAGCGACTGCACTTGGCTCGTCGTTTCCATTAAGTCCAGTAACATACGGACTTTATTTAAATCATGGAATTCCGGTTGGTTGAACATATTCGTTTTGCCACCGTAAAAAATTTTACTTTCTGGATTATGCATCGTTGCAGCAACAAGTGAGTGGATAAAGTCATCCGCTGACCGTACATGTTGCTGTAAGACAGCTAACACTTCTGCTTCCAGCTTTACATGGATTTCTTCTAATGAAATACCGATTAATCGTTCATTTAGAACGTTAACCATCTTTTCAATATCAGAAGCTGTAAAACCTGCTGGCAAGTTAAACATACGATTTTCAACATGGCCATTATTCGTCACGATAATTGCAACTGCTGTGTCGTTAGAGAGTGGCACAATCGAAAATCGTTTCACACGATGTCTTTGTACATCGGGTCCAAGGAGAATCGATGTATAAGATGTCAGTTCTGATAATATATTGGCTGACTTTCGTATTACCTGTTCTACTTCTACTATACGATTATTAAAAATCGACTGGATTTGTTGAATATCCTGTGGATTAATGGACTGAGGATTCAACAAATGATCAACATAAAATCTATACCCCTTGTCCGAAGGCACTCGTCCAGAGGAAGTATGTGTCTTTTCTAAAAAGCCTAGTTCCTCTAAATCCGCCATTTCGTTTCGAATAGTGGCTGGACTATATGTGATCTCTTTTTTCTTTGAGATTTGGCGAGAACCTACCGGCTGTGCAGACTTTATGAAATCATCTACGATTACTTGCAAAATCTGTAATTGCCGATTTGTTAGCATGATTTTCACCTCTGTTAGCACTCAACTAAGAAGAGTGCTAATACTATTAATAAGTTATCAAATCCCTCATTTTATGTCAACGATATCGCTCAATCTTCTAATAAAAATTCTTGAAAAACTTCATTTCCAACAAAACGACCTTTTCGAGTGAGGCGAATTCCATTTTCATCATGTTCCAGCAAGCCCTCTGCGACAAGCTTTTCAATCACTTGCCCGTATCGTACATGCATAGACTCACCGAATTTTCCTTCATATAGTATGTGTGAAACGCCATCTGTTTTACGCAATCCTAAAAACATTTGTTCCTCACGTTTTTCAGCATCCGTTACTTCATGTTCATAAATTATTGGTAATTCACCAATCTCCAATGTATCCATATACTTTTTCAATGGTCCATGATTCGAATAACGTACACCATTTAGATACCCATGCGCTCCTGCGCCAAAACCAGCATACTCATCATTTTCCCAATAAATCTTATTATGAACCGAGGAGAAACCTTCATACGCGAAATTACTAATTTCGTATTGATGTAATCCGTGTGCCTCCATTTCTTGCATGAGCACATCATACATCTCTGCTTCTAAATCTTCGGTTGGCAATTTCAACTTACCTTTCGCGTGTTGGTTATAAAAAATCGTTTTTGGTTCCACAATAAGTGAATAGGCTGAGAAATGCGGCAGCTCTAATGCAAAGGCTTTTTCTAGAGAATCGCGCCACTGCTCCATCGACTGTCCTGGCAACCCATACATTAAATCGATGCTAATATTTCGGAAGCCCACTTTTTTCGCCAACGCAATCGTTTCGTATACATGCGCATTGCTATGTGTACGACCAATTTTTTTTAGCAAGTCTTGGTCAAATGACTGTACGCCCATGCTTAAGCGGTTTACACCTCCGTCAAACAGCGCACGCATTTTTGCCTCCGACAACTCATCCGGATTTGCCTCTGATGTAAATTCTGTTACACCATCCATCGGAATATACGTACGAATCAATGTAAGCAGCCTCGTTAATTGCTCGGGTGATAATGCAGTCGGTGTACCGCCACCAAGAAAAATTGTTTCAATCTGTGTAAAGCTTTCGGGATGCTTGTCTACAGTAAGCGCCATTTCCTTACCTAAAGCCTCTATATATTCATCCACAGGTTGATTTTTAAAATAGAATTTATTAAAATCGCAATAATTGCAAATTTGGTGACAAAAAGGAATATGAATGTAAATACCTCGCGCCATAACTATCCCTTCTTTCTAACTCTCTCATTTTTTCATTCCTTCATTATAAACAAACACTTACAAGAACGCTATGAATCCCCTTAGGCAATATGGTGATAATAAATAAAAAATCGATTTCCCATTGATCCGGAAATCGATTAAGTATCTATTAAAACAGGATATTATTCAAGAAACCGTAAGTGAGGGGACGAATCAAATCGTTTTCTTAAAGGATGATAATGTAGTGTGTTTTGTATAAGGATACGGTTTATATTTTACAAATGACGATTCCACCGTTATTGCTGTACCTCATATAAAGGATGATTTGACTTTCCCTTTTACAAAAGATAAAGGATGATTTGACTTTCCCTTTTACAAAAGATGTGGGCATACTCTTTCTTGGAAATTATTTATGTTTGTAATATTAGATTCTTAACGTTTTGTCTAGTCCAATATTCGTTTTCTTCTATTAATTTAATATCCATATCATTTTCCAATTTGAATAGACGGACCTAGAGCCTTATCATCCGTGGCAATAGGTATTAAATAATAAATATCATCAGTTAAATACAGTGCATCAAAACGATTTACTGAAATAGCATTCTTTTTATCATCCAACATAAAACCTGAGTCCCAACGCCAAGACTTCCCCGATGCAGATTCTATTTTAAAATCTACTGTTTCAGATGGACTTTTCGCTAGGTAATAATAAATCGTTGTGGAAATCGGTGTGGAGACCACTTTTGTAACTGTTACTTCATTGCCATTTGTTAGAGGGATTGTTTCATTTATAGAGAAGATCTTTTTATCTGTTAGTATTTGCTTTTGTGATGCTTCCACTTGAAAATCCCAAGGCTGATCAATCGATTTTTCCAAGGTCCACTTGTCATAACTTATATCAAGTATCAGTTTCTCATCTTGCGGAAGCTCACTAACCTGAATACTGCTGTATATCGTATACTTCGATTCATGTTGTTCAATGGTCTGCCCTCTATTTCTTACAGTAAAATCCTCCCCATTGACATGCACTTGCGGAAAAAAGAAAATTTGATAATCAAAATTTATGCTATCTTCTGGCTCGAAAGTTGCATTGAATAATAGCTGATTATCATCCACCATTACCTCATTTAATGTCAATTTCCCAAAACTGTTTTCAGTTGTTTTACCAATGACCGTTTTATAGTCATCAAAATTTTTAACTGTTTCTTCGCCGAAAAGACCTGCAACAAATGAGAGATTGGCAATAATCACACTACCAGCAGCAAGGACAAAAATAGCTACTATGAGCCATTTCTTCCGTGCTCGAATTCCTATTGGCTTATCTTCAATTTGACGCGTATCACCGTACATCATGTACACCTCTTTTTTTGATTAATACTGTCTGCAACATATTCTTATTTTTTATTGTAGTGACAAACTGCACATTATATAACCAATCGAGCATTTCTACATGACAATCAAGCAATTTCTACGCGGCTATCTTGCAATTCTACATGGCAATCAAGCACATTCTTCTTTCTATTAAGCATACCCCCTAGTAAAATTCAAATGCCCATCACTCTTTGAAAAATTACTCATCATTCTTTACTGACGGTTGATTGTGAATGTGTTTTCGAAAAATACTGTGGAGGAATCCAGCGTACGTCTGAATTACAAATCGAATACTTTTTCATGACGCTTTTGTATGTGCTACATAATATTTTCTTCCGTGATGACCAAAAACCACGTCCCCCCTTACTTGCTAAATTAGTACCTACATACTAATACGAATCCATCTCACTAATCCTGTCACACAAAAAATAGGGCTGCCTAAAAGTGGGTAAAATACTCACTTTTGGACAACCCTTTCTTACGTATTTTGAAAAGGAGGAATTGAGCTCGTTTTTAACGGGCGAATCGTTGAGCCTCCTTACTCCCTTTTATTCAAAAAACACACTTGGATATTCAACAACGCCAGAAACATTGTCAAGCGCATGCTCTTCCAACGGCAATGCCATGAATGCCTCATCTGGTACATCGAACGGTGGATTTATGTCCCACAATGAAGCTTTCTTGAAGCCAAACTTCGGATAATATTCCGGATGGCCCATGACAATGACAGATTTATAACCAAGTTCCTTTGCCTTATTTAACGCTTCGTGCATTAACCTTTTTCCTATGCCCTTTTTTTGATATTCAGGAAGCACTGAAACCGGCGCAAGTGCAAGGGATTCCACTGCATGTTCTTTATTGACAATTTTCATTTTTGACAATAAAATATGCCCGATAATTTCTTTCGTTTTATCATCGACAGCAACTAAAGATAATTCTGGGACGAATACTTCTGCCCCTCTAATTCTAGCAACTAATTCATGTTCTGTTTGGTCGCTCAATTCCATACCTTCAAAGGCAGTCTTTACAACTTTTTCTGTCGTTACGTAATCTTCAATTTGTTCTTGTCTAATAGTAATAGTCATGGTTGTCTCTCCTAAATTCTAATGTTATCAGAGATGCAGCAGCACCCATCTACGCCAATTGATGCTCGGCGAATTCACGATATAATGCATGTGACTTCGTTAATTCTTGGTGGGTTCCTGCACCCGTCACCTGTCCATTTTCAATAAAAATAATGTTATCTGCATCGACAATGGTTGATAAGCGATGCGCGATGACGAAAGTTGTGCGTCCTTCCATCAATCGTGATAATGCTTGCTGCACAACTCCCTCAGATTGGCTATCTAAGCTCGCCGTTGCTTCGTCCATCATTAGAATTTTGGGATCCCGTAAAAAAGCACGCGCAATAGCAATACGCTGTCTTTGTCCACCCGACAATTTGACACCACGCTCACCGACTTCTGTGTTTAATCCTTCTGGAAAATCTTTAATAAATTGATCGGCGTAGGCCATTTTTGCAACTTCCCATAGGCGCTCGTCTGATATTTGGTCGGAGGCACTTAACCCATAACATAGATTTTCACGAATAGTGCCAGCCATCATCGCACTCTCTTGTGAAACATAACCGATTTGACTACGCCAAGAGGAAAGTGATAGCTGATTGATGGGCGTATCACCAATATAGATAGCACCTGAAGTAGGCTCATAAAATCGTTCAAGTAGTCCAAACATCGTTGTTTTACCACTGCCACTTGGTCCAGCGAATGCAATCATCTGCCCTGGCAATGCCTCAAAGGAAACATTCTTAAGTACTGCATGTTCATCATCATAACCAAATGATACAGCCTGTGCATGAATTGGTTTATTAGAAATATCCATTTCTACCCCTTCTTGCCCCTCTTCTACTGGTAAATCTAATATCTCAATAATTCGCTCTGTTGCCCCTTTGGCTTTTTGAAGCTGAGTGAAAAACATGGCAAAGGACGTAATCGGGAAAATAATTTGGAAAAGGTATAATAAGAAAGCAACAAGTGATCCAGTCGACATTGTTCCATTTGCAACACGCATGCCACCGTAACCAATAATGATCACTATGACGACCATGACCACTAAATACATCAGCGGTCCTATAAAAGCCGTAATCCGTGATTCCTTCAGTCCATATTGCAATAACTTCTGGATGCCATTTAATCCTTTTGCTTCCTCATTTTGTTCAGCTGTTGACGATTTCATTAGCCTAATTTCACTCAAGGTTTGTTGGATAGCCCCTGAAAAGTTTGCAGTTTCATCCTGCATACTCTTTGAGACTTTCACCATCTGTCTCCCTAAAGGGGTCATCACTGCTATTACAATCGGAACCGCTATTAACATCATGAGTGTCATTTTCCAATCCATAATGAGTAGAATCGTAACAGCCCCAATAATAGAGATTATGCCTCCAATGAAGCTTGGAAAATGATCTGAAATTAACTCTCTAACAATACTTGTATCGTTGACAATTCGACTGACAGTTTCACCACTAGTCCCTTTATCAAAATAACTAACGGGTAAACGCGTAATCTTTAACCACATACGATCACGTAACCTTGCCACTACTTTTTGACCAACCGAACTTAGCAAATACGTCCCTATGCCGCTAATAATCGCTTGCGCTATAAAAGCGACACCAATTCCAACGATAAGAGGAATACTTAATGAAGCGACTGAGAACCCATCTACTAATTCCTTCGTTAAAATCGGAACGACTAATCCAGCAAGCGTCGTAATAACACTCGCTACTAAACCCATAGTAAGCGCAACCTTCGGGATTTTCGTTGACACAATCAGTTTAAGAAATGGTTTTATACTATTTTGTTGTTTTTCCATAAACACATACTCCAATCTTAGCGATATATTAGCAATTATAAGTAGTTGAATGAAGAAATGCACGAAAGCGCCCCGACCTGCCAGAGGAAAGGACAATTTAGCATTACATAACTAAACCCACTTCGAATTTTGTAGAGCAATTATTTTTCAGTGGTCTATAAAGAGTTGATTATTTAAAATGCCCCTCCTACTTACCTGATAGAATATCCAACGGTTCACTATTCATAGCTATTGAATATAACCATACTTACCGCCTTCACCTTTATAAAAATATAAATACATAATAGCTTTTTCTAAAATAAAGTGAATGTATATATGAGAAATAATGTCACCTTTTTAATTTCGTTATGAAAAAACAACCTCTAAACTTTGCTCATTTTCAAAATTATCAAGTCTTGTTGAAACATATAGTCAAGTTTCTGTATGACCATCTATATCAGAAACTTCTTCAGCACCAAAAGCTCCCTCGAAAAACCCCACATAATACCAATCTTTATGCTCTTTTCTACATTTTTTTGTAATTTTAATCGCTTTAGGTGTCCCTCCAACAAAAATTTCCAAAAAAAAAGAGTTCTTCTTGTAAAATGTCAGTTGCGTTAAAACATTTTACAAGATGAAAAACCTCTTTTTGCTAAGCATTATTCGTTTTCAAAACTATCTATGTATAAAATTGCAGATAAATATACAACCTACAACCATTTTTCAGCCCAAGACTCCACTCTTTGAAGTGCAACTCCTAAATCATGTCCCTTCCTAGTTAATGAATACTCAGAACGTATGGGACGATCTGTAATGATGTTACGTAATATAATTCCAGAATCCTCAAGTTCTTTCATGCGTTCTGTTAACACACGTTTACTTAATTCCGGAATTAAAGAGCAGACTTCACCAAATCTCTTTGGTTCTTCCATTAAAGAATGGATAATCAAACACATCCACTTTTTCCCTATAATGTGATAGGCCATCTCAATTTTATTGCAAATCGCTTCTTCCTTATGCTTATCAAGCAAAACGAACGCCCCCTTTTAACATGACTACTTTTTATGGTAATTTTTTATAACAAAGTAATTATTTATTAAATCTTATCACAAAATTCTTTCTATTTAAAGTCACTAAAATAATTAAGTTCATATTATTGACACATTCTATTATTCGAGTTATAGTTGCACATAAGTAACTTGTGTACAAAAAGTTACTAAAGTTTTTCAATTTAGTAACTTCGAAATTGAAGTTACTATTTTATATGAAAAAATTCATATAAATCTAATTTGGGCTTTGGGAAATTTATTAGGTTCAATGAAATGATAAATTGATAGAAAGTCCAATAAAACTCAATATCGTTGTTGGGTACATATCAACTATGTTTTTAATAAGGAGAAATTGGTATGAAAAAACTTAATGGAAAAGTAGCGATTATTACAGGTGGCGCAGGCGGTATCGGTATGGGAATGGCAACTGCCTTTGTAAAAGAGGGAGCAACAGTTGTAATTGTGGACTTAAATGCAGAAGTAGGAAATGAAACTGTTAAAACATTACAAGAATATCAACCAGAATCTATGTTCATTCAAGCAAACCTTGCAGAGCACGATAAACTAGGAAACATTGTGACGCAAGTTGTTGAGAGATACGGCAAGCTAGATATTCTAGTAAACAATGCACATGCATCAAGAATGAACTCGATTGCTGATACAACTCAAGCAGATTTCGATTTATCATTTAACACTGGATTCTATCCAACATTCTACTTAATGCAAGCAGCACTACCATATTTAAAAGAAACAAAAGGGAATATCATCAACTTTGCGTCTGGAGCTGGCATTAACGGAGATGTTAACCAAGCCTCTTATGCAGTTGCAAAAGAAGCGATTCGTGGAATTACGCGTGTAGCTGCAAATGAATTCGGTCCATTTGGTATCAATGTAAACATTATTGCACCAATTGCTAAATCACCGGGTATGCTTCAATGGGCAGAAGAAAATCCAGAATATTACCAAGGTATGCTTTCTAAAATCCCTCTAAGAAGACTAGGTGAAATTGAAGACGATATCGGTCGCGTTGCAGTATTCTTAGCAAGCGAAGATTCTGCTTATATTACGGGTCAAACAATTATGGTAGATGGTGGATCAATTAAATTACGCTAATCAATATTATTTTTCCCTTTTTAATCACAGTAATAATTCTGTTTCGTGTGAACGGGACGGTAATTAAATAAATTATAGAATGAGGATTACATCATGAATCAACAAAAGAAAAAAATCCACTATGCTTGGTGGTTATTAATCGGTTTATCTATCATGGTAGGTGTAGGTAAAAACGGTATTTCTACTGCAGGTGGATTATTCTTAACACCAGTTACTCAAGACTTAGGCATTGGAATGGGTAGCTTAACATTATACTTTAGTATTGCCTCCATTGTCACAATGATTTTCTTACCTATTGCAGGTAAATTAATGGCTAAATATGATATTAAATTAATTTTAATAGTTGCGATTATATTAATGGCTGGTTCATTCGCAATGTTCGGATTAATGAGTTCAGTATGGGGCTGGTACTTATTCAGTATCCCAATGGCAATTGGTTCAGTTTTTATAACACAAATAGCAGGCCCTGTTTTAATCAATAACTGGTTTAAGAAACATAATGGTTTAGCAATCGGAATCATGGTTGCAATCGGTGGTGTATTGGGTGCAGTCATTCAACCAACAGTAGGTAATTTAATTGCTACCCAAGGCTGGAGATTTACGTATATCGCTTTAGGTATAGCTGTAGCGGCCATTATCATTCCAATCATATTATTAGTGATTCGAATGTCTCCTCAACAAAAAGGTTTACAACCATTAGGTATGGATGAAGTAGAAACAAATGAAGGTTCTTCTGCTCAACAAGTTACAGCAGTAGGTGTTACAGCTGCAGTAGCAAAAAAATCTAGCGCATTTTTTGCATTATTGGCGTTCTTCTTCATCATCACATCAATTGCTAGTTTTAGTCAACATATTGCCCCATTCGCAATGGGTATTGGCTATGACATCAAATTTGCTGGTAGTGTACTAGGTGCAATGCAAATTGGCGTATTAGTAGGTGCTTTATCTTTTGGTGTATTAAGCGATAAAATTGGTGCAAAAAGCACAGCGGTATTCGCTATGTTATTAGGATTAATTCCAGTTGGTATTTTACTAACGGTCCCTGAAAACCCAACACTATTTACTGTGGCTATCATTATTTTTGGTTTTGTTGTTTCATCTCTTGGAACATTAGGTCCACTTTTAACAACAGCGCTATTTGGTAGTAAAGATTACAGTCAAATCTATTCTACTGCTGCAATCGGTTTAGCAGTAGCTGGTATTGTTGCATTACCTGGATATGGCTTCGTTTACGAAATTACTGGTAGCTATACATTTGTTCTGTATGGTCTTGCTATTATGTTAGTTTTAAATGCACTATTAGTACTATTAGCATTTAAAGGGAAAAAGAAATTAGAAAAAGCAGGTTTATGGAAATAATCTCTCTATGAAATTATTTTAACATAACATAGATTGTTAGATTGAGTTCAACTGTGAAAATTAAATGACACTTTGTACTATAACAAGCTATGCTGTTATAAAACTGATGCCATCTCCTTTATTACTTGTATAAGTAGTGAAGGATAGATGGCTATTTTTTATTAATAATTCTCATAAAATTCAACATCATACTAGCCTCTTCGCAAATTTTGGTAGTCACAGAATCTAGCATTTCTATACCTTTAGATTATTACTTAATAAGACGTCATGAATCCCAATGAGGTTCTTCCTATAAATGAATTCACCTTTTTTCTACGTCACAATGTAACATATTTATTGATTTATCTGCAAACAATTTAACCATACAAATTAGTGCATTGTTTTTAAATTAAAACACTTAGCATGTGTAAGGATATAGCCAAAATCTCTATGATGAATACATATTAATATGTGACACTTTGTACTTTTTTATCTTTTTTCATCCATACGATCGTTTCTTGTAGACCTTCCTTATAAGAAGTATAAGATAAAGCACCTATTTCATTTTTACACTTCTCCCCACTCAATAACACCGGTACCTCCGTTAAATACATCATTTCCACCATTTCCTTCATAAAGGGCGAAAAGGTGCCAATCAAGCGAATCATCCCTTTTGAAACTGTACGAACGTCTTTTTTATAGCCTGTTATTTCACGTATAATTAACATTAGCTCCTGCCCCGTAATAGAGGGAACACCTGGAACATTCCAGTTTTGATTGTAAGCATCAGGACGCAGAGCAAGCTCTACCATCGCCTTTGCACCATCAAATGTATAAAGAAATTCTCTCGCTTTTTCCATGTCACCGACGAAATTGGCCTTTTTATTATTTACGACACTTTTTAGTGTTTCATAGAGAATCGTATTTTCTGCATTTGGTCCATATAAATCAGGCATATGAACAATTAATGAGGGAACACCACTATCCTTCAATCTATTTTCCATAGCAAGACGTATTTTTCCCTTTTTCGTGTGTGGCTCCTTAACCGCCTCCTCCTTCACTAAGTGTGTAGTTTGCCTACCATAAGCATAAATATTATCCACAAGCGCAATTTTCGCCTGTTGCATTTTGGCAACCTCAATCATTATATTTAAACACTTTAGATGCTTGTGTTCCCATTCTTGATACGGAAAACTAGCTGCGTGAAAAATGATATCTACCCCTTGTGCAGCTTCCAACAGGTCCTGTTTGTTTAATGCATCCCCTGCAAAAATCGTGACATTCTCTTTATGTTGAAAAAGAGAGGCTAGTTTTTCTTTTCCTCTTGCAAAAGCAATCACCTCTATATCTTTTGATACTAATTCACAGACAAGCGCATATCCCATTCCACCTGATGCACCTACTACTAACGCTTTTTTCATAACACAACCCCCTTTTAATTAACCACTGGTCAATATAGTGCAAAAACAAACTCTAGATTTACAAAAATCAATCCAGAGCGACCCTACTTATTTTAAAGCTTTGACGATAAATTCAGCATGTAAATGAGCAGCCTCTTTCGCTTCATCAAAGCTCACAACGTAACCCCGATAATGGGCAACAAAACCATGTAGCGCCATAAATGCTGAATAGATATCTGAAATCAACAATTGATCATCGGATAAAGATTGTACCGACTGAGCGAATTTTTCGTAGCTGAGATTGGCAGCCTCTTGGGATAACCCATCTACTTCATTACTTCTTAGCATAAACATGTATTCGTATTGGCTCTGATGGTTTAACCCAAATTCCATAAAGCCCAGGAATACATGATAAAGTTTAGTCTGATTATCATCTGTGCCATTTACTGTCTCATCTAAAAAATGATTTAATTCAGCAAAGTATCCCTCAATAATCACGTAAAATAACTCCGCTTTATTTTTAAAATGATAGTAAATTGCACCGTGACTACAGCCAAGTTCTTTCGCGATACTGCGCATAGATACTTGATGGAAATCCTTTTCAATAAATTGCTTTCTTGCTTCTTCAACAATCATTTCTTGTGTCAATTCTTGTGATGCAGGTTTACGTGGTGACATAATTCCCTCCTTATACTGACCGGTGGTTAATTAACAGTATAGTATATTCTAATTATTTTGACAACAAAGGGAGGTAAAGCCTTACGATTATTAATGCGCAATTACAACTTGAAAGAATTTAATCCAAAATAAACTTTACAAAACGAATCATTATTTTCGGGATAAACATAAGGATATTCCAAATGATTTCGAATACGATCGTACCAGAAACCTCATCCACTATGTCTTTTATAAAATTTTTTGCGAGTTCTTTTAGTTTTTTCTTTCTCATTTCTTCCTCTTTATCTACCTATAATTTCTAAATTACTTTTAGTTGCTCTTGTATATACTACCACCAATTTAATAGGGATTCCTCGTTTCCCTACATCTTTTAACATAAATCTCATCAGTAATATGAAAAAGATGGCTTTGCAAAGCCATCTTTTTTCCCCATTTTAAATTAAGCTTTTCACAACTTTTGAAATAACAGCGCCTTCTGCTTGACCATTTAATAATGGTTTGGCAATTTTCATGGCATCGCCCATACTCATGCCCTTTGTAACACCTGCTGCAGTTAACTTTTCTACAATTTCATCTTCTGACAACTGCTTCGGAAGGAATGATTTTAAAAGCACTAACTTCGCTTCCTCTTTTTCAATTAAGTCTGCACGGCCAGCTGATTGAGCGCCTTCTAATGCTTGGTTGGTTTGTTTTACTTCACGGTTGATAATAGCAAGCTCTTCATCATGTGACAACGCCTCGCCCTTTTCCTTCTCAGCAGAATCTAACGCTGATTTCACAAGTGTTAATACGCCTTTTGCTAGTACATCTTTTTCTTTCATTGCCTTTTTTAGTTGTTCGAATACTTCAGTTTTTAACATATGGGTAGCTCCTTCAAGATTATTTTATCGTTTCTATTGTATCATAATCGCCCATTTTACTACTTGAAGGGGATTGTCCTAAAAGAAAAAATGGAGCTTATTTTATTACTTTTCCTTCATAATTTTATATTTAGGCACATGAACGCCCATTTAGCTCTTCATTTGCTTTTTAAAGCCCGTTACCGCAAAGAAAAATATCACAATGGTTTAGCCGATTACCACAAAAGAGGTGCAACTATAAACTAAAAGGCGCAGCTTGTGTGTCATCGAATCCGATTACCGTATGCTAACTTTTTCTGCTTTTGTGAGCATCTAATAAGTTTGAACAAAAAAACCACAGCCTCAAGGGGTGTGGTAATGTAAATGATGCTCATTTTATTAAATTATCTTACTTGTTTAAGTATAAATACATCTGCCCTTGTGTCTACTATATCGTGCTTTAATACGCTTACTTTTGCGTTCTTCCTTTCTCAAAAAATATATACTTATCTATTTCACTGTTTACAAATTTATTAGTTCATTGTTCTATATTGCCAACTTACATAAGTTTCTTAGCAACTCTAGTATTCATTCTCCCTACGATTTTTTAGGAAGTCAAAACATCCAAAATTAATGATTCGTCAAGTACTCATCATTCAATTTCACTTCGTAATAGCGCATAGCCTTTAAATTTCCTTTGTAAGAAAAAACACCTTGCTCTATTAAACTACGAAGGCGGTATTCTATCCATTTTCCCCCTACAAATTGCTCCATATGCCCAAGCACTTCCCCAATTAAACGGGCCGACTTCCTATACTCAACCTTACCATCTTCCAAATACATGCGCTGTGCACATTCTATAATGAAACTATCATCGCGGCTCTCATCGAGATTGTACCAAAGTTCTTGATGTTCCCATGTCCGAATAATATTTTTCTCGTTCGCAAGCATCAGCAAGCCTTCTTTGCAAAGTGCCTGACGTTTTGCCTTTTGCAAAGGGCGCAATTCATATTGCTCATAAAAAAGACGTAAATTTTCTGAAGTTACTTCTCCAGATGTTTTCGGATAGCACTCCTCCACTAACTGTGGATACGTATAGATTTCATGGAAAGCCGTAAACGTATCCAGAACGAATACCGTATTCAGCTTATCCTTTAACCACGCTAAAACAAGACGCAAGCCGGTTTGCTCATGTGCATTCTGGCAAGTCCAAATGACAATATCCTGATTAGATGAAATGTTCATCACTTTTTCTACAGCTTTTAGCATGCCGTGCATATAATGTTCAAGCCCATCATCCTCAAGAATGTAACGCTCCTGGAACCATCTGAAACGATCCTCAATACCGACTTCTATATGTAAATCCTTCACTGGACCAACCGATAAAATATCTGGCAACACAATGATCTCCTCTGTCAGTTCATAGTCCGTATCTCGCATTGCTATGCTTAAGCTCCCACCTGGTGAATCACCAAAGACAATATGTACCGTTTGTGCATTTTTCGTCACTTGCTCTTCCTCTCCTATCTTAATGATAGACTGTTGCATTGCCCTCATCTTTTCCTCACTCAACTCGCTATTACTTAACAATAGGAAAAGCATCGACTTTGCGTCTTCTGCACTCAACCCTTTAATTGCTTGTTTCAACCGATTAATATTTTCCAAATATCCCCACCTCTTTACCTATAATATACATAGAAAATTTATTGCTTCTATCCATTAAAGATTTCAGCTAACTTTCAAATACGGAGCAATTAGCATTATTTGAAGCAATGAAACTAGAATTATTTCCAGAGAATTATTTAACTAAATCAATTAACTGATTAGTAATTTCTTCTGAGATGGAATACCTAATGTGTGTATCATCAACATTCATTAAGGTGCTTTTTTGTCCTTTTTCCCCTACCCATAAATGATAACCTTGCTTATTTCTGTCAGTATAAATGACTTTTAAATCAAATTGAGGTTCTTCCATATCCGCTATACCTTCTAACTTTACAGCGTTTGTGATGGCATTCTTGAATATATCAAGAGTTTCTTTATCTTCATATACTATATAAAAATCCGAATTCACTTTACCGAAACCACTAGATTTTGAGATACTTACCTTTGATAAATCTTCATCTGCAAATCCGTTATTATCATTTGATTGGCAACCCATGAGAAATACAGATATTAAAGACAATGTTAAAACGAGTAACATAATTTTTTTCATACATCATAACCTCCAATCCTATTGTATTTAGACAATGCAAATCCTTTTAAAGATTCATTCTGTTAAATTTAATCAGATTAGATACTAGATACTAATTTTCAATAAACAACAACAAACTTTACGGAATGAGCCAATTATATGTTGATTGACATCAAACTATTAAGGAATTGGCGTCTCTTGAAAAAATATCATTTTCCATTTATCCTTTTTCAACTTCCAAATCAGACACTAAAAAATTTATCTCGTCATGCTTATCTTATACTTCTGTATCTACTACAGGCGACATTGATGTAGTCATTTATGTATTGGATTCCTTTACATTCATCCAATACATAAATCCAATCACAGCGCCACCAATAATATTGCCTAGCGTCACTGGCACTAAATTCGCTACCATACCACTAAACGACACTAACTCCCCGTGTGGAATCATTAGTGCAAGGCTAAATAACGTCATATTCGCAACACTATGCTCAAATCCTGATGTTATGAACGGGAAAATACAGCAAAAAATCATAGCAATTTTAGCTATTTCCGTTTTCAATTTATAGTTGCACCATACGGCCAAACAGACGAGGAGATTACATAAAATCCCTCGGCATAGCAGTGCCACGAATCCAGCATTCATCTTTACAGTGGCTAGCTTTTCAATATAGGCAGCCATATCGCCAACTGCAAGCCCTGCATAAAAAAATAACACCGCAGCGAACAGTGAACCGAAAAAGTTTCCAATATAGCTAAACGTCCAAATACTTAGCATTTCTACTGGTGACGTTTTTTTCGAAAGCGTACTTACAGTGAGCACTAAATTATCACCCGTAAATAAATTTGCCCCGCCCATCATTACCATACTTAGCGCCACACCAAACGCGAGCCCCTGCACAATTTTCATGCTTGGCACACCTGTGGGATCAAATAGACCTCCTATCGTCACAATGAGTAATACACCAAAGCCAATATAGAGGCCACCCAAAATGGTTTGTAAAAAATAATTACCTGGTCTTTGCTTCATCATTTGCACTTTCGATTCTGCAACGGCATTCATCGCAAGCATAGCTGCTTTCATAAAGAATCAACCCCTCCACTTACCTGCACCTTTTCTATTACTAGCATAACTCATTTTTATCATCCTCAAAATAAGTAATTGATAAATATTGGTTATTATTTAAATATTTGATTGAAAATAATAACCACATTTAGTCGCTAAACTAACTGAAATTTCTTATATTTCTTTTCCTCATCTTCAATATTTTCAACTTCTTCTTTTGTACTGTTTCCACAAAGTTTATTGTTCCTTGTTATAATATAAAAAATAACTAAAAGAAAAAATGGAGTAAATCGGCATTTTATTTTCCGACCAAACATTGGATTTGAAAAAATGAAAGTGTAAGCAAAGGGGATGAGGATTTGAAAAAGGATCAAGTACATTATCTTTTTTTTCCTGTGATTTATTTTATTCTTGTAACGGGTGATCAATTTTTTTCAAGTAGTGATATTAAATGGGGCGAAAATTTGTCTCTTATGTTACTTAGTTTTGTAGTGCTGTACTTAGTATTACTATTTATTAATTGGGCGGAAATACCTTACGATTGGGGAAAGAAAGATAAATGAAATTGTTGATAATTAGTGATTTTATATAAAAACATTCATCTGTCGCCTTCGTTTGACGTAGATGTATCAATCACTTGGTATACAATCGTAGTTAATGACTATAAACAGCGTTCCTTGTACGCTAAATCCTCAATAACCTTGCTATACGCACTTACATACTGACCACATTTTAACATCCGTCCGCGCACCTTTATCTCTTGATGTGTTGCCTTTATTATTAGAGCCGGAATACCGTCACCAAACTCCAAGTTTCATCATCCAAGTAAATTGGTTTTTTACAATATACAAAGAAATAAAAGAAAGAGGGGGAATAAAAAAATCCACTCTTTTTTGGAGGGCGGGTTTAAGTGGATTCAACTATTTGATTCGTTACTCATAAAACAACATCATTCCAGGTGCATCAATATCTCGTTCAACAAATCCAAGCTTATGATAAAATAGTTGCTTCCCTTTTGCACAAGATAATTGAATCCATTTTATATCCTCACGTTTACAATGTGCTAATAAAGCTTCCATCACTGTTGTACCAATCCCTTGTCGTTGGTAAGTTGGATGAACCATGACGTCACAAATAAATGTTTGGTAAATACCATCCGAAATAATACGACCATACCCAATTAATGCCGTACCATCATAGATTGACATGCTAAACCAACTATTACAAATTGCTTGATACAGTTGGTCATACGTATATAATCCTTTCGCATTCCAACCAGTCGCTTTGTGTAATACTTGATAATCTTCAAATGAAGGATTTTTGTCACATAGTTTGTACATCATGATCAACCTCCTCAATATCTTTTGAATAAATATACAATAAAAAGAATTTAAATTCAATCAGGTGCACAAAAATTACTAATAAATAATAGCAAAGACCACCCACAATTAGACATCCTTATTCGGATAAATCAACAGTTTGAGGTGATCTTTTTCTTACTTCAATAAAACTGGTAAAATTAAATTTGAATAATATATAATATGTTGAAAAAATAATAACTAATTCTATTCAATAATCACCTATCCAGTAGACACAAAAAATCTACTGGTTAGTTTTTTTGTGTTCAGTATTTTCACTCACCAATAATTGCTGCATATATTATTAGGAATTTTGGGTCATTACTAAAACTTGTCCTTAACTTTTAAAAAAGTAACAGTCATGGAGCATCTTATGCATTTTGCTAAAATATCTTCATTCACAAGTATCCGACAAATAATATTGTATCTACACTAACAAAACAACCGAAAAACAGCTAAAAAAGTATAAAAACAAAGCAAAATGGAGCCATATTCGCTCCGATGATCATGCTGTAAAATAAAACAAACAGGACAATAGACTTATACTCATTCTAATGAAACAGGCTATAAAAATGCTTAATTCGCTCTAAAAAACGCAACATTGAATACCTTTTTCTTCCGAATGAATCATCTTAATAGCATCTGTCACTTATCATGTTATTTTAACGACATGATAAGTGACAGGTGCTTTTTTGAAAAACGCCGCCTTCCCTTACACATATTTTAAGTAATTGGCAAGGAACATTAATCTATATATCAATGAAGAAACGCTTCGAAAAAAGAGTGAATATTTTTCAGAAACACGTATAAATGCCCATATAACTATGTTTCTATACGAAGAATCGCATCAGCTTTTTTTAAGAATTCGAGCAGCTAAAAAATTGTAATGCCGAATATAAATCAGCAAACGTTCTTTGTTGAACTTTCCTCAAATCACATTTTTTCATCAAAATATTTCGAGGTCATTTTCGTTTTAACATAGAAAGTTTTACTGATGACTTAAAATACTTCGAATTTATACAAACTCGCGATTTTGATATACGATATATTTTTAAATAAGCGCCATTTCAGGTCTTTAGTCAGGTTTGGCACATATTTATATTTAAGTCGTATATCAATTTTGGCAAATGAGCTTTTTAACGTTTGAAAAATATTCTAAAAAAATTGGTTGTTTAATATTCGCTCGTGAAAATCGAATGCAACCTCACGATTTTCCCCTACTCAGAACTCCGGCAAATGTTTTACAAGGACAGAATTTGGTGTAGAGTCGAAATTTTAATACATAATTTTTCAAAAAATGGACAATCTAATTTTATCTATTTAGAGAAAGGCGTGTGGTACTTTGAAATATAAGTTGGTACGTACCACGAAAGTTAATATGCAGTATAAAAAGGCTCCTACGGTGGAGAGTGTTTTAGCTGAGGAGACGGTTAAAGCTTTAAGGGAAATTACAAACCATATTCAAGATGCCGTTTTCAAAGATATTCCCACAAAAGAAGGTATGGTTACGATTATTCATTCCAATTCTCTCGTTGAGAAGAGAACATTACAAGAGGTAGTACTAGTTCCTTTATGTAATCATATCCATCAAATTCATCAATTAGCTACACCCGTCGATTTAAAAGAATTTAAAGGTATTATAGAAAAAATCGGTGGTGGACATACGCTACTGTACTTTCATCAAACACATCAATTACTTTCGTTGAACACTTATAGTGCGCCTACACGTACAATAACGGATACTGCAACAGAATCAACTGTCATTGGACCACAAGATGCATTTACAGAATCATTAGACACCAATATTTCTTTAGTGAGAAGACGTATACGAAACCCTATGCTGAAAAATGAAGACCGTATATTAGGAACAGAATCCAATTTTAGAATTTCCATATTGTATATTGAGGATCTCGTAAACAAAGAAAATTTAGATACGTTAAAACAGCGAATAGATAAGGTGCATTACCCGATATTTACGGATATCTCGATGTTAATGCAATCTATTGAAGATAACCCTTTATCACCTTTTCCACAGTATTACATGAGCGTACGACCAGATAGTATTAGTCAGTATCTCCTTGATGGAAGAATCGTTGTTTTTATGGATAATAGTCAAGCAGCCATCGTTGGTCCTACATCATTTTTCGAAATGTTCATATCTATTGAAGATTATTATAACCGTTGGACAATGGCGTCCCTTCTAAGGATGCTTCGTTTTTTTGGTTTTTTCTTGACAATCATGATAACACCAACTTATATCTCTGCATTAGTTTTTCATCCGGAGCTTCTTCCTTACGAACTTTTATTGAATCTACAAGAGTCAAGAAGTAACGTTCCTCTCCCACCACTCATTGAAGTATTGTTCATTGAGTTAATCATTGAAGTTTTAAGGGAAGCTGGATCGCGAATGCCTACGAAAGTCGGACAAACAATTGGTATCGTAGGGGGTATTGTAATTGGTACTGCAGCGGTAGACGCTGGACTAGTAAGTAATATATTAATTGTCTTAGTCGCGATTTCTGCATTACTTTCTTTCCTTCCACCCATCTTTTTAATGAGTAATACGAGTAGATTTGTTCGATATATTTTTATTTTTTCTGCAGGTTTTTTTGGGATGTACGGACAAATGCTAGCGTTTGCTTGGTTATTCGCTCATTTACTAAGTTTAAATTCATTAGGAACACCATATATGACTCCTTTTATTCCCCGGAAGGCTACAGATTTATTGGACAGTATTGTTCGATTTCCAACAGCCTATTTAAAAAATCGAAAGGGAATATCAAGAGCGCAGAAAAAGTAAAAAGCTTCATGGAAGTTGAGGTAATTTAAGATGAGTACACACACGAAGAAAATTTTGAATGGCTATCATGTTGTTTTTTTGGCGCAAAGTGCAATGATTGGTTCTGGAATACTTACACTACCTCGAGAACTTAGTTCTGTGGGCTATAGTCAAACATTTCTCCCTATTTTATTTGGAGTGTTTGCAAGTTTAACATTGTGGCCCATGGTTTGGCTTAACTTAAAGTATCCTAATGAAAACTTATTTCGCATCAATGAAATATTACTGGGTAAGGGGTTAGGGAAGATTCTCAATGTATTGATCATTCTTCAGTTCACCCTTTTCATTGCGGGAATTATTAATAAATATATGCACCTTATTCAAAGTACAGCTCTCCCAGAGCAAACGATTACTAAGCCGGTTCTACTTTTTCTATTACTTCTTATTTACATCGTAAATGGAGGGATAAAATCCATCGCAAGATTTTGCATGCTAACCTTTTTTCTAACGATAGGTATTTTTTATTTTACGTATTGGGCTGTTCAAAAAGGAGATTTCAGTCATTTATTCCCATTATTTAATTTCAATGGCAAGGAACTTTTTGAAGCGATGGGAAAAGGCTATCTAGCTGTTCTGGGATATGGAGCAATCATGTTTTATTTTCCGTATATTGTAGATCAAAAAAAAGCGTTCAAACATGTGTTAACAGGTATTTGGATAAGTATAAGTCTTTGTTTTATAACTGTCCTCATAAGTGTTATGTATTTTTCAGAATGGCAGTTGAAACATATAGAATTCTCCATATTAAATCTGTTGAAATCTGGAGAGCTTTCTTTTGTAGAAAGATTCGATATTATTGGCGTGACATTATGGGTATTTCTAATTTTGACTACAGTTGCAGTATATTTATGGAGTGCAAAGGAAGGCATAGTTTCCCTGTTCTCTAAAGAAAAGAAATATTATATATATGTACTCACAGCAATTGTTTTCCTAATTGTGCGAATACCCTTTCCACAAGAATTCCAAGACAAATTTTTTACAACCGTTAATTATATTGCTTATTTTTTGATTGTTTGGCCTTCATTTTTGAGTATCATCTACTTACTTCGAAAAAAGCAGGTGCAACCATGAATAAAAAAATTCTCTTATTTACCACTTTAATTGGACTTACTTTTTTAGTAGGCTGTTCAAGGGCAGAACACAAAGTACCTCTGGAAGAGATCGGTCTGGCCGGCATTATGGCATTTGACTATATTGATGAAAATAAGGTGCAGTTAAGTGTAGCCATCCCTCAACATTCTCCTGGAGCAAAGGCAAGTACTCAGGTTTTCTCTGTTCCTACTGAATTACTTTCTAAAGGCATCGTCGATATAGAGGCGCTTTCAGATAAAAAGATTTTATTCAACCAATTACGTGTGGTTCTTATTAATGAGGAATTCGCTCGAAAAGGAAGAGTAGAAAGAATGATTCAACATTTATACAGAAATCCTGAGCCAGGTAACAAAGTGCTAATTGCAATCGTTAAAGGTTCTAGTGAAGAATTGATTAACGCTGATTATCCAAACAAACCAGATATTAACTATTATATAAATGATTTATTATTGCCAACTATCAATACTGCATTTAATCCAAATACGAATATTCATGATTTTATATATACCGCAACAAATCCAGTATTTGATCCCCTCCTGCCTATAATAGAAAAAAAGGATGACAAACTAGAAATTACAGGTGTCGCTTTATTTAAAAATAATAATATGTTTGAAACCTTAACACCAGAAGAAGCGTTCATCATCCAAGACCTTATAGGGAAAAAAAAACTTGCTCCACTCTCCGTTGAATTAAATCAAGGACATGGCAAAGAAAGCCTAATGCTAGAGCGAGTAAAAAGTAGGGTGAAAATGAAGAGCAATAAAAATATAAAGTCGCCAAAGCTAACAATTTCATTGTTTTATAAAGGTACGCTTGTAGAGTACACAGGCGAACGAGAAAATGATTTACATTCTCCAGAAAGCTTGTCAAAACTAGAAAAAGATATAAATAAACAAGTCGAGGAAGAAGTCAAAAAAACATTAAACAAACTTAAAGAACTAAAGGTGGACCCAATTGGTTTAAGTGAAAATTTCCGTATGTACTATGACGGGAAGTGGACGAAAGAAATGACGGAAGAGAACATTAGTAAGTTAGAAGTGGATATCCAAGTTAAGACGTCAATTATTAGTACAGGTACTTTAGATTAACACAATATTAAAGCATAGCTAAAAGGATAAAGGCCACATATTCCTTGCAAGAATAGATGATCTTTATCTCTTTTTAACGTAAGCACCGAACATATCCCACCTTTTACAAATCTCCTGATTGGTTTAGGTAACGTAATATTCGTGTGGAAAGATTCATTTCAAAAGTTATTTAAGTAGAGATTCTTTTAAGAAGTCCTTCAAATAAGAATCATCTGTAATGTTTTTATTACATTGACTACTATCTACGCAAATAAGGTTTCCGATAGACTTATAATAATCTGGATTATTTAGTTTTTTCGCCTTTGTTACGGTAGAAAAATGAGTAACTTCCCCGTGACAATGGCAAATGGAGCAAATATTTTTCTTTGTTGACGGTGAAAATGTACACTCTATCCCGACTAATTGTCCCTCTAGCTCATAAAGTAAATACTTTTTATTTGATCTACTATCATTCCAACTTAAGTAAGTTAAGCGTTTTAAGTCTACATTTGATAAATCAGGTAGCTTTAGTTTTTTACTTTTTGGAAATAGTTTTTTTAGTTGTTGCTCGGTAACGGTTGGGAAGGGTAACAAATAGTTAACAAGTTGCTCTAGAGCTTGTTCATACTCTTCAACTGTTTTAAGTTTAGAAAAATCTAGTATATTTTTTTGCGAAGCTGTCATATTTGGAATACAGTTCAGTATTTTTTCATTTGATAAATCATAAACAGAGGCTAGAACACCAGCAGGTAAATGTTGCTTAGTACTATCTTTGATCCAAGCAACTTGTTTACTGATAAAGTTGAACTGTTCGTTTTTAATAAATCTTTCGGTCATCAAGTTTCACTCCTAAATTTATTGCTATTGTTTTGGTACACTTATTTTAATGGAAAAAATGATGTTCTAATAGTGCTAGAATCATTTAGAAACGTTTTATACATAAAGTACCCCCTTGTAAATGTAGCCTAACATTTACAAGGGGGTTGATCAGTACTTAGTATTATTGTTATGTGAGTAGACAATTTTTTTTATTGTTTCAACGGAGAGATAAAATTCCTGTGCTAGTTGCTCAATACGAGTACCTTTTGTGAAAGCATCTCGAATAGCTGCATTACGGTAGTCTAACCGCTGTCTAGTCCCACTCGACGTTCCCCATTTTTGATAATCTTTTTCAGGCTTAGGAATATAAAGTGTTTCCCCTTGTACATATTTTTGAATTTCTAAAATTAGCTTTTCAGGTAAAACCTTCTGTGCGTTTGTATACTTCAATTTTACTCGCTCCTTATTATAAATTCGAATAAGGGAGCAAAGCCAATTGTTTAGAAAAGCTTGTTTAGCGATAAAATTAAATTTTTCGCCCCATGCAAAGTATCGCCTTTCTTGTTACTGGCTTTGCATGAGTGTGAGAAGTATCAGACAATCGTAATGGATTCTCCAACTGTAAGCACCCCCTTAAAGAATGAATTTACTGAAACGTATATTGCCTTGAAGTATTATGGAATTTTTTCGAATTGAAATTAATGAGTTCTCTTCAATCTTCCATTATATATAAAAATCTCTTTAGCTCAATACCCATTATCGCCAAAAAGTATACAAAAAAGTATCTGTGACTGGTCTTATGTCAGCCTTACAAGCATGTTTAGATACAACTAAAAAGTCCACTAAAAGAAAAAAGGCTTCAAAATCACGAAAAATACGCTCAGTTAAGTTTTTTTCAATGAAAAAGACCATTCCCTTAAGAAATAGTCTATGTATTACCATCAGGTATGTTGATTAACTAATTTTATCCAATTTCAATGATAGAAAAAGTTGATTTCTGCTGCGGGCAAGAGGGAGCTGGTTACGGAACAAAAGTATTCAGCTACGCTCAGATTAAGAAATTTCTAGCAAATTCAAGTGCTTCTTCAAAAGAATCAAATTGAAAATATTCTAGTTCGTTGTTAAGATCATACCTGTTATTCCTTTTACAAATGACCATTTTTATGTACATTTCAAAAAAAAAGAAAGGAATTCCAACGATATATCATCTTCCATTGTTCAAAAGTCTTAACTTTTAAAACAATGGAATATCGGTGGAAATCCTTACTAAAATAGTTTTATTTTAATTTCAACAAATCTTAATACATTGATGTGAAAACGTTATTTCGAATCATCCATCTTCAAAACTGCCATGAAGGCTTCTTGTGGGACTTCGACCGAACCAACTTGTTTCATACGTTTCTTACCTGCTTTTTGTTTTTCAAGTAATTTACGTTTACGAGAAATGTCACCACCGTAACATTTTGCAAGTACGTTTTTACCCATTGATTTAATTGTTGAACGAGCTACAATTTTTTGTCCAATTGCTGCTTGAATTGGCACTTCAAATTGTTGACGTGGGATTAATTCTTTCAGTTTTTCTACGATTATTTTACCACGTTCATAAGCAAAATCACGGTGAACGATGAAGCTTAGTGCATCGACTTGTTCACTGTTTAGAAGGATATCCATTTTTACAAGCTTAGATGTTTTGTAGCCAATTAACTCATAGTCAAAAGACGCATAGCCTTTTGTATTTGATTTTAAGTAATCGAAGAAATCATAAACGATTTCCGATAGTGGCATTTCATAAATGATGCTAACACGGGAAGTGTCGATATAATCCATTGTCATGAAATTACCGCGTTTGATTTGACAAAGCTCCATAACAGCTCCAACGTAATCATTTGGTACCATAATTGTAGCTTTAACATAGGGTTCTTCAACGCGGTCAATTTTTTGTGGATCTGGCATCATCGCCGGGTTATCGACCTTCATCGATGAACCATCTGTCATGTGCACATCGTAAATTACAGATGGAGCCGTTGTAATTAGGTCAATATTGAATTCACGCTCGATACGTTCCTGTATGATTTCCATGTGTAAAAGTCCTAAGAATCCACAACGGAAACCGAAGCCAAGTGCTTGTGATGTTTCAGGCTCATATTGAAGCGCGGAGTCATTTAACTCTAATTTTTCTAACGCATCACGCAAGTCGTTATATTTCGCTGTGTCAATCGGGTATAAACCGCAATATACCATTGGATTTAAACGACGGTAACCAGCTAAAGCTTCTGTTGCTTGGTTATTTGCTAATGTGACAGTATCCCCTACGCGCGTGTCGCCAACGTTTTTAATAGATGCTGTTAAGTAACCAACATCGCCAACAGTTAATTCTGCTTGTGGCGTGATTTTCGGTGTATGAATACCGACTTCAATAACTTCGAATTCTGCACCAGTTGCCATCATGCGGATTTTATCGCCGGGTTTTACTGTACCATTCATAATACGGATAGAAATGATAACACCTTTGTATGGATCGTACACAGAGTCGAAAATAAGTGCTTGTAATGGTGCTTCAGGATCGCCTGTTGGTGCTGGTACTTTTTCTACGATTTGTTCTAAAATGTCTACAATCCCGATCCCTGCTTTAGCAGAAGCTAAAACCGCTTCAGAAGCATCTAGACCAATAACATCTTCGACCTCTTGACGTACACGCTCTGGATCTGCTGCAGGTAAGTCGATTTTATTGATGACTGGTAAAATTTCAAGTTCATTATCAAGCGCTAAGTAAACGTTTGCCAACGTTTGCGCTTCGATGCCTTGTGCAGCATCCACGACTAAAATAGCGCCTTCACAAGCCGCTAAACTACGTGATACTTCATATGTGAAATCGACGTGTCCTGGTGTGTCGATTAAATGGAGTGTATACACTTCACCATTTTTTGCTTCATATTTTAGTTGTACTGCATTTAATTTAATGGTAATTCCTCGCTCACGTTCTAAATCCATTGAGTCGAGTAGTTGTGCTTTCATTTCACGGGAAGTCAGTGATTTCGTTTGCTCTAAAATACGGTCAGCAAGCGTAGATTTCCCGTGGTCAATATGTGCGATAATAGAGAAATTCCGAATATTCTCTTGTCTCTTTAAACGTGCTTCTCGGTTCATATCTTCCACTCCTAATTAAACTATACTGAATTATAGCAGTCTCACGCTAGTTTGCGCAATGTCAGAGTGAATTTAGCTGTAAACCAAGAAAAAATTGCTTTAAAATGTGTTCTCTTTGGCAAAAGCAGTAGAAATTGCTTTCCCAAGAATCGCAATTGCACGATTTAACTCTTCTTCCGTATTTTCTACGCCACCAAGTTCAACGATTATCATTTCTTTCGCTAAGTCCTGATTGTAGAGACCATTTCCACCTTCACCGTCTTTCGAGATAACACCTCGTGAAATATTTGGAACAAGTTTATTCATTGCAGTCGATAAACTATCCGCATAAGCTGTATTCCATCTAAAGTTTGGATGCTCCTCTCCTACAACTAAGGCAATTTTTGCATAAGATTCGTTATTATAAGTTATCGTTGATGCCTTCTTGGATATTCCATCTCTATGCAGATCAAGAATAAGATCATAGGATTGTTCCTTTAAACGATTTGCTAGATACGGGCGTACCGTACTGTAAGCGGCATTCATATTCTTTCCCTCTTTCTTCAAGAGCGTCATTACATCCACATCCAACACATCCGTTTGTAAACCATTCGACTGGAAATTATTGGTGATAACATCCTTGAATTTATAAATATTTGTCTGATTGTCATAATTCACTATTTTTCCACTGACTTTTTGCACCATTGGTCCATACGCTTCATGTGAATGCGTAAACAGAATTAACACTTGAAACGGATCCTTTGTACTTTCCGGTTTTGTACTTTCCGGTTCTGTATTTTCCAATTCTGTACTTTCCAGCATAGTTTCTTCAGCTGAATTTGTAGCAGCAAACACCATCTGTGTATCCTCTGCCGCCTTTTTTACCGGAGTCGATGCCTGCTTATTGAACGGAAGTTGCCCTGCAATGACGGGTAATACGAAAAAGAACAATAGTAGACCAGTTGACCATTGTAGTTTTTTTAGCAATTATCACACCCTCCTCCCCATATGGTATGGAGGGAATGTGTCATTTAGAACGATGAATTCCAACTCATCAAAATCACTTCTATTTTCCTAATTTTCGCTTAAAGTTGCTTGGTACAGCTCAGTTTGAAGTTGAATCTGTCGAGCAAAAAACCGATGACTTTAACAAAAAACAGCCGACGTTTAAGCGCCAGCTATGTTTTGTCAAATTATAAACCGTCTGCCCATTTTGTGAGCATCGATGAAATAAGTTTTGCATATTTTTCAACCCAAAAATCTGCTTCTTTTGGCGTTACCATTAACTTTGCATGAGAGCCAGCAAAAGTTTCCTCAAATAGTTGATGCCTTTCTTCCTTCGACCAAGTTGCCCATTCGCCAAATATTGGTTCTACAAGCGACATATCAAGTTCTTTATTAGTATCTGGTTGCCACGAAGAGAGCGACAATTTAGATGAAGGCTTATTTCTTTCTTCGACACGTGCCGCTATAGACCGTAGCATTTGTTCTACCGCATCTGCAATTAATACCGGCGCATCTACCACAGTTGGTACGCCAATCGCTGTGACAGGGATACCAAGCACCTCATATGAGATTTCTTGACGTTGATTGCCAACACCCGAACCTGGATGTATGCCAGTATCCGTTAGTTGAATCGTTTTACATAGCCGATCACTTGCTCTACTAGCGAGTGCGTCAATGACAATTATCAAGCTTGGGTGAATACGTTCTGCAAGCGCCGCAACAAATTCGCCAGTTTCATAGCCTGTCTGTCCTGTCACACCTGGTGCATACATCACAAACTTATCATCGATTTGTTCAAGATTATGCAAATGGTCGATGACAAATGGACCAACCGCATCAGGTGTAATCGTGCGATTGCCCAGCCCAATAATTAAAATTTTGTCGTCATCTCGCCAAGATATCTTGTCGTGAAGTTTTTTAAACCGCGTGAGTAACGCCTCTTCAAGCTCTTGAAAGCCTTCCTTGTCTTCTATTGTGAGCGTCGGTACAGAAAGTGTTATATATTGCCCTTTCTTTTTACCAATGCTCTTTTCACCCTCATCGTTGACCTGCACATCTGTTATTTTAACTCGCCCTTCAGTCTGATCTTCAATATGGACGCCACTCGTTTGTTTAAGTGTGTCTTTCTGTTCCTTGGTTTGATGTAAGACAATTTCTTCTGATTCATCAATTAAATCTGTACGTTGCCAATTTAGTTTTTGCATATCATTCACCTCGCATTTTAGTTTGCTCAAACTGTCAAGTAAATATTCTTTGCATTTAACTATTGCAATTTGGGCGTGCGTTTGTTAAAATGATTTTTGTTGTATTGACACAAGAAATCAATGAGAAGTTATCATCTCGTACCTAATTTAGGAGGTGAAAGATATGCCAAACATTAAATCTGCGATTAAACGCGTAAAAGTTAACCAAAAAGCTAACGCTGCTAACACTCAAGTGAAATCTGCAATGCGTACTACAGTTAAAAAAGCTGAAAACGCTGTTGCTGCTAAAGCTGAGAACGCACAAGAACTTTTACAAGCAGCTTACAAATCTTTAGATAAAGCAGCTTCAAAAGGACTTATCCACAAAAACGCGGCGGCTCGTAAGAAGTCTCGCCTAGCTAAAAAAGCGTAAGTGTTTATAAAGACCAGTTTACTCTTCATAGAGTAGCTGGTCTTTTTTTTTATTTAAGGATAAAAAAACGTCTATCTACACCGATAGACGTTCATAGTTATACAATTTTACGCAACCCCGGAATCTTTTGAATGATCCATACACTGAGTGTAGAAATGACTAAAACAATTAGCACTTGCAGCGGGATTGCTAGCATTGGTTTCATAAAGAGTTCACTACCCTCAAAAAATAGTGGACGCACTTTATCTAACACCATGGCATGTATTAAATAGATACCGAAGCTCGTTTGACCGATGAGCTTTACAAGTCGGCTCGTTTCATAAGTACCACTATCGGCCTTATGATTGACCCAATATTTCAAGAACACAAATAACGCAATACTCATCGCAATAACGTTTGGGCTTGAATAGGAGAATGCATAGCTTGTAAATTGCCCCTGTGCCTCTGTTAATGCATTTGTTCGTACGATTGTTTCGATAGCACCAATGACACCAATTCCGTAAATGAGCATACGCCATTTTTTCGCTAACTCAAATTTCGCCAAATAATAGCCGAGTAAAACGAAACCTATGTACTCGCTTAACGGGAAAAAAAGTGTAAAGTCATTGCTGAAAATATAAGAATAGTAGCGGAATCCCCCGTAAAAAAGTATCCATAACCCAACTACATAACCAATCATTTGACGAGTCGCATGATTGATGAAAATATTGAATACAGGAATCAGTAAATAAATTCCAATTAACGCATAAAAATACCATAAATGATAGTACACTTTATTATTGGAAAATAGGATTAAAAATTCTTTCACGGAGTATCCCGGATTCCACATATACGTAGCCCACGCATAATACACAAGAGACCACACGATAAACGGTAGTAAAATTTTATTTGCGCGTTTTTTAAAGAAATCCCCGAGTGGCTCTTCTTTTCGCCCAAGTAATAATGCCCCACTAATCATTAAGAAAATCGGTACACACCAACGAGACAGTGCGTTAAAAATGATACCTGTTTGCCAATCACCTGCATCTATTTTGCCATATAACACTACATAAGGTGTTGCAGCATGCAATACCAGCACACCTAGAATTGCAATGGCGCGTAAAGTGTCCATATAATGTATTCGTTTTTGCAAGTTCAAAAACCCCCCACGACATTATACAACCATTTCTACCCATCCATATAGTTATTTTTTACAAAGGCTTCAGTAAGAACAGCTCTAAATACCGCTCACGATTACCACCAGCCGTTTTTAATTGCAAATCGACTTCAGCTAGTTGATACAAAGCCTTCAATAAGCTTTCCTCAGATGGACGATTTCGTTGTTCAACCATTAGCTTCACACGATACGGATGAATTTTTAAATTCTTAGCAATTTGTTGTGGGTGGTAGCCCTTTTTTTGCAAATAAAAAACATTCGACATCGTGCGTACATTGGAAGCCAGTAAACCAACTAGCATAATAGGTTCTTGTTTTTGACGCAGTAAATCATGATAAATAGATAACGCACTAACGGGATCATTTGCAAAATACGCATTTAACATTTTAAAGGCATCCTGCTCAAGCGTCTTTGCCACTAAGTCCTCGACTAACACTGGCGTTATTTCCCCACTTTCACCTAAATACAGCGACAACTTTTCAATTTCCATTTGCAGCTGTAGCATATTCGGTCCAACCATGGTTACAAGTTGTTCAAGCGCTTCCTGGGTAATCGTTTTCCCCTCAGCCTTCACAAGACTTTTAATCCACACTGCTAAATCTTGCTCTTTTGGCGTTTCTGCCTGTACGAAAAGTGCATGTTCCTTCATCATTTTCGTTACTTTTTTTCGTTCATCTAGCTTTTCATAGGGCGCAATAAAGACAGTCACTGAAAAATCAGAAGGGTTTGCAAGCCACGCCTCTAAGCGTTTCACATCATGGTCTATTTTTTCTTTACCCTTTTCAGTTGCCTTTAAAAACGATGCATTTTTTGCAACGATAAGTTTTCGCTCTGAGAAAAACGGGATCGTATCCGCCTCATCCATCACTGCATCTACCGGTACTTCCTCCAAATCAAACATACTTATTTCTATATCTTCTTCGGGGCCAAGTGCCTCTTTTAAACGTCGTACCGTTTCATCTATAAAATAAGTTTCTTCACCAACGAGCAAATAGACTGGCGAAAGTTCACCTTTTTTAATGTTGTTCCAAACTGTTGAAATCATAATTTTCCCTCCATATAGCAATACAAGTAGTATACATGATTTACGCATGATTGTGACTTTGACCGAATTGTGTCTATTCTTACAAACACTGCTAAATCTTGTATTCGATATAGATTTTATGTAAACGATGTCTTATAATAAATAACAGAATTGGAGGGATAGCAATGAATCCATTTGAAGGTAAAAATGTACAATGCAAACGTAACGACGCAATTGATTCTGGTATTGGTTTTGCAATACCTTTCGCAGTCTTCACGGTTATGTTTGTCATCGCAACAATAGTAGATTTCGTATCAATGTAATCCAGCACTTATACTTTCGAAAAAGACCTTGTTTTATTGGACAAGGTCTTTTTCTATATCCACTAACCAACTACCATCACGAATACGTATTTCTATCGTGCCATCTGTCCCTGTTATTAAAGTCGGCAAATCTCGGCTTATAAAACGCTCAACAACGATATCGTGCGGGTGACGATAACGATTATTAAGTCCCGCACTAAAGATAGTTAACTCTGGCTTTAGAAGTTCAACAAACGGTTCAATGCTTGACGTCTTACTACCGTGATGTCCTGCTTTTAATAGCGTCATATCAGCGAGCTGACTGCCGTAAAGCCTGATAAGCTGTTGCTCCCCATTTTCCTCTAAATCACCTGTTAACAGTGCTTGAAACGACGCCTGTTGCATGTACAGCACTATTGAATCATCATTTCCTTCATAATAAACATCCTGTGGCCATAAATAATGAAAGCTTGTCTCTCCTACTTGCCACACCGTGCCCTGCATTTTTTCCTTTACCGTTACTCGTTGCTTTGCTGCTTCAGCTAGTAAATCATTCATGACAGGTTTGCCAAGCGAACCCGGGGTTACATGAATTTCACGCATCCGTATTTCCTCTAATACCTCTTCAGCGCCTTCCACATGATCGGCATCCGCATGTGTCACGATAAAAATATCAATGTCTCGTATCCCTTTTCCCTTTAGAAATGGTACAACAACCTGCTTTCCGACCTCGTAAGGGCTGTTTGAAGCCTTCCATGCCTCTTGCTCAAAGCGTAACACTCCGCCTGCATCAACGACGTATACAGCCCTTCTAAACGGTAATTCAATAATCGTACAGTCACCCTGTCCTACATTTAAAAACGTTAGCTTCGTCTCGTTATACAATAATGGCGCTAGATGAATACAAAAAACAGGCACCAGTAGCGCAACCGCAAACCTGCCATACCTCCGTTCCTCTAACAAATAAAATCCTACGAGGACACTGATAAATGCCACGCACACAAGCCATATCGCAGGCTTGCCCGGTGACCATAACTGAAACGGCAACGCCTGCACGTATAAAATCGCCTCCGTCAGCCATATACGTAATGGCTCATAGACAAGGAACAATAGCTTCGCCACAGGCATCGAGACATACGTCACAACAAGTAGCACAATATTAACAGGTAAAATAACAAAGGAAAATAGCGGTACGAAGACAATATTCACTAAAAATGAGGAAATTGAAATCTCATAAAAATGATGGAGTAACAAGGGGTAAACAAGTAGCTGACAGACGAACGTTAATAGAAATGACTGCATAAACCAGCTTTTTGCTTGTTTAAAAATAACACCTGAGTAAATAAGACTTGCCGTTGCTAAATACGACAACTGAAAGCCAACTTGAAAAATAACGCCGGGCTCAAGAAGGACAAAGCCGATAAAACTAATGGCCAGTGCATCATCAATCGGTACACGCCACTTCACATAGCGCATAAGCATGACAAATTCCACGACCGAAACCGCGCGCCAAACCGACGGCGCACCACCCGCTATAAAACCGTACACTGGCAATATAATAAGGAGTACAATCGTCGCTATTTCCTTCCGCACACCAACGCGAAGTAACCCTTCGTAAAATAACCACGATACAAGTGCTACATGAAGGCCTGAAATCGCAAATAAATGCGTAATACCAAGCTTTTGGTAGGCACGCTGCAATTCATCGTCCACATTGTCTTGTAAGCCAATCAGTAGTGCCTGTGCTTCTGCGACAAGTGAAGGCGGAAAAGTCGCCTCAATATGCTTTTTTAATTGAAATCGCTGCTTCGCGAGAAACGTGCGAATTGACCTCTCCTCCGATACAAGCGTCCAGCTCGTTACTTCGAATGTGCCGCTAGCGCCTTTACTCACAAGATAATCTTGCATAGAGAAGGCATATACATGCGCTGGTGGATCGGGTGGCACAAGTTCACCTTGCACGCGATACGTAAAGCCAGTAATAGGGGTTGTCTCATAATACTTCTTCTCTTGCTCAGTAGGAAAAGTGTAGACAGTATACAACTTCTCACCTGTTTCAGTTTTCGTAAAGCCACGTAACTTTTGCCCATTAATTTTATATTCACTTGTCCAAGTTAGTTGAAAGATTGACGGTAAAGGGGAAGGTTCCGTCAGTTGAATGAAAGAAACGAAGAAAAAAGGAAGAAAGCCAGCACCCACTACGAGTGCCGAAATAATGCGCCTCTCACCTTTTATAGTAAGCCACACAGCTAAAAAAAGTATTACAACAAGTAACCAAGCTGACCTGTGCGCCGCTACCGACGCTACAAGTACAGCGAGTGCTACATAAATCCATTTATGCGCTACATCATTTTTCCAAATAATTCGCTCACCCTCTGTTCATATGGGAGTAATTTTTCTGCTGGCATACCACTTGCACGCAGTTCATTCAGCATATCTATGTACAAAGCTAGTTTGTCATCGCTTAAAAAATCAATTTTGCGTTCATCAAACGGTACATGTACCACTTCCACACTAGCTTTTTTAAATAATTCCTGTGCATACGGATTATTTTTATAATCAGTTGCGTAATAGATGCGATGGATACCTGCTTGAATAATTGATTTTGTACATGGTAAGCAAGGGAAATGCGTCACATACAGGTCAGCACCCTTTGTCGGTGTACCGTATTTTGCACATTGAAGCAGGGCGTTCATCTCTGCGTGTACTGTTCGCACACAATGATTATCTACTACATAACAGCCTTCCTCGATGCAATGCTCATCGCCTGTAATCGAGCCGTTATAGCCCCCTGCAATGATACGTTTATCACGCACAACAGTTGCGCCTACTGACAGTCTTGTACAAGTACTGCGCAGTGCAAGTAAATGACTTTGTGCCATAAAAAATTGATCCCAAGTAATACGCTCCATATGACTACCTCCAAAATATTTTCTTCCTAGTATCTAGGCTATAGCATTTTTCTACTATAGTTTAGCCCTTTTTGAAAAGAGCCGTCAATACAACCGAATTTATTTGACTCATCATCATAACTTGTGGTTAATTTCCTTTCCAGGTGGGCGTCCGATGAGCCGCTTCAATCAACAGCAACCTAAAATCAATATACCCTTTAATAAAACGCCATCCCCGACTTTTGGTGGTGAGCCTTTATTTGACCGAAATTGAATCCTTTAGTTTTTCATACGTTTTGTCACCGATCCCGGTAACTTTTTTTAAATCCTCAATCGTTTGGAAGCCACCGTTTTCTTCCCGGTAGGTGATGATACTTTGTGCCTTCGAGGGGCCAATACCAGCAAGTGTCGTGAGTGTCATCTCGTCTGCCTTGTTTAAATTGACTTTGCCATCTTTAGCGCTTCCGCCACTAGTAGACGAATCAGCAGTTGGCATCGAAATAAAACCTGACGTCACTTCGTCAAGCTGCTCACCCTTCTCAGGAATATAAATGACCATCTCATCCTGCACTTTTTGCGCATGATTAATATGCTGCGTATTTGCATCCGTCGTATAACCACCAGCAAGCTGCACCGCATCAATAATACGTTGCTCCGCGTTTAATGAATAGACACCAGGATATAACACAGCACCTTTTACATCGACAAGCACCTGTTGTAAGACCGCTTCTTCTACAGGTTCTATCGTTTTGGTTTGTTCAGTAGGTTGGATTGTTTCGATGAGCTCTTCTTGGGGAGGTGAAGAGTCAGTACTCGAAAAATAGAAGTAACAAAGTCCAATGATAACTAGTATGCCAGGGAGCAGCACACTTTTGCCGTACTTTTGCCATAAAGACTGGATCATCAAAAACATCCTTTCTATGCAAAAGGCAAATCATATGGAGTCAGCTATATCATACAATATTTCCCTTTCGCTGAGAAGACGTAATACTCATATATATGGGTCTAAACAAAAATCTGAACTTGAGAGCACTGTAACACCTAAGTTGTTTTTCGAAGCTAACCGCTCGCTTTCCGCAGGGCGAGCGACGAGCCTACCCGGCAGGAGTTGAGCGGACACTTCTCCAAACAACAGCATTTTCATACAATTCCATGCTTTTCGTTTTTAATATAGGGACTACCATGCAGATGGTGTTCCCTATGATTTCAAACCAAGGACTACTATGCAAGTAATATTTCCAATGATTTTAAGCCTCATTACACTTAACACAAGTCCATTCATGATGCATCGAACTTCAAGCTAGGTGCGAATACTACACAGTTTTTCATGCGGACATCTTGAGTTGAGCTGATGGTATTGTCATTCCATTTGTAGAAAAAAGAAGTTCATCACCAAAAACGGGGAATGTCATTGTGTATTAACTTTAGATTGCCTGTTGATTGGAGTGGAGGCTGGGCGAGTGTAGCTGACGGCATTCGCCTTTCGCTACAGAGCAAAGCTTCCTAGGGGATCAGCGTCACAGATGAGACCCTGGAGCGAACGCAAGGGGAACAAAGGCTAAAAGCGTCACATCCTGTGACATCGCCTTTGTGACCAACATCGTGTTGCCCCGAAGCTGGCTCATCGGACGCCCCACGGAAAGCGCCAACCGGAACGGAAATCAACCCCACATTATGGTGGTGACCCTATTTATTTCATTTCCTTTGAAACGATTGAAGTGAACCCTATTTTAAAACACAAAAAACAGCTTGCCGGAAATTAATCCAACAAGCTGTTCGTTATTTGACCGCACGAATAAAAATGCGTTCACTTTCATATTCTGGTGCTTCATCTGTAAAATCAGCCGTTACTTCAACATCAGTAAAGCCAATATCACGAAGCCATGTCATATACTGTTCAACTGGGAATGTACGTTGGTTATGTTCCTCATCGAAACGTTCGTACAAGCCACTTGCCTCATCGCGCACGTAAAACGTCATTTGATGCACAACAGAGTGGTCAAACTCGCCTGGCTCTGTATGCCACACATAGCTAATATCACCATCATCATACGTAAAAGGTCCATCTAAAAAGACATCATTCATCTTAAATAACGAATGCACATCAAAAAATAGTTGACCCCCGTCACGTAATGCTGCGTAAATACGTTCTAGCGTCGCATAGACATCTGCTTCTTCCACGACGTAGTTCAATGAATCAATCGCAATCGTCACAGCGTCTAGCGCCTCAAAGCCGTCTAATTCATGCATTGACATGCAATAGAGGGGTACATGTAAACCTACTGCAGCAAAACGCTCTGCTGCCATCGCTAACATATCCTCTGATAAATCAATTCCACTCACCTTATAGCCGACATTTGCAAGCATCAGGCCAAGCACACCCGTGCCACAGCCGATATCTAAAAGGTTCGGGAACTCTTTGCTCGGTGCATACTGCTTGATCCATTCCACATAACGATCATATGGAATATCTGTTTGCAGTTCATCATACACCTCTGCAAATCGTTCATAACTACTCAAACTTACGCTTGTGGAATGTCTAGTTGCGGTGCATCGCCCCATAGACGTTCTAGGTTATAGTAAGAACGCTCATCTTTGTGGAATACGTGTGCTACTACATCTCCAAGGTCTACTAAAATCCAACGTGCGCCATCAAAGCCTTCCACGCGACGGATTTCATGTCCTTCTTTTACGGCTACATCTTGTAATTCACGTGCAATCGCTTGTACTTGTCGATCTGAATTACCGTGTGTAATAATGAAGTAATCTGCTAAAAGTGAAATTCCTTCCATATTTAAGACGACAATATCCTCACCATGTTTGTCATCGATTGCTTTGTATGCTGCTTGTAATAAAGTTGAAGTCATCCTTCACTTTCCTCTCTTTTCATCATATCGTTATAACATTCTATTGAAACTGGATAAATTGCTTGCTTCGTATCGATTAAAAAAGATAGCGTATGACGAACACAAGCTCCTACTGCTTTATCCAGGTCTTTCTGTGCCTTTTTACGCAGACGATCGACACCATCAAATTTACGATTCGGTTCAATCATATCTGCGACAAAAAGAATTTTTTCAAGCTTACTCATACCAACGCGCCCCGTCGTATGAAAACGAATAGCATTCAGCACATCTGCATCGGTAATGCCAAACTCGCTTTCTGCAATATACGCTCCTACTGGTCCATGTAGTAGTTCACTACCCCAACCTAGGAGGCGTTGATCTAAATTTTCGTCACGGACAATTTGCTCCATCCAATCGATATCTGCATATTTCGCAATATCGTGAAGAATGGCCGCTGTTTCCGCTTTTTTTGCATCTTCATCGAAACGCTCAGCTAAGCTAATAGCTGTTTCCATCACACCAATTGTATGAATATAGCGTTTCTCAGGCATACGAGGTTTAATCGCCGCTAAATACTGTTCGCGTTCCATAAAGACCTTCCTCTCGTATGAACGACTCTACTGCTTCTGGCAGTAAAAATGTAACCGTCCCTCCAGTAGCAAGGCGTTCACGAATTAGCGTAGACGATAAATCGATTTGCGGTACATCCACCATTATAACAGGGTAATCCGTTTTCGCCGCTGTCCCAGGACGTCTTACGCCCACGAACTGCACGAGCTTGACCAATTCTTCAATACAATACCATGTATGAAGCGTATCAATCATATCCCCACCAATAATGAAATAAAACTTCACGTTCGGCTCTCTCGCACAAAGCGCAGCAAGTGTCTCATACGAATAGGACACGCCACCTTTGACCACCTCAAACAACTCTGTCCGAAAATGTGGATATGGTGCTATTGAAAGCTTTACCATATCAATACGCTCGGCGTCGCTTGCGTCATGACGTGCCTGCTTATGTGGTGGTAGCGCGTTTGGCATAAAACGAACCTCATCTAAATCCAGCGCATGAAAGACTTCATTGGCCATCATTAAATGCCCGATATGAGGCGGATTAAATGTTCCACCTAGTAAACCGACTTTTTTCATCGTCTCACCTTACTTCGCTGCTTTTGGTAACACAATCTTTTTATTGTTGCGTGATTCTTTATATAAAACAACTGTTAAACCGATTAATTGAACAAGTTCAGCACGTGTACCTTTTGCAAGAGCCTCTGCCACTTCTTGTTTGTCATCTTCACAGTTATCTAAAATACGAACTTTAATCAGTTCACGTACTTCTAATGCTTCACGAATTTGTTTTGTCATTTCGTCACTCACGCCGCCTTTTCCTACTTGGAAAATCGGTGTTAAATGATGTGCCTCCGCACGTAAAAAACGTTTTTGTTTACCTGTTAACATAAAATCTATTGTCCTCCCAATTGCTCTTGTAATTGCGCAATCATTGAATTTGTATTTGGGTATTCACCAAGCCAATAATTAAAAGCGATGGCCCCTTGATGCACGAACATCCCAAGACCTGTTACTACACATGCACCTTTTTCCTCAGCCGCTTGCAAAAAAGGCGTCATTAATGGATTATACACAATATCCGCAACAATTGCGCCCTTTGTGAGTCGATTAAGTGAAAATGGCATCGAAAAATTGCCCGTGGCAAGTCCAGCCGACGTCATTTGTACTAAAATACCGAAGTCAGCTAAGCTTTTCTCTGCCTCTGCCAATGAAATCGCACGGCCTGTGCCCATCTCATCAACAATTGTCTGAGCATTTTCCACCGTGCGATTGGCAATCGTCAAGTTCGTATAGCCTTGTTGTTGCATCGCAAAAGCAATTCCGCGAGCCGCACCACCAGCACCAATCAGTAGTACAGGCTTGTCTTTATGATGTGCACCAACCGCTTCTTCAAGCGAACGGACAAAGCCAACGCCGTCCGTATTATAACCTTTTAACTTGCCGCCCTTAGTGCGAACAACTGTATTGACCGCACCCATTTTTTCTGCTAGCTCATCTAACTCATCTAAATAGGGAATGATGGCTGTTTTATGCGGAATTGTGACGTTCCAGCCACTTGCACCTAAAGTTTTAAAGCCCGCAACTGCCGCTTCTAAATTTTCTGGTGTTACATGTACTGGAATGTACGCCGCATCGATTGTCATTTCTTCAAACCATGCATTATGCATTGCTGGTGATTTCGAATGCTCGATGGGATCACCAATAACCGCAAACCATTTCTTCATTTCCTGTCCCTCTCTCTACTACATGTTTACTAAATTAGTGACGGACGAATCGATACTTGTACACCTTTTGGCGCGTACGCTGCAATCACTACATTCGCATGCTGTACTGTAATCCAGCCAAGGCCAGAGAACACAACATCCGTTTTCGCTTCTTTAATCGAAAACTCATGACGCACTAATTCTGGTAGCTTGTCGATAAAGTCAGCTGTTGGTGGTGCAAGTAATTCACCCTTATGCTCAGCATATAATGTATCAGCCTTTTCAAGCTTCGTACGGTGTATAGGTAGGTCATTGGCAATGTGTACCGTAAAGGCTGAGCGTTCCCCTTGAATAAAATCAAAGCGCGCTAATGCACCAATAAATAACGTTTGACCTGGATTTTGCTGATACACTTTTGGTTTAATTTCTTTTTTGGGCATAATATATTTTAATTCACTTGCATCAATATGGTGTGCCATTTGGTGGTGATTAATGATACCTGGCGTGTCATATAATGAACTACCGTCGTCAAGTGGAATTTCGATCATATCCAGTGTTGTCCCAGGGAAATGCGATGTCGTAATAACTTCACCTTCACCCGTTGCTTGTTTAATAATGCGATTGATGAACGTTGATTTTCCAACATTTGTACAACCTACGACGTATACATTTTGACCATTGCGGTATTCGTCAATTGCTTCCATCGCTTCTGTCATACCTTTTCCTTTGTGTGCACTAACTAAAAGCACATCAATTGGTTGTAGACCAAGTGCTTTCGCTTCACGTTTTAACCAGTTGATAACCTTTTTAGGGTTCACTGATTTTGGCAGTAAATCTACTTTGTTGGCCACAAGTAGTACCGGATTTTTCCCGACGAAGCGGTGAAGTCCTGGTAACCAACTTCCATTGAAGTCAAAAATATCGACGATTTTGACGATTAAGCCCTGCTGTGTTCCAAGGCCGTTTAAAATACGTAAAAAGTCGTCATCCGTTAATGACACTGGTTGAATTTCATTATAATTTTTCAAACGGAAGCAACGTTGGCATATAACCACGTCTTTTTCTAAGGATGATGGGGGTGCGTACCCGATTGCTGTTTTATCTTCTGTTTGAATTGTTGTACCACAGCCAATACAATTTGGCATTTCGTTCATTCTTTGTCCTCCCAAGTCATTTTACCTTTTCGTTTCAAATCGTTGAACACACGTCGTTCAATGAAACGATTGAATTTTGTTACAAAGCCGTCTGATTGTGCAACAGGCTTTACTAAAATTGTGTGCAAACCTAAACGATTAGCGCCCATCACGTCTGTTAGTAGCTGATCTCCCACCATTACTACTTCATTCGGACGAAGCCCTAATTGAATAACAGCGCCATAAAACGCATTGCGCAGCGGTTTTCTCGCTTTATGAATATACGGAATGTCCAGTGGCTCTGCAAATGCTTTTACACGCGCCTCATTATTATTCGATGCGATAATAATACGTATACCTGCTTCTTTCATAATACGGAGCCATACAATCAACTCTTCAGTTGCATCTGCACGATCCCATTCTACAAGCGTATTATCTAAATCTGTAATAATCCCTTTAATTCCTAGGTCTTGAAGTTTTTCGGGTGTAATATCGAAAACACTCGAGACAAATTCATTTGGTAATAAAAAATTATACAAAATAGTAACCCCTAATCTAAACGTATTATTACACTATTATAGCATATTTGCGAACGCTTCACCCATTCGAATAGGACTTCCTTTGACAACATTTTCTGTAAACGCAATCGAATCCTTTTCAAATAACATGACAACTGTTGAACCAAATGAAAAATAGCCAACTTCTTGACCTTTTTTCCAATATTCTGTCCTATTCGTAAGGACAATCGAATTTACAAACGTTGCACCGACTTTAATAAACGCTACTTGCTTTCCATCTTCAAGTTTAAGTTCTGTCACTTGGCGGTAGTTATGCGAAATTGGTTTTTTGCCGTATGTTAAACCTAGATGATTTACCGGATAAGATGTGTTGCCTAGCGTATACTGGCGTAGCACTTTACCATCAATCGGGCTATGAATTCGGTGATAATCCGCTGGGCTTAAATAAAATACGATATAATAACCATCTGAATAATGCGTTGCACGCTCATTATTGCCTAATAAATCTTGTAATGAATACGGTTTTCCTTTTACCTGAAACGTCATATCCCACTCAATACGTCCAAACGATTCGATTTTGGCATCTACTGGGCTAGCAAAGGTAGACGGACTTTGTGCAATTGGACGTGCTTCTTCTAGTAGTTCTCTTGTAAAAAAATCATGTAAACTTGAAAATTGTTGTGGTTTTTTTGAAACTTCTTCAAGGTTAATATCGTATACTCTCATATAGCTTGGAATTATACGTTTACTCCACTTCGCTTTTGCAATTGTTTGTAAAAGTTGGGAGGATTGTTTACCATTCGTTAATTCAATTAAACGTTGATATAGTTTTTCTTTCATAAAGCAAAACTCCTATCGATTAAATTTGACTGTCATTTTTATTTCATTCGAAGTATAATGATACAATATCTTAAGTGCAAAGGAGTGATCCCCCTTGTTTTTTTATCACAAGTTGGTGGATACTACGGTTAAGAAAATGAAATCGCACGCAGCTAACTTCATAACAATTAGTAATATGTCCTTTGGTGGTGCAGCAATTATGGCCACTTTACATGAATATTATAGTTATAGTGTCTTGTTTATCTTCATTGCCGCTTTACTTGATCGTTATGATGGTAAAGTAGCACGTGCCCTCGGACAAGAATCCGAATTAGGTAAACAATTGGATTCTATGAGTGATATTATATCATTTGGCGTGGCACCTGCATTATTAATGTATGAAGTTGTCATGGTTGATTTTGGTTTTGTAGGCATGATGATGACCGTTCTTTACATCGTCTGTGGGGCAATGCGTTTAGCACGCTTCAACATTAGTGATGCAAACGGCTATTTCACAGGGTTACCTATTACAGCTGCAGGAACCATACTAACATTGACGTACCTCGCTGCAAATACGTTCCACCCAGCCTTTTATCTTTTCCTGTTTCCCATACTAGCATTACTCATGATTAGTACATTTACGCTAAAAAAAGTGTAACAGCGACATTGCTGTTGCACTTTTTTTCATTGAACTCAGTTTCTCATCATATAATGTCGAAAAATGATGGTGAGAGGATGAAAATACACAATGAGCGGATTTTTTACTTCTTTAATGCAGCTGTGGTTTGAGATCCCTGCTTTACTTGGCTATTTAAAAGGCAAAACATTTCATAAGCCTTTTACAAAGGAAGAGGAGGCGGCTTGTCTTGAAAGGTTTTTAAATGGTGATGAACAAGCACGGCTCGACTTAATCGAACGTAATATGAGACTCGTTGCACATGTCGTAAAAAAGTTCCATCCGAAGCACGAGCAATTAGATGATTATATTTCCATAGGTACCATTGGGCTTATGAAAGCTGTAGAAAGCTATACGCCTGACAAAAAAACACGTCTTGCCACATATGCAGCACGTTGTATCGAAAACGAGATACTAATGCATTTACGCACACAAAAAAAAGTACAAAAAGATGTGTCGTTGTTTGAACCAATTGGAACGGATAAGGATGGTAATGCACTGCAAATCAGAGATTTATTGCAATGCGATGAAGAAAGCGCTACAGAAAAGTTGGAGAATAAAGAGCATGTAGCACAACTCTACCGCTACCTTCACATGCTCGATGAAAGAGAATTAGAAATTGTCACGCTTCGGTATGGCTTAAATCATCAGGATGCCCTAACACAAAAAGAAATCGCCGCTCGTCTGCATATTTCTCGCAGCTATGTATCTCGTATCGAAAAGCGCGCCCTCATTAAACTTTATCAATTTTATAAGCGCGATCAAAAGCATATCGAATAATTTATTGTAAAAGGTTGCTGTGGGAAATTCAATGAAAATAATTGATTTGGAGGTTCATTACTAAGGCACGAATGCTGTACAGTTATACAAGCGAACACCTTACGCACTGCTGACGGTATTTTCCATGTCATTTGTAATCAATACGAAAAGTAATAAGTGGCATTTGATTAAAATTTGTATTTATTTTAGAATGCTCGTTGATTGGAGTGGAGGTTGGACGCCCCCTGGAAAGCGTCCAGCCGGAACGGAAATCAACCACACATTATGGTGATGAGCCTCTAAATCCCTACGAACGACAGAAAGCTCCTTTGCTGTCGCAAAGGAGCTTCATACACAAATTAATGGATTGTTTCACCAAGTTCAGCTGAAATTAGTAAACCAACTAGCGTTGTTATTATTACTACACCTGCTGTCAAAAGTAACATCGTCAATGCCTCCCACCTGAATTTGCATAGAATTTATTGATTTAAGTGTAGCATTGGCATGAAAAAAACACTGTGATTTTTCTCACTGCCAATGCTATTTTTATGTCCATTTTGTGTAGATTAAAGTGATGCAATGGCTTTTAACACAACTTGTGTCGAATGCTTTGCTGCCACCGGTAAAAACTCATCAAAGCTAATGTTTGATTCTTTCCCTGCAATATCCGACAGCGCACGGATGACTACAAATGGCGTACCAAATTGGTAGCACACTTGCGCTACAGCAGCCGCTTCCATTTCTACTGCTTTCATTTGCGGGAAAAAGCCACGTACTGTTTCTACGCGCACTGGGTCATTCATAAAAGCGTCACCCGAGCAAATCAGACCTACACCGTATTGATGCTCACCAACTGCTTTTACAGCCTCTTCTGCAACTCGGATTAGCTTATCATCTGCTTTAAAGCCAGCTGGCATACCCGCCATTTGACCAATTTCATAGCCGAAAATTGTTACATCCACGTCATGATGACGTACTTCATCAGAAATCACGACTGCACCTACTTCAAGCGTCTCATCATAACCACCTGCTGAACCTGTGTTAATGACTACATCTGGCTTGAATTCATGCAATAAAATTGTCGTCGACATAGCTGCATTTACTTTTCCGATACCGCTTTTTAGAAGAACAACCTCTTTACCTTCATACATACCTGTTGTGAATTCACTACCTGCTAGTATTGTTTTTTCAGTATTTTCTAAAGATGCGCGTAAAAGTTCTACTTCTTCTTCCATTGCGCCGATTACTGCGATTTTCATTAATAATTTACTTCCCTTCTTCATTTGACTCTTCTAAAAATAATCAAAATGAATGCTTTCGTCAATAGGCACCTTCCACTGTGTTCAATACTTCAAGCTTCACAGGAAGCCACCCTTCGTTATTTACCCATTCCATGCTGACACGGTACATTTCTGTTTTATCTTTCGTTGAAACGGTTGCAATGGCTTTATCTGCACCACCATTATTTTGCAAACGCCAAATAATCATATTGTCTTTTTCGATACCTGTCACACCTGTAATCGTTGCTACTTTTTCTTGCCAATCGACAGACTCAGGATTATACGACGATACATGCCCTCCAGTTTGCGTTGTAGGCGTCGGTTGCCAACTTTCATCTGTAATGACACGATCGACAATTGGATCGTCTGACGGTGTTTCTACAGCCGTTTCCTGCTCCGGTTGTTGTTCCTCTTCTTCTTGTACTGGTGGCTCTTCTTCATTCGATACGATATCCTCTTTAGAAGACTCTTCTTCGTTTTCTTCTGGACTTGTTACGACAGGATCTTCTTTCACCGTATCTTCTATATTGTCTTGCCAATTAAATATATACAAAGTCGTAATAAGAATTAAAACAGCAACAACTCCAATTAGCACATTTAACCATTTATTCAGCTTTTTACTCGGAGCTGGTTGCAGATGGCGACCGCTTCGTGTTTTTTTTTCACTCATGTAGTCTCCTCCTCCCTAGCCAATATTTTATCAAGTTCTAACGTGCTTGCATAATAAAAACAGCTAGCTTCTCTCAAAAAAGAAAAGCTAGCTGCTTGTACATATTACTTATTTAATTGAAACAATTTTCACTTTCATTTCGCCGCCAGGAGTTTGGATAGTCACTTCATCGCCTATTTCTTTCCCTAGTAAACCTTTAGCAATTGGTGATTCATTTGAGATACGGAACTCCATTGGATCTGCTTCTGCTGAACCAACGATTGTATATGATTCCTCATCAGTCATAACTTTTCCGTTAATGATTTCTACAAAAGTAACAGTTTTCCCAAGTGTTACAACACTGTTATCAGTTTCATCTTCAGTTATAATAAATGCATTACGAATCATTGATTTTAATGTTGAGATACGTCCTTCTAAGAAAGCTTGCTCTTCTTTCGCTGCGTCATACTCAGCATTTTCAGAAAGGTCCCCGAAGTCACGCGCGATTTTAATGCGTTCTACGATTTCTTTACGTGTTTCTGTTTCTAATTTCACTAATTCTTCTTCTAATTTTCTCTTACCGTCTGCAGTCATTGGATATTGTTTTTCATTTGACAAGATAATTCACTCCTTAATTCTTCAGTATAAAAACATAAAACTCGACCAAATGCACCGAGTGTTACGCCACTGCTTGAACATAGTGACAATAACATAAGATGCATTTAATCGAATTTTATTATTTTTATTCATTTTCAAAATGCTCTTTGACCTAATAGTATGCATTCAATGCAATTATATGCATTTACAAACATGAAAATATTGTCAATACCACTCTATCTTATTACAATACGTTGTCAGTTTCAAGAATAGTTTTAATTTTCGTCACTAATAAGTCAATAGCAACTTCATTTTCCCCGCCTTCGGGAATGATAATATCAGCATAACGTTTCGTCGGTTCAATGAATAAATTATGCATCGGACGAACCGCTGCTAAATACTGTTCAATGACTGAATCCGTTGTACGTCCACGTTCTTTGATATCACGCATAATACGACGAATAATTCGCAAATCTGAATCTGTATCGACATATAATTTAATGTCCATCAGCTCACGTAAACGTGCATCCTCTAGCACTAAAATACCTTCTAGTATAATAACGTCCACAGGCTCTACGTGAATGACTTCTTTCGCACGTGTATGCTGTACATAGTCATAGACTGGTTTGTCAATCGCTTGACGGTCTAATAGCGTATTAATATGTTCGATTAGTAAATCATTATCAAACGCAAGAGGGTGGTCATAGTTTGTCCCTAGACGCTCCTCAAACGTTAGATGGCTTTGATCTTTATAGTAATAATCTTGTTCGATTACTACAACTGAATGACCACGGAAAACATCATAGATGGCATGTGTCACACTCGTTTTACCTGAGCATGATCCACCAGCGATTCCGATAACTACTGGACGCTTCTGTGCCATTATTTATTCTCCTTTCGCATCATATTGTGCGGCATTAGTGGTGTGTCACATTTAAATTTCACAATTTGTAATGGGTGACGTGCCGCATCTAATGAATTGCCGTCCTCATCCCAAATTTCGCCCATTGTGATACGGAAGTTTTCAATTTCTGGACCGAAGAACTCAACCTCATCACCAGGTTTGAAGTAGTTACGTTGTTGCATTGTAACGATTTTCGTTTCAGGGTCATGGTCTAAAATAAGCCCTGCAAACTCATAGGTTGTTTTGCGACCATGTACGCCAAACATTTGCTCTTCTTGACCCGGTGCATCATGGAAGAACGCTTCCGCTGCATCACGGTTAGCACATTTATCTAGCTCTTCTAGCCATTCACGTTTAATTTTGAAATTATCTGGGTCTGCACAGTATGCGTCAATCACTTTTCGATAGACAGAAGTTACTGTCGCAACATAGTGAATTGATTTCATTCGGCCTTCCACTTTTAATGAGTCAATACCTAGCTCAATCATATGTGGAATTGCTTCGATTAATTTTAAATCTTTCGGGCTCATCGCAAATGGAGAGTCATTTTCATCAAATAGTGCTTTTTCTTCGCCATCTTCTAATTCATATAAATCATAATCCCAACGGCAAGATTGACAGCAACCACCACGGTTTGAGTCACGTGCAGTCATATGATTCGATAGAACACAACGGCCAGAATAAGCGATACACATTGCGCCATGCACGAATGCTTCGATTTCAATATCGACTTTTTCCTTCATCAGCTTCATTTCTTCGCCACCGACTTCACGTGCTAATACGACACGGTGTAAGCCTTCCTCTTTCCAGTACTGCACAGCTTTCCAGTTTGAAAGAGATTGTTGTGTAGATAAGTGAATTTCAAGCTTAGGTGCACTATTGCGACATGTTTCGATAATAAGCGGATCTGCTACAATAATCCCCGTAACACCTGCTGATTCAATATCTTGTAAATATTGTTCTAAGCCATCCATATTTTCATTATGAGCAAAAATATTTGTTGTTACGTATATTTTCGCACCATATTTGTTTGCGAACTCTACACCTTCACGCATTTCCTCAATCGAGAAGTTACCTGCATTTGAACGAAGTCCAAATTCACGTCCTCCGATAAATACTGCATCTGCGCCGTAGTGTACAGCAATTTTTAATTTTTCTAAACTACCTGCAGGGGCAAGTAGTTCTGGTTTCTTTGTTATGACACGTTTACCGTCGACGATTCCACGGATTTTGTCATTTTGCTCTAATGCTAATGCCATTGTCTTGCCACCTCCTAGTACACAGTTTCTTTGAAGATAAAGCCAGTATCAAGTGGTCGAATAGCTGGTTGGATCTCTTCAATTGTTGCTAGTAATTCATCTTTAATGTCTTCATACGCATCTTCTGACTCGTCAAAGTATACATCAATTGCTTTACGATATGCTGCCGTCACGGTTTCGACATATTCAGGTGTTTGCAGTACGCCTTCGATTTTTAATGAATCAATGCCGGCTTCAAATAATTCGCCTAGTTCGTCAATAATACACATATCGTTTGGACTGAAAATATGCGTACCGTTCACGTCCTCATAAATCGGATATTTGTTGTTACGTTCATCATCATGCAAGAACATACTACGGTTTTCTTTGCGATTTTCGATTTCCATTACTTTATCTTGGTATAAGAAATAATGTCCTAATAGTGGACGTTTCGATTGGAACATGCACGTCATTCCGTGCACTTGTACTTCAACTTCCACTTCAGCATTTTCTTTAATCTCTAAAACTTCATCCAATGAAAGTTCACGCGCAAGTACCGCACGTACGGCACCTCGTTTACCCCAATAATTCGCAGTAAACCAGTTTGTCGCTGTTGTTTCAGGATTCCAGTGAAGCGGAATTGTAACACCTTGCTCACGACATAAAATAATTACTGCAGGGTCGCCATAAATCAGACGGTCCACGCCAATACGTTGCATTTCTTTTAAATATTCGCCTAATGCGTCTATTTTTTCATTATGAAATAAAGCATTTACAGCTACATACACTTTTTTACCTGCAGCATGAATCAGATTTGTTGCTTCTTCTACTTCGCTCACAGAAAAATCTCCTGCTAGACGAAGGCCAAATTGTTGTTCACCAATAACAAAAGCATCTGCTCCAGCAGTTATAAGTGCTTTTACATGGTCCACCGACTGCGGTGTGACAAGCAATTCAGGTTTTTTCATTCTAGTCACCTCTTCAAACATAATAATAATCCATCACCAACTGGTAAAAATGCACTCGTATAATCTGGATGGTGCATAATCCAATCTGTGAAATTTTTCAAGTTACGAATCATCGTTCTTTTACGACGTGGTACATCCTTTAAATCCAAATCTGATAAGCCATGCATATACATATTATCGATATACAGGACGCCTCCTGATTTTACGAGTGGCGCATATTTTTCAAAAAATCGTTGATATTGCCCCTTCGCTGCGTCAATAAATACTGCATCAAACGTCGTGTGAATTGCTTCGTCATCCACTTCTAATGCGTCACCCTCAATGACCGTAATACGGTCCGACACAGTAGAGCGTGCAATATAATCTTTCGCTCTCGTCACACGATCCACATCACGTTCAATAGTCACGATTTGGACTTGCGGTAAAGCTTCAGCCATACGTATCGCCGAATAGCCAATTGCTGTGCCAATTTCTAAAATCTTTGTCGGATTTTGAATGCGCAGTAGCTGATTCAGTGCATCAATGCCTGCAAGCTGCATAATCGGCACATGATGTTCTTCCGCATACGCTTCCATTTCTAAAAGCAAGTCATTACGTGGCTGAATGAACGATTGTATATAAGCATCTGATAATTCCATAGTTAGTTTAACACCTCAAAATGCTCTTCTACATCCGATGGTGCTGACCGCAACCTCGGGAGGTATGAGCTATTAGCCTAGATGATTTTCACAACGTGGAATACTCCGTTGTCCATACATCATCAACTTTTACTACAAAAAGAAAAGGACCAAACGTGATGTCTTGGTACTTTGCCATACAAAAATGAGCAATTGTTTTTCGAATACAATCAAAACAATTGCCACCACGTATATATTGAGTCGATTACGCCTCGGCGTAATTGCGTCCAGATTTTGAATTGTGCTTAGGCATGCACGATGCAGGTCAGTTAGCCGTTGTCGCATGGATGCGACGTACTTAGGCTAACATCCTAAAATTGACTCCTTTCAAAATCTGTGACATCCGCCGGAGGCTTAACTTTATTCAGCAGGCTTATAAATGCCTACAAAAAAAGTCGAAACCTGAAACATCTCTCCACCTATAAAATTAGGTGGTTTTTGCTGAATACAGTTAAAATCACAACTTATAATAGCATGAAAATAGAAGGAAAGCTATTTTTCTTTCCTTCTATCCCTCTCATCACACTATGTTATTTACTATATTCCTAAAACTACTCTGCCTTACGTAAATATTTTTCTACTTTTTGTAAATGTTCGTCATACGTTTTCGAGAAGTGGTTAACCCCTTCTTTATCCGCTAAGAAATAGAAATAATCTGTTGAGCTAGGATTTAATGTTGCTTCAATTGAAGTTTTCCCAGCTCCAGCAATCGGACCTGGTGGTAATCCTTTGTTTTTGTAAGTATTATATGGATCTGCTACTTCTAAATCTTCATATAATACACGGTCTTTATGTGAGCCAAGTGCATATAAGACGGTTGGGTCTGTTTGAAGTGGCATGCCCTCATCAATACGGTTGTAGAACACACTTGCAATTGTTTCACGGTCTGTTTGCGCTGTTGCTTCTTCTTCAAGTAGTGAAGCAAACGTTAATAATTCATGGACAGTCATTTGTTTTTCTGCTAGTACATCCGTATAATTTTTCACGACATTATTCATCGCTGCAACCATTTCTTCTACAATCGATTCTAATGAAGGATTTTCTTCAAAATATGAATATGTTGCAGGATATAAATAGCCTTCTAAATCATAACGAATAGTATCTGCTAATACCGCCTCTGTTACTAAATCAGGATAATTCGTCATCATTTGCTGTACAAATTCATCACTTGTTACTAAATCCATAAATTCTTTTTGTGTATACGAAGTTTTCTTTTCGATTACATTACCAATTTGCTCTAATGTAAAGCCTTCTGGTATCGTCATTGTAAAGACAGGCTCACGGTATACTTTCCCGGTTTTTAAACTTTCAATCAGCTCGTCCAAAGTCATCGCTTGCGTTAAATCATAATTGCCGGCTTGGAACTGTGATTCATTATTAAACTTCGCATAATATTTAAAAACACGTGCATCTTTAATAATGCCTTTTTCCTCTAACAGTGCAGCAATGGAGCTTAAACTCGAACCAATTGGCACTTCAACGGCAATTGTTTTTGTAGCATCCGGGTCTACTGGCTTTAGTGCACTTGACACGTAATTGTAGCCTATCAAGCCTATTATCCCTATTACTAATACAAAAATAACTGCTATAATAGCGACTATTTTTCTCACTTTTTTTACCTCAGTTTTTCTTTCTTGCATTTTTTCAAACATTTCCTGTTTTTTTTCTTTCATTTCTTGCTTTTTAGAACCGTTATCCACGGGTTTCCCCCCTATCACTACCCATTATCATACTAGAAATCGACTTTTACGACAAATACAAATCGACAATTAGGTTAAAATCACCATATAATACCTCTACTTATTACGTTATTTATGTGAAAAAGGATCCTTATCATAATTGAGGGCACTGAAAAAGCGGTTCTCCCAATAAAATTCTAATAAAAACCAATCAGTAGGATTTAGGGCTCTGGCGTTCACCGCCGTTCAAAATCCTTAACAAAAATGTTATACTCCTACAAATAATTACTATAAAAAGAGGCTATTCGCCATAACTTGGGATTGATTTCCGTTCCTGCTGGGCGCTTTCCATGAGGAATCAGGTACTTGCGGCCAGTGCGAATGTACACAGGATTTTTAAATTCGACTTATATATTCATCTATTTTGCTAGCCTAGCCAACTTTTCTTTGTTTCTATCTGTCTAAACTTTAAACTAATATAAAAACTCCAAGCAGCATTTCGCCACTTGGAGTACCGTTTACAATTCGTTTAAAACGTCTTCTACAAATGCCCATTCCTCGTCTGACTCAATCGGTAACAGATCTGTAATCTCGCCATTTTCGCCTGGCACATACTGTGCTGCAAAAATATCACGTTCTTCAAACGGCTCATCATTTGCTGGTACATAAAGTACATACGACTTATTAAATGCCTCAGAATCAAATGTATGGACAACCTCACAAACTTGGTCATTGCCTTCTTCATCCGTTACAGTAATAAGCTGAGGTTCTTCCTCAAACTCATTTAATAATGTTAATACTACTTCGTTGATCATTTCCCACTCTGCTTCTGTTTCTACCTTTTGCAGATTTGTCATTTCACCGGTGTTATCATCATAATCAAACGTCATCGCTGAAATATCACCAGGAATTTCATTGCCTTCTGCATCGATTAATGAAAACAGCACGTACGATTTTTCCTCTGCATCAAATGTAAACACGACACGACAAGTTTGTTCTTTGCCGTCCTCACCAATTATCATAAATTCTTGAATTTCTTCGTTCATTTATAGCACCTCCGATATTCATTAAGAAAAGCGTATTCGCGCCCGTTTAGCCGCGACAAGCGCTGGAGGAAGTCTCTTCGCGTGCTTGCACGCGAAGAGACTTTCGAAGCGACCTCGAGCGGCGTGTTGCTGTCGCTTCGCTTTCGCACAAAAAAAAATCTGGCGCGAATGCCTAGACACTAAAAAAACAAGGAAAGCACTAGCCATCCTTGTTTCAACCATTACAAAACGTGACGATTATTCTTCGTCTTCGTCCTCTAAAGCGTTAAGTACGTCTTCTACCATATCCCACTCAGCTTCAGTTTCGATTGGTGTTAATTCACCATCTTCACCGTTTTCAGATGGTACGAATGATGATACGAAGATTTCTACAGAACCGTTTTCATCTTCTTCAGCGCCTACCAATGAGTAAAATACATATGATTTGCCGAATTCAGGTGATTCGTGTACGTGAATCACTTCGCAAAGTTGTTCGTTACCGTTATCATCAATAACTGTAATATGTTGTACGTGTAAATCTTCTTCATGGTTGTGTTCTTGAGACATAATAGTCACCTCATAAGTTAATTTTTGCTATCTAAATAGCCTTGTAAAATTAGTACAGCTGCCATCTTATCAATGACTAGCTTGCGCTTTTTGCGACTGACGTCAGCTTCGATTAGCATGCGCTCGGCAGCCATCGTCGTTAAACGTTCGTCCCAAAGTTTGACCGGCAATGAAAATGTCTCTTCTAATAACTTTTTATAGTTTTCAGAAGCTTCACCGCGCGGGCCTACCGTATTATTCATGTTTTTCGGGAAACCTACAACAAATTCTGTTACAGTGTATTCCTTTACTAATTCAGCGATGCGTTTTATACCAAACTCACCATTTGCTTCATCAATTTTTACGGTTTCAATACCTTGTGCCGTCCAGCCAAGTGCATCACTTATTGCAATGCCCACTGTTTTCGACCCAACGTCTAATCCCATAATTCTCATTTCTAGTCCTCGTTATTCTTTTTAATGTAAAATTTAACAAGCTCTTCCAGAATTTCATCACGCTCAAGCTTGCGAATTAAATTACGAGCATCCTGATGGCGAGGGATGTATGCCGGATCACCAGAAAGTAAGTAACCTACAATCTGATTGATAGGGTTATACCCCTTTTCCTCTAATGAAGAATGTACCTTCAACATTACCTGCTTAACTTCCTGTTCCATTGACTCTTCTGGAAAACTAAATTTCATCGTTTGATCAAATGAACTCATGACCAGCACCTCGCTTTCAGAAATAAGGAGATGTGCAACAACGCTCATCTCCTATTTCTCTTTATTATAACCGATTTGGCGTATTAATTAAATGGATTTAATGTAATCATACACAGAAAGTAGCGCTTCATCAAGTTTTGAAGCTTCTTTTGCGCCAGCCATCGCCATATCCGGGCGTCCGCCACCTTTACCGCCACAGCTTTCAGCGACCATTTTGACAATGTTTCCAGCGTGATAGTTTCCACCAACTAAATCTTTTGTAACGCCAGCACAAAGCATAACTTTATCGCCGTCGATCGCGCCTAATACAATTACGGATTTCTCCATTTTACCTTTTAAGTCGTCCATCATTTGACGAAGTTGGTTATTGTCTTTTGCATCCACTTTTGTAGACAGGACTGTGACATCTCCAAAAGTTTGCGCAGCATCAACGATTGCACCCGCTTGTGCATTTGCAATTTTTTGTGATAATGCTTCATTTTCGCGTTGTAATTCTTTGTAGTCTGCTTGTAACGATTGTACGCGCGTTACGATGTCTTTTGAATTTGCTTTAAGAAGTGCAGCCGCTTCATTTAGAAGAGCCTCTTCCTCTTTTACAGCCTCGTAAGCTACTTTACCACTTACAGCTTCAATACGACGAGTCCCTGCGCCGATACCACCTTCAGAAACAATTTTGAAGAAACCAATTTCTGAAGAACGTTTTACGTGAAGGCCACCACAAAGTTCAATTGAGTAATCGCCTATTGATACGACACGTACAACATCGCCATATTTTTCGCCAAATAGAGCCATAGCGCCCATTGCTTTTGCTTCGTCAATACCTTTTTCTTCAATAACAACTTCAATATCTTCCCATACTTTTTCGTTCACGATGCGCTCAATTTGTTGTAACTCTTCTTTCGTTACTTGTCCAAAGTGAGAGAAGTCAAAACGTAAACGGTCAGGACCAACGTAAGAACCAGCTTGGTTGACATGGTCTCCTAATACATCTTTTAACGCACGTTGCATAATATGTGTAGCTGTATGGTTTTTTATAATAAGATTACGTACATCACGATGAACAGACGCTTTCACAGCATCTTCTATGTTCATCTCGCCAGATTCAACAAGCACAGTGTGTAACGGCTGTCCGTTTGGTGCTTTTTGAACATCTTTCACAACTGCTGTAAAGCTATCATTTGAGATGACACCGCTATCCGCAATTTGTCCACCCATTTCAGCGTAGAATGGTGTTTGCGCTAACACAACAAGTGCTTCTTGACCTTCAGATGCTACTTTCACTACTTGGCCATCAACAATAATTGCTGCAACAGTTGTCTCAACTTCTAGCGTATCATAACCAACGAATTCACTTGCTACTGTTAAGTTCGATAATACTTCGCTTTGAACTTGCATTGAATCTACATCTTGTCGAGCAGCACGTGCGCGATCACGTTGTTGTTTCATTGAAGATTCAAAACCTTCGTGATCCACTGTCATGCCTACTTCTTCTGCGTACTCTTCTGTTAACTCGATTGGGAAACCATATGTGTCATATAAACGGAAAGCATCTGCACCTGGAATGTAAGTATGACCAGCTGCTTTTTGCGTTGCTACAACATCATTAAAGATCGCCAAACCACCATCCAATGTTTCATGGAAACGGATCTCTTCATTTTTAATAACACGTTGAATGAATTCCGCTTTTTCTGTTACTTCTGGGTAGAAGTCTTGCATAATGCTACCTACTGTTGGTACTAACTCAAACATAAATGGCTTTTCGATGCCGATTTGTTTTGCATATCGTACTGCGCGACGTAATAAACGGCGTAATACATAGCCACGACCTTCATTTGAAGGAAGTGCACCATCACCAATAGCAAACGCTACTGTACGGATATGGTCAGCAATAACTTTAAATGGTGTATTAACATCTTCTTCGCTACCGAAAATTTCTTGTAAATCCATTTCGTGCGGACGTTTGTACGTACGGTTTGAGAATTGTTCAATTTTCTCGATAATTGGCATGAATAAATCTGTATCGAAGTTTGTTGGTACATTTTGTACAACGGATACGATACGTTCTAGACCCATCCCTGTATCAATATTTTGCTTTGGTAGTGGCGTGTATGTGCCATCTGGATTGTGGTTAAATTGTGAGAATACTAAGTTCCAAACTTCAAGATAACGTTCGTTTTCGCCACCTGGATACATTTCCGGATCATCTGCATCATTACCGTAAGCTTCTCCGCGGTCGTAGAAAATTTCAGAGTTTGGACCTGATGGACCTTCACCGATATCCCAGAAGTTACCCTCTAAACGGATTAAACGTTCTTCTGGAATACCAATTTCATTTTTCCATACATCATATGCTTCTTGGTCTTCTGGGTGAATTGTAATAGATAAAAGTTCTGGATCAAAGCCCATCCACTTTTTGTCCGTTAGGAATTCCCACGCGTAATGAATTGCTTCTTTTTTGAAGTAATCACCGATTGAGAAGTTACCTAGCATTTCGAAAAATGTATGGTGACGCGCTGTTTTCCCAACGTTTTCAATATCGTTTGTACGAATTGATTTTTGTGCGTTTGTAATACGTGGATTGTCGGGAATAACACGACCATCGAAGTATTTTTTCAGTGTAGCAACACCTGAGTTAATCCAAAGTAATGATGCATCATTAATTGGTACAAGTGGTGCTGAAGGCTCATGATTATGGCCTTTTTCTTTAAAGAATTCTAAATACATGCGGCGAATTTCTGCTGCTTTCATGTGAAAATTTCCTCCTCTTATCTACGTAAAATGACGATATGAATCCACTTATAGACGCAAAAAAGCCCTCATCCCCCAAAAAAAGGGACGAGGACTTATAATCATCTCGCGGTACCACCCTAGTTGTAAGTTATTAAAACTTACCTCTCAAGCACTTGTAACGTAAGTGAACGGCAGGGGTTAGCTGCACTCAGGAGTAGCTTTCGGCATTTGCTTGTTGTGAGGATTTTTTCAGCCTAGAAATCCCTTTCTGAACACTTGCAAATACGTACTTGTTCCATCATCGTTTTTTACTATTATATAGTGAATTATAAAAAAGAATGCGAATTGTGTCAACGTTCACCTATTAATAATAGTCGACAAAAAATTGATAATAGTGGAGTATACAAATTTCTACTTTTAATTTCAGCCTTAATGAATAATGTTCATATCTAAAGTCATTAAAGTTAAACATTTATATAAGTTGAAATCAATTTTCTTTAATTCGCTTCTTAATTGCAGTTTCATATAGATTGTACCTTAGAAAACGTAATCCTTGTTAAACATAAAAAATAACTTACGAAAACCAACGTGAGTTCACAAGCTATTTCTCCTATTTATCAATTACGAAACCCGTTAGGTCTTTCGCAAAAAATCCTCCACCCGCTTTACAAGATGCTCTCTGCTGTATGACTGATAAAGAATACCTGATAAACGCACCGGATCACCAAAGAAAAATCGTTCATACAATGTTTGTCGGGTGCCGAAGCTACTCATCGTTAAATCCCAAGCGAGTCGGAATTTTTTCACCCGTTCCTCTCCACCATCACCAAACGACTGTAAATACTGTTCAAGATCACCAGCATCTGCTTGAAAGGCTTTTTCAGTTGGAATCGACATTAAACCACTCGCACCGAGTGATTGAATAATTTCCGTAAAGGTCGGATATACTTTCGGGAAAATTTGAATCGCTACTTGAAGCGTCGGATGATCAGGTCTCATATATCCAAAACAATCTCTCTTTGCCTCTTCCTCTGATTTTATCAGCATAGCCTTCATCGTTTCTAAAGTTACAATCACTTCAACAACCTTTTGCTGAACATGCTGATAATCTCCTATATTAATCGTATCGACAATTGATTGCACAATCCCTAAAATAAATTCCGTCTTAGCAATTTGTCGGGACAGTACTTGATGTAAAGTAAACGATTGGAAGCCACATACATTCATAAACTGATTGGCCACTTCCACATTTTCGTAATAAAAAACACGCTCCCACGGGACAACAACATCATCAAACACAACAATTGCATCCATTTCCTCAAAACGTGCACTTAATGGGTGATCAAACGTCGACGTTCCACCGACAAAAGATTGTCTACAAAGGAACTTCAATCCTGTTGTATTACTCGGGATTGAAAAACCATAACCCTTGCCTTCATCATAGCCATTTGTCGATAACACAAGCAGTTCATCGGTAATTCCGCCTTGTGTAGCTAACAGCCTCGCCCCTTTAATGACTAACCCCTTGCTCGTTTTACCTACTATTTTTGCCGCAATCGTCTTTTCTTCATTTTCGAAATAAAATTTTTGCCGATTTACCTGTGGCTCGATAAATGTATGTGTCATCGTCAGATCGTTCTCACGTGCATATTCATAAAAACTAAGAAGATGCTCAGGAAAACAATTAGGTTTATCTTTTAAAAATTCAGCACCTGATGCTAGCGCCATTAACGTCGTATTCATATAATCTGGGCTACGTCCCATGAAACCATGATTCGATAATGCCCATTCCCGTGCTGCTAGTCTTCTTTTCACTAAATCGTCCTTCGTCACTGGCAGTAAAAATGACATGCCGACTTGTTCACCGCTCGATGGTGACAAATATGTCATCATGTCTTGCTGCGTATCGCCATGTTGCAAATCAAAAAGCTTTGCCTGACTTTGCATAACCCCTTTAAACGCTGGATGCTCCGACACTTTCCCAGTTACAACTTCCCCGTCTAACGAAATATATGTCTTTAATGCATCTATACGGTCAATATACTGTTGTCCTGTAATTGCTGGCATATACACACCCCTCTATACTTCACCTATTGTTTAATACTCATTTAATATATGAACTTTCCCGATAATTCGTTCCATACTTACACGAGCTGCATTATATTAACAGATCAAAAACCGATAATTGTATTACTTTATGAATTCACCTAGAATAATAAAAACCCATTCCAGCCAATTGCGGAATGGGTTTTTATTATTTCGCATAAGGCGAAACCATTTTTTGATATTGTGCAAAGGTTGTTTGCTGATCGCTGGATAATCGCTTAATTTGGTAAAGATCATCATACGGGTTGTTGTAGCCAGGTTTTGTTGAAAATGCCATCGTAAAGCCGGCATCTTTGACTGCGTAAATAGTATTTGAATTATATTGTCCAAATGGATAAGCAAATGCTTTTGCATCTGGAATGATCGTTAAGCTTCGTTTTAAGTCCTGTACCACTTCACGGTAAGGAATTAATAGCATCTTTCCTGTTCGTCCAATCATATCATGCAAATTATAAGTGTGTGATTCATACGTGAACACATCACGCATATTATCCATGTCTTGTTTTGAAATTGCCTGCAAATCTGTATAGTCGAATGCTTGCTCAGCTGATGAATATTCATTACGATACGTAATTAAAAACTGTGTCGCTTTGAAGCCATATTTTTGCAAAATCGGGTACGCATATTCACGTGTTGATAATAAACCATCGTCAAATGTAAGGACAACCGAATACGCCGGTAATGTAATTTCATTGCGCATAAATTGCTGTAATTCGTAAATACTTAAAGTTTCATAATTTTTACTTTTTAAATACTGCATTTCATTCGCAAATTGAACGTCTGTCATCGTTGTACTTACATTTTCGAAACGGCCAAGCTCATGTTTTTTCAATAAATGATGATACATTAATACAGGGACACCACGGTCTAAAGCAACCTTCGAGCTATGGATATAGCCTTCTCGACCTCCGATTGTCGTAACATACCAACTGCCATCTTTACGTAAAATCGGATAACGTCGATTCGTATCAAGTTTCGCAAATGGTATCAATTTCCCATTTGAACGATCGTAAATTTCACTATTCCCAGAAATAGGAATGAAATATTGATTTTTCACCGCACTGTCTTTGCCGATATTTTTATAAGAAGGTGTATTCACAAATTTCACTTTTGTTTTTTCCACATAAACAAACGTTTTGCCCCATTGGACTTTTACATACGTAGGGTCTTCTGCATTTACTACTTTCAATTGTTGCCCCTTTAACAAAGTAGCAATAACCATGGTTTTATTTTCTCGGCGCAAATCGTATAAGGCTACATTCTCGGTTGCCTCTATATAGCCATTTGGGGTAACTTGTACAGGTGGAGCTGTTGGTTTATTTGGTACAGGAGGTGTTGTTGGTTTACCCGTCGTTACCTCGTTTTTCTCCTCCACTACATACTTGCTATGTACAAACCCCAATCGACTGTTCACAGCAATTCCATACCAGTCGCCACTTTTGCTGTATATCGGGTATTTCACGCCTTCTGACAATGTCGCAAATTGGACAAGCTTACTACCCGTATTATCAAAAATCGGTGTTACGCCAGTAGCCGTAATGTGATTAGTTACTTTGACCGCCCATTTCACATCATTTTTATACGTCTTAGCGGGTACAATGGTTGTGTAACGCTTACTCACAAAGCCATCATAATCACCCCAACGAATTTGCCACCAATTGGAACCGTAATCTTTTTTCACAACAAAAGTTTGTCCTGCTGATAGGGTTCCGACTTGAATCAGCGAACCCGAGCGATTATCATAAACAACCGTCTCCTCATTGGTTTGAATGACCGTACCACTAGCCTGTGCTTCTAACGTAAATGGTATCAACGTTAAAAGCATCAGTACTAATGCCATACACTTTAATCTCACTTCTATTCACCTCATACTAATAATTACCAAATTATAACATAAATTTCAAAAAGGTCAAAACTACCTTTTTCATTTAGCTTCGTCCATAAAATCATATGGAGAAACTCCGTCCATTCCAATCATCGGATGAATATGTGGCATTGTTTCTACTGTTAGATGCATTGCTCTCACAGTATTTTCTACATCAGTTGTTTCATCAATTTGTGTAGGTTCTACTACTTTTATAACATCCTCTGGCATATCCATTGGGTTTAAACGTGCGCGAAGTGACGTAAATCGTTGCAAATCATCTGTACGCAGTAAACCGTTCGCTAACACATCAGGCTCGCCACATAAAATTAAGAAATTTTTCGCTCGTGTAATACCCGTGTATAGCAAATTACGTCGCAACATTTTGGAGTAACCACGTACCACTGGCATGATCACAGTTGGGAATTCCGAACCCTGTGACTTATGAATGGAACAGCAGTAAGCAAGCGTTATCTGATTTAAGTCACTACGTTGATAAGTAACCTCAATACCATCAAACGACACAACAAGTAAATCTTGCTTTTCAATCGTTTCCTTAGCTTTAATAATACTAATGACCTCACCCATATCACCATTAAAAACATTGCTTTCAGGCTGATTGACGAGCTGTAACACCTTATCCTTAATGCGGTAAGTCACATCACCGAAAACAAGCTCTTTTCTTGTGCCAGTATCATTTGGATTCACGAGCTCTTGAATCATCTTATTTAAACTATCGATCCCAGCCGGTCCTTTATACATCGGTGCAAGCACTTGAATATTACGGATTTCTTGACCCTTCGCTACAGCACTTTGCACAACCTGTGTCACGACACTTGCCACTTGCTCCGAGGATGCCTTAATAAATGAACGATCCGATGTTTTTGCCGTTAAGTTTTGCGGAATCGTGCCACGTTTAATTTGATGGGCAAGTTCAATGATCGTTGAACCTTCTGCCTGACGATACACATCAGTCAGTTCAACCGTAGGGATTTGTTTAGAGGCAAGTAAATCCTTTAAAACTTGTCCAGGTCCAACAGGAGGCAATTGATCTTGGTCGCCAACAAATACAACCTGTACATCCTCATGCAAGGATTTTAATAATTGATGGGCAAGCCACGTATCGACCATAGACATTTCATCGACAATTATGAGTTTTCCGGTTACTTCACGCTCAGTTTCCTCATCCTTCTCTTGCCCTGTAAAGCCGAGTAAACGGTGAATTGTCATCGCTGGAAGCTCCGTCGATTCTGACAAGCGTTTTGCAGCACGTCCAGTCGGTGCACATAAAATAATGGGGAACGGCTCTTCTTTTTGCGCATATTCCTTTGGATTGAGTGACAAACCATGTAATTTTGCATACACTTCAACGATACCACGTACAACTGTTGTTTTTCCTGTTCCTGGTCCACCTGTTAAAATCATGACTGCAGAATTAAGTGCTTGCTCAATTGCGCGAGCTTGCGTTTCCGCATATGTCACTTTTAGAAATTCTTCGGTCTCACCAACGGCCTTGCGAATTTCATCCTTACTAAAATGTGTCGCTTTTTCATTGCGATCAATTAAGCCTAAAATTTTTGAAGCAATGCCCACTTCTGAAAAATAAAGAGAGGGCAAATACAACCGAGTTTCCTCACCACATATTTTGCTTTCTTCGCGCATTTCAATACATGCTTTAGAAATCATTTCATACGGAATGTCCTCTCGTTGACTCTGCTCTAGCATACCCTTTACTTGTGGTAACAGATGTTCAGCATCCAAATACACATGACCATCCGAAAGTGCCGCCGTATTTAAAACATGGAGTACAGCTGCTTTAATCCGATCTGGATGATTTCCAGTAATACCAAGTTTTGAGCCTAATTCATCTGCACGGAAAAAACCGACTCCTTCAACATCTTCAATAAGTCGATATGGATTTTCCGTTAACCTTTGAATCGCTTCTGTACGATACGTTTGATAAATCTTCATGCCGAGCTGTGGACCAAAGCCCCATTCATTTAGTTGAATCATTACACGCTCTAAACCTAAATTTTGTTCAATCGTATTTCGAATTACTTCTTTTTTTTCCTTGGATAAACGAGGTACAACATCCAACGCACTTGAGTCTTCTAAAATGAGACGCAGTGCATTTGCTCCAAGTTTTTCAACAATCGTTTCAGCTGTTTTCTTGCCAATCCCAACAAATAAATCACTCGATAAATAATGCACAATTCCCTGCTCTGTAGCCGGTACTTCCTTGGCAAACGTTTCAATTTGAAATTGCACACCGTACTTCGGATGCTGTTTGAGCACACCAGTGAAGCGATATTGCTCGTCCATTTGTAGCGGTGGGAGATAGCCTACAATAATAATTTCTTTATCTTCATACTGTAAATTTGTCTCTTGAATCTTCACACGCACGATCGAGTACATATTTTCTGTATTGTGAAAAATTGACACGATGGGACGCCCGAGTATAAAAAGCTTATTCAGCTCAAATAAATCTAGATTTTCTGTCATAATCGGTTCGTCCTTTCTCGTTCATAATCAATCTTTTCATTTTACCACAGCATACCGGGTAAATTCACTTTATGATAGAAATATATCAAATTTTTTAACATTTTTTTGACAATTCATAGCACTCTGCAATTTATAGGATGAACATGCTATGATAAAGACTACGAACATCGTAATAGAAGGAAGGATTGTGAAATAATTGGAATTCAGACCTTGCATCGACTTACACGATGGCAAAGTAAAGCAAATTGTCGGCAGTACGCTCGGCCATACAGATCAAGAAGTAGTTGAAAATTTCATATCTGAATATGATTCGAACTATTATGCAAAAATGTTTGCACAAGATAAATTAACAGGTGGTCACGTCATTATGCTAGGCGGTGGTAATGAAGAAGCCGCACTTTCAGCATTAGCAGCCTATCCTAGAGGGTTACAAGTTGGTGGCGGTATTACTGCTGATAACGCCGAAAAATATATTGATGCAGGTGCGTCACATGTTATTGTAACGTCGTATATTTTCCATGATGGGAAGCTCGATACTGAGCGCCTCGAAAAACTAGTAACAACAGTTGGCAAAGAGCATCTAGTTATTGATTTAAGTTGTCGAATGCGCGATGGAAAATGGTTTGTCGTGACAGACAAATGGACAAAATTCAGCGATTTTGAAGTAAATGCTGAATCGATTGCTTATATCGAAGAGTTTTGTGATGAGCTACTCATCCACGCAGTTGACGTAGAAGGCAAAAAAGGTGGCATGCAAGAAAGCTTAGTCCGTGATTTAGCCGAGTGGACATCTATTCCAACGACGTATGCAGGCGGTGTACGTTCACTTAACGATTTAGAGAAATTCAAACAAATTGCTGATGGTAAACTCCATGTCACAATCGGTAGTGCTCTTTCTATTTTCGGTGGCGATTTAAACTACTCAGACGTTGTAAACTATTGCAGAAAGGGTGAAATACAGTGAAATTAATATACAAAGATTACGTTTTCCCATTCCATGAAACAAATTTAGAGCGTATTATCGATGGCAAATATTTTAAAGTGAATACTTTAGACGACTCACTTTCACTACACATACAATTAGATAACGAACAAATGTTATTAGAGTTTTCGAAATCTCTAAAAGCAACATGTGGCTTATTACGCGATCAAGAAACTGAGCCCTACATTGGTACATATATCGATTTACAAGTATTTGTCGAAGAATTCAATAAACGCTACAACTTAAACGCCAAAATAATTACGTAAATAGACAATCCTATCCTTCTTTTTTTGAGGGATAGGTTTTTTAATGGAGTGCTTATTTTTATTTACATAACAATTTTGCTATTCTTAATAAAGGTATGACTATTTGTAGCAGAAAGGATTACACGACTAATGATAACTGAACGCGAAGTAACTACCTTTAAAACATTTCATACAGAGATTAAACGCTTCTTTTTAGCATATAAATTTGCACTGAGTGAAATTGAAACGAAAATAAATATTTTAAAAGAAGAATTCAAAATGATTCATGATTATAATCCGATTGAACATGTATCCACACGTTTAAAATCATCAAAAAGTATTTTGCTAAAAGTACAGAAAAAAGAACTTCCACCTACAATCGATGCAATTCGAGAAAACATTCGCGATATTGCAGGTGTACGTATAACTTGCTCTTTTGTTGAAGATATTTATAAGGTAAGTGAAATGCTCCACAATCAATGTGATATAGAAATCGTGGACGTAAAGGACTATATTGCAGACCCAAAAGAAAATGGCTACCAAAGTTTACACCTTATTGTAAAAATTCCGATTTACATGTCCGATCGTATGGAAAAAATCTACACCGAAATTCAAATCCGGACGATTGCAATGGATTTTTGGGCAAGTTTAGAACATAAAATTTACTATAAATATAATAAAGACATGCCTGATCATATCCGAAAAGAGTTAAAAGATGCTGCCCTTCAAGCAGCCGAACTCGACCGTAAAATGGAACGTCTTAATAAAGAAATAAATATTTTAAAAGAACATGATATAGAGCCTTCACTTTTTGGCGATACACCTATAGTAGATTTAGCAAAATATTTATCAGGTGTTAAGTAAAATTTCTCACAAGTTAAAAAGTAGCCCAGAAAGGAATTCTCCCCAATTATGCAGGAAGCCTTCACCTTTTTAAAAACAATCGACACAGAGTTATTTCGATACATTGAAGAATATGGTCTTGTGATGTATGTTGTTTTGTTTTTTATCGTTTATGCGAAAACTGCCTTTGTCGTTTTGACCTTTTTACCCGGAGATTCCACAGTCTTTGCCAGTGGTACGATTGCTGCAACCGGTCATTTAAATGTTTGGGTGCTGTTTTTATTATTTTTCTTCGCAACCATCATTGGTGATACACAAAATTATACAATTGGCATGTTGATAAAACGAGCAAAAGCAAAATCAGGACGGTTTTCATTATTGAAATACATTCCAGAACAAACGATCACAAGAGCTACGAACTTTTTAGAACGCTACGGTAAAATAGCCATCACATTTTCTCGCTTCGTACCACTAATGCGTACGACTGTGCCTTTAGTAAGTGGCTTTACTTCATTTAAATTCCGAGATTTCTTTTTACACAATTGCCTCGGAGCACTTATTTGGACAATCGTTTGGTTATTTACAGGTTTTGCACTTGGTAACATCCCGGCAGTAGCGGATAATCTTGTGATATCTCTCATCCTTATTTCATTTACAGGGCTTATCCCTGCGATTATCGCATTCTCTGTGGAGTATATTAAGAAATACGCAAAAAAAACTCGTCAGCTTCAATAGCTTAACGAGTTTTTTCTGATTAGTTAAAGCGTTGTGCAATCATATCGTAAATATAGCGCGCTTGATCATATTCAGGTTGTAATGTGAATGCTTGTTTTAAGTGATACATCGCATCCTCTGTTTTTTCAGTTGATACGGCATATAACACACCTAAATTATAATGTGCATCGGCATTATTCCAGTCCTGCTCAATAATGAAGTCTAGTTCCTTCTTCCCTTCATCGAACATCTCTAATGCACATAAAACAATTGAGTATGCTAAACGGATTTGCATATCTTCTGGAGCTAATTCCGCTGCACGTTGTAAATATGGTAAAGCTAGCTTTGGATTTTCTAGCTTCTCAAAGCATTTACCCATCATATAATAGACGTCAGCACCTTGAATATTATGCTGTACCGCCATCTCATACAACTTCACTGCTTCTGCATAACGTTCTGCATTGTAATATAAATTTGCTAAGCCATAGTACGCTGTTGCAGTTGTTTCATCAACTGTAATCGCCTTTTGGAAGAAACGCTCTGCACGTTCAGTATCATCTAATACTGCTAATAGATTGCCAAAGTTCACGTAACCAATTGCATTTTCTGGCTCTGATTCAATGGCTTGCGTAAAAAGTTGTGCTGCATCCTCGTAGCGTTTCTCTTGAAATGCTAAAATACCTTGTTCATTAAAATCCATATTTTTCACCTCTACGTAGCGAAAGACTGCCTAAGCAGTCTCATCGCAAGTTATCCTACATATGTTAGTTTTTCGTTGTTTTTAAATACTTCATCAATTGTACCGCCACCAAGACATACTTCGCCGTCATATAAAACGACTGCTTGACCTGGTGTAATTGCACGTACTGGCTCCGCAAATGTAATATGTGTACGGCCGTCTGCTAAAATTTCCACTTCAACCGGTGTATCCGTTTGACGGTAGCGGAATTTCGCTGTGCAAGAAAATTTCCCGGGCAATTTTTTTGTCGAAGTATAGCTCATTTTCACCGCTGTTAACGAAGTCGAGTACAAGGCATCATGGTGGAAGCCTTGACCAACAAGCAATACATTACGCTCTAAGTCTTTTCCAAGAACAAACCACGGCTCACCGTCGCCACCAATACCGAGGCCATGACGTTGACCAAGTGTGTAATACATTAGCCCGTCATGTTGTCCCATTACCACGCCATCCATTGTCTCCATTTTTCCGGGTTGTGCTGGTAGGAATTGACTTAAGAACTCTTTAAAATTACGTTCGCCAATGAAGCAAATGCCTGTAGAATCTTTTTTCTTTGCTGTCGCAAGACCTGCTTCTTCCGCAATTTTACGCACTTCTTTTTTCTCAATATCACCGATTGGGAACATCACATGAGCTAGCTGTTCTTGTGATAATTGATTTAGGAAATACGTTTGGTCTTTATTTTCATCGACACCACGTAGCATTAATACTTCTCCATCACCACTGCGATCAATTCGTGCATAATGACCTGTCGCAAGATAATCTGCTCCAAGGCTCATAGCATGGTCAAGGAAGGCTTTAAATTTAATTTCCTTATTACACATAACGTCTGGATTTGGTGTGCGTCCTGCTTTATATTCTTCTAAAAAGTATGTGAAAACTTTATCCCAGTATTGCTTTTCAAAATTAACTGCATAGTACGGGATTCCAATTTGGTTACATACTTTAATTACATCATCATAGTCTTCTGTAGCTGTACAAACTCCATTTTCGTCTGTATCATCCCAGTTTTTCATAAATATCCCGATTACTTCATAACCTTGTTGTTTTAGCAGGTATGCAGCAACCGAAGAATCTACCCCACCCGACATGCCGACAACGACACGTATTTGTGAAGGGTCACGTGTTTCTTTCATTCGAGGTCACCTTTTCTTTTATTAATTCACCAGTCTTTTCACAATAGCTGCTGTTTTTTCCGCTGCTTGTTTTACATCTTCTTCCGTTAAGCCTTGACCGAAACTAAAGCGAATCGAATTACGTAATTCTTCAGCACCTTTACCGAACATCGCCACTAAGACATGTGACGGGTCAATTGAACCTGCTGTACACGCCGATCCACTTGATGCACAAACACCCGCCATATCAAGATTTACTAAAAACGATTCAACTTCCATCCCAGCAAAGCTTACATTGAATACATGTGGCAACACTTTCTGCGTATCGCCATTCACATGGAATGTAAGTGCTTCTTGTATAAAAACATCTAGCATAATTTGCTTAAAGCGATTGTACAATGCGCGCTTTTCCTCACGCAACTCACTTGCATTTTGTACAGCAGTAGCAAAACCAAGTACAGCCGGTACATTTTCAGTACCAGCACGACGTTTTTTCTCCTGTGCACCGCCATATGCATAACTTGCAAGGGGGGTACCAGCTTTTTGATATAGGAAGCCAATACCCTTTGGTCCGTTAATTTTATGTGCTGACACACTTAATAAATCAACGTGTAAATTCGCTACATCAATATTTTCTACGCCATAAGCTTGTACAGCATCCGTATGAAACGTCGCCTTATGGTCACGTAAAACCTCACCAATTTCAGCAATCGGTTGAATCGTACCAACTTCATTGTTGCCATACATAATTGTAACTAAAATCGTATCATCGCGAAGTGCGTTTTTAACTGCTTCTACAGAAACTATGCCTTTAGAATCTACAGGTAAATACGTTACATCATAGCCTTCACGCTCAAGCTTTTCACAGCAATGTAACACTGCATGATGCTCAATTTGTGTCGTAATGATGTGCTTACCCTCTGTACTACGCGCATAAGCCGTACCAAAAATAGCTGTATTATCAGCCTCTGTACCACCACTCGTTAAAATGATTTCACCAGGCTTTGCACCTATCGATTGTGCTAATACATCACGTGCATTGTCTATATACTTACGTGCCTCTCGACCTGCCCTGTGAACACTCGATGCATTGCCGTATACTTCACGCATCGCGACCGTCATGGCATCAATCACCTTTTCATCCATCGGTGAAGTCGCCGCATGATCAAGATATATAAATGAACTCATTTTTATTACTCCTTTAAAAATCAAATACACTTGGCTGAATGAAGATAAAGTTAAATGTAGAACATATAACCGTCTGTTGCATTTTCTTCTGTATATTGCGCAAGATCTTCAATTGATGTTGTGTCTAAAACATTTTTCACTGCATCACGAATACGTAGCCATAACTCACGTTGAGGTGCTTCCTCATTTTCAATTCCTTCTACAGGTTGAATCGGTCCTTCTAGTACACTAATGACGTTTGCAGCTGTAATTTCACTTGGTGGATTTGCTAACATATAACCACCATACGCACCACGTACACTTTTCACTAAACCAGAATTTCGTAACGGCGATACTAATTGCTCTAAATAAGCTTCTGAAAGTTCTTTTTCTGCTGCAATTTTGCGCAGTGGTATTGGCCCCTCACCGTAGTGTTTTGCCAATTCAATCATAATTGTCAGCCCGTAACGGCCTTTTGTCGAAATTTTCATTTTATCACCCTCATTTAGTCTAGTCAAAATACTAAAATCAGTATATCATAATATCCTCTCGTAGAACTCGGATATACTCCTCTAAGTATATGTTATAATACAAATTAGAACAAACGTACGAAAGGAGGGTTCCTTTTGCATAACGAACCACTGGCTTATCGGATGCGTCCGCGCACACTCGATGAAATCGTAGGTCAACAAGATTTCATCGGCCATGATACAGCACTTTATAAAATGATTCAAAACGGACATGTCCCATCGATGCTTTTATATGGTGAGCCCGGTATCGGAAAAACGTCCATTGCCAATGCTATTGCAGGTAGCTCAAAACTACCATTCTTCTCGCTAAATGCCACTCGCGCTGGCAAAAAAGACGTCGAAGACATTGTACAAGAAGCAAGAATCGCTGGAAAAGTTCTTCTTTTTTTAGACGAAATCCATCGCTTCAACAAACTGCAGCAAGATACACTTTTACCACATGTCGAGAATGGCTCGATTGTGCTAATTGGTGCAACAACAGAAAACCCCTATCATGATGTTAATCCCGCGATTCGTTCACGTTGTGGCGAAATTCATCAACTAACACGACTAACAACAGCTAATTTAATCGAACTGATTGAAAAGGCATTAGCCGATGAAAAACGAGGACTTGGCAAATATAACTTCGCACTTACAGACGAACAAATTACTCGCATAGCGAACGCCGCAAATGGTGATGCACGAAAGGCACTGACATTACTCGAATCTATTTACTATGCGAGTGATGAAGTCGAAGGACAAACTATCGCTGCTGATCATATCATCGAACATCTAATCGGACGGATTGGTGTATATGGCGATAAAAACGGCTCTCATTTTTACAACTTATTATCAGCACTACAAAAATCAGTGCGTGGTAGTGATACCAATGCCGCACTCTTCTACTTAGCACATTTACTTGAAGTAGGTGATTTAGTTGCTGTCAGTCGTCGTTTACTTGTGATGGCGTATGAAGATATTGGCCTTGCTAATCCTGATGTCGGACCGCATATGCTTGCAGCCATTCAAGCAGCCGAACGACTCGGCTTACCAGAAGCTCGGATTCCACTTGCAAGTGCTGTCATCGAAATGTGCCTAGCTTCCAAATCAAACTCAGCTATCCAAGCCATTGATGCGGCGATTGCGAGTATTCATGAAGGGAAAACCGGCGATATCCCACTTCACTTACGAGATGCTCACTATTCAGGCGCTAAGGAATTAGGCCACGTCGGCTATTTATATCCCCACAATACGCCAATAGGTACATTTGGTGGTTGGGTAGAGCAACAATATTTGCCCGACGAATTAGTTGGCACAGAATTTTACAAACCCGTCATTGCTGGCGAAGAAAAACGCATGGCTGGCATTTATGAAAAACTGAAAGTATTCCATAATCAAACAAAAAAATAACAATAGAAAGCATGCTCGACAGTGAGTATGCTTTCTATTGTTATTGATAAAACCCTATATTTTAACTTAACTATGATCATTCGGTTTCGTGAAGGGTGACTCGTTTCACCTAGGTAAGATCAACTTTCATTAAAAGCGACTCAGATGAGCTACCTTTCCCCCTATTCGACCAACATCCTTTTTCAACTCATTAAGTTGCTATAATCTTTCTGCCGTTACAACATCGAAATCATTAGGCTTTAGTTTTTATAGCATAATCTGAGCACACTATTGCGTTCTTTCATATACCTAGTGCCTATTGCTTGAACTGCTGAGCGTAAAATTATTTTTTCAATTCATCTTCACAGTCTCTCGCATCTCGATTCGCTTAGATCCAACCTGTCTTACATCATGCATTCAGACATTCCCTAGCTACCACAATTCATTTACTAAAAGTGCATCAACTACCTCTTCGTATGAAGTATAGTCAATCTTAGTTTTCGTCGCCATATATACCTCCGCAAACAAGTAGCTATATCGAGATATTATACTATTTCACTTGGAATTTCGATACAGCATGTGCCAGTGTCCCAATTACAAGTGATGCACGCTCCGTATCAAAACGTGCACGCTGAATTTGTGCCATCATTTCCTCTGTTGACTGTGAAACAATGTTCACAACGCGTACATTTTGCTCGCTGCTTGCGGCAATGCTTTGGATAATATCTTTCATTTGATCTGTTTCACGATTTTGCGAAGCATTATTGGACATCTTCATAAGCACTTCATGAACTTCTTGGATAAAACTTGCGCCTTGCTCTACCTCCGCACTACTTACCCCTATGGATTGTTGAATTCTAGCAGAGCTATTTTCGATTAACTGTAACGTTGTCTGAATTCCCTCAGTTGCTTGTTTTGTTTGGGTAGATAATTTCCGAATTTCATCCGCTACAACCGCAAACCCTTTTCCATGTTCTCCCGCTCGCGCCGCTTCAATCGACGCATTTAAAGCTAATAAATTTGTTTGCTCGGCAATGGCATTGATGGATAACACAACACTACCAATGCTTTCAGAAGCTTGCTGGAACGTGGACGTAAGCTGTAACGTATCTTGCACTTTCCCAACAATTCCTGTCATTTTAGCATTGATATCCGAGACTTGTTGCTGCGCGACATGCAATTGCTCTTCCGAACCAGCTTCCATGGCAAACATTTTCTCTTGAATTTCTTCAATTTGCCCCATTGCTTGCTGCACATCATATAGCTGTTGTTGAATAGCAACATGCATTTCCTTCATTTGAACTAACACGAGCGTTGAATCTGTCTCTACCTGTAATGTACGCTCTCGCAATATTTGGTTCGTTTCTTCAACATCATTTGAAGAATTTTGTACCTTTGCTAATAGACTACCTTGGCTATCTACAAAATTATTTAAGGCCCGCCCCATATCCCCAGTTTCATCTCGGGTTAGCATTTCTTGTGGTGTTCGTATCGTTAAATCGCCTGCGCCCTCTGCAATCTTCTGTACCATCTTCGTCATATTTTCAAGTTGATGAGTAATCGGTGCTAAACGCCGTTTCAGGAAATACGATGCTCCAGCTGCCCCATATACGACATTAATACAAAAAATGAGCAAATCAGGTAAAGAAAGTGCAGAGAGTATTTGAAATAATAAAATGTTCATCATCATAAGGGCTAAAAAGCTACTCGCCAATTTATAGCCAATCGAGCGCTCGTTATACACTTCTTCCAAATCTGCCTCACACATCATACCCCACTGATCTGGCGAATGTGGTAATTGAAATAGGACACCACTCCCTACGACCGGTATATGGCGATAATCTGCATAACCAGGAAAATCTACACACATATTGTGACCTTTAGCAATTGTCCTTGATATGCCTGAATGTAATTTTTGCGTCGCAGGATTTAAAAAAGTTAGCTCGAATTCTGTGTGGCGAGCTACTTTGACAACTCCCCACTCCTTCGTCTCAATTCCCGATTTCAGATTACCACCAAACCCAAAAGTGCTATCCTCAAATCGACTACGAGAAAGGGCAACCCCCTGCTCAATCTTAGGGTCGAAATTCGATTGTGCCATGAATAAATAATTATCTCCTGAATTTGGAAACATGTGTCCTGCCTCACGTTGAATTAAATCACCAAGTACATCATTTGGTACTCTAGCTGCTAACACACCGTATAAGTTACCGTCCTTTAAAACAGGTTGTAAAAACAGCAATGTCACCGCATCATGAAAACGAGAAGATTTCGCGCCTATTTTTTCAGTTATGGGATCAATAAACGGTCCATATAATATTGGTGTTTTCGTTTGAATAACGTGTTCAATCGCCTTATTATACACAGGATCACTTGTCATGCTATAACGCTGACCGATATGCGGAGAAAAACTCGAAGCTACTACTTCCGCTTCATTATTCATTAAAAATAACTCTGTAAAGTAGCTACTTTTTTCATTAGATTCTGTCAAGAAAGTATTCAGTACATGCTGTTCAGTTTGGACAATAACCTGTACTCGATTTTCCAAAGACAGCCATCGATCGCTTGTCCAACTTTGCAATAAATCAACTCGTGTTTTAGTGATGCCCTCAAACATTTCTTGTTTCGTTTGCGCAGTTTTTTTATTTAACTGATAATTCCACCATAAATAGCATCCCTCTTTAAATGGTATCCAACCAAATACACCCACAAGCACCACTCCTACTAAGTGTTATAATTCCTCACATGATTTATCTTTATTACCAAAAAAAACTACCAAATAATAAACAATGATAACATATGTAACATCAAAACGGAATAATTGTTAGAAAATTTTAAAAATAAGGGGCGTGACTGACTGTTTATACAATCATCCCGTCTAGATCGTTTTATTCTCCATATAGAGCTTTTATTATTCATGTAACAAACACTCCATAAAATTATTCAAATATAGTAAAATAATTCACTAAATTAGTTAAGGGAAAAGAAAAACCATCATGACTATGATTTGTCATGATGGTTTTTATAGTAAGAACTTTAATCTATTTCAATATCAACAAACTGTTTAAATTGTTGCAAGCATTGTTTGACGTTACCTTTTTGCGTCAAAACGTCTTCACATAGTAAAGTTGTTTTGGGATCGTCACCCACAATTTCTGCATAAAGAGATAGAATAGCAGTTAAAAACTCTTCACTTTCTTCTTGTTCAATATTTGGTAAAGTGCGAGCAGCTGTTTCTAGCAGTTTCTCTACTTTTACTGGTGTTTTTTGTAGTTCATTAGAAGAGTAATAAATAGCAGTTGCTAAGAAATAACACAATTTTGCACTACAATCGATAAATAAATACCAGTACGTATTTGTTGATGGTATTTCACCGTTACGTCCATCAATATAGTCTTTATAAAATGTAGTTACTTGCATGTACATTTGATTTAGTTCTTTCATTGCTTTTCTATAATTATTCGAAGTATCAATATAATCAAACACAATGCTATTCATTTTGTCTTGCAACTTTACAATATCTAAATGATCACGTATTACTTGAATTTCCATCTCTTCACTCTCCCATGTTTCATTGTTTTTTAAAACGACATTTCCACTTCCCCTTAAAGCAGTCCTGTACATTCCAAACAAAAAATCACCTGTTGTCTATATCTATTGGAATTATTCAAATTATAGCAATAAACTAAAAGAAGTAGTGGGCTCATGAAGAAAATAAGGCAATTCCGTGAATTAATAGCATTTTATAAACGCGAACTCATTTTTTGGTAGATTTATACTCTTTGTACATAGTATTCAAACAGAGCCTTTTCGTTTTTAACATTAATTATTTCCATAATACAACCATCTACGTATTTTCTTATCCTTTTATTTGGTACATAAAAGTAGACATTATTATTCACAAGCCAATTGCTTAACGTGAACTCGCCGGTAGATTCCTGATCAATTAAAATATGTTTATGGCGAAGGACATCTGCCATTTTATAAAAATTTTCTGATAGCTCATAGGCGGAGACATCAAAATTAAAAATTGGCACCACCACTTCTGCTGGGTCAAAAATATGCAATGTTTTCTGTTCTTCATCAATCGCTAACTCAACCGTACTAATTTCATCGAATAAATTTAACCCTCGATATTCCATTTGATAAATTTGCTCCATATGAACGCCTCCTCTTTTTTGACGTTCCTATTGTAACATAAGAAGACCATAAAAAAAGACATGCTAAATCGTAATTCCGCATGTCTTTTTTCCTTTATTTAATCTTGAACGCGAGTGATTTTCACGTCTGCTAAAATCGTATTAATGACCCAACTCGCAGCGATTAAACCAGCTACTGATGGTACAAAGGCATTTGAAGATGGTGGCATTTTCGCTTTACGAATGGCTGCATCAGGTTTCCCTACATGCTCTACTACATCCTGGCGAACGACAATCGGACTTTCATCTGAGAATACAACTTTCACACCTTTATGAATTCCCTCTTTACGAAGTTTCGTACGAATCACTTTTGCTAGTGGATCCGTATGCGTTTTCGAGATATCCGCAATTTGGAAACGTGTTGGATCCATTTTATTGGCAGCACCCATACTTGAAATGATTGGGATATTGCGTCTCAAACATTCCTTCATAATATGAATTTTATAGATCACCGTATCACTTGCATCAATAACATAATCAATCCCTTGTGCGAAGAAATCTTCATACGTTTCCTCTGTATAAAACATATGCATATCAATGACTTCACATTCAGGATTAATATCAGCAATTCGCTCTTTCATGACAGCCGATTTTGACTTTCCGACAGTCGAAAGGTAAGCCACTAATTGACGATTTATGTTTGTAATATCAACATTATCCTTATCGACTAAAATAATGCGCCCAACACCGCTTCTTGCACAAGCTTCTGCTGCAAATGAACCGACACCGCCAACCCCTAAAATCGCAACCGTTGTATCTTTTAATTTCTCGAGCCCTTCTGAACCAATAGCAAGCTCATTTCTTGAAAATTGATGTAACATAACTACACTCTCCATCTATATGAATTTTCTCTTCATTAATTAATAATACCGCTGTCTTTGAGCCGACTGAATAATAGTAAACCTAGTTATATACTAAGGTAAAGGCAAATCTATTTGTATATTTTATCATGAAATTCTTCAAGTGAAAAATAGTATCTAAAAAAAGTACCCTTAGACAAGGATACTTTACAGTTTCAAGCAATATTTACTTTTATTAAATTCATCACCAAAAATGAAAAATAATATTTGATTAAAATGTGTATTGATTTTAGAAAGCTCATCGGACACCCCCGTAAAGCGTTCAGCCGGAACGGAAATCAACCCCAATTTATAGTAATGAGCATTTTTATTATGTAGAATCACTTACACACCCCATTGTGTGTATTTTTCATGGAACGTTTCTACAAAATTCGTATCGACTTGGATACCCTCTATTTTTAATGCACCGACCACAGCTCCACCAATCGGCTCTAGCAATGTTGAGATAAAGCGTAACGGTAGTTGCTCAATAGTTGCTAATTGTTCTAACTTTGGTAAGAACAATGTCTTGTTGGAAAATACACCACCTGCTAATACCACTGGGACGGCTCCATTGTCCCAAGACATCATATGGTAACACGTTTTGATTGCATGATAGAACTTTTCACACGCTTCATGAATAATGGCATTTGCTACAACATCGCCTTTTTCAGCAGCCTCATGAACATATCTACTTAACGGCGCAATAATTGTCCGTGGATGCTCTTCGCTATAAATACAATCAATCAATTGTGCCACGTTATCCACAGAAAAATGCTCTAATAAAGCACTACATAATGCTGTTGGCAACGTTCTCTTATCATAGCTTTGAAATACCGCCCTAAGCGCCTGAATACCAAGATCGTAACCACCACCCTCATCATCAAATAAGTATCCCCATCCCCCAACTCGATGTACAGCATGCTGGCAATCATAACCCAACGTAATGGTGCCTGTCCCTGCAATTTGTACAATACCTTCTTGTCCTAGGGTTCCTGAATAGAGAGCAATTAAGGCATCATTTTCAATGACAATAACAGCGTCATTCCCGATATATTCACGTAGTATCGCCTCTACAGTCTTTTCCGCATTTTTTTCCTTCACACCCGCCATACCAGCGAAGCAACTGTGAATGGTTGCAAATACTTGTGGGTTTTGTACTTGCAATGACTCTAACAGATTGCGAATCGTAGCTTCAAAATGCTGTGCATCCATTGCAGTAGGATTACTCCGTCCAGTTACGATTTTTGCGTGCACATGCCCAAACTCATCACTAATAACAGCTGTTGTTTTTGTCCCACCGCCATCAATCGCTAATACATACATTGCCCTTCCCCCTAACATCCCTATCAATAAAAGGATTGAGCTAATACCTCTAGGCTCAACCCTTTTATGATCATACTTATTATTTTGTAAAACCAAATGACGACCACGGTTGAATTTGGTTAAGTAGGAAACGCTCCTCTTCCACTACTTTGGCCACTACATTCGTACAACCCGAATTCGGCATTTCCTTTAATACGACTTGCAATTCCCCTTTGTAACGAACATCCAAATCATTATCGATTGTGACATCACCTGGCTCTAAATCATGTGTATCATGAGCAGGGAAGTTATCGTTTTTATACTTAACTCGCGATTGTGTACTACGAATGACATATTCTGAAACATCACCACGATTAAAGTGTGGTTCATTAAAGATCACCGCTTTTTCTAATACACTCGTTTCTGCTGCAGGTATGACCTTGAGCTCTAGCTTATTTCGATTTAATTGCCCTAAAGCCCGAAGCTCTTCCTCTGAAGCGTACATATTTCCAATAATACAATCATCAATTAAACCCGTATGCCACAAATCCTTAGCTTGAACAGTAATTGGTAGATGGCGATGCTCCTCTAATGATGGCAGACCATGTGGCGTCTCCTCCCAAGGGCCAAACTTAGCATATTGAGATGAAATCATAGCTGCCGTACGAATATTATGATCCTTAAACAGCTTCGATGCCGTCAAAAAATGATGACGAGCTAGCCCCGTATACTGTCTTGGATAAAAATTATGACAGCCGGTAATATTCTCTCTGTTCGGTTGGTAAGATAAAATATTTTCGACATACTTTGTGCCATTACTAATATTTAACTCTACTTTCAAATTGCAAGCATCCAGTGACATAAATGCTTCCTCTTGACCTGAAAAACCCATATCTAAACGTAAAGCCGCTAAATGATAATGCTCTTTAAAATAAGCAATATCTCTATACGTTAAGCCTTGTTCTTCAAAAACTTGCGGCGCAATATCAGCAGAAATATCAAAGCCGAGTTGTTTAGCAAATAGATTGATTTGTTGAAGTTTTGTTCTTTCCTCATCATTTTTCATAGACATTAAGCAAGTGAATATACGGTCAAAGCCGTTGTTATGTGCTAGCTGAATATAATTTTGCATTTCCTCTAATGAGCTATGTTGAGGATAAATGGAAATTCCTAATCTTCTCACTTTGTATACCTCCACTGATAATCAATTAAAATTTTATTGTTTTATTTCAACATTCTCTGTTTTTGCAACGCGGTTAGCCATTGCAACGAACGGTAGGTAAATACAAATCGATACAACGATCAACACGATACTAAGCGCAGCACCTTGCCATGATTGTGTAACTAAGAATCCATTAATAATCGGTGGCGTTGTCCATGGTGCCGCAATTGTTGCTGCTGGTACTAAGCCCCACTTTGTTGCAAAGTAAGCGATTGAAACGTTAACCATTGGCGTTAAAATGAATGGTACGAATAAAATCGGGTTTAATACGACTGGTAAACCGAATAGTAAAGGTTCATTGATATTGAATATACCTGGTGCAGCTGATAATTTTCCGACTGTACTGTACTGCTTGTTCTTTCTGGCTATTAAGAAGATTGCGAGAATTAAGGCGATAGTCGTACCTGAACCACCCATATTAACGAATGCATCTAGGAATGGTTTGTTAATGATATACGGTGCTACTTTGCCAGCTTCAAGTGCTAATAAGTTAGCTTCGATTGCTGGTAGGTTAATAGTTTGTAAGAATGGATCAATAATGTTGGCACCATGTACACCTAGAGTCCATAAGAACGTTGGAATGAATGCTAAAATTAAGGCTGCAGTCCACGAATTTGTTAAACCCATAAACGGCTCTTGAATTGTCGAATAGAATGTACCTACAATATCCGGGATATCGAATCCTGCTGAAATTATAGTACGAATTAATGCAAATAAACCAATAGTAATCATAGCTGGCAGCAAAGCTGCAAATGATTTAGCAACTGCTGGCGGTACGCCATCTGGCATTTTAATCAGCAGCTTACTATTTCCAGATAATTTACAAAACACTTCTGCAGAAAGCAACGCGGCTATGATAGCGATAAATATTCCGCCGGTTCCTGTTGTTAAGCCAGTTAAGCCACCTTCACCAAAAGTTCCGAATGTCATATAACTTGCAAAACCGATAACTCCTGCCGAAAGGCCATCTTTGTCATAACCTTTTGCTAGGTGATAAGCAATACAGAATGATAACAAAAGGGAGATAATTCCGAAAGTAGCCCCCCATACATTACCGCCCCATTGTGTCCAAGTTTCATGCTTCCAAATGGAATCAAGTGCATTTTGGTAAAACTTAATAGGTAAGGCATTAATTAATACTGCAAACGATCCAACAATTGTTAGTGGCATTATCGTAATAAAGCCGTCACGGATTGCAACTAAATGACGCTGACTACCAACTCTTGCAGCTACCGGTACAAACTTCTCTTCTAAAAATCGGAACATCTCACACACTCCCTTTTGTTTTTTATCATTAACATCCCTTTTTGATGTTATTCCCCTTTGATACGTTCATATAAATCTATCATTTCTTTTGCTAAATCTCGAAAAGTTATTGCATTCATTAAATGATCCTGTGCATGAATAAGCAACATGGATACTTCTACTTTTTCGCCTCTAGCTTCTTGTGTCAGTAAACCTGTTTGTGAATGATGTGCTGCTGTTAAAGATTCATTCGCCAATTCAATCTTTCTTCTCGCCTCTTCAATCTCACCTTTTTTTGCTAATTGAATGGCTTCCATACATTCACTTTTTGTATTGCCACTATGCACAATTAAGCCCATAACGGATTCCATCATTACTGTTTCTTCCATATGTCTGCCTCCTCACCCAATTAGCTTTAAAGCTTGTTTTAATACATTTTCACCATTCATCATGCCGTAATCTGCCATGTTGATGACATCGATTGGTACATTCTTTTCCTTGTACTTCGATTCAAATGTTCCTTTTAAATAACGCACTTGTGGTCCTAGTAATAACACGTCGACGTTTTTGCTTTTTAAGATTTTATCAACTTCATTTTCAGCGATGGCATAAATGTCTGCCTCGATATTTTGTTCCTGTGCTGCCTTTTGCATTTTTGATACAAGTAAACTAGTACTCATTCCCGCTACACAAACTAACATAATGTTTTTCATATTTAGCACTCCTTCTATTTGATTAAATTCGTTCCTGCAAATCTAGAGTATCCACAGAAAGCTTTAACATTATTTATGCCTGTAAAATCCCACTAAATGTAATCGCTTTCTTACACTGAGAATAGCACCGATTGGTATATACCACAACAGTTTTTTACACATTTTTTCCCAAATATACAAACTGAATTTACTGGGCTATCGTCACAATACTGGTAAATAAATGATATGACACAACTGGTATAGTCCACTTAAAATTTCAAAAAAATTTTCTTTAACTACCTAAAAGTACTCATAAAAAGCTGGTCGACCACTAGGGATAGTTCCTTGCCAATTATCGATTACTTCTTTTGTCACTCCTCCGTTTGCATAGCGTAACGTATCGTTAACAGTTAGATATCCGACCATCATCGCTGAAAACACATGGATAGGTAATGCTAAGATATGCTTATCCTCGACCAAATTTTCATCCATTTCTTCTACATGACCATTTTTATTTATTTTATAAAGATTTTCATTCCAAGGTCCAAATGTATCTTTAATATAAACATACAATGGTTGCCGAATGTCTCCCCACGGATAGCGTTTCAAAAATTCAAAAACATACACTATTCTTACCATGACATCTTTCGTAATTTCCTGTTTAAATTGAGGTTGCTCAAAATGAAAACCAAAGTGACTATTATTCGATGTTACGCCTTCAATTGTCTTGACACTCGCAGTATGTGACGTAATAAAGCGCCATATAGCTTGTTCAGCTACACTATCTTCTGCTACAAAATCTTTAATCAAAAAGGTTAAATTACTAATTTCATAGCGTACATAACCTGCAATTTGATGGTCACGGTAATAGGCAGCTAAGTGACTGTTAGGCTCCCTTCTGGCTAACCGTTGCCACCACGCCCCATCGCGCTTCATACTACCGTTATTTTTTATGGCTTGCTCATTAAAGAATTGTTGAATCTCCTGAAAAACCACCTCTTCCGGCCATTCAAAGCTCATCCGTTTTACAACATCCACTTGGTGACCAAAGTTGGGAAACGCTTCGTTTGGAATCGAATAATGCAGTTTTTCAAAAAATAATTCCCATCCAAAATATCGGTAAAATGATACTGAAAAAGGGGCTAACACAGATATAAATTGCCCATTTTCCCGCATTTCCTTTAATGACTGTAGCATTAGCTTCTTCATAATCCCTTGGTTACGATGTTCAGGATATGTGGCAACAAAACCAATGCCACCCATTTCATAACTCACACCATGCACCGTCATATTAAGTGGAAGTACCAATAACTGCCCAACAACTTTTTCCTCATTATATGCGCCCAGCGTTAGGCTATGCTCAACCCAATAATGAAAATCTTCTCGACGAGTTCCTGCATATTTATTCGGAAAACAATAATCCCTTAATCGATGTACTTGTTGATAATCTTCTGGTGAAATTAGTTTAATTTCTATAATAGATATCACCCTCCAACTAAAATCACGAAACATTCAATCTATTAATCAGAAACTACGAGATGATTTCGTACATATTGTTCGACATCCGCTGCAGTAGCTAACATCAGTATGTCCTCAACATGTTTCATTAATGGCTCTTTCGCAAGTTTAGTAATTTGTGCCCTAGTCTTTAATATAGCTGATGCATTCATTGAAAATTCATCTAAGCCAAGTGCGAGTAATATAGGAATTGCTATCTCATCCCCCGCCATTTCTCCGCACATACCTACCCATTTCCCATGACGATGTGCTGCATCAATAACATTTTTAATGAGCCTTAAAACAGCAGGATGATATGGTTGATATAAGTATGAGACGTTTTCATTCATACGATCGGCTGCCAATGTGTATTGGATTAAATCATTTGTGCCAATAGAGAAAAAGTCCGCTTCCTTTGCAAACAAATCTGCAATAATTGCAGCGGATGGAATTTCAATCATCATACCGACTTCAATTTTCTCAGACACTGTATATCCTTCATTCTTTAAATTTTGTTGCTCTTCTAGTAATAATGCCTTGGCGGCTCTAAATTCCTCAAGTGTCGCTATCATCGGAAACATAATTTTCAAATTCCCATAAACACTAGCCCGTATTAAAGCACGTAGCTGGGTACGGAACATTTCTTGTTGATCTAAACATAAGCGAATTGCACGGTACCCTAAAAAAGGATTCATTTCTGGCGCTAATTTTAAATAAGGCAGATTTTTATCACCGCCAATATCTAAAGTTCGTACTACTGTCGGCTTGTCTTGCATTTTCTCAAGAACTGCACGATAAACGGCAAATTGTTCTTCCTCATTCGGTAGCTCTTGCCGATTCATATAAAGAAATTCTGTCCGAAATAAACCGATGCCATCACCACCATTTTTGACTACCGTGTCTACATCTTCTTGCTTGCTAATATTACCGGCAATTTCCACAGCATAGCCATCAGCACTCACACTCTGTAATGAACGATATTGTGTAAGATCTCTTTGCTCGTCTTCATATGCTTTTTGTTTGGTGACGTAATATTCGGATAATTCATTCGTTGCGTTTACTATAATTTCCCCATTTGCACCATCAATAATAATAGGCGCACCATGTTTAATAGTCTTCGTCGCTGTTTTTGTCCCTACGACTGCAGGGATTTCCATTGTACGTGCCAAAATCGCTGAATGTGAAGTTCTACCACCAATATCTGTAATAAAGCCCTTCACATACTTTGTATCTAATTGTGCTGTCATAGAAGGTGTTAAATCTTCTGCTACTATAATAACGTCCGAAGTCAAACGGCTATAATCTGGTATCGTCACGCCTAATAAATGTGCCAATACGCGTTTTGCCACATCTCGAATATCTGCTGCTCTCTCCCGCATATATTCATTATCCATCGCCTCGAACATATCTATAAACATTGTAGATACTTCGTGCAAGGCGTATTCGGCATTATTACCTTCATTGATTTTCACTTCAATAGCAGACAGCATCTCTGGATCTTCGAGCAGTAAAAGGTGTGCAGAAAATATAGCTGCTTTTTCTTCACCAAATTTGTGCTCAGCCATTTCACATATTTCTTGTAATTCCAGTTTAGATGTTGCTACAGCATTCTTAAATCTAGTATTTTCTGTACCAGTATCTAACACTTCTACCCTATTAAAAGTTAAATCAGGTTCGATTAAACAATAAGCTTTGGCTAGGGCAATGCCATTGGAAACAGCAATTCCCTTCAATTCTAGCATTCTTCACCAATTCCTTTAGTAATGATTACTTCTGTTACTGTTTCCATAAGTTTGTCGGCGTCCACCCCATTAGCAGATATCGTTACAACTCCTCCAGGTAGAATTCCTTGTGACATTACGCCCATGATAGATTTTAAGTTAACTGATTTTTCTTTATATATAAGTTCTACCTCGGCTTTAAATCCTGTTACGGCAGAAACTAAAAGCGCTGTAGGCCGTGCATGTAAACCTTCTGGCGTAGTTATTTTAAATGTTTTTTCCATCAATAAAACCTCCATTTCATTAAAAGTCAATACGACCCTCATATTTAGCAATCATTGAGCTATTATGCGTTTGATTGCTTGTTACGTTTGTGCTTTCAAAAACAGGCAATACATCCATTTGGTCCGCCATTTTCTCAATCACTTGGCTCAATAAAGTATTTAACATTGTAGAACCAACAACTGTTGAAGCTGGTCCATACTGCATGCCAAATCGACTCAGTACACCATCGCCAACCGGTACATGTGTATCTAGCACAAAATCAACAATATCCTCAAGACGTTTTCCACTTCGATGTCGAGATGGATGGACTTTATAAGCTAATGACTGAAGCGACACCACTGGTATCCCCTGCTCTTTTGCTAATAAAGCAGCCTCTATCGGTGCATTATTACGCCCAGAAGTGGAAATCACCATAAGAACATCCTGTTCATGAAAATTAAATTGTTGTGCATGGCTTTGAATGATTTCAGGATCTTTTTCATTTTTAGAAGAGTTTAATGCCCCCGCATGAAGTGTTAATGGCTCTATAATAATTGGACGAACAGGCACTAAGCCCCCCGCGCGGTAAAATGCCTCCTGCGCCAATAAATGTGAGTGTCCACATCCAAATAATTGTAAAACACCCCCGTTTTGAAGTCGCTCTACTATTACTCGTGAAGCTCTTTCCATACTTACATATTCCTTCTCTAAAACAAGATGCAAAAGTTTTTGTACTTCTTGAAAATAAGTATGCATAGTATCACCTTTTTATTTCACTTATGAATTTGTATCGATCCGCACGATAAATACTACGTACCAATTCGAATGGAACACCATCCGCTAAAAAACTTGTACGTTTTATGATTAACACAGGAGCAGTGTTATTGATTTGCAAATACTTACTGTCCTCATTGGCTACAATCGCAGCCTCCATTTGTTGAATGGCATTACCAATTTTCTGATGAAATTTCGCTTCAATTAATGCATAAAGAGAACCCATAATTTTCTTTTCATCTAATTCAGGATACACTTTAGCTGGAATATACGTTCTTTCTATAGCCATCGGTTTTGAATTTGCACTTCGAATCCTTACTACAAAGAATACCTCTTCGCCTTGTTCTAATAGTAAGTCCCTTGCTATATCCATCGGCGGCACAATTTTTTCAAAGCGTAATACCTTGCTACTCGGCTCCATTCCTCTTGCTTTCATATCCTCAGTAAAGCTTGTTAAGCCCATTAAAGGTTGTTCTAGCTTGGGATTAGCCACATACGTGCCCCGCCCTTTTTCACGATAGAGTAAACCACTATTCACTAAATTCGTAATGGATTGACGTACTGTCATGCGACTTACATCGAATTGCAAAGATAGTTCCCTTTCAGAAGGAATATTTTCACCAATCTTATATTCTTCTAAATAAATTCGTTGCTTTAATATCTCTTCTATTTGTACATAGATAGGTATATGAGAATTTTTATCTAACAAAATTTGCACCATCCTTATAGCTTTTCTTCTTCAGGACTCTCAAATACTACTTTACCTCTACAAATAGTTTTTTGCACATTCAATTGTTGATCTAGTATGACAAAATCAGCATCATAGCCTTCTGCAATACAGCCTTTTGTTGCTAACTGCAACTGCTCCGCTGCATTTGTTGAAGACATCGCTACAAGCTCTTGTAAAGAACAATTCGTCACGGTTTGCATATTTTTCACCGCTAATTCCATCGTTAAGACACTACCAGCCAGTGCTCCACTCGATAAATGTGCTCCTGTTTTTGTCACAGATACAGTTTGACCACCTAAATCATACTCGCCGTAGGATAGTCCTTTTGCACGCATCGCATCTGTAATTAAAATAAGCCCAGATGCTCCCTTTGAACGGTACGCTAACTCCACTGCTTTTGGATGACTATGCACAAAATCAACAATCACTTCCACTTTCACGTTATCTTCTACTAAAACACTACCTACTACACCAGGTTCCCGGTGATGAAAGGGTCGCATTTGATTAAATAAATGTGTCGCTTGCTTAGCCCCTAATTGCACAGCTTTTTCTACTTCTTCCGTAGTTGCATCAGAATGTCCTATCGAAACGACAATCCCTTGTTTACTAAGCTCTTCAATAAATTCAAAGCCACCTTCGATTTCAGGAGCTATCGTAATTTGTTTAATACGTTCGCCGCTCAATTCCTGCCATCGATTGAATTGCTTAATAGATGGTAGCTTAATATATTCAATAGGTTGTGCTCCGGCTCGTAAGGATGAAATATACGGGCCCTCAACATGCACACCAAGAAGTTCCGCCTCATTTTCATCATTTTCATATAGCGCTATATTTGCTAATGCCTTTTCGATAGCAGAACCAGCTTGTGTCATCGTTGTTGCTAAAAAGCTTGTTACACCCTCTTTGACTAACGAATGTGCCAAATTATGAAGCGCGTCATCTGTTGCATCCATCGCATCATTACCCGATGAACCATGAATATGCATATCAATATAGCCTGGGAACAAGAGCCAACCTTTGCCCTTCGCATTGATTACTTGGTCTGCTACTACTGTTAATGCTTTACCGACTCTTTTAATTCGACCATTTTCAATGAATACATCACCATCAAATGGAACTTGATCATGATTCACAATGGTACCGTTTAAAATTAAAAATGTATTGGCCAATTTTACACCTCCATCAAAAAACAATTTCTCTCCCCAACAACAGGTATAGTTGTCTATACCAATTATAAAGCGTTTACAAATAAAAATAAAGCAATTTTTACTGTTATATGTAATTTTTTCTTATTCTATACTTTATTACCGTAAATTTAGTATTTTTAATTTAATAAAAAGACAGTTTAACAAATTAAGGGCGCCCCATTAGTCAGCTCAGCTAACTAATAGGGCGCCCCTTCTTATAACTTATATTTTTTCTTCAATTGGTTTTTTCCAGAATCCAATCATTAGTGCTGTTACAATAGAACCAATTAAAAGTGAAATCGCATACATAAGTGGGTTTTTAATAGCCCACAATACGAAAATACCACCGTGAGGCGCTTGTGATTCACAGCCAAAGAATAGCGCTAACCCACCAGCTAGAGCCGCACCCACTACCGAACTTACAATTACACGGATTGGATCAGCTGCTGCAAATGGAATTGCTCCCTCTGTAATAAATGAAGCACCCATAATGTAGTTTGTTTTACCTGCATCACGTTCAGCTTGTGTAAATTTATTTTTAAAGAATGTCGTTGCTAAAGCTAAACCTAATGGTGGAACCATACCACCGATCATTGTTGCTGCTTGTGGTGCAAAGTTACTTGATGCAGCCATAGCGATACCGAATGCAAATGCTGTTTTGTTTACTGGACCACCCATATCAACAGCCATCATACCACCAAGAACAAGACCTAAAATAACAGCATTAGCACCTGATAGACCATTTAAGAAATTCATTAATCCATCCATTACTGCTGCGATAGGTGTATTTACAACAAACACCATGATTAAACCAACAATTAGAATACCGAATACCGGATACAACAGCGTTGGCTTAAGCCCTTCAAATGATTGTGGTAAATAAGAAAATACTTTTTTCAATCCAAGAATTACATAACCTGCAAGGAAACCTGCAATTAACCCACCTAGGAAACCTGCACCTCCTGATACTGCAAGTAGACCACCGACCATACCTGGAGCAAATGCTGGTCGATCACCAATCGCACTTGCAATAAACGCTGCTAGAACAGGAACCATGATTGAAAGTGCACTTCCACCACCAATTAAGTTTAAAGCCTCTGCAAGTGCACCTTTTGTTTCATATCCACCGAATAAAAAGGCTAAAGCTACTAATAATCCGCCACCAACAACAAATGGTAACATATTAGAGATACCATTCATCAATGGTTTATAGAAGTATTCTTTAAATCCGCCTTCAGATGTTGCCGCTTCAGTTTTTCCAATTGATTCACCTGTTGCTTTATAAATAGGTCCATCTTGATTTAGAGCACGATCAAGTAACTCATCTGTTTTACGAATACCCGCTGCAACAGGAACTTTAATGACATGCTTACCTGCAAAACGGTCCATTTCAACTTGCTTATCAGCCGCAACGATAATCGCTGTTGCTTTTTCAATTTCTTCTGCCGTTAATGCACCTTTAACACCAGTTGAACCATTCGTTTCAACCTTAAATGCAATGCCTCTTTCTTTCGCTTTTGCCTTTAATGCATCGGCTGCCATATACGTATGGGCAATACCTGTAGGACATGCTGTTACTGCTAGAATTAATTTTTCATCTTCTTTTCCACCTACAGTTACTTCTTCTTCTCCGTCTTCTTCTTTTTCTTTGGCATCAATAATATTGATAACATCTTCTGGAGATTGTGCTGCTAATAAATCTTCACGGAACTTAGCATCCATCAATAAGGAAGAAAGACGAGATAATGTTTCAAGATGCTCATTATTTGCACCAGCACTTGCTGCAATCATGAATAAAAGGTGTGCTGGTTGTCCATCTAATGATTCATAATCTACACCTTTTACTGATTTTGCAAATAAAATCGATGGTGTTTTTACTGCGTCTGTTTTTGCATGGGGAATCGCAATTCCTTCCCCAATACCTGTAGTACTCTGAGATTCTCTCTTTAAGATTGCTTCTCTATATCCGTCTAAACTATTTAAACGACCAGCTTCATCTAATTTTTTTGTCATTTCATCAATAGCTGCAGATTTGCTAGTAGCAGCTAAATCGATAATAACGGTATCTTTTTTTAATAAATCCGTAATTTTCATAGTTGACCACCTAACCTAAAATTTTCTTGATAGTTCCTTAATCCAATAAAGAATCAATTTTTCTCTAGTTGCTAAATCTTGGCTAAATGCAGTTGCACGTTCTGTTACGACGGCAACTTGAAATGTTTCAATAAAGTCTTGATCTTTCGAATATGTCCCAATAAAACCTGTTACTAAATTTTCTTGATAGTCACTTGATCCAATAAAGAATCAATTTTATCTTTAGTTGCTAAATCTTGGCTGAAAGCGGTTGCACTTCCTGTTGCGACAGCCACTTGAAATGCTTTAATAAAGTCTTGATTTTTGGAATATGTGCCAATAAACCCTGCTACTAATGAATCACCAGCTCCTACAGAATTAAGCACTTTCCCTTTTGGAACGGTAGCACTATATACTTCCCCGTTTGTAAATAAAAGAGCTCCATCACCAGCCATAGAAACAATCACATTTTCAGCTCCCATTTCTACAACCTTTTTACCGTAAGGAATTACCTCATCAACAGTTTTAATTGCTACTCCGAACAATTCACTTAACTCATGATGATTCGGTTTAACTAAAAATGGCTTATCTTGTAATACTTCTGCAAGAACTTTACCACCAGCATCAACCACTACTTTCACTCCGCGTTTACTATATTCTCTTGTTAAATCTGAATAGAATGTCTTCGGCAGTGAAGGGGGGATGCTACCAGATAAAACCAGCATATCTCCTTGTTGCAATATTTCTAACTTCTTAAATAAATCCTGAATATTTTTTTCGGTCAGGACCGGTCCTTGACCATTAATTTCAGTTTCTTCGCCTGTTTTCAGCTTTATGTTTATCCGAGAGTCTTCTTCTACTTTTACAAAATCAGTATGAATACCTTCACTTTCTAACGTGTTTTGAATGAATCCTCCGGTGAAGCCTCCTAAAAAACCTAATGCTTTAGATGGTACGTCAATCGTATTTAGAACACGTGAGACATTAATCCCTTTTCCACCTGGAAATTTATTTTCACGATCGATTCGATTTAAATGACCTATTTGAAAATCGTCCACCTCAACGATAAAATCAATGGATGGATTAAGTGTTACTGTATAAATCATGATGTCACAACCTTCATGTTTGTTTTATCTAAGTATTCTTCCATAGCTTCATTATCCAGATTGCTTGTTATAATACCTGCCTCTTCAATCTCCGCTACTTTTGCAAAGAATGTTTCTGTGAACTTACTTTTATCTGCCAAAACAAACGTTTCTTCAGCTAACTCCATTGCAATTTTCTTCAGAACAGCTTCTTCTGGATCAGGAGTTGTAAATCCAAACTTTACATCTATACCGTTCATACCTAAAAAACACTTATCAAATCTAAACTGCTTTAAATTCTCTTGAGCTACAGAGCCAACTATAGCTTTAGTATTAGCTTTTACCCTACCGCCTATTAAATAAGTCGTTATATTTGCTGAAGTTAATGCATCAACATGCATTAGACCATTGGTTACGATTACTATTTTTTTATTCATTAAAAACGGAATCATCTCTGAAACTGTCGTTCCTGCATCGAGATAAATACAATCCCCATCACGAATCATACTTGCCGCAGCTTCTGCAATTAGTTGCTTATCATGAAGATTTTTGGATGATTTATCTTGCATATTAGGTTCATCAATCTTTGAATACGGAAGAGTTGCTCCTCCATGAATTCTCTTCAAAAGTCCTTGCTCTTCTAAAAGCGCCAAATCTCTCCTAATTGTTGATTCTGATGACTTCGTTCTTTGTACTAAGTTCTGCAGATCAACTACCCCATTACGAGATAGTATATCTAAAATTATATGATGACGCTCCGCTGTTATCATAACCCTACACCCTCTTGTTCATTCATTCATTCATTCATTCTCATTACGTTTTATATTATAGTACAACAAATAATCAAAATCAATCATTATCAATCAAAAACACCCAAAATAGACTACTTACTATTTCATTTCCCTTATTATGTGTTGATCATCAAAATAAAAACGATAAAATATTTCTACTTAGCCTTATACGAAAAATCAACTCTTCTTCATTCGTAAAACCCTTCAATTTTTCTTTTTATTGTAAAAAAAGACTGTATACAAATTCGAAATTCTTCGAGTTTATCTACAGTCTGAATTGTGTAAAATATTATTTAGGCACTATTTCAATAAATACTTTTTCACGTAACCTTCTACTTCATTAGCAGTCGTTAATGTACATATTTGCTCAAGATGTCCAACTAATTCCGATTTAGATAGTTTGGCAATTTGCGCACGTGTATTTAAGATTGATGGTGCACTCATAGAAAACTCATCTAATCCAAGTGCCAACAAAATCGGAATCGCTATTTCATCTCCGGCCATTTCACCGCACATCCCTACCCATTTACCGTGTTGATGGGCTGACTCGATGACTGATTTCACAAGTCTAATAATAGCAGGGTGATAAGGTTGATATAGATAAGAAATCTTTTCATTCATACGATCTGCTGCTAAAGTATATTGTATTAAATCATTCGTTCCTATCGATAGGAAGTCTGCCTCTTTAGCAAACAAATCAGCAATAACTGCTGCTGAAGGAATTTCAACCATCATACCTACTTCAATCGACTCAGATACAGGAATTCCTTCCTCTATAAGCTTTTGTTTTTCCTCTAATAACAAGGCTTTTGCTTCTCTGAACTCTTCTAATGTTGCAATCATCGGGAACATTACCTTCAAATTACCGTAAATGCTGGCTCTTAATAGGGCACGTAATTGCGTACGGAAAATGTCTTGCTGATCTAAACATAGACGAACTGCACGATAACCTAAAAATGGATTCATCTCATGCTCTAGCTTTAAATAAGGCAGAATTTTATCGCCGCCAATATCTAATGTACGCACTACAGTCGGTTTACCTTGCATTTTTTCAAGAACAGTTTTATAAGCAGTAAATTGCTCTTCTTCATTCGGTAATTCTTGACGATCCATATACAAGAATTCTGTACGGAATAGACCTATTCCATCTCCACCATTTTCAATAATCAATTCAACATCTTCTGGTTTCCCGATGTTTCCAGCGATTTCAACATGATGGCCATCAGCACTCACGCTCTCTAAAGAACGGTATTTCTCAAGTAATTGTCTTTCCTCTTCGCTCTTTTTCTGTTTCTCTAAGTATTCATTTAGTACTTCTTCAGTAGCATTCATAATAACTTTACCAGTCGATCCATCGATAATAACTTGAGCCCCTTGAACGATATCTCTTGTAGCCGTTTTAGTACCTACAATAGCAGGAATCTCCATCGTTCTCGCTAAAATAGCTGAGTGCGAAGTTCTACCACCAATATCAGTAATAAAACCTTTAACAAATGTTTTATCTAATTGGGCCGTTAAAGAAGGTGTTAAATCTTCCGCTACGATTATTACGTCTGTTGATATGCGGCTAAAATCCGTAATCTCAACACCTAACAAATGTGATAGCACCCTAGTTGAAACATCACGAACATCCGCTGCACGTTCTTGCATATATTCATTATCCATTGCTTCAAACATTTCAATATACATATTGGACGTTTCTTGTAACGCAAATTCTGCATTCCATCCATCATCGATTTTTGCTTCAATTGCTTCAAGCATTTCTGGATCTCCTAATAGCAATAAGTGTGCTGAAAAAATAGCCGCCTTTTCTTCGCCAAATTTTCTATCAGCTATGTCACGAACTTCTTCTAATTCTGATTTTGCTTTTTGAAAAGCTTCTTTCAGTCTAATCTTTTCAGCATCAATATCCGTAACCCGTACTTTTTCAAAAGATAAATCAGGTTCTATCAAGCAATAAGCTTTTGCCACGGCAATGCCATTTGAAACAGCAATTCCGTTTAATTCTAACATTCTTCACCAATCCCATTTGAAATGATTACTTCAGTTACTTTATCCAATAGTTCTTTAGCGTCCGGACCCTCCGCTGAAATATCTACAACAGAACCTGATGCAACCCCAAGAGCCATAACGCCCATAATTGATTTTAAATTTACAGTCTTATCTTTGTACGTCATTGTTACTTCAGACGCAAACGGCGTCACCGCTGTTACTAATAATGTTGTTGGTCTTGCATGTAAACCTTCTGATGATGTAATTTTGTACGTTTTTTTCATTTGTATTTCCTCCTAAAAATTATTTCAAATCACTTCGACTTTTGTATATTTTAATTATTAAGTCATTACATTATGGATTGTTGCATTTTCTTCATCTCTAAGAGGTTAACGCATGTTCAAGAAGCATTAATGGTTCAATTGTAATTGGACACACTGGAACTAAACCTCTTGCACGGTAACATGCCTCTTGAGAATAGCCACAACCAAATAATTGAAAAAGCCTCAGCTTTGAAACTTTTCTGCTAGTGCTCCAGCAACTTTTCTATATTTTACTGTTCATGTTTTATCACGAGGCTTAAGTATCTCTGTTAATATAAAATTGATTAACATGAAGGTTTTTGGATGATTTGTCTTGAATATTAGATTTATCAATCTTTAAATACGGGTGAGTTGCTCTTTCAAGAATTAGCTTCAAAAGTCCTTGTTCTTCAAAAAGCTCCAAATCTCTTCTAATTTGTTGATTCAGATAATTTCGTTCTTTGTATTAGCCTCTGCAAGCGAACTACACCATTACGAGATAATAAATCCAGAATAATTTGATGGCATCCCGCTGTTATTATAACCCTACACCCTTTTGTTCATTCATGCTTATTACGATGTAATTATAGTACAAAAAAATATCAAATTCAATCATTTTCATTCAAAATCAATCAATTTAACTCACATTCTTTTTTATTTCATTTATTATGCGTTGATTATCAAAATAAAAACACTAAAAAAATTTAAACTTAGCCTTACACAAAAAATAAACTCTTCTATTTGCGTAAAGCCCTTCAGATTTTATTTTTTATAAGATGAAAAAAAGACTGTAGGCAAACTCTAAATCCTTCGAGTTTGCCTACAGTCTTTTTAATTATCTATACCGATTAGCTAAAATTCGATTTATTGAGTTCCCACTCCTAGGAAGATCGGGATGACTAATAACACATGTTCTTTTAAATGTAAAAAGCCATCAATTCTAATCGAATCAACAGCTTAAACAATTATTAAACTAAGACGAATCCCAATTATGCCGTAATGCAAGAAAAACATTCGTTTTGAACCCACGTTCTTGCAGGTGGGTGCCCGCTTTGTAACTTTAAACTTCCCGCTCACTTTGGGGCTTGTTTGCTGACACAAAATAGAAGGCTCCCAACGATTAATTGTTCGGTCAAAACTGTTTATAAGAGTATGCAGCTAAACGAACATATCAGGATTCGTATTACAGTTATAATAACATTAATTTTCAGATAATTCAAACTATATTCTATTAATAATTACGCATTCTTTCGAAATCACAAAAAAATACCTAGATTCCCGACATTTTCTGTTAAGGAACCTAGGTATTTAATAGTATCCGGCCGATGTCACTGATGCTTCTTACCTGAAACAACACGACAGTAGCAGATACAATTATTTTCTAAAAGGTTTAATCGCTAAGCTTAACTCGCTTAGTTGGTCTGGAGATACTTCGCTTGGTGCTGAAGTAAGTAAGCAACTTGCACTCGCTGTTTTAGGAAATGCAATTGTATCACGTAAGTTTGTACGGCCAGCAAGTAGCATAACGAAACGGTCAAGACCGAATGCAAGACCAGCATGTGGTGGCACACCGTATTCGAATGCTTCAAGTAGGAAGCCAAATTGCGCTTTCGCTTCTTCTTCTGTAAAGCCAAGTAGTTCGAACATTTTCTCTTGTAAGTCACGTTCGTAAATACGTAACGAACCTCCACCAAGCTCATAACCATTTAACACGATATCGTACGCTTGTGCACGTACTGCTGATGGATTTGTATCCATTAATTCGATATCTTCGTCGAATGGACGTGTGAATGGGTGATGCGCTGCATAGTAACGGCCGTCTTCTTCTGAGTACTCGAATAATGGCCAGTCAGTGATCCATAAGAATGCAAATTGTGATTCGTCGATTAAACCAAGATCTTGGCCTAATTTCGTACGAAGTGCACCAAGAGATGCCGCTACTACTGAAGGTTTGTCAGCAACGAATACTAAAATATCGCCGATTTCAGCTCCCATGCGCTCTATTAGAGAAGCTGCTAATGCTTCATCAAAGAATTTAGCAATCGGCCCGTTTAAGCCTTCTTCAGTTACTTTTAACCAAGCAAGACCTTTTGCTCCGTAAATGCCAACGAATTTTGTAAGCTCGTCCATATCTTTACGAGAGTATTTGTCTGCCGCACCTTTGATGTTGATACTCTTTACTTGTTTGCCTGCTGCTACTGTATCCGCAAATACTTTGAAATCACAGCCGTCAAAAACATCATTTAATGCAACTAATTCTAAACCGAAACGTACGTCTGGTTTATCTGAACCGAAACGATCCATTGCTTCTTGATATTTCATGCGTTGGAATGGTGCAGGAATGTCGATGCCTTTTACTTCTTTCATAACAGCTTGAATTAAACGTTCGTTCATTTCTAATACTTCTTCTTGTGTTAAGAAACTTGTTTCGATATCAACTTGTGTGAACTCAGGTTGACGGTCAGCACGTAAATCTTCGTCACGGAAACAACGAGCGATTTGGAAGTATTTTTCAAATCCTGCTACCATTAATAATTGTTTAAATAATTGTGGTGATTGTGGTAATGCATAGAATTCACCTTCGTGAACACGTGATGGTACTAAATAGTCACGTGCGCCTTCAGGAGTAGATTTTGTTAAGATTGGTGTTTCTACTTCTAGGAAGCCTTCGTTTTGTAAAAAGTTACGGATTGTACGTGTCACATCCGAACGCATTTTGAATGTATCGAACATCACTGGACGACGTAAATCTAGGTAACGGTATTTTAAACGAATATCTTCTGCTACTTCAGTACGGTCTTCAATTTGGAATGGCGTTGTTTTCGCAGTGTTAATAACGATTAAGCTTGTCGCTTCCACTTCAATTTTACCGTTTGGTACGTTCGGGTTAATCTGATCTTCTGAACGAAGGATAACTGTTCCTTCAATTTCAATTACATATTCGCTACGTACTTTATCTGCTAGTGCATGTGCTTCTGCAACATCTGGACTAAATACAACTTGTGTAATCCCTGTGCGGTCACGCAAATCAATGAAAATTAATCCACCAAGGTCACGACGACGTTGCACCCATCCTTTTAATACGACTTTCTCGCCTTGTAACACTTCAGAAAGCTCGTTACTAGCATGTGTTCTCTTTGCCATTTGTAATTCCCCCAACTATTTATTTACCTAATAGATAATTTACTAATTCTGAAAACGCGACTTTTTGTTGTTCGCCTGATTCCATATGTTTAACTGTAGCTGCTTGTTCTTCAAGCTCTGTTTCACCAAGTACGATTGTGTATTTTGCACCTAGACGATCCGCTGATTTCATTTGCGCTTTCATCTTACGGTCTAAGTAATCCATTTCCGTTGAAATACCCTTCGCACGGAATGAACTTGTTAGCTCCACTGCTTTTAGCTTCGCCTCATCACCCATTGCAATCATGAATACATCTAGTGCAGATTCTGTATCAAGCGTTACGCCTTCCGCTTCAAGCGCTAATAATAAGCGTTCGATACTTAAAGCAAAACCGATACCAGGTACATCCGGTCCGCCGATTTCCTCGACTAGGCCATTATAACGACCACCACCACAAAGCGTTGTAATTGCACCGAAGCCAGAAGCTGTCGACATAATTTCAAACGTTGTGTGATTGTAGTAATCAAGACCACGCACTAGATTTGGATCCACTTCATAAGAAATACCAAGTGTATCTAGGTACGCTTTCACTTTTGCAAAGTAGGCTGCTGATTCTTCCGTTAAGAAGTCCGTTAATGCAGGTGCAGTAGCCATTAATGAATGTTCACGATCTACTTTACAATCTAAAATACGCAGTGGATTTTTTTGTAATCGATTTTGACAATCCGAGCAAAACTCTTGGATATGCGGCTCAAAATGATTAATAAGCGCTGTACGGTGCGCATCACGCGTTTCTTTATCACCTAATGAATTAATGACTAATTTTAAGTCCTTTAAGCCAGCTGATTCATATACATCCATTGCCAGTGCAATAACTTCTGCATCGATGGCTGGATCAGCACTACCGATTGCTTCCACACCAAATTGTACGAATTGGCGGTAGCGACCAGCTTGTTGGCGCTCATAACGGAACATTGGCCCCATATATGAAAGCTTTACAGGTTGGTCAGGTGAACCGAACATCTTGTTTTCTACATAAGAACGGACTGCTGAAGCTGTACCCTCTGGACGTAATGTCAATGAACGACCACCACGATCTTCGAATGTATACATTTCTTTTTGCACGACATCCGTTGTTTCTCCAACGCTGCGTGTAAATAAATCCGTTTGTTCGAAAATCGGTGTGCGAATTTCGTTGTAACGATATACACGACATAAATCACGAATAATCGACTCTACTTTTTGCCATTTTTCCGATTGTCCTGGCAAAATGTCTTGTGTACCACGCGGCACTTTAAAATTCATGCAAAATACCTCCTCTTTGATTTGCTTATAAACGAGTTTAAGTGTGGACTGAGTGACTCTAATGCGAAGATGAACGTTTTCACCCAAGGTTGAGCGACTCCCTACCATTATTGAGCGCCCCAATCAAAAAAAGCCCTCGCCCCTTGCATATCTGCAAGGGACGAGAGCTATATATGCTTCCGCGGTTCCACCCTAGTTGACGCACAAAAAAACGTGCATCCTCCTCATAATCGGATAACGGCCGATTCCGTCTTTTCCTACTAAGTTAAACTTTTCAGAAAAGAGCCTCTCAAGTGTTGTTCACGTAATACATTTTTGTAGGAAAGATTGCAGCCTAGGTCTTTCCCTCTCTTATCCAATAGAGGTATACGCTACTCGCTTGGTCATAAGCGTTCAATCATTTTTTGATTACCCCTTATGTTAGTCACATCGACAGGTAATGTCAACTGTTTTCGTTTTTTTCAAGCAACAGTCAACAAAATAATGAATTCCGTGACCTTTTTCACACGAATTTCATATTATGAATATGATAAAATAGCACGAGAAAAGGAGGAATCCTATGATAAAAAAACAAATACATATTGCTTTCATCTTACTGTTACTATTCACGATTACGATTCCAAGTATGCAATTTGGACAAAAAGCTTCCGCTGACACAAGTGATCTGAAAGTAACAGGAACAATCCTTCATTTACGCGAAGGACCAGGTCTTTCCTACCCTATCGTTACTACGCTAAATGAGGGAGATACCCTTACTTCTATTGAACGTCAAGAGGACTGGATTCAAGTAAAAACTGGTGATTACGAAGGTTGGGTTGCTTCTTGGTTGACTACTCCAATAAAAGCTGATCAAACAGTCGATAAAACTGTCATTGCCCAAGTAGATCGGCTAAATATTCGAACAGAACCAGATATTTCATCGGTCGTGCTCGGTCAGTTATCTACAGGCAACCAGGCTGTACTTATACAGGAATCTGGTGAGTGGGCGAAAATTAACTGGAATGGTTTAATCGGGTGGGTATCGACTAGCTACGTCACAATTAACGAAACAACTGAAAAAATGACTGAAAAAACAACTGAGAAAACAGCAGATGAAACAACTAATACTACAACTACTACTTCTAAAAACACTACTTTCACTGTATTGGTTGACTCATTAAATGTACGTAAAAAGGCCGATTTAACAGCAAAAAAAATAGGCACTGTCTCAAAAGGACAAGTCTTTAAAGTCCTGAAGTTGGAGCATAATTGGGTGCAGATTCAATATAATGATAAAAAAACAGGTTGGGTATATAGCTTTTATGGGACATTTTCTGATACGGCTAAAACCTCTTCGACTAGCTCATCAAAAGAGAATATCGGCTCTGTCACTATCATTTATAACGGGACAAACCTTCGAACGGATGCTACAACAACTGCAGAAGTAGTCGAACGTGTTGATGCTGGTGAAACCTATCCGATTATCGGAACAAAGGGTGATTTTTACGAAATACAGCTAGATAATAAAACCGCATACGTCGCAAATTGGGTTGTGTCTACAGATGAAAAAAATACAGCTGTCAATAAAGAGAAAAATACTACTCGTAAAAAAGGGACTTTAAATGGCATAACAATAGTTGTCGATGCAGGTCATGGTGGTAACGACCATGGCACAACAGGATACCGCGGAACAGATGAAAAAGGAATTACATTAAAAACAGCTTCCTTATTGGCTTCAAAACTTAGTGCTGCTGGAGCTAATGTTATCATGACTCGTGAGTCTGATGAATATGTAGATCTCCGTAAGCGTGTATCGATTTCACATCAACATGAAGCAGACGCCTTTATTAGTATCCATTATGATGCAACGGATGACAGCTCTATTTCAGGCTTCACCTCGTATTATTTAAACGATAATCAGAAAGGCCTTGCTGAAGCAGTTCATAATGGGCTCGCTAGTAAAATCGATTTAAGAGACCGTGGCGCACAGCCTGGTAACTACTTAGTACTGCGTGAAAATCGTCAGCAAGCTGTTCTTGTTGAACTTGGCTTCCTTAGTAATGCTGGAGAGGAGCGCGCTATTACAACAGCTAAATTCCGCGAACAAGCATCTCTAGGCATCTATCAAGGCATACTTGATTATTTTAATTAAAATAATTAGAAAATGAGCACATCCACAAAAAGTGGTGTGCTCATTTTTACATGTTTTCTAGTAAGCGCTTTGCAATTTTTTTAAACTCTTCTGGCCCAATGCCCGGAGCAAATTCTTCTGGCATGTCATCTAAATTTGGGATATCATAGCCCTTTGGTGAACCTTCCTGAACATATAAACGCTCCCCCGACAGTGGATTAGTCCCCTTCCAAATACGGTCGATATCTTTATAGTCACCGACATTATTCCATGTGAAAAGTACATTACCATAACCCATATCCTCATATTTTCGAGCGTAGTCAAACACACGGTTATCGAGATTAGGAATCGGAATTAGCTTTGAGACCTCTACCCCTGTTGCCATTTCGATTGCTCGTGCATAAGCAAGCACATGCGTTCCACCACGCACAAGTAAATAGCCAATCATCTCTCTTGCCGTAGGATGATCCGTCATTTCATACACACGCATTTTATGGGTTCTCGCCCCGCACTCCAAAAAGAAATTATGCAGTAAATCCAAGACTAAATTGCCGCTCGTAAATACATTTGCTCCTGTCCACGGTGCCCCCATCGAATCGACCGCGAGTGATGTTTGAGCAGAGGCAATAAATGCTGCTGTTGAACGCATATCCTTGCCGTTTTGTAACGGTGTTAAATCGGGTGGTGCGGTGAATGAAGAACTCTTATTAAGTAAATTAATCGTATTGGCAACAAGCTCTACATGGCCAAATTCCTCTGCCGTAATACTCGCAACTAAATCGTAAAATGGCTTCAATTTCTTTTTCCCACGAAAATTGAAAGACTGATACATATAATTATTCAAGGTCGACATTTCGCCAAACTTTCCACCTAGCAGCTCTTGGACAGCACTTGCAGCATTCGCATCTCCGTACTCTACTTCTGGCAAATCGATCACTAATTTATTCACTCGTTGGAACAAAAAAGCACCTCCATTTTTCACAATATGTGAAAATAAAGGTACTTATACACTTATTTTCTTCTCACAGCTAATGTTACCCACACAATTTCTTCCATACGAATAAAAAAGGGGACTTGGCAAACTTCTACAACAATATGATCAGGTAACACAGAGGTTAACATACCTTGCTGTACATTTTTCACCGTTTGGACAACAATAGGCTGCCCCACTAGCATTCTTACTGTTTCATATAAATAAGGATTTGAAACACTCCCCATTTGCGACATCGAATTGCACTTCCTTCCTAATGCTAAAATGACCATAATCTATTTTAGTGTATGAAGGCAATGCATAAAGTGTGTTATTATTTCGACTCTAAAAGAATAGTAACAGGGCCATCATTCGTAAATGCAACGTCCATCATTGCACCAAAAATCCCTGTTTCAACTTGTAAGCCGTATTCACGAAGGGCATCATTGAAAGCCTCCCATAGCGGCTCTGCAATTTCTGGTCTTGCCGCACCTGTAAAGCTTGGCCGATTTCCTTTTTTCGTATCACCATACAAGGTAAATTGTGAGACAGATAAGATTGCTCCTCCATGCTCTAAAATCGAATGATTCATCTTACCATCTGCATCTTCCCAAAGACGTAAATTGGCGATTTTTTTTGCAAGGTAGGCAATATCCTCTGTTGTATCCTCGTGCGTGATGCCTACAAGAAGTACATAACCACGATCAATTGCGCCCGTGACTTCTCCATCAACAGTCACGGATGCTGCTTTACTGCGTTGTAAGACTACTTTCATTATTTGAAACCTCAATTCTATTAAAGTCACTTCGATGTAGTTGCCACTACAGCTTGGCATACCATTATTCAGCACTTGTTAATCTACTAAATATGGTTAATTTATAACACGTTGCACAGAATAAATATCAGGAATTTGTTTAATACGTTCCACGACTTTATGCAAGTGCGAAATATTTGAAATCGAAATCGTCAAATGGATGGTTGCTATTTTGTCACGATCTGCACGACCGCTCACAGCTAGAATATTTGTTTTCGTTTCGCTGACAATATGCATAACTTCGTTTAAAAGGCCTGGACGATCGAAGGCAGCAACCTCAATATCAACAGGATATTCTTTTTTCTCTGGAGCTAGCCCATCTTCCCATTCTACTTCGATTAAACGGTCTTGCTCACCCTCGACTTGAATGTTCGGACAATCTGAACGATGGACTGAAACCCCACGTCCCTTTGTAATAAAGCCAACAATTTCATCTCCAGGTACCGGTGTACAACAACGTGATAATCGAATGAGCATATTTTCGATATCTTTCACAATAACACCTGATTCCGTGCGTCTTTGCGGAATTGGATTTTTCATTTTTTGTTCAATTTTTTCAAGTGCTTCTTCCTGCTCACGCTCTTTACGGCGTTTTTCAGCAAGACGATTGACAACTTGCTGTGCTGTAATACCATTCACAGCGACATTCGCATATAGATCTTCTTCATTTGTATAGTTCAGTTTGTCACAAACACGTTTGAGATTTTCAGCAGACAATGTTTCCTTGATGTCATAACTTTGCGAGCGAATTTCCTTCTCAATCATCTCTTTACCTTTAACGATGTTGTCTTCACGTAGGTGACGTTTGAAAAATTGTTTAATTTTATTTTTTGCTTGTGATGATTGCGCAATTTTTAACCAGTCACGGCTTGGGCCAAAGGATTGTTTTGACGTTAAAATTTCAATGATATCCCCCGTTTTAAGTGGCGTATCCAATGTGACCATTTTGCCGTTAATTTTTGCGCCAATTGTACGATTTCCGACTTCTGAATGCACACGGTATGCAAAGTCGATTGGTACTGAACCAGCTGGTAATTCAACGACATCTCCCTCAGGTGTAAATACGTAGACCATATCCGAGAATAAATCGAATTTTAATGACTCCATAAATTCTTCTGCATTTGAAGATTCATTTTGGAATTCTAATATTTCACGGAACCACGTCAGTTTTTGGTCAACATTTTGCTTCTCAATATCAACCTTTTTACCTTCTTTATATGCCCAGTGCGCAGCAATCCCGTATTCGGCAATTCGATGCATTTCCTTCGTACGAATTTGCACCTCAAGTGGATCTCCGTAAGGTCCAATCACAGTCGTATGTAGTGACTGATATAAATTTTGTTTTGGCATCGCAATATAGTCCTTGAAACGACCTGGCATTGGCTTCCAGAGTGTATGCACAATTCCTAACACGGCATAACAATCTTTAATGCTATCAACGAGCACACGAATCGCTAGTAAATCATAAATTTCGTTAAATTGCTTTTTTTGTAACACCATCTTGCGATAAATACTATAAATATGCTTAGGGCGCCCATAAATATCCGCATCAATTTCTACATCAGTAAGTTGAGACTTCATTTCGCCCATTACATTATCTAAATAGGCCTCGCGCTCATCACGTTTCTTTTTCATAAGACTTACAATGCGATAATATTGTTGAGGATTTAAGTAACGTAGAGCTGTATCTTCTAACTCCCACTTCACCGTAGAAATCCCAAGACGATGTGCAAGTGGCGCAAAAATTTCAAGGGTCTCTTTCGAAATACGACGCTGTTTTTCAGCAGGCAAATGCTTTAACGTCCGCATATTGTGTAGACGGTCAGCAAGTTTAATCAAAATGACGCGGATATCCTGAGCCATTGCAATAAACATTTTCCGATGATTTTCCGCCTGCTGTGCTTCTTTCGATAAATATTTTATTTTTCCGAGCTTCGTTACGCCGTCAACGAGCATCGCTACATCTTCACCAAATTCACGCACTAAGTCGTCGCGCGTAAACTCTGTATCTTCTACTACATCATGCAAAAAACCGGCTGCGACCGTTTCTGGATCCATTTGTAGTTCAGCTAAAATACCGGCAACTTGTACCGGGTGAATAATATACGGTTCGCCAGAGCTACGGAACTGCTCAATATGCGCGTCCCTTGCTAATTCATATGCTTTTTTTACGAATGCGACGTTTTCGTCATTCATATAGGATTTGACTAAATCAAAAACATCTTGAGGAGTCAAAATTTGCTCTTTCGCCATTATATGTCCACCTTGCTCGTCAAATTTTTCAGATTAGATATAACTTCAATTGTATAAAACATCGAGGGCTATTGTAAAGGGACTGTGTCATATAGTTTAGTTATTCTCGTGAACAGTTTGAAAACTGGAAATAATTTTCTATAAAATGAACAAAAAGACCCCCCACTACACTTCAAAGCGTAGCGGGGGGTCTTGTGTATACGTTTATTTTGATTGATTGAATGCAACAGCGATTTTCGCACCGACTACTGCATTGTTTTTCACTAATGCAATATTAGCATCTAGGCTCTTGCCTTCTGTTAATTCTTTTACTTTTCCAAGTAAGAATGGCGTTACGTTTTTACCTAGGATGTTGTTTTCTTCTGCTTCTTGTAAAGCTTTTTCAACAATGTTTGTAATGAAAGCTTGATCCATTGCGTCTGCTTCAGGAATTGGATTAGCAATTACTGCTCCACCCTTTAGACCTAATTCCCATTTAGCATGTAACATCGCTGCCACATCTTCTGGTGTATCTAATTGGAAGTTAACATCAAAGTCACTTTCACGTGTGTAGAATGCTGGAACCTTCTCAGTACCGTAACCAACAACTGGTACACCTTTTGTTTCAAGGTATTCAAGTGTTAAGCCGATATCTAGAATTGATTTTGCACCTGCACAAATTACAGCTACGTTTGTTTGTGCTAATTCTTCTAGGTCAGCAGAAACGTCCATTGTTGTTTCAGCACCGCGGTGAACCCCACCAATACCACCTGTTACGAAGATTTCAATACCCGCTAACTCCGCACAAATCATTGTTGCAGCAACAGTTGTCGCGCCTAATTTTTTCGTTGCTAGTAAGTATGCTAAGTCACGGCGAGAAGCTTTTGCAACACCTTGTGAATTCCCGAACATTTCTAGTTCTTCATCAGATAAACCAATTTTAATTTTACCATCGATTAATGCAATTGTTGCTGGAACCGCACCATTGTCACGGATAATTTGCTCCACTTCACGTGCAGTTTTTACATTTTGAGGGTAAGGCATACCGTGTGAAATGATTGTAGATTCTAAGGCAACGATTGGTAAGCCTTTCTCTTGTCCTGCTTTTACTTCTTCTGATAATACGATGAATTCTTTCATGTTGTTATTCCTCCATTTCATTTTTCAAAAGGTCTTCTGATAATTCTGGTCTGACAGTATATGGGGAAGCGAGTGTATTTTTTGCATTGGTTAGTCCTGCATCAATACATGCTTCCAATGGTTGTTTTGTTAACCAGCTATGGATTACTCCGCTGACAAATGCATCACCAGCACCGGTTACATCTTCAATTTTCGTGATTTGTTTTGCAGCAAAATGGCGTGGCCCTATGGCATTCGTTGCCGCAAAGACACCTTTTGCTCCTGCTGTAATAACGGCGTGAGTAATACCCGCATTCAATAGGTGTCGTAATGCATTTGCATAATCTTTCTCAGTATGTATTGCATGACCCACAATTGTTTCTGCCTCGTCCGTGTTACAAATAAACCATGTTACGCCTTTCAATGAATATGGTAATCTATTCATTTTCGGCGAAGATACTGGCACAATCACTAAAGGAATTTCTCTTGCTATAGCAATATTTTGAATATATTCCACTGTTTCCTTCGGACAATTTAGGTCAATAATAAAGCATCCTGCATTCATCAGCATTGTCTCATGCTGTTTTAACAGAGATGGCACTAATAAATCGTAAACATCCATATTGGCAACCGCTAATGCTAGTTCACCTTGTTCATCCATTATTGCTGTGTACGAGCCTGTCGAAGCGTCTGGCAGCTGCTCTACATAACGTAAATTCATAAAAGCTTCAGAAGCTTCTTGAATGGCTTGCCAATCAGAATCCTTGCCTGCTGTCGTTAACATCGTGACATCATGGCCAAGGCGCCCTAAGTTTTCCGCAATATTGCGCCCAACGCCACCCACACTAGAAGTAGAGCTCGAAGGGTTTGACGTTCCGAGTTGAACAGTTCCCTTAACATGAAACTTTCGGTCAAGATTTGCCCCGCCGATGCAAACGATTTCATTTTCTTCCGGTAAAATATAAGCACGACCGATAATTTTCCCTTGCTTCGTTAAACTCGATACTAAATTTGCAAGTACTGGACGTGACAAATTCATCTTATCTGCCATATCTTGTTGAGACATAAACGGATTTTGACGAATTAGTGAAAGTACAGCTTGCTCTCTCTCATTCATAGCATCACCTTTTATTATATTTGTTTGAATTATAAACTTTTGTTTTTAGGAAGTCAATGAAAAAAATGGACATATCTCATATTCTTATGAGATACGTCCATTTTTTATTAGTATTGAATTAATGTTTTGATGCTCAAGTCACCTAGTTTTGCACGACCATTTAGTTCAGTTAATTCGATTAAAAATGCGCAACCAACCACTTCGCCGCCTAATTGTTCGACTAAACGTACAGTTGCTTCAATTGTACCACCAGTTGCTAGTAAATCATCACAGATTAATACTTTTTGACCTGGTTTAATGGCATCTTTGTGCATTGTTAATGTGTCGCTTCCGTATTCAAGACCATAGTCTGCACTGATTACTTCACGAGGTAATTTCCCTGGTTTACGAACAGGTGCGAAACCAATTTCAAGTGCATAAGCGACTGGGCAACCAATGATGAACCCACGTGCTTCAGGACCCACAATAATTTCAGCACCTATTTCTTTTGCATACTTCACGATTTCGTCCGTTGCATATTTGTAAGCAGGACCGTTATCCATAATTGTTGTAATATCTTTGAAACTAATGCCTTCTTTCGGCCAGTTTTCAACTGTTGTAACATATTGCTTTAAATCCATTCGTTTGTTCCTCCTACGAAACCTGTTTAGTCTAACCGTTCATCAAACCATTGCTTTAGTTCTATATAAGGAGCATAAACAAGTTTTTGCTCCATATCAATCTGTTCGGAACGTTGTTTGTATGACGGTGCATCGGATAGCGCTTGTTTTGGCACATTCTCGTTGACAGTCGTCAGTCCATTCTCCATTCTAACAAAATCCAACTCAAAAAACACCTGTGACATAAATTTTAATGCATCAAGTGGCCAACCTGTATGCTTAGCAAGGTCATCTAAATGCACATTCAATGGAAATGAAGGGCGTTTTTTCAAAAATTTATAATACCAGCTAAATTGATCGCGCGTTGGCATGCCATTGAAATACTGCGAATCTGGCATATAAAAATGTGCATAAATACGCGAAGGCGCTGTTTTTTTCAATACGTTTTCTAACAGTTGAACATTTAACGGCAAATCGAGTAAGACGATAAAATTCGCTTGCTCCACATTTGATAGGGTCTCATCAACATGCAAAATTGGAACACCCAAAAGCGATTGATAATATGTAATCGTTTCAGGGCGAAATGCTAAAAATACAGCTTCTTCCTTTGGCACTGTATTGAGCCAACGAGACGTTTGGCGAATACCACGAATATCGAATAACTGCCACTCAGTCGTTTGTACATCCTCAATCATAAACTGTGGCTTTTTACGACCTTGCCATTCATTGATTTGAAGATCCCCAATAAACGATACTTTAATACCATACGATAGTTCATCATGTAGATGTCCTTTATTAAACCCAACACTATCCAATTTTTCAAAGCCATCTGTTAATTCCATTTTAATATGATTTTCTGCAGCACCTATTTTACGCATGGATGCAATTTCTACGTTTTCTAGCACATACACTGGTTTCGGGAAATCCGTACCAAATGGGCCTAGCTTTGCAATTTCTTCAATTGCATCTGTTGAAATTTCATCAATTTTTAGTGGAATATCAATGTTTAGTACCGGCGTTAATTGTTCCTCAGTTAAACAAGCCCTAGCCTGTGCATCAAGTCGTGTGCGCAGTTCATCGACATGTTCTAGCGGCAAAGTCATTCCCGCTGCCATTGGGTGACCACCAAAATGCGGCAAAATATCACGGTTTTTTGCTAACTCATTGTATAGATGGAATCCTTCAATACTACGAGCCGAACCTTTTGCAGTCCCTTTTTCAGGGTCTAGCGATAACACGATTGTCGGGCGATAATATAACTCGACGAGACGTGATGCAACAATGCCAACTACACCAGGATTCCAGCCCTCGCCTGCAACGACTAATACAAGTGAATTCTGGATTTTTTCATCCGCTTCAATCATTGCTGTCGCCTGCTCTGTAATAGCCTTCACTATATCTTTACGTTCGGTATTACTAGCATTCAACTTTTTAGCAAGTGCTGTAGCCTTTGTAGCATCTTCTGCCATCAGTAATCCCACACCTGGCGCCGCTTCACCGAGGCGACCAACTGCATTTAAGCGTGGACCAAAGTAAAAGCCGATTGTTTCTTCATTGATTTTTGACTGATCTGCACTTGAGACCTCGCACATTGCTTGTACCCATGGACTAAGCGAGCGTTGCATTTCTTCAATACCACGCTTTACTAAATAGCGATTTTCATCGACCATTGGCACTAAATCTGCAACCGTACCAATTGCTACAAATTCTAATAAATGGACTGGTAATTCACCATATAAGGCATGCGCCAGCTTAAACGCTACACCAACACCCGCAAGCTCGCCAAATGGATAATGTCCCTTAGGCATACGCGGATGTAGGATGACATCAGCTGGTGGTAATTCCTCGCCTGGCTCATGGTGATCGGTCACGATGACATCCATGCCAAGCTCCTTCGCCACACGAATTGGCTCTACACCAGAAATACCATTATCGACCGTGATAATCAGCTGCACACCTTCTGCATGTGCCTCACGGAATAATTCCTCACTCGGGCCATAGCCATGTAAAAAACGATTCGGAATTTTAAACGACACATCCGCACCAAGATCGAGTAACACATGCAACATAACTGTCGTACTCGTCACGCCGTCCGCATCATAATCTCCATATACTAAAATTTTCTCTCCATTTTCAAGTGCCTGCTCAATACGTGCCACCGCTTCAGCCATACCATGCATAAGATATGGATCATGAATATTTGCTTCCGTCATATTTAATATGCTTTCTGCTTGCGCTGATGTTTCACAGCCACGTGCTGCTAAAATTTTCGCCGCAATGGCCGAAAGCTGTAAGTCATTTTGTAATTGTTGGACAAGTTGTTCGTCAGGACGTTCTACTTGCCACCTTTTTTTCGGTTGAATCATTTTTTCACTTCCTCACGAAGCATATTATACCGAAAATGAAGAAGACACGCACTATCCTTCAATTTTCACGGCAACTTCCATCACTTTGCCAAGTCGATCTGTCTACAAAGAAAAAATCTATTCTTACTCTGCAACATTAATGAAAAGTAATTGTACATGAAGATTTTTTCCCCACTATAGTACTTCGAGGTATTAGCTAATGTAGGCTTTAATTTCCCGTACAACCTTCTACTATTTCCCAGTATAATAATTGTAAGAATATTTCAGCATTCAATAATTTAAAGAATGGGCAGGTTGGAGGAATGTAAAAGCTATGATGCCTAACTTAGTAATTATAATAAAACTTATATTATTGTTTTTTGACGTACCGATAATATGAAACATCATAAAGAATATATAGTAATGATAAAGGAGAGTATAATGTACACAATTGGACAAGTCGCAAAATTTTTAGGTGTATCTAGAGATACCTTAAAATTTTATGAAGAAAAGGAATTAGTAAAGCCTAAGCAAAATATTGAGAATGGGTATAGAAAATATAATCATTTTGATATATATGATATAACAACAGTAAATTTCTATAGAGAAATTGATATTGAAATTAAAAAAATCCAGGAATTAAGAAAAAGCAAGAGTATAGAGGGCATAAAATCATTATTAGAAGAGAAAGAACAAGTTGTTTTAGAGGAAATAGAATATAAAAAGCTTCTTTTAAAAAAGATTCAGATCGTAAAAAAAGATTGTGAAAAAATCAAACAATCCTTAGGAGAATATACAGTAAAAGAAATGAAGCCTTTAGAAATAAAAGGAGAAATAGAACATTTTACTGCGTATGATGAATATGAAACTCTAAAAAAGAGCACAGACAGCTTAAAAAAAGCAGTTACCCTAACATCTATAAGAAGAGTCATACGTTTCAATGAAGAAGGAATTATAAAAGATAAGTTTATAATTGTAAGAAAAGTAGAAGCACTTGATAAAGAAGTAGAAGGTGAAATTCTATCTCATCCAAAATGTATTTATACAGTTATTGAAAATGGAAGATGGTCAACTGGTGGAAAAAATATTGATCATAACGTGGAAGCTAGTTTAAGAAAAATAGCACTAGAAAAAGGGTATGAACTTTTGGGGCTAGTTTATATAAATCTACTACTTACCACTTATGAAGAAGGACTTGAACGTGTATTTTTAGAAATTTATGCACCTATAAAATAATGTAGATATGTATTGACCTGTGAGTAACTCCTAGGTTTAAGCTGAAGGTATTAGTAAATATGAGCATTATTATATTTATGAAATATTTTGTTTGAAACGGGGATTATGCATGAATGGAGAAAAGAAACTAAAAAAACCAGTAGCAAGTTTTATTTTACTAACCAATATCATTTTTTTACCCCTTTTTTTCTTGTAGGAACCACACACATGTTGGGATTTCCTACATGGGTCATTGATGTAATGTTCTGTATAGCAGCTTGGTCTTCAACTTTTTCTTTTGCAGTGCTGTTTAAAAAGATCTATCCTGAGCAGAGTTTTATACAATTTGTAAAAGAGAAATTCAAGCATAAACTCAAATTTTCTGTCATTCTTACTGCAAGTATGATTCAAACTTTCATATTTTTGTTGATTTTGATGATTTTATCTAATAATAGTGAAGCAGATTCTATTTTTACTGTTTCTTCATGGGGAATGCTAATTTATTTCTTTTTAAAAAGCCTTCTTTCTGGGCCACTAGGAGAAGAACTAGGGTGGAGAGGTTTCGCTCAAATTGAGCTTCAAAAGAAGCATTCATCATTAAAAGCTTCGATAATCATTGGATTTTGGTGGGGTATTTGGCACCTACCCATATGGTTTACTACAGGGCTTGCAGGCATTGGTTTAATCAAATATATACTATTCTTTATGATTGCAATCATGTCTACTAATATCGTCATGACAGCCTTTTATAACTTAAATCAGAATTTAATTATTCCAATTATCATCCACCAATTTTTTAATCTTTTTATTGGCTTAATAAACGGGAAATTAATAGATTTAATCATGTATAACGCAATTTTTTATTTAGTAGTAGCAGTTTTAATCATCATTATAAATCCAAAGAAAGTTTTGTATGGAAAGGAAAATACAAATATTATTAATGAAAAGCACTATATGATTTAGCATTCGTTTGTACAGCTATACACTTCAACTATCGGGAACGTCTGAACAAGGTTTAATAAAATTATCAAACTTTTTTATAAAGAAATGAATCGAGTACATTAAATAAGAACTAGACTTTTTGATTAGTCTAGTTCTGTATGAAAAATGCAACATTTTAGTAAGTCATTGTATATCAAATGTATTTTGAAAACTATTGATTTTTAATAAAACGTTAAAGAGTAGACTTCTCTAGCACACCTTTTGAGGCAGCGACTAACGCTTCCACTTTGGCAAAATCACCTTCATGTAATGCTGTAACAATCGTACTGCCCACGATCACACCATCTCCAAGCGCACCCATACTCACCACTTGCTCAGGTGTGGAGATTCCAAAGCCTGCAAGGACAGGAATCGGACTTGCCTCGCACAACCTTGCAAAATGCCCCTCTAAATCATTGGCAAAACTTGCACGTGCCCCTGTAATTCCATTAACCGTCACCGCATAGACAAAACCTTGACTTGCCGCAGCGATTTTTGCAATGCGTTCAGGTGGACTTGTTAATGATACAAGTTGCACAATATCCACGCCTTGTGGATTTAATGTTTCCCGTAATATGTCACTTTCTTCAAGTGGCACATCTGGTACGATTAATCCTTTAACCCCACCTGCCGCACAAGCAATCCCAAACGCCTCTAAGCCATATGCTAATACTGGATTAAAATATGTCATCACAACAAGTGGCACCGTTATGTCTTCACGGAAAAATGCTAGCTCTGCTAATACGTTTCGCAGCGTTACACCTTTCGCTAAAGCACGTTCACCAGCCTGTTCAATCGTCGGACCATCTGCCACAGGATCTGTAAACGGAATACCTACTTCAATTGCAGTCACACCGATTGCTTGCAGTTTTAAAATTGTTGGCTTTAATGTCTCAAGACCGCCATCACCTGCCATAATATACGGCACAAATGCTTTATGGCCCGCTTCTTTTACTTTAAGAATTGCCTGCTGTAATGTTGTCATTATGCCTCACCTCCAAGAACTGCACGCACCGTATGTACGTCTTTATCGCCACGACCAGATAAGCACACAACAATGACTTCATCCGCTGTCATTGTTTTCGCTAACTTCGCTGTATACGCAATCGCATGAGAACTTTCTAACGCAGGTAAAATACCTTCAGTACGACAAAGTAATTGCAATCCTTCAAGTGCCTCACTATCTGTAATTGAGTCAAATTTCGCACGACCGATATCATGTAAATAACAATGCTCCGGACCCTTCCCTGGATAATCAAGCCCTGCTGAAATCGAGTGTGCTTCTTGCACAAAGCCATTTTCATCCTGCAATAAATACATGTACGCACCATGCAGAACACCCAACTGACCTCCAGCAATCGCCGCAGCATGTTTACCTGAATCAAGCCCACTTCCTGCCGCCTCTACGCCGTACAATGCCACTTCTTCATCATCAACAAATGGATGGAACATACCAATTGCGTTACTACCTCCACCTATACAAGCAACAACTGCCTCTGGTAAACGGCCTTCCTTTTCAAGTATTTGTGCTCTTGTCTCTACTCCAATCACACGTTGGAAGTCACGCACAATTTTTGGGAATGGATGAGGCCCTAATGCAGAACCTAAAATATAATGTGTATCCTCAACATTCGTCACCCAGTAACGCAGTGCTGCATTTACAGCATCCTTTAATGTTTTCGAGCCACTTTCCACCGACACTACTTTTGTACCAAGTAGCTCCATACGGAAAACATTTAACTGTTGGCGTTTAATATCCTCTGCCCCCATAAAGACGACACATTCTAAATTTAATAGCGCACAAGCTGTCGCTGTTGCTACACCGTGTTGACCTGCCCCTGTTTCTGCAACGATTTTCTTCTTGCCCATACGTTTTGCAAGTAGAGCTTGCCCAATTGCATTATTAATTTTATGGGCACCTGTATGATTTAAATCTTCGCGCTTTAAGTAAATTTTTGCACCACCGAGTTCCTTCGTTAAGTTCTCTGCGAAGTACAACGGTGTTTCACGCCCTACATAATCTTTTAAGTAATAATTCAGTTCATCCGTAAACGCTTTGTCCGCCATTGCCAGATCATAAGCTTCTTCTAACTCTATAAGTGCAGTCATTAATGTTTCTGGTACATATTGTCCACCAAATTTACCGTAGCGTCCCTCTTTTGTTGGCACGCTATTTGCTATTGTATTCGTCATTTCACTCTCTCCTTCTTTGCTGCCTGTAAAAACTCCTCAATCTTATCTATATCCTTGACCCCATCCGTTTCCACGCCACTTGACACATCCACCATAAACGGATCAACGAGCAACACAGCCTCTTCGATATTTTCTAGTTTCAAGCCACCCGCTAAAATAAGTTTTTCTTTTGGAATACCTGCCGTTTCCAGTAACGTCCAGTCAAATGTATGGCCACTACCACCTTTAAAATCTGTTCCTGGTGCATCAAATAAATAATAATCAACATCGTACTGCATAGCCGCCTGTACATCCTTAGCAGAGTGCACTGACAACGCCTTAATCGCTGGATAGCCTTGCTCACGAATAAAGTCTGGCGTCTCCTCTCCGTGATACTGCACGTAATCTAGAGGCACACCTTCCACTGCTGCTCGAAGCTCCTCTGCTGTCGGATTGACAAACACACCAATTTTCAATACCCCTTCTGGCACATGCTTTGCCAGTTCGTGTGCCTGATTAATTGACACTAGTCGCTTGCTCGGTGCAAAGACAAAACCAATAGCATCTGCCCCAGCACTTACCGCTGCTTTCACATGTTGTTCTTCCTTTAACCCGCATATCTTTACCTTTGTCATATGGATAGGCCTACTTTACTTACTTGCAAACTTTTCAGCGCTGTCCCTGCATCGCCACTACGCATTAATGACTCTCCGACTAATACTGCACTTGCACCCATCGCTGCGACAGTTTTCGCATCGTCACTCGTCCAAATACCACTCTCACTAATAAGTACACGTTCCTCTCCGAACGGGAAAGCATCGGCAATTTCTCGTGTACGCTCTAAGCTCACTTCAAATGTACGTAAATCTCGGTTATTGACTCCAATCAGCTTTGCTCCTACCGCAACTGCACGTTTTAGCTCTTTTACATCATGTACTTCCACTAATACTTCAAGGCCTAAGCTTGTTGCATAGCCATATAAATCACGCAGTGCCTCGTCTTCTAACGCCGCAACAATGAGTAAAACAATCGATGCGCCAGAAGCTTTGGCAAAACGAATTTGCACTCGATCTATCATGAAATCTTTACAAAGAAGTGGTGTTGGTACAGCATTTGCTACTGCCGTTAGATCATCAAATGACCCTTTGAAAAATTCTTTGTCTGTTAGTACAGAAATCGCAGCAGCACCCGCTTTTGCATAGATTTTCGCCTGCGCCACCGGGTCTGCCCCTTCAGCTATCAATCCCTTTGACGGTGAAGCGCGCTTCATTTCTGAAATGACCTGTAATGTATCTGATTTTCGTAATGTCTCGAAAAGTGACACTCGCTGTTTTTCTGTATGATTTGCTAATGGATCTGGCTGTTCAAGAAGTGCTCCCACTTCTATTTTTTTTTGTTCAAGAATTTTCGTTAAAATATTCATAACCCTACCTCCAATTCTTTAATTTTTTCACTGTAGGCAACAACTGCCTCTAATTTTTCAAGTGCGCGTCCACTATAAATACTGTCTTTTGCCATGTCGACACCTTCTTTGACTGTGAGTGCTTTGCCGTGTCCAAATAATCCTATACCCGCATTAAGCAACACGGTATCTAAATATGCACTTTGCTCACCTGCTAACAACTTACGCATAATGATGGCATTTTCGTCTGCGTTGCCTCCACGAATTGCCTCTAGTGGTGCATAGCTTAATCCCGCATCTTCTGCTGTTAGTGAGAATGGAATTAAATCACCTTTGTCGACTAAAACAAATGTATTTTGACCCGCTAGCGATGCCTCGTCTAAGCCTTGCGGACCCGAGACTACCAACGCACGTTCACGGCCAAGCATTTGCAAAACGGATGCATACTCCATTACAAAATTCGGACGATTAATGCCCGTAAACTGCGTAGCTAGTGGCACCGGATTTGTTAATGGACCTACTAAATTGAAGATCGTCGGCTTACCTAGCGCACGTCGGACTTCACCGATGCGCTTTAATTTCGGATGAACATTAGGTGCATATAAGAACGCAATGCCCTCTTGTTCTAGTAGTTCAATTGTTTGTTCAATCGTTATATTCGTATGAATCCCAAGTGCTTCTAACACGTCTGAACTGCCAGAAGCAGACGAAATTTTGCGGTTACCGTGCTTCGCCATTTTAACGCCTGCACCTGCTAACACGAACGCGGATGTCGTACTGATGTTAAACGTATTTAAACCGTCGCCACCTGTACCGCAATTGTCCATATAGACTCCCGCTTTTGCTGGCACATCTAGCGCAAAGGAGCGCATGACAACAGCCAGTGCTGCTACTTCATGAGCTGTTTCACCCTTTGCCGATAGAGCAGTTAAAAAGCTCGCTATATCATCTTTCGGTGTCTCTTCTTGAAACATCCACTTTGCAGCTTCTAACATCTCCTCATACATTAAGTGCTCATTCAGTTGTACTTTTTGGCGTATTGCTTCCATTAATTTACGCTCCCTTCATCTTGTAGCAGTTGTAAAAATAGCTGTTCCTCTTCAGCTACTTGTTCGACCATTTCTTCAACATTTGTATCTTTTGTTACCGTCACAGCTGTTTGCATGTGAAGTGTTTCTTTTTCGACGACGATTGATTTACCCGTTAAAGCGAAATCTAGATGACCGTTAAAGCCTATAAAACCAATTGCTCCACCAAATATTCCAGCTGTTTGAGCTGTTTCCTCTAAATACGCCATCGCCTGCTCTTTCGGTATACCTGTTAATGAAAGAGCTGGTAATGCTGCTTTTAACACGTCTAACGCATGTAGCATCGGCAATATTTTTCCTTCTAAGTGTGATGTCATATACAATGCTTGTTTCGAACGCTCAATACGCATCGCATCAATAATTTGAAGTGAATCTCTGAAGCAAACCGACTGTAGTTCATGCTGTACAGCTGTCACCAATGCTGTATGTGATTTTCTTGCCCGAACATTTTCAAATAGCTTACGTTCATTTTCAAGATCCTCTGCATTCGTAAGACCACGCTTATACGTTCCTTCTGTTGGCGAAGCAATGACGCTATCACCCTTTACTCGAATTAAACTTTCCGGTGAAGTTCCCATTAAAATATGGTCATCGAATGTCACATAGTACATATAGGGGGCTGGATTTTTTTTACGTAACTTGCGATAAAGTGCAAAGGTATCCCCCTCTAAGTTCGCTAAAAATCGCTTCGACAATACAACGCGTGCATTTTCACCGTCCAGTACTTCTTTTACTTTCACCAATGCCGCCTCAAATTGTTCCATAGATGTCGATTCAAGCGGTTGATACACACATGTCGTATCCTCACCTTCATTTGCTGTTAACAGTTGCTCTGCAAGTTCTTCAAGGTTTGGCTCCTTTTTCTCCGCATCAATGTTCGTATGAATAAGCGTCACTTCATCTGTCACATGGTCGAACACCACAATCGTTTCATACACATGGAAATGGACATCTGGTAGTTGTAGCTGTTCATGTTTAGCTGTAAATGAAGAGGCCGCTCCGTAACCAACATAGCCTACAGCCCCCCCAGAAAACGGAAACTGTATCGTGTTTGAAACACGTGGCATTAAGCGTTTTAGCAGTACAAACAAATCACCTTTATGTGTATAGATCTGGCCTGTTTTATAAGAGAATTCCTGTATTTCATCACCTATACCTTTATACGTTTTACGGGGATTCGCACCTATAAATGAAAAGCGACCAGCACCTTCATGTTGCGCAGAACTTTCAAGTAAAAATTTATGTTGTCCTTGAAGACGTCTAAAAATTAAGATCGGTGTTAGTGAATCTCCATTAATTGTTTTCATCTTTGTTCTTGAACTCGTTGATTGCATAATTACCAAACTCCTTTTTCGAAATTTGAATTCGTTGGAGGCTTTAATTTTACCTTCCAGCATTTGAACGTTTACGTAAACAATAAAAAAGCCCCCTGCAAATAGGAATTTCCTAATTGCAGAGGACGATTTTGACCGCGTTGCCACCTCAAATTAGAGCAATATTGCTCTCACTTATGTGCATAAATGCACTCCCTATAACGTAGGAACACGTTTGCTAAAATGGTATTAGCAACTCTCATAAGTCCATTCACATAAGCTACAAATCAGTTCACACCAACCACTGACTCTCTTTTTTGCACACTTACGCTACTACTCTTATTCAACAATTTCTCAGCTATTCTCGTCTACACTCTGCTCATCTGTTCTAAGGATGATCTCGCTCCCGAGACCTTCTACCTTTTTCCGAACGAAAAGTTAGACTTATTCTATGCTAATCTATTAGAATTGTCAATCAATTATTAGGAAAACATGATTTATGTAACAACTAGTCATTTGCATACTTATTCTAGTAAATCGACATGCATAAAACCTAACTATAATTTATTTCCTACTAAATATATTTCTTCCGTATTACTTTGTCGTTTTTCTAGCATTGACCAACTAAATATATCAAGCTATATTAATTTTAGAACTATAATTTACCAATAAACATAGAAGGTAGGATTACTAATGTCTGTTCGCAAAAAATTAAATATTGGCTTTATTTCACTTACACTTTTCCTATTAGTTTCTAGTATCATTTCATTCATTCAATTTAAAGCAATCGAGGGTAATCTAGAGGAGGTTCTCGACCAACGTATTGTACAGATACAGTTAACTGATGAAATTCAGCAGGCAGTTGCCTCACATGGGATGTTTTTACGTGCGTATATTTTAGATGAAAATTCTTCTAACGAACAAAAATTAAAAGAGTACGAAGTAAAACTGACAGAAACCATTAATAAGCTTTCTGGTATGGTCCGCTCTGATTTGACAACAAAAATTATGCAACAAATCGATTTGTTACATAAGGATTTGTTAATTAACTCTAACAAGGCTGTTCAAGCATTTAATAATAACGATATTGACCTTGCGTTATCCTATATAAATGGTGAAGTGATGAAAGATAACAGTGAGATTTATTCACTTACTACTGAGTTAAGGGATTACCAAAATGAACAGCTATCTAAAATTGATCAAACCGCTAAAAATACTGTGTCGCGGGCAATTGTTATTTCACTTGTTATGCTCGTTTTAAGTGCGATTGTCGGCCTTTATTTTATGTACTTTGTGAAAAATTCAATCGTTATGCCACTTCGCAAAGTAATTGCTGCTGCTGACACATTAGCACAAGGTGATTTAACAACAGCCAATGTCGACCACTCGTCAAAAGATGAAATTGGCACGCTAGCAACAGCAGTGAATACGTTAAAACAAAATTTATATGCTCTGGTACAAAATGTACAGGACAGTGCTTCACACCTATCAGCTGCCTCTGAAGAGCTAACAGCAAGTACTGAGGAAGTAACAGCAACTTCGACTGAAGTCACTCAGCGTGTACAAGAAACAGCAACACATCTATCTTCTTCTGCAACCGCATCACAACAAAGTGCTATTGCCATGGACGAAACATCTGCTGGCGTGCAACGAATTGCTGAAGCTACTCAAAGCTTACATCAAAATGCTATTAACATGACAAATACAGCTAGTGATGGTGGTCAAACAGTCGATACAGCCAAGCAACAAATGACGACTATTTCTGAATCGACTAGTCGCATCGCGGATCTAACACAGAAGCTAAGTAAGCAATCTGAAGAAATTGGACAAATTACGAAAGTGATTACTGCGATTACAGACCAAACAAATCTGCTTGCCCTAAATGCAGCGATTGAAGCTGCTCGTGCTGGTGAGCATGGGAAAGGCTTTGCAGTTGTCGCAGATGAAGTAAGAAAGCTTGCCGAAGAATCAAATCAATCAGCTGGCCAAATCGTCGCTCTAACGAATGAAATCCAAGCGGATACCCGGAATGTAGCAGCAGCAGTGAATGAAGGGCTTACTTCTGTAAAAGATGGGGTCATTATGATTAACAATGCTGGTGATGCCTTCTATTCCATTACGACATCCATTCGCTCCTTTACGGATCAGATTGAAGATATTTCTGCAACATCTCAACAAATTTCAGCAAGTGCAGAGGAGGTTGCCGCTTCTGTTACAGAAATTGCAGGTAGTGCAGGAATTTCAGCAGACAACGCACAAATAATTGCAGTAGCTATCGACGAGCAATCTTCTACAATGCAAGAAGTTAATGCTGTCGCAGTTGAATTAAGCGAGAGCGCTCAACAACTCCAATCTTTACTCCAACGTTTTAAAGTATAAAAAGCAACGCCCACATTTTCACAATGTGGGCACTTTTTCATATTCGTTTGCGTTATTTTTCAATACTTACTTTACCAAAGACACCAATTCCCAAATATCCTTCCAAAACAAATAGAAGTGATAAGTTTGGAGAGCCTTTTGCTCCTTACTATTTACTATAGTAAAAGTCCAACTGCTCGTCGCGGAAGTCATTACCGATAATTTGTTATTACAAATAAATTATACTAAATAGAATATCTTTACACTAACAGCCTGTAAAACAATATGAAGGTTATTTCTCAGTAGTTGGGAGTATCAGGCTTACTAAGGACAATATGATTTGTTAGCCATAAAATATAAATAACTCCTACATATTGAAGTACAGGTATTATTGGATTTATTAAGCTCTCTAATCCCAAAAATACTGCACAAAATGCTTGAATCCCCATATCAAAACCACTTTACTTAACATCAAAAGATCAATCTGTATTTTCGCTTAGATTAATCATTAGCGTCAATCCTAAATAACTATATAGACGAATATATTTATTCGGTAAACAAAAAAGAAACCTTGCCCACAATATGGAAGCAAGGTTTCTCAAATAATTTTATACAAGTGGCTCGTCTGAACCCCATTGTTTTTTCTCTTTTTTAATCAGTTTACCATCTGTTTTTTTCATCTCACGAATTTTGAGTGTGTACCAGATTTGTGCTGCGATACAGATAGAAGAATAAATACCTGTAATTAAACCAACTAATAATGCGATCGAGAAGTTTTGGATAGATGGTGCACCAAAAATAAGCAATGCCACAACAACGATGATAACAGTTAACACTGTATTCACCGAACGTCCCATCGTTTGACGAAGTGATTTATTGACAATATTCGCCAGTACTTCGCGGTCCGTAATCACATCATGTTGACTTAAGTTTTCACGCATACGGTCAAATGTTACGATTGTATCATTGATAGAGTAACCGACAATCGTCAGTACAGCGGCAATAAACGTAATATCCACTTCTAGACGGAAGAAACTGAATACCGCTACGATTAGGAATACGTCATGTAGTAAGGACACGATTGCCCCAACACCCATGCGCCATTCGAAACGAACAGCTACGTAAACAATAATACCTAGTGCTGCGAGAGCTAGTGCATAAATTGCATTTTTCACTAGTTCTTTTCCGACAGTCGCAGATACTGCACTTACAGTAGGTTCATGACCGTAATCTTTTCCAACGACTTTTTTGAATTTTATAATATCATCTTGTGATAAGTCGTCTTTATAGCGAACAACCGCTGTCTTTTTTTCTTCACCAGAAAGAACAATATCCTCTGAAGGGAAGTCAATGCTATCTAGATATTGTGAAACTTCTTCTTTAGTTAATGTTTCATCTGCTAAAATCTCAACACGTGTACCACTTGAGAAGTCGATACCGAGATTTAGGCGGAACACACCAAGAACCACAAGACCTGCCACTAATATCGTTAGTGAAAGCGCATAGAATTTTTTACGATTGTGCACAAAGTCAAAGCGGTCAAATTTTGTTGATAAATTTAATGCACCAATATTTTCATCTAAACTATGTTGCTTCGAACGTGGAATACCGAACCAAGCTGGATTGTCGAAGTAACCGCTGTTGACAAGTAGACCTTGTAACACACGAGAACCCCAAACAGCCGTTAAAAAGCTGAGTAAAATACTAATGATTAACATTGTTGCGAACCCTTTAACAGAGCTTGTCCCATAGAAGTATAGCACTGCTGCTGCTAATAATGTAGTTAATTGCGCATCAACAATCGCTGATAATGATTGTTTCGATCCTAATTGGAACGCTTGTTTTGCTGAGTGACCAACACGTAGTTCCTCACGAATACGCTCAGCTGCAAGAATATTGGCATCCACTGCCATCCCAATACCAAGTACGATAGCTGCGATACCCGGTAGTGTTAATACCCCATTGATCCAGTCAAATACGACCAGTACTAGGAACGTGAATACTGATAATGTAATAATCGAGATAAAACCAGGTAAGCGATAATAAAATAGCATAAAGATAAAGATTAATGCTACCCCGACAATACTTGCAAAAATCGTACTTTTCAGCGCTTGGTCACCAAATTGTGCCCCTACTGAAGTAGAATAAGTTTCTTCAAGTTTTACTGGTAAGGCCCCTGCATTTAGAATATCTGCTAAATTTTTTGTTTCTTCAACTGTGAAGTTACCACTAATCATAACGTCCGTTGTATTTAATGTTTGGGTTACTGTTGCAGCTGATGCATAGCGAGGTTTCGCTTTTTGTGATTCTGCTTTATACGAATCGACACCCTCTTCAAAGTCTAACCAAACCACAAGTAAATTTTGACCAGCTGGTTTTGCCGCAATTTTACTAGTAATATCCGCAAACTTTTTCGCATCTTTTAATGTTAACGAGACGATTGGAAGATTTTGTTGGTCAAATGAAGCACTTGCACCGTTTGCCTTTAAATCATCACCATCTAATAATAAATTATCGTCGACATCACGGAATGTTAAATTCGCTGATGTAGATAATAGTTCACGTGCCGTTTCTTGGTCTTCGACACCTGCTAATTGAACACGAATACGATTTTCGCCTTCAACTTCAATGTGGGGCTCACTTACACCCATCTTATTAACGCGCTCACCAAGGGCCGTTGCGGTTGCTGTCACAACCTCAGGCGTAATTTTTTGACCTTCTTTTAATTCTGATACTTCATAAAGAACCTCAAAACCGCCTTGTAGATCAAGACCAAGCTTAATGTCCTTTAAGACGCCTCCTACAGTCGTACTAATGGTAGCTGTAAAGATTACCAAAAGCAGTACGAATGCAACAATACGACTTCTTAATTTCATTTATAAATCCTCCTCGAATAGGTGTAAGTCATGAACTTACACTACAAACAAGTATATTAGCCAAACCTTTTGAAGCGATTATTCCTCCTTTTCTTTTAGAATAATGGTGCCTGTGCTTCAAAAGATTGCTTCACTTATTTCACTCGTTCAATAACGCGCAAGTATGTACAGCTCGTTTTTTTAATAATGCTTGTACATATTAAAAAAGCGCAACATAACTATTATGAAACACGTTGCGCTTGGTGTCAATTCAACACTCGTAGTATTCTTTTATTCTTTCGAAATTTCTACATATTTATTCTTAGTGTTTAGTGGGTCCTAGTAAAAATTGTAGCTCCTCCGCATTAATATCTGCAAACCAATTATCTTTTTGTAAAAACTCTACTTGATTAAAGGACACAATGTCGGATGGCGATACATTAAAAACCGTTGCAACAATTTCATAAAGATGTAGCTGTTCGACATCTTTCTTTCGCCATTTCTTTTCTACACAAAAACGCCATAGCTCCTCGGCAGTAATCGTATTGTATTGATAATATTTAAATTCCTCAATTTTAGTATCTATAGCCGGACGGATTTTTTCAAATAGTTGTGCATGTTGCATACTCATTTTGAATCATCTCCAATCAAAGTTGTATCGAAAGAAGTGTTTGCATACAAATAGTGTAAATGAATTTTTGCGGCTTGAGAAGGGACGGATGGCATGAGTTCTTTTGTACGAGGTACATTGTTTTTAATGTTTGTGATCTTTTTATCGAAACTTTTTGGCTTCTTTTATAGAATGCAGTTTATGCGCATTGCTGGAGAAGAGGCAGTCGGTATTTATATGACCGCCTATCCTGCGTTTATTTTTTTCCTCTCGCTCATTCAACTCGGACTACCTATCGCTGTAGCGAAAATCGTTGCCGAGCTGCTTGCGCAAAATAAACGTGAAAATATTCTTGGCGTTATGCGTACAGCAATACTTTGGTCATTTATCGGTATGATCGTTTTTATGCCACTACTCGCACTTACTATTCCATTCATCTCTACTACTCTTTTACATAATGAACAAACGACATATACGCTATGGATTGCACTCTTCGCCGTGCCTGTCGCTGTTGGATCTGGCTTACTGCGCGCCTACTTACAGGGCGTCGCAAAAATTTCACCAACAGCATGGGCACAAATGATTGAACAAGCTGTACGTATTGGTTTTATTACCTTTATGCTACCTTTTGTTGCTAGCTATAATAATGCTGCAGTTACTGCTGCTTCTGCGATGGGTATTACATTACTAGCGGAAGTCGTTGCTTTCTTGTATTTATGGCTTCACTACACTGTTTCTAAAAAGAGACTATTAACGCGAAAAGGCGAAGTACAATCTTATCCAGCTACACCTATGCTTCGAATTGCCATCCCATCAGCTGGGAGTAAATTATTCGGTTCGTTCACTTGGTTTTTAGAGCCGATTATATTTTTAAAAGCTTTAACAATGGCAGGCTTATCGGCATCTGCGGCGACCATATTATACGGCGTAATATCAGGTGTATTAGTACCGTTACTCCTATTTCCAGCATTTGTATCTGTCGCACTTTCTATCGTGTTAATTCCGGCAGTCAGTGATGCTGTCGCACGCAAGCACAATGCTCTTTTACAGGAGCGTGTTTCCGTTTCATTGCGCTTGTCTTCACTCGTCGGTTGTGTTGCTGCCACATATTTTTTCATTCACGGCGACGAACTTGCAGTGAATCTTTTCCACTTAGATGAAAATCGTGGCTATATAAAAATTTTGGCACCTATTTTTTATTTTTATTATATTCAAAGTCCTTTGCACTCCATTTTACAAGCCATTGGGGAAGCAAGAGCTGCGATGATGAATTCAATTTACGGTGGGTTAGGTAAATTATTTGTCATGTTCGTTCTTGCCTCACAACCTGGCATTCAAGAAAAGGGAGCAGTTGTTGCCATTGGTTTTGGCGTGTTAATGACATCATTTTTGCATATCGCTACTGTTCGTCAACGTAAAAATTTACGCGCTGGTTTTCGCATGTTTGTTGTGCCATACAGCTGCTTTATTGCCGTTTGTATTGCCCAGTATTTTTTGATGCAAATCATGCCTCTACCATTTATTTTAAGTAGCTGTGTCACGTTATTTTTACTCTTTACGTTTTTACTCGTATCCAATCAACTGCGCTTTTCTGATTTACGCTATATCCGCAAGCTGGCAAAACGTGTTTAATGCTCTTTCAATTGTACATGAAGCTTATTGTCCTCCAATATACAAAAAAAGACTGTACTAGGATCTTTCACATTTTGTTTCGCTAACTCTGCTAATAACCAATCTACATCTTTATGCAAAATCGTTAAATGTCTTTCTTGAACATCACCATCGACAATAAGGGGATAGACAAAGGCTTTCTCATCCTTTTTATAGACGGACAGATTGCCAGAGGGCTCTAAATAGGCATATGCAATCTCTGATACAGAACCGACGCCATTTTCTCGTAGTTGCTGGCATAAATCGTCTAAATTATAACGTTGCTTGCGCATTTCATGTTCAAAAATCACACCGTCTCGTACAAGTAGTACGGGATCGCCGTCAATTAAATCACGAATTTTTTTATTCTTTAATGATAAATAAGCACTCAAAATCTGAATGATTAACAAAATAATCATCGGTAGAATGGAATCAAACAACGGATTTTCTAAATCATCGAGTGCAAAAGATGCAACTTCTGCGATAATTACAAAAATAACTAAATCCATGACCGATAATTCGCCTACTTCTCGTTTACCCATTAAACGAAAAATCACTAAAATTAGCACATATAAAAAACACGTCCGAAATATAATGATTAAATAATCTTCCATACAGGCACCCCCATACTATCAAGGTGACCTTACTCATCATTTTTTATACAAAAAAAGACTTACAACATGTTCATACATATCGTAAGTCTTTTCATTATTATTTCTTTAATAAGTCGTCATTAACAATACGGCCGATTGCTTGACGATCGAATTTCACACGTACATTATCAGCAATGTTTAATGTTACAACTGTATCCTCGATTGTATCTACAACACCGTGTAAGCCACCGATTGTAACAATCTTATCTCCACGTTGCAGACTGCTTTGCATATTTTGTGTTTCCTGCTGTCTTTTTTTAGCAGGGCGGATTAAAATAAACCACATCGCAACGAACATCAATAAAATTGGTAATAAACCTAATAATTGATCCACAGTTCTTGCCCCCTTTCTATTTCACACTTTCTTAGTATAGACCATTCTACCCTAAAAAAGCGATGTCAAACCACAAAAAAATTCTATTTTACATAACATTTTTCTAGTAAAGGTAAAATTACGCTTAGAATTAGAAGTTTTTCGCATTTGGTTCGTTAAAGCCATATTTTTCGAAGAATTCTTCACGGAAGTCTCCAAGTCGGTCTTCACGAATCGCTTCACGCACTTGCTCCATTAGATTAAGAAGGAAACGTAAATTATGGTACGACGTTAATCGAAGTCCAAACGTCTCTTCCGTACGGATTAAATGACGGACATAGGCACGAGAATAGTTTTTACAAGTATAGCAATCGCAGTTTGGATCGATTGGTCCAAAATCACGTGCATACTTCGCGTTTTTCACGACTAAGCGACCTTCAGATGTCATCAGTGTACCGTTACGTGCAATACGAGTTGGTAACACACAGTCAAACATATCAATCCCACGAATAGCCCCGTCAATAAGTGAGTCTGGTGAACCCACACCCATTAAATAACGTGGTTTGTTTTCAGGCATTAGTGGCGTTGTGAATTCTAACACTCTGTTCATGATATCTTTTGGTTCACCAACCGACAAACCACCAATCGCATAGCCCGGGAAATCAAGCTCTACTAATGCTTCTGCCGAACGACGACGTAAATCTTCATATTCGCCACCTTGAATAATGCCAAATAATCCTTGGTCTTCTGGACGAGCGTGTGCTTCTTTACAACGCTTTGCCCAGCGAGTTGTACGATCTACCGATTTCAACATATATTCATGTGTCGCAGGGAATGGTGGACATTCATCAAATGCCATCATAATATCAGAACCTAAATCATTTTGGATTTCCATTGCTTTTTCTGGGCTTAAGAAAAGCTTGTCCCCATTTAAATGGTTACGGAAATGTACGCCTTCTTCTTCGATTTTACGGAATTTGCTAAGCGAGAACACTTGGAAACCACCTGAATCTGTTAAAATCGGGCGATCCCAGTTCATGAATTTATGCAGGCCACCTGCTTCTTTCACGATATCATTGCCTGGACGAAGCCATAAATGATACGTATTTGAAAGAATAATACCGGCATTCATTTCTTTTAGTTCTTCCGGTGACATTGTTTTTACTGTTGCTTGTGTCCCTACTGGCATAAATGCTGGTGTTTCAAATGAACCGTGTGGCGTATGCACGATACCAAGTCGCGCGCCCGTTTGCTTACATGTATGAAGTAATTCATACCGAATTGCTGGTTGTGTCATAAAATAAAAACCCTTTCTTTTCTTGAGTAAAAACAGCGGCTCGCACGATGCGGGTTAGTCAGTCTTGGGCTAAGAAAATGCCGCTCTTAGACTGATTTCCACTGATTACAAATGTTAATTACTTTTTTGGTCGAATAAACATCGCATCGCCAAAACTAAAGAAGCGATATTTTTCTTCCACCGCTTGGTTGTATGCACTTAAAATGGTTTCTTGTGTCGCAAGCGTACTCACAAGCATTACGAGTGTTGATTTTGGTAAATGGAAGTTTGTAATTAAACCATCTACGACTGTAAATTCATACCCTGGGTAAATGAAGATAGAAGTCCACCCTTGCTCTGCTCGCACTTCTCCGTCATATTTTGAGCCAATTGTTTCTAATGTACGTGTAGAAGTTGTACCGACAGCTACGATATTACCACCGTTTGCTTTGACACGGTTAATCGCCTCAGCCGCTTCCTCCGTGACACTATAAAACTCAGAATGCATTGCGTGGTTTTCAATGGAATCTACACTTACCGGACGGAATGTTCCAAGCCCAACATGCAGTGTAATGAAAACAATCTCTACACCTTTTGCTTTTACTTGTTCCAATAATTCTTCTGTGAAATGAAGACCAGCTGTTGGTGCTGCTGCAGAACCGCGCTCTTTAGCATATACCGTTTGATAGCGTTCTTGGTCATCTAATTTTTCACGAATATACGGAGGCAGTGGCATTTCACCAAGCTGCTCTAAAATTTCATAAAAAATACCGTCATATTTAAACTCGAACAGGCGACCGCCATGTTCTAATTCACCTGTACATGTGGCAGTCAGTAAACCATCACCGAATGTAACCACTGTACCGATTTTCACACGTTTTGCAGGCTTCACAAGTGTTTCCCATTCATCCGTACCTGCCGTTTGTTTTAACAGCAGTACTTCAATATGTGCACCTGTTTCCTCTTTTACACCCATTAAACGAGCTGGTAACACACGCGTATCATTTAACACGAGGCAGTCTCCTGCATGCAGCTCATCTAAAATATGCGCAAATTGATGATGTTCCACTTTTTCTGAACCTGGTGTAACAACCATTAAACGGCTTGCCGTACGGTCCATAAGTGGTGTTTGCGCAATTAGTTCCTCTGGTAATTCAAAATCAAAATCTTCTACACGCATTGTAAATACTTCCTTCTTCTATGTTTGTTGAGGATATTCATATCCAAAATGTTCGTAGGCAAGATGTGTGGCAACGCGCCCTCTTGGTGTACGTTGGATAAAGCCAATTTGCATTAAATATGGCTCGTACACATCCTCAATCGTCACGCGTTCTTCACCAATGGATGCTGCCAATGTATCTAAACCTACTGGACCTCCACGAAAGCGCTCAATCATATTAGTCACAAGTTTATTGTCAATATTATCGAGCCCTCTCGGATCGACTTGTAACAACTCAAGTGCTTGTTTCGCGAGCCCCACAGTTATCATACCATCTCCAAGAACTTGTGCATAATCTCGCACTCGCTTCAATAAACGATTCGCAATACGTGGTGTCCCCCGTGAACGTCTCGACATTTCTCCAGCCGCTTCTTTGTCAATATCCACTTCGAATAAATGCGCGCTACGCATAACGATTTCAGCAAGCGAAGCATCATCATAATATTCTAAACGTAAAAGCACACCAAAGCGATCTCGTAGTGGTGCCGATAAAGCCCCTGCTCTAGTTGTTGCGCCAACAAGTGTAAACGGTGGTAAATCTAGTCGTACAGAACGTGCCTCCGGACCTTTTCCGACAACGATATCTAGACAGAAATCTTCCATAGCTGGGTACAACACTTCCTCAATTGCGCGAGGAAGACGATGGATTTCATCGATAAATAATACATCTCCCGGTTCAAGCGAGCTTAAAATCGCCGCTAAATCCCCAGGTCGCTCAATAGCTGGACCACTCGTCATACGCACATTGACGTTCATCTCATTGGCAATCACAACAGCTAGTGTCGTCTTACCAAGCCCAGGAGGACCATACAAGAGCACATGATCTAAACTTTCCTGACGAAGCTTTGCCGCTTCAATGAAAATTTGCAGATTTTCTTTTACCTTATGTTGTCCAATATACTGCGACAGGCGCTGTGGACGTAAGGATAATTCAAATTGTTCATCAAAAGTACCAGCTTCACCATCAATTATACGTTCCGACATGAGCTCACCCTCCTTTCGTTATGTCAATTTCAATAGTAATTGTAATGCCTGTTTCATATACGCATCTGTTGTTTGTAGCTTTTCATTATCTTCAAGCAGTGGACGGATTTTTTCCAGTTCTTTTTCAGAATAGCCAAGCGCCATTAATGCGAGTAACGCTTCTTCTAATTCATGTTTATGTGGATTAACGCCAAATAACGGTAACTCATTCTCCGTGCTTGGCAATTCAATCGTGTCTAAAAGTGCGCCTAGCTTGCCTTTTAAATCGAGTATCATTTGACGAGCAGTCTTCTTCCCAACTCCAGGGAATTTCACTAAAAATGCCTCATCTTCGCGTTCAATCGCACTAATAACCTGCTGCGGATTACCTGTCGCTAAAATAGCCAGTGCTCCCTTTGGTCCAATGCCTGACACTAAAATCAGTTTGCGAAATAGCTCACGTTGATCTAAAGTGGGAAAACCATATAAAAGTTGTGCATCCTCACGCACATGCAAATGGACATAAATTTGTTGCTCTGTTGCACTTGTACGAAAAGCAAATGGATTTGGGGTATTTAACTGCCAACCAATCCCTTGTTGCTCAAGCACAATATATTCAGGCGTAATACGTGTTACTTGTCCTTTTAAATAATCATACATATAAAATCCCTCACATTCATCGTTATCGATTATAGCATATAGCGAACGAATGCTCGACAAAAAGAAAAGGCAAAAGCACCCGCCTACACCCGACACGAAAAAGAGTGACCGTCATATCGACGACCACTCTCAGCTATTTTCGTATGATATTATGTCTCTGCAAATCTATCGCTGTCGTACCACAGTCTTGGCCAATATGTGAGCGCTCTTTTTGTAAATGGAAGTAAATAATCTAAAAACACTATTTGTTGATTTAGAGGTAAATCCAACACATACAACCATTCACGTAATAGCTCATTAGGAAATTTCAAACGATGTAGTTTTCTTTTATCTAAGCGCTTAAGTTTTGGTAATTCAGCCAATACTTTCTCTAAATCATAATCCACCGCGGGTAACACACGGTGCAACCATAAAATATATTCGTCATCCGGCTCACCTAAATGGGCTAAATCAAAATCAATAAAACGCAATTTACCATCAGTACACCATAAAAAATTGTGATGCACCACATCTCCATGCAAAAGCGTTAATTCCTTTTCCTGAACATCTTCCATTTCAATAAGTCGTATAGCTTTTTCAGCATATTGAAGTATTTGTGTAACCTCTTCCTTCGTTAAAAACGCACGCAACTCCTTACGACGACTTTTAAAGCGCATTAAACGCATTTGCCATTTTAAGAGCTGTGAGTGCTGATACAAACCAGGCACTTGATTCCATGCTACATTTTTAGACGTGTCATGCAGTGAAATTAATAAATCAAGCGCTTGCTTTCGATCTTTTTTTTGCGAAAAATCCGCACTATGACTACCTTCTTGCCATAATTGTACAATAAGTTGTTCATCATCACTCGGTACTAACGGCAAAGCAAGCGAAGGCTCAAACTGAGCTAATTGCTGATGAATCTTCTTTACTTTTTCAGCAACTTCTAATTGCTTCGCTCTTTTCACAAAATAATAATCCGACCGATATTTATATTTCCAAATATTCGGTTTTAACTCTTCAACAATATACACGTTCTCACCATCGATAAGGCGTCATCCCACCTGGAAAAAATTGCGGTGGCATCCCCGGCGCAAATGGTGGGCATGGCGGTGGACACTGACATTGATCAACTTGCCAATTCGGCATCATCGGCGGCGGTCCACAAGGCTGATTCATCTGATGGTTGTGTGCATTATTTACATTAAATAATGAAGAAAATGAGCTCGACTCTTGTAAATGACCAGCCCCTACCATATCACAGGCAGGCATTTGGTATGGTGCCTCTTGTTGATGCATTGGCATATGCATTCCTTGGTGTGGCATCGGCATTGCCATCGGCGGCATATGCCACATCATCTGATGGTGTATAGGTTGGTGACAACTCGAACAATGTGGCATCATTGGCATTTGTGGCATGATGTGCATTGGTGGTTGATGGCAACTCGGACAATGTGGTACATGTGGCATTTGTGGCATGATATGCATTGGTGGCATTGATGGTTGAGGTGCTGGTGCTGGTGCTGGAGTTGGTTTAGAAACTGGCGGTGGTGCTGGTGCTGGTGTCTGAATATGGATTGGTGGTAAAGCTGGGTGTTCCATTTGCGGCATGACTAATTGCTGATTCCAATTCATCTCTAAAGGCTGTTGCATCCACATCATCGGTGGTTGCTGCATAGGCATCGGCATTGGCATCGGGAATGGAATTGGGATCATTTGTGGCTCAGGCATTGGCATAGGTGCTGGTCTTGCCGGTGGTGCAGGTGCTGGGGGTGGGGTAGGTTTTGGCACCTCCTTTTTAACACCTTCCTTTACATGATGCTTTGGTTGAACTGGTGCTTCTTTGTGTATTCTTTCAGGCAAAATAATTTCCATGCCGGGCACAATATAATCGGGGTTGGCAAGATGGACATTGAGCCGTTTCAAATCTTCAAACGAAATGCCGTACTCTTTCGCAATCTTCCACAATGTATCTCCCTTTTGAACAATATGAATACGCACTTTCTTCCTCCCTTCCTCTCTTCGTATCATATGTGCGAATCTCCAATTGGATACAAAAAAATCACGCATTACCCAAAAGCTTCATGTTACACTAATCACTAAGGAATTCATTTCCTTCATTACTAGCAGAGGTGATCTCTTATGAAAAAAATGTTAGGCGAAGAACGCCGACTGCAACTACTTACACAATTAAAAAAAAGCAAGACACCGATTACTGGAACAGATTTAGCGAAATTTGCAAATGTTTCTAGACAAGTTATTGTTAATGACATGACGCTCTTAAAAGCACGAAACGAACCAATTATTGCGACAAGCCAAGGCTACCTATATATGCATCCTGATCAGCTTAGTCAAACTGTGGAACGTACAATTGCATGTTTCCACTCTTCAGAAGATGCGAAAGATGAGCTACTAACAATTGTCGACCGTGGCGGTACGGTAAAGAACGTCATTGTTGAACATCCCATATACGGCGATATTACAGCTTCCATTATGGTATCTAATCGATATGATGTAGATAAATTTGTACAGCGTGTTCAAGATACAAAGGCTAGTTACTTATCAGAACTTACTGGGGGTACACATTTGCACGTCATTTCTGCACCTTCCACTGAAATTTTAGATGTCATTGAAAATGCATTACGTAGCAAAGGCTATTTAGTGAATGAACAATAGTCTTACAACTATAGAACAGTGGCTGTCGGCTACGCTTGCCATGTAGATAGAGGTTGTCTTAAATGACTTTTGAGACAACCTCTTTTTCATAGGAACATCGTTGAATCAAAAAATGTGCGATGGATTTGTATTTTATTATCATCTTCCTCGTGTAACTGCTCGACAATCTCATCCATGAATGACTTGGAGCCACAAAGATAAATGTCTGCATTTTTTTGATGAGCCGTTATTGGCAATATAGCTAAATGTCCATCCGTATAATTATCTTGATAAGATACTTCATACTTGCCATTTATGAACTGATTCATTTTTCGTTGCAGTACTTCTTGATAAATAACGACTTCTTGGTTTCGTGCATATTGGATGAATATAATCGGATTTTCGATATCCTCCTCCAATGAATCCACTAAATGTTTTAATGTCGCCGTTCCAATCCCCTCACATATAAATACAATCGGGTTATCCGTTTTCTTTAGCACAAACAAACCTGCTGGAGAACTAATTTCTAGTATATCCCCCTCCATCGCCACATCCAGTATGTAATCTGTCACACGGTCATTCATGTGAAAGTTAAGGCTTGGATACATCGTTAGTACATAACCACCGAGTTCTTTTTCTTCGGCAACTGCATATTGATGATTCAAAAAATACGTTTCACCTGGCATTTTGATACGGACAGAAACGTATTTACCCGCTTCTGTAACCGGTACAATTTTTCCGTCAAGCGGCACGATATAAAGCACCATCGCTCCATCGTTTTTCAGCTCTTTCTTCACAATGCGAAACGGCTTAAACAAACGCCAACCACCCTCAAGCTCGACTGCCTGATATAATTCTTTTTCGACCTGAATAAACACATCAGCGATACGATTAAATGCTAATTGTAATGCTGCGATACCTGCTTCTGTCGCTTGATTACCAAGTGCCTCTTGAATAGAATCTACTAAATGCTGCCCAACAATTGGATAATGCTCTGGTTGAATACCTAAACTCCGATGCTTATGCGCAACCTGCATAACAGCTGGCACAAATCGATCTATATGCTCAATTTGCATAGCAGCACTATATACTGCATCTATCAATGATATTTTGGATCGACCTGACTTCTGAAGAATCTGATAAAAAATATGTAATAACTCAGGTACATTTTTTTGCAATTTTTCAATAAATATCTTTTTGATTATTTCTCCATTTACACTTATTGCCGATGCTATTTTCTTAATTTCATTTATCGTCTCTAAAGAAAGCATACTTTCACACCCTTTTATGTCAAATTTACCCTCTTATTTAATAGTTTAGCATGTTTAGATAAGCTAGGTAACGTCACTTTATACACTTTTTTGTTCAAAAAACGAGAAAATCATTTCACAAAGTAAACATCTTCCTTGAATTCTAAATAAATGAAAAAGTCTGTGTAAAAAGTTTTGTTTCAACTTTTTACACAGACCTTAAAGAAAGGTATCTATTTAGTTACACTATTTATAAAAATCGATTTCTTTGTTCTGCAGTTGGCAGCATGCACGCTTCCTTTTGTCCAAATAAACGATAACGATTTTTCGCAAAGAGTCGGTAGAAAAGATTACGTATAAAAGGCGGTACAACGAGTAAAGCATAGAATAGTTGCCAAGCACCATCTAGATGGCGACAAATTTTCAAAGCAGCCGTGGACTCCGTATAAACACGGCCATCTTCAATCAAAATCACACTATCCACTTCAGTTGGAATTTTGTATTTCGCAAATAGTGCTTGCCCCGCTTCACTCTGAATCGAAGCAAACTGAAAATATGCAGCTTTATCTCGCTTCATTATAAACTGCACACTGCTATCGCAAAAATTACAAACACCGTCAAATAAGAGTATGCCACTCATTTAACCGCCTCCTGTCCGAATTTCACACCTCTTCTGGTGTAATATACGTAAAGTATGTGCCAAGGGACTTCACTTTGCAACCAAGAGCAGCTAGCTCCTCCATCGCCCCGCGCATCATCGGCTCTTTTTCATCTGCCAACACATCAATCATGAAGAAATAATCACCAAGTCCTGTTTTTAAAGGCCGAGATTCAATTTTACTTAAATTTAATTGGCGCCATGCAAAAACAGATAGCACTTGGTGTAGTGCTCCTGAACGATCCGTAGGTAAGGTAATCATAAAGGTTGTTTTCGCTTGACTATCTGATAATTCTTGCGGCAGACGTTTATTTTGCTTCGATAATACGAAGAAGCGCGTATGGTTGAAATGGAAATCATGTATGTTTGCTTGTACAATTTCTAAACCATATTTTTCAGCAGCTGAAGCATTCCCAACTGCCGCGATGCACTCATTCGGATTTTCAGATATGTACTTTGCTGCTGCCGCTGTCGATGTTGTTTGATGTAATGGCACATCGCTAAAACGGTAAAATAAGTACTTATGACATTGTGCTAACGCATGCGGATGCGAATAGACGCCCTCAATGGATTCCCAGTTTTCCTTTTGTGCTTTATTGACCATTAAATGTTGTTGGATTTTTGATTGTAGTTCCCCTGTTACATAGAGCGTAGCCTCGTGGAATAAATAATCAAGCGTTAATGGTACCGAGCCTTCTAATGCATTTTCAAGCGGCACTACCGCTAAATCCACCTTGCCCTCTGCCACTGCCTCAATACATTCTGGAATTGTCGCACACGGTACGAGCCATTCATTCGGAAAGATTCCCTTCGTCGCTAAATATGTAAATGATGCTTCTGGTCCTAAATAAGCGACTCGTTTTTCCCATTGTTGCTTTGTCATCGAAATTACCTCCTTCGCTACCACTTGTAGCACATAAACCATTCATAATTTTCTAATAAATATAGGTGAAAAGAAAGGGCGCACTAGAATGCGCCCTTTTCTATTATAATGCACCTGAACTAATAACTTCTGCTGATTCTACAAAATCAAGGCGTTTTAGTTGTTGCATTAAATCATCTAACTCACAGCTCATGCTCGTCACATCTAGTGACAGTGTTACATTTGCACGACCTTGAATCGGAATTGTTTGGTGGATTGTAAGTACATTACAATGTGTGATCGTCACAGTTTCCAATAGCTTTGCTAGCGTTCCTTTACGGTCCTGAAGCTGTAGAAAGATTGTTAAAATCCGTTCTTGCACAATAGAGTGGAAAGGAAAAACAGCATCACGATATTTGTAAAACGCACTACGCGATAAATCTACTTGCTTTACCGCATCCCATATGGAAGATACCGTACCACTTGAAAGTAAGTGTTTCGCCTCCAAAGTTTTTTGCATAGCATCTGTCAAAACGTCTTCACGAACTAAATAATATCGCTGGTTAGCTACGTTTTTCATACTCTTCCCCCTAAAACCTATTCTTTAGTCGACAAATTCAAATTCGAACTCTAGTAAGCGTACGATATCCCCATTTTGTGCGCCACGTTCACGTAATGCCTCATCGACACCCATACCACGTAATTGGCGTGCAAAACGACGTACTCCGTCTTCTCGGCTGAAGTCAGTCATTTTGAAGATACGTTCAATCGCATATCCTCCAAGAATGAATGTACCGTCAGGATCACGAGAGATCTCGATTGAATCTGCTTCAGATTGGTGTTTGTAAAGTACCGTTGCATCTGATTCTTCATCAAGATCTTCGAATAATGGGAATTCAGGAGTCACTTCTAGTAAATCAGCAATTTCAAATAAAAGCGGCTTTAAGCCTTGTCGTGAAACTGCAGATACCGGGAAGATCTTCACATCTTCGCCCACTTTTTCTCGGAAAATTTCTAAGTTTTCTTCTGCACCTGGCATGTCCATTTTGTTTGCCACAATAATTTGAGGACGCTCTGTTAAACGAAGATTATATTGTTTAAGCTCCTCATTGATTGTTAAGTAATCTTCGTAAGGGTCGCGACCTTCCATACCTGACATATCGATTACGTGCACGATAACACGTGTACGTTCAATATGACGTAGGAATTGGTGACCTAGGCCAACACCTTCGTGCGCACCTTCGATTAAACCTGGTAAATCGGCCATTGCAAAGCTACGGTGATCATCCGTTTCAACCATCCCTAAGTTCGGCACAATTGTCGTGAAATGGTATGCACCTATTTTAGGCTTTGCCGCAGAAACAACGGATAGTAAAGTTGACTTACCTACACTTGGGAAGCCTACTAAACCTACATCTGCTAGTACTTTCAACTCTAATATAACACTTAATTCCTGTCCTGGCTCTCCTTTTTCAGAAAGTTCTGGAGCAGGATTGGCTGGTGTTGCAAAACGACAATTCCCTCGACCACCACGACCAGCTTTTGCAATAACCGCTTGTTGACCATGCTCGACTAAATCGGCAATGACAACGCCTGTTTCTTCGTTCATTACAACTGTGCCTGGTGGTACTTTAACGATTAAATCGTCTGCACGCTTACCATGCATCCCTTTACTCATACCATGCTCACCACGGTCAGCCTTGAAGTTGCGTTTATAACGGAAATCCATTAACGTACGCAGACCCTCTTCAACTTGAAAGACAACGTTCCCACCGTGACCGCCATCGCCACCAGCTGGACCACCATTCGGTACAAATTTTTCACGACGGAAGGCTACCATACCATCTCCGCCGTCTCCACCTTTTACATAAATCTTGACGTGATCGACAAACATTTAATTCACTCCCTGCTTGCACTCAATACATATATCCAAGACGTATTTGTCTCTTCCACTGTTTGAATGTCGAATTGTTTCAAACCTTTTTCGGTGAATGCATCAGCACTCCAAAGCCCATTTAAAGTAAACGTCACGGCAAATATATCGTCCTCGACACGTACATCAATCGCTAAGCTCTGTTCAGTAAATGGATCTAATGTATCATAAACATGAATAACTGTTTTATTTAAGTATTCTACAACTGCCTCATCAATATCGTTTGTGACAGGTTTGCTAATCTCACCACTAATTTTCATCGGCAACGAAGGATAGCGCCAACTTGCTGTTTGTAGCCATTCCATCGTTTGTGGTAATTGTAGTCGATTTATACTAGAAAGCACCCGTAACTGTTCAGAGAAATTTTGAATAAGCTTCTTTGATTCATCGATTCTACCTAAATCTAAATTCATACGGATTAGTTGAAGCTGATTCACATAATCATGATTTGCAAAACGTAATACTTCACTAATGGTTAGTGATTGACTGTTCATCCCATTCACTCCAATAAAGTTATCTTCATTAGTATAACAAGTTTTATCGTTTTTTTCTCTTAATTCCTCACAACAACTATGATTTTTGAAGAAAAAAAAGGACTGCAATAAATGCAGCCCTCCGCTTTATGATCATATTTATGAAAATTAAGCTTGTTGAGTTTCTGGGTATACAGATACTTGTTTGCGATCGCGACCTAGGCGTTCGAATTTTACAACACCGTCAACTTTAGCAAATAGTGTATCGTCACCACCACGACCTACGTTTGTACCTGGGTAAATTTTTGTACCGCGTTGACGGTAAAGAATTGAACCACCAGTTACGAATTGGCCATCAGCACGTTTAGCGCCAAGACGTTTAGACTCAGAGTCACGTCCGTTTCTTGTAGAACCTACTCCTTTTTTCGATGCGAAAAGTTGAAGGTCTAATGCTAATAACATTTTCATTGTGTTCCACCTCCTACTTTGTTGTAGTTGATTTGGATATATTGCCCGTAATTTTGCACCATAGAATACACTTGGGCAGTCATTACTTGGACAATTAACTGTAGTTTTGCATCAATTTCGGGTTCTAAATCTGTTGGTAGGTTTACCTTAAGGTAGCCTCCACCTTCAGCTGCTTGTTCAACTTCTGGCTGTAATTGTAGTAGTGCATATATCGCATTAACCGTACCAATGGCAATGGTAGATGCTCCTGCACATACTAAATCTTTACCAGATTCGTCGTATTCAGCATGTCCTGAAAATTCAAATGCAGACACATGTCTATTTTCATCATGATGTATCGTAACTTTTATCATTTGTTACACCTCACAATTAAGCGTTGATTGACTCAACAACTAATTTTGTATAAGGTTGACGGTGACCTTGTTTACGACGGTAGTTCTTTTTAGCTTTCAATTTGAAAACAACGATTTTCTTTTGACGGCCTTCTTTCACAGCTTTAGCTGTTACTGTAGCGCCTTCTACGAATGGAGCTCCAACTTTAACGTTTTCGCCACCTACGAATAAAACTTTATCGAAAGTTACAACTTCGTCAGCTTCTACGCCTAATTTCTCAACATAGATTTCTTGACCAGCTTCTACTTTGATTTGTTTACCACCAGTTTCAATAATTGCGTACATTTTACTGCACCTCCTCTTAGACTCAGACTCGCCTGCTTATGAAGGTGATCACAAGGATACTTAAACCTTCCCAGAGCGGTTGTAGTAGCACGGGTGCTACAAACAATAACATTAAAATATTACCACATAGATTCTATTAAGTCAACCGGTACATTACATATTTCTCAAATGCTAAACGATACTTCCGATACTTCCATTCTTTTATTATTTGGAGCCAAACAAAAAGGCAAAGAATAACTAAAAAAATAGACTGTGGCAAGTAATTTATCGTTATCAATAATAGCACTGTCACAAAAAACAGGGAAAACGAATGATAAAATTCAAATGCTTTAGCACTCGGATAAAAAATATAAAGAAGTGCAAGTATAATTCTTCCCCCATCTAAAGGTATGACCGGTAATAAATTAAAAACTAATAAGACGAGTTGAACATTTATCAATCGGATCGCAATTAAATCAGGCGTAAAAAAAGCAAAACCAATCCCTAATAACGTAGCGATTGGTCCTCCTAAAGCAATCCACAAAAGCGATTTCCCATCAACAATTGTTGGATTTTCAAATTCAATTTCTCCTCCGTACGGTGCGATTACACACGATTTCACCTTTACGCCACAAAGCATAGCAGCAAATAAATGCCCTGCCTCATGCCATAAAAGCGCACCTAAAATGATAGAGTAATACGCAATTTGCCCACTAAAAATCATGAGAAATACAAAGGGTATACATAAAATATGCAATTTAATTTTCATTTTCATCCGTTTGAAGCCACTGGACAATTTCTTCTAGAGTGTAATGTATATTATTTTTTTCAATGGACATATATAATTGCCCCGACTCTTTCATACCAATTAAATCATTCGATTTTACAGATGTATAAGGTAATTGCGCCAAACTGTCCAGCATACCGTACGAAACTGTTGTGCCATCAGCATAACTTATCGTCATCGTCTTTCCTGTATACTTTGTATGCCCAGTAAACACGACAAGCCCTTCTTGACCAGTATATACAGGCAGTCCTACTTCATACTGCAATAAATAGCCCTCTTCAAATTCTTCCGCGTTGGCGAACGATAATAAATCAGATTGTCCAATATCACTGGACACAGTAATCTTCTTTTCTTCTTTTTTCAGGAGGCTTTGTCCTAGCTCACTTAAATACGTCATATCTGCTGATGTTGTAACAAGTTGTCGTATCGGTGTTTTAAGGATGCCATTGTCCTCTAAGCGAATAACAAGCATAATGGCAGCTACAAGTAACGTCATAACAATCCATTTCCATTTTCTAAACAAGCCTTCATCCCTTTTTTCACACTATATGAGGCAGCATGTCCGTTCATGCAGAACAAATGCACTAAAGCGCTCATTAACATTTGACAAGCGTTGGAAATCCCGAAGCAAAAGTAAGCGTTCCACCACTTTTATCCGAGGGAGCAGACCGCGACCACGAGGATATAGCGCGGTTTCCTATACGACAACTTTTCCTTAGACTATCCACAGCCAGAAATCTATAATTCCTTTTTAAAAAATAAAAACCTTTTCGCATAAGCACGCGAGAAGGTTTAATAATTTATCTAGAAAATAATGATTTCAATTTCGAAAACATACCTTTACTATCTTCTTCAATTGCCATTAAAGGAACAGACTCTCCTAAAATACGACGCGCAATATTACGATAGCCTAAAGATGCTTTATTCGCAGGGTCCATAACAACTGGTTCTCCCCTGTTTGATGATGAAATGACACCTTCACTATCAACGATAATGCCTAATAAATCGATTGATAAATGCGTTGTAATTTCATTGACATCGAGCGTTTCGCCGCTTTTCATCATATGATGGCGAATACGATTAATAATTAGTTTAGGTGCTGTAATTTCCTCTTGCTCTAGTAAACCGATGATACGGTCTGCGTCGCGTACAGCAGAAATTTCTGGTGTCGTTACAACAATGGCATGATCCGCACCAGCAACAGCATTCCGATAACCCTGCTCAATACCAGCTGGACAATCTATTAAAACATAATCATAATCTCTTTTTAATTCATCTATTAAACTCTTCATTTGCTCAGGCGTCACAGCGTTTTTATCTGTCGTTTGAGCAGCGGGTAATAAAAATAGTTTCTCATCAACACGTTTATCTTTCACAAGCGCTTGATGTATTTTACAACGTCCTTCAACGACATCGACTAAATCATAAATAATACGATTTTCTAAACCAAGAATAACGTCCAAGTTTCGCAGTCCGATATCCGTATCGACTAAACATACTTTTTTACCTTGAAGAGCCAATGCAGTTCCAAGATTGGCAGTAGTTGTAGTTTTCCCTACACCGCCTTTACCTGAAGTTATTACGATTGCTTCACCCACATTAGCTTCCCCCTTTAGACGCAATTAAGAATGGTCGAATATTTTTCAATGTATGAATTTGATCGTACATAATGCGACCATCATTCCCTATAAATGCACAAACCATCTCTGTTCTATTCATTATTTTCACTTGTTCATCTGACATCACTTCAACTTGATCAGCAATCATTATATGTGTGGCTTCAAAACGAGAGGCAGCAATAATCGCTTCCTCATTGCCCTGCACACCAGCATGCACAATTCCTTTTAACTTTCCAAGCACATATACATTGCCGCCAGCTTCTACACGACCGTTTGGATTGACATTACCCACAATAATAATATCTCCAGGTGCACGAAGGATTTGACCAGATCTGACAACACCTACATATGTATCTTGTTGACTCTCTAATATTTTCTGATTACTTTCATGTACAGTTAGCACATCACTTTGCACCTTCGAAACCGAAAGTTGCTCAGATTGTTGGACAATCTCTACTAACTCTTTTAATTGCTCATCAGAACAGTAACGGTAACCTAGATGTAATTGTACATCTACTTTACCGTCGATACCGCCTTCTGAAACTTTCCCTTTTAGTTCCTCTACTAAATCAACATATGCGCATTGATCGTCTAAACGTAGGATAAAACCATCTTTTGTTCCCTTCATATGAACAAATTGTTTTTTCATGAATGTCTCACCTCACGTTGCTCGTTATTACGAAACTTCACGCGCCCTTTGTAAAACACGTGCATTAATTAGATACTTGAATGCCCAACCAAGAATCATTAAAAATAACATGTTGGCAATCATTGTAGGTAGCAACCGTGATTGTAAAAAATCTACTAGTGGTATCGATGTAAAACCGATTAAATAAAAGAATTGATAAAGTACAAATTCTAAAATAGCTACCAAAATAAGTGAAATACTAGTAGTGACTACTAGATGCTGATGAATAACTTTTACGATTGAACCAGCTAAAAAACAAATAAGTGGATATAACACAGAGTATAATCCAATAATATCAATGTAAAAGACATCATACAAGACACCAAAAAAAAGACCATACATCACCGCGCGCTGACGGCTGTAATAGATGGAAATAAAAATCAAATATAGTATTAAAAACCTCGGAACTAAATAATAAATATGCCCACTCAACTCAATCGGTGAAAGCATCGCAAATTCTGGTTCTAATAAAAATAACAGAACCGCGACAGAAGGAATGAGAAATCGAACCATCATTCTTCCTCCTTTTCGCTGTCCTCTGGTGAATTCGTTAAATCTTCATTTGTCGCATTTCCATCAGCACCATCAATAACTGTTGATGTACGTTTTGCGATCATGACATACTCTAAAATTGAAAAGTCGGCAGATGGTTTTACATATGCCATTTTTGTTAAGCCGTAATCATCAGTACTTACCTCTGTAATTTCACCAATCGGTATACCTTTTGGGAAAATACCACCTAGCCCAGATGAAACAACTTGCTCGCCCTCTTTGACCATTAAGCTTGAATCGATTCGCTTCAAAATAAGTTCATTACGCTCTTCATCAAAGCCCTCGATTAAACCGTACGCTTCTTTTTCCCCTAAGACCATTGCTGATACACGGTAGTTTGGATTATTTGTGTACAAAAGTTCTACCTCAGATGTGAAAGGTGTCACCAAAGTAATTTTACCAATTAAACCACTCGCTGTCATAACCGCCATATTCTTAGTCACACCATGTGAAGAGCCTTTATCTAAAATAATTTTCTCTTCCCATTGATCTGGATTTCGGGCAATCACAGTTGCCTGAATCGGATTAAACGCTTTTAAACTTTCGGATTTTTCAATCTGCTCAAATTTTTTAATGTCAGATTTCAATTGTAACGCCTCTGTTTGTACAACTGCAAATTCTTCTAAGCGTGCTTTCAAGCGTTTGTTTTCTTCGTACGTATTTAAAAGAGAGTCAATGTTATTAAAAATACCGGCAATATAATTGGCCGGCCTCGCAACAATCGATTGTGCGACGCCGACAGTATCTTTAATAATTTGTTCTGGTAAAGTTGCGTTTGTCCGATCACGTAATGAGAAGCTAATCAATGCCACAAGAAAAATCATGCCCACGAGCAACAATATTACTTTCTTATTGAAAAAAAAATGTGGCATTGCCTAAACCTCCTTAACCTTTACCTTGTTGTTGACGAATTAAATCAATATGATCCAGTGCTTTACCAGTACCAATTGCAACACAGTCAAGTGGATCTTCTGCGATGAATACTGGCATATTTGTTTCACGGCTTATGACTTTATCTAAGTTCGTTAATAACGCACCGCCACCAGTTAAAACAATACCGCGTTCCATCACATCAGCAGATAATTCTGGAGGTGTTTGTTCAAGTGTTTTCTTTACGCCATCAATAATAGCTGTCACTGCTTCACGTAATGATTCTGAGATTTCAACTGAAGAAACTTCAATTGTTTTCGGTAAGCCTGTTAAAAGGTCGCGACCACGGATGTCCATTTTTAGTTCTGGACCTTCAGCACTTGCCGTACCAATTTCCATTTTCACAGCTTCTGCTGTACGTTCACCGATCGTTAGGTTATACGTCTTTCTGATATATGAAATAATCGAATGGTCCATTGCGTCACCGCCGACACGAACTGACTCACTTGTTACGATACCACCTAAAGAAATAACTGCCACTTCTGTAGTACCGCCACCAATATCAACGACCATTGAACCAGTTGGATCCCAAACAGGTAAGTTTGCGCCGATAGCAGCTGCAAACGGTTCTTCGATAGTGAATGCTTCTTTTGCACCAGCTTGTCGAGACGCGTCGATTACCGCACGTTGTTCAACTGATGTAATGCCATAAGGCACACAAATCATAATATTTGGTTTTTTCCAGTTACCACCGGAATTTTTCGACGCTTCCTTTAAGTAGTACTCTAGCATCGCTCTTGTAATTTCAAAATCAGCAATAACGCCGTCTTTCATTGGACGAATCGCTACGATAGAGCCTGGTGTACGACCAATCATATTTTTTGCGTCATTACCAACTGCAACGATATCTCCTGTTTTTGTATTTTGTGCTACAACTGAAGGTTCGCGTAAAACGATCCCTTTTCCTTTAATAAAAACTAGTGTATTCGCTGTGCCTAAGTCAATCCCGACATCTTTACTTCCAAATCCAAACAAATTGTGTACTCCCTTTCTATTTAAGTCATACTTAAGTTTCGTTGACATAAAATCATACCGCTCATTATAACGTAAAAACGCAAGAATATATAGTGTCACATGCCTCTTCTTACGCAAAATATACTAATTTATTTTTCCTACTAGAATTAAATGAGCATGTATAAATAAGCATATAATTTTTTTTCGTATAAAACAACGTCTGACACCTTGCCAATTTTTGTGAATATCTTCTACAATCACACACGTACAATGACGTTCTATTACACAAATAGTTTCTTTAATTACACGAAAAAAACTCTGCAAGAAATTCTTGCAGAGCTAAAAATAACCTTTTTCCTTCAAACTAATGAATTGATGATCACCAATAATCACGTGATCGACCAAATCTATGCCTATAATATAGCCCGCTTCTTGAATTCTTTTCGTTACCTCAATATCTTCTGGGCTCGGCGTTGGCACACCACTCGGGTGATTATGCGCACAGATGATGGAAGCTGCTGAACGTTTCACCGCTTCACGAAAAATCTCCCGTGGGTGCACGATACTCGCATTAAGACTTCCGATAAAAATCGTTTGCTTATGAATGATTTGATTTTTCACATTTAAAAATAAGCATACGAAATGCTCTTGTGTGAGCGATGTCATATCGGGCATTAAGTACGCAGCTGCATCTTGCGGGGAACGAATTGTATACTTTTCATCGACTTGCTTTTGTGATAAACGTCGCCCCAATTCAATGGCTGCTAGTAGCTGAATCGCTTTTACTTCACCAATACCTTTAATCGTCATCATTTCTTCAATCGTCGCATGTTTTAAGTGATGTAAACGTTCAAACGAACTCAGCACACGATTCGCAAGTGAGAGTACTGATTCTTCCTTCGTCCCAGTACGCAATAAAATGGCAAGTAACTCTTGGTTTGATAAACTCATGGCCCCTTGTCGTAATAACCTTTCACGTGGACGATCTGCGATATGTACGTCCCGTATCATCATCTCTGGTAAAACACCTATAGGCAAAAACCTCACTCCTTCGCAAATTGGATAATGTTTCGTGCTACCAATTGCGTAAACAACGCTGCAAGTGGTAACCCAACAACATTGTTATAATCTCCTTCAATTCGCTCAACTAAAAGTGTGCCAGCCGTTTGAATACCGTAACCACCAGCTTTGTCGTATGGATCATTAGATGCAACATATGCTTCGATTAACTCTTGTGACAAGTTGTTAAAAATAACTGACGTTTCTTCCACAAAAGTCGTCTCTTGTCCATTTGGTTCCAGTATGGCAACCGCTGTCATGACCGCATGACGTGTGCCTGATAATCGTGATAAGTGTGAAATGGCCTCTTCACGCGTTGTTGGTTTATGCAGAAGCTCATTGTCAAAAACGACGATCGTATCTGCACCAATGACTGTTGCTGTTGGCATTTTTTTCGCTACATCGCGTGTTTTTAACAAGGCCACACCTTTCACATAATCTTGCATCGTCGTTGCTTGTACGCTTGTCTCCACTACATCACTTGTCACGATGTCAAAAGGGACCTCTAACATAGCAAGTAATTCCTTACGTCGTGGTGAAGCTGAAGCGAGTACAAGCTTATGATTTGTTTCAAACATCATCTTTCACATTCCTCCTCAATACTCATCATAAAGGAGAAATGATCTTTTGAAAATTTTCAAAAAAACGAGATAATATCCTTTTTGTTATATTTCCAATTTAAAACTTCACTTGTAGGCAGGCATTTTTCGACTTATAGTGCGCAAAAACTTGTAAGCGAACAATGTTCAAGTCTTTTGATATCTTGGATGCTGCCGTGCCAATCGTTTGCCAATCAGCAGGTAATGTAGAATCCTTCGCTGTTTCTTGAAAATTAAATTTTGCAGCATTTTTATCAGCTAATACAACAGGCAGTTCAGCAATCTTTGCATCTGTACAATTTCCACTTACTACGCTAAAGGCCTTTTTAAAGGTTGGAGGTTTTTCCAAAAACGTTAACTTACTTTCTTCAATAACCATACTTGTCCAAACATAAAACTTACCATCAACTTCAACAATAGTACCTTCCGCTAAGGTTGGATACTCTGCTAAAAATACACTCGCACTTTCATAATTCGAAAACACCCCAGCTTGACTAGCGTAAAACATTGATGAAGCAGACGATTCTACCGCAGTTGGGACAGTCTTGTCTCCACTTACACCTTGACTTTCTCCCTCTTTTTTTTGTGAAATTTGATTGCTTGCTTGGAGAACGCCTAAAAATATAGCTACACCAAAAAGACCTACAACGCCCCCTATCAATATCGCCTGAATGATTTGTTTTCTAATAACACGACTTACAATTTTCATCCGTTCATCACCTCTACCTTCAACCTACCAAAATAACGATAAAAAAAGACGAGACTGTTGTCGTCTCGTCTAAAAAATTTATCGCTAGTATGTAGCAAAAAACGTCTCTATTCTTCATAACTTGCCACTTTTTTAATTTTTCATTCGATATGAGCAAAAGCGCACTCTAAAAATACCAAATCTATTTTAAAAGGGATTCATCATCATGAATGGTGTTGATTTCCGTTCCGGCTGGCACTTTCCGGGAGGCGTTCAGCCGGAACTACATCGATTGAAAGAATCCTGTCTTCCCTTATAGCTAGTAGTTGCATGAAGCGGAAAGCAACTACCACTTTAATATATAGAAATAAATGTTTGTAAATTTACTCATTATGAGTTTTTCATTAAAAATCACTACAAGTCATCACTTAATAATGCACTTCGAATTTCTGCAAGCAAGTATAATGAACCTGATACGATTGTACGGTTTTGCATTCGGGATTGCTCTTTGATAAACGTTATACTATTTTGTAAAATGTACTTTTCTTTGGCGTTTGAAAGCTGGAGCAATTCTTCTGCTGGCATAGCACGAGGGTTGTCAATATCCACAAAATAAAAACAATCACTTACCTGCTCAAGCTGACGTAACACGGCTTCTACGTCTTTATCGGCAAGGATGCCGACCACAAAAGTAATCGATTCTTCTGGTAGATCTTCTCGAATAGTTGCGACTAATTTCTCTGCACTAGCCGGGTTATGCGCCCCATCTAAAATTACATATGGCAACACATCTTCATACCGCCCTAACACAGTTGCTCGCTGAACACCTGCAGTAACGCTTTGAAGGATTACTGGTATGTTTAACGCAGTAGCAACCTCAAAAAAGGCTGTAATTGCCAAAGCCATATTATGCGCTTGATGTGGACCTTTCATTTTTCTTTTAACAATCGTCAATGTTAAGCCATTTTCATCATTCGTATACATTTCACCCGCCGTTGTCGACTCAATATAAAATTGATCACCCAACTCCAGAACGGATGCTTTTTTCATATGTGCTTGCTCATAAATAACCGCTTTTGCCTCTTTAGACATTTCACCAATTATGACAGGTCTATTTTGCTTCATAATACCCGCTTTATGATGGGCAATACTAGCAATCGTGTTCCCTAAAAACTTCGTATGCTCTAGCGCAATGCTCGGAATAATGGACACAATCGGCGTTACGACATTCGTGCTATCGAGTAAACCGCCCATTCCCGTTTCAATTAGTGCAACATCTACACGGCTATTCACAAAATGCAAGAAAGCTGCAACAGTCAATAACTCAAAATCCGTCAACTTCCCGCTTAGTCCACCCTGTTGCATCTGTTCAAAAACGAAGTCCATTTCCGCTGAAGTAATTGGCATACTTGCCACTTGAATTTGGTCATGCACATCTAGAATACAAGGCGACATAAATTTGCCAACACGTAAGCCATGCTCTTTCGCAATTGCCTCTATAAAAGTAAGGGTAGAGCCTTTGCCATTTGTACCAGCTATATGCACAACTTGAAGTTCCTGCTCTGGATTCCCCACAAGTTTTAATGCTTCTTGTATTGCTGTAAGCCCTGGTTTGATAACATCATCACTTTGCACCGACCATTTTTCTTTATACAGATCAAATTGCGGAATCATCGCACTGCCACCCCTTGCAGTAATTTACGTGCTTCCGCAATAAAATACAAAGAACCTGTAATGACTAAAATATCATCTTCATCCCTCTCCTGCATTTCTGCACCAAGAACACCGCGCCAATCTGAGCTATAAGCTTTCTTTGAATGCCGCGATAACGCCGCTAGTTGCTCAGCTGGCATCGCATTCGGTAATGGGATTTGCGTAAATGCCATATAGTTCGCTACCTCATCCATTAACGCAATACTATTGGCGTGATCTTTATCGGAAAGAGCCGCGTAAACAAAATGATAGTTTCGATTTGGATAGACGTCTTTTAGTGTTTGAATGAGTGCTGCCGTGCCTTCTGAATTATGCGCGCCGTCAAGTACAATATTGTGGGCAACTTGTTCAAAACGACCCGCCCACTGCGCTGTTTGTAGCGCCTTACGCATTGTAGCTCCTGATATTTTCACGTGACCATTTTCTTGTAGTACGAACATCGCTGTCATGGCGAGACTGGCATTTGCCATTTGATGTGCACCTGCCATTTTCAGTTCAATATCTTGCAACTTAATATCCGCTTTTTCATAATAAAATTGCTGTGAGTATTCACTTTGCTGTTTCGCTTTTACCGTGAAATCTTCATCTAAAATAAAGCACTTGGCGTGACGTTCGGTAGCTACTTCTCGTATAACAGCAAGCGCTTCTTCATTTTTCACCCCAACAATAACCGGTACGCCCTCTTTTATAATACCAGCTTTTTCAAAGGCTACTTTTGCATAAGTGTCTCCTAAAAACGCTGTGTGTTCTAACGAAATCGTCGTAATAATTGAAGCGAGTGGCGTGATGACATTTGTGGCATCTAAACGTCCTCCAAGTCCTGTCTCAATCAACGCAAAATCTACTTGCTCTGCCGCAAAATATTGGAACATAATCAACGTCACGACTTCAAAAAAACTAGGATACTCGCCATTGTAATGCGTATCAATAATTTGTGCCACAGCATTCATATACTGCAAAAACTCTGCATCTGAAATTTGTTCCCCGTTAATTGTCATACGCTCATTGACACGTTCTAAATGCGGTGATGTAAATGCACCTACTTTATAACCAGCTCCCTCTATCATTTCACGCAGTGCATTTACCGTGGAACCCTTCCCATTGGAACCTGCTAAATGGATCGCCCTTAACTGATCCTGTGGGTTGTCTAAACGCGCCAGCACCTCTCGCATCATGACTAGTGGCGCACGTTTATGGTCAACTGCCTTTAGTTTAAAAATAAAATCTACACATTGTTCCATCGTTGTAAACAAAACAAACACTCCTTATGTATGCAATAGCTCTATTTTAGTACAAAAAGTGCCTGGCACACACACAATTCGCATTCAAAATCTGTGGCATTCGCCGGGGTTCCACAATTCAGTCGACGTTAGAACGTTCTTGAATAAAAACTAACCCCCGTATTCATAACCATATATTAAAGATGGACGACTTCCACTGAATAAAGTTAAAAACACACAGCGAGCCGCTCTGTTAAAAACGAATCTCTGTGTGTTTTTAAATTAAATTATTTTTCAACTGACACTACTACTGCACCTGATATTGCATCCCTAATAAAGCACCCATGTCATTTAATATAATCTTTGCGTCACTATTTAAAAGAGGTAGAACTTCCGGTTTTTGCACTAACTCAAATGAGTTCTTTAATGTTCTCTTTAACATTGATATATCGAAATTCGTACAATATTCATTAATTTTATTGACTGTTAATAATTCTGTACGCGTTAACTGCTTATTCGTTCCATTGTGTCCTTTGCTTTCTGCGACTATATGCTTAATTAGCACTTGCGCATTTGTGTTGAGCAGGCGATAATATTTTGCTTCTGATAATTTCAGAAGATTCGCCTCTATCATTGATCTCGCACTAACAAATTCCAAGTCGTCACTGGCTTTATTTACTTTAACTATAATTGTTCCGACATTTCCCGACATTGTTAACCTCCGGCATATAATTTTTTTGCATAAAAAAAGACAATTCTAACTTAGATTAGAATAGCCAAGAGAATTAATGATATATTCATAACTCCGGTAACCAGGCTATCATAACGTGGAGATTCATAAAATCTTCTCGCCTTAGACCCTAGGCTTTGCGCCCCACACTTCGGATAGTTCGCCTTTGTCTTTTATACTAATTTCCACTAATTATACTACTTAATTAGTCCCTTTTCAATGGATTTTTTTCATTACCAAACAATTAGCAATAAAAAAATAACGGATGACTAAAAAGCCATCCGCTACAGGTTCAAATTACATATTTTTAAGTTCTTCTAAACGTTTTAACACTACTGCGTGCTTGCCTTCGTAGTCTGCTAATTTTTCACGTTCAGCATTTACTAAAGCTTCTGGTGCTTTTGATACGAATTTTTCATTTGAGAGCTTTCCAGATACAAGCTTAACTTCTTTCGCCCATTTTTCTAGCTCTTTTTCAAGACGCACGATTTCTTCTTCTAAGTTAATAAGTCCAACAAGTGGTAGGAATAGCTCTGCCCCTGTGACAACAGCTGTCATCGATTGACCTGGCGCTTCTAAACCTTCACCAATCGTTAATGTTTCTGGATTACAGAATTTTTCTAAATACGCTTTATTTGCTTCAAGTACAGCTACAGTCGCTGCATCTTTTGCTGAAATGAATAATGGTACTTTTTTGCTCATTGGTGTGTTAACTTCCGCACGAATATTACGTACTGAACGTATAATATCCATAAGCAGTTTCATATTATCCGCTTCTTCTGCGAAGTGTAAGTCTTCACTTACTGTTGGCCATGCCGCCACTGTAATAGACTCTCCTGTATGCGGTAAGTGTTGCCAAATTTCTTCCGTGATAAATGGCATGAATGGGTGTAGTAAACGCATAGTTTGGTCTAACACATACGCTAAAATTGAGCGCGTTGTTTTCTTCGCTGCTTCATCTTCACCATTCATAGGTAATTTCGCCATTTCGATATACCAAGAACAGAAATCATCCCAAATGAAGTTATAAAGTTCACGGCCCACTTCACCAAATTCATAACGTTCAGCTAAAGAAGTAACGCGTTCGATCGTTTCATTTAAGCGCGTTAAAATCCATTTATCTGCAACTGATTTTTCACCAGTTAAGTCGATTTCATCATATGTCATGCCGTCCATATTCATTAATGCGAAACGAGAGGCATTCCAAATTTTATTGGCAAAGTTCCATACCGATTCCACTTTTTCCGTTGTATAACGTAAATCTTGACCAGGTGATGAACCAGTTGCTAAGAAGTAGCGAAGTGAGTCTGCACCGTATTTTTCGATAACATCCATTGGATCTACACCGTTACCAAGAGACTTACTCATTTTACGACCTTCACCGTCACGTACTAAGCCATGAATTAACACGTCTTTGAAAGGACGCTCGCCTGTAAATTCAATGCCTTGGAAAATCATACGTGATACCCAGAAGAAAATAATGTCATAGCCTGTCACAAGTGTGCTTGTTGGATAGTAGCGTTTGAATTCCTCATTCGCTTCATCGGGCCAACCCATTGTCGAAAATGGCCATAACGCAGATGAGAACCAAGTATCCAGAACGTCTTCATCTTGTGTCCAGTTTTCAGCATCTGTTGGTGCGTCTTTCCCAACGTAAATTTCACCTGTTTCATTGTGATACCAAGCTGGAATTTGGTGACCCCACCATAGTTGACGAGAGATACACCAATCACGAATGTTTTCCATCCAGCGAGAATATGTGTTTTCAAAGCGAGATGGTACAAAGTTTACTTTACCTTCTTCATCTTTTTGTAGCTCAAGAGATGCATCTGCAAGTGGTTGCATTTTTACGAACCATTGTGCAGACAGATATGGCTCTACTACTGCGCCAGTACGCTCAGAATGACCTACAGAGTGCATATGCTCTTCAATTTTGATTAATACACCTGCTTCTTGTAAATCAGCAACGATTTGCTTTCGGCATTCGAAACGGTCCATACCGTTATACTTCCCGGCAAGCTCATTCATTGTTCCATCTTCGTTCATTACTAAAATACGTTCTAAATTATGACGGTTACCAACTTCAAAGTCGTTCGGGTCATGCGCAGGTGTCATTTTCACAACCCCAGTACCGAATTCCATGTCTACATAATCATCAGCAACAATTGGAATTTCACGGCCAACGATCGGTAAAATAATCGTTTTACCAATTAAATGTTGGTAGCGTTCATCGTTCGGGTGAACAGCAACACCAGAGTCACCAAGCATTGTTTCAGGACGTGTTGTAGCTACTTCTACAAAACCTGAACCATCTGCTAGAGGGTACTTCATGTGATAGAAAGCACCTTGTACATCTTTATAAATGACTTCGATATCAGAAAGAGCCGTTTTAGCAGCTGGATCCCAGTTAATAATACGTTCACCACGGTAGATTAAACCTTTTTCATAAAGTTTAACGAATACTGTTTTTACTGCATCTGAAAGACCTTCATCTAATGTGAAACGTTCACGAGAGTAATCAAGGCCCAGACCTAACTTCGCCCATTGTTCACGAATATGACCAGCGTACTCTTCTTTCCATTCCCATGTTTTTTCAAGGAATTTTTCGCGCCCTAAATCATAACGTGTAATATTTTCTTCACGAAGTTTTGCTTCTACTTTCGCTTGTGTTGCAATTCCCGCATGGTCCATCCCTGGTAACCAAAGCGCATCATAGCCTTGCATGCGTTTCATACGGATTAAAATATCCTGAAGAGTCGTATCCCATGCGTGGCCTAGGTGTAGTTTCCCTGTCACGTTCGGTGGTGGAATTACGATTGAATATGGTTCTTTTCCGCTTTCAGGTTGAGCTTCGAAAAACTTACCTTTTAGCCACCATTCATAGCGACCAGTTTCAATCGATTGCGGATCATACTTTGTAGGCATTGAAATATTTTCTGTCATGTTTGTTCCTCCTGTTTTTTGAAACGATCAAATTCGCCTCTAGCGAATAAAAATGCGTCTAGATTTTTAACTGTGCAAATACAATCCAAGATCTAGCACATCTGCCAGTGGCTTATTTGCCTAAGAAATGAATATCATTTTTTTGGACAAATAAAAAAACTCCTAGCGTCTACTAAAAGGACGAAGGAGTTTTATGTTCGCGGTACCACCTTTAATTCCGAGATGGTCTATAGTCAAGCGCTCGCTACAGCAAGTGCGCTTGATCAAACCGGCTCTCGGCTCTCAATTCGGTAACGGTGTTTAACCGGCTTTAACTACTGTTAGTTCACTAAAGCTGCTCTTGGGCTACGTTCAACTGTGCACAAATGGAAACTTTCCAGCTACCGTTTCCTCTCTATAAATGTGCGGGCAATTTACTCTTCCCTTTCCATGCATCGCTATTCAACTTACCACATTGTACCGCAATAGCTCGCATTTTTTCAAGTAGTTTAGTTAGTTTCGACTAGTAACTTAGAAAGGAAGTGAAATTTTGTATGCGACGTAAATACAATCCTTGGTTTTTACCACCCTGGCTACGAAATATTCGTTTTTACTGCCGAACAATCATATTGCCAATTTGCGGTTTCCAATTTATACGCGTCATCATCATTCCAACAACTGGAGATTTTATCATTTTAATATTTTTGATACTTCTTTCTTATTTATTAATGAACGACATTATTTGATGGACGTACTTTTAGCAATGTGTAGTTCTCTGTTAAGTCCCAAATCATTGGCGCTGATTCCTGTTGCCACGAGCTAGATTCCTTGACAACAATTTGGCTCACGGATTCCTTCGCTAGCACAACCTCTTTCTCAATAGCTAGCGCGATTTCTTCCGCAACAGGTACAGGTGGCGCATCAATAACATGCGCAACTGCTATTACTTGCTCAGGCTCACTAAAAGTACTCGTTATCGTCCATTCTAGTTGACATGTTTGGTTATTTAGCGACGGTCGAATGTCTTTCACCATCAAGCTATCAATCGATGCATCTTTCGGTAAATCAACATGTAACGGTACAGCATATTCAAAATATCCTGTATCTCCCTGAAGATCGAGTGCATCAATTTTCACCAAGTCGTCCATATCCATTAATGCCTGTTCTTCTTGAAAATCAAAACGCACATGTGCTGTCACATGATAAATTCCAATTAACCGTAATGAATCTTCTAATTGTTTCGCCTGCCACTGGGGCGTAATCTGCACAGCAGCAATTTCTGTCGGGCAACCATACCCAGGAAAACAAAAAGTCTCAGTCATATTCCAAGTTTTATGTTCGATAATAATCCCTCCTTCTGCATCATATGAAGCTACAAAGGGATGTATGACCACACAAAAAAAGGGGTGTCTCATGGTTTGAGACACCTCCTTTTATACCCTTACACTATTACGCGTGTAGTGCTTTAATTTTATTTGCTACACGATCTGTTAGCATTTGCGTTGCTTTTGGCACTATAGGCTTAAAAATCGGATTTAATATAGGACCAGCTAAGCCCCCCGCGTTCACCTCTAAGTAACCTGTCATGCGTGTGTTGTTTTCATCAATGCTTTCTGCTAAGAAATAACCATTCCCTGTGAAATTATCTGAAAGTCCTTTTAAATTGAACGTTACTTTGGATGGAGCTGTCCATTCTAAAATATCTATTTCAACTTCTACTGTTTTTTTAAGTACGCCAACGTTACCTTTAAATATCCATGTAGACTGCTTGTCATTAATCATCGTATGCGCGTTATAGCCAGGGACAAGCTTCGCCCATTTTTCCATATCACTTACAAAATCCCATACATTTTCAATTGCTACGGGTACTTCCACTATATGCGTGCCTGTTGCCATGTCAATTCACTACTTTCTTTTATGAATAGCTTTATTATAAACGATTTTGCCTACAAATTGCCTATGCGAAAAGGCGGATTTATGACTAGTAAAATTTAACAAACTTAATTCAAAACATATACAAATAATAAGGAAGTACCAGTAGGTTTCTATATACTCCTTAGGGAAAACAATTATTAAACTAAAAACATTTCTAAAGCAATCTTGTATATTTTATTTTCTCATCTTGTAGCAGCTTTAAAAATGCTTAGTCATTGCCCTTCTTTGCCTTTGCTAATAATAACATCGCTAGCAAATTTATCATCGTCCTTTCTTTTTACCTATAGGTTAGATGAACAACTTCACTAAATCATTTTAACTAAATATAAAAAACGTCGAACTTTTATCGTCCAACGTTTTGATTGAAAAGCCAATTAATTATGTATCTCAAAATAAGCATCGTAATTCTCTTAAAGCTGTGACACCAAGTCATTCAGCTGATCTCGGTTGACCTCACCTTGAATCCTGTATTGAACAACCCCATCTGAATCGATAATTAATGTTGTTGGATAGCTAATAATTCCAAAAGATTTCTGTATAAGACCTTTCTCATCTAAAAAAATCGGGAACTTTATATTATATTGTTTCCTAAACTTTTCCGCAGATTTAGCACTTTTTTCGTCAGAGGTCATATTTATCGCGAGAAATTCCACATTCTTCGGAAGTTTCTTATAAAACTTATTTAATTCAGGGACCTCATTTATACAATAGCCGCACCATGATGTCCAAAAATTCAAAACAAGAATTTTACCTTTGTAATCCTCCATTATTGTTTCAGATTTATCTAAGCGAACGAGTTTAGTTTCGTATGCTATTTGCTCTGTCCCGTCTTCTGTTTTAATCAGAGCATTAAATGTTTGGTCGTTTGCAAACTCATTTTTTACGACAATCCCTATTAGAGTAACAATTAACACAAGTGAAATGATTAAACCAATCCTTTTTTTAGCCTTCATAACCTACTCCTCCATGCTATATTATTGGTTCATCACCAAAAGTCGTGGATGACATGCTATTACTTGATTGTTTGTTGATTGAAGTGCAGGCTGGTGACTCCTCCGGGAAAGCGAGACAGTCGAGACCCGCACGAAGCGAATACGAAGGAGGAGGCTCGACGCTCGTCCGCGGAAAGGGTCGAGCCGGAACAGAAATCAACCACAAGCTATGATAAAGAACCATATTATTGAAAATTCACTATTATTATACAAATATTAGAATACTATACTTTACACAATAATAAAAGACAGAATGAGGAGGAATCATTCACAAAAGATAGTTAATTGCATTTCTTTAAAACAAAAAAAGCCACCCATAACGGATGGCTTTATAAATACAAATATATTAACGTGCTAATTGTGCAAATACTTTATGGAAAGCTTCCACTGTTTGCGCAATATGCTCTTCTGTATGTGCTGTTGAGATGAATAACCCTTCAAATTGTGAAGGAGGTAGGAAAATACCTTCTTCTGCCATTAAACGGAAATATTCAGCAAACAATTGTAAATCAGAAGTTTTGGCAGTAGCAAAGTCGATCACATCTTCATTTGTGAAGAAGAAACCAATCATCGAACCTGCTCTGTTTACTGTATGAGGAATATTGTATTTCGTAGCTGCCTCACGGAAACCTTCTTCTAATTGGTCACCTAGTTTTTTGAAGTAATCATAAGAACCAGCATCTAAACGAGATAATGTTTCATATCCTGCTGTCATCGCAAGTGGGTTCCCTGAAAGAGTACCTGCTTGGTAAATAGGACCGGCAGGCGCAACTTGCTTCATAATTTCTTTTTTACCGGCGTATGCCCCTACTGGAAGCCCTCCACCGATTACTTTACCTAAACAAGTGATATCTGGCTCGATGCCGAAGTAACCTTGTGCGCACCCATAATCTACACGGAATCCTGTCATTACTTCATCGAAGATTAGAATCGTGCCGTGCTCTTTTGTTAAGTCACGTAAGCCTTGTAAAAATTCTGGTTGCGGTGGTACAACACCCATATTCCCAGCAACTGGCTCAACGATAACTGCCGCAAGTTCTGAACCGAAACTTTCAAACACTGCTTTAACCGATGTTAAATCGTTGTATGCAACTGTCAATGTGTTTTTCGCGATATCTGCAGGTACCCCTGGACTATCTGGTAAACCAAGTGTTGCAACACCTGATCCAGCCTTGATAAGCAGTGAATCACCATGACCGTGGTAAGAACCTTCGAATTTCAAAATTTTATCTCGACCCGTAACACCACGTGCGACACGAAGTGCTGACATCGTCGCTTCTGTCCCTGAAGATACGAAACGAATCATATCCATGGCTGGCAGACGGTCTAATACTAATTTAGCTAAACGATTTTCAGTATAGCTTGGTGCACCGAATGAAGAACCCTTTGCCGCTGTTTCAGCAATAGCTTTAACAACTTCTGGATGCGTATGACCTAAAATAAGTGGACCCCAGGATAGTACGTAGTCAATATATTCATTGCCATCGATATCTTTAATAATTGCACCTTGACCAGATTCCATGAAGATTGGATCCATATTTACTGATTTGAATGCACGTACTGGACTACTAACGCCACCAGGCATTAGATTTATCGCTTCAGCATATGCTTGTTTTGATTTTTCGTAAGAACGAGCCATTTATTTCTCCTCCAACCAGCGTGCTGCCTCTTTTGCATGATACGTAATAATTAAATCTGAACCTGCACGTTTCATACCTAGTAATGTTTCAAGCACAACTTTTTTCTCATCAATCCAGCCGTTTATTGCAGCTGCCTTCACCATTGCATACTCACCAGATACATTGTAAGCAACAATCGGTAATGCAAAGTTATTTTTCACATCACGAATAATATCTAAATAGCTAAGTGCTGGCTTTACGATTAAGAAATCCGCACCTTCCGCTACATCAGATTCTGCTTCACGGAACGCTTCTAAACGATTTGAAGGGTCCATTTGATACGATTGACGATCACCAAATTGCGGTGCACCATCAGCCGCATCACGGAACGGTCCGTAATAACTTGAAGCATATTTTACCGCATAGGACATAATTGGTACATTTTCAAAGCCAGCTGCATCTAAGCCTGCACGAATAGCTGTAACGAAGCCATCCATCATGTTCGAAGGCGCAATAATATCGGCACCCGCTTGTGCTTGTGATATTGCTGTACGCGCAAGTAAATCCAATGAAGGGTCATTTAAAATTTGCTCCCCTTCAATGACACCACAATGTCCGTGGTCTGTATATTCACATAGACAAGTATCTGCAATAACTAACAGCTCAGGATGACGTTCCTTGACAAGGCGAGTAGCCTCTTGCACAATACCATGATCGTGGTAGGCACCGGAACCAACAGCATCTTTTTCTGCAGGTAAACCAAATAAAATGACAGCAGGAATACCTAAAGCGACAACTTCATCGATTTCTGCCCCTAAATTATCTAATGAAAACTGAAATACACCTGGCATTGAAGATACTTCATTTTTAATATTTTCGCCTTCCATGACAAAAATCGGATAAATTAGATCTTCTTTGTGTAAGTATGTTTCTTTTACCATAGCGCGCATTGTAGCATTTGCGCGCAGACGACGATGTCTTTGAAATTGTAATTGTGTCATGTTCTCTATTCCTCTACTTTCGTTAATTCCTCGAGTACAGCCTGCATCGTATATACACTCGGCTTCACATCTACAGTAGCGCCGTGATTCGTAATGGCCGCCTCCGTAATATGACCAATTGCAGCTACGCGAACCGCTTCCCAGCCGACAACAGAGGCTACATCTAATGCGTACACATCCACAGCTGATGGACTCGCAAAAATGACGGTAACATCCTTATTTTCACGAATGCTATCAATAATGATTTGCTTGTGATCATGTCGTTCAAGTGTTTCGTAAATCGTCCATTCCTTTATTTCGAATGGTAAACCATCCTTTAATGTTTTCTTCGCCTTTTCTCCACGAATAAACAAACAAGTCGGATTATCTCCTGCTACACTTGGGAATTCTTTAACAAATACATCAGCACTAAAAACAGTTGGCATAAAACTAATATTAAAACCTAGTTCCTCTAAAGCCTCTGTTGTTTTTGTTCCAATTGACGCAATCTTCCCTTGAAAATGCCATGCGCTTAAATTAAATCTCTTCATCTTACTAGCAAATGCATCCACTGCATTTTGACTTGTGAAAATAAGCCAGTTAAATTGGCGTGCATACTCTAGTTGCACTTCATCATTTCGATCTATGAATTCGCAAGTTTCAATCAATGGGGTAACGATTGCTCGGCCACCTAGCGTTGTAATTTCTTCGATGATTGTGCTCGTTTTAGATGTACCCGTCAAAATAATTATTTTACCTTGTAAAGGTAAATTATTTTGCATCTTGCTCTGCCTTTACACGTTGGATTAAATCAAAGGCACCTTGCTCCGTTAAAATATCCGCAAGCTCTTTACCAATCGCCTCTGCGTCAGATCCAACTACAGTCTCTTTATAAACAACTGAAGCATCTGGTGCTGCTACTAACCCTGTAAGCGTAATTTGATCCCCATTTGTTTTTGCATACCCTGCGATAGGTACTTGACAACCGCCGTCCATAGCTGCTAAAAACGCACGCTCAGCATGTGCTTCTTTCCATGTCGCACTATCCGTAAGTTTCGATAACTCAGCTAATAATTCCACATCATCTTCGCGACATTCAATGCCCAAAGAACCTTGTGCAACAGCTGGTAGACAGTCTTCAATAGTTAAAAACTCTGTTACAACATCATCGCTCCAGCCAAGTCGCTTTAAACCTGCTGCTGCTAAAATAATTGCATCGTATTCCTCTGTCTCAAGTTTCGCTAAACGTGTGTCAACATTTCCACGAATCCATTTAATTTCTACATCTGGACGTAATGTCAATAGTTGTGCACTACGACGAAGTGAACTTGTACCGACAACAGCGCCTGCTGGAAGATCTGCAAATTTCACATGTCCTTTCGAAATAAACGCGTCACGTGCATCTTCACGAGGTGGGATACAGCCAATGACTAAACCTTCTGGTAACACAGCAGGCATATCCTTCATAGAATGCACAGCAAAGTCGATTTCTTTGTCGTAAAGTGCTTGTTCAATCTCTTTTACGAATAATCCTTTACCACCAACTTTTGATAATTGTACATCTAAGATTTGGTCACCTTTAGTCACAATTTCTTTCACTTCAAATTCAAATGGTGCTCCAGCCGCCTTTAGTTCATTAATGAACCAATTCGTTTGTGTTAATGCTAGCTTACTTCTTCTTGAACCTACGATAATTTTTCTCAACAGTCTCCAACCTTTCTTCTAATACCATAAATGGAATCGCGATAAACTACTACCTAAAAAGAAATTTGCGACAACTAATAAATAAGCGTAAATATGTACCCACGCATAATTTGTGCCGGTCAGCTTACCTTTACGATTCACATATAAAATACAGCAATAAAGTACTAATAATATAAAGGACCCAATAATTTTAGCGTCAAAAATAAAAAAACTATCTAGCGTTAATAGTGCCCACTCAAACCCTAAAATCAAACTTACAAATAACAATGGAATCCCGACAAAAAACGATACATTTATCCAGTTACTCGTTTGCTGTAAAGACGGCAAACGCGTCCATAAATGCGTAAACTTTTTCTTCTTTAATAAACGATATAATACTAAATACAATGTCGAGAACACAAATGCTAGTGTAAATGCCGCGTACGATAAAATCGCAAACGATATATGAATAAAAAGCATTTCCGAGATTAATGTCTCACCTACTGCTCCAGTCGGACGTTTCGGCATAAATGTAAAAATACTCGCAAACACAAAGCCTAGTATATTAATAATAAATACCGGTAAATCCACTCTCGCAATACAATGAAGAATAATCGATAACGTCACGAGTAACCATGAGTAAAAGAGAATGCCTTCATACAACGATAAAATAGGAAAACGCTTTAGTTCAATAATAGTTAACAAAATAATTGTGCTTTGAATCACCCATACAAATGAAACAAGCCAAAAAGCAATTCTCCTTGCACGTATTTGCTTATAAAAGTAATCAGTAAAGTAAAATACTAGACTGATCGCGTACAAGACGATCATTACCTCATAGAGCCTTGTCATTGTCAAATCAGCCAATAAATATCCCTTCTTTATATAGAAAAGTGCTAAAGCGCCTGTCTACACCGCGTTGATAAAAATGCCACGTCTTGTGGCGATATCGACATAATTCATATAGTGTGAGCCTGATACGTTGGAGAATCTGAAGTGAACGTGCGCATTTACACTTTTACTTCAGGATTCAAAACGACCTCTGGCGGTGTGCGCTTTAGCCTAGACATTTTTAAAAAATAAAAACGTTTTCGTATCCTTAGTTTACCACACAGATACGAAAACGCCTCATATAAATTCATTTATTAAGAGTACTTTGGTTGCATAGAAGCCTGCTGTTGCTGCTGTTGTTGCTGTACTTGCTCTTTACGTTGCAGCTCTTGCTTGTTCATTGAATCAACTTCTTCTTCCACCGCATCTTCAATACCGAATATTTGTTGGAATAAACGTAACTGTTCATTTGCTTTTGGTGAATTCGCTATTTCTTTCGCTTGCAAAATAGGCTCTTTTAATAATTGATTAATTATGGATTTCGTATGTTTACTTAAAATTTTACGTTCACGATCCGTTAAATCAGGCATTTTATTTTCAATACTCAACATAGTTTCTTCTTGAATTTGATTCGCTTTTTTTCGCAGTGCTGAAATAACCGGCACGACACCAAGTGTTGCAAACCAATCTTTAAACTGTACAACTTCTTTGCCAATCATTTGAGTTATATCAGTAGCAGCACGCTCACGTTCCGCTAAATTCGCCTCAACAATACCTTGTAGATCATCAATATCGTATAAGAAAACATTCGGTAAATCGCCTACTTGGGGATCTATATCACGCGGCACTGCAATATCTACCATGAATAACGGTTTACCTTTACGTAATCGATCAACAAATTCCATCAATTCATAGTCAATGACATAATCCGATGCACCAGTTGACGTAATTAAAATATCTGCTTCTAGCAGCGAGCATTGTAATTCTTTCATCGATTTTGCCTCACCATGGAATTTTGCTGCTAAGCTCTCTGCTTTTTCAAACGTACGGTTAATGACTGTTACTTTACCTACACCACTCCCGTATAAGTTTTCAATCGCGAGCTCACCCATTTTACCAGCGCCCAAAATCGCTACATGCTTACGTCCTAATGAACCGAAAATTTTCTTAGCAAGTTCCACTGCTGCATAAGATACCGATACCGCATTTTCACCGATAGCCGTTTCATTATGTGCACGTTTTGCAAAGGTTACCGCTTGTTTAAATAGTTGATTGTAGACCGTACCAGTCGTCCCAATTTCTTGTCCATTCAAGAAGCTTTTTTTCACTTGACCTAAAATTTGCGTTTCGCCAAGGATCATTGAGTCAATCCCAGCTGTCACCTTGAATAGGTGCTCTAATGCCGCATCCTCTTCACGAATAAATAAATGAGCAGAGAAAGTCTCCACGGGCAAGTTGAACCAATCTGCTAAAAATTGCTTCACAAAGTGTCGTCCTGTATGTAATTGATCTACGACCGCATAAATTTCTGTGCGGTTACATGTCGAAACAATGACGTTTTCCAATATACTTTTCTGTTTTTGTAGCGCTTCCATTGCCTGTGGTAGCTCACTCTCAACGAATGACAGCTGCTCACGAATTTCAATCGGCGCTGTTTTATAATTCAAGCCTACTACGATGGTATGCACGAATAACACCTCACACGTTCTAATTCATAAATTTTATTATAACATAGTTCGACAGTAGTTCATCTATAATTTGTGAACAAGCAATGAAGAACTTCTTACATTAGAATTATTATAAACTAAGTTTATCAAACTATACGAAGCGTTACAATAAATGTGTTTCACATTAATGTATTATTTATAAAAAAACTGCCCCTAGAAATAGCAGGAGCAGCTGAACTTGCCTATTAATTTGAAACTTTCACCTTTTTCGAAGATAGTAAATTATTGTCTTTATCGTAGGCTAAAAACTCGACTTCTGTATTGATTTTAAAGTCTTGCATAACCTGTACAGTTTTCGTTAGCATAAAGACGTTATCACTTCGCTTCGTTAAATCAAACTGAATATCACCACTGACAGATGAGTAACGCACAACAACACGTTCTACGCCTGGGCAATCAGATGGGATACGTGCGTTCATCGTAATATTACCTTTACGAATTGTCACTGTCGATGTATCAAATAAGTCTCCGCCATTTATACAGCTCGGGTATACTTTTTTACATAAAATCGAGTCAATGATGACTTGGTATGCCTTGTGCAATTGCATATTACTTGTAACGTGGAAATAAGTTCCGCCAGTATCTTCTGCTAATTGCTTCAATACTTTTTCATTAATCTGCGATTTTTTCCCCATGCTTACTGTATAAACTTTAACCCCTTGTTTTTTCGCTGCGGCAATTGATTCATTCAAGCTAGATTTGCTCGTTTTGCCATCCGACACGATTACAATTGATTTAGATGTTTTCTGATCAGCTGAGAACTTCGTTAAAGCTAATTTAACACCCGTAAAAATATCTGTCGCACCTGAGTCTTTTTGATCTTTAAATAAGCTATGTTTTAATACAGTTTCTGTATCGCCTTCTCTTAATACTTGCGCTTTCGTATTCGTTTTAATAACGATACTATTTTTGGCATTAATTTGTTTAATTAGCTCATTCGTCTTTGTACCTCGGTAGTTTGTTGGGTCAACTGCACGCATCGATGCAGAATAATCGACTACATACGCTACTTCAGATGCAAGAGAACATGTATTTTCAGAGAAATATGGATTCGTGAAAATTTGTTTTGAGATGGTCTTATTTGTAATGTCCTTTAAAATCGTTGCATAACGTGGATCGACTTTATTGACTAATTCTGCTTCTATTTTAGAATCTCCGTAAAGAATTGAATCAAAATAAGCTACTGCTGTACCAGGGTTACCTGTACCCGTTACGTAGTCTGAAGTGTTCGTTACAAACGAAGCCGTTTTTTCAACACCATCAAATGTAATTTTCACCGTACCTTGATAGTCCGTCACAATATCTCCACCAGGACTTACAAGTGTCACCATTACTTTTGTATAGCGATCTTTCCCATTAGGTCTTGCAGCTTCATCAGCACTTTCTTTCAGTGCCTCTACACGTTTTTTATACGCTTCTACTTGACCAAGTAATTTACCACCTTGATATTTAAGCAATACAGTACGGTCATAGTTACTTAAATTACTTAAAATAGCATAGATTTTCATGACACTATCATAATGCTCAATTGTTAGCTTTTTTTCCTCCGGCATATGACTCATTAATTGAATAATTGAGCCTACCGGGTTGATATTTTCTACTTGTGACGCAATCGCATCATCAATACCTTGAATACGATAAATCGGATTACCCTTGTCATTAATCATATACATAAGTTCAGTCTTAGCTGGTTTCGTCACCGAATTATCGATACGATGTTGCAGTATTTGTTCAAATAAGAACACCGAAATATCATAGTTTTCAAATTGCAATTGAGCATTTTCGTAGCGGAGCGCTGGATAGCTTGGGTCACTACCGCCATACTGCACATATTTGTTTTCGACTGCCCCTACAGCATTCGTTACATTTGTTTGTTGCCCAATACTAAATGTCTTTTCATCTGAATTTGGATTTAATGGTACTGGACCATATACATCAACAAGATTTTCTGTAAAGACGTCAGGTTTTTCTTCAGCCTTATCAAACGGTGGTGGATCTTTATCTGGATCACTTGAATTTTTCGGATCATAGACTTCAAAGTTAATGCGCATTTCTGCCTTTGGTGCATAACGAACATTAGCATTTAACTTTTCACCAACAAGACATTTCATACTTGGATCTGTGTTGTTTATTAATTCAAAGGAAATTACATCACGTGCAGATTTTGTTAACTCTGGTGCAACAACGATAGCAGATACAGTCGAGCCATCAGATTGAACATTTCGAACAGCTTCCCCACTTGCATCGACAATCTTTGCACCATGCGAAGATGTTACACGGAACGTATACGATTTATCATCTGCAATCGGATCACCATTACATGCTTTTAATGAAACCGTTATCAACGTTTTATCTACACCATTTGCGATTAAGTCTGGATTTTCTATATCTATCGATTGCAACGCATTGTTTACATATGGTGGTCCTACAAAATCATTGTCATTATCTTTAGGCTCTTCAAAATCTTCACTTGTTGAACCCATAAAGCCCGCTGGTAATGTAATTTTGTGATTATCACGTCCAGATGCTGCCTTTTTTAAACCTTGTACAGCAAATGAAGCATTTTGTACGCCACGATATAAAAATACTGCTAAATCGCCACGTGTTAGCTTTGTAGAAGGATTAAAATCAGCAAATGTTTTTTTACCAGTAGACCCTGTTGAAATATCATTTGTATATAGATATTGCACAGCTTGTGGCTCGTCTAAGTCTAATCCTTTAAACGCTGCATAAATGCGCGCAAAATGTCCACGCGTAATTGTTTTCGTACGATTCGTAGCAACAAATGTGCCTTCTAATGGTAAGAAAAATTCACTATAGAAGTTATAAGCAACACTTTCGTTGTAACTTAATGCATAGTTTTTATCTAGTTTAGAGAACATCGTCACAACATCTCGTTCAGCAACCTGTCCATCTGGCAAGAAATTATTTGCGGCATTTGTAGACATTAAGTCGTTATTTATCGCCCAAGAAATCGCTGCATATTTACTATTTGTCGTAGGAACATCTTGAATAGTCGTAGCTGCTTGTGTCATTGTTGGTGCAACAGTGACAAATGTTAGCACGAAACAAAATAGTAATAAAAGAGCTTTTTTCACATACCTCATTTATTCAAATCCTTTCCTTAATCGAAGAATAGTACGTCATCCCTATGATTTTGTTTCAAGTCATTTTCTAAATAGTTTAAGAAACGCTCAAGTACAACCGAAGCCTGCGCACGCGTTAATGACTGGTTTGGATTAAATCGTCCTGTTACTGGATCACCCATCATTAAACCTAGCTCGTTAACAATATAAATACCATCACGTGCGTAATCTGGAATTTGTGCATCATCTGCAAATTTAGTAATATAGCCCGGCTCTGGCGCTTTATTTTCCATACCTAAAGCACGTACAAAAATTGCAGATGCCTGTGCACGAGTAATTGCATTATCTGGTTTAAAGTATTCTGGCGTTACTCCGTTGATAATGCCTTTATTCACTGCTGATTCAATATAAGCGTAGTCTTTCATTGTGCGTTTCACATCTTTGAAAATACTAGTTGTAGATGGTTTTTTCGATTTCTTTTCTTCCATTACACGTAAATCTACCGCTTTCCCGATTGCTATAGTAAAATCGGAGCGTTTCATCGGCGTGTTTGGCGAGAAGAAATTGCTCGCATCTTGATAAATACCTAATGAATATAACTTTTCAATGCCATCCTTCGCGTAATGGTTTGAAATATCGCGAAATTTTGGAATGATTAGACGCTCAATCGTCGGCATATATTCTGCATCTAAGTTTAATGTGCCCCTTGCACCCGAACCTAAATTATACGTATATTCAGACACAACATCTTTTTCACTTACTACCGCGTAACCTCCATCAAAGCTTGATAGATCAGCAGGATTCTCTTCATAGTTTAAAACTCGTGATTTGCTAGTTGATAGGCGATTTTTCACATGCCCTGTTGTACCATCACTATTCGAAATAACCGTCTCTGTAATTTGTGTTTCTGTGGCACCCCAGAAATTTTCATACCCTACATGACGACTATCTGTTTCGATAGTAATTGTTTGAGTTGGTTGATTTTTCTTACCTGAAGATGTATACGTTTTTCGTGAAATAACATTACCTGAGTAATAATCAGATGCTGCACGATTATCCGTTACTGTACCTTGTGAGAATTGATAATCAGCTAATGTGTACGTGACACCAGCAATGGCAATTTTCTCTGAATATTTTTTCACTACACCATTCGCCGTTTTTTGACCAATCGTTGTGTGATCGACCACATCAGATTCATATGAAACCGTACGTGAAAGTGTATCTCCACTGTTAGAAGTTAGTTTCATATTATACGATTCAGTTATTTTTCCCTTAGATTCTTTTTGTGTGATTTTCACATTTTTACTTGTGCCTGTAAATACGACTGGTTTCCCTGAGATAAATACGGCTTCTTCATATGTATACTCATTTTTAACTGCTCCAGTTGTTTCTGGAGAAGCGGCTGATGCATCTACTTGTATTCCCATCATCATAATGATGAGAGCAAGACATGATATACAAAGACTTTTTACATACTTTTGCATGAGATGTTGTCCCTCTCTTTCATCTTTCAACCTATTCACTAGAATTGAAAGCGGCGATGGCATGTGAAAAATCTCCACATGCCGCCTTCACTATTAATCGACTAAAATAAAGTAGCCTTTTACAAAATTGTTCGACATAACGACTAAACGATCTGAGGGTTTTAAGTCGGATGGCTGAATAACTTTGCCTGCTTTAATAATTGTCGCTTGATCGATATCCATATCGATTACTTCCCCTGCTTCGTACCAACTTCCGTTCATCCATTGACTAACACTCTTCACATTAATCATTGCAGGGAACGTTGATTTTACTGATTGAAGTTTACCAACTAGCATTCTCTGTGCTACTGGTGTTGCATTGTCTAGCATATGAATTGCTTGTACATGACCATCCTTCACATAGAAGTAACCGTATTGGTCTTCGTAAAGATATAACTCAATATCTGGAACGATTGTATATGTTTTGGCATCGTCATTAACTTTTGCCTTTGTCGAATTACTAATCGATAATACTTGCCCATCTGTATCTTTAAAGACGTTCGATTCAATCTTTATTGCATCATCGATTTCAATTAAATAACCATCAGCCTGTACTAATTTACCGTAGTACAAATCATGTGATGCTAAGTTCGGTGACATAAAGCTATCACTTGTCACTTGAACAACTTGTGCATAATGATCACGAACTGCACCATCAGAAACAACAAATGCTGTACCATATGCCATTAAGCCCGTCGGTTCAATTAAACGTCCATTACGAATTAAAATTGAGCCATCATGATAATACATACGCCCAGCTGATTTCAGCGTTAAGAACTGATAGCCTGTATCTACAGAGGTCATCGCTTCATAGTACGTACGTTCATTGTTTTGAAGCACGACAATTTTCTCAATAACTTCCTTACCAAATTGCTTTACTGTTGCGTAATACGCTTCACTACCAATGTAATTCTTCAGCTGACCTTTTTCTATTTTTTTATTGCCAACATAGATAGGTACTTTTGAAGCGAAAGACATAGTAGACAGTGCAGAGGTTGGACCATTTCCAAATTGCCAGTTCTCTAAAGCGTGTTGATTCTTCACCGTTAATTTATTGCTATTTGCATTGACCGTTTGAATTTCGCCCTTATACAGGTTTTCAACCAATGTCCCAGACACACTAATTTCTACCTTTGAAACAATAGATGTACTAGCGTTGTTTAGCTTTAGCTTAACGCGATCACCAATGTACAACGAGCTAATGTCCACAGCGGATGAATTCTTTTGATAGGCTGTATCTTTATTGATATAATAGGTTGTTTCTTTTCCAACATCCGGTTTCACCATAATGAACATACCGTTTGGATCGATACTTGTTACTACACCTGCGATTGTTTTGGCATTTTGTGCAACCGTAGTAGACTCCTCTGAGATATTCGAAGATCCACGAAGAGCTACCACACGTCGAAGCGAAATCTCTGCCTCCACCTTCATGCCCATTTTAAAGCCTTCAATCGTTGTTTGAGTGTTATTAATATAAAGAAGAACACTATTGTTGATATTGAATGTAACTGTACGCCCACTATCATTTTGTAAGGTAATTTTACTAAGCTGTTTTTCTACTTCTCCATCAGCATTTGTATGCTCTGAATATGTAACATCCACAAATGTCCCAGTTACTTGCTGAGCCGCTTGTGCAGACTGCCCTGATGGTAAAGCTACCATCATAAGTAAAAGAATCATAAGTATGTATGATATTTTTTTCAACAATTCCTGCCTCCCTAACTATGTATTATTCATGAATAGTATATCGTATCTACTTATACATTTCTTATTCAATAAGTTGTATTTTCCCACCGGAATTTAAAACTAACTTTACTCTATTGGATATAAAGATAGAGGTAGCTTCCAACTTCAAGCTACCTTTCCATTATCAGACTTGAATGTCAATTGTATGTCCCGCTGTCGGATGTGGAGCATCTAACATTTCTACTAGCTGTTCAGTATTCTGTTGTTGCAAGTCCATTGCTTGTTTTGTAACAGCTAAAGATACATTTTGCATTAAATTTGTTTGGCTCATGGCAATTGATAAAGCTGCGATATCCATTTACACACCACCTCCTATCTACATTATCGGTCAATCATTTCATACATCAAGTATTTTTACAGATTTCTACATAAAAAAACATCTACAACGTATTAATTAGACGTTGTAAATGTTTTTTTGTTACATCATTTTATTTTCGATTTCTCGCCAAGCTTCTTCAAAGCCTAACCCTTTTTCAGAAGAGAAGACGATAAGTGGATCATTTTTATCCATATCGAGTGTTTCTTTAACTATTTTTTTGTGCTTATCCCATTTACCTTTAGGAATTTTGTCCGCCTTTGTTGCAATGATAATACATGGGATATTGTAATGCTTTAAGAAATCATACATCATACAATCATCAGCAGTCGGTGGGTGGCGTAGGTCGACAATTTGGACGACCGCCTTAAGCTCTTCGCGTCCTGTAATATAACGCTCAATCATCTTACCCCATGCTTCACGTTCTGTTTTGGAAACTTTTGCATAACCGTAACCTGGTACATCGACAAAAAATAACTGCTCTTCGATTTTATAAAAGTTTAGCGTTTGCGTTTTTCCCGGTTTAGAAGAAATACGCGCCATACTCTTACGGCCAATCATACGGTTGATGAATGATGACTTCCCAACATTTGAACGCCCTGCTAATGCAAATTCTGGCAGTCCATCCTCTGGATATTGTTCTGGTCTCACGGCACTAATGACCAGTTCGACATTGTGGACTTTCATGTAATTAAAAACCTCCGTCTAGTGCAAGTGCTAATACTTCATCAGCAGTTGACACTAGTTTAAATGTTAGTTGCTCGCGAACGATTTCAGGAATATCCTCAATGTCGCGTTCATTGTCTTTTGGACAAATAATTGTTGTCAAGCCCGCGCGATGCGCACTCAATGACTTCTCTTTCAATCCACCAATTGGTAAGACACGACCACGTAGTGTAATCTCACCTGTCATACCGACTTCACGGCGTATTGGTCGATTTAAAATGGCAGATGTAATGGCAGTTGCCATCGTAATACCAGCAGATGGACCATCTTTTGGTACAGCACCTTCTGGCACGTGAATATGAATATCATGCGTTTCAAAATATTCTGCATCAACACCAAGCTCTTTTGTTTTTGAGCGTACATAGGATAATGCAGTTTGCGCTGATTCCTTCATAACATCACCAAGCTTACCAGTCAGCTGCAATTTCCCCTTGCCAGGTGTTAAGGAAACCTCTATTTGAAGTGTATCACCACCCACAGTCGTATACGCTAATCCTGTTGCGACACCAATTTGGTTTTCCGTTTCAGCTTGTCCGTAACGGTAACGATGTTTACCTAGGAATTCTTCTAGTGTTTTAGAATTCACAGTAACACGTTTTTTTTCACCAGAAACGATAATTTTTGCCACTTTACGACAAATCGATGCGACTTGACGCTCAAGACCACGCACTCCAGCTTCGCGCGTATAATAGCGAATTAAATCAAGAATCGCTTCATCTTTGAAAATCACTTGCGTTTTTTTCAATCCATGCTCTTCTAATTGCTTTGGAATTAAATGATTTTTTGTAATCTCTGTTTTTTCGATTTCGGTATAACCTGCAATCGAAATAATTTCCATGCGGTCTAAAAGCGGCCCAGGAATTGTACTCAAATCATTCGCCGTTGCAATAAATAGCACATTCGATAAATCGTAAGGCTCTTCAATAAAATGATCACTAAATGCACTGTTTTGCTCAGGATCTAATACTTCAAGCATCGCTGCCGAAGGATCGCCCCTAAAATCATTCGACATTTTATCGATTTCATCTAGTAAGAAAACAGGATTCACTGTTCCTGCTTTTTTCATCCCTTGAATAATACGTCCTGGCATCGCGCCAACATACGTACGACGATGGCCCCGGATTTCTGATTCATCACGTACACCACCTAATGAAATACGGACAAAATTTCTGTCTAAGCTTTCTGCAATCGAACGTGCAAGTGAAGTTTTCCCAACACCTGGAGGGCCCGCTAAACAAAGAATAGGTCCACGTAATGATTTCATTAGCTGACGCACAGCTAAATATTCGAGCACACGTTCTTTTACTTTTTCAAGACCATTATGATCTCGGTTTAAAATCTTCTCAGCATGACTTATATCCATCCGGTCTTCTGTCTTCTTTGACCAAGGTAATGATACCATCCAATCGACATAGTTTCGAATAACACCACTTTCAGCACTTGCTGTTGGTAGCTTTTCATAACGGTCTAGTTCCTTTGAAACAGCTTCTTTCGTTGCTTCTGGCATGCCTGATTCGTTCATGCGTTTGCGTAAAGCCGCGACTTCACCTGTTTTACCTTCGCTGTCTCCAAGCTCTGTTTGAATGGCTTTCATTTGTTCGCGCAAATAATACTCTTTTTGTGTGCGTTCCATCGATTGCTTGACTTTAGCACTTATTTTCTTCTCTAAATCAAGTACTTCCTGCTCATCATGTAAACGGATAATTAAATGATCTAAACGCTTTTTCACATTTAACATTTCTAATACTTCTTGTTTATCGGAAATTTTTACTGGTAAATGCGAGGCAATAATATCGGCTAATCGACCAGGTTCTTCAATATCCGTCACTGTATCAATTGTTTCTGTCGTAATCTTATTTGATGATCTCGCATACTTCTCAAAATACGTAAGAAGCGTGCGCATTAACGCTATTGTCTCCACATCTTTATCTGCAGATTCTTCCTTTACATCTATATCAACAGTTGTATAGTTTTCTAACGCTGTGTAATTAGACCAAGAAGCACGAGCAATGCCTTCCACTAAAATACGAAGTGTTCCATTGGGTAATTTCAGCATCTGTTTGACATATGCCACTGTGCCGAAATTATATAAATCTTCTTTGCCCGGTTGTTCGTCATGCATTTCCTTTTGCGTAACTAATAAAATTAATTGATCTTCTAGCATTGCTTGCTCAAGCGCTGCTACAGAACGATTCCTACCTACATCAATATGTAATACCATCGTAGGATATACTAAAAGTCCACGTAAAGGTAATAGGGGTATATTGGTCGTTTTTTGTATTGTTACCATGCGGGCATTCACCTCCATCAAAATTTTCTCACTCACAATCCCGCAATATTAGTATGTGTTTAAATAATTGATTCACACTAATAATTCAAAGTATCCATTTATATAAACACTTATGTATGAACAAAAAGCTGACTGTCGAGCTGTGCGAGAATTGCACAATCGAAGCCAGCTAATTTACTCTTTAAGTCATAATATTGGATAATCAAACTTCGAATATAACTTCGAAGTTTTCTCTATTATGCTGAAGTTTTTTTGTCATTACCTTCATCGAGTACAGTGCCATCTTCAAGAAGCAATTTCGGTTTCTCTTTATCCGTAATTGTTTTTGCTGTAATGACGCATTTTTTCACATCATCACGCGATGGTAGTTCATACATTACTTCAAGCATTGTTGACTCAATAATTGATCGAAGACCACGCGCACCTGTTTTACGGTCAATTGCTTCTTTGGCAATTTCAGAAAGCGCACCTTCATCAAACTCAAGTTCAACGCCATCAAGCTCAAGCATTTTTTGGTACTGCTTCGCTAATGCATTTTTCGGTTCCGTCAGAATTTGTACAAGCGCAGATTCATTTAGTTGCTCTAAGCTTGCCAAAACTGGTAAACGGCCGATAAACTCAGGGATTAAACCGAATTTAAGTAAGTCTTCTGGAATTAGTTTGGCCATTAAAGAACCTTCTTCTATTTCCACTTTGTTTGGATCGGAGCCAAAACCTATAATTTTCTCACCTTGACGACGTTTAATAATCGATTCGATGCCATCAAAAGCTCCGCCTACGATAAATAAAATATTCGTCGTATCGATTTGTAAAAATTCTTGATGTGGGTGTTTACGTCCGCCTTGAGGTGGTACGCTTGCAACTGTGCCTTCTAAAATTTTTAGAAGAGCCTGTTGTACACCTTCACCAGAAACATCACGTGTAATTGATGGGTTTTCTGATTTACGTGCTACTTTATCGATTTCATCAATATAGATGATACCTTTTTCAGCACGTTCGATATCATAATCTGCAGATTGAATTAGTTTTAATAGAATATTTTCTACGTCTTCTCCTACATAACCCGCTTCTGTTAATGAAGTTGCATCTGCAATCGCAAAAGGAACATTTAGAATACGTGCTAATGTTTGTGCCAACAATGTTTTACCGCTACCAGTTGGGCCAATTAACACAATGTTCGATTTTGCTAATTCTACGTCATCAATTTTACTATTCGTATTAATACGTTTGTAGTGATTATAAACCGCAACCGCTAAGGCTTTTTTAGCACGCTCTTGTCCAATAACGTACTCATCTAAAATCGATAAGATCTCTTTTGGTTTTGGAACATCTTTAAATTCGATTTCTTCCTCAACACCTAGTTCCTCTACAACGATTTCTGAACAAAGTTCGATACATTCGTCACAAATATAGACACCTGGTCCTGCAACTAATTTACGTACCTGTTCTTGTGGCTTACCACAGAATGAGCATTTTAAATTGCCTTTTTCATCATTAAATTTGAACAATATGTTTCACCCCTATTCAAGCAACAATCTTACAAGATAATTGAATCATTATCAAATATATTGATTGCTTAAAATTTAGCATCGTGTGCAAAGTCAAACAACAATACTATGTATAAAAATCTATAAGTGATAAAACAAGGCACGGTTAAATGCCGTACCTTGTCTCATAATCATCTTACTATACTATATAATTTACTCGATAGAAATATATCTAAATCTTATTCAGTAATTTTAGCGTTTTCCACTAAAAGCTCAACTGTTTTTTGAATTTTGATATCATTTTCAAGAACTGCAGTTCCGCCTAAAGCAGAAGTGATTTGTTCTTTAGTCATGTTAAATTGCGCAGCCATTTTTTCTAATTCAGCGTCGATGTCTGCTTCAGTAGCTTCAATTTTCTCAGCTTCAGCAATTGCTTCAAGTGTTAGAGAAACACGTACGCGGTTCTCTGCTTCTTCTTTCATTTGTCCACGTAAGTCTTCTTCTGTTTGACCAGAGAATTGGAAGTATAACTCAAGGTTCATACCTTGTGATTGTAAACGTTGACCAAACTCTTGTAACATACGGTCAGTTTCAGTTTGGATCATACCAGCTGGTACTTCAAATTCTGCGTTTTCAGCAGCTTTTTCAACTAATTCGTCGCGAAGTGTAGCATCTGATTCTGCTTGTTTTTGTGCAGCAGTTTGTTCTTTGATTTTAGCACGTAAAGCATCAACACCGTCTACTTCTGGGTCGATTTCTTTCGCGAACTCGTCGTTTAATTCTGGAAGAACTTTTGTTTTTACTTCTTTTACAGTTACTTTAAAAGTAGCTTCTTTACCAGCTAATTCTTCAGCGTGGTATTCTTCTGGGAAAGTAACAACTACGTCTTTAGCTTCGCCAGCTTTAGCACCTACAAGTTGTTCTTCGAAACCAGGGATGAATGAACCTGAACCGATTTCTAGTGCGTAATCTTCGCCTTTACCGCCTTCGAATGGCTCTTCACCTACGAAACCTTCGAAATCGATAACAGCAGTATCGCCAGTAACGATTGCTTCATCTTCTTTAATTTCAAGTTCAGCTTTTTTTGCTAATTGAGCTTGAATTTGCTCTTCTACTTCTTCATCAGTTACTTCAACTGGAAGCTTCGCTACTTCGATTCCTTTGTAGATACCAAGTTTTGGTTCTGGTTTTACAGTAACTTGTGCTGTAAATGAGAAATCTTTGCCATGTGCGAAGTTTTCTGTACCAGAAATTTCTGGGTAATCTACAGGTGCAATACCAGTTTCGTCGATTGCTTTAGCGTAAGAATCTGGAACGATGATTTCTAGTGCGTCTTGATATAATGCTTCGATTCCGAAACGTTGTTCGAACATTTTACGAGGCATTTTCCCTTTACGGAAACCTGGTACGTTAATTTCTTTTACAACTTTCTTGAATGCTTGTTCCATTGCTGCGTCTACTTCTGTAGCTGGTACTTCAATTGTAAGAGTACCGATATTTCCTTCTTGTTTTTCCCATTTTGCTGACATGTATAAAAACCTCCAAATATTCGAATTCACCTCGGCCTATTTGCATACAAAATTTGAAGCGTGCTAGGGTCTGACAACTCAGGTCATTTAGCCTTTGTACTTGCCGCATAAATGCAACATATTTAGGCTAATTACCTCCTAACTATTCAAAAATCTATGACATCTGCCAGAGGCTTTACTTTTACTCAGCAAGTGCTCTTCACACTTCTGAATGTAACTTCCCACTTACATTTGTCTTACTACGTATAATATAGTATTAGACTCTGTAAAAAAAAGTTTAATTTCAATGTTAGACAATTCATTCGTAACTACGATTTTGACAACCACTTTAGTATATCATAGATGCGCATAGTTTCAACTTTTTTCACACATCTTGCAGTTCTGATAGCTTTTCAAGCATTTGCAAAAAGTCCATAATTTCATAGTCCATTTCCTGTACTTTACCTAGCATCGATTGCACGAAATCAATATAACTATAAGCGATATCATCGGTTTCAAATGGCAACCACTCAAATGGATAAGTGACGATTGCATGCTTTGCCATTAGATATTGTACCATCTCAAGTGTCGTTGGGTCTTGTTCTAATTTGTTTTCTACAATTTTTTTCACTTGAGCATATTGTGGCAATTGAGTAGGTAATTGTAAATGCGCGGGGTTTACCTTTTTAGCGCGCTCGAATTTCGTCACATTAACTTCAATAGATACCTCTTGCTCCACAAGTAAAATTAACGCTAAACTTCGGACGAAAGGATGGATGTTTTCACATTCAATAATTTCTTTTAACTCTTGTTTTAGTTGACGTATATTCGTATCAATAAGGCGATGCAGGCGCAACGCTTGTTCATTTGGCTTTAATTCACTAAATGTAGTTATGTCAAATTCATGTTCTTCAATCAGCGCCTGTACCTCTTCTTTTTGTTGAAGATTTTTAGCGACCTCCATATTTAATTCCTTAAGACGTTCAAATTTTTCAAGTTGCGCAGGAGGCAATGCATTTTCTTCTATTAAAGCATCAATCAGTGCTTCGACTTGATGATATTCCTTAAGTTGCATACAAACGGTAATATATAACTCCATCACTTCTACATACAATGAAGTGCCCATTGCAAGTAATTGCGCGCAAACATCCTTAGCCTTTTCATATGCTTTAAGTTCATATAAGGCATATGCATAAGCACTTAACGTAGCTTCATCACCTTCTTCATATAAAAAAGCTTTTTCGAAACATTCTACCGCTTTCTCATATTGGTACTCTTCCGCAAAATGATGACCTTCTTTAATTAACTTTTGCGCTGCCCCAGGAAAAACAATAATATTATCATACTTAATAATTGGTCGTTTATGATTAACCATTCTTCTCACCTCCACCTCTAAATTCTTACTAGTATGCATCATTCAATAGTTTACAAAACCCAAATAATGTTTATCTTTCTTTATTTTCCAATTTTTTATATACATATTTTATGACAAAGCGTATTATATAATAAAAATCCCCATTAAGACAAAAATGAATAAATCCTTTTCCATTTAATAAGTTGTAGTCTTACTAGGGAAATTAGTTCCTTTAAGGAGTGAAAAACTTGCAATTAATGGATATAGTTAAAGAATTCGATAGTCGTATCTCTCCTAAGTTTCAAACACTACCTATAAAAATTTCCTGTTTTTCAACTGCAAAAGACGACCACACCGAGTACTCAATTGATTTCGACTTTTTTACAAATACCAAGATTAATACGTATACCAAAGAAGCGATCACGTATATTACAAATATTCAAGGCGAGATTCCTGGTTCTATTGCCATCGGACATCGAGACGCGGAATTACTGATTGTCCCTCAATCTGTCCAAATAGAATGTAGCTACAAGCTTTTAAGCGTCGATATTAACGATATGAAACAAATATTACAACATCCACAGCCTATACTTCATTACAGCGAATGGGTAATTGACGCTATTAAACATGCCAATATACTTGTGGATTTAAAAACAAATAAAAACTCAACTACTGAATGGCCATTAGGGATTAAGTCCGCAGTCTTTCTATAAGTAGCGTCTTAACATACTTTTCAAAGAAGTATGTCTTTTTTATTTTAATGAAAAAGATTCAGCTAATAAACGGGTACCATTTACTCTCGATTCTACCGTTGGATAAAACGACAACACCATCACTTCATCTACTCCTGCCTCTACTGTAACACGCTCTAGCTGTTCGGCAATTTGCACAGGCGTTCCAAAGAGCATTGCGTTTTTCATGCGTGTTGCTGCATGTTCCTCTGCTAATGTAAATGTGTGCGCATGCGCTTCCTCAAGCGTAGGAAAATTCCCAATCGGTGTTCCAGAAAAAATACGTGCCCAAAATAACTGAGCAGGTCGAGCCAAGTAATGTGCCTCTTCCTCCGTCTCAGCAGTAATAATACTAATCGAATAAATCCCATGTGGTGCGGCAAACCAATTCGATGGTTGGAACGTTTCTTTGTAGTGACGTAACGTTGAAACCGCTATATCAGGTGCCATATGTGCCGCGAATGCAAAGCCCAGCCCTTTATTGGCCGCGAATTGTACACCACCATTACTAGAACCGAGCATAAAAATATTCGGCAGCTCCGATGAAGGTGAAAAATTAATCCGTGCAAATGGATGCTCAGGTGGAAAATCTCTTTGGAAATAATGTAGCAGCTCATCCAAATTTTCAGGAAAATCATATTGATATACTGCTTCTCTCGAACGTCTTAAAGCGAGTGCAGTCAAACCATCAGTTCCTGGCGCCCGTCCGATTCCTAAATCAATACGTCCAGGGTGCATCGCGGCAAGTAACGCAAAGTCCTCTGCTACTTTTAATGGGCTATGATTTGGCAACATGATGCCCCCCGCTCCAACACGGATTGTTTTCGTATGAGCCGCTGCATGGGCAATCAAAAGAGCCGGAGATGGACTAATTTGATTGCCCGCATTATGATGCTCCGCAAACCAATAACGTGTATAACCTAACTCTTCTGCTAATTGTACAAAACGAACTGTATGTGCAAGTGCTTCAGTCGCTGTTTGGTCTTGTAGCATCATACCAATATCTAATATTGATAATTTAATTCTCCCCATTGTTCATCATCCCTACTCATGTATTTATCCCCTTATCATATCAATTTTCTATCTTTTCTGGAATTCAAGAACACTATATTATTCTCGCTTTCCACATAAGAGTAACCAAAAATACACTTAACAACGCTATAATGAAACAAGATACTTACTGTTGGAGGCTTTGACATGGAACTAAAAGAAACATTACAGTCATTTTCAACAATGACATTCGCTGCTCGTCAAGCACTTCTCCTTGAAGATGGCGAAACACTTTTACAGCAAATGCTTACGCATATCGGTTCAACCGACGCTGAATTGCGTGATCATCTCATTTACCGAACATTTATCACTTTACTTAGCGATAATATGTTACAAGCACATCAACTGCAATTTTTATTTGAGACAGCAATTGGTGATGAATTTTTATATTCACAAATCGGTGAAGAACATACGGATAGCGTTTTTACACGCTCATTCTCAGCCTTACTTGTTGCAGGTATCCTCGCAAAAGATGCAGAGCTACTAGTTTTAGAGGATGAAGGGCTAAGTATTTTCTTTAAAAAAATCGGTCGTTATTTACTATTAGAAAAAGATACACGTGGTCACGTCGAAGGAAAAGGCTGGGCACATAGCATTGCACATGGTGCAGATTTAGCAAAAGTGACTATTGAACATCCAAAATTCGACTTACAATATGCACCTTCGATCCTGCATGCACTTAAATTAGCAACTTGGAAAGATAGTGTTTATGTCAACGACGAAGAGGAACGCTTAGCGAATATAGTTGAAGCATTACTTAATTGCGGCTACTCGGAAGATGCATTGATAGAATGGGTGGAGCAAGTTTTCGATAAATTTGAAATGCATTTACTAACACAAGGTTATAATGATAGTTTTTTCAGTGGGCGAACATGTACGCTAAACGTTATGAAAACTCTATATTTTGCCTTAAAAATGAATAATCAAGCTCCTAAGCTCCAATCTGCTATATACGGACAAATAGCCAAATGGTTAAAGCTTGGTGCTTAACTAAGCACATAATTTTCTACAAAGAGTATCCAGATAAATTGGGTACTCTTTTATTATTCTACTAAAATAAAAAATACCTATATTTGTATAATAATGAAATAATATAATTATATCTCCATAATTAATTTTATCGACCAAAAACCACCATGGATATCATTCCTTTAATAGGAATATCACCCTCTTTTATCTATAAATATGTGTTTTCACTTACTCCTTTTCATAAAACATATCAACTATTCCGAATCTAAATTCCTTATAAATCAACGATAATATTACAAAATAGCGTCTAAAATGTGAACTGTTATTTTTCTTTCGAAATTTATTTACTTAGTTAAACATCATAAACTTAGTGTTTTCAACGTTTTCACAGTGTTTAATGGACCAATCCTTAAAATCCCAATTACAAAATAGTAATTTTCGTTCAAAAAATGTTCATAATCAAAGGCATAGATTTGATAATTATATAACAAAATAATGTCTTTTCCGTATGACGGGGCGTATAATCCAATTTGCAAACACCGACAAGCCTATAGTCATTGGGTAAGAATTAATTACCAATTCATACTCACTGACATGCTAGATTATGGGTCGACATCGATAATTCACCCTATATACTCGTCTGCTTTGCCAATACATGCATTGACCAATCAAATAAAGATTTTTCATTTCCTATTGAAAATGCATTGTAATTTCTATTCTATTTGATTGGGACATTAGATTAAAAGAGGTGAGTACAACCCTACTATTCGTAATTTTTTTTAAAGCAAATCCATACACACCTATGAATTTTAGGAATTGCCGCTTTATAGAGAGGAGTCAAACATGAACAAAAAAACGAGCTTAATGTTTTTAGCTTTCGCAGTCCTTGCAATTCTTAGTGGTTGTGAGCCATTAACAGTCTTTGATTCAAAAGGACCACATGCTGAAACATTATCAAACACAATCATTTTATCCATTATTACAATGGCATTCATCTTACTTATCGTGTACGCGCTTTTAGCATTTATGCTGACAAAATATCGCGCTTCGAAAACTCCTGATGATTATGAGCCACCACACGAAGAAGGTAGTATGGCACTTGAAATTACATGGACAGTTATTCCGATTATTATTGTAACGGTCTTAGCATTCATTACTGTGAAAACAACCACTTCTGTTGAAACAACACCTGAGGGGTATGACAACACAGAACCACTTGTGATTTATGCATCATCTTCAAACTGGAAATGGCACTTTAGTTATCCAGAAGAGGGCATTGAAACAGTAAACTATGTAAATCTTCCTACAGATCGTCCAATTGAATTCAAGTTATATTCATACGGGCCAATTACAAGTTTCTGGATTCCACAATTGAATGGTCAAAAATATGCCATGAGTGACATGGTTAATACGATTCATATGGCTGCTGACGAAATTGGTTCTTTCATGGGTCGTAACTCGAACTTCAGCGGTCGTGGCTTCGCACAAATGGAATTTGAAGCTCAAACTATGACGCAAGAAGACTTCGCCGAATGGGTTGCTGATGTAAAAGCAAATGAAGAACCACTAACAGAAGAAAAATTCGAAGAACTTTTAGCGGCTGAACACGTTGGTCGTTCAAGTTACTCATCTACTCACTTAGAGTTTAGTCCTCCTCCAATGGAACATTCTGAAATGGATATGACAGATGAGGAAATGGATCACTCTAATATGGACCACACAACTGATTCACAAGAAGAATCAAAAGAAACACATGCACACTAAAATTCAAACCCGAAAGGAGCGCATCCTATGAGTATGGAAGAAATATTCCATCCAATGCAAGAGCCAATGATTTTAATGGCTGCTATTAGTATTGTAGTTGGTGCAATTGTTGTTGTAGCTGGCCTTACGTATTTTAAAAAATGGGGCTATTTCTACAAAAACTGGCTATCTACAGTTGACCATAAAAAAATCGGTATTATGTATATCGCCGTAGCGCTTTTAATGCTATTCCGCGGTGGTGTCGATGCACTATTAATGCGTGCACAAACAGCTGTTCCAAATAACGGACTTCTTGATGCACAGCATTACAACGAAATTTTCACAACACATGGTTTAGTCATGATTTTATTTATGGCGATGCCTTTCGTTATCGGTTTAATGAACATCGTTATTCCATTACAAATTGGTGCACGCGATGTTGCCTTCCCACGTCTGAATGCAATTAGCTTCTGGTTATTTGCAGCAGGTTGTGGCTTACTGAACCTATCATTTATCGTAGGTGGTTCTCCAGATGCAGGTTGGACTGCTTACTTCCCACTGGCAAGTACAGAATTTAGTCCAACTGTCGGAAACAACTACTATTCTTTAGCACTACAATTATCAGGGCTTGGTACGTTAATGACGGGTGTTAACTTCATCACTACGATCATTAAAATGCGTGCTCCTGGTATGAAGCTAATGAAAATGCCAATGTTTACTTGGTCTATTTTAATCACAAACGTTATTATCGTATTTGCTTTCCCAGTATTAACTGTAGCACTTGCACTAATGATGTTAGACCGTCAATTTGGTACACAATTCTTTACAATGGCTAATGGTGGTATGGATATGCTTTGGGCCAACCTGTTCTGGGTTTGGGGACATCCTGAGGTTTATATCGTTATCCTTCCTGCATTCGGTATTTTCTCAGAAATCATTGCGACATTTGCCCGTAAAAACTTATACGGTTACAAATCAATGGTCATGAGTATGGTTGTCATTTCTTTACTGTCATTCTTAGTATGGGCCCACCATTTCTATACAATGGGTCACGGGGTTATGGTCAACGGCGTCTTCTCTATTACAACAATGGCGATTGCTGTACCGACCGGGGTTAAGATGTTTAACTGGCTACTCACAATGAGGCACGGTAAGATATCATTCACCACTCCAATGCTTTATGCACTTGGCTTTATTCCAATCTTCACAATTGGTGGGGTTACAGGGGTAATGCTTGCAATGGCAAGTGCCGACTATCAATATCATAATACGATGTTCTTAGTTGCCCACTTCCACTATGTATTAATTCCAGGTACAGTATTCGGTGTACTTGCAGGTTACCACTTCTGGTGGCCAAAAATGTTTGGTTTCCGCTTGAATGAAAAATTAGGTAAGTTAGGTTTCTGGTTAATCGCTATTAGCTTTAACGTTACATTCTTCCCGTTATTTATCCTAGGTTTAGACGGTTACGCTCGTCGTATGTACACGTACTCAGAATCAACAGGTTACGGTCCACTTAATATGCTATCGTTCATCGGTGCACTTGGACTTGCTGCTGGTTTCCTAGTTATCGTTTATAACATTTTCTACAGCTGGAAAAATATGCCACGCAACGAAAAAGCAGATGTTTGGGATGGTCGCTCATTAGAATGGGCTACTCACTCTCCAGTACCAGAATATAACTTCGCGGTAGTACCAACTGTTACGCAATTAGATGAATTCTGGTTTGCTAAAAAAGAAGGTCGTGACATCACGGCTGGTAAATTTGAAAAAATTCATATGCCAAATAACTCTGCTGCACCATTCTGGATGAGCGGATTCTTCTTCTTAGCTGCATTCTTTGCAGTATTTAGTGCTTGGATTCCAGCAATCATCAGTTTACTTGGTGTATTTGGATTCATGATTGCTCGTTCATTTGAAAAAGATCATGGTCGCTATATTTCAGTTGAGGAAATTATGGAAACTGAAAAACGTTTGAGAGGTGACAAATAATATGAAAATTGATTCTTCACTTCCATTAGAATATAGTACAGAGGAAAATCGCCTAAAAATCTTCGGATTCTGGATTTTCCTAGGCGCAGAAATCATGTTATTCGCCACACTTTTCACTGTGTATTTCGTCCTTGCTAACCGTACAGGTAATGGCCCTACTGGTTCAGAAATATTTGAATTAACACCTGTTTTATTTGAAACATTCTTGTTATTAACAAGTAGTTTCACAATCGGTCTTGGTATTCACGCAATGCGCCTTGGCAATAAAAAAGCGATGATGACATTCTTCATCACTACACTTGTATTAGGTCTTGGTTTCTTAGGTATTGAGATTTTCGAGTTCATCACTTATGTACATGAAGGCGCAACAATTACAACAAGCGCATTCTTATCTGCTTTAATGACTTTACTTGGTACACATGGTGCCCACGTAACTTTCGGTTTATTCTGGGGTATTGCGATTTTAATTCAAGTTGCAAAACGTGGCTTAAACGCACAAACAACGAACAAAGCGTTTATCTTCTCACTGTACTGGCACTTCCTAGACGTTGTTTGGATTTTCATCTTCAGCTTCGTCTATCTGAAAGGACTGATTAGCTGATGAAGGAATTATTCCCAAAACAACATGTGATGGGCTTCGGCTTCTCACTATTACTAACAATCGTAGCACTATCTGTAGTGACATTAGATATGTCCTATAACATTGCATTTACTATTCTGCTAGTTACAGCTCTTGCACAAGCAACTGTCCAATTAGTATTATTCATGCACATTGGTGAATCTGAAGATAAAAAAACGTTATATACATCTATTTTATATGCAGTATTCGTAGGTGTCATAACAATCATTGGTTCATTATTAACAATGATTTGGGGTTATCAATAATATTAAAAAAGCCGAGAAAATGGTCATCATTTTCTCGGCTTTTTCTTTTTCTTAAAACATTTAACATCGTCCCGACACATTGACACCTTATAATTTAAGAGAATACATAATGAAAGGAGGCTTTATCGATGACATCAAACGTCAATTTGTGGATGAACATTCCTAACCTTTACACAAGCTCATCATCAACAGGCACGAACTCGACAACGACTAGTGACTTTGTTTCTTATTTACTGAACGCAACGGCTTCAACAGACAATAATAGTACAACAGCAAACAGTATTGAAGCATCACTATCCGAGTTATCTTATGGACAAAACACAGCATCACATAGCAACTTGTATGGTAATTTGACTGACACATCTACTTCTACTACACAAACAACATCAACAATGTCCGATTACTTACAAACCATTTTCCAAGCGCAACAGTTAAAATCATTAACAACTGCGAAGGAAAAATTGCAAACCGAGATGATAAACTTCGCTGCAACTGTTGATGAAAATATCTCTCTTGCTGACCAGCAAAAGATAGAAAAAATGAAAAATAACATTTCAACATTGAGTGACTATTTAACAACCAAGACAAGCACAATTTCAAGTGAAAATAACTTGCTGTCTTCCTTTACAAGTAGTACTTCACCCAACAGTACATTGCTTTCTACCTTGTCAGCATCGTCTGCACTTTCACAATATTTACTATCAAAAAACGAGGTCTAACTAAAGATTAAGCTTGGTTAGATATCTACTTTACAAACAACTATGTTGTAAATTCGTAAAAAGCCAGCTTCCGATGGACATTCGGAAACTGGCTATACTTATTTACCGCACAACTGGAAAACAGATTTGACTACCACTTTATTTTGAAACATAGTCTTGCATCCTTATCACTGGTTCATTTTTTAGCAAGTTCACAAACTTCAAATTTTCATTAAGATAGGGAATGAAGAAACATGCACTTATTCGACTTTTTAATTATTACGTAGTTGTGAGGGTAATAGCCCATAATGCTTTTTAAATAATCTACTAAAATATTTTGTATCATTATAGCCAATTGTTTCAGAAATCGCATACACTTTCATATTCGTAGATTGCAATAAGTTTAGTGCTTTTTCCATTCGCTTTTTGGTTACATAATCTAGCACCGTGATGCCCGTTTTCCGTTTGAAATATTCGCTAAAGTACGTAGGATTCATAAATACTTGTGCTGCGATTTTTTCAATTGTTATTACTTCACCTAAATGGTCTTGAATCCACTGCGTCGCCAATTCTATAGAAATATTTTTAACATTGGTTTGACTTGCCGTACCATTTTTCAATACAGTAGCTTTAATTTTATTTAAGCACTTTTTCATTTCTTGGCGATCTACTGGCTTCAATAAGTAGTCCATAGCGCCCTCTCGCATTGCACTTTGAATAAATTCAAAATCATCATATCCACTTACGACTACCGAACGATAACTTTTCCCTGTCATTTCATTAAGGCGTGCTAATAATTCTAAACCACTCATAACTGGCATTTTCATGTCTGTAAACAATACATCAAAGTGTAAATTACGGGCTTCAATGTCTTGCAAGCATTCCAAACCGTTCATATACGTACCTACAACTTCCCATTCATCTCCATTATTTAACACTAACCTCTCTATTCCTTGTCTTATACGACTTTCATCATCAACAATAACGACTTTAATGTTCCCATTCATTTTGTTGATCACTTCCCCCGTCTATCGGAATTTTAAGTATAATTTTTGTGCCTATGCCCAACAAGCTGTTAATTTCCAATCGATATTCACTACCATAATGCAGCACAAGGCGACCATTGACATTCGTCAATCCAAAACTATCATCCTTGTTAATAATATGTTCTGATACTAGTTGTTGTTCCAAAAATGTTAAACGATTTTGCTCCATGCCTATTCCATTATCTTCTACGACAATTATCATAAGTCCTTTTTCACTTGTCACATTAATTTGTATTTTCAAAACCTGTCCTACTATAAAGGCATGTTCCAATGCATTTTCTATTAAGGGCTGTAACAAAAACTTAGGAAGTATTTTATCTTTCAAAATGGGATCGACTTGTATCATATAGGTTAAAGATTCTTCAAAACGAGCCTTCTGAATCATCAAATAATCATCCGCATGGCGCAACTCCTTTTGCAACGGTACTAATTGATCTTTATTACCAAGTGAATAACGTAACATTCGTCCTAAATTAGTAACCATATCTACAACAAGCTCTTGCTCTCCCCCCTCTACCATAAAGGCGATATTCTCTAATGTGTTATACATGAAATGTGGGTTAATTTGTGATTGTAACGCATATAATTCTGCTTCTTTTTGCTTTAATTCAATTTCGTATTTTTCATCTATCAGCTCTTCAATTTCATGCAACATTTTCGTAAATGCCTTGGATAATGTCCCTACTTCGTTATTGTATTTATCTGGCAAATAAATATCAAAATTACCTTTTTCTGCTTTTTTCATTTCTTTTACGAGTCTTTGAATTGGTTTGGCTACCCCCCATGCCAATAAAATGGAGCTGAAAATTGCTAACGAAATAATCGCAATAAATGAAATGACCGTTAAATTTTTCACCAAATCCGCTTCCTCTGTTAAATGCTCGACCGGTATGGAATGTAGAAATGTCCAGCGATTATGAACACTTTGTGCACCGCTATATAATATAGAATCCGATTGAAAGCTACCATTCAAAATTGGATATTGCTTCATTTCTTTATCAATTGTCCCGATTAGCCTGGCGTTAGAATGATATATAATGTATTGCTTACTATCAACCATCCACATATTTGCTTCATCCTGCTCATCCACTGTACTGAGCGTCTTTTGCATAAATTCCAGATCTAATGCTACAAAAAGTGTGCCTAAATTATTTCTGTTTTCATAATCAATAATTTGCTTAACGAGGAGCACATATGGCTTATCCCCATTAAATTGGATTGCGGTTTCATGTGGAAAAAAAATCTGCTCTTCAGTCGGCAATATATAAGACTGTCCATAGAAGCCGATTTTGTCTTTCGTAGAGTAACCAGATGTATACGTCAATCTCGTATATTCAAATAGACGATTATTGGATGCTATAAATGCACCAATAATGTATTCCCGACTCCCTTCCATAAAAGCCCCTGCGAGATAGTTTTCTACTTTATGTATGTCCTGCCGCATACTCGAAACATTTTGGTAAGAAGGATTGCGTAATATCGTCATGACATCTGTCTGGCTGTAGAGTTGACTCATTTCATCATAATATTGGTCAATTTGTCGCTCTAAATTATTATTTGCTTGATTGAGTAGCCTAGGTACATACATACCAACCTGACGCTCCACCGACAATACATATTGGCTGTAAGCAATATAACCTAATAGCGCTGTTGGTAATATCGTAATAACAATATAGGAAATTAGTAATTTATTGCGTAAGCTAAAATTTCGAAATCGCCATCGATTAAAATTCATATTGATCTACATTCTCCTTTGTAAAATCAATAGGCTCACCCATGATAATGCGCCTTTGTTGCTCTTCAAAGCGAATCGCACCCACACGCTGAATAACATCATTATCTGTAATCGGCTTATTTGTCAGTAAATACTGTGTTAAAGCAATCGTTAAATAACCTAGTTTTTTGGGGCTCCATAATGTTGCTACTTGCGCAGAACCATCATGTAAATAAGAGCGCATTAGATTTGGCGTCGATAAACCAACAACCGCAACTTCCCCAACTTTCTGTGTATCTTTCACAGCCTGTGCCGCAGCGGGTGGTCCTACAGAAGAATTTCCTATAATCCCCTTTAAAGATGGGTAATTTGCTAATAATGTTTTGGCTACTGCATATGCTTTTTGTGGATCATCATTTGTAGATACGACTTCTACTAGTTTCATATTTGGATAATATTCCTTCCACTGAGTTTGAATCCATTTGACCCATTCATTATGATTATTCGCAGAAAAGGAACCAGTCATAATCGCAAATTCACCGACTTCATTTGTTTGCAATGCTAGTTGATCCATTAAATGCCTACCCAAGTTTTCAGCATCTACCATATCCACAAACAAATCTCTTGTAGACATTTCAGCATCCGCATCCCAAGTAACTACCTTAATGCCCTTTTCTCGCGCACGTTGTAGTACAGGCGACAAACTTTTACTATCTATAACTGAAACTGCAATCGCATCAACTTCTTTTTGAATTGCTTTTTCTACAATTTGCATCTGGATTTCAGCCTTTGCCTCAGTGGGCACATCATAAATAAGTTCAATATCAAATTGCTTTGCCGCTTCTAGCACACCTTCATAAACAGATTCAAAATAAGGGATATTACCGACTTTAGGAATGTAAGCGATACGGAAATGTTTTTTTATCTCCTGTTCTTTCAATGTCTGCTCTTCTTCCACCTTCTTAGCCTCATACAATATAGTGTAGCTTTCTTTTGGCGCACAGCTACTGATCATACATATGGCTAGTAGCAGAAGTATCCAATATTGTTTTCGCATAATAATCCCCCACTTAATTTGCGGATTTTCCAACCAAATATGATGGTACGCAAGCGTTGTTGCACCATCGCGCTTTTTAAATAATTCAATGAAATTGGCTAACATCCTATACTCCTACCATACTTTCAATACTACCTACTCAACTCATCATGGTAGTCTTATTAAACCGACATGACTGAATGTTCAGAAAATTTATTTGATTTATAAATAGTTTACAATATTAATTGTAAAGGGGACAATTACTTTGAAGAGAAACAATTATGCAAAGCCGCGAATCGGCCTATACTCTACAGGCCTTGAAGCTTATTGGACACAATTTGAAGGCTTGCACGAACGCTTACTTACTTATAATGCGTTTATTGCCCATCCATCAACGTTTCCAGGCACAAGTGATCCTTTTAAATTTACAACCTAGCCCTCAGCTCAACTATGCACTAACAAATACTGGGGAATGGCTAGCCAATTGTGGTGCTTGTCCTATCCCGAATTTACGACTGCCCTACATAGTGCAAACATTCGTTATGAAATCGTTAACGGTCTATTAGGTCAAACGCAATCCCGATGCATATTTTGACGCTTTGTTTAAAGAAGCACCGACACATCATTGCGCCATGTCAATTGGGCATAATGCCTCGATTTTTGTGAAAATGGCGAAGCTTTTAGGTAATGAACAAGTTGTCATCTAATATGAAATGCAGGAAGAAAGCATTCTTTTCTTCCTGCATTATTTTATATAGCTTTTAATTTCGAATGAGTAACTCATTTTTTTCATACAACTCTACTTGTTCCAACCAGGCTTCACCTACTGGTACATTCATTTGCTGGCAGTAATAATCCCAAACTGCACCAAAAGGATATGTTTTAAATTCCTCTAATAGTGCTAATCTTGCGGTATAATTGCCCTCGTCCTGGTAGCGTTTCAGTAAATCATGAGGCATTAATAGCGCATACAATAGTGCCTTCACCATATTTCTTGTGCCCATTGTCCATGCTGCAATTCGGTTAATGCTTGCATCAAAGAAATCAAGCCCTATCTTCACTTTATCTATAGCATCATTGCGAATAATTTCAATTGCAATTTCCTTTAATTCATCATCCAAAATAACGACATGATCACTATCCCATCGCACTGGTCTTGAAACATGAAGTGCAACCACGTCGGAAAATAATAGCATGGAGGAAATCTTATTAGACACGGTTTCTGTCGGATGATAATGGCCTGTATCCATTAAATAAATCTTATTGTTTTTCAGCGCATAGCCCATATAAAACTCATGCGAACCAACTACATAAGATTCTGATCCAATACCAAACACTTTACTTTCTACAGCATCCAATACATGCGACTGATTTAATGTCTCCTTATAGATCGCATCTAATGACTCCTTCAAACGTTTTCTTGGTGTTAATCGATCTGATGGAATATCTTTAAAGCCATCTGGAATCCAAATATTCATTAATGAAGGGGTACCTAGTTCCTCTCCAAAATAGGCAGCTATTTTACGGCTTTTTTTACAATGTTCAATCCAAAACTGGCGAATTTCTTCTTTTGGATGTGCTAAAGTTAGTCCATTCTGTGCTTTCGGATGTGAAAATAATGTTGGGTTAAAATCTAAGCCAATGTTCATTTTTTTTGCCCAATCTACCCAATTTTTAAAATGTGCTGGTTTCAATTCATCACGATCGACCGCTTCCCCATTTGTTTCGGCATACAATGCATGTAAATTTACTCGGTGATGCCCCGGTATGAGCGATAAAGCTTGCTCCAAATCAGCACGGAGTTCCTTTGGTGAACGAGCTTTCCCCGGATAATTCCCGGTTACATCAATACCACCTGATAATTCACTTTTATTGACCTCAAAACCGCCAATATCATCACCTTGCCAACAATGTATGGAAATCGGTATTTCTTTTAAAGTAGTCATTGCTTGCTCTACATCGATCGACCATTTTGCGTATTTTTCTTTTGCATAAGCATACATTTGTTCTACGGTCATTTCTCTCCATCTCCTTTTTAACGATGTCTAGGCTAAATAAAATACTGGCTTTAATGACACGGCAACTGGACTGTTATCCTCGTTTGTTTTCATTAACGGCGCCATATATTCCCACCATTTTCTACAAATAGCTGTATCACTTATTGCCGCCCATTTTTCTGTATCTTCAATTTCTACATAAGCAAATAAATATCCGTTTTGTTCGTCTAAAAAGATCGAATAATTATGTGCACCATGGGATTTTAACGTTTGTTGCATTTCGTCCCATAGCTCGTCATGCCTTTTTTTATATTCTTCATAGAATTCCTTATATACAAACATCCTGGTTGCTAGTCGTATCATGCAGGCCTCTGCCCCTTTTCCATAATCTGCTTGAATCGTGCTAATATATCCGTCCTAGACACTTCAACCGGCTCGAAAACTTGTACAGGGAAAGAATGAAAAACTAATTGTCTTCCTTCTTGCAGTGATTGAACCTTGTTAACAGCCATCAATTGCAACAAAATATTTCCTATTGCTGTCGCCTCAGCAGGTCCAGCAAAGACAGTACGTTTACTCATATTCGCAGTCATTTGATTGAGCAAATGATTTTTTGAACCGCCACCAACAATATAAAGCGTATCAATGGACGCTCGCGTCATATATTGCAATTGCTCAATTGCCATTGCATAAATAATCGATAAATTCGAAAACACACATGCAGCAAGCTCCCCTATTGTTTGGGGCACTATTTGCATTGTTTCCTCGCAGTATCGCTGAATTTCTATAATCATATTTGAAGGCTTTAAAAAACGGAATTCATTAAAGTTAATAAATTGTAAGTATGGCTCTACTTCAGCGGCCTCCTGTAGCACTTGCTCCAATTCATAGTTTTCATTACTATTACGCAATACTTCCTGTAAAATCCACATACCCATTATGTTTATTAAAAAGCGATAGGTCCCGAAAACGCCCCACTCATTTGTATAATTTTCTCGATAAGCAGTAGGCGTGATAATCGGGGCCATTTTTTCTACACCTAACAGCGACCATGTACCACTACTCAAATAAGCCCAATTTTCTGTAATACTAGGTGTTCCTGCAATGGCTGACGCCGTATCATGGGAAGCTACTGCGATAACGGTACATCTCGGCAAATCAAACGCCTTAAATTGTTCATATTGGAGCTCTCCTATTACTTGCCCAGGGTCTATAAACGGGGCAAATTGTTCTGCCTTTACACCAATCAGCGTCAACAACTCATCGTCAAACACACCCTCTGTCACATTAAAAAGCTGCATCGTCGAGGCATTTGTTCTCTCTAATACAGCCATCCCTGTTAATCGATAGGCTAAATAATCGGGAATGAGTAAAATATATTTTGCCTTTTCAAGTAGCGCTGGCTTTTCTACTGACAATTGAAATAGCGTATTAAAACTTTGCAACTGAATACCTGTTTTCTCATAAATGGCTTGCATAGAAATATGTTCGGCCATTTTCACCATTGCATTTTCTGTGCGCTGATCTCTATAACAAAACGCTTCTTGTATACGCTCGCCATGCTGGTCTATTAACACGTAATCGACTGCCCAAGTATCTATGCCGATTGTAATATTTTCATAGCCTAGCTTTTTCACTTTTTCTAGCCCTTTTAAGATTTCCATCAGCAACTTGTCGACATTCCATTGTGCTTGCCCATCACTTAGCGTAAAGCTATTTGAAAAGCGATGAATTTCTTGTATTGAAAGCTTGTCGCCATTCAAGTCCCCAAGTACCAATCTTCCACTTGAAGCACCAATATCGATTGCAATATGAGTCATGAAAATCATCCCTCCGCTTTAACGTGTAAACGCTGCAGGCACACCACCATCGACCGTTAACATACAGCCAGTCGTTTTTTCCGCCTTCGATGAAGCAAAGAATGCAATGGCCTCTGCGATATCTGCTGGAAAAATATTCACAAGCAACGTTGTTCGTTTTTTGTAATGCTCCTCTAATTCATTTGGTTCAATATTATAAGCTGCCGCTCTTTCCTCACGCCATCTTGACCCCCAAATAGCAGAACCCTGTAAAACAGCATCAGGTAACACCGAATTCACACGAATGCCGTATTCCCCACCTTCAGTGGCAATACAACGTGCTAAATGCGTTTCTAATGCTTTGACAGAACTATAAGCTGCTGCATTTTTCCCAGCATATATAGAATTTTTCGAACCAACAAATACCATGGAACCCCCGTTTGCTTGTATTTTCATTTGCTTAAATGCTTCACGTGCTACTAAAAAATACCCTGTTCCAAGAACATCCAAATTAAGCTGCCATTCCTGTAACGTTGTATCCTCAAAAGGGCTTGAAGTGGCTAAACCGGCATTATTGACAACAATATCTACTCCACCAAATGCTAAAGCTGTCTGTTCAAATGCTTTTTTTACTAGCTCTTCGTTCGTCACATCCATTTGCAGTGCAATGGCCCGTAGTTCTCCGGCTTGCTCATTGATATCAGTAGCTACCTTTTGAGCACCCTCTAAATTTAAATCCGCAAGCACGACATGTGCACCTTCTGCTACAAACCGACGGGCAGTCGCACTGCCAATACCACCTGCTCCACCTGTTATAAATGCGACTTTCCGAGAAAACTCAGCTTCCTTTGGCGCTAGCGTAAGTTTATATAATTCAAGTGGCCAATATTCTACATTAAAAGATTCATTTTCATTTAACGATACGAAATTGCTAACTAAAGTCGTCCCTTTCATCACTGCAATTGCGCGGTGATACAGCGCACTACTAACTTGTGCACTCGCTTTACTCTTTCCAGTTGTCACCATACCAACACCAGGGATTAAAATAACTCGCGGGGCAGCTGCGAACATGACGTCCCCTTCATTTTTATTACGCTCAAAATAAGTTTCGTACTCGACTTTATAGTTCCTAATGCCTTGTTGCAGGAGTTGTTGAAGTTGCTGAACATCACCAGCATTTGCATCCCAATCTATAAATAATGGCTTCATTTTCGTATGCACTAGATGGTCTGGGCAAGCTGCACCAATTTGTGAGACAGTTTTCGCTGCTACGCTATTCACAAATTCTAAAATATCCGTAGAATCATCATAATCTAAAATCATTTGTTGCTCTTTACTCACTTCCCCGCGTATAAGGGGCATAATTGCGGCTGTAAGCTGATGGCGTTGTTCCTTGTCTTTAACACTGAATTTTTCTCCTCCAAAAGGGGACACAGTTTGTGCGTTTTTAATATATTGCTCCGCTTTATTAATCATACGAATGGTTTGTGTATACGCTTGTTCTGAAGTGTCTCCCCATGTAACAAGTCCATGCTTTTCCATTAGTACAAGCTCTGCATGAGGATTTGCAGCGACACCTTGTGCAATCATTTTCGATAGTTCAAATCCTGGGCGAACGTACGGTACCCATACAAAACGGTCACCATAAATTTTTTCTGCAAGCTTTTGGCCGTTATGCGCACAGCAAATGCTAATAATCGCATCAGGGTGAGTATGATCTACATGTCTATACGGTAAAAATGCATGTAATAACGTTTCAATTGACATACGAGGATGCTTGGCATCAATCATACAGTGCGTTAAATAATCGACCATTTCTTCATCCGTCATATACGCTCGTTCCATTAATGGACGAATATCTTCAAGCTTCAAGCCAGTAAAATTTTCCGCTTCCATTGTCGCTAAATCTGAACCGCTTCCTTTTACCCACATCACTTCAATATCCTGACCACGAAAATCTCTTTCCATCGTTTTCATTGACGTATTACCACCGCCCCAATTACAGACAGCTCTGTCTGAACCAATAATATTTGAACGATAGACAAGCTCCTGTAAGCCCGTTAGATTTTCTGCTTTTTCATTTGACCATGCACTTTGCACCATTTCAATTCCTCCCAATAAGTACTACTTGCAATTAAAAAGTCCTCAGCCCACAAGCGGACTGAGGACTTTTTCTAAATTAGTAAACCTCTTTCCATTCAGCAATATTGCCTTTATCAAATTTGAATGGTTCACCTAGCATAATTTGTGTGCCATCACCATCTTCAACGACCACTTTTTCTCCCGTACGCCCTGCTTCAAATTTATCGCCAACTTCACCTGTAATTTCACCATTTACAAGTTCTACAGCTGTATAACCAGCAGCATAGCCAACATCAATTGGGTTCCATAAATACATCCACGGGCAAACACCATTTTCAATATAAGACGCCATTTCACTAGGTAAACCTAGTCCAGTTAAGGCGACTTTGCCTGCTAAATTTTTATCTGTTAATACCTTACCTGCTGCTGCAATACCAACTGTAGTTGGCGCAATGATACCTTTTAAATCTGGGTATGTTTTCAATAGTGCTTCCGTTTCAGATACCGATTTATCACGTAAATCATCACCGTACGCAATTTTCACTAATTCGAGACCTTTGTATTCATCTTTTTCAAGCTCTTTTTGCATGTACTCAATCCATAAGTTTTGGTTCGTCGCTTGTGAAGTAGCACTTAAAACAGCAATTTGACCTTTACCACCAATCATTTCTGAAATGGCTTCAATTTGTATACGACCAATTGCTTCTGGATCCGCTTGGTTTACGTGTGTAGTACGACTTTTTGCGTTTACTGCTGAATCCGTAGATAATACTTTAATGCCTGAATCCATTGCCTTTTTCAACGCTGGTTGTAGTGCATCTGGATCATTTCCTGATAACGTAATTGAATCTACTTTTTGAGTGATTAACTGCTCAATAATTTGAATTTGTGCTTCAGCAGTTGGCTGATCGGGTGCACGTAAAATCGCTTCGCCCCCTGATTCCTTAATCGCCTCTTCAAAGCCTTGCATCATTTTTTCGCCATAAGGATTTCCTGTGTTTTTGAAGATAAATGCATGCTTCAGTGGTTCGCCGTTAACATCTTCTTTTTCAGCTTTTTCTGTATCTGTATTCTTAGTAGTTCCACTTGTATTCCCTTGCGTACAGCCCGCTAAAATACTTAAAAACAATGCAGACATTACTAATAACATTAAAAACTTTTTCATCCTAACACCCCTTAAATGTTTTTAATATATTTGTCTATCCTTATTACTATGATTTACGTAAATCTTTTATCTTTGGCACAACGACTGCAAATAACAGTAGTGCACCAATAACAATCATTAAAGTTTGGGATGGAATATTAATGAGCCCGAGTCCATACTGCAAGTAGCCCACGATGAAAATTGCGATAACAGTCCCTATTAATCTACCTTTTCCGCCAGCGGTACTGATACCCCCTAATGCAGCCATTGCGATCACATCTAATTCATAAGCATTCGCAATATTTGGTCGTGTACTCCCCATACGTGAGGCTAAAAATACAGCTGTCACAGCAGCCATCAATCCTGCAAGCGTATAAACTATTAACTTCGTTTTCTTAACATTAACGCCGGAAAATTTACTCGTCACATCATTATGACCAATTGCAAATACCTTACGACCAAATGTTGTTTTATGCAGCAATAGACCAAATGCGATAGCAATACCAACGAAAACAATTAGTATAAAGGGGACACCATACACATAGCCCCATCCAAAGAAGCCAAACCACTCAGGGAAATTACCAGATGCTTGATCTTCCAAAATAATATAAGCAATTCCTCTATATAAAATCATGGTAGCTAGCGTCACAATAACTGCAGAGAGTTCTGGAAACTTGGTGATTAAGAAACCATTAAATAAGCCACATAATGCACCTACTACTAAACATACGACAATTGCCGCCTCCATTGGTAAGCCAAACACATTGTAAGCTGTAGCCATCCCCACCGAGGATAACGCCACTGTAGACCCTACTGAAATATCAATCTCTTTCATAATCATAATAAATGCCATCGGAAATACGATAAACGACTTATCTAAGAAAACCATAGTGGCATCACGTAAGCTCGTTATATTCAAGAAGTAAGGTGATAACATCGTATTCATCACAAGTACACCTACGAAAATCAGCACTAGTAGCCATTCCCACTGTAAAAATACATGCTTTGCAGTAAGTGGTCTATGCGCTTCTAAGCGTCTATGTACATAAGATTCTTCTATTTTAGATGTCATCCTTACACCCTCCTCCGCAATAAGTTATTTTGCTCCACGCCACGTTTAACCATTACATTTAGTAATATTGCCGCTAAAATAATGCACCCTTCAATCCCCTTTTGCCAAAACGGGGACACATTTAATAATGGAAGGGCATTATTTAAAATCCCAATAAGCATTGCTCCTAAAATCACACCACTTAACTTCCCTGCACCACCAGCAATACTAACACCGCCTAAAATACACGCTGCGATGACACTTAGTTCAAAGCCAGTTGCTGTATCACCTTGTGCAGAAGCAAATTTCGATACCCAAAGCACACCTGATAAGCCAGCTAATCCACCCATAACAGTATAAACAAGTAAAAATATTTTCTTTTCACTTACACCTGTAACTTTTGCAGATTCAGGATTACTACCAACTGCATAAATTTGACGACCTGTTCGTGTGTGTCCAATAAAATAAAAAGCTACAATATAAACGATGATGACGATAACTACAAGCGAATTTATACCCAATATTTTACTCGTAGCAATCCCTACAAAGTTCTCAGGCATTTGATAAGAGCTAATCCATTTCCCATCACTCACCATGTAAGTCATACCTCTGTAAATATTCATCATCGCTAAGGTGGCGATAATCGGTAGTACACCTAAAAAAGAAACTAAGCCCCCAATGACTAATCCGCACACTATTCCGATACCAATCCCCATTAAAATGGCCACTAGTGGGGAAGTTTGTGGATGATTACTTACAAACTGAGCAACAACCATCCCAGAGAGCGCTAATGTTGCACCAATCGATAAGTCAATACCTCGTGTAACGAGGACAAGCATCATACCAACTGCTAATATAAGTAAAATAGCTGTATTCGTCATCATATCGGTCATGTTTTCAATCGTTAAAAAGCTACTATTCCGCATTTGCACCGCGATCATTAACATGATAATAAATGCTAACAACCCAATTTCTCGAAACTGTCCAATTTTAGCAAGCTTCGATTCTTTCTTTTCCACATTCACCGGTAAAGTTGAATCAATCATATTGGTTGACATACATCTTCACCTCCTGGTTGCACTTCTCCCATTGCAGCAGCAAGTATGCTTTCTTGTGATACCTCATGTGCGTCGATTATTTTCACAAGTCTGCCTTCACGCATAACAGCAACGCGATCACTCAAACCAATGACTTCAGGCATTTCTGAAGAAACCAAAATGACACTATAGCCTTCATTCGCTAATTCATTGATGATTTTGTAAATAGCCGCCTTCGCTCCAATATCTACACCCTTCGTTGGTTCATCTAGAATGATGACATCCAAGTCCGTTGTTAGTAGCTTAGCAACCGAGATTTTCTGTTGGTTGCCACCAGATAACGAACTCACAAGATCGAATACACTTAACGCTTTCACATGTAATTTCTCAGCAATTTCTTTTGCCTTAAGTGACTCTCTTTTCTCATTAAGCCAGCCTTTTGTAGAATAATTTTCAAGCGTTGGTAACGTGATATTTCGTCCGATACCCCACTGTAAAATCAGTCCGGATTTTTGACGGTCCTCAGGTAAGTAACCTACACCTTTTTGCATAGCATCTTTTGGATTTTTGAATTTTTCTTTTTGACCGTGGAGATAAATGAAACCGTTATCATATTTTTCAATACCTGCTAATGTTTCACAAAGCTCTGTACGACCTGCACCTACAAGACCTGTTAAACCTAAAATCTCGCCTTTGTGTAACGAAAATGAAATATCTGCAAAGTAACCAATCTTTCGCAAATTTTCAACCCGGAAAACTTCCTCACCAATGGTGTGCTCTTTTTTCGGGAATATTTGATTGATTTCTCGTCCTACCATAGCAATGATTAGATTTTTATTTGTAATATCATCCACAGCCCAACAACCGATATAATTCGCATCCCTTAGTACAGTGACTTTTGATGCTAATCTATACATATCTTCAAAACGATGAGAAATGAAAATAATAGCTGTTCCTTGATCACGTAGTTTCTCAGCGATACGGTAGAGTTCTTCACTTTCACGAGTCGTCAGGGCTGCGGTTGGTTCATCCATAATAATAATTCGAGCATTCGTGGAGATAGCCTTTGCAATTTCAACAATTTGCTGCTGTGCGACACTCAAAGTACCCATTTCTTGTTTCGGATTGATAGCTGAGCCTAACGAGCGCAGGATCCCCTTTGCCTCATCATGCATCTCTTTCCATAAAATCCGTTTTGTTTTTGGGCTTATTTTTTCATGACCCATAAATATATTTTCTGTCACATTTAAGTCTGGATAATTCGTAGCATGCTGATAAATGGCGGCAATCCCTTTGGCTTTTGCTTCGTTAGGATTTGAAAAAGTAATAGGTCTGCCATCTAGCAATATCTCGCCCGCATCTGCCTTATGGACACCCGTTATCACTTTGATGAAGGTCGACTTTCCAGCACCATTCTCACCCATCAACGCATGAATTTGCCCTTTTTCTAAAACAAATGAAACATTATTTAATGCTGTCACACCCGGAAATGTTTTTGTTATATTTTTTAATTCCATTACAATTTCCCCCATAATTTTTACACACCACCTTCTTTAACAATATTCTATATTTTCTGAATATTTATTGAAAGGCGTTATTTATTGGAATTAGGGGGTCATTCTTCGGTAGTTATTTCATGGCTCCAAATAGTAATGAATACATTAATCGTGATCTACTTTGCTATTAAAATAGAGAGCATACAGAGTGCCCTATACTGAAATAAACAATTCTGAAACTTATTTCAATTCCGTTCGTATTGGTAATATAAAACTTTTTTTCGGAAGAATAGGAGATGTGAGAAATGAAGAAAATTTTCACTATACTGAGCGCAGGTGCCGTGGCACTTGTTTTAACAGCTTGTAACAATAGCGCAACGCCAACGAAAGAAACAACAGCGACAAGCTCATTAACATTAGAGCAAGTCTATGATAAGGCAATGGATCGTCAAGCTGATGTCAAGAGTATGAGTGCGAGTATGGACATGACGCAGGTAATGAAATTCGGCGCAGGCGAAGAATCTATGGATATGAACATCGGTTCTCAAATGGAAATTGATATGATTACAAAGCCACTTGCCATGCATTTATCTGGTTCCATGACAATGCCTGATGTTTTTAGCGGAGGCGCTGAAAATTCAAGCCTGCCAATCGAGATGTATATGAAGCAGGACCAAGGATTCTTCATGAAAGATCCAACAACAGAGGTCTGGATGAAATTACCGAGCGAAGAGTTCGATGCAATCCTAGACCAAACAGCCGCATCCGCTAATGCGAAAGAGCAACTTGAACAACTAAAACAATATATCGATGACTTCACATTCGAACAAACAGATGATTCGTATGTATTAACATTAAATGCGAAGGGCGACCAATTTAAAGAACTTATCCAATCAGAAGTGAACAAGTCATTGGGCACTGGAGAAAACCCTCTTGAAGGCTTAACTATCGATAAAGCGAACTATGTGATCCATATCGATAAAGAAACATTCGATACGAACAAAATAGACATGAATTTCGACTTAAAAATGAGCGTGGAAGGTCAAGAGTCCACTATTCAAACAAAGTCCGTTGTTACCTATACAGAAATCAACCATCTAGATACAATTGATATCCCTCAAAGCATTATCGATAGTGCAACAGTAGTTGAAAATTAAACCAATGAAAAAAGCCAGTTGTCGATTTCTCTTCGGCAATTGGCTTTACTTTTTGGCATACCCTCTATCACTGTTTCACATACTATTACCACGAAATGAATGGAACGCTAAAACTACTCGTTTTCAGTATACTTACCAATATTTAAACTATTGCTAACACTAATATTAATGCTCAAATATGTTGATATTACACACGCAAACATCAAAAGTAAAACACCCCAATTTTTCATAATTACCCTCCTCGTAAAATGCGGAATCTCATATGAAATATATTGATGTTCACTCCAATATATTACCTAAATTCAAAAATACTTCAATCTGTCGTTGCAATAAGTTTAACATGTGAGTAAAAAAAGAGAATTCTCTTCTTGTGATTCTTGCGTAACCAAAAACCATTATATTTTTCCTTCCTTAATCCAATTCCAAATACGATAACTTCCAATAATCGAGACTATAAAAATTGATCATCTTTTTATTTCCTGCAAACCTTGTGCATTTATGACTGTCCAAATCGTTGTATTTAACAGGATTATGTTTAGAAAAACAGTTGGAATCATCCAAGCTACTCTTAACTTCAAATTTTTCATAGCTATCACCTCATAAACTTCTTTTCCCTTCAAATAAAGTAATCGCAAAAAGGCGAGGGGAATTTCCCTTCACCTCACATTTAAATAAATTTCGTTCAATTATATTAAGTGCCACAAAAAGTTTGGTAAGGACAACTTGATTGCGGAGGCAGTTTGGCATACTCAGCCTGTTCAGGTGTGTGTGTATATGGGCTAGAAAGAACCTTTAGAAGCCGTTCCATCACACTATAGTCTTCATGTTCCACCGCGGCTTCGAGTGCCTCTTCTACACGGTGGTTACGAGGAATTACTGCTGGATTGTTGTCCCGCATTAACTGATGTGAAGAAGCCTTCGATTCTTGCTGTCTATTAAGTCTCGCCAGCCACTTCTCATACCATTGCTCAAATTCTTCACTGCCAAAAAGGGCCGTATCCTCCCGTTTATCAAACGTTAATGCGCGGAAGGTATTCGTATAGTCTGCATTATACTTCTGCATCAAACTGAGGAGCTCATCGATAAGTGTCTCATCCTGCTCCTCTTCATTAAAGAGACCTAATTTTGCGCTCATTCCAGCTAGCCAGTTAGAGTAATACAACTTAGTAAATTCATAAAGCTCACCCTGCGCCAGATTGATAGCTTCCTCTTGATTATCATGTAATAGTGGTAATAACGTTTCAGCAAATCGTGCGAGATTCCACCCGGCAATACGTGGCTGATTACCATAGGCATAGCGGCCCTGTGTATCAATAGAACTGAACACTGTAGCTGGATCGTAGGCATCCATGAAAGCACAAGGACCATAATCAATCGTTTCTCCACTAATTGTCATGTTATCGGTGTTCATTACCCCGTGGATAAAACCGACTAGTTGCCATTTGGCAATTAGCATGGCCTGTCGCTTAATTACTCCCCGTAGTAAGTTAAGATAGCGATCCTCATCGGTTTTTACGTCTGGATAATGTCTTTGTAGCGTATAATCGGCTAGAGTGCGGAGATCCTCTACTGTGCCCCAATTCGCAATGTATTCAAAAGTTCCGACGCGCAAATGACTGGCGGCTACTCGCGTCAGAACTGCTCCAGGCAATTCCGTTTCACGAATGATAGACTCACCTGTTGTCACCACCGCTAAGCTGCGGGTTGTGGGAATACCAAGTGCATGCATAGCCTCGCTAATAATGTATTCACGCAACATCGGTCCAAGTGCCGCTCGCCCATCTCCTCTGCGAGAGTATGGCGTTCTCCCTGAACCTTTGAGTTGAATATCAACCCGCTCGCCCAATGGAGTGATTTGCTCACCAAGCAAAATAGCTCTGCCATCCCCTAACATCGTAAAATGCCCAAACTGATGCCCCGCATAAGCCTGAGCAAGAGGATGAGCACCTTCGGGAATGCGATTTCCAGCAAAGACCGCTACGCCATCATCACTATTTAGAGCTTGAACATTCAACCCCAAGGAAGCTGCCAATGTACCATTGAGAATAATCAACTTTGGCGAACGTACAGGATTGAGGTCAAGACTAGTAAAAAGTGATTCGGGCAGTTGGGCGTAACTGTTATCTAAGTTCCAACCCGCTTCTATTAATTTTGTCATCGTATCCCCTTTTCTTTCCTCGTTTTTTATCATTTAGTATCTGCTACTAACAATTGATTATACACTTTCTATGCTTTTGAATCCTCAATTATCCAATCTACAGCACTTATTAAGTCCGGGAAAACAGCATCTGCAAGCGGATCACTTTTTCCTAAGAATACGCCTTTTGTTCCCGCCCTCTTTCCTGCAATAATGTCTGTATCCGTATCGCCAACCATGTACGACTGCGATAAATCAACATCAGATTTTTCACTTAGATCTACAATTAATTTACTTTTCGGCTTACGACATTCACACCCTGCTTTTGGCTTATGCGGACAATATGCCACATCATGAATTGTTGCACCTTGCTTCTTTAATTCAGCAATCATATAGTCATGGATTTTTTTGAGCTGTGATTCTTTCATAAAGCCCAAACCCACTCCTCCTTGATTCGTTACGACAAAAATAAATTCAAAGACAGCGTTCAATTTTTTAATAGCTTCTGGCACACCAGGTAGGAAATATAGATCCTGTGGTTTATTCACAAATTTCACTCGGTCCGTTAGCACTTCATTTATGACGCCGTCACGATCCAAAAATACAGCCTTTTTCATTACGCTCACACCTTTACTAATAATAGTTAAATAACACGCTTCATCTTAGACTTTCATTCAACAATTTTTTTTGCATATGATAAGTATAACCAACAAATACATCTATCAATGACGAATGAGGCTTGTTCATTTTTTCATTATTAGAAAGCAGGTGACATTGTAAATGATTGAAAAAATTGCATGGGTAACAGATACATCAGCATATTTAAATGACGGTTTTGTTGAGAAATTGAACATACATGTATTATCAATTAACGTTATATTTGAAGATGGTTCTTTTAGAGAAAAGGTAGAACTAACGCTTACAGAATTTTACGAAAAGATGCGAACTGCAAAAGCTCTTCCGACGACATCTCAGCCTCTCTTTGGGGATATGGTGAATCTTTACAAACAACTAAAAGCGAAAGGTTATTCTTGTGCCATTGCAGTTCATCCTACAAGTTTATTGTCAGGGACGTATGCAGGATCAATAGCGGCAGCAAAACAAGCAGACTTTCCTCTTTATGCGATTGATTCAAAAATCATCTCCTATCCGATGCGGAAAATGCTCGAAACAGGGCATGCTCTCGCAGCACAAGGAGTTAAGGCGAAAGACATTGCTCAAGTACTTGAAGAAATGGCCGATCGTGTAGAGCTATCCGGGATTCCAGCAAATTTAACACAACTCTATAAAAGCGGGCGAGTACCAGGAATCGTCGCTTTACTTGGCAATTTTCTAAAGTTAAAAGTAATTGTATCCTTTCAAAATGGTCGTGTTGTATTAAAAGATAAAGTACGCACCTATAAACGTGCAAAAGAATATGTAACCGAATTACTTCGTAAAGAATTAAACCACTCCACGCTTACAGAAGTAGCAATTGTCCATAGCCATAACGATCGTGACGCAGAGCATTGGAAAGCAGAACTTCAAGCCGAATTCCCTTTCATTCAATTTATAATACTTCCTTTGAGCGCTAGTATTAGTGTACATACAGGAGAAGGCACAACAGGTCTAAGCTGGGTACGGGGCGGTTAACATTATTAGTGGTTGTATATTTTGGTAGAGTCAAATATAGAAAAAACGCTGAAACCTTTATTTCCAAGGATTTCAGCGTTTCAAACTATTATCCCGACAAAACAAGACAAAAGAAAATAGGCTTCTTATATTTTATTATTATACTTTAACATTTTCATCAGCGTATACAGGAACCCAGCCCTCTGTTGTAATAAATAGGCGGATTGCGACTGTTTTGCGATCTTCATCAAGCGTGAAATAATGGGTTGTGTTTTCTGGTACTGAAATTAAATCACCCGCTTCTAAATGCACTTCAAAGAATTTCTCATCTTTGCTTTGGATAATGAAGACGGAATGACCACTGACAATAAAGCGTACTTCATCATCTGTGTGAATGTGCTTACGTTCGAAGTTTTTCAGCATTTCATCTAACTTTGGATTTGAATCAGACAAAGAAATAATATCTGCCGCTTTGTAGCCACGACGTTCTGAAATGTCTTTAATTTCTGCGCCGAATGCAGCAAGAATTGTTTCTTTTTCATCATCTGTTAAATCATATTTTTCTTGTAGTTCTTGTGGTAAATTTGTCATATCCCATTGCTCATAAATAACTTCTTGTGCAGTTAAAAACTGAGCCACTTCTTTTTGGTCTGTAATTTCGTTGTCTGTATCTTGAAATTTAATATATGCCATATCCAATCTTCCTCTCTATTTTGTTAATCGTAGTTTTTCTTCTATAATATTTTTCACATCTATAAATGTTTTAAACGGCTCATACGGAATCGCTAGTTCTTCACATTTTTCAATTAAGAAATCGCGAGCAATGACGAGATCTGCCACTTTTGCCGCCTGTAAGTCTGTAATGGAATCCCCGATAATGATCGTCATTTGATGATCCTGTGCGAGTGTGCGGATCACGGACGGTTTACAACACCCACATCCTTTTGATTGGCACTTTGCATCACACTTATGCGGGAATCCTAACTGAATCGTATTCACTGAAAAGTCTGCTGTATTGCAGTAAATACCATCATATGGTCCATATGGATCCACTAGTGGTTCCAGGAAGAAATCAATTCCTCCACTGACAATATAAAAAGGAATTTGTTCGTCTTTCACGAAGTTCATAAATTCCTTAAAACCCTCACGAATGACGGCATCTTCTAGAATAAATTCGATAATATCTGCCTTTTTTGATGATGGTATCATCGAAAAAATCTCCGTCACACCTTCGACAATCGAAATACGCTGCGCTAAAATATCATCCTTTACACGCTCTGCTTCAGGAGGGGCAAACTCATTCAAAATGCGCAAAATATTATCTGATTCGGTAATCGTTCCATCAAAGTCACAAAAAATAATAGGCTTTGTCATACGGCCATCCCCCTCTTAACGTTGTACCTCTAAAACACCCCATTGATTGATCGCAACCTTTAGTGGTTCAGAAGTTAGTGCAGCTTCTTGTAACGACACATTTGCCACCATAGCATCAATGGCTGCCCGGAATGCTTGAGCACCACGAATAGGGCCATCTGGATGACCAAAAATACCGCCACCTGCATTCACGACTAAGTTTGCACCGAAGTCTTCGTAAAGTTGTGGTACAAGCCCAGGGTGAATACCTGCTGAAGGAACAGAAAATGTTTGTGCGAAGCGATTAGTCTCGTTTAGTTTGTCGTGAATCGCTAGTGCTTCCTTCTTTGGAATCGCAACATTACCATATGGACTTGGATATAACGAGAAGTCGCCACCTGCCATACGCGTTAGCTTACCAACTAATAAGTCATATGAGTACCCAACATCCTGTTGCCCTGCTGAAACGCCAGATAGAGCAGAATGGGCCACAATAGGTAGCGCAATATTGTTATTTTCACGTAACGACTGCATTGCATCTAGGCCGTACGCATGGACATTAAATAATAACGCATTTGCCCCTAACTCTTGCGCACGTTCGGCCTTTTCATGCAATAAATGCGAACGACCAGAAAGGTTCACAGCATATAGCACCTTGTGACCTGTTTTTTCGTAATGCTCATCAATAATTGCTTTCGCTGTTGTTATACGTTTTTCAAATGGCGTTAAAGGATTATCAAATAAAATTTCATCATCTTTAATTAAATCTACGCCACCTGCTAATAAATCTCGGAGCTGATTTGAGAAGAAATCTATATCTCGTCCCATCACTCCCTTGAAGATGGCCATTAATAACGGTCGATTGTGAACACCTAAGAAATCACGTACACCTTGCACACCAAAGCGTGGCCCAGGGAATTGTGCTAGTAGTTCATCATCAAAAGCTAAATCGATTAATTCATAACCTTGGAAAAATGAAAATTTTCCATACACCGTTGTTAAGATTGCTGGTATATCCGGTGAAACATTCGCCGAGGGGTAGTGAATTTTCACAATATCCTTTACTGGACCTTTTTCAACAGAAAGTAGTTCTCCTTTATGATGTTTCAATTGCTCACGCTCTAAATGCGCAATATCTGTCCATGAACCAACCGTTAAACCTAGAGCAAATTGTTCTGCCTTTTGTTCTTGATTTATATCTGTTGGAAATAAGTAAGTAGCTGTTATACCCATGTTGTCCCCTCCATTATGCTTTAAACCAATCTGCTATTTGCTCGATTGATTGAATTGATTGACGATTAAAGATTAAATATTTACCAAGCTCTACGCATTCTCGACGATTTGCTGCACGTAGGCTTTCCTCTTCCTCATGATTAAGATCAGGAATTTGTGCAATACCGATTGCACGGCGGATTAATTCGCAGCCTGCAAAGCCAAACATATCTTCGCGAATTTCATCTAAAACAGCTGTTAAATACCCATCTACTTTCGTATAGCGTTCCTTTGCTTCTGTACGCCATAATGCTGTGAAGCGTTCAACAAATGCATACCACGTTTCAAGCGATTGACGGTAACGATTATATTTAGAAGATTGCTTGCCAATACCGTTAATCCAAAGATTTGCTACAAATTGACCAAGATCGAAGCCGAATGGACCGTAGCACGCAAACTCCGTATCAAAAACAACAGTACGCCCATTTCCGAGCATAATAGCCCCACTATGTAAATCTCCGTGAATTAATGCATCCTTCGTATTTTGGAAGCGACGTTTTAGCTTCGCCACTTCTAAATGCAGCTTTGAGTCCTGCGAAAGCCATACCACATCATCGTGCAAGCTATCTTCAAAGAAGTTACTGTCATCAACTTGATATGGACGATCAAATGTCAATTCTTCAGTTAAATCCGTCATACCTGCATTTATGAATTGTTGAATTTTTTGTTTTTTCGTAGAGGAATCTAAATAAAAGTCAGATGTATAAAACATCGTTGTAGCCATGAAAGCACCGATGTCTTTTGCGAAATGTGAGCTCTCTGTATCATTTATTAATGCTGTTCGCCCAACCTCTAATGGTGCCATATCCTCTGTAATTAAAATCGCTAAATCACTATCTAAATGAAGCACTTTTGGTACACTACCTACAATTATTTTTTCGTATTGTTGTAGGACCTCTGCCTCTACACGTACACGCTCAAGTGGTAATGGCATATCTTCGCCTACCGTTCTGGCATAAGGAACTGCTTGTTTATAAATAACCGAGTGCTCCTGACTGTAAATGCGGAAAACATGGTTGATTTTACCATCGCTAATTTCTACAACTTGTAGCTCAGCTGCTTGTGGAAAAAGTTCTAGTTTTTTTACATATTGTGCGATTTCCTGTTCATCTAAAAACGCATACGTCTGTTGCTGGTATGTTGTTGTCACGAAAGTATTCTCCTTTTACAATTGCTCTTTTTATGTGGAAGAAACTCAAAGCTTACTAACAAGCTAGGTTTTTTAAGGCTAATTATTCCACAAGGATTTTAAAAAGTCAAACTATTTTGGCATATCATTATTTTCTGTTTTATTATTGGCATTTTTATAATTCGTGGTATAAATTGTATGAATACATAAAATTCAAAAGGAGCTATCGATGAATAAATTAACATCTACTATTGAGCGATCTAACATCGTCCAACAACTAACAAATCAAACCTACGATATTCTTGTAATTGGCGGAGGTATTACTGGAGCTGGCATTGCGCTAGATGCAGCAAGCCGCGGCTATAAAACTGCGCTTGTTGAAATGCAAGATTTTGCTTCAGGTACCTCTAGCCGTTCTTCTAAAATGATTCATGGTGGACTCCGTTATCTAAAAAACTATGAAATAAAAATTGTTTCTGAAGTAGGACGAGAACGAGCAATTGTATACGAAAACGGTCCACATATTACCTCTCCGGAAAAAATGATTCTTCCCATTTACAAAAATGCAGACTATGGCGTGTTTATGACGTCAATTGGATTATCGGCCTATGATTTGCTTGCCGGAGTAAAAAAAGAAGAACGTAAAAATATGCTAAAGATTCCACAACTTCTTGCGATGGAACCAAAAATAAAACAACAGGATTTGCTTGGTGGAGGTTATTTCATTGAATATCGTTCTGATGACGCACGTTTAACAATTGAGGTCATGAAAGAAGCGATTGAAAAAGGGGCTACTACTCTTAACTATGCAAAAGTAAGTGATCTACTTTACACGAATAATAAAATTTCTGGGGCAAACATATTCGATGAAATTTCAGGAGAATCGTTCCAAATTCACGCTAAAAAAGTGATTAATGCCTGTGGTCCGTGGATTGATCAAGTACAGGATAAATACGAAGACAACACTATTACAAAACTCCATCTTTCAAAAGGCGTACATCTTGTATTTTCACAGGAAGATTTGCCTCTTAACAATTCCCTATACTTTGATACTCCAGATGGACGCATGGTGCTCATCATTCCACGTGATGGTAAAACCTATGTCGGTACAACTGATACTAATTACCAAGGTGATATACATAATCCATCCATTACTCATGAAGACGTTGATTATTTATTACGCATGATGGAATATATTTTTCCACATCACCCGCTATCAAAAGAACAAATTGAAACAGCTTGGGCTGGCATCCGTCCACTTATTGAGCAGAAGGGAAAAAGCGAATCCTCCATCTCTCGTAAAAATGAAATTTGGACTTCTCCTGCGGGTCTCATCACAATTGCTGGTGGTAAGCTAACAGGCTATCGAAAAATGGCAGAATCCATTGTTAACCTCGTTTCGAAACAGCTTCACAATGAATTTGATTATCCATTGAAGCCATGCTTAACACGTAAACTACCTGTTTCTGGTGGACATGTCGGCGGCTCAAAACATTGGGGCGTTTATTCAGCAAGAAAACAGCAATCACTCGTGGACCTAAACATTCCGACAAATCGTGCACAGCAGCTTGTAAAACGTTACGGTTCAAATATTGATATCCTGATTGATTTCATCAAATCAGCTGAAACCGATGCCCAAAAATATAATGTTCCCGTTGACTTATATGCAGAAGTTCTCTATTCAATCCAATATGAGCTAACGGCAAAACCTGTCGACTTCTTCGTTCGTCGCACAAGCGCGATGCTATTCCAACATGAATGGCTACAGCAGTGGAAGGCACCTGTCATTACCATTATGAAAGACCTTTTACTGTGGGATGAAGCAACATGTGAAAACTACACAGCAGAACTTGAACAATATATTCGCATTGCGACTACCATCGAATAACGAAAAAAATTGCTAGGGACAATAATATCCCTAGCGATTTTTTAGATTTAATTAATTTAGATGCTCTAGCCTGATGACAAAATCTTGTTTGGACGAAAACCGATTTCGACCGCCCTATTATCTTTGAAAACCAAACATACCAAGCTTAATAGCATATTGCTCTCCAGCATTAATGTCATATAGAATCATTCGATAGTCCTCTACCAATTCCAGAGCGCTTTTCGGTAACTCATCTTCCAATACAAATGCTTCATTTGACTGTAACAAGTACTCTCCCCACCTGATAACCGGCAGTGTTTTTTTCAGTTCATCCATGAGAACATAATAAGGTGTTGATTGTAAATTCAATTGTTCATGTACAATTGAACCCATGACATTTGGGCTTACAATTGGATAATCTAATGTTTTCGTTTCGAAGTTGTTATAAATAAAATAATCTGTTTCATAAAATGGTAAGTCTTCTTCCCTTTCCCCATCGAAGCGCTCAAAGACCCCTGAAGGCAAATGATCTCCAAAAAATAACACAGTAATGGGTTTATCGATTGTTGCAATGTTTTTAATGAAATTTTCCGTTGCCAAATCTGTATAATATAAGCCCTGAACATAGGTTTCAATTTGTGATTTTTCACGTTCATCCAGCTCATTTAATACTTGAAATTGATTGTCATATTGATTCTTTTCATAAGGGCCATGATTTTGCATCGTCGTTAATAAAATAAATAAACTACCTTCATTTTTATCATTTACAATATCTAAAACTTCTTGATATCCCGATTCATCACTAATATAATGACTGTTATCTACTGTTTCTTTATAAGAAAGATCCGGATTTCCGTCTTCATATACAAATGATTCAAACCCAAATTTTTCAAACACTTCTTTCCTTCTATAAAGATTTGCATTATAGGTGTGGACTGCAATTTTATGTTTAAATAGTTTTGTAAAGTTTGGTACTTCGTTCAAATTTGGCACTAATAATGTGTACGGAATAAGTAAAGAACGATGAAAATAATTCGTGCTAAATCCTGTTAATACTTCGTACTCCACATTTGCTGTACCCCCACCGTAGTTGGAACCCAACATTAAACCAGAAGTTGTTTCATTTTTTAGAGACCTAATAAATGGAATAGGGTCATTCGATAATTCTAGTGAAGGGATTCTCAAAGGATCCATAAAACTCTCACTCAAAATAAAGATGACAGTATGATCTTCTAACGTGTTAGTTGGCACATTCGCTTCTGTTAATTTCCCTTTATATTTTGTGACAATTTCCCTTACCGCTTCAAAGGAATAGTTTGCAGGCTCTTCTTCCATCACCTGGATATCTAAATTTTTTATAAACCCAGCTAAAGGACCGTTTGAACTATAATCTTCTGATAAATCCCAATAATTATCTGCAATCCCGAATGATGTCGCAATCACTTTATACGGATTATTGGCGTGATTACTGTTGAAAACACTAAAGAATATTAAGAGCAAAACAAATGATGCTAGAATTCGCTGAATAGGTGTGAGGATTGGCTTTGATTTGATTTTTGTGAGGAATAAAAAAGCTGTGGTTAGCAATGCTAGTACAACTATACTTGTAATCATATGGACTTCATTTATCATGTGGATAATTTGGTTTATTTCAAAAACCATCGAGAAGTCACTTGGTAAAAGCGGCTCACTTCTATAACTCAACTTTAAATAATTTGCGATTGAGAAAAGGAGAATCGTACTGAAAAATAAGAACCAAGCATATGTTTTTCGATTAAACAGAACAAGGAAAGCAAAATAAAAGATGTACAATAAAATTATATCAAAAATGTAATTATGCCAATAATTAAACGTATAGTACCATACATCTTGAAGATTAAATTGACATTGAAAAGTAACTAAAATGAATTGAGCAATTAGCAATAATAATATAGTTAAACAACTATTTTTTACTCTATGCATAATAACCTTCTTTTCCTATGATTTTCCCCTTTGTAAATCACACTAAAAATCCCATTACATTCTTTAATTTGGCTCTACACCAAAATCTGTACTTGATAGCACATTCCACTATTAGCGGACGCTTTCATTTAGTGGGGATTATTACAAGTCAAGTACATGTTTTGGCAATGACCCTTTAATTTATTTTATTTAAACTCCAAATGAACAGTTAGACTAAAGTGGAAAATGTGAACTTTTATTAAATTTATTACGATATTTACAATAGTCATACTAGCTAGTATGACTATTCTATAAGATGAATTGTAATATTAAGCGCAACACCTTTAAGACAAAATAAAAGAAGCCCATAACGACCTCGTATAAAATGTAGTTACCACACCAACATTTAGAGGAGGAATCGTTATGAGCTATACTCATCTTACCATATCTGAACGCGCTAAAATAGAAGTCTATCTTGAATTAGGTTATTCCAAACGAGAAATTGCGAAGCAGCTAAAACGCAGCCCCTCGACCATTTCAAGAGAGCTGAATCGCCATACAAATTGGTCAGCCGAAGTAGCACACAATCACTATCAAACGAATAAATCGAACTGTGGTGCGAAGCTAAAACTAACATCAGATTTAAAAGAAGCTGTTCAAGAAAAGTTGGGCGAAACGTGGTCACCTGAACAGATTGTCGGCCGCTTGTATCAGGGAAAGCTGAGCTTTAAAAGCATTTACCGCTGGATTTATAATGGCTTATTAGAAATGCCTTTAACGGTTCTTCGTCAAAAAGGAAAACGCCAGAAACCTCGTGAAACAAGAGGGCGTTTCAACATTGGCACGCCCATTTCAAAACGTCCAAAAGAAGTCCGTAAACGGGAATCATTTGGACATTGGGAGTTAGATACAGTCGTTTCTGGACGTGGACAAGCTAAGGGCTGCGTCGCTACATTTATTGAGCGTAAAACCCGCTGGTATACAGGCATTTTGATCCCAGACCGTTCCGCAAACTCAATGGAAACAGCCGTCAAACAGTTACACCAACAATTGCCCAAAGGTGCAATCCAAACGGCGACAACCGATCGTGGAAAAGAATTTAGCTGTTACAACGTGCTTGAGAAAGAACTAAACATCCAAGTCTATTTTGCGGATGCTTATTCTTCCTGGCAACGTGGCAGTAATGAAAACGGAAACGGCTTACTGCGCGAGTTCTTCCCTAAGAAAACGAATTTCGATCACGTAACACTAGATGATATGAATCAAGCACTCCATCTCATTAACAATCGGCCAAGGAAATGCCTTGGTTGGAAAACTGCATACGAAACGTTTCGGGAAGAACTGTTGCACTTAATTTGACAAACCGTCATAAAGTAAAAAATGCGAATGTCAAAATTTCTTAATAAAAAAATGCCTTAAACCCCTGATAACAAAGGATTTAAGGCGTTCAAACTCCTAATTCGTCATAGATTAAAAACTCATGGACCAATAAGGCTGTCAAAATATTAAATTAGCGAACGATTAGCACATCACATTTTGCTAGACGAACGATGCGCTCTGCTACTGAACCAATTACCATTTTTTCTAATTGATTTAGTCCTGTTGCACCGCAAACTATTAATCCAACATCAGGAAGTTGTGTTAGTACTACTTTAGGAGAACCCGTTTCTACAACAGCTTCTACATTCGTAACACCCGCAGCTTCCGCATCATTTTTCAACTTCTCTATTTTGATAAGGTTTTCCTCTTTAAGCTTCTCCGCATATTTCAAGTCATAAGCAGAAACAGATCCAAATGATCTTGTGTCAACAACATTGACTAATTGTAAAGTAGCCCCACGCTCGATTGCTACATTAACTGCGCGTTTGTATGCTTTTAACGACTGTTCTGAAAAATCAATTGCTACTGCAATTTTTTTAGTATTAGTTGGCATGATAATCCTCCTTTAAGTTAATCCAATTATAACAAATTTTATGCTATTACTAAACAAGGTAAATTACTCAGTCATTCAATTGTAAAAGTGAAATTCTATACAACTTGTCGTCATTCTCCTGTGGATTACCGCGGCCGTCTGTATTATTACTAATAAAATACAGAAAGTCATCTTCAATTAAAATATCTCGAATTCTGCCAAGACCAGTAATGATTTCTCTTTGTTCACCTTTAACAAGGTCAAATTCTAAAATTGCAGTTCCTCTTAATGATGCAACGTACAATTTGCCGCCATACGTATCCATTCCTGAAGGCGCCCAAGTTGCATTATCCCCTGATGTAAACAGTGGTGTAACCATGCCAACTTGTTCTTCAAGACCCTCGATTAGCGGCCATCCATAATTTTGACCCGCTTCTATTTTGTTAATCTCATCATGAGCTGAATTGCCGTGATCACTAGCATAAAGCATCCCGTCAGACACCCAGGTAATTCCTTGAGGATTACGATGGCCGTAGCTATACACATAGGAATCCGGAAATGGATTATCACTTGGTACAGATCCATCTAAATTTATTCTGAAAATTTTCCCTCCTAATGATTTTGGGTCCTGTGCAATCGATGGTTGACTCGCATCTCCTGCTGTTGCATAAAGTTTCACATCAGGGCCGATTTCTAGCCTTCCGCCATGATGGTAAGTACCACTTGGAATCTTATCGAGGAGCAAACTTTTTTCCTCCCAAACATTATCTTTCAAACGAATTGTTACAATGCGGTTAAATTGTCCGGAACTATCCTCGTACGTGTAATAAGCGTACGCGAGATTCGATTCCGCAAAATCTGGAGCAAGTACAAACCCCAATAACCCTGCCTCTGAGACGAGCGCAAGTTCTTTTTCGAGTTTTACACGTTGCCGCTCTACTACTCCATTTTCTATCTTCACAATGTTACCTGGTCTTTCTGATAGATAGAATGTATTGTCCATTTTCCCTATCGACCATGGTGTTTCTAGATTATTCGCTATGACTAAGAGTTCTTCATTGGCTATATTTTTGTCTTCAAGAACCACATCTTGTTGTTTATTTGTAGAGCACCCAATTATCAGGGGGATTGTCAACAAAGTTAAAAATAAGACCTTCTTCAATTGCAATCACTTCTTCCTTTTAAGTTTCATTATTACATTAATATCGGACATATGCCAAAATATGTCTTTACGAAAGATTAGCTTGGATTCTGAGTAAATCAAAATAGCGAGGTCGCATTCGTTTTTCACAAGCGAATAGTGAACAGCAAATTTTCTTAGAATATTTTTCAATCGTAAAAAAGCTTATTTGCCAAAATTGATATACGACTTAAATATAAATATGTGACAAACTAGTCTAAAGACCTAAAATAGCACTTATTTAAAAATATGTCGTATATAATAAACCCAAGATTATTTAAGTTACTATTAATATTTCCAATGTTAAAACAAGGCTCTTTTCTCAAAGATTGTTGCTGTTTACGGTTTCAAATAAAACAGAGTTACTTACATATCAAAGGATTATTGCAGGTTGTGAATATTTATTTATAATTAATTATGTTCAAATTTTGCATTAGAAAGGTTTTGAATATATGGATTGCAATCTACACCCCGCTACTTTTCCTTTCCCAGGAAAATGGATTGGTGGAGTATCAATAATACTTGGACCTATTTTCTTATTCGTAGGAGTGATTTTAAGGTTCAAGTTTAATTTCTTTTTCCCCGATCAACTTGAAGCTTTTGAGAGTTCCTCTATTTTAATGACTATTTCGTACAGCCTTTTTTTAGCCGGAAATATACTATTGAGTTTAGGAATCATAACTTTAACAAATCTCATTTATAAGCACAGTCCAACTATAGCAATATGGGGCGGGATTTTTACGGTTTTTGGTTTATTTGCAAGAACGTTTCACGCTGGAATTGATCATCTAGCGTTTCAAATTGTAAATATTAAAAACGTTGCAGTAGCAACAAATATCGTAGCCGAATCGTATGGAGCATTTCATATTGTTAGTACTTTAAACGGGGCTATTATGTTAGGGTGGATCATTTTGGCCACTGGAGCATATCGAGCTAATGTGTTAAATATTTTTCAAGTTACCTGTTTAGCATTGATGTCATCTCTTCCACTCGGTGTGTTAAAAGGAACTACCGTTTTTTCAATTATTGCGACATTAGGATTATGTATAGCTGTCATACCACTAGGCATTAAGATTTTGAAGAGCGGACCCCAACCCAGTGTTCGAAAAATTATTGCTTGGGTGGTGTTTGTGCCTATTTTAGTAGTGGTTTTCTTTGTTTTCGGAAGGTTGGGTTGATAAATTATAGCTTCATCTACAATATTTAGTTGAACAAGACAAAGTGAAATACAATTTGCCTTGTTAAGGCTGTTTTCGTATAGATTGACAGCCACTATCTTTGAGAAAACAGCCTTCAATAAACAAGGATGTAATTTTAATAAATGGAGGTGAGGGCTGTTATGGAATTATTTTTTGAATCATTAGACCCTATCCTGGTGCAGTTGTTTGCTCCTATTATGGCAGTTGTATTAGGGATTTTAGTATCTATTCTTGCTAGAAAGGCATTTGTTGCACCTTTGATAACATTGTCATTGACTCTTTTATATGAAAGTTCGTATACGACTTGGTATATGAAAAACTATTATCCCGAACACGATTTTAGTTACACATCTCTTAATATTGTTTGTCCTATAATCTCACTAATGATTTCTTTTGCAGTAGTATCATATCTGAAACCAAAAAGCAAAAAAATAGACTACCTAATGCGTTCAATGATTTTCGGCAAAGTATAACCATTGAAAATCATAAATAAGAAAGCAACAATCTTCGAGAAAACAGCCTAAAACAAAAATGACCTCGATACATGTTGATGAAAAAAAGTAGCTTGAGGAAAGATCAACAAAGAACGTTTGCTGATTTACATTCGTCTTTACAATTTTTTAGCTGCTCTAATTTTTCAAAAGAAGCTGAGTGGACTCCATGTATAGAATCCTTTTTATATAGCCGTTTTAAAGTGCATTCAAACAATCTCCACTCTTTTTCTAAAGCATCTTTTTCATTTATATACAGATTGATGTTCCCTCAAAATATAAGTAATACACCTTTTGGTAATTAACCATAATATTTATCCTCTATTTTATTATTAACACTTAAAAATAATCATTACTATATGTAAAACACATGAAAATATTGTGCCGAGTATGTTATGTTAAACTATCTACAACTAATGATTAGAAGGTGAAGACCATGTTAGAAGTAAGTGATAGTAAATTAGCACAGTATGTCGTACATTATGTAAGCGATACGCTTGTTTTGGGAGAAGAGGCATTCACGCGTCCAGAGATCATGCTAGAAGCAGCCTTTACACAATTAGCATTTAACAAACTCGACTTTGAGCAACAATACGAATTTTTTCATGAAACCGATATTGGATTAAATGAAATGTATACGTATGTGAAGTCTATTTTTGATAACGAGAATAGTTTCCTTGAACAATCAAAGCATATCGCCACACACTTACATAGTGCATCTGGGCACCCTAATATTAAAAGCGGTGAATTGTTCATTGGCTTATTCGAAAATTGTTTAATGTCTACAGAGATGAAAAAGGTAATTGCCATTGTCAAAATTGATGAAAAAGAAATGTTTTTAGATGTGAAAAACGAGCAGAACAAAGTGATTGTGAATGGCATCGACGGTATTAATGTGAAGAAAATCAACAATATGGCTGTCATCGTGGATATGGGAGCAGACGAAGCACCTGCTGTCTTTATGAAAACGAAAAGAAAAGAAGATGTTGTCTACTGGCAAGAACGCTTTTTAAAGGTTAAGGTTGCGGATGAACATTATCATAAAACGAATTTAGCGTTAACAGAATGTAAAAAATATATATTAAAAGAAGAGAGTTTTACAAATACTGAGAAATTAGGTTTGTTAAACAAAACGCTCGATTATTTTAGAAATGAAGAAGAATTCCAAGTGAATGATTATATTGAAACAGTATTTGAAAAGACAGAGCCAGCGCAAAAAGATATTATCGTAAATAAAGTAAAACCCTACGAAACCGTTATTTCCGATAGCGCGATTGCAAAGGTAGAAAAAAGTTATAAGCGGAAAATCAAACTTGATTCCAATATTGAAATTCAGGTTAACGTACGTGACATCGAACAAGTGGATGAATTGATTGAAGTCGGCTATGATGAAGCAACAAATCGAAAGTTTTATAAAATTTATTTCCAAGAAGAAGCATAATTAAAAAATGACCGAATCCCACACTTCATATAAGATGTGGGATTTTTAGTATAACTGTAACTTTCACTGTTATTTTCTATAAGTTGAATAGTAATCCTGATGCACAACCCAGCGGCTCAATCAAAATATTTACGAAAGGATCTGTTACATTTATAAGCGGACAATAGCATTTTAATAGAAAAACGGTGATCTCCCGTTGGTCGTACGCTAACAAATTGTATACAGTTTCAGGTATTTTATAACCCTTAATTTACCTAATGTGACAAAAAATGATGAAAAATGACTATGGATTAATAACCATAATTTGCTAAAATTGTAATCGGAGTGTATGGGATTTTTTGTACTATATTTTTTTGCTACATTAATAAACGTACATTTTAAATAATTTTCATTTGGAGGGAAAAAGTAATGCGGAAAGTTTTATTATTAATTCTAGCTATAATGCTAATTGGGTGTTCTGAGAAGGAAACTGAGAAGAATATAGAGAAAGATGTGGAAAAGGAAGTTGTTGTAAAAGAAGAAGAGAAAATCGTTCCAGTAAAGTATGAAGAGGTTGCTCCTGAATCAAAAGAGATGGTAGATAAATTTGTTAAAAAATATAATGTCAGAGTTGATTTTTATAAAGAGGATTTAGAAGATCCAACTATAATAGCGAAAATTGCAGAACCAATAACTAGTGAACTAAATAAAGAGGATAATATTTTTAAACAAATTCTCTTGGATACTGATTTTAAAGAATATGAAGGCCATTATAAAATAGTAGCTAAATATAATGAGGATAAAAAAATTACTGGCTATACTCTTTCTGTAGAAGGACTTCCAATAAATGAGATAAGCGAAGAGGCAGATGAGTGGGAAGAAGGGATGTTGTCAGCTATGTCCATTGTTGATTCACTAGGATTGAATTTAGATAAATTTGATGAAGAATTCGATAAAGTTTTAGATGAGGAAAAGGACACTCATACATATACTGACTCTAACTATAAGATTACTTTCCTTCTCCCTGATATCGATTTAGGATTATATGAAATTGATTATGATTTAACGAACTAGAACAAAAAAGCATCTCTAAGGATGCTTTTTCAACAAAGTGAACCCACTTTTCTACCTAAAGAAAAGTGGGTTTTAAATTGTAAATGTAAGCATAAATTTTAATGCTACAGATTAAGTGCTCTGTATAAGAAAGCAGAGAATTGAGCGCGCGTTGTTGTTCTTCAGGCTTTTCTGGTACTTCAGTTGTATTCGTTTCAGGAACTGGTGAAGGGTTTAGACTGGACTAGGGTACGAAAATCTTACTGTCACTGCAGCTACATTACCAGCAGTTGTTGCTGTTTGATTACCAGTTGCACTGGTTGCTCCTACAATCTGGTTTCTAGCATAATTAACAAACACTCAACAAATCAATAGTTTTCTACCGTATCCTCAATAATCTGATTCCAGTTATTAAGCTGTCAGTTATCCTTTAACTCCTGTACAACTTCTCTCATTTGTTTTTTAATTGCACTAATAATCCTTTTTCCGAATGTAAAAAATCGGCTAATGTATGTGGTCTAGTACATGAAGATACGCTTGTAACACTTAGTACAAAACATGTTTCAACTAGTTATCTGGTGAAATTTCACATATATTATTTGCTGTATCAAAACATTCTATTAGATAAAAATTATCTTCCAATTTACGTACAACATTCCAAATATCAATCTCTTCTTGACGCATTGACAAACGTATACCACCACCTCGGTCACGTACTATTTAGACTATACCTAAACGACCTAGCTCGTGGGCCACCTTCAACAAATATTTTTAAAAAATAATATAGATACCAACAATTTCTTTAATTGATATTAACTTCCCCTTTTTTGTACGCCTAAGAATGTCAATACACATAACGTATAACCTGTACATGAAGTTAAACACACATCATTCTTCATACCCTCTTTTAATTATATAAAAATAATATTATAAGGGTTGTAAACTTATTTCAAATAAAAGAAGTATTTTAGATGCATGTTTGTGTCTGTTTTGTTAAATATGTATTTTATATATTGCTTTAAATTGTATATAGGCTTATATTTATCACGAAAGGACGTGTTCAACATGTTAGATCAACACACAATTAACGTCATTAAATCCACAGTACCAGTTTTAGAAGTTCATGGAGTTGCCATTACAAAAACTTTTTATAGCAACCTATTCAAGGATAATCCATCCTTATTCAACATTTTCAACCAAACAAATCAAACAAAAGGTCGTCAACAAGGCGCCTTAGCAAATACTGTTTATGCTGCCGCTCAGCATATCGACAACTTAGAACCAATCGTCCCTGTAGTGGTACAAATTGCACATAAACACGTAAGTCTTGGAATTTTACCAGAGCATTACCCAATTGTAGGTCAATACCTACTTGCAGCAATTAAAGAAGTATTAGGTGATGCCGCAACAGACGAAATCATCGATGCATGGGGCAAAGCATATGGCGTTATTGCAGACATCTTCATTTCAGTTGAAGAAGATTTATATAAAGCAGCAGAACAAAATGGCGGTTGGCGTGCATTTAAACAGTTCGAAATTGCTCGTACTGTAAAAGAAAGTGATGATGTTACATCATTCTACTTAACACCAGTAGACGGCTCAAAAGTACCAGCGTATAAACCAGGTCAATATATATCTATTCGAGTAAAAGCTCCTGGCGAAGAGTATCTGTTAAACCGTCAATATACTTTATCACAACCAAGTAATTCAGAGGAATTCCGTATTTCTGTTAAACGTGAAAGCGAGCATAATCCAAAAGGGAAAGTCTCAAACTTCCTACACGAGGCTGCCATTGGTACAACAATTGATGTTAGTGCTCCAGCAGGTGTATTCACATATGAACCTACAGAAGCACCAGTACTATTCATTAGTGGTGGGATTGGTGTAACACCGTTAAATACGATGTTACAATCTATACAAAACAAAGAAAACGTTACATTCATTCAATGTGCACGTAATGAAAATGTTCTTGCTTTCCACGAAGCAATCCAAAATAAAATGAACTCATTAAACGGCCCAACTGGTTTAAGAAAGCTATTTAGTGCATTCAAAAAAGACAGTAATCCACATCATAAAGTGTTATACTCTGACAAAAATGAGTACATCGATGCTAACGTGTTACGTCCAATCTTAACAAGAGATACACAAGTATATATTTGCGGACCAACACCATTTATGGAAGCAGCAATTAACGCTTTACATGAATGCAATATTGCAGACAGCCAAATTCATTATGAATTCTTCGGCCCTGCACTACAATTAAATACAAAGTAAAAAATGAACTAGCCCCTGGTATAAGCATGGGCTAGTTTTTTTGCTCTCTTTAACTTGATTGTTATTTTTCATACAAAAACATCTCTCCTAATATGGTTCACTCTTAAACTAAACTGCAACGTTGAGTAGAAGAATTTCAACATATATATTTCATAGAGTTGGAAATCAGCATAATCTCGATACTCTCCCTCTATACAATTAACCATTCTGAAAGTGTGAAAAGTTCTTTGAAGTAAAATGATTTTTTCTACTGTCAATTAAAGTAATACAGTGAGCCAACCGCTCTACACCTAGTTTAATTTGACTTTCGTTTACTTGAGAGATACTTAAGCGAAGAAGATTTTCTTTTTTATATTCTGGTAAAAACATTCTAGAGGCATCATCAACATATATATGCTGCTCATTTAGCATATGAACTACCTGTTTTGCTGTCACATTCTTGGGCAAATAGATGGATAAAAAGAATCCTGATGTCGGTTTAGAAAAATGAGTATTAGCTGGAAGGTATAATTTACATGCTTCTTGAAGAATTTGCATTTTAGTACGATATAGCTCTTTAATTTTTTTGAGATGACTAGTAAACATGCCACTTTTCAAATAGATTTCTAATGCCCCTTGAGACAAAGCGGAACTATTAAAATCCGAACTAAATTTATAACGTAAAAAATTGTCAACCATTCGTTTAGGAAGCACGACTGTCGCAATTCTTAGCCCTGGAAGGAAGACTTTCGAAAAGCTTTTTATATAAATTACTCTTCCTGAAGGGGCATATGAAAACATAGGGTCTGACTTCACATTTGGATCAAGGTCTCCTAAAAAATCATCTTCCACGATATAAACATCGTATTTTTCAGCTAATTCCACGATTTTTTTCTTTTCGCTAATTGTATAACTATGTCCAAGTGGATTATGAAATCTCGGTATAACATAGAAAAATTTTATATCATTATTGCGGAAAATATATTCCAAACGGTCAAGGTCAATTCCTTCCATAGATAACTCGATTCCAAAAGTAGTAACTTGATGCAGATTAATGGACTCAATCATTCCAAAATAACTAGGTTGTTCGATTAAAATATTGTTTTTGCCATTAGGAAAAGGCATAGAAACGAATAAATTAAGGGCTTGCTGTGAGCCAGATACAACGACTAGTCTCTCTGGCCGAGTGAAGACCTGTAAACTTTGCAAATATTTCACTAGCTGTACTCGTAAAGAATAAAGTCCCTGTTGATCTGAGTAGGTGAACAGTTCTTCTTTATATTGTTCAATTGCTTGATTCATACAGTGCTGAAAATCAACATAAGGCATCATATTTATATCGGGACCAGCAGAAAAGAAATCAATAATTTCATTTCCCTGCTTAATATGCTGAAATTCATTGACAACATAGTAACCACTTTTAGAAACAGCATAAATTACATGCTCCTTTTCTAATTCTGTATACGCTCGAATCACCGTATTTTTACTGCATGAAAAATGCTCAGATAATTGACGAACAGAAGGAAGTTTACTACCTGCATGGAGTGTGCCATTTGCTAACTGCCCTTTAATTTCCCCCATAATTTGAATGTATTTTGAACTCATATATCAATTCTCCTTTATCTGTACCATGACAGATGGATAAAATAACTGTTTATTTATAATGTGTATACCTATTAATATTTAATTATATCAGAAATGCTTTTTTAAGCTTAAAAACTGGTACAGATAAAAAATAGGAGGTGGACCATATGCAGATGGAAAAGAGAGAAAAATTCGGGTTATTCTTAGGGCTAATAGGCGTTATTTGTTTTAGCTTAACGCTCCCTTCTACAAGTATTGCTGTAGAGTATTTTGGAACTACGGTCGTAGGTTTAGGAAGAACAGTTGTTGCTGCTATTTTAGTAGCTGTGGTATTGGTTGTAAAAAAAGAAAAACTCCCTTCCCCTCGCCAATTCAAAAGTCTACTTATTGTGGCTGTTGGTGCTGTTTTAGGATTTCCGCTCCTTACTTCTTGGGCAATGGAATCCTTGCCAGTTTCTCATGGAGCTGTAGAATTAGCCCTGTTACCATTAGCAACAGCCGGCTTTGCTATATTTAGAGCAGGTGAAAGACCATCTCTTAAATTCTGGATTTCAAGTGTAATCGGCTCTTTAGCTGTTATTATGTATGCACTTCATCTTGGATTCGGTCAATTACAATTTGCCGATTTAGCTTTACTGGTAGCAGTGATTATACTTGGACTTAGTTACGCAGAAGGTGGGGTGTTAGCGAAAGAATTAGGTAGTTGGCAAGTGATTGCCTGGGCAATTATGATTGGCGCTCCATTTTTCATTATTCCAGTTGGACTACATCTTACAACTGAAATGCTCCAGGCCCCTTTACAAGCTTGGGTTAGCTTTATTTATCTCGCAGTAGTTAGTCAATTTCTAGCATATGTTGCTTGGTATAGTGGAATGGCTATGGGTGGAATAGCCAGAGTTAGTCAGATTCAATACTTACAACCATTTTTGATGATTCTATTTGCAACTGTATTTCTAGATGAATCCATCACATGGTTCACTCTAGTCATCGCAGTGATTGTTGTCTTTTCTGTTCTAATAGGCAAAAATGCTCCTGTATCAAAAAAAGGAGATATATCATAGAAAAACTAACTGTAGCTTAAATTGAAATAACAATATAAGAAAAGCAGATGTGTTATTAAGTTCAAATATTAATAATATATCCAAAATCCAAAGTTCTCTATTGTCTAGCAGCTCACTTGTTATTGTTAGATAAATTAACGTGGTGGTTATATTGTCAAATACGAACCAAAGGACTAAAAATAGGCAGGTATGAATCCAATGCTGAATTCATACCTGCCTATTAACTGCTTTCTCTAACTTTTGGAGTCTCCTCAATTGATTAATTCTTTTAGCTAATACACAGATGTGCTTCGCACCGTTTAAAAATACAGAGGCTGCCTCTTGCTTTGTTGCTAGAATACCCATTGATCCACCTGCATGAATAATCACATCCGTTTTCAAGACCCTATGCTTGTTTCATCTCTTAAAACTTAGGTAGGCTACACTAAAAAGTAAATATAAATCTGAATAAACTTTTCTTAACACTAACCTGTTGCTTTACATCAATATGATTAGTTTGAACACGCTCTTACCAACAGTATAATTGCTACAATTATTACAATAGAACCAATATTGACTAAACAGCCACCGCTAGGTGCTCCTGTATAGGCTTGAGCCCACGCACTGTTTAAAGCGCCACCAGGGTTTTTTCGTTGTTCTTTAGCTTTTAATCTTTCTCTTTCTTTCTCAGACATAATAACCCCTCCATCTTTTGAGTGTTCTCTATAATTTGTGGATATACTATTTATTCATTTTCTCATATTGTACAGCATTACTTCCCAAAATTAAGAAATTAATAATAAAAAATACAAAAACTATTATCTATTCAAACAATTATTTTGCACACACTTTTACTAAAAAATATAGTCTTATAAATTTAGGTCTTTTTAATTATACTTATATATAAATAGTAAATAACTGCAGTTGAAAGGTGTGCTATTGTGGCAAAAGGTTTCAAAATTGAATTACCAAAATTACCCTCAGATTTAGAGAAAGCAAATTTTCAAGATGTTTTTTATGAAGAAGAACCATATTTATCAAATTGCATTATCACTAACACAGTAATTGATCAAGAGGTTGTTGAAAGACTAGTTTTATCTAAAGTTATCTTTAAAAATGTAAGATTCATAGATGTTTCATTTAGAAAAATTGATTTAACTGATGTGATTTTTGAAAACTGTGATTTATCTAATTCCAGCTTTAGTGAAGGCATTATACACAGAGTCAAATTTGAAAACTGCAAATTATTAGGATTAGATTTATCAGGAGCTAATCTAGGAAACGTTTCATTTGAAAATTGCATTGCAAATTTATGTGACTTTTCAGAGACTCGTTTAAAACATGTAATATTCGATAATTCATCTCTACAAGGTGCAAACTATTATGAATGCACACTTAATAAGGTAATATTTTCTCAAAGTGATATTAATGATGTTGATTTTTCTCAAACATCACTAAAGGGAATTGATATTAGCTCATGTAGATTTGAAAGACTTAGTGTTACTTTGGAAAGCTTAAAAGGTTGTGAAGTATCCTCAGAACAAGCTGTTGGATTTGCTTCACTGTTAGGATTAAAGGTCAAATCATAAAATTTGTGAAATTTTAATTTTTATCTTTATTTAGGTTCATCATTAAAAGTCGATAATGACATTTAATTAAAGATCGTACAGACTTCAGATTGCTTGTTGATTGGAGTGGAGGCCGGGCGACTCCCTCTTTTGGAGGAAAATAATAAAAGAACGAAAACTAAAAACGTCACAGTGTGTGACAATTTATCTGCGCGGAAATGTAGCATTGACGTAGTGACAGTAGCACACGCTTTCTGATCAACGTCGTTTTGACTCCTCCAGGAAAGCGCCAAGCCAGAACGGAATTTAACCCCAATTGTAGGGATGAACAACAAAAAAAGAGGCATCCTAATGAAAGGATACCTCTTTTATGTTTACATCATTAAAATTAAAGTTTTACGATGTTTGTAGCTTGTGGTCCACGTTGGCCGTCTTCTACTGAAAATTCAACTTTTTGACCTTCGTCAAGTGATTTGAAGCCGTCACCTTGGATAGCTGAGAAGTGAGCGAATACGTCGTTTCCGCCTTCAACTTCGATGAAACCGAAACCTTTTTCTGCGTTAAACCATTTTACTGTACCTTGTTGTGTCATTTAAATGACCTCCATTAATTGTATTAAATAATATCATATTTCTTCAAAAGAAAAAATTCACATATTGCAAAAAGTATCGAATAAAACATGATTACTCTTTGTAATATGTGAATTCATTGTTTCTTCGTTAACGATCTTATTACATTTATTATATAATAGAAAATCATATTTGTCTAGTCAAACGATTCCTTGTTAACTATCAATAGTATGTCTATAGTAAATAAGATAAATTCTAAAGTTACTTCAAAATCCAGTACTCCTCCAATTGTCCCTATAAAACAAAGCATTGCACGCTTCTCAAAACGCAACGAATCTCCTCTTTTACTTGTTGGTAGGCATCACGTATTTACGTCAAGGATACCTCGATCTTCAATATTTTTTATACAATTAGATACCAATTATTAATCGATTAGACTTCTTACATAAAAAAAAGAGGCATCCTAATGAAAGGATACCTCTTTTATGTTTTACATCATTAAAAATTAAAGTTTTACGATGTTTGTAGCTTGTGGTCCACGTTGGCCGTCTTCTACTGAGAATTCAACTTTTTGACCTTCGTCAAGTGATTTGAAACCGTCACCTTGGATAGCTGAGAAGTGAGCGAATACGTCGTTTCCGCCTTCAACTTCGATGAAACCGAAACCTTTTTCTGCGTTAAACCATTTTACTGTACCTTGTTGTGTCATTTAAATGACCTCCATTAATTGTATTAAATAATATCATATTTCTTCAAAAGAAAAAATTCACATATTACAAAAAGTATCGAATCAAACATGATTACTCTTTGTAATATGTGAATTCATTATTTCTTTATTAACGATCTTATTACATTAACTATATAATAAAAAATCATATTTGTCTAGTCAAACGCTTCCTTGTTAACTATCAACAATACATCATAGTTAATTAGTTCAATTCTTAAGATACTTTAACGTTGCATTTCATGCTTCTCAAAATGCAACGAATATTCCCTTTTACTTGTTGGCAGCCATCACGTAATTATGTCAATGCTCCTACATAAAAAAAGATTAGACGACCCGCCGTTACCATACTATTTCCAGTTGGGGTCGAGGGTCAATTCTCTCTGTCACTAACCTTTTGATGCGTTGAGATATTAAAGTTGTCCATTTGGTTCCTAAAACACAATAACCATCTATCAGTTACTTTGATAGATGGTTATTATAGATGTTGTTTTCTTAAATTCTAAATTCCCCAAGTATAAAGTTGGTTCATTTCGGAAGCCGAACCGTCACTATATCTTTTTATTCCTCATTAAACCACAGTGGATCTTGGTCATCAACGTCGCCATTATAATTAATAAAAATTTCATCGCCTGCTTTTATATCTGTAAAAGCAAAGAAATCAAATGTGTTATTTTTAAAATTAATCTCATACGTTGCATTTGGTTCATACGAATGGTTAAATAACATACCATATCCAAGAAGGATAGCAGATTGGCCTATGCCAAACTCAAAAGCGTAATCACCGAGTATTGTTTTCTCTAAATATTTATGTTGTTCATTTGGATAAGAAATGACAGGTGCTTCATGTAAAAGCTCCCCTTTTTGGATATCACGTGTAGCAAATACCCCTCTATTGAATTCTCCACCACTTATTGGAGATGTTTTTACCTCAATCATGTTTGTTCTCCTATTCACTTAAAAAATTTACTTTCTAACTGTAACATTAATTTGAACATTGAGCTCTTTTTATTTGTTTTCAAACAACTATATTACATAAAAACCTTTTTATTGTCACCGAACAATTCAAATTAGGAAAGGACATTAAGGCCTGAAAAAAGATATTTTACATTCTTAAATAATTTAACTTGGTCGTCTTAGCTCATCTTCAATTGAAATGATCAATCTTTATTAAAAACCAACACAAGTAGCATCTCCGTTCTACTTTTTCTTGTGTAGAAACTTTTTACCCCCTAACATATTCTCAAAAAAGGAAAATCACCTTCCCCCCTGATACTAAAGGATTTGAAACACTTTCCAGTTGATTCAAACTTATTCTATCTGAACCTCGAAACATCTCGAATAGCCTTTTTGAAACATAAAAACAGTAAGAACTGCTTTTAAATCAGCAATTCTTACTGTTTATTATTTGTAATTTCTTATTAAAGACAATTTTATCTACATTAAATAAATCCCGTATTTTACCCAAAGATAAGTAACTCTTCACAAAAAAATAAAGTAGAACATACTATTTTTAAATAACCTATGTAGTAAATTTCCGTGTTATTTCAATGCGTTACATAAAAATTGTAAAGATACTTCATTAAATTTCTCAGTTTGATCTACATTACATACATGACCGCTGTCTTTTAAAATCACTAATTTACTTGATGGTTGCGTTTTCACTAATCGCTTAACTGGTTCTAAAAATACATAATCCTCGTCTCCCATAATATATAGTGTCGGAATCTTTGTGTCCTTTTCATTAAATTTCACTAAATATTTTGCGATACCACCTGTTAAAGTTAACCAACGTAAAAATTCTCTATTCTTAATTTTTTTTGCCTCTTGAATAAATAAATGGCGTGAAGACTCATGGGTTTTTCTCGGCATTAAAATCCACGCGAATAATTTATATAGCCACATAAACGGAATCATTTTTTTAAACATATTGGCTATACCAAGTAAAATATGGAGTCTAGGTGTAATACGTATCACAGCGCCTGCTAGCAACATTGTGTGGAAACGTTCTGGATTCGTTTCAGCTAATTGACGAATTAACATCGTACCTAGTGAAATCCCTACAAAATGAGCCTTTTCAATCTTTAGTGAATCTAGCACATCTATAATATCCTGACTAACTAAATCCAGTGTATATTTAGTCGGACTGTTTGTAATCATACAAGCACCATGACCTCGGAGATCGACTACCAACACATTAAAATGCTTGCGATATGCTCGAATTTGCTTGTACCAAATTGTCGAGCTACCACCAGCTCCATGTACTAAAACTACCCACTCTTTGTGTTGTTGACTATATATTTTATAATGTAACAAGTACTTCTCATCCTTTAATTATTTAACTTATACTATGTATTACGAAAGTAGCACGTAATAGTTTCATTTTTCACGTATATTTCTAGTAATTTTGATATTTTTTTGCTACACAAATAAGGCACTTAAACAGATTGTATTGTTTAAGTGCCCTTTACTTTATGTCGTATATATCATATCTCCGTCATCTTGGATTTCTCCCACAATTTCAGACAGAATATCTTCCATTGTTACTAGACCAACGATAAAACCCTTACCATATGTTTACGTATTTGCAGCATTTTTAAGAATACATCTTTAATAGCAGCCGAATTTTAATTTGTAGAATATCGTGGATGAAGGAGGTCACATCATTTGTGCGCCCAGCTGCGCTATCTGTTAACATTTCCTTCGTATTAATAACTCCAATGACATCATTTTTCTTTTGGCTGTTTTCGCATAGTTTGTTGCTTCTATAAAGAAAAGGGTTCAACACAATAGAAGACCAGAGGGATCCAATACCCCTTTTAGGACAGCTCCACCCGATGCACAATATTAATCCACTTTCCGTGGATTTTTAAAATAAACGAACCACCTTAAAATTGTTTCTACTGGACCGAGTGAAAATCGCTTTAAATATAGTTGACTTGCTTTTAGCTGAATGGCATAAATGATGACCGATAAAAGTATTCCAACAAATATACCCAATTTCCCAAACAATCCAAAACCGTAACCATAAAAAATAGTCGTGCAAATGATGGATTGCATTAAATAGTTTGTGAGCGATAATTTTCCGATTGGGGCAAAATAATAGTTCATTTGCGTTTGATAGCGGCTAAATAACCATGCAAATAAAGCAATATAACCAATCGCTAACACATATGTCCCTAGCGAATAAATAAATAAGCTGTACGGTGTATAAAAAATAATGATTCCCTTCAGCAATAGCCCGCCTGGTACGAGCAGCGCCACTTTTTTATATGTCCGAGTGCTATTTTCTAGCTGTAAAAATGCGCCCCTTTTCGCCATGCCCATTCCGAATAATACAAATGGACCTACTCCAAGAAAGCATATACAAACATAGAAAAGCCAGCCAATTGGTAGGGCTAATAATAGTAAAAAACCACCATCTACCATAAATACACTTAATCGTTGCGTCAATATTTCTGCATATGTACCGTCCTGATAAATCATGATTTCCGATGCCGTTAAAGGCTTCACAAGCTGTAAAAAACTAGTACCAAATAAGCTGCCCACTCCAAGGATTGCTATTAAAATGGAGCCCCAAACAAAATACGTTTTCACACGTCGATTTAAGAAGAATAATAATAACATGAAAAGAGTCGAGCCATATGTTAATAAAATGTCGCCTTCCCATACAAGCGCAAGATGCATCGCCCCTAATACAGATAGGCCAACCGCCCGTCGAAACACAATATTTTTGTACTTTAACCCCGAAGCCTCTCGTGATTCAATCATTTTTATCAAAACATAGCCAAATACAAAACCAAAAATCGGATAAAATGACCCTTCTACAACAATTTTCACAAAATAATAACTTACTTTATTAAGCCCACTCGCCGATTCAATAATTTCTACTCCTGATGAACCAAATTGGAATAAAAGCATATTGGCTATTAAAATTCCGATTAGCGAAAAACCCCTCAATGCGTCTAGCAGTTCCACACGTTCTGCCTTCAATCTCTCACCTTCTTTTTCGTAATTAATTACTATACGAATGTAGCGGAGAATAGTTTCATAATTATTGTAATAAATGGTATTATAAACAAAATGATTACCAGGAACCCTAGACAATCGGGACTCATAGTAATACGTTTTTCTAGGGCTTGGTTCGCTTGGATTTACTTACAATAACTTAATTAAATAGGGCTGTTTCTTAAAATATTGTTGTTATTCAACTAGCAAAGTAGGTTAGTTGGAAAAGGATAAAATTTTTTCTCAAATTAATTTCGGTTTCAAAAAGTGCGCCTATTTCTTAATACAACTTCTAAAATATCCAAAATTGACAATAAAAAAAGAGCGACTCAACTTAATAATTTGTTGAGTCACTCTCCTTTTAGCGAATCACCACAGTCACCATTAGCATAAAGTATATGCTGGTTACAAATAAGCAACTAAACAGAAAAGATACAATAATCGATGCTTTTTTGAAAAACGATAAAGCAATTAATCCTATAAATAAGATGGATAGGAAAAAGAACAATACTGTATTTAAGTTCACAGCAAAGCCAATTGTATTACTATAATTGATGATGTCAGCGTGAAATAGACGGAATAAAGGTGACACCGTATCACTCGTTAAATAATTGCCATGAGGTGGTGATTGTTGTGAATAAGTAGCTGTAATCGTAAAAATTGTTAATAAAATAAAGCCCTCCACACGAATCCAAGGAATTGGATTGAATGAATCATCTTTAGATAGTTTATGTTTAACAATTAAGCTATTCACTAAAGCATAAAAAACAAGTGGCAGTAGGAATAAATGTTTTAATAATAATCCTTGTCCATAAGAAACCATCCAAGAATCGATATATCCATCAACCATTATATCCATCAGAAACAGTCCACTAAGAGCTGTAGCAATTAAACAGCCAAAAGCGACCATCGAAAACCAACTTAAAAATTCGAGCCAATTATTTTGATTAATCGAACACCAAGCAATTATAAGTAGAATCCCAACCCAAATGCTTACAGCTGTTAAATGAATAAAGTCACTTATAATCCCTAGCATTGGATCAACAGCGCCCGCATGGCTTGACCAAGCAATTGTTAAAATTAAAAAAAATGTAACAAATGCCCCTAAATAAGCGAAGATGTCCTTTTCAGGGAACCTCGTCAAAGAAATTAATAGAATTAACACTACCGAGCCAAGTAGGGTAAAGTCCCATGCATTCCCTACTGTGTAGGTTGTGAGAACGATTTTAAACGATTCAAATAAACCTAAGCGTGGAGCAATATATAATATACTCTCAAGTACAGGTATAAAGGATAAAATTGGTATAGCTATCGCACTAATAAGTAAGAAACGTTTTGGAATTTTTATATCAGGACGATATTTACTTGGGACAAGCAAAAGAATAAAACTACCAACTAAGATCGAAAAAAATAAATATAAAAGCGCCTGACTAATAATCAATATTATTTCCATAAATTATTTCTTTCTTTTAGTAAAGAAGAAGAAACCACCTGCTACAATGATAACTAAAAGAAGAATTAGAATTATTGTCGTAAAAGATGATGAATCTTTCTCTTCATCCGCTGATGCTGCTTCTTTTGTTTCTTCAACCGTATTCGTTACTTCTGACGGTTCCTCAGTTTCTTTTTCCACTGATTCAGAAACTGGCACATTTACTGTAAATGAGAAATCACCTTCTAATGGGTGACCATCTGTACTAATAATACTCCAATTAACTTGATATTCGTTATTCGGAAGGGGCTCAGCAATAGTTCCTGTTAATGTACCTTCACCAATAATAATTTCTTGTAGTTCAATAGCTTGACCCGAAGTCGTTGTTACATCAATAAAGCTACCTTGTTCAATTTGACCGTCAAAATTTAGAACAATTTCATTTAACGGTTCCGTTATAACGTCACCATCTGCTGGATTCGATCCTCCTAAATGTGAGTGAGCAAATGCACTATTTGAAAGAGACATAACTAATAAGGCTGCAGCTGCAGCTGTGAAAATATGTTTCAAAATAAATCCTCCTAAAATTTCTATTATATTGATAATGAATATCACTATTTATTATCACTGATTATTTTATCAAAAAAATGTGAAATTTATATGAAATCATCCTTATATAATAGAAATTTTATAATTGCTCACCCTCTATATCAAAGTAGTCTTCTTAAGTCTGCTAAATATACAAGTGAAAATGAGCTAATTTTAATGGAATGAAGAAAAGCAACTTACTAAATTGGGGTATAAAAAAGTGGGATTGTGAGAAGTATTTATTCAATTAACTGGGGCAAGAGTTTAAGATTAAGTTGCCGAAGTCAAAGGTAGGTTTTCTTTGAGCTAGTGGTGCCCCTTTTTTGCTATCCAGGGTGAAGTTTCAAATCACTTAACAAAGGTCAAAAAGTTGGATTCTCAGTAGAAGACGGCCAACATGGACCACAAGCTACAAACATCGTAAAACTTTAATTTTTAATCATGTAGCCATAAAAAAGAGGCACCCTTTCATTGAGGCCACTGAAAAACTCTAAATTAGTATTTTTTTATAGTATTTTTTTGCACTAATATTATTTTACTCTGCAAGGATTTATGTCTTCCACGCGAAAACAAACCGACAGCAGCGTGAGACTCCTGCAGGAACAGCACAAAACGTAAGACGCAACAAACCTACCCAAAGCGAGGGTTGCGGCTTACGCTGTGCCTGCGGAAAGCGAACGCTAGAACGCTAAATCCTTAAGGTCATACTTTTGTTAAAGAATTTATTGGATGCCCCTTTTTAAAAAGGAATTCACAATATCTTGTTGTAGATACTGGTTACTGAATTCGCCTAGAATGATTGTGAGAATTGGCATTTAGTTAATTTACGAGCCTTTGGTTATAGTCAATCCACTTTTCCATTTCCCGCTCCACTGCTCGATTTTGCCACTCAAACCAAATACCTAAACATTCACTACAATGACTGTCTACTCCACTATTTTTATGCATATCTCTACGTGTAAATAAAGTCTTTTTACGGCAGCTGTAGCAGTAAATTTCTTTATCTTCATAAAATGCCATGACTATCAGCCCCTTCATTTTACACATATTCATTACCAATTTTTATATATTCCATTCTAAATTACAAAGTATTTCATTCAGAATGATGATTGGCATTCAAGAATAGTGGTTTAATGAAGACTTCCGCTAATTGTGTATCCGAGTAGTTACACTTAACCTTATATGGGCTTTAGTACAATAAGGATTATCATAAAATAATCAGGTTTTTTATACAGAAGTTAATCTGCCCTCTTCACCTCTTTAATTAGAGTATTAATGGTAAACTATACTTAATTTTAGTGTATTACCAGTCAGTCACCCGCAGTAAGCCATTTTTCTTTGAAATCGTTTACGGAGAGTGGACGGCTTATGAAATATCCTTGAGCGTAGTCACAGCCAATCTCAGACAAGAAATGATATTCGTCTTCTCCTTCTACCCCTTCAGCTATGACTTTCAGATCGAGTTGTTTTGCTATCGCTATAATGGTTTTCACAAGCGCTTTATTCTCATCATCTCGATTCATCCCAATGACAAAAGATTTATCAATTTTCAAAGAATCAAGTGGATATTTATTCAGATAACTAAGCGATGAATATCCTGTTCCAAAGTCATCCATTGATAGATTTATACCCAGTTTCTTTAATGCACATAACTTTTCTATCATTGACTCTGCATACATCGCAATACTCTCAGTAATCTCTAATACAACGTAGGTCGCATCAATTGAGTTGTTCTCTATCGAGTTTTTCACACTTTCTAAAAATGTTGGCTCAAGTAACTGCCTCACAGATACATTAATACTTATTTTAAATGGCTTATATACTTCTTTTTGCCAACGGACATTTTGTTCAATTGCAGTATCCAAAACCCATTGACCTATTGGAATAATCATTCCTGTCTCTTCCGCAATTGGTATAAATTCATCTGGTGTAACTTGTCCCAATATTTCGTTATTCCACCTAATGAGAGACTCCATACCTATGATTTCATTTGTTTTCACATTCATAATGGGCTGATAGAAAAGTTCAAATTCCTCATTATCTAGTGCTGTTCGTAATTGTTTTTCAATCATCATTTTCCTATAGAAATGCTGTTGCATTTCTGATGTGAATAATTGATAGTTATTTTTCCCTCTTTCTTTAACATAGTACATTGCGGTGTCTGCATTTTTTATTAATGTGTTAGCATCATCCCCATCTCTTGGAAATATGCTAATTCCAATGCTTGGTGTAATAAAATACTCACAACCATCGACTAGAAAACCATCTTTAAATTGTTCCAATAATTCTTTGGCAAAAGCCTCACTATCTTCCGCATTATAATACGGAAGTAAAATAGTGAATTCATCTCCACCAAGACGATAAATATCTGCGCAGTTATGTCTTTGCTTTAGTAACATTTCAATCCGTCTTGATACTTCTGTTAATAATAGATCACCGATATCATGTCCGAGTGTATCATTTATGTATTTAAATCGGTCCAAGTCGAGAAACATAATTGCATTCTGGCTTGACTCAATTTTAGCTTTTTCCAGAAGGTTCGTTAAATCCTCATTGAACATTCTTCTATTCGGTAACCCTGTTAATGCATCATGATTTGCTTGAAACTTGATTTCATCTTCATATTGCTTTCGCTCCGTAATATCTGTTGATACAGCAAGTACCGCTGAGCTATCATTTAAATTAATAGGTACTTTGACAGTCTGTACCCATATTTCTTCTCCAGATGCAGCAGTAATGGATTCTTCTCTAATAAAAACCTTTTGCTGTAATTTGTATTGATCCGTCTCTTTATCATCAGATTGTTTCTCTACAAATGTATCTCTATCTATGTCATCATCCGTTTTCCCTATCATATCTTGAATGTTCATGCCCATTAACTTTGCATATGATTTATTCATAAGTGTATATCGACCAATTTCGTCGTTAGCATAAATGTAGTTTGGGTTTAAATCAATGACTTGGAATAGAAACTTCTTTTGCTCATTTAACTTCTTATTCATGTTGTTGACTATATTAAGGTGCATTCGGACTGAAAGAATTAACACGGAAATAGCAAATACCAGAATTGCAATCGAACTTGGGAACAATCTTGACGTTTGGAACATATTTAAGAAGCCTATTGCAAATCCAATTGATGTGAAGATATTAAAATACACTAAAAATGAACGTTCACTCTTATTTTGTACATCTAAACTAATCAAAAAACAAATAATCATATTAACTACAAAGAAGAGAATATTTGAATTAAAGATCCACGATAGGTCTCCGTTAACGGGATAGTAAAATATATTAGAACCAATTTGTATAAGTTCTAATCCACTTACCCCTTTATCACTCCATCCGATTATGTAAACAAGTAAGGCCAATGCATAGGATAGTAGAACAGTAGTACGATTTACAAGAAAACTCCACTTTTTTTTAAACTCATTTGCGAGTATTTCTTGAACAATTGTATACCCTACATAGAAAATCGTTGGTGTTACCATGATAGAGCCAAACCGAAAGAATTTAAAAAATAGCATGGTAGTTTCTTCTTTAAACAGTTGATAGGAATACAAAAATGAAACATCTATTTGCCAAAATGAGGCCAAAAGAAGAAATAGAAAAATAATTTTTGATAGTTTACTTCTTTTGAATAATACTAATATCGTAATTCCAACACAAACGGGTATACAAGATAACAAAATTAAAAAAATAAAAAACATAAAAATGGCCTCCTATGTACGTGTCAGTAATAGACAAGCATTATTCCCACTACCCCCATGAGTAGTAATACATACAGATTCCACAGTTTGATGCCTAGTTTCATAAACAATAGGTACTTCTTCAAATCCATCCCCTGATGTTTTAATTGTAGGTGGGATAAACCCGTATTCCATTGACAGCAAAGATGAAATGATTTGCATTGCTCCCATTGCACCAAATGTATGTCCTATCATTCCTTTTATTGAAGTGATAGGAACATCAAAACCAAATGTTTCCTTAAGGATAAATCGTTCTATCTGATCATTTATTTCTAAACCAAGTGCCTGACTGTTTACATAGCTTGGTATTGTATTTCCAACGGTTTCTTGAAAAACTTCAAGCATATGTCTACCAGTAATATCGGAACTTAATAGTTTTTGACCTTCATTTCTTGAAACGACACGTTCAATCTTCCCGTATATTTTCTGTTCTCGTGCCTGTGCTGATTGTCTACGCTCTAGAACGATTACACCTGCTCCTTCGGATAAAACAAAGCCGCGATGCTTGGTCGAAAATGGGACTCCAGCTTTTTCGATAGAGGTCTCAGTTGAGAGTGCTCTTATTTTTTTAAAGCCATTGATTGTCCATTGGCCTAAAGGGGCATCTGTTCCCCCTACTATGCAAGCATCTACACTTCCTGACTCAAGTAATTGCTTCCCAATCAATACTGCATCTAGACTGGCTGTACACCCCGTTGTTACGGTGAATGCAGTCCCTGACAAACCAATCGCTTCAGCAACAGAACCTGAGAGTGTATGTGTATCAACAATTGAAACCCCATGGATTGGAAATTTTTTTAAATCAAAACCATCAGCAGCGTATTGTTCGATCTCAAGAATTGCTCCAGCAGATGTTCCCATAATTACAGCAACTCGATTTGGCTCAAAATAATTTAACTTCGACATTTCAGCCGCATCCATTGCAGCCGCAATCGCCATTCTTACAGAACGCGGATATCGTCGGTAATTTACCCCATTTATCTCTAAGAAGTTATCATCAATCAAACCCGCAACCATATTAGTATGAGGCTGATCAACATTTTTTAAAATGCTCTGAGTGCAAATGCCTTTATCTAATACATTTAAAAAGCTAATTTCATCTAAAACACCAGGTGCTTTTATTCCATACCCTGTAATTACTATATCATCCAATTATTTCACCTACAAAATTCAACTTTATACCATTATATACAACAAAATTAGATATAGTCTATATTGACAAGTCTTAAGTTCTATGAATTTGATTTTAATAGGTAATATGGATTACATTAAATCAAAATACTATTTTAATCTAAGTAATATTTTTCTTTTTTATATTAATAATCCGCTACCGTTCGCACTTCTTATTGAGATTACCGTTTGAAGAAGGGAAATACTAAAATTGCAGTGAATCTTTTTTGCAAAATTAAATTATGAGAAAGAATAAAATAATGCATAAATTTATTATATTAAAATTACAAATATAACTGATTTATGTAATTTATAGATAATTATGTAATAAACATTCCGTTTCTTTTACGAAAAAGTGATTATTTCATAATTGTAAAAAATTTATATGTCCCATGATGATACCGCCGATTAGTTATCAAATAAATTAGAAACCTATTTAATTAACGTTTTAAGCATTAAAAGTTAGGCGTGCATAGCACTCAGGGTTAGTATTGCATATGTGTTTTACTATAACTCTTGTAAAGTGTGTGACTCAAAATTATTAGAACATGGGACAATATGTTTGATTAGTAACAATCAAATTTGTTGGAGAATTTATCTTTTTAGATAAGAGAAAATAGAATAAGCTGATAAGCAAAAATAAAACCGCAACCAGTGACGGCTACGGTCGTTTAGCGTGATTATAAATGTAATGGTGAGAAATTAGGCTTCATTTTTTCTGTTTCAGAAATCCATTCAGCTAGTCTATCAAAATATGATTGCACTTCTTCAGCTGAGCGATTTTCTGAAGCATCCCAACTATCAGAAACGATTCTCACAAAATACTTTTAGATGAAAAGTGAATCCAAGCTAAACACCTGGAGAAATCAGCAAACCACTCCAATGTATCAATATTTATAAATTTCCCGATTTCTGCCCTGTCTGCTATGTAAGGTATGTTGGGTGGATTTGCGATGTTTGTTGCAAGAGGTAAATCACTTGATGAATGTAAAACTTCCCACATTTTACTTCCTGTCTCGTTAACAAAGGCGCTTGTTAAAATAGGGACATTCTCTAAATCGAAAATAGTTGTTACCACTCCGTGACCTTTAGCGTGTGTGCTTTTTACTATGTATTTCTCTAATAGCTCTATTCCACTAACATCAAAAGATTCTTTATAAACTCTTTTCAGAACGAAAAAAAATTCTTTATTAACATCTCCTGGAAAGGATTTTTTTAAGTGTCCAGAATTTAATGTTATGTGATTTATGTACTCCACATTTTCACACTCCTTAAGTTGTTAAATCTCAATATATTACATATATTAACAAAAATATAAGTGTGATGTGTATTTTATTTTAATTTTACTGAACTTAACAGATTTTTGATGACATTGAAGAATAGCACACGCGAAATAAAAAGAAGAATAAAGCTAAACTATTATTCTTCTTTTTGTATGCTTTTAATTAGCGTAAATAGTAATTAGTTGTCTTATTAACTAATTTGAAGTTCTTCTTCAGTTATTACCCGCGTTCCCGCTATTTCAGCTGCGCCTATCTTCGTGGCTCCAACTTTTTCACCAATGATCAAATAATCGGTTATTGAGGATACTTCCGCTAAGATAGTGCCGCCTCTGAATTCAATTTCTTTTACAATTTCTTCGTGAGGTATTGAAAGCTCCCCGGTGATAACAAAATTTTTTCCAGTATAAATAACTCCAGCGTTTGAGTGCATAACTGAATTATAGTCAAGGTCTTTAATCAAATGAAGCTCCCCCTAATAGATTATTATTGAAGGATGCCCAAAGTGTCGGATATTTAAACATAAACTTGTAGAAGACTTTACTTTATGACTTTTGAAAAATATAAGGAAGTGCTCGTTTCTGAATTGACAAGGAGGGTCACTGGTCGTGATACAAGACCATCATTTTAAACACCTTTAACTATTGTTATATCAATAGTTAAAGGTGTTTCTTTTAGTCCTTCATATCTTAATCATCATACTCCCACTAATCCATAGTGTAGCCTATTCAGAACGTTGAAATTTTCCAACAACATCTCTATCACTTTTTTAGCTACCCTATACACAGAAAAAGAATAGGACACTCATATATCCTATTCCTTTGCTACATTATTCATTTGGAAATTTCGCTAGATAAATCATGGACTTGAATAAATCGCCATCTACTTGAACTAAGAACTTTCCTTGCTGGATGTGAATAAGGCTTTCAGCAATCGACAAACCTAATCCGCTACCTTGACTTGATCGAGATTCATCCCCTCGTTTAAAGCGTTCCATTAGCTCATCGACTGAAATATTTAATTCATATGCTGAAATGTTTTTAAATGTCACGAGTATTTCATTCCCTAAATCTTCAACATCAATATATACCCTTGATGCGGGCTGTGCGTATTTAAAAATATTCGAGAATAAGTTTTCGATGGAGCGCCATAGGAGTTTACCATCAGCCTTTACATACACCTTTTCTGTTGGGTAGGCTAACTTAAAATCTAATGCCGAGGCTTCAATTTTTTCACCCATTTCTCCTATTCCTTGAGTAAGTAATGATAAGATGTCAATCCGTTCTAACTGAACAGGCATACTTCCACTTGACGCTTTAGCCGCTTCAAATAAATCATCCGTTAAGTGCTTGAGTCTTTTCGATTTTTGATCTAACACGTCTATATATTCAGTAATTAAATCAGGGTCTTTTTCTATTTTTAATAAATCAACATACGTAATGATTGACGTTAAAGGTGTTCTGATATCATGCGAAACATTCGTAATGAGCTCTGTTTTTAAACGCTCGCTCTTGATCTCACTATCCACCGACTTTTTTAACCCATCTGTAATACTATTGACGTTCGCTGCAAGTCGGCTAAACTCCCCTTTTCCGTCTACTTCAATTCGATGATGAAGATCCCCATTCTTAATTTGCTCTACACCCTCTTTAATGCGGTTAAACGATTTCACCTTTTTCATCGCAAACCAGGCAGCTAGACCTATGGTAATAGGAAACACGAAGAACGTTGCCGCAACTACTATTGGATAGCCAACGACAAGCAGCACTACTTTCACACCTATACTGCCATTATCAAATACACTTTTTACCCAAAGAAAAACCTTTTTGAAAATTTGATATATGAGTGTATGCTGAAGTAATGATCTATTTTTGATATGCTTTACGAGCGATAAAATCATCAGTAAGGCAATAATAAAAATAGGTACTGTGAGAATCATGTACATATCAAGCAGTACTTCAACTTCAATAAGCATGGCTATCCACAACGAAGTTAAAGAAACGACTATCACAATATTAAGATCGTTATATAGCTTGTCAATAACATTTAAATTAATTTCTTTATCTTTAAATGACGTTTTTCCAATAACAATGATTAAGTAAACAAAAGATAAAATAAAACCTGCTAGAAATACAATGAATTCATTTAAACTACTTTTGGCAATGGCCTTGTCTTTCTCCCATTCCGCTATTTTCTTTTGTAAAAAAGATTCTCTAAACGCCAAATAAATGACGTCTGTTTGTGGATTCAACTCCTCAACACTGTGTGTAAAGTAATCCAAGTATTTACTTTTTTTCACTTCATTTGGGTAAAGCTTTTGTTGGTAATCCTCAAATAGCATATATGCATCAAATGATTCAAATTGCTCTTTCTTATTTAGTTCACCATTGGAGAATACATGCTCTCCGTCGCTCGCATAAAACACGATTCCTTCATTTGCTTCTAGTTCGCTTAGTAACCGATAAAATTCTCTTACCTGTTCTTTCATGCTTTCGTCTTTATTAAGATTTATATCATCAGCATATTTTTCTTGATAGATGCGATTATTTTCCTCTTCACTCAAATTGTCATTATATCTGTATGAATAACGAAACTCATTATATAAATCTTCTTCGATTTCTCTAATATCTTCTTCTGTTAGTGTCTTACCACTTAAAATATGTTCTTCACTTTTGTATTTTCCGATTAATTGCGCTAAAGAAGAAAGAATGCTGTAACTTTCATCAGCGAATGCTCGGCTTTCAAAATAATTATCTTGATTTATACTACTAAGATGAACCTCATTTACTTCCATGTCGATAATTGCCTTCGTTGTACCAGTTATACAAACGACGGCAATCAGAAACACAACCACTTTCGTAATGAGTGCATGACTAATATTTCTCAACTTTATATCCAACTCCCCATACAACTTTTAAATACTTCGGCTCTTTCGGATTAATTTCAATTTTTTCTCGAATCTTTCGAACATGAACCGAAACCGTATTTTCTGGATTAATGGCCTTTTCATTCCATACCTTTTCATAAATCTCTTCAATTGTGAATACTCTCCCAGCATTTGCTGTGAGAAGCTTTAAAATTTTATACTGCACTGGTGTCAAATGAACCTCTTGTTTATCAACGGTAATGACTTTCTGTTCATCATCAATCATGAGCCCACCCGTTTGCAATACATCGCTATTTACCTCAAGACTCCCAAATGTCGTATACCTTCTTAGCTGCGATTTCACTCGAGCCACAAGTTCTAATGGATTAAACGGCTTGGCCAAATAATCATCTGCTCCGATATTTAATCCGAGTATTTTGTCATAATCCTCCGACTTAGCAGAAAGCATAATTAACGGAATCATATGATCTTGCCGAATCTTCATCGTCGCCGTAATCCCATCCATTTTTGGCATCATAACATCCATAATAATTAGGTGAATCACGTGATCTCGAATAAGATCGATTGCCTCTATACCATTGTAAGCTTTGAATATTTGATATCCCTCATTCTCTAAATAAATGCTAATCGCCCTTACAATTTCTTTATCATCATCACAAATCAAAATGTTCAACTATATTCACTCCTCCATCTCTTTAGGCTCATGTGATCAGACCTATAGGATTCGTATAAAGATATAATACTAATTAAATCTTAACAAACGCACACACAATTTCTTAAGATTTTCTTAGTGTTTTCCTATGTACATTCATTATGCCGAATAGACGATTCTATTTTTCCTGATTCAATAACACAAGTTTAATATAATATCCTCGAAAATATTGCAGTTAGCCAACCCGTTACACCCAGTGAAATTAATGACTGTATTCAAATGCTATACCAAATACAAGTCGGGACATCGGGTAGGGTTTCGTCAGCCAAACTATTACGGTAAATTCTTACGTCGATTAACCGAGCTTATAGTACGCTTTTCCTTACTAAACAGCGTATTTCAAAAAAACAAGCGGAACAATTAATTGCTTCTGGCAAGAAAAATGGATTAACAATTTTAAAACACGATTAGGGATACTTTAAGCTATTTGGTTTTTTAGCATGAGATTTATCAGTAAGATTAAGTTTTAAAAAATCGCTCTTCTTCATACAGTGAAGATAGCGATTTTTTTTGCTTTTTGCTAAAAAAAATAATGACATACATAGAAGCATCCCTCGATTATCGTTATGCAACAACTGTATAGGCTACACTAGGTTGGACATAGTGCTGGTGCGAATAAAACCGCAGAACTTGTGTATCAAGGGATTGTGAGCATCCATGCCAATTTAAATGATGTCAAAATGTTTCATACAGACCGAGGAAAAGAGTTTGATAACAAACTAATTTCAGAAGCTCTTGAAACATTCGGTATCCAACAATCATAGAGCATGAACGGATGCCCTTATGACAACGCTGTGGCTGAAGCGACGTTTAAGGTATTTAAAACAGAATTCGCTAACGGAGCTCACTTCTCTTCTTTTGAACAACTCGCTCTTGAACTTGATGACTATGTTCATTGGTTCAATACCTTTCGAATACACGGAACACTAGGCTATTTAACACCGATGGAATTCAAGCAACAGACCTTATAATTTTTGTCCAGTTTAGTTTTGACATACAAAACTATTGAATAAAACATCTGCGAGAGTAATTTGTATTTATGTGTATAGCATTATTGAATTTTTTCAATTATAGGCCCCATTCTTTTTCGAATCTATGTTATACTTTATCTCTATAAATTGAGGTTACATTATTTGCAAAGGCAAATAATGTAGCCTCTTTCGTGTTTAAAGAAGTCTTTCGGAGGGGAAACATTTTGGAGCTATATACAAACTTGCGTGCTGGAGAAAAAGGTGCGTATTTATCTATTTTCGCTTATATCTTTTTAAGTGCTTTGAAATTAACGATTGGATATATTGGAAACTCAGAGGCTTTAATGGCCGATGGTTTGAATAATACAACTGATATTATTGCATCTATTGCCGTTTTAATTGGACTACGTATTTCTCAGAGGCCACCAGATGATGACCATCGTTACGGCCATTTCCGAGCTGAGACCATCGCTTCTTTAATTGCTTCATTTATTATGATTTATGTAGGCATAGAAGTGCTAATATCTTCTGGAAAAAATTTATCTACACCCTCTAGTGAGAATCCAAATATTTTAACAATTGTTGTCGCATTATTTAGTGCACTTGTTATGTATGGGGTATATAAATACAATATAAATTTAGCTAATAAGATTAAAAGTACCGCTGTAAAAGCAGCCGCCTATGATAATCGATCAGATGCAATTGTTAGTATAGGAACTGCGATTGGAATTACAGCATCAATTTTTGGTTATCCAATTATTGATACTATCACAGCTTTCATTATTGGCATTATTATTATTAAAACTGCGATTGAAATTTTCAAAGAAGCTGTTTATTTATTAACAGATGGTTTTGATAGTAACTTTTTACAGAAAATACGTGTCGAAGTTACACAAATACCCCGAGTGCGCGAAATTTGCGAAATCCGTGGCCGAAAGCATGGGAGTATGATATTAATTGATATAACTGTTGCAGTTAATCCAAATTTAAATGTAAGACAATCACACGATATTACAGAATCTATTGAATCAACAGTCCAAAGGCTAAGTAATTATGCAGTTACCTTTATTCACATTGAACCTTATGAACCAAAAGATGTAATTATTTGTGAAGACGATTATCATTTCTAATTTTTAAAAATCAAATTGAGGTTCTCTTTTAGGTTTATATCGCGATTTTAAAATTCGCAACCTAAAGGCTAAACGTATCTAAGTATGAACAGCCCCCAATAATGTTAGACAAAAGCAAGGTAATTTCTAAGATCTAAGTTCAGTGTTCTACTGGACTTAAATCTTTTTATTTCCTTTCATTTTTGTGCGATTGCAGCAACCACACTATTTATGTAGGTTAGTTTAAAATGCCTCAAACTGAAACCCTATTATGTTTATCCACTTATTGAACTAAACCGCTTCGTTAGTTCAATAAAGAAAAAAAGAGCTGCATATGTACCTCAATGATCTTTAATTAACGCACTTTGTTAGTTGAAGTGCCTTTTATATAAAAAATATTATAATTCCGCAAATTACTGCTACTCCTACAAATGTGAATAAGTAAAGAAAAGGAAAGTTAGCCTTACTAAAAACCACTTCACTTTGAAGTGTATCTACATTATCCCACGCACTAGCAATATCTGGTTTATAATTTCTTGTTTTTATATAACTGACTATCATCATTCCGACAAAATAGACTACATGAATTGCAATTGAACTAGTAAAAGCTTGAAGAACCAACCTCATTTAGACACCTCCTTTGCAACCCCTTCTCACCAAGATAATCCATATATCTTATTACACTAATCTGCTTCATTAGCACAAGAAGCATTATATATTAAAGGTATTGATAATTTGCTAAATGGAAGGGAAACACCAAAATAAAACGATACCCTTTTTCTCGTAATAATTATTTAAATGGAATGATAGTTTCTTCTCCACTCTCATCAATAATTACTAAATTTTTAATATCTTTAGATGTTTCTTTATCAATCTCAATTACAAATGTTCTCGGAGTTGCTGCTAAAAAACAAGCACCATATTGTTTCGGTAAAGTCAATTTGATAGCTTTGTTAACTGGGCTTAGTTCCATATTTTCATTATCTATCTCATATGGACAACTATTGGACTCCACAGTTCCGATGAAAATAATATCTTTTTTGTCAAGGTCAACTTTTGGTGTTTTATTTTCAAATCTATAAAAATTCCAAGCTTCTTCAAATTCAGACTGATTAATACTTTTTCTAACCATATAGTCAAGCCCTCCAGATGAAACGTCATAAAAGCTATCAGGTAAGGTTTTTTCACTTGCAATTAATCCAAAATCTATTTGATTATCTTCTTTACCATCACTGCAACCGAATATAAAGAATATGGACAGAACAATTGTAAAAATAATTAATGCTCTATAATCTTTCAACTTAAGTTCACTTCTTTCGATCTTCTCCAACTATTCTGCTCCTTAATTTCAACAAGAATCATTGCTATTTTCTGATTCGTCTTAATATATATATACCAACTATTAATAATCCCAAGATTAGCAGAATGATATATATTTTATTATTATTTGTTGAATTTTCGGTGGGTATATGGTTCTCACCCTTGTTAACATTTGATATTTGTTCAATTGGTTTTTCTCCTTTTTCTAATTCAGAAATATCCTCTTCTGCTGTTACCAAAGGAGTGGTTCTTGAACAACGATTCACATTAAGTGCTCCATTGGCTTCATGTGCATATACTAAATACTCTGCGTTTAAATTAAATTCGTAGCCACAACTAACTGAACTTCTTTCCGTATAAACGGTAATTTGTTTCTGATTCAGCCCCTTCCAATATTCTTCCACCTCAAATATTACAGCCAGGCGGTCAGCAGAAGATTGTTTAAACTTATTTTTGTTCTCATCTACAATTTCAACAACTTTCCCAGAAAAAACTACTGAACTTTGCTCCAATTCTTCTTCCACAGTATTAGGACCAGCACATGAACAAGCATAACTAGTAATAGTAGAAAAATTAAAAAGAGAAAAAAAAGTGATCATAAACAATATAACGTACTTAACTTTATTATTTTTCGCAAGAATTTTCTTCAAATATTTACCTCCCTTTTAACTTTATAGACGAGTCTAAACAGCTGAAGTTACAAATATAGACCCAGGGGAACTAGAGATATAACCTTAGCTCCTTTTTTATCTTTATACAATTCCATACACTTTAAATTGACATAATCACAGAAGAAGAAAGCCTAGGATACGCTCCTAACTTCCCCTTTATTTCCATATGCCAATTTACTTCAACAAACGCCTTCGTTACTTGAATAAGATTTGACTTGTCATTGTACACAATAAATTCTTCTACTATAATCGTAATATGGAATACAGAAAGGTCGGCTAAAATGAGTATAAATCCAAATTTAGTGGAAGTTGCCTCTCTACTTGGAGAAGCGTCTCGTGCAACAATTCTAACAAGTTTAATGGATGGGAGATTTCATACAGCAGGTGAATTAGCTATTATGGCAGCTATAACACCTCAAACTGCCAGTTTTCATCTAGCTAAATTGGTAGAAGGTCAACTTGTTAAAGTTGAAAAACATGGACGTCATCGCTATTATCAGCTAGCTAATAGAGAAGTAGCTAGCATTTTAGAATCGTTTCTTGCCATTTCTCCACCTCCTGAAGTGCGTTCTTTAAGACAATCTAACCAACTAAAAATGCTTCAGGAAGCCAGAACTTGCTATGATCACTTAGCTGGAAAATTAGGTGTCGATTTAACCGAATCCATGTTGAGCGCAGGTTTTATGATAAAAGAAGAGAGGGAATTTGTAGTTACATCAAAAGGAGAACAGTTTTTTACTAATATAGGCATTGATTTAGACGAATTAAGAAAAAAACGCCGATCATTTTCTCATGCGTGTTTAGACTGGAGTGAGCGTCACCATCATCTTGCTGGAGCCTTAGGTCAGGGCCTACTTACTCACTTTTTTGATTTAGGCTGGATAGTACGAGTTCCAACTATCCGCGCTCTAAAAGTCACGGAAAAAGGAAAAGTAGGGTTTAAACAAGTTTTTAATATAGATATTGATTAAACTCATAAAATACCCCCTCTTTAGTAGATAGATAATTTCTATCCTCTTTGAGGGGGTTAGATACTAGTACTATTATGTTCGATTAGGTAGACCATTTGCCTTCTGAAAATTACTATTTACCAGATAAATACCAACAAGAATAAACACCCCGCCAACTATAAGGGAAGGGTATAATGACTCCTCTAACAGTAACCACCCAGATAATACACCGAAGAAAGGTGCTAAAAATAAATAAGCACTTGTTTTTCCCGGATCAGTCTTTTGTAAAAGATAATACCAAACTGCAAACTGAACAATAGAAGATATAAGACTTAGCCATAATAAAATAATCAATGAAGTATTGTTCAAAATGAAAAATGGTTTTTCAAAGACCAAGCTTCCCAGTAATAATAGTAAGCCTCCAAATAGCATCTGATAGGCTGATAGAACCCATGTATCAAATAATGCTCCCCATTTTTTAGCTAATAAAGTTGAAATCGCCCAAAAAACAGCAGAAAGAATACCAAAAAGAATGCCAATCTTAAATTCTATTTGGCCGCCCATTGTAATACTTACCCCAATTAGCCCTAACAGAACCCCAATCCATTGATAAAGTTTATAGCGGATTTGCAGAAAAATGGTACCGAATACTATAACAAGTAACGGGTTCATGAATGTAAGAATGGATGATTCGCTAGCTGATATAGTTCGTAAACTTAAGAATATGCACCCCATAACACCGGCTGTTTGGAAAGAACCAATAATAAACATCTTTATCCAGTTTCCTTTAGTTGTTGGGTGAGGTCTTTTTAAAACAAGAACGATTAATGACATTATAATTCCAGCAAGTGTGAAACGTAATGCAGCTAACAATAATGGTGATGAATAAGGCAAACCAATCTTAACTACAGCAAAAGAAGAACCCATTAAAAATGTTGTTAAAAGTATTAACAATGTAAATTTGAATTTATTCATATTTTATCTCCCTTCCTAATTTTCAATCTAAAACTATTATAACTTTTAAATATTTCAAACATTATCGAAATATGGAATGCAAAAGAAGGTGAATTAAGAAGAGCTGTGTATATAGCGAGGCAAATTTATTACTGGGATTTGGCATTCGATTTCAGCGGGTGAGCCACGATACTCCACCAACTTATGTCTCTTGCGGAATCTTGTCCTGCTCGCTATCCCGCAAGAGACATAAGTTGGTTTGAAATAAAGTTTGATCAAAAATATCACTAGAACCTGCTTTGGATAGGTTGAATGAGGAGAGAATTTATCAAACTATTTTTATTCAATATGTATTAAAGTTTCCTTCACTTCAAGTTATTTAAAATAAAGAGATTGAGCCGAATACAACTTCGGACTCAATCTAGGTAGCAACTTTAATTATTCATCTGATTTTTCAGACAAAAATTAGAGGGACCTTTAAATAAGGCCCCCCCCTAATCTTTACATCCTACTAGTGATTTTTGATTTCTGAGATAGCTGCTTGCGCCAATTTTGAAATTGTCATATCATCCATTGGTGGATTATGAAGACCAGCTCTTACATCACGATAATATCTTTGCAATGGGTTGGATAATTGAAGACTTTTTGCACCGACTAATCTCATGGCTTTATCAACAATTTCGATAGCGGAATTTGTGACAATATGTTTTGCTACGCCTAGTTCGTTCGTCAATAGTGGTCGACGTGATTCATCGTCATAAGCTTCCGCAACACTATATAAAAAGTGTCTAGCTTTCATTAATTCTATGTCAATTTCTCCGATTAATCTTTGTACATTAGGTAATTGACTAATTGGCCCATTTAAACTATTTGGGGAGTGTTGTGTAGCAAACTGAACTGCATAGTCACGAGCAGCTTGCGCAATACCTAGATAACAAGCCGGAATGTGAAGAATCCAACCATTTATACTGTCACCTCGAGGTCCATCATTGATTTCTACTAAATTTTCTTCAGCTACTTCCACATTTTCTAATACAAGATCATGACTTGCCGTTCCTCTCATCGCTATAACGTCCCAATTTTCTTGAATAGATACGCCATGCGCATTTTTATCAATTAAGAATACGCCGATTCTTTCTTTTTCTTCTACCCATGCAGTAATCAGAATATGCGTTAATGCTGGAGACATGGTTGCATAACTTTTAGTTCCAGAAATCACCCATTTCCCATCTTTTTTAACAGCAGATGTACCCGGACGACCGCCCCGTGTTGGACTACCCGTTTGCATTTCACTAGCAACCCTGTTCACTAAAGCACCATTCAATACTTCTTCTGCAAAAGTATTTAGCTTAGTTTCTTCCCAAAGTTTTTTTTCGTACAATTCAGCGACCACCCCTTGGTGCCAGCCAATGGATAATCCTGTCGCACCATCGAAACTAGAAATTATTTCTTGAAGGAAGATCATTTCTGTCACACTAATACCCTCACCACCATACTCCTTAGGTAATGTTAGTTTTGTGTAGCCGATATCAACTAGTGCTTGAATATTTTCACTTGGAAACTTGGACTGTTCATCGATTTCTCTTGAATGGCTTTTAAAAGCCTCTTCAAGTGGTAACAATTTTTCTAGCCATTCACTCTGAGTTTTTGTTTTAACAAATAATGTTTTCGACACAGTAACACTTCCTTAATAGATTTAATTATGTACACTTATCGTTTCTACATCTTATTGCACTTATCAATGAAAACCATGTCTGAGTTTTAACTCAAATCGGTTAGATATAAACGTAAGAATTACACCAATCAGCCAATATATCAGTGCGGCTCCAACAAAGGCCTCTAGGTATCTGTAACTTAAAGCACCCACCATTTTAGCTTGGCCAAGAATATCTACAACTGAGATCAAATATGCAAGAGAAAGTGCTTTTATTATCACCAGTAAAGAATTCAAAATATCTGGAAAAGCTGCAACTAATGCTTGAGGTATTATAACTCTTCTAAAAGTCTGCCAAAAACTAAATCCTAATGATTGGGCAGCTTCTATTTGTCCTTTTTCAATAGATAAAATAGATCCTCTGATAATTTCTGATTGAAACACAGAATAACTAATTGAAAAAGTTAGAATTACTGTAACAATAGGATTCAAGGAGTTAGCATCAAATTCAATCCTTAGAATACCTGCAAAAAAAGTTAAAATTCCTGGCAGAGCATAATACATCAAATATAATAAGACAACGTTTGGTGTTCCTCTTAAAAAAGATTGTAGAACTTTAATAATTTGAGAGAACACAGGTACTTTATATTGTTGGATTAAAGCTATAATAGCACCCATAAGTAAAGATAAGAGAAGGATAAAAATTGCTAAAACTAGTGTTTTAGGAACAACGGTAGCTATTTCTATAATGCTTTCTAGTAGAACCTTAAAATCAAACAAAAATTATCCCTCCTTCAATCTAAATTAGATTTAATATTCCTTTTTGTAAACTTTTGGTGCAGCTTCAAACTTTGTGAATTAAAAGCTCTTTTATTTTCGATTTTTCTTAAATATGTATGGTTTTCGCATAATTTAATAAATCTATCTGACAATAAGCAAACCATCCAATAAATAATCGCAATAGTTAAGAATACTTCAACCTTATTTTCGCCGTACGAATTTGCCATAATTAAATTGGCTTTCCCCATAATATCCACAATACCAATTGTAAACACCAAGGAAGTATCATGAATGAGATATATCACTGCATTTCCTAACCCTGGCAAGGCTACTGGAGCCATCTGCGGGATAATAAACTTCCGTATTTTTGTGAAAGATGTATATCCTAAACTGTCTGCAGCTTCATGTTGTCCCTTCTCTACAGCTAAATAAGCAGGTCTTAGAATTTCAGATAGATAGGCACCATTAAAGATAATTAGTGTTATCATAGCTGACACTATTGCACTAAGATCATTCATATTCAGATTTAAAAGAGAAAAGAATACAGGTAATCCGTAATACACTAAAAATAATAGTAATAATATAGGAATACTTCGCATGAAAGAGATATAGGCTTCCAAAATTGGTGATAGAAACTTTATTCTTTTAATTCTTAGAGCAGTTATTACAATACTAAGCATTAATCCCAATATACTTGACGTTAATATAATTAATAGAGATATTGGCAAGGTACTAATTAATTTAGGGAAAATTTCTATCATATACCCTATATCCATTGGGCCACCTCCTGATGATAAATAGATTAATCTACTAATCTATTCATAAATGAAAACATCTTCATCGTAATATTTTAAAGATAATTCTGAAAGTGTTCCTTCACCTTTCAATTCTTTTATTGCATTACTAACAGCTTCTGTTAAAGCTTTATTATCTGCAGAATTATGAATTAAAAAATGAGTTGGGAATACTTTAAGTGGCTCTGAAACTAGTATTTCTAAATTTTGTGATTCAATAATTTCTTTTTGACCTAAGTTTGAAGGCAACACAAGTGCATCATATTTCCCTGATTCTACTTCTCTTAATCGTTCAACCACTGCAAATCCTTGATCGGATGTTGCAAATTCTATTGGATTATCCGGATTTTCCTTATTATAATCTGTTAATAAATTAAACACCCCACCACTTGGTGAAGAAGGGAAAATCTTCTTGCCTACCAAATCCTCAAAAGAATCTATATTTTCATTGTTTTTATTACTGTATACACGCATTAAACTTGCTCCGTTACTTTCTTCAGGAATTAAGTATTTTTCCTCGCGAGCTTCACTTCTAAACAAACCTTGAGCAATCATGTCATATTTCCCTGTATCTAGGCCTATTTCTGCTGCACTATCTGCGACCCCAACAATATCAAATGAATAATCCTCTAATTTTTCATCAACCAATTTTAATATCTCTACTTCATATCCAGTTAGTTCCCCTTTCTCATCTGTATAGCTAAGTGGTTTTGCTGCAGGCGGCACTGCTACTGTAATGGATCTTACCGTTGATTCACCAGAAGCATTACTTTCTTCTTCACTTCCGTTACATCCAGTCAAAACTAATACAAGCAATAAAGCTGGATATAATAAATTTCTTTTTTTCCACATAAATAAATTCCCCCTTCTTTAATTAAACGCCAACTGTTTGATTAGATTTAAAATGATTTAAAAAAGCTTTAGTGCGTTCATTATTAGAGTCTTCAAAAATAAATTGCGGCGAACCCTCTTCCACTATTACACCTTTATCCATAAAGACTATTTTTGTAGAAATACTCTGAGCAAATGACATTTCATGCGTTACTAAAACAATAGTCACACCTGAACGAGCTACATTTTCGATCACTCTTAATACTTCACCAACCAATTCTGGATCCAGTGAAGAGGTAGGTTCATCAAATAAAATGAGTTCAGGTTCTAAAGCTAATGCACGTGCAATACTAACTCGTTGTTGTTGTCCACCAGACAATTCAGAAGGATAGGACTCAAGCTTGTCTAATAGCCCTACTTTTTCTAATTCTTCTATACTTTTTTTGTAAGCTTCTTCTTTCTTCTTTCCCTGTACAATTATTTGAGCTTCCATAACGTTTTCTAAAACTGTTTTATTTTTAAAAAGATTAAACTGTTGAAACACCATAGCCGTTTTACGTCTAAGTTTTAAGATGTCCTTTTTGCTAATAGTTTCATAATTTAATTGTAGATCAGAAAGCGTTATTTCCCCTTTAGATGGATTTTCAAGACAATTAATACAGCGTAGCAAGGTAGTCTTCCCTGTCCCACTTGGGCCGATTAATGTTACTACGTCACCTTTATTGACGGTTAAATCTATTCCTTTTAGAATTTCATTACCATTAAACGACAAATGCAAGTCTCTGATAGCTAACACTATAATTTCTCCTTCCTAATCTAATCAAAATGGGTAATCTTGAGGTGACCAAAACAATTACCCTATTTAACTTATTTTTGCGAATATTCAATTCCAGTTCTAAATATAACTAAACACATAGGGATTGTAAAGATGTTTCGACAAAATGTTTGATTATTAAATTAATAAACATTCATCATGCAACAAAAAACCTGTGTTAACAGTCTTTTAGGCAGCATTCTCATTGGAAACCGCAATAAAAAACAAGACCTCTTGTTTGAGATCTTGTTTTAGTAAAACGATATGACGAACTCTTCCTCATCCACCGTCTTATGAAATTTTTGCTAATGACGTTTCTACTGCTTGTTTTAAATCAGATGGCTCTAGCTCATATGTAAAACCTAATAATTTTTCACCATTGAAGAATAAAGTTGGCACAATTTTCACTTCTCGCTCAATCGCTTCAGCCGTAATCGCTAAGCTTACATCAACGTTTTCAAGGCGTTCCTCTTCTTGCAAGTTGTATTTATCGACAAGTAATCGTTTTAACTCTTTATTTGATAATTCATGCCATTCTAGTTGTGTTTCAAGTAATTTACCAATCACATCTAATGTTTCTGTTGGATTCGTATTGTCAAATGTCCAGTGAATCAATGAACCAAGCAAAAGCTCTTCGCGCGGTTTATCGTATAATTTCACAATAACCTCAATTTGACCATTTTCGATATATGGAGGTAATACTTCTTTTGCTAAATGATAAATTTTCGCACTTCCTGGGCACGCCAAATTAATAAAAGCCTCTAATTTCAAAGGTGCATCCGTACTGCCAAATTTCAAATGATCATTTTTAATCGTTGTCATACTCAATCTCCCCTTCAAACTTAATATCACTAATATATACTATTTTTATCTGAATTGTAAATATTAGAATGGATAATACTGTATTAAGCTGATAAATGCGATTGAAACAGAAAAAATAAGCCGCACTTAGACTACTCACGGTGAACCGCATCATAAGTAAGTAGGGCTTTAATTTATGGCTGTTTTCGCAATGAGTGTTGCTAAACAACATCATAGTGAGTAACAAAAAAAAGAGTTAATCCACAAAGCGTAAAAACTAACTCCTTTTTTATAATTCGCAAACTGGATATTTAACTAAAGCCCTCCGTTTGTTTAAGTGTATTATTTTACAAACTATTAGCTGGATTAACTAATCTAATTCTCTTCTATAAGCATTTGAATCTGACAACTATAGTATTCTGTATTTAAGAACTCATTTAATAACTCTACTTCAATACAGCTTTTAACATTTATATTATTCACTTTTATATAATTAAGTATTTTGTTTATATTTTCCTTCTCGTCATCCTTACTATAAGCTAAGGTTAAATACTTACCTCTAGGTAATATCATTATATTATCATCAACTTCTATACTATAATTTTGCTTTAGTCCATTAAATACATATATCGGTTCTACATCCCCATTAATATTAAAATTATATATTATTCCTCTCTCCATAGTCATTTCTAAATTATTTTCTGTTATAACTTTATCTAAATTAGAATAGTAAAGTAACTCCTTTAAACTACCCACTTCATTACATGGAGCAAAAATTATATAACGCTCTTCTAAAACTTCGATATTTATTTCTTTATTATTTAATATATCCACAGAATGCTCAACAAAAGAATTAAAATCATCAATATTCTTAATTACTTCTTTCATCTTATTTATATTTTCTTGTGCTTCATATTTTTTTATTTTTAGAAACTCTAATAGCTCATCAATATCACATTTCTTAAAAACCTCTTGAAGTTCCGCTATACTGACCCCTATAACTCTGCACCCTTTTATAACATCTATATAAATAAATTGATCTAAAGAATAGTATCTATAACCAGTTGACTCATCGATATATCGAGGAATAAGAATACCTACCTTATGATAATATCGTAAAGCTTTTATTGTAATTCCTTTGATTTTAGCAACTTCTCCAATAGAAAATAAATCGTTAATTATAATCACTTCCTTATATTTCAATATAATTAATTGTAGACTCTACCCTTAGGGGACATTTTATACTATCTATAGGCTAGTAACAACAACATACTAAATTAAAGTTTATTTATATGAAAGGGTAGTGTATAAACATGGATAAATTAACGTATAGAGAGTTAACTAAAAAAGATTATGAACGTGTTAAAGAATTGATTTGTGATGCATTTGGATTTGGTGAATTTATTGAGGATAAGAAATTTTTAGATTCAATATTAAATATTTATCTCCATAGTTGTATCTTAGATAGTTCCTTTAGTAAAGTTGCTGTAAAAGATAACAAGGTTATCGGTGTTATTTTAGGTAGTGCAAAAAAGGATAAGAAACGCCTTCCTAAGTCTCATAGTATTTTAGTCACTGCCTCTGCATTTTTAAAGATAATGATATCTAGCAAAGAGAATAAAAAATTATTTAAAGAATTTATAAAAATCCAAGATATTTACAAAGAAATTATCCAAGGAAAACAGGATTCTTTTCAAGGTTGTGTACAATTATTTATTGTATCCGAAGAATCTAGAGGGCTTGGCGTTGGTAAAACTTTGATTAATTATTTATCTAATTATATGCAAAGTATGGAGGTAGACTCTATGTATCTATATACAGATACTAGATGTAACTATGGCTTTTATGATAGCCAAAACTTTAAACGCTTAAATGAAAAGGAAATATATTTGGATTCAATCCAAGAAAAACTCAATATATTTCTATATGGTTATGACTTCAATTAAGTAAAAATTTTATCACAAAAAACCGTCTCACTTACTTATGATAAGGTTCATACAAACTAATATTAAATTGTATTTCTACTTTTATCTTCGATCATCTAACCTGATATTAAACGGCAAAACCAACATCTTGTTCCATTGAACTTCCCCGTTCGTTGAATATGTAAAGAGATGAAAATAAAGAACTAGGCGCTTTATTTTCTGTTTTATCCCATTTTTAGTAGGATGATAATAAGAATTCCACTTTAATATAAAGGGTAGTGGTGGTCAATGAAGGAAAGGAGTTGATGTTAATGAAGACAGCAATAATATCTGATATTCATGGAAATAAAGATGCGTTAATTGCAGTGTTATTAGACATTAAAAACCGTAATATACATTCTATATATAATTTAGGTGACAGTATATATGGACCGTTATTTCCTATAGAAACATATGAAATCTTAGTCAAATCGAATATACAAAATGTAAGAGGAAATTGCGACAGGATTTTGCTAGAGCAAAATTTTGATAATCCAACCGTTCAATATGTACAAGATTTATTAAAAGATGAGCATAAGACATGGTTATCAAATTTGCCTTTTTCATTAGAGACAAAAGAATTTTATTTTTGTCATGGTACTCCTACAAGTGATGAAATGTACTTGATGGAAGAAATGAGTGCTACTGGACCTATACTTAAAAAGACAGAAGACATTTCAAGCATGGTTAATGGAATTTCGCAGAATATTATATTTTGCGCACATACCCATGTCCCTAGAGTTGTTTATTTACCAAATAATAAAATAGTTATTAATCCAGGTAGCGTTGGATTACCTGCCTATGAAGATAGTTTTCCAATTTATCATAAAATGGAATCAGGATCACCTTTTGCTAATTATACAATTGTTACAAAACAAGATGATGATTGGATAGTGGAACAAATCCATGTACCCTATAATCGAGATGCAGCTATACTACAAAGTGAGAAAAATGGACGAATTGATTGGGCGATAGCTTTGAAAACAGGTAGAATCTAAAATTATGGTTCTGGTGCAAAAACCTCAAAACATATGAAAGCTGCAACAGTAGCAGTAGTCATGAAAAATACATCCGAACCTATGAAACGCAAGTCGTCATAACCCTAGCTAATGTTTCGAAATTAACTAGTACCAATGTCTACGAAGATATAGTTATATATAAAAAAGGAGGAGAAGCAGTTTAAATTCACTATGCGTCCCTCCCAATTTATAATAATCTATTTAAATCAATAATTTATTCTTCAACACTCATATAATAAAGCTTAGCTGCATCACCTTTTGTAATAGTATGATCTCCAGCCTCTAATTCTACAGTAATTAAACCTTCATTAGCTTTGTATTTAACTCCGTCTACAAGTATATATTTTGAGAAGTCTGAATTAAGCACTAAAGTTAAAGTTGAAATACTATCTGTAGCAAATGAAATGCTTGTACTCGTTTCAATCTTTAAATAGTCAGTTAAAAGTAATCCACTATATGATATTCCAGTTTTGTCTGCCCCTAACTTACCTTGGATAATAAAGTATGAACTATCTTTGCCATACTCTGTGAAATTCTGCACAGTAACTTTAGATGTTTCTGGAATATCTGGAATCACTGGTGTTTCAGGCTCTGACGGAACTTCTGGTGTTTCAGAATTATCACCATCATCAGGAGTAACGACTACTGAATTCCCTCCAATAGAAACGATTTCAGACTTATAATTTAGTATTTTTTCCATAAGAACTTTATTTACTGAAGATGATGGATCATCTTCAGATGTAAATGTCCATGCAAAATCTCCCCCATTAACTCTTCCTGCAAAAGCAGTAACATTATCTACCACAGCATTCACATCATCTGCTTTATATTCATACATTTTTGAACTTGTATCAAAATTATTATAAGTTGTTCCTCCACTTACTGTCTTATAAGAAGCTGGTACCACTTCATCTTTTGAAACTGCAAGATAGGCATCAAATTGGACAGCATCATCCTGTGCATAAACTACATCTTTTCCTCCAGTTATGCTATTGTTGTAAGCCTTAATCATTCCTCCTGCTTCACCTGAGAATGTTCCCTTAGAGTTTCCAGCAACATCTGATCCCTGAAGTGAACTAAGCATTGGATATTTACTATTTCTAAATTCATTTGCTTCTACAAAAGCTGATGCTCCCTTTGTAACACCAACACCATATTTTGAATTTCCATCAAAATAATTATTGTAAATATGTATTGTACCTACTCTAATACGTGGGTGTCTTGAATCTGAATGATCAAACCAATTATGATGATACGTTACAAAAAACTCTTCTGAATCGCTCATACCACAAAGTGAAGACTTTCCAGAATCCCAGAAATGGTTATGTGAAATAGTAACATTAGTTGACTTTCCCTTAACATCTGCAGAACCATCACCTTTAGCTTGGTCTGCATCGCTTCCTGCTGCACCGTAGAAAATATCATTATTATGAATCCATATATTTTCATTATCAGTATCTAAGGAAATTGCATCATCTGGGAAAAGCATTATTCCAAGATTTCTAATTTCTACGTTTCTTGATCCTCTTACAAGAATTCCCCAGCCATTTACGGTAGCATCTTCACCTACACCTTCAAGCGTAGTATTATAGAGTCCCTTTAATTGAATATATCCACTACTGTTAATCCCAGCTATATCTGAACCTTTAATTTCTCCAATTACACGTATGATAAGATGAGATTGGTCATAACCTTTTTGACGCTTTGTTAAAATATCCACAAGACCAGTACATGTAGTTTTAGAACCCTTTGAGTTTGTTATCACATCAGCTTGGATTGTATTTATATTATCTGATGTCACATAAAGTATAGTAGCGTCTTCAGCTACAGTTCCATCATCATTATATCCTCCTGAAGCAGTACCCATCATAGAGTCTTTTGAAAAAGCAAAACCTTCTCTTGTATGAGACTTTACATCAATTGAAGAAGTAACTGCAGATTTTAATGTGCTTTCCTTACCATCAAATAAAGGAACTACCTTTATAACATAAGATCCATCTTCAATTCCAAGTACATCAGCTCTAAAATATGTTGAATATTGTCTTATTAATTCGCTGTCTAATTGTCTGTATTTAGAATTAGCTTCTCCTATCTTCTTATAGTACACATTATATCCTGATGCATCTTCTACGCCTTGCCATTCAACGCTTGCAGTTTCTAAATCTCCATAGCTGTTCAAAATAACTACATTTTCGTTATCATAATTACTTAAAGATACTAAATCCATTCTGTTATCAAATGCATAAGTATTAACTGCAGTTCCCTGCGTAATTAAAAATGATGATACTAATGCAATAGCCATAATCTTTTGCGATGATTTTTTAGACATAAATCTGTTTTTCTTTCCTTTTGATTCTTTATACATTTTTCCATCTCCCCCTAAATATATTTATTTAAAAAAGTCCATAAAAAAAACTGCTCATAAAGAGCAGCAGGAGTAATCATAAAAAATCGTAAATAAATATAATTATCACAATCTCATAAATATACTCATAAAGATTTTAATATAACAAAAAGTAATGCACTCTTTGGCAACTGGCTGACATAGTTTGTTGAAACATTAGTCCCTATAGCTTTGCGTCCTTAGATTTCCCTAAGTTTGCCTATTAAATTTTATTTGTTAAGTATATATTGTGTTTTTTTTAAATGTAAATTCTAATTTTAATATATTTTTCTAAAATAAGTATATTGCTCTATAAAAAGAACTGGTGCTAGTATAGGGCACTGCCTGTCTTTTTTGAAGGCTATTTTCTAAAAGATTGTTACTATTCAACTAACTGAGGACTTTACTTGAAGTTCATTGAGCTGTTTTAGATCACTCTTTTTTCTTATTGTAATAACGAGGCAGTTTAGTTGAATAAGTGGTTTCCCCTTTTTAAGGTTCGTACCATTTCGCCTAACTTTAATAAAATCAAATTATTTCATCAACGTAAACTATCCAAAAGTTCAATAATATATTTTGATGTGTCCATCATCTGCTGTTTATTTGTTATTGAAGATTCCCCGTCACCTTTTTGATGTCCATAGTCTCCAAAACCTCCATGATTTCCACCTTTTATTTCTATAAATTCTGAGTCACTTGGCATAACATTTTTGGCCTCTTTTACTTTATTTAAATCTGCAACTTTATCATTGCTTCCCCATAATGATAATACTTTTATTGGTTTACCAGTTAAATTTGTTTTATCTTGGGGATATGATGCTAACAATACTAAACCTTTTATTTCATCATTTTCAAGTGCATAATTTGATGCCATAACTCCCCCTAAAGAATGTCCTCCTATAACCCAAGTATCAATATCTTTATAATTACTTATTATACTATCTGCTCTATTAGGTGATAAAATTGCTAAGTTAAAGTTCATTTTAGCAATAATAACGGTATATCCATTTGATGCTATTTCTTTTGCGATAGTTGCATATGCTGAAGGTTCTACCTTTGCTCCTGGATAGAAAATAAACCCTATATTTTTAGCATTAGATACTGGTTCAAATAAAATATCTCCATTTTCTTCAACTTTAACTAAAGAGTCGGATTTTAAACTATCCAAAGCTAACGAACTGGCCTTATAGTATGAACTTACATACATAAAAAATCCCGAAACTAATATTATTAGAAAAATAGCGATCCCAGTAAAAATTTTATACTTGAAAGATTTTTTTTGTTGCATATTCTAGCTCCTTTTTTCTACTCATTATTATATTTAACTACAGCATATGTTTTATTATACTTCAACTATTAATCAATATATAAGTTGAAGTATGATAAAAACTCCCCTACTTATGATGCGGTTCACCAAAACAAATATTAAACTATAATACTTCTATGATTTAGATTTCTTGCATAGCACTTTTTGAAAATAAACATAGAGTACACATTAGCAGCTTTAGGAGAACAACTTTTTCCTGTAATAACTGGTTATGCAAGATTCGGGGGGGGAATATATAGATTCTCGATAGCCGTCCTTATTTAGGATACCGTTCAAAAAACTAATATTAAACTTATAGTACTTCTTATTTCTTCAACCCTTTATCTGTATGTTAAACGGCAGAACAATCTCGTTATTTAACTAAATTGCTTCGTTAGTTGAACAACAAGAGCATAGTTATATTGCTCATTCAGATTTTATAAAACAAAATTTATACTTGTTGATGAAAATGAACTTAAGCAAACACCCCAAGAATGAACTCCTTGGGGTGTTCGCTATTTACTACAAAAATTATGCTTTTACAGGTTCTCCGCTGAATACTTTAAGGTCCATTGGTGCAGCCATGAAAGTTAGCGCTTTTTGAGTAAAAGCAGTGAAATGCTCACTCGTATTATGGGTTGCAGTAGCTTCTACATCTTTCCAAATTTCAACCATTGTATAATGGCAATCTTGTTCAGTAGATTTCATCAAATCATAGCTAATGTTACCTTTTTCAGCCCTTGTTGCTGAAAGAAGTATTTTCGCTTCTTCCAAGAATGCTTGCTCTTGGTCCGGTTTTACTTGAAGGTGTGCGTGAATAATAATCATAGTTATCCATCCTTTTAATTAGATTTATTGAACTAGAGGCTTATACTTGATAATATCTAGTCCGATTTATTTTTGTAAAATTTCAGTATTCACTGATATTGTTTTGCATGCGATTAAGCATGTCTGATAGGGATTCCAATTCTTCTGGTTTAAAATCATGAAGCATTTGGTTCACGAAACTAATCTTTTCTTTTTTGTAACCGACAATTTGTTTACGCCCTTCCTCAGTTAGGCGAACAAATATCACTCGATTATCGATAGGGTTTCTTCGTCTTGTCACCATGCCGTTTGCCTCAAGTTGTTTTAAATGACGAGTAATCGCACCACTGTCTATATTAACTGCTTTTTGAAGGGTAGATTGATTAATTTCTTCTGTTTCATAAAGCTGGTGTAGCAATTCATAGCGTGATGCGCTAATGCCTGTACACCGTTCAAATTTAGGGCTAATTTGATTATTAAGTCCTTTAAGCAGATGTAAGATTTGTTCTTGATTTGATAGTGAACATCTCATCAATTGACCTCCTAAGTAATTTATGAGGTCAACATATAAGAATGTCTCCTATTAATTGACTTCTCAACAATTGACCCATCAATAAACATAATGCAAAATTATCTAACATGCAACCAAAATGATAACCTACCCAAATTTAATTGTTGTAAAACTAAATAAAACATACCAAGTTTAATTCAATAGATTCTATCTTATCTCCATTTTGTAATTGTATCGACAGGCAGGCGATACGATTGAAAACCTTCATTGATGGCTTTACCGATGGAGATTAACATAACCGGAATATAACGTTCTTTCTCCAGACCATAGGCTTCAGCAATCAGGTCTTTTTCATAACCACCGATAGGATTTGTATCATATCCGTAAGCACGGGCTACTAGCATAAGTTGCATTGAGACAAGACCAGCATCCAGCATAATGGTATCTTTCATTTCTTCATCGGACATCTTTTCATAAAGCGGTTTAAAAGCATTCAATTGAAATTCTTTAACTTCCTGAGGCATATATCCAAGTTCAACGGCTTTGCTGTAAATTTCTTCGGCATAATCAAAATTATTTATGTCAGCGAATACAGCGATTACTGCTGATGAGCTCAAGACTTTATCCTTGTTGAATCTGGAAAGAGGGGCTAGTTTTTCTTTTCCTTGCTCACTGTCAATCACAAGAAATCTCCAAGGTTGCATATTAATAGATGATGGGGCTTTTGAAGCTTGAGCTATAATTTCACTCATTTCTTCACGGCTGATTTTAACCGTAGGATCATATTCCTTAATGGAACGACGTCCGTATACAATTTCATTGAAATCATTCGTTTTTTGATATTTTTGCATGGTGTAAGTGAGCCTCTTTTCATTTTATTTTAATTGACTAATCAATAGTTGACGTATCAATAATTGTTTCGTCAACTAATGTAATATAAATTTGATAACTATGCAACACTTAAGATCCATTCACCGAAATATAACCCCAAAAGCACAACACAAAAACATTTACTTGACTAGTAGTATTATCTAAAAAAAGCCTCGATGCACTCCAGTAAAATCTGTTGCTTATAGTTTTTCAGATTCCATGTTAAGTAATACCGGTCATTTCTCTAACGTTATTTTTTATTTACGTATCAAGATGCGATTAAACATAAGCGTAAAATAATGCCCACCTGTTTTTTAGGTGGGCATTCAGGTATATTTTATTTATTTAGATTGATGATGACGAAGGGTGTAATTCGTCTAAAGTTTGTTCGTCTATAGGATCTGTTCTGTAGATTTCCCATTCATGCCGACGCAGAGAAAAAGGACTGATAAATGGTTTCTCCATCATTTCAGCCCCTTTCTATAATTCCCTTTTTATTATTATCTCTTTTTATAAAAATACTTTTGTATAAAACTACACTACTATTCACAATACATTGCTTACTATTTTGTTTATTCGAGCTGTGTTATAGTCATCTCAATTATGATATGGATGGAGGCAATGTACATGCTAAATAATAACTTAACTTGCCGCGAACAATTACTTATTATTGTGAAACAAATTACCAATCACAAAGGGGAAAATGAATTTACGATTATAGAGTTGCTAGACGCCATGCACAAAAGCGGCTCTATCTTTAAAGAGTCCACTATTCGAACACACATCACTTCTCGATGCTGTGCGAATGTTACTAAATACCATCATCAAACACATTACGATGACTACATCCGCATTAGTAGAGGTATCTACGCTCTAAATAAATAATTTTCCTTTTTTCTATAAATAGACTTATCTATTTTTCTTTTTTCTTATTTTCAACTTTTCTTCAATGTATGCCTGTAATGCGTTTAACGGATTTAGCACTGCTTGGCCTGATAACTTACTGTACACGATGGCTGCGTTTGACATTGATAACTGGGCTGCTGCTACCGTATATTCAAATAAATCCTGCGACACTAAGTATTCAATAATCTTTTGATCATGCTTCACCGTTTCGCCAGCTAAGTACTGCTCAAAGGCAGCTGGGATTAAAACGACTTCAATTTCCTGTTCACATGAGCAAATTGCTTTAAATCGTTTCATTGTTCCTTTTACAGTTGCTTCGTTCGTAAAAAGCATTTTAATCGGTTTTTCAGCCCTAGCCACTTGTTCAAAGAATGGTTCGTCGATTTTGATAATTGGTAGCTTAAATTCCACAGCCAGTTCCTCAAGTAAAGCAATATAATTGGTGCATGTGATTAATATACAATCACCATCTGATTGCTCGATTTGTTGTAACTGATGGATTATCTTTTTTGAAAGTTCTTCCTGCGACATACCACCACGTATCTGATGAATTAAGTTGTCATCCACAACATGTGTTAACACAACGTCATATCCGTTAAAGGCCCTATTGATATAAGCAATATTTGAAGCACTCGCATGTAAACAAGCAATGTGTATTGTCATTTTCAATTCCTCCCTGAAACTACTACCACCATCGTATCAAGAAGATATCCCAAAAGATATATTTCTATTATTCCCTTTTTATAAAATAATATATTTTCATAAAGGTACTTTTAGAAATTCCCATTTGTAAAAACAGCATTTAACTCATTACACGTACGCTTGCACACCCGAAACCTTTCCTACATACTCACCATTTGGCACATAGCGAAAAAAGCATTTTGGGAACGGATTCCTTGATACTTTAATCTTGTCATCCATCATTTCCGTTACCTGCACGCGAATATGATCACCTGTTTTATACATGGTACGTAAATCATCACCCCAACCATATGAGGCGTCTCGTCATAAAAATGCGTATTTACAACGTTAAGAAATTGTCTGTATATGCACGATTTTATACAGACAATGCACCAGCAGCGTTTTTCTGCAAAATCCCAAAAAGCCTTATAGTAACTGCGTTCATTCGCCTTTGCATAAATACTGTATCGACGTATCGCAAACAAAAAAACCTCAACACGCTGTACTAGCAACGTTTTGGGGGTTTTTTGGTGTGTCCAAACTTTCATTTTGGAACGTTTTTGTATGGTTTTGTTTAAAATATGTATTTAATGAATCTGATTATTTATTAGATTGCTATTTTTTATTTTAAACATATAATTTTTTAAGACAAAATTATTCTCTTTCGATGAAATATTCTCTAATTTCAATTGGTAATTCTTCTATAGCTATAATTTTCATTTTTTTCGTTCCAGGAGTAGTTTGAATGAAGTAAGTTTTCTCATCAAATTCTAATAATGTAATTTGTTTAACAGTATTAGGGTCAAATTCTTCTTGAATATATTCAATACTCTTATAGTCAATATTTTTAGAATCAAGAAACAGTGACTCTGGATTTTCTGAATTCCTTAATGTCTGCATTAATTCTAATGAATTAGAAGGGTTAGTAATAGCCCAGTGAATGGTTGGTGCTGCAACAATCAATAAAATAAAAATAGTAGCTAATATTTTCCTCATATAAAATACCTCCAAAAAATTATTCTTACTATTTTTAGTAAATATATCATTTGTTGAGTTAAATGTATATAATTTAAGAGTTTTTTATTATTTTCAAACAAAAATCACTCTTATAAAAATATATTATTATAACAATGGAGTATTCTAAATTAATAATCTAAAAAAAGGGAATTCCTCAGTATTTTCGAAAAATCTAAACCTCCATTTTTATAAGTTTTTCAAATTTATATATATCTAGCAGCCAACTTCCGACGATTTGCTCCGTGAACCAATGATGTGAAACTGCTTGTGCCAATCGTACCTTTTGTCTTTATCGATTCCATGTAAGGTGCGTATACTGTTCATCAAGTGTCTCCTGATATTTTACAAACACTTGTTTTGCTGTTATTAATTGCAGAATTAATTTATACGTTAATTACAAAGAATTTTGGGAAAGTCGGAACAGAAGGCAAAGTAATCGGAAAGAAAAAATGGATTTGCTTATTACTTCTAATTGCGCTTGGATTTTACGATGTTTTTTTCGGTCCTGGCACTGGCTCATTTATGATTTTTATTTTGCTTTTTATGGGCTGTGGGCTGATTTTAGGAGCTTAAACAGGCTCTGAAACTGCACTATGTAAAGGGGCGGGCTTCGTAGGTATTTTATTTGTCGTCGTGACCATCGTTCTAATTTTTAAAAACGGCACCTATTATTTCCAAACTAAAAGTCTCCCACTAATAGTAAGAGACTTCTTTTGAATCAATATGAAAATAATAGCCTATGCCGTTTTTCGTTTTAATCCATTTTGGAGCACTTGGCTGCTTCTCAATTTTTTCACGCAACCGGCGAATGATTACATCAACTGTACGCCGGTCACCTTTTGAAGATTCCAGCACCTCTATAATTTGTTCGCGCGTCTGAATATCGCCTGGTTGTTGCATTAAATGCAAAAGTACCTTGAATTCTCGTTGTGTTAGTGGTATCTCTAAATTATTTTTATAAACTTTAAAAGCGATTAAATCAATATGGAATGGTCCGATTGAAAACTTCGACACATATTCTTTGCATTTTCGTTCATTTTCAAAGCGTTTCATATGCATACGCATGCGTGTTAGAAGTTCACGGAAACCAAATGGCTTTGTTAAGTAATCTGTCGCGCCTAACTCTAAGGCAAGTACGATATCTAATTCTTCCGTTCTCCCGCTAATCATAATAATTGGAAAATCATGTTGATAGCGTACTTGTCTACATACTTCAATACCTTCCATCTTCGGTAACATCCAATCAAGAAGCATACAATCTGGTAGGCAACGTTCCACAACTTGCAACGCCTTTAACCCATCATGCACGCACTCTACTTCATAGCCTTCTTTTTTCAAACGTACTTGAATCAAGTCTGCCATATGACGATCATCTTCTACGACTAATATTCTTTTTTTCATAAATTAGTCCTCTTTCACGTATCAAAGATTCCGTTAATTTAAATCAAATAATTCCCCTTTAATGAAGTAAGCCGTTGACTCTGCCATATTCGTAATATGATCTGCTGTACGTTCAACGAAACGATTAATAAACAGTAGCTGTACAATTTCTTCTGCCTGCTCGGGATGTTGTTGAATTGAATCGATTAATGCTTTATAGTTTTGATAATTTTTTTCATCAACACGATCATCTAAATCGCATACTTCTTTCGCTAGTACAATATCCTCTTCCACAAAGGATTTCAGTGCCTTTTTCAGCATATCCATCGAAATATCTTTCATTTGTACTAACGATGTTAGTGGAAGTAATGAGTCCGTCTTGCCAATTTTAATCGTTGATTTAGATATATTTACCGCGAAATCTGCAACACGCTCAATTTCTGCAGACATCTTAATCATGCTTAGTATGCGGCGTAAATCACGCGAAACTGGCTGTTCTTTTGCCATCAGCCAAGTTGCCATTTGATTTATTTCATTTTCAAGTGCATCAATGTCCGCATCTTCTTCAATAACCGCCAAAGCAATTGTCATATCTTGCTTTTCGAGTGCGGTGAAGGCTTTTTCCATTGCTACCACTGTCGCCTCCACCATCTCACCCATTTTATTTTGAAGTTCAAGCATATTTTTTTCGAAGTTTTCACGAATCATTTCTATTTCCCCCTATTAGCCGAAACGACCTGTTACATAATCTTCTGTTCGTTGATCTTTTGGAGTAGAGAAAATCACATTTGTATCATCGTACTCTACAACCTCTCCATTTAAGAAGAAAGCTGTCTTATCACTAATGCGCGCAGCCTGTTGCATATTGTGCGTTACAATGACGATTGTGTAGTCTTTTTTCATTTGCGTAATCAGTTCTTCTACTTTTAATGTAGAAATTGGATCTAGTGCGCTCGTTGGCTCGTCCATTAAAATAACATCTGGCTTCATTGCAATAGTACGTGCAATACAAATACGCTGTTGCTGACCACCTGAAAGACCTAATGCTGATGTTTTCAAACGGTCCTTTACTTCATCCCAAATCGCCGCGCCACGTAAAGATTCCTCTACTAAAGCATCTAACACTTTACGATTTTTAATCCCTTGCATACGTGGACCATAGGCTACATTGTCATAAATACTCATCGGGAACAGGTTCGATTTTTGGAATACCATTCCTACTTTTGTACGTAATTTTATAACATCATTTGAAGCGTAAATATCTTCACCATCAATAGTAATGTTACCGCTAACACGTACACCGTCAATTAAATCATTCATACGATTTAATGTACGTAGAAAAGTGGATTTACCACATCCCGAAGGACCGATTAAAGCCGTTACTTCCTTCTCCTTAATATCTAATGAGACATTAAATAATGCTTGCTTTTCCCCGTAGAATAAATTTAAATCATCGACAAGAATTTTAGATTGCGCTGATGCTGTAGAAACTTGTTGTTTGTTCACTGCTGCTACCTCCGTTACCATCATTACCATGCCCATTCTCCTTTGTTAATAATCTGCTTTATTGAACTTCTTCGAAATATATGTTGCCGATAAGTTAAGTGCTAAAATAATGACAATCAAAACGATACCGATTGCTGCTGCTAAACCAATATCCCCTGATTCCTGCGTTACTAAATACGAGTGTACTGTTAATGTACGAGCCGATGAGAAAATACTATCTGGCATAGCGGCTACTGTACCTGCTGTTAAGAAAATTGCTGCCGACTCCCCTACAATACGGCCGATTGACAAAATAATACCCGACAAAATACCAGGCATTGCGCTCGGTAAAATGACTTTATAAAGTGTTTGAAGCTTTGTCGTTCCTAATGCTAATGAACCTTCACGATATGATGCTGGTACCGTTTTTAACGCTTCCTCTGTCGTACGAATAATAACCGGTAAAACGATAATTGTTAAAGTTAATGAAGCAGCTATGATCGACATACCTAACTTCAAAGTCGCTACAAAGAATACGGCACCAAATAAACCATAAATAATTGATGGAATACCTGTTAAGCTTTCCGTAGCATAGCGGATGATACGGACTAAGCGACCTTGCTTCGCATACTCATGTAAGTAAACCGCTGCTAAAATACCAATAGGTGTTGCAATAATTAATGAAATGAGTATTGTGTAAATCGTTGTGACAATCATTGGGAAAATCCCGCCGCCACCTATTGGTGAATAGTCTCCAAAAATAAAATCAAAGCTAATGTATGAAAAACCCTTGTAGAATAAATATCCAACAATCGTAAATAAAATCGCTACTGATACAAACGCTGAGCCCCAAAGCATTGCGCGTAGTAGATTATCTTTTGCTTGGCGCACCTTAGTGACCACCTTTCGCTGTTAATCGAGCTAATACAAAGTTTAAAATTAAGATGAATGAGAATAATACGATACCTGTCGCAAATAACATTTCCAGATGCGTACCTGCTGCATACCCCATTTCAAGTGCAATATTTGTAGTTAATGGACGTATACTGTCTGTCAGGCTTGTTGGGATAATTAATGAGTTACCCGCAACTAAAATAACAGCCATTGTCTCACCTAATGCACGACCAAGACCTAAAACGATCGCAGCCATAATACCTGATTTTGCTGCTGGTACGACAACCTTAAAGATTGTCCCAATTTCAGACACCCCTAGTGCTAATGAACCTTCACGATATGATTTTGGTACTGCACGAATCGCTGTTTCTGCTATTGTTACAATTGTCGGGAGCATCATAATCGCTAATACTAAAATAACCGCGATTAAGCTTTGTCCACGAGCAAGCCCTAAATTGTCCTGTAAAAATGGTACGATAATTGCTAAACCAAATACCCCATACAATACAGATGGAATACCTGCTAATAATTGAATTGCTGGTGACACAATTTTCGCCACGCGCTTCGGTGCTATCTCTGCTAAAAAAATAGCTGTAAATAAACCAACCGGAACCCCGATTACTAAAGCACCCATCGTCGCATAAATCGATGCAACAATCATCGGGAAAATTCCGAATTTATCTTCACTTGGCACCCATTCAGATCCGAAGATAAAGCTTAAGAAGCTATAATCGCCTGTTACGAATGGGTTAGCCCCTTTATAAAAAACAAATCCTACGATAAGTAATAAACTAATTACAGATAGCAATGCACAGGCTAAGAAAATTTTCGATGATAATTTTTCAAAAAAGTACTTTCGTGCATTCCCTTTACTAATCTGTTGTTCAACTTCTTTTGTATGTTGTGTTGCCACTTTTTCGTCCTCCACGACTAATTATTTCGTTAACGGAATTGCACCAGCTGATTCAACAATCTTTTGCCCTTCTGGCGTTAAAATAAACTCCATAAATTGCTTTGCTGACCCCGGTACATCTTCTTTATGCACAAATAAAAATGGTCGAGATAGTTCATATTGTCCTGCTAAAACATTTTCAGCCTTTGCTTGCACTCCATTGATATCCATTGTCGAAACTGATTCATCAACATATTCAAAGGAAATAAATCCGATTGCATGCTTGTTCATTGCAACTGTCGTTTTAATATTCCCGTTACCACTTGCTACAATCGCATTTTTAATAAGCTGACCTGATTCATAGCCTACGATTTCTTGGAACGCATCGCGTGATCCTGAACCGTCTTCACGTGAAACAACAACAATTTCCATGTCCTTGCCACCAACCTCTTTCCAGTTCGTAACCTCACCTGTGAAAATTTGCTTCACCTGCTCCATCGTTAAATTTTTTACAGGATTAGATGGATGTGCTACAACAACAATGCCATCATAAGCAATAATCAGTTCTTGTAAATTACTGTCCTTCTCTTCTTGCTTTAAGTCACGTGATGACATCCCGATTTGAGAAACACCACTGATTGCATTTGTAATACCTGCCGAAGAACCTATTTGGTTTACTTCAATTTTCACGTCGTTTTCTTCTTCATATTTCATAGCTAGCTTCTCTGCAAGAGGCCCTACTGATGTTGAACCTGAAATCGTTACTAGCGAACCACCAGTTTGTGTATCTGCTGTTTCTTCTCCATTACTACAAGCTACAAGAATAGTGAATAGTACTGTAAAGCAAACAAAGTAAAGTGATTTTTTCCACATGTTTGATTAATCCCCCAAGTAGTTTCTTTCGTTATCTTAACAATAAAGGAGTAAAATTAACCCCATATAAAAAGAATGTAAAGCTTATGTAAATTTCATAAATCAACCGTTGATAGCCTGTAAAATATATTAAGTATTTCCTTTCTTTTCTAATAAATGTATCTTTTATAAAATAAAATTTACGTTTATGCATTAGTTCAACTAATGAATTCCTTATTTATTTCCACTTCAATTCTTGCGATTTTTCCACTACTAATAGCAGTGAAATAAATTAATTTTCCACTTCCTTACGTTACATTTCTGTCATCATATTTGTCTAAAATTTGCCGATGCGCTGTTAGATTTCTTTATATTGGAAATATATCTTCTTTAAAATAACCCTTTTTGAAAATAAATTTACATAGCGTTTACAAAAAATCAACTTTGTTAAGTATGTGTAGCTATCACAGTTTTAATGGCTGGGAAAGTTCACATATTATTTTATATTTAGACGGTATTGACGAAAATAAAGTTATGGTTGAAGAAATGAAAAATGCGATGGTTATTGCTCTTACACATGTGAATTCATTTTCGGATTCTAGAAGTTTCACTTGATTAATAGCCGCGCTGAATTTAATTATTTATCGGATTTTTTCAAAGTGAGGGATTTAATAGATAACATTAGGCTTATGTAGAATAATAAAAAATCCGATTACGTTTCTTTCAACGTAATCGGATTTTTTAAGTGTGAATAAACAAATATCACAACGCAAAGGTCATAACTATTTGACAAGTGTTTTAAACGCTGAGACAGAGCGTATTTTAGCCATTGTGCCCAACCGAGGTCAAGTGGCGATTGAATCAGTTTTAAAGAAAGTAACATGCAAAATTCAAAATGAGAAATTTTTTAGAATAAGTGGTTAAGAATTTTATTGTACGTAGCTTGGTACGAATTTAATGTAATAGCACCAATATCCTTCTAGAAACGTCTCTTCAAAAAGTCACAAAGCGAGATTATCAAAATTTCATAAATGACTTAATTGACCAAGGGATTGAAAATACTATGCTAATTTTAGCTCTATCTACAGGGCTACGATACGGAGAGTTAATTGGTTTATGTAGTAATGACTTAGACTTTAAAAACAATCGGATTAAAGTATATCGTCAGTGGCAGTATAAAGAAGGCGGTGGTTTTGACAAATTGAACTGAGTGGATCATCCTGTCATATTAACCTCACTTTATAAACATTGATATATCAACGGGTCTGACCCATTTAAGTGGTAATAATATTTTTTCACTACATACTAAATTTAATTATGTTATGTCATACACAAATGAAGCTCTACGATGCTTATGGTGACATACTCTCCCATTTCTTATCATCCTCCACAATTAACTGAACTTGCATGTTTCTACTATTTCCCACTTTTAATGGACCTTTAAGCATACTTTAATTAACTTTCATTTCTTATAACTTTGTATAAAAAAACGGTTATTGGGGAAATTAAAGAAGAGATATAGATAGCGGGTTCTTGTGTATTTTGTAAGCATAAAGAGCTTTGTATCTAAAAATGAAGGAGATGTTATATGATGGGAACAGTATATAGAATCGCCTTAGTTCTGGTGATTATTGGTGCAATAAACTGGGGACTAATTGGATTTTTCAGATTTGATTTAGTGGCTTATTTATTTGGCGGGCAAACGGCAGCGTTGTCGAGAGTGATTTATGCTCTTGTTGGACTTGCCGGCTTGATATCTATACCGATTCTTATGAAACCATTAAATGACGATGAGGATGTTGCTTCCAATTCACATACACGTGTAAACAACAAACCGAGTTATAACATGGAAGCTGGTAAAGAAGCAGATTTCTCAGATGTATCAAAACAAAAAAATAAAGATCTTAAAAATAAGAAATAATTTACCATACGGCTATTTACGTAAAAAAGGCCAGGCTCATGAATAAAAGTGAGTACCTGGTTTTTTTATGCGTGTTCCTTTGTATTTACAAGAATACATTGAAATTACTAAATCGTTCTCGATATAAACACTTTGTTGATGACCTCTATACTTCCTCACCACTTGCTTGTGCAAGCTTTGTTAAATAATACTGTTCCTCCCTCCACATATGATCAGCCATCGAAGCTGGAAATGTACCTAATACTTCAGCACTTAGTTCCATTTCCTCTAACTCTCGTAAAAAAGTTTTAAATAATTTTATTTCGATCTCTACATCTTTATTAAAACGTGATAATGCTGGAAATGAATTTATATTGGAACGTAAGTAACCTGTTAGTTCTACTGCCTTTAAATAAAATTGGGCAAAATGTTGGGCAAAAGTATTGCTCTATATTTCCAGACAATTGGTGTCTTAGAATATGAAATTTAAATTGTTTGAATTGCTTAACGACCTCATCCACAGTTAGAGAGAAAGTGACTGCTTCATTGGATGCATTAATTGAATTTGCAAAGGCTAGTAGCTGGGAAAATTGATGAATGTATGAATTGGCCGTTTTAATATTCTCATTCTCCGATGGATACAGAGAATCATGAATAAATTGACCATGATCTTTCAATATTTCTAGCCAAAACTTATGTTCAAATACTGCCTGCTGTACATAATTTAACAACCATTCTCATCACCTTTAATCCTTTACGTCTAATCATTCTATTCTTCTTAACATCTAATAAAGGTTGCTAATTATATCCAAAAGTTAAGGCGTAATTGCTTTCGGTAGATTAGTTGGTATTAAAGCAAAAGAAAGGGTATTTATTAGATACAAAAAAGACCCACTAGGCTAAATTAGCTTTGCTGGTCATCAATCTTTACACTTTTACGAAAATTGTCTTTTTTAAAATCCTTTTACTGCTCTACTGTTCATTTCTCGAGTCCTTAGGGCTCTGAACCATTGCAAGCAAAGTATGAAGATTATTAAAGCATCAATTACATCTCCGCCATAGTACATGATCATACTTCTAAGTTCTGCTTGTTCTAGAGGCACCCCTTCCGGCGGATGAGCATAAATATACTTGGTTAATATTCGCCCCTGTTAGTAAGAAAATTCATTCAATTATCCTCTAATGAAAAACTAATTACAATTTAAAAAATCCAGTTAAAGAATGTATAAACTCCAACTGATGCAAGAATAATTACTAATATTATTATTAAAAGACAACCAAACATAATTAACCTAACATCTGGTTCTTCTACTAATACTTCTTTTTCTTTTTCTTTTTCTTTTTCTTTTTCTTTTTCTTTATATTGAATAGATACAAGTACTGGGTCTAATTCCAGTCCTTTTAAAAGTTCAATATCACCTTTATACTTTAAAGCTCTTGCTATATTATTGATGTCATTTCCCATAGAGTTTTCAAATTTAAGACACGCACGTACCATTTTTGGAGTCTTATTCTTTTCTAAATACCAGTATCGACCAGCCATTGCAGGATATTTTAACTCGAAATAAATGTCTCCCAACTTTTTACGGAGTTCTAATTCATTAGGAAAGGTTGATATTAACCCGTGTAATCTATCCCTTGCTTTCCCCAAATTATCATTTTTAATATCCTCTTCTATTCGCTTTAAAGTCTTTGAAATTTTCTTTTCAATAAAAAACACCCTCTTTTATCCTAATTCCTTACTCTAATTATTTTTGGCTGTTTTCGTATAGATTGTTGCTTATACTTTTTTTTGTTGTTGATTTTCATTATCCTTGGCATAACCTTTTAAAAGAGGGCATAAAACGATCAAGCCCACAATTAAAAAGGCATTCAATGTTGAATTTTCAAAAATGAACATACAAACAAATGCTACCAAAAAATAAATGGACAGTATTATGTAAGCTTTTTTATATGTCATATATCCTCAATTCTTTTTACTAAGCTGCTTCGTTGAAGAAACGCCTCCGTTCTAATTTCTTTCCCTAGAACACTTGACCTATCAAATCTTAACAATGTATTGCCTTAATTTATATATGTAATTTTTCCCACATTTAATTAAACTGCACCGATGGAATGCTGCCCGTTAGCACAAGAAACAACCGCTCTAAATGGGCAATCGCTCTCCGTTAGTTAAAGTATGATTCTTCACAAATTCTTGGTTATTCGTAATATGTAGTGGATTGCCTTATTTGTTAATTTTCTCAAAGTATTCAATAATTTTTCTAAAGTTATAGAAATGCTAAATAAATCTTTTTAGGTATTTCATCAAATGATAAGGTGTAAAAAGTATTTGCTAATGTTCCTTTATTTTGTTACTCTTTGTATCATTAAAACATACAACCTTGAAGGGACTGAACTATGCGCAGTGGGCAATATTTTTTATCTAACTGATTAAAAATATTGGAGGTACAAGTATTGATAAAAGAACTAAACACCCAAAGATTGCATTTAAGAAGAATGGAAGTTTCAGACTCACATAGCTTGTTTAAAATTTGGTCTGATCCAGATGTAACTAAATTCATGAACATCTCTAGCTTTACACATGAGGCTCAAGCAAAAGAAATGATTGAACTTCTTGAGGATTTGGCTCAGGCTAGTGAAGCTATTCGGTTCAGCATGATTGAGCGAAAATCCAACGAAATAATAGGTACGTGTGGATTCAATTCTATAGACTTTGAAAACGCTAAGGCAGAAATTGGTTATGATATCGCTAAAGCCTATTGGGGCATGGGGTATGCTCCAGAAGGTATAAGTGCATTACTTAATTATGCTTTCGAAACTTTGAAACTAAATAGAATAGAAGCAAAGGTAGAACCTGCGAATGTGAATTCTATCAAGGTTTTACAAAAACTTAATTTCACATTTGAAGGAACGCTTAGACAGTACGAAAAATCTAGAGGAAACTTTATTGACATCAATATGTATTCGTTATTAAAAACAGATTGATTTAGAATTCCCAGGCCTATATCTTTATTGAGATTTAGGCCTTTATTTTTATGTGACCATATTGCTTTAGGATTTGTCACAATTGAAGTTACAATATGTCATGTTATTATTCTTTAACCTCTAATGTTTCTTACTGAACCTTTTCCTTCAGATATTCAATCAATATAGTAATGGAAAATAAAATTCCACTTTGGTATATCTGTTTAAAGTAACCTTCTTCTTCTCGTTTAAGTGTAATTCTTCACAAACCATTAGCGGGTTTCATATTATAAGGGGTCCCGTCAGAAAAATGCGGATTTACAACGGTAAGGAATGGGCTGCGTATGCAATATTTTATGCAGCACGTGTGCCAGTGCAGTTTTTTTGAACATCGTTGAAAACTTAGTTATCTCTAGGTTCAAACGATTGTGCATAAAAAGCTGTATATGAATATAATAAAGAAAAACACTTAAAACATTGATATGACAACGTTTTAAGTGTTTTGTTATGGACCCAAACTTGCGTTTGGGAACGTTATTTAGATTAGTTTTGCATACATTATAAATCTTTAATGAACTAAGATATTCTGAAGAATCATTATATAATTTGTTAGTTATTTTGATATTATATCTACCTTTTCTAATCCACGTTGAGGGGGATTAGAATCTAATTGGAGTCCATTCCAATATACAATTACGTGGGCTCCTACTTCTAATTCTTCATACTTACCAATTTCAAAACTATAATATGCTCCGCCCTTTTCCTGAGCAAGCTTTATTAATTCGTCCAGCTTCTTATTAGAAATATCTTCATCAAGAATATTTGGTACAACCAATATTTGATTTCTCCCATCTGGATGCTCCTTTATATCTACAATAATGCCTTCTTGTTGTTCCAAATTTGTTTCTTCTTGTCCACAACCAACTACTAGGAAACTCAATGCAATAAATAAAGCGAGTAATTTTTTCAATAATCTTCCCTCCCTATTGAATTAGTCTTTATGTAATAGTTTGTTTACGACTTATGTTAAACAAATTTAGTAAATAAATAAAGTTACCAAAGCGTCCTTTGGTAACATTTCATTGAGATTCTATCTATATGTTACCGCCATTCAGAACAAGTGGATCGAACAGTCTTCTTTAAAATTATTTTTCGCAGCGTCTCAGCGTGTTATTTTCTATAAAAAACAGCGACAAACACTGATTTAACAGTGTTTGTCGCTGTTTGAAATGTTACCAAGCTTTCATTTGGGAACGTTTATTAGGTTTATTTTGTATACTTTTTTAATCCTTGTTTCACTCAAGCTCTCGTTAAATCCCAAAGCAATGACTTGTATAGCTTCTTTGCTGAGCTATTTTCAGATAGAGCTGTTTGCTTCTCCGGAACGTAAAACGAACATGTTTTATAGAGCATGAAGCGTCGGGATTTCTCCCAACGCTTTTTTATAAGTTTTATTTTTTCTACTGTATTAAACTATCTAAATCCGGCTGCAATTTGTTCCGTAAAACATACAGCATGATAGCACCCACAAGGAATGATAAGGCATCTGCAATGACAAGCGACCAGATTACTCCGTGGAATCCGTACATATGATTGGCGATAAACAACATAGGAATTAGTGTAATTCCTTGAATAATTGACATAATAAACGCAGCAGTTCCTTGTGCAGTTGCTTGAAATATACCCGTAAACAACGTGGTCATTCCGGTAATAAACAAGGATAAGAACGTTACATGCAGTATGTAACTTCCCATCTCAATTAAATGTGGGTCATTCGTAAATAAACCAATTAAGTTATCAGATATCAGAAAAACGATAACACCGAATAGGAAGGCTAACGCCACAATTGTTTTAATTGTAAATCCGATTGTATGCTTCATGCGCATTTTATTCGCTGTAAAAGAAAAAGCGATAAGCGGCACTACTCCCTCACATAAGCCCATCAGGATAAACTCAGGAAATTGCAATAAACGTGATGAGATCCCGTAAGCTGCTACTGCCTGATCCCCATATTCTATAAGAAAGTGGTTTAAGATGAGCGACATTGCACCCAAAAAGATACTCATAATAAAGATGGGAACACCGATTTTAACTACATTACTCAGAATCTCTTTAGTAGCCTTGAACCATTTTGCTGATACGGTTAAGAATTGGCTTTTATATCTTATATGAAAAGCGTAAAATGCACTGGCAACAACGTTCGAAATTACCGTAGCGGTCGCAACCCCAGTTACGCTCCAATGGAAGACGAAAATGAATAGTGCATCTAGAATAATATTCACGACAACGCTGATAATCATACCAATCATAGACGTGATTGCTGCACCTTCTGAGCGCACGATATTCTCCAGTGTGAAGAACAATATGACGAATGGTGAGCCCATGATCATAATTGTGACATAGTCCTTTGTAAATTCGAAGGAGTCAGACGTTGCCCCAAGGCCATAAACGATTTGATCAATCAATGGGAGGCCTACAGCTATCGCGATAAGACCGAGAACTAAGCTGCTGTAAAAGGCAAATGAAGACACATGCTTTACATCATCATATTTTTTCTCTCCCAGCAAACGTGAGATGAATGTACCACTCCCCATGCCAATCAAATTTCCTAGCGCCATAATGATCGCGAATAACGGCAAGGTTAATGCGAGTGCAGTTAACATGGCAGTATTATGTAGCATACCAAGGAAATAGGCATTCAAGATGGAATATATGACACTCATTGATGTGCCTAGCATCATCGGTACAGCAAAGTGAGCTACAGCCTTTGCGACCGGTGCTTTTTCAAAGTAATAGAGGTTTTCTGCATCCATGTGGATCACTTCTTTCTTTTAAACATTTATCTAACGATGTTAGTTTGAATCTTACAGTGTTAGATGTTATCATGAACTTATGAATCTGTAAAGCATAAACTTACAGTGTTAGATGAAATGGAGGATACCAATGAAAAAACAGCAGCCTCAGATTTCGGAGGATAAAATTTTTGAAGCCTCATGGGAGCTTCTTGGAGAGGAGGGTATCGAGAAACTCAGTATGAGACGATTGGCAGACAGGCTCGGAATTCAGGCGCCCTCTTTGTATTGGTACTTCAAGAGCAAACAAAATCTCTACCAGCGTCTCGCCAACCAGGTATCTAAAATAATTTTGGAGGAATTCCACTCTGAAGGGGATTGGAAGGAACAGTTGACTGAGCTTGCCCTAACGGTAAGAAGTGTGCTCAGCCGCTATCCTTGCTCTACGCAGATTATGATGATGACACTGCCCCACGAACCAGATATCATCCGATTCACCAACCGGATGCTGCTATGTGTGGAATCAACACCGCTTGAGCAAGAGCAGAAAATACAAGTGGTTACTACACTTGTTAACTATGTCTACTACTTCGTTCTAGACGATTATCAACATCAACGCAATGTCTCCGCTATCCTTAAGGACAATGAAACGCCTCCGGGAGAAGAAATGATTCGCCTTCTAGACTCTATGAATGAGACGGATGTGGGACTGTTCCGGAGGATGTTCACGAACGGACTGTTTGAGCTGATGGGTACTGACAGAGCATTTGAATTTGGTTTAAAGTTGATTTTGCTCGGAGTCGAGCAGGTGATTAAGGAACAGGTGGAGTAAATGTAAAAAAAACGCCCATCCAGTTATCGGATGGGCTGATACGCTAGCTATGTATTATTACCAGTTAGAAGGTCTTCTACAATCTACAGAAGTCCTAACTAAGTGCTTCGTTAGTTGAAGCAAACAAAGCGGGATTTGGGGACATTTCATAAAAGGATGTTATTCAACACTATGGCCCGATCGTAATATGAGGTTAGCCAGATTTTTCTGGTTGACCTTTTTCTTTTAGGTCTTATTATAACGGTAGTCGGGGTAGAACGTCTGGCCCGTGGGACTTGATCCCGTCCGCAAAACTGTTCACCCCCTACTTGTATAAACATGTTTCGAGCTGGTTGGGACAAGGATCCCGTTTAACAAGCGAACCTATGACATTACAAGCAGCTTTAGGGGTTACCGACGAATTTAGTTTTCTTAAGGAGGAGATTTGATTATGAATCCAGTCGTAGGTCTGGATGTTTCAAAAGGAGAAAGTCAGGTTCAAGCCTTTTTAGATAAAGGCAAACCATATCGTAAGAGCTTTAGTATTAAACATACTCTTGATGGTTTGGATGGTTTATTAGGATTTCTAAGGGATATAGAGAAAGTGGCTGATGGTAAGCAACCTTCGGTTATTTTAGAATCTACAGGTCAATATCATATGCCTATCATTCAATTTTTGGAGGAGCAACAATACGTCTATATTATTGTAAACCCACTTATCTCTCATCGTGCTAGAAGTACAAATTTACGCAAAGTAAAGACCGATGCCATTGATGCCTATCATCTATGTGAACTATATTACAAGGAAGAGTTAGAACCATATAAAAAAAGAGGCATACAACTCTTAAATCTTCGTAATCTCACTAGACAACAAGAAACCGTATCAAGTACGGCTGCACAAACAAAGTTACAGCTACAATCAATATTAGATCAGGTATTTCCTGAATATAGAGGTGTCTTTGGGAATCTCTACTCAAAAATCTCGTTACAGATTCTATCAATCTTCCCAACCTCCAAAGAGGTTTTAAGTGTTAACGAATTAGATCTTACTAATAAAATTGCGGAATTATGTACAACCCGTTCAGAAAAATGGGCAAAAGAAAAAGCAATTAAATTGAGAGAAGCTGCATTACGTAATCCATTTCAAAACAACTTATACCAAAGCCATATCTTTAACCTAAGAATGTTTATTAACATTGTTCTTCAATATCAAGAGCATCTATCAAAGTTAGCAGCAGAAATAGATGCCCTCGCTAAAGAAATTGAAGAATATGAAATAATCCAGTCTATCCCTGGAGTTGGAGAAAAGATTGCGGCAACAATCATCTCCGAAATAGGAGAGATAGAGCGGTTTAATCATCCTAAAAAGCTAGTAGCATTCGCTGGGATAGATCCTAGCGTTTACTCTTCTGGTAGGTTTACTGCTTCAATAAATCGCATAACCAAAAGAGGTTCTAGCAGGTTAAGACAAGCGTTGTTTATGGCTGTACAATGCGGTATAAGAGATGCACGTAAGCAAAAAACAAGTGATGAAATAATCCCTAGAAATAAGAAATTAAGAGAGTTCTACGATAAAAAACGCGAAGAAGGAAAACCTTTTAGAGTAGCAATAATTGCTTGTGCTAATAAGCTTTTACATTGGATTTATGCCCTACTTAAAAGGAAGATGACCTTCCAAAATACAGATTAAAAAGAAATAACTAATTACATTAAATAAAACCTTCCAATTTTATAGGAAGGCTTATTTGGTATACCCTTTTTTAGTATATCATGTAGGTTTTAATTTTTTTATTGAAAAATCTTGACAACTATTAGCTGGTTTTGTTGAATAAGAAAATACACCCAAAGCGTCGTGATTTTTCTTTGCTTAACGTTGTAGATCCGCATAAATCTGACGGGACCCCCTATAAAAAAGTTCAACCAGAAAGTTCTGGCTGAACTTTTTTATACGAAAGCCCTTATCTTCTAATAATCATACTCCCACCAATCCACCGCAGCTTTCCGCTCCGCTCCTTCACTAACAAACTCAATAATATAACGCGAATTTTTGAATTCGCTCGATTTTAAAATTTCTTCTAAGTAACCTAGTAGTTCTTCCAGCACTTCGCGATAATCAAAAAGGTATTGATGTATGTGTTCGCCTAGTTGCCACATTAATATCGTCTCATTATGTAATATTGCACTCAGCTTCCAACACCACTTCTCTAATCCCTCACGCGTTAGTTCTTGATATCCTAGCACACCATCCCAAAAAGTTGTTTCAAAGCCAACTAAATCAGTCCATACATACGTTGTTGCATTCAGTAAATAAAATGTTTTTGTCTTCTTCAGGTGCAAACAGTTCTGAGCCACTTCATACATCTGTGCTCCTTCTCCTAGCATTTCAAGAACTTTTCCATTATCAACACAATAGATATTCATCTTTCCCCCCTCCCTTCTAAGAACGACGTTTGAATAAACGATACTTTGTTAGTCTCCAGTAATGGATCTTCTAAAAGAAAATGACATACAGCTGTCAATTCTACCAACCCTTTATCGAAATCTTCTAGAGTTAGTAGTGCCTTGTAATCACGGATAATCATTTTAAAGTAAGAACGATTTTGCATACATTTTTCTAAATGACTCACTAGCTGCGCTATCTCTGGTCTTGATAAATCTATTACCACTCTTTGCTTTGTCTCTTTCATTGATTGTATTATTGCCAACACAATACTCGCATTCATCGTTAAGCTACACACATAATTCGCATCATTCATGCGACTATTAGCGATAGTTCGTTGATAATGCTTCTGAACTTGATAAAAATACATTCCATCTCCTCCTTTTCCGCTATAAACTACTCAATTTTTAATAATAATCAAGAAAACAAACAACCTTTATATAAAAAACGAAATCGAAGAAATCTTTTGATCAGAAATAAACTACTTAAATCGTTTTTTCTCTCTATTAAACACCTTTTTTGATAACAATAAGATTCTCATTAAAATTTATAGTATCTGCCGTTGTTTTTTCATACCCCATAGAATCTAATGTATTCGAAATCATTCATTGATTATATATTTTTTAGGATGGTTTAAATATTTCGGTAAAGGGAGATTCAAATGCAACAAAAATTAAACTTAAATGTTACTGTTCAAATTCCTGAGGGGTATGTCATTGTCGACAAATTCGAGTTAGAGGAATTACAGAAAAACCAATTAGACGGTGTTTATTGGTCAATGCAAGATTTACAGGGCCACGTAAATAGGAAACAAGATTGGATCAAAGAGAATATTCTCTATATCCCTAAATTCAAAAAAGAGCTGGATGCATCGTTAGGAGGGTTCGTCTTTTATCCCTATAAAAAAGGACAGCCATGGAGTTTCCATGCAAAGAGAATGATGAAATTTCTAGATGAAAACTTTAGTGCCATTCATGATTCCAAACAAAAATAATAAATTTTATAGAGTTAACGAGAGCAATTATTTCGAGAATTGGGGGCTAGTTTTTAACTCACTGAAGTAGTGGGAATACTGTAGCTATAACTGAAAATTATAATAGACACTTGATGTGTCGAAACGGAGGAACAAACAATGGCAAGTATCACAAAACGCGGAAACACTTGGCAATATACTGTAAGCTATATGGAAGATGGAAAATATAAACCGATTCGTAAGGGGGGATTTCGCACTAAAAAAGAGGCGTCTGTAGCAGCAGCACTAGTTGAAGCAAATATAGCTCAAGGGATTATTGGTATCAAAAAGGATATAGCCTTCGCTCAGTACTTTTTAGAATGGTATCAGACTTATAAGAATGATGTTGGTACTATTACATTAAAATCGTATCAAGCAACGTACAATAAATTGCTTAGTCATTTTAAAGATGCGCCTCTTCAAAAAGTCACAAAGCGAGATTATCAAAACTTCCTAAATGCCTTAGGAGAAACAAGCGCAAAGGATACTAACCGAAAGCTAAATGGTTACATTCGTACCTGTTTGAAGGAAGCTATAGATGAAGGACTATTAAGAAATGATTTTACTCGAAATGTCACTGTCACAGGTTCATCCGGTAAAAAGAGTTCTGAAAAGTTCCTTGATTATACAAGCAGCCAATTGCTACTACAAGATTTACACAATAATATTGACCAAGGGATTGAAAATATTATGCTAATTTTAGCTCTATCTACAGGGCTACGATACGGAGAGTTAATCGGCTTATGTATTAACGACTTAGACTTTAAAAACAATCGCATAAAGGTACATCGTCAATGGAAGTATAAAGAAGGCGGTGGTTTTGGTCCCTTAAAAACCGAAAAGTCGGAGCGGACTATTAGTATTGATAAACTAACAATGAAGGCTTTAAAGAAGCATCTAATTACCGTGAAAAATGATCCAGCGAATGTGTATAACTTAGTTTTCTTTGAACCATCTTCGGATATATCCGTTGTCACAAACGATAGACTAAATGATACCCTTCGTTCTATTCTAAAACGCTTAAGTATTAAACCGCTCATTACTGCCCATGGACTACGACACACGCACTCGAGTATCTTACTATACAAAGGTATTTCGATTTTATATGTATCAGAACGTCTAGGACACTCTAACATCGACATTACAACATCTACGTATGCACACGTCTTAAAAGAATTGCGAGAGCGTGACTCTGAACAGACTAGTAACATCTTTGAACAACTTCTTGTTGTGTAGATACATCGTTTTCAAACTTATAAAGAAGCAAAACCGCTTTAATCCTACTAAAGGCTTAAAGCGGTTTTTTTCTCGAATTTTCTATACAATCTACAAGAGGCTAGTTTCCCAAGATTTTTAGTGAAATCCTCTCGAGTACAGTTATTCCTTTAAGAATAATAATTGGATGGATTATCGTACGATTTTGAATCTTTTTTATTTAATTTGCTTATCTAAGTAACACTCCTGTTCTATATGTAGCTTTTGAAAAAAGTTTGAATATATATAGGCTGTTTTCTTAAAATTTGGTACTATACATAATCTTATTGAACATCAAAAGAGTTAATAAAACTCCGGCTTATTGTATTTTTCTTTTATAAATTCAGCAACTTTATATAATTCAGGATGTAATGTAGCTTTAGAAATACCACAAATAGACAATTGATCAATAATTTCACGTTTTGATTGTCTATCTATTATTATTTTATAAGATTTCTCACTATCTCTATCGGCATTTTCTTCAACTTCAAATTCTTCATTACCTAGCCCAAAAATCATAAAAGCTCCACTTTGTCTAATAATTCGCGCATTATTTTTTCGTGGTATGAAAAAATAATTATTTAATAAGTCACATGGATTAATAATGTTTTCAAAAGCAGGTTTTTCTTTTTTTATTTCGTGCAGAAGTCTTTTAATTAAATGGTGCTCATTAAAATCTTGAATTATTGCTATTTCACTTTTCACATTCTCCTCAAGCTTATTCTTAGCCTCCTCAGCTAATTGCTTCATTATTTTTTTTTCTTCAATTTTGAATCTTGGTAAAGAAGATAAAATTGAGATTACATCGCTATCAAACTGCTTAATTTCACTACCATTTGTTCTAATAACAAATACGGCACCATCTTCATCTTTATTATTCTCACAAGCAAAATATAATGCTACTAACGCATTTACGGTAACGTCAAGTAACCTTGTGTATACACCATAATGTTGCATCTTCGATAAAATCTCATTATGTAATTTAACTTCTTCAAATTCATGGGAACATTCTGTCATAATATCGGAATAGATTTTATTCTCATTCTTTAAATTATTATTTCTTAATATCGAAGGCGTTAATTTATAATCAGTTTTACTTTGCCCTCGATAGAAAATATTCTCTCTAATCTTTACATCTAAACTTGGTAGTTGCTTGAAAAACTCTTCTATATTTGTAACCTTATCCTTTACCATTTCCATTTAGTCAGTCCCCTTTAAATGTAAATACAAATTTTAAAAACTAGAAATTTCATTATAATTCTAGGTCAATCATTAAAGATAATGTTCTAATTCTTCTGCAGGATATGCAGTTGTCCAATGGTATGACTGTAATTCATTTAAGGTCATCAACCTTAGAGCCTTATCGGGAGTAGTAACACTGACCTAGACGTCTACGCCCCCAAAACGTAATCTGCTTAACAGATACCGCAAAGCAAAAGCACCTTAAAAAGGCTATTTTCATCATCTCATACAATACACAGACAGTGGGCTACACGTACATTGTATTTATGGGCATCGCACATTGCTCCTACTTCAATACATAAATCTACACTCGAATTTGCTGTTTCAGTTGAAACACTAGTAAAATTTTGTTCATCTTCTGAATGGATTATTGCTACGCCGCCCCTAGCCTTTTAGAAATTTAATCAGTGGCTCTAAGATACATTTCCTGTTCTATCATTCTTCCATTTCCCATATAGTGCTTTTTGCTAGATAATGTATTGTTTCCACATTTTTAATTTAGATCTAGCGACAGTTAAATTATACCAATATGATTGGAATGTGTAACTAACATATTATTGATCATCCTTATTAAAATGACCTACTGTTAGTAAAAAAACTACTTCACTATAGCCCTTTTGGAAACAGAACTATAAAAATGGATATATATTCCGAAATGCAAATTGAAATTTTGTGAAGAAATGTACTCAAACAAACAGTGCAGCTTAGTGTCAGAAGGGTTATGTGACTTTGTAGTAAAGTTATAAATGGGGGATTGTATATGAAAATAAATACATATATAATTTAATTGGCAGTTAGTCCTTAAAAAAACAAGAACTTGATGCCCATGAGAAACATGGTTGGGTAACAATTCAAGGCGCAACTCCTATAATTGGAACAAAATAGCTAAAAAACCATCACTCTCAATATATTATTATTGAAAGTAATGGTTTTTTTTCTATTATTCAGTATAACACCATTTAGTAAGTGCTTGTTTAGTGTTTGCTGTAAATCCTGTACGTACTACTCCTATACGAGCAACACCCCATGAACCAACACCTAAATCATAACTGAAAGTAACTTGTCCAGTAAATTTTGTACTTGTAACACTTTTAGTAGAACTAAGTTTTTTAGTTACTACTTGTGGTAACCATTTACGAATAACTATTCCATTCATACTATCAGCACTAACAAATTTAGTTTTTGTGCTATTTACAGTAACTTTACCTGTTAATTCATATTTAATAAGGTCAATTCCTGCTGCGTTTAAAGCTGTTACAACTGTAACCTGTCCTTTATAAGTCGTTGCGAAAGGAGTCATAAATGGATTTCGCAAACCATTTTCGTTAGTATAATCTACTTCAATGGATTCTACTGTTAAGTTTTCAGGGTTGCTTAATTCTTCACTTAGTCGATCAGGATTAGTAAGAATGTCATTAAGATTGATTAATTCTTTTTCTGGTAACGCTTCAATTTTTTCAAGGTTTACAATAGCTTCTTTACTTCCATCTGCTTTTAATTCGTCAACTACTCTTTCTAGTCCTGGGTAAGCATCGTAATTTTCATCATTCGTAGCTGCCAATGTTGTTGCATCTGTTACTAAAAATAACGCTATTGCTGTTAACAATGTTAAAAATATTTTCTTCATAGTGAACTCTCCTCTTAATATAGTATCTTTTTGATTTATGAAGGAACGCCATACTAAATTACTTGATAGTCCATAAAATGAATATATATGTAATTTCGAGTATAAATTTTTCTCCAAATAAAAATCATACCATGTAAATATTAAGATTTACATGGTATAAAGTGGGTCGTCTGGATTGGTATAGTAAAATAACGTTATAACTAGAAATATACTTCAAAACGCGAACAAAAAACGAGTTATTTAACAAATATGACTGTTAGATAACTCGTTTTATATTTGCTAGTCTTTTATTTCTTCATACTCAATAATTCCAGGAGTATCAATAGGTTTATCCGATGAATTTCCCATAAATACAGCAATTGCTACAAATATAGAAAGTAATATTATACTTACTAAAACAGATAATATTATCCATATTCTCTTGTTACTTTTTTTTTGTTTTATTGGAAAACTTTTTTCAATAGGAGCTGAACTATATAAGTTTTGAAACTCAGCTTTAATTTCCTTAGCTAATTCATTAGGTGGAAGAAAGTCTTTTAATGCCTGGTCTACCGATTTACCGTCATTTACTGACTGCAATAAATGATCTTTCACTTCCATAATATGATTATCTCTATCTTTTTTCGGTAATATATTTATTTCAATTTCAAGTTGCTTTATGTATTCATTTATCTTCTGATTATCCACTTTTAATTCATCTCCTTAATTTCTTCTAAATATTTAAATATCGCTTCTAATTCATTTAATCTACTTTCTATTAATGATTTTCCCAAATCAGTAATCCTATAATATTTTCTAATTCTCCCCTCGTATTCTTCTGAAAATACATCAACATAATCATTGACCGTCAAACGTTTTAATATAGGATAAATCGAACCATCAGAAATAGAAAAACAATTACTCTCTTTCAATTCTTTAGTCAATTCATAGCCATACATCGTTTTTTTCTGAAGCATCATTAAAATGGCAATTTCAAATAAACCTTTAAGATATTGAGTATTATTATTGTAATTTTTGTTATCCATATCGCATATCATATCTTATTCAAGCATATAATTCAATGATATATATGAATGATTGATACATATAAAAGAAATAATGAATGATTTTCTAAAAATATCACAATATTATTTTTGTTTTTAGAACTCTAGATATAAATACAAAGTAATAAATACACACCTGTTAAATATCTAGTTTCTACCAATAAAATATAACAAAAAAGAGAGCTCCTCTAGTAAAATAGTAGTCACGACAACAAACTTTTTTACGAAATGAGGAATCTCTCTTGGCTAGGAATAGCACGATTTTCAACCTACTTCAAAACTTTCTTTCAGAAGAAGAACTTCAAAGCATTTTAGCGGAATTTGATTTTACAGCTACCGCACGTAAATGCACAGTTTCGACTATCATTTCCTACTTAGTCGACGCTGCATCACATGAATGGAAAAGCATGCGTCATGCGGCAGATGTCGCACCTAGCGTAGGTTTCGTTTCGGTGGATTACTCTTCCTTATCCAAACGATTGACAGCGTTAGATTACCAAATTATGAAACGTATTTTAGCTGTAATCATTGGTAAATGTAATCGCTCCGCTAAACGTACACTATCCATAAAAAAAGAGCTGATGGCAGTAGATTCAACGACAATTACTGTTGGGAAAAGGCGTTTGCCTTGGGCTTTGTATCACGGTGAACGTGCAGGTATCAAGCTTCATATCAGTTTCACAAATGAAACAGCGATCCCCCTCCAAGTCCTTGAAACAACAGGTTTAAAGTATGATGTCCCATACTGACGTAAGCAATTTTTAATTGTTTCTTTTTTACGATTCGATAAAATATCAATTGGCTCGCGCGTCTCCGCATTCGCAATGATTAGTTGATACGTACCTGCATCTGTATCGCCTTTATACTCATCAATCGCAATCACTTTTGGTAAACGTACACCTTCTACTAATTGTTTATTCGCGACCTTTTTAAAACGGCGAATGACAGTTGTAGGTGATGTACCTAGTACTTCCGCAGCTTCTTTAAACGTTTTTACTTTAACAGAACGAACATTTACTACTTGATTCCATTCCTTTGAGTAGCGTTGATATTTATCCACGAAAGGGGATTTTTCAGAGAAGCGCTTGCCACATTTACAAACTATCGTCGGCGGTTATAAAACAAAACAGTTAAACGTTCGAACCATTTTAAATGCTTAATCTTTTGCATGCGGTAATCATGTACTCTCATTGTTTCTTGTTTACAAACAGGACATTGATACGCGCATTTCGGCATTTGTACATATAACGCGATTCGATTGCCCACTTCTTCTACTTTCGTAACCTCTACATCTTTCAATCCAGGAATATTCATGTTAAAATTCATGCGCACAGTTCACCTTTCTATTACTTGTTTCTCGACAATTCAAGTATATATAAATCGGTGAATCTGTGCTTTTTTTTGCATGCAATTGTGTGAAAACCCCAACAAATATTATAGAACCAAAAAATTAGGGAGAGTTCAATTCAAAACAGACAAATAGCAACTTCAAACCACTTTTGCTTGTGTAGAAAATGTGTAGAAACTCTTCATTTTCTATCCTTTTCTAACGTATTCTCAAAAACAGGAAAAGCGCCTCAAATCCTTGATATTAAAGGATTTGAAGCGCTTTTCCGTTGGTTCAAACTTATTCTATTTGAACCTTGATACGTCCCAGGAGGGATTCGAACCCCCGACCGACGCCTTAGAAGGGCGTTGCTCTATCCAGCTGAGCTACTGAGACATGGTTACTTCCTTAACATTTCTCTTAGGAAGACAATATTTATTATATACGCTACAAAACATAAAGTCAATATAAATTTTTCTATCAAGGGAAGGTTTACCTAGATGTTATTATATCCACTTTCATGTACGATAATTTCTATTTTACGATCCTTTTTTGTATTTCACAAACAAATCCTATCTTGACTAATCCCATAAAACTGATGATTTTTGTTAAAATAATTTAAAACAGATAAAACGGAGGCATCTTTATGTTTCATGATTCGGTTGTTGTGGTTACTGGCGGTGCGCAAGGAATTGGTAGAGGCGTAGCCAAAGCTTATGCAAAAAGCGGCGCAAAGGTCGTCATTGCAGATATAGATCTCGATAAAGGAAAACAATTAGAAAATGAATTGCGGGCCCTTGGCTATTCTAGTATATTTGTCCAAACGGATTTCTGTAAAGAACAGGACATTGTTTCTTTAATGAAGCAAACTGTCGACCACTTTGGCACAATAAATATTCTAATTAATAATGCAGGTACGTTTCAATATGCCTCCCCCTATGATTTATCCATGGAGGATTGGAATCATGTCATTCAAACAAATTTAAGTAGTGTGTTTTTCTGTTCCAGAGAAGCTGCTAAGATTATGCGTAGCAATGAAAATGGTGGTTCAATTGTGTCTATGGCCTCTACGCGTGCTACGATGTCTGAGCCCTACACAGAAGCCTATGCGGCAACAAAAGGGGGCATCGTCGCATTAACCCATGCACTAGCACGCTCTTTAGGTCCTGATAAGATCACTGTCAATTGTATCTCACCTGGCTGGATTGAAACCGGTGATTATGAAAGTTTACGCCCCATCGACCATGAACAACATTTATCAGGTCGAGTGGGTACGCCCGAGGATATTGCGCAAGCTTGCCTATACTTAACAAATCCAAACAATATCTTTGTGACCGGAACAAACCTTACGATCGATGGTGGGATGACGAAAAAGATGATATATGAGGAATGAGCAAAAGCATAATCATGTAATTTTTATACAATGTGCAGTCAATACACCTACAAATCCCTAATTTTTTTCACATTCCGAAGTACCTCTGAGTATTCTATTGAAAGAACTTATTTTTTTGTTCAACAATAGTAAGAGGAAAGGAATGAAAGTAAAGTGTTCCCTTACCAGTATAGATATTACGCGAATTCGCTAAGCTCGTTCTATACACAGCCATCCACACAATATACTGCACTGATTCGGCACTTTTTGAACCAGCAGCCAACTGCTAATGATTATCGTTGCATTAGTAAGGCTGAATCTGATTTTATGGCGATGAATCGCCTGCTATGGATGGAGCATGTCAATTGGACGAGGATGACCATTACCAGCATTGTATTTGGCTTGCCTGATTTACCGTTTGTGCAAGAAAGACTTTTACAAAATGCGACTGATTTAGGTAATTGTCTTCGTCCACTTTACGGCGATCAAATCGCAGACCGCTATGCTGCACTGATTAAAGAACATCTGGTCATCGCTGCTGAACTAGTAACTGCTGCTGTTAAAGGTGATGCCGCAACAGCAGAGGCAAAAGAAAAAGAATGGTATCGTAATGCAGATGACATTGTATTGTTTTTAAGCAGGATTAATCCTTGTATAAATAAAGAAGAATTAAGAAAAATGTTTTATACACATTTATCATTAACGAAAGATGAAGCCGTGGCGATGATTCAAAAAAAATATCAAAAAGACATTGAAATTTTTGATGAAATCGTAGCAGAGGCTTTAGCCATGTCTGATATGATTGCATCGGCTATCGTTATGCAATTTTATTATCGTTTTTAACAAATGTATAAGTACCAAGTCATCGGCAATTTCGAATTGTTAACGACTTGGTACTTTTTTTGGTTCCAAAACAGGTGGGAAAATCCGAGCATTTTTACTTTTTGAATAATGCGCGATTGGCTGATTATAAGGCGTAAGAGCTTTTATAAACGGTGTCATTGTATTGTGATGGATGGTAACATTCACCTTCTGCAAACGCCACTGTGAATGGCAAGTATCTATGCGAAGCAAACGGTTTTTCACCTTTGTCCATAAATGATAGCGCTCTACTAACCAACTTTCAAATGCAAGACTTTCTATCTGACCCGGCATCGGTTCAAATGTAACAGTCAACGCTTCATCTATTAATTTCGGGTTTTGATAGCTGCTAGTGAAAGATAAGGCCGTTCCCTCTTTTTTCATTGACATCTTGGCACGACGGTAAGGTAGTAAATGACCGATTGTTGTCATTTGTACGATGAGCGCATTATTCGCATCCAAGTTAAAGAAATGGATACCTTTCAACCCGTTACAAGTGACGTACGTCCGCACATTTAGTTGTAAGAAGGAACTCACACCAGGGAAAGAAGGTGTGAATCTTAGCCTATTTCTACTTACTTTAAAAAGGACAAAACTAAGCCAAGCTCTATTTTCATAAAGGTCAAGTTCAAGCTCCTTTGGGATGTGTTGCACTAATTCATGAGGTTGAACTGGCCAATGAAGAAATAATACATCTTCCCACTGCTGCGTGATCATCCAAGGTTTTTTTCGCATAAAATGCCCCTCCCTGTAGAATATAGTTATTTCCCACAGTAGCACCATTCAAACGAAAACAAATGAAAAACACCCAATTTGGTGATTGGATGCTTCATAACAGTTACTATTTGTCCTCTACTTCCAGTTCTTTTTCAAGCAATTTATAATATAAATGACGTAATTCTGATTCCTTATAGAGCCCCAAGTGATTGCGTAATAGAGGATGTAACATGATGCCTCTTGCTCGCAATTCCTTAACAAACCAACCTTTAGAATACCTATGCACAATGATCATTCTCCAATCAATTACGTCTCAGCACAATTCAAAATCCGAGACATCCGCCGGAGCCTTTAACATGATTCAGCAGGTGATTGAACACCACTGAATAGATCGCTAAAATTGCATTCATCCCGGCACTTATGAAGTTGGGGGACTTCCGCTGAATCTTGTTAAATTCTCTATCCATACATACGATATGCTAGCAAACTTTTATCGGTTCCTCTTCACAAAAACATTCCTTAACCACAGAAAAAAGCACCTCACTAATCATTCAATTTCAGATAAACAGTCAAATGACCGATACCTGTTTTTTTGAATCATCAGCAAAGTGCTTATTCTACTAGTGTTCACCTACATATATCTACTGCCTCACGAACGTATGTGAAGAAATACTTTCATTGTCATCTGTAAAAAAATCCACTTGGAATTGATCGTCACGTATATCTACAACTGCAAAGCTTTTCTCCTTGCGTCCACGTGGTTTTAGTAAGCTTCCTGGATTTAAGAATAGTACACCATCAATCATTTCAGCACCTAAGATATGCGAATGGCCGAAGCAGGCGATTTGCGCACCTACCTCTTTCGCTCTGTAGGATAAAGATAAGATGGAAGACTTCACATTAAATAAATGCCCATGCGTCACAAAAAATGTCACATCACCAACGTCAAATACCGCTTCATTCGGAAACGATGACTCTGCATCACAATTTCCACGCACCTTTTGCATACCTGCTAGTGCAGTATGAGAAAAGGCAAGTTCGCTATCACCACAATGAATTATCGCATCGACTTTCGGATAAAACCCACGTACTTTGTCTATGACCTGACTATCTCCATGTGTATCACTCATGACTAAAACTTGCATGGACATCACTCCTTATTTCATAAGAGTTGGTAGTATTTCTTTCAACTGGCGAATGGCGTTGCCTCGGTGAGAAATCGCACCTTTTTCTTCAGGTTTAAGTTCTGCCATCATGCGATTCAAGCTAGGTACGAAGAATATAGGATCGTAGCCAAAGCCATTTGCACCGCGTTTTTCATGGGCAATAACACCTTCACATGTGCCAAAAACGGTTGTTGTCTCAATGTTTGGACCTGCAATAGCGATACAGCAACAGAAACGAGCTGTACGTTTTTCATCTTCTACACCTTGTAAATTTGCAAGTAACTTCACCATATTTGCTTCGTCGTCATGGTCGCCAGCGTAACGTGCTGAATATACGCCTGGCTCGCCGTTAAGAGCGTCTACTGCAAGACCACTATCATCTGCAATCACAATTGTACCTAGTGCTTTAGCAAGTGCTTCTGCTTTTAACACAGCATTTTCTTCAAATGTTGTACCCGTTTCTTCAATTTCCATATCAGGCGCTACATCAAACATCGTGACTACTTCATAGCCTAGGGGACCAAATAGTGCTTCAAAATCCTTCGCTTTGCCCTTGTTTTTAGTGGCAATAACAACTTGTTTCATATTAGCAGTTCCCTCCAACTTTACTTGCAAGTTCGCCTAATGCTTCTTTTTGCATGTCGATTAATTCGCGAATGCCTTTTTCACCAAGTGCTAATAGCTCATTTAATTCCTCACGTGAGAATGTTGCTTCTTCACCTGTTCCTTGTAATTCTACAAAGCGACCAGCGCCTGTCATGACAATGTTCATATCCACTGCGGCTGAAGCATCTTCTACATAGTTCAAGTCTAAAACAGCGCCTTGTTCTGCAACAATGCCAACACTTGTAGCAGCTAAAAAGTCTGTTACAGGGAATTTAGCTAGTTTTTTTTCTTCTGCCAACTTGCCAATCGCCTGTGTCATTGCTACAAATGCGCCTGTAATCGATGCTGTACGCGTGCCTCCGTCTGCTTGAATAACGTCACAGTCAATCCATACAGTACGCTCTCCTAGTGCCTCTAAATCGACAATAGCACGTAATGCACGGCCAATTAGACGTTGAATTTCCATTGTACGGCCGTTCACTTTACCGCGAGATGATTCGCGTACTGTACGTTGCGCTGTTGCACGTGGTAACATTGAGTATTCCGCTGTAATCCAGCCCTTACCTTGTCCTCGTAAAAAGCCAGGTACTTTATCTTCTATTGTTGCTGTACAAATTACTTTTGTATTCCCTACTTGAATTAATACTGAACCTTCTGGGTGTAGTAAATAGTCGCTATCCATGTTTACAGGACGCAGTGCATCCGCATTTCTTCCATCAAATCTAGTCATTATATTCGTTCCTCCTAAAATCTTTCGCGCACTCATTTTAACATATTTTATGATTGCATGACGACACAAGCCTGTATTTATATGATATTTATCATACAGGATGCATTACATTTTCATCTACAGTTAATTTCATTATACTGTTATAGTAGGCATATTAGAGAAAGAGGTGATGGTCATGACACAATCAACGATTGAACAAAATGGTTATACAGTAAAGGAAGAATTTTGGAATGCTCTGACACATGGAATTGGTGCTTTATTGACTATTCCCGGCACCCTTTTATTAGTACACAAAGCACTAACATCTGGTTCAACAACTGAACTTGTGAGTTATATTATATTTGGATTTTCTATGTTCTGCTTATACTTAGCATCTACGTTGTATCATGCAATTCCGACACATAAAGTGTTATTAAAAAAACTAGATCACAGCTCTATATTTTTATTAATTGCTGGTACATATACACCGGTAGCACTTGTTGCTGTAGGTGGGCAGCTTGGTTGGACTATTTTTACGATTGAATGGGTACTAGCCATCATTGGCATTGTGTTAAAACAATTCTTCGTTCATCGTTTCAAAAAAGCATCACTGCTCGTATATATCGGCATGGGGTGGCTCATTATATTCGCTTATAAACCATTAGTCGCGTATATTTCCTTTGACGGCTTCATGGTACTTTTACTCGGTGGTATTTGTTATACAGCGGGCACATTCTTTTACAAAAACAAAAACATTCCGTATAACCACGCTATATGGCATCTATTTGTCATGGCAGGCAGTGCCACGATGTTCGTTGCTGTGTATTTATTTATTTAAATGTGAATACCTGGACACCCTAAATCTATCCTTTTTAAAAAAGAAACAGCCTAGCTACTAAGCTAAGCTGTTTCTTTATTTTAATGTAATGCGGTTTATATCTAATGTACCTTGCTCTAGCCAACTTTCTGCAATCGAGCGGAAAATCGGTACTGAACCGGTTGCAAAAAATTTATGGGCAGACTTAGTATCTGAATCTGCTAATGTGCCGTTATACGCAAGCATTTCCTGCACATCTTTTGCTGTTTCCTCTGCAGAAGATAACACAAAGACATCTTCTCCGACCACAGCTTCAATTTGCTTTTGCAAAATTGGGTAATGCGTACATCCTAAAATAACTGTATCAAATTGCTCATTTTTTAATGGTTTTAAACCCTCAGCAATCAATTCACTTGCAAAATTGCCCTTGTACTCACCACTTTCTACTAAGGGTACGAAAGTTGGACATGCAAGTGGAATAATATGTGTTGACGTATTGAGTGACGTCAATGCTTCCTCATAAGCCCCACTTTTAATCGTCCCTTCTGTAGCAAGTACAACGACCTCATGTCGCTTTGTCTTTTTAACAGCTGCACGTGCACCAGCATTGATGACACCTAATACTGGAAAGGGCATATTTCTTTGTAAACTTTCGAGTGCCACTGCAGTAGCTGTATTACATGCAATGACAAGCATTTTGACATTCATTTTTTCTAATGCTTTTGCCATTTGCCAAGTGAAATTCCGTACTTCCTGTCTAGATCGTGGACCATACGGACATCTTGCTGTATCACCAATATAATAGATTGTTTCGTTCGGTAACAGCTTCATAATTTCTTTTGCTACGGTTAAACCGCCTACTCCTGAATCAATAACGCCTATCGGGGCATTCATACTTTCCGCCTCAATCCTGTTTCATGTGTACATGTAGTTTTTGTAAATAGCTCGAAAATTGCTCGGTTTCTTGGACATCAAAGCCAACCAGCATTTCTTGCAAATATTGCTGTCGTTTTTCAATTACTTCTTGTATAATACGTTCGCCTTTTTCGAGAAGTTGAATGACCACAACACGACGATCATTCTCGTCGCGCACGCGTTTAACTAATTCATTTTTCTCCATTCGGTCCACTAGATCTGTTGTTGTGCTAAAGGCTAAATACAAACGATTAGACAAATCGCCAATTGTTATATCTCCGAGCTCTTCTAACCACTGTAATGCAACAAATTGTGGCGGCGTAATCGCATATTGCGAAACAATTTCTCTTCCTTTTTGCTTCACAATTGCCGCTATATAGCGTAATTCCTTTTCAACCGTTGCAACGGTTTCAGGTGAGTGCTTTGTTACTTCATCCGACATATAACTATTCCACTCCTAAAAATACGTTGAATAGTTCTATTTTGTCGTTTTTTTCTCAAAATAGCAAGAGTGCATTTATTCTAATTTGAATTCTTCTAAGCGTAAAAGCTCAATAATGGCTTGTGAGCGATTACTCACACCTAGTTTTTGAATTGTATTTGAAATGTGATTGCGCACTGTTTTTTCACTAATACCAAGCTGCTCTGCAATTTCTTTCGTTGTTTTTTCCGCTAATAATAGCGCAAATATTTCACGTTCTCGGTTAGTTAAAAGAGAACGATGATGGGAGCCATTCATATTTAGTCACACCCTCCTCCCCCTCACGTATTGTAACTTATGTAAAGAAATGAAGAGCGGTGACGGCTATTACATGAATAAATCAACATTCGGCAATTTTTTTGCGTATTTCTTCTATATTAATCAATTTCGGCCCATGTAATCGTGACATACGCCTTACTTTTGGGATTTAAAACATTTACTACATTAAGTTAATTAACTGCTAGTGATTTTAATCGAAGTTTATCTTCCTCTGAAATTGGCACGCTCTTACCAGTCTGAGGGTCCATTTGAACAATGGTGCCTCGTCCAGTAAAACATACTTCATCCCTTTGATTTTTCGCTAAGTAATGTAGGTCCATCGATGAATTGCCAATCTTTGCGACCTTTGTATAAATACGTAGCACATCATCAAAGAAAACCTGTTGCACATAATCACATTGTAAATCTGCCACAATCGGAATACCCTTTACATTTTCATCAATAGCTGCTGGCATGAGTACCCCTAGATGACGGAAATAATCTATGCGGGCCTGCTCAAAATACGTAAAGCTTACCGTATTATTCATATGCCCAAACATATCTGTCTCAGAAAAACGTACACGCACCTCAATATGAAATTGAAATCCCTCTACCCATTGCTCATAATCCCCCACATAACTTGCCTTCATGTTGTCCATCCCCTTTATAATCAATTACAACGCTTAAAATGAATACTAGTTCATTATATAGGAAAACACTTCATTATCCTATATAAAATCAGATATTTCAGTTTTTTCTGCACTTACTTACACACATCGATCCTCTGTTCTCACAAGTTTTATCCGTCTAATAAGGCATTCAAATAAAAAAACGCCCTTACACATTATCGTGTAAGGGCGTAGAGTAGTTGTATTAGTCAACCATATGATCTGAACCGAAGAAGTTACGGAACATTTGTACTGTAGTCGCACGGTTTAAAGATGCGATAGAAGTTGTTAAAGGAATACCTTTAGGACAAGCTGCTACACAGTTTTGAGAGTTACCACAGTTAGCAAGACCACCGTCGCCCATGATTGCATCTAAACGCTCGTTTTTAATCATTGCCCCAGTTGGGTGAGTGTTGAAAAGACGAACTTGTGATAGTGGTGCTGGTCCCATGAATGAAGCTGATTCAGACACGTTTGGACATGCTTCCATACAAACACCACAAGTCATACATTTAGATAATTCATAAGCCCATTGACGTTTGTTTTCAGGCATACGTGGACCTTCACCTAAATCATACGTACCATCGATCGGTACCCATGCTTTAACTTTTTTAAGTGCATTGAACATACGATCACGGTCAACTTGTAAATCACGAATAACCGGGAAAGTTTTCATTGGCTCAAGACGGACAGGTTCAGTCAATTGGTCAATCAGTGTTGAACAAGATTGACGTGGACGTCCGTTGATCACCATTGAACATGCGCCACAAACTTCTTCTAGACAGTTCATGTCCCATGCTACAGGTGTCGTTACTTGTCCATCTGCAGTTACAGGGTTTTTTTGAATTTCCATTAATACAGAAATTACGTTCATACCATGACGGTAAGGTACTTTAAATTTTTGCGTATAATCGCTTCCACCTTGCGTATCTTGACGCAAAATTTCAACATCTATCATTCTTCCAGTATTAGCAGTTGCTTGCATGTTTATCAGCCTCCTTAAGCAGAGTAATCACGTTTACGTGGTGGGATTAACGATACGTCAACTTCTTGGTAAGTAATAACTGGTTCACCAGTAGCTGGATCGAATTTCGCCATTGTTGTTTTTAAGAATTGCTCATCATCACGTTCTGGGAAATCTGGTTTGTAGTGTGCACCACGAGATTCATCACGTAATAAAGCGCCTTTAGTCATTACTTTTGCAAGGTATAACATATTTTTCAACTGACGCGTAAAGTGAGCACCTTGGTTACTCCATTTTTGCGTATCGTAGATGTTGATGTTTTCCCAACGCTCTTGTAATTCAGTTAATTTTTCGTACGTTTTTTCAAGACGATCGTTATGACGTACTACTGTCATGTTGTCAGTCATCCACTCACCAAGCTCTTTGTGTAGAAGGTAAGCGTTTTCTGTTCCATCCATTTTAAGGATAGCATCCCATTTGTCTTGCTCTTCTTTCACGCGAGCATCGAAGACTTCTTGTGGAATATCTTCCGCATGCTTTTTAAGGCGTTTAATATAATCAACTGCATTTGGACCAGCGACCATACCACCGAAAATAGCAGAAAGTAATGAGTTTGCGCCAAGACGGTTTGCACCATGTTGAGAATAATCACATTCACCCGCTGCGAATAATCCAGGGATTTCAGTCATTTGGTTGTAATCTACCCATAATCCACCCATTGAATAGTGAACTGCTGGGAATATTTTCATTGGTAATTTACGTGGGTCATCTCCTACGAATTTTTCGTAGATTTCGATAATTCCACCTAGTTTAATATCTAATTCATGCGGATCTTTATGAGAAAGATCTAGGTATACCATGTTTTCGCCGTTGATACCAAGTTTTTGGTTTACGCAGACGTCGAAAATTTCACGTGTCGCGATGTCACGTGGTACAAGGTTACCATATGCAGGATATTTTTCTTCAAGGAAGTACCAAGGCTTACCGTCTTTGTACGTCCAAATACGACCACCTTCACCACGAGCAGATTCTGACATTAGACGGTTTTTGTCGTCTCCAGGAATCGCTGTTGGGTGAATTTGAATGAACTCACCATTCGAGTAAGAAGCACCTTGTTGGTACACGATAGAAGCAGCAGAACCTGTGTTGATAACAGAGTTTGTTGTTTTACCGAAGATAATACCAGGGCCACCAGTCGCCATGATGACAGCGTCACCGCGGAATGATTTGATTTCTCCTGTACGCATATCTTGCGCTACGATACCACGACAAACGCCGTCAGGATCGATAATTACACCAAGGAATTCCCAGTGCTCGTACTTATTTACTAAACCAGCTACTTCGTGAGAACGAACTTGCTCATCTAGTGCGTATAGTAATTGTTGACCAGTTGTTGCACCAGAGAATGCTGTACGGTGCATTAACGTACCCCCGAAACGACGGAAGTCAAGTAGACCTTCTGGCGTACGGTTGAACATAACACCCATGCGGTCCATTAAGTGGATAATACCAGGTGCTGCGTCAGCCATTGCTTTTACTGGTGGTTGGTTCGCTAAGAAGTCCCCACCGTATACTGTATCATCAAAGTGAATCCAAGGAGAATCCCCTTCACCTTTAGTATTTACTGCACCATTAATTCCGCCTTGCGCACATACAGAGTGTGAGCGTTTTACGGGAACTAATGAGAATAATTCAACTTCAGTACCAACTTCAGCTGCTTTAATCGTTGCCATCAGACCGGCTAAACCGCCGCCAACAACAATTACTTTGCTTTTCGCCATGATTATTTCTCACTCCTCTTTAAAAATTGCAATGATTGTATAGGTTGCTAATTTTGCTTCTATATAATTATACGAAAGCTAGAATAGCAGCCACACCAACTACACTTAAAATTACGAAAAGAATGTTAGTTACATATGTAGCGATCTTTTGAGACTGAGGAGATTGTGTAATACCCCAGCTTACTAGGAATGCCCATAACCCGTTTGATAAGTGGAACGTTGCTGATAAGATACCTACAATGTAGAATCCAAGCATGAATGGATTAGAAACGATTTCTTCCATCATATTGAAGTCCACTTCAGTACCAAGCGCTTTTTGAATACGCGTTTGGAAAATATGCCATGCAACGAAAATAACTAAGAAAACACCAGTAAAACGTTGTAATGAGAACATCCAGTTACGGTATGTACTAAAACGACCTGTGTTTGGTTTAGCTGTGAATGCGATGAATACACCATAGAATGCATGGAACATTAATGGGATGTAAATAACAACCCACTCAACTAGCAACAATAGACTATGAGGAACTAATTCCATAACCCCCGTTGCATCATTGTAAGCTTGTTCACCGCCAACAGCAGTGAAATTCAATGACAAGTGGAACACTAGGAACAGACCTACTGGAATGACACCAAGTAGAGAATGTAAGCGTCGCCATAAAAACTCTCGATCCTTCGACAAAACTGTTACCCCCCTTTAGTACTTAAAATAGCACATCAACAGAAGTCACCAAATTGTAAATGATACTTCATTGACTGTGTATTTCATCATGGTACAATATTATGACATGTTTATTGTACTCTCAAGAGCAACAAGCGTCAAGGTAACTTGGCGTTTTTCGCGCTCCTCATTAAACGATTATTCTAGTGCAATATGTTCGTTTTTCGCTCGAAAAAACAGCCATTACTTAAAGTTTATGTAATAATATGAAAATTCTATGAAAGAAGGCTTTATATGATAAAAAATCCACCTAATGCAGTATCTTCCTTTGGCTATGAATTAATTCGCGACCATGTTCTATCTTCTATACTAGGAAAACACGAGGATGACATCCTTTATTGGGCAGGAAAAGAGCTTGCTCGTAAGTTCCCTTGTAAAAGTCAAGAAGAAATTGTCGCATTTTTCGATGATGCGAGCTGGGGTACATTAACAATTGCCAAAGAGACGAGGGATGGACGTATCTTCCATTTAACAAACGGCCCGGAGTTTTTACAAATTAGCAATCGTAGTTTTAGACTTGAAGCTGGTTTTATAGCAGAGCAAATCCAGCAAATTCAAGGCTATTTAACTGAGTGCTACGACGAAAAGCATGACAAGCAACAACTCATCACCTTCACTGTCAAATGGGATGTTAAAGAACGCATTTTAAATACTATTCCTACAAAATAATAAAAAAAGCGCAATCACATAAAAGGAGGTATCTCATATTCAGTTGAGATACCTCCTTTTACTTTAAGCGTGCAATGCTTCTTCCAAATTGAATTCCTCGTGTAATGCATTTGCAGCACGGATCATATCATCTTGTGGCACTACTACCGATACTTTAATTTCAGATGTGCTCACCATCTTGACTGGAATGTCCTCGCGACGTAAACGGTCGAACATACGGGCAGCAACGCCTGGATTCGATGCCATCCCCGAACCGATAATGGATATCTTCGATAAACCGATTTCAAAATCAGCAAAGCTAAAGCCTAGCGATAATTTACTATCCTCAAGTACGCGAAGTGCATCAGCAAATTCATCCTTCACAATTGAAAATGACACAGATGGTTTCACCCCATCAATAATGGCCTGCACGATAATATCGACATTAATGCGATTTTCAGCAAGTGTCGTGAACATATCTGCTAATGAAGCATCTGAATAAGCATCATATCCAACAGTTAGGCGAATAATATCTGATTCAAAGGCTACCCCTCGTACTAATAAATTTTTCTCCATTTCGACTTCCTCCTTCAATAAGGTACCTTCTGCTTCCGTTATACTTGAACGAATAATGACTGGCATTTGAAATTTTTTCGCTAGCTCCACCGCACGTGGATGCAATATATGTGAGCCAAGATTAGACAACTCTAACATTTCATCATAAGAGATTTCTTTCAACTTTTGTGCTTCAGGTATGTAGCTCGGATCGGCCGTATAGACACCATCGACATTCGTATAAATATCCACACGTTCCGCTTTAAGTGACGCCGCAATTGCAATCGCTGTCGTTTCAGCCCCGCCCTTACCAAGCGTTGTGATATTCTGATGTTCATCAATACCTTGCTCGCCAGCAACGACTACAACTTTACCTTCAGCAAAATGCTCTTCAATACGTCTTACATTCACGTTATTGATACGTGCATTATAATGAACCGAATCCGTTTGAACGCCAGCTTGCCAACCTGTTAAAGACACCGCATCATAACCCAATTCCTGTAGTGCCATTGCAAAGAGTGCACTCGTTAATTGTGAGCTTGTCGCTAATAATACATCTAGCTCACGCTTTGACACGTCATCCGATAAATCTCTCGCCATTCTTGTTAAATCCTTTGTCGTCCTTCCCATTGCCGCCGTCACAACAACTACATTAAAACCGCGTTCTTTTTCAGCAATCACTTTTTTCGCTACCTCTTGGATACGCTCTGTTGATGCAGTAGCTGGTCCGCCGAATTTTAATACAATACTTCCCATCTGTCATTCCCCCCTACACATAATCGTTTCGTTGAACGTAAAAAGGCAGCCTTCACATAACGTGAATAGCTGCCTTCAACATGTACAATTATAAAGCTTGCGCATGTGTGATAGCTCTCCGAAACGTAAAGATTCGACAGTCTTACATCTCTTAAATGCAAAACCAGCATGACATCGGAAACAACGATGTCCTACTTCGGCAAGCTCCCCTTTCACACATATTCAGCGGATTTGTTCATCCTCCTATGTGTTACTGTTGAATCTTGCGCCTCTATCATCACTAAAATAGTGACTATATGAAATTCTTAATTGTCCCTACCTTAGCATATGTCTAGTCCTTTGACAACGCTTCCTGCTGAAAATACGCATGGATATTACTTGCTAGGTTAGCTGGCATACCGGCTTCTTGTAGTTCGTGTTCACTTGCCTCACGAATTTTCTTAACCGAGCCAAAATGTTTGAGTAGTTGCTGTTTGCGCTTGGGTCCAATACCTTCAATTTCATCCAGTACAGACTGGATGGCATGCTTTTCATGTTGTTGACGCAAAAATGTAATCGCAAAACGGTGCACCTCATCCTGAATACGCTGTAGTAAATAGAAGCCATCACTCGTACGTTTTAACGCTATAACTTTTGGTGGATCGCCAAATAATAGCTGTGATGTATTATGCTTATCGTCCTTTGCTAAGCCGGCAATCGGGATAGATAAACCGAGTTCGTCTTCTAATACTTCACGTGCAACCTCCATTTGCCCTTTCCCACCGTCAACTAATACTAGATCTGGTAGTGGTAGATTTTCCTTTAGCACCCGTATATAACGGCGACGAATAACTTCCTGCATCGCGCCGTAGTCATCATGCTTGGCAGCTGTGCGCGTTTTGTACTTACGATATTCCTTTTTTGCTGGTCTTCCATCAACAAAAACGACCATTGCCGACACGGCGTCTGTTCCATGCATATGGCTATTATCAAATGCTTCAATACGCAGCGGCGGAGCAATGCCCATTGCCTCACCAAGTGCTTCACATGCTCCAATTGTGCGTTCTTCCTGCCGCTCAATAAGTTGGAATTTCGCCTTTACTGCGATTTCTGCATTTTTCGTCGCTAAATCAACAAGCTCTTTTTTCTGTCCACGCTTTGGCGTTAGTACCTTCACACCAAGTAATTCAGTTAAAATAGCTTCGTCAATAGCCTGTGGAATGAATATTTCTTTTGGCTTGATATGTTCCGGTTTTTCATAAAATCGGCCGACGAACGTTAAAAACTCTTCCTCCGCATCTCTGTATATCGGGAAAATGGATACATCGCGCTCAATGAGTTTACCTTGGCGTACAAAAAATACTTGCACACACATCCATCCCTTTTCGACTGCATAACCGAACACATCACGGTTCGTTGTATCGCTTGAAACAATTTTTTGTTTTTGCATCACCGTATCAATATGAGTTATTTGGTCACGAAATTCCTTCGCTCGTTCGAACTCCAAGTTTTCCGCCGCTGCGAGCATTTTCTCTTCCAACTCTTTTTTTACTGTCTCCACACCGCCGTTTAAAAACTTTGTCATTTCCTCAATCATTTCTGTAAATACTTGCGGCTCAACATCCTTTACACAAGGTGCTAGGCATTGCCCCATATGATAGTACAAACATACTTTTGATGGCAGTTGCACACATTTCCGAAGCGGATACAAACGATCGAGTAATTTTTTCGTTTCACTGGCCGCATACGCATTTGGATATGGACCAAAATACTTTGCTTTATCCTTTTTGACTTTGCGTGTCGTAATCAAGCGCGGGTATTTTTCATTTGTAATTTTCAAATAAGGATATGTTTTATCGTCCGTTAGCATGATATTGTATTTCGGATCATGTAATTTAATCAGATTCAACTCTAGAATAAGGGCCTCTAAATTTGATGATGTGACGATATAGTCAAAGTCTTCGATTTCACCAACAAGTCGCTGCGTTTTCCCCTCATGCGTTCCATTGAAATAAGAACGCACACGATTTTTAAGAATTTTGGCTTTGCCGACATAAATAATCGTGCCTTGCCTGTCCTTCATCAAATAGCAGCCAGGCTGATCTGGTAAAATTTCAAGCTTACGTTTGATTAAATCATTCATCGCCTACCTGCCTCCTTCACTTTTCCTTTTATTATACAATGTAAAAAAGCCAAGCACATCTTAAGATGGCCTGGCTCAGAAATATCTAGAAAATTATGCGTGTTTAGCGATAAGAGCTTCTAACGCTTCTTTTGGTTGGAAACCAACAGTTTTGTCTACTAATTCACCATTTTTGAATAAAAGTAGTGATGGGATAGACATGATTTGGTATTGCGCTGCAGTACCTTGGTTGTTATCAACATCCACTTTTACGATTTTAGCTGCGCTACCTTCAGCGTCCATTTCTTCAAGAACTGGTCCAATCATTTTACAAGGTCCACACCAAGCAGCCCAAAAGTCTACTAGTACTAACCCCTCTTTAATATCATCTTGGAAAGATGCATCTGTTGCATGTACAATTGCCATTTGAAATCCTCCTTAAACTAACTATATTTGTAGTATAGCACGTTCAAAATAACTTGAGCGAACAATCTGCCTTGATTGTATAATTTATGAAAAACATGGAGAAGCAAGTCAAAAAAAGTTATTTAGACGATTAACTATTCAGCTTCATTTTCATGAAAACGACCTTTATAAACATACGTTAACGTAATAAAAATATAAATGGCTAGCGTAATACCTGTTACGATAATAGATGTTGTAAAAATAATACCAATTAAGATCGCACTCAAGGCGATAATAGCAGCCCAAGTTGTATACGGGAACCATTTCACCGCATAGGCGCTTGTTTTTTCCGGCTGTATTTTTCGCGATTTTAGATGTGCAACTGCGATGATTAACCATATAAATAACACGGTATATCCTAATGATCCCATCAGGAATTCAAAAGTCTTACTTCCAGCAAACAAAGAAATGATTACGCCCATATATAAAGCTAATGTACACATCAATATCGCATACACAGGAACCTTCTTTTTCGATAAATGTGCGAAGATTTTAGGGATTCGACCGTCCACAGCTTGTGTATACAACACGCGTGATGAGCCATATAATCCCGAGTTCATTGATGAAATTATTGCAAGTATCACAACAGCGTTCATAATATGGTCGGCACCAGGAATCCCAATCATTTTAAATACCATGACAAACGGACTTTCCGCTACCCCATTAACTTCATTCCATGGAATTAAACTCACGATAATAAAGAATGGCAGTAAGTAAAAGAAAATAATTCGTACTAATGTACTGCGAACAGCTTTTGGAACCACTTTTTCAGGATTTTTTGTTTCTGCCAACGTAATACCAATAATTTCAGTGCCTCCATAAGAATAGATAACAACAAGCATTGCGGCAACTAAGCCTGTTGATCCGTTCGGAAAGAAACCACCGTGATCCGTTAAGTTAGAAAAACCAACAGCTGTATGATTACCAAACGTGACAAGTAATAATACGAATCCTGCTATGATAAACACTACAATAACGGTAATTTTAATTAAAGCGAGCCAGTATTCTGTTTCTGCAAAAACTTTCACAGATAACAAGTTTATGACTGTAACCAATACCGAAACGGATAATGCAAGCATCCAAATTGGATAATCCGGCAACCAGTATTGAAGGAAAATCGCTGCAACCACCGATTCAGCCGCAATATTTAAAACCCACATTTTCCAATAGATCCAATCTAGAAAATAAGCGGGGAATTTCCCTAGAATCGATTGTACTAAATCTCGAAATGTTCTTGCCTCACTATTACGGACAGCCATTTCTGCTAGTCCTTGCATTACAAATAATAGAATAATACCACCTATTAAGTATGCAATCAGTACTGATGGTCCTGCCAAATCAATGGCTGCACTACTCCCTTTAAATAATCCTGCGCCAATGGCACCACCTAATGCCATCATCGTAATATGACGTGAGGTCATTGTTCTCTGTAATTTCTGGTTGTCTTTGTCCATTTCTTTTCCTCCTAAAAATCAAAAAAGCACATCGTCTCTTCTTTCATTATCAAATGAAAGAAGAGACGACGTGCCTTAAGCAAACCGCGGTACCACTCTAATTAGTCCTATAAGAACTCTACTTAAAAAACCTGGTAACGAAGGTTAATCGTTAAAATAAATAGAATAGTCCGTCATTTCTATTTACCTTACCACTCCTAGGCAAGTTCAAAGTATTATTGGACTGCGTTGCACCAACCCGCAGCTCTCTTCACCAAATAATGAGCTTTTACTACTCCTACTCTTTGCGTTTCGAAAAATTTTAATTAATATCGAACACTATACTCACTTGTTTTCATCCTGTCAACTCTTTATTTTGAAATAACTTTCGAAATGGATAAACCCTACAATATTAGGATAAGCAAGGATCATCACCAAAAGTCGGGGATGACATTTGATTAAAGAATATATTGATTGTATTCGAGGTTGGGCGACTCCTGAGGGATTAGAGTGAGGGTAATGAAAAAGTGTTTTTTTAATAAATTCTCTAATAAAAATAGGACCTAAAGGATTTTGCGCTCTAGCATTCGCTTTCCGCAGGCACAGCGTAAGCCGCAACCCTCGCTACGCGCGGTTTGTTGCGTCTTACGTCTTGTGCTGTTCCTGCTGGAGTCTCACGCTGCTGTCGCTTTGCTTTCGCGCGGAAGACATTCGCTGCCGCGCAAAATCCTTGCATAGTAAAATAATGCTCCTGCGAAAAATTACTATAAAATAATCTTAGTTTAGAGTTTTCCAGTGCCCTTATTATAGTCCTAGATGAGACCCTGGAGCGAGGCTTGCCGAGTGAAGCGGCTCATCGGACGACCCCGGAACGGAAATCAGCGCTACGTTATGGTGATGAGCCACAAGGAAACATAAAAAACAGGGAAGAAGTATCCTCCCTGCCACTAAAAATTATGCATTTACTTTTAACGCTTTGAATTCTTGAATTAGAAGAGGAATTACTTCGAATAGATCGCCTACGATACCGTAGTCTGCTACTTTGAAGATATTCGCTTCTGGATCTTTGTTAATCGCAACAATTACTTTTGAGTTGGACATACCAGCTAAGTGCTGAATTGCCCCAGAAATACCTGCTGCAATATATAGGTCAGGAGTAACTACTTTCCCTGTTTGACCAATTTGCAATGAGTAGTCACAGTATTCTGCGTCACATGCACCACGTGAAGCACCAACAGCACCACCTAGTAATGTTGCTAATTCTTGTAATGGCTCGAAGCCTTCTTCTGATTTCACGCCACGACCACCAGCAATAACCACTTTTGCCTCTGAAAGATCAACACCCTCTGAAGTTTTACGCACAACTTCTTTAATAATTGTACGTAGGTTTGTAATGTCAACAGTAACTGCAGATACATCACCTGATTTACCTGCCACTTTTTCTAAAGGTGCAATATTGTTAGGACGAATTGTTACGAAAATAACGCCGTCTTTTACTTTCACCTTTTCGAAAGCTTTACCAGAATAGATTGGGCGGACGAACACAACATCATCGCCAGCACCTTCAATAGAAGTTACATCTGAAATTAAACCAGATTGTAATTTACTTGCAATTTTCGGTGATAAATCTTTACCATTCGCTGTATGACCGAACACGATACCTTGTGGGTTTTCTTGTTCAATAACAGCTAATAACGCTTGGCCGTAGCCGTCAGATGTATAGTCTTTTAAATGTGGATGTTCAACTGTTACAACACGGTCTGCACCACTCTCGAATAATGGACCAGTAAGACCTGTTACTGCATCCCCTAAAAGTACACCAACTACCTCGCCACCGTCAGCAATTTGTTTCGCTGCTGCGATCGCTTCAAAAGAAACGTTACGTAAGCTTCCTTCACGAACTTCACCTAATACTAATACTTTTTTCGACATAGTATATTCCCTCCGTTACCCTCTTCGATTTCGATTAAGTTAAACTACTTTTGCTTCTGTATGAAGTAAGTTCACTAGCTCTTTTACTTGTGCAGAAAGTTCGCCTTCTAATACGCGACCTGCTGCTTTTTGTGCTGGTAAGTAAATTTCGACAGTTTCAATTTTTACTTCTACATCATCTTCGTCGATATCCAAATCATCTAATTCAAGCTCTGCAAGCGGTTTCTTCTTCGCTTTCATGATGCCTGGTAAAGATGGGTAACGTGGCTCATTTAGACCTTGTTGAGCTGTTACTAAAAGTGGTAAAGATGTTTCGATTACTTCTGAATCGCCCTCGATATCGCGTACGATTTTCGCTGATAATCCATCGATTTCAAGATTTGTAATTGTTGTTACATAGTTGATGCCTAATAGGTCAGCAACACGTGGACCTACTTGACCAGAACCGCCATCAATTGCAACGTTCCCAGTTAAAATAAGGTCAGCCTCTTTATCTTTTAAATACTCTGCTAAAATGAAAGCAACAGCATTTTGATCTAATTCTTCTAAATCGTCTTCTGTGTTAATAAGAACCGCTTCGTCAGCACCCATTGCTAAAGCTGTACGTAGTTGTTTTTCAGCATCCTCGCCACCAATTGTGACTACAGTTACTTTGCCGCCTTCAGCGTCACGTACTTGGATTGCTTCTTCAATTGCATACTCGTCGTATGGGTTGATGATGAATTCAGCGCCATCCTCTTGGATTTTACCACCTGACACAACGATTTTTTCTTCAGTATCAAATGTACGTTTAATTAATGCAAAAATGTTCATATATCCATACCTCCTGAAACGATTTTTAATTTCTAAGTAAACTTGTAAATATTATATATATTCAGTGTCGGTAAACTCCTTATTTTATGTCACCGACACTGATGTATAACTATTTGCCAGTAAATACAGGTTCGCGTTTTTCAATAAACGCTTGGATTCCTTCTTTTGCATCTTCTGTCACGAACACCGTACCAAAGGATGTTGCTTCAGCTTTAATACCCTCGTAGAATGAAGCTGATTTTGCATATTGAAGTGTTTCAATTGTTGTTTTTAGAGCTATCGGACTTTTCTTAGCAATTTTTTTCGCCAATTTCAATGTCTCGTCTAGTAGTTCTTCTTCTGCAAATGCACGATTCGCAAGACCCCATTGTACAGCTTCTGCTCCTGAGATAGGATCACTTGTAAACATCATTTCAGCGGCTTTTGCAACGCCAACATAACGTGGTAAGCGTTGTGTGCCACCAAAACCTGGAATTAGACCTAATTGTAATTCAGGTAAGCCTAATTTTGCTTTCTCAGTTACAAAGCGCATATGACAGCTCATTGCAAGTTCAAGTCCACCACCTAGTGCTGCACCATGGATCGCTGCAATAACTGGTTTAGGGAACGTTTCTACACGTTCAAACACTACTTGTCCATGGTTTGAAAGTTTTGCAAACTCTTCCCCTGTTGCCACATCTGTAAACTCCTTAATGTCTGCACCTGCTGAGAAGAATCGTCCCTCACCATGAAGTAAGAGTACACGAACTGCGTCGTCGTTTTCTACCTCATTCAATAATTCATTGATTTCTGCAATCAACCCACCTGATAATGCATTCGCTGGTGGACGTGCTATCGTAACGATTGCTACCCCATCTTCCACTTTCCACTTTAGAAATTCCATTTCTCCACATCCTTCTTAAGCTTTTATGCCGTTCAAGATCAACTCTTGCACTTTTGGAACTTGCTCTAATAGATCATATCGATAATCATTCATCACCCAGGATGTAATCATTTCATCGATTGTGCCAAACACCATTTGACGGGCTAGCCTTACGTCCATCGTCTGGTTAAACTCACCTGAAAGCATACCTTCAATTAAAATTTGATCGAGCAGCTTTAAATATTCTCTTAATACTGCGTTAATCTTCAATCGTAGCACTTTGTTTGATTGTCGTAGCTCTAATTGAGTGACGGTTGCTAAATATCGATCTGTTACCAGAACATTAAAATGATTTTCTATCATTCGTGAAAGTTTATCTTGAGATGTACTTCCATTTTCTATTATATCTTGTAATGACTCTACAAAAACAGCCATTTTTTCATTAAAGACAGAAATTAAAATATCTTCTTTATTTTTAAAATATAAATAGATTGTTCCGTCTGCCACCCCTGCTTGTTTTGCAATTTTCGATACTTGCGCTTGGTGATACCCATTTTCTGCAATAACGATTACAGCTGCATCAATAATTTGCTTATATTTTGGCTTATCTCGTTTCACTTTTATATCACCACCTAGGAAAAGCGTAAGCACGCCCACTTTCATTCGAGAGATCAAAACGACCTTGAGGATGTGGCGTGATTACCTAAAAATAAAAAATATGGAAAAATGAATAGTCATTCATATTTCCATATTATAATTAACACTATGACTTGTCAATACTTTACTGTGTAGTTATTTTGCTTCTTTACTCGCCATTTTCGTTTTTTCTTCTTCTATCAAAGTACGGCGCAAAATTTTGCCGACTGCCGTTTTTGGCAGCTCGTCACGGAACTCGTAGAAACGAGGCACCTTAAACGCTGCTAAATGCTGACGGCAATATTTGTTTAATTCGTCTTCTGTAATTGAATATCCTTCTTTTAAAACAATATAAGCTTTTACAGTTTCTCCCCGGTACGGATCTGGAATGCCCGCCACGATGCATTCTTGAATTTCATCAAGCTCATACAGTACTTCCTCAACTTCACGCGGGTAAATATTGAATCCACCTGCAATGATTAAGTCCTTCTTTCGGTCTACTACATAGAAGAAGCCCTCTGTGTCCATATAGCCTAAATCTCCAGTTAAAAACCAACCATCAGCAAACGTTGCCGCTGTATCTTCTGGTCGATTCCAGTAGCCTTTCATCACTTGAGGCCCTTTTACAGCAATTTCGCCAACTTCACCGACTGGTAGCTGCTCTGTATCGCCTGTTCGTAATATCACCGAATCCGTATTCGGCCATGGCATACCGACTGAACCGATCACACGTTTCCCCCAAATCGGTGTCGCATGTGTAACAGGGGACGTTTCTGTTAAACCATAGCCCTCTACAAGCTTACCTCCTGTTACCGCTTCAAATTGCTCCTGCACCTCAACCGGTAGTGACGCTGACCCACTCAAACAAGCCTTTATAGAAGATAAATCATATTTCTTAATATCAGGGTGATTCAGTAGACCAATATACAACGTTGGTGCCCCAGGGAACAGCGTTGGCTTTTGCTTATCGATTGTTTTCAACGCTGTTTCTGGATCGAATTTTGGCAATAACACCATTCGATTGTGCGTAAATACTGATAACAACATCACCGTTGTCATCCCATACACGTGGAAGAATGGTAAAACACCCATGATCGTTTCTTCCCCATGTACACATTCGTACATCCACGCATCACACATCGATGTATTTGCAATTAAATTTTTATGTGTCAACATAACACCTTTCGGGAAGCCTGTTGTTCCTCCTGTATATTGCAGCAAAGCAAGATCTTCTTCAAAATCAAAAGGCATTTCAATCGTTTTTATAGGTGAAGATTTCATAATCTCTGTAAATAAATGATTTTGTCCACTATGCTCAACCTTCACACTAAAACCATACTGTTTCTTCTGAATAAACGGATATACTAAGTTTTTCGGGAATGGTAAGTAATCTTTAATCCCAGTCACAATGACATTTTCAAGTGCAGTTTCCTTAAGGACCTTCATGACGCGTGGATACAAAATATCCATTACTAAAATAACCTTCGCGCCCGAATCAGCCATTTGGAATTGTAGCTCTCGTTCAGTATAAAGCGGATTCGTCTGAACCACTACTGCCCCAGCATACATTGCCCCGTAGTAAGCGATTACACTTTGTGGAGTATTTGGTAGCATAATTGCCACGCGATCCCCTTTTTCCACCCCAAGTGACTGCAAGTAATTGGCGAACCTAAGTGATGACTCGTACAGCTCTGTATACGTCAGATCTCTGCCCATGAAATGTATGGCTACTTTAGATGGATTCGCTTTATAGGCACGTGTTAAAAATTCTTGCACTGGAATTTCCTCAAACGATAAAGTCGATGGTATTTCTTTAGGATAATTTGCTAACCATGGTTTTTCTATCATACGCCTTTCCCCCTTGTCCCAAACTTTGTAAATTCTTACTTTCATTATAATGAAAAAGAAATACACTTACAATCACAAAAAATAGAAAATAAATGCTTTTTCGATTAATTATTATGCATTTACCAACATTTATATGAATGTTAGTAAATGACCAAAAGCGCGGTCCACCACTGAATACTCATTCATTTTCTTGTTATCTATGAAAGTTTTAGTGCTCATATCCCTATCGTGAAAAAATATATATATTTTTCTGTTGGCGACTATTTTGGCCCAATCACAGCCGTTGCAAAATTTAAATTAGTAAATGAGCTCGGTGTCAAAAATTCAAAAAGGCTAACAAAGGATGAATCATTCCTAATCTATGTGCAGTCAGTCGTCATAATGTGTTAGTGCTACGTAACGAAAAATATAATGAAATTCAATCGCGCGTCTACTCTAAAGGCAAAATCAATGCCATAATGCACAACCCAGCTTTAGGGCATGGTTTGACGAAAATGGCGCTTCGGAAGAATGACCGTATTTTGGTAGATCAGTTTGCGGAGTGAGGATTGTTTTTGGGGAGGGTTGAGCGACTTGGGCTCGAGGTTGAGCGATTTGAGTCTGAGGTTGAGCGACTTGGGCTCGAAGTTGAGCGACTTGAGACCGTGGTTGAGCGACTTGAGACCGAGGTTGAGCGATTTGAGTCTGAGGTTGAGCGACTTGGGCTCGAGGTTGAGCGATTTGAGTCTGAGGTTGAGCGACTTGGGCTCGAGGTTGAGCGACTTGGGCTCGAGGTTGAGCGACTTGAGACCGTGGTTGAGCGATTTGAGACCGTGGTTGAGCGACTTCAGCTCGAGGTTGAGCGACCCGGTCCCCTAGTTGAGCAGCCTAGACACGAGCTTGTTGATTGCTGATTAACAGGGTATATTCCTTTAGCGTTCCACTATGTGCCTCTACTTCTTGGTGCTGGCATCGAGGACAAATTTCCAACAGGTACCCTGAGTTCATTTTGAAAAAACGGAGTATTCCTCAGGAGAATAGATTACTTAACACAAAAAAACACATCCAAGATTTTTTCTTGGATGCGCTGTACAGATTATATATTCATCAAATAATAGACGCCGACTGCTAAAAATGCGATACATACGACGATTAAAACTTTCGCTAATTTTTCCATCTATCTACACCCCTATGCAATACTTGCCCCAATGACGAACGACAGACCGACTGAAATGGTGAATGAAATGAAACCCACCGAACGATTATCTTTGGCGATTTCTTCATCTACATTAAAACTTGGAGTCATAAATTCAAATAAAAAATATGCCACGATTAATAAAGTGAAACCAAAAAGTCCCCACCCTATCATCTCGCTCAAGGTACTGTGACGAGAAATAGAATAGCGGAAAATATTACAAATCCCTAAAATTTTCCCGCCAGTTGCGAGTGCCACAGCGACGTTGCCTTTTTTTATTTCTTCCCAATTTTTATATTTCGTAACGACTTCGAATAATGCCATCGAGACGACTAAACATAATACAACCACACTAAAATATCCTGCCGTTTCGACAATCGGATAGCGCCAAAAACTAGAATCCAGCACTTTCTCAGTCCCCTTTACAATAATGTTTAAGTATTCGCACCGCTCGCACTCACGTTCCATGCGAACGGTGCAAATACACTTTTCTTATTTACTTCAATTCGACAACTGTTACACCAAAGCCACCTTCGCCCGCTTCCCCAAAACGGAAGGACTTCACACGCTTGTGTTTTTTCAAATAGCTTTGAATTCCTTGGCGTAACGCACCCGTACCGACACCGTGAATGATTGAAACACGACCATAGTTGGCAAGTAAGGCATCATCGATATATTTTTCTGTACGTATTAGTGCATCCTCATAGCGTTCACCACGTAAATCTAATTCTAGTTTCACATGGCTATCACGATTTTTCACACCAGCTACTCGACGGACTGGCTCTTTTTCTGGCTTAATGTATTCTAAATCGCTATCGGCAATTTTCATTTTTAGGATACCCATTTGGACAACCCACTCGGTATCGGAAATTTTTTCAAGCAACGTACCTCGTTGACCATAGCTTAACACCTTTACTTCGTCACCGACAACTAAGTTTTGAGTACGTGCCTTTACTTGTGCTGCTTTTTTCAGCACTTTGTTATTTTCAAGAGGAGCCGCTTCCTCTAAACGTTTGCGTGCTTCTATCAGTTCGTGTTCTTTGACTACCTGATTGGCGTTTTTACGCATTTCACGAAGCTCTGCAATAATTGATTCGGCCTCTGATTTTGCTTCATCGACAATTTTACGAGCTTTTTCTTTCGCTTTCTTTTCGAGGGCCTCTTTGCGCTCATCGTAGGCTTGTAGCTTATTTTGTAATTCTTCACGTAATGCTTCTGATTCTAGAAGTAATGCATGGGAACGTTCAGCGTCATCTTCTGATTGACGGCGAGATTCTTCAAGTGAGGCAATCATCGACTCGACTTCATGACGATCTGTACCTGTGAAATTTTTCGCACGGTCAATGATTGATTCCGGTAAGCCAAGGCGACTTGAAATTTCAAAGGCATTCGAACGTCCTGGGACACCGATCAGTAATCGATAGGTCGGGCTCAATGTTTCAATATCAAACTCAACACTTGCATTCGTGACACCTGGACGATTGTAACCGTATGCCTTCAGCTCAGGATAGTGAGTTGTTGCCATTACGCGAGCGCCTTTACCATGCACCTCGTCTAAAATCGAAATGGCTAGCGCAGCACCCTCTTGTGGGTCCGTTCCTGCACCTAATTCATCAAATAACACGAGTGATTCATGATCAAATTTTTGCAGAATATCTACAATGTTCACCATGTGAGAAGAGAATGTTGAAAGAGATTGCTCAATCGATTGCTCGTCCCCGATATCCGTGAATACTTGTTCAAATACAGCAAGCTCTGAACCATCTAACGCAGGTACTGGTAGACCAGCCTGAGCCATTAATGTGCAAAGGCCGACTGTTTTTAATGCAACCGTTTTACCACCTGTGTTAGGTCCCGTGATCACTACCGCCGTAATGTCCTTCCCAAATTCAATGTCATTTGGGACAGCTGTTTCGATAGGTAGTAGTGGATGGCGTGCGCGCACAAGGCGAATATAGCCATCTTTATTAATTTTCGGCTTCGTGCATTTATTGGCTTGGCCATATTTGCCTTTTGCTAAAATGACGTCAATTTCACCTAGTATTTTCACAAGATTGAAGAGATCTGGTGCGACTTCTTCTACCATGGCACTCAGTGCTAATAAAATGCGCTCAATTTCCGCTTGTTCCTTCATTTTGAGGCGGTGAATTTCGTTATTTGCCTGTACCACTGCATCAGGCTCGATAAACAGTGTTTGGCCTGAAGAAGATTGGTCATGCACAATTCCGCCGTAATGATAACGATATTCCTGTTTAACCGGAATAACATAGCGGTCATTTCGAATTGTGACAATTGCATCTGAGAGCATTTTTGACGCATTACTGCCTCGTGTTAAGCTCTCGAGTTTAGATCGTACTTTAGCTTCTTCCGATCGTAGTGATTGACGGATTGAGCGCAGTGTTTGACTCGCTGAATCCAGCACGCCGCCGTTGTCATCAATACAGTTATTAATTTCATGTTGTAGGCCCGTTAGTACAGGCATTGTTTCCTTTTTTTCGATAAAAAGCGGAATTTCAATCGCTGCTTCTGTCTGGATATCTTCGATGAAATTACGAAGAATGCGGCTTGCACGAATCGTACTCGATACTTCCATTAGTTCCATTGCAGATAGCATCCCACCGATTTGCGCACGTCTTGCTGCTGGACGCACATCGAAAATGCCACCCAATGGTACATTACCCTTAACACGTAAAATGGATAGGCCTTCATCCATTTCATCTAATAATTGCACTACTTTTTCAAAGTCTGTTTGTGGCACAAGTTCGTCAATGGCAGATTTTCCGATAGAAGATGTACAATGCTTTGCCACCTGTAGACGAACTTTATCATATTCTAGTGTTTTCAATGCGCGCTCTGCGATCATCGAGAACACCTCCTCAACCTATTTATTTCGTCGAATGAACGCCTCGAATTGCTCTTGCGTCCATGTATTTACAATCATATCTTTTTTCAACCATGCTTTATTGGCATAACGTACACCTATATCCATAAAGCGTAGTTGGTCAATCGCATGTGCATCTGTGTTGATAGCGACCGGCACACCTGCAGCGACCGCCATTTCCAAATGTTCAACACATAAATCTAAACGATAAGGATTGGCATTTAACTCTAAAATTTTACCATATTCTTTTGCCCATGCAATGAGCTGTTCCATATCAGGATTATAGCCAGCACGGTCCTCAATAATTCGACCAGTTGGATGTGCGATCATATGGACGTATGGATTTTGCATTGCCGTTAGTAGTCTCGCCATAATTTTATCTTGTGATTGCGTAAAACTTGAATGAATTGAAGCAATGACAAAATCTAGCTTACGCAATACATCATCGTTAAAGTCTAACGTGCCATCTGGTAAAATATCCATCTCCGTACCTGCATATAAATGAAAGTCTGGATGCGCTTCGTTAAATGCATCAATCTCCAAGCGTTGCTTCTCAAGTCGCTCTGGTGTTAAACCATTCGCCACTTTTAAATACTGTGAGTGGTCAGTGATAACGCTATAGCGATAGCCACGTTCAATCAGCGCCTCTCCCATTTCAGCTACTGAGTATCCACCGTCAGACCATGTTGTATGCATATGTAGATCCGCCACAATATCCTCTAGCTTCACTAAATCAGCAATTTCTTCGGTACGGTCAAATTCCGTCTTACCTGTCCGCAAACTTGGTGGAATAAACGGTAAATCAAAGTGATTAAAGAATGCCGTTTCATCCGTAAATGTTAAGACAGAGCCGTCTTCTTGCTCGACACCGTATTCACTAATTTTCTCGCCGCGTGCCTTTGCAATTTGGCGCAATCGCACATTATGGTCTTTAGAACCTGTAAAATGATGCAGGGCTGTTGCATATTCCGCATCTTTCACTAAACGGAAATCCACACTCACTGGCTCATCACGGTCTAAAATAACCGAAATTTTCGTATCCCCTGCTGCAACTACCTCTTTTATCACTAGCTCACTTAATAATTTTTCACGCACTGCTTCAACAGCCTCTGTCACGACAATAAAATCGACATCCTTGCTCGTTTCAGCTGCACGGCGGAAACTTCCAGCAACGGAGAAACGCACTACTTCTTCCATACTACGGAGAAGTGCCTCAATTTGTAAAACGACAGGCTCTAATTGCCAAATAGGCAGACGCTCTGAACGATTCGCAAAGTTTGCAAGCTCCTTTAAAATCTTCTCTTCCGTTTTTGCTGCAAAGCCTGCTAACTCGCGTACTTTGCCAGCCTCACACGCAGCCTGTAAGCTCTCCGCCGAATCAATGCCAAGCTCTTGATGAAGTTTCGCGATTTTTTTGCCACCTAACCCTGGTAACTTTAATAATGGCAGTAATCCTTTTGGCACAATTTCTTCTAGCTCTTTTAGTAAGCTCGATTCACCTGTTGCAATTAAATCTTCAATCACCGCTGCAGTACCTTTACCGATACCTTTTAGCTTCGTCACATCATCCATTTCGCTTAAAGAACGCTCGTCCGTTTCAAGTGCTCCCGCTGCTTTGCGGAAAGCCGACACTTTGAACGGATTTTCGCCCTGTAATTCCATATATAACGCAATTTTTTCGAGTGTACGAATAATTGTTTTTTTGTTCATGTGAAAATTCCTCCTATCGTAAAAACACTTCCCTCAGACGCCGAGAGAAGTGTAAAGTTTGCTATTTCACGTAAATATACCACCAATTTTGGAACATCTTCGTAATAATCGGAGTATGCTCCAAAATCAAGCCTGACAACAGTGACTTCGACATTAAATTTTGAATGGGCTCAATTGGTAACAATGCGAACACATAAAGTACAATAAACATCACTAAATAATACTCGATAACCCCTAAAAGCCCTCCAAGTATGCGATTTAGTGATTGCAGTACCGGTAAATACGCGATAAAATCAAAAATCGATGCCACAATTTGTAATGTGAGTTTCACAGCGAAGAAAATCACCGCAAACGCAATAACACGATAAAATGTTCTGTCTAAGTCTAAACTATCAATCACAACCCCAAGACTTCCTGTATCAGTTACGCCCGGATATGGCACCCAAAACACAAATTTCTCTGCCAATGGCTTATAATAAATGTACGCAACAATCAATGCAATCACGTAGCTGACAATATGCATAATTTGCACAATGAAGCCTCGTTTTCCACCAACTATTAGTCCAACCAGTAATACAAATAAAATTATTAAATCTAGCATTCACTTCAACCCTTTAACTTTTTCAATTCTTCTTCTAGTACTTCTACTTGTTCTTTTAATAGCAAATAATCGTGAACCGTATTTGCAGCTGTAAGGACGGCTAATCTTGTACTATCAAGTGATGGATTATGTAGATTAATCTCGCGCATCCGATCATCTACAATCGAAGCAACGAGGCGCATATGTCCTGTTGATTCTGTGCCGACCATTTTATAAGTATGTCCATATATTTCCACAGAAATTTTGTTTTTTTCTTGATTTTCCATAGCCGCACCCTCCAATAAAATCTATTCGCTCACGATTTTAACTGTGAAATGAACAATATTTTTACCATCACATACAAAAAAGCTATTTCTAATCATACCATGAAAGGTATAAAATTGTGAACAATGAGGACAGAAAGGAATGGTTTAATGTCAAATATTGTACTTTTGATACCAACTAACGTGCAAAAAGAGGTGATGTCCTACTATTCTAGTTACTATGTGGAGCGTAAGGCACCTGGTGTGGTGTTTGCTGCCAAACTAACGGATACGTCCATTACGATGTATAAATCGGGCAAGCTGATGTTTCAAGGAGGTGGCGCAGAACGTGAGGCGGCACGGTGGGGTCATGAGCAAAGTACTGCGGTTGCAACAGGTGTAGCTGCGAAGATCGGTGCGAAGGGTGACAAGCTACCAGAGGGCTTCGCGGCAATGTCAGTCCTTGGGTCAGATGAAACTGGCACTGGCGACTACTTTGGCCCAGTCACAGTCGCGGCAGTCTATGTCCCCGCTTCAAAAATCGAACTAGTCAATGAGCTTGGCGTCAAAGATTCGAAAATGCTAACAGATGACTACATGCGCCGCATCGCCCCTGACCTACGTGCAGCATGTGTTAATAGTGTATTAGTGCTACGCAATGAAAAATATAATAAAATTCAAGCGCGTGGCTACTCCCAAGGCAAAATCAAAGCCATGATGCACAATCAAGCTTTGAGACATGTGTTGACGAAAATGGCCCCTGAAAAACCTGATCATATCTTGATAGACCAGTTTGCAGAGCGAGGCGTGTACTATAATTACCTAAAAAATGAGCAAGAGATTGTGCGAGAAAATGTACTTTTTTCTACGAAGGCAGAGCAATTGCATGTAGCCGTTGCGACAGCTTCGATTCTAGCGCGCGCATCATTTTTAAAAGAAATGGATCGTTTGAGTGAAGAAGCTGGTATGGAAATATTGAAAGGTGCTTCGGGCAAGGTGGATATGATGGCTGCCCGTATTTGGAAGCAGCAAGGAGAAGAAAAGTTGCGTTCCATGACAAAGTGGCATTTTGCGAATACAGAAAAAGCTCGGAAATTGATGAAGTGAGAGTTGGGCTGATTTAGTTTGGGGTTGAGCGACTTCGGCTTGACGTTGAGCGACTTTGACTCGAGGTTGAGCGACTCCTAAGTATGCTCAAATGGCAATCACCATTTTACGAACCTACTATAACTTTTGCCAACCTTTTAAATCCTTTGGAGAGGAACTAACACCTGCACAGAGAATTGGAATAGTAGACAGAGCGTACAGTTGGAGAGATATTATTTACAAACGATAAGAAGGGGTAAATGAATGTGTATGGAAGAAGTAATTGAAAAAGCCTTGGAATATGATGGTCCGGTTGAAAGGTATAAACAGAGTGGACTAACTATCATATATCTGTCTAAAGAATTAAAAGAAGATAAAAACATTGTATATCCAGACAATGTTGCCCACTCCTATTTTTCTCCTGTCTCAGATGATTTCATACGGGAAAAAGAAAAGGAGAACAACATTGAGCTTCCAAGTATATACAAAGAATTATTAAAAAGGTGTAATGGTTTTTCTTTAAAATCAGGGTATTTAAATTTTTATGGATTACCTTTGGGGTTATGGAAGGGATTCTCTCAAAAAGAAAAAGCATTTTTTTGTAGTGATGTATTCGAAGTAAATAATTCATCTGCACCCAAGAAAATAACAAATAGATACTTTGTTATTGGCAAGGACTATGCTAATAATAATTGGTTGGGGATTAAGGAGAATAAAATATTCGTTATTAACAAGTATGGTAAGCAGTTAGGTGAAATTGATTTCATTAACGAATGTATAAAAACAATTCAAGAATTTAACTGCAACGCTGATGAAACAATCGGCTGTATTAAGGATTTGTATAAATAGTAGCCTCCTTTGTTGTAATTACGGAGGCTGTCGGTTAATAAGAAGAAAAAAATAAAGCAAAAGCTCAGTTCATATCGGACTGGACTATTTTTTTCTATGGCTGTTTTCTCAAAGATTGTTGCTATTGTACTAAAGGACAGTAAAATGAGTAAAGGATAACACATACTTACTTTGGAAGGTGACCGGATTGATAACCAAAGCTGAAATAATAGAACTACCATATTCGGGGCAATTCAAAGAGAGGATTTATGACATTTCAAATGCGTGGAACTCTCAAGATTGGACTTGGATCAAATTTGAAGATGAGAATTATAATGAATGGTGTGGTCAATTTAGAGGGGCACAACAAGCAGTTGCATTATCTAGTAAGCATAATAAGATTCTAGTTGCTACTTTTGATTATCTATTTCAAATTGATTGTGTAAGTGGCGAAATGACTGATTATGAGCCAACAAACACATATAAAGATTTAACAGTAACACCCTTTGGGGATTTCATAATTGCTGATTATTACCACATTGAAATAATCAGGGGGACAATTCACGATAGGCAACTCTTAGATATTCCGATACAAATGGATATGATTAAATTTAATGGTTGGTCAGGAAATAAGCTATCTATTAGTTGTGAGGAACTGGGAGTCGTGGACAGTAAAGTAGAGTTAGAACTTGATGCAACGACATTCGAAATAAATATTCTTTCTAGGATTTACAAATAATAAAAGCCAGAGTTTAATTTACAAGTACCTATTTTGTAGATTAACTCTGGTTTTTTGTTGTGTTGAACAATATTCTTTATAGAAGCAACAATCTTTGAGAAAACAGCCTTTTTGATATACATTTCACTTTACAATTTAAGCTACAAATTCAGGTTTTGCGATAGGAAACGGAACCCGTTAACCTCAATGAGCCTCCTTTTTCAGTGTTACTTGTTCATCATCCGTGCGAAGATACCTTTTTCAGGGGGTTTTTCTTCGATAACTTGTTCGCGTTGCTCAACTCGCAGACTATTAATAACATTCATAATCGCGTTATTTTGCATTTCTACACGATCGAGCTGTTGCTGGTGCATGGCACTTGGTTCGTTTGCTTTTTCTACTAAATGCTGCATCATCGAGCCCAACTCTTGCTTTAATGTATTATTTTGCGTCATTAATAGCTCGTTTTGTTGACGCTGTGCTTGAATCAATGTCAACAGTTGTTCATTTTGCTGCTCAATCCCATAAACATGCCCAGCAAGTAGCTCCATTGACTGGCATAAATCCTCGTACCTCGCTACCTCTAGCACCGGCTGAGGCGCTACACTTTCCGGTTTAAAACCGGGCGCCACTACAACCTGTGCGGCTTCCTTCAATTTCAAACCACGCTCTTTACTTAATGCGATTAACGCCTTAAAAATATCGACGTCTCGATCGGTAAATTGACGATAATTGCGGTGATCTCGTACTACCACATAGCCACAATCTTCTAAAATCGTAACGTAATTTTTGACAGAGGCTTTGCTAACCTCAACAAGCTCGGCGAAATCTGCCGTCGTATACTTACTACTATTCATAGTTCTACGGTGCTCCTTCATCGTTGCGTATGTATTTGTTCAATTATAGCATTTTTACATCAAAAAAGGTTGCCCTGCATAGCATTAGGCAACCTTTTTATCAAAAATAATTAACGTACTTCTGTGCCTTCGATTGTGGCGATGGCTTTTAGTACTTTATTGTGTGCTGCTACAACTTCTTCGTCCGTTAATGTACGTTCTGGGTCGAAGTATGTTAATGAGAAGGCAACTGATTTTTTACCAGCTTCCATTTTCTCACCTTCGTACACGTCGAATATGCGGATGTCTTTTAGTAGTTTTACGTTAGCTGCGCGAATCACGGATACAACTTCGCCTGCCGCTGTTGCGCGGTCAAGAACAAGTGCGATATCACGAGACATTGCTGGGAAACGTGGCACTGGTGTGTAACCAAGAGGTGCTTCGTTCGCTGATGCTGCAAGTAATGCTACTAAGTTCATTTCCATTACGTATGTGTCTTTTACGCCCCAAGCTTTTTGCTCTGCTGGGTGTAAGCCTCCGATAATGCCGACTTTTTCGCCGTCAAGTAAAATACTTGCTGTACGGCCTGGGTGTAAGCCGTCAACTTCTGCTTTGACGAATGATAAACGCTCGCCTAAGCCCAGTTTACCAACAAGACCTTCTACAATGCCTTTTAACACGAAGAAGTCTACTGCTTTGTGCTCGCCTTGCCAAGCGTGATCTACCCATTTACCTGTTAACACAGCTGCAACATGCTCTTCCTCGACCGGTTGACCTTCAGCTGATTGGCCTAAGAATACAGAACCCACCTCATAAAGTGCAACACTGTCAGCTTTACGTGCTACGTTGTATGCTGCCGCTTCGATTAAATGCGGTACCAAACTTTGACGTAATGTTGAGCGGTCTTCACTCATTGGCATTAGTAAGCGAGTAACAGGCTCCGTTTTCAGTGCAAAGCGTTGAGATAAGCTTTCCGACGTTAAGGAGTAAGTTACTGCTTGATAAAGTCCAGCACCTTCCATGAAGTTACGCACAACGCGGCGTTTTTCTTGGTAAGGTGTAAGACGACCCACTTGCGCGCCTTCTGGTAAAGTCATCGGGATTTCATCGTAGCCGTGAAGACGTGCGATTTCTTCCACGATATCTTCTTCAATTTTAATATCTTGACGACGTGTTGGTACGTCGATAATTAACAGACCGTTCGCCGCTTCTACGTCGAATTTCAAACGATCTAAAATTGTTAACATTTCTTCTAAAGAAATTTTCATACCAAGACGTTCGTTGATGAAGTCAGGTGACACAACGACGCGTGCTGGTGTTTTATCTAATTCGTCTACGATACAAGTACCTTCTAGCACTTCGCCGCCAGCTAGTTCAGCTAGTAATGCCGCTGCACGTTCAGCTGCTGGTACAACACGGTTTGGATCAACGCCTTTTTCAAAACGAGCAGATGCGTCAGAACGAAGACCTAAATCACGTGAAGTTTGGCGTACTGTTAAACCGTCAAAGTAAGCAGATTCAATGACTACAGTTGTCGTTTTTTCTGTTACTTCTGAGTTAGCACCACCCATAATACCTGCGATTGCTACTGGCTCTTTACCATTAGTAATGACTAAATCAGACGCTTTTAATGTGCGTTCTTGGTCATCCAAAGTTGTAATTGTTTCGCCTTCCGTTGCTTTGCGGATAACGATTTCACCTGTTGCAAGGCTATCGTAATCGAAAGCATGAAGCGGTTGGCCGTATTCCATTAAAACGTAGTTCGTAACGTCTACTACATTATTATGCGGACGTACGCCAGCTGCCATTAAACGGTGTTGTAACCACATTGGTGATTCAGTGATTTTCACGTTTTTCACAACTTTTGCTACGTACATTGGATTCGCTTGTAAATCTTCCACGCGAAGTTTTAATACATCCTCCGCTTTTTCAGAAGATGTCTTATATGAAATCTCTGGGTACTTTACTTCTTCAGAAAGAATCGCACCCACTTCGTATGCTACACCTAACATAGATAGAGCATCAGAGCGGTTCGGTGTTAAACCAAGCTCTAACACTGTATCGCGTAAGCCTAAAAGTGCAAGTGCATCAGAACCTGGCTCTGCATCTGCAGGTAATACATAAATACCCTCTGCATAAGCTTTCGGTACAAGCTTGCCTTCGATTCCTAACTCTTGTAATGAACAAATCATACCGTTTGACTCATGGCCACGTAGTTTTGCTTTTTTAATTTTGATGCCGCCTGGTAAATGTGCGCCTGGACGGGCTACTATTACTTTTTGGCCGACATCGACATTTGGTGCGCCACAAATAATTTGTTGTGGCTCAGCTTCCCCAACGTCCACTTGGCAAATATTTAATTTATCTGCTTCAGGGTGTTTTTCTTTCGATACGACATGACCGACTACAACTTTATCCATACCGCTTGCACGATCGATTACTGCATCTACTTCAATCCCAGAGCGCGTAATTTTTTCTGCTAGAACTTCAGGTGCTAAGTCCTGAGTACTTACATAATCTTTTAACCATTCTAATGAAACTAACATGTAATTTTCTCCTCCTTAGCCTTCCGTACGCTCGAATTGTGATAAGAAACGCGTATCATTTGTATAGAAATGACGAATATCATCCACGCCGTATTTTAACATCGCAATACGCTCTGCACCGATACCGAACGCGAAACCAGATACTTTCTTCGGATCATAACCGGCCATTTCAAGTACGTTTGGATGCACCATACCCGCACCTAAAATCTCAATCCAACCAGTTTTCTTACATACGTTACAGCCTGAACCGCCGCACTTGAAGCAAGAAATATCCATCTCAACAGAAGGCTCTGTGAATGGGAAGAAACTTGGGCGTAGGCGAATTTCACGCTCAGCACCAAACATTTTCTTCGCTAATGCATCTAATGTACCTTTAAGATCACTCATGCGAATATTTTCGCCGATTACAAGGCCTTCAATTTGCATGAATTGGTGAGAGTGTGTTGCGTCATCGTTGTCACGACGGAATACTTTCCCAGGGCAAATAATGCGAATTGACTCGCCTTTTTTCGCTTCCATTGTTCGCGCTTGTACTGGAGACGTATGCGTACGCAATAATATTTCCTCGGAAATATAGAAAGAATCTTGCATATCACGAGCAGGGTGACCTTTAGGTAAATTTAGTGCCTCGAAATTATAATAGTCTTTTTCCACTTCAGGGCCTTCTGCGATTTCGTAGCCCATACCAACGAATAAGTCTTCAATTTCTTCAATAACACGTGTTAATGGGTGACGGTTACCAACTGCAATAGAACGACCTGGTAACGTTACGTCAATGGCTTCCGTTGCTAATTTTTCAGCAATCGCTGCTTCTTCAAAAACTGCCACTTTTACTTCAAGCTGTGCAGTTACGTTTTCACGCACAGTGTTCACTAAAGCTCCCATCTTCGGGCGTTCCTCTGCCGATAATTTCCCCATACCTTTTAATAAATCCGTAATGGGACCTTTTTTCCCTAAATACGCCACACGCACATCATTTAATTCTTTTAAGTTTGCTGCCGCTTCAATCTTTGCTAACGCTTCTTGCTCTAACTGTTTTAATTGCTCTTCCACGTGTAAAACCTCCTTATAAAAATGCATAAAAAAAACCCCGCCCCTAAGAAAGGGACGAGGACATAATTCGCGGTACCACCCTAGTTATTGCGCGACAAAATTACGCGCAATCACTTCATTGACATAACGACTAAGATTAAAGCCGGCTTACCTTTACAGCACACGCTGGTCCCGGTAGCTGCTCGCGGGGTGAATTCAAAACTGCATTGTACGGCGACGGCTTTCAATCAAAGGCCTACGCTCCCTGTCGTCCATTCACAATCTTTACTACTTCCCGGTCAAAGCATTTACTATAAATTATTTACATTCAAATGTGATTATACAATAATATGCCACTGCAATTCAAGGGGAATACCATACTCATGTAAGTCTATCAGAAATTCCCCATTACTTTTTCAGCTTTGTCATCTCATCTGCAACAAACTGTACATTCGTCCCAACGATGACTTGAATGCTATGCGGCCCTACAATATTAATGCCAAATACGCCTGTGTCTTTAATTTGCTTTTGATTGACCCTCCCCATCTCTTTGACTTCAATACGTAAACGCGTCGCGCAAAAGTCAATAGATTCAACATTACTAGCACCACCTAAGCCTGCGTAAATATCAGCAGCTATCTTCGCAAAAGATGAATTTGACGATAATCCTACCTTTTCCTCTTCCTCATCCTCACGCCCAAGCGTTTTCAAATCAAATTTCACAATTAAAAACCTGAATACAAAGTAGTAAATCACAGCAAACACTAACCCCTGCAACACCAACATCAATGGCATATTGGCTAGTGGCAATCGCATACTTAAGAAATAATCGACAAACCCTGCACTAAAGGTAAACCCCGCAGTCCATTGGAAGGAAGCCGCGATGAATAAAGAAAGACCTGTTAACGCCGCATGCACCACATAAAGCATTGGCGCTAAAAACATGAATGAAAATTCAAGTGGCTCTGTAACACCTGTAAAGAATGACGTAAAGCCTGCTGCCAATACTAAAGAAGCCACTTGCTTTTTCCGTCTGGTTTTCGCCGTATGGTACATCGCAAGACCCGCAGCTGGTAAGCCAAACATCATAATTGGGAAAAAACCAGCCTGATACATGCCTGTTATTCCTTTAACACCCGAGCCGTCCCAGAACTTCCCGATATCATCAATACCAATTGTGTCAAACCAGAATACTGAATTTAACGCATGATGTAACCCCGTAGGTATTAATAGACGGTTAAAGAAACCATACAAACCAGCGCCAGTAGCACCTAAAGTACTAATGCTTTCACCGAATGATACCAATGCGCCAAATACGATTGGCCAAATATAAAATAAGATTGCAGAAACACCAAGCATCACGATCGAAGCCATAATCGGCACAAGTCGCTTGCCACTAAAGAACGCTAAGAAATCTGGTAACTTGACTTGACTAAAACGATTATACAAGGCTGCTGCTATCAAACCTGAAAGAATACCTATAAATGCATTATCAATTTTTTCAAACGCAGCATCCACACTCTCCACATCCACACCTTGTAAGAGTGCAACTGTGTTTGTAGACAGCATCGTCGTCACAACCAAAAAAGCCACTAGACCACTAATTGCCGCTGAGCCATCCTTATCCTTTGCCATCCCAAAGGCAACCCCGACTGCAAACAATATCGGGATATGATCAATAATCGACGCCCCCGCCTTAATTAAAAACGCCGCTAAGACACTGCCCGAACCCCAGCCAGTAGGTGAAGGGTCAATCCAATATCCAATCCCCATCAAAATAGCCGCTGCAGGCAACACAGCAACCGGTAACATCAAAGAGCGACCAAGTCTTTGTAGATATTTCTTCATACGAAACGATCCCCTTTTCATAGTTAATGAGGTAATGACTTTAAAAATATGTGATTAGGAATGAGAGCACTTGCATTTACCTTCTAGTTGTCTAAACGCACCTCCCCTATCTCTACTTCACAAAAACTGTCATTAGCACGGTTTCGCCCATAATACCTTTCGTTGACCCTTCGAATTGTATTTGTCGGTCTACGCTATTTGTGATGACAATTGGTGTAATGATACTCTTCGCATTTGCCGCTATAAAATCCCAATCTACCGCGATTAATAATTGCCCTACTGAAACGTTATCCCCTTCCTTCACCAACACAGTGAAGCCCCGCCCATTTAGTGAAACCGTTTCCAAACCGATGTGAACTAAAATCTCTGTTCCATCCTTTGAACGAAGACCAATCGCATGCTTCGTTTCAGCAAGGAGAATAACCGTCCCAGTAATTGGCGCATGTATATGCCCCTTTGTCGGCAACATCGCCAACCCCTCACCTAGCATTTTTTGGCTAAAAACAGGATCAGGCACTTCCTCAAGCGGCACAATCACCCCGTCTACAGGTGCATAAATGCGCAACTTCCGTTTCCCGAATAATTTTGATAGCATCCGCACGACCTCCCTTGCATATATCACGATAGAAGGACTCAAAAAAATGTATACTCCACTATATTGTTATGTCGGATGATGTAGAACGGAAGAAAGCATGGCACACAGGAAAAGAATGAAAAAATTCTTTTACTGTTTGTTAGCTCTATAAATTGATGCTTTCTATTTGAATATTACCCACAAAAAAACTAACCCTAAAAAGGATTAGTTCAATAAATTTTGCACCGCTCGTACAATACTTGATGGGTTTCCGAGTATTTCTTGTTCCTCAATCTGTTCTGCACCAACAATTAACGTATTATCTTTTAATGCAAAACGATGCTCCGCAAATTGAAAGGCCACCACGAAACAAGAATCTGTTAAACGTGATGAATCCAGTTCGACGATGATATCACGTGAAACACGACGCAATGCTCGCCAAATTGCAAACTCTACTTTGCTTCGTACAAATAAATCTTGTAAACTAATCGCCTCTTCTAGATTTACTTTTGTCGTCATAAAGTTACCCTCTACAATGCTACCATCTACATCAATACCCATATTAGTAGTCCAAGCATCAATCTCAAAAACAATCGAATTCTGCTTTTCCTGTAGAACTTTGATTTTTCCATGTTCAATACGTAATTCACCTTCAATATAAAGCACAAGCCATTTTGCTTGTGAGAAGTTTCCTGGCAAATCAACTGTTAAAACTTCAATTTCGCGTTCCTTTAAATCATAAGAGGGAACCTTAACAAATAATGCTAGATCTTCTTGCGCTGTCCGCTTTGGTTCAAGCAGTCCAATTGGTAAGATCCCTTCTTTTAGTAACTCATCTCCATTTTTATTCAACAAATTATGAATCACTTCTGTTACAAGCTCTGTCGCGTTCGGCAAGAATGGTAAACCGCCAATGTTCACCGTCTCAATGCTTTTATACAAAGGATGTTTCTTAAACCCTTGGCTATCTTTCCACGGGAATAACACATATGCCCCGAACGCAGTACGCTCATATGCCCCGTTATTAGCTACAACAATAGCATCACGGTAACGGTGCATCGTGTTAATGTCTTCTTGTTGCGGAGAAGGCCCTAATTTACTACTAAAATCAATTTTATACTTTGCGTCGAAAATATATTGGAACTCGTAGTTTTTACCTTTTTTCGCAATACTCAACATCGAATCTGGCTTTTGCTGTACAGTCGGAACTTGTTTTCCTGTATCATACTGATAAACTAACGAAATTTTTTCACCCGTTACTTTATGTTCAAATGTACGCTCAATACGTTGACCATCTGTTAAATTTACAAATAAACCATTCGAGTTAAATTCAATGATGTTTTGCGTTAGCGTATGGCACTCTTTTGATAAAATTTGACCTAGCTTTAAAAACGTCCAATATTCGTAAAGCTTCCAAATATTTTTCAAAGACATTTTATAAAGTTCACCTTGAAGAACAATACTCTGTGCTAGAATTGAATAAATTTGATGTACTTCACGGTATCCAGGTGCCATTTGTAACACTAAGCTATGGACTGAGCGATCTAGCTGGCCGATGCTCCGCCAAAAAGGTGAATGTAATCGCTTCTGCATCCAACTTTCAGTAACTCTTAAATCATCTACTAATTTTGGTGAAAGAGTATGTGTTTTATCCTTCGACTTAATCACTTTTTCAAGGACTTCAATTAATCCATGCAACCTCGACGTTATACGCTGAATTGTCCATTTTACATAACGATTTTCAAGTGTATCGAAAGTTTGCTCCTTTTTCATGAGCAATCCTTTAGTCGGCATCATTTTCTTTCCCGCAATATCAAACCCTTTACCATTAGACATCTCCACGAATTGCCGAGCATTTTTTCGTAAATAAGCACGTCCGCTACTATCTTGCTTTCGCAAACTCTCACCACGTACTTCGTTATAATGCTTCGTCAGTTGATGATGTGGCATGCGCTCAATTTGCTCAATAGCCTTTTTATAATTTTCAATATGCGCTGAAAATAATCGGTAAAACTCACCGAGCGTCGGGTCTTTATAATACTTTGCTTCGCCTAATACGTATGTACGCTGCACAAAATGATACGCTAAATTATAAAGCTCTTCCTGTACTTCAAATAATAAGTCCTTATAATCTGTTTTGTAGTCAAGCTTTGTCGGAAACACTTCCATGAGCACATCAAATAATATCGTATCGCCTTCACGTATTTCAAATGAAGATAACCCTACTTCATTTTGAAAATGTAATGTGCCAGATAAAAAATTCATTCGCTTCGTCTTTGTTACCGCTTCTCGGAAAGGTTCATATTCATGATAAAATGATACTTCATGCCCTTTTTCAGGTTCGATGATAATTTGATAAAAACCATTTTCAAAAAATATCGGTGGCAACTCTTGACCTGTATACGGTACAAGCTCACCTGTCCGTGCGTCTAATATTTCCGCACTACGCGCTTCACCTAATGAATCAAAATGAAACTGCATCCTATCTTGCACACTATACGGGACAAAGCGATTATGATAACGGTCGAAATTCAAATCTCCTTTAACAACTAACGTAAACGCATCCGTTACAATACAAAGTAGCTCAATGTTTTTACGCGATCCAGAAGGAAGTGAAGCCATCCGCATCTAACCTCCCTAGCATCTCCTCAACTTTAGCGATACTCTTTGGATATTTAGGCTCTAAACCATCTTCTGTTTGAACAGTCCATGATTCTTTTAAACCTATTAATACCGCACGAACAACTTGTCCACCGCTAATACGAGGTAAAATCTTTTGCATATAGCAAAAATCCATCGCCTCATCTTCACTAAGTATATTAGCTTCTGCATTATGAACCATATAAAAACAGATCTCGTCTCGAACACGATAACCAACTTGGGCGTTTGCATTCGCTAAATGAACATTGACTGCTTCAAGATCTCTTGAAATCTTCTTAATAAGATCCTGGTGCTCCTTAAATACATCGATTAAATGAATATAACTCGCTTCTAGATTTTCATTAGAAATCACCTTTGCCGGCACTATTTCAGTAACCTCTGTTAAAAATTCAAAATGATTGAGCTCAATTTGGTTAAATTCTATTGTATTCGCACGATCTAACACTTTTTTACTAAACGGATGTGTCGTCTCGTCCATATTAACTGTCCCAACAATATAAAGATTGTTCGGTAAATATAGCGGTCCTTTTGGTGATTCACCAAACGCACCTTTTTGATAAAGCTTGGGATCTACAAGTGGTGAAGATGTAATTCGACCGTCCTCACCTTTCTTTCGACTTTCCATAACACTAAGTACATCACTAAAGTAATACTCTACTCGCGCCAAGTTCATCTCATCCAATAAGGCAAAGTGTGGTAGCTCAGGATAATTCATTGCGTGCTCTACAATCTCTGCAAGTGGACCCTTTTTATACTCTTCCTGCAGCGTTAAATACCCTAGCAAATCCGAACTATCGCTCCAATCAGGACGTACAGGAATTAACTTAAATCGTCCATTCTCTTCAGTTGCACCAATACTTTCAGCAAACAGTTGGACAATCTTTGTTTTCCCTGTTCCGGAAATTCCGGAGATTATCACAAATGGTTTGCTGCGGAGAGATAAATAGAGGTTTTTAATATTTTCAAGAGAATAGTAAAATCCTCTCGAAAGAATAAAATTATAAATAAATAACGACAGTTCTGTATCATCATCTTTTTTAGGAGGTTCAACTTTACCTTTATTCATTTGACCCAAACTCCCAATGTCATTGAGTTTTTTCTCAACAAATTGAACCACTTCTCTATTTCCCATTTCTACCAACGCTACTTCATTTTCACCTCGCCCTTTAATTTTATAAATACTACTATTCTCTTTAACTCCATATTGCCATTTTCTTAATCGTGGATTGCCTGGTGGACTGTAAATATAATTAGGGTCTGTGAGCTTAGATAAAAACTCATCTAAATCTCCAATTAATAACTTTTCAAAAAATCTAATAATAATTAGTTTTATTTTTGCTTTTGCAATTAAATTTTTCACTTCAACAATTGTGTTATAGTTCACATCAAAAAGACCACCAACTGCTTGAATCGTAGGCGATAATACAAGAATATGTTCATTTTTAAAAATAACAAATGAACTTACTTTTTCTAATTTTAAATCTTGCGTTAGTAATTCTATATTCACTTCAGATTTTTCTTTATTAAAAGCCATAGAAATTCATTCCTTTCAGAAATTCAGGTCGGTTTTTTTAATAATAGAGTGCTCGTGGTTCCCACGTTAATACCTAATTTCTCTCATGGATTCAGCTGCCCAACCTTATTTAATTAGTTTATTTTTGTATAGTTGCCAGCCACTCATCGCATCACTAGGAACCGTCAAATCATTATCCTAATAACGACATAAAATACGATTATTAGTGACTTTCTCTTCGATTGTTTGCACACGCTCACGTCCTATGGCCACGTTCAGCCGGAACGGAAATCAACCCCAAGTTATAGTGATGATCCATTAATTACTTTGTATTATTAATATAGCTCCTTGCGAATTCACAAGGAGCTATAATTATTATACCAACTGACTCAACGTAGCAGCTGATTCTTTTTTAAATTCTTCCCAACAAGCTACTTGCTTAGCCCATTGAGTTACATTTCGATCACCAGCAGAGTCTTTTAGGAAAGATAATGTGTTTTGAGCAATGGTTCTTACAGTGCTTTCCCAACTATCTGATACGGCTTGCTTATTCCAGATTTCCATTAAATCTATTTGTTCGCCATATAAATAAGCTAGCATTGCTACCGTGTAATAAATTACATTCGCTCTATATCCTTTAAGTCCCATTTGACTTACAATATCGGTAACATATGAATTAATAATTTTTCTTGAAATTAATAATTTATAATAATCTCCATCAATATTCTTTATACTTGATACTCCATCTTCATCCTCTAAAGGCTTCCAATATTGGGCATTAAGATTCATAAATTGTTTAAAGGCTTCTTCCCCACCTTTACTTGATACATGAGGATATCCTTCCCAAGACATAAAGTACTTTGCCAGTTCAACTTTCGTAATGACATTATCTTTAGGGTAAACTTTTTTAAAGACAGTTTGCTCCTTACCTTTAGTTCTACGTCCAATATCAACCATATATTGACCACGTGCACGTTCGAAGTACCATTTAGATTCCTCTTTACGATTATCTTGACTAGGAATCCACGTACTTCTTGAGTATTTTTCAATATCAGACATAAACCTAGTGTTAGCTAGTAAATCAGATTTATTAATTTTATTTTGTGTATTTGCATACTCCGATATTTTAGAAACCAAGTCATCTTCTAATAAATATCGGTCTTGTTCGTCTTCAGCAACTTTAATAATAGTTAATTTTGCTTGTATATATACTCCATCTAAATCTTCACCACTTTTATAAGCTTGGTGTATAGAAGCAGTTGTTTGGCCACCATTAACAATTTGCCAACTTGTTATTCGCGAAATACGATAAAGGTTTGTATCACCAATTCTTTCAATATCTCCACCTTTTGCTACACTTGAAATACCATTGTTATAAGCTACAAACATCTCTCGTTGTACTGGATCTTTTAAAGTATCCCTAATTCCTTTATTTGTTCCACCACGAGCTTGTAGGAATGAGCGAACATTACGCTCTACTAATTTCGGGCCCCATTCATCATAAAGCTCAGCTAATAATTTTGCTGGTATAAAACCTATATAACAATCAAAATCATAGTTGCTTTGGGAACCACTATTTTTTGGTACGTACATCATTTCTATAGCTTGTCCGTACTTCTTTTCAAATTCAATATCAAAATCACGCATTCCTTGCTCAGCTTCAGATAGTCGATAAACTCGATCCATATCCCATACATGTATATTTACTGTTTCTACTCCAGGTATACTTACTTCAACTGGCTTATTCGTCAAATAGAATTTACTTGTTAGCACATAAATATCTACCTCTTCAATAGCATTTCTATTTTCATTTATTAGCTTTGCAAGTTCTCTAAACTCTAAGCCCTCACTGGAGTTAAAGTAAATACCATTTGAATTAGTATAAAAACGTTTGGCTTTATTAGCCAATTCTGTTATTGCCGTTTTACTGATTTCCGGTAAATTCTCTTCATCGAAATCGATATCATAATCAACTACATATAAACTTAACGTATTCGCCTCTTCTTCGTACATAAATCCATTTATTTTAATATTGCCCTTTATATACGGCACAATAATTGAAGGTTCATCTTCTTGATTCATATAAGATAACATTTCTGTGAAAAATGGCGTTTCTCTGCTACCAATTGCAGTTCCTTTTACCTCTACTGCATCTATAAACTCTGTTAAAAATTCTATTTTTTTTCTGTCTTCCCTCATACTTCATCAACCTTCTTTATTCGAATAATAAACTTTATCTGTTTCAATTTTATAATCGATACAATGAGACAAATCAATTGAATATGATACATTTGATACGCCAACAGGTAAATCATTTCTTGTTATCTTCGGAAATTGTTCTGTTACTTCGTAGGCTTCCTCATTGTGTATATAAAAGAAAATATCATTATAGATACCATCTAAAATATATAGTTCAAGTAAAAAATCATTAAACCGAACTAGACCCGTTTGGGATCTTGCATTTAATTGTGACCGTATAGAATCCATTAAATTCTGAATCGACAATCCATCTGACTGTGTATCTTCAATTTTAAGAACATATAAGTAGATTTTCTGTATTACATCACTTAATTCCAGCTGCGTTTCATTTGAAATACGTATCCCATCATGAATTTTCGGTGACGTCGTTTTAATTTCAACTCCGATATTCTTTTTCACAAAATCTACTCTATGTCTTGTCGGCCCCTTCCAAGCATCAATAATTAATGGTGGTTCATCTTCGAATTTCCTTAGCCAAGAGTCTATGTAGTATAATTCGCCGAATACCCCCATTTGTTCTTCCAGGGAAAGACGTATATTTGACTTAAATCGGAAGAAATTATGCCAACGATCCAGTACCCCATAGATGACTGTAGACAAAGGTTGGTCCTCATTTATTAAAATGTGGTCAACTAAGCTTTGTAGCAGCTTTTCAAAAATTTCTTCACTACCTTCATCATCTTGAGCAATAATTAAAAAAACCTTCTCTTTTAAAGGACCAATCTTCTCAAAAAACTCTTTGGTTACGGATACTCCTTTCCATTTAGGAAAAGACTTCATTTGATCATCATTCCAATTTTCATCCGTGATATCAATATAGATTCGTCGTTCTTTCGTAATTAAATCTATCCCTATCATCATAATAGGTTCATTAAATTGGATTGTTTTAAGTTTATAAACTTCTTCATTCTGCGCTGTTTCGGCTTGGTCTATTAACTTTCGGAAAGCTTCTGTAATATTAATCATTTATACACCTCGCTTAACAGTCTTATTCACAACATAATTACCATCTTTTTCAACAACAATTCCTTCATCATCCTCAAATTTTTCTGTTATTTCTGGGAAAGAGAATGCAAATCCAATCGGTACAAATTTTTCATTAAAGTCGTAGCTTAAAGCTTTGAATCTCTTCACTTTTGGATGTAAAGGATAAATCAGCAGAGCTGGATTATTTACATTACGCTCCTCTTGGCTAGCTATATTTAAATCAATAAATTCCTGTTTACTCGCAACTAAAGCACCTATATCAACTGTGTCTGATATCCCATCTACTTTTTTAGTTACAGCACGAATTACAGCACTATCCAATTGGAGTTTCCCAAGACTTACAGGGTATTTTTGAATTCCCTCATTTACTACATCTTTTTTCTTTAATGTAGACACTGTACCATCTACTACAATTACATTAAATTTATTTAATTCCTCTTGAACATTCATTCGTTTAATAAAGGCTGCAATATCTTTACTATTCACCTTATTAACTGAAGCAGCAGTTTGATATTCTTCTAAATATTCAATTACCAAATCACTAGGAACATCACGAGCAATATAATATGACGTATCCCCAGTTTTTTTATTGAATGGTTCTTCGATTTTATTAATTAGATTTATAGTCGCATTCATATTTTGTCGCATTGTTGATTCTTTTGCATCGAAAATACGAGTTTGTCTCATCATACCACTATGACTAAATAATTTTTCTGCAGAACGCATTTTAGCCATACTTGTAACCATCATTTTCTCATGAGCTAACATTTTTACCGCATAGCCTTCTGGCGTAATATTTTCATTATTTGCCACGTATTCAAATTGTTTTCGAAGTTCGACCATAACATATGCCATATGTTCAAAGTAATCCGCGATTGTTTCAGAAGTATATATACGGCATAAATCCATATAGCCTGTTCTAAACCCAAACCATCGACCCATTTGCATTAATGTGTCATACATATTTGTTCCACGATAGTAATATGAAACACTTAGGCCATCAAGTGTTAATCCTCGGGATAATTTATCTCCACCAATCGCTATTACATTTAGACCAACATCTTTATACGTTTCATATTCTAAAGCTTCCCCACTATGTCCATTTATCTCCATTATGCGAACGTTACTCACCAGAGATTTAATCTCTTTAAACACAACTTTCCAATCATAAACGGTAAGTTTTTCATCATATTCTTGCTGCACTAGCACGTGATCATTCAAATATAGATTTTTTAAAGAGGCAATATATTCACTATCACTGTTATATAAAATATCGTTACATAACTCTTGATAATATTTTTCTACTACTTCTTTCATAGCACCTTGTGTATCCGTAAATCGTGAAGTATGGATAAGCATCGAATTATGTTTTCCAGTTTGACCTCGGAGATTACGTATTGCTATCGCAATTAAAAATGCTAAAATTGCTTCTCGCATCGATTCTGGAACCTTTTTAAATTTTTCAGAATCAGTTGTTTTCTTCATACTATCGAATAAATCCAGATCTTCCTCTTTTAAATGTCTTATAAATAATGGTTTATCATCTTCCATATAACCTGTTACGTTGAAATATTCGGCCGGTCCACAATAACCTTTTGGTTTAGGTAATGCTACTACAAAATCTTTCGGATATAAATCTTTACCTGCAGTATCATGTTGCGCATCAGTTCGAATTAGAAGGTTCGCAAAAGGAGTAGCTGTATATCCTACATAGGCTTTCTTTTTAAACAATTCTAATATTTCTCTAATTAGTTTATTTATAGTTTTCGGATCTTCCTCTTTATTCGCATTAGAAGTATCCACACTAGCTTGATCTGCTTCATCATCTATAATTAATACTGGTACATCTTCATTTTTAGTTGATAGCATTATGCTTTGAGATAAAATTTCTTTTAAAGATTCCAATACAGATTTATTTTTTTTCACAATCAGTAAGTTTCGAGAAAGAAAATCCCGTTTTTTTGTATGAGCTAAAGTGATGTCCTTATCTTTAGTAGTCCATGTGTCTACAAGTGGACCATCAATTCTAATTTGAGCTACCCCAATTATTTCATCTGTATTTTCATCAATTCCGCCAACCACTTCTTCTTCTAAACGAATTTGTGTCTGAGAGCGTAAGTCATTATGCATCCCGGCTAGTACAATAACTAATTTATAGCCCACATCAAACGCTTTATTAATTAAGCCCGTAAAATTGGCTGTTTTACCCGATTGAACATATCCAAGTACCAAACCACGAACGTCAAAATCTTCTGTACTTTTAGGATTGCCAATAGAATTAAGAATTTTGTCCGTAGATTCATTGATAGATTCTACAGTTTCTTTTTCCCACTTCTTATATTCTAAAAGATATGTTTTATATCTTGGCCAGAAAAATGAATACGAGGGATGCGTACTTCCAAACCAGTTTTTCGCTCCGTTACCTTGCATGACAGGAGTCTTTGGGATATCAATGGTCCCCCCGTAAGTTTCATACATTTCTAATGCTAAACTTTCTAAATCTGATTTTTTAACATCATAATAGCCATTTTGCAGTTTTTTTTCTGCGATTGCTTGTGCTTGCTCAAAAGGTGAATCAATACCAGTATTTTGCATAACTTGAAATATCGCTTTAAATGTAGCTTTATAATCTTCTCTCATAGCTTCATTCATTTAACTAGCACTTCCTTTTCAATAAAATTCCTAATTGTTCTTCTATTAATGGATTCGAACCCTGGCATTAAAGATATCGAGTCGACAATTGATTCAACCTCTATTTCATCATTAAATGAGAATAAACTATTTGCTAATTCTGAAATGATGAATTTTTTATTATCATCTAACTCTTGAATATCTTCTTCCTTTTTCAGCATTGAATCAGATTGAAGTAAATTGATTGGAGAACCTGATTCGACAAGTTTTAAATAAAAATTTAATTTCCTTCTAGTCTCATCATCTATTTGTTTTAATACTTCCATTAAAATAGGATGATTTCTATTTAATATATATGAGCTATCTATTTCATCATTATAAAGTTCCCAAGTGTGCAGTGACCCTTTCATTTTACCTGTTTTATTTGAAGGTTTTGCACGATATAACATTATTTCTTTAGACACTTGTCTATAGTATTTCCCTATCGCTTTTAGATTTTCTTTAGCGTCTTCAGGAACTGAAATGCTCGACTTCTTAATGTCAATTTTCCAATCTTCATCTGCATCATTTGTAAAATCAATTTTTATTCGAACTAACTCAGAAAAATTATCTTTAGTAAACATGCCAAACCAATCACCGAAGTTCACTAATCGACCTTCTCTGTATATATAAAAGCCTTGTTGATCACGCCATCCCTTAACACCTGCTGCCTCCTTATATTTTGTTTCATTGAATGCAGAAGGGTGTGGTAATACATATGGAGTGATTTTCACTCTTTTTCTATTAACTCGAATTATTTGAGTTTCTCCTTCAATAGTTTTAGGATGTTCACTTAAAAATGGATCCCAAGGGACTAAAAAATTATTATTCATAAATATATTTAAATTATTATTTAATTTTAAGTGAAAGACCATTTCTAGATATTTTTTAATTCTACCAACTTTTCCATAGAAACTACTTGATTGAATTACTTTTGGTGTGCCATATCCACTAAAACGATCTAATTTATCTATTAAAATAATTGTTCCTTCAGATTCAAATTGTCCCATTCTTTCTTTTACTTCTAGAGGGATTTTTTTAAAAAGGGCCCATTCATTATTTTGGCTAACATAATCTAAATCCCAACTACGTTCTGAGATAATTCCATCCTTTTTTGTTAGTACACTTAAACGTTTACCTAATGAAAAAGATGCAGTTTTTAACCCCATACCAAATCTACCTAGTTCATGCTGCTTTCTTTCTTCACGCGGATCTTTTGAACCTATTGTCATAGCTATTTGTAACTCTTCATCTGACATTCCTGTTCCATTATCTTGAATAATAATGTATCCATCGCCAGTATTATATTCAAATGTTATATGAATATCAGTTGCCCCAGCATCTATGCCATTATCTACAATATCTGCAATAGCTGTTTGTGCATTGTAGCCAATATTTCTCAAAGATTGTATTACAGGAGCCGCTGACGGTCTTGTTAATATAGTATCCAATTTTATCATCTCCAACTAATTACTCAGTACTTTAAGATTAACAGATAACAAAAAAAAATACATGAAGAACTAGTCATCATGTACTTTGAATATTAAATTTCAAATTCCTCAGATAATTTTTTATCAGGTTTCTCACCCATTATATACAACATTTGTTCAGCTACTGCTCTTGCTAACAAGGGTGGAACGGCATTTCCAATTTGCTGATATTGTTTATCTTTTGTACCCTTGAAAATAAAATCATCCTTAAATGACTGTAAACGTGCAGCTTCTCTAATACTTAATGCTACAGGATTTTCAGGATGTTGCCACATAGACTTTCTCACATTAATTACTGTTGGAGAGGGTTCATCGTACTTCAATCTCAAATATACGGTATTTTGAGTACGAGATCCATCTGTATAAGAAATTTCTTTCAATTCCTTCGAAAGACTGTGGAAGTTTTTTCCATCATTTTCTTTTAGAGCTTCGAATCTTTGTCTACTTAAAGGCTCACTTGCTGTATTAATGTGATTATAAATCACATCTTCTTTCATATTCGAACGGAAATACTTTTGCATTTTAGTAATGTTTTCTGGTAATTGATAAGGTAAATTATTTTCTACTACATCTTTTGCAGGTTTAATTGTCTCTAAGTCTTTAATTGCATCATAAACAGTAAAAGGCAATTTATTAGATTCAATTGTCGCTGGCATCTTAACATCACCGTTTTTAATTGCACTTTTTTTAACGCCCAAAATCATAAATCGTGCACGCTTTTGTGGTGTATAAAAGTCACTTGCCATCATTACCTGAGGATCGATATCATATTGTATATATTTAAAGAAGACAGTTAAATATTCAACTATATTATAGGACATCACTTCAATACTCACTCTGATTTTCCCAAAATTCACAAGAGAAATTTCTGGTTTTCCTAGACAAATAATTTTTTCTTTCTTTAGTTCATTCATGTATCTTAAGAGCTGATTAATATCAATGAAATCATAAAGTTTATCTAATGTCTCTTTATTATCATTATTACATTGTAAAATTAATGACTCTAAAACTTTTGTAGTTGTATCAATAATTTTCTTCAGACTATTATCTTCATCAGTTAGTGGTGATTCATAGGAATTAATCTCTTTTATAATTTCCTTTATTTCTTCTATTTCTTTAGTTTTTTCAACAACGTATAATTTCTTTTTCTTTAAATTACGAATAATACTACGCATTCTAGATAGATGAGTTTCTTTAAAAATTATAGGATTTTGCACTTCACATGCAGTTAAAGCCTTTATTAATTGCTCTAACTCACAATTGTTCGTTTCAATTAAAGTTAGTTCTTCAGTTACCCAGAATGGTTTATTTTTCGAACCATTAATTTCTTTTAAATGATTTTCTGAACTATAGGCATAAATTGTATTTTCAATATGCTCTGTTACAAAAAATTTATGTTTATCGGAGTTCATGGTCTTAACATTTTCCATTAGAAATGCAATCGGTCTGATTTCGTCGATAGCTCTTGCATACTCTTTTACTAGCTGATTGTTACCTGAAATTAGATGATTTTTTTGTCGATTCGCATTTGAAAACCCCTGACAAGGAGGTCCTCCAATGACAACTGTTTCATTACCATTAATATTTTTTTCTTCTAAAAATCGATTGAAATCAATCTTTGTTATGTCACTTATCCCACTATCTTCAGCTTTAATAATTATGTCTGGGTTTTTACCATGATTATCAATATATGTTTGTGTTGCTTCCTTATTAATTTCAACAGCACCAATTACTTCAAATCTTCCTGTTTGCTCAAATCCGTTGCTTAATCCACCAGCACCTGCAAACAAATCAATTAACTTAAACTTATTACTTTTATTGCTCATGTATTTCTCTCCTATGTTAAAAAACTATAGTTGCAGCATACCTTAAATCTACATCTATTTCAAGCAAACAGCGAACGTATTTTCTATAAAAAGTACATAAGCGTCAAATAACACCCATCTAGAGAATAGATGACGTTGTTCGACGCTTACATCGGATTCCCAAAGTGAAAATCCAGTTTTTTTAGTTTAAGGATTGTATCAATTATATCAATAATGTGCCCGTTATACTTGCGGTGTTCGCTTTTAATTTCCAGATGTATTGTTCACTCCTGCAATAGAGAAAAGGCGAGTAGAATTTTCAGGGTATGCAGGTTTTAGAAAAAAACATAATAATACAAATTCACTTTCCAGTAATTGTAAGAAAAATAACAACGCAGAAGAAGGCCTAATTATAAGTTAAACAATCAAGCCTGTTGGGCCTTGTTGTCTCTTTGTAATTCAAATCTTTTATAATCGCGCCCGACAATTCAATATAAACACGATTAATATATTTTCCCAAATTCATCACAGTGGAATTCAATCGTAAAAGCTTTTTCAAATGTTAGTCCATTATAATTGAAAATGCCTTCAATGTAGATACGATATGTTCGCCCTCCGTCTAGTATCGTAGCTTGCTGAAATGTTTGGTCCCACGTACCACGATGGTTAACCAATTTGGTTGAAATCGCATCCACCTCGCTAAATAATAGACGGTCCTTCTCCGAATTATACTGTGTATCAAATGTCGCTGTGACCCCAATGTTAATTAGGATATCGGAAAAATATAGATACCTGGCTTTCATTGTTTCGCCATTTGGATTAGTTACAGCAGGCTTTAAATTAGTAGACATCGCAGCAAGTTTTTCGCGTTCCGTTGCTAAAAACGCATCCACTCCCGCTTGAATCCTTTTTTCAAACACTTGCGGTTCCACCCAATCCGATTCTTTAAACTCCTCCATTGGTGAAACGCCAATAGAAATACCGATTTTCTTCTCCATTGCTTTCTCGATAATTTCTACATACTGCTGATGATACTGCCGCTTCTGTTCTTCCGTAAGTGTCAACACCTCATTCGACTCGAACGTATCTACTTGCTCCTCTTCTAACGGTGTCGGTACAGCATGCATAGTGGACGTACTTGGCTCCCCCACGCCTTTAAAAGAAAAGACAAATAGACATGTTGCCACTAAAAGCGCCAGACTGACTGTGGCAGGGATAAAGACGTACTTCTTTTTTGAACGTGTTGGATGTTGTGCATTGATTTTTCGTATGACATTTCGCTGTTGCTGTGTCGTATCACCGATTTTCATTTGTAATTGTCGTTTAATTTCATTCACTTGTCAGCACCTCCCATTGTTGAGTAGATAAGTTTTCCTTCAAACACTCCTTCGCCGTTTTCAACCGATATTTAATCGTACTTTCTGATGTATTTATAATCGTTGCGATTTCACGTATCGTTAATTCTTTAAAATAATACAGAATAATGGCTTCTCGAAATTTAATGGGTAAGGATAATACAGCATCAGCCACAATCAATTGTTCATCTTGCATAATGAGACGATTTTTCGGACGAATCATCCCAGTGAAAACATTCGTTAGTGTTTGCGTCCTGTATCGCCAGCTTTTCAAATAATCTTTGCAACGATTAATGGTCATGCGTGTTAAGTAGGTTCGCAAGCTTGATTGCGCTTGAAACTGCTCCGACTTTATCCAATAGTTAATAAACACTTCTTGTACTATATCTTCCGCAGCATTCCAATCTTTCACATAGAGATAACTGAGCTGAAGCAAATAATCATTATGTTCATGTATGATCGTTTGAAAGCTCGCATCCTCTAGTTGAACCATATGTATCCCTCCTTACTACTTATTAGACGATTCTGAAAACACTAAAGTCAAAACATATATATTTTCGTAAAAAAACAAGCCATGAAACATGACTTGTTAATGATGTACTCATTTTTAGTTTAATTGTTTTGTTCAAGTTGTCTTCCCTTTTACCGAATAATAAAGTCCATATTATTCCACTCACGTGCAAAATCAATATAAATTCTGCATGCTTTTTATTCGTTAATATTCATAAAAAAGATTCATTACAGAATAATAAGCTCCGTTTTCAATGACTTTAGTAGAAAAAAACACACTTACTTATGATACAGTTCACCGCAACATGTATATATGCGGTTACTAAAACGGCTTGAAACCTCTTATATATTATTATAATATAATAAAAAATAACCTTTCTTCGCGTAAATAATTTAAATATTTTAGGGGATTTAAATGAATAACAAAAAGCTATATTTCATTTCTAGATTTAAATCAATCGTACTTTATCTATTTTTCTTTTTCATTGTTCTTTTCATTATTTCCAAAATAATAGGTCCTCCTAAACACTATAAAACTCCTATATTAGCGATGATTTTCGGTGGATTTATTTTGGAATGGTGGCAATATCGTGATTGGAAAAAGAACGCTCATAAATAAAATGTAAGACTATCTAAATCATCTTCAAATCAACGGTTTAGATAGTCTTTTTTAAAATCGCCCTTACTTATGATTCAGTTCACCAATAATAATCCTAAAACGCCTAATCAAACTATGTATTTGCTAATAATAACAATATTTAATCACTAAATCAGCAAAAAACCTTACCTTTTGTCTACGAAATCATTTACGTTGACCAAAACACTCCCGTCGCAAATGATGTCAAAAGTGCCACATCGAATCAATTTTTTGTAGATTCCTTTCCAAATTCACCACAAAATTGTGCGCCATTCAATTCTTTACGTTCCTACGGCGAGCTACGTGAGAATGCTGCACAGCTATACATACCAACATCTTTCGTTGACCTCATCGTATTTTTTATGCCCTTTGAAAAAAAACGACGAACATTTTCTAACTCGACTTAGCGCATTTTTCAGAATTGATATACGACATATTTTTAAATAAGTGACCAATATCGCTGAAACCCTTGGTATTACCGATATTTCTCTCAAAATGACACTTATTTTTAAATAAGTTGTATATCGATTTTGACAATCGGGCTTTTTAGCATTTAAAAAGTATTCAAAAAATTATTTTCACTTTGCATTCGCACCACCTTTATGAAAACTTGCAATAATATATTTCTTTAGATAGCCTTAATGCTATCTAAGGAAAAATTGAATGGCCAAAGAATTCATGAAGTTTTATTGGTAAAGCGCTACTACCGTTTGATTCTCTTAGCAAAGCAGATTATATTTCTTCATTAAAAGAGTTTGGAACCTATCATGATGAAGAAACAATTAAATCAGTCGAGAATATGTTTTCGTTAAATTTTCATATGACAGATGATAAGAATAAGTTTGGCATGAAGCCGATTATTGAATTATATAGTGCTCACTATCAATAATTCTCTGACAAAAGCTTCTACTTGTTCTTCCTATATAAAGTAATGTTTCTTTTTCACCGTATGCTCCATACCATTTAATATGTACTCTTGTCATAATCTTTATCATCCGTCGCGCCATTTAAGATGTCGAAATAATTGCCTACTTTTTCATCAATATAGGCGATTCGTTGTTTAGCCTCCTCCAATTGGGTCAGCGCAACAGCCTGTTGCCTGCGCATAATCTCATAGCGCTCCTTCACCGTGGAATCCCCTTCTTGACAAAGGCTGATATACGTTTTTATATCATCAATCGGCATGCCGCAATGCCTTAAATGTTTCACACACAAAAGCCATTTAACCGTTGCCTCATCAAACAGACGATTATTATGATCGTCCCTCCTCAAATTCGGAACTAATCCCTGATCCGTATAGTAGCGCACCGTGTGGTTGGTCATATCAAGCAGTGCTGCTACTTCTTTCACTGTGTACATTGTTATCCCTCCCTATTATGGACGGCCAAATGACTGACTATAAAATTGTCCGGATTGGACCATTTCGCGTACCTTATCTAAACGGAGAGACTCGTACTTCGCTAGTGCTTGAATGGCCTCTTGTCCGTGTATTCCCTTTTCCACGCATTTTCCTAGTGCCACTGCATCTTGTAATGATTCGTTAAATCCGCTAGCCGTGACGGGAGCTGGTACATGTGCCGCATCGCCAACAAGCGCAATCCGCCCGTTCACTAGACGGTCCGGAACATATTCTTTAATCGGGATTCCTATGAGCGTGCGTGTTTGAATCGCATACAGCGCTGCGGACTGCCATGGTTCTGGCCAATATGAAGCCTGTTCCGCCAGCTCATTCAACGTCTGTTCGGGAATATCCGAACCGTTCAATGAATGGCGCACAACCATCCCGTCTACGCTACCAAGACGGCGCAGTAAATCACTTCGTTTATTATCGTACCATGTACAACCAATTCGCCGGCTCTCCGACTCCGAAGAACCTTCCTCTCTTTCAATAACGGAACCGAACTTAAAGCCATCGAAACTATCAAACATTTCCACCGCCGGCCCATCATAGTCAAAGCCTGGACGAAGGTGTTCAGGCAAGTCATCTTCACTCATGGAAGCAATCCACCCCATATATCCCGAGTATGTGGCATGTGGCTTATGCGGTGCAATGTGCCCCCGCACCTGACTGTTATGTCCATCCGCACCAATCAAAATATCACCACGGATCGTCTTTCCCTGATCCGTCACAACCCAAGCCGCGTCATCGTCCTGATCTAGTGCCACAACGCGAGTATTATAACGCAAATCAATTTTGACATTCCTTTTCGCTTCTGCACGTAAACGAGACTCAATCGATGACCAAAGTTGGACAGAACTTTTCCCGCCCGAAACGAGATTTTTGAGTAGCTTTTCCGTCTTGGATTGACCAAATGTTCCGCCATCTACTCGCAGCCCCGAACCACCGCGCCGATTTTCTCCGACTTTATCTACAATAGTTACGTGTACACCTTCTTGTGCAAGTGCAATGCCTGCCATCAACCCTGAAAGCGATGCGCCAACAATGACAGCCGTCGCGATTTGATCCTTTGTATTTTCGAATATATTTTTCACCATGAGCCCTCCCTCATTATTAAGGCAGTATATCACCTTCGAGTAACCCGAAGTCAATATACATCAGCAAGCTTTTAAACGTAAAAAAACCCTTACTACATTAGGATTTTCTCTAGTTTATGGAAATAACGTTCTTTTACACATACTATTTTGCATCCTCGGACCTAGTTCATTCATTTAATTATCTCAATAAAAAAAGATGACACTTAAGTTGGCATTCTTAAGATCATCTTCTGCTGTTTATCAAACTATATTCATTGGTTGTTTGGTTTTAGAGCAATAGCATTTTCGGTAATCTCACTGATATGCGTCACACGATTTCGACCATTCTCTTTCGAAGCATAAAGCGCTTGATCGGCGTTCTTCAAAATCGTAGCATCTGAATCCTGCTCAGTAAATGTAGCGATACCAATACTCACTGTTAGACTACCTGTTTTCCATTGTGCATGCTCGACGGTTTGACGTAACTGCTCTGCTATGATTTTGGACTCCGCAAGATCTGTATTAGGCAAGATGACGACGAACTCTTCACCGCCGTAGCGAGCAGCGATATCTGCCTCACGAGTCTGCGTTGTCAAAACGTGCGCTAATTGTACCAGCACCTCGTCACCTACTTGATGGCCGTATGTATCATTCACCTTCTTGAAGTGATCAATATCCAGGATAAGCAAAGAAAAAAATTTTCCCGTTTCTCTATATAAGGCGATGTGTTCTTCTAACTTTTCTTGGAAGAACCTCCTATTTTTTAATCCCGTGAGCTTATCTGTAACAGACAACTCTACCAAAATAGCATTCATTTCCATGAGCTCGGTTTGTTTTTTTTCAATTTCCAGATGCAATTGCTCCAAATTTGCGAGTGCTTGATCCTTTGCTACATACGCCTCTTCCATTTGCTTTTTAGCTGATCGTAGTTCTAGTTCATAATCAATGCGTTTTTTCATCTGAACGAGTATACAGTCAATTCTCTCCACACCATCATTTTTATATCGTCTACCGTTTAATAAATAGGGAACCGTTATGCCCTTACTATCCTTAAAACTGATAAATAATTCTTCCACATATTCATTCAGATTAATAGTAGGATAAAAATAAGAATGGAAAATAAGCTTATTTGCAATAGACATGAGGCTTTCAACATGCTCATTTAGTAAATCCTTCTGTTCATACCCCATCCATTCAAGGAAGGTTTGATTGACCTCGGTAATGATCCCTTCAGTTGTTATGGACATAAATCCACATGGCGCATAATTCAATCGTTCATACATTTCGATTATCCTTTCCTATTCCTTTCAAGATATTCCTGAATACAGCGAATCGTTTCTTCAGGATGGCTAATATGCGGATAATGACCTTTTGCCTCCATTAATAAAAACGTACTATTTTTTAAATGACTGTGTAGATATTCCCCTGCTTCAATCGGTACAATACTATCCTCAGAACATTGCATGATCAATGTTGGAACCGTCACTTTCGCTAAATCGCCGCGATGATCCGATAAAAATGTTACTTCCGCAAATTCTCTTGCAATAGTAGGATTTCCTGAAATGAAGCTACGTTCTAGATCTTTTGATAATGTCGGATTCTCAGGTTGGTTCATGGCAATAGGTGCTAGATAGCTAGCCCACCCTGCAAAATTCATTTCCATCATATCCAGTAATTCTTTAATATCGCTCTGCTCGAACCCTCCGTGATAACCATTCGTATCATTTAAATAACATGAAGATGGCCCAATCATAATTAGTTTATCAAAATAATCCGGGCGCTCGATGGATGCAAGCATGCCGATCATAGAACTGATTGAGTGTCCGATAAAGATAATATCTTTAAGCCCCATTGACTCGACGACATCTAACACATCCTGTACATAACCTTGCAATGACTTATATTTTTCAGATTGATAGGCACTTAAATCAGAATTCCCCGAACCAACATAATCAAACAACACAAGCTGATACTTTTCCTGAAATGCAGGTGTGATATACCTCCACATACTTTGATCGCAACCAAATCCATGTGCAAACACAATCGTTTTTTCACCTTGTCCAATTACCTTCACATTATTACGGTCAACAATAGCATTCATCGTATATACTCCCTCTAGAAATATCTGTAATACCTCCATTTTGAAGGTGAAAACAATAATTATCAAGATAAATCATATTTCTACTTTTAGCGAAATTTCTTTCATTTTAAGCTCTTTCGTTAAATCCGGGACAAATTTTTCACTAACTCCGCTTTACATGTATACCATTACTCTCTAATAAAATACTAATAAATGTATATTACTTAATAAATATGTATCAGCTTATTTGTTCACCATCTATGAAAACATAAAAAAAAGAAGTTAGCGATAACTTCTCATTTTTGCTTCAAGATTATTATAATTAGGCTTCTTTATCCTATTATTAGTTCCACAATCCTGCTTTTTCAAATTTCTTTTTGCCTTTAAATGCAAAGATAATAGCCCCTACATTCAAGATCAACATTATAAAAATACCATATAACACATAAGAGTAACTACCTGTTAATTCAAAGATAAAACCATATGCAGGTAATGCAACAATACCAGCAACTGCTAATCCCGTTATTGCAAGTCCATAGATTTGACTGAACTCTTTATTACCAAATAAAGCTGTTGTTAAAAGTGGACCTAATGTGCCAAGAGATGCAACAACAAATCCATATAGACCAGTAGCTATTGTAAACATCATTGGATTTTCAGGAACTATTATAAGAATTCCTACTGGAACTAACCCTAGAAGCATAGCGGAAACCGCTGTATTCTTCACGCCTATTTTATCACTGAGGAAACCGAAGAATATCGCTCCAATTACAACACCTACCGACCAAGCGCCCATTGCATTACCGGCAAACTTGATATCATAGCCTAAACCCATCGCGAATGGCGCAACATGTTGGTTAAAAGCAGCTATTGATGTATCAAAGAAGAAGAAAAGTAGTAAAAAATAAAATGCACTCGATTTTTTCGCTATGGCAGCAGTAACCCCGCTATTTGTTGTTGTTTGAACTTTAATCTCTTCATTTGGCTTAACTTCATCCATGCCATATGGCTGTAAACCTTTTTGTTGTGGAGCCATTCTAATCGTTAATAACACTACTGGAATAACAACCGCCATTACGCCTATCCCTAAGAAAATATACGTATTTCTCCAACCTTCACTAGCGATTAAGTTACCTGCTACCGGTTGAAGGAAAGCACCTATTAAACCTCCAGCTCCCACCATAATACCTATAGCCAAGCCTTTGTGCTTTTTAAACCAATTATTAATAAGTACAGGGCCTGCTAATTGTGTTACTAATACAGATCCCATTGCCATTGGGATAGCAAACAGGTACCAACCCCATACGGAGTTCATTAATCCAAACATTGCAAAGGAGCCTGCCTCCAAAATAACAGCTGCTACTAAAAGTATTCTAATGTTATATTTCGCCATCATCTTACCTGCAATTGGTAGTGATATCATTGTTACAATTGAAGATATACTAAAGTACAATGTTAAACTTCCCATTCCAATACCTAAATCTTCTGTAACTGGAGTTAAAAATAACCCACCTGTATTCATAATGCCACCTTTAGCAGCTCCTACCATTACAACTAACCCTAATAATACCCACCAAGCATAGTGGATTTTTTTCTTTGACTGACTCATGATGTCTTCCTCGTTTCAAAATTCAATTGCATGCCATTTTGTTGACACAAATCGTTATTATATTCGCTATCAAAAAGTAAGATTATTTTTCTGTTTAATAGATTTCAATTTTCGGCACCGTTGAATTGAAATTCGCAAGGTAACTTTTAATTCCTGAGTTACTTTATGTAACAACAATAACCTACTAATTATTTTGTGTCAATACTATGAACTTTCTTGTTTAACACTTTTAAATTAATAGAATTTTATGATACAATTACGTTCTTTGTATTTTGTTATTAATAGTGTAGACGAAACAAAGTATTTGTATTTTAAGGAGAGGCTAGTAATGAACGAAACGTACGATGAAGAAGGTACATACAACAAATTTGAAGAAGCCTATCAAATTATAGGGAAAAAGTGGGTATGTTTAATTATTCATTATTTACTAAATGAACCAAAAAGATTTAGTGAAATCAATTCTCTAATTCCTAGTCTAAGTAAGCGTGTTCTTACGGAGCGGATGAAAGAACTTGAAGATTGTGGGATTATTTTACGTAGTGTGATCACAAACCGTCCCGTACGTTCTGAGTATTCCTTAACTAGAAAAGGACACAATCTAGGAATTGCACTTCAAAAAGTTGAATCTTGGGCTGAAAAGTGGTTGTAGATTGATTTTGATATAGAAAGTCACAGACTGACAGATAATAACTAAAAAAATAAAATGTAAAGTGTTTCTCAATATTACTTATTTGTTCATAGTAGCTTTTTCTTCTAACCAATCGCCATCAATTTTGTATTATGCCTTTTTATTCGAGTTTTAATTTCAGTTTATTTTCATTGCTATACTTTGCGATTACGTTATATAGATAAACTTTTTTCGTTTCGTAGTTTTTAGATACAATTAAGTTCTGACATCGCTAGTATCCTTATATATACCTCTACCGATGAGATTCGGCATCTTCATAGGAGAGTGACAAGTCCTTATTTATTCACAAAAAAAGTGTAGACTTCTGTACAAGTTAGTTGTACAAGTCTACACTTTTATTTTGCTATATAGGCGCTCCTTACCAAAACCTCCACTTACAGATGATTCTATAATGAGTAGCATCTTCTATCCACGCTAGTCTAATACATGTTATCGCGCAATACCTAATAACAAAAACCATATTTTTTCATATACTTATATGATTGAGTCTTTTCAATTAAGGAGAGGAACGACATGGATGTATATGTTAGACAAGGGGATTCGCTTTGGTACTATAGCCAAGTATTTAAGATGCCTCTACAACTGATTATCGATTCCAACCGAAACGTTAACCCACAAGTACTTTCGGTAGGTCAGGCAATTAAAATACCAGGATTTGTGACTGTCGATTATCAAATAAGGCAAGGGGATACTTTATGGTCTATTGCCCAAAGTAGAAATCTTCCAGTAGACACCCTTTTTCTTGTGAACCCTGACCTTAATCCAAACCGCTTGCAAATCGGACAGACGATCCGAGTGCCGCAGCGGATTACATCAAGGCTTGTAAACGGTAAACAAAATTATGACTACAACATCATGATGAATGACATCAGAAGATTGCAATCGGTTTACCCATTTTTACAAACCCCTTCAATTGGAAATTCTGTTTTGGGGAGAGAACTACCAGAAATACTGATTGGTAACGGCGCCAAACGAGTTCATTATAATGGTTCATTTCATGCAAATGAATGGATTACGACACCGATTATTATGACCTTCTTAAATGATTATTTACTTTCTCTAACGAATCAACAACCGATTCGTGGGCTTTCTACGCCCCCTCTTTATCAACAAACGACCCTTTCCATTGTGCCGATGGTTAATCCAGATGGTGTGGATTTAGTATTAAATGGCCCACCCGATAATGAACCATGGCACAGCCAAGTTATCGAATGGAACAATGGCAGTTCAGATTTTTCCGGTTGGAAAGCCAACATTAGGGGCGTAGATTTGAATGATCAATTCCCTGCCAAATGGGAGTTGGAAAGAGAGCGGAATCCAAAGGAGCCTGGGCCAAGAGATTATGGAGGTGAAAAGCCTTTATCCGAACCTGAAGCTATTGCGATGGCAGACCTCACAAAGAACATGGATTTTGCAAGAGTACTCGCTTTCCATACACAGGGAGAAGTAATTTATTGGGGTTTTGAGGACCTTGAGCCTCCTGAAAATGAAGTCCTTGCCCAAGAGTTTGGTCGTGTCAGTGGTTATCAGCCAGTTAAAACAACTAATAGCTATGCCGGCTATAAAGATTGGTTTATACAGGACTGGCGAAGACCTGGATTTACAGTGGAGCTTGGTAAGGGAGTAAATCCGCTTCCACTTTCTCAATTCGACGAAATCTACGAAGATGTCTTAGGCATTTTTCTTTCAGGCTTATATTCATGAGTATTCAACAACATTCTGAACTGGGTTATTAACAACTCAGTTGTGTTGAGTAGGTAAATATTAAATTGTAATTTACCAAATAATTCGTTATTTATATTTTTAATACTAGCATATGTTCTTACATTTTTAGTTGATTGGAGCGGAGGGTGCTCGACTCCTGCGGGAAATACAAGCAAACCGAGACCCTGCACGGAACGAAGTGGAGGAAGCGGCTCGGTGCTTGCCCGCGGAAAGCGAGCATCCCGTAGCGGAAATCAACCTACCACTTATATATGAATGGTTAATAAACACGAATATTAACAACTATCACTCCTCCTATAACAACTAAGCTTTCACCAATAATTAATCATTTTATTGCTCATTACATATGATGCATTAATGAAACTGCTTAGGGGGAGAGCTAATGATTATACATGTCGTGAGCGCTGATGAAACGCTTTGGCAAATTGCGAACAGCTATGGTGTCGATGCGAATTCAATTGCTCAAATAAATGCATTACCCAATCCAAATCAATTAGTGGTAGGTCAGTCACTCGTCGTTCCCACACCGTATACAACCCACATTGTCAAAAGCGGAGAAACTTTGTGGTCGATTGCTCAACAATACGGCGTTTCCATTCAATCAATTATTCAAGTCAATCAATTAAGCAACCCAAATGCTCTAACACCTGGTACGAAACTATATATTCCACCCATTACACACATCGTGCAGCCTGGAGAGACACTACAACAAATCGCGAACCACTATGGTACGACCGTTCAAGCTATTATTAATGAAAATCAAATCACAAACCCAAATATGCTTTATGTTGGGATGTACTTAGTCATTCCCAGACCAAAGCCGAAGATTGAAGTAAATGCTTATACGTATCAATCGAACGAGGAAGCTGTCCAATCCCTTAATGCCATTGGCGATCTTCTTACTTATTTCAGTCCATTTGCTTATATGATTAAGGAAGATGGCACTTTAGAGCCCTTTGATGATAAGCAAATGGTGGATGCTGCCATTTCGAAAAATATAGTTCCGATGATGGCGATTACGAACTTCACTTCAACTGAAGCTGGATCCAATTTGGCGCATGTCGTTTTGTCCAATCCTGAACTACGAGAAAAAGTCATTACAAACGTGCTTCAAGTGATGCAAGAGAAAGGCTATAAAGTGCTAAACATCGACTTTGAAAATGTCTTACCTGCCGATCGTGAAAATTATAATCAATTTCTTCAATTAGCTGTTGACCGTCTCCACCCTAAAGGATATTTAGTCTCAACTGCGCTTGCACCAAAAACGAGTGCCACTCAAACTGGGACTTTATATGAAGCACATGATTATGAGGCCCACGGGCGAATCGCTGATTTTGTGGTGCTGATGACATATGAATGGGGCTATCGACTAGGCCCGCCACAAGCCATCTCCCCAATTAACGAAATGCGAAAAGTTGTGGAATATGCTCTATCAGTGATGCCTGCTGAAAAAATATTTTTAGGTTTCCAAATTTATGCCCGAGACTGGCTTCTCCCACATGCTAAAGGCCAAGAAGCGGAGACATTTAGCCCTCAAGAGGCGATTCGAAGAGCTGTAAAATATGGTGCAACTATTCAATATGACATGAAAACACAATCCCCATTTTTCCGCTATGTCGATGAACAAGGTCGGGAGCATGAAGTATGGTTTGAAGATGCCAGAAGCGCTCAAGCTAAATTTGACATGACTAAACAATATAACCTTCGCGGAATCAGCTACTGGGCATTAGGTTTCCCTTATCCACAAAACTGGGTATTGTTGAATAATAATTTTACTATTAAAAAATAAACACCTTAACTAATATGTTTTTAAATACTCTATATGAGCAAAAGTGCATCCTGAAAATACCCAATCTTTCTTATAAGGATTCATCACCATAACGAGGAGTTGATTTCCGTTCCGGCTGGGCGCTTTCCGGGGGGCGTCCGATGAGCCGTTTCACTGTTGAATCTAGTAGAGTCGTAAAATCGCTTCCACTTTTTCAATTGCATGCCATCTACAATTTTCTTAATAAGAACAAAATTCGACTTCAATTATTTCGCAAATAAACACTAAAAACATATTTTTTTATCATATTCTTCATATTTCTATACAACTAAAGACAACAATTCATCTCTTTTCACTTCACTTGTGACAAATTTATGAAACCCTATTTACCCCACACAATATGACATTTTTTTTAAATGGAGTGTTATAAAATGAAAAAGTTGATTTGATATTACTCGACAATTATTTCAAAAACTAGAGAGAAAGATGAGGGTGAATTATTGTGATACGTTTTATGTGTAAAAATTATTTGAAGGTTGAAATTGAAATAAAAAGAAAGGTTATGTATAAAAAAGCGAAAGATTTAGGGTTCACACACCCCCATGTCGTTCACTGTAGTCAAGAATTAGATGTTCTACTAAATAAGTATTCGTCACAATTATTTTAAGCGAATAAAAATAGCGATCCTTTTCTCCATATCACAGAGAAAAGGATCGCTACATACATTTTTGATTGTTTTTTTCAATGAGGCTACTTTATTTCACAAAGCCATAAAGGACAATCCCTGTCGCTACAGCAACATTTAGTGATTCAGCTTGTCCAAAAATCGGGATAATAATATTTTGGTCCGTTTTTGACAACAGCTGCGGATTGATGCCACTGCCTTCATTGCCCATCATAATCGCAAATGAGCCTGAATGTTGAATTTCGCTATACGTCACAGCATCATCTTCAAGTGCTGTACCAAATACCGGAACACCATTGTCTTGTAGCGCATCAATCCAATCCTCTAAATCACCGCGCACAACCGGTATATGGAAATGCGAGCCTTGTGCTGAACGAAGCGTCTTCGGATTGTAAAGATCTGCACAGCCCTTACCAAGCACAACCGCATCTAGTCCAGCCGCATCTGCCGTACGGATCATTGTGCCAATGTTACCTGGATCTTGCACCGCATCCACTAGCAATACCTTGCGCCAAGTAGCCATCAACTCTTCTTCTACTATCTGTTGCTTGCAAATAGCAAATACACCTTGTGTCGTTTCTGTTTCAGCAAACTCTTTCGCTACAGCTGGCGTTACTTCTACGATCGCCACGTCATCAATCGGCCAAAGCAGTGGTAAATCGACACCTTCACGTACGATTAACTGCAAGATCTGTTCTTTATTTTTTAACGCTTCCTCTACCAAATGGAAGCCTTCTACTAAAAATTCTCCTGATCGTTCACGTTCTTTGCGTGTCGTTGCTAACTTCTTCCAATATTTAACTAATGAATTTTGCGTTGATTCAATTCTCTTCATCTTACTTTGTACCGCCCTTTTTTTATATACTGTTCATTATTATAACGTACCAAGCACCAAGTGTCATATTGAAGCGTAAAAAAAGTGAATCCCATAAGCAAACAGTAGGAATTCACTAATGAGCTTATTTCAAATAATCTGGTTCAATCTGATTGTATAAGTATTGCAACTCGAGCAATTTCCATCGATAACGTTGCATCATTTCCTCAGAAGCATTTACTTCAACGTAGTGATTATGTTGGAAGACAATTTTAATCGGACCATTAGCGGTCGTTTGCGTAAGAAAGTTCAAGCTAAATACCCATACTACCTCTTTGAATCCAAAACAAGGTAGCTGCATAGCAAACAAACCTTTTGGTGACAACATAATAGGTGGATTTTTCACAAAACCTGTTGTTTCACGTGTTGCCTGAAGACATCCAGCCAGTGTTGAACCATTCATAATACAAAATCGATTCATGATTTCATTCACGTTCTTTTTCGATAACAGCCTCCCCTTTTCTGTAATCAATACTGATGAATAGCCTCCCAAATAATACGGTGCTATTGCATAAACTTGGTTCTCTTTCAGATATTGAAATTCCTTCATATCACCTTCCGTTGTCAAACTCCCTCAAAATCTTATCCAACTTCCCAGCTCAATGCGTCAATCTATTGTATTTTTCTTCTCGATGTATTGCATGTTATAGGTGACCATTCACATACACTTGGCTAAATGTCCTTCACATCTTGTCGACTCACTAATTACAGCCCGGCACAAGAATTAGCTCTGTATATTTTCTATTGTTGACATTCGTTCTCGAGTTACTAACAGGCATTTTCAACGCTACCGTTGATTACTCAACAAGATTATGTATGTCGAATACTTATGGATTTTTGAAGTGGCTGCATATTTTGACAATACGGCATACCTCCCTTGTTTTTAAAATTGCAAGGTAACCCATACAGCTACAGGTTTTCATCCCTTGCTCACTTTCAACAAAAAAATCTTATTCACCAACTGACCACCAAAGCTACCATTGCAAAAAGTTAGACGTTCACTCACTTTCCTCTTTGCGATAACCACCTCTTCTCTATTACTTATAAACTAATTATAAAATCAATTTTCAGAATTTTCAATATATTTTTACAATAATTTTCAATTACCTGTTAGTAATTACTTATATTCATCATTTAAAATGCATATTGAAAGTATCTAAATACCCATTCCTGCTAAATTATTGGTTATGACGATTTAATTGATGATTCATTTTCTAACTTTTGAAAATTACTTAAATGACTCAATTATATAAGTTAAACATAAGAATCCAGCATACTGATGCCTATACATTTGCTGAGCGCGAATGTCCGTAGTATTGTTTACTCGCTCGATGTTAAGGGCTGCTACCAATTAAAAAAATCTCTACCTTTCATTATAAAAGGAAGAGATTACTTTCAAATTGAATATTCTTCTATAGCATTAAGACGACTGAGAATATCCGCTGTATGGAGATGGAGTTCTTCGAAAGTTGCGACCAATTGCTCGGCAGTAATTGGCTTGCTAAATAAATAACCTTGAATGTAATCACACTCGCCCTCTAAAAAGAATGCGAGCTGATTGATTTCCTCAATGCCCTCTGCAACAACTTTTAACCTTAAATGCTTGGCCATAGATAATATCATAGACACAAGAGCCTCATCATTTTTGTCGTGCTGAATGTTGCGCACGAAAACACGGTCGATTTTTAAGCAATCGATTGGAAAGTCCTTTAAATAAGATAATGATGAATAACCTGTACCGAAATCATCGACAGCAATTTGGATACCAAGAGATTTCAATTCACGTAACAAGAGCGTCATTTGATCAATATTCATCGTCATACTTTCAGTGATTTCAAGCTGTAAGTAATGCGGTTCAAGCTTTGTTCGTATTAAAATATCTTCTACCTTACTGACTAAGTTTTTTTGAAATAATTGGCCTAGTGATAAATTTACGGCTATCTTCATTTTTGGTAGGCCTAATTCTTGCCACGCCTTTGCCTGCAAACAAGCTGCTTCTAATACATATTCTCCTAATTGGATAATAAGCCCAGATTCCTCTGCAATCGGAATAAAAATAGATGGGGAAACTTGACCACGTGTAGGATGTTGCCACCTTACAAGTGCCTCCACAGACTCAATTTTCCCGTTTTTCAAATTGACCTGAGGCTGATATTCCAGAAAAAATTCGTTATTTGCTAGCGCCTGATGTAACTCCTGCTCGAGACTAAGTCGGTCTGCCATGCCATCTGACATGCTTGGCGTATAAAATAGCATTCGCTTTGGAAAGCGACTCGCTTCTTTCATGGCTAACCTTGCTTGCATGAGTAAAGTTTCCTCAGACCCGCATCCTTTTGTATGTAATGCAATGCCGATATTAAGATTTCCATTTAACGAAAAATGCTGTATTTGCAATGGATCCTTCTTCATAGCAGACTTAAGTGTATAGCAAAAATGTAGTAATTCTTCCTTATTTTCATAATGTTTAATATAAATAACGAATTGATCTTCATGTAATTTTGCCGCAAAGTAATTCACTGGACATACGCTTATGATTCTATCTGCAACAAGTTTTAGCATTTTATTGGAATAACTAATACCAAGTGACGAACGAATTGTCGCTAAGCGATCAATTTCAACAGCAATGATAGCTTTTGTTCCATTGTCTACTTGTAAATCTGCCTTCAAAGTTTTCAATAAGAAACGCTCATTTGCAAGTTGTGTCACGTCGTCATGATATGCCTGATAATGTAATTCCTTTTCCGACTGTTCTAAGTTTTTTTGAATTTGCAAAAGCTTTTGGTAAGGTTTCTCTACAGATACATAGTAAATGGATTTAACAAAAAAGAAGTAGGCATAAATCTTATAAATAAGCGCTACTACATTACCGATGGCATAGGGATCCTTATAAATGGCAAATAAGACATCACTTATAATTAAATAAACTGATGCACTTACAAGCCAAGTGACTCGCTTGAATGCAAAATGATATTTTTTTATCAAAATAACAATAGCGATTACTTGTAAGCACGTTGCCGACAATTGCAATATGTTCTGCCAGAATGATTGCTGAATACCTACCACAATAAATGGCTGTAAAAAACTTGGTGGTTTAATTAGGATTACCAGCGTAATAACCGCTAAAATACTAGCTTTTCCGTATTTAACCAAACGGTGATTCGATTGGATAGGCTTTTCTCTTTTCATAATCATCAAGATAAAGCCGACTGCTAATAACAAACGTACTATGAGATGTAACCACATAGCTAAATAGGATGTTTGTATAGTATTCACAGAAACAAATGAATGTACTTCAATAATATTTACCCATTCGAAGAGGGCAATGATAAAGAAAAAGACACCGATGTTTAGCATTCGCTCTAACTTTAAATGTGAAAATACTAACCAAGTCTGTATGGCAATAGCCATTGCAAACACTATTATGATTATCTGTATAGCTAAATGAAAATAAATATATTGTTCATCCTTGAAAACATCATAAAGATGTTCACTATAAAATAGTATTGGCAGAAGTAATAGCAATGGCATGAAAATATAAACTATCTCCTTTTTTTCGATATCTGAATTAAAATGAAATCTCTCCAAAGCTATTCCTCCATTATAAAAAGTCCTTCAATTCGCTTATTACTAAAACCAATAATTACTAACTATTTTTTAGTCACATTATCAATTATTTATATATTTGTATAATTTTCAATCACATTCTACAGAATATCACTATTCCTAGTATTTGTGTACATAATATAAAAACACCCCAATATCCTATTACAATGAGCATTGGGATGTTATTCTTGAGTATTTATTGTTAAAAATTACCTATGAAAAGCTCCGAATTTTAGTCATTAGTCTCATACGTCTTTTTTTAATAGCCTCTACCGAAATAGAAAACTGTTGAGCTATTTCTATATAGCTATAGCCATCAACATAAAGTAATTGAAGTAATTCCACTTCTTCCTTCGATAGAAATTCGAAAAGCATTTCTACTAATTCAGAGCAATCCTCTACTACTATAGATTCACCACGAGTCAGTAAGACATTCAATGTTTCATCTTCCATGAGTGTGTAGCTGCTCTGATAACGCTGTTCGCTTGAAAGCTCGTTCAGAATACGACCTCTAACAGTTGTATAAATATAAGATGAAAACTTACCTTTAGTAGGATTTGCTTTTTGCCATGCCTCCCACACTGCAATCGCGGCAACTTGGCGATAATAGTCATAATTTTTATACACATTACATTTCAATAAAATCGCTGTAATCATTGGTTGCACAAGCTCTAGCACTTCTTCAAACGATTGTTCTGGCGACAACACAATCGCTTTATTCTTTGCATCAATCATTGGTTCATCCTGACGACTGTGCACAATCCATTATTCCTAGGTGATTCCATCGTAGCCTGTTCAAAAAACAGTGTCGAATAGCTTATTCGGCGGTTTTTCTTATGATTATTTTTACTATTTTCTATATGAAAATAGTAAATTATTAAGAGAAATTTTATAAACCACAAGTTTTTTTAGTACTTTACATACATATTTTTTGAAGACCTGGACAAATTATTACTAAGGAGGCGATTTAAGATGAATTTTCAAATTAGAGATGCCATTAAAGCAAATGTAAATGGCCAAACAGCAGCAGAGTTTAAGGACATTGTAGAGGATGCGATTGCACGCGGTGAAGAACATCTATTACCTGGACTTGGTGTATTTTTGGAAAAGTGGTGGCAACAATCAAGTCCTTCTGAAAGAGATGCCTTTACACAAAAGCTAGAGCAGGGATTTGCACACTAATCTATTTTTATGTATACATGCATTCCATTCCTTCCAATAGCATGATAAATTAGATTTATCAGAATTATTCGGAGGCGAGTGGAATGACAATTGGCATTGAACAAATAGTAAACCAACTTAGAAATATTTTAGCGTACGAGCAAGTTTCTACCAATGAAACGGTGCGTGAATTGCATGGAAGAGACGAATCTCACCATGCAACTAGTCTTCCAGATATCGTTGTGTTTCCTCACTCGACAGCTGACGTGAGCGCTATTTTGCAAATTGCGCATGCAGCACGTGTAGCTGTCGTGCCTTTTGGCGTTGGCTCAAGTTTAGAGGGAAACGCGATTCCGATTGAACAAGGTATTTCTATAGACTTCTCAAAGATGAATACGATTTTAGACATTCGTCCTGAAGATTTACTTGTAAAAGTTCAACCTGGTGTCACACGCTCCCAACTTAATAAAGAGCTGAAAAAGCATGGTTTGCAATTTACTGTAGACCCTGGTGCAGATGCGACGCTCGGAGGTATGGCCGCAACAAATGCAAGTGGCACAACAGCTGTGCGCTACGGGGTCATGCGTGACCAAGTACGTGATTTAGAGGTCGTTCTTGCAGATGGCACCGTTATTCATACAGGTAGCTTGGCGGCAAAATCTTCTTCTGGTTATCATTTAAATGGCTTATTCGTAGGATCTGAGGGTACACTCGGTTGCTTTACAGAGTTAACTTTAAAGGTTTATGGGATTCCTGAATTTGTAACAGCAGGGCGAGCAGTCTTTCCGACAGTTGGCGAGGCTGTCAGCGCGGTGGCCGCTTTGTTACAAGCTGGGATTATGGTCGGTCGTGTTGAGCTCGTCGATGAAGCTTCCATGGTACAAGCCAATATATACAATGAAACATCCTATGAAGAAAAGCCGACATTGTTTTTAGAATTCCACGGTAATGAGACCGGTATGCAAGAAGATATTGAATTTGCCACAGCAATTTTCGAGGATTTTAATTGTAGTTCGATTGCCTTTGAGACGGATAACGCCGCACGCAATAAGTTATGGGAGGCTCGTCATTCTCTCGCTTACGCCTATATTCATGCATATCCAGGAAAAAAACTAATGTCCACTGACGTCTGTGTACCCATTTCTGTACTAGCTGAAACAATTTTATATGCACGTAAACAATTAGATGCGGTTGGCCTTGCCGGTGGACTTGTTGGACATGTGGGTGATGGTAACTTCCATGCACTACTAATGCTTGACCCGGCGAATGCAGAAGAACAGGCCAAAGCCGATCGATTCAATGAACATATTGTCCAGTATGCTCTGTTACGTGGCGGTTCATGTACAGGTGAACACGGTGTAGGCATCGGCAAGATGAAGTACCAAGCGACAGAACACGGCGCTTCCTTACTAGTCATGAAGAGCATTAAAGCCGCACTTGACCCACATAATATTATGAATCCAGGGAAAATCTTTACGATGTAGTTTTTTAGATTATGAGGGACTTCTAGGGAAAGTATAGCGACCTAAAAAATTCAGCACTTAAAAACACGGCTCCGCTTAAAATAGGAGACCGTGTTTTTTAATATTATTAAAAAAAGTACACATACACTATTGTTCAACGAATGAAATCCGCAAACACATTAGGTGTATTCACACACCCCCTTCATCTGAAAATAAATACATTGCACTAAAAATTCGAAAACAAATTACAATACCTTTCAAACTATTTATATTTTATAACTATGTCCGTTTCGTTAATCATTTTATTACCATTTATGGGTAAAGTATTATTTTTAAAAAACTTTAATCCCTCTCCCCTAATGCTAATTCCATATTTTACGGTATTTCACTTCAACAAAAGAAACTTAAATAGAAAAATACCATAATTATTTTTGGATAAATATCTTGCATATTCCAAATAAATCTAATAATATACGAATGTGCATTTATACTCATTTTTCAAAAAAATACACACTAAAAAACGATAAAGGCAAACTTATTGAAAAATAAGGACGCAAAGCCACGGGTCTAAAGTTCTAAATTTTTGAGCTACGATCGCCAGGTTACCGGGTAGTCTCTATTTAAGAATGGCTATTCCATATTTATTTGGATATAGTCTTTTTTTTGCCCGTAAATAAAGGAGGAATATTCTGGTAAAACCATTTCTACTTGCACTAACATAATTCTAACTTAGAGGGAGTTCAACATGAAAATCGTAAAAATATTTACTGCATTTATCCTAATGCTATCATTAGTAGCTTTTGGCGGTCACCAATGGAATCAAGATGATACTACTGCAATAGCAAAAGAACGTCTCAATGAAAAAGTTTCAAAGCCTTTTAAAGTAGCAAGCATTCAATTTAACGCAATTTTAAATGAACGCGATAAAAATGTAACAGAGCTATTAAAGTTAACGGAAGAAGCTTTCAAGGCAGGAGCTAAGTTAGTTGTTGCACCTGAAATGTCAACAACTGGTTACTACTACGCTGACCGTAAATCTATTGAACCATTTGTAGACACAATTCCAGGTAAAACTACAAATGCTTTCGCCAAATTAGCAAAACAATATGATGCCTATGTCGTATTCGGGATGCCTGAAGTAGATCAAGAATCTGATTTGTATTATAATTCTGCCGCATTAGTTGGACCAGAAGGATACATCGGCAAATACCGCAAGACACAAATGTGGGAATCTGAAATGCACTGGGCTGCTTGGGGCGACTTAGGCGTACCGGTTTATGATACAAAAATCGGTAAAATTGCTATTAACATTTGTATGGATTCAGCTTATTACGAAACTGCTAGATTAGCAGGCATTAATGGCGCTGATATTCTTGCATTCCCAACAAATTCTTCAGCACAAGCAATCTCAGCTCTACCAGCAAGAGCTATGCAAAATGGTATGTATGTTGTGAGTTCAAACCGTTCAAATACTGAAAATGGTTTCCATATGATTGGTGGTAGTGCTATCTGGTCACCAGAAGGACATAAACTTGCAGAAGCTCCTGTTGTAATGACTGAAAAAGAAGATATTGACGAACCAACTACTATCTACGCACAAATCGACCCAAAACAATTTAATAATAAAAATAAAGAAGCACTACAAGAAAGACGACCTGAGCTTTATAAAGAACTTATGCAAACAGTTGCACCTTGGGACTATACAAAAAATACAACTTCACATGAAATAGTAGCAACTGCCGTTCAGTACGAGCCTGTAATTGGAAATAAAGAGCTCAATAAAACAAAAATCATCAGTTTAATTAAACAAGCAAAGCAAGAGAACCCTAAATTAAACTTAGTTGTTTTACCTGAATTATCATTAACAGGTCCTGTCAATAAATTAACAGAAAAAGAAATTAATAATCTTTCTGAAGATCCAAATGGAGATTCTACACAATTTATTACCGCACTTGCAAAAGAATTGAACATTTCAATTGTTTATGGATTTATCGAAAAAGATAATAAAAATCTTTACAATTCAGCACAACTTATTTCAAATGATGGGAAAATTGCTGGTAAATATCAAAAAACACACTTAAGCACTAGTGATAAAAAATGGGCGACAGCTGGTTCATCACTACCAGTATTTGAAACAGAAAACCTCGGGAAAATTGGCATACTTTTAGGCGAAGATGCGATGTATCCTGAAGCATCTGGTGTATTAGCGGTGAAACGCGCAGATATGATCGCAATTCCATCGGCTTGGAACGGCCAATATGGCGGTAAAATGGAAATCAACAAAGTTATGTCTGTTAACAAATATCCAGAAAATTCCATGGTTATTTGGGATGCAGTAGCCATTGGTGCACAAGCTTATACTGTAGTAGCCAATTACGTTGGTACTGAAGATAACTACTTAGGTGGCAGTAGTTTATATACACTAGATCCTCTATATGGACTTGACCAACCAGTAGTAGCATCAAGTAACAAAGAAGAAGCGGTAACTGTTACATTTGAAACGATTCAAGCAGATGCTTGGTTTAACCAAGAGATGTTAATTCTTTCAAGACAGCCTGCTTACTTTAAACCATTAATATTAGAATAAATGCATTAGAAGAAGGTACAGTGGTGTACCTTCTTCGTGCATAAACAGAGGTGGAAATGTGAGTAAAGGTAGATTTTCATTTAAAGCAAAGCTATTAATTTATTCATTACTTCTTTCATTATTACCAATGACCTTAATTGGACTGTTTGTTAATGCTGAGGTTAGTGAATCAACAGAGGAAGATTATATTAAATTTAGTGAACGAGAAATTAAGCAAGTTGACAATGCACTTTCAATCTTCTTCCAATCAATTAGAGAAAATGCGATGTTGTTAGCTACCAACCCATCTATAGTGAATGCCGATAATAGCATTACATCTTATGTAGATATTACAGATAGTAATTTACTAGAAATGACACCGTCAAAAAATGGGGCAAAAGAGAAAGCCATCTATGACGTATTTGCACAATTCGGGAAAACACATCCTGATGCAGCCTATGTTTACATGGGTACTGCTGATGGTGGATATGTTCAATATCCTGAAGGTCCTACTATCCCTAATTTCAACCCAACTGATCGTCCTTGGTATACGACAGCTTTAGAAAATCCAGGAAAAGTAAAAGTAACGAGTGCCTATGCTGCAACTGGAATTGATGGGGTTATCGTAAGTAATGTAGTGACTATTGAACAAGATGGAACGCCAATAGGTGCACTAGGTATCGATGTTAGTCTAGACGGATTAACTACTATTATTAATGATATAACAATCGGAAAAAATGGCTATGTAATTTTAGTACAAAACGATGGCACGATATTAGCAAACCCTGCTAATCCTAAACTAAATTTTGAAAAAGTCTCTAAATTAGACGTACCTGCTTTAAAGAATTTAGAAAAAGATGGGACAGTTGAAGCAAAAATTGATGGGAAAGACTTCTTATTAAACGTAGTAAGTTCTAACAATGAAGGTATGAAGTACATCGCTGTTATTGAACAAAATGAGCTTGCTGCTACTGGGGATTACATAGGGAAAATCATCATTTTCTTAGGCGCCATTTTTGCAGGTCTTGCGGTGTTAGTTTCGTTTGTAATGAGCTCTCGTATAACTGGAAACATCAAAAAAGTGAGTGACATATCTTTAGCCATGTCTACAGGCGATTTAACACAACGCATTTTCATCAAAGCCAACGATGAAATTGGAGATATGGGTAAAAATTACAACATTATGGCTGAGAGTTTGAAAGAAGTCATTACAAAAATCTCAGATGGCTCTCAACAATTATCAGCGACATCTGAAGAACTAGCTGCTGGTGCAATAGAGAACCAAAAAGCATCAACTCAAATATCAGAATCTATTCAAAGTGTTGCTGCAGGGACCGATGAACAGAATATGGCTATGGAGCATGCTGTAGGAATAATAAATGAAGTTTCCAAGCATGTAGAAGACGTTACTGGTAGCATGAATGATGTAAGTAATTCGATTGATCTTTCAGCTGAAACAGCTAAACAAGGTAGTGAAGTTGTCAATCAAACTGTTAAACAAATGGATGAGATTGATAGAAACGTTACCTCTTCTGCTGAAAAAATCGGCGAATTACATGAAAAATCGAATGAAGTAAGTCAAATTAGTTTGATGATACAATCAATTTCCGAACAAACAAATTTACTAGCATTGAATGCTGCAATTGAAGCTGCAAGAGCTGGCGATCACGGTAGAGGCTTCGCTGTTGTAGCAGATGAAGTTCGTAAACTTGCGGAACAATCAAGCCATTCGGCACTACAAATAAGTGAAATTGTTATGGATATTAAAGTTGGTATTCAAGATTCCATGGACCTTGTAGCACAGGGATCGAATTCAACAAAGGAAGGTTTGAAACTTGTGAATCAAAGCGGAAGAGCCTTTAACGAAATCAAAGACTCCGTTTTAACTGTTTCAACGAATATTAATGAGGTTGGTTCAGCCATAACTAATATGAAACATCGTATTTCAGAGGTGGTCAATCAAATTGAGCATGTGTCTCGAACTTCTCTAAGTGTGAATGACCATTCTCAAAATGTTGCTGCATCTTCTGAAGAAATGAGCGCATCCATGGAAGACGTATCATATGCAGCTAAAGAATTAGCGAAAATGGCAGTAGAACTGGAAGAAGTAATACATCAATTCAGGTTGTAATTGTAAAAAGGAGCTAGCTAACGCTGAGGGCACGGAAAAAATGTTTTTTTAATAAATTCTCTAATAAAAATAGGACCTAAAGGATTTTGCGCTCTAGCATTCGCTTTCCGCAGGCACAGCGTAAGCCGCAACCCTCGCTACGCGCGGTTTGTTGCGTCTTACGTCTTGTGCTGTTCCTGCTGGAGTCTCACGCTGCCGCGCAAAATCCTTGCATAGTAAAATAATACCCTATGAAAAATTACTATAAAATAATCTTAGTTTAGAGTTTTTCAGTGCCCTTCTAACGCTAGTTCTTTTTTGTTTACAATTTGACAAAACAGAACTAATCCAATTATGGTGTAGAATTGCGACATCTATCTCGTGTTCTATTGATTTACTACGTGCCGCACAGTTGGCTATACTCCGCTATAAATAACATACAGGATAACTTTTAACTGAGGAAAATACGGCCTCATCACAACAAGTTCCTCAATTTAAAAACCAAACACCATTTTTTTGTGCTTGGGGTACGTAGCCATCACGCTTTGGTGTTTTTTGGCCACCTGAGCATGCTGAAGTTTTAATCTCAACAGAAAATGGCGGTGTAGTCATGTACATAGATACACACTCCACTAGTGGTAAATGGATTATTACAACGCTGGATCTAGATTTCCACTACGGCTCTTACTTCATACCAGCAACTGATTGGTTTTTCGAAGGCTTCTTCCCTTATTTAGCATACGGGGAAATCTAATATGTAATCATATTGAACTGCGAATTTTGTGCGGTTTTTTCCTATTCATAACAAAAAAAGCAACCCAGCGTCTCCCAGGTTACTTTCACTATGTAGCGATGAAGCCATCCATCTTGATAACGTACATCGCGCGTGGTTTACATCCCTCTGTCTGCATGCCACTGATTATGTTATTCACATTGGCACCCTCTGTTGCCAATGTGAACTCTATATATAGTACTTCTCAACCAGAGAAGCATATGTCGAACATTACGCTAGAATTGAAGCGAGTACTGCCTTTTGAGCATGTAAACGATTTTCTGCTTGCTCAAAGATGTAGGAATTTGGACCATCGATAACAGATGTTGCAACTTCTTCCTCACGGTGAGCTGGTAAACAATGTAAGAACATGTAATCAGGTTTTGCATTTGCTACAAGCTCATCGTTGATTTGGTAACCAGCGAAGTCTTGTAAGCGTTTTGCAGCTTCCTCTTCTTGTCCCATCGATGTCCAAACGTCTGCATATACAGCGTCAGCATCTTTGACTGCTTCTACAGGATCATTCGTAATTGTAATTGTACTACCGTTTGCTGCTGCGATAGCGTGTGCTTTTGCGATAACCTCTGAATCGCATTCATAGCCAACTGGCGTTGCGACTGCCACGTGCATACCTACGTGTGCAGAAGCGACTACTAATGAGTGCGCCACATTGTTGCCATCTCCAACATATGCAATTTTAAGTCCTTTTAGTTCACCTTTATTTTCAGCGATTGTTTCTAAATCCGCTAAAGCTTGGCAAGGGTGATAAATATCTGTTAAGCCATTGATCACTGGAATTACTGCATGCTCGGCAAGTTCTTTCACCATCGCATGAGAGTTTGCACGAATCATAATGCCGTCCAAGTAGCCTGATAGCACATGTGCTGTATCATGAATTGACTCACCGCGTCCGATTTGTAAATCACGTGCATGCATAAACATACCTTTACCGCCCAACTGATTCATACCTACTTCAAATGAAATACGTGTACGCGTTGAATGTTTTTCAAAAATCATGCCAAGCGTTTTACCTTCTAGTAATTTAGGGCATTTCCCTGCTTTTGTAATTGTCTTTAGTTGCGTTGACAGTGCTACTAATTGCTCTACCTCTTCACTTGTATAGTCAAGCAATGTCAGTAAGTCTTTCCCTTTTAAACTGGATACTAACTTTAACTGAACTTCTTCTAGTAATTTCATTGCTCTCGCTCCTTGCTTTCGTTGCTGTTGAGTTTATTATATACATGCATAAATATAAAATCAACTGAATTTTTATGTTTATTTCAAAAAGTTAGAATTCACATATACTTTGTGTCAAAAATACGACTTAACGCATTTTTATGCATATTACATCATTACACTTCCACCATATACCCTCTTAAATTTATAGTCAAAGACATTGAAAAATTTAATTGCTGATAAATAGAGATGGGTACTTTTACAAGAGTATCGCATCACCGTACCTACTTCTTTCTATTTAAAGAAAAGCAATCAGGCGTATTGATTAATCATTTTCACCCAATCCTAATAATAGAAAAAGTTGATTTCCGCTACAGACTACTAGCTCCCCTGCGGACGAGCGTCGAATACCCCCTGCTACACTCTACAAAAATAGCTCTCTATTTCCGGTAAATCTTTTTATGAGAAGATTAGTATATAACGTCAAAAATACAATATTACCCCAATTGACACTTAAAAAAGCAACAGATTTTTTGAGTGCCCACCATGCGTTTGATAGCAAATTATTGATTTAAACAGAAAATTATTAATTTTACCTACAAATTAAACGTTTTTTCCTCTTATACTTCTTAATAACTAGTAACTTCCAATCATTTACTAAATTATACTTGATATGACTTACAAATATCCCTTAAAATACAATTAGTGATAGTGATGCTATCATTTTCTGAAGATTCAATACATATTTTATATTATAGGAGGTATAACCATGCCAGCAAAAAAACCTGCACAATGGCACGAAGAAGTCGATGTAGTAGTACTCGGAACAGGTGGAGCAGCATTTACATCAGCTATTTTAGCTGCTGACCAAGGCGCAAAAGTTTTAATGCTTGAAAAAACACACCAAATTGGTGGTACTACTGCTTATTCAGGTGGCGTTCCTTGGATTCCAATGAACCGCTATATGAAAGAAGCAGGCATTGAAGATTCACGTGAAGATGCACTCAACTTCATTAAACGTCTTTCACAAGGGAAAGAACCAAATCCGGCATTAATTGATGTATTTGTAGACAACGGTCATGCAATGATCGACTATTTACATGAAAATACACCCGTACGATTCTCTGTACCGGGAACATATTCAGAATATTACGCCCATTTACCTGAAGCACTTCATAACAGTACACGTTCGCTCGATCCAGATCCATTTGATTTAAATACAATTGGCGAATGGGGCTCATTAGTTCGTCAAAATCCATTATTCCCGCCTCTTACACTAAATGAGGGTGGTGCAATTGGTGGAATCGATTTTACAGTCGTAGCAGACCGTATGGAAAATAACATTGTCACAATGGGACGTTCTCTCATCGCTTCATTATTAAAAGGTGCTCTTGACCGCGGTATCGATATTCGCATCAATACACCAGGTAAAGAGTTAGTAGTAGATGACAACGGCAATGTTATTGGCGTTGTGGCGGAAAAGGACGGCGAAAAAATTTACATCGGCGCACGTAAAGGTGTTGTTTTAGCATCTGGTGGCTATGAATGGAATAAGGAATTAGTGAAAACCTTCCTTAAAGGTGAAATCACGCATCCAATGTCCCCTCCTGGAAACGAAGGAGATGCACTGATTATGGCAATGGAAGCTGGTGCCGCGCTTGGCAATATGAGTGAAGCTTGGTGGTATCCATCCATGCAAGATCCAACATTTGAATACGAAGGCCACATTATCAACCAGACTGGTAGTGGTCGTATGGGTCCTAACAGTATTATGGTCAACAAGTATGGTAAACGTTTCGTACACGAAGGCACTACATACAATGATTTACCACGTGCATTCTACGAGTTCGATCCTGTAAAACTGGAGTATCCAAACGAACCGCCTGTATGGATGGTTTTCGACCAACAACTAAAAGACAGTACAATGATTATTACAATGATGCCAGGCGAGCCTACTCCTGATTGGGTAGACCAAGCGCAAACGCTAACGGAATTAGCTGAAAAAATCGGTGTAGACGCTGCTGGCTTAGAAGCGACAGTTGCTCGTTGGAATGAACATTGCGATAACGGTGTGGATCCGGATTTCCACCGAGGCACAACGCATTTTGAAAACATTTTAGGCGGTGGCGGTAATGCCGAAGCCAATCTTGGTCGCATTGAAAAAGCACCATTTTATGCAGTACCTGTAAACTTTGGCGCACTTGGCACGAATGGTGGACCAAAGATCAATGAACAAGGACAAGTGATGAATCTTCGCGGCAATGTAATTGAAGGCTTATATGCTGCAGGTAATGCCGCAATGAGCATGCTTGGCCCAATTTATCCAGGTGCTGGTGGTACGATCGGGCCAGCTATGACAATGGGATATGTACTAGGAAAAGTAGTAGGTGCCACAGCATCTCGTACTATCTAATCTAACTAGAGAAATGAGCGTAAACAACTATGCCAAACGGAACACATACAGTAGAACTACAAGTACCAATCGAAAGAATTTGGGCTTTCGTGCAAGACATGAACAACTGGGCACCTCTTGTACCTGGTTACATTCATCACGAAATATTAAGTGAAAACCAATCTACTTGGGAATTCAAAGGCGATCTTGGCTTCATGAAGAAAAAAGTTAAATTACAAGTAGATATTACTGAATGGCTAGAGCCAACAAAAGTAACATTCAACCTTAAAGGACTTTCTGACAACTTTAACGGTGGCGGTTACTTCGAGGCACAAGTCATCGATGCGAACTCCACGCGCATGACTGGTTATTTAGACATTACAGCTGGTGGTATGATGGGTGCAATGATTAACACCATTCTGAAAAACTTCGTACCGGAAACAGCTACTGAGCTAACAGACACAATCGCTGCAAAAATCCACGAAGTTGAAGGTGTAACAGCTTAAATTTCCAAACTCAACAAAGAGGTTAGTTCACCTATGTGAACCAACCTCTTTTTTTTAGAAAATAATTACCTATGTAGTCTTTAGATTAGTGTTTCGGTTTTAAATAATCTAAAAATATATTTTTCACAATCATCGCTTGATCGGTTGGAATGAAATCCAACGTTCCCATTCGCGCACTTTCAAAAAATGATAGCTTTCTTCCAAAAATGCCAAACACATTTGCCATGGCACTCATCGTTGCTTCTATTGAAATGTCTTCTCGTACAGACTTATCCTCAAGTCCTTCACGAATCATTTGCGCAATAGTATTCGTAATATTAGCATAGGCCTCGTAGTATTGAGCGATATCTTCAAGTGGTTCCTGTGAAAATGCTACATACGTCTCAAATGCTTCAAGTAGCTTCATCTTATCTAATAATTCTGGTTCTGATAACTTTATGTAGTGATTGAGTACCTTTTCAAATTTCTCATAGCTCGTCCCACCACTTTGTAATATTTTTTCAAATGTCGGTAGACTTTGCTCTAATATTTGCCTGATCACCGCAATAATTAGCTTATTCTTCTTTGGGAAATAACGAAATACTGTTGCAACACCAAGCTCTGCCTCATGTGCCACATCCTGCATTGTCGACCACTCAAAACCCTTCCTCACAAAAACTTTAAAAGCTGCCTGCAAAATATGCTGTGTGCGGCGCTCACGTAGAACCTTACTTTTTTGTTCATTCATGCTTTACAACCTCACCCCTATTAATCACTAGTGACCTTACTAAAAATTTACAATTTTGTCAATTAGCAATTTTATTATTTTATGTAACTCCATTGAGAAAAAAGAGCCTACCTCTGAAGGCAAGCTCACTTTACGTATTTAGTCAAAAATAATTTTATTCACTGCATCACGGTCTAATTTCTTAATCACTTCTACGATTAATTTAACGGCATTATCGTAGTCGTCACGATGTAAAATTCCCGCATGTGAGTGGATGTAGCGTGTCGCAATACCGATTGATAGTGCAGGGATACCGTTTGCAGTTACGTGAATAGAGCCAGCATCCGTACCGCCACCAGCCATCGCCTCAAATTGATAAGGGATGTTATTTTCTTCTGCTACATCTAGTACAAATTCACGTAAGCCACGGTGTGATACCATCGATGCATCGAACACGACGATTTGTGGGCCAGCACCCATTTTACTATTTGATTCTTTTGGAGTTACTCCAGGTGTATCTCCTGCAATACCTACATCCACTGCAAATCCGATATCTGGTTGGATTTTGAATGTAGACGTTTTCGCACCACGTAGGCCGACTTCCTCTTGTACATTGCCCACTGAGTACAAAATGTTTGGATGTTTTTCATCTTTTAATGCTTTCATCACATCAATTGCAATAGCACAACCAATACGGTTATCCCAAGCTTTTGCTAATAAGTATTTGTCGTTTTTCATGACGTTGAATTCAAAATATGGTGTCACCATATCGCCAGGACTAACGCCCCATCCAAGTACTTCATCTTTAGAAGCTGCACCGATATCGATGAACATATCTTTAATATCTACGACTTTGTTGCGTACTTCAGCCGGTAAAATGTGAGGTGGTTTAGAACCGATTACCCCGATAATTTCTTCGCCTTTACGAGTTGTAATCGTCACACGTTGTGCAAGCATTACTTGGCTCCACCAACCGCCAACAGTTTGGAATTTGATAAATCCTTTGTCATCGATTTGTGTTACCATGAAGCCGACTTCATCTAAGTGTCCTGCGACCATAATTTTAGGACCATTTTCATCGCCCACTTTTTTGGCGATTAGGCTACCTAAATTATCTGTTTCAATTGAATCTGCATAAGGTGCAATGTATTGTTTCATCACTTCACGTGGTGCACGTTCGTTACCTGGGATACCATTTGCATCTGTTAAATCTTTAAACATTTGCAATGTTGAATCTAATTGCGTCATGATTTTTCCTCCTAAATCTTATGTCTTCCCCTATTATAATTCGTTTACCGAAATATTTCTAATAAATCGTCTGAAAATTGAGGTAAAAAATAAGCATTCCCGAAAGAATGCTTATTTATCTTAATCTTGTTCAAAAATTGTGTCAGCAATGTTGTTGGCATGGTCGCCAATACGTTCTAGATTACTGATAATATCCGCAAATACAATGCCTGCTGAGCCCGAGCAAATACCTTCATTCAAACGTCGAATATGGCGTTTGCGTAATTTACGTTCCATTTCATCAATACGGTTTTCTTGCTCTCTCACTTGCTGTGCCAACGACACATCGCGTGTATCAAGTGCCTGCATTGCTACTTTTACTGTATCAATGACAAGCTCAAACATTTCCTCTAGCTCTTGCGTTGCTTCTTGACTAAGTTTTATGCGGTTCGATTCTTTATAGTCAATAAGCTCGATTAAGTTTTCTACATGATCACCAACACGCTCAATATCCCGAATATTTTCAAGTAACGCATGATGGATATGAGAATTTGCACCTGATAATGATTGCTTCGATAAGCTAACTAAATAATCCGTTGTTTTTTGATCGAGATTATTAATTGCCTCTTCTAATTGTGCAGCTGTGTTTGCCTGCTTCGTATCCATTGTTTTTAAATAATCGAGTGATGCAAGTAAGCCTTGTACACCAAAATCACCCATACGCACAACCTCTTGTTTTGCTTGTCCTAACGCAATACCTGGCGATTTTGTAATCAACGAGTAATCTAAGAACTGCGGTTTATATTCAACAATTGTGTCCTCACCTGGAATTAGTTTCGTCACGACATAAGCCCAAACACCTATTAATGGTAGCTGAATAAGTGTATTAGCAACGTTGAACGATCCATGTGCAAAAGCAATTTGCATTTTAGGTTCTAATCCTAATACGCCCGAAATCCACTCGATATAATTCGTAAATAATCCAAGGATGAGCAAGAAAATAATTGAACCAAATACATTAAATAATACGTGCGTTGCCGCTGCACGCTTTGCCGCAACAGAAGCCCCTAATGCTGCCAAAATCGCAGTAATCGTTGTCCCGATATTATCACCGAAAAGTACTGGTAACGCACCATCAAGCGTTATTAAGTTTTCTGCATATAAGCCCTGTAAAATACCTACTGTTGCAGAAGATGACTGTACAATTAACGTAAAAATCGTACCAACAATGACGCCTAGAAACGGCGAATCACTCATATTTAGAGTTAAATCAATAAAAGCCGGCCATTCGCGTAAAGGTTTCATACCGCTCGACATCAACTCTAGGCCGATAAATAAGCCCGCGAAGCCGAATAATACTTGACCAATATTTTGAATTTTACTTTTCTTAAAGAAAAATAGCAGGACTGCCCCAAGTGCCATAATAGGATATGCATATTCCCCTACATCTATCCCGATGATGAAGGCAGTAACTGTCGTCCCGATATTCGCCCCCATGATGACACCAATCGCTTGTCGTAATGTCATAAAGCCAGCGCTAACTAAACCGACCGTAATGACGGTTGTCCCTGAGCTCGACTGAATAAGTACTGTGACAAAAATACCAACTAATACACCCATAAATGGATTGGTCGTAAAACGATCTAATATATCTCTTAAACGGTCTCCAGCTGCTTTTTGCAGACCATCGCCCATATATTTAATTGCAAATAAAAAGAGCCCTAGACCTCCTAAGAATTCGAAAATCATTTCCTGCCAATTTAACTCCATGTTGCCACTCCTTCATGTTTGATCACATTCATTATAAAAAATCGCGCCCTTCTGTGTTGACCTTCAGCAGAGTTTTAACATTTTCTTTACATAGTGTTTACAATACAGCCGTATTTTCGGCATATTTCTTTATAATTTTATGTTACGCTTTATGTTTAAAGAATTTTCCCTCTTTTAGGCAAAAAAAACCTTATGAAACACAATGAATGTGTTTGCATAAGGTTTTTCGCTAATAGCCCGTACGTTGGCGTTTATAATTTTCCTCATTTTTTTCTATATACGCACGCACCACATCTTCAAAGCTAAAACCTAAATTATAAGCAATTAATCCATAGCATTGCCAAATAGCTAGGTAGTCATCCTCTGTCGGATTGTGGATAAACGTTAAAATTGTATTTTGCGTCATTAAGAAAATTTCTGTTAAATCCTGCTTTTCTTCAATAACTGGCCACTTCTCGATTGCCGTAAAGCCTTTGAGTAAGCCCAGTGATAAAATAAAGTGGATTGAGTCTACATACTCTTCTAAAATTACATTTCGTTCAGAAGGACCCTTCGTGCTCCAAAATTTAAAGCACCGTGTTTCATTAGCAAGCTCTGCAAGCTCTACCATGAGTGCAAGTCCCTTCTCCTTAAAAACATCGCGCTCAATCTTCTGCGTTTTCTCGATAAAGGTATCTAGCCCTTTTTGCATTTCAAACAGTTTTTGTAAATTCATTATATTTCTCCTAATTTTTTTTTTTGAAAAATGAAACTAATTGCACCCCCTAATCGTATAGAAAAGAATAACCTTTATACAAGGGGGAAAATCTAACATGTTGCCATTACTAATTCGACTTGCTGTCATTGCGCTTATTATTTATGTATTTTATAAAGCGATTCGTTATATAACAGACCCAAAGCGAAAACTGGACGAGGCCTACGAAAAAAACCAATATTATTTTTATGATGATGTCAAAAATGTCCGTAAGAATTTCTTCATCTCCTACAAGGGTGCACTTTTTGAAGGCGAAAAATACTTAGGCACTACAGAAGATGCTTTTGAAATCGTGACAATTTTCATCGGTGCACGTGACGCCGCTACATTGCAAGGTCTCACAAAAAATGACTTCGAATACCTGCAACAAGAGATTTTAACGAGCTACCCAAATGCAAAAATTAACTGGAAACAACCTATTGAACAGCTTATGCGCGATACGTCCTCGAACTGAGGGCGTATTTTTTTGTTATCGAATCGAATTTTAGATTTATCAAACAGTTTACTAATTTTATCGGATAACTTTATTAAATTATCTACACCAACCTTACAAACACATAAAAAGCACCTCCCAACTAAAGAGAGATGCCCCATAAACGCACAATCATGAATATTTGCAACGCGGCCAGTAATGGAAAGCCGAATGCGAAGCTATTATGACGCGTTTTGTGGCGAAATAGATACATGCCTAGTACACCACCAACAGCACCACCACAGATTGCTAGAGTAAATAATGTACGTTCAGCAATTCGCCACTCCTGCTTTTTCGCACGAGATTTATCCATCCCCATGAAAACGAGCAATACAAGTGAAACAACTGCCATATAAGCAAGTAGAGCCTGTGCCATAACTACCTCCTTAGCTAGAAAAAAAGACTGACGGAAAAATCCATCAGCCTTAAATGTAAATATTTTTGACATAATCAAAAATTATTTAGCAATTGCACTTTTAGCAGCATCTGCTAGTTGTGTGAATGCTTGTGCATCAGTTACAGCTAGGTCAGCTAACATTTTACGGTTAACTTCGATACCAGCAAGTTTTAAACCGTACATTAAACGGCTATATGAAAGACCGTTCATGCGAGCAGCTGCGTTGATACGAGTGATCCATAATTTACGGAAATCACGTTTCTTTTGACGACGGTCACGGTATGCATATTGACCTGACTTCATTACTGCTTGGTTAGCAACTTTGTATAATGTATGTTTTGAACCGTAATAACCTTTTGCTAATTTTAAAACCTTTTTACGACGCTTGCGCGTTACTGTTCCGCCTTTTACGCGTGGCATACTAATTACCTCCTGCTTTTCATTTAAAAATGAATTTTATGTTTTTGTTCGATCTTATTTCATGTAAGTAAGTAACGTACGGATACGTTTGAAATCACCAGATGTAGCGATTTTAGCTTTACGTAGTTTACGTTTAGCTTTTGTAGATTTGTTAGCGAATAAGTGGCTACCAAAAGCACGGTCAAATTTTAATTTCCCAGTACCCGTTTTTTTGAAACGTTTCGCAGCTCCACGGTGTGTTTTCATTTTTGGCATGTCGAATTCCTCCTAAACTGTTCGTTTAATATTATTTCTCGTTCTTTGGTTGAAGAACTAAGAACATGCTTCGGCCTTCCATCTTCGGCTTTTGTTCAACCGTAGACACTTCAGCACAAGCTTCAGCAAAACGATCTAGCACACGCTGACCAATCTCTTTGTGTGTAATCGCACGACCTTTGAAACGTAGGCTACATTTAACTTTATCGCCTTTTTCAAGGAATTTGATAGCGTTACGTAGCTTCGTTTGGAAATCATTTTCATCGATTGACGGGCTCAAACGAACCTCTTTCATCACGATTACTTTTGAATTTTTACGAATTTCGCGGTCTTTCTTTTGCTGTTCAAACTTAAATTTACCATAGTCCATGATACGAGCGACTGGCGGCTTGGCTTGAGGGGCCACAAGGACAAGATCCAAGTTTACACGAGTGGCGATTTCCAACGCTTCATTACGTGTCTTTACACCAAGCTGGTCACCATTGTGATCGATTAATCGAAGTTCACGTGCGCGAATGCCTTCGTTTACATACATGTCTTTGCTAATAGTAATCCACCTCCAAGTAGTTGTCGCGAATACATGGTTTGGGCAAAGCCTTGCCCGGTTGAACGGTACAACCTTCTAGCGTCTGTCCATAAAAAAAAGACGGACATTTTGAAGATGTCCGCCCGCTATATGTGCATACGCCATCAAAGCGTAAAACAATTCAACGTGTCATAACCTTGAAACAACTCATAAAGAGCGTTAATCAGGTGAGAAGCGGGCAGCCTCTACTTCAACCACAAACTTTGTATTCATTAACCTTCACAATAGTATCATGTCTTTTTTTGAAAGTCAACTATATTTTATATCATCCATATATAAGCTCGATTCTACTACTAAATTACGATAGGAACACTCGTGTTTCTTCCTACTATAATATACACGATTATTTATTAATTTCAAAATTAAGACAAAAATACTTAATGCCAAATATTACCTTAACATTTCTTGGTATTTGTTTTATGATTATTATGAAAGTACAAATATTCTAACGAATTGAGGAAAAGCAAATGACTATTCGTAAAAAACTTTTATTAAGCATTGGCATTTCTGTTATTGTAACATTACTCGCATGTACCGCTTCTTTCTGGCAATTACGTAGCATCGAATCGCAATACAACAACACAATAACAGTCGGATTACCGCAATTAAAACTAGCTTCCGACATTGAATACTACACACAAATGCAAATGACACAGGTACAGAGCTATCTACTGGGCGATCAAGAAGCACTTGGTCTAGTTAAAGAAGTGCAGCAACAAATAAATAAAAACACTCAAGAGTTAAATACAACACTCAAAAACGATGAAGCACAACTGTTACTAAAAGATGTTATCCGAGATGTTGAGGCGCTTGAAAAAAGTGTAAATGAAACTATTAATCTTAATGATACGAAGGATGTAACTACTGCAGCTGCCTACTACGTGACAGATGTAAAAGAAAAAAGCACACAAGCAATTGCATCAACAGGTGAATTAACAATATTAATCAGTACTTTTTTTGATAATGCAATACTTGAGGCCGATAAAAAAGCACAACAATCGTTATATACTGGCACTCTAATTTTTATTATTGCTATTTTCATCGGAATTGCAACTTCATTCATGTTAAATCGATTAATCGCTATGCCATTAAGAAATTTACAAATTAACGTACAACAAATTGCCGATGGTGATTTAAGCGTTCCTACATTAGAAATAAAATCAAAAGACGAAATAGGACAATTAACAACTTCGTTCAATGTAATGAAGGATTCATTACAAAAGCTAATCATACATTTATCAGACAATGCTACTCATTTAAGTTCGTCTGCTGAAGAGTTAAGTGCATCAACCGAAGAAGTGACTGCCTCAGCCATTGAGATGGCACAGCGTTCTGAACTAGGTGCTCAAAATACGCTATCAGCAGCACAAACTGCTCAGGAAAGTGCAGTAGCGATGGATGAAACTGCTTCTGCAATTCAGCGGATTGCTGAATCTTCACAAATGCTACACAATAAAGCTTCTGATACAGCAGAAATAGCCGATCAAGGGGCAACAAATATCAATTCTGCTAGCAAGCAAATGACAACAATTTACGAATCAACTAAGTTAACAACTGAACTCATTCAAAAATTAAGTAAGCAATCCGAAGAAATTGAAAGCATCTCGCGCGTAATCACAAGCATTACAGAACAAACTAACTTACTGGCACTAAACGCTGCCATTGAAGCTGCACGTGCCGGAGAACATGGTAAAGGCTTTGCCGTTGTAGCTGATGAAGTACGTAAACTCGCTGAAGAATCAAATGCATCCGCAAGTCAAATCGTCGCATTAACAAATGAAATTCAAACAGAAACGAAAAATGTGGAAAAAGCAGTTCAAGAAAGTTTACAAACTGTAGAAGCTGGAGTTGGGATTATTAACGAAGCTGGCACATCATTTAGCCAAATCGAAAATGCCGTAGACGATATGAAATCACAGATTGAAGATATTTCTGCCATCACAGAAGAAATTTCTGCAGCAGCTGAAGAGGTAGCCGCTTCTGTTACTGAAATCGCAATAGCTGCGAAAACTACAGCTGAACAAGCTGAAAGTTCAACAGAGGCTTCACAACAACAATTATCGACAATGCAAGAAATTAGCGCTGTCTCAAATGACTTAAGTAACCGTGCAATCGATTTACAAAATGCGGTCAATCAATTCCGCATTTAATAGAAAAAGACCTCGTTCCTATTTTGGGACGAGGTCTTTCATTTAATCATGTTAAAAATTAGAAGCGAGCTACTTCCGCTTTAATATTTGCCAAGAATTCTTCAAAGCTAATTGTTTCTGAATCTTTAGAGCCGTAACGACGAACGTTTACGCCACCAGCTTCTACTTCTTTATCCCCAATGACAAGCATGTACGGGATTTTTTTCATTTGTGCTTCACGGATTTTGTAACCTAGTTTTTCTTCTCGGTCATCCATTTCTACACGTAAGCCTGCAGCTGTTAATTGTTCTTCGATTTGTTTTGCATAATCGAAGTGTGCTTCATTCGATACAGGAATCACTTCTACTTGTACTGGTGCTAACCAAGTTGGGAAGGCACCTTTGTATTCTTCGATTAAGAAGGCTACGAAACGTTCCATTGTTGATACAACACCACGGTGAATAACAACCGGACGATGTGGTTTACCATCTTCACCAACATACGTTAAATCAAAGCGTTCTGGTAATAAGAAGTCAAGTTGAACTGTAGATAAAGTTTCTTCTTTACCAATTGCAGTTTTTACTTGTACGTCAAGTTTAGGACCATAGAATGCAGCTTCGCCTTCAGCCTCGAAGTGATCTAAGCCAAGTTCATCCATTGCTTCTTTTAACATACTTTGTGCTTTTTCCCACATCGCATCGTCATCGAAATATTTCTCAGTATCTGCCGGATCACGGTATGACAGGCGGAATGAGTAATCGTTTAAATCGAAGTCTTTATAAACTTCTTGGATTAACTGAACTGTTTTTTGGAATTCTGCTTTAATTTGATCTGGACGAACAAAGATATGTGCGTCGTTTAAAGTCATCCCACGTACACGTTGTAGTCCTGAAACAGCACCTGACATTTCATAACGGTGCATTGTACCAAGTTCAGCGATACGTAATGGTAAGCTACGGTAAGAGTGCATACTATTTTTGTACACCATCATATGGTGAGGGCAGTTCATTGGACGCAAAATTAATGTTTCATTATCCATTTCCATTGGAGGGAAAATAGAATCTTGGTAATGATCCCAGTGACCAGAAGTTTGATAAAGTTCTTTTGAACCAAGTACTGGTGTGTACACATGTTTATAACCAAGAGATAATTCTTTATCCACGATATAACGCTCAATCACACGACGAATTGTCGCACCATTTGGTAACCAAAGTGGTAACCCTTGACCGACTTTTTGTGAAGTTGTGAATAACTCTAATTCTTTACCGATTTTACGGTGGTCACGTTCTTTTGCTTCTTCAAGCATTTGTAGGTGATGTTTTAGCTCTTCTTTTTTGAAGAAAGCTGTACCGTAAATACGTTGTAGCATTTTGTTATCAGAGTTCCCTCTCCAATAAGCACCTGCTAATGAAAGAAGTTTAAATTCACGAAGTTTCCCTGTTGATGGTACATGAATACCACGGCAAAGATCGAAAAATTCACCTTGGTAATAAATTGACACTTGCTCATCAGCTGGAATAGCCTCAAGCAGTTCTAATTTGTATTCATCGTCAATTTCTGTGAAGATCGCTTGTGCTTCAGTACGTGAAACGTTTTTGCGTTCGATTTCAAAGTTTTCAGCAATGATCTTTTTCATTTCTTTTTCGATTACAGGTAGATCTTCTGCAGTGATTGGTGTTGGTGAATCGATATCGTAGTAGAAACCACCTTCGATCACTGGGCCAATTCCTAATTTAGCGTCAGGGTATAGACGTTTCACCGCTTGTGCAGTTAGGTGGGCTGTTGAGTGACGTAGAATTTCAAGTGCTTCTGCATCATCTTGAGTAATAATAGCAATTGTTGCATCTTCTTCAATTGGTGTTTTTAAGTCGACTAACTCACCGTTTACTTTACCTGCGTAAGCTTTTTTACGAAGACCTGGACTAATTGATAATGCGACATCATCAGTAGATGTGCCCTTTGCAAATTCCTTTACTGCGCCATCTGGAAAAGTTAATTTAATCATATCTGACATTTTGTTTGCACTCCTTCTTAGGTTTAATTGTGATGCATGATGCGACGGAAATTTCGTATTCGCCTTATGTTGAGCGATTTACCACCGATGTTAAGCGACTTACTTCAAAAATCGCCTGAAAAACAAAAAAGCCCCGTCCCTAACGAAAGGGACGAAGCGTATGCTCGTGGTTCCACCCTTCTTCCTTCCGACTAAAAAGTCAGACGAAGCTCAAGGCTAGCTAACGGGCTAGTACCGGCGAAAGATTATTCCCTTTCGCTGCTCAGTAGGTAGTAAATCATATGCTCATACTAGGAAGCTTACAGCCGGCGACTTCCCTCTCTAAAAGCAGATACACAAGATTCATGTCCTCATCAATGCATTTCATTGATATATATTATATGTGACAGTATACGCTCGATTGTCATAAAATGCAACCTTCAAAATTACCCTCGGCGATTTTTCCCACCCATTTGAACGGGCTCGGTAATCGCCTTAATGCGCTCCATAATACGCGCCGCTTTCACGACCTCTAAATCGCCCTTTTGTGATTGTGCTAAATGATGCTCTAGCTCATCATAATTAAAGTTCGACGTAATAAAAGTCGGCAATTGCTCGGCCATACGATAATGAAAAATTGTCCCGAGTATTTCATCACGTGTCCAAGCCGACATCGTTTCCGCTCCTAAATCATCGAGCATCAGTACAGGTGCTTTTTTCACGTAATCAACTTTCTCTTGCAACGTATTATCACCAATAGCATTTTTCATTTCTCGTAAAAATTCTGGTACAAACACGACTACAGATTTCACTTTAAGCGTCGCAAGCTCATTTGCTAGTGCACCTAAAACAAATGATTTACCAACGCCAAACTGACCATATAGATAAAAGCCCTTTGTCGGTAATACTCCTGTTTCACGCGTTTTTTGTACAAAATCAGCAGCACGATTTGCAATATCTACACGTGAATAATCATCAATGAATAAATCACCTATTGTCGCTTGTAGCACATCTTTTGGCATATGCATACTTGCAATCATATTAGCGACATCACGGCGATCATCCTCACGTATTTTTTGCTCACAGCGTACATAATCGATTTCCACTGTATTTCGTACTGTGCGCAACTTCGGAATAAAGCCTTTTAAGTAATTTGTGCAATGAGCCGTATTGTCACAGCCGCAACATTCCGTTGATTGATTAATAAATTCTTGTAATTTTGGCAAATTGCGTTCAATTGCGTCATAGCTCAATTCCTCCATATGTTCAGCTAAAAAAGCCTGCACACGTGGATTTTCTAAAATTTCTCGACGCATCGCCTCGTAGCGTTCTTTAAAAGATGGTACTTTTACTGCGCGCTGTAGCGGTCCATTAATTGGTTCGATGGTTATTCACCTACCTTACTTTTGTTGATTGCCTAACTTGTCTAATATTTTTTGACGTTCTTTTTCAAAATCCGTTCCGCCTGTACTTGTCTTGTCTGCCGGTACTTCTTCTGATTTTTCATTACGCTTATAAAACCAATCGGGCACTTTTTCCTCACGGCGATTAGTCGAGCGTCCTTTTGTATAATTATTAGTTTTACTTGGTGTTTGCGGCTTGTTTTTCCAAGCCGTATATTTATCATGCTCTTTGCGTGCAAGCTCCATTGCCTCTTTAGCTGTTTGCAAATTTTTTCGCACCCAATGGTCAGCAATTGTTTCTACATATTTTTTCGGCAACTTCATGTCAGTTGTCAACATAACGTACTCTAGCAGCGCGTTAACTACGCCAACAGGCATGCCGTGTTGCACAATTAAGCTATCCGCAAGCTGGACAGATGTTTGTAGCGGCTCTTTGCCGTTATTGATATCGCGTAATACTTGTACGGGCGGTGTTGTCTCTAAATAATGTTGCAATTCCTGATCCTTTGTCATTTGGGCTGTATCCTCGACACTCGGCGTATCATAAACACGCGCAAGTTTCGGTGGTTCCTTAGAAACTGTCAGCTTATAATAATCAGCTGCTGCCTTACGCAATCGTTCCAATGAAATACCTAAATCATCATCGAGAGCTAAAATAACGACCTTTTGCATATCCAACGCCGTTAAATTATATAAGAAGGCAAGCTTCGCAATCGCTTCACGCACCTCAAGTGTCAGCAAACTCGACGGTACCAACTGCTCAGACAGCCCTGCTTGTAATAAATTAAAGTCGAACTGTTCAAAGTAGAAAGGATATGCTTTTTGAGGCTTTACTTTTAAGCCATCATCACTTTGTAAATCAGCTGGAATATTCGTATTCACTGGCTTATAAACATCAATAAAAGCACGCGATACATCCTTGTATTCCGCCTCTCTTGCCGGTAAAATAAAGCGCTGACGCAACTTACGATACGCCTGTTCTCCTATTTTACTAAATAAAAACATCGACAAAAGCGGGTCCTTCAAAAAGCTGTCTGCATCAAGTGGACGTGCTAGTTCATATAAAAAGGAACGCTGTTCTTCACTTTCTTTTTTCCACGTACGTAACAAACCAATTGCCTCTAAAGCAACTCGCGCCTCAAACACTTTGCCAATTGGCATCCCAAGCACATTCATTAAATAATAATGCGATAGATGTTGTGACTTCATTTGCTCGGCCTCAGCCCATAACGTCAAATACAAACTAATCGGCTCAGCACCAGTTAATGGCTGATAAAACAGTGTCACCAGCTGACGTTCCTGCGTTGAAAGCGCATGAGGTAAGCGAATGTCAAAAGTATCCGATGGCTGTAACTCCTTATACAAATGAATCAACGCCATTCATCCTCTCTTTTTGCCACATTATTTTTGCTCAGTTTGTCGTTGGATAATTTCTTTTAATTCCTCAATGAATACGTTGATATCCTTAAATTGACGATAGACAGATGCAAAGCGTACATAAGCAACCTCATCAATTTTCGCTAAGCGATCCATCACCATTTCACCAACATCCTCAGAACGCACTTCTGCATTACCGATACGGCGTAAATCTTTTTCAATTGAAAGTACCATTCCCTCTAACACTTCAAGTGAGACAGGACGTTTTTCGCACGCGCGAATTAAACCACGCAGTACTTTTTCTCGGCTAAACTCCTCGCGTGACCCTTCTTTTTTCACAACGACTAATGGCGTTTCTTCAATTTTTTCAAACGTTGTAAAACGGAAACCACACGACTCACATTCACGACGTCTACGTATTTCTTTATTATCATCTACAGGCCTCGAATCTACTACACGTGTTCCGTTAAATTGGCAAGATGGACATCTCATATATTTACTCCCCTGATTTTCCTACAATTTAGTATTTCTATTATAACAAAATTTCCCCCGTGGACAAAATCACTTTCTTTTTCGGAAGTTAAGTCACTTCCTATCGACCTTATACAACAAGAAAGCACGTCAATCATACACCAACATGTTTCTATCATGCATTTACTCATGGCAATCATGCACAACTTACCTTCTATTATGCACGCTCTATAGCAAATTGTATATTTCACCAACTAATTCACACGAAAAAACACACTGAAATCGAGAAGATTTCAGTGTGTTTAAATTCTACGTATTAAGCGTTTACTGCTGTTAGAGCTTTTGAAACTTTTTTCGCAAGATCCACTACACGTGCAGAGTAGCCCCACTCATTATCGTACCAAGCTAGTACTTTCACTTTACGGCTAGCCATAACGATTGTAGAAAGACCATCTACTGTAGATGAGAAAGTTGTTGTATTGAAGTCAGACGATACAAGTGGTTCCATTGTGAAGTCTAAAATACCTTTCATCGGACCTTCAGCGGCTGCTTTTTTAAATGCAGCATTGACTGATTCCACTGTTACATCAGTATCTAAATCCACAACAAGATCTACTAGGGATACGTTTGGAGTTGGAACACGTAGTGCCATACCATGAATCTTGCCATCTAGCTCTGGTAATACTAGTCTTAAAGCTTTTGCAGCACCCGTTGATGTCGGGATGATTGATTGTGCACAACCACGCGCTCGACGTAAGTCTTTATGCGGGTTATCAAGATTCTTTTGGTCGTTTGTGTATGAATGAACCGTTGTCATTAAACCGTTGTTAATGCCAAATGTGTCGTTTAATACTTTTGCTACTGGTGCTAAGCAGTTTGTTGTACAAGAAGCGTTTGAAATCACGTCATGTTTTTCAATATCAAGTAATTCGTCGTTTACACCTAATACAACAGTGATATCTTCGTTTTTACCTGGTGCTGTTAAGATAACTTTTTTTGCGCCTGCTTCTATGTGCATTGCCGCTTTTTCACGTTCGTTGAATTTACCAGTTGCTTCAATAACGATATCTACGCCCATTGCAGCCCATGGTAATTGTAGTGGGTCACGTTCGCTAATAATTTGTACGCGCTTACCATTTACCAATAGTGCATCGCCTGCTGTTTCAATTGTACCTTCGAATGTTCCGTGATTTGTGTCATACTTAATCAAATGTGCTAACGTTTCAGCTGGATAGCTGGCGTTAATCGCAACGATATTTAAATCCTTTTGTACGATCGCTTGACGGAAAACCATACGTCCGATACGTCCGAAACCATTAATAGCAATAGATACTGTCATTTGTAAATCCTCCTGTGAATACGTTTTCATATTAGTTATATACTATACGAAATTAGTATAACACAATTTTAAAAAAGATGAACATTAAATACTCACATTAAAAAAGTTCTTTTATTCTGACAAATAAAGCGAACATAATACCCTCAAAGTTTATGCTTATTTTTCGTCGAAATGCATAAAAAAAAATGCATAGCGATGATTTTTCGCTACGCACCTAAACTATATAACTTCCCAATGAGTAAGGATTTTTTCCAGTTGCTCCTTCGTTTGTTCTAGCTTTTCATTATTGTAAATAACGGCGTGTGCACCCTTTTCCTTCACAGAAACTGGCAATTGCGAATGAATGCGAGCAAGTGCATCTTCTTTAGATAATGCGTTACGTTCCATTAAACGTTGTAGTTGCACTTCTTCTTTGACCGACACAACTAAAATGCGCTCAACAAAATGTTGTAATTTACTTTCAAATAACAATGGAATATCCATCACGACATGCTTTTCGCCTGCTGCTAATAATGCATCACGTTGACGGATCATTTCCGCACGAATAGCCGGGTGCATGATATCATTTAAGATTTTTCGTTTAGCAGGTTCGTGAAAAATAATATCGCCAAGTTTCGCCCGATTTAAATTGCCATCTTCAAGTAAAATATCTTCCCCAAAGTTTTGAGCAATTATTCCGAGCGTCTCAGTACCTGGTTCTACCACGACACGTGCGACAACATCCGCATCAACAATAGGTAGGCCAAGTTCCTTCATCATTTTCGCTACTGTACTTTTTCCGCTTGCAATACTGCCTGTTAATCCGATAATCATAAGCTAAATCCCCTTTAATGTTGACAATTTGGACAAAAGACAGACGTGCGTCCCCCAATTGTCATTTGACTCGTTGGTGTCCCACACGCTGGGCACACCTTTTTGCCGTACATTTGTAGCCGATTTTGCATACTACCAGCCTCGCCGTTAATATTACGGTAATCTGAAATCGTCGAGCCACCCGCTTCAATACTTTTACGCAATACAGCTACAACTGCATCAAATAGCGCTCGTTTACGCTTTTCACTAATGCGATTCACTTTACGTGCAGGGTGAATCCTCTCTGTGAATAACGCTTCAGTTGCGTAAATATTGCCACAACCTGATATTACTTGCCCATCCATAATTACTTCTTTGATAGCCTTTTTCTCGTATTTTGGCAAAAGAGTTTTCGCAATGAAATAATCACTAGCTTCCTCATCAAATGGCTCTGGGGCCATTTTGGTTAGGGGTGCATGATCCTCCAAATTCGCTAAAAAACGTAGTTCCCCAAAACGTCGGATATCCGAATAAATTAAAAATCGACCATCCGTTAAATGAAACGTCGCATGAATATGCTTTTTAAATTTTGCCTCACTAATATCATCCGGGGAATCAACGACAAACCACGCGCCTGTCATTCCTAAATGACTCACTAAAAAATATGGCACATCTTCTTTTAACAAATGAAAAAAAATATATTTTGACCGACGCACAACTTTCGTAATTGTTGTATCGGCAAGTACCGCTTCAAATGCATCAGGCTCAGCTTGTTTGACGATACATTGCTTACCCTCACTAAAAGATAAGCGAATCGTCTCTGAAAGCTCGACACTTTCTATTGTTTTGCCCTCAATTTCTGGTTTTAATGCCCTTACGACACCTTCTACCTCTGGTAATTCAGGCATACACTCTGCCTCCTTACTTTGCTTCGTACCAAGTTGCACCGTAGTTGACATCCACTTTTAATGGCACGGCAAGCGCGATCGCATTTTCCATTACTTCTGGTACGATTTTTTCTAGCATTGCTAATTCTTCCTGTGGTGCTTCGAAGATTAATTCATCGTGCACTTGTAGTAGTAATTTCGCCTGCATATTTTCTTTTTTCAAGCGTGCATCCATATCAATCATCGCTTTTTTAATAATATCGGCCGCCGAACCTTGAATCGGCGTATTCATCGCTGTACGTTCTGCAAAACTACGTAGGTTAAAATTAGAGCTCGTAATATCCGGTAAATAGCGACGTCGATTTAAAATTGTCGTCACAAAGCCATTGAATTTCGCATCTTGTATGATATTGTCCATATAACCCTTTACACCAGGGAAGCTCGCCAAATATTTCTCAATAAATATCGCCGCCTCTTTACGTGTGATGTCTAAGTTTTGTGACAAGCCATAATCACTGATACCGTACACAATCCCAAAGTTAACAGCCTTTGCTGCACGACGCATATCGCTATCCACTTCATCTGCAGATACGTGGAACACGTCCATCGCCGTACGTGTATGAATATCCATTCCTTCACGGAAAGCTTCCACTAAGTTTTTATCCTCTGACATATGCGCAAGTACGCGTAGTTCGATTTGTGAGTAATCGGCAGAGAACAATATCCAGTTTTCATGCGACGGCACAAATGCTTGACGAATTTTACGTCCTTCTTCTAAACGGACAGGGATGTTTTGTAAGTTTGGGTCGGTAGAACTTAAACGACCAGTCGACGTTAATGCCTGTTGGAAACGCGTATGCACTTTCCCGTCATCTTCATGAATTTCTTTTAATAGACCTTCAATATATGTCGATTGTAACTTCCCTAATTGACGATACAAGAGGATATGCTCAATAATGGCATGCTCTGGTTTTAATTTTTCTAATACATCAGCCGCTGTTGAATAACCTGTTTTTGTCTTTTTAATAACAGGTAATCCTAGTTTATCAAAGAGGATAACCCCTAGTTGCTTTGGTGAATTAATGTTAAATGCTTCGCCAGCTTCCGCATAAATATCCTGCTCAATGACAGTCAGCTTTTCACCTAACTCTTGGCCCATCTTTTCAAGCGTTGCTCGGTTGACCGTAATCCCTTCACTTTCCATCTCGCTTAAAATCGAAGCAAGTGGCAGCTCAAGGTTTTTATATAAATCAAACTGTTCGTTTTCGCGTAGTAGTGTTTCAAGTTTCGGTTGCAGTGTCCAAACAGCAAATGCTTTACGGCTCACATGTTCAGCAAGTACATCTTGCTCTGGTACAGCACGCTTTGCACCTTTTCCGTATACGGATTCATTGGCTTGCACATCACGGTAACCAAGATCTCTCGCTAGTGTCGCTACATCATCACCACTAAGTGCAGGATTATTAATGTATGAAGCTAGTAGTAAATCAAATTCAACACCAGCAAGTTTAATACCAGCACGTTTTAACGCTGCTTGAGATGCCTTAGAGTCTGCCATATACTTCGTTTTCGTCGCATCCTCTAACCATAATCGGAGTGTATCCGATTTGGCAGCATTCTCAAATGTTACATAAAAAGTATCCGTTCCATCCGTTAGAGCCAGTCCAAGTTGCTGACAAGTATGGTAATGCTCGTCTTCAAGCTCTACATGTACTGCCATCGTATCTTTCAACTGTTCAGGCTTCACATCTTCTACAATTTCATATGCGAACGGCGCTCGTTCTTCTTCCTCGACCACAAAATCACTTTTCTCAATCAATGATTTAAAACCAAGCTCCTGCCACACATTGATAAGTTCTTCCTCATTAGGCCCGTTATAGGCAAGGTCTGCAAGTGACACCTCGATTGGCGCCTCTGTAAAAATTGTTGCAAGCTTCTTACTCATATGCGCCTGCTCTTCATTTGCCACAAGCTTTTCTTTCATTTTTGAAGCTTTCAACGTGTCGATTGCCTCATAAAGCGCCTCAACTGACCCATGCTCTTTTAATAATTTCACCGCTGTCTTTTCACCGACACCCGGCACGCCAGGGATATTATCTGAAGCATCACCCATTAAGCCCTTCATATCAATTATTTGTAATGGTGTTAACCCGTACTTTTCTTCGATAAATGCAGGTGTATTTTTCTCAATTTCCGAAATACCTTTTTTCGTAATGTAAACAGTTACCTGCTCTGTCGCAAGCTGTGTTAAGTCGCGGTCACCTGATACGATAATGACGTCCATATTTTGCGTTGCCGCTTCTTTCGCCAATGTACCAATAATGTCATCTGCCTCATACATCTCAAGCTCATAACGCTTAATCCCATATGCATCAATCAACTTACGAATATACGGAAATTGCTCCGATAATTCTGGGGGCGTTTTCTGACGTCCACCCTTATATTCTGTAAACGTATCGTGACGGAATGTTGTTTTGCCAGCATCGAATGCTACCAACATTTTTGTCGGTTTCTCTTCTTCTAATATCCTCTGTAGCATCGTCGTAAAACCATACGCTGCATTTGTGTGAATTCCACTATCATTCGTTAAAAGTGGCAACGCAAAAAACGCGCGGTACGCCAAGCTATTACCGTCTAGTAATAGCAACTTATCTTTTGTCATCTCATGTCCTCCTGAATTCTCATCTCTTCTTATTGTAAAACGAAAACGTATGTTTGAAAATGCTTGTCTTCCCTACTTTATCGGGAAAATAAACTTTTTACCAATCATAGAGTGATTTTTCGTAAAAAAAGCCGACTGCACGTAGCAATCGACTTCTTCTCTTATTGACTATTTAGCTCATTCGTTTTATCTTTGCCATAAAAAATCTCTTCATAAATAATCGTCAAAATAAATGCATTCATGAAAGCAAACACTAAAAATAATGGCATGCCACCTAACTTTGGCTGTGTAAGCTCCGTACTAAACACCATCACAATACCAATTTGCGCAAGAAAGAAAATAAATCCAATCCCAACTTGCCAAATAGGACGCTTCTCCTCACGTTTCTCGTACCAAAACATTCTTTTAAACACTTTACGCACATCTTCAGCAATCATAAGTCCTAACAAAAATAAAACCACAAAAAATACAGGTATATTAAAAACACTCTTCGTCACCCATTCAAATTCTGTCAGGCGGAAAAAAAGTGTAAAGAACGACGCAATACTACAAGCAATCCCTAGATTTTGGAGCCACGTGCTAATTTTCAATTTCACAACAATTACCCCCATTTATCTCTTTTTAACACCATAATTTTATCAAAAAATAGCATTCTATGAAACATAGAGTTGTGAATATTCACTAGTAAAAAGCGGAAAATAAGTTATATCGGTACTTTTATAGTTACCATCCTATTTTCGGCACAAAAAAAAGCATCTCAGAAAAAACTTCTGAGATGCCTCTATCCTCTTTCACAAATCCCAACACGGATTGCTTGTTTATTCTAGGTAACCCGATAATATTTTTGCATATGGCGATGTTGATGGCAAAATAATCACTGTATCTTCGCCAATAGTTTTCTTATAGGATTCTAGCGTACGATACAGTGAATAGAATTCAGGGTCTTTCGAGAACGCATTATTGTAAATTTTTGCCGCCTCAGCTTCTCCATCTGCTTGAATTAACGCAGCTTCTTTATTTGCTGTTGCAAGCAACTCTTGAACTTCTTTATCTGTTTGCGCTTCAGTACGACGCTTCTCCGCATCACCCTCTGATAAATACTTTTGAGCAATCGATTCGCGCTCTGACACCATATTCGTAAAGACGGACTGTTCATTTTCAGCTGGTAAGTCGATACGACGAATACGTACATCGACCACTTCTATACCATATTTATCGTCTGATAATAATTTATTAACGCGTTCTGTTACGCGGTCATTAATACCCCCACGCTCTGAACTTTTATCATTAATAATATTTTTGTATTTAATCTGTCCAAGCTCTGTACGAATTACTGAATAAATGAATTCCTCCATACGAGCCTCTACCTTTTCAATCGTACCTGCATTTGAAATTAATAGCTTTGGATCCGTAATACGCCAGACCGCATAATTATCAATAATAATGCGCTTTTTATCCTGAGTATTAATTTCCTCTTCCGAAATCTCATAAGTCATTTGGTTTTTCGGTAATCTCGTCACACTTTGAATGAACGGCACCTTCATATTCAAGCCAGGCTCACGTTCAAATTTCACCACTTCTCCAAATTGACGAACAACGACATACTCAGATTCTTTGACAATATAAACATTCGCAAATAAAATGACTGCAATTGCGAAAACGACTGTTAACGTGACCGCAATTGAAATATATTTCTTTGGATCCATTGGACTCTTTTGGGACATTTCCACAACATTGTCTACAGTCCCATCTTCAGTAGGAGCGGATTTTTTCGTTTTTCCAGATAAAAAATTCAGAAATTTATCAAGATCATTATTCTTTTTGTCCATTAGTTACCGCTCCCTTCTTTTTTCTCCGTTGTGGTCTGCTGTGCTGTTGGTTGAAGACCTGGCAGTGGCAAGTACTTCATCGTGCCACCATCATCATTCATAATGTAAAGTTGCGCTTTCGGTAAAACATTTTCAAGTGTTTCTAAGATTAAACGCTCACGTGTTATTTGTTGGTTCCCCTTATACTGCTCATACATTTTATTGAAGACTGCTACATCCCCCTGCGCTTGCTGGATACGTGCAGTTTTTGCACCTATGGCTTTGGAATTGATGGCATCCTTTTCACCTTGCGCTTCATTAATACGCTTATTCACATATTTTTCTGCTTCATTTATTTTTGTGTTTTTCGTTTCTAGCGCATCAGTTACCGCTGTAAAAGCCGCTCGTACATCTTTGTTAGGTAGTTCAACATCCTGTAATTTCACCCCTAAAATACTGATACCAATATCGTATTTTTCAATGAGATTGACGAGTAAGTCACGTGTTTCTACCTCTATTTCGCCTTTTCCATCTGTTAACGCTTCATCGATTTTCGAGCTTCCAATAATCGAGCGGATGGCACTTGATGTAGCGCTATGTAAAATTTCCTCTGGTTTTTGTGCATTGAATAAGTATTTACGTGGATCTGTAATTTTCCATTGGACAACTAAATCCGTTAAGACAATGTTGTCATCCCCTGTAATCATTTTTGTTTCAGCATCATAGGCCTCCAACTCGCCTGACTTATCTTGCTTATAACCAAACTGCAAACTAAAGGTTTCTTTTGATAAAATCTCAACCGACTGCACTGGCCAAGGTAATTTAAAGTGCAAACCTGATTCTGTCACTGTTTCGTCTGCACGACCAAATGTGATTACAACCGCCTGTTCTGACTCATCTACCGTGTACCACGAAGTAAATACTGCGATAAGAGCCACAATACCAAAAATCCCAAGTCCCACCATCATTAGTGTTCTTTTCACACTCATGTATGTTCCTCCCTTATGCTTTGTACTACTCTTTACGGAGGACTACGCGTAAAAGTTTCATAATTTTCAAATAAAAAAGCCTGCTACCTATTAAGGTAACAAGCTACTCATCACAAATTGTTCAAAAACAGGGAAAAGTGTCGTTGATAAGACAATACTAATTAGGGCAGCTACCACCATCGCAATACTTGAAAATGTTCCTTCTAGCTCTCCAAACTCAAAAGCCTTCGACGTTCCCGTACCATGAGCACCCATACCGAGCATTAAACCTTTCGCAGATGGTGTATTAAAATGACATGTTCGAATCAGCATCGGCGCTAACAAACCTCCGAGAATACCTGTTGTCATAACAAAAATGGCCGTTAATGTTGGCGAACCACCAATCATCGTTGAGATATCCATGGCAATCGGTGTTGTGACAGAACGCGGCACTAAGCTATGCGTAAGTTCTTCATTTAAACCAACAAGTAACGCTAGTAAAAAAGACGACGTGATGGCCACCGCAGAACCAACCGTAATGCTCACCATTATTTCTATCGCATATTTTTTTAACAGTACAAAATTTTTATAAATCGGCACTGCAAAAGCAACAGTTGCTGGGCCAAGGAGATTTGATAAAATACTACCCCCTGCATTATATTTTTCATAGGGCGTACCGGTTACAAGCAATATCAGAATGACTACAACCGGTGTAAGGATAATGGGCGATAGCCATGCGAATCCAAATTTAGCGTATATGGTTTTACTACCGTAAAAAATCGCGATTGTACCTAGTAAGCTAATAAACGCTATTAAAAATGTCATACAACGTCACCTTTTTTCCTATGACCAAACCACTCAGCCATATAGCCCGTTGCAAGCATAACAACAATTCCACTACCAACAATCACTGCGATCACTTTCATGCCCTGAACTCCAAAAAGTTCATCGTAATTGATAACCCCAATTGCTGATGGAATGAAAAATAATAATAGCTCACTTAGTAGTAAGCCCGCTCCAAGCTCAACCCATTCTAGCTTGATAATATTGAACTGTAATAATAAAAATAATAATCCGAGTCCAATGATGCTCCCCGGGATTGGAATATGTAGTACACTCGAAATACTATTACCAATAAACAACATGACGTAAAGGTATCCAATTTGCAGGATACTTTTAGCAAACCTCATTATAATCCTTCTTTCAAACTAATTATTCCTATATACTTTACTCCTATTTAATATAATAGTAAAACAGAAAAAACCTGTATGCAGGTGCATACAGGCCTCTCAATTATCTATTCGTCTCTCAAACTATATAAGGGGGTTTCTAGAATTGATTATAGTCCCTTATTATGAAGCTACCATATAGCTAATGTAAATGTTTTGTTAACTTTTGGAACTGATTCGATCAATGTCTCGCTTGCTGAATCAGATTAATGTCTCCGTTGAATATTTCGGAATCGATACGCTTATTTTTGTTCCTTTACCGACTTCACTTTCCACCAGAATACGCCCATTATGCGCTTCCACTAAGTGCTTAACAATGGCTAATCCTAACCCTGTGCCCCCAGAATTTCGGCTACGTGCACGATCAACACGGTAAAAACGCTCAAAAACACGCGGAATTTCATTTTTCTCAATTCCAATTCCTTCATCTTCTATTTCGAGTATGCCGTATTCCTCATTTTCCTTCAAACGAATCGTCACCACCGTATCCTCTGGCGAATACGTAATGGCATTCGTAATTAAATTAGTAACAATTTGAATAATACGATTAGCATCACCCATGACCTGCACATCACGAGCAATATCAACGTTAAAACTCATATTTTTCTCATCCAAACGTGGACTTGTTAGCTCCGCTCCACGAATGAGTACTTCCTGCAAGCTCATCGGCATTATATTGACTGTGAAGCCATGCTGCTCAATTTTCGATAATTCTAGTAAATCCTGAATCAGCATTTGCAATCGATTACTTTCCTTATGAATAATTTCTAAAAATGATAGTAGCATCGTCTCATCTTTATAGGCACCGTCTAGTAATGTTTCTGAAAATCCTTTAATGGAAGTAATCGGCGTCCGTAGCTCATGTGACACATTCGCAACGAAGTCTTTTCGAATTTGTTCTAGACGTACCAGTTCCGTTATATCGTGCATAACAACAACGACACCAAGCCAACGCCCATGATCCCCAATAACTGGCGCTCCATACACTTCATTGTTGTAATACTCCTGTTGTATTTCCATTTTTATTTGCTGACGATAAGGCATCTCTGTTAAAAAGACATGGTCGATAAACTGCTCCAATGATTTCGGCAAACCAATCGTCCGGAATACTTTTCCTTTGACATCCTCTAGCGGCATACCAAAGCGATTTAAAAATACGCGATTCACGATCGACACATTACCCTCTCTGCCAATCATCATTAGTGAACTACCCATGTTTTCAATTAGTGTTTTCAGTCGTTCTTCTTCGACCTCACGAATCGTTGTAATGTCCTGTAAATTACGTGCCAAAATATTAATAGAATGACTTAGCGGCATCGAACGTTCCTGCTCATTTTCATGAGCACGTGCACGATAATTACCCTTAGCCAGTTCAAGCGCCGTTTCGGTTACATTATCAATCGGCGCTGTGAAATCACGAATCATATAGCGACTCACAATACCCAGTAACAAAATCGCAATGATAAACAAGATTGCAAGTAACGTAAAAAGACGTGTATGACTATACGATAGTGCCTGTTCGTCTATTCCTACGGTTTGTACCACAAACAAGGCTTCTTTATCATCTTCAGATAATTCGATTTGTCGTTCTTCTATAACTTTATTCAGCTCTTCTTGAATGGCTGAGCTCGCCTGTGAATTGTATTGCTCCAAGTAAACAGGAAAAAGCTGACCTATGACAATGACTAGGACAGCTAATATTGTTCCGAGCAATAACATAAACGTCAAGAATAAGCGGTTGCTCATTGATTTCATGTCGTTTTCGGCTCCTCAAATTTATAACCAAGACCACGAATCGTTTTTATAAATAGTGGCTTACGGCTATTCTCTTCGATTTTATCGCGCAAATGGCTAATATGCACCTCTACAATACGTGTATCGCCCGCAAAATCATATTTCCAAACCGCACTTAGTAACTGATCACGCGTTAACACACGATTTTTATTTTCTAATAAATAGATAAGCAGTTCAAATTCCTTTGGGGTAAATTCAAGTGCCACATCTTGAAGAAACACTTCGAAGCGCTCAGGATACACACGTAAATGCCCAAATTCATACATTTTTTCTTGTAACTCATTCTTATCCTCTACCACCACACTTTGTGAAAAGCGTCGTAGTACTGCCTTCACACGTGCTAGCATTTCGCGAGGACTAAACGGTTTCGTCATATAATCATCGGCACCAAGCTCTAGACCAAGAACTTTATCGAACTCATCGTCTTTTGCTGTTAGCATAATAATTGGTGTGTTCATACGTTGTTGGCGGATTTGTTTACATACTTCAGTGCCATCCAGTTTCGGCAGCATTATATCCAGAAGTACTAAATCAGGCTGAATCCCAATGGCCTTGTCTAAACCTTCTTGACCATCATGTGCCGTCTCTACCACGTAACCAGCCTGCTCTAAATTATATTTTAATAAGGTAGCAATTGAGTGTTCGTCTTCTACAACTAAAATAGTCTTTGTCATGTTTATGCCTCCGGGTAATAATTTGAAACCCCCATTTCAAATCATTAAGACGTACTAATACGATAATGGTGGTGTAACCGTTAAGTTTCCTTCTATGACAAGTTTCTTTTGCTCGTCATAAGAATGTACTGCTACAGTAATCGTATTATTTTCTTTGTTTACTTCTGTAACTTCTAAGAATGTATCGAATAATTCATAATGATAGAGCGGTCCTAAATATTTTAAATGCTGTTCAATGATACGTGCACCAGGCCCTGGGATGTATTTAGAAACAGCAGACGTGATAATGCCATTTAACATAATTGTCGGCACAATCGGCTTTTTAAAAGGCGTTGTCGCTGCATAATCATGTTGAATATAGAGCGGATTACTATCATTTGTCAATCCTAAATAAAGAAGTAAATCTTTGTCTTCTATTTTTTCAGTAATTTGAATCTTCTCGCCAATCGTAATTTCGTCAATAGTGAGACCAATCTTACTGTTTTTTTGAAGCAATGACTCGCCAACCCCTTTTCTCTCATATCTACTTTTATAGTATCAATTTTTTTCTAAAAGCACAATGAAAAGCCAAATGCAGGGAATGTGACTTTATGATTTAAGTAAATGCTCTCAAAAGAGAAAAAATCGAACTGGAATGGATCCCCGCTCGATTTCATAAGCTTACTATTAAGCTAGAACTTCCATAACTGCTCTAACAGCTTTAGCAGAATTGTCTAACGCAGCTTTCTCTTTGTCAGTCAATTCAAGTTCGAAGATTTTTTCGATTCCGTTAGCGCCAAGTACAGTTGGTACACCTAGGTAGATATTTTCGTAGCCATATTCACCTTCAAGAAGTGCGATTGATGGAAGTATACGTTTTTGGTCTTTAAGAATCGCTTCAGTCATTTCAATAATTGCAGCAGCTGGAGCGTAGTATGCAGAACCATTACCAAGTAGGTTGACGATTTCAGCACCACCGTTACGGGTACGATTTACGATTTCTTCTAAACGTTCAGGAGCGATTAAAGTTTCTAGTGGAATACCACCGGCACATGAGTAACGAGTAAGTGGAACCATAGTGTCACCGTGGCCACCTAGTACGAAACCAGTGATGTCTTTAACAGAGATGTTAAGTTCTGCAGCTATGAATGAACGGAAACGAGCTGTATCAAGTACACCAGATTGACCAATTACACGGTTTTTAGGGAATCCAGTTTCTTTGTATACAGTGTAAGTCATAGCATCAACAGGGTTTGTCAATACGATAATTGTTGCTTCTGGAGAGTATTTAACGATTTCTTTAGATACAGATTTCATAACGTTTTGGTTGATATGCACTAAATCATCGCGGCTCATCCCTGGTTTACGAGCAATACCAGCAGTGATGATAACTACAGCAGAATCAGCAGTATCTTCATAGTTAGAAGTACCAATTACTGAAGAATCAAAACCTTGGATTGGAGAAGCTTCGAACATGTCAAGAGCTTTGCCTTTTGTTGGGTTTTCTGCTGCTGGGGTGTCAACTAATACTACATCACCAAGTTCTTTTTGCGCTGCTAGGAATGCTACCGTAGCGCCAGTAAAGCCGCCACCTATAACTGAGATTTTTTTACGTTTCAAAGTCATTTGGAATACGCTCCTTTTGATTTGGAATAAATGTTTTTAAAAAAAGGAGGAGATTAATTCTCCCCCCCTTACTTAAACAAGTATATTGTAGACACTTAATTGTACTAAAGTCAATAAGTTGCCTGAATATTATAGATTTTCAATTAATGCATCAGCGAATTTAGAACAAGAAACTTCTGTAGCGCCATCCATTAAACGTGCAAAGTCGTAAGTTACAACTTTAGAAGAGATTGTTTTTTCTACTGATTCTGTAATCATATCCGCAGCTTCTTTCCAACCAAGGTGTTCTAACATAAGAACGCCAGAAAGTAATACTGAAGATGGGTTTACTTTATCTAAACCAGCATATTTAGGTGCAGTACCGTGAGTAGCTTCGAAGATCGCATGTCCAGTTACATAGTTAATGTTTGCGCCTGGAGCGATACCGATACCACCAACTTGTGCAGCTAATGCATCAGAAATATAGTCACCATTTAAGTTCATAGTAGCTACTACTTCGAACTCTTTTGGACGAGTTAAGATTTGTTGTAAGAAGATATCAGCGATTGAATCTTTAATTAAGATTTTACCTGCTGCTAAAGCGTCAGCTTGTGCTTTGTTTGCTGCTTCTTCACCTTGTTCAGCTTTAATAGCATCATATTGGTTCCAAGTGAATGTTTTGTCAGCAAATTCAGTTTCAGCTAATTCGTAACCCCATTTTTTGAAACCACCTTCAGTGTATTTCATGATGTTACCTTTGTGTACTAGAGTAACAGAATCACGGCCTTGTTCGATTGCATAGTTGATTGCAGCACGAACTAAACGCTCAGTACCTTCTTGAGATACTGGCTTAACACCGATACCTGAAGTTTCTGGGAAACGAATTTGGCTTACAGCAAACTCAGTTTGTAAGAAGTTGATGATTTTTTTAGCTTGTTCAGAGCCTGCTTCGAATTCGATACCAGCGTAGATGTCTTCTGTGTTTTCACGGAAGATAACCATATCAACGTCTTCAGGGCGTTTAACTGGAGAAGGTACACCGTCAAAGTGACGTACTGGACGTAAGCATACATATAGGTCAAGTTGTTGACGTAATGCTACGTTTAAAGAGCGAATACCACCACCGATTGGAGTAGTAAGAGGACCTTTGATTGCGATTAAGTATTCGTTAATTTTGTCTAAAGTTTCTTGTGGTAACCATTCACCAGTTTGGTTGAATGCTTTTTCACCAGCTAAAACTTCTAACCATTCGATTTTCTTTTCGCCATTATAAGCTTTTTCAACAGCTGCGTCGATTACGCGAGATGCTGCAGCCCAAATATCAGAACCGATTCCGTCTCCCTCGATGAATGGAATTACCGGATTGTTTGGTACGTTAAGTACGCCATTTTCTACTACAATTTTGTTTGACATAATTGTTGCCTCCTAAATTCATAATCATAGGACTGTGTTAAAGCTAACACAGTCCCACATATTCTAGCATATTTTTCTAATTAGCGCGCTGATTGGAACATATTTTTGCATGCCAGGTCCAACATAATCTGCACGTGGACGGATAAGACGGTTATTTGAATATTGTTCAAGAATATGAGCTACCCAACCAGAAGTACGAGATACTGCGAAAATTGGTGTGAATAAGTCATGATCAATACCTAAAGAATCGTATACCGAAGCAGAGAAGAAATCTACGTTTGCTGGTAGTTTTTTCTGTTCAACGATCATATCATGAATTTTAACTGACATATCATAAAGTTCTGGTTTCCCAGTTAATTCAGTTAATTTCTGTGACATTACGCGTAAGTGCGGTGCACGTGGGTCGCCTTTGCGGTATACGCGGTGACCGAAGCCCATAATTTTTTCTTTGTTGTCTAATTTAGTTTGAATATAAGATTCAACGTTATCTAGTGAACCGATTTCAGTTAACATTTTCATAACTTGCTCGTTTGCACCACCGTGAAGTGGTCCTTTTAATGCACCTATAGCTGCAGTAACACCAGAATAAACATCTGAAAGTGTCGCTACACATACACGTGCTGTAAATGTAGATGCGTTTAATTCATGGTCAGCATGTAAAACTAAAGCTTTATCGAATGCTTCAACTTCGATTGCTGCAGGTTCTTCACCTTTTAACATATATAAGAAGTTAGCTGCGTAACCTAGTTCTGGTTTTGGCGCAATTGGCTCTAACCCTTTACGAACGCGTGCAAATGCAGTTACTACTGTTGCAATCTTAGCTTGTAGACGGATAGCTTTACGGTAGTTAGCTTCTGGATCCATTACATCCGCTTCTTCATCGAATACACCCAGTAAAGATACTGCAGTACGTAGCGCAGCCATTGGATGTACAGTTGATAGAGGGTATGATTTGAATTGGTCTACAATTGCTTGTGGAATAGACATGTTGTCTGCTAATTGTTGTTTTAATTCAGCTAGCTCGTCCGCTTTAGGTAAACGAGTGTGCCACAATAAATAAATTACCTCTTCAAAAGATGCATTAACAGCTAAATCATCGATGTCGTAACCAACATATGTAAGTGTGTCATCGATAATCGAACTGATTTTAGATTCCGCTGCTACGATACCTTCTAAACCTTTTGTTGCTGACATAAATTATCGCTCCCTCATACTTTGTTTTGTTTGTGTAAGTGCTTTCTATTTTATGAACACTTACGTTTTTGCTCAAATGAACCATTAAGTAAATCGCTTACATTGTTATTATAATCATTTTTGACAGTTTTGTGAATGCCATTCCTTTAAATAAAGAAAAAAACGCGCGAGCGACTGTATTATTGTATTTAAGAGTTTATTGTGAATTTTTCAACAATATCGATTCATTTAAAAAGAGGTGATTTTATTAAAAATGAAGAATTTTAAGTATTTTTCATACGAAAGAACCATAAACATTACACTTCTATTATTTTACTTCCTGATTCTTTGGTTTGTTCTACCGGTATCACTTGCGATTTTTTTATCTTTTTCTACTTACCCTATAATAAATTTCTTTCATAAGTATTTTAAAATCGCCTATTGGCTCGCGGCAATTTTAGTAGAAATTTTCATTCTTTCAAGCATTATTCTCCTTATCATTATTTCCATTAACAGTATTATTCTCATTTTTCCCGAAATACGAGACACACTTCAAAATTTCCACTTATTCACTGAATATGAATCGATGTTCATACAAGTACTTCAAGAAAAATCACTGTCGATTTTCGACACGATCCTGATATACACAGCAAATATACTACAACTCTTCATGAAACATCTTATTGAAGTGTTTATCTTCCTTGTTGCTTATTACATCGCACTTTTGGAAACACGAAAATCTCGCTATTGGTTCTTCCAATACGTACCTAAAAAATATCGTATCGAGTGGCAATCTCACTTTTCTAAAATAATGAAGCTCTTTCATTACTTTCTGTTTGTAGAATTCCAACTGTTCACGATTACATTATTCCTACTATGCGCAGGCTTTATGCTACTACAATTTGAGAATGCAATTATAAAAGCATTCGTCGTTGCTTTTGCTGATGTACTTCCCTTTTTCGGAATTGGCGTATTCCTCATCCCCATGAGTATTTACTTTTACTTCAATGGCAATACATTTTTATGTATCTCTATTTTGTTATTATATTTATTCATACAACTAACAAGGCAGCTAGCTGATTCTATGCTTTGGTCCAATACGTTACAATTACGTACTGTCCATACATTTTTCATCAGTGCTGCCTCAATATTACTATTCGGTTTTTACGGCATTTTACTCAGTCCGATATTTTTATTCCTGGCTGTCAAGCTAAAAGAAAATGCTATCTTTGAACGATAATGAACTGGCCGTTTTTCATTTTTTTTCGCATCCAGTAAAAGACTAACGGTTGGAACATTTTTCGTGTAAATGGCAACAATAAGAGTAAACCCAGTATATCTGTTAGGAAACCTGGAAGTGCTAATAACAATCCACCACTAAAATTCAACATTGTATCTATGACAGCGGGACCCGGTGCTTCACCAAGCGCTAAAGAGTTCTTTACTTTTTGAACCGAATTCATGCCCTTATTTTTCGCTACATAAATACCAATAACACTTGTTGCAACGATCAATAACAGCGTGTTAAAAATACCAATTTTTTGACCAATACCTATTAATAACGCCAATTCGACTAAAGAATAGACAACGAAACTAAGAAAAATCTTTTTCATACTTTTCTCCCTTCGAAAAAACTACTACTTACTATACGTTATTATAGCTCAATAAGTTTCACTAGAAAAAAGAAAAAGCTCTAGTACTTTTATGCGTACTAGAGCTTTTCATTTCGATATTATAGAACACTCGCATGTCCTTTATAAATAACACCTGTTTCAGCATCCATCGTAATTTCTTGTCCGTGGCGAATTAAAGTAGTTGCTTCTTTCACACCAACAATAACTGGAATACCAAGACTTAAGCCCACCACTGCTGCGTGACTTGTAAGCCCACCTTCTTCAGTAATTAGCCCGATACAGTTTTCAAGAGCCGGCATCATTTCGCGATCAGAACCGACCGTTACTAAAATGTGCCCTTCTGTTTCATACGCAAGTGCTTCTGCAGCATTTTTCGCTATAACTGTTTTGCCAACAACAGAGGCTTTACCGATTCCTTGACCACGTGCTAGTAAGTCACCGATGATATGAACTTTCATCAAGTTCGTTGTGCCTGCTTCGCCAACTGGTACACCAGCTGTGATAACAACTGCATCACCGTGATTTACAAAACCGTGTTTCAGGCTTTCATCTACAGCTAACTCTAAAATTTCATCAGTTGAAGTCACACGTTGACAAACAACTGGCTGCACACCCCATACAAGTGTTAACATTTGCGCTGAATTCACAGAACCAGTTACCGCTATAATCGGTACACCTGGACGATATTTTGCAATCATTTTTGCAGTGTTACCACTTTCAGTTGGTGCAAGTACAGCTTTTACGCCTAAATTGATAGACGTATAAGCAACAGCTTGCGAAATTGCCTCTGTCATATTTGCTTCTTTTTCACGGCTACGTTTTGACACAATTTGTCTGTAGTCAAGTGAATTCTCTGTACGCTCTGCAATTTTATTCATTGTTTGCACCGATTCAACAGGGTAAAGTCCCGCTGCTGTTTCACCTGAAAGCATAATAGCGTCTGTACCATCAATAATTGCATTCGCAACATCACTTGCTTCCGCACGTGTTGGACGTGGATTACGTTGCATTGAATCCAACATTTGCGTAGCTGTAATAACTGGTTTCCCAACTTGATTGCATTTTAAAATTAATTTCTTTTGTACTAATGGTACTTCTTCTGCTGGGATTTCCACACCAAGATCACCACGTGCAACCATTAAACCATCTGATACAGTAATGATTTCATCGATGTTATCGACACCTTCTTGGTTTTCGATTTTCGGGATAATCTGAATGTGGCTACCACCATTTTGCTCTAGCAACTCACGAATTTCTAACACGTCTTTTGCACGACGCACGAACGATGCCGCAATAAAGTCTACGCCTTGCTTAATACCAAATAGAATGTCTTGCGCATCTTTTTCAGTAATACCAGGAAGCTGTACAGACACACCTGGCACATTGACACCTTTTTTATTTTTTAAGACACCAGCATTTTCAACAATTGTATGGATTAAACCATTTTCAATATCCTTAGCCAGAACACGTAATTCAATTAAACCATCGTCTAACAAAATTTTAGAGTTTTGCTCAACGTCTTCGATTAAACGATCATACGTCACAGAAAAACATTTTTCTGTCCCTTCAACTTCAGTCATTGAAATATCGATTACTTGTCCTACCGTTAAGTGAAGTTCACCGTTACGCATATTATGTGTACGAATTTCGGGACCTTTCGTATCGAGTAAAATACCGACTGGCTTGCCTAATTTTTCTGCTACTTCACGAATTAAGTTAATGCGCACTTCATGTTCTTCATGTGTTCCATGCGAAAAATTTAAGCGAGCAACGTTCATACCTGCTTCGATTAATTTCTCTAAAGTTTCTGTTGACTCACTTGCTGGACCAATTGTACATACTATTTTCGTTTTTCTCATTATCTGCCCACTCCGTTTTACACCAATTTATATTGAAAGTTCTTTCATTAAGGTATACAAACCTACATCTGACTCATGATGCTTTTCAAAAGCTTCTGTCATATCATAGTCAATCAATTGATGATTACGAATACCAACCGCTCGACCAGATTTACCTTCCATTAGTAATTCTACTGCATGTGCACCAAAACGACTTGCAAGTACTCGGTCACGTGCTGTAGGTGATCCACCGCGTTGAATATGACCCAACACAGATACACGTGTTTCAATGCCAGCTTTATCTTTTATCAATTTCGCTAGCTCACTGCCTGCCATAACACCTTCAGCGACGATAATAATACTATGTTTCTTACTACGTGTAGCACCACGTTCTAATCTTGCTATAATTTCATCTAAATTATACTCTTCTTCAGGTATTAATACCGTTTCTGCTCCTGCTGCAAGACCTGCCCAAAGTGCGATATCACCTGCATCTCGTCCCATCACTTCAACAATGAAGGAATTTTCATGAGAAGTGGCAGTGTCACGAATTTTATCTATAGATTCCACTACTGTGTTAAGTGCTGTATCAAACCCAATTGTGTACTCTGTTCCCGGCACATCATTATCAATCGTGCCCGGCACACCAACAACTGGGAAACCCTTTTTCACTAAAGCCATGGCACCACGATATGAACCGTCTCCACCAATTACCACTAAACCTTCGACGTTTGCCTCACGCATTTTTGCGATACCTTGCTCTTGTACAGCATCCTCTTTAAATTTAAGGCAACGTGCTGAGTATAATTTTGTACCCCCTCGCTGAATAATACCACCTACTGAACCTAAATCTAAAGGTTCAATACTACCATTGATAAAGCCTTCATAACCATGATTAATCCCGACAACCTCGATTCCATGATAAGCCGCCTTACGTACAACTGCACGAATAGCCGCGTTCATTCCAGGTGCGTCTCCACCGCTTGTTAATACAGCAATTTTTTTCATAGTTGAATTACCTCCTGCCTTTACCTACTATTATTCACATTAACATGAAAAAACAAACTAGGAAAGTGTACAAAAAACACAAAAACATAACTTGTACAAAAAAAAATGAAAAGAATGCGTTTTTCGCATCCCTTCCATCTAAAATTAAGCATCTGTAAAGTTCTGCTATTCGGCAAACTGACCAATTTTATTAAACTTATCATAACGATCTTCGACTAATTGCTCGGCATTTAAAACACTTAGCGTTTTTAATGTATCACTAATACAATCTTTTAAATACAGTGCTTGCTTGGCTACGTTTCGATGTGCACCACCTGCTACTTCTAGAATAATACCATCAATAACACCTAGTTCTTTTAAATCTGGTGCTGTAATACGTAGCGCCTCTGCTGCTTGCTTCGCTAAGCTTCCATCTCTCCATAAGATTGAAGCAGCCCCCTCTGGAGAAATCACCGAATACGTCGAGTTTTCCAACATAAAGACACGGTTGGCAACACCTAAAGCAAGTGCGCCGCCGCTTCCACCTTCACCAATAACGATGCTAATAACAGGTACTTTTAAACCCGCCATCTCGATTAGATTACGTGCAATGGCTTCACTTTGCCCTCGTTCTTCCGCTGCTTTCCCAGGATACGCACCCTTCGTATCAATGAAGCAAATTATCGGTCGATTAAATTTTTCAGCCTGCTTCATTAAGCGTAGTGCTTTTCGATACCCTTCAGGATGGGGCATTCCAAAATTACGGCGGATATTTTCTTTCGTCGATTTTCCACGTTGATGACCAATTAGTGTGACCGGCTGCCCTTCAAAAAAGGCAATACCACCAATGATTGCCGCATCATCACCAAAATTACGATCACCGTGTAATTCGATAAAGTTTTCACACATTGCTTCTATATATTGTAATGTTGTTGGGCGTTCAGGATGGCGAGCAACTTGCACGCGGTCCCACGGTTTCATATTCGCATAAACGGACTGCTCCAACTGGGATAATCTTGTTTCAAGCTTTTCAATTTCCCCAGCCATATCCACATCTGCCTCGGCAGCTATTGTTTTAAGTTCATCAATTTTTTCTCGTAATTGTACAACCGGTTCCTCAAACGCTAGTGTTTTAGACATGTTGGACGCCACCCTTCGTATGCATTTTCACAAGCATTGCGACTTGTTTTCGCATATCTTTTCTATGGAAAATCGCATCAAGTTGACCATGAGCTAATAAAAACTCAGCAGTTTGAAAATCACTCGGTAATTTTTCTCGTACAGTCTCTTCAATAACGCGACGACCAGCAAAGCCAATGAGTGCTTGTGGTTCTGCAATATTAATATCGCCAACCGATGCAAAACTTGCGGATACACCACCTGTTGTTGGATGCGTTAAAATTGATATAAATAACAACCCTTGATCGCTATGGCGTTTTAAAGCTACACTTGTTTTTGCCATTTGCATTAGTGACAGCACACCTTCTTGCATACGCGCACCACCACTCGCTGTGAAAATAATAAACGGCACACGCATTTTAGTTGCTTTTTCAACAGCACGTGTAATTTTCTCTCCCACGACAGAACCCATTGAGCCCATACGGAAATGAGAATCCATAATAGCTACCACAATTTCTTCACCTTCTATTGTTCCTACTCCCGTTAACACAGCTTCATTTAATCCTGTTTTTTGCTGATCCACGGTTACTTTCTCCACGTAAGCAGGAAAATTCAGGGGATTGATCGTTTGTAAATGATCATCCATCGAAACAAAAGAGCCTTCATCTAAGAAAATTGCAACACGTTCCTGTGCCTTCATTTTAAAATGATGCCCGCATTTCACGCAAACTTTATAATGCTTTTCTAGTTCTTTTGTTAGCTGAATATGACGACATTCTGAACACTTTGTCATCAACCCTTCTGGAAATGCCTTTTCTTGTCCATCTTGAATCATTGTTTTCTTTTTACGATTACCACTAAATAAATTGCGTATTGCCATTTTGTATCCCCCTCTGTTGTAAAGATGATTTATACAGTTTCCATCCACTTTTCATACGCTTGTAATGCCTCTTTTTCATAACCTAGTTGCATTGACTTTAGCATGGTTTGAATAATGAGCTTTTCCTCTTCCATTGAAAGGCGGTTCAAACGGTCACCATCATACGCCACTAACTGAAACCAAATCTTCAATGATAGTCGGTTGCCTGAAGTAATCAATATTTCACGTAAAACATCTCTACAATTCACGGCACCGTCGATTTCTAATTTCACAAAATAACTGTCCCACACCGGAAGTGTACGCAGTACCTCTGTACAAGTTATTACGCGAATTGCTTCCTTTTCATGAATTTGTCGCGTTAACTCGACATCTTTTTTTGATTTTTCATTATCTAATATAAACATCGACAAAACTTCTACAAGCTGATGATTATGCGTAGTAGCAAGAAATGTTCCACCACCATGTCTTGTTTCAATTAGCCCTAGTAACTCTAAACTTCTAAGTGCTTCCCTTACAGAAGAACGCCCAACACCTAATCGCTCTGAAAGCACACGCTCAGAAGGAAGTTTTCCTCCTGATTGAATTTGTTCTACTTGAATGAGTTGACGAAGCTGATGCACGATTTCCAAAAAAACTTTTTTGTTTTCGGTTTGTTTATCCATATGACAACTCCTCTGTTACCATACTTACTTCTTCCGCCCAAAAGTGGTCAGACCACTTTTTGTGATGATTTTATCTTACAAAATAACTGTTTAAAAGTAAAGAAAAAACTGCATAAATTTTATGCAGTTTTTAATATATCTTTAGTAATCACTATTATCTCGTCGTTTGCGCATGTTTTGCTTTCACTTGTGGTTTACCGAACCGTAGTTCAAGTGTACCTTCAATATAAAGCATCTCGTCCTCTTGTAGCACATCTTGCACGAGTTGGAACACTTGTGGAAACAGTGTAATTGAAGCGGAACTGTATTCATCTTGTAGTTGCACGAAAGCCATTTGCTCGCCCTTTTTCGTGCGAATTATTTTCACTTCTTCAATCATACCAATCATTTTCACGTACGTTCCCTCACGCATCTGCTTTAACTCTCGGCACGTAGCATTAACCTCTTGCCAGTACGCTCTTTCCTCCGACACCGGATGCGCTGAAATATAAAAGCCAAGACTTTCCTTCTCACGCTGAAGCATTTCTTTTCTTGGCATCAGTTCTGCCTGCATATATTTTGGTTTACCAAAGCTAAACGCAGTGGCAGCTTCCAAATCAATATCATCAGTTGGACGCAGCAATTCTGCCTGCTTCAAAGCAGCTTCTAATGTGGCAAGCAATACAGCTCGGTCTTTCTCCAAATAATCAAGTGCCCCAGCGAAAATTAATGATTCTATAATTTTCGGCTTAAAATGCTGCGCACTCAATAAAACAGCCAAATCAAATAAATTATCAAATGCAGGTCTATTTGCTTTACGTAACGTCAGTAACTTCTCTAAAAATGGCTGTGGAACACCCTTCACACCCGATAAGCCATAGCGAATACCTTCATTTTCTACTGTGAAAAACTTTGTACTCTGTATAAGGGAAGGAGGATAAAATACGATTCCTTTATCCTTTGCCTCTGCAACAAGCTGCTGAATTTTATCGGCATTACCTGTGGCATTTGACAGTAACGCTGCGTAAAAGCTTTGTGGGAAATGTGCCTTTAAATAAGCCATTTGATAAGAAATGACACTATAAGCTACTGCATGACTTTTCGGAAAGCCGTAATCCGCAAAACGTACGATTAACGCATATACTTCCTCAGCTACTGCCGTCGTATAACCTTGCTGCATTGCACCACTTACAAACGCTGCACGTTGTTCTTCTAACACTTCACGCTTTTTTTTACTTACCGCACGGCGTAATAAATCGGCTTGTCCCATCGTAAAGCCAGCCATCACTGAAGCGATGCGCATAATTTGCTCTTGATACACAATAACACCAAAGGTTTCACGTAAAATCGGCTCTAACACAGGATGCGGCAACACAACCGGCTCTTTCCCGTGCTTTCGCTTTGCATACACAGGTATGAAATCCATTGGGCCAGGTCGATACAAGGCATTGACGGCCACAATATCTAAAAAATGCGTTGGACAAATATCTCGTAATGCCTGTCGCATGCCGTCAGATTCTAATTGGAAAATACCCGTCGTATCACCTTCTTGCAATAACTGAAACGTTTTCTCATCATGCATTGGGATTCGTTCAAACTCTATCCACGGACCATTTGCCTTATAAATTGACCAACGGATTTGCTCTAATATTGTTAAATTCCTCAAGCCTAAAAAATCCATTTTCACAAGTCCACTTGCTTCAACATCTCCCATTGGCCACTGTGTTAAATAGATCCCGTCATGTCCTTCTTCAATCGGTACCGTTTCCACTAGTGGCGTTGGAGCAAGAACAATTCCAGCAGCATGTGTTGAAGCATTTCGTGGTAAGCCTTCTAGCTTTAATGCCACATCAAACCACCGGCCGTGTGCCTCATTTTCTGCAATCCATTGCTGAAGGGCAGGTGATTCCGCATATGCTCTTTGCAAGGTCATACCGGGCTTATTCGGAATCATTTTTGAAATTTTCTCAAGTGTTTCCGTCTCAAAATTAAAGACACGCGCGACGTCTCGCGCAACAGCCTTTGCCGACAATGTCCCGAATGTAATGATTTGTGCTACATTTGCCTTGCCATATTTTTGCGCTACATATTGAATAACCTTTTGTCGTTTGGCATCAACAAAGTCAATATCAATATCCGGTAGTGATACACGTTCTGGATTTAAAAATCGCTCAAATAGTAAGCCGTACATCAGTGGATCCACTTGTGTAATCGATAGACTGTATGCCACTAGTGAACTTGCAGAGGAGCCCCGACCCGGACCAGTTAAAATACGATTATCTTTCGCAAAGCGCATAAAATCAGCTACGATTAAAAAATAATCTGCGTACCCCATCGAACAAATGACATCAAGTTCATAATCCAGCCGTTCCTGATAATCCTGTGTTAACGGTTGCTGTAGGCGGGCTGTTAATCCTGAATACGCCTCCTTCACAAGTAAGCTCTCAGCTGTTTCTTCAGTTGGTACTGGGAATTTGGGCATTTGCGTATGCGCTTCTGGAACTTCAGCCGTACAACTTACTAGCATACTAGCACTTTTTTCAAGCCATTCTGGTCGGTCTAAAAACCAAGTATTCCATTCCTCCGCTGTTGGAACGAATAGCCCTTGCGAATCCGCAGTAACCATTTCCTCACTTAGTTTTTCACCCGTGTCAATCGCTCTAGCTACCTCGTAGGCGAAGTGATCCTCTGGACGTAAAAAACAACTAAATTGTGTAGCACCTATGGCCACATTTTCAGAAGTACACCATGAAACAATCGCCGCTTCTTGTTCAGAAACAATCCCTAATGGCCTTGCCACCCCAACAAAAAAACGCTCACCAAATACGCCATGAAGACTACTAGCAAAGGATTTCCACATATCCAATTTTTCTTGACAATCTGTTCCAACAAGCATCGCCATACAACCAGTCTGATAGCCTTCAAGCCATTTCCACGGTAATAACTCATCTTGTCTAATAGACACAGCGCTACTGATTTTTAATAAATTTTGATAACCTTCCTGCGTCTGTGCATAAAGCACAAGTGGCATCGTCATTTCTCGCCATTGCACGATCACAGTTAGTCCCATCACTACATGTAAATTCGCTTGCTGCATTGCTTTACAAAAAGGCAAAAGCCCGTACAATTTCGTATTCACGATTGCACAGGCTTGTGTTTCTTGTTCTTGTAGAAAAGGGATCAATTGTTCAAGTCGAATCGTACTTTTTAGTATATCCGCGCTCGTATGCATTTGTGTATATACATGTGTCAATAGTATCCCGACCTTTCACTTATACGTTATACGTTGCACAAACTTCTTGCAAACGTTTGATCACTTGCTCTGCCTCTTCCCATGAATAAGCTGTAGCACCTGAGGCAAGTGGATGTCCACCACCATTGAACTCTTTAGCTAATGTATTAATTACTGGGCCTTTAGAGCGGAGGCGTACACGAATTTGATCGGATTCTTCAATAAACACTACCCACGCACAAATATTTTTCACACTTCCCAGACAACCGACTAATAAAGAAGCCTCTGACGGTACTGCGTCAAATTCTGCTAGTAATTCTTTTGTTAGTTTTACATAGGCAGCTCCGTTTTCATCCATTTTAAAATTTTGATAGATATAGCCTTGTAGATTTAGTAATTTATGGTCCATTTCATACATACCGTCAAAGATTTGATTACGATCAAAATTATATGTAATAAGCTCACCAGCAACTTTAAATGTTTTGACCGTCGTACTTGGGAATTGGAATCGCCCTGTGTCCCCCACAATACCAGCAAATAATAGTCTTGCCGATGCATCTGATAACTTCCAATTTGCTACTTCTTTTCCTTCTTCGAATAATTCATAGATCATTTCACTGCACGAGCTAGCAGTCGTATCTACCCAACGGAAGTCACCGTATGCATCGTCATTGGGATGATGGTCAATTTTAATAACCATTTTACCTTTTGTATAGCGTTGATCGTCTATACGCTCTGTATTTGCCGTATCTGTTACAATTACGAGCGCATCTTTATATACTTCATCTGCAATTTCATCAGGCATCGCTAAAAATGATAGAGACGTTTCATGCTCGCCTACTGCATAAACCTTTTTTTCTGGGTAGTTCGCTAAAATGAGCTCTTTTAAACCTAATTGTGAACCATATGCATCTGGATCTGGACGCACATGACGGTGAATAATAATTGTGTCGTATTTCGCAATTGTGTCAATGATTTGTCTTTTCAAAATAGTTTCCTCCAATATGATAGTAAAATCCATTCGCATTTTTTTTCGTTTATCGTTACAATTATGACTAGTTATGCTAGGAGGTTTACTATGCTCAATTTAATTTTTGTCTTCGCGATCATAATATCGTTTGTTGTTTACTTTTACTTTAAAACAAAACAGTTTCGCTCGGCATTACCAATCGCTAAAAATTGGTATAAATGCAAAGCTAACATAGGACTTGGTGCGTTTATTCTACTATTCGCCCTTAACCAAGCTTATTTATTCCCTGGTTTGTATACATTTATTATTGTAGCAATTCTTGTCATTTTAGGCATCTTTGTTATTATGGAAAATGTTAAAAAAGTACGCCATTATGGACAATTTGTAGAAGAAGAATTCCAAATCAATAAATAATCGAATCCATTACACCTTGGCGTAATTGGCCTACTACTTTGCTCACACTGACAAATAATGCTTTCAGATTTCGAATGAAAGTCGGGATTTCTACTGATTTATGTTAAAGGGGTGACCTAGCGTCTAGGTCACCCCTTCGTCAATGAATGCTTTATTTAGCGTTCCAATAGTTGGAACGTCATCATCGCTTTACCAACAAGTGTTTGATTACTAAAGACCTCGAAGTCCATTTTTACGAACTTACGACTCATATCTAGTATACGAGGTTTAACCGTAAGAATACTTTCCATTTGCACTGGCTTAATAAAGTAAATTGTCATATTCTCTGCAATCGCATCACCGCGTTTACGACGTTTTAATGCAAATGAACCTACCTCTGCTAGTAATGTTGTAAAGGCACCATAAGAAATCGCGCCATATTGATTCGTCATTTGCGGGGTTACTTTAAACTCAACGATTAAATTCTCATCGCCAAGCACCTTCATCTCATTCTTCACCAAATCATCGATGGTCTCACCCTGATGCGGCTGACGTTGTGCCAGTTGCAAAGCCTTTAAGACATCTTGACGGCTAATTACACCTTGTAAGATATTATCATCATCCACGACTGGCAATAAATCAATGCCCTCCCAAATCATACGATGTCCCGCTGAGGCAACACTCATCTTCATTGATCCAGCAATTGGATTTTTCGTCATCACCTTTTCAATAGGCTCATCTTCTTCTTTACCGATAACGTCTTTTACTGTCACCATTCCCACTAATTTGTTATTCGCCGTTACAACTGGGAATGCCCCATGCGTTGTACGTTCGTTTAACTTATGGAAATGTTGAATTGTTTCGTCGTTTCGAAGCACAGAAGTTTCAGTCATAGGAATAAAGATATCTTCGATAAATAAAATATCTTTCTTAATCAGTTGATCATAAATCGCTCGGTTAATCATCGTCGCCACTGTAAATGTATCATAGCTCGTTGAAATAATTGGCATATCGAGTGAATCTGCGAGCTGCTTATTATCCTCTGTCGTATCAAAACCACCTGTGATGAGTACTGCAGCTCCAGCACGCAACGCATTTTCATGCGCTTTCATTCGGTTACCAACAATTAACAAGCTACCTGCATCTGTATAACGCATCATATCTTCTAACTGCATGGCACCAATAACAAATTTCGTTAACGTTTTGTGGAGACCTGACTTCCCACCAAGTACTTGTCCATCTATGATATTGACAATTTCAGCAAATGTTAATTTTTCAATGTTTTCTTTCTTTTTCTTCTCAATACGTATCGTTCCTACACGTTCAATCGAGCTAACTAAACGACGGTTTTCCGCTTCTTTAATGGCACGGTAAGCTGTTCCTTCACTTACTTGCATTTCTTTTGCGATTTGGCGCACAGAAATTTTATCGCCCACCGGTAAGGATTCAATATATTGTAAGATTTTTTCATGTTTAGTAGACAAAATATCACCTATTTCTCAATCAATCAATTCTACTCTTAGTGTACCATATTTTTCACGAAAGCATTGAGTATAAAGAGATGAAATATCACATCTTTGCCCACCATTTCAACTATTAACATGATGTTAAACTATATAGTACAGCTTGTAAATTTGTTAGTAACAGTTTACTTTTTCACCGATTTTCAAAATTTGCACATCTGTATTTTCCACTAAATCTGCAAAAACTTGTGGATCCTGCTCGATTGGTGGGAACGTATTGTAATGAATCGGTACAACAATCTTCGGCTTGAGGAAAGCCACTGCACACGCTGCATCCTCTGGTCCCATTGTGAAATTATCGCCAATCGGTACGAAAGCTACATCGATTGGATGGCGCTCACCGATTAATTTCATATCGCTAAATAATGCCGTATCTCCAGCATGATAGATCGTTTTCCCTTCAATAAAAAGCAAAATTCCAGCAGGCATGCCCATATAAATGATTTCATTGTTATCCGTCGTATAAGAAGATCCATGGAAGGCTTGAGTAAACTTCACCTTTCCAAAATCAAACTCCCTCGCTCCACCAATATGCATCGGGTGTGCTCTCACACCCTGCCATGAAATCCAGTTGGCCAGCTCATGTGGTGCGATAACGAGGGCATCCTTTTTCTTTGCAAGCTCAACCGTATCACCCACATGATCATTATGTCCGTGTGTTAACAAAATAATATCTGGTGCTTCCTCCTCAACTTTTAAGTCCGTTAACCCATTTCCATTAATGAAGGGATCGATTAAAATTGTTGTACCATTTGTTTGAATCTTTACAACTGAATGTCCGTGATAACTAATTTCCATCAATAATTCCTCCTAACATTATGCTTTCTACCCTTGCTTAATTCTCCACAAATGCGGTATTTCCCTTTTTTTGATATGCTACTATATGAGTTAAAAAAAATCCGTTGTTGCACGGGAGGATATACATTATGTCAAAGTATGAAGAAATTAAAAGTTATTTACTAGAAAACAATATTGATGCTGCTTTTGTAACGACACCAGACAATGTCTTTTACATTTCGGGTTTTAAAAGCGACCCTCACGAAAGATTGCTAGGCGTTATGATCTTTAAAGAAGCTGAGCCTTTCTTAATTTGCCCTCAGATGGAGATACCTGATGCAAAAGCTGCTGGTTGGTCATATGAAGTTATTGGTCACCAAGATACAGAAGATTCTATGGTTGTACTTGCTGACGCCATTAAAGCGCGTGGAGTTGATCCAGCAATTTTCGCTATTGAAAAAGCACACTTAATCGTAGAACGCTTAGAATCACTTCAACAATTATTCCCACAAGCAAGCTATGTACGACTTGATGAAAAAATTAATGCAATGCGTGTTATTAAAGACGAAACAGAGTTAAATAAATTACGTAAAGCTGCCGAGCTTGCAGATTATGCAATTGAAGTTGGCTGTAAAGAAATTGCTGAAGGTAAAACAGAAATAGAAATCCTAACAGCAATTGAAAATGCTATTCAGGAAAAAGGTTGCAAAATGTCATTTGAAACAATGGTTTTAAGTGGTCCTAAAACTGCTTCCCCACACGGTATACCAGGGACTCGTAAAATTCAAAAAGGCGATATGGTGTTATTCGACCTAGGTGTGATTTACGACGGCTACTGCTCAGATATTACACGGACAGTTGCATTCGGCGAACCTTCTGAAGCACAAAAAGATATTTACAATGCCGTTCTTGCTGCCAACACAAATGCAATTGCAGCAGTTAAACCTGGCGTTCGTGCAATGGACTTAGACAAAATTGCACGTGATGTCATTACCGACGCTGGCTACGGCGAATACTTCACACACCGTCTCGGTCATGGCCTTGGCATTTCTGTTCATGAGTTCCCATCTGTCACAGGTACAAATAACATGACAATGGAGGCAGGCATGGTCTTCACGATCGAACCAGGTATATATAAATCAGATGTGACAGGCGTTCGTATAGAGGATGATGTCGTTGTTACAAAAGACGGCGTAGAAGTACTAACGAAGTTCCCAAAAACATTGACAGTGCTTTAAATTAATAAAGGAAGCGTCCATTTAAAAATGGCGCTTCCTTTTTCATTATTTCAATGTCATTAAATCATCAACATACGTATAGTTTATACCTTGTGCATCAGCAACAGCTTTGTAAACTACATGTCCGTCTAACGTATTAACACCTTTTCTCAATGCCGCATTTTCAATACATGCTTGCATAAAGCCCTTATTTGCAATTTGCAGTGCATAAGGAATCGTATTATTTGTTAATGCTATTGTAGACGTACGAGGTACCGCACCCGGCATATTAGCCACTGCATAATGTACAACCCCATACTTTTCATACGTTGGATTGTCATGTGTCGTCACACGATCAGACGTTGCAAAAATACCACCTTGGTCAATCGCAATATCAACGACTACTGAACCAGGCTGCATCGATTGAATCATTTCTTCCGTCACAAGCTTAGGAGCCTTAGCACCCGGAATTAACACAGCACCAATAACTAAATCCGAATTTTTCACAGACTCTGCGATGTTATAAGGGTTAGACATTAATGTTTGTACTTCTCGTCCAAATACATCTTCTAATTGGCGAAGGCGTTCAGGGCTTAAATCAATGACTGTTACGTCTGCTCCCATACCGACAGCCGTTTTGATGGCATTTGTTCCTGCAATACCACCACCAATAATCGTTACTTTACCACGAGGTACACCTGACACCCCTCCTAGTAAAATACCTTTTCCACCGTTAGTTTTCTCTAAAAACTGCGCACCCACTTGTGTTGCCATTTTACCAGCAACTTCACTCATTGGTGTTAATAACGGTAATGAGCCATTTGCTAATTGCACAGTTTCATAGGCGATACCTACTACTTTTCTATCTAAAAGAGCTTGCGTTAACTCCCGTTCTGGTGCTAGGTGCAAATATGTAAATAATATTTGTCCTTCATAAAAATAATCATATTCTGATGAAACAGGTTCTTTCACTTTTAATATTAACTCTTGTGACCATGCTTCTTTTGCTGTCGTCACAATATGTGCACCAGCTGCTACGTAATCTGCATCAGAAAAGCTAGAACCGATACCAGCTCCAGACTCAATAAATACCTCATGGCCTGATTTTGTTAGCGTCACAACACCCGCTGGTGTCATTGCTACTCGATTTTCATTATTTTTAATCTCTTTAGGAATCCCAATTTTCATAAATTTCTACCCCTTTCACTACATATGAAATATAAATAATTTCTTAAACATCCCTTGCCCTTCCATATTACCAAATAAATTGTGAAAATGCTTTAATTAAAGCGCTCCCAATCAAATTTTATAAAGGTTTTCATCTACAAAATCTATTGATTATTAACGAGATATAAAGCATTTCACAGTGAATACTTTCATTTTTTCACAATTTTTATCTATGAAAGTATTTCCTTTAGGCAATCATTTGGTATAATCAGAATATAAAGATAGGGAGGTAATACAAATGGCTAATCATTATAAAAGTATTGTAGTTGCAGTTGACGGTTCAAAAGAAGCTGAATACGCTTTCCGTAAATCAATCGATGTGGCAAAACGTAACGAAGGTGCAGTTCTTAACTTAGTAAACGTTATCGACACTCGTTCTTTCGCTGCAATCGAGGCATATGACCGTTCAATCGCTGAGCGTGCACAAGCATTCTCTGAAGAATTATTAAACGGTTACAAAAAACAAGCAGAAGAAGAAGGCTTAACAAATGTAAATCTTGTGATTGAATACGGTTCTCCGAAAAATATCATCACAAAAGAGCTTTCTGCTATTGTAGATGCAGATCTAATCATCTGTGGTGCTACAGGTCTTAACGCAGTAGAACGTTTCCTTATCGGTTCTGTTTCTGAAGCAATCGTACGTTCTGCAAAATGTGACGTACTTGTTATCCGTACGCCAGAACAATAATTTCTCCGTACATAAAAAGGTATCCAATTTTCTTGGATACCTTTTTTATTATTGTCTAGGCTAAAATCCATCCCCTCGAGGTCACTTGTTGGGGTAACCCGGATCTTTAGCATTTTTCTTTTTATTATTTCGATTCTTTCCACATTTGTACTTTTTCAAAGAACATGGCAAGTGCTTGTTTATTTTGCATATTCGGTACTTTTGCTAGAAGTACTTCTTTTGGTGCCTTAAATGCTTCACCTTGCTTTTGTAAAATAACAATACTCTTTTCATGTGCTTTATTGGCAAACATTGTGTCTGGCAACTGAATAATCGCTTGAATCCATGCATTCTTTTTAATGTATTTATGAAGTTGTTTTGATTGCTCTGATTCAAACAAATGCGTTGGTGCCAAGAAAAATAAGTAGCCTCCATCTTTTGTATAATTCACCGATTGCTCTATAAATAAGTGATGTGCATAGCTCATGCCTTCTGCTGCGCATAGTTCATAATCAAGTGCCACTTCGTCATTAGGATAATAGCCAACTGGTAAATCACATACTACTGCATCTGCTGGATTAGCTAGTAAATCTTGCAAAGCATCTTGTCGATATAACGATACAGGTTGCTCTGTTAAATCCGCTGTCGCTGCTGCTAAACGAATAAGCAATTCATCCACTTCTACACCAGTTGCCTCTACCTTGCCATCGAGTAAATTCATCACTGTTAATAATAAATTCCCTGTTCCAACGGCTGGGTCCATTATCGAAATTTTCTCTTTCGCTAGACGTTCCTCGAAAAATTGCTCCACAAAGTAACCAACAAGTAAGCCAAGTGTATCGGGCGTCATTTGATGATTTGGCTGCGAACCTTTACGCATCCCTTTTAAAATAGCAATTTGTACTGCTTTACGTATATCTTCCTTTGTTGCCCCTTCAACTGTGAAATCTACCTCACCGTTTAACCACGCCTCAAGTGCATCTAAAATACCCTCTAAAAACGTAGCCTCTTGCTCTTTTTCTATTTTCTCAGCATGAGCATTCATCATGCCAAATAACTTTTCAATCTTTTCCATACAAAACTTCCTTTCACGCAGAAAGGAGCCGTGACAAACATCTTTGTCACAGCCCCCGTTGTCTGGTACTATCTTAGCCTAAAAGAATCAAATTATGCTAGTGCTTTTACAGCAGCAATTGCTGCTTCGTAGTTTGGATGATCTGTTGCTTCTGGTACATACTCAACGTAAGTTACTTTACCAGTTGCATCCACTACGAATACGGCACGTGTAAGTAAACGTAATTCTTGAATGTATACTCCGTACGCTTCACCAAATGAAAGGTCACGGTGATCAGAAACAGTTTGTACTGCGTCAATACCCGCAGCGCCGCACCAACGTTTTTGAGCAAATGGTAGGTCAACTGATACTGTGTAAATTACAACATTATCCCCTAATTCAGCTGCAGCTTCATTGAATTTACGTGTTTGGGCATCACATACGCCTGTATCTAATGATGGGACAACACTAAACAAACGAATTTTACCCTCTGAATCTTTTAAAGTAACCGGTGCTAGTCCATTATCTAAAACTGTGAAATTTGGTGCTTGGTCTCCAACCTTAACTTCGTTTCCTATTAGTGTTACTGGGCCATTTTTGAAAGTAACTTGTACCATGTCAACGCCTCCTATTTCATCATATGTACATAATACTACTAAATGTAGGGAATTAAATGCAACTCAGACAGCTCGAATATACATATGAAAACCTCTAACAGCATATTAGAGGTTTTCATTCACTATTCTTTTGTTGGTTCTTCTTGCACTCCAGGCTCTATCACTGTTTCTTTTACTGTTGGTGCTGGATGCTCAATTTCTTTTTCTACATAGATTTTCTCATGGACAACTGTTGTGTCCGCAAAGTAATCATGTAAGCCTTGATTGTTTGGTAAAATGGCTACAAAGACATAAAGTAGCATAATAATATTGCTAATAAAACGGCCAATCCATTCACGGAATAAAACATCAGACCACGATAACGTTTCATGTTTCAATGATACAACACGTAATCCAAAAGCCATTTTCCCTAATGTTTGCCCTAAAAACTTTGTCATTAACACGAAATATGCGTAGTAAATGACTGCAGAAATGATAGAGATGGGCGCATACCAAATCGATTCCGCTAACGACCAATCCATTATATAAAATATTGGATTAATACAAATACCAATAACCGCTGATATAACAAGTGAGTCAATCAAAAATGCCCAAAAGCGCACCCAAAATCCCGCTGTTTTTAATGTATAATGTTTTTCTTTTGTCGGCATTGTTGGAATATAGCTCGCTAATATTGCTTCACTAGGAAGTGGCCCTTGCACAACGAATTCATTATTAGTCATGATACGCCCTCCTTAGTATTCGCCGTATAAGTACATCATTTTCGGCGCGCTATAATCTGACATAATTTTCATCAGCATTTTTTCTTCTGTTGAAGGTCCAATGAATGATCCAATTTTCACACCTAGATACGACTGCCAGCCGCCCATATCAGATGTGTATTCAAATAGCTCTGCGTCCTCTAAGTCATAATCAGCACGTAATGCAGCAATTGTCGCTTCTTCATCGCCAATTTCGTCGATTAAGCCTGCCTCAAGGGCTTTTGTACCACCAAGAACTCGGCCATCCGCTACTTTTTTCACGTCTACTTCCGACATATTACGGCCCTTTTCAATAATATCAACAAACTCTTCATATGATTCATTAATCATATCTTGCATCATCGCTCGTTCTTCTTCTGTGACATCACGCATCGGGCTTAGCATATCTTTATGCTCACCTGATTTAAACGTCTCAAATTTGACACCAACTTTTTCAGCAAGCGCTTGATAGTTAATGGATTGCATAATGACACCGATTGAACCTGTTATCGTATCGCGATTTGCGAAGATTTTATCTGCTGGTGCTGCAATATAATAACCTCCTGAGGCCGCCATAGAACCCATCGATACGTAAATTGGAATTTGTCGTTCTTCTTTAATTTGTAGTAGCTTTTTATAAATTTCAGCAGACTCTGTTACGCCACCACCTGGTGTATTCACACTTAATATAACTGCCTGCACCGTTTCATCATTTAAAATATTTTCTAATTGCCCTAAGAAAAACTGATGATCATAGGCAACCTGCTGCCATACCGTACCGGAACCAACATCTTGAATCGTACCATCCAATGTCAAATGTGCAATTCGTTTATCAAAATTGCCACTTTCTACTACAGTTTCATAAACATCTAAATTATTGCCCTCCATTACGCTGTCAAAATTACCGAAGAAATCAGCTTTTAAAAACGCAAATACCGTATTTATTCCTAGTGAAAACACTAGTAATACACCCGCAACAACTAAGGCTCCCCACCTTTTTGCATTCATTCTTTTCCGCCTCCTTAAAACGTTATACGTCTCAATCTATAAAACGTTTCATTTTTATTCAAGATTATGCAAGAATTATCTCTAATTCATTGTTCCATAAACAACAATTTTAACACATAAAAAAATCAAAGTTCATAAAATTTACTTGAACTTTGATTTCCGACATTATTCCCCAGGAAATAACTAATAATACTATTGAATTTGCTCTTGTTGTCGTAGCTCTACACGGCGAATTTTGCCGGAAGCTGTCTTTGGCAACGCCTCTACAAATTCAATTGCTCGAGGATACTTATATGGTGCTGTTAATGTCTTAACATGATTTTGTAGTTGTTGGATAAGTGACTCATCTCCTGTAATACCTTCTCGTAAAACAACAAAAGCCTTCACAATATTGCCTCGCACCTCATCTGGACTTGCCACAACGGCCGTTTCCTTAACAGCAACATGCTTTAATAACGCATCCTCGACTTCAAATGGACCAATCGTGTAACCTGAGGAAATAATCACATCATCGCCTCGTCCTTCAAACCAAAAATAGCCTTCTTTATCTTTATAAGCACGGTCCCCAGTAATATACCAATCTCCTCGGAATTGCAGATTTGTACGCTCTGGGTCCTTGAAATATTTCTTAAATAGCGCAGGTGTCTCTTTGTGTACGGCAATATCGCCAACAACGCCTTCGGAAAGTGGATTACCCAAATCATCAATGATCTCTACAGTATTTCCCGGGGTTGGTTTACCCATTGAACCAATACGTGCCTCCATACCAACCATTGTCCCAACAAGTAGCGTGTTTTCTGTTTGTCCATAGCCATCACGCACTTGCAAGTCAAATGTAGTTGAAAAAACCTTAACCACTTCACTGTTTAGCGGCTCTCCTGCAGAAACAGCTTGGCGAACATCCGTTAAATGAAAATCACGTAAATTCTCGAGCGCAGCCATGAAACGATATTCTGTTGGCGTACAGCAAAGTACATCGATGTTGAATTTTCCGATTAATGTTAAATACGTTGCCGCATCAAATTTACCCTTGTATACAAAAGCTGTTGCACCGCTCCCCAACGTTGCAAGGAACGGGGTCCAAATCCATTTTTGCCAGCCCGGAGCCGCAGTTGCCCATACAATGTCATTTTCTCGGACACCTAACCAATTCGGTGCTGTCGTACGTAAATGCGCATAACCCCAACTATGTGTATGAATTGCTGCCTTTGGATTGCCTGTTGTGCCACTTGTGTATGCAAGAAATGCGATATCTGTACTTTTGGTAGGTTCAGTATTTGTATAGGTTATAGGCTGTTGTTCCATTTTTTCAAGTAATGACTGCCATGGTGCATGTGCTTGTCCAATAACAAATTGTTGTAAACCTGCTAAATTTTCAACATCGTCAAATTGTTCAATATACGGTTCATAGGCAATAACAGCCTTTGCATTAGCATGTGTAATGCGATAATCAATATCCTTTGCACGTAACATTTCTGAGCTTGGAATAATTGCTAAACCTACTTTTAAAGCTGCTATGTACGCAACATAAGCCTCTATGGATCTAGGTACCATGATGAGAATAACATCCCCTTTTGTTAATCCCTGCGCCGTTAACACATGCGCTGCTTGATTTGCTTTTTCTAGTAAACTTACATAGGTTATGTACTCAATTCCTCCGTTTTCATCATAAACTATTAGTGCGTTTTTATTGAAATCCTGTGCATGTTTTTCAAATTCCTCTACAATGTTATAGCATTCTGGTGCGATTAAATCTTGTCTTCTCATCAGTATTGCCCCCTTTGTTACGCTCATTATAAAACTTGATTTTTATAGTTTTCAATAAAAGACTCTCTTATTTTAAAAGTCATGACAATTATCATGCTCTTACATATGGCATCGGTCATCGCTTTTAAAGCAAAACAAAATTGTCCTTGTTCCTACAGGTAAAGTATGGTACATTTGGTCAAATCAATTATTTGCAGGGGAACTCATCTTGAGTTGAGAAGGTTAAAACCTGACCCTTTGAACCTGTTAGTTAACACTAACGTAGGGAGCAATGTACAATTGCACTTATGCTTTTTTTGTACATACGCTCTCCTCATTTGTAGGGGAGCTTTTTTCATTCTAACTTCCAACTAAATATTTTGATTGCGGGGGGACTCATCTTGAGTTGAGAAGGTTAAAACCTGACCCTTTGAACCTGTTAGTTAATACTGACGTAGGGAGCAGCACATCATTTTCTTGATGAAGAAGCTCTTTTTATGTGTATTTCACGCACGAGAAGAGCTTTTTGCATACTTACGTCCACCAACCAAGGAGGACTTTATATGACATTTTGTGATGAATTAAGAAAAGAAACGGATATCTATTGGGAAGGAAGCTTTCAGCATCCCTTTGTAAAAGGGATTGCAGACGGTACATTATCTATCGATAAATTTAAATACTATATGATACAAGATGCGTTTTATTTAAAGCATTACGCAAAGGTCTTAGCATTTGCGGCTGCTAAATGTGAAACACCCGAAGAATTTGCTTACTACACAGATATGGCAAAATTTATTACGGAAGCTGAACTCGAATTGCATCATTCTGTTTTCTTAGAACTAAACGTAACGCCAGAGGAAATTGAACAGAGTGAACCTGCACCAGGTGCCATTAATTATATTAACCATATGTATAGTGCCGTGCATAATGGGGACGTGGCAGAAGCATTTGCAGCTATGATGCCTTGTCCTTGGCTTTATTTAGAAATAGGCTTGTATTACAAGGACGCTAAACCTGGTGTTAAGCTATACGAAGATTGGATTGCAATGTACAGTAATGAGGATTTCCAGGCTACAATTCAAACACAAATTTCAATGATGAACGCTTATGCTGCTGCAGCTTCTCCTGAAAAATTAGCGATCTTAAAGAGTCATTTTAAAAATAGCTGTTATTACGAATTACAATTTTGGGAAATGGCTTGGACAAAGGAAAATTGGGTTCCGGAGACAGTGCGATGATTTTACAAGCCATTCGAAAAAAACAGCCTCTCGTTCATAGTATCACGAATTATGTTGTAGCAAATTTTCAAGCAAATGGCTTACTGGCAATCGGTGCTTCTCCAGTCATGGCAGATGAATTACATGAAGTTGAAGAAATGGTATCGATTGCGTCTGCCTTATTAATCAATATCGGTACGCTAAATGAACGGACAAAAGAATCGATGCTACTTGCTGGGAAAAAAGCAAATACAATGGGTATTCCCGTTATTTTAGATCCAGTAGGTGCTGGCGCGACAGCTTTCCGAAAAAAAACGGTACAACATCTCTTAGCACAAGTGAAATTTAATCTTATCCGATGCAACGTTGGTGAACTTGCTGCTATCGCAAATGTAAGGTGGCAACAAAAGGGTGTCGATAGCGGTAATGGTTCAATAGCAATTACCGATGAAGCAAAAAAAATTGCCCAACAATACAATTGTATTGTCATTGTCACAGGTGAAAAAGATTTCATAACTGATGGTGTACAATCACAGTGGATTGCTGGAGGTCATCACCAAATGACAGAAATTACAGGTACCGGTTGCCTACTAAGTGCAATTTGTGGCGCTGCCTTGGTTGTCGGAAATGACCCCTTCACTCAGTTAGCAGATACGTTGATGACCTACAAAAAAATCGCTGAAAATGCCAAGATGTCCACAAAATATATTGGTGATTTTCAGATAACTGTACTTAATGAATTACATCGTCTTTCACAGGAAGGTGAAAAATAATGCGAATTGTTACTACAATTGCTGGCTCTGATAGTGGTGGAGGTGCTGGCATTCAAGCAGATTTAAAAACGTTCCAAGAACTAGATGTATTTGGTACTTCCGTCATTACAGCTTTAACGGCTCAAAATACATTGGGTGTATCTGGCGTTTTACCGATAGAAGTAAGTTTTATTGAAAAGCAAGTTCTTGCGCTATTAGAAGATTTCCCACTTAGTGCAATTAAAACCGGTATGTTATTTTCATCTAAGATTATTCAGGTAATCGCAAGTCAGATTAAAGATTTAGAAATCCCTCTGATTGTTGATCCAGTAATGATCGCAAAAGGCGGCGAAAACTTATTGCAGCAAGAAGCCATCGAAGCATTACGAATATATTTATTGCCGTTAGCTACTGTCCTTACACCGAATATTCCTGAAGCAGAAGTGCTAACAGGAAAAAAAATCGAAAGTATTGCTGATATTAAACATGCCGCAGAAACACTGATACGTTTAGGTGTACAATGTGTTGTTATTAAAGGTGGCCATTTAGTTGATGAAAAATATGCTACCGATTATGTATTTTTTAACAATGGTCGGACATTTTCAATGCAAGCAAAACGCATAAACACTAAAAATACGCATGGAACAGGCTGTACATTTTCTGCAGCATTGACCGCTTTTATTGCTCAAGGACTGCCATTAGAACAAGCAATTATCGAAGCAAAAAAATTTATTCAAATGGCGATTACGCATGATTTAAACATTGGCAACGGCCACGGTCCAACAAACCATTTTGCCTATCGAAAAAATATGGAAATATCCGAGGTGACTGTGCTTGAAGCGTGAAAATTTACAGCTCTATTTCATCATGGGCTCTGAAAATGCGAAGCAACGCGAACCTTTAGTTATACTGAAAGAGGCTTTACAAGCAGGTATTACGATGTTTCAGTTCCGTGAAAAAGGACCAAATGCGTTGACTGGCCATGCCTATGAACATTTCGCGCACGATTGTCTAAAACTTTGTCAGCAGTATCATGTACCATTTATCGTCAATGATGACGTTGAGCTTGCCTTAAAATTAAAAGCGGATGGCATTCATATCGGCCAAGATGATTTGCACATTTCACTCGTGCGAGAAAAAATTGGCGATATGCTAATCGGTATTTCTGTACATACAGATGCAGAACTACAAATAGCTTTACAATATAAAGCTGATTATGTTGGCATAGGACCGATTTTTGCAACTCGTTCAAAAAATGATGCCAATGTGCCAAGTGGAACTGCTTTTTTACAGCAAGTACGTTTAAAACATCCCGATTTGCCGATTGTAGCGATTGGTGGCATTGACAACGCTAATGCACGCACAGTAGTTGAAGCTGGCTCTGACGGAGTAGCGGTCATCTCCGCTATTTGTGAAAGTAATGATATTCATAATACTGTTGCTCAATTTAAAAAACTTACCATTCATAATAACCAACATATTTAAGCAAACTAAAAACCAGTGCCTTTGAAGGTCACTGGTTTTCAGCCAAATAATTACTCATTATGTGAGTTTTTATTTGTTATTGTTTTGGCATCCCTTTTAATTGGGCTTCTGCCATTTGTACAAGACGTTTAGTGATTTCACCGCCGACGGAACCGTTAGCACGGGCTGACGCGTCAGCTCCTAATTGAACACCAAATTCTTGTGCAATTTCGTATTTCATTTGATCAAGTGCTTGTTGTACACCAGGTACTGCAAGCTTGTTTGAACTGTTGTTGTTTGAAGTCATGTCTCTCACCTCCTTGTGAATATAGAATGTGCGTTATTAGATTTTTAATACAAAAATAAATGCAGGTAAAATGTAACTGTATAGGAAACCATCCTTTCATAATAAAAGAACCGTCTCAAAAGTACTTTTGAGACGGTTCCTTTATTATTATAGAAGATCTGCGAATTTATCGACTGGCTTTTCTTTTTTCGGGAAGATGTACACTTCACGATTTTTTACAGCACGTTCGATTAATTCATCGAAGTCAGAGAAACTTTCGTAGTGCTCTACTTTTTCAAGCTTTGGTTTTGTTTTTGGACTAGCTGGTGTGAAAATTGTACAGCAGTCTTCAAAAGGCTGAATCGATGTTTCATATGTGCCGATTTTTTCAGCAATATTGATAATTTCTAATTTATCAGTTGAAATTAACGGACGTAAAATTGGTGTATTCGTTACTGCATTTATGGCAGTTAAGCTTTCAAGTGTTTGACTTGCTACTTGTCCAAGACTTTCACCAGTAACAATTGCAAGTGCATCGATTTCTTCGCGTACTTGATCTGCAATTTTTAACATCATACGACGAGTCGTTGTCATTGAAACATTTGACGGTACTTTATCTTTAATAAGTACTTGAATTTCTGTAAAAGGAATAACGTGCAGACGAATATTCGCACCGAATTTTGTTAATTCATTTGCTAACACTTTTACTTTTTCAAGTGAATTTTGACTTGTATATGGAGGACTAAAGAAGTGAATTGCTTCTAAACGCACGCCACGTTTCATCATTAAATAACCAGCAACCGGGCTATCAATACCACCAGATAACATCAATAATGATTTACCATTCGAACCGACTGGCATGCCGCCAGCGCCTGGAATTACTTGTGCCATCATATACGTTGCATCATGACGTACTTCTACACGAAGTTCTACATCCGGTTTTTTTACTTTTACCGATAAGTTTTGATATTGCGGTAGAACGTGACCACCAATTTCACGCTGAATTGCATGAGAATCTAATGGGAATGTTTTATCTGTTCGTTTTACTTCGACTTTAAATGTTAATTGTTCGTCTTTAAATGTATCCATTATCGTAATCGCAAGATCCTTCATTATATCCATATCTTTTTCACAAGCTGCTACTGGACTGAATGATTGAATCCCAAAAATTTTCGGCAAACCTGCAAGTAATGCATCCATTTGCGCTTCATCTTGAATAGCAATAAACATACGATCGCGCTCTGTGCGGATGTGTAACTGACCTAAATCAACAAAAGCATGGCGGATATTTTCACGTAGGCGACGGATAAAGTCCATTTTGTTGCGCCCTTTTGTCGATAACTCACCGTATCGAATTAAAATTTCTTTCCAAATCATCGTAAAAGCTCTCCTTTTAGTTCCATTAGTACTTCTTTTAATACAAGTTTAAACTGTGCAATTTCTTCATCTATAACATGTGCACCGAAGCTTATACGAATAACACCATTTTTAAAATGTTCCTCAATACGTAATGCTTCCACCACATGGCTTGTTTTCGTTTGTTTCGATGAACAAGCACTGGATGTCGATACAATAACACCACGTTTTTGTAAGGCATTAATAATCACTTCACCTTTTAAATCACGTACGCTAAACGATAAAATATGTGCTGCACCTTCAGCTGTCGATAAAATATGCACTTCGTCACCATAGCTTCTTAACTCAGCACAAATTTCGTCATGCCACTTACGAAACTTTGCCGCATTTACATCCATTGTTTCAATTGCCATACGTGCTGCTTTTGCTAAGGCAACTGCTTGTGGTACAGCGACTGTTCCACTTCGTAAACCGAATTCTTGACCACCACCAAATGCATATGGCTCCCATTGCATCTGTTTGCGGAATGCTAGTACACCAGAACCTTTGAAGCCGTGAATTTTATGCCCTGAAATCGTAATGCAGTCTGGACCTTCTTCACCATTAAAGGTAATCGGTAATTTCCCAAAACTTTGCACAGCGTCTACATGGAATGCTGCACGACTCTTCTCATGCACAATTTTTGCTGCGTCAAAAATAGGTTGAATCGCACCTATTTCGTTATTAACATGCATGATACTGACTAGCACAGTATCTTTACGTACTTTTACGCGCAATTCTTCTAATGAAATAACCCCGTTATTCCCAACATGTAAATACTCAACCTCGAAGCCTTCTTTTTCAAGCTGCTTCACTGATTCTAACACAGATGGATGTTCAATTTCCGTTGTTAAAATATGTTTTCCTTTATGTGTATTGCCACGTGCTAAACCAAAAATAGCAGTATTATTTGATTCTGTGCCACCCGACGTAAATAACACACTTTTTGCATCAGTATGCAAAATATCCGCTAATTGCTCGCGTGCACGCATTAATAATTCATTCGATTCTACACCCATTGCATGAATCGAAGCAGGATTTGCGTAATACTGCTCATTAACCGTCAAAAATGTTTGCATCACTTCTTTATGAGGCTTCGTCGTTGCACTATTATCAAGATAAATCATTGTTCAACCTACTCACTTTTTATCGTAAATTTTTCGATCTTCTCGTTTCTCATAAGAAAACCACCAACACGAAAACAGTGTGGTGGTTGCTCTTTTTCGATACCATTATAACGCTTTTATACATCTACGTATACTGTCTTGACTTAATGACCTTAACGAGAAAATAGTTCTTCTGAAACCATTGCTTGAATACGTTTTAATGCACCCGGCTCCATTTCTTCAACAGCCGTTCCTGCGTCTTCTAGCGCTTTTTTATATCGGAATTGATGGAAAGCTTCTTCCGCTTCCTTCAGTCGCGCATTTAGTCTCGGATTTGTTGCTCGGTGTCGATTTCCGTATTGAATAATTCGTTCAATTAACATAACATTCTCAATCATTTCGCGCGCTTTTGCATGTACGTCTTCAATACATAATTCAGTAGCAGCTAAATTACTATGCACAACGCCCATATTAAGCGGTACTTCCTGCAAGCTCTGTATCACCACATAAATATGTTCAGCCGCCTCATCTAAACGTGCATCCATTTCTTTTGGAATACCAGGCATATTTGCCTTGTTCAGTATGCGATCTGTTTCCTGCAACATTTTTTTTAACTCTTCTACTTTATTTCGGGCCATATTTTCATCAATACGTAAGTTTTTCATCGTATTTGATAAACGCTCTTGTTCCTCATGAATACGCTCGAGCTCATTACTAATTGTCACTAACTCTTCTTGCAAACTAGAATAAGCTGATTTTTCATCTGCTACACGCATTGAAAGTAACTCATATCGTCGTTCCAATGCCTCCAATTGTTTTAAAGCTGCTTTAGGAATTTCTACGTCTTTTTCATTTAAATGATAGCTTTGTTGAACGAATGCCGCTTCATCACTTACAACTCTTGTTGAGCTAATGACGTTAGTAATCGAACTATGTAGTCGTTCACAATTTTGATCGACATAATTTTTTGCAATTACTTCTTTTTCTAATAAGTCATAGAAATGATCGATTTCTTCGTTTATTTCACTGACACGTGGCTTAACAACTGCTAAATTTAGTCGTGCTAATTCATCTTTTAATGTTATAAATTCCTCTTCTAATTTGTCGAGTGCCTCTGTCAACTCAAGATGACGTAAATAATAAGACTGTTCTTCCATTTCACGTTGACCACTACGTAATTCTTGTATAGCACCAGGTAATTTCACTTGTAGCTCGGTCAAAATTGTCGGTACATCGTTGATATAATTGAATGTTTCTTGTGATTCATTATTTAAGCTAATGACGATTTCACGTGCTTGTAAGTAATTTCCGTCTTTTGTTAGCGTATCGAATTCTTCAAACTTCTGAACAAATACTTCTAACCTTTGCTCAAGTGATGGCAATGCTACGCCAAATGAATGTTGGTGTGCGAGCAATGTTTTACGTGCAGAGCGATAATATTCCTTTAATTGTTCGATTTCTATACGATTTTTCTCTTCGCTACCAATTAATTCATTTAATTCTTCTAAAATATTATTTTTGTCTTGCTCACATTTTACAATATAATCTTCAATTTCACGCTCGATTAACGTTGCTTTTTTAAAGCGAAGATGATTAATTTGATCCTCTGCATCAAATAGTAAGGAATCGATTTTTGTCATATGTACATCAATGACTTCATCCCAACTGTTACGCCAACGCTCAAACATTTCCTCAGTTTCACCATTCATATTCAAAGATTTCACTTTCGAAATTTCTTCATTGATTGGATTATTTTGTATTTGTAATTTTTCATTTTCAAGTTGCTCAATTATTGCAGTATGTTTTCTTCTCATAATAAATCCCGTTACCACTAAAATTAATAGTAGGATAATCGGAATGATGATATACTCCATCGTAAGCCTCCTATTCCACAATAAACGAATTGGCTATTTTTACTTATTATATACTATGTTTTCTCATTTGTACTAGATTTTAAGTGTTTTAACGAAAGAGTTATAGTAGAAACCTTCATTCGCGTCCGTTTATTCCAAAAAATTCTGGAGTACCCCACTCTTTTAAGTCTTCACCCGAGGAACTCGAACGCGACCTCTAAGGGATGGCACTAATGCTTAGACACTAAGTAAGAAAATTTATTTTTGCTTATAAATCGGAACAAAATAAAGGAGTGTACACTTTATGAAACGAGATGGGCATATACATACCCCTTACTGTCCGCATGGCACAACTGATTTATTGACACAATATATTGAAAAAGCCATAGCTGAAAATTTTACTGATATTACTTTTACTGAGCATGCTCCGTTACCTAAAAGTTTCATCGATCCAACACCCAAAAAGGATAGCGGTATGAATCCTGACTATTTAATGCCTTATTTCAATGAATTAAAGCAACTACAAAAAAAATACGAGCAAGATATTCATATTCGCATCGGACTTGAGGTCGATTACATAGCAGGCTTTGAAAAGGAAACAACCATTTTTTTAAATCAATACGGCCAATTTTTAGATGATGCTATTCTTTCAGTCCATTTTTTAAAATGGCAGGACACCTATGTATGTATTGATTATTCACCAGAAACCTTTTTAGCATTCGCAGAAAAAATTGGTTCTGTAGAAGATGTGTATAATTTGTATTATAACACTGTACTACAATCTATTCATGCAAACCTAGGACAATACAAACCAAAGCGCATTGGTCATCCTTCACTTGTTCATAAGTTTCAACTAGCGCATAATGAAACAATTGACGATACCGTGCGCATCCAACAAGTGTTAGCTGAAATGAAGGAATATGGTTATGAACTGGATTTGAATAGTGCAGGTTTAAGTAAAACTTTTTGCAAAGAACCCTACCCACCATTTTCGCTAATTGACTATGCCAAGTCCATTCACCTTCCCTATGTATTTGGCTCTGATGCTCATTCAGTTGTAGATTTACATCAACATTATAACGTTATATTCACAAAATAAATAGTTTAATCTGAGGTGCTTATATGTTTTCACAAATAAATTATGAAGGTTCCGTTTCTGCTCAATATGAAACTTTAGCGAAACAATTAGACGCCTTGTTAACAGGCGAAAAAAATCGCATTGCCAACTTAAGCAATGCATCTGCCCTGCTCAATCAATTTTTATCGAATATTAATTGGGTTGGTTTTTATATCATGCACGAAGGTGAGCTTGTATTAGGTCCATTCCAAGGTTTACCTGCCTGCGTTAGAATTCCTGTAGGACGCGGTGTTTGCGGAACTGCTGTCGCTAAAAAAGAAACGCTTATGATTGAGGATGTCTATGCCTTTCCTGGGCATATAGCCTGTGATGCTGCCTCACAATCTGAAATCGTCATTCCTCTTATCTTAAACGACACTGTCATAGGTGTTCTTGATATTGATAGCCCAATTAAGAACCGTTTTACTCCAGAAGACAAATTTGGTTTAGAACAATTTGTAGAGACACTCTTAACTCATATTGTATAAAAAAACTGCCCTATGATTGTTAGGCGCTCCTAACAATTATGGGGCAGTGATAAATTTTCCACTACTTTATGAATTTGTTTGTAATGTATGGTCATGCATACAAAATTGATTTTTTCCACTATTTTTCGCTTCATACAACGCATTATCTGCATGTAGAAACACAGATTGAAATGCAGGTCTATACTTTTGGTTCCACGTGATTAATCCTGCTGAAATTGTTACCTGAGGGTCTGTCTCCATCGGTATAACCTCTACAATATCGGTAGCCAATTGTATAGCTTCGTTTTCATCAATATTCGGCACATAAATGGACATTTCTTCTCCGCCCCAGCGTGCACATATACCCTTTGAGCCTACTGTTTTTCTCAATTGTTTAGCTATTTGAACAAGAACTCGATCTCCTATTTGGTGACCATATGTATCATTCACACGTTTGAAGTTATCAATATCAATGAGTAGAAACATACCAGAGTCATCTTTATCAAGTGATTTTTCAACATAGCGGTCTAAATAGTTACGCGCGAATAGTTTTGTTAAATGGTCGCGGTCTACCATTTCTTGCAATTGGTCGCGTAAAATCGAGTTGGCAATCGCCAAAGAAGAATGATGAATTAATGACTGCATTAATTTAAAACTATCAAATGAGAAGAAATACGGTTCCTTGTGTAAAACAATACTAAAACCATTAATAGTCTCTTCCATCAATATCGGAATTGCCATAACCGAACGATACTCTATATCATTAGAAGCTAATCGACTAAAATCTGCGATAAATAATGGATCAATAGTATTTTCAAAATGCTGCTCTACATGTTTAACATAAACGGATCCTTCATCTGTTTTAAAAAATGAAGTACTTGCTCCTGTTATTTCAAACTTATTTTTATTTTTAAAAGCAAAGCAAACTTCCATCGGTTGGAAAGATTTCATTAATTGTTTTTGTAAAAATAACAACATTTCACTAATATCTATCCTCATGTTAAGACGATGTGATGTTTCGTTAATAAGCTGTAAGTCCCTTACTAGACGGTGTGATTGATGATAAAGCTTCGCATTCTCAAGTGCATTTCCAGATGCTTGCGCTAGCATACACACAAAATCTTTTTCACTTGATGAAAAAATATATGTCATCGGTGCATTTACTTGTAAAATTCCATAAATCGCCTGTCTCCCTTTTATAGGGACATTTAATAATCTGCAATTCAAATCATTAGCCAATTCAATTGTAAGCTCCCCAGATACAAAGGCTTCAATTGTGGCAGGTCTTTCAGATAAATAATCAAAAAGCTTAATATCAATTGTCGTATGTCGGTCTTGATCATTCGATAAAATAAGCTCCACATTAAACTCTGGGAAATTATCTTTTATATTTTTCAAGACGTTTTCTAAAATTAAATCTATATCCATTGTCGAATGGAATAAATCAGTCATATTGTATAGTTTTCTGTATTGGTCTTCATTCAATTTTACTTCCAAGTTTTCATTAATCATTTTAATAGTTTTTGTAATTATTTCTACAAAACTTTCACCAGCATCAGAATGTATAAAATCCGTCCACAAATCTGTCGCTTCGACTAATAAAATTCCAAATGGGTCTTTATTCTCTATTTGAAAAAGCACCATATCAGTCATGTCCTTATATGACTCATTTTCATTTAGTATACTTGGAATTCCCACTACCTTTTGCTGATAGAAGCTAGGTTCTATCATAGGCCATGGGACTGATTTTTGTCTTGTTTCTATTGTAATAGCCGTTGCTTCCTCTACAGGAGCTAAATGATTCTCCTCATAACTAAGAAAGATAGCATTTGAAATATTTAAGTGCTTCTTTAGACACTGCTTAAGTAAAAGAAAGTATTCACTAAAACTAGCCAGTTCCTCATTCGAACTCACCCAAAGGCTCAATACATCAGATTTTATATATTTTAGCGTTTGTAAATGGTCTGTCATGAAATCACCTTTTCTTTATAACGTCACATATCAATTACTATTAACTTATACTTTATTATACATATTTTGAGTCATTTTGACTATGTAAATCTTCTTTATTTTTACATTTCACATTCATTACATCAACTTTAACTATAGCTAAACAAAAAAACTATATTTAAAGGACCTTTTCAACTATTTTTCATAACAAAGTCTTCATTATTTTCCCACTTCAAGTTTTAGTATAGGAAATTCCTTTCAAGTGAAAAATATCAGCTGTTATAATTGACGTATACAAAATAAAAAGCTACAATGAGATTTATGTAAAATGAACGCAGCAGTGGTATGAGCTTATAATTGTATTTTATTCCTCTATATTATTATTGTTGTTTCTGAACAGCTTTCAAATATAGATGGTGTATTGTGTAACCTAATGGCTGCATAGGCGAAAATACATGAAAATAAAATGCGTATAAGAACGGGTACTACTGGTTTTTATTTTACAAAAAAACCAAATTTGAAGGAGGAGACAACAATATGTCTCGTTATACAGGTCCATCTTGGAAATTATCACGTCGTCTTGGTATCTCATTAAGCGGTACTGGTAAAGAAATCGAAAAACGCCCTTACGCGCCAGGTCAACACGGCCCGAACCAACGTAAAAAATTATCAGAATACGGTTTACAATTACAAGAGAAACAAAAACTTCGTCATATGTATGGTATGACTGAACGCCAATTCCGTTCTGTATTTGATCGTGCTGGTAAAATGAAAGGTGTTCACGGTGAAAACTTCATGATTCTTCTTGAAACTCGCCTTGACAACTTAGTTTACCGTTTAGGTTTAGCTCGCACTCGTCGTGGAGCTCGCCAATTAGTTAACCACGGTCACGTTTTAGTAGACGGCAAACGCGTTGATATTCCATCATTCAGCGTTAAACCAGGTCAAACGATTTCTCTTCGTGAAAAATCTCAAAACCTATCTGTAGTTGGCGAAGCTATCGAAGTAAACAACTTCGTACCTGACTACTTAACATTTGATGCAGACAAAAAAGAAGGAACATTCACTCGTCTTCCAGAACGTTCTGAACTATCTGCTGAAATCAACGAAGCATTCATCGTAGAGTTCTACTCTCGTTAATTAAATTGCTCTGCAAAGAGTAGTTTAAAAAGCCCTAGAAAGCCTTTTGTATTAAGGTTCTCTAGGGTTTTTGCTTTTTCATCGACAATGCGCAATAGTACATTAAATATCTTTATTTTGGGGCTAGTTTGGGGCTAATTATTACCTCTTTTGGTGAGCATGTTTATATATATGACGAAATACCTCGATTGCGGCTAATTGCTTCAATCTTTTTTATTTGGTCAATTATAAGAATAGCTTACTTACATAAAAAATAGCACTGCTGGGCACAGTGGATTTCTAAGGACATAATAAAAGCCTTCCTTAATTGATATGGAAGGAAAATAAAAAACAAGTTAATATGAATCCGCCTATTTACATTAGCATTTGTACACGCTGTTGCTTCAATAATTTCTACACCTTTTCTTTCACACAACTGACGTAGAATTCTTCCTAGACCCTCCTTGATTAGTCCATAAATAGCTTGTCTTCTGTATTTCGGCGCAAAGAGAATGTGATACTTACAATTCCATGTTGTATGTGCAAAAATTTTATTATCCATTTTGGGAGGCTCCTTTTGCACGAAGTCGGTTGACCAGACCTGACTTAATTGTATGATTGAAGTTTTTTTATTGTCCAAAGCATAAAAGAAAAACCAGAATGGAGAAATCCATTCTGGTAAAAGTCTAACTTTTGGTGTTCACTACAACCGAGTGTCTTTTTATTTACATGAAAAAATACCCGGCTCACTAATTAATAGTGAGTACCTGGTATTTGTCGTTTAAAGAGTACGTTTTACAACAGAAATCAATAATCCTAACGCTTCACTATCTGTCATACTGCTTACCCGATCACTGTGATCTACCTTCATAATACCGCGTTTATGCGTCTCTTTTAATAGGTCCTTTAAATCCTGTTTTGCTGTGCTTGTAAGAGTCATATTTAAGTTCTCCTTTTGTTCCTTTTTCGTTTCTGGGTTCATCGCTGCTTCTATCCTTTTCAAAAAGCTGTTCCAACGCCCCTCAATTCTAATACGATGTGGACAATTTTTCTTTGACCAATCATATTGTTGTTTTACCCGTTCAATGCCCCATTTAAACTCTTTCAGTAATTTTGCGATGTATTGCACCTCATTTTCTTCTTTCTAAGTGGATCGTAATCCACCTGACTTAGAGTAACAAACCTCCACGCCAATAGATTTGCGATTACCATCACCTCGTCCATCCCCACAATCCCAAGCATTAATCCTTTATCATCTATAGCGACGTAATAAGATACTTCGTTTCTATTACTATTCATGTATTTAATCTCGTTAGGTGTGGATACATCGTAAGTAGTATTGTGAACTGTGATAAATTGTGGTGTCATGGCGTACGGCACTTTAATTCAGTAATTACTTGCTGCTAACAAGTTTTGTTTGAATGTATAAGTCATACAGATTAGGTTTTACAGTGCAAAAAAAATTTACTAGACGAAAATGTCCACAATGCTGCAAACTCGCTTGAATCTTTAATTCAATCTATATAGATGAATATGTTAAACGAATATTTTAAATAATCCGAATGATCAATATATAAAAATCCACCTCAAAACACCGAGGGCACTGAAAAAGTCCAAAATTTAATTTAAGCAGTGGAAAGCTCGTTTGCATCGAACTTTCCACTGCTTTTTGTTTTATACTAAGGTTATCAATGTATGTAGGTGGTATTTAAAATGATTTCAAACCAAGAAACGCTGAAACTTAGCCCTTTTATGGCGATCTATGATATCGTCGTACCCAAAAATAATATGCTTCGCCAAATCAATGAACTTGTCGATTTCTCATTTATTTTAGATGAGTTGAAAACTAAATATTGTCTCGATAATGGTCGTAATGCTGTGCCTCCTATTCGTATGTTCAAATATTTATTATTAAAAGCGATTTATGATGTATCCGATGAAGATCTGGTTGAACGCTCGAAATACGATATGTCCTTCAAATACTTTTTAGATATGGCGCCTGAAGAAGATGTCATTCATTCAAGTTCATTAACGAAATTTCGCCGACTCCGTCTTCAAGATGTGGGTTTATTAGATTTGTTGATTGGAAAAACGGTTGAGATTGCGTTAGAGAAAAACATCATTTCGAGTAAAACGATTATTGTTGATGCCACACATACAAAAGCACGTTACAATCAAAAATCACCAAAGGAATTTTTACAGGAGAAATCAAAAAACGTCCGTAAAGCTGTCTATCAATTTGATGAAACAATGAAAGAAAAATTCCCGCCCAAAACCACTTCTAACGAAGTAAATGATGAACTCGATTATTGCCGTCAAGTCGTAGAAATCGTGGAAGCACAACCAAAAATAGCGTGTGTCCCTGCTGTCAAAGAAAAATTAAATGTTTTAAAAGAAGTGGTCGAAGATTTTGAAGTACAACTTAGCTATTCCGCAGACCCAGACGCACGTATTGGTCATAAATCAATGGACTCTTCTTTCTTTGGATTTAAAACGCATATTGCTATGAGCGATGAACGCATCATTACTGCCGCTGTCGTGACAACGGGTGAGAAAAGTGATGGGAAATACTTAAAAGAATTAATAGAAAAAAGTAAAACAACAGGCATAGAAATTGACACAGTGATCGGTGATGCAGCTTATTCAGAGAAAGACAATCTCCAATTAGCTAAAACAGAGGAATTTCAACTTGTATCAAAACTAAATCCGCAGATTACACAAGGTGGACGTACGAAAGAAGAAGAATTTGAGTTTAATAAAGATGCTGGTATGTATGTGTGTAAAGCAGGACATATGGCAATTCGCACAGCACGTACGAATAAAAAGAACGTCGGAAAGAACCAACGTCAAACCTATTATTTTGACATAGAAAAATGTAAAGTATGTCCTTTGCGCGAAGGTTGTTATAAAGAAGGTGCTAAAAATAAGACCTATTCGGTGACCATAAAATCGATGGAACACGCAGAACAGGAAGTCTTTCAGAACACAGATGATTTTAAAGAACTGGCGCGTTCACGTTATAAAATTGAAGCCAAAAACAGTGAGTTAAAGAACGGACACGGGTATGATGTAGCATCATCTGCGGGTCTATTTGGGATGGAAATGCAAGGAGCCACAACTATATTCGCCGTCAATTTGAAACGGATACTCACGTTATTGAAAGAAAAAGAGTAAAATAACCGAAAGAAATAGGCGACTTCCTGTTCCAAGATGAACAAGAAGTCGCCTATTTTTATCTTAAATGAACCTACAAATTTAAAAACGTAAGTTTTTCAGTGCCCTCCAAAACACCAAGTGGATTTTTATCATGATCGTGATATTAATAAGCTATTCCAACACGAGATTTCAAAAATTTTGTACTCTTAACTTGCTGATAGGTAAACTCCGCAGTATCTCCTACAGTTATTACAGTTCCACCCTCAGGCAAAAAGCTACTTTCAACTCGATATTTACTAGTACAATCTCCATCAGGTAAATATGTAGGACAAACAATTGTCCACTCAACTTCAGAGTCAGTAAGCATATCAAAAACCCTATGATGTTCTTGTGCTGCTTGTGTTGACTTCCGTTTTGATTCACTTGACTGATAACGAAGTAAACCAGGAGTCACCCGACTTTGTAAAATACCGGCAGTACCAATCGTTATTATTCGTTTGACATCTTCTTTTTTCATCGCTTCTAAAATTAGTTGCATGCTTTCAGATAAAGTATTAGTTCCATCCGTATTTAATGCACTAATGACTATATCAACTCCTGCCATCACAGATTCAACATCATTTTTGTTTAGGGCATTCCCTTGAATAATATGTATATTTTCATCAATCACTTTTATTTTATCTGGTGTGCGAACTAATATTGTAACATCGTGTCCGTCCTCTAGTGCACGTGGAATTATTTGGCTCCCCACTCGTCCTGTTGCACCTAAAACTAAGATTTTCATGAGAATCACCTCTTTCAAATCGATTATATCATATGTAATTTTTATAACTCCCACTGTAAATCACAAAAATATCCATACGGCATTTAGCTGTCTTCCCCTGGTTTATTTATAACGTACATCCACTCTTGTTATTTCATTTGTTCTTAAAAGTCCAACTCATTTTTTGTAAAAGCTCTTCATCACTAGTTATTAATATTGAAATTACTGAATTTATTTGCTGCCTTACAGCTATTTCAGTTAATTAACCTTTACATTCTCCAAATGTCTCGCTTTCTTTTCTTCAGTCTACGAAATATACATAATTCCCCTATCTCTTAATTAATCCAAGGGGTTTAACCGGCAATACTAAATCTAATTAATTGAAAGCATTATTTTTCAAATCTATGAAAACCTCATATATTTACAAGATATACAAGTTTTCCACTATATTAATAGTCGAAAATAACCTTTATTATTTTTATTTTCATAAAAAAATAATTTACTAACTATAAATAAATCTATATTGGCATTTCTATTAGAATTTTTGCATAAAATAAGATTAGTAACCTTTTTGTACAATAACATCTACTAAAAATTTACATTTTTTTAGTAGATAATGGTTGCGTTTTTACAATAAATAGAATAATATAAATTTTGAAAGGTGTTTCATTGCCATTCAAGCAATAACTAACATTGAAAAAGGGGTTGGAAACATGTCAGACGTTCTAAAGCAATTTGTAATGCCGACATCAAACTTATTTGGACCTGGTGCAATTCAAGAAGTTGGTAACCGCTTAAATGACTTAGAAGTGAAAAAGACATTGATCGTAACAGATGAGGGCTTACACAAATTAGGCCTCTCAGAACAAATTGCTAACATCATTACAGCTGCTGGAATTGAAGTTGCAATTTTCCCGAAAGCAGAACCAAATCCAACGGACAAGAATATTGAAGACGGTATCGCGGTTTATCATGCCGAGAACTGTGATTCAATCGTATCGGTTGGAGGCGGAAGTGCACACGATGCTGCAAAAGGTATTGGAATTATTGCTTCGAATGGTGGACGCATTCATGATTATGAAGGCGTTGATCAAACACAAAATCCGCTAGTTCCATTAATCGCAATTAACACAACAGCTGGTACAGCTAGTGAAATGACGCGTTTTACTATTATTACAGATACAGCGCGTAGAGTGAAAATGGCGATTGTGGATAAACATGTTACCCCTCTTGTTTCTATTAATGATCCTGAGTTAATGATTGGATTACCGCCAGCACTAACAGCAGCAACTGGCTTAGATGCATTAACACATGCAATCGAAGCATTCGTATCAACAAATGCAACTCCAATTACTGATGCTTGTGGTGAAAAAGTACTTCAACTAATCCCTGAGTTTTTACCACGTGCCTATGCAAACGGAGCAGATTTAGAAGCTCGTGAGCAAATGGTTTACGCTCAATTCTTAGCAGGGATGGCATTTAATAATGCATCTTTAGGCTACGTGCATGCGATCGCCCATCAATTAGGTGGCTTCTATAACTTGCCACACGGTGTATGTAACGCGATTTTACTGCCACACGTTTGCCGCTTCAATTTAACAGCACGCACAGAACGCTTTGCGAAAATCGCTGAATTATTAGGTGCAAACGTAGAGGGTCTAAGCAAACGCGATGCTGCTGAAAAAGCAATTGCAGTAATCGAAGGTCTATCAAAAGACCTAAACATCCCAAGTGGCTTCCGTGAATTAGGTGCGAAAGACGAAGACATCGAAATTTTAGCTAAAAATGCGATGTTAGATGTTTGCGCAGCGACAAATCCACGTAAAGCTACGCTAGAAGACATTAAACAAATTATTACTAATGCAATGGGACCTGTCGTTGCAGAAGCTAAACAACGTGAAACAGTAACCGTTTCTTAGTATTAAAAAATAAAAACCTTTGGATTTAATATCCAAAGGTTTTTTTAATTGTGTACGTGCCAGGCACTAGCTATACTTTACTTAAAAAGAATAGAGGTAATGATTATGCGCTTAATCTCAATTTGTCCAAGTAATACAGAACTAGTTGCATATCTAGGCTTAACTGATCAACTAGTCGGTGTGGACGATTTCTCGGATTGGCCTACATCCGTGCAAAATCTTCCGAAACTCGGACCAGACTTATCCATCGACATAGATGCACTAGAATCACTAAAGCCTGATCTTGTGCTCGCATCACTTAGCGTGCCAGGTATGGAAAAAAATATTGAAGCTTTACAGGAACGAAAAATCCCTCATCTTGTCTTTAACGCCAACTCTCTAAAGGAGATTGCAGAAGATTTACATACACTCGGTACTGCTTGTGGTGTCGAAAAACGAGCTAAAGAAATTTCTCAGGACTATTTGCTCTTTGTTGAACACCTTCGAAGTATTGCCCAAACCATCTCTTACAAGCCCACGCTTTATTGGGAATGGTGGCCAAATCCAATTTTCACACCCGGGATGATAAATTGGCTCACAGAAATCAGTCAAATTGCAGGTGGACGTAATGTATTTCAAGATGTGGAATTAGCAAGCGTCCAAACGGATTGGACAGATATTATCCAGCGCAACCCAGATTATATTTTCATGGCATGGGTGGGTGTTGCTTATGAACGCATTAAGCCTGCGCACTTACTTAAACGTCCACAAGCAAATGAGTTACGCGCCGTCGAGCAGGAACAGCTCCACGTTATGGAAGAATGGCTTTACTGTCGCCCATCTCCACGTCTATTAGAGGGGGCATTAAAGCTCGCACAGTTACTACATCCTGAGAGTTATCGCCATGTTGAGCTTCCCAGCTTTCTAAAATAAATAAGAAACCCCCTTGAAACAAAAATTCAAGGGGGTTTTTCACTGCATTAGATTTAGTTAAATTTCACCATATGGTATTTTTTCTTACCACGACGTACAATGCTAAATGCATCCTCAAGACGATCTTTTTCATCCACTGTATAGGCAAGGTCTGTCACCTTTTCACCATTTACGCTTATTGCACCATTTGTAACATCTTCACGTGCTTGACGTTTAGAAGACGAGATTCCCGCTTCTACAAGTAAATCCACAATATTTTTACTTTCTTTCACCATTTCGATAGAAGGAACATCTTTAAAAGCGTCTTTCATTTCTTCTGCTGAAAGTGCTTTTAAGTCACCAGAGAATAATGCTGCTGTAATACGGATAGCTTGATCTAAAGCTTCTTGTCCGTGTATTAAGCGCGTCATTTCTTCTGCAAGTGCTTTTTGCGCTTTACGTAAATGTGGCTCTTGCTCAACAGATTCTGCTAAAACTTCAATTTCTTCACGCGTTAAGAATGTAAAGATTTTTAAGTATTTTACAACATCTGCATCTGCCGCGTTGATCCAGAACTGGTAGAATTCATACGGAGAAGTTTTCTTACCATCTAACCAAATGGCCCCACCAGCTGTTTTACCAAATTTAGTGCCATCCGCTTTTGTTACTAACGGAATTGTAATACCAAATGCTTTTGTCTCTTCTTCATGCGTTTTACGAATTACCTCTAGACCAGTTGTAATGTTCCCCCATTGATCAGAACCACCTACTTGAATACGGCAATTGTAGTGGTTGTATAAGTGATTGTAGTCAATTCCTTGGATTAATGTGTAGGCGAATTCAGTAAATGAAATTCCTGTATCCAAACGTGATGCAATTGTATCTTTTGCAAGCATATAATTAACGTTAATTAATTTCCCGTAGTCACGTAAAAATTCAATCGTGTTCATTTCGCCAATCCAGTCGCGGTTGTTCACTAGTTGTGCACCATTACCATCTTCAGCAAATTCAAAAATACGCTCTAATTGACCGCGAATACCTTGCACGTTTTTGTCAATTTGCTCGACTGTTTGTAGTTGACGCTCCTCAGAACGACCAGATGGATCCCCAATCATACCTGTTGCACCACCCACCAGTAAAATTGGACGATGCCCTGCTTTTTGGAAACGACGAAGCGTTAAAAGTGGCACGATATGACCAATATGCATAGAGTCCGCAGTTGGGTCAACACCACAGTATAAAGAAACTGATTGTTCTTCTAGTAATTTTGCCATACCTTCAGCATCAGTTTGTTGGTATAGTAGGCCACGCCATTCTAAATCTTGTAATAATTCGTTTGTCATCTTAATTCCTCCTAGAAATGTTTGTTATCTGCTACGTGCAATGACATAAAAAAGTCCCCACACGCAACAAGTTGCATGCAGGGACGTTAAATTTCACTTAACGCGGTACCACCCGGCTTGAAGATGTCATCCATCTTCCTCTTCATTGACCGCCTTTATCGCAGGCGCGCACGTCTAAGCTCCAAGTACGTAATTCATTTCTACATTATGACTAGCTTTCACCAACCGCTAGCTCTCTAAACAGGGAATATAGAAACTACTGCAAACTTTTCATCACTAGAAAACTATAAGCATTATTCTAAACGAATCTCTTTCAAAGTCAATAACTATGTTCTAGTTAAATCAAAATATGCTATAATAAATCTTGATTTTAGGAGGTCGATTAAGTGAAAGATTGGATTGAAAAAATCAACGCAAAGATCGATGAGTTACTCGAACAAAAATGGATGAAGACATTACGTATTTCAGGCAGTGTGACCTGGAACTTATTTTTACTATTTTTAATCTTTGTACTTGTTGGTTTGGTTTTTGTTGGCTCGGTTGGTGCAGGTTATTTTGCCTCACTTGTAAAGGATGAGCCACTTCGCTCAAAAGAAGAGTTACGTGAACTCATCTTCAATTACGATGAAACGAGTGAAATTTATTTTGCCAATGATGTTTACATTGGCAAATTACGAACAGATTTAGACCGTCGTGAAACCTCATTAAGCTCAGTTTCACCAAATGTAATTAATGCAGTACTGGCAACTGAGGATGAGTATTTCCGTGAGCACAATGGGATTGTGCCAAAAGCTGTATTTCGTGGGCTACTACAAGATGTCACAAACTCATCAACACAAACAGGTGGTTCTACACTGACACAACAACTTATTAAAAACCAAGTATTAACAAATGAAGTATCCTATGAACGAAAAGCGAAAGAACTTTTACTCGCGATGCGATTAGAGCACTTCATGACAAAAGAAGAAATTCTAGAAGCATATTTAAACATTATCCCTTATGGCCGTAATGCATCAGGTCGTAATATTGCAGGGATTGAAACTGCTGCAGATGGGATTTTCGGAGTTAAAGCGAAGGATTTAACACTTCCACAAGCAGCTTATATAGCTGGTATTCCACAAGCACCTTACGCCTATACACCATTTACAAATAAAGGTGTTTTAAAGAGCGCGGAGGCACTACAACCTGGGATTGACCGTATGAAGACGGTTCTATATCGTATGAAGGAAGCAGGTTATATAGATGATACGGAATATAAAACGGCATTAGAATATGATATTACAGCTGATTTCCGCGAACCTGAATTGCGTCCAGAAGATCAATACCCATGGTTAACATATGAACTAGAAGGCCGGGCGAAAGAAATCATTGCAGAAATTTTAGCAAAAGAAGATGGAATCGACCCTGAGCGCTTAAAGACAGAAGAAAAACTCAAAGAAAAATATATGATTTTAGCAGACCGTGATGTGCGCTCAAAAGGCTATCGTATTTATTCCACTATTAATAAAGATATGTACGATGCAATGCGTAAAACAGCGGACAACTTTAAATACTATGGTCAAACGTATACAAGTAAAGGGAAAGATCCTGTCACTGGGGAAGAAATTGATATTGAAATGCCTGTTCAAGTTGGAAGTATTTTAATCGAAAACAGCACAGGTAGAATTTTAAGCTTCCTTGGCGGTCGTGACTTCCAAACAGAAGAATTAAACCATGCGACACAAGCTTATCGTTCAAACGGTTCAACGATGAAGCCTTTACTCGTTTATGCACCGGCAATTGAATACGGTGTGATTGGTGCAGGTAGTCCAGTAGTTGACGTTAAATTCTCTCTTGGTGGCTGGAGTCCAAGCAACTATACAGAAAGTGATGAACGAGGCATTATCCCTGCACGTGAAGCATTAGCAAGCTCACAGAACTTATCGGCGCTACGTTTATATTACAACATTTTAAACAAACGTCCGGCACAGTTTTTAGCACAGATGGACTTTTCAAAACTACAGCCAGCAGACTATGAAAATCTAGCAACTGGAATCGGAGCTTTAGAAGTCGGCACAACTGTAGAGGAAAACACAAATGCCTTCGCAACATTTGCAAATGGCGGGCAGTTTATAGATGCCTATATGATTGAAAAAATCGAGGATCTTGATGGCAATATTATCTATCAACATGAAGTAGAGCCTGTTCAAGTATTTAGTCCTGAAACATCATATATCATTACAGATATGATGCGTGATGTATTAAAATCTGGTACAGGTACAGAAGCGAATAGAACGTTAAAATTCTCATCGGATTTCGCTGCAAAAACAGGGACTTCACAAAACTATAATGACGTTTGGCTAGTCGGCTATAACCCAAATGTTTCACTAGGCGTATGGATGGGCTATGACAAACAGCGCTCACTTTATGCATTCAATAATACGTATTTACAACCAAGTACACGTATTAATAAACTATGGGGTACATTAATGAATGCCATGTACGATGTAGATACTGAACTAATTGATGCTAAAACAAGCTTTAAAGCACCTAAAAATGTTGTCACTGCATCATTCTGTGGTATTTCTGGCTTAGCACCTTCTGCAGCATGCCAGAGTGCAGGACTTGTACGTTCAGATTTATTTAATGCCAGCGTATTTTTACCTTCACAGCCGGATGATAGCTTTGGCTCAGCTGGAGCGAATGTGGTTACAATCCAAGGTAAAACGTACAATGCACATCCAAATACACCAGCAGAGTTCGTCAAAAAGGGTGGTTTAGGTCTTAACCCTGCCTTTATCAATCGTATGCTTGGTAAGCTTGGCGGAAATCCATCAAGCCTACTACCTAAAAATTCGTCACTATCCAATTCAGCAGTGGCAGCAGTGGACTTCCCTGCAGATGGCAGTGCACCAGCAACAGTAACCGCATCTCTTAGTGGAAATACATTATCTTGGACACGTTCTTCTAATGATGTTGTAGGCTATCGCATTTATAACGTCGCAAATGGCAGTAGCACACTTGTCAATTCGGTTCTCGAATCTACTCAAAGTGTTTCGGTCTCAAGTGGTGGATCTTACGTTGTAGTTGCTGTAGATATTACTGGTTTATCATCCGCACAATCTAATGTTGTATCTAACGGTGGAGAATCAGAGCCAGATAACGAAACTGAAGAAACTCCTCTACCACCTACAGATGGTAGTAACAACGGTGGTGGTTCTAATGGAACTAATAACGGGAATTCAAATGGGTCTAATAATGGAAACTCAAATGGATCCAATAATGGGAATTCAAATGGGTCCAACAATGGAAACTCAAATGGCGATGGAAATTCAGGGGGCAGTGGCTCGAACGGAGAAAATAATAATGGTGGGGTAGTTCCACCTATCGATATTCCAACTGAGTAATTTCTAAGTCTTTTTTAGCTAGTAGCAGACAAGCTTACTACGATCATTTTACGATTGTAGTGAGCTTGTTTTTTTGTCATGATAGAGAAGACTAAAAAGTTAGGGGTGGGGAGAAATATGAAAATTTTAGTTTTAGGTGGGACACGTTTTTTTGGAAAAAAGCTAGTAGAACTTTGTATTCAAAATGGGCATGAGGTGACGATTTTAACTCGTGGGCAAAGCAGTAACCCTTTTGGCAATCAGGTACTTCATTTGATTGTTGACCGCAATGATGCGAATGCTCTAACACAAATACTAGACGGTATGACTTGGGATATTGTCTATGATAATATTTGCTATTCTCCAAACGAAGCACGTGATCTTGCAAAAATTCTACAAAGTAAAACAAAAAAACTAGTCTTCACATCAACCCTAGCTACATATGAGGCAGATGGCGTTATAAAAAATGAAGCCGATTTCGATCCATATACGTTTGGAATTCGTATGGGTGGTATAGATGATTTCACATATGGTGAAGGAAAAAGACAAGCTGAAGCCGTTTTGTTTAAACAAGCGACATTCCCTGTAGTTGCTGTACGTTTCCCTATAGTAGTTGGTGAGCATGATTACACACGCCGTTTACATTTTCACGTTGAAAAGATACTAAATGAAGAGCCTATTTCATTACCGAATATTGATGCGAAAATGAGCTTTATAACAGATGATGAAGCAGCTACATTTTTATATTTTGCTGGTATTTCTGCTATTGAAGGTCCTTTTAATGCGACAGCAACAGGTCCTATTTCTTTGAAAGATTTACTTGGATTAATTGAAGATGCAATTGGCGAAGGTGACACTTATAGCTGGTGATGACAAATCTCATTCACCATATGGTATTCCCGCAGATTGGTATATGGCAACTGCTAAAGCAGAGGTAGCAGGCTTTACGTTTAGTCAATTAAAAGATTGGTTACCTGGCTTAGTACAAACACTAGTAAAACATGAAGGCGGCAACTAATATATTTGTCACATGCAGCCTGTTTGGCCGTTCTGAAAGTATTTATCGCTACGTGGATAGATAACGCGGGGAGAAGATACGCTTGCTCGCTATCCAAATATCCCTGCTGCTTTCATTTGTTCTTCTAGTTCTTTAACTCGTTGAATTACAGCCAGAATTGCTTTATCCCCCGTCTCATCTCGCCATTCCTCACCATAACGCAAAATACGAAATCCCTTTTCGATCGACGGAGCCATCTGTCGATAAAAAAATGTATATGTTAGAAGAATTAAGTAAGTGAGCGCTTAATAGAATTGTTTCTGGTTTAAAATAAACGACAAAAGAATTAGATTTCTTGAACCATTAAGCGAATGGGAGTCATTGTCTTTAATAAGACGAAAAATAAGCATCGTCTGTATGAAAAAATCATGAACCGTTTAGTATAGTAAACAAAAGATAAGTTATATTGTAGCCAAGTCTCTATCGACTTTGTATGGATTTTTAGCAACTCCTTCATCAATAGATTTTAAATAAAAGACCTCCTATTATATAAAATAGGAGGTCTCTTTATTAATATTGATATAATACCGCAACAATATGATAGCCGATTCCGACTGTCCATAATAACACTTTGTCGCCACGTTGGATACGTCCATCTTCCACTGCTTTATAGAACGCTAATAAAGGACTTGTTGTGCCCGTATAACCAAACTCATCACTTACAAAGACAACTCTTTCTTCCTCTACACCAAAATGAGCCTGCAGTTTATCGAGATTGCTCTTTGCAAATTGTGAGAAACAATATGCTTTAACATCCTCAGGTGTTAGATTATTACGGCTTAACATTGGGTCAATCAATTCTTTTGTACGTTCGATAGAGATGTCTCCATTAAACGGCAGCCACGTCGTGTAGTCAATAGAATTGTCTTCCATGCCTTTGGATAGTCCATTGCGAGGGAAGACTACTTTATCAAAAATTGATGAATCTGTGAAATAGTCAGAATCTATTAATCCGCCTTCTCCCTCTGTTTTTTCTAATAGAACAGCCACAGCAACATCACCAAAGTTCGCATACGTGATTACATCTTTCGGATTAGAAATTCTCAAAAAGTTATCAGAACCAACTAAAAGAATACGGTTCATTCGCGGATGCGATTCCAAATAGCGAGATGCGTTGTCTAACGCCATCGTCATGCCCGAACAATTCGCATTAGTATCATACACCGCTGTTTTGCCACCTGCTCCAAGCGCTTGATGAATCATTATTGAATTCGTTGGAAGTGTGTATTCTGGCACTTGAGAAGAAAACATAATCATGTCTAAATCTTCCGCAGAAACTCCTGCTTTAGCCAGTACCCGTTTTGAAGCCTCTATTGCCATCGTTAGAGAATTTTCTTCTTTCCCTGCGATATAACGATTGTTTCTACCTAAAACTTCTGTTAAAAATTTCGTGTAATCTTCATTATCTTTTTGTTTGAAATGCTCTATATAGAAATCGTTTGAAACCTTTTCTTCTGGATGATAAATCGCCATTTCTTTAATTATTACATTTCTCATTTTATTAAAAATCCTTCTTTTATTTAGTTTTTTGTAAAACTTTATACTTTTTTAACAAATATGTATCTTAACTAATAAGGATAATTGAATCTCATTAGATTTTCTTATTCTTATTAAAGAAAAAAGTAATGAAGGAAATGCCTCCACCTTTTTAAATTTAGCCTTGTGTAATTGATAGATTTGTTAATCCAGCAGTTCTAGCCATTCGATTCATTTGCATTTTAAGAATTGGATTAGAATTTAACTCAAGGACGATGTTATTAAAATTAGATTGCTTGTATAGCAAGAAGCAGCTTTCTAACGAAGGAACCAATTCCTGCGTTACTAAATTCAAATCTTTTAGGTCTAAGCGTAATGTGAAATTAGAAGGTTGGATTCTAGAAGTATTTCGGTTGTAATCTGCGATGAATTCTTTCGCTTGTTGCTCAGTAAAGCTTCCTTCAATTTGTACAAACATCTCACTTGCTGCTTGGTTTAGCTGCATTTTATATTTTCCACTCATTAAAAAAATCTCCTTTTTAGGTAATCAGATATTCCGACCCCATTATTAATAAATTATTGAACCCTCTACTCTAAGCAGTAAGGCATCTTTTTATAAAAGAATCTTTAGTTTTTTAAAAAAAGAAAAGCGCATTCGCGCCCTTTTAGCTGCGACAAACGTTTCAAAGTCTCCTAGGAATAGAGACTTCGAAACGACCTCAAGTAGCCGGAGCGAATGTCTAGACACTGATAAAATATTTAAACTTTTTTATCTTTTAAAAAGGATACCTTTTCTCCAAAAGGATAGACAATCATAAACCGCGCATTCATAGAAAGTACGACAGCGACATATTGTAGCGACTAGATTCAAAAACCATAATCAATATTTTAACATAACTTTCCTGAAAAACAATATAGTTCTATTTGTAGATATGTGTAATTACTCATTATTTCAGAAAACTTTCTATTGGCTAGATCAATAGATACACCATTACCTAAATCAGCTAATAATGTACCCATCATTGAACTTCCAACATGAAAGTATCCAGTAGGAGCCGTTGCCACCGATACGCCTCTTACCCCAATGTAGTAGACGTTTGACTACAAATTCCCATTAAAAAGCAAAGTATCTTATGCTTAATAGTAAATAAATAGCTGTTGTTAAACTTAACTGTCCTATCCAAATGAGTGTAATGATCAAAGAGCAAATGAATATCCGTGATATTAGATGTTCACCAGCCTTTTCAAATGATTCATTGTGATATATTCATAACAATGCATAATAAAAGAGTTCATCTTATCTTTTATAGAAAGATAAGATGAACTCTTTTATTAGAATATCAGCCTTTTACAGTAAAATTTTCTTCAAAACAGCAACAACTTCGTCAATTTCTGCTTTAGTAACAGTTAACGGCGGCAGTAAACGAATAACGTTTGGCCCTGCACCGACTAATAGCAAGCCTTTCTCCTCTGCTGCTGTAATATACGATGCAACTTCAGTGTCTCCACAGCCTACGCCAAGTAATAATCCTTGCCCTTGTATTGTATAAGTAGCTGGCAAATGCTCCTTTAATTGCTCAACAAAATAGGCTGACAGCTCTTGAACGTGTTGTAAAAATGATGGATCAAAAACTTGATTAAGTACTGCTTCAGCTACACTCATAGCAAGTGGATTGCCACCGAAAGTTGTACCGTGTGTACCTGGTCCAAACGTATCGTAAAACTCAGCTGTACCAAGCATAGCGCCTACCGGGAATCCGCCTCCCAGCCCCTTTGCTAATGTCACGATGTTTGGCTTTAATACGGTTTGTTCATATGCATAACGAGTACCCGTACGACCAATACCTGTTTGTACTTCGTCAATAATGAGTAATACGCCCTTGTCTTCACAAATCGTCGAAATTGCTTGTGCAAATTCAGGTGTTACTGAATTGACGCCACCTTCACCTTGAATCATTTCAAGCATAATCGCTGCAACTGAATCATCAATAGCCGCTTCAAGCGCCGCTACATCATTAAACGGTAATGTCGTGAATTTATCAACTAACGGACCAAAGCCATTATGAATCTTGCCCTGCCCTGTTGCAGACATAGCCCCAAACGTACGCCCATGAAAAGACTTTTCAAATGTAATGATATGTTTTTTCCCTGTATGCTTTCGTACCAATTTGATCGCCGCTTCATTTGCCTCAGCACCACTATTACAGAAAAACGCATAGGATAAATGTGTATCTGCAACTAGCTTCTCTGCAACCTTCTCTTGCCCTGGTATACCAAATAAATTTGAAATATGCCAAAGCTTTTCACTTTGTTCTTGCACAGCCTTCACAATCGCAGGGTGCGCGTGTCCAAGACTTACAACTGCAATCCCGCTTGTAAAATCTAAATATTTTTTACCCGAGGAATCTTCTACAATCGTCCCTTGACCTTTTACAATTTCCGCACGACGTTTCCCGTAATTTCCAAACAATGCACTCATCTTACTAGCTCCTCACTTAAAATTGTTGTGCCGACTAATGTGTCGCCAACAATTTGTACTGATGGGATACCCGCATTTAAGCAATCAATCGCCCCTTGCACCTTCGGAATCATCCCACCGTAGATATGCCCTTCCTCAATCCATTTTCCGATTAAGGAAGGCGTTACCTTTGTTTGAAATTCATCATTAATACGAATACCTTTAACATCTGTTACAAGTAATAAGCTATCTGCGCCAATAGCCAGTGCAATTTCACTTGCCACTGTGTCGCCATTAATATTTAAAGCCTGACCTTTCGCATTCGCACCAACACAAGCGATAACAGGTACAAGTCCAGAACTTATCAATGCTTCTAATAATGACGTATTCACTGCTTTTATTTCACCAACATACCCGTATATGTCCTTGTCTAAAAAGTCTGCCGCGATCAGCTGTCCATCAAAACCATTTAAGCCAACCGCCATAATGCCAGCTGCCGTTAACTCATGCACAAGTGCTGGATTCACTTTGCCGATTAACGTTGACTGTACAATATCAATAGCCAACTCACTCGTTACACGAATACCGTTTAATGCATGCGACTCTACTTGACTTGCAGCAAGCTCACGATTAATAGCAGGCCCACCTCCATGTGTAATGATGAGCTCCACACCTTCATTTTGTAGCTTTTTAAAATTCTCAAAAAACTCTTCATTCAAGCCCTCAAGCGTACTGCCACCAAGCTTTATGACCATACGCTTACGAGCGGTATGATGCGTTAATTTGAACGTAGTCATAAGTTAAATCACATCCCCAAGCGTGTCCGTGGCCTTCCCCAATACCAAGTGACACGTAGATTTTTACTTCGTGCATTTTTAAAATCTGAATTAATTCATCTTCTGAAAACGGAATTGGCTCGCCATTTTCAACCATTGTCGCGCCACCAATTTGAATCGTAATTTTATCTGGATCAACTGTCGCACCACTATAACCAACTGCAGCAATAATACGGCCCCAGTTTGCATCACAACCAAATACTGCTGTTTTTACAAGTGGTGAACCTACTACCGTTTTTGCTATTTTACGAGCCTCTTCATCTGAAATAGCTCCTTCTACTTCTACCTCGATTAATTTTGTTGCACCTTCTCCGTCTTTTGCAATCATTTTTGCTAAATCCTGTGCCACTGTTTTTAATGTGTAGTAGAAGTTTTGCCAATCTGGATGTGCTGGCGTTAATGTATCGTTGCCAGCTAAACCATTTGCCATCACAACTACAGTATCATTTGTAGAAGTATCGCCATCAACTGTAATAGCATTAAAAGTTAAGTTCGTAACTTCTGACAAGGCAGCTTGTAATACATCCGATTCAATATTTGCATCTGTTGTAATGAAACCAAGCATAGTCGCCATATTCGGCTCAATCATCCCTGAACCCTTCGCCACACCTGCCATCACAACTTCCTTGCCATCAATTAATGTGCTATAGCTCGTGTTTTTCATCACTGTATCGGTTGTCATAATCGCCTGTGCAAAATCAATCGCACTTTCTAAGCTATTTAACGGCTCTAATTGTGCAATCCCAGTTGATATTGGTGTCATATTTATAATTTCACCGATGACACCAGTAGAACAAACACCTACTAAACTTGCATCAATACCTAATTTCTCAGCTGTTAGAGCTTGCATTTCTAATGCGTCCTTTACACCTTGCTTCCCAGTACATGCATTGGCATTACCTGAGTTCACAATCATCGCTTGCATTTTTTGCGTTGAATAGACAACTTCTTTTGTCACTTTTAGTGGTGCCGCCTGTACAGCATTTGTTGTAAAAACGCCGGCAACACTTGCTGGGACATCACTCACTAATACAGCTAAATCCTTTTTCTTATGCTTTAAACCACAGTGCATACCTGCTGCTTTAAAGCCTTTTGGTGAAACAATATTTTTACTTGATAATTTTTTCATGATATTTGTTGATGCTGTTAATGTCATAATCAAACTCCTCCTTGGGTTTTATCAATTACGCCTCGGCGTTTACTGCAGAATGAAGATAGAATAAGAGAAGCACACAGCAATCTGCGGCGTGCTTAATAATTTTTTAAATAAATAATGGTACGACATCTAACCCTGTCGTTTGTGGCAAATCAAATTGAACGTTCATATTTTGAATGGCCTGCCCTGCTGCTCCTTTGACTAAATTGTCAATGACGCTGACGATCGTAGCCCGGTTCGTACGGCTATCTACTTTAACGAAAATATCGCAATAGTTCGAACCCTTAACACGATTTGTAGCTAATCCATTTGCATCTGAAATGATTCGAACGAATGGTTGCTTTTCGTATTTTTCTTGTAAACAAGCGACTAATTGTGCCTCTGTAACCCCCGGCATAACCGGTGCATAAGCTGTCGATAAAATCCCACGCGTCATCGGCACTAAATGCGTATTAAAAGAAATCGTTGCATCGATACCAGCAAACATAGAAATTGCTTGCTCAATTTCCGGTATATGCTGATGCGTATTTGTCTTATAAATCGAGAAGTTATCGTTTGCCTCACTGTAATGAGTTGCTTGTGATGGCTTATTACCCGCGCCAGAAATACCACTTTTGGCATCAACCACTAAAAAACTCGGATCAATTAATCTATTTTTTAATAATGGTAACAAAGAGAGTAGAACAGCTGTTGGATAGCAACCAGGATTCGCAATCAAGGGTGCATGCCTTACATTCTCTGCGTTCCATTCTGTTAAGCCGTAGACGCTTTTAGCAATAGCCTCAGCAGGTGCTGCTTTTTTTCCGTACCATTGTTCATAGCTTGCTAAGTCCTTTAAGCGGAAATCCCCTGACAGGTCAATTAGCTTCGGACCTTTTCCTATAAGTGGCGGTAGTAGCTCACTTGTCACACCTGATGGGGTACTTGTAAAAACTACATCAAATTGCTCTAAAGCATCATAATCAATTTTTTGTAATGGTGTATCCGCAATATTGATTAAATGTCCAAACTTCGAAGAGAATACAACGCCCTCTTCTGAAGATGTAAATAAATCAATCTGCTCAACTTCTTGATGATTATGTAAAAAACGGATTAGCTCTAATCCACCGTATCCTGTTGCGCCAATAATTCCTACTTTCATTGCATTCACCTCAAAAGTAATAAGATCAAATTCACCAAGGCTATAATCCTGTTCAGCCGACACTTCATTTTCTCCATAGAAAACGTTTTGGCATCCGCTGAATAAAAAATTAAAATCTAATTGCTTCTCACCAACGATGAAAGTGAGAAAGTCCTGTTGAATTAAGTTAAAAATAGTATACGTCTGCATAATTATTAAGTCAACTGTATTTTTATTTATTTTCTCAATAATCTATCAAAATATTTTTCTCCTATAAAAGTAAGTGCTTTATTCATCGTACAATAAAAAAATAAGGTGGGAATTCTTTCGGTAACCGAATGAATCTCCACCTTATTTTTATGCTCTTTTTGTATAGATAATCATTATACCTCGGTGTAATTTTATTTAGTTGGTATTTGAACGCCTACTGAATAAAATTAATCTTCCATTGTAGACAGATCACCTGCTGGTAAATTTAGCTCCCATGCTTTTAACACACGTCGCATAATTTTACCACTTCTAGTTTTCGGTAACTTATCTTTAAATTCGATTTCACGAGGTGCAGCATGTGCAGATAAACCTTTTTTCACGAAGTTTCGAATGTCTTCGATTAGTTCATCAGATGGCTCAACGCCCTCACGTAATGATACAAATGCTTTTATAATCTCACCGCGCACTGGATCCGGCTTACCAATTACACCCGCTTCAAGTACATCTGGATGCTCTAGTAATTTGCTTTCAACTTCGAATGGTCCCACACGTTCGCCAGCCGTCATAATTACATCATCTACACGACCTTGGAACCAGAAGTAACCTTCATCATCCATATAAGCTGAGTCGCCAGATACGTACCATTCACCTTTTAAGAAATACGATTCATAACGCTCTGGATTCCCCCATATTTGACGCATCATTGCAGGCCAACCACGACGTATTGCTAAATTCCCCATTGTAAATGGTGGTACTTCATTACCCGAATCATCAACAATTGTCGCATGCACACCTGGTAATGGTTTACCCATTGACCCTGGTTTAATATCCATACTTGGATAATTACAAATCATATGCGCACCTGTTTCTGTCATCCACCACGTATCATGGATACGATGTCCAAGCTCTTCAAATCCCCAACGAATTACTTCAGGGTTTAACGGCTCTCCAACAGATAATACATGTCGCAGCGAAGAAAGATCATAGTTTTCTAAAATACCGCTACCTGCTCCCATTAACATACGGAACGCAGTTGGTGCACTATACCAAACCGTTACACTATAATCTTCAATTGCTTGATACCAAGCTTGTGGAGAGAATCGTCCACCGACTATTAACATTGTCACACCGTTTAACCATGGTCCAAAAATACCATAAGATGTTCCTGTAACCCAACCTGGATCTGCTGTACACCAGTAAATATCATCATCACGTAAATCAAGTACCCATTGTGTTGACTGATACTGTTGTAACATCGCATTATGCACATGCAGAACGCCCTTTGGTGTACCTGTTGACCCTGAAGTATAGTGAAGAATCATACCATCTTCACGATCTACCCATTCAATGTCGAACTCTATTGATGCTGCTTGTAAATGTTTATTAAAGTCTAGAATTTGCTCTGACTCTTCAATGTCATCCCCTACAAGGAAAACTCTTTGCAAGTTCGGTAGTTTGTCTAGTGGCACACGACCGATAAGTTCTGGTGTTGTCACCAATACTTTAGCATCACTATCCGATAAACGGTCATATACTGCACCTTCCATAAATGCTTCAAATAATGGTCCTACAATAACACCCATTTTTAATGCACCTAAAAGAGAGAAGTAAAGCTCTGGTGAACGTGGCATGAAAATAAACATCCGGTCACCTTTTGCTAAATCTGTTGATGATTTTAAAACGTTCGCGGCTTTATTTGTCATTTTTTTCATTTCATTGAATGTATAGGCCTCTTTACGTTTCCCATCATTATAGTAAAGCGCAACTTTGTTTTTTCGGTATGTCTCAGCATGACGATCGATTGCCTCGTACGCCATATTGACATTACCTGTCTCATACCAACTAAATCCTTTTTCTGTTTCCACCCAATCATGAGTTGCAGCTGCAACCTCATAATTTGGTAAATTGTACTGCATTGGTAAAGCTCTTAATTTCTCCATCGTTTTCATCCCCATGAAACTACCCCTTTCTTTACATTCGCCTCAACATATGAATCTACAGATTTTCAACCGTCCTCACCAGGACATATTCCCCAATAAAATCTGCTTCACCTGTTAAAAGCATCTACGTTATTTCACCTTTGTTATAGAACAGAGTAATCACTACAAAGCATGTGAATACTGAGTAGTTCTATAAAAATCTGTTAAATAACAGTTGCAATATAAATCTATTTTACACGAATTTTCCCAAAATGTCTCAATGTTTTTATTTTTCTAATAATTAAGTTATATTTCGTAAAATTAAGCGTATTTTCGCATAATATCCGTTATAATGGGAATATAAAAGTCAGGTGGTGTATATATGGAACACAAAAAAACTTTTTTTTCTGTTACAAAGGAAACGAAGCATGGTACTGTGTATGTGGAAGGACCTGTTCCTCCAGAAAAATTAGCTGAGTATTCATTCCATGAGGACTTAGTTGCATTTAGACCTCCAAAACAACAACATCAAGCCATCATCGAGATTGCTAGACTTCCAGAAGGACGAATTATTATTATTCGAAACGAGAATACCGTCGTAGGCTATGTCACCTATCTATATCCAGATCCACTCGAAAGATGGGCGGAAGATCCAATCGAAAATATGATTGAGCTAGGTGCCATTGAGGTAATCCCAGCATATCGTGGCACAGGTGTTGGAAAAGCACTATTAGCCGTTTCCTTTATGGGCGACGAAATGGAAGATTATCTAGTACTTACTACTGAATACTATTGGCATTGGGATTTAAAGGGTACAGGCTTGAATGTATGGGATTATCGTAAAATGATGGAACGAATGATGAGCTCGGCTGGCTTTGTATATTTTGCGACTGATGACCCAGAAATCACATCTCATCCAGCAAATTGTCTTATGGCGCGCGAGGGGAAACGTGTACTACCAGAAACAATGGAAAGATTCGACAGGCTACGCTTTAGAAGCCGGTTCATGTATTAAAACCAACACAAAGGGGAAGAGTATATGATCGTTGAAGAAATTATGAATCATGAGCCATACACATTGGCTCCGACAAACACAGTGCGTGAGGCACTTAAAAAGATGCGTGAGAAAAAAGTGCGTCATTTACCAATCGTAGATGAGGAAAATCATGTTCTTGGTGTTATTACTGAACGAGATATTAAAGAAGCATTACCATCCTCACTGCAGGACGAACCAAATTCACCTGTATTTGAAGCAACTGTTGAAGAAATTATGGTGAAAAACCCACTCATTGGGCATCCACTCGATTTTGTTGAGGAAGTAGCACTCACTTTTTATGAATCCAAAGTAGGGTGTTTACCGATTGTATCTGGCGGAAAATTAGTTGGCATCGTAACAACAACAGACTTGCTGTATACATACATCGAGCTAACTGGTGCAACTGAACCTGGGTCTAAAATCGAGATTCGTGTGAATGATACGCCAGGAGTCTTATTTGAAATCACAAAAATTTTCTCTGATCACCATGCAAATGTCCAAAGCGTCTTAGTTTATCCAGATTCTGAAAAGACTCAAAATAGAATTTTAAGTGTCCGCGTTCAAACGTTAAACCCACTAGCCATGATTGAAGATCTGCGTAAAGCAGGTTTCGACGTATTATGGCCCAATTTACCAGGCGTTCCACTATGACGAAAAAATCTGTTTTCGTCTATTCACCTGAGCAACTCGGATACAAATTTTCAGATTCACATCCTTTTAATCATAAACGTTTGACGCTAACAATGGATCTACTTAAAAACATCGGCGCTTTAGATGACGTTGATATTGTGCCTGCTCGTATTGCAACTGATGAGGAACTACTGCTTGCTCATGATTCTAAATATATTGAAATTGTCAAAAAGGCTGGACACGGTGAGTTAACAGAAGCACAAGGCGAGAGCTACGGCATCGGAACGGAAGATACGCCTATTTTCGAGAACATGCATGAGGCGAGTGCACAACTAGTTGGTGGTACATTAACAGCTGTCGACTATGTTATGGAAGGAAAAGCTGAGCATGCACTTAATCTTGGTGGCGGTCTTCATCACGGTTTTCGTGGGCGTGCTTCAGGCTTCTGTATTTACAACGATAGCAACGTAGCGATTCGCTATTTACAGGAAAAGTATAATGCCCGTGTCCTATATGTTGATACCGATGCACATCACGGGGATGGAGTACAGTGGAGTTTTTACGATGACCCAGATGTATGTACTTTATCAATTCATGAAACTGGACGTTATTTATTCCCTGGGACAGGTAATATTACCGAGCGTGGAAATGGTCAAGGTTACGGTACATCGTTTAATTTTCCAATTGATGCTTTTACAGAGGATGAGAGTTTCCTAGAAATATATGAAAAATCAATGCGCGAAATTTTCGAGTTTTTCAAACCAGATGTTGTATTAACTCAAAATGGTGCTGACGCACACTACTTTGATCCACTGACACACTTATATGGAACGATGAACCTTTATAAAGAAATCCCAAAACTTGCGCATAAACTTGCCCATGAATATTGTGGAGGTAAATGGATTGCTGTTGGTGGCGGTGGCTACGATATTTGGCGCGTTGTTCCCCGTGCCTGGTCCTTGTTGTGGCTCGAAATGACAGACCAAGCAATGCCCTCAGGACCACTACCCCAAGCATGGTTAGACCGCTGGCAACCAGAATCACCTGTACCGTTTATCCCGACTTGGGAAGATCCTAGCCTACTCTATGAGCCAATTCCACGTAAAGCTGAAATAGAGGAAAAAAATGCACAAATGCTCAGCAAAGCACTACATATTATTCGCAATGAAAAACGAGTGTAACGCTACGCCTCACAATTATCGTGAGGCGTTTTTTGTTGCAGAGCGTCTAACATTTACATCGCAACAAAAAACACGTAAATCACTATTAGGAGTTACGTGTTTTTTGTTTATTTACATTTCACAGATTGTCGATGTTCAATACGATAAGGTAAAATTACCGCTTCTTCCTCGACCTTTTCTTTATTCATTAATTTTGTTAGTAAACGCATTGCTACAGCTCCAATATCATAAAGCGGCAATACAACACTTGTTAGTTGTGGGCGTACCATGCGTGCTAATTTCGAGTTTTCGAAACTAATCACTTCTATATCTTCGGGGACGTTTTTACCAACATCCTGCGCACCGTGAACTAGACCAATAGCTAGCTCATCACTACCAGCAAAAAATGCTGTTGGTGGGTTTTCTAATAACGCTAAAGTTTCCCATGCTTCTAATCCTGAGTCGTAGCTAGATTCTTCAGCCACAATCAATGATTCGTCAAGAGTCAATCCAGCATCTTGTAATGCTTTTTTATAAGCCTCTAATTTAAATTTACCATTAATTGTGTACGTAAGCGGCCCTGTAACGAAGCCAATACGAGTATGTCCATTATCTATGAGTAACTTAACCGCCTCATAAGCTGCCTCAAAATAATCAATATTAACTGTAGCCATTGTTTGGGTTTCATCAACTGAACCCGCTAATACAATCGGTACAGGTGAATGGTCCATCGATTGTTGCATCTTTTCTGTTACTTCATCGCTCATCATGACAATGCCATCTACTTGTTTACCCAGCATTGTATCGAGAAGTTGTAACTCTTTATCTTCATTTTGGTCTGAATTGGCTAAAATGATATTGTAGCGATACATCGTCGCAATATCCTCCACACCACGTGCTAGCTCCGCATAAACATTGTTTGCAATATCGGGAATGATCACGCCAACTGTTGTTGTTTTCTTACTTGCAAGTCCTCGCGCTACTGCGTTTGGACGGTATTCTAATCGCTCAATTACTTCTAATACTTTTTTTCTCGTTGCTGGCTTTACATTTTGATTGCCATTGACTACACGAGAGACTGTTGCCATTGAAACATTCGCTTCACGTGCAACATCATAAATTGTAACAGTCATCGTACGCGCCTCCCTTTTCCTTTATATAGCCTTATCATACGATAATTTTAATATTACTTTCAATAATAAGTACATATAGGACTTGAATTTCCGAGCGAAAATAGACCTATTCTAGACATTTTTTTGTCACTAAACAAGAAATGCAGACTCTTTCACTCTCGTAAGGATCGTGCTCGATCCTAAATATTGAAAAATCTTACTTATCATTACATTAACGAGAAAACCGCCTACCAAAATGGCAAGCGGTTTAACATGATTATGCGTGAATTTCATAGTTTTTCATGAATTTTTGTAACGTATCGTAGAATGCATCAAATGTAGGAATATCCATTTGTTGTTGCTGATCAGAAAGTGCTACCGATGGATCTGGATGCACTTCAGCCATTACGCCATCAGCGCCAATAGCAATCGCTGCTTTCGCACATGGAAGTAGTAAATCACGGCGACCAGTAGAATGCGTAACATCTACGAATACTGGTAAATGTGTTTCTTGTTTTAGAATTGGTACAGCTGAAATGTCTAGTGTATTACGTGTCGCTTTTTCGTACGTACGAATTCCACGTTCGCAAAGGATAATATTTTCATTTCCTTTAGACATGATGTATTCTGCTGCGTGAATGAACTCATCAATAGTTGCAGCTAATCCACGTTTTAAAAGAACTGGTTTATTTGTTGCACCGGCAGCTTTTAATAACTCGAAGTTTTGCATATTACGTGCACCAATTTGGATAACATCGATATAATCAAGTGCTTCATCTAGGTGACCTGGTGTCACAATTTCAGTAATAACACCTAAACCGAATTCATCAGATACACGTTTTAAAATTTTCAGTCCCTCTAAACCAAGACCTTGGAAGTCATATGGAGAAGTACGCGGTTTGTACGCACCACCACGGATAAGTTTTTCGCCTTTAGCTTTAATTGATGCTGCTACGGCCGCAACTTGTTCATAAGATTCAACTGCACATGGACCAAATACGAAAGATGGTTTTCCTTGGCCAATTAGCTCACCATTGATATTAATAACAGTATCTTCTGACTTTTTCTTGCGTGATACAAGTAATTCTTTCTTTTTATCAGCCTCTAATTGTTTAAGTGCTGTTTTGAAGATTTGTTTAAAAATATAATCAACCGTCATTTGGTTTAACGGACCGTTGTTATGTTCTTTAATAAGGTCAAGCATGTGACGCTCACGCATTGGATCATAACGATTTACACCTTGTTTTTCTTTGATTTTACCTATTTCATTAACTACAGTTGCACGTTCATTAATTAGACGTAAAATTTCTAAGTTTAATCCGTCAATTTGACTACGTAAGCTTTCTAAATCTTTTTGGCTCATACTTCTTGCTCCTCTCCCCTATGACAGACACTTTCAGAACTCTGAAATGTATGTTACATTTTTAGATATTAGCATTATTATAATCAATGTTGTTCAGAATGTCACGCATTTTTAATTTAGCGCTTCAACTCGCTAAATTATTTTAAGCTATTTCGAGAAAGGAAGCGATTACATTGGGTTCAAAATTATTTGCACTTGATATCGGTACGCGTTCTGTTGTCGGCATTATTTTAGAGGAGGATCATGACCATTTCCACGTGCAAGATATTATTGTAAAAGAGCATAAAGAGCGTGCAATGGTCGATGGTCAAATACATAATGTTTTATATGTAGCAGAGCTAATTAAAGAAATTAAGCATGAGCTTGAAGAGAAACATGGACCACTAGTAAAAGTAAGTGTTGCAGCAGCAGGTCGTTCATTAAAAACGGAACAAGCTAGCGTGAAAATTAATATTCGTAATCGACCTATTTTTACGGAAGAAGATATTAGCCGTCTAGAATTACAAGCTGTTCAACAAGCACAGCAGCAGCTATTACAACAAAAAGAAGATGCAAAAACGAGCCATTATTACTGTGTAGGTTATTCTGTTTTGTTTTATCGCTTAGATGGTGAGGAGATTGGTAACTTACTCGATCAACAAGGGGATGAAGCAGAAATCGAAGTTATCGCAACGTTTCTACCACGTGTCGTAGTGGAATCGCTGATTGCTGCGTTAAAGCGTGCTGACTTAGAGATGGAGGCATTAACGCTGGAGCCTATTGCGGCCATTAACGTGCTCATCCCTCCGACAATGCGTCGCCTCAATGTTGCATTGGTGGATATTGGTGCAGGTACATCTGATATTGCGATTACCGATAAAAGCACTGTTGTGGCCTATGGCATGGTACCAACGGCTGGTGATGAAATTACAGAGGCACTTAGTGATCACTATTTACTAGACTTCCCTGTAGCAGAAACAGCGAAACGTCAACTTCAAACGGATGAAGAAATTTTAATTCAAGATATATTAGGCTTTGACCAATTCTTCCCGAAAGCTGAAGTACTAATAGCAATCGAACATGCTGTGAAACAACTTTCCAAAGCAATAGGCGATGAAATTTTACGTCTAAATAATCAAACTGCACCAAAGGCTGTCATGCTGGTTGGTGGTGGTAGTTTAACACCTGGTTTGAGTGAAAAACTTGGAGAGGTATTAGGGTTACCAGCAAATCGTATTGCAGTACGTGGAGTTGATGCGATTCAGAACTTAACAAGAGAAGAACATATAAAACCTTCACCAGAACTTGTCACACCAATCGGCATCGCCATTGCTGCAAAAAAAATGCCAATTCAATATATGAGTTTAACCGTTAATGACCAAGTTGTACGTCTATTTGAATTAAAAGAAATGACAGTCGGTGATGCTTTCTTAGCTGCAAATATTCGTGCCAAACATCTGTATGGCAAGCCTGGACATGGCCTATCTGTCAGTGTGAATGGACAAGATATTTTCATTCCTGGCGAACACGGACAACCCGCGCAGATTCTAGTGAATGGGCAACCAGCTTCAACGAAATCGGTAATTCAATCAGGTGATGCTATTCAATTAATTGCAGGTCAGGATGGGCAAACTGCAACCGCAACCGTACGAGATTTAATTGATGGAGCTGCAGTTAAAAAAGTGACACTTCAAGATACAATGTATGTTGTTGAACCGAAAATCATCGTGAATGGTAAGCCGTCTTCACTTGATACACTACTAAAGGACCGCGACACTGTTTTATTTGAACCTGCAGAAACAATTGGGGATATTTTTAAATTAACAAATAATATGGATTTACTGAAGAAAATCGAATCATACTTTATTCATGTCGATGGTAAACCATTATATTTGCCGGAATTTTCAGCGTCGCTCTCTAATAATGGCAAGCCTTGTAAGCCTCAATACGCGGTACAAGAAGGTGACATATTATCATTCCAACAAGCCGCGCAACCCTCTGTTCAAATGATTGCCAACCAAATGAATATTCTCTTAGAGGATAAAATTGTCGTGCACTTCCAAAACGAAATTTTGGAACTGACAAAAATGGCGAATGAGGTCCTAGTCAATCATGTTGTAATGTCACCTTTATCTTCGGTGCCAAATGGGGCTACCGTTTCCTTTAAAGAAAAAGATCACAGCCCTTGGATTTATCAAGATGTTTTCCGCTTCTCCAATTGGCAACTACCTACTACGTTTAAAGGCAATTTTACTATTTTGCGTAATAACCAACCCGCTAGCTTCGATATGGAAATATTCGGAGGAGATAAATTAGAGATTTTATTAGCAGAGACACCTATTTCAATATAGTGTTCAAAGTGCTCAATCCTAATTCCTTTTATCATAATAAATTATTTATCATTAACAGTAGTGGATAATATTTTATGAAAGACTGTTATTTATTTCTCTTCGTTCCAGCTGGGCGACTCCTAGAGAATTATCGTTCTAGATGAGACCCCAAAAAGCGCCTAACTGGAACGGAAATCAGCCCCAATTTATAGTGAGTAACCTAAAAAAGGGATGCTGTACGTCATATGTGACGTACAGCATCCCTTTTTGCATTCAGATCATCAAACACGAACTTCCTCAACTTTTTTTTCTACTGCATCTTCAACAGTTTCTGTTACAGCTTCTACGCTGTCTACTACTGCCTCGATCGTATCCTCGAGAGGTTCTTCGCCTTCTAAAGAAACAGTACCATCATCAAAAACAGCTGGCGCTTTCTGTGATTTTAATGTTTTTACTTTCTCTACTAATTGTGTAGATTGTTCTTGAATTTGTTTTGATAGTTGTAACGTTTTATCTTTTGCTGTTGACGAAATATCAGCACTTTTATCTTTTAAATTAACAGCTTGTACAGCCACATCGCTTCGCAATTCTTTTCCTGGTTTCGGTGCTAATAATAAGCCTGCAGCAGCCCCTACAATCCCTCCAACTAATGCGCCAATAACGAAATCCTTCATGTTCACATGCTCCTCTTCATAAATCGATTCTTGTGGACTGTAAAGCTGTGGTAATGAATTTTCAAATTGTTGTTCTTTCACTTCATTAAAATTTGGTTTCTGTGATGTCACGCTACAATTCCTCCCCCATTCTAAAATTCGCCTTGGCGTTTTTACGTCTAGATTTTGAATCATGCAAGTACAATAACCCCTTTCAAAATCTGAAATATCCGCCAAAGGCATATATTTTAGTCAGTTAGCATTTTACCGCTCGCTGATTAAAAATCAATTACGCCTCGGTGTAATTGCGACTAGATTTTGAATTGCGGAATGCACAACTCAAAATCTGTGACATCAGCCGGAGGCTTTAACCTGATACAGTTGGCATTTGGACAATCACTGCATCGGGTTAGAAATTATTTTTTACGACTCCAACTTCTTTTTCTCTTTACTAGTGGTGCTGTATCGCAAGCATTTGCGTCATCTTGCACAGCTTCAAGTGCCTGCTCGATCACTTTGCGTTGTTTCCACTTATCAGCAATTCCCATCGCAACATTACTCCATTGTACGACTTGTGCTATCTTTTCCTCATTTTGCTCAACACTCGATGATATCGATGTCGTAATGCGTTGGACCGACGTATTCAGTCCATTGACAGAATCACCAATTCCTTTGACAGCTTGTACAACGGTATTTAGCTGCTCTGATTTACCTTGAATATCCTCAGCTAAACTATTTGTTTTTGTCAATAAGGACGTCGTTTCACGTGTAATACCTTCCATTTGCCCTTCAATACCAGCTAATGTGCCCGCTAAGCTATTTAGAGTCGTTTTGAGAGAGAATAACGTCATACCGACACTAACACAAAGTACTAAAAATCCAATTGCCGCAATAATCGCAGCAATGTACAAAACTATTTCCATAAATAATCCTCCCACTAGTAAGAATTTACATTACTATTATTTAATACTTTCGACAAAAGACACTGAATCCCTTCCCATTTTTGAGAAAAAACAGCTTATTCCTTTCGGATTAAGCTGTTTCGTTTTCTTGTAATACATTCTCAAAAGCTTCTTGAAATTTGTGAACATCGCCTGCACCCATGAATAAAAATACTGCACCTTCATGCTTCTTAAGCTCTGCAATGCATTCTGTTGTAACCACAGCACTTCCTTCAATAAGTGAAGCTAAATCATCAATCGATAAGGCTCCTTGTTGTTCCCTTGCTGAACCAAAAATATCACATAAATAAGCTGTATCAGCAAGACTTAAGCTTTCAGCAAAGTCTTGTAAAAATGCTTGTGTACGTGTAAATGTATGCGGTTGGAAAATCGCCACTAGTTCACGTTCAGGATACTTTTGTCTAGCCGATTGAATTGTTGCACGAATTTCCGTTGGATGATGTGCGTAATCGTCGATTAATACATTATTCCCAATTTCAGTCTCCGTGAAACGTCTTTTCACACCTTTATATGTGTGTAAACGTTCTTGAATTATTTCTGCCGGAATACCTTCATATTGACAAAGTGAAATCACTGCTAATGTATTTAAAATAGCATGATCACCAAATAGTGGGATAAAGAATGTGCTATAAAATTCATTACGTACAAATACATCAAATGTTGTACCTTCAGTTGTTTTCTCTACATTCCGTGCTTCAAAATCATTTTCTGCTCCAAAACCATAATAAACAACTGGAACATTCGCTTGAATACGCTGTAAATGCTCATCATCACCACACGCAATAATAGCCTTTTTCACTTGTAGTGCAAGCGATTGGAAAGCAGAATATACGTCTTCTATATTAGCAAAATAATCTGGATGGTCAAAATCGATATTCGTCATGACTGCATAGTCTGGATTATACGCTAAGAAATGACGACGATACTCACATGCTTCCATGACAAAATAGTTAGCATCTTCGTGCCCAGCACCCGTACCATCACCAATTAAATACGAAGTTGGCTTATAACCACCAACAACATGTGCCATTAAGCCTGTTGTTGAAGTTTTACCATGCGCACCTGTAATGGCAATCGATGTGTAGTTGCCAATATATTCACCTAAAAACTTATGGTAGCGAATTACTTCTAAACCGATTTCCCTTGCGCGTACGATTTCAGGATGCTCGTCAGGAAATGCATTCCCTGCAATGATCGTCATACCTTCTTTAACATTATCAGCATCAAACGTAAAGATTGGAATATTCCGTTCACGTAACGGCTGTTCTGTAAAGAAATACTTATCAATATCTGAGCCCTGTACTTGTTCACCAGCATCAAATAAGATTTGTGCAAGTGAACTCATCCCAGAACCTTTAATGCCTATGAAATGAAAAACTGTCATTAATTAAACCCCCCGGGAAATACTAAATCCCATCTATCATCTATTATGTGTATCGCATTTATTAATCATACAAATATAGGTAATAATACCTTTACAAGTACAAAAAAATGCGTACTAGTCAAAACATCTTGTCTATTATAGCACTATTTATGCATAAGGATAAATGTGTAACTTTTCCAAAAAAACATTTTTTGTCGAAAGTAAGATAATCCATACTAAATAACATTATTTTTTACTCAAACATAGCAATTAAATCCTGTTCAGTAATATAACTTTCACGTGGCTTGCTACCTCTTGCCTCCGATACAAATCCATTGGACTCAAGCATCTCTATTAGTCGCGCTGCACGGTTAAAACCAATATGGTATTTACGTTGAATGAGTGATGTTGAAGCACCGCCTTGTTCAAAAATAAAGCGACATACATCCTCAAACAAATCATCCTGCTCAGCTGACACCTCTGTTTTTTTCAGAAGCTCCTCTTGATCAAAAATATAATCAGGCTCTCCTTGCCCTCGTACATGATCGATAATTGCCTCAATTTCATCGTCCGTCACAAATGTGCCTTGTAAACGCACTGGCGCAGACATCCCGTTCCCTAAATATAGCATATCTCCACGCCCAAGCAACCTTTCAGCTCCTTGCCCATCTAATATCGTACGTGAATCGATTTGTGACGATACCGCAAAGGCAATACGTGTAGGAATATTCGATTTAATAAGACCTGTAATAACATCTACAGATGGTCTTTGCGTCGCAACAATTAAATGAATACCACAAGCACGCGCTTTTTGTGCGATACGACAAATCGCCTCTTCAACGTCGGCAGGTGACATCATCATTAAATCTGCAAGCTCATCAATTACAATTAAAATATACGGTAACTTTAAGCTATGCTCATTATTTTTATCAGCAATCGCATTGTAACGTGTAATGTCACGTGCACCCGCGTGCGCAAATAGTTGATAACGGCGTTCCATTTCTTCTACGGCCCATTTAAGCGCTGCAGTTGCTGCCTTCACGTCAGTAATGACTGGACTCACTAAATGCGGGATATGATTGAATGGTGCAAGCTCAACCATTTTCGGGTCTATTAACATTAACTTTAATTCATGTGGCGCAGCTTTATATAATAAACTAACCAAAATCGAATTTATACAAACCGATTTCCCCGAACCCGTTGCCCCAGCAATTAACCCATGTGGCATTTTTCGCAAATCAATCGTTACCGGCTTACCTGTTAAATCTAACCCAAGTGCAGCTTCTAGAGGGGAATCAGATTCAATAAAGGAGTTACTATTCGTTACTTCAGATAGGCGCACAGCACGTGATACTCGGTTCGGAATTTCAATCCCAATTGAACTTTTCCCTGGAATCGGCGCTTGAATTCGAATATCCTTCGCAGCTAAAGCTAGCTTTAAATCATCTGCCAAATTACGAATTTTACTTACTTTCGTGCCATGACTTACTGTAATTTCAAACTGCGTAACAGCTGGCCCTTGCATAATTGATTCAATTTGAGCAGACACTTGGAAATGCGAAAGTGACTCGACTAATGTTTGACCTTGCGCTTCCATCCACTCTGTATCTTGCGTTTCTTCTTCAGGTGGCTCTAAAAATTCATCAGCGGGCTTATGATATACTCTCAAAGGCTTAACTGGCTCTTCTATTACTTTTGCTTCTATAACAGGGATTTCGTCGGTCAAAACTACTTCTTGCTGTACTAATTTTTCATTTATTTCTTTAGGTGGCTCCTCTATATCTAGAGTTGGTTCATTAGCAATAACATTAAGCTCTTGTGCAGTTGTATTTAGCTTTTCTTCAACAATCATTGTTGTAGCCGCAATTTCATCTTCTACTACCATCTCAATAGTTGGTCTTTCTAATGTCGCTACTGGTGCCATCGTAATGACGGATACAGCTTCCTTTTCATAATTTGTAGTTGCTTTAGGCTGTGTAAGTTGAACTTCTATAGATGGCATACTAACATTTACTGGTTCAGGATCCTCTATTATTATTTCTTTCCGTTCCGCTGTTTCAACTGGAATTAGTGGAGAAGTAATTATTTGTTTCACTTCTTCATTTACAGAAGGTTCCTCTAACTTTGATTGTTGTCGATTTTTCCATTTTTCTTTATCTGATTTTAGCATTAATACATTAAACGGAATACGACTTCTCTCCCGCTTCGGTGTATATTCTATTGATTGCTCTTCAACATCCCCTTGCAGTCCTGTTTCTGAAGTTATTGGCTGCATAACTGTAACTCCGCCAATATGGAAAGTTGAATTTTCAATTTGTACTTGCTCAACAATTACTTCGTTCACTCGAATGTCAGCTTGATCGGCTGATAATTGCTCCACAGTAAGTTCCTGCTGTATAGCCGCCTTCACTTGATTTTCAAAATCAACCGCAAATGAAGTCGTTTTTGGCACCGTTATTTGCTCATCAGGCGGGCCATCTGGTTCAAGCATATCTTCGAATTCTAATTGATCGAATGTCAGTACCGATTTGTTTACTTCCTCAGTTATAACAGGTATTTTTTCGTTTTCTTGCATACTATTTACAAGTTGCTCTTGCATAGTAATTTGACCTTTTTCTTCTATTATATTTTCAATACCTTCATTTGATGTCGTTTCTTTTCCATGTATTAATATCGAAGTGACTTCTTCTTGTCCTTCCTTACGTTTCTCTAACAATGTTTCAATTGGGCTTGGTTTTGCAAAACCATAAACCGGTGACGGGACATCCGTTGGTACAAAGCGTTTGCGATTCGGTGGTGAACTATTTTCGACAGGTCGTTCTTGTTTTGTAATAGAATCTTGTTTTTTAGGAAATTCTTGCTTTTTAGTAGCTTCTTGTTTTTTAGGGAAGCTTTGTGTATCACGAAAAACCTTCTGTTCCCTCGTGCGAGGTTCTTTTATAGACTGACTACGTGTAATTGTGGTTCTACCTGTACGCTTAGAACGGTTTTCTAATAGCTCGCGAATCCCCGAAATTTCCACATCATAGACACTTGAATCGACTATATGGTTATTTAAGTGCTTTGGTAATGATAAGTCTTCTTGTTGTCCGTAATAAGTATCATCCATTTGATTGAAAGCTTCTTTTTGTTTCGACTGAGTTGAAGCTGCAACTTCTTTGTCTTCTATTATTGGAAAACGAAAAGTTCTTTGTTTTTGTGGTGCCATATAATCAGATTGTTCTTGCTGCGAGAAATCTTGTTCGTCTTCATACTGATCATCATATCTCTCATTATCTTCATTTTTATCTAAGTATTTATTAACTTGTTTTTTAAACCAATTCATGTTAATTCACTCATTTCTGATACACTTCATTTATAGTGTTGCTGACGTTTTTAAAAGATTGACTTTTTGAAAAACAGAACGCATCTTCTGTATAAAAAAAGCATACCATAAAAGTCACATAGAAACTCGTATTTATCAGCCCAAAAACAACAAAAAATCGTTAAGTCAGCTATCTATTAGCAACTCAACGATTTTTCTAAAAACCTATGATATTTTAGCGAGTTGGGGCTTCAAATGCACTTCCGACTACTGCATCTGCTGGTAGCACCAAAATCCCTTTTTCAGAGGGTGCGTTCGGAATCGCTAATTCACGCGCTGAGCAAAGCATGCCGAAAGAATCTACACCACGAAGGTTTCCTTCTTTAATAAGCATACCTGAAGGCATAACAGCACCTATTTTAGCAACAACTACTTTTTGGCCTGCTTCGACATTTGGTGCTCCACATACGATTTGTAAAGATTGTTCACCTACGTTAACTGTACAAATGCTTAATTTATCTGCATTTGGATGTTTTTCTTTTGTCTCCACAAAACCTACTACGAATTTTGGTGAGAAGTCTACATCCAAACTAATAGATGCACCATTTTTTTCAATTGCAGCCTCAATCTGTTCCACAAGCTCCGGTGTTACTTCAACATTACCTTGTGCTTCTGTTTTTACATAGCTACTTGCATTGAATAAATTAAAGGCTTTGATTTCGCCTGTTTGTGCTTCTTTTAAAATCGCAATGTCGCCAGCACGTTCCACAACTGTTTTTACGATTGCTTCTGTTGCTAATTGTACTAGTAATACATCTCCGACATATTGCTTGTTATAAAATACGTTCATGATTCCTTTTTCTCCTTTTTCACTCTGTTTTTTGCCAGTATAAAGATTGGTTCTAGTTCCCCGTCTTCATAGATAAATGACAATGACGTGATTGGTACAGTACCTACTGTGAAAAAATGCATCGTCATCTGCGCTAATACATCATAACCTGTTTCGTTACGAATATCACCTATAATTAACACATCCTGATGCGGTACAGATACCGTCATATCCCCTTCAATTTGTGCGTGCATGTCTTTCAAAAAGCCTTCATTTAAAATACGGCTCGCATCGTAACCATCATTGGCATTCACAAAATAAAACTGATTTCCTGCTACTTCATCTTTTTTATAGGTTACCGGTAATTGCTTCACTGAAAAACGCGCCATTTCACGGATTTGCTCAACTGTTAATTGGAGCTCATCTAGCATCGACTCGTCAATAAAGCGGTACGTTCTCCCAACATCAAGCCCATAAAAAATACGTGTTTCTGCTGTATGTTCCGTCGTAATAAAGGCATGTCCTTCTTTTGAGGACTGCGGAAAAGATGTAGCACGAATAACAGGATAAATTTGTGTAGTCGCACTAAACCCCTGCTCTTTTTCTTGCTCCATCGCCGAAAACGTCTGCTCGATTGTATAGATAACTTCATCAAGCGCTGCATCTTGCTTTTCATTATATTTCGTTAAAATCCCTGGTAATGATAATTCCATCCCATGTCCTAACTTTGTATGATTCAAGCGTAATTTATCTTGTTTTTTATCGTATTCATAAGTAAAACGAGCATCACCTAATCGCGTTTTTAATAAAGTTACCAATTGATTTGAATCCATTTGCTTCACTTATCTTCACATCCTTTCACAAAATGAGACGGCTCACAATTTGTGAACCGTCTTGTTCAAAACTATGCAATTACTTTATCTTAACCGAATGAACGATTTTCGTCATCTCATGTAGATTATCCTCTATATCTTCCACCGGTGAAATGGTAGTCATTTTCACGCCACCACTACTAACAACAAGTTCAAATTCTTCCTCATTTTCTGTTTTAGAAACAGCTGCGAATCCAAAAACATTGTCTTTTTCATAAGTTTTTTCATCAATGATTTCCTTTGTATTATCTTCCTTTAATAAATTGTAATATAATTTACTATCCGATTTTTCGCGATCATTAATAAAAAGAATATATGATTGTTTGCCTTTAGAAACTAAAATATTATATTTATCTGAGCTATCATCGACATTATATTTTGAAGGTAAATATAATTGAATATTACCAATTGTATCAGTATGTTTTTCTGGTTTTTCAGCAAACACATTTTCGGTTAGTTGAAATCCTTTTGTAATTTGTTCATCCATAGATTGATTGCAGCCAGTTAGTCCCAAAAGTAAAAATATAAGTCCTGATACTTGTAGCCATTTACGAGACATTTTTCTCTTCCTTTCATTACTATATGAGTTGCACTTAATAATTCTACATACTACTACCTATACATATACGCTAGGCAGGAATGTCCGTAGCGTTACTTACTTGTTCAAATCTTCAATTCAATATATATCTGTTTATATTTTAATGAAAATTCAAACAATAATCAATCGCAGTATGTGTTTTTAACTATAATGAACAGTCTAATTATGTGATAATACAAACAGATATTGACCTACAAGTAGCGCTACAATATGCTCAAACATTGCCTGACGATCCACTAAACCTTGTGTGAAAATACCCACGGCTCCTATATGTTGTCTAATGTCACGTCGTTGTGTGTACGCCTCCATTACTGGCCCTAGTTCTTTGCCAGCTCTTATTTCCTGGGCAATTTCTATTGGTAATACAATTTGTGCACCAGCTGCTGTAAATACCGTACCATCTGCTAATACAAGTGCTCCCCAGTTACAAACATACATAACACCTTCAATTTCCGTGACACCGCCTTCTAGGCCAAAAGATAGAGCAGATCCAGTCGATGCCATTGTATTTCTCGCACGATTTATTGCACCTTGTCTTGTTTCTTCTGTAGTCATCGGCTGCTCAGAAACATCTGATGCCGCCTTATAATATGTAAATTCAGTATTTTCGAAAACTCTGTTAGATATAACTTCCACAGCGCCAATTTTCGCCTTATTTGTTGTACCAATTGCTATGTTCATGTAAATTCCTACTTTCTAAGTATAGAGATTGATCCAAAAAGAGGGCACTGAAAAAGTGGTTCTCTCAATAAAACTCTTATAAAAATCAGTCATTAGGATTTAGCGCTCTGGCGTTCGTTTTCTGCGGGCGAGCGACGAGCCTCCTCCTGTGCTTTGCTTCGTACGGGGTCTCGTCTGTCTCACTTTCCCGTAGGAGTCTCACACCGCCGCGCTCACTCCTTAACGAAAATGTAATGTTTCCGCAAATAATTACTATAAAAAATTTCAACTTTAGAGTTTTTCAGTGCCCTCCTCCAGAAATGATAAACTTGAATTATACATTCTTTCCTGTTAGCTTCACTTTTCTCGCAGAAAAAGGGTGTCTCAAATTACTTTTGAGACACCCTTTTTTTCTCAAAGCATTCAATGAAAGCTATTATACATTACTATAAATAGACGATAAAGTTGAACGATCTGTTTTTTTCACTAATTCTACAATCATCGCTTTGGCTGCTGCATAGTCATCAATATGAATAATAGATGCTGATGTATGAATATAACGAGAGCACACACCAATTACTGCACTAGGAATACCGTCATTTGACGTATGCACCCGACCTGCATCTGTGCCACCTTGTGAGACAAAATATTGATAGGGAATATTATTTGATTCCGCTGTATCTAATATAAATTCACGCATCCCACGATGTGTTACCATTGTGCGGTCAAAAATACGTAATAATGTCCCTTTACCAAGTTGACCAAATTGATTTTTGTCACCAGCTGCATCATTTGCTGGTGACGCATCTAATGCAAAGAATAGGTCTGGTTTTATCATATTTGCAGACACTTGTGCCCCGCGAAGTCCTACTTCTTCCATTACATTTGCGCCTGAATATAAATGAGAAGCTAATTTTTCGTCCTTTACTTCTTTCATTAGCTCGATTGCAAGTCCACAGCCATATCGGTTATCCCAAGCTTTGGCCATAATTTTCTTCGGATTTGCCATTGGTGTAAATGGACAAACTGGCAGGATTGATTGACCAGGACGAACGCCTAGTGCCAACGCATCTTCCTTGTTATCTGCACCAACATCAATCAGCATATTTTTCATATCCATCGGTTTTGCACGCTCTGCATCCGTTAAAAGATGTGGTGGGATGGATGAAATAACACCAGGAATCGCGCCATTTTTCGTGTATACTTCCACTCGTTGCGCGAGCATCACTTGGTTCCACCAGCCGCCAAGTGTCTGGAAACGAATCATTCCATTATCTGTAATTGACGTCACCATAAATGCAACTTCATCCATATGACCCGCTACTAAAATTTTCGGTGCATCTGCCACTTCACTATGTTTGACGCCGAAAATGCCTCCTAAATTATCTTGGACAATTTCATCTGAATACTTCTCTAGTTCAGAACGCATGAACGCACGTACAGCATGCTCATTCCCAGGTGCACCAGGCAATTCCGTTAAGGTTTTAAATAATTGTAATGTTTCCTCGTTCATGATGTTCTCTCCCAACGAAGTAATATTTTCTTCCTTTCTTATTGTATCATATTCGTTTTTTAAGTCGAAATATTGGTACTATACTAACTATTTAATAAAAAGAGCTTAATTATGAACGTGCACTCACTCTAATAGCTATGCTAAAATGAAACCATAGAAAAAGGAGGAAATAACCATGAAATTACGTGATTTTTTAATTGGTGTTGCCACTGGCCTAGCAGCCGCTGTCATTATTAAAGAAGCAAGTGAAAAAGTTTCTCCATATGTACCTGCAGGTCAAGTATTAGAAAAAATAAAAAAAGAATTTAAAAAAGATGCCCCTATTGATGGCTCTTGGATTTATATGAAAACAGATAATTTTACAAATGGCTTTATGACGATTCCGGTTTACCGTGGTGGTATTTCACGAATGAACGAAGGAGAAATGCAAACATTTGAATTTGCAGCCGACGCTCGTTCTGGTGTCGTTGTTGAACTAACGGAAGTCTAATGTCAGGCATAAAGAAAAAGCATGTGGACATCGAGTCTACATGCTTTTTCTTCGACTTATTCTTCTAGCCCTTTATTATTAAAGTACTTTTTGTATTTACGGTAGTAGTTTAAATTGTTTAACGTGAGTTTCACCCAGCGTTTAGCATTCATATCTTCATTAAAGTATAAAGAGTTCGTATACTTACCTTCGCTAATCAGTTTTTTCGCTTCGAGTTTTAACTTTTCATTCGATGCATATTTAAATAACACACCTTTTGGAATGATCATCCATAAGTGCTTGTCCTGCACATATGTCAAATCTTGCTCAATATTTAGCATATGGTCGTCAGCAACATACTTCATTAAGTTATGACCACTTGCTGTTACATAGTAACTTGAACGGCCATTACGTAAGTTGATTTCGAACAGTTTGTATTTTTTATCACGCACATCATATTTCATGTCAAAGTTGGCAAAACCAGTGTAGCCGATATCTTCAAGGAAATGACGCACTTGGTCCATTAACTCTTTGTCATATGTCGTAATGATTGCTGCATAACTGCCGATGCCCTCTGGAGAATGTTCTTCTAAAATCGGGTTCCCTAAGCACATTAGCTTTACTTTTCCGTCTTTGCCAACATACGCATTTAACACACGCATATACGAATCATCACCTGGGATAAATTCTTGAATAATCATCGTATCTTGGTATGTTGAGCTATAGATTGCTTTTAGAATAGCCGTTTTTTCTGCTTCATCATGTGCCACGAACACCTTTTTCTTCCCTGGGAATGAACAAGCCCAGTATTCAACAGAATTCGATGCTTTTATAATGATTGGATACGCAAAAGGTGGTGTAAAGTTTTCATAGTTTTCTGCAGTTACCGTCGTCGTACCTGGGTATTTGAAGTTATACTTCTCACACATTTTATAAAAGTTTTCCTTCAATAAAATTTGGTCCATTAACGATTCGTCGATGTATGGTACTGTGAAATGTTCTTGTAAAGCTGGTTTGTTTTTAATGATTAACTTTGCATAGTCATCCCCGCAAGCGAGTAGCAGTAAATTTTGGCCTGCGTATTTTTTTGCTACCTCTGCCAGTGCAGGTGCAAACACGTCTTGCTCATTTAAGCGATCAATTTCTTGGAAATTAAGTATATGACTATCTTGTGTGGCAGTTAAATGTGAACGGCCAAGTACAAGCGGTTTAATGCCATATGCCTCATAAAAGGCACGTGCCATACCATATGCATTCATATCTGATCCTAATAGTATTGGTAAAAATGTTTTTTCCATTGCCATTGGGTATTCAACTCTCTTTTGTGTTTTAGTATAGTGTTTAGTGTATCATATTTTTTAACATGTTCACGAAAAAAAAGCCCCCTAAGGAGACTTTTCCATCATTCATAATTCACTTTATAATCCTCTGAAGTAATCCATTTGAATTTTGTCGAGAAGATACGTAACAGAATCACGTTCATGATAATAGGTAGCGCAATGAATAATGATACAGCAACTGTAATATGATACGGTGTCCAGCCCACTAAGCTTAAATATTTTAGAGGCCCTACAAAGCCCCCTAACCCGAAACCTGCACTATAAGGTGTACCAACAATTTCAAAAACACCAGCTAATGCGCCTAAAACACCTGCCGTAATTATCATCGGAAAAGCAATTTTCGGTTTCATAAAGAAATTCCGCATTTGAATTTTTGCAGATGCTACGTGCGCAATCGCTGTTCCAATATTATTCGCTTTGTAACTCGCAATACACATCCCAACGCCCGATGCACAAACACCTAGGTTCGCAGCACCTGCTCCAATACCTGACAACATAATTATTGTTGCTACGCCAATTGTAGAAATCGGTGAAATGATTAAGATAGAGAATATCATGGCAATTAATGAGCCCATTACTATTGGCTGTAATGTTGTTAACTGTTCAATAATAATACCCACATAACCTGAGCCTTTTTGTACGTAAGGTAAAATTGCATTGCCCATTAACCCTGGAACAAACATAGAAAGAGCAGGCATTAAAAGAAGCGTAAAGTCTTTTAGTTTATTGCCTAAAAATTGTACAAATAGAACAGCTAAACCCGTAGTAATCCCTATATTAATAACTACACCAATGCCAGCAATCGTAATGCCCGCTTCTGGATCAATCGTATATACGCCACTACCCACAAATGCCGCTAGCCCGACACTACATGTTTGTACAGGCGTTAGTTTAAAGCAAATGCCTGTCATGACTCCTATGATTACAGGTAATAGACTCATAGCCAATATTGAAGTATTTAAAATGATTTCAAGTTGAGGTACATAGGGAATAATAAGTTTTAGTATCTCGCCCACTAATGCATTTGGTATTAAACAAACGACAATCCCCATACTCATACCGGTCAGTACATTATTGATAAAATTTTTCATTAATATTCATTTCCCTTCTGCCAATAATACTCTAAGTTGATGTACCTTAGTATAGTAATGTCACTTTAATCAGTCAATACTAAATATTCAGATAATTAATGATGTTTTTAGTAATCTAGCAGATAGTTTCAATAGTCAGAAAGTAGACGTTTTCATTTAGTTGAATCTTGTAAAAAAATATACTGTGTTTTTTTAAAAACGCGAAAATAATATGGGTTATCTCTTTCAAAACCCATAAAAAAACGCATGAGCTCTATTTGCTCACACGCTTTCCTCTTAAAATTTGATACTCGCTTGTCGGCTACGTTCTAACTTACCAACAATTTCTTTACCTGTCGCATCCCATTTAATCATACGGTAATACGCATCATGGTAGAAAATAAAGCCGTAGCCATTTGCTAGTGCCTCTTTCATAATACGTTCTTTCGCATATATACTTGCCATCGGGTAGTCATCATATGCCATGACCCATAACGGATTTTGATGCGCATGTGTTGGCATAATATCTGCCATATGAAGCAATACTTCACCATTTTGTGTTAGCTTAATGATGGCATGTCCGTCACTATGGCCTCCTGTATGAATCATTTCGATGCCAGGAACTACTTCTAATGTACCTTCAAATGTTTCAACTAGATGCTGCACTGGCTCCCAGTTTTCTTTCCAATACGTATTTTTCGAGCGAATATTCGGCTTGCGCATTTCATCCCACTCGATTTTTGATACATAAATTTTTGCATTTGGGAAAGTTGGTACAAGTACTTCACCTTCCCACTGAGTTAAACCACCTGCATGGTCAAAGTGTAAATGCGTCATTAGAACATAATCAATATCGGCTGTTGTTAAGCCAAGTTCTTCAAGGCTTGCCGCAAGAGTTGATTCCTCTGTTACGCCGTAATTTCGCAGTTGCTTTTCATTTAATTTATTGAAGCCAACGCCTGTATCAACCACATAGTTTTTGCCTTCAAATTGAATTAAAATCGGTTCTGTCGGTAATTCGATTTGATTGTTCTCGTTCACCGGATATTTGCGTGACCAAAGTGGCTTTGGCACGACTCCAAACATTGCACCCCCATCTAGGCAAGTGACACCCCCGTTTAGCCATGTCAGAGACATCTTGTGAAATTGTAGTTGATCCATACTTTCTCCCCCTAGAAAACATTTTGTGATAAAGCGAACTTTCAAGCAGTAAGGTTATTTAACCCTGCCAGTAAGAAATTGCGACTCTAGTCGATAAATTGGTTGTCCCTTTGCAGAAAACTTCTGCTCGTACTCTGTCATAATATTATCTTCTGGCATATTTGCATGTAGGTCGAGTGATACATACTTTAACAACATACCGTATTCAGACATACTGATGAGAGAATACTCGAAAAGGCCACGGTTATCCGTTTTAAAATGGACTTCCCCATTATCTACTAAAATAGACTCATATAATTTCAAAAATCCTTCGTGCGTTAAACGTCGCTTTGCATGGCGAATTTTCGGCCAAGGATCTGAGAAATTCAAGTACACGCGTTCTACATCATTTTTCTCGAAATATTTATATAAATCTGCGCCATTTACTTTTAATAAACGTAAATTCGCTGGAGATTTAGCCTCTAAAATCTTTTCTAATGCACACACAATTACGCTATCATATAGCTCAATACCGATGTAATTTATATCTGGATTTTGTAATGCCATTCCTGTCACAAATTGGCCTTTCCCAGTACCAACCTCGATATGCAGTGGATTGTCATTGCCAAAAACAGCTTGCCAATTCCCTTTAAAATCTTCAGGATTCGGAACCACAACCTCTGGATGACTTGTCAATAATTCATCTGCCCAAGGCTTATTTCGTAATCTCACTTTACTTCCTCATTTCTTTCTACTAATTATTGATTTTTTTATAGTATAGCGTAAAAACGTCAAATTCGCATGAAATTATTGCGAAATGACGTTTTTTCATTTATCCATATTTACACGTTTCCATACAGCTGTTTCAACTGTACAGCGAATATTCATATCTTGCCCTATCTCCCCGATATAGTCACCGTCAGTATGACAAACCATTTTATCGGTATGTACCGTAATATCAAATTGCTCATTTTGCAAAAACGTAATTTCCTTAAACTTCGTATGCTTCTCAAAAAACACAGTGGCAAATACAAGGAGTAACTTAATACGTGAAATATTGTAGACAATCGTTACTTCGATTTTCCCATCATTCGGGTTAGAAGCTGGTGAAATTTTCATCCCTCCGCCGAAATATGGTTGATTGCTCACAGCCACGAACCAAGCTTGTTTAAAATACAGTTCTTCTTCGTTTGAACGAACTGTTACATCAAAGCGTTGGAAGCTAAATATCCCCTTTACGACGAAAGCTGCATAGGAAAGCTTACCAAGCCCAATTCTATTCATATAAACTTTAAAGCGAGACGTATTCGTCAACTTCGTGACATACGCATCAAAACCAATTCCTGCATTGTTAACGAAAAGCTCTGTTGGTGCTATCCCCAATTGAATCCTACCGACATCCATGAGGGTCCCACTGTTTTCAATAAGCAGAAATTCCTCAATTTGCTTTGCTTGTTGAAATACTCGAAAATTTCTCGCAAAATCATTACCAGAGCCAGCAGATACCACTCCTATGATAACGCGCTCATTATATACAGCACCACTTACAACCTCATGAACCGTCCCATCACCGCCAATCACAACAACTAACCATCGCTCATTATTAGATTGTGTATATTGTCTGGCAATCTCTTCACCATGCCCTTTGTACTGTGTAAACGCAACCCTATAGTCTATTGTTAAATTTTGTTGAATACGGCTCCAAGCTTTCTTCCCTTTACCATTTCCAGCATATTCATTGACAATAAACAGAACCTGCATAGGCTAATCCTTAGCTATTGGCGCTGCTTGCTGCCAAATATCTCGATTAAAAGAAGTCGTTTGAACATTGTTTAAAATGGTTTGTGCCGCACGAATTTGCATATGTTTCATTGGAGAAGAAGATTTTGTTAACTGATCGAACCATTCGCCGTAATTTCTGTGATCCACTAATTGAATATTATATGGTGCACCTGGATAATCGAAATAGCCATTGCGCGTTAACACTACTTTACGGATAGGCATATCCACCCCATCTTGCTTAAATAATTGTGTTAACACCGATTCCATACGGCTTAAATTGATTGTTGGATTTAGTATTTTCGAATCTTTTGTCCCTACCTTTTTCACCCAAAAACGCTCGCTATTCCCAACGTACACGGCTTGATTTTCCGCTTCAAGTACCTTGATACAAATACATTCAGTCGGTGACATTAACACAACATCTAGCTCAATCGGCGCTTTTTTCACTTGTAAAATCGGATAATAAAATACTAAATAATTGTCCGGCAAATTGAGTAGTAACGTACGCAGTAACGAATCACGCATAAACCTTGGATCCACATATGACTTCTCACGTAGTGTTGAACTCGCCCATTTCATTTGAAAATGGAAAAATTGATCCTTAAACATGCGTTTTAATTCATGAACGGATTGTGGTGCATACATAATTTTCGGCTCAAACGTTAAAGTCGTTTCTTCTTCCGGAATTTTATCTTCGTCATCCATTAAATCATTGGAAACATCTACTTGTTCGATATCCTCTAACTCTCTCTTTTGACGTCCAGAAAATATTTTTTTGAAGAAAGCAAATCGTCCTTTATCTTCAAACAGCTCATTAGCAGTCTCATTGTCGTCATGGTGCCACTCAGTAATGTCTTCACCTGATATCCATTGCCTTTTCACACGGTCCCACTGGCTTTTCTTTAAACGAACAAATTGTGTTGGATATCTCGCCAAATCAATTTGATAACGTGATACATAATCCTGTATTTTCACTAATTGCGCCAACTCGTTGTCACTCCAATCATAAAAGCATGCATATCGTTGTACATGGCTATTTTATATATTTTACATGACGCTTCATAAGAAAACATCCATTTTTATCCCTATAAAAAAAGAACTACCTTTTAAACTTAGTAGGTAACCAAGTTTTGGGTAGTCCTTTTTTCAGGTTTATCGGCTTAAGATTTTATTGAAATTGGTAGTTTCGCTTCGAAAGCTTCTTGTAGCTTTCTTGTCCATTCACCTACAGCACCTGTCCCAATAGCATGTCCATCTACATCGATTACAGGTGTTACTTCAGAAGATACTGATGATACGATTACTTCGTCCATTTTTAGTAAATCACCTTTTGTCATTGCTTCTTCAATCACTGGTAGTCCGATTTCAGTAGCACACTTCAAAATAATTTGACGTGTAATACCATTTAAAATGAAGTTATTAGCCGGGTGTGTGTAAAGCTTACCACCTTTAATGCCATAAACATTCGCTGATGAACATTCTGTAACTGTATCACCACGATGTAAAATCGCTTCATAGCAACCTTTTTCAGATGCTTCTTGTTTTGCAAGAACTGCACCCAATAGATTTAATGATTTAATGTCGCAACGTAACCAACGAATATCTTCTACAAATGTAGCTTTTACGCCGTTTTGGAAGTTTTCGATTGAACGCTCGCCTACTTTAACATTGCCTGTTAACACAGCAGGTACACTTGCATCTGGGAAAACGTGGTTACGCGATACGGTACCACGTGTAATTTGGAAATAAACGTGACCATTATCTAATTTATTCGCTTCGATTAGGTCATGTAATAACTTGTGTAATACGTCTTTTGTATAAGGGATGACAAGACGAATTTTTTCGGCACTTGCGTAGAAACGATCAATATGCTCCTGTGCTGTAAACATTTGTCCGTTATATACTTTTACTACTTCGTAAATACCGTCACCAAATTGGTAACCACGGTCTTCTGGCGATACTGTAATAGATCCTTCTTCAACAATTTGATCATTCCATAATGAATATGCCATTGTCACTCATCCTCTTCTGTTTGTTTTATTTGTTACTAGCAAGTTCAACAATTGCTTCTGCATAAATAGCCGCGGCCTTCACTAAGTTTTCTACGATGACAAACTCGTCAGCACGATGCGCAACATCAGGTTCACCCGGGAATAACATACCGAATGCGACGCCCTTTTTCAGAACGCGCGCATATGTCCCGCCACCTGTAGAAAGTAAAGGTGTTTCATAATCACCCGTATTACGACGATAAACATTCGCAAGCGTTTGAATTAATTCATCATCCTCGTTCACATAATGTGGTTTAGAATCATCTTGAATATCAAGTGAAAATCCTTTTTTCACAGCTAAGCCTTGCGCTTTTGTAATTTTTTCTTCAAATGGATACGATACAGAATAGCGCATACTAATAACCAAACTGCCACCTTGTGACGCGTCATAAGCCACAATTCCAGGATTCAATGTTGTTTTCCCGGACATTTCATCCTCAAAATCAAGCGCTAGCGCGTTACCATAGTGATCGTTATGGAAAACATCTGCAATAAAGTCGACAAATCGCTTACTAGCCTCAGTCGTCAACTCCTGTTGTAAAAATGCTGCAAGATAAACAGCCGCATTGATTCCCTTTTCAGGTTCCATTGCATGGGCTGCTTTCCCTTTGATAGTTATTATATAGCGAGAGTCCTCATTTAATAAAGACCCTTCTAGCTGATTTTTACTTAAAAATGTTTGAAAATTCTGTTCAAACTGAGGAGTTAGGTGCTGAATTGTTGCTTCTGCTTGATCTGGTACCATATTTGAACGTTTTCCTGCATAAAATGAAAGGAGCTGTTCTTTCTCTTTATCACCCTTTTTGTTTTGGGAGAAAACAAGCTCTGCAATACCCTTTTCGGCATTAATAAGTGGGAAATCTGCATCTGGTGCAAAGCCTATAGTAGGCATCTCTTCATATTCGAAATAATGATCGACACAGCGGAAGCCTGTTTCTTCGTCTGTACCGATAATCATACGCACACGTTTATTTAGCTTGATGCCGGCATCCTTAACAAGCTTCATTCCCATCCAAGCTGCAATCGTCGGGCCTTTATCGTCAATAGCACCACGCGCAAATAATTTGCCATCCGCTACAGTACCGCTAAAAGGCGGATATGTCCAATTCTTTTCATTACCGACTGGTACAACATCTACGTGACATAAAATGCCGAGTAATTCTTCACCCTCGCCCATTTCAATATGCCCTGCGTAGTTATGAATGTTTTTTGTCTGTAGCCCTTCCATTTGCCCTTTTGCAAGTAACCATTCGAGTGCTTCTAGCGGACCTTTACCAAAAGGCATTTCAGCAGTCGCAGTTTCTTCATCCAACACACTATTGATTTGCACAAGTTCCTGCAACTCCCGTACTAATTCATCCTGTCTTTCCTTTGCAGCTTGTAACCAATCCATGACATTTACCTCCTTCTGTATATTAATGTTATTTTACGCTTTACATGAAAAAATTCAATAAACATCCCTTTCCATTACACGCGAATTCAATAATTAGGACCTGTTCTCACCATATATAGTGTTTTTTTCCTTGAATCCCACTAAATACGGTTATGGTTATTATGTCTATATTGTAAATTTCAATTAAACACACTAGAAAAGTAGTACGTTTTTTTATATAATGAAGTTATCAGAATAATCGTTCTGATCATAACATTAGTAAAGGGGATGTCTAAGGCAGTAACTTAAGAGCCTAAGTGCACTCCGCACAAATTGTCGTCCGCTAGTCTTTGCCAAGAGAATTAAGATGAAGGAGTGGTTCATTTATGAAACCAACTACTGATCGAATGCTTAATCGAATTAAAGATGTGTACATGTTTATTTTAGACAAAGGAACAGTGTCTACACAGGATTTAGTCGAAGAGTTTAGTATCACTCCTCGCACCGTTCAAAGGGATTTGAACGTGTTAGCCTTTAACGATTTGGTCATGAGTCCAAGTCGAGGCAGATGGACAACGACGAGTAAAAAAGTAAAAATGACATCTTAGTTTTTGCGCAGTGTGCGTAAAGGATTTTGTATTAGAAAAAGCATGACCTTTCGTCGGGGTCATGCTTTTTTTTCCTATTTACAGCACTTATTCAATCCCTTACACTCGATACATTCTACTTTTCGATGAGAGGACGTTCTATATGAAGGTTACACAATTGTTTCATCCACTTGTTTGGATTATTTTAGGAGGGACTATTTTCACACGTATTGCAAGCTTTATGGCAATGCCTTTTTTAGCAATTTATCTACATAACGAAATTGGTGCTTCTCCTTTACAAATCGGACTTACGATTGGTATTGCACCGCTTATTTCAACGTTTGGTGGTTTTTTTGGGGGTTATTGAACAGATCGTTTCGGTAGAAAAAGTGTCATTTTGTTAACAATTCTTGTATGGAGCTTTGTTTTCTTCGGCTTTGCTATCGCCCATGTTATTTGGGTCTTTATCATTTTAAATGCTTTGAATGGGTTATGCCGCTCATTCTTTGAACCTTCCACACAAGCACTGATGATCGACTTTACACCTGCTACCAAACGAAAAAGACTTTTTTCATTACGTTATACAGCGATTAATATTGCTGCTGTTATTGGCCCGATTATCGGCGTTTACATTGCGAGTTTATCTAGTCCAAGCATACCGTTCATACTGACAGGCATCATGTATATTCTATATGCTGTATTTTTATTGTTCGTCTTGAATCACTATGAAATGCAACAAATACAAGCAAAAGCTCCAAAAAAAATTCTGCATACCTTTACAATTCTCTTTTCAAATCGTGTCCTGCTGTGCTTTATTGTTGGAGGGATTTTAATCAACATTGGTTATTCGCAATTCGATTCAACACTCCCTCAATTGATTAATCTCAAAATTGAAGATGGTGCCAAATTGTATTCACTTCTAATATCACTAAACGCCGCTGTTGTATTGTTATTACAATTACCCATTAGCATTTTTTCAGAGCGTTTATCATCCACGATAACGCTTCTCGTCGGTATTATATTTTTTGCAGTTGGTCTCATTTTATTCGGTGTATCCGATAATTACCCACTATTCATCGTTGCCATGACAATGTTTACAATTGGTGAGATTTTTGCCTTTCCTACAATGAATGTCATGATAGATGAAATCGCACCGGATACACAAAAAGCTACTTATTTAGGTGCATCGCAATTTAAGAATCTTGGCGGCTTTATAGGCCCAATTATCGGCGGATGGCTCCTAACTCATTATATAGATTATATGTTTGTAATTATTGCGTTATTGGTTTTATGTAGTTCTGTGGTTTATAAACTTGGAGCAAACTATCGTCAGTAGGTGCACATTACTTATGCATTTACATACAGAAAAAGAATGACCTTTCGACAGGGTCATTCTTCTTTGCTTATTATTTCTTTATCTGTTGCTACTTCATCGTAACTAGAATAACAGTTTTTCCCTTCATTTTTAGATCGGTATAGCGCTTGGTCTGCTCGCTCAAACAAACTAATTTCAGATTCAGCTACACTTTCATAAATTGCTCCACCTATACTCACAGATAATGTGGCCCAACTTTTTGTATCCATATATTTTAAACTACGAATTTTATGCAAAATTGCATCTGCAATTTTCTTTATACCGTGATTATCGGTATCATACAGCACGATTGCAAATTCATCGCCACCTAGTCGAACGACAAAGCCTTCATTTTTCATAGCCTGATTTAAAACACTCGCCGTTTCAACAAGAACTTTGTCTCCTTCTGCATGTCCAAACTGATCATTCACTTGTTTAAAGTTATCCAAATCAATTAATAATAAGCCAGGGGTATTTTCTTTGCGCTTTTTCAACAAATTGTCCATTTTACTAATATAGGTTGCCCGATTGTAGACTCCTGTTAATGAATCATAAGTTGCTAAATTTATCGTTTTTGTCAGCAACCGTATTATAACAAATAGCATGATCAATGATGTCACCACTGCAATAACTAGTAAAAACCAAAATTGCTTTGTATTTTTAGCCAGTGCTGTTAGTTCACTAAGATTCCCATACTTTACATACACAATTCGATTCGTCGAGTCTCCTCGAGCTGTTTCTGCTTCGTAGGGTAAAAAGCGAACAGTCTCTACATAGCCATTTTCTAGCTGTTTTTTGTACTCAGTCGGCTGCATTGTTTGCTTCGCCTTCTTATAATACTCTTGGAACAATTCGGATTGATCACCTACAACAATTCGTGTATCCTGTGAATCATCTAAAAAGATTCCTCCTGCATTAATCGTTTTCACTTCTATTAAATCGCTATATTTTTCCACTAAAGAATTTGCGGTTGTTACAAAGTTAAACGCATGAAAAACAGGCACATCATTTAAATCAACACCAAGCTCAAATAAATATTTTTGATCTGGTGTTCCTAAATAGCCAAACTTCCGAATTGCTCCTGTAGTCGTAGATACATCAATACCATCTGTGTAAAATTTGCCACTTTCTCTTCGTTCATCTAATAGTGAAGAAAAGTTTTTACAACACTCCGAAAAACTGAACCCTTTATCTTGCATAAATGTTGTATAAATAATTGTATTTGTCTGATCTAATATGTATATATCCATTTCATGCTCTTTTTTCATTTGTTGTAAATCCCACGTAGAAATACTTGGGTTTTTCGCATAATATGAAACTAATGCTCGTAACTCTGTCTCAATCTTATCAGAAATATTTTTATCAAAATAAAGATGCGCGTTATCTACAGTTTGCATATCATTAAGTATATGATCTTCAATTAATGTTCTATTGGCGGCTTCTTGTTCCCGAATATCTACCACCAGTATCTGTCTATTTACATATGACATGACAACAACAAGTATCAGTGCGAATGTAACTAGCGATAATAATAATTTAAATCGCAGTCTTTTCATTCGAGACTCCTTTCATTAATTATATTTACTGCTCTAAATACTCCATCCCCTCTATGACAAGCTTTTTGCAAAATCTCAAACACAGCGTGAGTATCTATACGCTAACAATCAACAATACTTCCTTTTAAAAGATAATCACCATGACTTAGGTTTTATTTCCACTCCTGTTAGGTGCTTTCCTGAGGTCGTCTAGCCCCCACTCCAATCAACAAGCATGCTAAAATCAATAGGTTTTTTAATCAATTGTCATACTAGAGTGGATGAACCTTTTTTAAAAGAAATAACAATTTTATTAATTATTTAGTTATAACATTATTATACAATTATTCAGGACGAAAGTGTGCATAAAAAAAATCCTCTTGATAGTGCTCAAAACACTATCAAGAGGTACCTTATTCTCTATTTTGTAAACTTGCCAATTCCTCAGGTGTTAATTCGCGGTATTCGCCAAGATCTAAACTTTCATCAAGCTTAAGACTTCCCATCGATAGTCGCTTTAAGTAGGTCACACGCTTTCCGACTGCTTCGAACATACGCTTTACTTGATGGAATTTGCCTTCTTGAATCGTCAACTCGATTTCTGATTGCTCTGCTGATTTTAAAATAACGAGCTTACCTGGCTTAGTAACATAGCCATCATCAAGCTCCACACCACGTGCAAATGCTTCTCCATCAGCTTCTGTTACCACACCATCAATTTGTGCGTAATACACTTTAGGTACATGCTTTTTCGGTGACAATAAATTATGTGTAAGCGTACCATCATTTGTTAGTAAGAGTAAGCCTTCTGTATCTTTATCAAGGCGCCCTACCGGAAATGGTTCAAAATGCTGGTGTAATGGCTCTAATAAATCAATAACCGTTGCTTCACGTGAATCCTCTGTAGCCGAAATAACACCTGGAGGTTTGTTCATCATGAAGTAAACAAACTCCGTGTAAATTACTCGTTCATCATAAACTGATACATCCTGCTTGTCTGGATCCACATGCATCGCGGCATCTTTGACATGAATACCATCAACAGTAACCGCCTTTTGTTTGAGTAATTGTTTGACTTCTTTTCGTGAGCCATAGCCCATATTTGAAAGTAATTTATCTAATCGCATAGTTCCTCCTATTTAAATCCTATCTTACTCGTAAATCGAGTTAGGCGTTCGCCAAGTAATTTCTGTGCAAGTCCCAATCGTAGTGATAAAAAACCGTAAACAGCAATACCCACTGCCGTACAAATCACTGAAAAGATTAGGGCGGAGAATTTACTATCGACAGGCCCCATTATAAATTCTAACAATTTATAAGCGACTAGTACATTTAGCGCCATCGCAGCTGTTAAAATAGAAATTAGCATGACACGTCGTACTACCATTTCGGATTTATAATTGAGCGCTCTCTTTAACACTAACATATTAATAATAATTGATACGCCATAACCAATCGCAGTTGCTAATATTGCCCCATCCGCTTCCATCATGCGAATAAGGGGAATATTGAGTGCGAGCTTCACTAAAATCCCTGACAGTAAACTGAATACAATCCATTTTTGGTAGTCGATGCCCTGTAAAAGAGCTGCTGTCACTTGGAACAATGCAAACAAAATAGCGACTGGTGCATAATGCGCTAAAATCGACCCACCCATTTCACTTTCCGAATACAGCAAGAAGTATATTTCATTTGATAATAGCGAAATACCTACAACTGCTGGTAGCGTAATGAAAATTAAAATTTGATAGGTTTTATCCATCGCATGGCGTAGTGATAAATACTCGCCTGACGTAAAATATTTTGTAATTGTTGGCACTAACGCCATAGAAAATCCGGTTGCTAACATGACTGGGATGATGACCACTTTATGTGTTGTAAAGTTAATCATAGATAAGTATTTATCCGTTACATCGGCTAAACCAATTGAAGCCATCGCTCCATTGAACGTTACCATATCGACTAGTTGGAATAGTGGGTTGGCAATCCCTACAAATACCATTGGAATTGAATACGTAATTACTTCTTTATAAATAGTAGACAATGGTAACTGTTTAGAAGTAACACTTTGACTACGGAGCAAATTAAATTCTGGCTGGTATTTTTTCCAGTAATAATATAGCACTCCTAAACCGCCAATTGCTCCAATAAAAGCTGCAAATACTGCAAAGGAAATAGCCGTTTCCGCTTTACCTTTAAAGACCACAACTACAAGGAATGAACCACCTAATAGGACCACAATTCGAACAATTTGTTCAACTAATTGTGAAACAGCAGTCGGTTGCATTTTGCCATAACCTTGGAAAAAGCCTCGCCATAAACTCATAAACGGCACAACAATTAATGCGAAACTCACCCATCGAATTACAGAAGCAATTTGCTCAACTGTAAATACTTGCTCCTCACTTTTGATGACGAGCCCAGCAATTGGTGTCGCGAGCGCAAAAAGTGCAATAAACGAAAGAAAGCCCGTAATTAACATAATAAGTATGCCGGATTTCATAAGTTTGCGACCCGATTGATAATCACCTATCGAATTGTATTTAGAAACAAATTTTGACACTGCTATAGGCGCCCCAGAGATGGCTATAGCCAGCATGATTGAGTAGGGAATGTATGCGTATTGATACAGTGCAATATTTTCTTCACCGACAATTGCATAAAACGGAAAAATATAAATTAAGCCGAGCACTTTCGATAAAAACATCCCGAGTGTTAATATCGCAGTACCTTTCATTAAAGAGGACATCGTATCCATCCATTCATTATTAAAATCATACTTCTTTTAGTAGTACACAACGATCACTTTTCTCACCTAAAACGAATAAACTAATTGTTATTTTAACATATTTATAGGAAAACAGACGCAGTAATACGTTAAAAGTTGCAAAAAGAAGGTGTCTCATAGTATTTGAGACACCTTCCTTTCTGCGCCAAAGCAAAACGCCAGCGCATAAACAGGCTAAAAATGCACTTTCCCAAGAAAAAGATGTCCAAAAAAGTCTTTACAATTTATTAGACATCCTGCTTCTAGTTACATATCTACGAAGAATTGCTTATACCATACTAGGAATACATATACAGTCCAAATATAGCGACCACGATTAGCTTTACCTTCGTAATGCTCATCTAAATAACCGACTAATTGATCTGTATCGAAGAACTCTCTTGCAAAATCAGTTGTGAACATATCTTTAACTAAATTATAGTACTTCTCTTCACGTAACCAGTGACGAATTGGTACTGGGAAACCAAGCTTTGGACGCTTTGCCCATTCCTCTGGTAGCTCTTGATGTGCTGCTTGGCGCAAGACGTATTTTGTATCAATATCGTTGACACGATATTCGGACGGAATATTTTTCGCAAGCTCCATCACTTCTTTATCTAAGAATGGTACACGTAATTCAATAGAATGCGCCATACTCATTTTGTCAGCCTTTAATAAAATATCGCCAGGCATCCATAGATTTAGATCTAAGTACTGCATTTTTGTCACATCATCATCACCTGGTACTTCATCGTAAATACGCTTAGTAATCGATTTGACAGATGGACCATTTTTATAGTCTGGTTTTAAAACGTTTAATGCATCCTCTTCATCCCAAACGACCGCTTCCCCAATAAAGCGTTCCTCAACGGTTTGACCACCTTTTACAAGGAAGTTTGTATATTGGTTTTTCGGTAGCGCTTCTGCAATACCTCGGAGTGCTTTACGCAGACCCATTGGCACTTTTTCATATTTTTGCATTCTGCCTGAGTTTTGGTACCAAGAATAACCACCGAAAATTTCATCGGCACCCTCACCCGAAAGAACAACCGTTACATCTTTCGCAGCTAATTCTGATAAGAAGTAAAGCGGCACTGATGATGGATTTGATTGTGGCTCATCCATATGCCACTGGATTTTAGGTAGCGCCTCAAAGCACTCATCCGCAGAAATGTATTTACGTTCATTTTGAATATCTAATGTGTCTGAAAGCTCTTTAGCTAAGTTTGTTTCATTGAACATATCTTCATAATCAGAGAAACCAACAGAGAATGATTTGTCTGGACGAAGTAACGCTGTAATATAACTTGAGTCGATACCACCTGATAAGAAGGACCCAACTTTTACGTCACTTATTTGATGTGCCTCCACAGATTCTTTCACTGTTTCACGAATTTCTTCCACATACTTTTCAATAGGTGCTTCTTTTGCATGGAATTTTTTATCCCAATATTGCACGATTTTCATATCGCCATTTTTGATGACCATATAGTGAGCTGGTGGAAGCTTAAACACACCTTTAAAGAATGTTTCATCCATTGAAGAATATTGGAAAGTTAAATACGGACGTAACGCGTCTTTATTTAATTCTTTAATGAAAGATGGGTGTGGTAAAAAAGATTTAATCTCTGAACCGAAAATGAATGTATTATCAGTCGTATGGCTTGTGTAGTAAAGTGGTTTTATACCAAAGCCATCTCGTGCGATAAATTGTAAATCATTCTTTTTATCCCAAATACAAAACGCGAACATACCGCGAAGTTGTTTAACGAACTCTACTCCATATTCCACATAACCATAAATGATTACTTCACTGTCTGATTGTGTTTTAAACGTATAACCTTTTGCTTTTAGGTCTGCGCGTAATTGTTGGAAGTTGAAAATTTCCCCGTTAAATACCAGTACGATGTTACCATCCTCACTGTAAAGAGGTTGGTTTGCAACGTCTGATAAATCAATAATACTTAAACGACGGAAACCTAAAGTTACTTTATCGTCAGTATGAATACCACCGCTGTCTGGACCACGGTGAATAATCGTATTCATCATATTTTCAATTGTTTGATGATGATCAATTACATTTGTTCCGTTAATATAGCCAATAAATCCGCACATCTATTTTTCACCTCATAATTTAGTGCATAACAACTACCATAATAGCACGAAAAGCCGTTCATTTCATACTGTCATTGCAGATAAGAAATTATAGAACACTTTAGCTCAATTTTCAATGTTAAGAAGTCACCTTAACTATAGGACTTCATGTATAATAGTAAAGATTCGTGAAAATGAAAAGAAAGTGAGTTTATATATATATGTATGATGTAATTGTTATTGGTGGAGGGCCGTCTGGCTTAATGGCTGCTATAGCCGCAGGAGAACATAAAAAGAAAGTACTATTACTTGAAAAAGGGACTAAGCTTGGCAAAAAACTAGCTATCTCTGGTGGTGGTCGTTGCAATGTTACAAACCGACTACCTGTAGAAGAAATCGTCAAGCATATTCCGGGGAACGGTCGTTTTCTATATAGTCCATTTACGGTTTACAACAATGAAGATATCATTAACTTTTTTGAAGGACTTGGTGTCGCTTTAAAAGAAGAAGATCACGGGCGTATGTTCCCTGTGTCAAACCGTGCACAAGATGTGGTCGATGCACTTATTCGTCAGCTACAACGCTTACATGTAGAGGTTCGTTTAAATACACCGGTTAGCAAGCTTTTAATGGATGATGAAAAAATTCTCGGTGTGCGCTTAGCAGATGGCATCGAAGTACGCAGCAAAGCAGTAGTTGTAGCGGTCGGTGGCAAGGCGGTTCCACAAACGGGTTCCACAGGCGATGGCTACCCTTGGGCAGAGCGTGCTGGGCATACCGTTACAACACTATTCCCTACTGAGGTACCTGTGTTATCCAAAGAAGATTTCATTCAAACTCGTGAATTACAAGGCTTAGCACTACGTAATGTTGCGGTTTCTGTACTGAATAAAAAGGGCAAAACACTTGTTACGCATCAAATGGACATGCTCTTTACACATTTTGGTCTAAGTGGACCAGCTGTCCTACGCTGTAGCCAATTTGTCGTCAAAGAGCTCATGAAATCCGGCTACGAACCCGTGACAATGCGAATTCAAACACTTGTCGATCAAAACGAAGAAACTTGTCTTCAATATTTAAATAAACTAGTTAAAGCTGAACCGAAAAAAGCTGTAAAAAACGTTTGGAAAGGGATTGCTCCTGAACGTTGGTTATTATTTTTATGTGCACGCGCCCAGATCGATGTCCAATTAACAGGCATTGAATTATCCCAAGAAAAAATCCGTCATCTTGCTCGAGAGCTAGTGAACTTCACTATGTCTGTAAGTGGCACACAATCGCTTGAAAAAGCATTTGTCACAGGCGGTGGTGTATCAATTAAAGAAATCGAACCAAAAACTATGGCTTCTAAGAAAAAAACTGGCTTATTTTTCTGCGGTGAGATTTTAGATATCCATGGCTATACAGGTGGCTATAACATTACTTCAGCACTCGTTACCGGAAGAATTGCTGGCATGAACGCTGCACTATAAAATACAAGCATTATTCAATAAATAGAAAACGAGTTAATGGATTAATCATATTCTCTGAAAAATGTGTCCATATAGAACGCTATCTTGTATCAACCACTTTGCTTCACTATAAAAAGAAAGGGCTGTCCTATTGGTTAGCCCCTTCTTTTATTTTTCTATTCGACATATTCAAATAGCACAACACTTTCCATATAATTCACGAAGCGTCGTAGCTCCTTCGCTTCTACTTGTGTTACTTCCTCTTTAAGTAACATTTGCGAGATAGCTTTACGTTGCCCCTCAATTGCGTAGATACACAATACTTCTTGAGCTTCTGTTAATTCATCCGAATTGTCCCTATCTAAATTGAACTCAAATTTACGCACTAAGCGCTTATAATAATAAATTACATGTTGTAGAACTTCTGGATTAAATTCCGTTTTAATCTGTTGATTTAGCTGTTCAAGTACTTTTGAGAAAATATAGAAATGCATATTTATTTCAGTATTCGATAATGCCTCTTGCTCATGACCTTTTAAATAAGAACGCCTCCAATTTTGCATCACTTGCTTTAGTTTACGACTAACTATATGAGAGGACCCTGATATTACGGCTCGTTCTCGTTCGGAAATTGATTGATGTATTTGCTTGATAAGCAGTGCAGGAACATCCTCGAATGAACAGTATTCCTCTAAATAAATTCGTTCCATTCTTAATGCCTTTATACGTTCTTCCTTTAATTGCTCATTATACTTTTGCAATTGCTGCTCGTCCTTCATTTTAGATTTTAATAAGTGAAGCATCATAACATATTCATTGATAAGCTCATAAACAACTTCTGTGTTCTCCTCTGAACGTTCTTGTTTCAAACGTTGAATTGCGCCAGTAATCATCCGCTGCTTTTGTACGTTTACATTTTTCGGATTAGGAGAATTAACCTTTTCACTTAGAAGCGGTAAAAATATTGTGGCTACAAGAAGTGTAAACAAAATAACTCCTGCTGCTAAAAATATAATCAATGACCGCATAGGAAATATTTCGTTTGACTCAGTGAAAAATGGGAGTGACAGCACCCCAACCATAGTAATGGTTCCCCTCACACCAACCAAGCTCGTAATAATCGCGTCTTTAATAGACGGTAAGTCATTCTCTTGGTTTTTCATGACATAATAAGTAATAGTGTTAAAGACTAATGTCCACACAAAACGAATACCTAATACGAATGTACCAAGCGCTAAGACATAGCATAATAATCGCCAGTTATTTATTTGTTCATTGGCAATCAACGTATGCATGGCTGAAGGCAGTGTAAGACCCAACAATAAGAAAATTACACCGTTTAATGTATAAATCATAATCATCCAAATACCATCTGTTAGTATTTGCTCTTGCGCTATCAAATTTTCTGTCTTTTCTTTAACAAGTGCATAAATAAGTGCAGCAGCTACTACAGCAATAACACCCGAAGCGTGTAAAAGTTCCTCTGCAATAAAAAAAATAATGAATGGCGTCAAAATTTGTAAAAGCGCATGAAAAACAACATCATTAATACCTTTATCGCGCAATGCGTAGCGAATGACATTCATTGAAATTCCTAGAACGACCCCAAGTAATGCTCCTACAAAAAACATATATAAAAAGTCTCCAGTTGCCTCTTTTAAAGAAAAATACCCTGTTACCACTGCGGCAACAGCATAATTAAAAGCCACAAGTCCTGATGCATCATTAATAAGTGATTCTCCACGCACTAGATTCATAATATGATTAGGAATTCGTATACGCTTTGCAATACCATTCACCGCTATAGGGTCCGTTGGCGATAAAATAGCTGCTAAGGCAAAAGCGGCCGCTAGTGGAATAGTAGGCACCATCCAATGAATCACATACCCCCCTACAATAGTCGTCAGAAGCACTAAGAAGATAGCATTCCCTAAAATGGATGCCCTCATTTTCCATAATTGTTCACGAGGGAAATGAGCACCATCATAATAAAGTAGAGGCGCAATAAATAAGAGCAAAAACCACTCCGTTTCCACTTCTATCTTAAAATCCTTCACTAATACTGAAAAAACTAATCCTATGCCTATTTGAATTAATGCGGTTGGCAAAAATGAAATATAATGACTAATTATATTTGTTATGAGCACAAGCACTAATAGTATCAATATATTCGTTAATATCTCCATAATTCTTTCACCTCACGAAGTCCTTTTTTCACATTACCCGTTCAGGTTCATAATTATGCTAATGGTAGAAAATCGCTCAATTCCTCTAAAATTCAATTTATTCCGGTAAATCTTATTGACAGGCAAACACCTCTGTTATATGTTAGTTACAGATTAATCTGGTGTACTATAACAAAATACAACAAAAAATCCGAATAGTGTCATATGCGAAATGACAACTATCCGGCTTGTACTTTCAAATGCGAATTGAAAGTAGTTTATCTTTATTATTATGCTGTAGTTGAGACGTCTCCAACTTTTTCTGCTGAAGCTTTTTGGGCATTTAATGCCATTTGTTTGCGTACATCTGCACGTAAAGTTAATGAAATAATTAATGAAATCGCAATTAAACCTGCAAATACATAGAATACCGGAATATAACTTCCGTAATTATTTTTGATTGCGCTTACTAATAGCGGACCAAAAACCCCACCTATCGACCATGTCGTTAATAGGTATCCATGAATCACACCAAGTTGCTTGGTTCCGAATAAATCACTTGCGAATGCTGGTAAATTCGAGAACCCACCACCATAACAACTAACTACTAAGAAAATAAGCGCTTGGAAAAGCATAACGTTTGTCGTATGCGGTAAAACGATAAATGTTATTAACTGTACTGTAAAGAAAATAACAAAGACGTTCGAACGACCAATATAGTCAGACACAGCTGCCCAAATTAAACGGCCACCACCATTGAATAACCCCATAATTCCTACCATCGCTGCGGCACCCGCAACTGATAAACCTACGATTTCTTGCGCCATAGGAGATGCTACAGAAATCATCATGATTCCTGCTGTTACATTCACTAAATGCATCGACCATAACATCCAGAAATGCTTTGTCTTCACTGCTTCACGCGCCGACATTACAGCTAAATCTTTTTTCACAACTTTCTTGCCAGAATCTGATGCTACCTTCATATTCGCTGGCATATAACCAGGAACTGGAGGCGCAATATATAGTGACCCCAAAATCATTAACGTGAAATAACTTGCCCCTAGAATAAAGTACGTTGTAGAAATGCCTACTGCTTCCATCAAGTTCGCCGCAACTGGAGCTGTAATCAATGCACCCGATCCGAATCCTAGTACAGCCATACCTGTTGCTAAACCTCGGCGATCAGGGAACCATTTTACTAATGTCGATACAGGCGCAATATAGCCAATCCCCATACCTAAACCACTAAGCACACCATATGTAAGCCAATATAATACAACTGAATCCATCATAATTGCGACACCCGCACCAGCTTGTCCAGCACCAAATAATACAGCTGCTACCATCGCTGCTTTACGCGGCCCCAATTTCTCTACTACACTACCAAACAATGCTGCTGCGAAACCAGCAAGACCCATCATAATAGTAAAGGCAATCGTTACCTTCGTCTCACTCCATCCCATCTCTGTGACAATCGGTAGTTTGTATACGCTATATGCGTAAGCGCCTCCAATTGAAAGATGAATTGCAATTGCAGATAATGCAATTAACCATCTATTTTTATTCATAAATACTCACTTCTCCCCTCTTTTGCTACATGTGAAGACTTTATGAACGTCTACGTACAACAATTTACCACTTATAATTATTCAAAAGCAAGATGTTTTTCTAAAAATTATTATTTCTCTAAAAAGTAATGCAAATCAAATAATGTAAATTTTAATGTTTTTTACTTACAGCCTCTAAGTAAAACGACGTTTAACGAACAATATTCACACCTTATTTCAGCTAATAATATTTTTCTACACTACTTATTAAATAAGTGTTAATTATGTTAAGATAACTAAAAACGTGCATGTTTTCACATATTTTATGTACTTCTATTCCTATCTATATGAAATTTTTTCCTATTAAGAGGCCGAACTATTAGAGTTTAAAGTGAAGTCCATCATTTAACAAAATAGAAACATGCCGAACAATAGAGTTTTTTTAAATCCTTAAGAAGAAAATAAAAACAATACATACTAATAGCAAAAAAACTACACCAAAAGACAGAATCCCTGTTAATGGATTAGTTATGAATTTTTACAAAATCCTTCTTTTTTTCAACACATTCCTTCAAAAATAGTTTATGCTGATTTTTATTATTTGAATATACTTTAATCTTCCCCTCCCATCTTCATTATTCATTAAAAATACATCAAGAAACACAGAACTCTCTTCATCAATCCGCGGAATAACATTACAAAAATAATCCAAAATTGTTATATTACACAAGTAAAAATATGTAATATAGTTAGTGTTATATTACAACAATCTACTTATTTATGCATATTTGTAATAGAATGAAATTCCCAGTTCATCTGACTGTGGTAAAATAGTAAAAATATTCATCATTATCTAAACAAATAAATTTTCACTCTCATATATACACTAGCATCAAAAATTCACATATAAAGAGGTGTACAATTAATAGAAGGTTGCCACTTTGGCATCTCCTTTTACATACTTATGAAAAACATTTCTTTGCGCCTAAAGATGTTTATTTTTTCATTTATTATTGTCATATCTTCTATTGCTACAAGTGGAGCTATTATGATTCATAATCTAGCAGGCGCCTTCGAAAAGGAATTTGGTGCCCGCGCTATTGCGATTGCTAGAACCGTGTCGCAGCTATCAGATATTCAAAATAATATAGGAACAGAGGAAGGCTTTGAAAAAATCCAACCTATTGCGGAACGAATTCGTCTAGCAACTGATGTTGATTACATCGTTGTGATTGATATGAATCGTATTCGTTACTCCCACCCTTCAGAAAGTAAACTTGGTACAGTTTTTGAAGGTGGGGACGAAGTAGAGGCTTTTTCACAACATGAATACATCTCAAAAGCTCGTGGCGTACTTGGCTACTCGATTCGCGCGTTCGTACCAATTATGAATGAAGAAAGTACGAGGCAAGTTGGTGTCATTACAGTCGGTCTTCTTTCACCAAAGTGGTATAGCCTTTTAGACGAGTATCAATATGATATATTAATGTCGCTGTTTTGGGGCTTGGCAATAGGCTTGGGTGGCTCCGTTTTAGTAGCAAATCACTTGAAACGACAAACATTTAATTTAGAACCTTATGAAATCGCTCGACTTGTAGAAGAACGTTCAGGGATTATTCAAGCAATGGATATCGGAATATTGGCAACGGATGAACACGGGAATGTAACGTTTATTAACAGATTAGCAAGGCAATACACACATTTCTTCGGACAAACAATCTCAAGAAAAACCTTATTTAAAGATACATGGCTCGCGGAGGATACGATTCAACAATACGAAGCATATCGACCACTTCTAATGTACGAGCAAATGTATTTAGTGCGTACCATTTCTATACGAATTATGGATCAAAGTGCTGGTTATCTCATTATGTTGACGGACAGAAAAGAAGCCAATATGCTTGCTGAAGAATTAACTGGTATCAAAATGCTTGTGGATTCACTGCGAGCACAGCAGCATGAATACATGAATCGTCTACATAGTATCGCTGGTCTGATCCAACTTGAACGTAATGATGATGCTTTAAGCCTCATTATTGATGAAATAACTGACGAAGAAGAGATTATTCAAAGCCTACGTGACAAAATTTACGACTACTCAATTCAAGGCTTAATGCTCGGCAAGTATTCACGTGCAAAGGAGCTCGGTATAGAACTCACCATCGACGAAGATTCTAAACTAGTAGAATTCATGAGTGGTTTTTCGAGTGGAGATATGGTAACAATTATCGGAAATTTACTCGACAATGCTATGGAGGCCTGTCTAGAATGCGTGCATAAAGATGTTCATTTAACGTTAATCGGTGATAAACATCACCTATTTATTGAAGTGCAAGACAGTGGTAAAGGAGTTCAAGGAATACCGCAACGAATTTTCGATTATGGCTTTAGTACGAAGCAAAAAGAAGGTCGTGGTATCGGTCTCGCTCTTATCAAACAGATTGTCGAATCAAACAACGGAACAATCCAGGTAGAGTCTACTGTTCAAATTGGGACAACGATTACAATTAAAGTGGGGGTGACTGAGGAATAATGAGTAATCTTTCAGTTTTTATCGTAGAAGATGATCCTATGGTACTTGAAGTAAATAAAGGGTTTTTAGAAAAAATGAATGGCTTTGAACTTACAGGTGAGTCTACAAACGGTCGAGATGCTTATGAGAAAATCGTAGCCAAACAGCCAAATCTCATTTTACTTGATATGTTTTTACCGGATATGACGGGTATGGAGCTCTTTTTAAAACTTCGTGCCGACCGTATTCCATCAGATATTATTATGATTACAGCAGCAAGGGATGCACAAACTGTACAAGAGGCACTTCGCCTAGGTGCTATTGATTATCTCATTAAACCATTTCGTTTTGATCGCTTTGAAAAAGCTTTGCAACAGTATAGAAACACTGTAAAAAAGCTTGCAAATACAAATTCCTTTAAACAGGAAGATATCGATCAGTGGCTAGGAATCCAAACTGAAGCAATAGAGCTTCCTAAGGGACTAAATGACATCACTATGAAACAAATTTCAGAGTATTTAATGGCAAATCGAGCACCTATTACTTCTGAGCAACTTGCTCAAAATGTTGGTATGGCTAGAGTAACAGTCCGGAAGTATTTAGATTTTTTAGCAACAAAAGGTAGCGTTCATATCAATTTAAAATATGGAGCAGTTGGTCGACCAACAAAATACTATTCTATCAAATAACTATGTAAGAAAAGCTTGCAAACAATATGTTTGCAAGCTTTTTTCATTTTATAACAGTTTACTAGAATAGAAAACTGTTATATACCACAAATACCAAAATGTCCATTAACACCATAATATTGTATATTTCGACATTAGAACTAAAATAAAATCAGTTCAGATGTAAATTTGTTAGGGGTCGTTTAGTATGTGGCGAAAGCGGATTACCATCAGTTTTGTTAGCGTTCTCATTCTCATTTTATTAGTTTCATGTCAAGAGACCGATTACCCTACAGACAATGAACAGCTAAGTCATGAAGAACAAATCGTGATTCGATTTTCACATGTTGTTGGTGAAAATACGCCAAAAGGAATGGCGGCTATTAGATTTGCCGAGCTTGTCAAGGAACGTAGTAATGGTCATGTAGAAATTCAAGTATTTCCAAATGGCGTTCTTTATAAAGACGGTGAAGAAATGAATGCACTTTTACGCGGGGATATTCAAATGATAGCACCTGCGATTTCTAAAATTACAACACTCGTACCAGAGTGGTCAGTTATGGATTTACCTTATGCATTTAAAAATGCAGATGAAGTTCATACATACATAGACAGTAAAACCGGTCAAATTCTGATGAATAAATTAAGCGAGCATAACCTATTGTCAATGGGCATTTGGGATAGCGGATTTAAACAGCTAAGTAATAGCATTCGACCAATCGAGGAGATTAAGGATTTAAAAGGATTGCGAATGCGGATTATGCCAAGTGATATTTTAGCAGAACAATTTTCAAGTGTCGGAGCGTTTCCAAGGCGAATTGATTTTAATACTGTTTTTAATCAATTACAAAAAGGGCATGTTGATGGGCAAGAAAATACGTTCACAAATATTACAAGTAAAAACTTACATTCATTGCAAGACTATTTAACAGTTAGTAATCATGGTTATTTGGGCTACTTACTGCTCATGAACAACAATCACTGGAATGCTTTACCGAAAGATGTTCAAACACTACTTATCGAAACACTTGCCGAAGTACAAGCCTGGCAATGGCAACTGGCAAAAGATTTAAGTACGGAGCGTCTACAAGAGATTGAAGCATGTGATTGCATTGATATTAACTACTTAACAGAGCAAGAGGTTCAAAAATGGGAGTCAGCTTTTGATCCTGTTTACCAATTTTACACAGAGCGCTATAGCGAAAAATATATCGAGGCGCTACCGAAAAATCAAGTACACCATTAACTTGGGTTTAAAAGGTTTTCCTTTTTTACTATATAAAATTTTTTAGGGGGATATACAATGAAGAAATGGCTTTTAATGTCACTTATGGCTGTGCTTGTACTAGCACTTGCTGCTTGTGGTGGCGACAAAAAAGAAGAAGCTTCGGCTCCAGCAGCTGACGGCGACGGCGGCTATACAAAAGAAAAACCGCTTGTACTTAAGTTCTCTCACGTAACATCTATCGATAGTGTTAAAGGTAAAGCGGCTGACGCTTTTGCTAAATTAGTAGACGAGAAGACTGAAGGTAAAGTAAAAGTTGAAGTTTACCCTTCATCTCAATTATATGGCGATGCAGATGAACTTGATGCGTTAGTATCAGGAAACGTTCATATGATTGCTCCATCTGTAACAAAAATGGTGAAAATTGACCCGCGTTGGCAATACGTTGACATGCCTTACCTATTCGAGAACGAAGAGCATGTTCGTAAATTCTTTGAATCTGACGTAGCAAAAACAATTCTTGAATCAGATCAATTAGCAGCAAACGATGTTAAAGGATTAGTATTCTGGGGAAATGGTTTCAAACATTTCTCTAACAACAAACACCCACTTGTAAAACCGGAAGACTTTAAAGGTCTTAAATTCCGTGCACAAGCAGGTAAAGTTCTTGAAGAACAATTTAAAGCTTTAAACGCTGGTTCTGCCACAATTTCATTCGGTGAAACATACGCTGCCCTACAACAAGGTACAGTGGATGGACAAGAAAACACATTCAATAACTTTGATACACAAAAATACCAAGAAGTACAAAAACACTTCTCAGTTTCTGAGCACGGTCGTCTTGACTACGCAATTTTCGTAAACAAACCATTCTGGGATAAAATCCCTGCTGATTTGTTAACAGCAGTAGAAGAAGCTTTAGACGAAGCTACTACATTAGCATTGGATTTAGCTTCTGAAGAAAATGAGAAATCATTCGAGAACATTAAAAACTCTGGTATTGAAGTAATCGAATTAACTACTGAACAAAAAGAAGCAATTAAAGCACAACTTGATCCAGTTTACGAAGAATTTGGCGAAGTAATTACTGAAGAATTAATCAACGGCATCCGTGATTTAAAATAAGTTCTTCTAGTTTGAGTGTCGATAGAATCGGCACTCACTCTTTTTTTGAAAATAAGCCGCTCACGCTTATGTGTTGAATGAAATCTTAACATGAATTTTTAAGGAGGCAACAGGATGAACGCATTATATAAGTTATGGGGCTATTTAGAGGAAATCCTCGCTGGATTCTTCTTCCTAGTCGGTATTACACTAATATTTTACGGCGTAATTATGCGCTACGCTTTCAATGATCCGCAAGCTTGGGTAGAAGAACTTGCCCGTTATTCGATCATTTGGGGGACATTCCTTGGTTTTGGATTAGCACTTCGTCATAACCAACATATTCAAGTGGACATTTTATACGATCAATTAAAACCGTCTATGAAACGTATCTTAGACTTAGTCGCAACTGGCTTAAGTATCACTTTCTGCCTTATTTATACGTATTACGGCTTTGTATTAGTAGAGAATCGCTTCTCTTCCGGCATGGTGTCTCTTGATATTGGGATTCCGATGTGGATTGTCTATTTAGTATTACCAATATCAGGAGTACTGTTCCTAGCACGTTTCCTTGAGCGTCTAGTAAATATCCTGCGAGGAAAGGATGAAGTATATGCTAATCCTCTTAATTAGTTTCTTTATTTTATTATTTTTACGTGTACCAGTGGCGATTAGTTTAGCCTTATCAACTATTTTTGTCTTGTTCCAAATCGACTTTAATATGAACATGGTTCCACAACGTATTTTTACTGCGCTGGATTCTTTCCCGATGATGGCGATTCCAGGTTTCGTACTCGCTGGGGTGTTAATGGCACGTGGTGGTATTTCTAAATATTTAATCGAAGCTTTACGTGCTTGGATTGGTCACCTTCCGGGTGGTCTTGCAGTTGTAACCATTTTAGCATGTGCGATTTTCGCAGCGATTTCAGGTTCTTCACCTGCAACGGCAGCGGCAATCGGATCAATCATGATTCCTGCAATGATTTCTGCTGGCTATAAAAAACGTTACTCAATGGGTCTTGTAGCAGCTGGGGGTACATTAGGAATTTTAATTCCTCCAAGTGTACCGCTTATTATTTACGGGATTACTTCTGAGCAATCAATCGGCGAATTATTTATGGCCGGCGTTATCCCTGGTCTTGCTTTAACAGGTATTTTAATCGTTGCTGCTATTTTCTATGCAAAGAAAAATGGCTTCAAAGGTGATGCAAAGGCATCTTGGGGTGAACGTGGTCGTAAATCTCTTAAAGCCATTTGGGGTGGATTTTTACCATTCCTGATTTTAGGAACAATTTATTCTGGCGTTGTTACACCAACAGAATCAGCTGTAATCGCAGTATTCTACGGTTTAGTCGTTTCCTTGTTCATCTACCGTGAAATGAAGCTCAAAGACTTCCGCGAAGTGTTAGTAGAATCTATTAATATTACAGCGATGATTTACTTAATTATCGGTGCGGCTTCACTATTCGGTCTATATTTAACGAATGCGCAAGTTCCACAAAATGTAGGTGCTTGGATTGCTGAAAGTGATATGAACAAATGGATCTTCATGATTATCGTTAATATTCTGTTCTTCTTCATGGGGATGTTCTTAGAAGCAGTATCTATTATTTTAATCACGTTGCCAATCCTATTACCGATTCTTGTACACTTTGATATTAACCTCATTCACTTTGCGATTATTATGACGATCAACATGGAGCTTGGTATGATTACACCACCAGTAGGTCTGAATCTCTTCGTTGTTAGTGGTATCGCAAAAGAAAAACTCGGGGAAGTAGTAAAAGGCGTAATTCCGTTTATCGTTCTTATGATTGTGTTCTTAGCACTAGTTGTTCTATTACCACAATTGTCTCTTTGGTTACCAGAACAAATGAAGTAAGGTCTTTTATATGGATAATTTCAAACAAGGGTATTCCATTAAAGACAGACAGTTTTGGGTAATTGTTACGAGTTTAGGTCTTGCATCGGTATTCGTATTTGCGGCGATGTATTCGGTGCAACCACTCCTACCCTTCTTTACAGAGCAATTTCAAATATCTGTATCGTATGCTAGTATGTCGATGTCCATGACAACATTGTCTGTTATTTTCGGGTTAATTGTTTTAGGATTTTTATCAGACCGACACGGACGATTAGTCTTTATCAGATTTTCAATCATCCTGACTGTACTTCCTTTTCTTTTCATGCCTTTAACAGATTCATTTTTCATCATTGTTGTTTTGCGATTTATACAGGGATTTGCCATTGCTGGTGTCCCAGCAGCGGCACTGGCATACATTAGCGAAGAAATTGATCACAAATCGATGGGTATAGCGACTTCACTCTATATTTCCTGTAACGCACTTGGTGGGACGATTGGACGCCTTGTGATGGGCTATGTGACTGAACGTTTTTCTTGGGAGATGGCGTTCTCTGCACTCGCTATATTGGGTATTATTATCTTTGCCATCGTGTGGCTACTACTACCGAAATCACGCAATTTCGCTATGAATGAAAGAACAATACAAAAAGATTTACAAGGCTTTTGGTTCCATTTAAAAAACCCAAATTTGCTGAAGTTATTTGGTCTTGGAATCATTTTACAAGTGTCCTTTACAGGTGTGTGGTCGTTTATTCCTTATCATTTAACAGAACCACCATTTTCGCTTTCGTTAAAAACAATTTCGTTCATTTTTTTAGCATATAGCGTCGGCATTGTCGGTTCACCAATCGCCAGTGCACTTGCAGGGAAAATTGGTATTCACATTGTACGAACATTAGGGGTGTTTTTATTAGTAATCGGGATTCTTTGCACCTTAAGCGGCTCACTTTTCGTCATTGTAGTAGGCTTATGTATGGCTTGTTTAGGGTTCTTTTCTGCACATGCCTTAACTTCGTCAACCGTCAGTCGAACGGCTACATACCAAAAAGGGAGTGCTTCAAGCCTGTATCTCGTTTCCTATTATATAGGGGTTGCTTGCGGTAGTACGTTATTTAGCCCGATTTGGTCCTTTTTCCAATGGACAGGCATTGTAACCATCGCTGCTATCCTACCAATAATCTATATACTATTTTTAAATCGCACGTTACAAAAACAAGCATGAGAAAAATAGATTTCATTCAACACTATGACCGTTGAGCATATAAAGAGATGTCCGCTATACATGCGAGACATCTCTTTTACGTTACATTTTAATTAAAGGAAGAAGAGTATAAAGAAAGGAATACCAACCAACATCCTGGCAATCGTTACATAATGCCTTTTCTCCTCTCGCCCATAATAATAATCAATTGCAATATTTGAAAAAGTTAAGCTAAAAATAATAGCCAAGATAACTCCTTTATAAATAAGCCATCCATTTATCAGCGAAACAAGTACGATAATGGAATTTACGATACTGATAATAATCGTGGCACGTTTGTGAGCTTTAGAGACATATTTCTCCCCCTTTTGGATGTTGAAAACTTTTCGTACGACTTTTTCTACAATCCATACTAATAATATAAAACTCAGCATAAAAACAAGTAACAAGTTTGAATCCAAGCTGTCATCTTCAATGGAAATAGAAGTAAACTTGGCTGCCCCCACAGCATCTACTTTGTAAAATAAATTCGTGTCCATATCAATAAATACAAGCTGCTCATCCTCCACTTGCATTTTCAACTTCGCTATTTGTCCATTTTCAAACTGGAGCCATACATCGCGAAAATTTCTATAATACTCATGCTTTTCACTCAACACAGCATGTTGTAAAACCTGCTGTAATAGCTCCGTTTCCTTACCTTGTTGAAATTCTTGTTGCCCAAATATCCAGCCTATTCTTCCAGCCGCAAATGTATCGTCCCTCCAGTTCAAGGCGCTTGTAAATTGCTTCACTGCTTCGTTTTTGGCGATTTCTTCAATGGTCGCCTGCTTAGACGTATTTGTCATTGTCCACGGACCAATGATTATGAAAAACAGCACAATCAAAGTCGCTGAAACAAGAACCATAGGGTATTGCCAATGTCTTTTCTTTTTTGCTGGCTGTTGTGCCTTTTGCAAAATTTCTGCTTGTAATTCTCGTGTAAAGAAAGAGGCCTCTCCCAGCTCCTTATTTAACTTTTTCTTAAAAGGTGTCATCTACTAGCACCTCCCACTCACTTTGTTCGAGCTGCTCTTGCAATAACCTCCGTGCACGTCGCAATCTCGTTTTCACCGTGTTTTCTGAACAACCTAAAATATCTGCAATTTCTCGAACTTTTAGCTCCTTATAGTAATGCAATATCAAAACTTCCCTATACATAATTGGCAACGTGAATAATGCATCCTTCAATATAGTGCGCTCTTCACCTTCAATTAACTCTTTTTCAGCCGTTCTCTTACTTGCCCCGATATGTAATTTCTCAAATAAAACAAGACGCTTATTTTTCCAGCTACGTAAGTAATCGTGACTTTTATGAACCGTAATTTTCACTAAATATGTTTTCAATGAAGATCTTTGTTCAAAACGTTCCTGCTGTTGGTAAAATGCAAGGAAAACATCTTGGATAATTTCTTCAGCAATCGCCCAATCCTTGACATATAAATAGGCCACACGTAAGCAATATTCGCCGTGTTCTTCCATAATTGCTGACAAGTGCTCACTCAAACAAACACCCCCATTTCCATTCACACTATAGTCGGAAAAATTATATGTATAGTTTCATTTTCATAAAAAAAATTGCTAAACGAATTATTTATTATCGTTTAGCATTTCAATTATTTTACACTTAAATTTAGCATCATACAGTATCTATTCTCACCGACGCCAAATTCATCTGATCTTGTTTCCTTTATCATAAACCCACAGCGCTCATATTAGGAAATAGCAGGAGTATTTTCGACATTAACTGTAAGCGTTACGTTTGAAAAGCGATCCTAGAAAACGCATCTTATTCTAGCTCAATCATCATTTTCTGTATGGCAGGTGTCTGGACACTTGCTGAATAAAAGATAAAAAGCCAGGAAAGTAGTGCTCTCCCGGCTAAAAATTCTTATTTTACTACGATATTAACAAGCTTGCCTGGAATGACAATGACTTTTACTAGTTCTTTGCCAGCCATATGCTCTTGTACTTTTTCATCAGCTAATGCTACTTTTTCTAACTCATCTTTAGAAGCGTCTTTAGATACAGTAACTTTCGCACGTACTTTACCTGCTACTTGTACCGCTACTTCTACTTCGTCGTCTACTAATTTAGACTCGTCGTATGTTGGCCACTCTTGATAAGAGATTGTCCCTTCATGACCTAGTAGTTGCCATAGTTCCTCAGCTACGTGTGGTGCAAGTGGTGCTAGCATTTTCACAAAGCCCTCTGCGTATGCAGTTGGAATAACGTCTGCTTTGTAGCAATCGTTAATGAATACCATCATTTGTGAAATAGCTGTATTGAAACGGATACCTTCATAGTCTTCCGTCACTTTTTTCACAGTTTGGTGGTACGTTTTTTCTAATGTTTTATCATCAGAAGCTTGGATTTTCGCTGCGATTGTTCCTTCTTCTTCGTTGACAAATAAACGCCAAATACGATCTAAGAAACGACGTGCACCGTCTAGGCCATTTGTAGACCATGATACTGAAGCTTCAAGAGGACCCATGAACATTTCGTATAAACGTAATGTATCGGCACCATGTGAAGCAACGATTTCGTCAGGGTTTACTACATTACCCTTAGATTTAGACATTTTTTCATTACCTTCACCAAGAATCATTCCTTGGTTGAATAATTTTTGGAATGGCTCTTTCGTATGAACAACGCCTAGATCGTACAATACTTTATGCCAGAAGCGCGCATACAGTAAATGAAGTACGGCATGCTCTGCTCCACCAATATAAATATCAACTGGTAACCAGCGCTTTAGTAATTCTGGATCAGCAATTGCTTCTGTATTTGTCGGATCAATGTAGCGTAAGAAATACCAGCTTGAACCTGCCCATTGTGGCATTGTATTCGTTTCACGACGGCCTTTCATACCTGTTTCAGGATCTACAACATTTACCCACTCTGTAATATTCGCAAGTGGTGATTCACCTGTACCAGATGGTCGAATATTATCTGTTTTCGGTAATATTAATGGTAATTCAGATTCTGGAACTGGTGTTATTGTGCCATTTTCCCAATGAATCATTGGGATCGGCTCACCCCAGTAACGTTGACGAGAGAATAACCAGTCACGTAAACGATAAGAAATTTTCTTCTCACCGACACCTTTTTCTTCTAACCATGCGATTGCTTTTTCGATTGCCTCTTCTTTACCAAGACCATCTAGGAAACCAGAATTGATGTGCTTGCCATCGCCCGTAAATGCCTCGTTTTCAATGTCTCCACCTTCAAGCACGGCTTTGATGTCTAAGCCGAATTCTTTTGCAAATTCATAGTCACGCTCATCATGTGCAGGAACCGCCATAATCGCACCAGTACCGTAAGTTGCAAGTACATAGTCTGCAATCCAAATTGGCATTTTAGCGCCATTTACAGGATTTACTGCATAAGCTCCTGTGAAGACACCTGTTTTTTCTTTCGCTAAATCTGTGCGTTCAAGATCAGATTTAAGTTTTACTTTATCCAAGTATGCTTCAACCGCTTCTTTTCGGTCAGCCGTCGTGATTTGAGCCACTAGTTTATGTTCTGGCGCAAGTACTGCGTAAGTTGCACCAAATAACGTGTCAGGACGTGTTGTAAATACAGTGAAGTTTTTGTCCGTACCTTCAATACCAAATGTTACTTCAGCACCTTCAGAGCGGCCAATCCAGTTACGTTGCATATCCTTAATAGATTCCGGCCAGTCAACTTCCTCTAAGTCGTCGATTAAACGGTCTGCGTACGCTGTAATTCTTAGCATCCACTGTTTCATCGGACGGCGTTCTACTGGGTGACCACCACGCTCTGATTTACCATCGATTATTTCTTCGTTGGCAAGAACTGTACCTAGTGCAGGACACCAGTTTACAGCCACTTCATCCACGTAAGCTAAACCTTTATTGAAAAGTTGGATAAAAATCCATTGTGTCCATTTGTAATACTCTGGATCAGTTGTATTAATTTCACGATCCCAGTCATATGAGAAACCTAGTTCTTGAATTTGGCGTTTGAACGTTGCGATATTTTTCGCAGTGAATTCCGCTGGGTCATTCCCTGTATCAAGTGCGTATTGCTCTGCTGGTAAACCAAATGCATCCCAGCCAATTGGATGAAGAACATTATAACCTTGCATACGTTTGAAACGTGAAAGGATATCTGTCGCAGTATAACCTTCAGGGTGTCCTACGTGAAGACCAGCACCTGATGGATATGGGAACATATCTAATGCATAAAATTTCGGTTTGTCTGTTTCATTTTCTGTTTTGAATGTTTTGTTGTCAGCCCAGACCTGCTGCCATTTTTTTTCGATTTGTTGATGATTGAAACTCAAAATTATTTCCTCCTTTATATGTGCAGTGTTGCTCACTATTAGAATTGACAAAATATTTAAAAAATAAAAAAACTCGCCCCTTTTAGTTATAAAGGGACGAGAGAATACGCATCTCCCGCGGTACCACCCAAATTAGTGATCACACTCGGCTCAAATTTCCTTAACGCGGAAATAAACGGCAACTTGCTTGCAGACTCAGTAGGCGAGTTCAACTTGCGTTCCTACTAGCTTTCACCAACCGCTAGCTCTCTACAAAGAACGTCAAATCTACTATTCCTCATCATTGTCTTTACATGTATTGCATTAATTCTAATAGATAGCTGGGAAAAGTACAAGTGTAAAATGGGTGCCTGGCACTACAACTACTATTGCACAGATAAGCTATTGCACTCCTTAAAAGCAAAGTGTTTGCACCCTAAACATTTATTCGTATTCAAACGTGTTAATGCCGCATTTATAGCTTCACCTGTTTGGTTATAAAAATTCTCCTCACCAATTTCAGCAACTAGCCCACTTTGTTCCAGCATTTTTTTTAATTCGGGCTGTACGCCAGTGACGAAAACTGTGCCACCACGCTTTGTGAAATTTTGCACAATACTACTAAAATAAGATTCCCCTGTCGAATCCATAAATGGCACTTTGCTCATACGTAATATTAATATACTTGGATGATAATGAATCGAGCCTAATATTGATTGTTCAAACGTTTGGGCAGCACCAAAAAATAGCGGTCCTTCAATCGTATAGATACTAACTTGCGGGCAATCATGCTTTTGATTGACTACATGGGAAAGCACCTTGCCGCTTTCTTTCGTATGATCTGGTAAAACCTTTGATACAACAAGCATTTCACTCATACGTTTTGCAAATAATACAACCGCTAAAACAAGCCCTACTTCTACTGCTAAAGTTAAACTCGTAAAAACCGTGAGCACAAAAGTGATAATCAAGACAAGTGAATCACCAGATTTCAGTTTTAAAATATGTGCAAAATGCTTCTGTTCACTCATATTCCATGCAACGACCATTAAAACCGGCGCCATACTTGCCAGCGGAATATGTGACGCATAAGGTGCTAACAATAATAATGTAATTAATACAAATGCACCGTGGATAATACCTGACATCGGCGAAGTCGCACCCGTTTTTATATTTGTTGCTGTGCGGGCAATCGCCCCAGTTGCAGGAATACCACCAAATAATGGCGTGACAATATTAGCAATCCCTTGCCCAATAAGCTCTCTATTACTATTATGCTTACTATTTGTCATGCCATCCGCGACGACTGCAGATAACAACGATTCAATCCCCCCTAGCATCGCTATGACAAATGCTGGGCCAATTAATAACTGAATACGTTCAAAAGTAATTTCAGGTATCGCAAACTGCGGCAAGGTATTTGGAATACTTCCATAAGCTGTAGCAATAGTCGCAACTTGTCCAGACAAAAATACAGTTGCCACAATCGTAGAAACGACAATCCCAGCTAACGCACCCGGTACTTTCGGTAAGACTTTCGGCGTCATAAGAATGACAACGAAACATAATAACGCAATTAAAATGCTATAAAAATTCGTAGCACCAATATGTATGAGTAGCTCTTTAATATTGGCAATGAAATACTCATGCCGTTCAATTTTAATTAATCCCAAGAAATTTGCAATTTGCCCTGTGAAAATAAGGACCGCAATTCCTGCAGTAAAGCCAACTGTCACAGGACGAGGGATAAATTTAATAAGTGAACCTAACTTGAAAATCCCCATTAAGCACAAAAGAACACCTGCCATGAGCCCTGCTATTAACAAATTTTCATAGCCATAGGTCAGCACAATGCCTAAAAGAATTGGCACGAAAGCACCTGTTGGTCCGCCGATTTGATACTTCGAACCACCAAGTAACGAAATAAGGATGCCTGCAATACAGGCAGTATAAATCCCATACTCTGGCTTCACACCAGAAGCAATGGCAAAGGACATGGCAAGTGGAATCGCTATAATGCCGACGATGGTACCAGACAATAAATCCTTCTTAAAATGACCAACTGAATACCCTTCAAAACGTCCCGTAAACAGTGACTTCATATTAAATCTTCCTTTCGAAATTTACTTGTCCACCTAATCTAGTGCAACAAAAACATTTTCAATCAGATTTTGATATACTTTCCAAGAAGATTTTTTATCAATTACGCCTCGACGCAATTGTATTTGTCCCTATGAGTTTGCGCATAAAACATCTGGGCTTCTGTTAAATGGAGTTACACAACTGTAAGATACACTATGATACTAACTTCGTTTCCACAGTACATAGTTTATAAGTCCACATCATTATTTTCACTAACAGTCATTTCTTCTAATCTTGAAATGGTATTAATCAAATGATTGTTAAAAATAGTTCGGGCAACTTCGAGTAATTCAATAATCATCGGGTCGCGTAAAGAATAGTAAACTTTTTTTCCATCTTTCGTCCCATACACGATATTTTTAGCACGTAATACACTCAATTGTTGCGAAACGGCAGAGCCATCTTTCTCTAGGCAACTTTGAATTTCATTTACACTTTTCTCTCCATCTACTAACAGTTCAAGGATTCTTATTCGTAATGGATGTGCTAATGCTTTAAAAAAATCTGCCTTGAAACGCTGCATTCCGTCTTCCATAAAGATCTCCCCATTTCTAGCGTAACACTATCGATTTTGCCTTTTGCGCCGGGATAACTTTCTCCCTCACTTTATTAGGCATAAATATCATATATTCATATATTTGAATATGTATGATTGTAATTGTAAAATAATCCAATTTCAAGGACATAATAAAAAAACGAACAAAAAAAGCTGCTTTAACAACCTTTTCGTTCGTTTTGTGCGAATTTTGCTATTCTATCATTATTAATCTGGCACTGTATTTATCTTGTCTCTATTAATAAGTGGTCTATCATACACGAGGCATGGGATAATCGCGGTTACCACAATGACAACTAAAATTGACATGAGGGCCATCATACCAAACTGATCTACCATAATGCCACCAAATAATGGACCAATCATCCGCCCACCTGTTGCGGCACTATTAATAATCCCTTGATAGAAGCCTTGACGACCTCTTGGTGCAAGCTGATTTGCAATCGTCGGTAATACTGGTGTATAAAACATCTCACCGAACGTTAAGACGACCATCGCGATTGCGAACATTTTAAAATCACCTGCAAATGCAACAACGCCAAAGGAAATGGCAATTAATAAAACCCCAAATACTAATTGACGCTTTAAATTATTTTCCCATCTTTTCACAAGTGGTGCGATTAACGGCTGTGCCGCTACAATCAGTAATCCGTTAATTGTCCAAAGTAGGCTATATTGTTTTAAACTTAAGCCCAAGTCCTGGGTGTAAGAAGAAATTGTCGCACTCCATTGCGAATAGGCTAACCAACATAGAACAGATGATGAGCTAATTATTAATAGTGCATAAAACGGTGCCTTATCTATGATTCGTTTACGTTCACTGACTACACTTTTCGGTGCAATACTTCCAGTCTCAAAACGTTTAAATGTCAATAGTGCTATAAAGAAGAACAATACATACATCCATAAATTCACCTTAAACACATTGTCAAAACCATTATCAGCGACAATCCCTGCTAATGCTGGGCCAACAGCAACACCCAAGTTTTGCGCTAAATAAATAGCATTAAACGCCTTCCGACCACCTTCTGGCCAAGCCGTGCCTGTTAGTGCAAACATACTTGGAAAGACAATGCCACCGCTAAAACCGAGTAATGTTAAAAACCATACATATTGCGGCCATTCATGCCACATCGTGAGTCCAACTAATGTCACAACTGTAAGTACACTACCAAGCATTATCGCTTTGTAACCACCGATTTTATCAAATAAGTATCCCCCAAGTAAGTTTCCTATAACACCTGCTGCTGAATTTAGCATTAAGACAAAACCCGCCATCGCGAGTGTTTTCCCTAAATAATCATGCATATAAATGGCATTTAGAGGCCATAAAAAAGAGTTGCCCGTTGTGTTCACGAGCATCCCTAGAATTAAAAACCAAACACTTTTTGGCATTTCTAGCCCCCCATTACTTCGACTCTCTAAATAGTTAGTTTATGTCGAATTCCGAAAATTGACAAGAAAAATAATTTTGCCATTCCTCCATATAAGGATTACCCCATGACGGAACGCTCCTTGCATGATAAAATATACCGTTAGAGGAGTGAAACACATGACAGAAACAAACTTTCCTTTTCCTTCCGAAGGGAAAAGATACTATACATGGAATCGCTATTTACGCGACCATTTCGGCCATAAGGTATTTAAAGTCGCACTAGATGCAGGCTTTGACTGCCCAAATCGCGACGGTACAGTAGCCTTTGGTGGCTGTACATTTTGTAGTGCTGCAGGCTCAGGGGATTTCGCAGGGAATAAAGTTGACCCTATCGACGTTCAATTTGCAGAAATTCGCGATAAAATGCATCAAAAATGGAAAGACGGCAAGTATATGGCGTACTTCCAAGCCTACACTAATACGCATGCCCCCCTTCCTGTCTTAAAGGAAAAATTCGAAGCTGCCCTTGCACAAGAAGGTGTTGTTGGATTATCGATTGCCACTCGCCCAGACTGCTTACCAGATGATGTAGTGGAATATTTAGCAGAGTTGAATGAACGCACATACTTATGGGTTGAGCTTGGGTTACAAACTGTACACGAAAAAACAGCAAACTTAATTAACCGCGCACATGACTATGCAACATATGTAGAAGGTGTAGAAAAACTTCGCAAACATGGTATTCGAGTATGTTCGCATATTATTAATGGGCTTCCTCTTGAAGACTATGACATGATGATGGAAACGGCTCGTGAAGTAGCAAAACTTGATGTACAGGGTATTAAAATTCACTTACTTCATCTATTAAAAGGTACGCCTATGGTGAAGCAATATGAAAAGGGTATGCTTGAATTTTTAGACCAAGATGTCTATACAAAGTTAGTAGCAGACCAATTAGAAATTTTACCACCAGAAATGGTTATTCACCGAATTACCGGTGACGGGCCCATTGACTTAATGATCGGTCCCATGTGGAGTGTAAACAAATGGGAAGTACTAAATGGCATCGATGCGGAACTTGAAAAAAGGGGTAGCTGGCAAGGCAAATATTTTAATGCTGAGGTCTCAAAATGAAGTTACAACGCGTTTTACAATATGCACAACAGCTATTAAAAGAAGCCATTGAAGAAGGCGATACTGTCGTGGATGCAACAGCTGGTAACGGACATGATACATTGTTTCTCGCTCAACTAGTTGGGGATGGCGGACAAGTATACGCATTTGACGTACAAAAGTCAGCAGTCGATGCAACATTACATCGCTTACTTGATCATTCATTAGAGCACCGGGCACTTGTCCTACATGCAGGGCATGAACAAGTTGCAAAACATGTACAAAAGCCAGTAGCCGCTGCTATTTTTAATCTTGGCTATTTACCTGGTAGTAACCATGATATTATTACAAAGCCGAACACGACGATTCAAGCTATTGAAGATTTACTAGGATTGCTTAAAATCGGTGGTCTGATTGTGCTTGTGATTTATCACGGCCACCCAGGTGGTAAGGAAGAACGCGATACAGTAATTGACTATGTAAGTACACTTCCACAAAAATATGTACATGTATTAAAATACGAATTTCTAAACCAACAAAATGACCCACCTTTTGTTATTGCTTTAGAAAAAATGAAAGAACTACCAAAAAATCCGTAGCGGCTAACGCTACGGATTTTCATTTATTTTTTATTACGTTTATCGTTATATTCAATCCAAAAATCTGCATCTTTAATTCCTAAAGTACGAGGATCAAAAACTGGATCTTTCCCCTCTTTTTTCTGTCGCTCATAATCTTTTAATGCGAGCATGGCTGGCTTTGTCATGAGCAACATACCGAGGACATTGACCCAAACCATCAGACCAAGTCCAACGTCACCGAACGCCCAAGCAAGGTCAGAGGTACGTACTGTCCCATAGAATGTTGCTACAATAACAATACATTTCACAACCCAAATGGCTATTTTCTCCTTACTACCCCTAAATAAGTAGGAAGCATTCGTTTCAGCAATATAGTAATATGACATAATAGTTGTGAAAGCAAAGAAGAATAATGCAATCGCAACGAAAGCTGAACCAAAGTTATTTAATGATGGGAAAGCTCCGTTTACTGCACCTTGTGTGAAGTCAGAGTACGTCATATTTGGTACGTTCTCTTCAATCATCGGGCCAGTTGAGCTACCATCTTGGACATTATATGTACCCATAAATAAAATCATTAACGCTGTAGCCGAACATACGAATAATGTATCAATATAAACAGAAAATGCTTGTACTAAACCTTGTTTTGCTGGGTGAGATACTTCTGCAGCTGCTGCTGGGTGAGCACCGTTACCTTGTCCCGCTTCGTTTGAATAGATTGCTCGTTTCACACCCCAAGCAATGGCAGAACCAATCAAACCTCCAAATACCGCATCAGCACCAAATGCACTGCGGAAAATTAGACTAAAAACTGCAGGAACATCTGAAATATTCATAAAAATCACAACTAATGCTAACAAAATATAAGCAATTGCCATGAATGGTACTATTAAAGTCGCCGCACTCGCAATACGTTTAACACCACCAATAATGATGAATGCTAATAACGATACGATCGCTAATCCTGTTACCCACATTTCAATTCCAAATGCATTTTCAACTGCAGATGAGATTGCGTTGGATTGAACCCCTGGCATTAAAATACCCGTTGCTAAAAGCGCCGCAATGGCAAATAATGCACCAAACCATTTTTTCCCTGTGCCTTTTTCAATATAGTACGCAGGCCCACCACGATATACACCGCCGCGTTTTTCTTTATATATTTGTGCTAATGTCGACTCTACAAAAGCTGTCGAAGCACCAATAAAAGCCGTCACCCACATCCAGAAAATTGCCCCTGGTCCACCAAACGCAATGGCAGATGCTGTACCAACGATATTTCCGGTACCAACACGACCTGCTAAAGCCATTGATAACGCTTCGAATGAAGATACCCCTTCTTCAGACTTCTCTCCTCTTATCATTAAAAGAATACTGTCTTTTACAAGTCTGACTTGTACAAACCTCGTCATTATGGTGAATAATACACCCACGATTAGAATTCCATAGACTAACCACGGACCCCATAAAATATCATTTAATATCTTTACTAAATTTTCCACCTTATCCCTCCCTATACTAATCTTGTGATTAAGACATAATAGTATTACATTTTTCTGAAAATTACAATATTGTTTTTGGGTTACTATTATTTTAGAAAAGTACTATTAAAATAGGGAGGGAAATTGATTATTTAATTATATATCCTACTGATCGTAAAACGTTATTCATAAAATCCTTCATATAAATAAAAATCTCTTCACGCTCTACTTCGTGAAATAGATTATGATAACTTTTAGGCCACTCTTTATATTGAATTTCCGTTAATTCCTGCTGATATAGCCAGTAACGAGCCATTCTTGAATCTGTAATTGCGTCCCTTTCGCCAGTCATCACAAGCATAGGTCTATTCGGAAAGTCACCTTTAGGTATAACTATTATATTTTTCATCATCATTTGCAGCTCACGATACCATTTTACGGAGACAACCGTCAAAAAAGGGAAATCGTCTTTCATCTCTTCTTTACCTTCAACACTGCGTGTTAATTTACCAAAATCAATTTCATGTGTCATTTTCATATTCGCAGTTAATGCACTTATAGAAATTAAAGCGTTGGATAACTTTCCTGGTTGTAGTTTTAATTGCAGCCAGGGCGAACTTAAAATAATCCCTGCACACTCATACTTTTTCTTTTGCATCATATGCAGTGCCAGTGTTGCACCTAATCCATGACCAATTATAAAAACAGGTAACTCATAAGAAAAAGCATTTTCTATGAGCTGTCTTGTATATTTATTATATTCTTTAAATTCTTCATCATGGACACGTGAAAACTGCAGATTTGTCCCATGATTCGGTAAATCCCCCATAACAACGTGGAAGCCTTCCATTCTAAGTTTTTCTATAAGCCACGCATACCAGCGATGATTTTCATAAGCACCATGAAGAACGGCAACTACAGCCTTGGCTTGTCCATCAGCTTCCCATTTCCACATTTAACATACTCCTCCTGAAACTTAGTTACTCAATTATTATAACGAATATCATGGATTTTTTACATTATTCGACGATATGTCCAAATAATCGTCGAATAATGTTAAACCGCAATATAGTTATGGACCCACATGATGTAAGCACGTTAGTCGTTTTCTTATGGATGCAGCAATCTCAGGCTACTATCTTTATTGTAAAGGAATATACCAAGTAAGCACGATGCAAAATCTGGATGTAACATTTTTATGTATAAAAATGTAGCTTCAAGTACAATTGCACTAAGGTGTAGTTTATTTTCAACTTTCCAATATCTTGCGTATTTGATACGATAATATCACATCACAAAAAGAAAAGAGGCGATTTATTTGATCTACCCTTTTAAAGATAAAACTCCTAATATCGATCCCTCTGTTTTTATCGCAGACTATGCGACTATTACGGGAGACGTCACAATTGGAGCTGAAACAACAATTTGGTTTAATACGGTTATTCGTGGAGATGTATCTCCTACAATTATCGGTAAACGTGTAAGTATTCAAGACCTTTGCTGCTTACATCAAAGTCCTAAATACCCGCTAATAATTGAGGATGAAGTAACAATTGGTCATCAAGTAACCCTACATAGCTGTACGATTCGCAAAAATGCACTAATTGGTATGGGCTCAATTATTTTAGACGGGGCTGAAATTGGTGAAGGTGCTTTTATCGGCGCAGGTAGCCTCGTGCCACCTGGTAAGGTAATTCCGCCAAATAGCTTAGCATTAGGGCGACCAGCAAAAGTTGTTCGTGAATTGAATGCAGAAGATAAAGAAGATATGGAACGCATTGTTCGTGAATACGCTGAAAAAGGACAATACTATAAATCACTACAAAAAGAATAAATGCGCTAAAGCGCTCGTTTACATCCGATCGGCAAAAACGCCACATCCATGTGGCATTGCCGAAATGACTCACATCGTGTGAGCCTCAGCTGCTTGCGAACCCGAAGCAAAAGTATGCGTTTCACCACTTTTGCCCGTGGGAGCAGACCGCGACCTCGAGGATGTAGCGCTTTAGCCTAGACGACAACTATGCCCTAGGTTATCCACAATTAATAAATCTATAATTTCCTTAACAATGAAAAAAAGGGGAACTAAGATAATTTCTTAGTTCCCCTTTCATCATTACAGACCAGCTTTAGCTCTTAATTCGTCAGCTTTATCTGTCTTTTCCCATGGTACATCTAAATCATTACGACCGAAATGACCATATGCTGCTGTTTGTTTGTAAATTGGGCGACGTAGGTCAAGCATTTTAATAATGCCTGCTGGACGAAGGTCGAAGTATTCTCGAATCCATTCAACGATTTGGCTTTCTTTTACTTTACCAGTTCCGAATGTATCAACAGCAATTGACACAGGCTGTGCTACGCCGATTGCATACGCAAGTTGCACTTCTGCACGATCTGCAAGTCCTGCTGCGACGATATTTTTCGCCACATAACGTGCTGCATACGCTGCTGAACGGTCAACTTTTGTAGCGTCCTTACCAGAGAATGCACCACCGCCATGACGTGCATAACCGCCATACGTGTCAACGATGATTTTACGTCCTGTAAGACCTGCATCACCTTTAGGTCCACCGATTACAAAGCGACCAGTTGGATTAATGAAATATTTTGTATTTGCATCAAGTAATTCACTTGGTACAACTGGTGCAATAACAACTGCTTTTAAATCTGCTTGAATTTGTTCAAGTGTCACATCTTCATCATGTTGTGTTGAAATAACAATTGTATCCACACGAACTGGGTGGTTATTTTCATCATATTCAATCGTTACTTGTGTTTTACCATCTGGACGTAAGTAAGATAGTTCACCTGATTTACGTACTTCTGTTAAACGACGAGCCAATTTATGTGCTAAGCTGATTGGTAATGGCATAAGTTCAGGTGTTTCGTTACATGCGTAACCGAACATTAACCCTTGATCTCCTGCGCCAATCGCTTCGATGTCATCATCTGTCATTGTACCTTCGCGTGATTCTAATGCTTGGTCAACACCTTGTGCAATATCTGGAGATTGCTCACCGATTGCGACAAGCACAGCTAAATTTTCTGCATCAAAACCATACTTCCCACGAGTGTAGCCAATTTCTGCTACAGTATCGCGTACGACACCTTTAATATCTACATATGTAGAAGTAGTGATTTCTCCTGCTACTAATACTAAGCCTGTTGTTACAGTCGTTTCACACGCTACACGTGCATTTGGATCTTCTGCTAATATGGCATCTAAAATTGCGTCCGAAATTTGGTCGCAAATTTTATCTGGATGTCCTTCTGTCACACTCTCTGATGTAAACAGTCGACGGTTTGTCATTTGGTTTCCTCCTATTACTCTTGCGAATAGTGCTCGCGAAATTAATACGGTACTCATTACCCATGTCAAGTTCGCTCCAAAAGGATAGAACTTCAAGCCGTTGCTGCTTTTAACACGAGGATTTCGAAAGGCTCATCCTTACTTATAATAAGGAAGAAAATAATTATCGTTACGACGGTAGCTATTTTTACAAATAAAAAAATCCTCTGCCCACGCTTGTACATGAGGAAAGGATTTGTAATTTCGTAACCTTTCACTCTTATCGTTCAAGGGAAATTCCCCTTGCATCAGGTTGGCACCAACGCATAAAGTGAAATAGTTCATGCAGGTTGCCGGGTTTCATAGGGCCTGACCCTCCACCAGCTCGGGATAAGAGTATCCGTTCAATTCCACATGTTACGCAAAACAGTACTCTATGTCAAATATTTTATGACGTTTTTTTTAATTGTAATAAATTCGCAAAAATTAATTCTTGAATTAGTATAGATTATTTAGTCAATTGTGTTATACTATTTTTGAAATTAAGAAAAAATCCCTGACTCAGGGAATACTATAAAAAAGGATGGTATTTAATCGATGAATTCAGTAGAAATCGCAAACGAACTGAAGGAATTATTAAGCGGCGGGAACATTAAAGTTCAACTTTCAGTACCACAACTCGTAGAAAAAGCTACATCTCGCGGTGAAGCAATGTTAACAGTAGATGGCGCAGTTCGCGCAGAAACTGGTAAATACACTGGTCGTTCACCTAAAGATAAATATACTGTAGAAGAAGCAGACTCAAAAGATCAAATTGATTGGGGTAATGTAAACCAACCAATATCATCTGAAGTTTTTGATAACTTATATGTAAAAGTAGTGAACTACTTAAAAGAAAAAGATGAACTTTTCGTTTTCAAGGGCTTTGCCGGCGCTGATAAGGACTCACAATTAAGCATCCAAGTGATTAACGAATACGCTTGGCACAACCTTTTCGTTCATCAATTATTTATCCGTCCAACTGAAGAAGAATTAGCATCTCACGTTGCAGACTTCACAATCGTTTCAGCTCCTAACTTCAAAGCAGACCCTGCTGTTGATGGCACAGCTTCTGAAACATTCATTATCGTGTCTCTTGAGAAAAAAATCATCTTAATCGGTGGTACTGAGTATGCTGGCGAAATGAAAAAATCGATTTTCGGTATCATGAACTACTTATTACCACAACAAGGTATCCTTTCAATGCACTGTTCAGCAAACGTTGGTGAAGCAGGCGATGTAGCATTATTCTTCGGATTATCTGGTACTGGTAAAACGACGTTATCAGCAGATGCTGACCGCAAATTAATCGGTGATGACGAGCACGGGTGGTCTGATAATGGCGTATTCAATATTGAAGGCGGCTGTTACGCAAAAACTGTTAATCTTTCAGAAGAAAAAGAGCCAGAAATTTACCATGCAATCCGTTTCGGTTCTGTATTAGAAAACGTTGTTGTTGATCCGGAAACACGCATATGTGACTATGATAACATCTCATTAACTGAAAACACTCGTGTTGCTTACCCAATACAATTTATCGAAAATATTGTTGACCCATCTGTTGCAGGTCACCCAAAAACAATCGTCTTCTTAACAGCTGACGCATTTGGTGTATTACCTCCAATCAGTAAATTAACAAAAGAACAAGCAATGTACCACTTCCTAAGCGGGTTCACTTCAAAACTTGCTGGTACAGAACGTGGTGTTACAGAGCCTGAACCAGTATTCTCTACATGCTTCGGTTCTCCGTTCCTACCACTTCCAGCAACAGTTTACGCTGAAATGTTAGGTCAAAAAATTGACGAGCACGGTGCACAAGTATTCCTAGTGAACACTGGTTGGACTGGCGGCGAATACGGTACAGGTAGCCGTATGAAGCTTTCTTACACTCGTACAATGGTACGTGCAGCAATCGACGGTAAATTAAACAACGTTGAAACAACGCAAGATTCTGTATTTGGCTTACACATCCCAACAGCTGTTGAAGGTGTTCCAACTGAAGTACTTAATCCTCGTGATGCATGGGCAGATAAAGCAGCTTATGATGTAAAATCAGCTGAACTTGCTGGTTTATTCAATGAAAACTTCAAGAAATTCTCAAACGTTTCTGAAGCAATCATTAAACAAGGCGGTCCTTTAAAATAAGACGCATTCAAAGAGGAGACGATTAAATTCGTCTCCTCTTTTGTTCATATTATAATAGTTTCACAAAATCATAAACAGCTTGATTCATGTCCGGCTGATGAGTACCCACCATCGTGTAATGATTGCTTGGCGTTACTAATGTTTTAATGTTTTTCGTATAGTTCTTCGTGTCTTCAAAAAAATGTGGTGCAAACAATGCAGGTAAAGGACCAATATTGCCTGTTGCTGTCACTAACAGCACGGGACATTCCACTTTTTCTGCGATTGCTTTCGGATTATAATCTGCAAAACCTTGTAAATCTTCATTTATATTGCGGACATTCATTTTACTTTTCCATATGCCATCCGTCTCTACAACTTCATACAATACCGCTTTTTCGATTTCTTCCGTCCAAGTAATACCTAACAGTGCATATAGTTGTTGCATTTCTTGCAAGTACTGTTTTTTTGTATCGTACATTTTTTGGAGCCTACTTAGAGACGGCTGTAGCGCTGCGCTAAGTACAGGGTCAACTTTACAGGCACCGTCTAAATACACTACCCCTTTTATATGTGGATACTCACTAGCAATAATCGATGTGATAAAGGCACCCATGGAATGACCAATAAGTATTGGCTCCTCTATTGCCAGTTTTTCTAATAGTACTTTTACGTCTCTTGCATGCTGTTGCAGGGAACTTTTTTCTGACGGGTCACTCTCCCCCCGCCCTGCCAAATCTACTGTCACCGTTTTAAAATTATTTTTCAACAGCTGGACTAAATGATAAAAATTATACTGATGTCCTGTTAAACCATGCAAGAAAACAATCGTATTCTCGCCTTGTCCATCCATTGTGACCGCTAAATTTCTTCCCCCTACATCCACAAGCAATTGCTCCATTGCCCCACCCCTTCATGATAGAAAATTCTAGTAATTGGATAATAACTTGTGATAAAGTCGATCACAATCGCGTCAAAAGTGCCTTTTTACATAATCTGTTTTTCTTTTGCTTCTTTTAGCCACACTGGAAACTCCTCGAGTAATTGCTCATATAACTGTTCATCACTGACAGCTTCCATACTTTCTAGATGAAAGAAATTAGCATTATCAACTACCCGTCCTTCCATCGTATCTAACTTGCGTAATACATCAAAGTTCGATTCCCCAATTCCTATGAACTGCCAAAACAAAGGTTTATTCGATGATTTCACAATGGAGCGTTTAATGCCAGCCCTACAACCCCCATCATTAATGAAAACAATAAATACAGGATCCTGACTTGGCTCTTCATATACATATTTTTTTATAACATCTGCCATAACTTGTGGTTCATCATTACGTCCAAATTTATGCACACTCGTATTATTTAAAATTTCACGATCCACATACCCAATAAAATCCTTTTCAGTTACTGCAGGCAGTCTTGAAAATTCATTATCATATACCCATACATCAAGAGCCCCATCATCATCAAACTGACTTGCTACGGCAAGCACTCGTTCAACAGTCTCTTGTACGACACCTTCTTGATAAAGCTTACGCATGGAACCTGAAATATCTAGCACAACCCCAACACGTGCAACGACACCCTTTAAATTCTTCTTCTCTAATACAATCTTAGCGGCTTGCTTCTTTAAATTAATAGAATTCATCTCACAACACCCCCGACAGTTAATAGATTACAATTAAATTATACAATATAATCCAAATATATAAAATTAGGGTCTATCTATATAACTTGACTTAGGGTTGATTTCTGTTCCGTTTGGGATCTTTCCAGGGGGCGTCCACTTCAATCAACGAAAATTCTAATTTTATTAAAAACCTAATTGAATGCTGAATACAAGGTTAAAGTGCTGATATTTTCCACTGAACGTTGATTTTAATGATATTAGCACTGAAATATTCCTTGAACGCTGATTTATTGATACTAGCGCTGAAATATTCTTTTGAACGCTGATTTATTGATACTAGCGCTGAAATATTCTTTTGAGCGCTGATTTATTGATACTAGCGCCGAAATTTTCTTTTGAGCGCTGATTTATTGATACAAATGCCGATTCATATAAAAACAGTCATTCTAATATTAGAATGACTGTCATTACATTTATTGTGCTTTCATCCATTTACACAGCTTTCGAACAACTTGTCGATTCACTTCTGGTGGAAAAAAATGTGTTAACTTTTCATAATACCATGTTTCAACGGTTTTCTTTTCCTCTTCTAAATAAAATTCAAGCTGCCTTGCATGTTCAATATCAACATTTTCATCTCGCAGTCCATGAATTATCAGTGCAGGTGCTGTCATTTTTCCCACTTCAAACAACGGTGTTCGAGCATCATATGCTTCAGGCACACGGTTTGGCGTGCCACCAATAACACGTTTCATCATACGACGCATATCCATTCGTTCCCAATATGTAGCTGTTGCATCTGAGACACCTGCCCATGTAACAATAGAAGTAATATCATTTCGTAAAATCGCTGTCCACAATGCCATCATACCACCACGTGAGAAACCAAAAACATGAACGCAGTCATTGCAAAATTGCTTTAACACATCAACACCATATATCGCATCGAAGCGATCCTCTCCTGCAAACTCATCACGCCCTTCGCCGCCACGATTGCCACGGTAATAAGGCGCAAAAACGATAAATCCCTGTGCTGCAAACTGCGTGATACGAGGTGCCCTTACCATACCAACATTTTGTATGCCACCACGTAAATAGAGAAATCCATCATAGGTTCCTTTTGCTTTTGGCTCCGCTAATAGCCCTTTCACCCGTAAACCTTGTGACCAATATGTGATTTCTGTTAAACGAATGGTCGGATTCGGTGAAGGGTATGCACGTTTTTCAAGAATTTCACCATTGATGGTCATAACGCTTCACTTCCTCTAGCATTTTTTTCATTCCTTCATCCTTCATATAAAAGCTCAAATTCGGATGATTCACTAGTTCATCTTCTGTCAGCCACATCATGCCTGACGTTTCCAAATCAAAGGATATCTCTTCTTGACCAGCAAACTGTGCAGTAAACACCGTTTTACAAAATAAAGTGTCATCATGTACAGCGTATTCCGCGAACCACTTTAAGTTCTTCACCCGCACCCCAGTCTCCTCAAACACTTCACGTACAGCCGCTTCCTCTAAAGTTTCACCAGGCTCTAACTTACCCCCCGGAAATTCAACGCCTCTACGTTTATGAATTGTACAAAGCCACTTGTTCTCATGCTTTAAAAACACGAGTACATGCTTTGACTCCAAGGTAATTTCCCCTCTTGTGAAACTTAAATCTACTTGAAAGCCATTTAAATCTTGAAATGAAAACATTTACGTCAACTCCTATATTCATAGTGTAACGAACGTGTTCCATGCATTCAACTTTCACTGAAAAAAGTACTGTACTTAACCTGAAAAAGCATAACATATATTGCTTTTATGTCGTGAATTTATCACCATGATACCTATTTCTTCACCTGTGTGGAATCAATCACAAGGAAATAACGACACTCTTCTTTTCCAATATTAATAAATCTATGTTCTGTATCTGCTTCGAAAAAGAATGAATCCCCCTCTTCTAATTCATCGTTGAAAACTCCTTCCCCTAATTCCACGCGTAATTTTCCACTCTCAACAAAAATATATTCTTGAACACCCGATTTGTGTGCTGGAAATACCCCCGATTCTTCATGAGGTGGAATAGTATTTAAAACAAATTCAATGCCTCTTGATGGAAAAGACGGTGACAATAAGTGTCGTTGAAAACCGGATTTTTCATCTACATAAACGGGACGATTGTTTTTTCGCATCACGACAACATCTCTTTTTTCCTGCTGATCTAATAAAGCTGAAAGAGTCGTATTTAAAGCCTCCGCAATTTGACAAGCTACCTGAATAGTTGGATTCTTTTCTTCTCTTTCAATTTGAGACAGCATGGAAGCACTCACTTTACTTAAAGAAGAGAGATCCTGTAAGGTCATATTGCTTTTCTTCCTAATAAAATATACTTGTTTTCCAAAACCCATTATATTAAGCTCCTTCAATTCCATTTTCATTATAGTGTATTTTCAGAGACGTATTTCTTCTATGATATGGCACAACAGCTATAACTTTCAACATTAATAAAACCTTATAGCGTTATTGCGAATCTGTAATTCCAATATTTTAGTTGCTTTCACAGATTAAATAAATATAATATTCAATATTTTTATACTATAGTGTAATTTTATATACTATAATGAATTGAAGTCATATAAATTAGGAGTGTATGAAATGTTAAAAGTAATTCTTGCTTTGCTACCTCTACTTAGTATTTTGTTTATGATTTTCATCTTAAAAAAATCTTCAATTTTTACAGGGATGACCGCTTGTATTATTACAACAGTCATCGCTATTTCACCTGTCTTTAATACGAATATGAAAATATTACCTGAACCTATCACGAAAGGTTTTCTGACGACATCCATTATTGTGTACATCTTATTTTTTGGTATTTTTTTATTTCACTTGATGGACAAAGCGGGGGCTATAAATGGAATTGCTTCTTCTATCACGAACTCGACCAACGATAAAATATATCAGGTTTTGATATTAGCTTTAGGATTATCTCCTTTAATAGAAGCTGTTAGTGGCTTTGGTTTAGCCGTAATTGTCATTGCCCCTATCTTAATTGCATTAGGATTTAGTCCAGTTCAATCATCCGTAATTGCTTTAATTAGTTTATGTATTATACCTTGGGGAACTTTATCTTTGGGTACAATCATTGGAGCTACATTAGGCGGTATTCCCTTACATGAGTTAGGCATGGGCAGTGCCTTAATGTGCATACCTATATACATCTATTTTGCAATTTTGGTTACATACATAGGCGCCGGGAAAGAAGCTTTAAAAGAGCGCTTTTTACAAGTGCTTTTTATTGGGTTTTTATTAGGCTTTTCTGTATGGATCTGTAATCGTTTTGCTAGTGTCGAACTTGCAGGTATATTTGGATCTCTAACTGTAATCGTCGTTATTTTTCTAATGATCAAGCTAAAGAATAAAAGAAGTAAATCTACACAAGAAAATCCATCTGCTTTTCTAAAAAATATTTCTCCTTATTTACTATTAATCATCCTGTTATTTACTTCAAGAATTATTCTTCCTATTAAAGAATTTCTCTCTGGCATATTCAACATTACGATAGAAAAATATAATTTTCAGTTAGCACTACTATATTCACCAGGTTTTTTTCTCATGCTTGTTTGCATTTTCACACTCTTCTTCTTCCGTTTAAACAGAAGTGCCATCATAGATAGTCTTAAGTTAACAATCAATAAATGTTATCCCGTCGTCTTAACTACTTTTTTATATATTGTCGTTTCGGAGATTATGTCAGAGGCAAAGATGATAGAAATTTTATCATCAACAGCGGCACATTCTTTTGGCCAATTTTTCTTATTTATTGCACCTTTAATAGGAGCTACTGGCGGTTTTTTAACTGGAAGTAACACCGCGTCCAATACAATGTTTATTAGACTGCAAACAGAGACGGCCGTACAAATTGGAATCTCTCCAATTCTCGTAGCTTGCGTTCAAAATGTCAGTTCATCTCTGATGACAATGGTGAATCCATCAAGGGTTGCACTTAGTTGTTCTGTATGTGAAATTAGCCCTTTGGAAAATGAAATTCAAAATAAATTAGCCTTCGTTGGCATGGGTACCCTTGCAATTATTATCATAGAGGTAGACATAATATATTCACTATTATAGTTAGTTTTATTATGCTTCAGTAGAATAGGATCCATAAAAAATTGATCCTTTTTTCAAAATACTAAACTGTCTTTTTTCAGTAGACATCGAAATGAAACTTCCTCCACCAAATCAAAAAATGCCTAGCCGCAAGCTAGACACGTTTATCGAAATACGGCAACTGCTCCACAAATGCTTTTGTGTCATCATCACCATACTCATGCACTAAGGCATATATTTTTTTTAACCTCAAATCAATAGCATCATTTTCTTTATCTAAATGATAGGGTACATAAGGAAGCTGTGCTCTCCACATATTCGATATTTCGAGTAACTGCATTTGCTGAAAGATTTTTTCAAAAACATCTAGTGCTTGTCGGTCAATATTTAGTTCAAAATTCCAAGGTCCTGCATGGGGATTTGTATAATACGTTTGGTTGGCAAGTGAAAAATATACGCGTTGGCGATCCATCAAAACACTCCTTTTTCTATAGTATGATGGAAAAGGAATTTTTTTATTCGTTGGAATGTCAAACTTCCTTCACAATTACCATGCGTGTATATTCTATAATAGTAATGATGAATCCGAAACGGAGTGAAGTAAATGAGTTTGACCGCACTACTAATCGTAGCGATTATCATTGTTGTTTTAATAACGGTTGCAACAATTACAAGTGTCAATCGTGCTTATGCCTTTAAACATACAGTCGATGAAAAACCTGTTCAAAATGGTCAACACGACAATAAGTAGATTGATACATAATTTATCCCTGGTTCAATTAATACGTTTTTAGCAAAATAACTATTATAATAAAAATACTGAAACGGATTTGGAGTGAAAATAAATGGGCGTCCCATTACCAATAATTATTATGATTGCCATGATGATGCTAATGTTTGGTGTCTCTGTCATCGTACTTTTAAAGAAAAAAGGCGATGTTTTTAAACATACAATCGATGCTAAACCTGAGCAATCAACGATACAGCACAAGGATGGTCAAACATGAAATATCCCTTTATATGGCTCATTCAGTTTTACAGAAAATTCATCTCACCTATGACGCCACCTTCTTGCCGCTTCCATCCTACATGCTCCTCTTACGGATTAGAAGCATTTCAAAAGCACGGTGCAATTAAAGGACTTCTCATGACGACAATTCGTATTTTAAAATGCCAGCCACTACATCCTGGTGGCTTTGACCCAGTTCCAGAAAAATGGCCTTCGAAAAAGAATTAATTTCGAAGGTCATTTTTTCTTGTACTTTTCTCTAAAGTACGTTATTATAAAAAACGTTAAAATAAATCGTAATGATTACTGTTTAAAGGAGTTTTATTTAATTATGAAAAAAATATTTTTACTATTCACTGTAGCCACACTCGCGCTATTCACAGCAGCATGTGGTGAAAAGTCATCTACTTCAGATAAGACGTCTGATTCTATAGACAAACTTTCCATTTACACGACAGTTTACCCTTTAAGCTATTTCACTGAACGTATTGGTGGCGACTTTGTAGATGTATCTTCTATTTATCCACCTGGTGCAAATGAGCATACATTTGAACCTACACAAAAAGATATGATGAAGTTAGCAGATGCTGATTTATTTTTCTATGTTGGGCTAGGTCTTGAAGGCTTCGTTGAAAATGCAAAAAAAACGTTAGCTAAAGAAGACGTAACAATGATTGCAACAGCGGACCAAATATCTGATGAAAAATTAGCTATTAGCACAGGTCATTCACATGACGAATCAACAGAAGCTGTTCATGACCACGACGATGAAGCAGAAGGTCTTAGTCATGAAGACCACGATCACAGTGATGTCGACCCACACGTTTGGCTATCGCCTATCATTAGCCAAGACTTAGCACTTTCTATTAAAAATGCATTAGTTGAAAAAATGCCTGAACAAGAAGCTACTTTTACTGCAAATTACGAAGCCTTAGTAAATGAGTTACAAGAGTTAGACAGTCAATTTAAAACAATGGCTAATACAGCAACTGATAAAACATTCTTCGTATCACACGCAGCATTTGGTTATATTGCGGGTGAATATGGTTTAACACAGGTACCAATTGCAGGCTTAAACTCACAAACGGAACCTTCACAAAAGGAATTAACGGCGATAGTCGACAAAGCGAAGGACTTAAGCATTCACTACATTTTATTCGAACAAAACGTTTCATCCAAACTAGCGGAAGTTATTCAAAAAGAAGTTGGTGCTGAATCACTTGTCTTGCACAATTTAAGCATCCTAACAACCGACGATGTGAAAAACAAAGAAACTTATTTCACTCTTATGGAGAAAAATATTCAAACTTTAGAAAAAGCATTAAACGCTCAAACCCATTAATAACTGAAGAAGGGTGCCTCGAATATAAAAATTCGAGACACCCTTTTCTATGACGACTAGCTTTTTATGAGATATTCTCTGTTGTGCAATATGCAACCTCTTATACTGTTGATTGTAAATTAGATGATCTACTCCTTTGCTATCAAAAGATAAATGCATCGACAAAATAGCCATAAGAAATTTCGCGTTCAGGTTCGCTTCATATATTTTTGAAAACTTGTCGACCTTTGAATAGCCACCCTCATAAATCGTGTTTTTTACTACTGCAAGAAATTGAATGCCATAGTCAGAAAACCCCATTAAACGTGGCAGTCCTACATTTTTAACAGATATGTTTTGATTACTGTCAATATAAAGGTCATTTAGTGAAAATACGCTATTCTTACTAATTGCCGTGGAAGCGTATTCACGGTTTGCTACTGGATATTGAGTACGATCCCATTCATGATCTTCTGCCAATTGCTCATCTGACAGAAGGAAATAGTTATAACGTACTTCGTTTGGTTTATCTGGTACTGGATCATCCCATGTGACATCAATGTGATACCACGCACCTTCTAAATTTACTAGTACCCAAGCATGAAGCTGCTCCTTTGCATCTCCAGCAACATAACGTACGTCAAATCCCAACTTTTCTAGCATACGATAAAGCACTAATGCATACGCTTGGCACACCGCCTTGTTTTCAGTTAACAATGTGTACGGTGAATACTGACTGTTGACTGTTTGACTTGAATACTCTGTAGACAAGACGATAAAGTCATGTGCAGCTTTAACTTTCTCAAAGTTACTAAGTCCACGCATAGGCGCAATAATGTTATTCAATGTATAATCTACAAATGCTTCTTCAACTTTTGAGTGATGATAAGTAAATTGAAATTTTATTATAATATTATCTACATAACCGCTATATTGCCATTTAAAACTCGCTATATTCGCATACATATATTGATCTGTAACAGCCTCTTTAATCATTGCTGTTAGCTCATCTTTCATCAAAGCACTTTTTCCAGTATAACGAATATCAAAGTCTGTTTTTAATTGCATTACAGCTTGTTGAATTTGATGTGTTAGTTCATTTGTTGTATTTGCTGTTTCCATATTTTCATGATAATTATCGGCCAGAACATGCAGATGACTCATTTGTAAGAAAGTTAAAATAATCATGGTCATACATAAATATTTTTTCATATGAGTCTGTCTCCCTTACTAACTAATTTATGTAGTTTTCCAATTTTTTATGCAAACTACTAGTAAATAAGTGACTACTACTATAGAAAAATAAGGCTTATCGCATAACGTGGGGTTGATTTCCGTTCCGACTGGGCGCTTTCCAGGGGGCGTTCGATGAGCCGCTTCACTCGCTAAGCTCGCTCCAGGGTCTCATCTAGAACGCCTAATCCACCAGGAGTCGCCCAGCCTCCACTCCAATCAACAAACATTCTAAAATCTAAACCAAAAAGAAGCCTTCTCATATGCAGAAAGCTTCTTTCTTAGACTATAATTCCTTCAATTTTCTTCTTAATAATTTATTAGATCCATTTCGAGGTAACTCATGAACAAAATTTATCTCCTTAGGCATTTTATATTTAGCGAGGTTATGTTTACAAAAACTTATTAGTTCCTCAACTGATACTGGTTCCTTCAGTACTATATAGGCTACTGGTACCTGACCCCATTTTTCATCATCCTTGCCACATACGCCTGCTTCCTTCACAGCTGGATGTGCGAGAAGTGCATTTTCGATTTCTGCAGGATAAATATTTTCCCCACCTGAAATGATTAAATCCGCACGTCGATCAACAACAAATAAATAGCCATCCTTATCGATATAGCCAATATCACCCGTATGCAGCCAACCATCTATTGTCGCTCCTTTTTGAGCAAAGCGACCAATATAGCCAGGTGTCACGTGCGGGCCACGAATACAAATTTCTCCCTCACCTTGTTCATTTGGCTCAGCAATACGAATTTGGTTGAAAAATAGCGGCTTCCCAGCAGAGCCAATTTTAAGCATCGCATCCTCACTCGCAAGCGTTGCCGTTTGTGAAGAAGTTTCTGTCATGCCATAGGTTTGTGCAACCGCTAAATTTCGCGCCCCGGCACGTTGTAAGTAATCAACAGGCACAGGTCCTCCACCTGCAAGCATCATTTTAAAACGTGATGAAGCTTTTGCATTTTTCTCCTCTAGTACATGTAAAATACGTTCTAATGTGACAGCTACGACAGACATATGTGTCACATCCCCATTCACAATATTATGTGTAATCGCGTCGACATCAAATTGCTCATATAAATGCACTTTGTTTCCATAGAGTAAGGAGCGCACTAAAATAGAAAATCCGCTAATATGAAATAAAGGTACAGCGCACAGCCATACATCCCCTATATGTAAGCCTAAATTTAATACAGAGGCGGTCGCACTCGCCTGATGATTACCAACTGTTTGGCGTACTCCTTTTGGAAAACCAGTTGTGCCAGACGTATACATAATTGAAGTTGTTTGTTCTAATGGCCATTCTTTAGCAATCGTCACTTCTTTTTCAATACCTTGCTCAATTACAGAAAATAAATGTACTGGCGCATTTTGTGGAAGCTTGTTGGCATCCTCATCCGCAACAAGTAATGCTACTACTTCCGCATCAGCTAACTGATACGCAATTTCTGATGCTGATAAACGCCGATTAAGCATGACTAATTCACACTGTAAATGCATACAAGCATACATCATAACAATAAGATTTGGCATGCTTGGCCCCATGATCGCAATACGATCACCTTCCTGTATGCCAAGTGCCGTTAATTGTCGTGCCCGTTTTATCGCAAGTTCATTTAACTCATTGAATGTCCATGTTTGTCCTTCATATGTTAAAGCTTCGCGCAATGGTGTTAAATAGGCGCGCTGTAAAATCCAGTTTGGATACATATTGTTACCTCCAATCATTCACAATGCTAATCTTACTGCTTTTTTGTATAATTTGCATAGATATTCTGCGGTTTTATCCGTCACTTTCATGATTTTATCCGTCGCATTTTCAATTTTATCCGTCAGACTCATACTTTTATCCGTCTAAACACATTACCAAAAAAAAACACGTATCCTATGAAAAGATACGTGTCTCTATTATTGACTAGCCATCAAGGGAATCTTGGGAATTGACCGAAGTCTGGTTTGCGTTTTTCTTTGAAAGCGTCGCGGCCTTCTTTTGCTTCATCTGTTGTGTAGTAAAGAAGTGTAGCGTCGCCTGCCATTTGTTGAAGACCTGCTAAGCCGTCTGTGTCAGCGTTCATCGCTGCTTTTAAGAAGCGAAGTGCCATTGGTGACATTTCTAGCATTTCTTCACACCATTGAACTGTTTCGTCTTCAAGTTGCTCATAAGGAACAACTGTGTTAACTAAGCCCATATCAAGTGCTTGTTGTGCATCGTATTGACGGCAAAGGTACCAAATTTCACGTGCCTTTTTATGTCCGATAATACGTGCAAGGTATCCAGAACCATAACCAGCATCGAATGAGCCAACTTTTGGTCCTGTTTGTCCGAAGCGAGCATTGTCTGCAGCGATTGTTAAGTCACATACTACGTGTAGTACATGTCCACCACCAATTGCGAAACCTGCAACCATGGCAACAACTGGTTTTGGAATAACGCGGATTAGGCGTTGTAAGTCTAATACGTTTAAGCGAGGAATTTCGTCGTCTCCAACATATCCACCATTTCCACGTACTTTTTGATCTCCACCTGAACAGAAAGCTTTTTCGCCTTCGCCTGTTAAGATGATGACTCCTACATTTTTATCATCACGCGCGCGTGAAAATGCATCGATCATTTCCGTTACCGTTTTTGGACGGAATGCGTTGCGTACTTCTGGTCGGTTAATCGTAATTTTTGCGATACCGTTATAAAACTCATACTTAATATCTTCATAAGTATGTAATGAAGTCCATTGACGTGTCATTAGATTGCCTCCTAAATTTAAGAAAATAAATACTCCTCTACTATTGTAGCAAACTCCGCAGGATTTTCCACATGAATTGCGTGGCTAGCGTCATTTACTGTCATATGTTGCGCATTCTTGAATAACGCTGTCATGTCAGTAGCAATTTTACAAAACTTTTCATCAAGCGAACCTGTAATCAGTAGGACAGGTAAGTTGAGTATTTCCAAAAAGGGCCAATTAGATGGTTGCATGCCCGTCCCTATACCACGTAGACTGCCAACTAAGCCCTGCTCACATTGCGCAAGTCGCTCTGTTCGAATCGCATGCCGTACCATTTCTGGTAACCTTTTTTGAGATTCAAAGAGCGGGATGTTTTCCCATGCATCCACAAAGGATGTAAGTCCGTTTACCTCAATTTTATCGGCTAATGCGTTATCTCTCTGACAACGCTCTATGCGTTCTTTTGATGTACGTAAGCCCGGTGATGCACTTTCTAACATTAACTTTTCAATTCGCTCTGGATACGCAATGGCATAAGACAAGGCAATACGGCCTCCCATGGAATACCCGAGTAATGAGAATGTCCCTAATTGTAATTGAGTGAAAATTTCTTCTAGGTCCTTTACTTGCTCCTCCATTGAGAAGCGACTTGCCTGCTCAGGTACCTCTGTTTTGCCGTGACCAATTAAATCAATTGCCACGACGCGAACATTCGGTAGCGAATTCGCCAAATTTCGCCAAGTGGCCGTACTACCTGTAAATCCATGTAATGCTACGACTACTTGCTCAGCCGCTTCATTCCACACTTCTACATTTGTCTCAATGCCACGGATACTTAACTTTGCCATGCTTTTAAACCTGAATTTATTCGTTGCCATAGCGCACGATGCGCAAAAACATTTTCCTCACGATCTGTGAAGATTTCTACTAAACGTAAAGGCCGTTGCTTCGCCATCATAAATTTCGGGAAAAACTCTGTAATTTCATCCACACGTAAATATTCCATTCCATACATATGCGCAATATCACGAAACTCAAGCGCAGTGGGTGTACCAAATAAATTCTCATAATGTTCTTGAACTGTTGCCTGCGGTAAATAAGAGAAAATACCACCACCATCATTGTTCATGACGATTATTGTGATATTGCATTCCTGATAACGTGAAGCAATCAGACCATTTATGTCATGTAAAAATGCTAAATCACCTATGAGTAAATAGGTTTCACGTTTATTTACTTGGCTAAAGCCCATCGCTGTAGAAACAACTCCATCAATACCATTCGCACCACGGTTCGCAAACACACGAATATCCTTCGTTGTTTTAATTAAAAACGTATCAATATCACGAATTGGCATACTACTACTTACAAAAATATCACTACCCTCTGGTATGCATTCAAGAAGTAAGCTGACCATTGCGCCTTCATCAATTGCTCCGTCTGTGTAATGCTCTATATATTCAAGTGCAAGATCATCGGCATCTTGCCACTCAGCTAAGTATTCCGCTTCAAGCATATTATCACGAACATCTAATTCACTTAACCACTCACCAATAGTCGCCTGTATAAAGTGTGTGGATGCACCTGTTGCATCACGGAACATTGGATTTTCATCGACGACAATATACGCATTTGGCTGTGATTTAGTAATAAATTGCATTATAAATTTCGAAATCGGCTGTGCGCCTAAACGAAGCACCGTTTCTGGCTTCACTAACGCTGTAAAATCATCGCTCTTCATAATCGCATCGTACGTGGCGATCACATATGGCATACAGTCTTCTGGTACTGAAGTTCGCATATTCGACAGACTTTCCACGAGTATTGGCCATTTTAACTGACGTACAAAATCCCATATAATCGTTAAATCTGTACCAAGTGGAAGCTCCCCAATTACAATAAATCCTCGTTTAGTCGCACATAAAATGTCTCTAAGTTCTCGTTTCGTTTCCACTGATGGCGTTAGCTCCGCGATACTACTGTGCTTAAATGTTGCTTTCGGTAGCTCGTCACTAAAGTCAATTAGTAATGGCTCACGAAATGGCACATTCAAATGCACAGGTCCAAATGGTGCACTCGTTGCAATTGCGACTGCACGTGCGATATGACGCTCTATAAATGGCAATGTCGGTGCTGCGCCATCCGCTAAAGGAAAATCGACACTCCATTTCACATGTTCTCCGTAAAGGTTTGGCTGATTAATTGCTTGCGGTGCGCCTACCTCACGTAATTCATGTGGACGGTCTGCTGTAATAACTATTAAAGGTACACGCGCATAACTCGCCTCAACAATAGCTGGGAAGTAGTTAGCTGCCGCTGTCCCTGATGTACACAACAACACAACTGGCTTTGCTGTTGCTTTTGCGATACCTAAAGCAAAAAACGCCGCGGATCGTTCATCCACCTGGCGATACATCGTTAATTCTTTTGTTGATGCAAAGGCATAGGCAAGCGGTGTTGAACGAGAACCAGGACTTACGACAACATGTTCGACTCCACCTTGTACTAGTGATGCAACCATTTTATAAACATAATCAGTTAAAATCTGACGATCATTCATCTAATTGACCTCCTAAAGCGCGAAGCATTGGGCGAAATTTCACTAATGTTTCTTCATATTCAGATTGAGGCTCTGAATCTGCCACAATACCACCACCTGCATATAAATAAGCTTTATCATCGACTAAGCTTGCAGAACGAATCGCTACAGCAAACTCCCCGTTTCCTTCTGCATCCAGCCAACCAATTGGTGCAGCATAGAGCCCTCGGTTCATTGGTTCGTATTTACGAATCGCCGCCATTGCCTCTTGTCTTGGAACGCCACCTAAAGCTGGTGTTGGATGTAGATGCTTCGTTAATTGTAATATTGTTGCCGTATCGTTTAACTGACCTTCAACAGGCGTATATAAATGTTGAATATCTCGGATTTTCAATAAACGTGGACCAGCAGGAATTTTCGTATCCGTACAATTTTTGCGGAATGTTTCAGCAATCATATCGACGACATACTGATGCTCACCGCCATTTTTCCGGTCATTCAAAAGACTTTGACCTAATACGCCATCTTCCTCTGCCGTTTTGCCACGTTTAATAGAACCTGCAACGCAAGACGAGAAGGCTCTGCCATTTTCCACTTTCACAAGACGCTCTGGTGAAGCACCGAAAAATAGTAAATTATTTCGCTCTAAGCCAAATAAATAACTTTCAGGTTGCTCATTGATAACCTGCGAGAGCACTTGTGGTGATGATACTCGCTCTTTAAATTGCAGCGCAAGTGAGCGGGCGATAACTACTTTTTCTGCTTCTTTCGCCTTAATGAGTGATGTCACCTGATTGATTGATGCTAAATACTGCTCCTTATAAGGTTCGAAATAGTTTATCATTGCAGGCTTTGTATATGTTTTTACTTCTTTAACCTGTGCCGCGTGAATTAAATGATCACGCTCCTTAAGAAGTGTTTCAAATTGTTCTTCTGCTTGTGCATTTTCAGATACAAGGTTCACACTTATATAAGCTTTGTCATCACGCAAAACAAGTTGATACGTTGCGAGTGCAAAATAAGCTTCTGGAAAGTCTGTCCACTCTCCACTCATATCATTTTGTGGATCAAACGTAAAACCACCAAAAAGAATTGGCTGTAATTCCGCTTGCCCCTTAACACAATTTTTCGTTAAGCTGATCCATTCCTTTTCTACATCATCAAAACGGTCGTTTTTTGCGTTATTTTGAATTGTATAGGCATGTCCTAAGCCCACTAATGTCATTGTTTTTTCTCTATTTTGCCAATAAAATCGTTCACCTTTATAACGCTCCTCACCGGCTGCGTAAAACGCTAGTGCCGATAAGCGACTCACTTCGATCGTTTCCATATAAAAATGAAGGTTTTGGCCCAAAGAGTCCACATTTACTTCTGTGGCTTGGTACCACTTCTGTTGCATGAAAATTCCCTCCGTTGTTGCAATGTAAACTCGTTAAAAGAACCGTCCCCTAGTTCCTCTGACGGCTATTAATTACTGTATCGTTCTATAAATTCAGTTTCTATTGTATCATATCATTTTTTTTGACTTAACTGTATGTAATAAGCTGATAACCTACCCAATTTCTCCTTCTTCGTATAAAATAGAAAGAGTCTACAACAATCGAAGGAGAGAATCACCTTATGACCAAAGTCATTGAAGCTGATAGGGGTTTTAAAGTTTGGTGGCATCTAACACGTCCACATACTTTAACCGCTTCATTCGTTCCGGTATTTTTGGGAACAGCAATTGCACTAGCAATTGACAAAGAAACTATTAATTTTGTCCTGTTTTTTGCCATGCTTATTGCAAGTATGCTCATTCAAGCGGCAACAAATATGTTCAACGAATACTATGATTACAAACTAGGACTCGATAATGAACATTCAGTAGGTATCGGCGGGACAATTGTCCGTCATGGTGTTCAACCAAAAACAATTATGATTATTGCACTTAGCTTTTATGCCATTGCTGCACTAATCGGTATTTATATTTGCGCCTCAACTTCTTGGTGGCTTGCAGCTGTCGGACTTGTTTGTATGCTTATTGGCTTTTTGTATACAGGAGGACCTTATCCAATAGCGTATACACCATTTGGGGAGCTTATTTCAGGGGCTGTCATGGGGATGGGGATTGTATTAATCGCCTTTTATATTCAAACAAGAACAGTTACACTGGATGCTGTATTACTTTCTGTACCAAGTATGATTTTAGTTGGAGCAATTATGCTCTCAAATAATATACGTGACATTGTCGGAGATGCAGAAGGTGGACGGAAAACACTCGCAATTCTAGTTGGTCGTGACCGTGCTATCACTATGCTATCCGGCTTCTTTATCATCTCTTATTTATGGATTATCGCACTCGTAGCAGTTGATGACATTACCGCATGGGCACTCATTATTTTCTTAAGCATACCGAAACCACTACGTGCTATCCAAATTTTCCGCGATAAAAAAGAAGCAAAAGAAGTAATGCCTGCGATGAAATATACAGCGCAAACAAATACTTTCTTCGGCTTCCTACTTGCTCTTGGCTTATTATTTAATTATTTCTTTTATTAATAGGTGTGCAACATCCTTAACGGGTTGTCGTTTTTTTATCTTCATTCAGCAAATTTTTTCTGCGCGAAAGCGAAGCGTCAGCGACAAACACTGAATGAAGATAAAGCCTCCGGCGGATGTCACAGATTTTGCAAAGGAGTGAATTGTGCAAGCACAATTCAAAATCCGGACGCATTGTTTATCTGCGCGAAAGCGAAGCGTCAGCGGCAATTACGCTAAGGCGTAATTGATATAGCGACGAAAATTCGCATTAGCGATCCCTCGTACTTCTTCAATCGAAAAATGTTCTCGTAAGGCTTCTAATAAATTTTGCGCCTCACCTGCATGTGCTAACCCATCTACCGTTACATCAATACCATCAAAGTCAGAGCCTAAGCCTAGATGCTCTACACCTACTAAATCAGCGAAATGTTTAACATGTGCTACTAAATCCTCCATTGAAGCATTATCTCCGATAAAATGTGGATAATACACCACATGGATATGTCCACCATGTTCTACTAGTGCTCTTGCTTGTTTATCCGTTAAATTACGTGGATGATCACATAATGCACGTGCATTACTATGACTCGCAATAATATGCTTTGCGAGTGGTAGGACGTCCCAAAATCCCTGTTCATTTAAATGCGACACATCAATAATTATATCTCGCTCATTTAAAATGTTCACGACCTCTTTACCAAATGGCTTTAAACCAAGCTTTGCATCTTGCTCAGCGCCGTATGCCACACTGTTTTCACCATTCCATGTTAAGCCAACAAGCTTTACCCCAGCATCTAACACTGCCTGCAATTTTGTAATATCATCACCAATTGCATCACAACCTTCTAAACTTAAGATTGCACCTATTTCATGTGGTGCTAAACACTCAAGCTGTGACCAGTCGGTAATATGAACCATACCTTCTGTTTGCAGTACATGCATATGAAATGCTTCTATTTGACGCATTACCTCTAAAAACTTCATGCTTTGAGGAATTTTCGGGTCAATAAAAATAGCAAATACTTGCGCTTTTACTTGGCCTAATTGCAAGCGACCTTTATTAGACTGTAAACGCTCATCATCTTTAAAGTTCGCAGTTTCTAGCGTAGTTAATTTCATCAGCACATCGCAATGTAAATCAATAATGTCCATACTTCTTCACCTCATACAGCTATTATACTGCCAGAGGTAAAGAAAGCTTACATATTTTGATCTGACTCTGTATCCGATGAGCCAAATGCCTCGACCTCTTCAAAATCATCCGAAAATTTAGGTGAAGCCGATAGCACTTCCTCTTCCACAGGTCTTAAACCCTCATCATGATGCTCCGCATGCTCTACACACGTCAACGCTTTTGGCATTGCCTCTAGTCGTCCAAGTGGAATCTCTTCTCCACATACCGAACAAACGCCATATGTGCCGTCCTCCATTGCTTGGAGGGCTCGTTTAATTTCCTCAGCATTGTCACTACGGTGCTCATCTATTGCCATTTCCGTTAATTGATCTGTTAAGTCACTCGCATTATCGGCTGGATGATTATCATAATTTGATAATTCCGTTGTCTCAGGCATCTCAGAAGCTTCCATCTGTTGCTCTACTTCCTTTAATTCCTGTTCTAATTGTTTTTTTAACTTGGCTATTGTTTGTTCTTTCAAAAAAACGCCTCCCTTTGCCTTTTCTGTATTTTTTCCTAAAATATCTTTTCTAAACACCAGTCAAAGGGATAGTTCGTTTAATTTTGTGTATAGACAAGAATAGCATCGTGTAAAAACTGCGCTGCACCCGGCGTTACACGCTCATCATAGTAGGCCGTAAATCGCTCATCTGCTACATACATCTGCGCTAAGCCAGCATGTGCTTCCTTCGAATATTTCGACCAATTGAAGCTTAACCAGCGCTTGTGTAATTCCGCTACCTCCATTGCTATATCACTTGATGTATCGCCAATTTCCATCGCTTCTTTTAAGCGATCAAATAACTGGTGCTCGAGCTGTTGCATTGCTTCATACTGTTTCTCTGTCATATTTCTTAGTTTCGCGTTGGATGCATCAACTGTTTCATCCCCATATTTTTCACGAATTTCCTCACCGTATTGTTTTTCATTATCCCCGATAAGCTTTTCTTTAAAGCCCTTAAATTTTTCTTCGTTCGTCATTGGTATATCCTCCTCTAGTGATTGAATGCTTTGTTCAACTGTTTGTAATAACTGGTCGAGTTGTTGTTTTCGTTGTAGTAGTGCAACTCGATGCGATTCAAGTGCCTCTTTTTGCTGAAAATCAGGAGCTTGAATGATTTTTTGAATCGTCGCCAACTTCATATCCAACGCTCGGTAAAATAAAATTTGCTGTAACATATCAAGCTCATCTTGTTCATAAAATCGGTAACCTGCCTCATTCGTTCTTGCTGGCTTCAACAAGCCAATTTCATCATAATAGCGCAAAGTTCTCGTACTAACTCCAGATAATTTCGCCAGCTCTTGAATCGTATATTCCATAGCTTTCACCTCCACTATCCATACTGTAAACCTTTACGCAACGTCAAAGTCAAGAAAAAATACTGCCCTCAGAAACCTATATATTCAACACAATAATCTCAATAAACATCCCTCTCCCTGATTTTATAAAAAAAGCTATGTTTCTCATAAAAAATTGTGAGAAACATAGCTTTTTTAGATCACGTATTATAGGCATGCGGTCCGATTCATCGTCATAAGCCACTACACCTATTTTTTTGCTTTCAAAGGAGAATCATTTTATTAAATAATTACAGTCCAATCAAATGTGTCTTCAATTGTTCCATTTTGAATACCTGTTAACTTGTCGTACAATGATTGCGTCAATAGTCCAATTTCATTGTTATTGACAAGTATTTGTTGCTCCCCATATTTAAATTCACCAATCGGCGAAATTACAGCAGCTGTTCCTGTGCCAAATGCCTCTTCAAGTGTGCCATTTTCATATGCTTCCACAACCTCATCTACAGAAATACGACGTTCTTCAACAGGGATATTTTGCGAATGTAGCATATGGAGAATCGAGTCCCGTGTAATACCAGGTAGTATACTGCCATTTAATGCTGGTGTAATGACTGTTCCATTAATTTTAAAGAAAATATTCATACTTCCTACTTCTTCAATATATTTATTTTCTATACTGTCTAGCCACAGTGTTTGTGCATAGCCTTCTTTGGACGCAAGCTCAGCTGCTTTTAAACTACTTGCATAGTTTCCGCCTGTTTTTGCTTCGCCTGTACCACCTTTAGCAGCACGCACATATTGCTTTTCAACTAAAATTTTCACAGGATTAAGCCCCTCTTTATAGTAAGAACCGACTGGCGACATAATAATAATGAACTGATAATTCTTTGATGCAGCCACGCCTAAATATGGTTCTGTTGCAATAATGAATGGTCGAATGTATAAAGATGTACCTGGCGCTGTTGGAATCCACTCACGATCAAGCTGCACAAGCTCCTTCAGTGCAACCAATGCATGCGCCTCATTAATCGTTGGAATACACATACGATCATTCGAATGATTTAAGCGTTGAAAGTTACGTTCCGGGCGAAATAAAAGAACTTCATTTGTAGCCGTTACATATGCTTTCATCCCCTCAAAAACTGTTTGGCCATAATGGAAAACCATCGCAGACGGATCAAGTGTAATTGGTTGATACGGCATAATACGCGCGGAATGCCAACCTTCCCCCTCTGTATAGTCCATCACAAACATGTGATCTGTGAAAACTTGACCAAAACCTAATGTATGTATATCTGGCTTATCCTTTAATGTTCTCGTACGTTCAACTTGAATAGGAAATGCTGTCATCTAAAAAACTCCTCACTCTACCAACTTTACTTTCTATTATAGAATACCAGATATTTTCAAACAATCTGAAACTTTAAAATAAATCTTACTTCACTTTCGTTTTTAAATAGTTGGATATTTCCCATGCCACATAATATCACGATAATTGTTAACATCCGTATCGCCTTCAGTGTTAACTAATAATACACGCGAAGTGGTATTTATTTGCAGCACCTCTTTTAAATCCTGATAGTTACTGTCGGTCATAATGGCATAAAAACATCCTGCTGGCACCGCACCAGACTCTCCTGCAATAATTCTAGGATCCATTTCTAGTGGATTTCCCAGTACTCGCATTCCTGTAGCAGCGACGTCCTCAGCACAGCTAACGCTCACCTTCGTATAGGCTTTCAATATATTCCATGCAACCGGACTCGGCTCCCCACATGCAAGCCCCGCCATAATCGTCTGCATCGCGCCACCAACATTCACAGATTGTTCTGTCCCCCGTTTAAAGCTTTCATAATAACAATTTGCTACATGTGGCTCCACCAATACGAACGTTATATCCGGCTTGTAATACTGCTGTAAAAACGCCACCATTGCACTTGCAAAAGAACCTACCCCCGCCTGCAAAAATACATGCGTTGGTGCTTCTTCAAGTTGTTGTACAACTTCTTTCATTAACGTTGTATAGCCTTGCATGATCCATAGTGGGATTTCTTCATAGCCTTCCCACATCGTATCTTGCACAATAATCCAACCGTTTTCCTCAGCAAGCTGTGAGGTATAACGAACCGTATCATCATAATTCATTTGTGTAATTTCAGCATAAGCGCCTTCATTTTTTATATTGTCTAGACGTTCCTCTGCACTGCCAGCTGGCATATAAATACGCGCCTTAAAGCCAAGCTCTCTCGCAGCCCAAGCCACACCACGTCCATGATTACCATCCGTCGTTGAAATAAACGTCAATTCTCCTAACCGTTTCTTCACTTCTGGCAACTTCAATTCCTCAAACGACAGCTCATCAATATTTTTTCCTAACACCTTTGCTAAATACTGTCCTAACGCATAAACGCCACCTAGCACCTTGAACGCATTTAAGCCAAATCGGTAGGACTCATCCTTCACACAAATCTGATCTACGCCTACATCAGCTGCTAAAGCATCCAATCTTCGCAAAGGAGTCTCTTCAAACTTCCCATATGTACGATGGAATCGCTCCACACGATCCACCTGCTCTACGGTGAAATGTTCTAGCAAAGTCACTACTTGTTCTTTGTTTCCTTGCACACGGAGTTGTTTATTTTTAACCCACTTTAATTTGTCTTTCATATCAATGCCCCCTATCTTTATTCTATCAACATCTTATCTGAAATAATTTCCAAATACAAAAAAAAGCACAGATGACGTTTTTCAACATCTTCTGTGCTTTAAGTATGACCCCTACGGGATTCGAACCCGTGTTACCGCCGTGAAAGGGCGGTGTCTTAACCGCTTGACCAAGGGGCCGAATTTTTATTGTGGCGGAGAAGGAGGGATTCGAACCCTCGCACCGCTTACGCGATCTACACCCTTAGCAGGGGCGCCCCTTGAGCCGCTTGGGTACTTCCCCACAAATAAAAAAATGGCTCCGAAGGCAGGACTCGAACCTGCGACAACCTGATTAACAGTCAGGTGCTACTACCAACTGAGCTACTTCGGAATAATGATGGGCCTAAATGGACTCGAACCATCGACCTCACGCTTATCAGGCGTGCGCTCTAACCAGCTGAGCTATAGGCCCTCTATGGAGCGGGTGAAGAGAATCGAACTCTCATCATCAGCTTGGAAGGCTGAGGTTTTACCACTAAACTACACCCGCGAATATGGTGGGTCAGGACGGAATCGAACCGCCGACACTTAGAGCTTCAATCTAATGCTCTACCAACTGAGCTACTGACCCATATTCGATTAGAATTAACTAATCTTTTTTTAAAAAATGGCGGTCCCGACCGGGATCGAACCGGCGATCTCCTGCGTGACAGGCAGGCATGTTAACCGCTACACCACGGGACCATTTTGGTTGCGGGGACAGGATTTGAACCTGTGACCTTCGGGTTATGAGCCCGACGAGCTACCACTGCTCCACCCCGCGACAATATTATTCGAGTTTATAAGACACCAATTATTTACAATGAAAATGGAGGAGGTAGAGGGATTCGAACCCCCGCGCGGTGTTACCCGCCTGTCGGTTTTCAAGACCGATCCCTTCAGCCGAACTTGGGTATACCTCCGTAACAATATATAAATGGTGGACCTTGCAGGACTCGAACCTGCGACCGGACGGTTATGAGCCGTCTGCTCTAACCAACTGAGCTAAAGGTCCTTTAAGATGGCGGCAGAGGGAGTCGAACCCACGACCTTTCGGGTATGAACCGAATGCTCTAGCCAGCTGAGCTACGCCGCCAGGATCTTTATATGGTTATAATTTATGGTGGAGCCTAGCGGGATCGAACCGCTGACCTCCTGCGTGCAAGGCAGGCGCTCTCCCAGCTGAGCTAAGGCCCCATAATGGGTATGTTTTTAAGAAATGGTCGGAATGACAGGATTCGAACCTACGACCCCTTGGTCCCAAACCAAGTGCTCTACCAAGCTGAGCTACATTCCGAAATATATATGGCGCGCCCGGCAGGAGTCGAACCCACAACCTTCTGATCCGTAGTCAGACGCTCTATCCAATTGAGCTACGGGCGCTAATAAGCATAAAATAAAATGGTGCCGAGGGCCGGAATCGAACCGGCACGGTGATCACTCACCGCAGGATTTTAAGTCCTGTGCGTCTGCCAGTTCCGCCACCCCGGCACATTTTGGAGCGGAAGACGAGGTTCGAACTCGCGACCCCCACCTTGGCAAGGTGGTGTTCTACCACTGAACTACTTCCGCATGTGCTTAGATTTATTTATCCTGGCAATTATGAAATTAAAGAAATGGTGCGGGTGAAGGGAGTCGAACCCCCACGCCTTGCGGCGCTAGATCCTAAGTCTAGTGCGTCTGCCAATTCCGCCACACCCGCATATTTACTTGGCAATTTAAATGGTGAGCCATGAAGGACTCGAACCTTCGACCCTCTGATTAAAAGTCAGATGCTCTACCAACTGAGCTAATGGCTCTAAAAATGGTGCCGGCGATAGGAGTCGAACCCACGACCTACTGATTACAAGTCAGTTGCTCTACCAACTGAGCTACACCGGCATATGGTGGAGGATGACGGGCTCGAACCGCCGACCCTCTGCTTGTAAGGCAGATGCTCTCCCAGCTGAGCTAATCCTCCTGGGTATTATGCCTAGCGACGTCCTACTCTCGCAGGGGGAAGCCCCCAACTACCATCGGCGCTAAAGAGCTTAACTTCCGTGTTCGGTATGGGAACGGGTGTGACCTCTTTGCCATCATCACTAGACTATGTATTTCGTTTTGAATTTTTTTAACCTGTCCTTCAAGACAAGAATTAGTATATAACGTTTTTCTTCATTACGCAATACCTTTTTATAAAATAAAAGAAATCCTTACTTTCCGAAGAATTTATTGTCATTTTAGAGATTTTTTCGCTCTGTCAACCATTATAACAATTGTCATTTCAAAAGAAAACATTAAATTAATGTCTCCAACAATATAAAGTGCATTGCCAGATTTTTAATGCTAGATTAATCAATGTATTACATTCTATTAATAACGAAGTAACTACCCCTAACCTCTAGTTGGATTTAATAATTGCATGTAAGACACATTTGTCGGCAATATCGTATAGATAGACTTTTATGCCTACCCAAATATGGATGGATCCTTACTAAATACACCCTCCTCCTTAAATTACAACTTAGCTGTCCATTAAACAGCAGGTACAGATGCGAAAATTTGTGACACACGTAAATCGATGCCAGGCTTACATATGCTCGATAAACATGCCGTTCGTACAGTTGGTGTTTACAATCATCGTAGTGGGCTATACGATGCTATTATGCTAAAGGATAATCATATCGCGTTTGCTGGAAGTATTACAAAAGCTGTTCAAACAGAATGCGCTAAAATTAGTCATAGCGTCAAAATTGAAGTTGTGATTTAAACAAAAGCACAATTGGATGAAGTCATTATAGCAGGCGCGGATATTATTATGTTCGACAATCGTACATCAGAAGAAATTCGTGCTTGGCTTCCAACTGTCCCTGCGCACATTGCAACAGAAGTTCCAGGTAGTATTACACTCGAAACCTGCATGCATATGTCGATTCTGGCATTCAGTGGATTTCACTCGGTGCGATTACCCGTTCTGTGAAAGCTTTTGATATTAGTGCACTTGTGTAAACGAACGGAACTCACTCCCTTATCAATCACTAGTTTATTACAACAAACTTCATTACTCCCAGAGTATTACAGATTATTAACTAGAGCGGATATGGCAGCTCGAATTATAACCATAAAAAAAAGATTAGGCAGAAACTATTTATCCCTGAACATAACTATCAGAAAGATGAAGTAATTCAATTTGCCGACGCAACAGGAGATTCCTTATAGCTCGCTCAATTATCCGCTACTAATAAAGAAGCTAATTACATTGTTTTTTGCGGCGTACATTTTATGGAGGAAATAACCGAAAAACATCATATCTGCTTACCAGATATGCGTGCAGGCTGCTCGATAGCTATATGGCCGATTTTACAACAACTTTCTGGCGACACTATCATCCCATTAACATACGTAAATTCGTCAGCCACCATTAAAGTCTTTTTGGACGTTAAGGCGGTGCCTGTGCCACATCATCCATTGCAAAAAACTGCTGGAATGTGCTTTTACACAAAAACACCGTATTGCCTTTTTACCTGACCAATCTTTAGGAAGAAATACTGCGTTCGACGTAGGTGTGCCACTTGAAAAAAGAGCAGTCTGGAATCCTCATACGAATACGCTTGAAACGGAACAGTCACTAGAAAACATTCAGGTGATTTTATGGAAATTACATTGTTCTATCCATGCAGGATTTACCGTACAGCATACAGACAATATCCGTCAAACAAAGTCGAACATGCGCATCATTGTACATCCCAAATGTAGTCGTCAAGTTAATGCAGCCGTCGATGACGCAGGTTCAACGAAATACATTATTGATATGCATCAAATCGTTCAAACCGGTACAGAAATGAATCTCGTTAATCGCATCATCAAGCAAAATTCAGATAAACATATCATTTCCTTTAACGAAAATTGTTGCTTTTATCTAACGATGAATCGAATCGATCTCTCTCATCTACTATGGTCACTCGAGAGCATTGACCAAGGCCATCCACATAATCGTATTTAAGTAGATTCACCCATAGTCGAAGAAGCACGAAGTTCCCTCGAAAGAATGCTCTCACGAGGGTAAAGAAAGTTAAGAAATCTATCCTCCCTCAACATTTGACGAAACATCTTTTAGATGAATTTCATCAAATACTTCTTACAAAACCAAATTACACTTGTCTAACAATACCAACAATTAACTACTCATTTCAAAAACGAAATTTACATTATTGTGTAAAGTTTGAATTAGATGTTAATTCCTTGTTAACACACATTTATAAAAAGATATTTGGCGCTCTAAATTATGGTTCTATAATATTTGTTGGGCATTTAAACAATTCCATGCATAAAAAAAGCACAGAAGATGTTTTTCAACATTTTCCGTGCTTTATGTATGACCCCTACGGGATTCGAACCCGTGTTACCGCCGT